>NZ_JACHEF010000003.1:0-37664 GCF_014207355.1 Mesorhizobium sangaii | reverse complement strand
AAGTTCGTATCCCGGGATCGAAGTTCGTATCCCCGGGATCGAAGCTCGTATCCCGAAAACCGAAGCTCGCCGCCCTCATCCGCTTCGCACCAGCCAGACGATGCCGACACCGATGGCAATCGCCGCCAGCCCGGCGATCCGCAACGCATTCTCGGGCAGCGACAGCACTTCAGTGGCCAGCTTCCTGGCAAGGCCGGGAAAGCCGCCATAGACCAGACCTTCTATCACAAGGACAAGGCCCATGGCGGCGAGAAAGTCCTGCACCTGCCGCTACGGGCTAGTGCTGGGCTGTGCCGCCGGCGCGGCAGGTGCCGTCGCAGGCGCGGCAGGTACTGGCGAAACCGGCTTCGCCGGCGCCTCCTTGCCGTCGGGATCGCGGAAGAACCGGAAGAACTCCGAGTTCGGCGACAGCACCATGGTCGTCCCGGTGTTGTCCAGCGCCGTGCCATAGGCGTTCATCGACCGATAGAAATCGAAGAAGGCCGGGTCGCGCTTATACGCTTCCGCGAAGGTGGCGCTGCGCTGGGCTTCGCCCTCGCCTCGCAGGATTTCCGACTCTTTGCGCGCTTCGGCAACGATCTCGACCACTTCGCGATCGGCGCGAGCCGTGATGCGCTGTGCCGCTTCGTTGCCGCGTGCCCTCAGCCGCGCAGCCTCTGCAAGGCGTTCGGCCTTCATGCGGTCGTAAGTCTGCTGCGAGACTTCCGCGGTGAGATCGGTACGGCGAATGCGGACATCCTCGATCTGCAGGCCGAGCGACGTGGCGTCGGGCCGGAGCTGATCGCGGACTTCGCGCATCATTACGGCGCGCTGTTCGGAGAGCGCGGCCTCGAAATCGCGCAGACCGTAGACGCGGCGCAAGGCAGCGTCTAGACGCGTCCTGAGCCGAGCTTCGGCCAGTTCGATCTGACCGGACACGGCGGCACGGAAGACGCGCGGATCCGAGATGCGATAGGCGATGAAGGCATCGACCTCATAGAACTTGCCGCCCGACACCTGGACGCGGATGTTGTCGAGGTCGAAGCGCAGCACACGGTTCTCGATCAGTTGCACAGTATCGGCGTCGAAGAACGAGAACGGCGCCTTGAAGTAGATGCCGGGCTCGCTCTTGACGTCGACGATCTCGCCGAACCTGAGCACCAGCGCCTGCTGACGCGCATTGACCACGAACACCGACGAATAGAGCAGGAACAGGATGATGGCGGCGGCGACGACGATGATGGGGAGACGATTGGCCATTACTGGTTACCTCCCGTCGCGGCAGCAGGGGCGGCCGGTGCCGGCGCTTTCGGCTGCAATGCCGGCAGCGGCAGATAGGGAACGACCCCTTGCCCGTTGCCCTGCTCGACGATCACCTTGTTCGAATCCTTCAGAACTCTCTCCATGGTTTCCAGATAGAGGCGCTTGCGTGTCACATCCGGCGCCTTGGCATATTCGTCATAGACCGAGATGAAGCGCTGCGCCTCGCCTTCGGCTTCCTGCACGACCCGGTTCTTGTAGGCGGCCGCGTCTTCGCGGACCTGTGCGGCCTCGCCACGCGCCTGGCCGAGCTTCTGGTTGGAGTACTGGTTGGCCTGCTCGACGAACTTGTCTTCGTCCTGCTCGGCACGCTGCACCTCGTCGAACGCATCGGCCACCTCGCGTGGCGGTGCTGCATCCTCGATCGAGACGGCGTTGACGTTGAGGCCGGCCTTGTAGCCGTCCAGCGTGGTCTGGATGATTTCGCGAACCGAGGCGGCGATGCCCTGGCGGTCATCGCGGAAGATGTCCTGCGCCGGCCGGCGACCGACGGCTTCGCGCATGGCGCTTTCGGCAACCTGCCGCAGCATGCCGTCGGGATCTGAGACGTCGAACAGATAGGCCCGAGGGTCGGAGACCTGATAAGCCACCGAGAACTGGACGTTGACGATGTTCTGGTCGCCTGAAAGCATCAGGCCGTTGCCGCTGGTGTTGCCGCCGCCAATGTCGACGAGCTGTTCGGAAATCTTCGCCGTCTCGACCGTTTCGAGCGGCCACCAATGGAAATGCAGGCCGGGCTGCGACAGTTCGGCCTTCGGCTTACCGAAGCGCAGTTCAACCGCGACCTCGTCGGGCTGCACGGTGTAAACCGCCTGAAATGCCCACAGCACCACGAGTGCTGCCGCGATCAGCGCGAAAATAGCCGGGCTCGCGCCACCGCCACCCGGCAGTGCGCGCCGGAGCCTGTCCTGGCCGCGGCGGATGATGTCTTCGAGATCGGGAGGCGAGCCCTGCGGGCCGCTCGGTCCCTTTGGTCCCTGCCCCCAGGGTCCCTGATTGTTGCCGCCGCCGCCCCATGGGCCGCCGCCGCCGCTTTTATCGTTCCAGGGCATGAATGTCCTTTCGCATAGAATTCCCTCAAGCGCCGGTATTATGGCGCGAAATCCAGTATCGTTCTTCTATAGGGACGCCACGAGACGCTTTCAACGCGATGCGTTGCCGACTTCGTCCGATTTGGTCCGGTCGCGACCCTTTGTCGTCTTCAATGCACGTCGCGGCGACGCTCGTAAACCGAATAGCGTGTCGCGTGGCTGTCCTTTTCCCCCGCCGGAACCTCCTGTGAGCTGACCATACGCCAGGAATTGGGATCGATCGGCGGGAAATGCGCATCGCCGTCGACCGTTGCCAGCACATGGGTGACGTGCAGCCGGTCGGCCAGCGGCAGCGCCTGGGCGTAGATTTCGCCGCCGCCGATGACGCAGACCTCGTCCACACCGGCCATGCAGCGCCCGCGCACCGTGGCCAGCTGGATCGCGGCTTCGAGTGAATGGGCCACCTCGATGCCCTCGGCGCGCCAGGCCTTGTCGCGGGTGACCACGATGTTCAGTCTGCCCGGCAGTGGCCGGCCGATGCCTTCAAAGGTCTTGCGGCCCATGATGATCGGCTTGCCCATCGTGTCGGCCTTGAAACGCTTGAGATCGGTTGACAGGCGCCAGGGCAGCCCGCCATCCCGCCCGATCACGCCGTTCTCGGCAATGGCAACATAAATCGCAACATGCATCAGTTGGCATCCCCGCCATTGTTGTCCGTCGGATCAAGGAGCAGGATGTCGATGTCGTGCTCGGGATAGAAATCGTCCGCCGTCATCTCGAACGTCGTCGGCCCGACCTTTTTGACATTGTCGCCGCAGAACGAGACCAGCGCTTTCGGATTGACCTTGTCGACGGTCAGCTTGAACTTACCGATGGTGCCCGCCGCCCAGTTGCCGCCGGTGGTCAGGACATAGGCGATGCGGCTTTCGTTGTACGGGGGATAGCCGTCTGGACCATCCTTCGCCGCCTTGCGCACCGCGTTCTCGAAGGTGTCGTCCATGCAGTAACGGGTCTTGTAGCTGGCATATTGGCCCTGGAACTTGCCGTCGAAGAAAAAGCTGACCGAAGACGTGCCGCCGACGCTCGGCTTGTAACGGTGCGAGACGTGAACGTCCTTGTTGGCCGGAAAGGTCGAGCGCCACCAGTAGGTCGACCGCAATTGCCAGAACGGCGCGTAGTTGGGTTTCGCGCCGGGACTATCGTCAATCGTGTCCTCGATGATGATGCCGCGGTTGACCCAATCGTCGGCCACCGCTTGCGACAGCTTTGCCAATGCAGCCTTCGCCTCGTCGCCAAACGGGTTGAACGGCACATTCTGCGCCTTCAGATCGGCACCGATGTCGATGCCGAGCGCGAACACCTTCTGCTCGAGCTGTGGCTTGGCGGCGACACCGTCGATCGTCACCTCGAAGCCGAGAAAATTGTCGCTCTGATTTTCAGGGATTGCCGGCATCTCCTCGGGATCGCCAGAAATGTCGGGCATCGGGAAAGCGACGATCGCGTCGACATCCTTGTCGGTGTTGTTGTGGAAGACGTAGTCGACCGTCACCTTTTCCGGCGAGATGAAGAGGTCCTCGCTTTGCATCGACACGGCATCGCTGCGGGACAGGATCAGGCCGCCGGTGCCGAGTTCGGCAACCGAATCATTGGCGAATGCAGGCGCGGCTGAAAGCGCCAGCGCGGCGATCAGGACAAATCTCAACATGGAAGCCCCCTCGGCTAGAATGCCGACACGACCCTAGCCGTTTCAATGTGGCGTTTCAAAGCCCTTCCGCATCCGCGGGCTCGCCATGGCGCTCTGGACTAACAGGTTCCGATCGGGCAGGAGATCGTTCCATGCGCAAGCTTCTCGTCATCGGCATCGGCGCCGGCAATCCAGACCACATGACCGTTCAGGCCATAAACGGCCTCAATTGCGCCGACGTGCTGTTCATCCCCGACAAGGGCGCGAAAAAGAACGACCTTGCCGACCTGCGCCGCCAGATCTGGGATCGCTTCGTCACCAATCCGAAGTCGCGCCGCGTCGAATTCGACGTGCCGGTGCGCGCCGAGCCGGCGCCCTCCTACCGCTCGACGGTCGACGACTGGCACGAGGCCATTGCCGCCATCTACGAAGCCCTGATCCGCGACGAGATTGCAAAGGATGGCTGCGGTGCATTTCTGATCTGGGGCGATCCCTCGCTCTACGACAGCGCGCTGCGCATCCTCGAGCGCGTGCGCCTGAGAGGCAATGTCGCGTTCGAACTGGAGGTCATTCCAGGCATCACCGCTATCCAGGCGCTTGCCGCCAGCCACAAAATGGCGCTGAACCGCATCGGCGATTCCGTCCTGGTCACCACCGGCCGCCGCCTCACCCAGGAGGGCCTGGCCGACAATGCCGGCAGCACGGTTGTCATGCTGGACGGAAAATGCGCGTTCAACACACTTGCCGACAAGGATGTCGTCATCCACTGGGGCGCCTATCTCGGCACAGCGGACGAGATTATTCTCTCGGGCCGGATCGGCGATGTCGGCTCGGAGATCGAAAGGGTCCGCGAGGAAGCCCGTCTGCAAAAGGGCTGGATCATGGATACGTATCTGCTGCGCAAGCCTGGCGAGCCGGAAGAATAGCCTGCGACTACCTTTGGCAGGTGAAGCGCTCGGCACCTTTCATCCGGCATCGATTTCAGCCTGCAACGCCTCCATGTGCGTCGCAGCCGCAGCCGCAGCCGCGCGCTCGATGGCTCGGAAGCGGCTGACCACAGCAAGGCCCACCGCCGTCAGTTGCGCGCCGCCGCCCTTGCGGCCACCGGTCTGCGCCGCGACCAGCGGCTTGCCGAACACCCGGTTCATGTCCTCGACCAGGTCCCAGGCGTGCTTGTAGGACATTTCCATGCCACGCGCGGCGGCAGAGATCGAGCCGAAGGCGGCGATCTGCTCCAGAAGCTCGATTTTGCCCGGTCCGATGCGCCCGTCGGGGTCGAGATTTATCCGCAAGCTCAGCGACGGCATTTTTGCTCCTCCGCGGTCACGTCCGATGCCATACTAGAAGCTCCTCAGCGATACCGCTATTCCAAAAAAACATAGCGACGGTCAGCCATCCGCCTCGGCGGGCAGGCCAACGCCGGTGTTTGCCCGGTCGAAGCTCACCGTCTTGACCACCGCGAAAACCTTCCCGCCGAGCCGAAGCTTCAGCCCTTGCCGTGACTGCTCGGTGATGCGGGCCAGCACGGCTGCGCCGTTGCAGTCGATGCCGACCTCGACTGTCGCGCCCTCGCCCGGGCTGATGGCGACAATGGTGCCCGGCAGAATGTTGAGCGCGCTGAGGCCTGTCGGTTTCTCCGTTGCGATCATCACGTCGCGGGCGCGGATGCGGACGCGCACACGCGCCCCTGTGTTCATCGCCAGGCGCGGCACCCGGATCTCGCCGGCGGCCGAGCCGAGCACGGTCATGCCGAAAACCGCGTCATGGTGCAGCACCTTCGTGTCCAGCACGGCGCCGCCCTCGCCGCGTTCCTCCGCCGGCAGCAGGTCGAGCCTTTGCATCACCGCCTCGGTCGGTCCGCTGGCGATGACATGGCCTTGCGCCAGCGTCACCACGTCGCTGGCCAGCCGCGCCACCTCGGCAACCGAATGGCTGACATAGACGATCGGGATTTTCGTCTCGTCGCGCAGGCGCTCGATATAGGGCAGGATCTCAGCTTTGCGCGCCTCGTCGAGCGAGGCCAGCGGTTCGTCCATGAGCAGCAATCTGGGGCTGGCCAGCAACGCCCGGCCGATCGCCACGCGCTGCTTCTCGCCGCCCGAGAGCTTTGCCGGTCGCCTGTCCAGCAGCGGGCCAATGCCGAGCAATTCGACAACGGCATCCATCTCGGCGTAGCGCTCCGTTGCCCGCGTGAACCAGCGGCCATAGCGCAAATTGCTGGCCACGCTCATGTGCGGAAACAAGCGTGCATCCTGGAACACCATGCCGATGCGGCGCCTGTGCTTCGGCACGAAAATGCCAGCGCCCGTGTCGATCAGCACGCGGCCATCGACCTCGATGCGCCCTTTATCAGGCCGGATCAGCCCGGCGATCATGTCGATCAGCGTCGTCTTGCCGGACCCGGAGGGTCCGAACAACGCCGTCAGTCGCCCGGCGCTCTCGAAGCGAACGTCGATGGCGAAATCGCCGACGCGATGGCTGATGTCGACGAGGACGGTCATTCGATGTCCATCCGCCTTCCGACACGCCGAGCCAGCACCTCCGAAGCGACCAGTGCGGCCATCGAGATGACAATGGAGATCAGCGTCAGTCTGAGCGCGCCTTCATCACCGCCCGGCACTTGCGTGAAGGTATAGATCGCCGACGGCAGTGTCTGCGTCTCATTGGGGATGTTGGATACGAAGGTGATGGTCGCGCCGAACTCGCCCATCGCCTTGGCAAAAGACAGTATGGCGCCGGCGATCAATCCGGGCAGCATCAGGGGCAGCGTGATGGTGGCGAACACCCAGTAGGGATTTGCGCCGAGCGTTCCCGCCGCTGCTTCCATCTTGCGGTCCACCGCCTCGATCGACAGCCGGATCGCACGCACCATCAGGGGAAAGCCCATGACGCCACAAGCGAGCGCCGCACCCGTCCAGCGAAACGAGAAGACGATACCGAAATGCTCGGCCAGGAAGGCGCCAGCCGGCCCTCGCTTGCCGAAGGTCAGCAGCAGCAGATAGCCCGTCACCACCGGCGGCAGGATCAGCGGCAGATGGACCAGGCCATTGAGCAGCGTCTTGCCCCAGAATTGTCCTCGGGCAAGCAGCAGCGCGATCAATATGCCCGGCGGCAGACTGGCGAGCATCGCCACCGTCGCCACCTTGATCGACAGCCGGACCGCATTCCATTCGTCGGGAGTGAGGTCCAGCAGCCAGTTCATGCGTTGGTTTCGTACCTCAATTGCTCGGCGTCAGGACAGTAAATCCGTGCTCCTTGAACAGCGCACCAGCCTTGGCCGACTGCAGGCATTTCAGGAAAGCCAGCGTATCCTTGTCCTTCGAATCGGCGGTCTGGGCAACCGGATAGATGATCGGCGGATGCGAATCCTCCGGGAAGGTGCCGACCACCTTGACGCCCTTCTCGGCATTCGCATCGGTGGCGTAGACGATGCCGAGGGCGGCTTCGCCGGTCGAAACCAGCTTCAGCGCCGCGCGCACATTCTCGGCCTGCGCCACCTTGCCTTCGACCGACGACCAGACACCGAGCGATTCAAGCGCGGCCTTGCCATATTTGCCGGCCGGCACAGCCTTGAAGTCGCCCATGGCAAGCCTGCCGTCGCCAATCAGTTTGGCAAGGTCAAAACCTTTCTCGATCTTGGTTTCAACGCCCGAGTCCTTCGGCGCCACCAGCACGATCTCGTTGCCGAGCAGCTTCACTTCGGTGTCCGGCTTTGTCAGCTTCTTGTCGGAGAGATACTTCATCCAGTCGAGGTCGGCCGAAATGAAGACGTCGGCAGGTGCGCCGCCCTCGATCTGCTTGGCCAGCGCCGAGCTTGCGGCGTAGGAGACGGTCGCCGGTTCGCCGACATCGGCCGCGCATGCCTTGTTCACCGCGTCGAGCGCGTCCTTCAGGCTGGCCGCGGCAAACACCACCACCTTGTCTTCCGCATGCGCTGCCGGCACTGCCGCCATCAGTGCCGCGGCAAAACCGCCAATGGCGATCGCTCTCAATCCGAAACCTTTGCGCGTCATGGAAAACTCCCCAGGGTTTGAAATCCGATCGGCTCGAAGCCTGCCAACCGATATATCCGTATGAATATAACAAGGGAAGGCCCCGTATCCCTGTGCGACATCGATTGTTCTGGTAAGACGGGCAAAGAAACCCCGGAAAGGAAACTTCGATGAAGATCAGCGCCCGCAATATCCTCAAGGGAACGATCACCGAGATCGTCAAGGGAGCCACCACTTCGCATGTCAGGATCGACATTGGCGGCGCCGTCGTCACCGCGTCGATCACCAACGAGGCCGTCGCCGACCTGAAGCTCGAAAAGGGCAAGCAGGCCTATGCTGTGGTCAAGGCTTCGGACGTGATGGTCGGCATCGACTGATCGGTGCCCGATTTCGAGGGTAGGCGATCGGCGGGGCTTAGACCGCGATCGGCGCCTTGATCGACGCGTCGGCGACGTAGTTTTCCAGCAGGAAATCCTCGAAGCGGAAGGCGAACAGGTCCTTCACCTCCGGATTGATCCACATCGTCGGCAGCGCCCTTGGCGTACGCCGCAATTGTTCGCGCGCCTGTTCGAAATGATTCGAATAGAGATGCGCGTCACCGAGCGTATGGACGAAATCGCCGGGCTTCAGCCCGGTCACCTGCGCCACCATCAGGGTCAGCAGCGCGTAGGAAGCGACGTTGAACGGCACGCCAAGGAAGATATCGGCCGAACGCTGGTAGAGCTGGCAGGAAAGCCGGCCCTCGGAAACATAGAACTGGAACAGGCAGTGGCATGGCGGCAGCGCCATGGCTTCCACCTCGGCCGGGTTCCAGGCTGAAACGATCAGCCGCCGCGATTGAGGATTGCGGCGTATCTCTTTCAAAAGATTTGCTATCTGGTCGATGGAACCGCCATGGCCATCCGGCCACGAGCGCCATTGTTTGCCGTAGACCGGGCCGAGATCGCCATTCTCGTCGGCCCATTCGTCCCAGATCGAAACGCCATGGTCGGTGAGGTATTTGATGTTGGTGTCGCCGGCCAGGAACCACAGCAGTTCATGGATGATCGACTTCAAATGCAGCTTCTTGGTGGTGGTGACGGGAAAGCCGCGCGCCAGGTCGAAACGCATCTGGTAGCCAAACACGGAGCGCGTGCCGGTGCCGGTGCGATCGCCGCGATCGGCACCGTTGTCCAGCACATGCTGCAAGAGGTCAAGATATTGGCGCATCGGTATCCGGCTCGATTCGAGATTTCACCAATCATAGCGCATGTGTGGGCTGACGCCACGCTTGTCTGAAGTCTTCCCCGGCGGAGAGACCTTTTCAGAATTCGCTCTGGCGAGTCGAATAGCGTGGCTTTCGAGAACCGGAGCGGAGCGTACTGGAGTACGTGAGCACCGGAAGCGCAGAAAACCGCGCTAGTCGGCCGCTAGAGCAGAATTATCAAAAGGTCTCAGAGGGAGCCGAGCTTGCCCAGATCCTTGGCGACGAGGTAATAGAAAGTCACCCGGTTCTTGGTGTTGTCGGCGGCCATCGCCTTGCAGACCTTTTCGATCGACGCGTCAGCCTTCTTGTCGTCTGATATGCCAAGCTTCTTCGACACCCACCCGGCCTTGACGCGGTCGAGTTCCTTCGGGTCGGTGCAGGACACCAGCGAGGAATCGCGGTTCCTGAGCGCAATGCCCAGATGCTTCACGATCTTGTCGACCACGTCGGCGCTTGCCGCGGCGTCATATTTCTTCACGTCTGCAAGATAGTCGGCCATCAGAATTCCCCTCGTCGGCGCCACCGATCGATCGATGAGGGCTGTGGCGCGCTGCTGCAACTTGTGCGCTAGGTCGGTAACTCCTCACCGCCGCAAAGCTTCGGTTGAGACCGCGCCCAAGTCAACCCTTGGCAATGCGGTTTTGGCGTGGGGACAAAGTGCCATTGCGGCCTTTCATTTTCCACCACGGGCCCCTATATTCGTTTTGTCGGCTTGACCGACTATGGCGATAAATGGGCGATGAAATAAGCCGTTCGGACCCGGGGGCGGTACCCGGCGCCTCCACCAAAAGCTGCTGCTGAGTACAGGGCGGTTTTTGCTGGGGGCGAAATAGGATCGACGAAGGTGTAAAGATCGTACTTTTGCTCGGCATTGTACCACCGTCATCGGGCTAAACTTATAGTTGCCAACGACAACTATGCGGAAGCACGTCTCGCTGCTTAATGCGGTGCGATAGCTTCAATTCAAGTCCTAGAGGTTCGCACTTCTAGGCGGGGTTCGGAGGTACCTGGCAACAGAAACCTCCACTTCTCCCCTCCTTCAATACGCCTCACGCGCAACGGCTTCGGCTGATCAGTCCTTTGCACCGCCCGCGAAGGGCGCAGCCCCGCGTGCCCCGTTCTCCACGGACGATAGATGCAAAACGATTCCGATCGATTCTTCGTGCTGACCGGCGGTCCGGGCTCCGGCAAGACCACTTTGATCGAAGCCTTGCGCCGGGCAGGCTTTGCCACCTCGGTCGAAGCCGGTCGCGGCATCATCCGCGACCAGTCCGCCATAGGCGGGACTGCCCTGCCCTGGCACGATCGCGCGCTGTTTGCCGAGCTGATGCTGTCGTGGGAGATGCGCTCCTATCAGGTCGCGTGCGAACAGACAGGCGCGGTCTTTTTTGATCGCGGCGTGCCGGACACGCTTGGTTATCTGCGCCTGACCGGACTGCCCGTTCCCGAGCAATTCATGCATGCCGCCGAACGCTTCCGCTATGCCAGGCGCGTCTTCGTTGCTCGCCATGGCCCGACATCTTCACGCAGGACGCCGAAAGAAGGCAGACGCTCGACGAGGCCGAGCGCACCTATCATGTGCTGGTCAATACCTACACCGAACTAGGCTATGAACTGGTCCCGCTGCCTTTGGCGTCGGTCGAGGCGCGGCTGTGCTTTTTGCTGGCCGAGGCAGGATTAACATAAAAAGGCCGGGACGATCCCGGCCTTTGTATGGATTGTGATCGCTTATTCCGCCGGTGCCTCTACGGCTTCGCGCGAGCGGCCGAGCGTGACCTTGGCCAGCGTGAAGGAAATCACCGCGCACAGCGTGATGCCGGCTACCATCGGCAGCGGCGTGCCGTCGAAGAACACCCCGGCGACGCCCATGGCGATCGCACCGATGGCGAAGTGCAGCGTGCCCATCAATGCCGAAGCCGTGCCGGCGATCTCGCCATGCTCTTCCATGGCCAGCACCGAGGTGGTCGGGATCACCAGGCCGAGGAAGCCGTAGCCGACAAACAGCAGCGCCGCCATCATGTCGAGCCGGTCGATGCCTGTCGCCATCACCGCGAACAGCACCACCATCGTCGTCGCGTAGCCAGTCACCGCGACACGCACCACGCGCCGCAGCCCGAAGCGCTCGGCCAGCAGGCCCGTCAGCTGCGACATGCCGATGAAGGCGACCGCATTGATCGAGAAGAACACGCTGTAGACCGAAGGCGAAAGCCCGTAATGGTCGATCAGGATGAATGACGAGCTCGACAGATAGACGAAGAAGCTCGCAATGCCGAAACCGGCGATCGCCACCAGACCGAGGAAGTTGCGGTCGCCCATCAGGAAGCGGTAGCCGGAAAGCGCGGTTGCAAAGGAGGAACCGGCGCGGTCTTCCACCGGCCGCGTCTCCTTGAGCGAAGTCGCCAACAGGATGGTGGCAAGCACTGCCGCACCCGTCACCGTCCAGAACACGGCGCGCCAGCCGAAATTCTCGATGATCTGGCTGCCGGTCAGCGGCGCCAGGATCGGCGACACCGAAAATACCAGCATCAGCAGCGACATCAATTTGGCAGCCTCATTGCCGGTGTGCAGGTCACGCACGATAGCGCGTGGTATGGCCATGCCGGCGCTCGCGCCAAGGCCCTGCAGGAAGCGGAAAGCGATCAGCCACTCGATGGTCGGCGCCATTGCCGAGCCGATGCCGCCGATCATGAACAACGCAAGGCCGCCATAGAGCGGCAGCTTGCGGCCGACCATGTCGGAGATCGGCCCGACGACGATCTGGCCGAAACCCATCGACAGGAAGAAGATCAACAGGCTCATCTGCACGGCGGCAGTGCCGGCGTGCAGATCCGCGCCGATCGAAGGCAGCGCGGGCAGATACATGTCGATGGCGAACGGGCCGATTGCGGACAACAGGCCGAGCACGACCGCGATGCGGAGGAATTTGGGACTCATGATAAAGGCTTCTTTCGAATCTGGTTGCCGCTGCAGGCCGGCGCGTAACCCAAGTACGTTCCATCCCCTGAAATTCCGACTCTCCAACAGCGAATTCTCTTCGTCTCTCCGGAGCCAAATCTCTTCGTATTGTGTCCACAAATTTAGACACTCTTGTCTAATTCGTCAATCACCTCTATATAGATTTCTATGAAGCTGCACGTTTCTCCTGACACTTTCCCGCCACGCGGCCATGAGGCCAAGCGCATATCGATCGTCGACGCCGCCGCTGGAGTCTTCTGCCGCGAAGGATATGCCGGCGCCAACATCGACCTGATCGCGGCCGAGGCCGGCGTCTCACGCCAGACCGTCTATAACCATCATGGCGACAAGGAAAAATTGTTCGTCGCCGTGGTGCGCGATCTGACCGAGCGCTGCAATGCCGGCATTTTCGCTACCATTGCCACCTTCCCCGATCAGCCCAAGGACCTCGAAGCCGATCTGATCGGCTTTGCCGTGCGCTTGAACCAGAACTGCATCTGCAACCGCGACGGAAAATTCCTGCGCAAGCTGATCCAAACCGAAGGCGAGCGCTATCCCGAGCTGTTTGCCGAGTGGCTCGAACAGGGCCCAGGCCGGACATGGCCGGCAATCGCCGCCCGTTTCGCAAGGCTGGCTTATGGTGGTTACCTCGCGATCGAGGATCCCGATGTGGCGGCACGCCAGTTTCTCGGTCTCGTCAATGCCGAGTTGCAGACGACCTTCATGCTCGGCGGCACGCCGAGCGAAGACGAGGTGCTCCAGTCGGCAACCAATGGCGTGCGCACCTTCCTGCGTGCCTTCGGCAAGCGCCGGTCCGTCACATCGGTTGAAAAGCAGGCTGCGCTCGCCGGCACCTGAGCGATCAAATCGCCGGCAATAATCCTCGTCTCGGTGCGGAGGTGATCTATATGCGGTTTACGCCGCGCTCAAGCTTGATTACAGCTATGCGGACGATTCAACGGAACCCGACCGCCACATGGCCGACGACCACATCCGCTACGACATTCTGGCCCAGGAGGCGTTGCGCGGCGTCATGCGCAAGGTCCTGGCCGAAGTCGCGCGCACCGGCCTTCCCGGCAACCACCACTTCTTCATCACCTTCCTGACCGGCGCGCCGGGCGTGCGCGTGTCGTCGCGGCTGCGCGAGCGCTATCCCGAGCAGATGACCATCGTCATCCAGTTCCAGTATTGGGACCTGAAGGTAACCGACACCGGCTTCGAGGTCGGCCTGTCCTTCTCCGACGTGCCGGAGAAACTCGAAATCCCCTTCTCGGCCGTGCGCGGCTTCTATGATCCTTCGGTCAATTTCGAACTCGAATTCGACGTCAAGACGGACGGTGTCGCCGAGGAACCAGCCGCCGAAGCCTCGCCCGAGCCGCTGACCATCGTCTCCGAGAAAAAGCCCAAGGCCGAGAAGAAGGCTGCCGCCGCCGAGCCGGAGAAGAAGCCCGCTGCTGCCGACGCCGCCACCAAGGGCGCCGAAGTGGTCTCGCTCGACGCCTTCCGCAAGAAATAATCCACGCTTCGCGCCATGGCCGACATCGTCAACCTCCGCCAAGCCCGTAAGCAGAAGGCGCGGGACGAGAAGATGCGCGCCGCCGAACAGAACCGGGCCCTGCACGGCCGTTCCAAGGTCGAAAAGGAACGCGACCGCATGATCGCCGACAAGAGCGACAAATTCGTCGCTGGCCACCGTCGCGAACCCTTTGGCGACAAAGACAACCAGAACATTGGACCGCGCGGCGGCTTTCGGATGAATCCGATGCTTAGAGCAAAATGAGCAGTCCGCAGTGAGCGCCGTCGAAAAGCGCTCGGTGACCATTCGCGGCCACCGCACCAGCTATTCGCTCGAAAAACCCTTCTATGACGATCTTGTCGCGATCGCGGCGACCAGAAAGCTGACGCTCGCCGCTCTTGTCGCCGAAGTCGACGAGACGCGGCCTC
This sequence comes from Mesorhizobium sangaii, assembly GCF_014207355.1. Lineage (GTDB taxonomy): Bacteria > Pseudomonadota > Alphaproteobacteria > Rhizobiales > Rhizobiaceae > Mesorhizobium > Mesorhizobium sangaii. The sequence goes on along the minus strand of NZ_JACHEF010000003.1, from coordinate 23,513 downwards.
GCGACACCAACCTGTCTTCGGCGCTCCGGCTCTTTGTCCTGCAGTGGGCAAAGCGCGGCGCCGGCTAAATCTTTGTCTTTGCGCACTTCCGGACGGAAAACCGTTTCACCTTTTCCTGGAATTGCTTCTAGGGCTCTCGACCGCGTCCGCCTTTTTCGTACGTCTGGTGCCGAAAAAAAGGGTCGAGCGATCGCGTTCCTCGGCCTGTCTCCTCGACCGCACGCGCATGAGATCCTTCCAGCCGACAAAACCGACCAGTTGCAGGCCGTCACGGGTGACGACAGGCAGATGAGAGACGTTGGCCAGCAGCAGCTTGTCAGAGAGACCCTCCAGATACTCATCCGGATAGGCCAGCGTGATCTTGCTGCCGGCCAGCAGTTCGCCAAGCGTCGTGGTGCGGTGCGTGCCGGCGCGTCTCCAGCGCAGGATCGCCGGCGGATCGATCAGACCGAGCACATGCCCGTTCTCGTCGACGACGGGAAAACTCGGATGCCGCGTTTCCGGCGCCGTCAGGAACGCCGCCGCGCCATCCGGCACGCTCTCGACCTGAGAGGTCATCACTTCGCGCACCCTGGTCAGGGCGAAGGGATCGACACGGTATTCGCGAACCAGATGGTGTCCCCTTCTGGCGATCTTCTCGGTCAGGATCGAACGCTTCATCAAAAGCACGTTGACTGTATGTGCGGCCGCGCAGGCCGCGACCAACGGCACCAGCATGTGCGTGTTGCCGGTCAGCTCGACGGCAAAGAAGGTTGCGGTCAACGGCGCCATCGCATCGTGCCGCCCATGGTGGCGGCCATGGCCAGCAGCGCCCAGAAGCCGGGATCGGCCGCACGCAGAACGCCGGCGGCTCCATTCGAAAAGCAGCAGTTCGACCGCCAGCATGATGGCCGCGATCGGTGTGCCGAAGACCGTGGTCATGCCGGCCGCCGCACCTGCCACCAGCAGCGTCTTGCGCTCATTGTCGCTGACCGGCAGCATCTGCGCGATCAGCGAGCCGATCGCGCCGCCCGTCATGATGATCGGGCCCTCGGCGCCGAACGGGCCGCCCGAGCCGATCGAAATCGCCGACGAGAGCAGCTTCAGGATCGCAACCTTGGCGTCGAGCCTGGAACGCCCGAGCAGGATCGCCTCGATTGCCTCCGGAATACCGTGGCCGCGGATCTTCTCGCTGCCGAAGCGCGCCATCACCCCAATGATCAGCGCACCAATCACCGGGACGACGACAGAGACAAGTCCAAGCGGCGTGTCCTGCAGCTTCAGATCGGCAAGCGTGAACTGGCCAAAATAGGCAATGTTGGTGGCAAGCCGGATCAGTTTCAAAAGCGCGATGCCGGCAAACAACCCCGCCGTTGCCACCACCACGGCGATGGCGGCGACGAGCAGCACCCTGGCATCGGTGGTGAAATCCCTGAGATGACCGGGATTTGAGTGATTGGGCTTCATGACGGACTTTGCTTTCTGGCGGCGAGCCGTATCTCGCGGCATGGTCGAGGCGGCCAGCCGGCTTTGTCGACTGGCTATGTATCGTAACACGATATAAATATTCAAGCCGGTTTTGCTCGAAATCCGTTTGAGCTTTCCCGGAAAACGAACAAATGTCTGGTATGACGCAGCCGCAGAAACCTCGCCCCGCCATCAAGCAGTCCGACTACCAGCGGCTGTCCGAATTTCGCTACCTGATCCGGCGCTTCCTCGAATTCAGCCAAATCCAGGCGGAAGACGCCGGCCTGACGCCGCGCCAGCATCAGGCGCTGCTTGCAATCAAGGGATTCCCAGGCGGCGGACCTGTGACGGTTGGCGATCTGGCGGAGCGCCTTCGCATTCGCCATCACAGCGCCGTCGAGCTGATCAACCGCCTTTGCGAGGCAGGGCTGGTGGCAAGGGATCAGGACAAGGATGACCATCGCCGCGTGCTGCTGCGGCTGACCGAGCGCGCCGACGATTGTCTGGCCGAGCTGTCGGCAGCACATCTCGACGAGCTGTCGCGCATCGAACCCATGCTCAAGCGCCTGCTCGTCCGTGAGTGACGCGCCGGCGTCGTTGCGGCACGGCAGAATTATTCCTGGCACCCGAATCCTCGGGCTTCCCGGAAACGTCTCGACAGAGTGGGCCGGCACGGCGAGACATGATCCAAGGAACAATCAAGATGAAACGCCATCTGATACGCTACAAGACCAAGCCGGAACTGGCCGATGAGAACGAGCGGCTGATCAAGGCCGTTTTCCAGGAGCTGGGCGACAAATCTCCGGACGGCGTTCGCTATATGACGTTGCGGGCCGGCGACGGGACCTTTGTCCATCTGGTCGAAACGGAAACTGATGCCCATGCCGAACTCATCACCGGGCTTGCGGCCTTCGAGGCCTTTCAGAACGGCATCCGCGACCGTTGCATTGAACGCCCACAACGTGAGGAAATGACCGTGGTGGGCAGCTATCGGATGCTGGGCGAGTAGTCGGGATAGAGGCGCATGAACATCCCCGGCGATATACGCGAGCCGTTCGATCGCCTGTTCGGGGAATTGCGCCCCAAACTGCACCGCTACTGCGCCCGCATGACGGGCTCGGCCATCGACGGTGAAGACGTGCTGCAGGAAGCCCTGGCCAAGGCGTTCGAAGCTCTGCCCAGCACCGGCCCGATAGCGAATCCGGAGGGTTGGCTGTTCCGCATCGCCCACAATGCGGCGCTTGATTTCCTGCGCCGTCGCGCCCGTGAAAAGGCCATTTCCGATGAGGATCCGGACATGATCGTCGACCCGGCCAACCCCACCGTCGACCGTCAGGCCGCGGCCGCCGGCCTGCACACCTTCATGCGCCTTCCCGTCGCGCAGCGAAGCAGTGTCATCATGATGGACGTTCTGGGCTATTCGCTGCAGGAGATCAGCGCCATGCTCGACACCAGCATTCCGGCCATCAAGGCCGCGCTGCATCGTGGCCGCGGCCGCCTGCGCCAACTCGCCGATGAACCCGAGGATCGCCCTTCCCCCAGGCTGAGTGCGTCCGAACGCCTGCTCCTCGACGCCTATATCGATCGCTTCAACGCCCGCGATTTCGATGCGGTGCGCGACATGCTTGCGGACGAGGTGCGGCTGGAACTGGTGGCCAGGGCGCGGCTGAACGGGCGCAAGGAAGTCGGCACCTACTTCAACAATTATTCGAGGGTCCAGGATTGGCGTTTCGTGCCGGGCTTCGTCGAAGGCAGGCCGGCAGTCCTTGTCTGCGATCCCTGTGATCCGGCGGCGCGGCCCTCCTACTTTGTGCTGCTGGGATGGCAGGCGGGCAGGCTTGCCGCCATTCGCGATTTTCGTCACGCTCGCTATGTCGCCGACAGCGCCGAGATGTCCGTCCTCTGACGCAATTGTTCGGCGCGCCGGCAGCAGTCTGGGCTACTGCAACGACTTCAGCAGATTGTCGATGGTGAACGGATTGGACTTCGGCTTGGCCGGCGGCGGATTGTCGTTGGCCTCCGGTAGCGGCGCACGCTCCACCTTCGGCGCCTGCTGCCCGGCCTTGCGTTCGGCCTCGAGCCTTGCCTTTTCCTGCAAGGCGATGCGTCTCGCCTCTTCGTCTGCTTGCGCCTTGGCTGCCTCGTCGGCGGCCTGCTGCTCGGCCGCTGCCTTGGCGTCGGCCTGGGCTTTCGCTTCGGCATCGGCTTTCGCTTTTGCGTCCGCTTCGGCCTGGGCCTGCGCATCTGCTTGGGCCTTTGCCCTGGCGTCGGCCTCGGCTTTCAGCCGCGCCGCTTCCTCCTGTTGGCGCAATTCCTCGGCCACCCTGTCGCGTTCGTCCTGCAATGCCGCGTAGTAGCGCACCTCGCGCCGCAGCCGCTGCTTTTCGAGCAGCGCCGCCTGCATCGCCTCGACGCGCTGCTGTTCCCTTTCCAGCGCGCGCTGCGTCAGGAACTGTGCCAGCGGCTCGCTGTCGAACTGCCGTTTCACGGCGCCGAACGGCCCCTCGGCGGTGAAATTCATCACCGGATCGGAGCCGACCAGCGCGTCGTCGCCGGGCCGATAAGTGATCGCTCCCTTGGCGGAAATCATGGCTGCGTTGAGGTCCGCAATGATGTCGGCGGACAAGGTCGCCGCCGGATTCTCCAGGCTGATCGGCGGTGCCCTGAGCATGCCGCCGGCAACCGTGAAGGCGACATCGGTATCCTTGGCTGCAAAACTGCCATCGGCGGCGATTTGCGGCGCGAAGGCGGCGGTCTTGGCCGCATCGATGTCGCGCCCGATCGCATCCGCCTTGGCGAGGAACGCGTTGAACGCATCGGGATTGACGCCGGCGACCTGCAACCCCTTCAACGCCGCCGTGCCGGAGCCGGACAGAGCGGCCACCATCGCATCGACCGACTTGCCGCTGGTCGACAGCGCCGTCGAGAAATCGCCATTGCCGCTGATGCCGGCATTCGGCAGCACGGTCGCCAGATCGGCGCCCGCCAGTTTCATTTGGCCGGTGAAAAGTCCGGTGCCGTCATTGTTCTTCAATTCGAACAGGCCTGTCAGCGCACCATTGAGGAATTTCGCCTTGAGGTCCGAAACCCTGATGCCTTCCTGGTCGAGTTTGAGCGAAAAGCCGGCGTCATAGGCGGTGGCGAACGGCCCGGCGGCAAGTGCCGCCGTCGTCAGGTCGAGATCGGCGGTGAACGGCAGGCTGGATTTCTGGCTGAACGGAGCAGCCGGCCAGCCACCATTCTTGTCGCCCCCACTCTTGTTGGCAAGAAAAGCGGAATCGCCGAACAGCGCCACCGCCATCGGATCGAGGTCAAGTTCGTCGAGCACCAGCGCGCCGGCCAGATGCGGCACGCCGTCCTTGACGTCGACATTGACGTCGCCGGACACCGCCGCCTCGTTGAGGGCGCCGCTGAGACTGTCCAGCACCAGCAGGCCGTTGCCATAGTCGCCCTGCGCCGTGAGCGACGCCGACATGCCCGCGCCCATGCCCGGCAGGCCGATGCCGGTCGTCATCAGCCACGGCTCGATGTCGGCTGCATCGAGGCTGAGCTTGCCTTTGGCGGTAGCCCCTTGCGGCGTGTCTGCAACGGTTCCCTGGAAACCGGCCTTGAAGTCGTTGCCGGCGAGGCTGAAAGTCGTCGCCAGGCCGCCGCCAAGCGTGCCCTTGGCTTGAACGTCCGTGCTCGCCTCGCCCAGCATGCCGAGCGGCAGCGCCGGCAGGCCGTAGAGCGCCAGCAGCGCCGTGGCGTCGGGGTTCCTGGCGTTGAAGGTCATCGTCACCGGCGCTTCGAGCAGCTTGTCCGCTGCTCCCTTCCCCGACAGCGACGCCGAAAAGGCCGAGCCGCCGGCCTTGCCTTGGCCGCTCACCGCCAGCCCCGTGGTGCCATCGCCATTGTCGGCGGCACTTGCCACAAGGTCGACGCGCGCATCCTGGAACAGCTCGGGATAGGCTGCTGCACGGCTCGCCAGCCCCTTAAGCACGGCATTGTCGGGATAGTGCTGGGCGGCGACGTCGACCAGCGGCTTGAGATCGACGGCAACCACTGACGCGTCGAGCTTGCCGGTCGGACTTGCTGGAAAATCCTTGATCCGGCCCGTGGCGCTGATCGAGGCGCCGGCCAGCCCGCCCAACGACAACCGGTCGATTTCAAGCAACCCGTCGCGCAGCCTCAGCGCCGTGTCGACCGTGTCGGCGGTCAGGCCGCCAGCGCTGACCGGCCCGGCCTTGATCTGGAAATCGAGGTCGCGGTCGGCAAAGCGGTTGGCGCCCTTGTCGCTGACGAAGATCGAAGCGAAGGCCGCCAGCCCGTCGACATCGAGCTCACCGCCTTCGAGCCGCATCAGCACCGACGGTTTGGCATCGTCGGGCTGACTGGAATCGATAGTGCCGGAAAACTTCGCCTTGCCCAGGATCAGTTCGAGATCGCTGAACGCCTGGCGCTTTTCCGTGAGATCGACCGTGGCCTTGAAGCCGGCGGCCGGCAGTCGGCGGATCGCCTCGTCGACATCCTTCGACAGCCAGGCGGCAAAGCCGGACGGTTGCGCCACCGCCAGCAACAGCGAGCCGGTGAAGCCGAAATGATCCTCGACGCTGAGCATGCCATTGGCTTCCAGCGTGGTGCGGCCAGGCAGTGTCGCGGCGAGCGATTTCACAAACCAGCCGCCATCGGTCGGCTCGGCGGAAAGATGGACGTCGCGCACCGTGGTGTCGCCGGCGACCACCGCCGGCAGCTTGACCTCGACGGTGCCGGGTATGGTCGGCTTTGGCATCTCATGCAACGCCTGTTCGAGCGCCGCGATGCGCTGGTCGAGTGTCGCGCCGGCGCCGGCCTCGGCGCCCACCGCCTCGTCGAACTGCACCTGCGCGCCACTGGCCTCTATGGCGAAGCTCGGCTTCAGGCCGAGATCGACCGAAGCCTTGCCGTCGGCGGTGTAGGGATTGTCGAGCGGTCCGGTCTCGAAGCGGAATTCGTCGACGCCGAGCTTCTGGTGATCGAGCGAAAACTTGCCGTTCAGCCGAAAGCCCGGATCGGGCTTGCCACCACTGACCTTCACCGTCTCGCCGTCGTTGCCGCGCAGCGCGGCGCTGTTCTTGTCGGCACCAGAAATCTTGAACTGGCCGGAGTAGACGGCGGCACCATTGACGATGCCGGCATTACCGTCGGTTTCGATGACCAGAGGATAGGCATCGGGATCGGCCTTCAGCCGAAGCCGCATCTGCCCGGTGCCTTCGGCCTTGCCGGTGGACGCCACGACAGTGGTGCGAAGGCCGTCGAGCCGCAGTGTGCCGTCCATGCGCCATGGCCCGGCCAGCGACTTGGCCGAGATCGTCGAATTGATCTCGGAAATGAGATGGCTGCGTCCGCCGGCGGCATGGCTGAGTTTGATCTGCCCTTCCGTCACCGTTAGCTTCTCGATCGATATCTGGTTGAGGTCGAAGGGCGAGGACGGCCGCATCGCCCAGTCGACGGTACCGTTGCTGGCAATATCGATGGTCGCTTTCGGCCGCACCAGCCGCATGTCGAAGATCAGCACCTCGCCACGCAGGAAGGGCGCCAGCTCCGCATCCATCGAAAACGTCTCGACGGTCATGGCAGGTTGGCCATTCGGGCCACCGGCGACGGTGACGTTGGAAAAGGTGACCGAGGGAAACGGCAACAGCCGCGCCGTGGCATCGCCCTGCACCGTCACCTTGCGGCCGAGAATGGCGCTGGCCTCCCGCTCGAATTCGGCGCGGTAGCCGGTCCAGTCGACAAAATACGGCACCACCAGCGCCGCACACAGCACCAGCACGAACAGGCCACCGAAGATCACGAACAGGCGAGCGAGCATCAGCTCCGAACAGGTTGATTGAAATTCTGCCGCACTCTACCTGCATCCGCGTGTCGATAAAGAGGCAATTCATCCAGTGTTGCGTGATGTCTCGTCCGCAGCTGCGCGATGTCTCGTCCGCAGTTGCGTGATCTCTGATGATCTGAAACAAATCCTGGAAAAAGCGGAGATTTTTCGGATGTCAGGGAAGAACTGGGACCGCGTGCCGATCGATGCCCAAAGCGTCGACGCGCCATTGTCGTTGTCGGCGGTCTTTCTTGTCGTCACCGTCGCCAGCGAGCAGAGCGCTCTCGCCAAGATCGCGGCCGTGCTCGGGGGGCTTGACGATCTCGTCAAGACTGTCGGATTCCGCGACCTGTCCGGCCGGCTGTCGTGTATTGCCGGCATCGGCCGTGATCTCTGGGATCGTCTCTCTCCAGACCGGCGGCCGCTAGAGCTGAGATCGTTTGCGCCGATCAAGGGTGCGGTTCATTCGGCGCCGTCGACAGCGGGCGACCTTCTCTTCCACATCCGGTCCGAACGCCCCGACATGTGCTTCGAGTTCGAGCGAATTCTGCTCGACAGCCTTGGCGACGGCGTGACGGTCGTCGACGAGGTCTCGGGCTTCCGCTATTTCGATGCGCGTGACCTGCTCGGCTTTGTCGACGGCACGGCCAACCCCACCGGTCTCGATCTGCCTGCCTCGGCGCTCGTCGGCGATGAGGATGCCGACTTCGCCGGCGGCAGCTATGTCGTCGTTCAGAAATATCTGCACGATCTCGATGCGTGGGCGCGAACGCCAACGCCGCTCCAGGAAGAGATCATCGGCCGCACCAAGATCGACAACATCGAAATCGATGATGACGACGCGCCGCGCAAATCGCACAAGTCGCTGGCCACCATCGAGGATGCCGATGGCAACGAATACGACATCCTGCGCGACAACATGCCTTTCGGCCAGCCGGGGCGGCGGGAATTCGGAACCTATTTTATCGGCTATAGCAGGTATCTCTGGGTGATCGAGAAGATGCTGCAGCGAATGTACATCGGTGACCCGCCGGGCGCTTACGACCGGCTGCTCGATTTCTCCACCCCGCACACTGGGACGACGTTCTTCGCGCCAACCCGCCCCATGCTGCAAACGCTTGTTCAGGGCGCGCAGGAGAAGCCTGCATCAGCTGCGCTGCAGAAGCCTGTCGAGTAAGCGATCCGGTTTCACCTGGCGCATGGGCGCCTGGTGTCCGGCAGCCGACATCTAATGGCCGACGCTAGGCAATATCTTGCCCGGGTTCATGATATCAAGCGGATCGAGCGCCTGCTTGATGGTGCGCATGATGTCGACGCCGTGGCCGAGTTCGTGACGCAGGAAGCCGATCTTGCCCTGGCCGATGCCGTGCTCGCCAGTGCAGGTGCCGTCCATGGCGATCGCCCGCATGTTGAGCCGAGCGACGAACTTTTCCGACAGCGCGATCTCCTTCGGATCGTTCACGTCCATCAGCACCAGCACGTGAAAATTGCCGTCGCCGGCATGGCCGACGATCGGCGCGATCAGCCCCATCTTGGAGATGTCGGCTTCGGTCTCGGTGACGCATTCGGCAAAGCGCGAGATCGGTACGCAGACATCGGTCGACAGCCCCTTGGCGCCCGGCCGCAGCGTCAGCGACGACCAGTAGGCGTCGTGCCTCGCCTTCCACAGTTTCGTCCGCTCCTCGGCGACACTGGTCCACAGGAACGGCCCGCCGCCGTTCTCCTCGGCGATCATGCCGAAGGTCTCGGCCTGCTCGGCAACGCCGGCGTCGCTGCCGTGGAATTCGACGAACAGGCACGGGCTCTCGGGATAATCGAGTTTCGAATAATTTTTCATCGCCCGCATCTGCAGTGCGTTGACCAGTTCGATGCGCGCCACCGGTATGCCCATCTGGATCGTCGCGATGACCGTGTTGCAGGCCGCCTCGACACTCGGAAAGGGACAGACGCCGCCGGAGATCGCTTGCGGAATGCCTTGCAGCTTCAGTGTCAGCGACGTGATGATGCCAAGCGTGCCTTCCGAGCCGACCAACAATCGCGTCAAATCGTAGCCGGCCGAGCTCTTTTTCGCGCGCTTGCCGGTCGTCACCGTTTCGCCGTCGGCCATGACCGCGGTCAGCGACAGCACGTTCTCGCGCATCGTGCCGTAGCGCACCGCATTGGTGCCGGACGCCCGCGTCGCCGCCATGCCGCCGAGCGAGGCATTGGCGCCCGGATCGATCGGAAAGAACAGGCCAGTGTCGCGCAAATGCCGGTTCAGATCCTCGCGGGTGACGCCGGGTTCGACGGTACAGTCGAGATCCTGCGGATTGACCGCCAGGATGCGGTTCATCCGTGACGTATCGACCGAGATGCCGCCGCCCGGCGCATTGGTGTGGCCTTCGAGCGATGAGCCGACGCCGAAGGCGATCACAGGCACCCGGTAGGTGGCGCAGGCGCGCACGATCTCCTGCACCTCGGCCGTCGTCTCCGGGAAGGCGACGCCATCCGGCGCCTGCGTCGGAATATAGGTGGTGGTGTGCGCGTGCTGGGAGCGGATGGCCTGGCCGGTCTGGAAGCGCTCGCCGAGCCGCTGCTTGAGGATGCCGAGCACCGCCGCGATGCCTTCGTCGTTGCGTTCGACCGGATTGAGGTCGCTCAGAGCCATGAATTCCTCCGCGAATGGACCAGCGCGCACCCTTGTTGTGCATCTATGGATGATGCGCTCGGCAATTCCAGGAAAGGCGTGGAGCGGCTTTCCGTCCGGAATTGCGTCAAACAAGGAGATAGAGCAGTTCGGCGTTTCCGTGAAACGATGAACCGATCTAGTCTCACTGGCAACAGTCTGTCCAGCACCAGAACAAGGAAGTTTCGATGCCTATCCCCGCCCCCTTCGTCTCCCAACCCATGGACATCGAGAAGGACTGGATTGACTACAACGGCCATCTCAACATGGCCTATTACAACGTGCTGTTCGACCGCTGCTCGGACGACGCCTTCGAGGCGATGGGCATGGGGCCGAACTACGCCAGGGACCGCCGCCTCACCATCTACACGGCGGAAGTCCATGTCTGCTACGTGCAGGAGCTGCATCTCGAGCACAAGGTCACGGTCACCTTCCAGTTGATCGACCATGACGACAAGCGGCTGCGGGTCTACCAGGAAATCCGCCATGTCGACGGCTGGCTCGCCGCCACCTCGGAATCGCTTTCGCTGCATGTCGACATGTCCGGGCCGAAGGTGGCGCCCTTCCCCGCCGATGTGCTTGCCAAGGTCGAAGCCATGCGCTCCGCCCATTCGGCACTGCCGATGCCGGAGCGCGCCGGCCGTTCGATCGGGATTCGCCGCAAGACCGCTTGAAGCGACTCGGCGGCCACGTTAACCTTACCGGGGTTTTAACGGGAACAAGCCAATTGAGCCATTGAACGACTCAGCGGAGCGGTCGAGAACGATGCTCATGGGTTGCGATACGGCGGCGGGCGAAGCCGGTTCGAGGGACGTGCATGAAAACCGACATCAAGGTCGAAGTGGACAGGCTGGTCGCCGATCCGCGCATCACCGACTATGATTTCTGGCGCTCGCTCAAGAACGTCAACAACGAGATCTTCCACATCGCCAACAACAACGAGCCGATCCCGTTCGACATGATCCGCTGGCGCGCCATCCTGAAGCAGGCGCGCATGAGGCGCGGCCACGCATAGCGTCGCCACTATGAGATAGCTCCCCGCTGCCATATCCCCTTGTCGAAACCTGCGTTCTGTCGTGCAGATGCGTTCCCGCGACGGTTACAGCGTCGGTGCATTTGCATTGTGTAATCCCTGCCGATATGGATTGCGTGCGGACTGCAATGGAGATGCGAGATGGCGAACGGCTCGCTATCTGAAATCGAAACAGGATTGCCGATATGGGCGGCAGCGATCGCCAATAGACTTGACTTCTTCCGACGCAGGCATCCCAACAAACGCAACATTAGCGAGCTGACAATCGTTTTGGATGCGCTTCGCCGCCGCGTCGCTGCACCGGATGGCGAGCATCAGGCTCTCCGTGCTTTTCTGCACGCCTGCCTAGCACTGCTTGAAGAGGCAGCGGTCTCGCGAACGGACCTAGCCGGTATCGCCCGTGACTTGGAAACGCTGTGTGACATGGCGCGAACATCCCTTGACGGCGATTGTGACGATCGGCCGTTGATCGCCCACGAGGACAATATCAATACAAAGGTTTTGCCTGGTGCAGGACGTTGGGCCGCCCGAGTCCCAGGTCGCGTGCTTTGGTTGGCCGCTATGGCTGCTGAAGTGCCTGATTGCAGAAGGCGAAGCCGCCGTTATGCTAGTGAATGACCTAGCTTCCGTTGACGCGAACTTTCCTCTGCGCGCCCTTCATACGGCAGTCCGAGTTTAGGCATCATCTTACGGCTTCCGGCTCTGCTCCAGCGCAACCGCTGCCGCCTTGACCGTGGCATTGACCACGGCATGAGAAAGGGTGTCCATCGACATACGTGGCTGTTGCCAACTCACTTATGAATGCTCGCCTCTCTATTGAACATCAAGGCGACCGCCTCACCGCTCCCAGCGGCGAGCGTGCCACCACTGGTGACGACTGGATGATCGCCGTGTTGGTCATCGCGTAGGGAATGATGCGGTCGATCACCCGTTCGAGCTCGGCCACCGAGCCGACATGCGCCAGCGCGATGAAACAGTCCTCGGCGGTCACCCGGTCGCATTGCGCGATCTCCGGCAACTCGCGGATGATCTCGGCCACCACAGCCAGTTGCCCCGGCACCGGACGGATGCGCAGCCATGCCGACAGCGGCAGGCCAAGTGCCGCAGGGTTGATCCTGACCGAATAGGCCTCGATCACGCCGCACTCCTGCAGCCGCTTGATCCGCTCGGCGACACTCGGCGCCGACAGGCCGACCGAGCGTGCAAGCTCCGCCGTGCTGATACGCGCGTCCTTCTCCAGCAGGCGCAGGATCTTCATATCCGCAGCATCGAGGTCGGCGCTTTCAGTTCGAAGGCGTTTCATCGAAAACTCCTTGCTTTCGGGCGAAAGCTAGCCAGAAGAACCCACCATCGCCCATATAAATCGACAAAACTGCCTGCGATACTGATCCGATGGATGATCAAACGCAAGCACTCGCGGCAAGCCCTGCCCGTGCAGGCCCCGCCCTCGGCGGGCTGGCGGCAAGGCTGCCGCCGCATGTCTGGTTCGGCGTCAGCGCCGTCTTCCATTATCTCGGGCCGGCATTCGCCGTACTGCTGTTTCCGCATGTCGGCGTGCTCGGCATGGCGTGGCTGCGCATCGCCACCGCCGCCCTGATCTTCGCGCCGCTGACCCGTCCATGGCGAACCTTCGCCCGTGCCGATCGCTCGACGCGGCTGCTGTTGCTGGCCTTCGGCGCCTGCCTGGCGGTGATGAACTGTTCGTTTTACCTGGCGCTAGACCGCTTGCCGATGTCGCTAGTCGCGGCAGTCGAATTCGTCGGCACCATCGGCATCGCGCTGATCGGCCTCAGGAGCCCGCGCAATCTCGCCGCCCTTGCCGTGGCCGTCACCGGCACTCTGCTGCTCATCGACGTCAAGTGGTCGAGCGATCCGCTCGGGCTGTTCTGGGCCTTCCTCAACGGCGCGCTGTTCGTCGGCTACATCGTGCTCGGCCACCGCGTCGCCCGCGCGGGCGCAGGCGTCGGCATCGCGGGCCTCGGCGCGGCGATGGCCATTGCCTTCATCGTCGTGCTGCCGATCGGCCTCACCGACGCGCTGCCCGCCCTTTTCTCACCATTGCTGTTGCTCGCCGCCATCGGCGTCGGCATCTGCTCGTCGGTCATTCCCTACATCTGCGACCAGCTCGCCATGTCGCGGCTGCCACGCGCGAGCTTCGCCCTGATGCTGTCGCTGCTGCCGGTTACCGCGACGCTGATCGGCGTCATCGTCTTGCGCCAGATTCCGAGCCCGACCGACTGCCTCGGCATTGCGCTGGTCGTCGCCGGCGTTGCCTTCCACAAGCCGGCGCGATGAAACAATCGGTGCCGCGGATCGGCTACCCTAGCTTCTCCTTCAGGAAAGCGATCGTGCGCCCCCAGGCGAGATCGGCCGCCTTCTTGTCGTAGCGCGCCGCCGAGGTGTCATTGTTGAAGGCGTGGTTGGCGCCTTCATAGACATAGACCGTGTATTCGACATGCGCGGCATCGAGTTCCTTCTTGAAGGCGTCGATGCCGGCATTGGTGCGCTCGTCCAGCCCCGCATAGTGCAGCAGCAGCGCGGCCTTGATCTTCGACACATCGGCGGCCTTCGGCTGCATGCCGTAGTAGGCGACGGAGGCGCTGAGATCGGGCGTGTTGACGGCCAACATGTTTGCCATGCCACCGCCCCAGCAAAAGCCAACGGCGCCGACCTTGCCGTTGCCGTCCTTGTCGGCCTTGAGGAAAGCGACCGTTGCCACGCCGTTGGCGACGGTCTGCGCGGAATCCAGTTTGGCGAACATGTCGCGCGCCTTGTCCTCTTCATCAGGCGTGCCGCCGAGCGGCGACAGGAAGTCCGGCGCCAGCGCCACGAACCCTTCCAGCGCCACGCGCCGCGCCACATCGCGAATATGCGGGTTGAGCCCCCTGTTCTCGTGGATGACGATGACAGTGCCGAGCTTGCCGGACTGGTTCGCCGGCTTGACCAGATAGCCCTTCATCTCGCCGCTGCTGCCGGCATATGTGATGTCCTCGCCCTTCACGCGAGGATCGTTGTCGGCGACGATTGCCGCTTGCGCCGAATTTGCCGCCAAAAGCGGTGCGATCGCGGCCGCGGCGGCACCCGATCCGGCAAGCCGGGTCAGTTGCTCCATGAAGCGGCGGCGGTCGAGCGTCAGATGAGTGTATTCATCATAGGCGTCGATCATCGCCTGGGTGATGGCAGGTTTCGTCATGGGCTGCGCTCCTTCGATCCGCTTTGGTGTCGATCGCAAGATAGGAGCGAGGCTCCTGTCGTCCAGTCACGGCTCGGTGACACTTGTCCTCCTTCGCGAATGCCTTGAAGGCTTCCAGCATCATCACGTTTTGGTCATCGGCGGCAAATCTTGATGGCGCTGCCACAATAGTGGGGGAAACTGGTCGACGTCGGCCGCGCCTCGGCGCGGTCACGGTCCTGATCTGAAAGGCCCGATCTGGAAAGGAACGACGCCGATGACCATGCCCTCGCCAATCCTGGCAACCGCCTTCCTGTTTGCCGCGACCGCCATTCCAGCGTTGCGCGCGACGATCGTTGCCGCAAGTCGAAGGTCCATGATCAAGGTTCGCATCCGCCCGCGCCATCCGGCAAACACGAAAACCCAGGGTTGAGGTGAAGTCATGGACGTACAGGACATCGTGAACACTGTTTCGCAGAAGGCCGGTCTCGACCAGGCGACGACGGAAAAGGTTGTCGGCACCATTTTCTCGGTGCTCGAGCACGAAGCGGAAGGCACCAGCGCCTCCTCATTCTTCGCCAAGATCCCCGGCGCCGATGCGTTGGCCCAGAAGTATGACGTCATGGCCGCCGCTCCGGCCGGCGGTGGCGGCTTTCTGTCGTCGCTGCAGGGCGCGCTTGGCGGCGTTCTCGGCGAGAAAGCCGGCGCGCTGGTCAACGGCGTTGCGGCCCTCAAGGCATCGGGCCTCGACATGGCGCAGATCCAGAAGGCGGGCGCAACGCTGATCCAGCAGGCCGAAGCCGCCGCCGGCCCCGACCTGACCAACGAGGTACTCGGATCGGTGCCCGGCCTGAAAAGCCATCTCGGCATCAGCTGAGGCGTCGATCCGTCAAGACAGAGCCGTCCTGAAGTAGCCTACTTCGGCAGCGCGTAGGCCATCACATAGTCGCCCGGCTTTGTGCCGACCGAGCCGTGGCCGCCGGCAACGATGACCACGAACTGGCGTCCGTCGGAGACCGTATAGGTCATCGGCGTCGATTGGCCGCCGGCCGGCAGCCTGGCCCGCCAGAGCTGTCTGCCCGATGTCAGGTCGTAGGCGCGCAGATAATCGTCGACCGCGGCGCCCAGGAAGGCGACGCCGCCGGCGGTGATCATCGGCCCGCCAATGCCCGGCACGCCGACCTTCAGCGGCAGTGGCAGTGGCGTCATGTCGTAGACTGTGCCGTTGCGATGTTTGTAGGCGATGGTGCCGGTCCGCAGATCCACGCCCGCGACATAGCCCCAGGGTGGCGCCTGGCAAGGAATGCCGAGCGGCGACAGGAACGGTCCCATCACCACCGCATAGGGCGCACCCTCGTTGCGATTCAGCCCCTGCTCGCTGCCGCGCCCTTCATCCGGCGGCGGCACTTGATCGCGCGGAATGAGCTGCGACTTGAACGCCAGATAGGTCGGCATGCCGAACAGCACCTGCCGCACCGGATCGACCGCGACGCCACCCCAGTTGAAGGTGCCGAAATTGCCGGGATAGATCAGCGAGCCCTGTACGGACGGCGGCGTGTAGCGACCCTCGTAGCGCAGGCCCTGGAATTCGATCCGGCACGCCAGTTGGTCGAACATGGTGATGCCCCACATGTCAGCGCCGGTCAGCGGCTTCGGATTGAAGGAGAGGTCCGACGCTGGCTGCGTTGGCGACGTGTGGTCGCCTTCGACGGCGCCGCCCGGCGCCGGCACTTCCTTGACCGCAACCACCGGCTCGCCGGTGCGCCTATCAAGCACATAGAGGTCGCCCTGCTTGGTCGGCCCGACCAGCGCCGGCACCACGGTGCCGTCGGCCTTGGTGATGTCGATCAGGCTCGGCTGCGCCGGCACGTCCATGTCCCAGAGGTCGTGGTGCACGGTCTGCCGCACCCAGCGCAACTGCCCGGTGTTGAGGTCGAGCGCGGTGATCGAGGACGAGAATTTCTCGACATTGTCGCTACGCCCGGCACCGAGCTGATCCGGCGTCTGGTTGCCGAGCGGCACGTAGAGGAGCCCGAGCTTCTCGTCGGCGCTCGGTGTCGACCACATGTTGGGCGAGTTGGCGGTATAGGTCTTGCCCGCCGGCAGCGGCGTCGTCTGGTCCGGATTGCCCGAATCCCAGTTCCACACCAGGGCGCCGGTGTTGACATCGTAGGCGCGGATGACGCCGGACGGCTCCTGCGTCGAATAATTGTCGTTGACGGCGCCGCCGACGATGATCTTGCCGCCTGATATCAGCGGCGCCGAGGTCGAGTAGTAATAGCCCGACTTCGGATACGGCATGTTGGTCAACAGGTTCAGCGTGCCGCCTTCCGCGAAGGCCGGACAGACCTGCCCGTTGGCAGCGTCGAGCGCGATCAGCCTCGCGTCGGAGGTCGGCAGATAGACGCGGGTCGCGCAGGGCTGACCGGCGGCGATTGCGGCATCGGCATAATAGGACACGCCGCGGCAGGTCTGGTGCTGGCGGTCCTTGTCGAGCTTGATCTTGGGATCGTAACGCCATTTCTCCTTGCCGCTCACCGCATCGACCGCGATGGCGAAATTGTGCGGCGTGCAGATGTAGAGCGTGTCGCCGATCTTCAGCGGCGTCACCTGGTAGGTGGTCTCGCCGACGTCGTCCGGCCCCTTCACGTCGCCGGTGCGATAGGTCCAGGCCGGTTGCAGCTTGGCGACATTGTCGGGCGTGATCTGGTCGAGCGGCGAATAGCGTTGGCCAAACTGCGTGCGTCCGTAATAGTGCCACTCACCGGCCGGCACATCGTTGCCGAGATTGGCATTGGGGATCACCTTGTCGGTGTCGAGCTCGCCGGCGATGTCCTTCGGATCCGCCGTCATTGAATAACCGGCAACCGCCAGCGACGCCAGCACGGCCAGGATCAGCGGCGCGCGTGCGTCGGGGCCGGTAATCCCCCGCCGCGCCCAGGGCGTCAGCAGCCACAGTGCAACCAGCACGATGATGCCGCCGCGCGGGCCGAGTTCCCACCAGTCGAAGCCGGTTTCCCAGACCGCCCAGGCCAGCGTTCCGATCACGATCGCCGCGTAGAGCCACAGCGCGGTGGACCGGCGCCGGTAGAGCAGCCAGGCGGCGATCAGGAAGGCGAGGCCGACGATGATATAGTACCAGCTGCCGCCCAGCGAAGCCAAGCGGATGCCGCCGCCGCCAAGCACCAGACCGATCAGGAAAAGGATGAGGGAGGTGATGGTGACAGCCAAGATGATACTCCTTCGACTGTTGCGTTTTGCGACGCCCAAGGACAGCCCGACGCACCCGCTCCTGCCCTCAGCGCAGCTTTCTCCCGCCCGCCCCGCCTGTCAAGGCGACGCACACGCCAAGGTGGCAATCCATCTTGCCTGCGGTCGGGTTTTCCAGCAGTCTCCATCATCTCTCCGCAGGAGCAAGCAAATGACGTCATTCGTTCCGCCGCTGACGCGCCTGGTGCTTGCACTCTGTTGCCTTGTTTCTCTCGCCGTGGCTGCGCCTGCGCAGACGCTGCACGAGATCAACAGGGCGAACGGCTTTCACGAGATGCTGATGGCTATCGGCCCGGGTTTCATCGCAGCCGTGAAATCGGCGCCGGAAACGCCGCCGCAAAAAATCCAGGACGCGTTGGCGGCGGCCATGGAAGGCGCCTTTGACGCGAACAAGATGGAGGCAGCCATCGAAGCACGCATGGCGGACAAACTGCCCGCCAGGGACCTGTCCGACCTGGCCTCGTTCTATGCGTCACCCCTTGGCAAACATGTCACGGCGCTGGAAATCCAGGCTTCAACTGCGGAAGAAAGGCAACGCAAGACGATCGAAGGTCCCAAGATCCTGCGCGAACTTCCATCCAGGGATCCGGCTCGGCTCGCACTGTACAAGAAGCTCTTGGAGGATCTCAGCGCGGTCGACACCGGAGAAGCCGTGGCCTTGAACATGGGCTATGCCATGCTTTCCGAGATGCTGGGAGCGGCCGGAAAGCCCCTGCCCGACGACCAGATCATGGCCCTGCTGCGTCAGCGATCCGAAGGCCTTCGCCACGATATCGAAACGGACGTCATGGCATCGGTGGCCTACATCTACCGGGATCTGCCGCTTGACGATCTCAGGCTCTACCAGACTTTCCTGATATCGCCCGCCGGCAGCCACTATTACGACCAGATGCAGGTCGCTCTCGGCGCCGTGATGACGGACGAGGCGCGCTCCTTCGGACATCGATTTTTCGTCGCCCTCGGTTATCGCAAGGCCTGAACAGCCCATATCAGGCACTTTAGCGGAACAAAACGTAGACACTTCTGGCCTTTCGCCGCCGAATCACTACATTCGGGGGAGATGTCCGGCTTTTCCGAAGACATGCCCTTTTTCGACGAACCCAATGCGCGGCCCGCGGCCCCGTCGGGCATTGCCGCGCGCGCCATGGCTGCCCGCAGCGGCCACAACAACGCGCTCGACTATCTGAAGGGGCTAAACCCCGAGCAGCGGCTGGCGGTGGAAACCACGGAGGGCTCGGTTCTGGTGCTGGCCGGCGCCGGCACCGGCAAGACCCGCGTGCTCACCACCCGCATCGCCCACATCCTCGCCACCGGCAAGGCGTTTCCCTCGCAGATCCTCGCCGTCACCTTCACAAACAAGGCCGCGCGCGAGATGAAGCAGCGCATCGGCATCTTGATCGGCGAAGGCAATGTCGAAGGCATGCCGTGGCTCGGCACCTTCCACTCGATTGGCGTCAAGCTGTTGCGCCGCCACGCCGAACTTGCCGGTTTGCGCTCCGACTTCACCATCCTCGACACCGACGATGTGGTGCGGCTGATCAAGCAGTTGATCCAGGCCGAGGGCCTGGACGACAAGCGCTGGCCGGCCAAGCAGTTCGCCCAGATGATCGACGGCTGGAAGAACAAGGGACAAGGCCCGGCCGACATCGCCGAGGGCGACGCCCGCGCCTTTGCCAACGGCAAGGGCCGCGAGCTTTACAAGGCCTACCAGGCGCGGCTGCAGACGCTGAACGCCTGCGACTTCGGCGACCTTTTGTGCCATCCGATCCGCATCTTCCGCGCCAATCCGGATGTGCTGAAGGAATACCACAAGCGCTTCAAATACATCCTCGTCGACGAATATCAGGACACCAACACCGCGCAGTACATGTGGTTGCGCCTGCTGGCGCAGCGGCCGCAACCCTCGCGCCAATCTTCGTCGACCGCCGGTCTGCAGTCGGCCGAAGGCCGCAAGGACGACCGTCCGTCCGAGCCGTTGCGAGGCCCCCGCGGAGGGCCCGCGCCGGCAGGCGCGGAACAGCCCGTGAACGACAACAAAGTCAACATCTGCTGCGTCGGCGACGACGATCAATCCATCTATGGCTGGCGCGGCGCGGAGATCGACAACATCCTGCGCTTCGACAAGGACTTTCCGGGCGCCACCATCATAAGGCTGGAGCGCAACTATCGCTCCACCGCACATATCCTGGGGGCTGCCTCCCACCTCATCGCCCACAATGAAGGGCGCTTCGGCAAGACGCTGTTCACCGACCGCGACGACCCTGAGGACGACAAGGTGCATGTCCACGCCGCCTGGGATTCCGAGGAGGAAGCCCGCGCCGTCGGCGAGACCATCGAGGCCTATCAGCGCCAGCAGCACAATCTCAACGACATGGCCATTCTGGTCCGTGCCTCGTTCCAGATGCGCGAATTCGAGGACCGTTTCGTCACCCTCGGCCTCAATTACCGGGTCATCGGCGGCCCGCGCTTCTACGAGCGCATGGAAATTCGCGATGCGCTGGCTTTCTTCCGCGTCGTCGCGCAAGGTGCCGACGACCTCGCCTTCGAGCGCATCGTCAATGTGCCGAAGCGCGGGCTGGGCGAAACCACCATCCGCCAGATCCACGACACGGCACGCGCGCTGCGCGTTCCGATGCTGGAAGCCGCCGCCAAGCTCGCCGAAAGCGACGAGTTGAAGCCGAAGCCGCGCGCCGCCTTGCGCGAAGTCGCCGCCAATTTCGAGCGCTGGCAGAAGGCGCTGGAGACCACGCCGCACACCGAACTCGCCGAGACCATTCTCGAAGAGAGCGGCTACACCGACATGTGGAAGAACGACCGCTCGGTCGAGGCGCCCGGCCGGCTGGAGAATTTGAACGAACTGATCCGCTCCATGGAGGAGTATGAATCGCTACGCTCCTTCCTCGAGCATGTCGCGCTGGTCATGGACGCCGAGCAGAATGCTGAGCTCGACGCCGTCAACATCATGACGCTGCATTCGGCCAAGGGCCTCGAATTCGAGACCGTCTTCCTGCCCGGCTGGGAGGAAGGCCTGTTCCCGCATCAGCGCGCGCTCGATGAAGGCGGCCGCTCCGGGCTGGAGGAAGAGCGGCGTCTGGCCTATGTCGGCCTGACCCGCGCCAAGAAGAACCTGCACCTGTGGTTCGTCTCCAACCGTCGCATCCACGGCCTGTGGCAATCGACCATCCCGTCGCGCTTTCTCGACGAGTTGCCGGAAGCCCATGTCGAGGTCGCCGAGAGCAATAGCTACGGCGGCTATGGCAATTCCTACGGCGGCGGTTCCTTTGCCTCCGGTCGCGGCGGCCGGCAAAATCCCTACGGCGCATCGCGCTTCGACAATGTTGGCGCCAACAGTGAAAAATCCGGCGCCTTTTCCAACACCTACGCGACACCGGGCTGGCAACGCGCGCAAGCCAACCGCACCGAAGCGACCGACCGCAACTGGGGCTCGCGCTCCGGCCACCAGGTCGAGCGCATCGGCTATGGCGAAACCGACTCCGGCTACGGCGCCGGCCGCACCAGCGTCAAAGGCCGCACCATCGACGGTGAGCTGGTCGCCAAATCCGTCTCAGATACGCCATCCGCCTTCAGCGTCGGAGATCGCGTCTTCCACCAGAAATTCGGCAACGGCAACATTTCCGCCATCGAAGGCAACAAGCTGACGATCGACTTCGACAAGGCCGGCCAGAAGCGCGTGCTGGACGGGTTTGTCGCCGCGGTTTGAGCGTCCGCTTGCCCCGTTGTCCTACAAGCGACCGCCCGCGCTAAATATCTCCTCCCGTCACCGATACCGCGCCTGGTTCCATTTGTGGCCGAGCAGCGACAGGATGATGATCAGCCCGTTGAAGAACTGCACGTAGAAGCCGCTCAGGCCCGCCGCGACGACGCCGGTCTGGATGAACGACACGGTGACGGCTCCGATGGCGCCGCCGACGACGGTGCCGATGCCGCCCCAGGTCGGCGTACCGCCGACGAACACCGATGCCAGCACCGGCAGGAGATAGCCGTCGCCGGCTGTCGGCCACCAGGTGAAGTTGATCATCACCGAGAAGGTGCCGGCGATCGCCGCACCGATGCCGACGAAGACAAACACTTTCACCCGCACGCGCTTGACGTCGATGCCCATCTGCTGGGCGCTGTCGGGATTGTCGCCGACCACCCTCACCTGCGCGCCGAAGCGATGGCGGTTGTAGAGCATCGCCGACAGCACGACGAAGGCGACGGCCCAGAAGATCTGCACCGGGATGCCATAAACCTGGCTGGAGAAAATCTTGTAAGCCCAGCTGTCGGCAAGGTTGGTCAGCGCCATCGACTTGCCTTCGTTGATGATCTGGATCAGGCCGCGCAGCAGGAAATTCATCCCGAGCGTGGCAATCAGCGACGACAGCCCGCCATAGACCACCAGCGAGCCGACCAGGAAACCGAGCAGTATGCCGGTGACGAGCGCCGCGGCAATGCCGAGAAACGGATCGTAGCCGGCCTGCACGACCAGCGCGAAGACCCATGAAGCAAAACCCATCGTCGCCGGAAACGACAGGTCGATCTCGCCGCAGGTAACGACGAAGACCAGCGGCACCACCACGAACAGCGCAACCGGCAGCGTGGTCAGCACCGAACTGTAGAGATACCAGGTGGTGAAGACGGTCGGGTTGGCGATCATGAACACCGCCATCATGACGATGAACACGCCGAGCGTGCCGAGCGAAGCACGATTGTCGAGGATGAACCCACGCAACCATTGATCGGATGGGTGTTTCCACTCCTTCTGTGGGCGGGGAATGGCGGTGGACGGCTCGTGCAGATCGGGTTCCATGGTCTTGCTCATCGCACTGCCCTCTCGGCGTCGCCGGTGTCGTGCAACCCAGCCAACCCGCCGGGGTGTGCGACATCCTCCATGAAGTTGATGAGGTCCTCGGCCGACTTGACCTCGCTGCGGTCGGCGGTGAGCGCGACCTTGCCGCGATCGAGCATCACGAAGCGATCGGCGATGTCGAAGACATGATGGATGTTGTGGCCGATGAACAGGATCGAGCGGCCGCTCGCCCGCACCTGGCGCACGAAATGGAAGACCTTGGCGGTTTCGGTCAGCGACAGCGCCGTCGTCGGCTCGTCGAGGATGATCAGTTCCGCCTGCTTGTAGATGGCGCGCGCGATCGCCACGCCCTGGCGCTCGCCGCCCGACAGTTGGCCGACGATCGACTGCGGCGTGAAGACTTTCGAGGTGAAGCCGATCTCGCGCATCAGCCGGCTGGCTTCCTCGATCTCCTTGTTGACCTTAAGCCAGCCGAGGAAGCCGGTGAGTTCGCGGCCCATGAAGATGTTGCGCACGATCGTCTGCTGCACGGCCAGCGCCCGGTCCTGGAAGACCGTCTCGATGCCCGCCTCGCGCGAGCGCGCCGCACTCCATCCGGTCACCGCCTTGCCGCGGATCAGGATCTCGCCGCTGGTCGGCTTGACCACGCCGGACAGGATCTTGATCAGCGTCGACTTGCCGGCGCCATTGTCGCCGATCAGGCCGACCACTTCGCCCCGATCGACGCTGAGATTGACCCCGCCCAGTGCATAGACCTGGCCATAGGACTTGCTGATATCGCGCAGTTCGATGATGCGTTCGGCCATCGGATCCTCACCTCTGTTGTCGCTACCGGCCTCTTTGCCGGCGGTCCTGCCGGCCGGGCTCAACCCCGGCCGGCAGCTTGGGAGGTCAGCGCAGCGCCTGCTTGGCGAGTTCGGCGACTATCTCGTAATTATCAACCGTGACGAAGCCGGCGCCGGTGTCGACATTCATCGGCGCCAGACCGAGCACCACCTGCTGGCAGAGGCTGAGGATCGGCAGGTAGCCCTGCAGGAACGGCTGCTGGTCGGCCGTCAGCTGTACCCAGCCACCCTTGAAGGCCTCGACGATCTGCGGGCTGGTGTCGAAGCCGAAGTTGAAGATGTCGCCGGCCTTCCGTCCCGCCGCCTGCATGTATGTCGGCACATTGCCGAGCATCTGCCCGCCGGGATAGCCGACCGCCTTGACGCCGGGATTGTTCAGCAACGCGGCGGTGATCAACGGGATCGCGAGATTCGGATCGGCTGCCCATTCGGT
>NZ_JACHEF010000002.1 GCF_014207355.1 Mesorhizobium sangaii | reverse complement strand
TCTCCGAATTCGGCATCGAAAGCCTTCAAAACCTCATCGCCATCCATCGCGACGGAAACAAATAGGTCCGTCCGCGTCCCTCACCGGATGGATACGATCTTAGCGGCAACGGCGAACACATCGCGCGTGTCGCCATAGGCTACGATGACGAGACAAACCACACCTACTCGGTCGTTGTGGCACTGTCACCGCTAGCGGGACATGGCGGTTTGCACGATTTCGAGCTTGTTCTCAGCATTGTGGAAACTTACATGGAAGGCGACCATTCGCACAGCTATTGGGATGGAAACGACACGAAGGCGTTCTTGAAGGATGCGCAACAGCGCGCGCTGACCACGACAATCGCCCTGACACTCGTTAAGCACTTAATTGACGTAGTGAACCCAGACGTTGTAAGCATGGTCACGCACACATCAAACTTGCCTGCGCCAGCTTTACGAAAATTCCACCAAATCGCCGTAGTGTTTGCGCAAAATGGTTATGAAGCTGGTGAAGCCGATCCTTGGAATGGTCATCACATTTGGATGATGACACGCGGAACGCAGCTTGCGAACGGACGTTAAGAACGAGTACTCCTGCTACCAGGGGAGAGTGAAATGAACGCACCATTGAAGCGCGACGAACAGATCGAACTCATGAAGAACGCCGCTGAGCGCCATGAGAGGCTTATGCATAAGTGGGTGAAAGACACCACCGTACGCAGCGCGCTTGCACGTCCCGCAAAAGGGCAGAAAGAGCGCAGCGATTACACGCGCAACGATGTCACCATCGCGCGATGCGGCTAAACGCAACCAAATTTCGCGACGAATACGAAACCCCGGATCACCTCCGGGGTTTTTGTTTGCTACAAGTCCTGTAGCCATTCCCCTACGGCTGGGTAGCGCTGGGGTTTCCCCTATGGACAGGTTGAATCCGACCCAGCCTCGTGCAGTGTGGGGGGATGCATGACTGGCTAGCCCCCATAGCGGTCATTACCCTAGCTGTAAGCTTATTGCTTGCCGCCTATTTACTCGCTGGTCTGGCGGGGCTTCTGCCCTAGTCGGTTGCCGGCCTGTCTAGGACAGAATACCTATTTCACTTTGGGTTTGTCAACCGGATAATCGCCCCCATAAAACAGGTTCAAACCGTGAACAAAATCTGGCATGGTGCCGCCATGCCAATCATCTCGCCGATTCTGCAAAACCCGCTTATTGACGGCCGCCAGTCCGAGCGCGCCATGCTGGTGCGGCGCGGCGTGCAGCGGCTTTTGATGGAGATGGGCGCGCACGTGCTGCCCGAACTGTCGCTGGCCACCGGCCGCCGTGCCGACCTCGTCGCGCTGACCCGGCAGGGCGACATCTGGATCATCGAGATCAAGTCCTCGATCGAGGATTTCCGGGTCGACCGCAAATGGCCAGACTACCGGCTGCATTCCGACCGCTTCTTCTTCGCCACCCATCCCGGCGTGCCCTCGGAGATCTTTCCCGAAGAGTGCGGCTTCATCCTCTCCGACGGCTACGGCGCCGAAATCCTGCGCGATGCGCCGGAGCATCGCATGGCGGCGGCAACGCGCAAGGCGCTGATGCTGCGGATCGCGCGGGCCGGTGCCTCGCGGCTGCTGGCGGCCGAGCTTGCCGGTGTGTCGGTGCCGGCGCTGGAGGGGGAGAGCGAGTAGTTCGCAGAACCCAAGAACTGCGGGGCCAGCCCTACTCTTCGCTCTCTTCCACCCCACTCGCCGCCGGCGCCATCAACAACACGGCGGCGCCAAGGAGGGCGGCGATGAAGGAGCCGGCGAGGATGCCGACCTTGACCGCGTCCTGGAGTGCTGCGTCGCTGGCGAAGGCGAGCAGGCCGATGAACAGGCTCATGGTGAAGCCGATGCCGCACAGCAGCGATATCCCGATCAAGTGCGACCAGCCGGCATGGGCCGGCAGGTCGGCGAGGCCGAAGCGGATGGCAAGTGCCGAGGAGCCGAAGACGCCGACCAGCTTGCCGACGACGAGGCCGGCGGCGACACCGAGCGTCAACGGCTCGACCAGCGCGCCAAAGCTCAGGCCGGCGAGTGAAACGCCGGCATTGGCAAAGCCGAAGATCGGGATGACGACAAAGGGCACGATCCTGTGCAGGCCGTGCTCGAGCCGGTGCAGCGGCGAATGGTCGAGATCGTGGCCGATCCCGGCGGAGCGTTCGAGTGGAATGGTCAACGCCAGCGCCACGCCGGCAAGCGTGGCATGGACGCCCGATTTCAGCACCAGCACCCACAGGACGGCGCCGAGCACGAGGTAGGGCACCAGCGTCATCACCCGCATGCGGTTGAGCACGACGAGCACGGCAATGACGGCCAAGGCGGCACCAAGATAAGCCGATGACAGGCCGCTGGTGTAGAAGATGGCGATGATGATGACGGCGCCGAGATCATCGATGATGGCAAGCGCGGTGAGGAACACCTTCAGCGAGGCCGGCACACGGCTGCCGAGCAGCGACAGCACGCCGAGCGCGAAGGCGATGTCGGTGGCGGTCGGGATCGCCCAGCCGGAGAGGGCCGCCGCATTGTTGCGGTTGATCACGACGTAGACGAGTGCTGGAACCACCATACCGCCGGCAGCGGCTATGCCGGGCAGGACGCGGCGCGGCCAGGTCGAGAGCTGGCCGTCCAGCACCTCGCGCTTGATCTCCAGCCCGACGAGCAGGAAGAACACCGCCATCAGCCCGTCATTGACCCAGTGCGAGACGCTGAGCGGGCCGAGATAGGCGTGGAGAGCGGAGAAATAGGTTTCGGAGAGCGGAGAGTTGGCGACGATCAGGGCCAGTGCGGCGGCCGCCATCAGGACGATGCCGCCGGCCGCCTCGCTATCGAGAAATTCGCGGAAGACGGAAACCGGCCGCTGCTTCAAATCCTGCATGTCGCCTCCGTCATGCCGCCTATTGGCCGGCGTCATTCGCGATGATGCGCAAACTCCGGCTGCCGGGCAAGCATCGGACTGTGTCTAACTGCATTCGCCTTGGATCGAATTCGCCCATCCCATTTCCGAACGCTGGCTCCGCCCCTCACCTGCCTGCCGGCATCCTCTCCCCGTATAGTGACGGGGAGAGGGGGCTCTCATCGGCGATTTCGCCAATCACCAGCGTCGCAAGAAGGGGTGCCAAAGTTGCGGCCAACTCCCTTCTCCCCGTCACTATACGGGGAGAAGTGCCCGGCAGGGCGATGAGGGGCGGCGCCGACTTCCGAGGTTAATGGTCCTGATCACGAGTGGAAACTGTTATTGATCCGAAGCCATTTGCCCAGCGTATTGCGGCAATCTCAGCGCGGCGCGCGCTTGGCCAGGATCCGCTGCAAGGTGCGGCGATGCATGTTGAGCCGGCGCGCTGTCTCGGAGACGTTGCGCTCGCACATTTCATAGACGCGCTGGATATGCTCCCAGCGCACGCGGTCGGCCGACATCGGGTTTTCCGGGGGTGCCGCACGCTCGCCGGCCGTGCGGGTGAGTGCGGCGAAGATGTCGTCGGCGTCGGCCGGCTTGGAGAGGTAATCGACGGCGCCGAGCTTCACCGCCGTCACCGCGGTGGCGATGTTGCCGTAGCCGGTCAGGATGATGGTGCGGGAATCGTCGCGCTTCTCGCGGATTGCGGCAACCACGTCGAGACCGTTGCCGTCGCCGAGCCGCATGTCGACCACGGCATAGGCGGGCGGGTTGGCGCGCGCCTTGCCGACCGCCTCCTCGACGCTCTCGGCCGTCTCGACCATGAAGCCCCTGGTTTCCATGGCGCGGGCCAGTCGGGTGAGGAATGGCTTGTCGTCATCGACGATGAGCAGCGAGGTGTCCTCGCCTTCAACCATTGCGCCAATATTTTCGTCGCCTGTCATGGTCTCAAAATTCCTGCTGCCTTAATTTTACGCAGATATAGTTCCTGAGCCTCATTGTCCAATTCTTCGAGCCCTTGCAAGGCACTCAGGCGGTGTCGAACATGCTGGCCGAGGTGATTTCCGGGTTGAGGAACACCCCGCGCGGCCACGATATCTGTACCACGGCGCCCTCGCCCAGGCCGCTCGAATTGCGGAAATCGAGCGTCGCGCCGGAGCGTTCGAGCAGCGTCTTGGCGATGAACAGGCCCAGCCCCAGGCCGCCGCCTGCTTCCGTGCCCTGCCGCGTCGACATATAGGGCTCGCCGATACGGTCGATGATCTCGGCCGGAAAGCCCGGCCCGTCATCGATGATCGAGAAGGCCACAGTGGTGTCGTCCCAGCTCCAGCTCACGGTGACGCTCTTGCGGGCGAAATCGACGGCGTTCTCGACCAGATTGCCGAGGCCGTAGATGACGCCCGGATTGCGGCGCCCGACCGGTTCGGGCCCGATGCGCTCGCCAGGCCGAAGCTTGATCGAGATGCCGAAGTCGCGATGCGGGGCGGTGACCTCCTCGACCAGCGAGGTCAAAGGCAGCCGGGAAAGATGCGCCTCGCCCTCGGACGACAGGCTGGTCAGGCGCTTGAGGATCTCACGGCAGCGCTCGCTCTGCGAGCGCAGCAGCCTGACGTCTTCGCCGTATTTGGGATCGTTGCCAAGCGCCTTTTCCATCTCCTTGACGACAAGGGTAATGGTGGCGAGCGGCGTGCCAAGCTCGTGCGCGGCGGCGGCCGCCAGCCCGTCGAGCGCCGACAGGTGCTGCTCGCGCTGCAGCACCAGTTCGGTGGCGGCAAGCGCATTGGCGAGAAGCCGCGCTTCGGCGGCCACCCGGAAGGCATATATGGCGGTGAAGGCGATCGAGGACAGCACCGCCATCCAGATACCGGCGACATAGATGAACGGCATCTCCAACGGTGCGCCTTCATGCCAGGGCAGCGGCAGATGGACAAAGACCAGCAAGGTGGCCGCCGTCATCACCAGTCCGCCGAGGATCGCAGTCAGGCGCAGGGGCAGCGAGGTGGCCGAAATTACGACGGGTACGGTCATCAGCAGCGAGAACGGGTTGGTGAGGCCGCCGGTCATGTAAAGCAGGCCGGCAAGCTGCAGGCTGTCGAAGATCAGGATGCCAAAGGCCGCGAGCGGGGTGAGGCGATGCGCGGCGGGAAAGCGAAAGGCGAGAAACAGGTTCATCCAGGCCGAACAGGCAATTAGGGCGAAGCAGAGGCTGACCGGTAGCGGAAACTTCAGGCCATAGGCGACGGCGAGCACCGTCACGCTCTGACCGACGATGGCAAGCCAGCGCAGCCTGATCAGCGTGTTGAGGCGCAGCCTCTGGCTCTGCTGGAAATCGGGCGAACGAAAAACGTTGATCATGGTGATGGATTACAGCCGCTGGCCGGTGAACGCTAGTAGCGCTGCATCAAGGCACTCGCGGGTTGGAGGCCTGTTGACCGCCGAGATTTCATGGTTCGTTTCAGTGGACCGTCATAAGCATTCGGGATTGCCCGAAGCTTCTCAACTTCGTCATCCACGGGCGGAGCGGGAGCGAAGCGGACGCGGAGACCCGAGGATCCATGCCGGGATCTTGGCCGGAGGGTGTAGCGGGGCAGAATTCTGCACCGCGGCAGAGCTCGAACGTTCCGGCATGGATCCTCGGGTCTGCGCTGCGTCGCTGCGCTCCTTGCTCCGCCCGTGGATGACGAAGCGATGGGCGTTTGCGCCAATCGCCAAGGCATGCAGTCCGTCGCCGCAAGCGATTCATCAAAAGTGCTGCGTCGAGGACCTACGTCCCGCGCGGCTTGGCGCGGGCCGTGGCGGCTGCGAGCAGCGGATTTTCCGGCCAGACATGCTTGGGATAGCGGCCGCGCATGTCCGCACGCACATCGGCCCAGGAGCCGCGCCAGAAGCCGGGCAGGTCGCGCGTCGTCTGGATCGGCCGGTGCGCCGGCGACAGGAGTTCGAGCGTCAGCGGTACCGTGCCATTGGCGATGGCAGGATGACGGTCGAGGCCGAACAGTTCCTGCACGCGCACCGCCAGCACCGGCCATTCGCCGTCATAGCGGATCGGCACATGGCTGCCCGACGGGGCGTCGAAGTGGGTCGGCGCCAGCGTGTCGATCCTGCGCTGCAAGTCGTGCGGCACGAGTGTCGCCAGCCCGGCCGAAACCACGCCCGGATCGATGGCCGCAAAGGAGGCCGCGCCGGACAGGAACGGCAGCAGCCAGTCGTCAAGGCGCTCGATGAGGGGGGCATCCGCCATGTCCGGCCACGGCGCTCCGAGGCCGCGATGCAACCAGGTGAGTCGCTGGCGCAGCGTTTGCGCCTCCTTGCCCCAGGTTAGCAGCGACAGCCCATGCTCCCGCAATGCGTCGAGAATGGCGCGATCG
Source organism: Mesorhizobium sangaii (assembly GCF_014207355.1). Taxonomy (GTDB): domain Bacteria; phylum Pseudomonadota; class Alphaproteobacteria; order Rhizobiales; family Rhizobiaceae; genus Mesorhizobium; species Mesorhizobium sangaii. Next base: position 1,227,926 of record NZ_JACHEF010000002.1, on the reverse strand, counting down.
GCAGCAGCGCCGGTTGGCGGCGGCAGCATGCGCTCGGAAAGCGTGATGGCGCCAAGGCGCACGGTCTCGCGCACACGCACGGCGCGCTTGTCGCGGTCGAAGCTCGTTTGCCTGCCTGTTTCGATCCTGTCGGCAAGTGCTGCGCGGACGTCGTCCTCGCCGATTGCCGCCGCCGCCGTGATGCGTGCATTCTGTGCCTTGCCCTGCAGGTCGGCGACGACCAGAAACGGCTCGCCGGCCAGCGGGTCGGCAGCGTCGAGCATGGCGCCGGAACCGTTGGCCAGCACGAAACGGCCGCGCTCGCCGCGCGCCTTGGCGACGCGATCGGGCCAGGCGTGGATCAGAAGCGCGCCGGCACCACCCTCCCCCTTGTGGGGAGGGTCGGCGAGCGAGCCTTGCGCAGCAAGGCGAGGGAGACGGGGTGGGGGTGCCGCGCTCGGCCCACCCCGCTCCGCTTCGCGGATCGACCCTCCCCAAAAGGGGGAGGGTGAAGACGCCTGTCTCGCCAGCCGTTCGGCAAGCTGGAGCGCGGCCGTGGCGCGCGGCGATCGCTCGGAGCGAAAGCGCATCAGCCGTCGCTCCAGATCGGCACCGTCGCCGCCAAGCCCACGTTCCGTCAGCAGCACGGCAAGCATGGCCGCCTCGTTGGCATGGCCGCTCCTGGCTGCCTCGGCGACCATATGCGCCAGCCGAACCGGCAGAGCGAGCTTGCGCATCGAGACACCCGCCTCCGTCAGGCGCCCGGCCTCGTCGACGGCATCCAGCGCGCGCAACAGCAGCCTTGCCTCGTTGAGCGCCGGAGCGGGCGGCGGATCGAGGAAGGCGAGGCTCATGGGATCGGCGACGCCGAAGGCGGCGCAGTCGAGCAGCAGGCCGGACAGGTCGGCTTCGAGGATTTCCGGTGGCGTGAAGGCGGGGAGCGCCGCCGTCTGCTCGGCCCGCCACAGCCGCATGGCGACGCCCGGCTGCGTGCGCCCGGCACGGCCGGCGCGCTGGTCAGCGGACGCCTTGCTGACACGCACGGTTTCCAGCCGGGTGAGGCCGCTGGCCGGCTCGTAGCGTGGTAGTCGCGACAGGCCGGAATCGATGACGACGCGCACGCCGTCGATGGTGATGGAAGTCTCGGCGATGGAAGTGGCCAGCACCACCTTGCGGCGGCCGGCAGGAGCCGGCTTGATCGCCGCGTCCTGCGCCTTGCCGTCGAGCATGCCGTAGAGCGGCACGATATCGGTGTCGGCGCCGACCTTGCCGGCCAGCCGCTCGGCAGTGCGCTCGATCTCGCGCTGGCCGGGCAGGAAGGCCAGCACGCTGCCGCTCTCGTCGGCAAGCGCTGAGCGTATCGCCTTGGCAATGGCGTCCTCGACGGTGGTGCCGGCCGGACGCTCGTCATAGCGGATATCGACTGGGAAGGCGCGGCCCTCGCTCTCGATCACCGGCGCGCCCGACAGCAGTTTCGCGACGCGGGCGCCGTCGAGCGTCGCCGACATCACCAGCAACCGCAGATCCGGCCGCAGCGCGCCTTGCACGTCGAGCGCCAGTGCCAGGCCGAAATCGCCGTCGAGCGAACGCTCGTGGAATTCGTCGAAGATCACCGCCGAGACGCCGGGCAGTTCGGGATCGTCGAGGATCATGCGCGCCAGCACGCCTTCAGTGACGACCAATATCCTGGTCTTGGCCGAGGTGCGGTTCTCCATGCGCATGGCGTAGCCGACGGTGGCGCCGGGCTCCTCGCCGAGCAATTCGGCCATGCGGCGGGCGGCGGCGCGGGCGGCAAGCCGGCGCGGTTCGAGCAGAACGATCTTGCCGGTCCCCAGCCAGGGCGCATCGAGCAGCGCCAGCGGCACCAGCGTCGTCTTGCCGGCGCCGGGGGGCGCCACCAGCACGGCGCTGTTGCCATGGCCAAGCGCTTCACTCAGCGCCGGCAGCACGGCGGATACGGGAAGCTCCGGCAAGGGTTTTGTCGTCATCGCGTCCGCATATCAGCGGTCACGGTCGCCGTGCAACCGGGACGGGTTCAAAGCCGGGTGCAGGAAAACGGGTTCCAGCGCACCGTGCCGAGCCGCGCTTCCTCGCGAACCATGGTCAGCAGGCCGGAACCGCCGACGACCGCGAGGCCGACCAGCGACAGCCAGTCGGGGTATTCCTGGAAGAACAGTGCACCGAGGATCACCGCCCAGACGATTTGCGAATAATGCGTCGGTGCGATCCGGTTGGCGGGCGCATATTTGACAGCCAATAGCTGCAGCAGCTGCCCGCAAGCGGTGAAGGCACCCGCCATCACCAGCCATACCAACTGCTTGCCGTCCGGAACGGTGAATGAGGTGGCGGCGGCCCCAACGCCATTGAACAACAGGCCGTAGCCAACCAGGACACCCAGCATGGTCGTGCGCTTTTCCTGCTGTGCCAGCGAGCGCATCAGGATGACGCTGGCGGCGGCGAGGAAGGCAACGCCGAAGGCGGCAAGGTGGCCGAGATTGAGCTCGCGAAACCCTGGTCGCACCACCAGCATGACACCGGCAAAACCGGCGACCACCGCCAGCCATCGCCATGGACCGACCTTCTCCTTGAGGACGACGGTGGAGAGGATGGTGACGCAGAGCGGCGCCAGAAAGACCAGCGCATAGACTTCCGCCAGCGGAATGGTGGTGAAGGCGTAGACGCTGAGCACGCCGGACGCGATGCCCGCCCAGGCGCGCGCCTGCACCGCCCAGGGCCGGCTGGTGCGCCAGAAATCACGCCAGCGCTCGCCCACCGGCCGGGTGAAGAAGAGAAAGAAGCCGGCAAACAGCGTCGTGAAAAATCCGATCTCGAAGACCGTGAACTGGCCGCCGAGGCTTTTGACAACGGCATCGCTGCCCGAATAGCTTGCATAGGCGATCAGGGCGAGCAGGATTCCGTTCGTCACGTTTTTTGATTTCCGAGGAGAGAGTGGCTTGAAGATATTGGCGCTCGGTGCGCATCCGGACGACATCGAGATCTTCATGTTCGGTACGATGGCCGCCTATGCCGCGCAAGGCGCAGAACTCACTTTTGCCATAGCCACGGATGGGGCCAAGGGCGGCAAGGGCGATCCCGGCGCGCTTGCCCGGGCGCGGCGCAAGGAGGCGAGCCAAGCGGCAAGCCTGCTTGGTGCTGCGCCGCGCTTTCTCGACTTCCCGGATGGCGCGCTGGTGGCCGATGCGGCGCTGATCGCAGCGCTGAAGGCCCTGATCGGCGAGGTCGGCCCGGACCTGGCGATCACCCATGCGCCGAACGACTATCACGGCGACCACCGCGCACTGTCGGACGGCGTGCGCATCGCGGCTTCGTTCGCGGTGCCGGTGCTGCATGCCGACACGCTCGGCGGCACCGGTTTTTCGCCGACGCACTATGTCGATATTTCCGCGCATGCCGACATCAAGGCCAACGCGATCCGCATGCATCAGTCGCAGGATCCCGAGCGCTTCGTCGACGGCGCGCGAACGCAGAACCTTTTTCGTTCAGGCCAGTGCAACGGCGCGCTGGGTTCATTGGCCGAAGCCTTCCGCTTCGAGCCTGTGTTTCCCTTCGCCGACATCCGCGCGCTGCTGCCGCCGGCACCGGCGATCCGGCCGGTCGTGGTGAGCACCAAACGGATCGACTGAGCGCCGAGACGACCTTCGGGCCTGGCCAGGCCCGGCCTGCACGGCCTCAACCATCCGATCCGCGATCCATGCTTTTCCCAATGTTTTCAGGCATCGCCGCGAGCATGCTGCGGCGCAGCAACGAATTCGCTTGCGTTGTTTAGTAAAAATTGCATCACTAAACAAATTACTAAACATCTGCGACGCTGCCGCGCCGCCATGTTTGGGCCCCTGAGGAGAGGGGTTTGGAGCTCTTGAAACCGTCATCCGGACGCGTTTCGCAAATGGGAGGAAGGCATGAAATCGAGCTTGAAACTGGCGTTGGGACTGGCCTCGGCGATTACAGCGTCGACAGCCGTCTCGAATGTCGCGCACGCTGAAGACCTGACGCTGTGCTGGGCCGCCTGGGACCCGGCGAACGCACTTGTCGAACTGTCCAAGGATTTTACCAAGGAAACCGGCATCGGCATGAAATTCGAGTTCGTGCCGTGGACCAACTATGCCGACCGTTTCCTCAACGAGCTGAACTCGCACGGCAAGCTGTGCGACCTGATCATCGGCGACAGCCAGTGGATCGGCGGCGCCGCCGAGAACGGCCACTACGTCAAGCTGAACGACTTCTTCGACAAGGAGAAGATCAGCATGGACGATTTCGTCCCGGCAACCGTCGTCGGCTATTCGGAATGGCCGAAGAACACGCCGAACTACTGGGCGCTGCCAGCCATGGGCGACGTCGTCGGCTGGACCTACCGAAAGGACTGGTTCTCCAAGCCGGAGCTGCAGAAGGAATTCAAGGAGAAGTACGGCTGGGATCTCGGCCCGCCGACCACCTTCGACCAGTTGAAGCAGATCGCCGAATTCTTCCAGAAGCGGCAGATCGACGGCAAGACCGTCTATGGCGCCTCGATCTATACCGAGCGCGGCTCGGAAGGCATCACCATGGGCGCCATGGACGTGCTCTACAGCTACGGCTTCCAGTACGAGAACCCGAAGAAGCCCTACGAGATGGAAGGCTTCGTCAATTCCGACAAGTCGGTGAAGGGGTTGGAGTTCTACAAGGCGCTCTATGATTGCTGCACCCCTCCGGGCGCCTCGAACAGCTACATGGGCGAAGGCGTCGATGCCTTCAAATCCGGCCAGGTAGCGATGCACATGAACTTTGCCTTCACATGGCCGGGCCTGCAGAAGGACGAAAATGTCGGTGGCGACAAGATCGGTTACTTCGTCAATCCAAAGGGGCCTGACGGCGACCAGTTCGCCCAACTCGGCGGCCAGGGTATCTCGGTGGTGTCCTATTCCGACAAGCAGGAATCGGCGCTGAAATACATCAAGTGGTTCGCCAACAAGGACGTGCAGGCCAAGTGGTGGTCACTCGGCGGCTACTCCTGCCTCAACGCGGTGGTCAAGGACCCGAAGTTCCCGGCCAGCCAGCCCTATGCGCAGACCTTCCTGGACTCGATGGCCATCGTGAAGGACTTCTGGGCGGAGCCGAGCTACGCACCGCTGCTGCAGGCGTCGCAGAAGCGCTTCCATGATTATGTCGTCGCCGGCCAAGGTTCGGCCAAGGATGCCCTCGACGGCCTGGTCAAGGACTGGACGCAAGTCTTCCAGGACGACGGCAAGATGTAATCCGGCTCCTCCCGAGCTAGGCCCAAGCGTCCCGTGCCGCTCTTGGCACGGGACGCAGTTCAGATAAATTCATGACAGAGACGACCCAAGTGACCGAAGCAGGACTGACCATGCTCAATCGGACCGCGGAGAACGTTGCCCGGGCGACCCCGGAACCGTTGGCCCGCAAGGTCCGGGGCATCAGCGACAAGGGCCTCGCCTGGCTGTTCATCTCGCCGACGATCCTGTTGCTGCTCGCCATCAACATCTTCCCGCTGTTCTGGGCGATCTATCTGTCGTTCACCAATTTTCGGGCCAACCGCCCGAACGAGGTGGTGAAGAATCTCGGCTTTGCCAATTACCAGCGCATCCTCGCGGACAAGGACATCTGGATCGCCATGCAGACGACGGCGCATTTCGTGTTCTGGACCATCCTGCTGCAGACGCTGATCGGCTTCACGCTGGCCTGGCTGATCGACAGGAAGTTCCGTGGCCACGCGTTCTGGACGACGCTCATCCTGGTTCCGATGATGCTGTCGCCGGCGGTGGTCGGCAATTTCTGGCGCTTCCTCTACGAGCCGCAGATCGGCCTGTTCGCCTATGCCATTTCCTTCGTCACCGGCATCCCGCCAACGAACATCCAGATGCTCTCCAACGTGTCGCTGGCGCCATGGTCGATCATCATCGTCGATACCTGGATGTGGACGCCCTACGTGATGCTGATCTGCCTCGCCGGGCTGCGCTCGATCCCCGAATACATCTATGAGGCGGCCGAGGTCGACCGCGCCTCCAACTGGCGGCAGTTCTGGTCGATCACGCTGCCGATGGCGCTGCCCTTCATCATGCTGGCGGTACTGTTTCGCGGCATCGAGAACTTCAAGATGTTCGACATGGTCAATCTGCTCACCGGTGGCGGGCCGGGCTCGACCACCGAGGTCGCCTCGATCACGCTCAAACGCCAGGCCTTCGAAAGCTGGCGGACGGGCTATTCCTCGGCCTTCGCCATCATCCTGTTCGTCGCGGTGTTCGGTCTCGCCAACATCTACGTCAAGGCGCTCAACAAGGTGAAGCAGAGATGAGCCTGACCACTGCCCACTCGGTCGTCGCACCCTCGGCAAATTCGAAGCGCATCGCCGGCGCGATCATCATCGCCTACGCGCTGATCTCGATCGTGCCGCTGCTGTGGATCTTCGCCACCAGCTTCAAGACGCCGCCGGATTCGATCGCCTATCCGCCGAAACTGCTGTTCCAGCCGAGCCTCGAGGGCTACTGCAACCTGTTCACGACGCGGACGCGGCAGACGCCGGAATACATCAACTCGCTGGGTCCGGCGACCGACTTCTGCGACGAGACCACGCGCAAGCGCAACATGGTGATCGCCGGCCCGTCCAACTTCCTGCCGCGTTTCGTCAACTCGCTGATCATCGCCTTCGGCTCGACCTTCTGCGCAGTGTTTCTCGGCACGCTGTCGGCCTATGGCTTCTCGCGTTTCAAGGTGCCGCTCGCCGATGACCTCCTGTTCTTCATCCTATCGACGCGCATGATGCCGCCGATCGCCGTGGCCATCCCGATCTACCTGATGTACCGCGAGCTTGGCCTGTCCGACACCGCGCTCGGCATGATCCTGCTCTATACGGCGGTCAATGTCTCACTGGCGGTGTGGCTCCTGAAAGGCTTCATCGACGAGATCCCGCGCGAATACGAGGAAGCGGCGATGATCGACGGCTATACGCGGCTGCAGGCCTTCTGGCGCACCGTGCTGCCGCAAGCGACGACCGGCATTGCCGCCACCGCCATCTTCTGCCTGATCTTCGCCTGGAACGAATATGCGTTCGCTGCCCTTTTGACCTCGGGCACGGCGCAGACCGCCCCGCCCTTCATCCCGACCATCATAGGCGAAGGCGGCCAGGACTGGCCGGCGGTGGCGGCCGGCACGACGATCTTCCTGGTGCCGATCCTGGTCTTCACCATCCTGCTTCGCAAGCAATTGCTGCGCGGCATCACCTTCGGCGCGGTGCGCAAATGACCCTGACCAGCCCTCAGAAACGCAAATCGCGCTGGCCGGTCTGGGCCAGGCGCGGGCTGATGGAAAACATCGCCACGGTGCTGATCGCCCTCGGCTTCCTGATGCTGTTCCAGCCCTTCGCGCTGTCGCTCTACACCTATTCCTTCATCACCATGCTTGCCGGCACCGTGATGTTCATCATCGTCTCGAAGTTTCCGGAATAGCCATGGCCGAAATTCGCGTTCAGCACCTGAGAAAGGCCTTCGGCGATTTCGTCGCCGTGCAGGATTCCAACTTCGTCGTCGAGGATGGCGAGTTCTTCGTCATGCTCGGACCGTCGGGCTGCGGCAAGACGACAACCCTGCGAATGATCGCCGGGCTCGAACTGCCGACGGGCGGCCAGATCCTGCTTGGCGGCGACGACGTCACCATGCTGCGGGCGCGCGAACGCGACATCGCCTTCGTCTTCCAGCTGTTCGCGCTCTATCCGCACATGAACGTGCGCAAGAACATAGGCTTTCCGCTGCTGGCGCAAGGCATGCCATCGGCCGAGATCCGCCAGCGCGTCGAAGAGACAGCCAAGCTTCTGCGCATCGACCATCTGCTCAACAAATCCGTCTCCGGCCTGGCCGGTGGCGACCGCCAGCGGGTGGCGCTCGGCCGCGCCATCGTGCGGCGGCCAAAGTGCTTCCTGATGGACGAACCGCTGGGGACCCTCGATACCGAGTTCCGCGATTTGATGGTCCATGAGTTGCGCGAACTGCACAACCGCATCCACGCCACCACCGTCTATGTCACGCACGACCAGATGGAAGCGATGTCAATGGCCGACAAGATCGCGGTGATGAACCATGGCGTCATCGAACAATTCGGCACGCCGCGCGAGATCTACGACCGGCCGGCGACTATGTTCGTCGCCGATTTCATCGGTTCGCCGCCAATGAATTTCCTGGGCTTCGGCGGCGGACTGGCAAAGGGCGCCAAGGAAATCACTGTCCAGGGTGCGAAGGTCGCGGTGCCAGAGGTGCGTGACGATATCGCCCCGGCCGACATGGCGCTCGGCATCCGTCCGGAACACATCCGCTTCGACGACAACTCCAAGCTGCGTGGCGCCATCTATGGCACCGAATATCTCGGCACCACGCAGATCGTCGCGGTGGAGACGGCGGACGGCATCATCAAGGCCCGCGTGCCGGCCGAAATCCGGCTCTCGACCGGCGACCAGGTCGGCTTGACGCTGAGCAGCGCTCGGCTGTCGCTGTTCGAGAAGGGATCGGGCCGCGCGGTGAGAACCGCGATCCACGATGCCGCCTCGGAGCGGAGGGCACAGCATGGCTGACGTGCACATCAAGAATGTGAGCAAGAGTTTTGGCGACCATGTCGCTGTCAACGGGCTCGATCTCTCCATCGCCGATGGTGAGTTCGTCGTGCTGCTCGGGCCGACCGGCGCCGGCAAGACGACGACGCTGCGGCTGATCGCCGGGCTGGAGCGGCCGGATGCCGGCACGATCGAAATCGGCGGCCACAATGCCACGACGCTGTCGCCGGCCGAGCGCGACACCGCCTTCGTGTTCCAACAATACTCGCTCTATCCGCATTTGTCGGTGTTCGACAACCTTGCCTTCCCGCTGCGCTCGCCGGCACGAAGGATGCCGGAGGAACAGATCCGCCGCCGGGTCGAGGAAGTGGCGAAGATGGTGCGCATCCATCACAAGCTCGCCAACCGCTCGACCAAGCTGTCGGGCGGCGAAATGCAGCGCGTCGCCATCGGCCGCGCGCTGGTGCGCAAGCCTTCGATCTATCTGATGGACGAGCCGCTGTCGTCGCTCGATGCCAAGCTACGGGCGGATCTCAGGCTCGAACTGAAACGCATCCAGGCCGAACTCGGCGCCACCATGCTCTATGTCACGCATGACCAGATCGAGGCGATGACGATGGCCGACCGCATCGGCATCCTTGCCGACGGCGTGCTGGTGCAGATCGGCTCGCCCCGCACGATCTATTCGGAGCCGGCAAACCTGCATGTCGCGGCCAGGCTCGGCCAGCCGGCCATCAATCTTTTGCCAACCGGGCTGCTGCCCGACGGCGGCGCACCGGCCGGCACCAAGACGATCGGCGCACGCACCGAACATCTGTCGATCGAGAAGGCCGCGAACGGCCATGCCGACGGCGTCGTCGACTGGGTCGAGCATCTCGGCGACCAGAACCACCTGCATGTGACGGTGGGAACCAGGAAACTGGTGACGCTGACCGATCCCGAAACGGATCTGGGGCAAGGCGACAGGGTGGTGATCCGCTACCGGTCGCCGCTCTATTTTGGTGCCGACGGACAAAGGCTGATGTGAACGGTTTTCGGGGTTTCCCTGCCAAGGGTTCAACACCGGCTTCTGATTGATGACTGCAGACAAGTGACTGGACGAATTCGATGAAGCACTTTTTCAATCGCAGGGAAACGATCGTCAGCGAGGCGCTGGACGGCCTCTTGCGGACCATTGGCGCAGGCGACCTTGCGCGCCTCGACGGTTATCCCGAGATCAAGGTCGTCCTGCGCGCCGACTGGGACAGGACGAAGGTCAGCGTCGTCTCCGGCGGCGGCGCCGGGCACGAGCCGTCACATGCCGGCTTCGTCGGTAAGGGCATGCTGACGGCCGCTGTCTCGGGCGAGATCTTTGCCTCGCCAAGCGTCGAGGCGGTGCTGGCCGCCATTCGCGCGGTCACCGGCCCGGCCGGCTGCCTGCTGATCGTCAAGAACTACACCGGCGACCGGCTCAATTTCGGCCTGGCAGCCGAGAAGGCGCGCGCCGAAGGTTTTCGCGTCGAGATGGTGATCGTCGCCGACGATATCGCGCTCCCCGACATCGCCCAGCCGCGCGGCGTTGCCGGCACCTTGTTCGTGCACAAGATATCAGGCCATCTGTCGGAAGCCGGCCACGATCTGGCTGATATCGCGGCGGCCGCGCGAGCAGCGGCAAAGGACATTGTGTCACTCGGCATGTCTCTTTCGTCCTGTTCGATCCCGGGCCAGCCGCACGAAGACAGATTTGGCGAAAACGATGGCGAACTCGGTCTCGGCATTCATGGCGAGCCGGGCGTCGAACGGATTGCGGTGCAAAGCGCCGACAGGCTGGTCGCGATCATGGCGGAGCGGCTTGCGGCACGGCTCGATCCTGCGGCCAGCCATGCCCTGCTGATCAACAATCTCGGTTCGGTGCCGCCCCTCGAAATGTCGCTTGTCGCCAATGCCGTGCTTGCTTCGCCGCTGGCCAAAACCATCAAGCTGACGATCGGCCCCGGACCGCTGATGACGGCGCTCAACATGAACGGTTTCTCGCTGTCGCTGATCCGGCTCGACGCCGTACGCGAGAAGGCCCTGCTGGCGCCGGTCGGTCCGCACGCCTGGATGCCGGCAAGGCCTTTTGTTTCACCTTCCGTCGTGCCCATCGCCAAACCAGCCGCTGAGGGCGCGGCGCGTAAACCCAGCCAGGATGCCCGCACCCGGCGCCTTGTCGTCAGCATCTGCGAAAGGCTGATCGCGCTCGAAGGCACGTTGAACGGGCTGGACGCCAAGGCGGGAGACGGCGACACCGGTTCGACGGTGGCGACTGGCGCGCGCAGTGTGCTCGAGCGGCTTGATATGCTGCCGCTTGCCGATCCCGCGGCAACCCTTGGCGCGGTGGGCGACATTCTGAGCACGTCCATGGGCGGCTCCAGCGGGGTGCTGCTGTCGATCTTCTTCACCGCGGCAGCGCAGGCCCTGGACGGCGGCGCCAGCGTGGCCAAGGCGCTGCTTGCCGGTCTCGAACGGATGACTTTCTACGGCGGCGCAAAGGTCGGCGACCGCACCATGATCGATGCCCTCGAGCCAGCCCTGAAAGCGCTCGACGCCGGCGGCCTGGAGGAAGCGGCAACAGCGGCTCGACGCGGTGCCGAGGCCACGTCCGCCATGGACAGGGCGAAAGCCGGGCGGTCCGCCTATGTCGGCAGCAAGCTGCAAGGCGTGGTTGACCCCGGCGCCTATGCGGTGGCCGAGGCCTTTGCCGCCGCGGCCACGCTGCTTGCAGCGGCCTGACGCATGCTTCAGTTGTCGAATGAAAATTCTTTCGCTACTGCCGGCAGGGTGGGAACCAGGAATTTGGGTGACATGGCGGCGTTGAACCTTTCGAGGCTGATCGTGGTGGCCGCGGATACGATTGCCACGCACGCCGAGGAGTTGACGGCGCTGGACCAGGCGATCGGCGACGGCGACCACGGGCTGAACATGAAGCGCGGCTTCGAGGCGGTACGCAGCGAGGCCGAGGCGTTTGCTGCCAAGCCGCTGCCCGAGGCACTCAAGGCGATCGGCACCAAGCTGGTGATGACGGTCGGCGGCGCTTCGGGCCCGTTGTTCGGCACCTTGTTCATGGCGCTCGGCAAGGAGATTTCCGCCGCGCCCGATCGCGCCAATCTGACCCTGGCTTTCGGAAAGGCGATCGAAGCGGTGGCGGCGCGGGGCAAGTCACAGGTCGGGCAAAAGACGATGCTCGACGTGCTGCAGCCTGTGCATGAGGCGCTGCTGCAGGGAAAGACGGCGGCGGAAATCGCCGATGACGCCGACGCTGCCGCCGAAGCGACCGTGCCGATGAAGGCCCTGCGTGGCCGCGCCTCGTTCCTTGGCGACCGCTCGATCGGCCATATGGATGCCGGCGCGCGTTCAACCGCGCTTCTGGTGCGGACAGTGGCCGAAACCGTCGGGGAAAGCGCATGAGCAATGTCGGCATCGTCATCGTTTCGCATTCGCCGCTGGTCGCCGAGGGCACGGCCGACATGGTGCGGCAGATGGTGGGCGACGAAGTGCCGCTTGCATGGTGCGGCGGAAACGGCCATGGCGGGCTCGGCACCAATGTCGAGGCGATCATGAGCGCCATCGACAGGGCCTGGTCGGAGGCCGGCGTCGCTATCCTGGTCGATCTCGGCGGCGCCGAGACCAACAGCGAAATGGCGGTGGAGATGATCGGCGAGCCGCGTGCGCAGAAGATCATCGTCTGCAACGCGCCGATCGTCGAAGGCGCGGTGATGGCGGCGACCGAGGCGTCCGGCGGCGCCTCGCTGCGCGAAGTGGTGGCGACGGCGCACGAATTGTCGCCGTCGTGAGCGAACGGGAACTTTAAAGACATGTCCGCATCCGCCGAAGCGACCGTCCTGATCACCCACGAGGTGGGTCTGCATGCGCGTCCTTCGGTGAAGTTCACCAAGCTGGCCAAGACCTTCGCCGCCGAGGTGGAGATAGCACTGGCCGCCAACGGGCCGTGGTTCGACGCCAAGAGCATCGTCAAGGTGATGGCCACCAAGGCGCCGAAAGGCACAGTGCTGCATATCAGGGCCAGCGGCGATGGCGCCAATGATGCCGTCGACGCGCTGGTCGAACTGGTGCGGCGCGATTTCGACGAAGGCGCGGACCATGTCCGAACCGCTTAGGCTGCAAGGCATTTCGGCCTCGGCCGGGTATGCCGAGGGACCGTTGTTCGACCTCGACCAGATTGCCATTGCCTACGCCTGCAAGGAAAATGCTGCCGACGAGAAGGCCGCGCTCGAGACCGCAATCGACGTTGCGACGGGCCGTCTCACCGCATTGATCAATCTCGCTGACGGTGACGCCGCCGACATCCTCGAATTTCAGATCGCCATGCTCGGGGACGACGCGTTGAGCGGCCCGGCCTTTGCAGCGATTGCCTCCGGACAGCCCGCCGATACGGCATGGCGACAGGCGCTGGATGTGGAAATCGCCGGCTACGAGACCTCGGATCAAGAGTATTTCCGCGCCCGTGCGGCCGACATACGCGACATCAGGGACCAGGTGCTGCGCGCGCTGACCGAAGATGGCGAGGTGCAGGCACCATCGGGCGCCATCCTCTACGGCGAGGACATCGCGCCGACGCGTTTTCTCGAAACCGACTGGAGTGGCGGTGGCGGCATCGCGCTGAAGGCGGGCAGCACGGCGAGCCACGTCGCCATGCTGGCGCGCTCACGCGGCGTGCCCATGGTTGTGGGGCTTGGGGTGGTGGGTCTTGGCAACGCGCCTGCCAACCTTGCCGGCATCGCACTGCTCGATGCCGAACATGGCGGCATTGTGCTGTCGCCTTCCAAGGCCGAGATCGACGCCTTTCGCCAATCGTCGTCGTCGTTCTCGGCGCGCCGCGACCGGGCCGGGATTTTTCTGGCGCGGCCGGCGGTGACCAGGACCGGCATAGCGGTGCGGGTGCAGGTCAACATCGCCGATCCGTCCGACGTCGACGGCATCGACATCGCCACCTGCGACGGCGTCGGCCTGATGCGCACCGAATTCCTGTTCGGCAAGACGTTGCCCGATGAGGAAACGCAGTATCGCGCCTATCGCAAGGTGCTGGAATGGGCCGGCGAAAAGCCGGTGACGATCCGCACCGTCGATGCCGGCGGCGACAAGCCAGTGCCCGGCTTCACCGTCGAGGAGACCAATCCGTTCCTCGGCCTGCGCGGCATCAGGCTGTCGCTGGCGCGGCCGGAAGTGTTTCGTGTACAAATCCGGGCACTGCTGCGCGCCGCCGTGCACGGCAGTCTGAAAGTGATGTTCCCGATGATCGCCATTGTGGAGGAATACAGCCAGGCAGCGGCGATGTTCGCCGAAGAACAGGCAGAGCTTGCCGCGCGCGGCATTGCGCATAAAATGCCGCCGCTCGGCATCATGGTCGAGGTGCCTTCGGTGGCGATCGCGCCCGAGGCCTTTGCCGAGGCCGCCTTCTTCTCGATCGGCTCCAACGACCTGACTCAATATGTCATGGCGGCTGCCCGCGACAACGCTCTGGTGGTACACCTCAATTCGGTCCGTCATCCAGCCGTGCTGCGGCTGGTCGCCGCCGTGACGGCGTTTGGCCTGCGCGAAGAAATCCCGGTCAGCCTGTGCGGCGACGCCGGCGGTGACCCAGCCGCGATCCCGTCGCTGCTCGAGGCCGGCCTGCGCGATCTGTCCGTTGCCCCGGCGCAACTCGCCATGGCCAAGGCGGCGATCGCTGACGTATCGATCCAGGCGCGGCCGGCATGATCGACAAGATACCTGAAGCCGGTTCCGAGGAGGCGATCCGCGCCTACAAGACGATCCTGTCGCACGTCATCGACCAGCGGCCGTCCGGCATGCGCCAGCGGCTTGCCGATGCGCTCGGCAAGCACCGCAGCTTCGTCACGCAGATTTCCAGCCCGGCCTATTCGATCCCGATTCCGTCAAAGCATTTGCCTTCGATCTTTTCCGTCTGCCATTTCAGCCCAGTCGAGCGCGATCAGTTTCTTGCCGCCTACCATCAGGCGCATCCGGGAAAAATGTCTGTCGCGGCAGGCATGCGCAAGACGCGGCATGTTTCGCTCATCGTGCCGGATTTCGGCGACGACAAGCAGAACGCTGCGCTCGATCGGGCAGTGAATGATTTTATCCAAAAGATCACCAGCATTACCGGCAAGGGTGGCTGATCCGCTAGAGCGGTTCGACAGGGCCCATTTCGGGAGGAGACGGCCGTGAAGAAATTTATGAATTCGGTGGACACGGTGCTGACCGAAAGCCTCGACGGCTTCGTTGCCGCCCATGCCGACATCCTGGTGCTTGGCGACGAGCACAAATTCGTCCGCCGCAAGACCTTGCAGCCGGGCAAGGTGGCGCTGATCTCCGGCGGCGGCTCCGGTCACGAGCCGCTGCATGGCGGCTTTGTCGGTCACGGCATGCTCGACGCCGCCTGCCCCGGCCAGGTGTTCACCTCGCCGACACCGGACCAGATGCTGGCGGCGGCGGAAGCCGTCGACACCGGCGCCGGCTGCCTGTTCATCGTCAAGAACTATGAGGGCGACGTGATGAACTTCGAGATGGCGGCTGAAATGTCGGAAGGCGTCATGCAAATCGTCACCAATGACGATGTCGCCGTCGAGAACTCGTCCTACACGACCGGCCGGCGCGGCGTCGCCGGTACGGTGGTGGTGGAAAAGATCGTCGGCGCGGCGGCCGAGCATGGCCTGGCTCTGGCGCCGCTGAAGGCGCTGGGCGAACGCGTCAACGCGGCTACCCGCTCGATGGGCGTGGCGCTGACCAGTTGTACCGTGCCGGCCGCCGGCAAGCCGACTTTCGAGATCGGCGATGGCGAGATGGAGTTCGGCGTCGGCATCCATGGCGAGCCCGGAAGGCGACGCGATACCTTGAAAAGCGCCGACGCCATTGCCGAGGAGATTTGCGCTGCGATCCTTGGCGATCTCGGCGACCGAGCCAAGGGCCCGGCGCTGCTGTTCGTCAACGGTTTTGGCGGCACGCCGTCGATGGAGCTCTATCTGATGTACAACAGCGCGCGGCGGATTTTCGACAGGCACGGTGTGACGGTGACCCGTTCGCTGGTCGGCTCCTATGTCACCTCGCTCGACATGGCCGGCTGCTCGATCACGCTGACCATGCTCGACGCGGAAGCGACCGCATTCTGGGATGCGCCGGTGCACACCGCTGCGCTGCGCTGGGGCATGTAATCTTCCTGTCAGCCGGCGGCTTGAATGCAGCCCGCCGCCGGCTTCCAGCAGGTACCGTCCAGAAATAGTCTTCTTCGTGATGCGGGGGCACACGAGCCGTCCCGCGCCAGACCGTTGCTTTTCTTCCCCTAAGTAAGGTAAAGACTCCTCGGGAGTTGTGGAGAGAGCGTATGCGTTACAATTGGGAACGGGCTCCGACGAGCTTCGAACGTCACAGAAAAGCCCTGGCGACAGCCATTTTGATCTTCGGCGGCATCGGCCTCATGCTTGTGGCTTTGCCGATCTAGAGCAATCGACTTTGTCAGCGCGGCTGGCCGGTCACCGCGATGAAGCGGCGGTCACGGCCCTCGAAGCCCTGGCTGAAGCGCTGGACCAGCACCACAATCACGGCCGGCTTGCCGGCCGGGGCGAGTTCGTAGGATTCCGACAGGCTGTAGGAAGTGGGGCAGTTCCTCGACCCCGGCACGGTCTTGTCCTCGTGCAGGACCTTGAACGGCTTGCCGTCCTGCCCTTGTAGCGTCAGTCGGAAGCCGAGCGCCTTGCCCGATATGTCGCCTTGCTGCGTGGCGTCGAAACTCGCTGAACAGTCGGCGGTGCTGCTGGCCAGGATCTGGCCAAGCTGGATGGTTGAAATGTCGAGTTGGTCATAGAGCGGCGAAAGCCAATTCTGCGACACCTGCTCGAGGCGGGAAATGTCGTTGTAGGCAACCATCTCATCGGGAAAGGTGAACTTGTCGGAAGCCGTCTGCTCGCCGCGCGACGCGATGGCGTGTTTGGCAAGGATCGGAGCCGCCTTCGCAGCCGCCTGTGCCCTTGCCTGCTCCAGGGTCAGTGTCGCCTCCTCGGACTCGTCGACGACGAGGATCGGCTCGCCGCCAACGAAGGCGTCGGTACGGGTGTCGATGATGTCGATCTGCGAATAGCCGGAGTTCGAAGCGCCGGCGTCGAGCGTTCCATATTGCTCGAAGGCGAAATAGTTGCCGTCGGGCGAAAAGCCGATGATGCGCCGTGCCGCGGCATCGCCAGCCCAGGCGGCGGACGCGACCGTCAATGACAGCGCCGCCAGCACGGCCGCTCCAATCCGATATCGCAATTTCATCGCAGCTTGCCCCCAAGCGCCAGATCGATGCCGGCCACACAATGGCGCACATTTGCGGCCAAGGTTAGAGCGCGCTATCTGGTGGGAAGAAAAACATTCCTGGGGAGGTGTCGGATGGCTTCACGTTATCACGAGGTCTATGACGGCTGGAAACGCGATCCGGAAAAGTTCTGGGCGGAGGCGGCTGCTGCCATCGACTGGTATTCGCCCTATGACAAGGTGTTCGATGCCACGGCCGGCGTCTACGGTCGCTGGTTTACCGGCGCCACCTGCAACACCTGCTACAATGCCGTCGACCGCCACGTCGCCGGCGGACGTGCCGAGCAGATCGCGCTGATCCATGACAGCGCCATCACCGGAACGATCAGGAAGTTCACCTATGCCGAACTGAAGCGCGAGGTGGTCGCGCTGACCTCGGTGCTGAAGAACCGCGGCATCGGCAAGGGCGACCGCGTCATCATCTACATGCCGATGGTGCCGGAGGCCGCCTTTGCCATGCTGGCCTGCGCCCGCATTGGCGCCGTGCATTCGGTCGTCTTCGGCGGCTTTGCCTCGCATGAGCTTGCCACCCGGATCGACGACGCCAAGCCGAAGCTGATCATTTCGGCCTCCTGCGGGCTAGAGCCGGGCCGCGTCGTTGCCTACAAGCCATTGCTCGACAGAGCGATCGAGATTTCCCGCCACAAGCCGGACGGCTGCCTGATCCTGCAGCGCGACCAGTTGCGTTGCGAGTTGAAGGAGCATTTCGACATCGACTACGCCGATGCCGTCGCCCGCGAACGGGCCGCCGGCGCCAATGTCGACTGCGTTCCGGTGCTTGCCACCGACCCGCTCTACATCATCTACACATCGGGCACGACCGGCCAACCCAAGGGCATCGTGCGCGACAATGGCGGCCACATGGTCGCGCTCAAATGGACGATGGAAAACGAGTTCGGCGTCAAACCGGGCGAGGTGTTCTGGGCAGCCTCCGATGTCGGCTGGGTGGTCGGCCATTCCTACATCGTCTATGGGCCGCTGCTGCATGGCTGCACCAGCGTGCTGTTCGAAGGCAAGCCGATCGGCACGCCCGATGCCGGCACCTACTGGCGGGTGATCTCAGAGCATGGCGTCATCGCGCTGTTCACCGCGCCGACCGCGTTTCGGGCCATCAAGGGACAGGATCCGAAGGGCGAGTTCATTCCGAAATACGACCTTTCGAAATTCCGCACGCTGTTCCTGGCCGGCGAGCGCGCCGACCCCGAAACCATCAAATGGGCGGAGCAGAAGCTCAACGTGCCGGTCGTCGACCATTGGTGGCAGACCGAGACCGGCTCGCCGATGACGATCAACCCCGCCGGCCTCGGCCTCCTGCCGGTGAAATACGGCTCGCCCGGCGTGCCGATGCCCGGCTACGACATTCGCGTGCTTGACGATGCCGGCCACGAAGTGCCGCGCGGCACGCTGGGCAATGTGGTGGTCAAGCTGCCGCTGCCGGCCGGCTGCCTGCCGACGCTATGGAATGCCGATGCGCGGTTCCGCCAGGCCTATCTCGACGAGTTCCCCGGCTTCTACAAGACGGCGGATGCCGGCATGGTCGACGAGGACGGCTATCTCTACGTCATGGCCCGCACCGACGACATCATCAATGTCGCCGGGCACCGGTTGTCGACCGGCGCCATGGAGGAAGTGCTTTCCGCCCATCCCGATGTCGCCGAATGCGCCGTCATCGGCATCGCCGATACCATGAAGGGCCAGGTGCCGCTTGGCTTCGTGGTGCTGAATGCCGGCGTTTCGCGCGAAACCGGCGTCATCGAGAGCGAAGTGGTCGGCCTGGTGCGCGAACGCATCGGCCCGGTCGCTGCCTTCAAGACGGTGGTGACGATCAAGCGCCTGCCCAAGACACGCTCGGGCAAGATCCTGCGGGGCACCATGCAGAAGATCGCCGATAAGGAAGAATGGACAATGCCGGCGACCATCGACGATCCGCTGATTCTCGACGAAATCACCGCTGCCCTGAAGGAGCGAGGGATCGGCGTCTAGCAAAATCGTCGCGGTCGGCGCCGCAATCTTTTGTTGTGCGATGCAGCAATCCACCTTACACCCTTGCTCGGGGGGCCATCCGGCGAGGCGGTATGGCTCAGCAGAAGAAAATCACATTTGGCGGCGTCGACATCCTGCGGTTCCTCGCAGCCGTCATGGTCATGGTCTACCACTACGGCTTCTGGGTGTGGGCGTTTCCGGACGGTGTTTCGGCACGCGCCACGGGTGGCATTGCCGCGCAGCCGGCGATAGGCGCCTGGGTCGAATCCGGCTGGGTCGGCGTCCAGATATTCTTCGTCATCAGCGGCTTCGTCATCGCCTTCAGCGCCGAGACATCGACGCCGCTGCGGTTTTTCGAAGCAAGGGTGAAACGACTGGCGCCGGCGGTCTGGATCTGCGCGCCCGTTACCGCGGTCGTGCTCTTGATCGTCGGCCTGAGCTGGCCGACCGAGGCCGTCGACAGGCTGGTTCGCACCGGCCTGTTCGTTCCCTACGCACCCTGGGTGGACAGCGTCTACTGGACGCTCGGTATCGAGATCGCCTTCTATGCCATCGTCTGGACCTTGCTGCGGCTTGGCCGCTTCCATCAGATGGAATTGGTGGCGATCGCCATCGGGCTGGTCAGCACGCTTTTCTGGTGCCTCTATTACCCGCTCGGCTGGGCCGACCTTGCCGAGACACGCACGCTCGACCTTTTGCTGGTGCATCACGGCGTTTTCTTCGCGACCGGCGTCATGCTGTGGCTGATGCGCTTCAAGGCGGTGACGACGGCTCGCCTTGCCTTCTGTGCCCTGTTCCTGGGCGGCGGCGCGCTGCAGATCGCCAGTTCGGTCGACGTTCACATCCTGAAGGTCGGGCGAGAGATGCCGTTCGCGCCGCCGATCCTCATCTTTCTCGCCGGGGTCGGACTGATGGCGTGGTCGCTTCGGCTCGACCTCTCCTGGAGCGGCTGGCGCCGGATCGGCCTGATGACCTATCCACTCTACCTCCTGCATGACGTCGTCGGCGCGGCCCTGCTCGGCGTCCTGATCCGCGCGGGACTGCCGCATCTCTTCTCGATGGTGGTCGTCGGCGCGACAATGATCGCGGCAAGCTGGCTGGTGGCGACCGAGGCCGAACCACGCATCCGGCTGCTGCTCGACCACACCGTTTTCCGCTATCGGCTCAAGGCCGCGTAGTCGCGATGGTTCATCCGCAGGCCTCCGAGGCCGGCTCGGCACTACGGCCTTCCAGAGCGGACGGCCGACTGCCACAGGAATCGCCCGATCGGCGGAGCGGGCTGGTTGACGCGCTTCAGGAGGCTGACTGCTCCTAGAGCAGTTCACGATTTCACGGAAACGGCGAGCGGCTCTAACGCTTTGTTTTGACGCAATTCCGGACGGAAAACCGTTTCACACTTTTCCTGGAATTGCTCTAATGCATCGCCCAAAGCGCGCGGCGTTTGGGGGATGCATAAAGTAACGAATCAAGCCGCGTCGACCGGCCCTGTTTCAACGCAATGCGCTTTCGAAAGGGCCTACTTGGACAACGTCAGACCGTTGCCTTTGCCTTGCTGCGCACTTCCGACTTTTCCAGATAGTAGCTCGAGTATTTATCGAAGAATTTCTCGGAGCCGCCAAACGATCCATATTTGGCCAGCTTCTTCAGATCGACCTTGTTCAGCACCGCGCCGATGATCTTGTTGGCGACATAGGGTTCGGACTCCAGCATCGACCTCACCATCGCGCGGGGCGTGCGCCCCCATTCGGTGACGAGCACAAACCCGTCGACCAGCGGCGCGAACGCCTTGGCATCGACCACCGGTCCGAGCGGCGGCAGATCGACGACGATGTATTCGAAGGTCTCCTTGGCGTTCTCGACAAAGCGCCGCATCCCGGCCGAGGAGAGAAGTTCGCTGGTGTGCGAGAAGTGCCCGCGCAGCACGGCCGGGATGATTGCCAGCTTCGTCTGCCGGTCGATCTTGCCGACGGACTGCCAGGCCTGGCCGTTGACCACGGCTTCCATCAAACCTTGCTCGGCTTCCATGCCGAGGCCGCGGCTGAGGCCGGGGTTGCGCAGGTCGCCGTCGATCAGCAGCGTCTTGGCGCCGTTGGCGGCAAGCAATCCAGCGAGATTTGCCGCGACCGTCGACTTGCCCTCGCCGGGAAGCACCGAGATGACGCCGATGACGCGGCTGCCTTGCCCTTCCATCACGACGTCGAAGGCGATCTTGGTGCTGCGCAGCGTTTCGGAGAACATCGACGCAGGCGAATCGATACTCACCCGCATGCGCGCCCGCCTTTCGGCCGCCGACAGCGATTTGGCGGTCTTGGCATCCACCTGGGTCTCGCCCGGCTTTTCTTCCTTGCCGAGCTTGCCACCGATCGTCGGCAGATAGCCGAGGAATTTCAGACCGACGCGGTCGCGCACCTCCTCGCCGGTCCTGAAGAAACGTTCGTTGAATTCATTCAGGCCGCCGAAGCCGGCGCCCATCAGCGTGCCAAGCACCAGCGAAAGTCCAAGCACGATGACCGTGCGTGGGCTTGACGCGGCGAGCGGCATCGAGGCGTCGGAGATGATGCGGATCTTGCCGACCGGGAAGGATTGCTGCTGCGCGGCTTCCTCGTAGCGGCCGAGGAACGTCTGATAGAGCGTGGTGAGCGCCGTCGCCTGCTGATCGAGTTCCCGCAGCTTGACTTGCGTCTGGTTGTCGACGGAACTCTTGCCTTGTGCGGCCGCGACATTGGCCCTGAGCGCGGTCTCGCGCGCCAGCGCCACTTCATACTCGTTGCGATAGCTTTCGGTCAGCTGCTTCAGTTCGCCGAAGATCTGTGTCGATATGTCGGCCTTCTCCTTGGCCAGCGCCACCGCCTGCGGATGCTGGGCGCCGAAATTCGCCTCGACGTCCTGCAGCCTCTTGGAGACAGTGAGGTAGCGGGTCTTGAGCGCCGCGATGACCGAACTGCTCGGCTGGTCGCTGGATATGGCGGCATCCTTGAACGCGTTGTCGGAGCCGCTTTCGACAATCGCCTTGTATTGCTGGTAGCGGGCACTGGCGCGTGCGGTGTCGGCCTGCGCGACGATGAGCTGGGCGTTGAGATCGGACAGTTGCTTGTCGCTCATCAGCTGGCCATCGCTGTTGGCGGCCAGGCCATGTTCGGCCCTGAATTTCTCGACCGCGAGCGATGCCGCCTGCGAGCTCTCGCGCAATTCCGTCAATCGTCCCTGCAGCCAGACCGCCGCCCGCTCGGTGGCGTCGAAGCTGGCATCGAGCTGATCGGCGAGATAGGCATCGGCATAGGCTTTGGTGATCGCATGGGCCAGGGCCGGATCCGTTGACTGATAGCCGAGGGCGATGACGTAGCTTCGCCCCGTGCGCTCCGCCCGCACCTCGCTCTGCAGCTTGAGAATCGCGTAGTCGCGACTGGACGTGGCGATCAGTGCATCGCGGGCGGCGGGGTCGAGCTTGCTGATGTCACCAACGCCCGGCATGACAGGGCTGCTAGGGCGAACATACTGGATCAGACTCCGGACCAGACCGACGCCCTTCGCGAGAGCCGATACGGGTGGATTCATGAAGGCATCGTTCTGGTCGAGCTTCAGCTTGTCGACGACCACGGCGGCAAGCCGCGTCGAGGTCAGGATTTCGATCTGGCTCAGGATGGCGGAATCGGTCTGCATGGTTGTCGACGCCGCCGAGATGTCATCGACGATCTTGTTCAAGCCTTCGTCGATCAGCACGCTTGAGACCGACTGATATTGGGGTGGCGTGGTCTGCAGATAGAGGAGGCCCAGAAAGAGACCGATGATGGCGCACACGGCAACCACCTTGGCTTGCCGTGCGGCCATGCCAAGCAGCCGCTCGATGTCGATGAAGTCTTCGCCGCCTCCTGCGTCCGAATTCGGCAATGGCATCCTCTTGTCGAGAGGAAAGTTGGCATAATTCATCTTCGGTCCAATTCCAGAGCCTGTTCCATCCCGATGATCGGGATGGGGATCCATCTCAGTGTTTGAGCATGATCTTTTCCGAAAACCGGTGGTCATTTTTCGGGATCATGCCGTGGCTTGCACAGCCGCGAAGATCGGGAGCATTGCGCAACAAAACGCAAGCTTCGTGCCAGACGGCGCGGGAACTATCGCCCCGCGTCGCCAGCCAGCTGTAAATGCTCCCGAAACATGGGTATTATGCGGCTTCTTCCTGGCGTTCATGCGACCGGACGAACTCCTGAAGCATCTCGAAAATCGGGCCCTTCATGTCGTCGCGCGCCAGCGCGAAGGCGATGTTGGCCTGGATGAACCCTTCCTTGGAACCGCAGTCGAACATGCGGCCCTTGAAAGGCTGGGCGAAGAACGCCTGGTCCCGCGACAGCCGGACCATGGCGTCCGTCAACTGGATCTCGTTGCCGGCGCCGCGCTGCTGATTGCCCAGAAGCGCGAAAATCTCGGGCTGCAGGATGTAGCGGCCGTTGATGTAGAAGTTCGACGGCGCGTTGGCCGGCGCCGGCTTTTCGACCATGGCCGTCACCTCGAAGCCGCCGCCTATATCGGCGCCACGGCCGACGATGCCGTATTTGTTGGTCTCGGTCGGATCGCAGCGCTCGACGGCGATCACGTTGCCGCCGGTTTCAGCATAGAGGTCGACGATCTCGGCCAGGCATCCGCGGCCACCGAACGACACCATGTCCGGCAAAAGCAGGGCGAAGGGCTCGTTGCCGATGACTTCGCGCGCGCACCAGACGGCATGGCCGAGGCCTTGCGGCGATTGCTGGCGGATGAAGCTGGTGGCGCCAGCCACCGGCAAAAGGCTTTCCAGCGACTGCAATTGCGCAGTCTTGCCGGTCTGTTCGAGAGTTCCGATCAATTCCGGATGGAGGTCGAAATAGTCCTCGATTACCGCCTTGTTGCGGCCGGTGACGAACACGATGTGCTCGATGCCCGCCTCGAAGGCCTCGTCCACCGCATATTGCACGACAGGCCTGTCGACGACGGGGAGCATTTCCTTCGGCATCGACTTGGTCGCCGGCAGGAACCGTGTTCCAAGCCCCGCCACCGGTATCACGGCCTTCCTGATTTTCTTCATTGCAAATTCCTTCTGAGGAGATCGACTTCAGTCCGTTCACAGGCCACGAAAAATCCCTCCATGTGCCTGCATCTTCACCTCCCCGCCCCAACGGCAAACTGCGCCGCTACTCTTCGCAACCGCACGGCGATCGGCATGCCCATATGCCTGACCGCCGCCGGGTCGCTGAGCGCAGTCCGGATCGCCTTGAGCGGGGACCGCGCCTTGATGTGCTGAACCATGGACAGGAACGATGCGGCCTTGCGCAGGCTGCGGCTGCGCCGGGCGAACGCGACTTGCGCGGCCTCGTCCATCGAATGGGTTTGAGCGAACACGGCATCTGCCTTGCGCATCGCTTCGACGTGGTGAAGCTCGAGCACGCGGGAGATGGAGCCGCTGCGGATATGATAGGCATAGCCGATCGCCGGCTCCACCACGCATTTGCCGCCCTTGGCCAAGGCGTTGGCGAGCAGGATGTAATCTTCACCAATGCTCAGTTTTTCATCATAGCGAAGCTCGTTTTCGTCCAGGAACGCGCGCTGGAAGATCGGCTTGAGGTAGCCGAGATTGAATTTCGATTCGAAAACGACGTTGCCGGCGATGTAGCTGGCCAGCGAGATTTCGCTCAGATCCTCCAGATAGCGCGTCGGAAACATCGCGTCCTCGACGACACCGTCCTCGCGAATGACCTGTAAATTGTCGACGGCAATCTCGGCGCCTGCCTTTTCGGCACGAGCGATCATGGCCGCGATGCGGTCGGGAAAAACGGCGTCGTCGGAATCGAGAACCGCGATCCATCTGCCGCGGGCGACATCGAGCCCGGCATTCCTGGCGCCGCCGGGACCGCGATTGCTGGCCAGAGCAATGACGCGGACGATATCTTGCGGATAGGCCCGCGCCACGTCGAGCGTCGCGTCGCGCGACTTGTCGTCGACGACGATGATCTCGACGCTGACGTTTTTCTGCGCGATGGCG
This sequence comes from Mesorhizobium sangaii, assembly GCF_014207355.1. GTDB lineage: Bacteria > Pseudomonadota > Alphaproteobacteria > Rhizobiales > Rhizobiaceae > Mesorhizobium > Mesorhizobium sangaii. Next base: position 1,203,072 of record NZ_JACHEF010000002.1, on the reverse strand, counting down.
CTGGCGATCGCCCGGTCGAGGGTTGCCTCGGCGTTGTAGGCGGCGATGACAAAGCTGACGTCAGGCTGCACGCTTGCCCCCTTCCTGCGGCGAAGGCTGGCCGTAGAGGCGGATTTCGCGGATGCCGACAAGGCCGCTGACGACACCGACATGCATAATGCCGCGCAGCACGCTGCGGTTCCGTCGAACCGGGCTGATCACGACCGGAAGTGCCGAGGCGAAGCAATAGATGGCCTTTGCCGACGCCAGGCCGACCTGCTTGACCAGGCCGATGCCGCGCGCGTTGCGTCCCAGAAGATGCCCGTGTGTCTGCCCGACGCGGAAGCGGCGGCGGCCGAGCCAGTCGAACGCCGCCCTCGAGCGCGGCACCACCTCGTCGACCCAGGCGTCGGGCGAAAAGGCGATGCGGCCGCCCGCTTTGTGCATCTGGTCGAAGAACTCGGTGTCCTCGCCGCCGGTCTGGCCGCGCGCCAGGCTGAAACGGCGGCCACGCAGGCTGTCCGCACCGGTCCTCAGCAGCACATTGCAGGTGTAGCCGGTCTGGATCTCGCCGCGCACCCAGACGGGCAAGGTCGAATGGAAGTCGCCGCGCCGCATCCAGTCCGGCGCATCCGGACGATAGCGCGCCCGGACCGGGCCGAGCACGGCGGCCGCACCGCTCGCTTGCGCCGTCGCGACCAGTTCGGCGAGCCAGCGCGGCGTGGCCGTCTCGTCATCGTCGATGAAAGCGACGAAATCCGCTGTGCTGGCGTCGAGGCAAGCGTTGCGGGCGATCGAAATGTTGCGCGCCGGGCAATGCTGATAGCGGACCGGCACCGCCAGTTCCCGCGACAGCGCCGTCACCAGTTCCCGGGCGGTCGGCGTGTCGTCGTTGTCGGCGACGATGATGCTGATATCGAACCCGGCAGGCATCTGCATGGCGTCGAGCGAGCGCAACGTGTCGGCCAGTTCCGGCCGCCGGAACGTGCAAACGCCGATGTCGATGGTGAGGTTGTTGGCCATCACGCCACACCGCGCCGCGACCCGAGGCCGAGAAGTTGAAGCCAGAAGCCGATCGACCAGCCAAGGTGCATGACCATCGCCGAGACGCCGGCAAGCGCGATATCGGCATTGCGTTGGCGGATGGCCGTCCACAGGCCGTAACCCTGGCACACCGAGGCCCACAGCAGCAGCGGCACCGCTGCGAGCCAGTGCACGAATGAGAGCGCCGCCAGCAGCACGACCGGAAACACCAGGAGCGGCACCATCTGACGGACCTTCGGGATGACGCGGTGCTTCAGCACATTCTTGGCGCGGCCGCGACCATAGCCGAGATACTGGAAATAGAGGCCGCTGAGCGAGGTGCGCGGGTAGTAGATCATATGCGTCTTGCCGCTCATCCAGATCTTGTAGCCGGCCTGTCTCAGCCTGTAGTCCAGCTCGGCATCCTCGTTGTGGGTGAACGTCTCGTCATAGCCACCGACAGAACCGAACGCCGATATCCGCATCAGCGCGTGATGGCCGTGATCGACCCACTCTCCAGCTGAGCGGTGCCGGTGCTTGGAGCCGCCGGTGCCGAGCTTGGAATTCTGTGCCGCCGCGGCAGCCTTCTGCACGGTGCTGCTGCCGCTGGTCAGCATCGAAACGACAACCGAATCCGCTCCTGTGGCCAATGCCTCCTCGACCAGCCGGTCGCAATAGTCGTCGGGATAGCCGCCATGCGCATCGATGCGGATGAGATAGTCGGCACCTTCGCCGAAGGTGCCGACGGCGAGGTTTATCGCTGCGCTCTGGATGCGCCGTTCGTTGTGAAGCAGGATAACGCGCGGATCCTTGCTTGCGATGTCCTTGACGATAGCCAGCGTGCCGTCGGCGCTGCCACCGTCGACGACGATGATCCTGGCGCCAAGCCTCGCGGCGGCGGGGCGCAGTTGATCGAGCAGCACACCGATATGGGCCGCTTCGTTCAGGCACGGAATAACGATCAGGCTGGATGAAGTTTTTTTAGCCTGCGTCATCAGCCTCTGTCCATGTTCAGTCATCCTATGCCAATGCCTCGGCTGCAAACGAACCGGATACGGCGGTCAGGCTGCGCAGCCGCTCGACAAGCGCTCGGCAATCGCTGCGGTCGTAGCTCCAGGTCCTCGGGTTGCGGGCACGAACATGCGCCTTCAACCTGGCGAAACGATGCTCATCCATCTTGCCAAGCGTCGCTTCGAGTTCCTCGGACGAAGCCTCCGGCAAGAGAATGCCGATATCCTGCTTGCTGAGGAACCGCCCGGTTTCGGTGTCGCCCATCGAGATCGGCACCGCGCCGAAGCGGCAGCCTTCGTAAAGACGGTTGGGCAGGAGCCATTCGGAATTCTGTCCCGCTTCGAAGAAATCGATCGCCCAGGAAAAATGGACGTCGCCATAGATCGACGCCATGTCCTCCGGGTTGCGATAGGGCCCGCCAAAGGAAAGCCACGGCTCTGATTCGACGAAGGCATGGAAATCCGGGAATTCAGACAGGGCCGGACGGCCGCGCAGCACGACCTCGAAGCGTCCCTCCATCCGGCGGGAGAAATCGGCCAGCAGTTCGAGCGAGCGGCGGCAGCGCAGCGCGCCGAACCAGCCGATTCGCCATGGCGGTCCGACGGGACTCTCAACCGTCTCAGAATCACCGGGCGCCTCAGAACCACCGGGGGCCTGAGGACTGCCGGGCAGAATCGCGGCTGCCTCGAAATACTTGTTCTCGACCAGCTCGATCGGCGCCGCGACCTGGCCGAACGGCTTGAAATAATTGGCGATGAAGGCAGGCGAGCTGGTCACCAGCAGCTTCACGTCCCTGGCCAGGAAGCGTTCGACGGCGCGCAATGCCTTGCCCAGGACATCTTTGCGAAGCACAAGGCGATGAATGTCGAGGCACTCGTATACGATCGGAACCGATGCACCGAAGGCGGATCTGGCACGACGGGCAAGCGCCAGCATTTCCAGATTGCGCGCGATGATGAGATCGGGCCTGGGCGTGTCGCCAAGCCTGGAGCCGATCGAGAACGCGGCCTTGGCGATCGCCGCGAGCCGCTGGCCGAATCGCCCGTCACGCGTCGCGCCAAGGTCGATCGGCCGCAACCCCTCGATATCCGCAATCGGATTCGTGGTGCGACGGAAGCCGGCCAACGTGACCTCGGCCCCACCTGCCCTGAGCATTATGATCCTCCGGCGCACGGCCGGATCGGAGACGTCGTGCACAAGGTACAAGACATGCAGCATGAAAACTCGACCGCTGTTGGCCCACCCAAGGAGAACCTAGTACAGCTCTTGCTGCATCGCAACATTTTTGGCGCGACGATCCACCTTTTCTGTTGCACTGCAAAATTATTGCCGTAGTTTGTCGTTGGCGGCGGTGGTGGATTTTTCGGGGTCGGAAATCCGCACAAAAGTCAGGAATCCTGAATTTGGAAGCCAATGCATTCGATCCGCCGGAAGGCTCCCTGCGCAAATCCGTCGGGCGCGGCGCGGTTGTCACGGCCATGGCGCAATCGGTGCGGGTCGCGACACAGATCATATCCGTCATCGTGCTGTCGCGGCTTTTGTCGCCGCAGGACTTCGGCGTCGTGGCGATGTGCGCGCCGGTGTTGGCCTTCATTGCGCTGTTCCAGGATTTCGGCCTGACCCAGGCGACAATCCAGAAGAGCGGCATTCGGCATGAGGAGGTGAACTACCTCTTCTGGATCAATGTGGCCGTCAGCGCGATTCTGGCCTGCGTGCTCGCAGGTGCCGCCCCTCTGGTCGCCGCTTTCTACGGCGAGCCGCGCGTGGCCGGCCTGGTGGCGGCGTTCGGGCTGCAGATCATGGCCTATGGGTTGGGCGCCCAGCACCTGGCGCTTTTGACGCGCCGCATGCAATTCGGCCGGCTGGCCATCATCGACGTAGTCAGTGCCATTGCGGGGCTCGCCGTATCGATCGCCTGGACTTTCATCGACCGCTCCTATTGGGCACTGTTTGCCGGCACGCTGACCGGTTCCGTGCTGCCGACGCTCTGCTACTGGGCAAGCTCGCGCTGGCGTCCCGGCCTGCCGCGCAAGGTCGCCGGAATCAGCGAATTGATCAATTTCGGTGCCGGCATCACCGGCTTCAACTTCGCCAATTTCTTTGCCCGCAACCTCGACAATGTGCTGATCGGCAAATACTGGGGCGAAGCCCAGCTCGGCCTTTATGACCGCGCCTACAAGCTGCTTTTGTTTCCGCTGAGCCAGATCACGAATCCGTTGTCGAAGGTGATGGTTCCGGCGCTGTCCAGGCTGAAGGACGAGCCGGACCGCTACCGCAGCGCCTATCTGCGCGTCATGCCGCTGATCCTGCTTGTGGCGCTTCCCGGCGTCGCCTTCGCCACCGCGATGTCGGACGTGCTGATCCCGTTCGTGCTCGGCGAGCAGTGGCGCGCCAGCGCCGACATTTTCCTGGCGCTCGGCTTTGCCGGACTGCTGCAGCCGCTCAACAACCCGGCGGGATGGCTTTTCGTCAGCCAGGGCCGCTCCGGCGACTTCATGCGCTGGGGCATCATAACGGCGGTGACGTCGGTGCTGGCCTTCGCGCTCGGCCTGCCCTATGGCGCGCTGGGCGTGGCGATTGCCTATGCGATCAGCGAGTATCTGAGGACGCCCTTCCTGTGGCTCTATGTCGGCAAGAGCGGTCCGCTGCAGGCGCACCACGTGCTTCGCGCGGCAACGCCATTCGTGCTTGGCGCCCATCTGGCGCTCGCAGCCATCTGGTTCGTCAAGCCGCTGCTGCCGCAGCAGCATGTCATTGGCTTGGCCAGCGGCGCCGTTCTCGCCTATCTGATCACCATCGTCGTCGCCTTGGCATTCGCATCCGGCCGCGAAGCCCTGCGCGAGGCCTTGAAGATGCTGCCGGCAAGGCTGCCGGTGGCAGCACCAAGCGAGGCGCAATAGTTTGCGCGACCTCGACAGGTACGGACATTCACTCCAGGACCAGGTCTGAACCCATGCACTACCGATCGATTTCCGACATGAACGACGCCATCGTCAGGGGCCTGCACCGGCTCCCGCGCGACATCGACCTGGTCGTCGGCGTTCCCAGAAGCGGTGTGCTCGCGGCGACGCTGGTGAGCCTGGCGGCGAACATTCCGATGACCGATCTGGACAGCTTCCTGGCCGGGCGGATTTACACGTCGGGCATCACCAAGCGCCGGGCGGCACTCGACCGCAAGGTCTCCGAAATGCGCAAGGTGCTGGTGATCGACGACAGTGTCGCCGGCGGCAACGCCATGCGCGATGCACGCTCGCGCATCGAGATGGCCGGCATCAAGGCCGATTTCACCTTTGCCGCGGTGTTCGGCCTGCAGCCGCAGCACCAGGAGACCGATGTCGTCTTCGAGGTCGTGCCGCATCCGCGCATGTTCCAGTGGAACTTCATGCATCACAAATTCCTGGCGCAATGCTGCGTCGACATTGACGGCGTGCTGTGCCTGGATCCGACCGAAGCCGAAAATGACGATGGCCCGGCCTATGAGAAATTCCTCAGCGAGGCGCGGCCTCTCCATGTTGCGACCCACAAGATCGGCTGGCTGGTCACCAGCCGGCTGGAGAAATATCGCGCGCTGACCGAGGCATGGCTCGCCAAGCACGAGATCAAATACGACCAGTTGATCATGCTCGATCTGCCGAGCAAGGCGGAGCGGCAGAGGCTTGGTGCGCATGGCAGTTTCAAGGCCGATTTCTACCGCAAATCCAATGCCATCCTGTTCATCGAAAGCGAGCACGAGCAGGCACTGAGGATCACCGAACTGTCGGGCAAGCCGGTGCTGTGCGTCGAAACGCATATGGTGAGTTTTCCCGACGCGCTGTCGCTGCCGGCACTTGGCCAGGCGGCCCGCAACCTGCCGGCAAGGCTGCGCCAGATCAACTCGCAAGAGGGTCGCAAGAGCGCCGCGAAGACCATCGCCCGGGCCCTGCTCGGTGCGCGCGGTTACGAGACGCTGAAGAGCCGGGTCAAACGCCCGGCCTGATCAGCACGGCGCCACGAGGCTTGCCGCGAGTTGGGTTGCTACGCGGCTGACGCCGCGAGCTTGGGCTAGAGCAATTCCAGGAAAAGTGTGAAACGGTTTTCCGTCCGGAATTGCGTCGAAACAAAGAGTTAGAGCCGTTCGCCGTTTCCGTGAAACGGTGAACAGCTCTAAGCGGCTTGCCGCGCGCGCTGCTGTATTGCCCTGTCCACTATCGAGAAGAAGGTGATGAACTGGCGATCGGGTTCCAGTTCGGGCCGCCCGGCGAAGCTGCGCGCGAGGCCCGAGACCCGGTCATATTCCTGGCTGTCGTTCCACAGCCGCCTGACGGCCGCGACCCAGTCGGCGAGCGGAGCATCGTAGTCGAGCACAACGCCGCCTGAGCCAATCGCCTCGGGCAGACCGCCGCGCCGCGAGCCGACAACCGGAATTCCGCTGCAATGGGCTTCCGACGCGACGCGGCCCCAGGCCTCTTCCCATTTGCTGGGAGCAAGCAGGATCTTGGTGCGGCCATAGACCGTCTTCATGTCGCTGGTGCGGTTCTCCAGCACGACATTGCCCAAAGGCGCGATCGTCTGTTCGATCCGCGCCCGATGATCGTCTTCCAGCTTCCAGCTTTCGACGAACAGGAAAGGTATCTCCGGGCAGGCGCCGGCGATGCGCACTGCAAGCTCGAAACCCTTTTCCTCATAGGGATTGATCAGCGTGACAAACTGGCCCGTCGTCGGCGTGCTGTAGTGCGCCGGATTGATGGTCGGCGGGATCACCGTCGCGTTGATGTCGAACTCGTTCTTGTAGGTGCGCGCGGTGAACTCGGAATTCGCGATGTAAAGCGCGGAACGCAGCTCGCGCAGGTCGCCGCCCAGTTCATGGAATTCGACATTGCGGAGATAGACGACCAAAGGCACGCCCTCCGCCTGCAGCGCCTTGCCGATCGGAACCGATTTGTGACACTGGACGACGGCCACGTCCGGCTTCAGCCTGTCGACGGCAAAGGCCGCCGCTTCCCAGGGAAACCAAGCCCGCACCACCGGATAACCAGGATAGCTGTCGACGACCGCCGGCTGCCGCAACAACTTCATCTTGGCGCGCGCCTTGAGGCCGAAGACACCATCGCCGAACAGGGCGGCGAGCACCGCGGCTTCATGCCCATGTTCGATCAGCTGTTCAGCCAGATGGTGCGTGCTCGACTGAACGCCGCCGCTGAACTCGGGCGGATAGCCGTTGCCACCTGCAAAAAGGACTTTCATGGGATCGGGCTCCTTGTCGCATATCGTATTTCGTTCCGAGGCAACCGGCGGCGCCTCGCTTTCGACGTCAGGCGAGTTTCGGCGGCTCCAGATTCGCGAACGGATTGGTACAGGATTGCCAGCCGGTAAACCGGATCGGGTCATTTGGCGAACTGCGCCATGCGTAGTCCGTCAGCATATGGAATTCGGCGATGACCCAGCGATCGAATTGGATCAGATCTTCCCGCTTCTCCTGGGGCAGGAGGTGGCGGACGGCGCCCAATTTGAGCTCCTCGACCAGGGTGACGGCGTCGCTAAGCTTGTCGCTGGGAAATATCCACGGGTTACGGTTGCGGAACTCCAGAACGAACTGCTGCAGATGCTCGATACGGATGTTGAGCCTGCCGAGGTACTTTTCGAGGGTGATGCGCACCAGGTCCTCATCGGAAAACGAGCTGACGGCGGCAAAGGCGACGCCCGTCGACACCACCCCACCGGCCACGATGGCCAAGGCCGAGCGTCTGGAGACTTCGATCATCCGATGCCCTCCTCTCACGCCATGCGGCTCGCCGCCCTCAGGGAGAGGGCCGCGGCGGTCAGGCTCGGGTTGGCGCAGGAGCAGCTCGGATAGGTGCTGGTGCCGACGACAACCAGGTTTCTCAACTGGTGGTGGATCATGTCGCTGTCGATCACCGAATCGGCCGGGCCGGTTCCCATCCTCAGCGTGCCCTGGACGTGCGATTCGGTTGGCCGGATGCCACGATCGAATAGCTTTTCGACCGGCAGCGGAGCCAGAAGGTCAGGCAGTTTCTCCAGCGCGCGGGCCATCCCCTTGACCGCGTAGTCCGACGGCGCCTTGAAGCTGACGAAGGCGTTGTCGTCTTCGTCGAGGGTGACGAAATTTTCGTGGTCGAGCAGGTTTTCGGTGACCACGACGAGCGGCAGCGCCTGGCGCAGCCGCCCCTTTTCGGCGCGCATTCCGTGCTGCCAGCGGTTCTCGAAATAGACCAGTGCCGCCGCGTGCTCCGATCTGTGCGGACCGTCGTAGAGGCCGAAGTTCAGGCCGGTGGTGATGGTGCTGCCATCGAAATTGTCGACACCGTCGAGATAGACCTCGAAGTTCCAGCCGTAGGATTCGTGCAGGCCTCGGCCGACGAATTCACCGCCCAGGCCGGACCGCAGCATAATCGCTGCGCTCTGGATGGCATTGGCGCCAAGAATGAAGAGGTCGCCGCTGACCTGGTATTCCTTGCCGTCACGCATGAACGTGACCGAGCGGACCGTGCCACCGACGTGATCGAGCCGCCGCACCTCCGCACCGAGGCAAACCGAAATGTCGGGATGCTCGAAGACATGCATCAAGCCGTTGTTGACGGTGAACTTGGCGTCGACCGGACACAGCCAACAGCGCAGGTTGGCACAGCATGAGGTGCGCTGCGCGGTCGGCACACGCGCCCGCGCCGTTGGCATGACGAAATGCTGGCCGGGCTGCGCCGCCTTCATCATCCGGTCCGGCGTCGACATGCGATGCGGCGGCTGCGGAAACGGCTTCGAGCGCGGCAGCATCGCCGCCATGTCGGGATCGCCCGAGATCGACATGATGTCTTCAGCGTCGCAGTAGAACGGCTCGACATCGTCATAGCTGATCGGCCAGTCATTGCCGATGCCGTAGGTGCTTTTCAGCCTGAAGTCATTGGGATGGAACCTTGGCGTCTGCGCGAACCAACAGTTCGTTCCGCCACCCAATCCGATGGTGTAATTCCACGGCTTGTCGGAATTGGTCTTGTAGGTCGTCTCGTCGTCGATGTCGGTGTTGGCATTCTCCTGGAGCTGCCATTCATGGGTGTTGTGCCGGCCCCATTCGAGCACCAGGACGCGTGCCTTTCGGCGCTTGGCGAACTCATGCAGGAAGAAGGCCGAGCCGAAGCCGGAACCGATCGCGACGAGATCGAAATGATCGCTGGTGATTTGCTCGGGCTTTACGTCCAGCACCATCAGCCACAACTCCTTGCCGCGCCGGGCACGCCCGGCGGATTCCGCTTCCGGCTGTTCGCTCCCGGCCTCATGCCGCCATTCTGCCGATCGAGTGATATTCGATGCCGTGGCGGGCGATGACCTTCGGGTCATAGAGGTTGCGCCCATCGAAGATGATTGGCGTGGTCAGCGCATCCTTCATCGCGTCAAAGGACGGCGCGCGGAAACTCTTCCATTCGGTGGCGATCAGCAGCGCATCGGCGCCGCGCAGCGCGGCTTCCTTGGTGCCGCACAACAACAGGTCGGCGCGCAGCCCGTAGATGTGCTGGCATTCCTGCATTGCCTCGGGGTCATAGGCCTGCACATTGGCGCCGGCGTTCCACAGCGCCTCCATCAGCGTGCGGGCGGGCGCCTCGCGCATGTCGTCGGTGTTGGGCTTGAAGGCCAGCCCCCACAGCGCAAAGGTCTTGCCCTTGAGGTTGCCCTTGAAATAGCGGTTCACCTTGTCGAACAGGACGGATTTCTGCTCGTTGTTGCGCTCCTCGACGGCGCGCAGCAGCTTGGCATCGAACTTGACGCCTTCGGCGGTCTTGATCAGCGCGCGCACATCCTTGGGGAAGCACGAGCCGCCATAGCCAAGCCCCGGATAGATGAAGTGATAGCCGATGCGGGGATCGCTGCCGATGCCCTTGCGGACCTCCTCGATGTCGGCACCGAGCTGCTCGGCTAGGTTGGCCATCTCGTTCATGAAGCTGATCTTGGTCGCCAGCATGCAATTGGCGGCGTATTTGGTGAATTCGGCACTGCGCACGTCCATCACGATCATCTTCTCGTGGTTGCGGTTGAAGGGCGCATAGAGCTCGCGCATCACCGCTTCGGTGCCCTCGCTGTCGGTGCCGACGATGATGCGGTCGGGCTTCATGCAATCGGCAACCGCGGAACCCTCCTTGAGGAATTCCGGATTCGAAGCGACGTCGAAGGACAGGTCCTCGCGCCCTCTTTTCTTCAGCGTCTCGGCGACCCTGGCCTTCACCTTTTCGCAGGTGCCGACCGGCACGGTCGACTTGCCGACGATGATCTTGGGGGTGTCCATCTCACGACCGATGGTCTCGGCGACCGCCAGCACATATTTGAGATCGGCCGAACCGTCCTCGCCCGGCGGCGTGCCGACCGCGATCATCTGGATTTCACCGTGCCTGACCGCGGCCGCTGCATCGGTAGTGAACTTGATACGGCCAGCGGCGTGGTTCTCCTTGACGAGGCTTTCGAGCCCCGGCTCGAAAATCGGAACGAACCCCTGGTTGAGGCGCTCGACCTTGTTGGCGTCGATGTCGACGCACACCACCTGGTGCCCGACTTCGGCAAGCACCGCTGCCTGCACGAGACCGACATAGCCAATTCCAAAGACCGTCAAATTCATTCGATTTCATTCCCATGCAAGGCTGCGGACCGCTCTCGGCCCGGCCAGTTCAAATCGACTTTCCGAACTACTTTACGCTGCATGCCAGCGATTCTGGAAACTGACAGGGCTCGCCCAAGGCCGTGAACGCAACGCGATCGATCTCCAGCGTGAGCTTGCGGCCTGGATCGGCGAACGCTCCCATCCAACCGGTCATCTTGTCGCTGCCCCAAAGGCTGAAGAATATCTTCTGGGCATGCGTCGGCAATTTCGCCGGATCGGTAATCGTGTTGACCAGCTGGCCGTTGACATACCAGCGCAAGCTATCCTTCTGCCAGACGAAGGCATAGTCGTTGAAGGCCTTTTCGGCGCCGCCCGCCACGTCGACCAGCTTCTCATTGTTGCCCTTGCCGGCGATGTAGGCATTGACTTGCACCTTGGAGGTGTCCTTGGTCAGGACCTCGAAGTCGATCTCATCCCAGGGCTGCTTGTCGGACGGACCGATATAGGAGAAGAACGCCGCATTGAGGCCGGAGCCGGTGTCGGTCTTCATCCGCGCCTCATAGGTGCCGTAACCGAAGCGTTGCTTGGTCTGGATCTCACCGCAGGCGTAGTCGCGGTCCTTCAGCTTCTGCTTTTCGAAGCCGAGCGACAGCACGCCGTCGGAAAGCGCGACAAGGCCTTTCGACCAGGTGCAGTTTTGATGGCTGCCGTTCGACCAACCGTCGGAAACATACCAGCGTTCGCGATTGAAGCTGGTGAAATCGTCGACGAATGAAGGCGACGACTGAATATCCTGGGCATGGGCGGGGGCCGTCACCAAGCTCCCGAGAGCGGCGAGCAGCAACGCGCTGATCGCACTCAACCGCCTGAGGCCGGCTTGTCCGGCCAGGCGTGTGAACGGCGTTCCGCCGGTTGCGATGGTCGACATAGTCTTCGGATTCGAATTCATACCAAACTCACCTTTGTGCTGTGCATCCCCAACCCAAAGTCGACGTTCGAACCACTTCCTGAACGGGCCAACCTTGACCTCCTGCTTGACCCTCTCCTGGCCTTGTCCTGCCTCGCATCAAATCTGTTGCAACAATTCCGAAACCTCACTTTCAACCTCTGCCGGCGCCCGCAGGTCTGGTGTACTCGGCAGTGATGGCCGAATCGGACGCCGTATTCTCGTCGAAGACCGTATCCAGCGAATGACGGAGTTCTTTCATCATGCCGTTCTGGCGCGACAGCTCCGCGATGCGGCGTTCGCAATTCAGGATCGACTTCGTCAGCGCGCTAACTTCGGACGACCGACGGTCGGAGGTGGAGCCGTTCTCCATCGCTTCGACCAAGAAAGCGGCGTTGGTCGCCTTCGTCCGATAGCGATTCTCCAACCCGACTCTCTCGGCCTCGATCTCGGCCGCGATCTGCTCAAACAGCTTTGCCAGGCGATCAAGGCGTGAACCATCGGTCTGGCGGTCACGGGCTGGATCCCTTGATCTGAAACCGAATATCGAAGCCATGAACTCAGATTCCTGTCATCGCCGGCCTACGGGCCGGGCTTCTGGCCGATCCCCGCAGCCGGGGCTCAAAAAACTCATACTGCTTTGTCCTGCTCCTCAGAGGGAGAGACATCAGACCAATCCGATCGGGGGCCAGTTCGGCTGGTCGTCCAATTTGCTGCACCGCAACATAGACTGCCATCGTCTGGGCCGCGAGGCAACCACCCAGTTCGTAAACTCATAAATCCGACCGAAATGGTTTGCGCGATGAGTTTTGTCACCCAGCAGGGCAACCACGGACGAGCCAGACAGTTTCACCGCTCCTTGCCGGTGCTGGTGCCGGCCATCAAAAAACGCAATGGCGGCACGTGCTTGTGCCTGGACACAAAGCCGACGCGGCGAAACAGCGCCTCGAGCTTGTCGGACGCCACGCCCTGGACGATGGGGACGAGGTTGGATTGGCTGGCGAATGCGTAGGCCGCTGCCGATGCCAGCCCGCGCTCGGCCTTGACGTCGAGGAAATTGCGCAGCCGGTACTTGTCGCGCACGTGCCGCTCGTGCCGTCTCAGCACCGCTTTCGAGCCTTCCGGCAGACTGTCGATTGCCAGCAGCGCCAGATCGGCATCGGCCAGACGCTTAAGATCCTGCGTCTTGTGGCGGCCGCTGAGCGAATCGGCACGGACGATGGCGCCGTAGCCACACGAGCGGATGACCTTGAAGCGCGCCCCGCAAGCGACCGCGCGGGCGTAGAGTTCATAGTCCTCGCCGAGCCGCAGGCTCTCGTCATAACGCAATCGATGGCGATCGAGGAAGGCGCGGCTGATCACCGGCTTGAGGAAGCCCAGTTCGCCCCTTTGCACGCTGCGCCTGGAAATATTTCCTTCGACGAAGCGCTCGAAATCGAGGAATTCCGGATCCGCGGCAAATTGCGGGGCGACGATTTTCGTGGCGTCGCCGGTCGCATCATCCCTGATGAGCATGATGTTGTCCGCCGCGAAATCCCAGTCGGCGCCGGCAAACAGGTTGCGAAACCGGCCCTCGAGGAAGAAATCGTCGGCGTCGAGAATGCTGATGAACGGCGATCTCGAACTGGCGATCGCGGCGTTGCGGGCGTAGGAGGGGCCGCGATTGACATCGAGGCGCATCACCGCAAGCCGGCCGCTGCCGTCGTCGGCGGATCGCGCGACCGCCGCGGTGTCGTCGGTGGATGCGTCGTCGACGACGACGACTTCCGCCACTTCCGGTTCGCGCAACGCGGACGCGATGGCGACGGCGATTGTCGCTGCCGCGTTTTTGGCCGCGATGATCACGCAGACCTGGGATTTCGTCATCGACATGGATTAGCCTCTCGTACAGGTGATACCGATTTGTGTTCGCCCCGTACCCATTCGATGCCCGATTGCCATCAGCGCCAGATCTGTGTTCATTCAACGACCGCCCGGCCGTTCAAAGATGCGGCGGCTGATATCGGCGGACGCCGCCCAGCCGGCTTCCGCCAGATAGCGGACCGGCGCGCGACCGCACAGTTCCCACAGCACCGTTCGCCGCTGCGGCCACCGAAGCGACGACAGCCACGGCGCCATGACCATGCTGAGCAGGTCCTCGTTGCCGATGCGTGACAGGATGCGCGTCGCCCGCTCCGACAGCAGCGTGCCGGCACCGCCGAGCAATACATCGGCTGCGCGTATACCAAGCAGCAGCGTATCGTCCAGCCCCTGCGCTATTGCGGCATCGAGCACAAGCCGCTGGTCCGCCTCGTCGAGGCGGCCGGCGGAGGCGCGCACGTCACAGACATAGCCCGCGCAGGGTTCCCGGTTGAACAGCGCCTTGGCGACACTGATGCAGGACAAAAGCAGCGTGTCGGCGGCCGAGGTGAACGGCACCGTCGCACCGGCGATTTCGACCTGCCGCTTTCGCCGCAGAAACCCGTCAGCGTCGCGCGGGCTCGGCGAGCCGGGCTGCTGGAGGCGGTAGTGGAGATCGACCGTGGACGGCCTCGGTCCGTCGCCGCGCGTCATATGCTGTTCGCCGAGGAAGCGAACCCACCAGACGGAGCGCGACTTGCCGGCCACCTCGTAGCCGATCGAGCGCAGCGCATCCCGCGCCTTGAAATATCCGACCGGCGAAACCAAAATGTCGACATCGCCCGAGGGCTTCATGAAGTGGTCGTCATAGAGAAGTTGCTGCTGAAACGGACCCTTCAGAAAGACGAAATCGATCCGGCTTTCGCGCAGCACGTCATGGATCGCCATCGAATCCATGATGCAGGACGCGTTCATCGAAACCGTCCTCCTTCGGTAGCTGTCCAGCCAGTGGAAAAGCTCGGGCGGTCTGTCACTCGCTGGCGCGCGCGACAGGGCCTTGAGGACAAAGGTCGCGACCTTGTTCAGCCTGGCGATGTCGGCAACATTGGCTCCGCCAAGGCCGGGCATCGATACGTCGCCCGTGGTGGCTCCTGCCCCGGCGAAATACAACCGCAGGCAGGCCCGCACATAGGCAACCTCGTCGGCACAATCGGCGGCGCGCAGTCGTTCGTAGGAACCATCCGGCAAGGCCATTTAGTGCACAGTCTCCCAAAAAAGCGATTTGCGCGGTGCGTATGCTGCAACTGCGAAGCAAGCATCACCAAAAACCTTGATGGCGTAAAGCCTTTCCTTTTGCAGTGCAGAATTTTGCAACCTGAGCGTTTACCGACACTTCTGAAAAGGCGATCAAAACCGCTGTTGAAATACCGCCCCTGCAGGGCGTTTTCAGTTGGCCCTCGCCATGGATTCGCCGAATAAATTCACTCCATTAGCGGCGCCTAAAAGATAGGCGCCCGGCAAAAGTTTTATTCAAACAAAATCAAATGCTTAAAGAATCGGCATCGACATGGTCGGCAAACATAGGGAATCGGTCTAGAAGTAGTCATATTTTAGGCATGACCCGCATATAGGGTGAGGAGCGCAACCCGTAATTGATTAATGCCTGGTAAATCAGGCTTGACTCATAAATGCTGCCATGCAGCTATTGCGGTGCAGCATGCAAGTGCTGACGGCACTCGACAAGCCGTTTCCAGTCCTTATTGGAGAGTAAAATGGAACAGAATGTTGAAAAGCAAGAATACGAGACGCCAAGCCTGACGGTGCATGGTTCGATCGAAACCATCACCCAGGGCGGCGGCGGCAGCACGGCGATCGACGTATCTTTTCCCGCGCATACGCCGATCGGCGACCTGACGTTTTCCTGAAGCCATCGCAACCACTCCAGAGTGACGACGTTGGGGCTCTGGGTCTGAAAAAATAAGAGAGTCGGGGGCACTGCCTCCGACTCCCGTTTCATTGCCTGGAACTGCGAAGCGTGGCGTAAGCGAGGTTTTGGGATGAACTGGAAGCAATCCGACCAAGATTTGGCGGACCGATATTCAGCCGACCACAATCGTGTGAGTGCGACCAAGGATGCCGTGGCTTGCGAGTTCGGCGATGGCCTGGCGCTCCTCAATCTGAAATCCAACGTCTATTACAGCCTGAATGGCGTCGGCGCCTTCATCTGGGATTTGATCCAGGAGCCCAGGTCGATCGCGGAGATCCGCAGCGCCGTGCTTGCGCGCTACAATGTCGACCCGGCGGGCTGCCAGGCCGACGTCGACGCATTGCTGAAGGGCCTGGCCGACAACGGGCTTGCGAGGCTTGATCGTGAGGAACTTGTCTAAGCAGGTTCCGCATAAGGCCATGGTTTTGCGGCAGGAACCCGCGACCGAAAGGAGCCCCCAGCAGAGAAAGCGCCGGCAAGGCCGGCGAAACCTGTTTGGGATTCTCTCCCTGAGCGGCTCGGAAATGGTCTTCCTTGGCCGCTGCCTGCTGGTGGTCGCGGCGGTTCGGGTGGGGCTCACACTGTTGTCCTACAACCGTGTTCGCAGCCTGGTGACGCGGCACGACGCGCGACAATGCGCCAGCATGGGCGAACTGCGGCGGGTCGCCTGGGGGGTTGCCGCGGCGGCCCGTTTCGTTCCCTACGCCACGTGCCTGACCCAGGCGCTTTCGGGTCAATACATACTTGCTCGACAGGGCAATGCCTCGAAGATACGCATCGGCATCGAACGCGGCACGGGCGAGCAACTCAAGGCGCATGCCTGGCTGGTCAGCGACAATCATATCGTGCTTGGCGGATCGATCGACGGTTTCGCCCATCTGGTCGACCACGGCAGCCGATGAGCGGCGTGGCCGGAATCCTGCTTCGACAGGGGCACCCCCCGGCGGTCGCAGCCGCCGACATCCAGCAGATGCTGGCGCGCATGCGCCATCGTGGCCCCGATGGAAATTCGTGGTGGCTCGACACCGGCATCGCGCTTGGCCACGCCTGGCTCAACACCACCGATGAATCCGGCCCCGGTCCGCTGACGATGGCCGACGACAAGCTCGCCATCACCGCCGATTGCCGGCTGGATAACCGCGACGAGCTGCTCTCCAGGCTGGGCATTCGCGACAGATCGGTCGCCGATGCGACCTTGCTGATGCGGGCCTATCTGCGTTGGGGCGAAGCCTGCCCCGTGCATCTGCAAGGCGATTTCGCCTTCGCCATCTGGGATGCCGAGCGACAGCTCCTGTTTTGCGCGCGCGACCATTTCGGGGTCAAACCGTTCTACTACCACGCGGCGGACCGGCGTTTTGTCTTTGCCTCGGAGATCGGCCCGATTCTCGGCGTCGAAGGCGTCGGCAGACATGTCAGCGAGCACCAGATCTCGGGGTTTCTGGCCGGGCTTCCCGACGACCCGCAGGCCACACCCTACACCGACATCTTCGCCTTGCCGGCGCGCCACAGCCTGACCGTCACCGGCCAACAGGTGGTGCTACGCCGCTACTGGCAGATCGAGCCGTCGGCCCGACCGATGCGGTCGGATGCGCCCGAAGAATTCGCCCATCTGTTCTCGCAATCGGTGCGCAACCGCATGCGCGGAACCTCCGCGGTCGGCGCGATGCTGAGCGGTGGCCTCGATTCCTCCTCGATCGCCTGTGTTGCCGGCCTGCAAAACGCCGCCGAGCACAAGCCGAGGCTGCCCACCTTCTCGCTGATTTTCGAGACGGGCTCGTCGATGGACGAGCGCCCGTTCATCGACGCCGTGCTGGATCAGCAGAAGGTCGACGGAACACTGATTCCAGTCGGCAATTATGCGCCATTCGCCGAATTCGAACGGGTGCTTGAAGAACAGGAAGGGACGTTCCTGGCGCCGGGCCTGACGCTGACCCGTGGCATCTACCGGACTGCCGGCGCCAAGGGCATCAAGGTGCTGCTGGACGGCCATGGCGGCGACGAGGTCGTTTCACAAGGCCATGGCCATCTCCATGAACTTGCCAATGCCGGCAGATGGATGGATTTGTGGCGTGAGGTGCGCAGCGCCTCCGACACCTACGGCGACAGCACGCTGGGCCTGTATTTCCAGTTCCTGACCCTCTACGGGCCGGCCTGGCGGATCGCGAAGCTGAGACAAATGGCGAACCGCGTCCTGAGCAGGATACGCAGGCCGGCGCAGGCGCCGCGCGGCGGCGGCTGGCGCGACCTGATCAATCCGGACCTCGCCAGGCGAACCGAGCTTGTCAACCGATTTCACCGGGCCGGATATATGCCGCCCGGCGTCCAGGCCAGCGACGCCTTGAGCCATCGCTGGATCCTGTCGAACGGTTATGTCCCGCATGCCTTCGAGGTTCTCGACAAGGCCGCCGCCAATTTTGGCGTCGAGCCGCGCTATCCGTTCTGGGACAAGCCGCTGGTCGAGTTCTGCCTGGGCCTGCCCGGCGAGGAAAAGCTCAGCCACGGCTTCGGCCGCTATGTGCTGCGTCGCGCCATGGAAGGCGTGTTGCCGGCAGCCGTTCAATGGCGGCGCGACAAAATCGATTTCACCGCCAATCTCGTCAACGGCATGCTGCGCAACCACCGCGACCTCTTGGAACAGCTGCTGATCTCGGATGCGAGCCGCATCGCGCCCTACGTCAATCTGCCACAGGTGAGTGCTGCCTATGCGCGGCTGTTGCGCCAGCCCGATCGACCGGCGCCTTTGGATGTCCAGTATGTCTGGCGCTCGGCATCGCTGTCGCTGTGGCTGCGGCAGCTCCAGCACAGCGGGAGACCCGCATGATGCCGCGCAACGAGCAGCTCGCCGCATACAGTGATCATCCCCGTCCGCATGGCCGGATTGTGAGAGAGCGCCGCTTCTATCGCGCCTACGGCCTGACCATCGCGTCCGAGGTGACGTTGCCCGAACTGGAGCGGGCAACGCCGGGGGCGGCGGACGTCGTCATCGCCGTCGGCCCGATCGACCTGCCAAAACCCTCGTCGGACGCCGCGACCGAGTTTCGCTTCGAGCCGGACCGGCAATATCTCGCATGGCATGCCGTCGGCGCATTCCTGATCAGCGATGGCTGCCGCATCGACGTCGAGCCGGCGCCCGGCGTCGACGACACGCTGATCGCCTTTCCGTTGCTGGGTCCGGTGATGGCGCTGCTGCTGCACCGGCGCGGCCTGCTCGTCCTGCACGCCAGTGCCATTGCCGTCGCCGGAACGAGCGCCATCTTCATGGGCGACAAGGGCGCCGGCAAGTCGACGACGGCAAGCGCGATGATCCGGGCCGGACATGACCTGCTTACCGATGACGTGGTGGCGCTGGATCTCGCCAATCCGGGTGAGCCGATGATCGTTCCGGGTTTTCCGCAGATCAAGCTGGCGGCCGACGCTGCGGCAGCGATCTCGCTCGGAGAAGCCGAGGTGCGGCCGCAAGTGCATCCAGCAATCGACAAGATGCAGCATCGCCTGAATGGCGCCTTTTCCGGCAACAATGTGCCTGCGACCCGGATCTATATCCTCAAGCGCGGCGAAAAGGCCGCCATCACGCCGTTGCCCGGCATCGCCGCCCTGCCGGCCATCATAAAATTCTCCTATGTGACGCGGTTCGGCCGCGCGGCCCTGCCCAGCGATCTTGCAGAAGTGCATCTTCGGCAATGCGCGCGGCTGGCGGACCATGTCGGCGTTCGCCGCCTTGAAGTTCCGACGGGCCTCGACAGGATCGGCGAGGCCGTGGACTTGATCGAAAGGGATCTGGCCACTGGTCGTTGGCGGTCGTGAGCGCAATCATGTCGAAGCCCTCAATCCTTCGCCTGTCGCTGTTTCGGGACGTTGCCGCATTCGGCGCCGTCATTGCCCAGATCGGCGGGCGGCGAACCTGGACGGCGCTGTTCTTCCTGATCCTCGGCAGCCTGACCGAAGGCATCTCCATCCTGCTGCTGGTGCCGCTGCTGCATCTGGTCGGACGCGCCGACCAGGACTTTGCGGTCAAGTTGCCGAACAATGATTTCGTGCGCTGGCTGGTCCCGGACGGAACGCTGCAGCTGACGACGGTGCTTTGCCTGCTTGTCGGGCTTGTTGCCGTGCAGGCGGCGTTCAACCGCTTCAAGTCGGTCTACATGGCCAAACTGCTGTTCGATTTCATCAACCGCGTGCGCATGAACCTGTTCGAGAGCATCGGCAAGGCACGCTGGGGCGTGTTCACGCGCATGCGCAGTTCCGACCTCGACCATGCGCTGACCGGCGATATCGACCGCGTCCAGGGCGCTGCCTTCTCGCTGTTGATGCTGGTGCAGATCGCCGTGCTTCTGGCCGGCTATCTGCTGGTTTCGGTGTTCATCTCGCCGGTGATGACGTTGTTTGCCGTCGTCGTCGGCATCGTGATGTTCGTGGCGCTGCAGCCGTTTCGATCGCGGGCCACCGCCTTTGGCCGGGTTCTGACCGCCAATCGCCAGGATCAGTACCGGACGGTCTCGGAATTCCTCGGCGGCATCAAGGTGGCCAAGAGCCTGAACGTCGAGGCGACCTATTTCGCGCAACTGCAAGCGACGCTCGAAAAGATGAAGGCCGACAACGTCGACTATGTGCGCAACAGCACGATCGGCACGGCGGTGTTCCAGGTGGCCAGCGTTGTTGGCTTGAGCCTGTTCATCTATGTGGCGCTGGTCCGCTTCAACCTGTCGCTGCCTGAGATCGTCGTGCTGCTCCTGGTTTTCATGCGCATCGCGCCGCGCTTCATGGACATGCAGACGCAGGCCCAGCAGGTCTTGATCAACCTGCCCGCCTATACGGCGATGCGCAGCCTGCAGGCGCGTTTCGACGCCGAGCGCGAGCCGGGCGATGCCGAAGCCGGCGAAGGCGGCAAACTGTCGCTGTCAACCGGGCTCAACATCAGGGACGTCTGCTTCGGTTATGGCGACGACCCCGCCAAGATGGTCGTCAAGGACATCACCTTCGGCCTTCCGGCCGGCAAGGTCACAGCCCTGATCGGTCCCTCCGGCTCGGGCAAGAGCACGATCGCCGACATGCTGCTCGGCCTGCTCGAGCCGACCGCCGGCACGATGCGCGTCGATGGCGTCGAGATCGATGCAGGCAACCGCCGCCGCTGGCGCGACCAGGTCGCCTATGTGCCGCAGGATGTGTTCCTGCTGCATGACACGATCGCAGCGAACCTGCGCCTTGCCGCGCCGCAAGCCAGCGATGACGATCTGTGGACCGCGCTGCGCTCGGCGCACGCCGGCGAATTCGTCGAACGGCTCGACACCAGGCTCGAGACGGTGGTCGGCGACCGCGGCGTGCGGCTTTCGGGCGGCGAACGCCAGCGCATTGCGCTTGCGCGCGCGCTGCTGCGTAAGCCGTCCCTGCTCATCCTGGACGAGGCCACCAGCGCGCTCGACTGGCAGAATCAGTCGCTGATCGCCAAATCGATTGACGGATTGCGCGGCACGATGACGATCCTGACCATTGCGCACCGGCCGTCGATGATCGCTTTCGCCGACTGGGTGGTGGCGATGGAAAACGGCCGTGTCGTCGAAGTCGGGCAGTATCAGCGGCTGAAGGAAAAAGCCGGCAGCCGATTGTCGCGGATGCTTTTGGGCGAGCAGTCCGAGAGCCAGCCCGCTAACGTTGCGTGAGTGTCGGTGGGTTAGGATCTGTTGAGATTCAGGTCAGGCCGAGTCGAAAACGGTGGGGTCCGAGAACCGGAGCGGAGCGTACTTTAATGTACGTGAGCACCGGAAGCGCAGGACGCCGCCGTTTGCAGGCCGGCATCACCTGAACATCGACACAGCCTAGTGCAGGCTTCGCCTGGCACTGCCCAGCTTCTCGCCTTCGGCCACCTCGGGCGCATTCAGCTTTCTCTCCGCGTCGCGAGCCATATCGGCCGGCGTCGGCGGGCTCCTGGCGATCATGGCATAGACGAGCACGAAGTAGCCCGCCTGAATGATAATTGCGCAGATGATGACGCGGATCAGCGTCGTGCCCATGGACGCGCCGCCTAGCCATGACCAGGCAACGACGATCGCAAGAGCGAAAAGCATCCCGACGATGAATTTTGGAAGCGCCATACCCAACAGCCCATAAACCGGCTCGGGTCTATATAACGATTGCCCCACCCGAGCGCCGTCCCTTGTCATGCGGGCTTGTTAAGGTCGCCCGCTCTCGGCCGGTTGCTTCCGGCCTTTTCTACCTGTCGCCACTGTGACAGGTATAATTTGCAATTCTATTAAGGCGAGCAGTAGGCGGCAAGGGCAACTCCGGATATTTTTGATTGAGATTTTGCGATCGATTCGGTCATGCTGCAATGCACGCAAAGGGATTTGAACCGACCTCCAATGGTCGCCATTCTTGAGTAAAAGAAACAATATTAAGTAGTATTTTACGGGATTCGCCTTGAGTATCGAGCTCAGCTAAAGCACTAATATGCTCCGTGCCCTACCCCATAGGACAGCCCGCCTAAGAACCGCCCCAAAAAGGCCCTTATTTTTCGGGCCTTGCCCATTTATTGTCACAAATGTGCTAAATATCCCGAAATTTGTGCATGGCTAGCTTATTATTTAGTCAATTCATGACGCGACTATTTCAACCGGTTGGTAAATTGTGTGTTGCGCTGCAACATTTTTTTGGTATCTTGCGGCGAACCATTCGTTCACGCATGGAGTTTACGGCATGAGGGACGTAGCCAAGTCGGCCACAGCGGGCTTTTCGCAGGTCGACATTGATTTTCCGCCGCCGATCGGCGGCCTGCTCAAACGCAGCTTCGATATCACCGGATCACTGATTGGCTTGATCGCTCTCAGCCCGCTGTTTGTTATGATCGCTCTGCTCGTCAAACTTTCCGACGGCGGATCGATTTTCTACGGCCACAGGCGAATCGGGCGCGGCGGACGGATTTTTCCGTGCCTGAAGTTCCGCACCATGGTTCCCGATGGCGACAAGGTGCTGGCCGCTTATCTCGCCACCAACCCGGACGCCAACGCGGAATGGGTGGCGACCCGCAAGCTGAAGAACGATCCGCGCGTCACCCGCGTCGGAGCGGTCCTGAGGAAACTCAGCCTCGATGAGCTTCCGCAGATCATCAACATCCTGCAGGGCGACATGAGCCTTGTCGGTCCTCGTCCGGTCGTGCGCGACGAGCTTGAGATCTATGGCACCTCCGCCGTCTACTATCTGAAATCCCGTCCGGGCCTGACCGGCCTGTGGCAGGTCAGCGGCCGCAACGATGTCTCTTATGACAGCCGCGTCGCCTTCGATCGCCACTATGTCGAAAACTGGTCGCTGTTCGAGGACGTTCGCATCATCATCAAGACTGTCCCTGCCGTCTGGATGTCACGCGGTTCTTACTGACCGCCGCGATGCCAGGCTTTCGCGGCAAGCATCATCGGGCGATGGGGCTAAAGCGGATCGGAACGTTCAGTTGAAAACAGATATCTTTGTAGCCCTTCGCAGCGGCCCGGTTTCTGGCCGGCTGCGGCGGGCGCGTTTGCTGGCCGCCTGCGTTGCCATGTCGCTGGTCATCCCCCACATGGCCGCCGCCGACGAATACCGTCTCGGATCGCAGGACAAGCTCACCATCCGCGTTGCCGAATGGCAGACGGTCGAAGGCACATTCCGTGACTGGTCGGCTGTGAATGGCGAGTACACGGTTGGCCCTTCCGGCACGCTGTCGGTGCCGTTTGTGGGCGAGCTTCCGGCGTCCGGCAAGACCACGTCCGAAATCGCCACGGCGATAGGCCAGGCATTGCAGCGCAAGCTCGCTCTGTCGGACAAGCCGGAAGCCTCTGTCGAAATGGCGCAGTACCGGCCATTCTACATTTCGGGCGAAGTCCAGAACCCCGGCCAATTTCCCTATGTGCCCGAGCTGACAGTGCTGAAGGCCATCAGCGTCGCCGGTGGCATCAGGCGAAGCGCCGACTACGGCCCGCAGCTCGGCAAGGACCTGGTCACCGCCAAGGGCAATTTCGATATCTCTGACGACCAGCGCATTCGGCTGCTCGTCAAGCGCGCCCGCATCGACGCCGATATGGCCGGCAAAGCGAGTTTCGAGGTGCCGAAGGAGGCCGAGGGCGATCCGCGGTTGCCAGCCATCGTCGCCGACGAGATGACGATCCTGACGTCCGACCAAAAGGCGCTGAAGCTGAAACTTGAGGCGCTCAGCGATCTGAAGGGGGTTTTGCAGTCCGAGATCGAATCGCTGCAGAAGAAGATCGTCAACCAGCAGCAGCAGGTCGACCTGGCACAACAGCAGCTCACCAGCATCGGCCCGCTGGCTCAGAAAGGCCTGATCGCCAACGCCCGGCTGCTGGATTCGCGGCAGTCCGTCGCTGACCTGCAGGGCAAGATCCTGGACTACGAAACGGCCATCCTCACCGCCAAGCAGGCGATCAGCAAGGCGACGCAGGATGCCATCGATGCCCAGAACACCTTGAGTTCAAATCTCGCCACCGACCGGCAACAGACCGAAGCCGACCTCAACGAGGCCGGGCTCAAGGTGAATATGCAGAAAGGCCTGATGGCCCAGGCCAGCGACCCCTCGATGAGAGTCGCCAGCGAAACCGACCAGCAATCCAGCCTGCTCTACGCACTGGTGCGGGTCGTCGACGGCAAGAGCAGCGAAATCTCGGCGAAGGAAGATACGCCGGTGCTGCCCGGCGACGTGATCAAGGTCAAGCTGGCGCCGCTGACCAGCCAGTAGACCCCCAGCCAGTAGACCCCTCCAGCAGTTCACCGTTTCACGCAAACGGCGAACTGCCCTAACTCTTTGTTTTAACGCAATTCCCTAAGGGAAAGCGCTACGCGCTTTTCCCGTGAAAACCGTTTCATACTTTTCCTGGAATTGTTCTAGCCAGCAGACCCCGGAACCCCTGCACGATCCGGCGTTTCAATCCTTCCCGCCAGGGATGGATCCCGCCTTGCGCCAGGCCTGCCTGGGTGAAGGCTCCCAGGCGAAGCCTCCTTTGGCCCGCTTCAGGCTGTGAAACGATAAAGCGCGTCGCGTTTGAAGGGATTCATACGACACGCTTCAAGTCTTTGTTTTTATGCCAGTCCTTGTCTCAAAACCCGCTGCGCACTCTCGAGCGTCATGCACTGGCTCAGGATGGGTTGGCGGCCGCCGGGCCACTGACATGCCTGGGCCAGGCAGCCTCTCTCTTCGCCGCCTCCGCGGGCTCGAAGGCGGGACTCCACCGGGTGCGGGTGACCGGCAGCCGCGCCAGCTTGAAGAAGCTGAAATACATCAGGAAGGAGCCCATGATGTAGGGGTTGAGAATCTCGACCTCGACGAACGAGCGGATCAGGAGCAGCACCATCACGCCGAAGAGGATCACGGAATCCGCTTGCCATGCCCTGAAGATCACCGCCGAGACGTGGCCGTAGAGCGTGCGCAGCATGATCAGCGAGACCAGCGTCGCTCCGACGAAGCCCAGTTCGACAAGGGCTTCGATATAGGTGTTGTGGAAGTGGAAGCCGGTGCGGGTGGTGATGTAGAATTCGTTCCACAGCCGCTCGGCTTCCGCGAAGCCCTGCACCCAATAGGCGGCATAGCCGAGGCCGAGAATTGGCGCCTTCTGCACGGCGTTCCAGCCCTGCTCCCACAGATAGGTTCGTCCGGTGAGCGTCGAATCCTTGCCGAAAAGGCCAAGGACGAAGTCCATCAGCCCGAGATTCAAGGCGACGAAGGCAACCACGACCAGCAGGCCGGCGCCGATCAGGAAAATCACCCGGCGATAGCGCCGCGACAGCAGCTTGCTCATGGTAAGAAGCGCCACCAACGCCAGGACCGCCGGTATCGAGGCCATCGAGGTGGCGGAATGCGCAATGACCAGCAGATAGGCCGACAACAGCACGATAGGCACCGCCAGGATGACGCTCCGCCAGCCGCGCCTGTAAAAAGCAAGGAATACGACGCAGAAATAGATGCCGAGCGAGGCGACAAAGCCAATCTGGTTCTTGGAGGCGAAAGCGCCGACGAAGTTGTAGGTGCCGTCGAGAACGTCCTCGGAATAGTTTCCGACCCGCAGCGAATAGAGCAGGACGACGAATATCCCGATCAGGGCGCCTATGGTCAATGTGCGCACGCTGACGGTGCGCGCCGCGACGTAGGCGCAGGCAATATGGGAAAAATACTGGATCGACGTCCTCGCGGTGATGCCGGGCGCCTGCGACCAGAAGACCGAGAGGCAGACATAGGCGGCAAACAGCAGCGGCAGCCAGGCACTGGACAGGTGCCGCAGGAACCGCCGGTAGTCAACCAGGATGAGCGGCAGCCAGACCGCATAGTAGGCGAGGATCAGGATCTGGCCAAAAATGACCGAATAGGAAAACGCCCAGATCGAGACGGCCACGGCAAAACTGCCATAGACCGAATTCTTCTCGGGATCGACCAGCAGGGACTTTGGAATCTTCATGTCAGAGTCCCGCCGGCGCGACCCAAGGCCGGCAGGCCATGGGCCAACCGGCATATCCGCAAACAAGGGCGTGCAATAAACGGCGTCTCCATTGTGCAGTGCAATATAACCTATCGCGCCCTGCGCTCAATGGCAAATCCGGTCACCTTGTCTTACAGCGAGGCGATTGCCGAGATCAGGCTACAATTGCCTGGATCGGCGCTACCACAGTGCTCCGCCGGTGATCTGTATGTTTTCCATGGTGATGCCCTTGGCCAGATCCGAGCACAGGAAAACGGCGAGAGCGGCGATCTCCTGTGGCTGCAGGAGGCGCTGCTGCGGGTTGCCGTTGGCGATTTCAGCCATTGCTTGCTCCGCCGTTCGCCCCTTGCCTTCGCGCTCGACCACCTGCGCCACATTGCGGCGCATCAGTTCGGTCTCGACCCAGGTCGGACTGATCATGACACAGGTGACGCCATGCGCCGCCCCTTCGAGCGCCACGCAGCGGGTCAGGCCGAGCAGGCCGGCCTTGGAAGCGCAATAGGCCGGGTTGTCCTTCCAGCCGACGGAGGCGGCGGTCGAGCCTATGTTGACGATACGGCCCCAGCCGCGTTCGATCATGCCCGGCAGCACGGCACGGGTGACGCGGAAGGCGCCAGTCAGATTGGTGTCGACGATCTTGTCCCACAGCGCGTCGGAGTGGCCGCAGACCGGCTGCTCGGCGGTGGTGCCGGCGGCGTTGACCAATATGTCGGCGGGGCCGATAGCGGCTTCGGCTTCCGCCACGAATCGGTTGGTGACGTCGCTGTCGCGGACATCGAGATGGGCGGCGTGAACCCTGGTGCCATGGGCGGCAAAAGCCGCGCGCACGCGTTCGATTTCGCCGGCGCTGGGATAATAGGCGGCATCGGATTTGTCGGCGCCGGCGGGCGCGATGTAGGAGCCGACGGCGACATTGGCGCCAGACTCAGCCAGTGCCGTGGCAATGGCAAAGCCCATTCCGGAAAACCCGCCAGTGATGATCGCGCTGCGGCCGGAAAGGTTCGTCATCAGGCATGGTCTCCAGACAATTCGGTGCGGGCAACCAAGCTACCTTGCCAGCGACGCGGTTCACAACATCAGGTTCCCTGGAGTGGTTTGCCCAGCCATTCGTGATAGAAACCTTCGAGATCGGGTTCGAAATCATGCACGATCGGATAGCCCGGCGCCGCCGCCTCGACCTCGTGCAAGGTGCCGCATTGCGGGCAGATGAATTCGCGGATTTCCATCCATTCGGGATCGGGAAGATCGCTGTTCGGATAGATCTCGCGCAGCGATTGCTCGGTGTTGCGCACGTTAATCGCGGCGTTGAGCTTCCAGTTCTTGCGATAGTCACCGAAGGAGTGGCCGCACTCGCAGCGGGTGATGCGCTCATCGCCGCTCTGGCAGATGAAGAGATGATCCGAGACCGGCAGCAGGATTGGATCTTTCCAGGCGACGCGGTCCTGATAGACCGCGACCATCTTGAAGAAGCGATCATCGTCCTTGTAGGCGCTCATGATGCGCCGGGTCTGCGGCCAGGGCAGCTGGCCAGCAGCCAGATCGCGGATGACTTCCTTGCTGTACGAGGTCATGGCTTTGCTCCCGGCGTGAAGATCGATCTGGCGTCGACGTTCCAGAAATCACTGAAATCCTTGGTGAAGCGCGACGACAGCTTGATCGCGCTGGCGTACATTTTCTTCACCTCGGGCGCGAAGTCGGCCTTTTCGACCCGGCCACGCTCGGCCGCGATCCAGTCCGCCACCGGGATTGCCTTCGCCAGGCGCTCCTTGCGCATGGCGGCGCGACGCGTCACGGTCGCATCGATATCGGCCTTGGGATAACCGTCTTCATCATCCTTCAGCACGATGCCGAAAACCTGGTCCGCCGCTTCGCGGGTGAGAAAGCCATTCTCGACATCCCATGCCGTCTTGATCGGATCGCGCTCCAGCACGTCGCCATAGCCGCCGCCGCCATTGTAGGAATGGCTGAAGATGTCGCCCTCCTTGTGCGGCGAGGTGATGTAGGGGCCTTCGACCACGACATGGTCGCCGCCAATGTTTTTCTCGTAGTCCGACATATGCGGGTCGATGCCTGGCGCATGCGCCAGCGGTTCGCCCCTGGCCGCCAGTTCATGGATGTTGGAATTGCGCACCGCGCGGTGCTTCTGACAGGTCGGTGCCGGATAGCCGCCGCACGTGCCGCCATTGTCGAACACACGCGAAGAGTGCTCCGAGGTGTGGAGCCGCAGATGCGGGGTCTTGTTGATCAGCCAGGTCGAGACGAAGGAACAGCCGCCGCGATATTTGCCGGCACCGCCGGAATTCGGCACGATCGAACGGCCGATATAGACCATCGGCATCGACTGTTCCCAGACCTCGATGTTGCCCATGTCGGATTCCGGGTTCCAGCCGACATAGGCGGTGTCGAGGCCATCCTTGATGGCGAGCGCACCGGAACCGGCCGCGGCGCATTCGAAATGCGCCATGCCGAACGGCGTGCCGTACTGGCTTTCGCCGCCCATCTCGATCATCGGGCTGTTGACCTGGCCGACGAACGCCTCCTCGACGAAACCACGGGCAATGAAGCTGCGCGACAGCAGCCGCTGGAACACGCCATAGGCGGGCAGCAGCAGCGCCCATGAGGTGGCAGTCGCCACCATCTCATTGTCGGGGTTGGTCCAGGTGCCGTGCGGCAGTTTCAGCTCTGTCGCCATCCAGGCGCCGTCATTGACCAGGCCTTCGAAATTCATGTGCTGGGTCAAGGTCACGAACATGCCGCCGTCCATGCCGGCCGGCGTGCAGTTCATCGAATGGTAGCCCCAGGGCTGGGTGCCCTCGAAGTCCATGGTGATCTTGCCGTCGGTGGTGATCTCCATCTCGATCGGGATGTTGTAGAGCCAGTCCGGATCGCCGAGCAGCTGGAAGCCGGGCTTGCCTGCTGTGACGTGGCCATAGAAGGTGTGGCCGCGATAGATGCCGGGCACGGTGAGCTGGCGGGTCCGGGCAAGCTGGGCGCGGCGGCCTTCCTCGATGAACTCCTTCGACACCTTCATCCAGTAGTCGAGGCCGATCTCGGAGATCAGCTGCTTGACGCTTTCGCGCATGTCGATGCAGGAGGCGACCTTGGCCTTTTCGTCCAGCACCCAGTAGATCGGCATGCGCAGATTGCGCTCGCAGCGGATGACATAGTCGCGGCGGATCTCGTCGTTCTCTCCGATCTTCTCGGCGCAGACGAACAGGCCTTCGGTGAAGCGCTCCTGCGCCAGGCAGACGTCGCCGCCGGGCGTGATGCCGCCGGCTTCGAGCTCGTGGCAGACCGCACCGGCCCAGCCGACCAGCGTGCCTTCATGGAAGATCGGCACCACGTCCATCACGTCGGGCACCTGCACGGTACCGATGAAGGCGTCGTTGTTGGCGAAGATGTCGCCTTCGCGGATGCGCGGGTTTTCCTCGTAGTTCTTCTTGATCATCCACTTGATGAAGCGGCTCATCGTGTGGACATGCACCATGATGCCGTTGGAGAGCGCGATGGCATCGCCCTCAGGCGTGTAGATCGCCACCACCATCTCGCCGACCTCGCGCACGCCGGGCGAAGCCGAGATGCGGCGGGCCATTTCGCGAGCCGAGACGCAATAGGCGCGCAGCTTGGTGTGCAGCGTCTCGAATTTCAGCGGATCCTGGTTGCGCAGCGTGAGTTCCGTGATGCCGTCATAGCAGCCGGTCTCTTCCATCAGCCGCTGGGAATCGAGCAGTCTTTCGCGAAGGCGCAGGGCCGAGGCAGGTTTGTCCAACATGGCGGTCGCCCTCTCAAGCGTGGGTGTAGTGCAGCAGCGTCCATTCATCGACATGGACGCGATCTTGCGGATGAACGACGAGCGTCGTGGCGGGATGTTCGATGATGGCCGGGCCGATCACCTCATGGCCGGGCTGCAGGAGATCCATCTCGTAGAGATTGGCCTTGTGCCAGCGGCCACCGATATAGGCCTCGCGCACACCCTTGTGGGCGGCAGCCGGATTGGAGGCACCGAGCGGCCGCTTGAGCAGCACCGGCTTGACCTTGTCGGCGGTGGCGATCAGCCCGAGTTCGGTGATGGTGAAGCCGGCTTCGCCATAGCGCGACACGCGATGGTTGACCTTGGCGTAGACCGCCTCGAACTCGTCGAGCACCTTGCGCATGTCGTCAGCCGAATTGACCTCGGCAAGCGGCGCCATCACTTCGACGTCCTCGAGCTGGCCGGTGTAGCGCATCATCAGGAACGGCACGGTCCTGATCTTTTCGCGCGCGTGGCCGTCGGCGATCATCTCGTCGACCGCCGCCTTGGTCAGATCGTTCCAGACCGTGGTGACCTTGGCGCCGAAAGCGGCAAGCGTCGCCTCGTCGGCGCGCGAGGGGATGTCGTGCTGCGTCGACACCGAATGGCGGCGCATGAAATCGGCGGTGGTGCATCCGAAAGCCGAGAAGGCGGCGGCGAACTGGAAGGTGATGATGTCCTTAAAGCCGATGCCCCTGGAGCAGCCGGCCAGGTGCAGCGGACCCGAACCACCGTAGGAAAGCAGCGTGAACTCGGAGGGATGGATGCCCTGGCCGGAGATGACGCGGCGCAGCGCGTTGTTGGCGTCGGCTTCCAGCATGTCGATCATGCCTTCGGCGGCCTCCTCGACGCCAACGCCGAGCACGCGGGCGCACTTCTCCTCGAAAGCTGCCCTAGCCTTCTCGACCTGCAGCACGACCTTGCCGCCGAGGAAGTAATACGGGTTCAGCCGCCCCAGGATGGCGTCGCAATCGGCGATGGTCGGCTCGGTACCGCCCCTGGCGAAGCAGATCGGGCCAGGATCGGAGCCAGCGCTTTCCGGCCCGAGCGAGACCTTCTTGGTCAGCGGATCGACCTTGAGGATCATGCCGGCGCCCGCACCGATGGTGTCGAGATGCAGCGTCGGCACGTTGAGCTTGAAACGGTCCATCAGCGGCTCGTTCTCGATCCGCGTCTGGCCGCGCGTGATGACGCCCATGTCGAAGGAAGTGCCGCCCATGTCCGAGCAGATCAGCGAGTCGTTGCCGATCAGCTTGCCGACATAGGCCGCACCCAGGATGCCGCCGATCGGGCCTGAAATCATGGTTTCATGCAGGCGCGGATGATTGATCGAGGTCAGGCCGCCGAAGGAGAGCAGCGTCTGAACGCCGTATTTGAAGCCGTATTTCTTCGAAACGTCTTCGATCCCCTTGAGCTGTTTGCGGCCCCGTGAGGTGGCGTAGGCCTCGATCAGCACCGAGTTTAGCCGCGACTGTTCGCGGATGACCGGACGAACCTCGTGGCTTGTGTAGACGGTGATTTCGGCGCCAGCTTTTGCGATCTCCTCGCGGCAGATCTTGGCGATGCGCTTCTCGTGCACCGGATTGACGTGCGAGAAGATCGTCATGATGCAGATCGCCTCGACCTTGTCGGCGATCAGTTTTCTTGCAGCGGCGGAAACCTCATGCTCGTAGAGCGGCAGCACGATGTCGCCGAACTGGTCGATGCGTTCGGTCACGCCATGGGTGCGGCGGCGCGGCACCAGCGGGTCGGGATGATGGTGGGTCACCGCATGCAGCCGGTCGGCATAGGAATAGTCGGCCCAGGCCTGCAGGCCACGGCCCATCAGGATCATGTCCTCGAGGCCCTTGGTGGTGATCAGGCCGAGCCGGCGCCCGGTGCGCGACAGCAGCGTGTTGAGCATGCCAGTGCCGGAATAGAGCACGACGTTGACGCCGGAAAACAGCTGTTCCAGCGAGATGCCCCAGGCATCCGCCGCGTCCTCGGCCGAGGCGAGGAAACCTTCGGCTTCGTTCTTCGGCGTGGTCGCCGACTTGCCGATCTTGAAGTGGCCGTCCTGATCGACAAGGATCGTGTCGGTCATGGTGCCGCCGGCGTCGATACCGATGACGATTGGATTGCCAATGATCGGCGAATTGCCAACGATGGGGCCGGTGAGGTTGGGCTGGGTCACGGTCGCCTCGGGATGTGGTCTAAGTTGTCCCTAGGCTAGATTCGGCGGGTGGCTTCGCGCCATATGCCTAAAGACACAATGACGGCCTGGCCGACATCGCCGAGAAAAGGGCATGCGCATGGGGACCATCTGGGCGCCGCTCGCCAAAGCAATCGCCGCCACCGGCACGGACAGGCATGTCGACTGCCTGATCGACCTGATCGGCGCGGATATCGCGCACGACCTCGTCACCGTGACGCGCTATTCGGCGACGCAGACACCCGAATTCGTCAAGCACCGGCGCTTTTCGGACGAGATGGTGCAGCGCTACCTCGCCAGCTACTATGTCTTCGACCCCTTCTACGCGTCGTGGCGGCGCGAGCGCAGGCTCGGTATCATGCCGCTGAAGCGGCTTGCCGACGACGCGGCCAAGCGCGGCCAGTACATTGCCGGCTTCCTGGCGCAGTCGGAAATCTGCGACGAGGTCGGCATCATGCTGGCCGATGGCGGCGACTGGTGCCTCGGCATTTTCCTCGACCGCTCGGCCACCGCATTCAAGGACAGCGAGATCGCCCTGCTGGACGAACGGCTGCCGGTGTTCGAGGCGTTGCATGCGCTCGACATCAAGGCGCGCGGAACCGTGTTCTCCCGCACCTCGGCGCCGACCGGCCCCGGCGCCTCGCCCCGGCAGGAGCCGACCATCCCGGCAAGCCTGTGGCCGGAGCTGTCGCTGCGCGAGCGGGAGTTGGTTCAGCTGATCCTGGCCGGCCACCCGACGGCGAACATCGCCGAGCGCCTCGGTATCACCGTCGGAACCGTCAAGAACCATCGCCGCCGCATCTACGAAAAACTCGACATCACCACAGAGCGGGAACTGTTCCTGCAGTTCTTCCAGCACCAAGCGGACCGATAGAAGCTTCGCCGAACTGCCCCGCGCCTCATTGCGGCAAGACAGCCTTCGCTCCGATCGGCTTGTTTTCGCCGGTGATGGGTGGCTGCGCCATCCGCAGGAATATTCCCCGCGTCCGCGGATGCAGCTACAATTCTGCGTGACGGGGGCAACGAAGGCAGCGTGACACGCGTATGATTGCCAACGCCCGAATCAACGATGACCCAAGAAGATATGGGAAAGCCATGACACGGAGTGACAGTTCGGCAAATTCGACAAGCTCCCAGGGGCTTGCCATCGCCATGCGACCGGCGAAGGCTATGGCCGTCAGGCTGGAGCTTGCTTCGTTTGCTTAGAGCCGAACCCGCCGCACTGTCCGATGACGAGCTTCTGGATCGCTACCAGCGTGCGGCCTTCGACTATTTCCTGGAGAACGTGAACCCCGAAAACGGGTTGGTCGCCGATACGTCGCGGCCGAATTCACCGGCCAGCATCGCGGTCGTCGGTTTCGCCCTGTCCTGCTATCCGATCGGCGTCGAGCGCCGCTGGATGACACGCGAGGCGGCGGTGAAGCTGACGCTTGCGGCACTGCGCTTCTTCTGGACCTCCACGCAAGGCAATGGCGACGACGTCACCGGCCACAAAGGCTTCTACTACCACTTCCTCGACATGCGGACCGGCCTGCGCGTCTGGCGCTGCGAACTGTCGATGGTGGATACCGCATTGCTGATCGCCGGCGTGCTGGTGGCGGGCGCCTATTTCTCCGGTGACGATGACGAGGAAGCCGAAATCCGGCAGCTGGCCGAAGCACTCTACCGGCGTGTCGACTGGCGATGGGCGCAAGGCAGCAGTCCAACCTTGCGGCAGGGCTGGAAGCCGAAGAGCGGCTTTCTCCACTATGGCTGGGAAGGTTACAACGAAGCGACGATCCTCTATGTGCTGTCGATGGCCTCGCCCGACAGCCCGACTTCGGACGACAGCTACACCGGATGGACGGCGACCTACCAGTGGGAAAACATCTACGGCTACGACGTGCTCTATGGCGGACCGCTGTTCATGCACCAATTCTCGCATGCCTGGATCGATTTCGCCGGCATTCGCGACGCTTTCATGCGCGAGAAGAATTCGGACTATTTCGAAAACAGCCGCCGCGCGACCTACCTCCACCGCGACTATGCGCGGCACAACCCCTATGGCTATGACGGCTACGACGAGAACCTGTGGGGACTTTCGGCAGGCGACGGGCCGGGCGGCTTTCGCACCAGCGTGGCGCGGCAGCGTCGCCGGTTTTCCGGCTATGCCGCGCGTGGCGCGCCGTTCGGGCCGGATGACGGGACGATTGCCCCATGGTCCTACCCGGCGTCGCTGCCTTTCGCGCCTGATCTCTGCCTCGCGGCATTGCGCCATCTCGGGGATCGCTACCCCGAGGTGATCGACAATTTTCGGCTGCCGAGCGGCTTCAATCCGACGCTGGCGAACCGGCGAAAATTCGGCCGCAACGGCTGGGTGTCGCAAGGCCACTACGGCCTGGACCAGGGCATTGTGGTGATGATGATCGAGAACCACCGCTCGCGCCTGGTCTGGAAGTTGATGCGGTCCAACCAGCACATCCGTCGCGGCTTGCGCAAGGCGGGCTTCACGGGTGGATGGCTGTCGAGGGATGACGGCGATGGCCCGTGACCGGACTGCCGCCTTCCCTGTCGACCGCAATGACGTCGAGCTGATCCAGCACGCCCATCCACCGCACTGGAAGAACCCTGAGCCGGACGGTCCCTACAACCTCGTCGTCATCGGCGCCGGGCCGGCCGGGCTGACCGCCGCCCGCGACGCGGCCGGCCTCGGCGCAAAGGTCGCGCTGATCGAGCGCAACCTGATCGGCGGCGCCTGCGTCAATGTCGGCTGCATTCCGTCCAAGTCGGTCATCCGCACGGCCAGGCTCTATGCCGATATGCGCGATGCCGAAAGTTTTGGCGGCGACACGCCGGACCGTCTTCACGTCGACTTCCAGCGGGCCATGAGGCGGATGCGGCAAATCCGGCAGCGGATAAGCCGCGCCGATTCGGCCGCGAGGATCGCGTCGGAAGGCATCGATGTCTTTTTCGGCGACGCGCGGTTTGCCGGACCAGACGCGGTCATCGTCGCCGGCAAGACGCTGCGTTTCATGAAGGCGCTGGTCGCGACAGGCGCCAGTGCGAGCCTGCCGGCGATTCCTGGGCTGGCTGAAACCGGTTATCTCAACAACGAGACCGTGTTCAACCTCACGGCCTGCCCGCCACGGCTTCTGGTCATCGGCGGTGGACCGCTCGGTTGCGAGGCGGCGCAGGCCTTCTGCCTGCTGGGCGCGAAAGTCATCCTGGCCCAGCGGGACCCGATGTTCCTGCCCGGCGAGGAACGCGACGCCGCCCAGGTCCTTTCGGATGCGCTGGCGCGCGAAGGGGTCGAGGTTCGCCTCAACACCGAGGTCGTGGCGGTGCGGACGGCAGGCGGCAAGAAGCTCGCCGACCTGCTGCGGGACGACGACACGACGACGATTTCCGTCGACGAAATCATCACCGGCATCGGCCGTTCGCCCAATGTCGACGGCCTCGATCTGGAAAACGCCGGGGTGGCATACGATGCCGACGGCATCAAGGTGGACGATTATCTGAGGACCACAAATCCGCGCGTCTATGCGGCGGGCGATGTCTGCCTCGACTACAAATTCACCCACATCGCGGAGGCAACGGCCCGCATCGTCGTGCAGAACGCCCTGTTCCTCGGGCGCAAGAGGGTGAGCGAGCTGATCGTGCCGTGGTGCACCTATACCGATCCGGAAATCGCGCATGTCGGCCTCTATCCGGCACAGGCGCGCCAGGATGGCATCCCGGTCAAGACCTATACGGTGCTGATGCACGACGTCGCGCGTGCGGTCATGGACGGCGAGGAAGAGGGTTTTGTCAAAATCCACGTCAAGGAAGGGTCCGACCGCATTCTGGGTGCCACGGTCGTCGCCAGCCATGCCGGCGAGATGATCAATGCGGTGTCGCTCGCCATCAAATCCGGTATGGGACTGCACGCGCTGGCCGACGTCATCCATCCCTTCCCGACGCAGGCACAAGGCATAAAGATGGCCGGAGACGCCTACCGGCGAACCCGTTTCACCTCATTTTGGAAGCGGTTGTCGGCGCGCTGGCTGGCATGGTCCAGGCGCTGACCCTTGCGGCCCGCCGCCATGTTGATGCTCCGGACATCCAAAGAGATCATGCGCTTGACGAAAGCGCCGTTCAGCTAAACAAGTCGACCCCCTTTTTGTGATCGCGGAACCGTCTGGAATGCCTTCTGGAACAGAGCCTCGGAGCGCCGAACGGCGTGTGCTGGTCGTGTCGCACGATCCGGCCTTTCCGCCGAAGTCCGGCACGGATCTGCGCAACCACCGCAATGCCGTGGCGGCAGCGGCGTTCGGACCCGTCTGCCTGGCATCGGTGCGGCCTCAGGCTATGGAAGCAGTCGATCCGCCAATCCGCATCGAGGCCCTGTCGATCGAAGGCGAAGCTCGTACCGGTTCGGTCGGCTGGTGGCGCATAAGGGCAGAACATCGCATTTCGCGCTCTGCCTTGACGCGGCTCGAGACACTCGTTCGAGACTTCCGCCCGGACACAATTGTTGTCGAGGGCATCGGCCTGTTCAAGCTTCTGCAGCCTTTGAGGCCCCTGACGAAACAGCTCATCCTCGACATGCACAATGTCGAGTCCGACCTGGCGAGACAATTGCATCGCGCCGACAAGGCGCGATCCGCCGCGGCCAGGCTTGCCACGGCCATTGCCATCAGGCGCCTCGAAGGAAAGGCGCTTTCCCTTGTCGACAGGGTCTGGGTCTGCTCGAACGAGGACCGCGAAAGGCTGATGACCCTTTTCCCGCACAGAGTGCCGGTCGATGTCGTTCCGAACGGAATTCCCCACGCCGGCGATATCCCCGAGACGCTGCCCGCCGAGCCTGCGGCTGACAATGGCTTTCCGGTGATCCTGTTCGTCGGCCATCTCGACTATCCGCCCAATGTCGATGCCGCCAAGAGATTAGCCGGCATCATATTTCCCCGCGTCCAGCAGGCTTTTCCGGCGGCGACACTGGTTATTGCCGGGCGCAGGCCGAAACCGGCCGTACGGGCGCTGGCCGGATTGCCTGGCGTGGAGCTTGTCGAAGACCCGGAAACCATGGCGCCGTTCCTGTCCAGGGCACATCTCACCATCATCCCGCTTGCTGCAGGCGGCGGCACGCGCATCAAGATTTTGGAGGCGATGGCCTGGGGCGTGCCGGTGATCGCTACGCCGCTGGCCGCCGAGGGGCTTGGCTTTATCGAGAACCAGGAGCTGCTGCTGTCGGATAGCGATGAGGAGCTTGCCCAGATGGCGGTCGGACTTTGCCTGGACGCTGAACGCAGAGCAAATCAGCGCATCCGGGCGCATCAGGCTGCATGGACCAGGTTCGGCCCGCGAGCCATCCGCAACGCCGTTCGCGACGGGCTGGGGCTCGACGAGGCTGGTGGGTGATTGAGGCGCAGAAGGGCGGCTCTTAGTCGTGGAGTTCCCGCGAAATCGGCGGGCCGACCGAAAAGCCGGAGAATGTGACCTCAAAGCCCTCGCGTTGCGGCGAACAGCACATCATGCCTACATCGACCGCCTTCGAGATCGGAAAATAAGCAAGCCGCACGGGCTTCCATCGACCATCGGAAGCATCGAGATACTGGACGCGGATCGTCTCGGCATGACGGGTCAAGCGGATCCGCACACCGTGCGGACCGGCTGGAATGGTGGCCAACGACCAGTCCGAGGTATCGTTGGTGACCACGACGGAAAAATACATAACGCCGTCGGTGTATTCGATGCCTGCCTTGATCCAGTGCGTTTCGCTCAGCCGAACCATCAATCCGGCCTGGTCGTAGAGCACCTCGTAGCGCCCTTCGACCGTGACTTCGGCGGTGAAATCGCCCTCGACCTTACGGTAGAGGAAATGGCCGTTGTCACGCCAGAAATCGTAGAAGGTCTCGCGCCAGAAATCGGTCTCCCTGCCGGTGCGCACACGAACGGTATCGCCGTCGATGGCATGGTGCGGCGGCGGATTGAGCCAGGTGAGGTCTCGCATTGTCATCGCCGCGCGCCGGTCCGGTGTTCTTGATGTTGCCGTGTCGCCGGCATGATCGACCCGGGTGGCCGATCAGCCCGGCATGATCGGCACTGGTCGATCAGACCGGCATGATCGGTGGTGGCCGATCAGCCCGGCATGATCGGCGGTGGCCGATCAGCCTGCGAAGGTATAGGCGGTCTTCACCGTGGTGTAGAATTCCATGGCATAGCGGCCCTGTTCGCGCGGGCCATAGCTCGACCCCTTGCGCCCACCGAAGGGAACATGGAAGTCGACTCCCGCCGTCGGCAGATTGACCATCACCATGCCGGCCTCCGAATTGCGCTTGAAGTGCGTGGCGTGCTTGAGGCTCGACGTGCAGATGCCCGAGGTCAGCCCGAACGGCGTGTCGTTGGCGACAGCCAGCGCCTCGTCATAGTCCTTGACGCGGATGACGCTCGCCACAGGGCCGAAGATCTCCTCGCGCGAGCTGCGCATGGCATTGGTGGCTTCGGTCAGCAGGGCCGGGCTGAGATAGAAGCCGGGCGTCTTGCGGTCGAGCCGTCCGCCGCCGAAGGCGAGCGTGGCGCCTTCCCTGACGCCGATGGCAATATAATCCTCGTCCTGCTTCAACTGGGTTGCGTCAACGACCGGACCGATCTGGGTCTGCGCGTCGAGCGCGTCGCCAACGACCAGTTTGCCCATGCGATCCTTGAGGGCATCGACAAAACGGTCATGGATGGCGTCGGTCACGATCAGCCTGGACGAGGCGGTGCAGCGCTGGCCGGTCGAAAAGAAGGCGCCGTTGAGCGCGCAATCGACAGCGACCGCAAGGTCGGCATCGTCAAGCACGACCAGCGGGTTCTTGCCGCCCATTTCGAGCTGGAACTTGCGCATGTGCTCGACGCTTGCGGCGGCGACGCGCTTGCCGGTGCCGACCGAACCGGTGAAGCTGATGGCGTTGACATCGGGACTGTCGAGCATGGCCTGACCAACGACCGAGCCCTTGCCCATGACCAGATTGAGCACGCCCTTCGGCAGGCCGGCGCGATGCAGGATGTCGACGATGGACCAGGCGCTCTCGGGAACCAGCTCCGCCGGCTTGAAGACGACGGTGTTGCCGTGCGCCAGCGCCGGAGCGATCTTCCAGGCCGGAATGGCGATCGGGAAATTCCACGGCGTGATGATGCCGACCACGCCGACGGCTTCCCGGGTGATCTCGACACCGACGCCCGGCCGCACGCTTGGCACGACCTCACCGGACAGGCGCAACGTTTCGCCGGCGAAGAAGTCGAATATCTGGGCGGCGCGAATGGTCTCGCCGATGCCTTCGGCCAGTGTCTTGCCTTCCTCACGCGCCAAATTGCGGCCGATCTCGTCCTTGCGCGCCATGATCTCGTCCGAGGCCTTTTTCAGCACTGCGTGCCGCGCCAGCGGACCAGACCGGGACCATGCGGGAAACGCAGCCTTTGCGGCGGCGATTGCCTGCCCCGCCTGCGCGGCACCCGCCGAGGCATAGTCGCCGACGACATCGCCGGTGTCCGAAGGGTTGATGTTGCGGGAGCCGGCGTCGCCAACCCATTCGCCATCGATGAGGTTCTGTCGAAACAGGGTCATGTTTTGTCTTCCTGCTGGTTGGCCGCGCGGCGGCGTCTGTGTGAATTGGTATTTGCCAGACAATTGCCTTGCGGGAAAGCATGCAGTGGGCCTGCCGCCCGCGACAAAAATCCCTGGCCTGGCATCATGCCGATGGCGCGACGCTACAGCGCCATACGATCCCCAGTCCGGCTAACATCCGTGACGCATCATCCGAGCCCAGTCGAATTGACCTTGGACAGAGGTGTCCATAGCCTTGATTTGCCTGATGCAGCGTGTCATGCGTCGTGCCTATGGAAGCCACAGATACGACGATCCAGCGCGCCGGCGCCACCGGAAACGTCAAGGCCACTCGCGAAGACTGGCTGAAGCTTGCGCTTGAAACGTTGATCTCGGATGGTGTCGAACGCGTTCGCGTGCTGACGCTTGGCCAGAAGCTCGACGTCTCGCGCTCCAGCTTCTACTGGTATTTCAAGAGCCGTCAGGACCTGCTCGACCAGTTGCTGGATTACTGGCGGCAGACCAACACTAGGTTCATCGTCGAACGCGCCAGGCGACCCTCCGCGACCGTCATCCGCGGGGTGATGAGCATTTTCGAATGCTGGGTGGACGAAAGGCTGTTCGATCCGCAGCTCGATTTCGCGATCAGGGCCTGGGCGCGTCGCTCGCCTGCCATTCGGCGCGCGCTCGACGAGGCTGACGAGGAGCGCGTCAATGCCATTCGCGACATGTTCATGCGTCATGGTTATGACGAAGAGGACGCGTTCGTGCGCGCCCGCGTGCTCTATTTCATGCAGATCGGCTATTACTCGCTCGAACTCAACGAGCCGATGAGCAGCCGCCTGGCTCAGGTCGCCTTGTATCTGCGCAGCTTCACTGGCCAGGAGCCTCCTGCGGAGGATGTCGAGGCGTTCTCGCGCTACGTCGAGGAAACGATTTCGCGCAAACGTTAGCACCATCCGCTGCGTATAGGATGGAGCGTACTAGACATATATGTACAATACCACTACGCTTTACCCTGAGAAATCAGGTTTGCCCGGCACGCCATGACCCGTCGCTATTCCGCTTTGTCGCTCTTCAAGGAGGGGCTGGCCGGCCAGACCGGCTGGCAGCCGGCCTGGCGCTCGCCCGAGCCGAAGCCATCCTATGACGCGATCGTCATCGGCGGCGGCGGCCATGGGCTGGCGACGGCCTATTACCTGGCTGAGAATCATAACATCAGCCGGGTTGCAGTGCTGGAAAAGGGCTGGATCGGTGGCGGCAACACCGGCCGCAACACAACCGTGGTGCGCTCCAACTACTACTATCCGGAAAGCGTCGAGCTCTATGGCCTGGCGCACAGGCTCTACGAGGGGCTGTCCAGGGACCTGAACTACAACGTCATGCTGTCGCAACGCGGCATGGTCAACCTCTGTCACTCG
Organism: Mesorhizobium sangaii; assembly: GCF_014207355.1. Classification (GTDB taxonomy): domain Bacteria; phylum Pseudomonadota; class Alphaproteobacteria; order Rhizobiales; family Rhizobiaceae; genus Mesorhizobium; species Mesorhizobium sangaii. The sequence goes on along the minus strand of NZ_JACHEF010000002.1, from coordinate 1,162,316 downwards.
ACGGCCGAAATGGAGGTCGGCGCGCGAACCGTCAACGCCATGCAGATCAACGGCATCGATGCGGAGCTGTTTTCGCCAGAGGATGTGCGGCGGGTGGCGCCGATCTACAACTTCTCAGCCCATGCGCGCTTCCCGGTTTTCGGCGGCATCTGGCAAGGCCGGGCCGGCACGGCGCGCCATGACGCGGTTGCCTGGGGTTATGCGCGGGCGGCGAACCGGCTCGGCGTCGACATCATCCAGAACTGCGAGATCACCGATTTCATCGTCGAGGGCGGCCGCTGCCGCGGCGTGCACACGACGCGTGGCGCGATCCGAGCCGACCGCATCGGCATGGCCGTGGCCGGACATTCCTCGGTGCTGGCGGCCAAGGCCGGTTTTCGCCTGCCGATCAACTCCTACGCGCTGCAGGCGTGCGTTTCCGAGCCGGTCAAGCCGATCCTCGACACGGTGGTGCTGTCGCCCGGCACCGGCGTCTATGTAAGCCAGTCGGACAAGGGCGAGATCGTCATCGGCGGCGGGCTCGACCGCATCCCCTCCTATGCGCAGCGCGGCAATCTGCCGACATTGGAGACGGTGATTGCCGGCCTGCTGGAGATGTTCCCGATCTTCGGCCAGTTGAAGCTGATGCGGCAATGGGCCGGGATTGTCGATGTCGTGCCGGACTCCTCGCCGATCATCGGTGAATCGCCATTGCCCGGCCTGTTCCTGAACTGCGGCTGGGGTACGGGGGGCTTCAAGGCCATCCCCGCCGGCGGCACGCTGCTGGCGCAATTGCTGGCAACCGGCAAGCACAACGACATCAGCCGTCCGTTCGACCTGGATCGCTTCGCCAGCGGGCGGCTGATCGACGAAGCGGCCGGCTCCGGTATCGCGCATTAAGAGGACTTTATGCAGCTTTTCCCTTGCCCGTTCTGCGGCCCGCGCGACGAGACCGAGTTCCACTATGGCGGCGATGCGGGCAACGCGCGGCCGGACGGCGTCGATGTGCCGATCGAGCGCTGGGCTGATTACCTCTATCTGCGCACCAATCCGAAAGGCACGGCGCGCGAAATCTGGGTGCATATGAACTGCGGCGAGTTCTTCGTCATGGAACGTGACACCGTCACCCACAAGGTGCTGTCCTCAACCGCTCTCGGTGGGGAGCACGCGGCGTGACTGCCTCGCGCCTTGCCACCGGCGGCAGCGCAATCGACCGGTCGCGGCCGATCCGCTTCAGCTTCGACGGCGCCATCGTGCACGGCTTTGCCGGCGACACCATCGCCTCGGCGCTGCTGGCCGCCGATGTCGCCGTCGTTGGCCGCAGCTTTAAATACCACCGGCCGCGCGGCATCTGGGGCGCCGGCGTCGAGGAGCCGAACGCGCTGGTCGACATCGGCGGCAGCGTGGCGGCGACGCCGAACACGCGGGCCACGACCGAGGCGGCGCGCGACGGGCTGGTGGTAAAAAGCATCAACGCCACGCCCAATGCATTGAGCGATCGTAACGCGTTCCTCGATCGCTTCTCCCGCTTCATTCCAGCGGCGTTCTACTACAAGACCTTCATGTGGCCTGACTGGCACATGTTCGAGCCGCGCATCCGCGCCATGGCGGGGCTGGGCAAGGTCGACACGGGCTGGACATCGCCAGGCCCAGCCGACCAGATCAACCATCATTGCGACGTGCTGGTGGTGGGCGCGGGGCCGGCCGGCCTAGCCGCGGCGAGGCTGGCGTCAGGCGCCGGTCTCACCGTCACGCTGGTCGACGACCAACCGAAGCCGGGCGGATCGCTCGGCCACCGGACCAGTGAGATCGACGGCAAGCCGGCGGCCCTCTGGGTAGAGGAGACCGTCGCGGAGCTTGCCCAGGCCGGCCACCTGATCCTGCCTTCGACCACCGCCTTCGGCATCTACGACCACAATCTGGTCGGGCTGAACCAGCGCCATCGCGACGGCCGGCCGGACACGCTGTGGCGCGTCAGGCCGCGCCAGATCGTGCTGGCGACCGGCGCCATCGAGCGGCCGCTGCCTTTCGCCAACAACGACCTGCCGGGCATCATGTCGGCCGACGCCGCACTCGCCTATCTCAGGCGGCATGCGGTGCTGGTCGGCCAAAGGATCGTCGTCGCCACGAACAATGACAGCGGCTATGAAGTGGCGGAGGCGCTCGCCGAGGCCGGCGCTGAAGTCACGCTTGTCGACATCAGGCGCGATGGCGCGCCCACCGCGCCTGCCAATGTCCGGCTGATCGCTGGACGTAGCCTCGCCGCCGCGGATGGCAGCTTGCGTGTCCAAGCCGTGACGCTCGACGACGGCACCAGGCTGGATGCCGATTGCGTGCTGGTTTCGGGCGGCTGGTCGCCAACCATCCATCTTTTCGGCCAGGCCAGGGGCAAGCTCGCCTGGAGCGAGGCGCGCGCCGCCTTCCTGCCGGGCGATCCGGTCGATGGCATCGCCGTGGCAGGCGCCGCAGCCGGTGCGGTTTCCCTGTCGGAGGTGTTTGCAGGCGTCGGCACGGCGATTGCATCGCTCGGCCAGACCACGACAGCGGTGCCCCGCAGCACCGGGCCGGAAGCGACGGGCGGCATCCTCGCGGCATGGCCGATGCCCGGCTCGAAGGGACGCATCTGGATCGACTATCAGAACGACGTGACGGTGAAGGACGTCGAACTGGCGGCACGCGAAAACTTCGTCTCGGTCGAACATCTGAAGCGCTACACCACGCTCGGCATGGCAACCGACCAGGGCAAGACCTCCAACCTGCCGGGTCTCGCGCTGATGGCCGCGATCACCGGCCGCACGGTGCCGGAGGTCGGCACCACCACCTATCGCCCGCCGTTCACGCCCGTGCCGCTGGCGAGCTTTGCCGGCGCGCGCGGCGCCGAACTGATGGCGCCGGTGCGTCGGCTGCCGCTGGAGAGCGTGCATCGTGCCAGCGGCGCCGTCTTCCAGGAGTATGGCGGCTGGCTGCGCCCGGCTCACTATGGCGGCAACGCGGACGCGGAACGCTCTATCGCGGACGAGGCCCGGCGTGCCCGCCAGTCGGTCGCGCTGTTCGATGGTTCGACGCTCGGCAAGATCGAGGTGATCGGACCCAACGCGGCCGAGTTCGTCGATTTCATTTACTACAACACCATGTCGACGCTGAAACCCGGCCGCTGCCGCTATGGCTTCATGCTGTCGGAAAATGGCGTGGTCTTCGATGACGGCGTGCTGGTGCGGCTCGACGAGCATCGCTTCGTCGTGTCGTGCTCGTCCTCGCATGTCGCTGCTGTGCATGCGCGGCTTGAGGAATGGCGCCAGGACCGCTTCGGACGTGGCGCCGTCTACATCCACAACGCCACCGCCGAGATGGCGACGCTGACCGTTTCCGGGCCGAACGCCCGGAAACTGCTTGAAACGCTGGATCTCGGCCTCTCGCTCGACGATGCCGACCTGCCGCATATGGCGGTCAGCCATGGCTCCTATGCCGGTGACGAGGTCCGCATCGCCCGGGTCAGCTTCACCGGCGACAGGAGCTACGAAATCTCGATCCGGGCTGATCGCGCCGAGCCGTTATGGGCGCATCTGCGCCATGCCGGCCGGGCGTTCGACGCGGTCGTCATCGGCCTCGAGGCATTGATGATCCTGCGCGCCGAGAAAGGTTTTATCGTCATCGGCAAGGACACTGACGGCACCACGCTGCCGCAGGATCTCGGTGTCGAGGGTCCGCGCACCAAACGCCAGGGCGAATTCGTCGGCCGCCGCTCGCTGTTTACCGACGAGGCTTCGCGCGGCGACCGCCTGCAGCTTGTCGGACTGACGGTGCCTCAAGGCGAAGCGCCGCTGCCGACCGGCGCGCATGGCGTCAGGCGGAGCGATGGCAGATTGCGCAGCCAGGGCTTTGTCACCTCTAGCTACCAGAGCCCCACGCTTGGCCGCGCCGTGGCGCTTGGCCTGATCGAACGCGGCGCGGCTCGTCACGGCGAGACGATAGACATCCAGCACCTCGGCAAGATCAGGACGGCGACGATTGCCCCGCCTTGCGCTTTCGACCCGGCAGGAGACCGGCTGCATGCGTGATCTCGCGGAAAAATGGTCTGTCGCGCCGGACTGGCAGTCGGCGGTCATCGCGGCACCCGGCCTCGTGGTGCGCGCAATCGCCGGCCTCAATCAGTTGCTGGTCAGTGGCGATCTCGACGCCTGGACGCGGGCGTCCGGCCTGGACGGAAATGGGGTCGGTGCCTTCGGCACAGCGCAAGGCGACCGCTATGCGGCAAGGCTGGCGCGCGACCGGCTGCTTGTCGTGTCGAACGGCCCGCTCCCCGTCGCGACGGGCTGGCACGCAGAAGGCTTCGCGGTGACGGCGATCAGCGCCGGGCTGCAAGTGTTCGAGGTCGAGGGCTCGGCGCTCGACGCTTTCATCGCGCGCGGGACGACACTCGATCCCAGGCAAGCGAGTGCCAGCGCAGCACTTTCCTTCGCCGGCATCAGCGCCATCGTCTATCGCCATCAGGGCAGGCTGCGCATTCATGTCGATCGCGGGCTTGCCGCCTATCTCTGGACATGGATGGAGACGGCAGCCAGCAACATCACGGCCGGGTCAGGAAACTAGCCGGCTATGATCTGGTCAGAGCGAGAACGACCAGAACAGGCAGGCCAGCGTCGCGGCGGCGAAAACCACGAAGAACAGGCTGCGCAGCAGCACGTTGCGGCGCAGCTCGTTCATGACGAAGTGGCAACCGACGATCACTGCTGCAAACAGGAACCGCCAGTTGAGCAGCGCCCACACGGCGCTGCCCTGGCCGAAGGCCCACCTGGCGGCGAGACAGCCGACGATGGCGGCAAACAGCACGATCACGGTCCAGAAGATCGCATCGGCGGCATGGGTGAGAACGATGCTGGCCGCCCTGATCGGCAAAATCATCATCAGCAGCGCGCTGAAGAAATAGATTGCGGCAAGCGGAATGAACGTTCCGGCATCGGCAATGCCATCGAGCCGCCTGACGCCGATCGCGCCATAGGGATAGCCGTGCCTGGCGACAGTCAGGCTCAACGCCATGAGCAAGGCGGTCAGCACCGCGACCAGTGCGAAGGATGTGAGGGCTTTGCTCATGACGTTCCTGTCCCAGACGAATCAGACAGGAACAGATGTAGCGGGCGGTCGTAAATTGCGCGTAAGCGAGGACACCACCGCCCACACGAATTCTCGTCGCAATGCCCCGGCGGAATGTTATTCGGCGGCGATCCTGCCTGCCGAGCGGTTGGCCAGCACGAAGCCGACCTCGTCCACTGCCTGAGCAGCACGCTTCAGGATCGCATCGGAGCGGAGCACGCCGTCGGTAAAATCCTTGTCGGTGGCGTAGACAGCGGTGGGCAGTGTGAAGGCCTCGAAGAAGCCGAACAGCGGCCGCAGCTGATGCTCGACGATCAGCGCGTGCCGCTCGCCACCACCGGTCGCGGTCAACAGGATGGGCTTTCCCCGCAAGGCTGCCGGATCGATCAGGTCGAAGAAATGCTTGAACAGGCCGGTATAGCTGCCCTTGTAGGTCGGTGACCCGACGACGAGCACGTCGGCGGCGAGGATTTCCTCCAGGATTGGGCGCGCCTGGCTGTCGAGATCGCGGCCCCATCTTGCCGTTCCCAGCGACGGACCGAGATCCTCGATATCATAGGTGCTCGCCGACAGACCGTGGCGGGCCGCGATGTCCCTGGTGACCAGATCGACGAAGGCGCGCGTCTTTGACGGCCGAGTGATGTTGCCGGAAAAACCGACGACTGTGGGGTTTGACATGGCAGTGGGCCTCTTGGATGTCGAAGTTTGAAGTGGCGGGCCACCGGCCCGGCGATGGGAAATCAGCTCCAGGCGTGCAGCGGCGGATTTTCGCCGTTGAGGAAATATTTTCCGAGGATCGAGTACTTCCAACGTACCGGATCGTGCAGCGTGTGGGTGCGGGCATTGCGCCAATGCCTGTCGAGATTGTGCTCGGCCAGCGTCGAGCGGGTTCCGGCCAGTTCGAACAACTTGTTCGTGGCGGCGATGGCGATTTCGGTCGACAGGATCTTCGCCTCGGCGGTGACGACCTGCGCATGCGCCACCGTCTCGGCGGTCGGCTCGGTCACCGCCCGGTCGATGGCGTGGCCGGCCTTTTCCAGCAGCGCCTGCGCCGCGTGCAGGCGCAGCGTCAGGTCGCCGATGGCCTGGATGGTGTAGGGGTCGTCCCAGGCATTGTCGACGCCGCTGTCGATCCAGGCGCGGCTCTTGGTCCTGACGAAACCGACCGTTTCGTCGATTGCCGCCTGGGCGATGCCGGTGTCCACCGCCACCTGGATGATCTGGAAGATGGCGCCGTCGGCGGTCGGCTTGTCATAGCCCTTGTAGCCGGGCACCAGATGCGTCTTCGGCACCTTGACGTTGTCGATGATGACGGTGCCGGACAGCGTCGTGCGCTGGCCGAAGCTCGACCAGTCGTCGATCACCGTCAGGCCGGGCGCGGCGCGGTCGGCGATCGCATACCAGGCGCGGCCCTCGTCATCGAGCGCCACGATCGGCACCAGATGAGCAAGCAGCGCGCCGGACGAATAGAATTTCCGGCCGTTGACGACGACATGATCGCCGGCATCGGTGAAGCGGGTCTCGAAATCGGCGGCCCGCTTGGAGCCGAACTCGGAAAAGGCATTGCCGAAACGCGTGCCTTTCAGCACTTCGGCGAACAGCAGCTTCTGCTGATCCGCATCCGACACCGTGCGAATGGCGGCGACGACGCCAAGATGGTTCTGCGCAACCTGGCCGATCGAGGAATCCGCCGCCGAGATGATCTCGATCACCCTGGCGAGCGTGGCGTAGGACAGTTCGGGACCACCGAACGCCTTCGGCACATTGATCGACCACAGGCCGCTTTGCGAGAACGCATCGAGTTCGGCGACAGGCCAGATCCGCTCGCGGTCGCGCCGGGAAGAATCCCTAGCGAATTCGGCGGCGAGCGCATGGGCGATGGCGATCGCCTCGGCGGCGTCCTTGATGATGTGCGCCGACACGGTTGGCCGTGCGACTGGCGGCACGGCGGCGGAAGCGTGGTCGGTCTTGACGGTCGAGACGGTCATTTTACTGCTCCTTCGTATTTCGGTTCACGCAACGGCATGGAGGTGAGCTGGTTTGACGGCCGGCGATGCCTGTTGCCCCAGGTAGAAGGCCCGCACATCCTCACGCTGGCGAAGCTCGGTAGCCGCACCAGAGAGAACGGAGACACCGTTTTCGAGCACCGTGGCGTGGTCGGCATATCTAAGCGCGACCGCCGAGTTCTGCTCGGCGACCAGGATCGACAGGCCGGTCTCACGGTTCAGTTTCCGGAGCGTTTGGAAGATGTCCTGGACGATGAGCGGCGCGAGCCCCATCGACGGTTCGTCGAGAACCAGCAGACGCGGCCGCGACATCAACGCCCGGCCGATGGCCGCAATCTGCTGTTCGCCGCCGGAGGTGAGGCCAGACAGGGTCCGGCGCTTCTCCTTGAGACGGGGAAAATAGCCATAGATCCGCTCGAGATCCCCGTTGATCTCGGCGCGGCGGCCGCCGCGGCCAATGCCGCCGGCGACCAGGTTCTCCTCGACGGTGAGGCTCTTGAAGCAATGCCGGCCTTCCAGCACCTGCACCAGCCCGGCGCGCACCAGATCGCCCGGCTGGCGGCGCGAGACATCGCTGCCGTCATAGCGGATGGTGCCGGCGTTGACCTGACCGCGCTCGGCCGGCAGCAGGTTGGAGACGGCCTTCAGCGTGGTGGTCTTGCCGGCGCCATTGGCGCCGAGCAGCGCCAGGATCTGGCCGCGCCTGATCTCGAAGCTGACGCCGTGCAGCGCGGTGATGGCGTGGTTGTAGGTCGCATGAACTGCGTCCACGGCAAGAATGACGTCATCGTTCGGCATGAGCTTTTAATTCCCGTGGTTCGAAAACCGAAAAAGGGCCGGGCGTCGCGGGGAGACTGGCCGTGACGCCCGGCTTGGTTGATCAGTTGGTGGTCACGGCATCGGCGTCATCGGCTGTGCGCAGCTTGATGCCCTTTTCGGCGGCATAAGCCTCGGCCGACTTCTCGATGATCGGCCGCAGCAGAGCCCAGTCCGGCGCGATCCAGTCGGAGACGACGTTCCACTTCTTGCCGTCCCATTGCTGGAAGGTCACGTAGCCCTCGCCCTCGTGATTGTCCCAGCTGACATTGATCGAGTGGAACAGGTCCTTGGCGCCGAGTGCCTCGACCTTCGCCGGATCAAGCTTGAGATGTTCGAAGCCCCAGCGGACCTCGTCGCCGGTCAGCGTGCGATGGCCGAACTTCTCCTGTGCAACACGGATCGCCTCGACATTGAGGATGCCGTTGACGATGCCAAGGTTGTGGTAGACCGAGCCGATGCGCGACTTGTCTTCCAGATTGCCCTTGCCGGCGTCGTAGACCGTCTTCACGATCTCCTGCACCACCGGGTAGCTGTTGCCGGAGGCCTGGGTGGTGATGGCGGTGTAGCCCTTGGCGGCGTCGCCGGCCGGGATCACGTCCTCTTCGGAGTTCGACCAGACATTGCCGACGATGTGGTCGACGGGATAGCCGACCTTGACCGCCGTCTTCAGCGCCACCGGATTCATCACGCCCCAGCCGCGCAGGACGACGAAGTCCGGCTTGGCGCGGCGGATGGTCAGCCACTGCGACTGCTGCTCGTTGCCGGGATGCGGCACCTCGATCTGCTGCACGGAGAAGCCGTATTTCTGCGCCAGCAGCTCGTAGATCGGGATGGTCTCCTTGCCGTAAGGCGAGCCGTGATAGAGCACGACGATCTTCTTGCCCTTGAGCTTGTCGATGCCGCCTTCCTTGGAGGCGATGTAGTTCACGATGCCGGACGTCTCGCTGTAGGGATTGAGCAGCAGCGGGAAGACGTAGGGGAAGACACGGCCGTCGGTGGAGTCGGTGCGGCCGTGGTTGACGGTGATCAGCGGCACCTTGTCGGCGGTGATGCGGTCGATCATGGCGTAGGCGATGCCGACCGAGAGCGGGTTCCAGGCGGCGGCGCCGGCATGGCTCTTCTGCCGCTCGTAGCACTCGACGCCACGCTCGACCTCATACTGGGTCTCGCATTCGTCCCAGGTCAGCTTGACGCCGTTGACGCCGCCGTCGCGGATGTTGATGAGATTGAGATAGTCGATGAAGCCGCCGAAGAAGCCGGTGCCGCCGGCCGCATAGGGCCCGACGCGGTAGCTTTGCAGCGGGAAATATTGTTCGTCGGCGTGGGCGGCGGGCAAGGCCACCGACACGATCATCGCCGCGGACAGCGCCGCCGCCTTGATGGTGCTCAGGAAGGTCATGGCTAGGGTACTCCCGGTATGGGCCGTCTTGGGTCCGGCCTCTGGTTCATTTTCAGTTCGAGGCGGTTGCCCCGGATCAGCTCAAGTCGACTGCCAGGCGAACAGGAGCCGTCTTCGGATCCTGTCCCACAGCGCCACCAGCCCGTCGGGTTCGAGGATCAGAAACAGGATGATGAGGGCGCCGAGCACGATGCGCTGGCTCATGTCGAGGACGCCCGAGTCAAAGACATCGCCGAGCAGAAGACCGCCGAGGCGAGACAAAGCGAGCGGAAAGACGACGATGAGGGCGGCGCCGAAAAAGGCGCCGCGGATCGAGGCCAGGCCGCCGATGATGATGATGAACAGGATCTGGAACGACCGATCGAGGTCGAAACCGTCCGGCTCGACGGTCCGCAGATAGGCGAAGGCCCAGATGACGCCTGCGACGCCGATGATGAAGGACGAGATGGCGAAGGCCAGAAGCTTGGTCTTCAGGACCGGGATGCCGATGATGCGGGCGGCAGTTTCATTGTCGCGGATGGCGATGAAGTTGCGCCCGGTCTGCGACGACACCAGCCGGTATGCAAGGAAGGTCACGATGGCGACGATGGTCAGCGCAAAGAGATAACGGCCGACGGCGCCGTCGAGAGCAAAGCCGGCTATTGAAAGTCTTGGCGCATCGATGACGCCGGACGCCGAGTCGTTGGAGAACCAGCTGAACTTGGTCAGCGCCCATTGCACGAAGAACTGCGCGGCAAGCGTCGAAACCGCGAGATAGAAGCCCTTCAGCCGCAAGCTGGGCAAGCCGAAGACGATGCCGATCGCGGCCGCGACGAAACCGGCCAGGACAATGCTGCCGATCAGCGGCAGGCCCTCGACCCGCAAGTTGAAATTATAGGCGGCGAAGGCGCCCGCCGCCATGAAGGCGGCACTGCCCAGCGAAACCTGGCCGGCATAGCCGGTCAGGATGTTCAAGCCCACGCCGGCGAGGCTGAGCGCCAGGAACGGCAGCAGGATGGCCTCGAACAGGTAGCTCGAGCCGATCAGCGGCACGACGCCATAGGCGAAGGCGATCAGCAGGACGGGTGCGATCCATTTCGGCAGCACCGGCGCGGAGGAGAAATGGCCTGATATCGCGGTCATGGCTCAGATCCTTTCGACGAGCTTCTGGCCGAACAGGCCGGAAGGACGGATCAGGAGGAAGACGAGCGCGACGACATAGGCGAACCAGCTCTCGATGCCGCCGCCGAAATAGTCGCCGATATAGACCTCGGCGAGCTTTTCGCTGGCGCCGATCAGCAATCCACCGACGATGGCGCCGAGGATGGAATCGAAGCCGCCGAGCACCAGCACCGGCAGCGCCTTGAGCACCACCAGGGACAGCGAGAACTGCACGCCAAGGCGTGCCCCCCAGAGCAAGCCTGCCACCAGCGCGACAAGCCCGGCCGCCGCCCAAACGGTCGCCCAGATCAAGGGCAGGCGCAGGCCAACCGCGAGGGCCGCGAACTGGTCGTCGGCGACAGCGCGAAAGCTGAGGCCGATGCGGGTGTAGCGGAAGAACAACGACAGCAGGAGAACCATGCCGGCGGCCACCACGGCGGCGAAGATATCGAACTGGCTGATCAGCACGCCGCCGATTTCCAGCGGCACGTCCTCGATGCCGAGATCGAGGCCGTGGACCTGCGTGCCCCAGATCAGCTGGGCGGCGCCCTCGATGATATAGGACAGGCCGAGCGTCGCCATGAACAGCGTGATCGGCGGCTTGTTGGTGAGCGGCCGCAGCACCGTGCGCTCGATGGCGATGCCGATCGCCACCATGATGGCGAAGGTGACCACCAGCGCCAGCGCGAATGGGACGCCGCGCTCGACAAGGCTGACGAAGGTCAGTGCGGCGAACAAGAGCAGCGCGCCTTGCGCGAAATTGAGCACGCCTGAGGTCTTGTAGATCAGCACGAAGCCGATGGCGACCAGCGAGTACATGACGCCGGAGAGCAGGCCGCCGACGAGCACTTCGATGAAGAACTGGTAGTCGAAGTCGGCGATCATATGCCTGCCCCGTCCTCATTGTCCGAGGCGACGCCGAGATAGGCATCGATGACGCGCTGGTCGTTCCTGACTTCGTCGGGCGTGGCGTCGGCGATCTTGCGGCCGTAGTCGAGAACGGCGATGCGGTCGGACAGACCCATGACGACGCCGACATCATGCTCGATCAGCACCACGGTGGTGGCGAAGCGGTCGCGCGCGGCACGCACGAAGCCCGCCATCTCGCCCTTTTCGCTCGCGGTCATGCCGGCCATCGGCTCGTCGAGCAAAAGCAGGCGCGGTTGCGCGACCAGCGCGCGGGCAAGTTCGACCCGCTTCTGCAGTCCGTAAGGCAAGGTGCCGACAAGGCGATCGCGAACGGGGCTGAGGTCGAGGAATTGGAGGATCTGATCGGCGCGGCTCAGAGTGTCGCGCTGCTCGCCGCGCGAGCGTCCGATGCCGAGCACCTGGCCGGCAAAGTTGGAGCGGACCTTGTAGGCAAGGCCTGAGGCGACATTGTCGAGGACGCTGAGACCCTTGAACAGGGCAAGGTTCTGGAAGGTCCTGGCGACGCCGAGATGCGCCAGCCGCTGCGTCGGGACCTGGGCATAGCCGACACCATCGAGCAGGACATGACCGCGATCCGGCCGATAGACGCCGCTGATAACGTTGATCAGCGAGCTCTTGCCGGCGCCGTTCGGGCCGATGATGGCGCGGATCTCGCCGGGATGGACCGACAGGTCGATATCGGCCAGCGCGACGACGCCGCCAAACGACAGGCCGATGCCCTGAAGCGAAAGCAGCGGAGCGGCTTGCGCGGCAAGCCCGGTGGGCTCGGCGCGGCCTTCGGATGGCTGCGCTGGCGGCAGAGCTGACGGCAGGCCGCGCGCCAAGACTTCCGGCGCATAGACCGAAGCCTCCATCACTCCGAGGGCATAACTTGGCAACGGCATTCCAATCGTCCTCATTGCACCCTCAGGCGCGCAAATCCTCGTTGCCGCTCGAAGGATCGAGCGCGCAGGGCAAGCTTCATTCGTGGGTTGGCCGGAGCCTGTCCGGCCGACCTTTCAGGGTGGCTATTCCGCCGCCAGCGAGGCCGCCGCCTCGCTGTCTTCCAGCTCGCGGACGAGCGGAATGACATGCTTGCCGAAATACTCGACCTCTTCCTGGAAGTGCAGGAAGCCGAGCAGGATGAGATCGGCGCCGGCGCGCTTCAGGTCGACGATACGCTCGGCGACCTGCCTAGGCGTGCCGATCAGGTTCGAGCGGAAGCCGTCATTGTACTGGACCAGATCGTCGAAGGACGATTTCGCCCAATTGCCCTCGCCTTCCGGCGAGGCCTTGCCGGCATTCTTGACCTCATGGCCAAAGGCGTTGACCGCCTCGGGATTGGCCTTGGCGATGATTTCGGCGAGCACCGCCTTGGCCTCGTCCTCGGTCTCGCGGACGATGGCGAAGGCATTGACGCCGACCTTGACGGAATGGTTGTTGGCCTTTGCCTTGGCCTGGATGTCATCCACCTGTTTGGCGATCTCGGTCGGCGTGTTGCCGTTGGTGAAGTACCAGTCCGAAACGCGCGATGCCATGTCTCGCGCTGCGCGCGACGACCCACCCTGGAAGATTTCGGGTAGCGGATGCGGCGGCTTCGGCTTCAGCGAATATTCGTTGAAGCGATAGAAATCGCCACGGAAGGTGAAGCTGTCCTGCGTCCATATTCCGCGCAGCGAACGGATGAACTCCTCCGAGCGGCGATAGCGCTCGTCATGGTCGAGCCAATGCTCGCCGATGGCGTGGAACTCGCCACGAAACCAGCCGGAAACGAGGTTGATGGCGACGCGGCCGTTGGTCAGGTAGCTGATGGTGGCGATCTGCTTGGCCGCCAGCGCCGGATTCCACGGTCCGGGCAGGATCGCCGCGATGACCTTGAGCGTTGTGGTGGCCGCAAGCAGATCATGGCTGAACGCCACCGATTCATGCTGCTCGTCGGCGCCGTAGCCGGCGGTGAAACGGATCTGGCTGAGCGCGTAGTCGAAGCCGGCCTTCTCGGCGATCTGCGCCAGCTTGCGATTGTACTCGGCCGAATGGTTGGTGCGCTGCTCGATGTTGGAGATCACCAGGCCGCCCGAAACATTAGGCACCCAGTAGGCGAATTTGATCGCGTCGGTCTCAGCGTGTGCCATGAACTGTCTCCCCTTCAGGCGGTGTCGTTGATCGATCCGACCGCAGCCGGTTTTCGCCAATATTTATTATGTTTATAGAATATATATACAAAGAAGGATTTTCCGTTTTTGGGGCCCTCTCGGGACGGAAATACCAATTTTGCCCGGCCAACCCGGCTTCGATTGTCAGCCCGCGACCCGAACGTGTTCGGCAGTGGCGCCGACGGCCTCGGCTGGCGTGTCGAGCAGCTTTGCAATCTCGGCCGCGACCGCCTGGGCATGGCGGGCAACCTCCGGCAGGCCCATGAGTTCGCCGAAAGTCCCGCGTGCCAACGGCCCGGCGACAAAGAGCGTCGTGACCGCCCTGCCGTCCCGGCCGACGGCGCGGCTGTCGCGGTTTGTCTCGATCCCCAGTCCGTAGGCGTCGGCTCTGATCAGCCCTGCGTCGGTCAGCGAGCGCAATGCCGGGTTAAGCTGCAGCGCCTGCCCATGCGCCGGACCGGTGGTGTTGATGACGGCATCGAAGCGGGCCGTCTCGATCCGCGTCTGCCCACGCCGCTGAAAGCTGACCGCCAGGCTGTCGTCCTCATGGTTCGATGCGACAAGCCTGGCAGCAATATTGTCGAATGTGCCGGCTGTATGGCGGCGGTCGAGCACGGCCGCGACCTGTGGTGCGATCCTGAAGCGATGCACGTCCCAGAACACGCGCAACTGGCGGACCAGCCTTGCCCGCTCAGGCGGCGCAAGTGCGGCCCACAGCACCGGCCCCTGCTGGCGCAGCTGGTCGAAGACGGACTGCCAGTTGACATTGGCCGCGTGCGCGGCTGCCAGCGTCGCACGGATGGTTTTGAGCAGCCGCAGCGCCGTTGTGGCCGGCACGGAGGCAAAGTCGCCGAAGGGCTCACCCCTGATGGCCGGGTGGCCGCGCGAGCGCAGCCCGCGGCGAGACAGCGCCAGGATGCGGCCGCGATGCCCACGGCGATCGAGTTCGGCAACCATGTCGGCCGAGGTCAGTCCGGAGCCGACGATCAGCACCGACGCCTGCCGCCCGATTCCAGCAAGCGCTGCAGGAGCGTACGGATCGGTGATGAAGCCAGGCGCTTCCGCCAGCGAGGCCAGCGCGGCGGGAATATTGGGCAGCGGATGCGTCGCCGCCAGGACGACGATGTCGGCGGCGACCGGCCCGTCCGAGGTGTGCATGGTCCAGCCCCTGCCATCCGCGTCACGTGCCACATGTGTGGCGAGACCGCCGACATGATGCACCGCGCCCGAACCGAGCCAGGGTGCGAGGTGCTCGGCGACGTAGCGGCCGAACACGCGCCGACTCGGATAGACATCGCCATTCTTCCAGATGGCGTCCGGATCGCGCTCGAGTTCGCCATCACGGCTCAACCAGCGCGCAAAATGCTGCGGATCATCGGGAGCCATGCTCATCCTGACCGCTGGGACATTGACCCGGTGTGCCGGCTCCTCGCTGGAATAGGCCAGGCCGCCGCCGAGCGCCGGTCTCGGCTCGATCACGGAAATCGGCAGGCGCTCCGGCCGAGATGCCCGCGCCAGGTGCCAGGCCACCGCGGCGCCGGAAAAGCCGCCGCCAATGATGGCGACGCGCAACCGACGGGTCGGGGGGAGCGCGTTCACGAGGCGCTGGCGAGTGACTTCGGCCGGTGGTCGCCGGCAATGGTCTCGCCGAACGGGCCGGTGTTGACCGACGAGCCGGCGGCCTTCACCAGATGATCGGTCGGCAGTTTCGGCAGCACCAGCTCGCCGAAGCGATAGGCTTCCTCGAGATGCGGATAGCCGGACAGGATGAAGGTATCGATGCCGAGGCGGCGGTATTCGTCGATGCGTTCGGCAATTGTGTCGGGGTCGCCGACAAGCGCCGTGCCGGCGCCGCCGCGCACCAGGCCGACGCCGGCCCACAGATTGGGCGCGATCTCGAGCTTGGCGCGGTTACCGCCGTGCAGTGCGCTCATCCGCGCCTGACCGACCGAATCCATGCGGGCAAAGACTTTTTGCGCCGAGGCGATCGTCGCATCGTCGAGCCGGCTGATCAGGCTGTCCGCCGCGGCCCAGGCCTGTTCTGTCGTCTCGCGCGCGATGACATGCAGGCGGATGCCGAAGGAGAGCTTGCGGCCGGCCTTCTCGGCGAGTTCACGCACGCCGTCCAGCTTGCGCTCGACATCGGCGGGCGGCTCGCCCCAGGTCAGGTATTTGTCGATCTCCTGTGCCGCCACCACGGATCCGGCGTCGGACGAACCGCCGAAATAGAGCGGCGGGTGAGGCGTCTGCACCGGCGGAAACAGCAGCCGGCCGTCCTCAATGCGGAAATGCTTGCCCTCGTGCTCGACCGTCTCGCCGCTCAGCACGCGCTTGTAGATCTGAAGGAATTCCTGCGTCACCTCGTAGCGCTCGGCATGCGACAGGAAAATGCCGTCACCCTTGTTCTCCAGCGGGTCACCGCCGGTGACGACGTTGATCAGCAGACGACCGTTGGAGATGCGATCGAGCGTCGCCGTCATGCGCGCGGCGAGCGTCGGCGACTGCAGGCCGGGCCGCACGGCGACGAGGAAACGCAGGCGCTCGGTCAGCGGCACCAGCGCCGAGGCGATCACCCAGGAATCCTCGCAGGCCCGGCCAGTCGGCAACAGCACGCCGTAGTATCCCAGCGTGTCGGCTGCCTTTGCCACTTGCGTCAGGTAGGGCAGGTCGACGGCCCTGCCGCCTTCCGATGTGCCGAGATAGCGGCTGTCGCCATGCGTCGGCAGGAACCACAGCACCTTGATGCGGTCAGGGATGTCCCGTGTCATCGCCTGCCTCCTGAAGTCCGACGACGTTGGCCGGTCATGCCAGACGGAATTGAGGGCGAGCGCAGAAGGGTGGGCATGGCGTGGTCCTGTCCAGGTGGAAACCAGATCGCCAGTGCAGATTGCTTATTCTATAAATTCTGTAGAGTTAGTTTATTCTAAATCCGCGACGGTGATTAGAAATTCTCTCTCCGGATGGGGGCGCCAACCCGGTTCAACCCTTGCCCAAACCGCCGAACCCGTGCTGCGATCGTCTCTTGGCTATGATCAGGCTGGATGCTGCAGCTGGCTCAGCCCGCCATCGACGACGAGACTGGCTGCGTTCATGAACGGGCACTCGTCGGAAATCATGAACACCGCGGCAAGCGCGATCTCGCGCGTCGACGCGATGCGGCCGCCGGGATGCAGCGCCATGGTGTTGGCGCGCGCCGCAGCCGGGTCAGGAAAACTGTTCCAGTAGTCGATGGCTTTCTGCGTCTCGACATAGCCTGGCGCCAGCGCGTTCACGCGCACGCCCTGCCCCGCATATTCCAGTGCCAGCGATTTGGTCAGGCCGAGCAGCGCATGCTTGGCGACGGGATAAGGGAAGGTATGCGGAATGATGGTGAAGCTGTGCGTCGAGGCGATGTTGAGGATGGCGCCGCCGCCGCTTGCGATCATACCCGGCAAGACTGCCTTGCTGCAATTCCAGGCGCCCTTGACGTTGACGTCGAAATTGCGGTTCCACTCCGCCTCGCTGGTGTCGAGCGGCGTCGAAAACACATTGACCCCGGCATTGTTGATCAGCGCGTTGACGGGGCCGATTTCATCGTTCGCCCAGCTGACGGCCGCGGCAATCGCCGCCCAATCGCTGATGTCGGCTGCGGTATGCCCGACATAGCCTTGGGGTGCGGCGAGGCCAGCGACAGTCTTGTCCAGCAATGCACCGTCGCGGTCGACGAGGAACAGTCTTGCTCCCTCGGCCAAACAGGCTTCGGCAATGGCGAGCCCGATGCCCTGCGCGGCCCCTGTCAGGAAGATGCGTTTGCCGGACAGGCGCTCAGCCATTTTTGTTGCTCCAGTCGAAGACGCTCAACGCCGGCCCAGTGCCGACGAGCGCAGATTGTCGAGCAGCACCGCCAGGAGCAAGATAACGCCGCGCACGATGTACTGGTAGAAGGCCGGGATGTTGAGCAGGTTCATGGCGTTTTCGGCGATGCCCATGATCAGCACGCCGACGATGACGCCCGACATTGTGGCGCGGCCGCCGGCGAGCGAGACGCCACCGAGCACGCAGGCCGAGATGACCGAAAGCTCAAGCCCGACCGCCGCGTTGGGCTGGCCGGAGGTGATGCGCGACGCGAGCAGGATGCCGGCGATGCCGCAGACGACGCCCTGAAGCGTAAAGATCCAGATGCGCGTCCGATCGACATTGACGCCGGCCAGTCGCGAGGCCTCCGGATTGCCGCCGATGGCCAGCGTGTTCTTGCCGAAGACGGTGCGGTTGAGGACGAAGCCGAAGATGCCGAAGAGAACGGCCAGCACCCAGATCGGCGTCGGTATGCCGAGCAGTTTCGACAGCGCCAGCTGGTAGAAATCCGGACTGTTGATGCCGACGGCGCGGCCGTCGGACGCGATCAGCGCAAGGCCGCGCACGATCTGCATGGTGGCCAGCGTGGTGATCAGCGCGTTGATGCGAAATTTGGCGATGACGACGCCGTTGATGAAACCGACGAAGGCGCCGCAAGCGATTGCCGCCAGAAGGCCGAGCAGGATCGAACCGGTGGCGTTCGACGCCATCACCGCGACCATGCCGGCAAAGGCGACTATGGAGCCGACCGACAGGTCGAAGTCCCGCGCCGCGAGGCAGAACATCATGGTGCAGGCGACGATGCCGACGGTGACCACCGACTGCAGCAGTCCGAGCATGTTGCGATCGGTGAGGAAGTTCGGCACCAGAGCCGACACCAGCGCGAAGGCAACGATGAAAATGACGACAAGGCCCTGTTCGCCGAGCAGGATCTTCTTCAACCGGTCGGTCATGGCGGGGGTCCTCAGGATGCGATCGCGTCGGGGGTTTTCTTGTCGGGAAGGGCGGCGGCCAGGATCGCCTTCTCGGCGAACTGGTGGCGGGTGAGTTCGGCGCTGATGCGCCCGCCGCACATCACCAGGACGCGGTCGCAGATGCCCATCACCTCCGGCAGTTCGGACGAGACGACGACGATCGCCATGCCGTCCTCGGCAAGCTGGTAGAGCAGTTCGTAGATTTCCGATTTGGCGCCGACGTCGATGCCACGAGTCGGTTCGTCGACGATGAGCACCCGCACGCCCTGCTCGGACAGCCAGCGGCCAAGGATGACCTTCTGCTGGTTGCCGCCGGAGAGGTTGATGATGTCCTGCTTGCGCGACGGTGTGCGCACCTTGAGTTTCTTGATGAAGGTTTCGGCGGTCGCGGTCTCGCTGGCCCGGTTCAGCACGCCAAAGCGTGTGTGATGGCGGCGCGACGAGATGTTGATGTTCTCCTCGATCGAGCGGCCCTGGATGATGCCGTCATGCTTGCGATCTTCCGAGCACAGCACAATTCCGGCCCGGATCGCGCCATGCGGATCGGTGGCGTGCACCACCTTGCTGTCGACGGTGATGGCGCCGCCCGAGCGCGGATCGGCGCCAAAGACCAGCCGCATCAGTTCCGAGCGGCCGGCGCCGATCAGGCCGAAGAAGCCGACGATCTCGCCGGCGCGGGCCTCGAAGCTGGCCGGCGTCGTCAGCTTTGCTCCTGACAGGGCCTCGACCTTCAGTCTGATATCGCCTGCCTTGCGCGGGCGAAAACCCCAGATGTCCGAAATTTCGCGGCCGACCATTTCGGCGACGACCTGATCGCGGGTGACGTCCTTGAGCGAAATGTGGTGCGCCGCCAGCTTGCCGTCGCGCAGCACGGTCAGGCTGTCGCAAAGCCTGAACACTTCGTCTAATCGGTGCGACACGTAGATGATGACCTTGCCCTCGCCGCGCAGCCGATCGATCAGGGCAAACAGGATTTCGCTTTCGCGCGACGACAGCGACGAGGTCGGCTCGTCCAGCGCGATGACGCGCGCGTCGAGCATGATCGCCTTGGCGATCTCGACCATCTGGCGCTCGCCGATCGACAGCGTCTTGACCTTGCGGCGCATGTCGATGTCGATGCCGGCCGATTTCAGCTTGGCGCCGACGTCGTCAAGCATCCTGGTGCGCGCAATGATGCCGGCGCTGGCGGGAAAGCGGCCGAGGCTGAGGTTTTCGGCAACGGAGAGCTCGGGAACGAGCTGCAGTTCCTGGTGGATGACGATGACGCCATTGTCGAAGGCGTCCCGGGTCGAGGCATAGGCCTGGACCTTGCCGTCGATGCTGATCTCACCCGCGTCGGCATGCTGGTCGCCGGACAGGATCTTGATCAGAGTGGATTTGCCCGCGCCGTTCTCGCCCATCAGGCCATGCACGACGCCCTTGTCGACGCCGAAAGAGACGTCCGACAGTGCCTTGACGCCCGGATAGGTCTTGGTGATGCGCGAGAAGTCGAGAAAGGACACAGGCGTCGATCCTTGTTGTGCCATGACAAACTGGCGGCGGGATGAGCCGCCGCCTGTTTGTACAGGGAGGATTATTCGATGCCGAGGCCCTGGCGGACCTTCTGGTAGTCGTCCCGCTTGGCCAGTGCGCCGGAGGTCAGGATCAGCTTCTCCGGTTCCTTGTTGTTGGCAACCCAGTCGTACATGTTGAGCGCCGTCTCATAGCCATGGCGCTTCGGCGAGATGATCACGGTGCCGACAAAGCCGGTGGCGGCCGGCTTCTTGAACTCGTTGATCGCCGAATCCGCGCCGCCGATGCCGACACCGATCATGCCGTCCGCCGGGATGCCGACGCTTTCGGAGGCGCGCACGGCGCCGAGCACGGCTTCGTCATTGAGGCCGAAGGAGACCCACTTCTTGATGTCGGCGTGCGCATTGAGCACGACCGTCGCGGCATTCAGCGCGGCTTCCGTGTCGGTCTTGGCCTGCGGGGCGTCGAAGATGTTCTCGGCCTTGAAGCCGTTCGCCTTCAGCACCGAGATGGCGCCTTCGACGCGATCGACCGCCGTCGGCAGCTGGTCATAGGAGACGCGGATGGCGCCAACCTCGTCGGCCTTCCAGCCGCGCGCCTTCATTTCATCGACGATCGCCTGGCCGACGGCCTCGCCGATCTTGGTGGCCGAGATGCCCATATGCGGCACGCCTTCCAGCGCCTTGCCGTCGGCACCGACCAGACGGTCGTCGACGGTCATCAGCTTGAGATTGTTGGCGGCGGCCTTGGCGACGATGCCAGGTCCGAGCTTCACGTCCGGCGTGCAGACGATGAAGCCCTGGGCGCCCTGGGCACCGAGATTGTCGATCGCCGACATCAGCTTCTCACCGTCCTCGGCGCCGATCTTGACGAGGGTGAAGCCCTTTTCCTTGGCGGCCTGGTCGGCAAATTTCCATTCGTCCTGGAACCACGGTTCCTCGGGCTGTTTGACGATGAAGCCGATCTTGGTGTCCTGAGCATAGGCAGAAGCGATCGTCGTGACGGACAGCACGGCAAGCGCGCCCGCGACGAGCGCGGTCTTCAAAAGTCGCATGATTACCTCCCAGCGATAGGCCGGGCGCTCAGCCCGGGTGTCGGCGCTTCTAGTCGCTTTTATCATACTCGTCAATTGATCTGGTATGATAATTAATGTACATGCTCTGACCAACGACCGCTGGCGCAACCCGTTTGCATCCGCTAATGCCGGGCCGGTTGTGCGAACCGGCTGGTTTGCCGCCTTGGAGGAGGGCTGAGGTGACCGAAATTTCGAAGAAGGCCCCGGAGAGTGCGACCACCCGTCGCCCGCGCGTCATGCCCGATGTGACCAAGGCAATGGCCTCGGACATCTTTTCCGGCCGCTACCCGGCCGGGTCCTCCTTGCCGACCGAAAACGAACTTGGCGTCGAGTACGGCGTCAGCCGCACCGTCATCCGCGAGGCGCTGAAGGTGCTGGCCGCCAAGGGGCTGGTGTTGTCGCGGCCGCGCGTCGGCACCGTCGTCTGCAACGAGGACGACTGGAACATCATCGACCCGCAGGTGCTGGCCTGGCACGCGCCGCACGCGCTGGACGACAAGCTCTTCGACGCCATCCTGGAAACACGCAGGGCCATCGAACCGCTGGTCGCCGAGCTTGCCGCGACGCGCGCGACACTGCAGGAGATCGCCGATCTCGAGGCGGCATGGCGCGGCATGGCCGGCGCCGGCGAGGATCGCGCCGCTTTCTCGCGCAGCGACATCGCTTTCCACCAGATCGTCTATGCCGCGAGCCACAACCCGATCTTTCGCCAGATCGGCAATCTGATCGACACAGGTCTCAAATTCTCGCTGGAGGCGACGGCGACGATTTCGCTCGAACGGCGCCTGGAAGCGGTGGCGGCGCACCGCGAGGTGGTCGAGGCGCTGCGTATGCGCGACGCCGAGGCGGCGCGTGGCGCGGCAAACAAGATCCTCGACCTTGCGGCGCGCGACCTCGTCAGCGCCAAGAAACTCAAGAACAACTGAGGCAGCGCATGAAAATCATCTCGCTCACCACCTACATCGTTCCGCCGCGCTGGCTGTTCCTGAAGATCGAGACCGATGCCGGTGTCACCGGCTGGGGCGAGCCGGTCGTCGAAGGCCGGGCGCTGACCGTCGAGGCGGCGGTCAAGGAGCTTGGCGATTATCTCATCGGCAAGGATCCGCGGCTGATCGAGGACCACTGGACGGTGATGCATCGCGGCGGCTTCTACCGTGGCGGGCCGATACTGATGAGCGCCATTGCCGGCATCGACCAGGCGCTTTGGGACATCAAGGGCAAGGCGCTCGGCGTGCCCGTGCATGAACTGCTCGGCGGCAAGTTGCGTGACAGTATCAAGGTTTATTCCTGGATCGGCGGCGACCGGCCGGCCGAGGTCGCCGCCGGTGCCCGGGAAGTGGTGGCGCGCGGCTTCCTGGCGCTCAAGATGAACGGCACCGAGGAACTGCAGATCGTCGACAGCCACGACAGAATAGATGCCGCGGTCGAGCGGGTCGCCATGGTGCGCGAGGCCGTCGGCCCCAACATCGGCATCGCCGTCGATTTCCACGGCCGCGTGCACCGGCCGATGGCTCGCATCCTGGTCAAGGAGTTGGAGCCCTACAGGCTGATGTTCATCGAGGAGCCGGTGCTCAGCGAAAACCGCGAGGCACTGAAGGAGATCGCCGCCCTCGGCTCGACGCCGATTGCGCTCGGCGAGCGGCTCTACAGCCGCTGGGACTTCAAGTCGGTGTTCGAGGAAGGTGTCGTCGACATCATCCAGCCCGACCTCTCGCATGCGGGCGGCATCACCGAATGCCGCAAGATCGCGGCGATGGCCGAGGCCTATGACGTCGCGGTGGCGCCGCACTGCCCGCTCGGGCCGATCGCGCTTGCGGCCTGCCTGCAGCTCGATGCGGTCAGCTACAACTGCTTCATCCAGGAGCAGAGCCTCGGCATCCACTACAACGCCGCCAACGACTTGCTCGACTACGCCGCCAACAAGGATGTCTTCCGCTACGAGGATGGTTATGTCGCCATTCCCGATGGCCCGGGCCTCGGCGTCGAGATCGACGAGGACTACGTCAAGGAGCGCGCCAAGGAAGGCCACCGCTGGCGCAATCCGATCTGGCGCCACAAGGACGGCTCCTTCGCCGAGTGGTGATGACTATGCTTTCACCTGCGCCGCTTCGGGAGACTTCAGTCCATCAACCAGATGATGAAGATCCGCCTCGTTCTCGTAGTGCAGGGTAGAGACCAACGCATCAATGGTGAATTCCGGATCGACCTTGTCTATTTGAGCGAGGTGAGCGGACGCAGCGGTCCGATCGCCCAGCCAGTGATAGGCCGCCGCGACAAAGGCGTGTTGGTTGGCATCCATCTTCGACAGATGCATGAAGGCCTCGATTGCTTCGGGATATTCGCGGGCTGTAAAGTGAGCTTTCCCAAGATGGCTCCAGAAGCGTTCTGGGTGGTGAGGGTTCAACCGCATCGCCTTGCGAATCCAGTCGGCCCCTTCCTTGGGGTGACCGAGCCAAGTCAAAAGCTCGCCGTGCTGGACCACGACGAGATCGTAGTTCGGATTGAGTGCGAGAGCCCGCTCCTGGTGGTGCCGAGCCTTCGTCAGATCGTTGCGGCTGATGCTAATGGCCGCCAATATCCGTTGGACGTCGGCATCGTTGCTGTCCAGTGCCTGCGCCAACTCAAGCTCACGGACGACTTCGTCGAAGGCGGCGTCCTTATCGGCGCACCAGCCGTAGCCCCAAGCTTGCCCCAGGATGCAGCCCCGCCAGGCATGGGCATGCGCGTATTCGGGGTCGAGTTCCAGCGCTCGTGTCACCAGCTTCAGCGCCTCCTCATTCTCGGCTCGACTGCTGCGATGGTGGCGGACCTTGGCCGCGAGCACGCATTCGTATGCTGCCATGTTGGCAGGTGTTTTGCGCGCCACGACATCCTGCTGCGCGGCTTCGACGCGGCCTGGCAGCGTGGCCACGATCGCTGCGGTCAGTTCGTCCTGAATGGCGAAGACATCGTCGAGCTTGCGGTCGTATCGCTCGGCCCAGATGTGCGCATCGGTGGCAGTATCGATCAGCTGCGCCGTCACCCTGAGCTGACCGCCCGATTTGCGGACGCTGCCCTCCACCAGGAATTGCGCGCCCAGCTTCCGGGCGATTTCACGGAGGTTTACCGACTGCCCTTTGTAGACGAAGGTGGAGTTGCGCGAGATGACGAACAGCTCGTGCCGGCGCGAAAGTTCCGTGATGATATCCTCGGTCAGACCATCAACGAAAAATTCCTGTTCGGATTCACCGCTCATATTGGCGAATGGCAGGACCGCAATCGACGGCTTCACCACGCTGTGCCGGGCCGAGCCGTCCCCCGCTCGCGGATCGGCTGCATCGTCCAGCACCGCGCGCCAGACCCGTATCGGGCGAGAGATGTTCTTCAGGGCCTTCTCGCCGAGGTCCTCGAACCTGATTTCGAGCCGATCGAAGACCTGTTCGTACACGGCCTGGGTGACGCACACCCCGCCGACTTCGGCCATCTGCTCCAGCCGGGCGGCGACATTCACGCCGTCGCCAAAAATGTCGCCCTCATCGAAGATGATGTCGCCGAGATTGATGCCGATCCGGAACTGAATGCGTCCGGCTTCCGGCACGTCGGCGTTGCGGCGGCGCATGCGGATCTGCACCTCCGCCGCGCAGCGCACGGCATCTGCCACGCTCTGGAACTCGACCAGCATGCCGTCACCGGTGGTTTTGATGATGTGGCCCTGGTTCTTGGCGATTGCCGGATCAATAAGTTCTATCCGGTGCGTTTTGAGCCGCGCAAGCGTGCCCCTCTCGTCGGCTTCCATGAGCCGAGAGTATCCAGCCATGTCGGCTGCCAGCACCGCCGCGAGCCTGTGTTCCATGTTCCAGCCTCGAAGCACGCAATCCTAGATGGCAAACGCTGCAATCAAAGCCGATCACGGTCACGCCCGCCACCTAACAGCGCCGTCCCCGCGCGATCGGAAGGCGCCCAGTCATAGCTTTACTCGAAATGAGCGCATGCGGGAAGGAAATCGAACGCTCCACATACCCGCTCGCGGCTGCTCGATTGGTCGGCCTGCTCGAAAGGGCAAGGTTTCATCCCAATCCATCGCATTCGGTAGCCGGTCGAACGGCTTCGAAAATGGTGGCTTCAGGAAAGTGCTTCGACCACGTTCGTAGAATAGGCCTTCAAATCAAAGGCCTTCCAGGAAAATCAACGACCTAGAGGGAACTTGGTGGAGCCAATCGGAATCGAACCGACGACCTCTTGAATGCCATTCAAGCGCTCTCCCAACTGAGCTATGGCCCCACTTCCGGCAGTCAACCGGCGCCGTTTCCGGCGAAGAGATCCGGCGTGGGTTGGAGACCGCGCCGTTAGTGCAGGCGGCTTCTAACCCCGCCTTTCGTCAATATCAAGCCTTCGAGAGCGGCTTTTTCTTCACAGGCCACGAAAGCTGGCAAACGCCTGCTTTCAAGGCCGATCAGACCTCGTCGTCGTCGTCGCCGACGCCGATCATGTCGGCAACGTCGTCGTCTTCTTCCTCTTCGTCGGCAAGGAACGTGTCATCCTCGTCGTCGCCGAGGTCGACATCGTCCTCGTCGTCGCCGAGATCCGGCAGATCGTCGGCCTTGACGTCTTCGTCGGCCTCTTCGAGCGAGACGACTTCAACGCCCTCTTCGTCCTCGGCGTCCACTTCCTTCTCGGCCACTTCCTCTTCCTCCTCGAGGGCGGCGATCTTGCCTTCCTCGAAATAGGAACGCGGATAGGTCTTGCCGGTGTAGGGCGAGACGATCGGGTCCTTGTTCAGGTCGTAGAATTTTCGACCCGTCTCCGGGTCGATACGTTTTGTGCCAAGTTCGGTTTTTGCCACGGCAAGCCTCGTCAATAAAAGAGTGGTCCCCTTAACCACAGTTTGCAGCGCTGTCAAAGCGAAAAGCCGGCGTCACAAAACCATGCAATGAAAGGCCTCGCGTCGATGACGACCATGGGGGACGACCATGGGGGACGACCATGGGGGATGACCATTTCGGCCCGCCGTGATACGAGACCGCCGCAACAAATGAAAAGCGCCGGCCCGCCGGCATTCCGTCCAGGGAAATTCCATGTCTCACGCCGCCGCCCCAAAGTCGGCCACCGCCCGCAAATCACCAGCCCTTGCCGGCACGGCCCGCGTGCCGGGCGACAAGTCGATCTCGCACCGCTCCTTCATGTTTGGCGGCCTCGCCTCCGGCGAGACCCGCATCACCGGCCTGCTCGAAGGCGAGGACGTGATGCGCACCGGCGCGGCCATGAAGGCGATGGGTGCGCATATCGAGAAGCGCGGCGCCGAGTGGGTGATCCGTGGCACCGGCAATGGCGCGCTGCTGCAGCCGGAAGGCCCGCTCGACTTCGGCAATGCCGGCACCGGCTCGCGGCTGACCATGGGCCTCGTCGGTACCTATGACATGGAAACGACCTTCATCGGCGACGCCTCGCTGTCGGGCCGGCCGATGGGCCGCGTGCTCGAACCCTTGCGCCAGATGGGCGTTCAGGTGCTGAAGGCGACGCCCGGCGACCGCATGCCGATCACGCTGCATGGGCCGAAGCACGCCGCACCCATCACCTACCGGGTGCCGATGGCCTCGGCGCAGGTCAAGTCGGCGGTGCTGCTCGCCGGTCTCAACACGCCGGGCATCACCACAGTCATCGAACCTGTCATGACGCGCGACCATACCGAAAAGATGCTGAAGGGCTTTGGCGCCAATCTGTCGGTCGAGACCGACGAGCGCGGCGTGCGCCACATCTTCATCGAAGGCCAGTGCAGACTGACCGGCCAGACGATCGCGGTGCCGGGCGACCCGTCCTCGGCCGGCTTCCCGCTGGTGGCCGCACTGATCGTGCCGGGCTCCGACATCGTCATCGAGAACGTGCTGATGAACCCTACCCGCACCGGCCTGCTTTTGACGCTGCAGGAAATGGGCGGCAAGATCGAGATCCTCAATCCGCGCAATGCCGGCGGCGAGGATGTCGCCGACCTGCGCGTGCGTTACTCCGAGTTGAAAGGCGTCATCGTGCCGCCCGAGCGGGCACCGTCGATGATCGACGAATATCCCGTGCTTGCGGTTGCCGCCAGCTTCGCCGAGGGCGAAACGCTGATGCAGGGGCTGGAAGAGCTGCGGGTGAAGGAATCCGACCGGCTGTCGGCCGTCGCCAACGGGCTGAAGATCAACGGCGTCGACTGCACCGAGGGCGAGGCTTCCCTTGCCGTGCGCGGCAAACCGGGCGGAAAGGGCCTTGGCCGCCATCCCAACGGCCAGGACACGACGGTGCAGACCCATCTCGACCACCGCATCGCCATGAGCTTTCTGGTCATGGGGCTGGCGACGGAAAAGCCTGTCACCATCGACGACCAGGCGATGATCGCGACCAGTTTTCCGGAATTCATGGGGCTGATGAAGGGGCTGGGCGCGGAGATTGTATGAAATACGTCTACGTTCATTGGAAGCATGAGAAGGCAGAGGAGCCGTCTCATCTCTGGTATGAGATCGCAGACGATAAGTTTCAGAACCGAACAATAGAGTTCTATGCCGATGGGTCGGTCGGTTTCGCCGTTCGCAGCGAAGCCACGGATGGCTCAGATGATCTTGAAATCGGCGGCACAACAAACTCCACCGAGGGTTTTCCAGATGTTGAAGAGATCAATTCGGACAAAGAATTCGAAGCTCTGGAGATCACGGCAGCCGAGTTCGATCAACAATGGCGCAAAGCGCTTGCGTCACGACGTCATATGACGAGGCTCCTGACCATCGCCATCGACGGCCCGGCCGGAGCCGGAAAAGGCACGCTGGCTCGGCGGCTTGCCGACCATTACCGTCTGAACCTGCTCGACACTGGCCTTACCTATCGCGCGGTGGCCTACGCGCTGATCCAGCACGCGCTGCCGCTCGACAATGTCTCGGCGGCCGAAACCGCTGCACGCCAGGTCGATCTGGCCAAGCTCGACCGGTCGGTGCTGTCGGCGCATGCGGTCGGCGAGGCGGCCTCGAAGGTCGCGGTTTTCCCGACTGTGCGGCGCATCCTGGTCGAAAAGCAGCGCGCATTTGCCACGACGCCGCCGGGCGCCGTGCTCGATGGCCGCGACATCGGCACCGTCGTCTGCCCCGACGCCGACATAAAACTCTATGTAACGGCGAGCGCCGAGGTGCGGGCGCGGCGGCGACTGGCCGAGATCGAGAGCATCGGCGGTACCGCCGATTTCACCGAGATCCTCGCCGATATCGTGCGCCGCGACGAGCGCGACATGGGCCGCGCCGACTCGCCCTTGAAGCCGGCGGCAGACGCGCACTTGCTTGATACCAGCGAAATGGCTATAGAAGCCGCGTTTCTTGCGGCCATGGCGATCATCGACGACGTGCTGGCCAAGAGAGACAAGGCCTGAGCCGGGTTTTTCCCTCGTGTTTCCGTTGTCGGAGGCGAAGAAAATACCCATATCGGGCACGAACCAGCCTGCCAGCATTCTTCATGCGCCGGAATTGCCGCTTAAAGAGCGGCCCAGGGCTTTTGTAGCCCGGAACGCCGGCAGGCCAACGCAACGCTAACCCACGGCGCCCGTCCCGCGACAGAAGCGGGGCATTCCAGGAGAAACAATGTCAGCTGCAAATCCCACTCGCGATGATTTCGCGAGCCTGCTCGAAGAATCATTCACCACAGGTCATTCCGGCGAAGGCCAGGTCGTCAAGGGCACGATCACGGCCATCGAAAAGGACATGGCCATCATCGACGTCGGCCTCAAGGTCGAAGGCCGCGTGCCGCTGAAGGAATTCGGCGTCAAGGGCAAGGACACCACCCTCAAGGTCGGTGACACCGTCGAAGTCTATGTCGAGCGCATCGAGAACGCGCTTGGCGAAGCGATGCTCAGCCGTGAGAAGGCCCGCCGCGAAGAGAGCTGGGTCCGTCTCGAAGAGAAGTTCACCAAGGGTGAGCGCGTTGAAGGCGTCATCTTCAACCAGGTCAAGGGCGGCTTCACCGTCGACCTCGACGGCGCCGTGGCCTTCCTGCCGCGCAGCCAGGTCGATATCCGCCCGATCCGCGACGTCTCCCCGCTGATGCACAACCCGCAGCCCTTCGAGATCCTCAAGATGGATCGCCGCCGCGGCAACATCGTGGTGTCGCGCCGCACCGTGCTCGAGGAGAGCCGCGCCGAACAGCGTTCGGAAATCGTGCAGAACCTCGAAGAAGGCCAGGTTGTCGAAGGCGTCGTCAAGAACATTACCGACTACGGTGCGTTCGTCGACCTCGGCGGCATCGACGGCCTGCTGCATGTCACCGACATGGCATGGCGCCGCGTCAACCATCCGACCGAAATCCTCAACATCGGTCAGACGGTCAAGGTGCAGATTATCCGCATCAACCAGGAAACCCACCGCATCTCGCTCGGCATGAAGCAGCTCGAGAGCGATCCGTGGTCCGAGATCGGCACCAAGTTCCCGATCGGCAAGAAGATCAAGGGTACCGTCACCAACATCACCGACTACGGCGCGTTCGTCGAGCTGGAGCCGGGCATCGAAGGCCTCATCCACGTTTCGGAAATGTCGTGGACGAAGAAGAACGTGCATCCCGGCAAGATCCTGTCGACGACCCAGGAAGTCGACGTGGTGGTGCTCGAAGTCGATCCGGCCAAGCGCCGCATCTCGCTCGGCCTCAAGCAGACGCTCGAGAATCCGTGGCAGGCTTTCGCCAGCAGCCATCCGGTCGGCAGCCAGGTCGAGGGCGAGGTCAAGAACAAGACCGAGTTCGGCCTGTTCATCGGCCTCGAAGGCGATGTGGACGGCATGGTCCATCTCTCCGACCTCGACTGGACCCGTCCGGGCGAGCAGGTCATCGAAGAGTACAATCGCGGCGACATGGTCAAGGCGCAGGTGCTCGACGTCGACATCGACAAGGAGCGCATCTCGCTCGGCATCAAGCAGCTGGCCAAGGATACGGTCGGCGAAGCAGCGACGAGCGGCGAACTGCGCAAGAACGCGGTCGTCACCTGCGAAGTCATCGGCGTCAAGGATGGCGGTCTGGAAGTGCGGCTGGTCGACAGCGGCATCGAGACCTTCATCAAGCGCTCCGATCTGAGCCGTGACCGCGACGAGCAGCGCCCCGAGCGCTTCACCGTCGGCCAGAAGGTCGACGCGCGCGTCATCGCCTTCGACAAGAAGACCCGCAAGCTGCAGGTCTCGATCAAGGCGCTGGAAATCGCCGAAGAGAAGGAAGCGGTCGCCCAGTACGGCTCGACCGACTCCGGCGCTTCGCTGGGCGACATCCTGGGTGCCGCGCTGAAGAAGCAGGGCAGCTAAGTCATCTGCCCCCACCGCTTGCGCGGTGGTCAGTTCAAGCCCCGCCGGAGCGATCCGGCGGGGTTTTTCTTTACGGTAAGATAAACTTCCTCGGGTATTTGCCAGTAATCCGAGGAGAGGCTTTCCATGCGCAATGACGACGATTGTCCCGCTACGGGCTCTTCGTGGTTGCCGCGTCTCTACATCGGGTCACCGGCCTTGTTCTGCCTTTGCGGAATGGCGATCTTGATGGCCGTCCTCTGGTCCCTGGGCTTCCAGCTCAATGGCGACGTGGACGACCTGGTCAAATTGCATGAAGTCCGCACATTGCTTGAAACGGGCAACATCTTCGACCGGTTGCTGCCCGGTGTTGCCCAGCCAGAGCCCTATGTCTCGCATTGGCCATGGATCGTGGACCTTCCCTATGCCGCCTTCGCGCGCCTGCTGATGCCGTTTGCCGGCTTCGAGCCGGCGCTGACGATGGCAAGCTTTGCCGTGCCGCTGCTGCTGCTTGCGCCGGCGCTCTATTTCTACAATCGGCTGGTGATCGCAGTGGGCTTTGCCAACCCGGCCGTTGCATTGCCGCTGGCTCTGATCTTTGCCGCGCGCAGCTTTTTCGAATATGCCCCGGGACGGATCGACTACCACAATCTGCAAATACTGCTTCTGCTCGCGGCCCTGGTCTTGATGTTGTCGCAAAACCGCGTCGCTGCCTTCATCAACGGGCTGCTGGCGGCCTTGGCGCTTGCCATCAGCGCCGAGTTCGCGCCGTTCTATGCTCTGGTGATGGCGGTCTATGCCTTTGACTGGATCTTCGGCAGCGAACGGGGTGCCGACAGGATCGCTGGCTTCGGGCTGGCATTGGCCCTGGGCGGGCTCGGCCTGTTCGCCGCGATCGTACCGCCTTCAGCCTATTCCGCCGTCAGATGCGACACCTATTCGACGCCGCATGTGACGGCACTCGTCGCGGCCGGACTTTCATTTGCCGTGGTGCCTTTGCTTGTCGGCCGGCGCGGCGGATGGGCGACGCGGACGGCAATCTTGCTGATGTTCGCGGCCGCCAGCGCGGCGGCGCTGGTGGTGTTGTTCCCGCAATGCCTGGCCGGCCCTTATGCTTCGCTCGACGCCTATGTACGCGACAACATGCTCAACAGGATCCCTCAGGAACTGAGCCTGTTCCGGCGCCCTGATTTCGTTTTGTCGGACAGCTTTCCCAGCATGGCGTTGCTGTTCGTCGGCGCGCTCGCCCCGGCAGTCATCTGCCTCAATCCGCGGAGCCGAAGCCGGCCGCTGGTCATCCTGGCGCTGTTCTCGCTGCTCTCGCTGGCGCTGGCGATCGGCTACTTCCGATACTTCCGCTATCTTCCGGTCTTTTCCGGTATCGGTCTGACCTTCGTGCTGGCGAGTTTCCTGCCGCCAGATGTGGGACTGGGGCGCTATTTGAAATCACGCGTGCCGGTGGCATCGCCACGATACGCGTTGATCCTGCCCGGTCTGGTTTTGTCCGCGGCGATGGCGCTGTACCACCTGTCGGCAAGACCATCCCAGGCAGCCATTCCCGCCGCCGAGTTCGCTGACAGTTGCGATCTCAGGCACGTTGAACCGCAGGAGGGTTGGCCTGCGGGCGCCGTCGTCCTGACGCCACCGTTGATCGGAGCGCATCTTCTGGCTCTTGCCGAAGGTCCCAAGGTGGTGACAATCCCCAACCACCCGTCGGCTCAAGGGATCGAACGGAGCTATCGCTTCCTTGATCCTTCGACAACCGACCCGCGCGCGTTTCTCGACGCGTCCAAGGCGACGCATGTCGCGCTTTGCGGGTGGAGAGGCCCACCGTCGCTAGAACTCGAAACCACCTATCCATTCGCGGCAGCGCTGATGGAGGGCCACCCGCCGTCATGGCTCAAGGAGTGTCCGACGGATGCTACCTCGCCGCTGCGGCTGTACAGCTACCGCAACGCCGATGGATCGGACGCCACCTGCCCTGTTTCTGCGGTTCCTGCTCAGGCCCTGCCGTAGAGCGGCACCAGCGTTCCGCTCATCGCCTGATTGGCTGGCGAGGCGAGATAGGCAATGGCTTCGGCCGCCGCTTCGAGACTGACCCATCTGGTGACGTCGGCATCCGGCATATCGGCACGGTTTGCCGGCGTATCGAGCGTCGATGGCGCCACGGCATTGACCAGGATGCCCTTGCCTTTCAACTCCTCGGCCATCGCCACCGTCATCGCCGCCACCGCGGCCTTGCTGGCCGCGTAAGCGACCATGCCGCTGCCGCGCCGCGGGTCGAGCCCGGCGCGCGCCGTGACATTGACGATGCGGCCCGCGATGTCCGACGCCAGCATCGAGCGCACCGCCGCGCGGCAGCACAGGAAGGCGGTGCGTGCATTGGTGTCCATCATTTCGGCAAAGGATGCCGACTCGATCTTTTCCACCGGCGCCGCGGTGAAGCCGCCGGCCAGGTGGATCGAACCCCACAGACCTGGAACCTGGCTGTAGAACGCCTCGACCTTGGCGGAGTCCGAGAGATCGACATTGTGCACCAACTTGACGCGGTCATGCTCGGTAAAGGGGAAATGCCCGGGCGCCGCGGCATGGGCATTGGGCACATGGCAGATCGCGCCCTCACTCAGCAGTTTGCCGACGACCGCACCACCGAGCGCCCCGGTGCCTCCGGTCACGACAATGTGCCTGCCTTCAAGTGTTTCCGTCATCCTGGACCGCTCCTGTTATTTTTTTGATTGTGTCGTTTGTTACGCCGCCCGACGCAGAGCGTCGCGCCTTTCGCACCATCACTCAACTGATATCTCGACATGGCAGTTGTTGCGTCTTTGCATGCATCGGCCTGTCGGCCAGCCGGATCCATGCCGGCTTTGGCACATGAAGCACGTTGCGCCGCCACTCTTCAGTCGACTGTGATTTCGATGACGCGCGGCAGGCCGGTTGCCCGGGCGCGTTTCAACGCGTCCGCCAGAGCGTCGATATCGGTAAGCCGTTCCGCACCAAGGCCGTAGGCTTCGGCCAGCTTGCAGAAATCCGGCGGCGCCGGCGACACGCCGACAGGCTCGACGCCGACATCGAGCATCGAGGTTTCGATCTCGCGGTAGCCGCGATTGTTCCAGACGACGAAGATGACCGGTGCCTGGGCATCAAGCGCGGCGCCCAGTTCCGGTAGCGTGAACTGGAAGCCGCCGTCCCCCGTGAGGCAGACGACCGGCGCATCGGGCACGGCAAGGGCGGCGCCGATCGCCGCCGGCGGGCCGTAGCCGAGCGCGCCGAAACCGGTGGCGGCATTGAACCAGCCGCCGGGGCGGTCATGGTCATAGTAGAGGTTGGCGGCATAGATCGGCTGCGTCGAATCGCCGACGATGAGCGCACCCGGCAGCGTGTCGCGGATCACTTCCACGGCGCGCACCTGCGACTGCATCGTCGGACTGATCTCGGCAAAGGCCGCCTCTCGTGCAGCGGCGGCGCGCGACGGTCCGCCCTCGCTTGCCTGGACATGGCTGATTTCCAGGAGCAGCGCTTCGAGCGCCTCGGCGCAATCGGCCAGAATCGAAACCGTCGCCGGGCGGCGGGCAAGCTGGTCTGCGCCGATATCGATGCGGATCAGATTGGCGGGCAGGACGAAACCGCCGTCGCTGTAGCCGTCATAGTCGGTGGGGCCGAACTCGGTGCCGGCGGCAATGACCAGATCCGCTTGCGCCATCAGGGCCCGCACTGCCTTAAGGCTTGGACTGGCCGGCACGCAAAGCGGATGGGCATGCAGGAGGCCGCGCGCATTGGCGGTCTCGACGACCGGCGCGCCCAGCCGTTCGGCCAGACGCCGCAATGGCGCGTCGGCGCGTTTGGCGCCGCCGCCGGCCAGGATCAACGGAGAGCGCGCGGCGGCGATGAGTTTGGCCGCGCTGGCAATTGCGGCGCCGGACGGCGCTGGCGGTGCCGCATTGCTCAGCATGGCAGCGATGCCATCCGCTGGCTTGACCATGACGTCGGTCGGGATTTCGATATGCACCGGGCCGGGCCGGGCCGATGAAAACAGCGCGAAGGCCTGCGCCAGCGCGCCGGGCAATTCACTGGCATCGGTGACCCGCTGCGAAGACAGCGCCACCTTCTCCATCATGCCGCGCTGGTCGGGCAGTTCATGCAGATGGCCCAGGCCCTTGCCCAGCGTTGGGGTGGCGTTGACGCCTGAGATCACCAGCATCGGCACCGAATCGGCGCGCGCCTGTCCCATGGCGGTGATGGTGTTGGTCAGGCCCGGTCCGGTGATGACGAAGGCGACGCCCGGCCTGCCGCTGGCGCGTGCATAGCCGTCGGCCATGAAGCCGGCGCCCTGCTCGTGGCGCGGCGTGACATGGCGGATTTTCGAGCGCGCCAGCCCCCGGTAGAGTTCGACGGTGTGCACGCCCGGAATGCCGAAGACCGTGTCGACACCATGGGCTTCGAGCAGCGAAATGAGCGCCTCGCCGACGGTCGTCCCAATGGTGTTCCCAAGGGTGGTCCCAGTCGTGGTCCCAATGGTGGTCATTGGCGCAGCACCGGTCGCGTCAGGCAGGTCGGGCCACCCTCGCAAGCGATGCAGAGCGCATCCGCCTCGAAGGTCGAAACCGTGCAGCCGGCCGCCTGCATGGCAGCCGCCGTCCTGGGGAAGCCTGCGACGGCGATAACCTGGCGTGGCGCCGTCGGCAGCACATTGAGGCTGAGCCCGTTGGAGGCATGGAACTCACCGGCATCGCCCTCGACCAGTGTGATGCCGCGCCCTTTCAGCATCTGGTAGAAGGCGGCCGGCAGCAGAGGCGCGTAGACCAGCGCTAGATCGTCGGCGAGCGGACTGATCACCGACATCAGGTGCAGGCAGGCCTCCTCGCCGTGCCAGAGCGGCAGATCGAAGCCGAAAACCGAAATGCCCTTGGGCGACAGCAGGTTGGCGAGCTGCTGGATGCCATCCTGGTTGGTGCGCACGCCACGGCCAACGGCCAGCGTGTTTGCATCCACCCAGACGCAGTCGCCGCCTTCCACCTGGCCCGGATCATCGATGCGGCCGAGGATGGGAATGCCAAGGCGCTTGTAGGCTGCTTCGTGCAGGCCGGGCTCGGTCCGGCGCAGCGCCTTGCCCATGGCAAGAATGATCGCGCCGTGATCGGTCATCAGCGAAGGATCATGGGTGAAGACCGAATCGGCCAGCCCGTCGTCGGCATCCGTCAGCCATTCGACCTCGGCGCTGGAGGCAGAAACCAGCTGCGTCAATCGCTCATGCTGGGCGGCGGCCTTTCCCGGCTCGAAGCCCGGGCCGTAGTGCCATTCCTGCGCCCTGGCATCACGCATGGCGCTGGCGGCGGACCGCATAAGCACGCGTTTCAGCGGTCCGGCCATGGACTGCGACCCGTATGATTTGCCCACTCAATTCTCCCGAGACGTCCGTTGCCGCCACTAACCACTACGGCAAGCTGTGATCAATAGTCCAAAAAACCATGGTTGACGGAGGCAAGCGGAACGGTCCATCTTGAGCATGGGAACTCTGTCCAGTGACGGGTAATGGGTAAAAGAATCCAGCAGCGACGGGCTCGACCACTCCGCGGAGCGTCGAAGGGATGATGGCGCAAAGCGCCGTCCCCGTTCTGAAACACACGGCGCAGGGCGGCGCCGCCGAAGCCATCCATGTCGAAAACCTCCACAAGCGGTTCGGTGAGCTGCATGTGCTGAAGGGCGTCTCGCTGTCGGCCCGCGACGGCGAGGTCATCGCCATCATCGGTGGCTCAGGCTCGGGCAAATCGACATTGCTGCGCTGCATCAACTGCCTGGAGAACCCGACCAGCGGCATCATCCGCGTCAATGGCGAGGAGATCAAGCTGAAGGCCGACAGCCACGGCCACACGGTTCCGGCCGACCGCAAGCAGATCGAGCGCATCCGCTCCAAGCTCGGCATGGTGTTCCAGAACTTCAACCTGTGGAGCCACATGACGCTGATCGAGAACGTCATCGAGGTTCCCGTGCATGTGCTTGGCGTCCAGCGCGACGTGGCGATCCGCGAGGCCGAGAAGCTGCTCGCCCGCGTCGGCCTGGCCGAAAAGCGCGACGTCTATCCGGCCTATCTGTCGGGCGGCCAGCAGCAGCGTGCCGCGATCGCCCGGGCGCTGGCCATCAATCCGCGCGTGATGCTGTTCGACGAGCCGACCTCGGCGCTCGATCCCGAACTGGTCGGCGAGGTGCTGAAGGTGATAGGCGACCTGGCGCGCGAAGGCCGCACCATGGTGCTGGTCACCCACGAGATGAAGTTCGCCCGCGAGGTCGCGACGCATGTCGTCTATCTCTACAATGGATTGGTCGAGGAAGAGGGACCGCCGGAGCAGATCTTCGGCGCGCCCAGATCCGAAAGGCTCAAGCAGTTCATCCGCAACATCGGCTAGGACGGGCCGAGACGGAAGAAAACCGGGAACCAACAACAAACTGGGAGTCATGAAATGAAGACTGTTCTGAAGACATTCGCCGCAGCGCTGCTGCTGGGTGTCGCCGCCATGGGCGTGGCCAAGGCCGATCCGGTCAAGATCGGCGTCGCCGCCGAGCCCTATCCACCCTTCACCTCACCGGATGCTTCGGGCAAGTGGGTTGGCTGGGAGATCGATTTCATCGACGCCGTCTGCGCCGAAGAGAAGCTCGACTGCGTCATCACCCCGGTCGCCTGGGACGGCATCATCCCGGCGCTGACGACAAAGAAGATCGATGTCATCGCCAGCTCGATGTCGATCACCGCCGAGCGCAAGAAGACGATCGACTTCTCCGACAAATATTACAACACGCCAACCGCGATCATCGGTCCCAAGGACCAGAAATTCGGGCCCGCGCCCGCGGACCTCAAAGGCAAGGTCGTCGGGGTTCAGGTGTCGACCGTGCATGCCGTCTACGCCAAGAAGCACTTCACCGAGGCGGCCGAGATCAAGGAATACCAGACCCAGGACGAGGCCAACAACGATCTTGCCGCCGGCCGTCTGGACGCGGTGCAGGCCGACTCCATCGCGCTTGGCGAATTCCTCAAGTCGGACCAGGGCAAGGCGTGCTGCGATCTCAAGGGCATGGTGGCTCCGGACGATGAAGTGCTCGGACCGGGCGTCGGTGCCGGCGTGCGCAAGGAGGACACCGAGCTGAAGGACAAGATCAACGCCGGCATCAAGGCCATCCGCGCCAACGGCAAGTATGACGAGATCTCGAAGAAGTACTTCGATTTCGATATTTACGGCGGCCCGACGCAGTCGAACTGATATCGCCGACGCATGAGCAACAACCGCACGGCATCGCGCCGTGCGGTTTCGCCGAAACCCGTCCAACACACGCTTTCCGCTGACGAGAATTGACAGCGGCGGACGCCAGCAATTCGGGGACGACGCTGATCGACGCCCTTCTTTCGGCCTCCGCGGCCGGCATCATCGAGCTTCTCTCGCCCTACCCGCCGGGCTGGGGCGGAGCTCTTTTGGTTGGACTGCTCCATTCGATCGAGATCGCGCTGGGCGCCACGTGCCTCGGCCTTCTGATCGGCACAGCCGGCGCCTATGGCAAGCTCTATGGCGGGCCGGTGGTGCGCGATCTCTTGGCGGTCTACACCACCATCGTGCGCGCCGTGCCCGAACTGGTGCTGATCCTGCTGCTGTATTATGCCGGAACCGACCTGATCAACCAGGCGCTGACGGCAATGGGCTACCAGCGCGTCGACATCAGCGGCCTTGCCGCCGGCATCGCCGTGCTCGGCTTTGTCCAGGGTGCCTATTCGACCGAAGTGATACGCGGCGCGATCCTGGCCATTCCGCAAGGCCAGATCGAAGCCGCCCGCGCCTATGGCATGTCTCCCGGCCTGCTGTTGCGGCGCATCACCTTGCCGGCCATGCTGCCCTTCGCCATACCGGGCCTCGCCAATCTCTGGCTGATCGCCACCAAGGACACCGCGCTGCTGGCGGTCGTCGGATTCTATGAACTGGCGCTGGCAACGCGGCAGGCGGCGGGCGTCACCAAAGCCTATTTCACCTTCTTTTTCGCCGCCGGCGTGCTCTATCTGCTGCTGTCGCTGTTTTCCAATCTGATCATCGGCCGTATCGAGGCCTGGTCGCGGCGCGGCATGCCTTCGCTCAAGGAGGCGCGCTGATGCCTGGTGAAGCGGCCATCATCAATGTCGTTGCGCGAACGTCATTGTGGCTGCAGCCGCACCGCATCGTGCTGATCCTGATTGCACTCGGCCTGGTCCTGGGGGCCACCTTTTTCATGCGCTGGGACTGGCTGCCGCAATATTATGAAATGGGATTGCTGGGCATCTGGCGCTCGCTGTGGATCCTGGCCGTCACCTGCGTGTTGGGCTTCCTGCTCGCCGTGCCGCTGGGGCTGGCGCAGGCGACCGGCTCGTTCTGGTTCGCAGCACCCGCCAAGGTCTTCTGCACGGTAATCCGGGGCACGCCGCTGCTGATCCAGTTGTGGCTGCTCTATTACGGCCTCGGCTCGCTGTTTCCGCAATATCCGTGGATCCGCGAATCTTGGATGTGGCCGTATCTCCGGCAAGCCTGGCCCTACGGCGTGCTGGCGCTGACCCTGTCTTTCGCCGGTTATGAGGGCGAGGTGATGCGCGGCGCCTTTGCCGGCGTTCCCAAGGGCCAGCTCGAGGCCGCCCGCGCCTTCGGCATGACCCGCTGGAAGACATTTCGGCGCATCTGGCTGCCACAGGCGTTCTACCGGGCGCTGCCGACGCTGACCGGCGAAACCGTGCTGCAATTGAAGTCGACGCCGCTGGTGGCGACGATCAGCGTCATCGATATCTTCGCCGTTTCGTCCAAGGTGCGGCAGGACACCTACCTCACCTACGAGCCCCTGCTGCTGCTGGCGCTGATCTACATGACGATCACCGGTATTCTGGTCTTCGCCTTCAGCAGGATCGAGGCGCGGATCCCCAACAAGATCGGCTAGTGAGGTGCGTGGGGCGAATAGCGGGTAGAAGCGGCGCGCCGCATCCTCTATTCACTAGCCACCACTCCCTACTCGCTTAGAGGCAGCCATGATGCAACTCAGTCTCGACCAGGCAAAAGGACTTTGCCGGATGGCGGCGCTCGGCGCCGGCGCCAATGAGGAAGCGGCGCAATCGCTCACCGCCTCGATCATTGCCGCCGAGTCGGAAGGGCTTTCGACCGTCGGGTTGTCGCATTTCATCGACTATCTCGAGGCGCTTGAAGCCGGACGCATCGACGGCAATGCCGACCCGGTGATCACCCGGCCGGCGCTGGCGGTCTATCTCTCCGACGCGCGCGGCGGGCTGGCGCATACCGGCTTCGACCGCACCATCGACGACTTCGCCAAGGCGGCAAAGCTGTTCGGCGTCGCCATCTTCTCGCAGAAGAACGCCTATACATGCGGCGCGCTCGGCTACTTCACCGGAAGGCTGGCCGAACTTGGGCTGGTGTCGTTCGCCGCCACCAATGGCCCGGCCGTGCTCGCCGGCTCGGGCTCGGTCAAGCCGGTCTACTGCACCAACCCAATGTCGTTTGCAGCACCTGCCGCCGGCGGCGCGCCGCTTGTCATCGACCAGTCGTCGAGCGCCACCGCCTTCGTTAACATCCGCAAGGCGGCGGAAGACGGCAAAAAAATCCCCGAAGGCTGGGCGCTGGATGCCAGCGGCAACCCGACCACCGATCCGGCCGCCGCAATGAAAGGCGCCATGCTTGCCTTCGGCGGCCAGCGCGGCGCCAACATCGCGCTGATGGTCGAAGTGCTGGCGGCTGGCCTGTCGGGCGCCAACTGGTCGCTCGACGCGCCATGGTTCACCGGCGGACCGGACAGTCCGGGAACCGGGCTGTTCGTGCTTGCCGTCGAGCCCAAGCTGCTCGATCCCGATTTCGAGCAGCGCATGAAGGACCAACTCGATAGGCTGCGGCGGCGCTTCGGCGTGCATGTGCCCGGGCGTGCCCGGGCCGAAGCCGCCGAGAAAGCGCAGGCGCGGGGCATCACCGCGCCAAAGGCGGTGGTGCAGCGCATTTCCGAATTCGCCGCACGTTATTCTTCCTGAATAATCCGTTTATTTATCAGCTAGTTATCTGAAGACTGCCCGCCCAAGGCGAGCTGCGGTGCAATTTTTTTGCGCGCTGCTGAACCTTTCCGCGCGTCGCAGCGACCCAGCTATGTCCAGGGCAGGGCGAGCATGCCCGATCCACACCGAGGGGAACAGCAAACCGAAAGCGAAAGCCTGTTTCACGCAGGGATGTCCCTTTGCGCCTTGAAAACCCATCCCAAATCAAAAGGAAATTGCCATGACCAACACCAAGCTCACCATGCTGACCGCCGCCCTTCTTCTCGGCTCGTTCATGGGCGCGCCACACAGGCTGCCTCCTTGAAGGCCGCGCCGGTCAAGCCGTCCGCGCCCGGCGTCATCACCGCTCCGAGCGGCGCCACCGAGGATCATTACTGCGAGAACGGCCATGCAAAATTCGCCAACTGCAGCGCCGATTTCATCGCGGCCTGCAAGAAGGTTGGCGGCACCATGTCGGATGTCCAGGGCTGGGGTGGGCGTACTTGCTTCACGCCCTCCTGATACCGTCTCAGGTCAGGCCGCTCCGTCGGCCCCTGGCTTCCGCATGATGTCACCCGGAAAACCCCGCTGCGGCGGGGTTTTCTGTGTTTCGTTGTATGGCGCCAAAACATGATGATGAAAGTTAACTTTTGTTAACTTGACTTGACGGGTGCCGTCGGGCGTTTGCAAGGGATTATCACAAAAACAGGAGCTACGATGTCCGTGACCACCGACGCCTCCCGCGGCAAGCTGATCGTTCCAGTGCTTGGCCGCCTGTATTCGTCGCTGCATGACGCCGGTGAAACCGTTCTTCGCGTCGTCGCCGGTGTGTTCCTCGCCATCCATGGCTCGCAGAAGATCACCAATCCTTTCGGCGCCGCCGAAATGGTCGAGGGCCTCGGCTTCTATCCCGGCGCCTTGTGGTCGTTGCTCCTGGCCTGCACGGAATTCTTCGGCGGCATCTTCATTGCCATCGGCCTTTTGACGCGGCCGGCCGCCTTTGCTGGCCTGTTCGTGCTGCTGGTCACGGTCTGGTTCCACTGGGTCACGATGAGCCAAGGCTTTTCGGGTGCCGAGAAGTCGCTTCTGTGGGCGGCGATCCTGCTCTTCTTCGTCATTCGAGGCGGCAACCGCCACTCAGTCGACGCCGGCATCGGCAAGGCGTTCTAACAGATCGAAACAGGGGTGACGCGACCACGCGTCGCCCTTTGCCTTTGGCGCGAAACGGATTATGAAACGGCTTCAGCCAAGCTTGCGAGCGCCGGAGCCAGCCATGACCGAAATCCTGCAGACCCCAAAGCTCGTCGTCGTCTTTGGCGGCTCAGGCTTTGTCGGCCGCCATGTCGTGCGCGCGCTGGCCAAACGCGGCTATCGCATCCGGGTCGCCTGCCGGCGGCCCGATCTCGCCGGCCACCTGCAGCCGCTCGGCAATGTCGGCCAGATCCAGCCGGTGCAGGCCAATGTGCGCGTCCGCTGGTCGGTCGACCGCGCCGTTCAAGGTGCCGACCATGTCGTCAATCTGGTCGCCATCCTGCATCAGAGCGGCCGGCAGAAGTTTTCAACCGTGCATGAGTTCGGCGCCCGCGCGGTGGCCGAAGCGGCGCGCTCCGTCGGCGCCGGCCTCACCCATATTTCGGCGCTTGGTGCCGATCTAGACTCCGGATCGGACTACGCACGCACCAAGGCGCTTGGCGAAAAGGCCGTTCTGGAGACGATCAGGGACGCCGTGATCTTCCGGCCGTCGATCATTTTCGGACCCGAGGACAGTTTCTTCAACCGCTTCGCCAACATGGCCCGCTATTCGCCGGTGCTGCCGTTGATCGGCGGCGGCCAGACCAAGTTCCAGCCGGTCTATGTCGGCGACGTCGCCGAAGCGGTGGCACGTTCGGTCGACGGCAAGGTGGATGGCGGCCAGATCTACGAGCTTGGCGGCCCCAAGGTGCTGACCTTCAAGGAGTGCATGGAAGAACTGCTTGACGTGATCGAGCGCAAGCGGCTGCTGGTGCCGGTGCCGTGGTGGGTGGCGAATATGCAGGCCTCGATCCTCGGCCTCCTGCCCAATCCGCTGCTGACCAAGGACCAGGTGATGCAGCTGCGCGAGCATAACATCGTTTCGGACGCGGCGGCCAAGGCCAACCGGACACTGGCCGGGCTTGGCATCCAGCCGCAATCGATCGCCACGATCCTGCCCAGCTACCTCTGGCGTTTCCGCGCCGCCGGCCAGTTCCAGCAGCGCAAGCCCGCGGCTTAATTCGGCAGTCCTAAGGTGTGTTGAGATTCAGGTCAGGCCGAGCCGAGAACGGTGGATTCCGAGAACCGGAACGGAGCGTACTTAAAGTACGTGAGTACCGGAAGCGCAGGAAGCCGTCGCTCGTAGGCCGGCAACACCTGAATATCGGCACACCTAACGCGGCGTAACCTGCATCGGCAGACCGCCTTGCGGCTGCGTGGTCAGCTTCTGCACCGGCCAGGGTTTCGTTTCGTCCGTGGTGTCGAAGCGGAAGCGCGACAGCATGATGGCGAGCGCGATGATCGCCTCCTGCATGGCGAAGCTGGCGCCGATGCAGACGCGAGGGCCCGCACCAAACGGCAGATACTGGAAGCGATCGATCTTCTCGCGGTTTCCCGGATGGAACCGTTCGGGCATAAAAGAGTCAGGGCGGTCCCACAGTTTCCTGTGGCGATGGACGACCCATGGCATGACCAGCACCGCAGCGTATTTCGGGATGTAAAGGTCCTTCCACATTTCCGGTTCGATCGGCTCGCGGTTGATCGACGGCGCCGGCGGATAGAGCCTGAGCGCCTCGTCGAAAGCCGCACGCGTGAACGGCATGGCATCGAGCCATTTCGTCGGATCGGGCTCGCGCGCCAGCACTCGGTCGATCTCCTGCTCGACCCTGTCGCGCTCCCATGGCGATTCCGCGAGACAGTAAAGCGTCCAGCCGAGTGCACGCGCCGTGGTCTCGTGGCCGGCGCCGATGAAGGTGATGATGTTGTCCTCGACCTCGGCCCGCGTCAGCCCGTCGGGTCCCTCGGCCTTGAGCAGCAGCGTCAGGAAATCCTGCGGCACGGCCTCGGGGTCGCGCTTGAATCTCTGTTCGCGCATCTTGACCGTGTCGGTGACGATCTTGCGGAAATAGGCCATGGTCTTGCGACCACGGATGCGGGTGAGCCGTGGCAGCCAATCGGGCGCGCGCAACAGGTCGAGCGGATCGACGCGGCCCATGGTCTCGAACAGCCGGTCGATCTCATTGGCAAAACTGCCCGGCTGGCCAGCGATCTCGCCCGAGAACAGCGTCTCGGCCAGGATATCGTAAGTGAGCAGCGTCATGTCATGGGCGATGTCGGACGTGCCGCCACGCTCGTAGCGGGTGACGAACTCTTGCGTGCGCCTGAGCATCGGCTCGGCGAAGCCGAAGATATGGCGCGGCGTGAACACCGGCGCCATCGCCTTGCGCGAACGCTTCCAGACCTCGCCCTCGGCGGTCAGCAGGCCATCGCGCAGGATCGGCCGCAGGATCTTCTGGCGCACCGTCGCCATCTTGTAGTTCTTGGCGTTGTCGACCAGCACGTGGCGGATGAGGCCGGGATCGTTGGCGACGACCAGATGTCCACCAATGCCATTCACCGAAATCCAGGGCTCGTTGTAGGTATGCTCGCCCCACAGTTCGAGCGGGTTGCGGTAGACGATGCGGATCATCTCCAGCGTTGAGGGCGGCGTCGTGCGCGGCTTTGGCGCCGGGGGAACGAAGGGGGCGGGCTGGACGTCCATGGAGTGCTCCGCTGATACCTCAATGTAGTGGCTGGTAATCCAGGCGTCCATGTGACCGAAACGCAGACCGAAACCGCGGCGGCCAAGACACTAAACTCAGGCAATCTGTTCATCTGATCGTGACCGCTCCGAGGGCGACCTCGCCTTGTCCCACAGGATGCTCTGCCCTAGTGACAGTCACCAAGAGATACCGCCAATCGAAGGAGCACGCCTTGAAGCACCAGTTGAACATCATCATCGGCAGCACGCGGCCCGGCCGCGCCGGACCGGTTTTTGCCGAATGGCTGGAGGCATTCGCGCGCGAGCACGGGAAATTCGAACCGGTGCTGACCGACATCGCCTCGTTCAATCTGCCGGTTCTGGACGAGCCGCATCACCCCAGGCTTGGCAACTATCAGAACGACCACACCAAGGCCTGGTCGACGGCGATCGATGCCGCCGACGCCTTCGTCTTCGTGGCGCCCGAATACAATTATTTCGCCGCTCCGGCGATCATCAACGCGATCGACTATCTCGCGCGCGAGTGGAAATACAAACCCGCCGCCATCTTTAGCTATGGCGGCGTCTCCGGCGGCCTGCGCGCAGCGCAGGCGCTCAAGCCGTTGCTGACTTCGGTGGGCGTCATGCCTATCTCCGAAGGGGTTTCCTTGCCGCTCTATCAGAAACTGCTCGAGCACGACGGCTCGTTCCGAGCCAGCGAGCAGGTGCAGGGCGCAACCACGACCATGCTGGACGAGCTGTTGCGCTGGAGTGTAGCCCTGAAGCCGATGCGGGCGGCCTGAAGGAGCCG
Source organism: Mesorhizobium sangaii (assembly GCF_014207355.1). GTDB lineage: Bacteria > Pseudomonadota > Alphaproteobacteria > Rhizobiales > Rhizobiaceae > Mesorhizobium > Mesorhizobium sangaii. Next base: position 1,117,579 of record NZ_JACHEF010000002.1, on the reverse strand, counting down.
GTTTTCGGCCCAAGCCCGGCTTGCTCGCGCCATAAACAGGTGGAATGGTTGGCGAACGACTGAGCCGGGGGCGGTTCGACTTGCGCTTGCTGTTTGCCTTGTTGCTGATGCTTACGACCACCGCCACCGCGGTGGCGGAGCGGCGCGTGGCGCTGGTCATTGCCGACGACGACTACCGCCTGGTGCGGCCGCTCGCCAATCCGATCAATGACGGCGAGGCGATGGAAGCGTCGCTGAAGAAGCTCGGCTTCGAGGTCGTTCTCGAAACCAACCGCGATCTCCGACGGATGCGCCGCGCGCTCGACGATTTTCGCCAGGATGCGAAAGGCGCCGACGTGGCGCTGGTCTATTTCTCCGGCCATGGCGTCGAAATCTCAGGCGACGACCGGCTGCTGCCGATTGATGCCGATGCCTCTTCGCTCGATGCTCTGGAGAAAACCAGCCTGCCACTGGAGGAAGTGCGCGACGCGGTCGCCGCCACCGCCAAGGTCGGGCTGATCGTGCTCGACGCCTGCCGCAGCGATCCCTTCGCGAGAAGCAGCGGCGAAGGGCGCGGCGCGACTTCGCTGGCAAAGGATATCACTGAGAAGGTCAAGCCGGGGCTTGGCCGGATTGGCCGCGCCGAAAACATCCTGTTCGCCTTCTCGGCGGCCCCCGGCGAGACGGCTGCCGACGGAACCGGCCAGAATTCGCCGTTCACGATGGCGCTGACCAAATATCTCGGCACCGACGGTCTCGAGATCCGCTCGGTGCTGACTTTGGTGCAGCAGGAGGTCTATGACCTGTCGCGTGGAAAGCAGCTGCCCTATGTCGAGAGTGGCCTGCCGAAACTGTTCTTTGCCGCGGCGGCGAAGGAACAACTGCCGGAGCGCGAACGCCTGCTGCTCGCAATGGCCGACGTGACGCCTGAAATGCGCGGCGAAGTCGAACAGATCGCCAGCGACGCCGACATTCCGCTTGCGCCGCTCTATGGCGCGCTGATCGGTTCCGACACCGGCAATTTGTCAGCGGACAGCCTGAATACCCGGCTGCGTGAAGCGGCCGACGCCTTCGTCAAGGTGCGCAGCGAGATGAAGACGCTCGCGGCCGATGATCCGCGAGTGACGGAATTGCGTCGGCAGGCCGAAGAGCAGCTGTCGCTCGGCGCCTTCGACGCGGCCCAGGCAAAGCTGGCGGAAGCGGCTAATATCGACGGGATGTCGCGCAACGCGCTGAAGGTGAATTTCGTCGACCGCACGCTGTCGCAGGCCGCAACGGTATTCCTGTCGGCAGGCGCGGCGCGCGCCGACCTGCACTATGCGGCAGCCATCAACGGCTACGAATTCGTGCTGGCACTCTATGGCGAGGCCGGGCAGACCTCACTCAGCCTGGAACAGGCCGACCGCCAGAGCCGCACGCTGGAGGAACTCGGTACCCTCTATGCGACGGTTGGCAATGTCGAGGCGGCCGGCCGCGCTTTTTCCGCACTGTTGGCCAACCTCGAGCAGCGGTCGCTTCAGGAAACCGATCCCGGCGTCAAGCGCGATCTCGCCATCAGCCATATCAAGCTCGCCAACATAAGGATGGCGCAAGGCGACCTGCCAACCTCCCTTGAAAACTATCAGGCGGCCAGGGACATGCTGCAGGACCTGACCAAAAGCGTGCCGGACAAGAAGGACTGGCTCGGTGGTCTTGCCATGGCCAATGACAAGATCGGCAACGTGATGGCGACGCAAGGCGATGTGGGCGCCGCCGCCCAAGCCTATCAACAAAGCCTCTCGATCAAGCAGCAGTTGGCCGATGCGGAGCCGGGCCGCGCCGATCTGCTCAATGATCTGACAATCACCTATGACGAAATCGGCGACCTTGCCCATACCGCCGGTCAGCTGGACGGCGCCCAGACAGCGTTTGAAGAGAGCTTGAGAATTCGGTTGGCGCTGGCCGACGACAAGCCCGATGACGCGCGGCGCCAACGCGCTGTGTCAGTCAGCCAAACCAGGATCGGCGATCTGATGCGGCAGCGCGGCGACGCCGCCGGTGCGCTCGCGGCCTTCAAGAAGAGCCAGGTGATCGCCGAAGAACTGGTGCGCCGCGACCCCAACGCTACCGACTTGAAGCGCGACCTGTCGATTGGTTACTCCAAAATCGGCAATGCTTACAGCGACCAGAAGGATTGGCCGCTCGCGCTGGAGGCCCACCAGCAGGCGCTGGCCACGGCGCGCGACCTTGCCGCCATCGATCCCGGCAACACGGACTGGCAGCGCGACCTGTCGGTGTGTCTCGAGCGGGTCGCCGAGGTGCTTAGAGTGCAGGGCGATTCCAGCGGTGCTCTGCAAAACTATCAGGACAGTCTTGCTATAGCCGACCGGCTGGCCAAGCTGGATCCTGCCAATTTGAACTGGCAACGCGATATTTCGATCACCCTGCAGAAAATCGGATATCTGGAAACCGACCGACGTCACTTTGAGGGTTCCAAGGCGGCCTTCGAGGCCAGCCTCGCTATTGCCCAGAAATTGGCCCAGTCCGATCCGAACAATGCGATCTGGCAAATCGATCTGGCGCGCGCCTACGTCGCCTATGCCTATGTGGCGAGGGATCCGAAGGCCGCGCTGACCAAGGCGCTCAACCTGACGCTGGAGCTCGACCGGACGGGGCGGCTGGCGCCCGGAGACAAATTCATGATCAAATATTTGCGCAGCCTTCTCGCCAAATCCGACGCTCGAAAAAAATAGCCGGCTGCCGGCTCGGGATTCACCCCGGAAATGCCTGCAAACCTTGGAAAAACCGCCTTTAGCGCCTATATCTAGGCAATATCAGAGGCGCGATTCGGTGCCGATTTTTAGCACCGTGCAAGCGGCATCCAGACAACAGGTTTTCATGAGCGATCAGATCGACAACAACAACGGCGCTGAAGCCGAATACGGCGCCGATTCCATCAAGGTTTTGAAGGGGTTGGATGCTGTCCGCAAACGCCCCGGCATGTATATCGGCGACACCGACGACGGTTCCGGCCTGCATCACATGGTCTATGAGGTGGTCGACAACGCCATAGACGAGGCCCTGGCGGGTCATGCCGACCTCGTCACCGTGACGCTCAACCCCGATGGTTCGGTCACCGTGATCGACAATGGCCGCGGCATTCCGACCGATATCCACACCGGCGAAGGCATTTCCGCTGCCGAAGTGATCATGACGCAGCTGCACGCCGGCGGCAAGTTCGACCAGAATTCCTACAAAGTGTCGGGCGGCCTGCATGGCGTCGGCGTCTCGGTGGTCAACGCGCTTTCGGCATGGCTGAAATTGAAGATACGCCGCAACGGCCAGATCTTCGAGATGAGCTTCACGCACGGAAATGCGGACGCGCCGTTGAAGGCTACCGGCAGCTACGAACAGCACAAGGTTGCCGGCACCTATGAAGGGCGCAGCGGCAGCGAGATCACCTTCTTCCCGTCGGCCGAAACCTTCACTATGGTCGAATTCGACTTCGGCACGCTGGAACACCGGCTGCGCGAACTCGCCTTCCTCAATTCCGGCGTGCGCATCGTTTTGACCGATGCCCGTCATGCCGACATCGTGCGCCATGAACTGCACTATGATGGCGGGCTGGAAGAGTTCGTCAAATATCTCGACCGGGTCAAGAAACCGCTGATCGACAAGCCGATCGCCATCAAGGCCGAGCGCGACGGCATCACCGTCGAGGTGGCGATGTGGTGGAACGACAGCTACCACGAGAACGTGCTGGCCTTCACCAACAACATCCCGCAACGCGACGGCGGCACCCATCTGGCCGGTTTCCGCGGTGCGCTGACCCGTCAGATCACCGGCTATGGCGACTCCTCGGGCTTGACCAAGAAGGAAAAGGTCTCGCTGATCGGCGACGATTGCCGCGAGGGCCTGACGGCGGTGCTGTCGGTCAAGGTTCCCGACCCAAAATTCTCCTCGCAGACCAAGGACAAGCTGGTCTCGTCGGAAGTCCGTCCGGTGGTCGAAGGGCTGATCAACGAAGCGCTCGGCACCTGGCTGGAAGAACACCCGAGCGAGGGCAAGGTGGTCATCGAGAAGGTGATCCAGGCCGCGGCGGCGCGTGAAGCCGCGCGCAAGGCGCGCGACATCACCCGCAAGAGTTCGCTCGGCGTCACCTCGCTGCCCGGCAAGCTGGCCGACTGCCAGGAGCGCGACCCGGCGAAATCCGAAATCTTCATCGTCGAGGGCGATTCCGCCGGCGGCTCGGCCAAGGGCGGCCGTTCGCGCCAGAACCAGGCGATCCTGCCGCTGCGCGGCAAGATTCTCAATGTCGAGCGGGCACGCTTCGACCGCATGCTCGGCTCCGACATGATCGGCACGCTCATCACTGCGCTCGGCACGTCGATCGGCAAGGACGAGTTCAACGCCGATAAGCTGCGCTACCACAAGATCATCCTGATGACCGACGCCGACGTCGACGGCGCCCACATCCGCACCTTGCTGCTCACCTTCTTCTTCCGGCAGATGCCGGAACTGATCGAACGTGGCCATCTCTACATCGCCCAGCCGCCGCTCTACAAAGTGACGCGCGGCAAGAGCTCGCAATACATCAAGGACGAGAGCGCCTTCGAGGAATTCCTGATCGGCTCGGGGCTCGAGGAAGCATCGCTTTCGCTGGGCTCCGGCGAGGTTCGCACCGGACAGGACCTGCGCAGCGCCATCGACGATGCGCTGGCGGTACGGCAGCTGATCAACGGGCTGCACACGCGCTACAACAGAGGCGTGGTCGAACAGGCGGCGATCGCCGGCGGGCTCAACCCCGACGTCTTCACAGATCTCGGCCGCGCCGATGCCATGGCGGAGCGGATTGCAAAACGCCTCGACATCATCGCCGAGGACACCGAGCGCGGCTGGACCGGCCGCATGTCGACTTCGAACGAAGGCGTCGGCGGCTACGTGTTCGAGCGTACGGTGCGCAGTGTCAAGGAATACGCGCATCTCGACCTGGCGCTGATCAATTCAGCCGATGCCCGGCAGCTCGACCGCTACGCACCGCGCCTCAGTGAGGTCTACGGGACGCCACCGATGCTGCGCCGCAAGGATGTCGCCGAAACCATCTCGGGGCCGCTGGCGCTGCTCAACGCGGTCTTTGCGACCGGCCGCAAGGGCCTGACCATGCAGCGCTACAAGGGTCTCGGCGAGATGAACGCCGAGCAGCTCTGGGAAACCACGCTCGACCCGAATGTGCGCTCGCTGCTGCAGGTCAAGGTCAACGACGCCACCGACGCGGACAGCCTTTTCTCGCGGCTGATGGGCGACGAGGTGGAGCCGAGGCGCGAGTTCATCCAGGACAACGCCTTGTCGGTCGCCAACCTGGATATTTGATCTCCCTGGATATCTTATCTCCGGCATTGGCGCGCTGCGGCGCGCCAATTGTTCCATTCGAGCCAAACAAAATCATTTCATAACCCGCCGGAACGGAAGCACCCGAGGGACATTGTGACAGTATCGATCACAATTTCTCACAGGAGGCCTACATGGGACGCGGTATCTTGCTCTGGCTACTTGGAATCCCGATTCCAATCATCATTCTGATCATGCTTTTCGTACGGTAGGGGGAATTCATGCAGTCCACCCTATCGGCCGTCGACATTTCCGCTTCCACTGAATCCTCCACTCCCGCCGTCAGTTGGGGGCCGATCATCGCCGGTGCTTTCGCGGCTTCGACGTTGACCTTGATCCTGATGCTGCTCGGCTCAGGGCTGGGGCTGACCATGGTCTCACCCTGGTCGGGCTCAGGCACGTCGGTCACCACCGTTGCGGTGTCCACCGCGATCTGGCTGATCATCGTGCAATGGCTGTCCTCCGGTGTCGGCGGCTATCTTGCAGGGCGCCTGCGCACCAAATGGGTCGGCATCCACACCGACGAGGTCTATTTCCGTGACACCGCACACGGCTTCCTCGCCTGGGCTTTGGCCACCTTGCTCGTCGTGGGGGTGCTTGGCTCGGCCCTGTCCGCTGCAGTGGGGTCAGGCGTGCAGGCGGTCTCGACCGTCGCTTCGGGTGCCGCCATGGGCGCATCGGCGGGTGCTTCCGCCAACGGCGTTTCGACCGACAATGCAACGTCTTACCTGGTGGATTCGCTTTTCCGCCCGGCCGATGCGGGCAAGCTCACGGCGACCAATCCGGAGAGCGATGCCGCCGCGGTCGGGCAAGCCTCGCGCATCGTGGTCGCCGGCGCTGCTGCCGGCGAGATTTCGGCCGACGACAAGACCTATCTGTCGCAACTGGTTGCTGCCCGCACCGGTCTGTCCGAGGCCGACGCCAAGGCGCGTGTCGATGCTCTTGTTGCGAAGGTCGAGGACGCCAAGGTCAAGGCCAAGCAGGCGGCTGACACAGCAAGGAAGGGCAGCGCGACCTTTGCGCTGCTTGGTGCGCTGTCACTGGCCATCGGCGCCTTCATCGCGAGTGCTGCGGCCGCCCTCGGCGGCAGGCAGCGTGACGATGAGGAGGCGGTGTTCCTGACGGGCCGCTAATTCTGTAGCCGACGCAATCAATCCACTCCGGGCCAAACCCGGGGTGGATTTCTGTTTGAATTGCCATGTAGCGCGGTGGGATTTCTCTGCTTTTATCGTTTGGCAGTCGCCGGTGCTTGGCTCGGCTCCAGCTTGCGGCCAAGGTCGACAGCGTCGCGCAACACGGCAAGATGCGTGCGCGGCACGGCGCCGGCCGGCGCGGCGACCTCGACGCCGGTTGCCGCCAGCGACCAGTAGAGCGTGTGCGTGAAGATGCGGCCGAGGGAGGCGCGCAGCTCGACCTGGACGTTCTCCACGCCGGGGCCGAAATTCTCCGTCATCGGTCCGGAAATCGGGTCGCCGGTCAGCCAGCCATTGCCCCTGTCGAAGATGTTGGTCCATCGCGTTGCCGCAAACACCGCGCCATGATGCACCCCCCGTTGCGGTTTGCCTGAGGAACTGCGCCCTTGCTGATAGAGGATAGTGCCGCCGGCGGCCGTCCCTTCGGCGATTGGCGGACAGGCCGAGAACAGTCGCTCGGCGATGCCGCGCTGGAACTCGGCGAGGTCATATGTCACCAGAAACTCGCTGTGGGTCAGCGGGCTGCCGAGCGTGACGAAATCGCTGATCTTCCACGGCAGCGGATGGTCGGGGGCTTTCGTGCGCAGCTGTCGGTAGAGCTCCCACTGATCACGCCGGAAACCGGCGAGGTCGTCCAGCCTGTCCGGCCATGCGGAACCGTCGGAAGCGAGCGTCGCCTTGTCGATGGCGCGGATCGCCTTCAGTTTGGCCTTGTCGCGGATGGCCTCCAGTTTTCGGGGCCTGAAATCGGCCCACAATATCTGCAAGAGAGGCGATCATCGATCCCAGACTGTGCGAGACGAGCACGATCCGGTCGTAGGTATCGTCCATCATCAGGCGCTTCAGCAGCCTCAGGCCGCGGTCACGGATCAGCGCGCGCTTCTCGACCGTCGCCGCTTCCGCGCGCACATAGGCCGCGACATCGCCGAAGTAGGGCAGGCCAAACCGGTCGACCGACCAGATGATGAATGAGGCCAGGATGGTGACGAGCACGCCGGCGGCCCAGGACATATAGCCTTGCCAAACCGACGTCGCGAGCGCCAGCGTCGCGCACAGGACGACGATGACGGCAAACAGGGTAACGAGATAGAGCTTGCGGGCGTCGGCCGGAATGTCGGCGGGCTTGCGCCACAGCAGGTTCGTCACCCAGGCGGCAAGCCGGCTCCGTGTCGTGCCTTGCGTGATGTCGGCCCAGTAAAGCTCGTAGAAATCGGTGCGACGGCCATCGACATCGTAAGGCGTCGTGATGCGGCGAAGTTCGTACGAACTTGTCCGGCTGTCGGGTGTGATCCAACTCTGGTTGATCTTCTCGCCAGCGGGGTCGGCCGGATCGGCGACATGGGCATAAAAGGGCGCACGGGCGGGATCATGGCTCCAGACCGCCTGGACAAAGCCCCGCAGCGTATCCATGGGCCGCTGTTCGCCCACGCCATGCACGATCACCACCGCCTGGCTGAGCTTGCGCGGCGCTTTTTGGGTGGCCGGCGATGCGACGGGGTCGGGCACCAACGTCTCCGTTGACGACAATCCCGTCGACGGGACGGGCAATCGTCATGGTAGCCCCGAAACGGCCGTCAAGCCAAGAAAAAGCCCGGCGCGAGGCCGGGCGTTTCTTGGCGTGTCTCTGCGCTGATCCGCCGATCAGTGATCCATGGCCTTGACGATTTCCTCGGTCATCTTCTTGGCGTCGCCGAGCAGCATCATGGTGCCGTCCTTGTAGAACAGCGTGTTGTCGATGCCGGCATAGCCGGAGCCGAGCGAGCGCTTGACGAACAGGCAGGTGCGGGCCTTGTCGACGTCGAGGATCGGCATGCCGTAGATCGGCGACGACTTGTCGTCGCGGGCGGACGGGTTGGTGACGTCGTTGGCACCGATGACATAGGCGACATCGGCCTGCGCGAACTCCGAATTGATATCCTCGAGCTCGAACACTTCGTCGTAAGGCACGTTGGCTTCGGCGAGCAGCACGTTCATGTGGCCTGGCATGCGGCCGGCGACAGGATGAATGGCGTATTTGACGTCGACGCCATTGGCCTTGAGCTTGTCGGCCATTTCGCGCAGCGCGTGCTGTGCCTGGGCGACCGCCATGCCGTAGCCGGGCACGATGATGACCTTCTGCGCGTTCATCATCAGGTAGGCGGCATCGTCGGCCGAACCCTGCTTGACCGTGCGCTCGATGCCGTCGTCGGCCGCCGCCGCCGTCTCGCCGCCGAAGCCGCCGAGGATGACCGAGATGAAGGAGCGGTTCATGCCCTTGCACATGATGTAGGACAGGATCGCGCCGGACGAGCCGACCAGCGCGCCGGTGATGATCAGCGCCAGATTGCCGAGCGTGAACCCAAGTGCCGCCGCCGCCCAGCCGGAATAGGAGTTGAGCATCGAGACGACGACCGGCATGTCGGCGCCGCCGATCGGGATGATCAAGAGGATGCCGAGCACCAGCGAGGCGGCGACGATCAGCCAGAACACCAGCTTCGATTCCGTGCCGACCAGAAGCACGATAAGCACGATCAGCGCGATGCCGAGTGCGGCGTTGATGAAGTGACGTCCGCCGATCATGATCGGCTTGCCCGACATGCGGCCGTCGAGCTTGAGGAAGGCGATGACCGAGCCGGTGAAGGTGATGGCGCCGATGGCGACGCCAAGGCTCATCTCGATCAGGGCCTGGGCATGGATATCGCCGGCAGTGCCGATGCCGAAGCTTTCCGGCGCATAGATGGCCGCGGCGGCCACCATGACGGCGGCAAGGCCGACCAGCGAGTGGAAGGCGGCGACCAGCTGCGGCATCGAAGTCATGGCGATGCGACGCGCGGTGATGGCGCCGACACCGCCACCGATGGCGAGGCCAAGCACGATCAGGCCAAAACGGCCGGCCGACGGGGTTGCCAGCGCCAGCGTGGTGGCGATGGCGATGCCCATGCCGATCATGCCGTAGAGGTTGCCCTGGCGGCTGGTGGTCGGATGCGACAGGCCACGCAGCGCCATGATGAACAGGACGCCGGAGACAAGATAGAGGAAGGACGCGAAGTTGGCGTTCATGGCGCTCTACTTGTCCTTCTTCTTGTACATGGCCAGCATGCGCTGGGTGACGAGGAAGCCGCCGAAGATGTTGACCGAGACCAGCATCAGCGCGACGAAGCCGAAGCCGGCGGCAACGCCGGAGGCGGCGATGCCGACGGCAAGCAGGGCACCGACGACAATGACCGAAGAGATGGCGTTGGTGACGGCCATCAGCGGTGTGTGCAAAGCGGGGGTCACCGACCAGACGACGTAGTAGCCGACGAAGATCGCCAGCACGAAGATGGCGAAGCGGAAGACGAACGGATCGATGGCGCCGCCCGACATCGCATGCGCTGCATTACCCGCAGCTTCGGCGCCGCCGGGCGCGGTCGCCATGTTCTGTACCGCCAGCCGAACGGCGGCGGAGGCCTGGTCGAGCTGGTCGAGGGCTTTCTGCAGGGTCTGATCCATCACGCAATGCCTTTCGACTTCGACGAGGGCGACTTGGGTGCGGCCAGCTTCTTGGGCGCGGCCTTCTTTGCAGCAGCAGGTTTGGCCGAAGCATCGGCGACCATGGTGGTGGCCGGGATCGCGGCGGGTTCGACATGAGGCTGCTGGTCGGCCTTGGCGAAGGCCGGATGAACCACCTTGCCGCCGTCGGTCAGCATGGTTGCCTTGACCAGATCGTCATCGCGGTTGATGGCAAGGGTCTTCGTCGTCTTGTCGACCAGCGTCTCGAGGAAAGCGAACAGGTTCTTGGCGTAGAGCAGCGAGGCGGATGCGGCGACGCGGCCGGGCACATTGAGGTGGCCGACGATCTTGACGTTGTTGGCCGTGGTGACGACCTTGCCGGCTTCAGCGCCCTCGACGTTGCCGCCGCGCTCGACCGCCAGATCGACGAGCACCGAGCCGGGCTTCATCGAGGCGACCATGGCCGCCGACACCAGCTTCGGCGCCGGCCGGCCGGGAATAAGCGCCGTGGTGATGACGATGTCCTGCTTGGCGATGTGCTCGGCGGTGAGTGCTGCCTGCTTGGCCTGGTATTCCTTCGACATTTCCTTGGCGTAGCCGCCCGCCGTCTCGGCCGCCTTGAATTCGTCGTCCTCGACCGCCAGGAATTTTGCGCCGAGCGAGGCGACCTGTTCCTTGGCGGCGGGGCGAACGTCGGTGGCGGTGACGACCGCGCCGAGGCGACGCGCGGTGGCGATCGCCTGCAGGCCGGCGACGCCGACGCCCATGATGAAGACCTTCGCCGCCGGCACCGTGCCCGCCGCCGTCATCATCATCGGCAAGGCGCGATCATATTCCGAAGCGCCATCGATGACCGCCTGGTAGCCGGCGAGATTGGCCTGCGAGGACAGGACGTCCATCGATTGCGCCCGGGTGATGCGAGGCATGAACTCCATCGAAAAGGCAGTGACGCCGGCCTTGGCAAGCGCCGCGACTGCGGCATCATTGCCGTAGGGATCCATGATGGCGATGACCGCCGTACCGGACTTGTAGCCCTTCAGCTCGGCGTCCGTCGGCCGGCGGACCTTCAGCACCACATCGGCCTTGGCGACATCGCCGGCCTTGCCGATGGCGGCACCGGCCTTGGCGAATTCCTCGTCGGGGATGCGCGACCTCGTGCCGGCACCGGACTCGACGACGATATCGAAGCCAAGCCCCGCCAGCCGCTTCACTGTGTCGGGAGAAGCCGCTACGCGCGGCTCGTTGGCATCGAGTTCACGAGGGATGAAAACCGTCTGTCCCACCGCATGATCCTTTCGGCCGGAAGCTGTTTCCCGCAAGACGCCGACCGGCCTCGCGGCGGCGCCGTGGACAAGGTGTCGGAAAAATCTATCGGAGGATAAAGGCGCCGGCGGCCAGAATCAGAATGAACAGGATGGTCGCCGAAAAGAAGCCGCCCGCAAAGAAGCCGAAAGCCATCGCCAGGAGTATGGCGCCGCAAAAGAGCGATCCGTATTTGGCCAGCATGAGAAAGCCCGCATAGGTGCGGTCATGCTCGGCATAGTCCATCTTCGCGCCCAGTTCGACAGGACCGGTCGGCGTGTGATCAGCCATAGCAATACCCCTTCGAAGACATCTTTCAGGCACATAGCGAAAAGCCGGGCCGAGAGCAATGGCGCTATTGCCGCATCGCAGGCGACAACTGCCTCAAAGGAAAATTGAAGCCGGCTCCCGGAGCCCGACCACAGTCGGCGCCAGCGCCCCTGTCAGCGGCACTGAACGCGTTGTGAGAATTTCACATTTTTCGGCGACATCAGGAAAGACTATCGTCGCCGACAGCATCGGGCGAACGCTGGAACCACGATGATTGCGCCGACACGAAGATTCGACTGGAACGGCACCGGCATCGCCTGGGGCAGGGCCGGCTCCGGTCCGCCACTTGTGCTCATCCATGGCACGCCGTTCTCCTCCCATGTCTGGCACCGCGTCGCCCCGGAGCTGGCGCGCGACCATACGCTGTATTTCTATGATCTTCCCGGATATGGGCGGTCCGACAAGCGGGAAGGTCAGGATGTTTCGCTGGCCATTCAGAACAAGGCGCTGGCGGCGATGCTGGCCTTCTGGGAACTTGAGAGGCCGAAACTCATCGCCCATGATTTCGGCGGCGCCACCGCCTTGCGCGCGCATCTGTTCGACGGGTGCGACTATGAAAGGCTGCTGCTGATCGACCCGGTGGCGGTGCGGCCCTGGGGCTCGCCCTTTGTCCAGCATGTCCGACAGCATGAAGCAGCCCTCGCCGGCGTGCCGGAATACATTCAGACTGCAATCCTGAAAGCGTATGTTTCGGGCGCAGCCGCGAGGCCGCTATCGGACAGCGAACTGGAACCCTACATCGCGCCCTGGACGGGACCAGTTGGCCAACCGGCTTTCTATCGCCAGATCGCCCAGATGGATCAGCGTTTCACCGACGAGATCGAGCCGCTCTACGGCGAGTTCCGCTGTCCTGTGGCCTTGCTGTGGGGAGAAGTGGATCGCTGGATACCTCCGCAGAGCGGCCACAGACTGGCGGCCCTGCTGCCTGATTGCGCCTTGACCCTTGTTCCCGGGTCCGGCCATCTCATGCAGGAAGATGCACCCGAGGCGATTGTCGCCGCGGCGCTGCGTTTCTTCGCCGGCTGACCGACCCTTCAGCCGGCAAGATGCGGGAAAAGCCCGAGCAGACCGACCACGATCAGATAGAGCGCGACAATGTAGTTCAACAGCCGAGGCATGATGAGAATCAGCACGCCGGCGATCAGCGAGATGAGCGGCGTGAGCGCGAGCTGCGAGATGTGCATGTGGGGTTCCTTCAAAGACTTCGCGGCGATGCCCGGGCGCGGCAGCGCTCTTGACGTCATCCAGAACGCGGAAGTGGCCGGAAAGGTCCAGGCGCTTCGCGAAAATCGCGCGGCCTCAGGCGGCTTCGCGATAATATTTCGCTGTCGGCACGATGGACAAGGGCGTCAATCGGTTGATGGCCGGATTGGCAAACATCAGCCGCTGTTCCGTCGGCGTCGACCTGAAGAATGGGAACCGTTCGAGTGTCAGGCGCATATTTTCGCCGGAAGGGATTTCGAACAGTGCGATCGGAGTAAGAACGCCCGGAAACTCTTTGCCCTCGGTCCTCTGCACGGCATTGAAGTAACGGGCATAAAAATTGGAATGCTCGATCTTGACCGGCGTAAGCACCGAATCCTGGCCAAAGTAGCGCGATGCCACCATGGCAAGCCTGAGTGTCAGAAAAGGCAGCACTCCGGGCGCCGGCGCGCTGTCGGGATCGGTTGCGAACCGGGTTCCGTCGATGAAGGTCTCTCCGCGGGCAAGTCGCTCGATCAGTATTTCCGGATAGGCATCGACGGAGGGCGAATACGGGTGCTCGCTGGAAATGTAATGGAAGCGGATCGTGCTGACCAATTCGCCATAGCAATAGACACCGAACCGGTAGGAATTGGGCAGATTGTCCCAGCGATCCTCGAACATCCCGCTGTCGATCGGACCGCACATGCCTGAGCGCAGGTAGGATTTATAGCGAAGTCGGTAGATCGCCTCCAGATCCTCGCCGCCTGTAATAAGGCGATAATCGACATGCTCCAGCAGTTGCATGATCGATCGGTTCAACACCGAATCCCCGGCTGCACTGGCCCCGCCAGACGCACCCCTTACAGCTCGTGCAGCATCCATTATCTGTCCTCGAAATTCCGCCTGCGGATAGGCTATTCGAGCTGAAATGAGACACAAGCTGAAATTGCGATATTGTTGATTTACCTTCTGTTAACGTTAACGGCCCGACGTCCGTTTGAAAATGTCTACTGGTGAGTAACTCGCGTGAGGAGGAGGCCGCCAAGGGCCAACTTCGAAAACTACGATATTAACTGGCTGTCCGTTTGCCGGTGAGACGCAGGTCAGCGACGAACGGCCAGGTGGCACTCGACATCGTCTCGATACCCGACGCGCTAAGCGCGGCGCCAAAGAGGAAGCCTTGCACGAGATCCGGTTTGACCTGCAAGGCCAGGATCTTGAGCTGTTCGAAGGTCTCTACACCTTCGACGGTCACGGAAAGTCCGAGCGGCCGTGACAAATTGACAATGCCCTTGAGCAGTTCGAGCGAGCGGCTGTTCTGAGTGACGTCTATCAGGAACGAACGGTCGATCTTGATCTTGTCGAGCGGCAGCTTGTGCAGGTAGCTCAAGCTCGAATAGCCGGTGCCGAAATCGTCGAGCGCAATGCGCACGCCAAGCTGCTTCAGCTCCTCGATGTACTGGCGCGTCAGCGACTTGTCGTCGAGCAACGCCGTTTCGGTGACCTCGATCTCCAGCCGACCGGCGGCGAGGCCGGAGTTGATCAACGCGTCACGAACCTTCTGGACGACGTCGCGGCTGCGGAAATCCTTGGCGGAGAGATTGACCGAGACGCTCGTCTGGTCCGGCCATTTGGCGCATTCCGTGCAGGCCGCCTGCAGCACGAAGGTGCTGATCTCGGAAATGATGCCCATTTCCTCGGCCAGCGGAATGAAGATGCTGGGCGAGATCGGCCCGAGATCTGGATGATCCCACCGGCACAGCGCCTCGCAGCTGGCGATACGCATGGTGTTCATCGCCACGATCGGCTGATAGACCACCCGCAGGGCCTTGCTTTCCACGGCGGTGCGCAGATCCGCCTTCATCAGCTGACGGTTGCGGAAGGCGGCATCCATCGAGGCCTCGAACAGCCGCCAGCTGTTCTTGCCGAGTTCCTTGGCCTTGTAGAGCGCCAGGTCCGCCTTGACGATCATGGCGTCGACATCGGTGTCCTTGACCCGCGACAGCACCGCCCCGCCGCTGGCCTGGATGCGCAGCCCGTGACCGGCGACGTCGACCTCTCCCTGCAGGCCGGCGAAGATCTCGTCGAGCTGGCCGGTAAGATGGCTCTCGTCCTCGACGCGGTCGAAGAAGACCATGAATTCGTCACCGCCGAAACGGCTGACCGTGATGCCTTGCCCGGCAATGGCGGCAAGGCGCTCGGCGACGGCGTAGATCAACCCGTCGCCGATTGGGTGCCCAAGCGTGTCGTTGACGCTCTTGAAATCGTCGAGATCGAGCACTGCCAGCCCGCAGAGACGGTCGCCGTCGCCGGACGCCATGGCCTCGCCGACCAGTTCGTGGAAATAGGCGCGGTTGGGCAGCCCGGTGAGGTTGTCGTAGCGGGCCATGAAGCGGATCTTGTCTTCCGCCTCGACACGGGCGGTGACGTCCTCGAAGGTGATGACGCCCAGCTCCTGGCTGCCCTCGCGGGCCGAGAATTCATAGTGCTGGCCGTTCGCGAGCGAAACCAGCACCTTGCGGTCGCGGCCTTCGCGCAGGGCGCGGGTCAGCTGGGCCTCGATATAGCGGCAATCCTTCGGCGCCAGCATGCCGCCGGCGACACCGCGCATCAAAAGACCGTGGATCGACCGCCCGAGCAGCGCATCCGGCGACTTCAGCGACATCAGATGCGCGGCCTCGGCATTGGCCACAGCCACACGGCCGTTGGGGCCGAGCATGACAAGGCCGTGCGACATGGTGTTGAGCGCGCGATCGAACCTGAGCGCGAGCTTCCTTGCTTCCTTGTGGCCGATGACCGCCGAGAAAAGCACGTCGCGGACGTGATCGGCACTGTTGATGGTGACGAAAGTCAACGGGATGATCATCAACCCGAGAACGACCGAAGGGACATCCATGCGCAGCAAGAGTGCAAGTGCCGCCGGACCAATGAAGGTCACGGAAAAAATCCGCACCATGCGCGGAGATCCGTAGTTCCGGCCAACAACCGTGACCAGGGTGGCAATGGCCAGCGACGTCGCGGCCAGTTCGGCAAAGGGATCTGGATACACATAGATCGAAATGAAGCATAGCGCGCCCAACCCGAGGCCCTGCAGGCTGCCCTTGAGGATGTAGTTGCGTTCCCAGCGCCGCGCCTCGTCGACATTGGCTATGACACCGCCCGCCTTGCGGAAGGCGCGAATGCCGAAGTAACGGAAAAGGCTGATGGACAGTAGAGTAAAAGAGAAAGCCAGGAACAACGGATTGTGCGTGCGAAAGTAGATCATGAATCCGAGGATCCAGTAGCACACGCCGCCAATCACCAGCATGTGGGCGTTGTCGAACAACGACCGCACAAACTGGATATAAACATCCGGTGGGATGTTTTCGGTCTTTGTCCTGCCCATATCGTCGGCCCAACGCTAAGCCCTGTCATGCCACGTCCGCCTTAAGAAAGGCTTAGAACAGTGGTTTCGGCTCGGTTGCCGAGGGTGCGCAGATGCAGGATCGGCTGGGAAACTGGGCTTCAGGTAAACAAGGCGTATCGATCATTCGGCAGCCTGAAGTTTCGGCCGTGCCGGCGTGTTCGACAGACGTTCGAGCAGCCTTTGGCGTTCGCCGGCGGCCTTTTCGGCGCTGGCCTGGCGGACGTGGCCATAGCCGCGAATGAGAGCCGGCAGCGAGGCAAGGGCAATTGCGGCATCGACCCCGGCCGGCGCCAGCGATCCGGCGACGAGGTCCAGATCCGCCTCGTACTGCGCAAGAAGCTGCCGCTCCCTCCGCCGCTCGGCGGTGTAGCCGAACAGGTCGAAGGCGGTGCCGCGCAGGCCCTTCATCGCCGCCAGCAAGCGAAAACCCTTCATCATCCAGGGGCCGAAGCTCGATTTCCTCGGCGTGCCGTCATTGCCGCGGCGGCCCATGATCGGCGGTGCGAGATGAAATTCGAGTTTCTCGTAGCTCTGGAACTGCTTGCCCAATTCGGCGGCAAAGGAACCATCGGTGTAGAGCCGCGCCACCTCGTACTCGTCCTTGATGGCCATCAGCTTGAACAGGTTCCTGGCGGCAGCCTCCGACACCGCGGTCGAACCGGGCACGGCCTTGGCTTCGGCTGCGCGCAAGACGGCGATCCTTTCGGCATAAAGCCTGCCGTAGGCGGCATTCTGGTAGGCGGTCAGGAAAGCGACGCGGCGGGCAATGATGTCATCCAGCGTCTCGGCGATCGCGGCGGTCTGTCCGGTCTTGCCCGGCTGGGCGACGAGGCCGCGCACGAAATCCGGCTGATGGGCGGCACGGCGGCCCCAGCGGAAGGCGGCGATGTTCATCGCCACGGCTTCGCCATTGAGCTCGATCGCCTTCTCGACAGCCTCGGCCGACAGCGGCAAGCCGCCGTGCTGGAAGGCAAAGCCGAGCATGAACATGTTGGCGCCGAGCGAATTGCCGAACAGCGCGGTGGCGGTGCGTGTGGCGTCAAAGAAATGCGCCTTACCGTCGCCGGCGGCGGCGCGGATCGCCTTCTTCAGGCGCTCGATCGGCAATGAGAAATCGGCCGACCGGGCGAATTCGCCGGGCATGATCTCGGCGGTGTTGGCGAGAAAGATGGTGTGGCCCTCGCGCACCGCCGTCAGCACTTTCTTGGCGCCCGACACCACGAGATCGCAGCCAAGCACGAGATCGGCCTTGCCGGCCGACACGCGGATGGCGTGGATATCGTCAGGGGTGCGGGCGATGCGGACATGGGTGAACACCGAGCCACCCTTCTGGGCGAGGCCGGCCATGTCGATCATGCCGCAGCCCTTGTCCTCGAGATGGGCCGCCATGCCGAGCACCGCACCGACAGTGACGACGCCGGTGCCGCCGACGCCGTCGATGATCGCCGCCCAGCCCTGCTCGCCAAGCGGAAATTCGGGGGGCGTCGGCACGCCGTCGAGCGGGTCGGCCTTGCCGGCCGTACCCTCGGCCTTGCGGATCTTGGCGCCGTGCACGGTGACGAAGGACGGACAGAAGCCGTTGACGCAGGAGAAATCCTTGTTGCAGCTCGACTGGTCGATCCTGCGCTTGCGGCCGAATTCGGTCTCGACCGGCTGGATCGAGACGCAGTTCGACTGCACGCCGCAATCGCCGCAGCCTTCGCAGACCAGTTCGTTGATGAAGACCCGCTTGTCGGGATCGGGAAAGGTGCCACGCTTGCGGCGGCGGCGCTTTTCGGCCGCACAGGTCTGGTCGTAAAGCAGCACCGACACGCCTTTGACGCCGCGCAGCTCGCGCTGGACGAGATCGAGGTCGTCGCGGT
The DNA here is from genome assembly GCF_014207355.1 of Mesorhizobium sangaii. GTDB lineage: Bacteria > Pseudomonadota > Alphaproteobacteria > Rhizobiales > Rhizobiaceae > Mesorhizobium > Mesorhizobium sangaii. The sequence continues at coordinate 1,099,484 of NZ_JACHEF010000002.1, read as the reverse complement.
GATGGATCGTGGCGCCGACCGGGAATTCGGCCTTGCCGGCATATTTGTCCGGCTCATCGGTGACGATGGCGATGCGGTCGATCCCTTCGGCGCGCACTTGCCTGGCGATCATGTCGACGGTCAGGCCGCCTTCGTGCGGCTGGCCGCCGGTCATGGCGACGGCGTCGTTGTAGAGTATCTTGTAGGTGATGTTGGCGTCGGTCGACAGTGCGAAGCGGATCGCCAAAGTGCCGGAATGGTTGTAGGTGCCGTCGCCGAGATTCTGGAAGATGTGGTCGCGCTTCGAGAACGGCGCCTGGCCGACCCATTGCGCGCCCTCGCCGCCCATGGCGGTGAAGCCGAGGGTGTTGCGGTCCATCCACAGCGCCATGAAGTGGCAACCGATGCCGGCAGCGGCGATCGAGCCGTCCGGCACCTTGGTCGAGGAATTGTGCGGGCAGCCGGAACAGAAGAACGGTGTGCGCGAGCCGATGTCGGTGGCATCCGCAAGCATCGCCTGGAACTGGCGCAGCTTTGCCACCCGCGCCGAAATCTCTTCCGACGGACCGATCGTCCGCACGATCCTCTCGCCCAGCGCGATGGCGATCTCGTTGGGGTCGAGCGCGCCCTTGGCCGGAAACAGCCAGTCGCCGCGCTCGTCCTTCTTGCCGACAATAACCGGCTGCGAGGCCGTGCCGTAAAGGCTTTCGCGCAATTGCACCTCGATCAGCGAGCGCTTCTCCTCGACGACGACGATGGTGTCGAGGCCGCGGGCGAAGTCGGCGATATGCTGCAGGTCGAGCGGCCAGGGACAGCCAACCTTGAACAGCCGCACGCCGATGCGGTTGGCGGCCGCCTCGTCGATGCCGATGTCCTCCAGCGCCTGGCGGACATCGAGATAGCTCTTGCCCAGCGTGATGATGCCGAGCTTCGGGTTGCGGCCGCCCGAATAGACGATGCGGTTCAGCCCGTTGGCATGGATAAAGGCGGAGGCAGCGGCGCGCTTGTATTCATGCAACCGCTCCTCCTGGCCGAGCATGTCGATCTCGTGGCGGATGTTGAGGCCACCGGGCGGCATGTCGAAATCGGGCATGACGATGTTCAGCCGTTCGAGCGAGGCATCGACCGAGGCCGTCGATTCGATGTTGTCCTTGACGCATTTGATCGCCGCCCAGGTGCCGGCAAAACGCGACATGGCAAAGCCGTAGAGGCCGTAATCGATGATCTCTTGGACGCCGGCCGGGTTGAGGATCGGCACCATGGTGTCGACGAACAGGAATTCGGTGGCGTGCGCGTTTGTCGATGATTCGGCCATATGGTCATCGCCCATCAGGGCGAGCACACCGCCATGTTTGGACGAGCCGGCGAGATTGGCGTGACGGAACACGTCTCCCGAACGATCCACGCCCGGCCCCTTGCCGTACCAGACCGAAAAGACGCCATCATGGGTGCCCTCGCCCAGCAGTTCCGCCTGCTGCGATCCCCAGCAAGCGGTGGCGGCAAGCTCCTCGTTGAGGCCGGGCTGGAAGACGATATCGGCTTGGCCGAGCTGCTTCTTGGCCTTCCACAACTGCATGTCGAGGCCGCCGAGCGGCGAGCCGCGATAGCCGGAAACGAATCCCGCCGTGTTCAGGCCGGCGCGGCGGTCGCGCTCGCGCTGCATCAGAAGCATGCGGATGACCGCCTGCGCACCCGACAGGAAGATGCGCTCCTTTGCGAGGTCGAACTTGTCGTCGAGCGCGACATCATGCAGCGTCATCAGGCATTTCCTCTGCGGAGGCCGCGTGGGAACAGGCAGCCAACGTTCGGAGTCGGATGACGCATCCTTTCTCCCCTTGCAAGGCAGGTCAAACAAAATCGAAGGTGCCAGGCGACGCGCAACGAACGGTCCGCGGCGATCCCGAATCGGGTGCGAAACCGATCCACGGACGCTGCCTAGCGCACTAAAATTTCTGCGCGTCAGATGCCTTTCGAGCAATCCGGCTTCGGTTCGCCCGGCAACTTGCCGTCGGGATGGCCGACGAGATCGGGATTGGCCGTGTAGAGCTGATCGATGACCAGCGGCCGGTCGGGCAGCACCGACTGGTCCTCCGTCGACATCAAGGTGGTGTCGATCTTTTGCAGGATGGCGCCATCGGCGCCCTTGATGCTGATGGCAATCGCATAGGGTTTGTTCTTGACGACGCAGGTCAAGGCCGGGCTCTCCAGGGTCACCTTGTCGAGCTTCGGCCAGACCTTCTGCTCGACCACCAAAGGCGCACCGCCGGCTGGATCCTGGAAGCTGGCGACCGCCACCTGGCCGTCTCCCATGGGTTTTAGCGGCCGCAGCGTGACGACATAGGTTGCCCTGGCGAGACGGTAGTTGAAGACGAATATCTTACCGGAAATCTCGAACAGCTTACCTTCGTCGTTGCCCGTGTCGCGGCAGGCACCGAGCGCAACGGCGGCAATCAGCGCAGCGCCTACAACGATCGAGCGGGAAAGACTTCTAAGCATCCTTGACCTCATTGGCCGCCATGCGGCGGCGACGATAGTGACGACTTGCCTTCTGACGGTTGCCGCATACCGCCATATCGCACCAAAGACGGCTGGAATTGCGGCTTCTGTCGACGAACAGCCAGGTGCAGTTGGGACAGATCCTCAGCCTTGCGACGGTGTCTTCGCGCAGCAGCGACAGGGCGGAAACCGCCAGGGCCGCCTCGAAGGCGATCGGTGTCACCGGGTCGCCGAACGGCCTTCCCGGCGCCCCGATTTCTGTCTGGCTGCCAGCCAACCCCTCGGCGCAGGCGCTCAGGAACCCGGGCAGATCGGCGGTAGCAACCGTGCCTTTCGACACCGCGCCACGAAACAGCCGGTCCGTCGCCTCGCGGATCGACAGCACGACGGGCGCGATTGCCACGGGCGACGATACGGCCAGTTGTCGGTCGCCCAGCTCGGCGGCGCGAAAGCGGCTCGCCGCATCGGCAAAGCGGGCGATCTCGCCCGGATCATCGAAGCGGTCGAACGTTTTCTCCGGATCGCCGCGCAGCACGACGGTGTTCGCCGTGTCGAGCGCAAGCAGGCCGCCGGTGAAGCGGTGCGGGGTCCAGGATACCGTCATGCCCAAAATCTAACCGATAAATCGCATTTGACAAGTTAGATTCGGCGATGCAACCTTCGCAGGGATGCGGTCCCCCGCAGCCTTTTTGAACATGTCGTCGTCACGTCAGTTGCTTCTGGACGGCATGATCCGAGGGTTTTGCATGCTCTATTTCTTCCAGCAGGTGCTGAACGGGCTGCATTCGGGAGCGCTCTACGCGCTGCTCGCCTTCGGCTACGTGCTGACCAACGGCATCCTGCATCGCACCAATCTTGCCTATGGCGCGCTGTTTGCCTTTTGCGGCCAGACGATGATCCTCACCGCGGCCTTCGGCTATCAGGTGCTGTGGCTGACGCTGCTGGCTGCGGTGACACTCGGCATCGTCGCGGCTTTCCTCTATGCCGCGCTGGTCAGCTACGTGCTGTCGCGCAGCGTCTTCGAACCGTTGGCCGACCGCTCGCCCAATGCAATCGTGGTGACGACGCTCGGCATCCTGCTTCTGTTGTCCGAGGCAAGCCGCATCGCCGCCGACACCCATGATCTGTGGCTGCCGCCGATGCTGGCGCAGCCCGTCATTTTCGCGCAGGACGCAACCTTCAAGGCAACCTTGACGCTCATCCAGCTCATCGACTGCACGGTGGTGCTGGCGGCAATCGTGCTGGCTGCGTGGGCATTTGCCCGCTCGAGCTTCGGCCGGCGCTGGCGCGCCGTCTCCGATGACCCAAAGGCGGCCGCCATGTGTGGTGTCGACGTGCGCGCGGTGTTCCGGCATGCCGTGCTGTTCGGCGGTTTCTGCGCCGCGCTGGCCGGCGTCATGGCCGGCCTCTATTACGGCAATGTGAGCTTCGGCTCCGGCCTCGTCTACGGCTTGAAGGTCCTGTTCGTGACCGCGGTCGGCGGCTATCTCTCGCCGCCGCGCGCCGCACTCGGCGCGGCCGCCTTCGGCATGGCCGAATCGCTGTGGGCCGGCTATTTCCCGGTCGAATGGCGCGACGCCTGGATGTATCTGTTCCTGGTCGCCATGCTGGTGCTGATCGGCGCCGGCCGCGACACCAGCAAAATCGCCTGAAACCATCAGACTTTGGTTGCATGACGCCGGGGCAGACCGCCAATATCCGGACCTGCCCCCGATGCGATGACGTTTGCTGCCTCCATCCTTGTTGACCGGTCCGGCCACGCGCGGCATACCGTTGGACCACGCGGCGTGACGGACCTGAGGGGGAAGCCGGCACGCCTCCGGCACAGGGAGGAATGCATGGCAGGGCTTCTCGCTCTATCCAGGACCATTGATCGCGCGAACGAATTCATCGGCAAATGGGTGTCGTGGCTGATCCTGCTGGCGATTTTGGTCAGCGCTGCCAACGCCATCATCCGCAAGATCTTCGACATATCCTCGAACGCCTGGCTCGAGCTGCAGTGGTATCTGTTCGGCGCCGCCTTCATGCTGGCCGCCGCCTATACGCTGAAGCAGAACGAACATATCCGCATCGACATCGTCTACGGCATGTTTTCACGCCGCGTGCAGCACTGGATCGACCTGCTCGGCCACATCCTCTTCCTGATGCCGTTCGTGACGCTGATGGTGATCTATTTCGTTCCCTATGTGTCGCTGTCGTTTCGCAGCGGCGAGATGTCCAACAACTCCGGCGGACTGATCATCTGGCCGGCCAAGGCCATCCTGCTGGTCGGCTTTTTCCTGCTCGCTCTGCAAGGCATCTCCGAGATCATCAAGAAGATCGCCATCATGCGCGGCGACTTGGACGACCCCAATCCATTCATATCGGCACATGAGCAGGCCGAACTCGAAGCCAAGGCGCTGGCCGACGAGGTGCGCTCATGATGGAGTTGATCGCCCAGAACATGGCGCCGATCATGTTCGCCTCGCTGATCATCTTCCTGCTGATCGGCTACCCCGTCGCGTTTTCGCTGGCCGCCAACGGCTTGATGTTCTTCTTCATCGGCGTGCTTCTCTCGCCCTATTCGGGTGGATCGATCAATCTCGCCTGGCCGCTTCTGCACGCCCTGCCGGATAATTTCTACGGCAGCCGGGTGATGTCGAACGACACGCTGCTTGCCATTCCATTCTTCACCTTCATGGGCATCGTGCTCGAGCGATCGGGCATGGCCGAAGACCTGCTCGACACGATCGGCCAGCTGTTCGGACCGATCCGCGGCGGACTTGCCTATGCGGTGATCTTTGTCGGCGCGCTGCTAGCGGCAACCACCGGTGTGGTGGCGGCATCCGTCATCGCCATGGGCCTGATCTCGCTGCCGATCATGTTGCGATACGGCTATGACCGCCGGCTGGCATCCGGTGTCATCGCGGCATCCGGCACGCTCGCCCAGATCATCCCGCCGTCGCTGGTGCTGATCGTGCTGGCCGACCAGCTCGGCCGCTCGGTCGGCGACATGTATGCGGGCGCGCTGATCCCGGGCCTGGTGCTGACCGGCCTCTACGCGCTCTACATCCTGATCATGTCGATCGTCCGGCCGGCGTCGGTGCCGGCGCTGCCGCTAGAGGCTCGCACGCTCGGCCACGGCGTTCTGTCGCTGCTGGCGGCATTGCTGGTCACGTTGGTGGTTTCCTACGCGGCGTATCGCTATCTCGCGCCGGCGCATGGCGACAATGCCGACATTCTCGGCGCCACTGCCGGCGTGCTCTTCATCTACGTCGTGGCAATTGCCGACAAGCGCCTGAACTTCAACATGATGTCCAGGCTGGCGCAGCAGGTGATCATCGTGCTGATCCCGCCACTAGCGCTGATCTTCCTGGTGCTGGGCACCATCTTCCTCGGCATCGCCACCCCGACGGAGGGCGGCGCCATGGGTTCCGTCGGCGCCTTGATCATGGCGGCGGCAAAGGGGCGGCTGTCGCTGGATGTGGTCAAGCAGGCACTGACCTCGACGACGCGGCTGTCGTCCTTCGTCCTGTTCATCCTGATCGGCGCGCGGGTGTTCTCGCTCACCTTCTACGGCGTCAACGGCCACATCTGGGTCGAGCACCTGCTGACCTCGCTGCCGGGCGGCGAAGTCGGCTTCCTGATCGGCGTCAACATGCTGGTCTTCTTCCTGGCGTTCTTCCTCGACTTCTTCGAACTCGCCTTCATCATCGTGCCGCTGCTGGCGCCGGCCGCCGACAAGCTCGGCATCGACCTGATCTGGTTCGGCGTGCTTCTGGGCGTCAACATGCAGACCAGCTTCATGCACCCGCCCTTCGGCTTCGCTCTGTTCTACCTGCGCTCGGTCGCGGCGCGCGTGCCCTATCTCGACCGCATCACCGGCAAACAGATCGCACCGGTGACCACCGGACAGATCTACTGGGGTGCGGTGCCGTTCGTCTGCATCCAGGTGATCATGATCGGGCTGACCATCGCCTTCCCGCAGATGGTGATGCATTACAAGGGCACGGTCGTCGATCCCGGCACGATCGACTACAAGGTGCCGGAAGTCCCCGGCCTGTCGCCGCTTGGCACGCCGCCGGCCGACGGCGGCACGGCGCCGGCGGCTCCTGCCGCCCCCGATCTGTCGCAACCACCGAGTTTCGGCGACACGCCGCCGGCCAAACCGGCGGCCCCGCAGCCGGACCTGTCGCAACCACCAAGCTTCAACTGAGCCCGGCATGGCCAGGAGCATGAAAGCGGTACGACTGGAAGCGGTGGGCAGCATCGCCCTGCGCGAGGTCGACAAGCCCGACATCGGGCCGGATGAGCTTCTGGTGCGCGTTGAAGCCTGCGGTGTCTGCGGCACGGACCGGCATCTGTTCCACGGCGAATTCCCGTGCACGCCGCCGGTGACGCCCGGGCATGAGTTCTCCGGCATCGTCGAGGCGATCGGAAAATCCGTCTCCGGCTTTGCCGTTGGCGACCGCGTCACCGGCGACCCCAACATCGCCTGCGGGCGTTGCGCGCACTGTCATGCCGGGCGGGTCAACCTCTGCAGCAACCTGCGCGCCATCGGCATTCATCGCGATGGCGGCTTCGCCGAATATCTTGCCTTGCCGCAGAAGCAAGCCTTCATCCTGCCTGCCGGCCTGAAGCCGACGCATGGTGCCTTCTGCGAACCGCTCGGCTGTTGCCTGCATGGCGTGGACCTGGCCGAAATCCGGCCAGGCAGCTCGGTGGCCGTGCTTGGCGGCGGCGTGATCGGCCTGCTCACCGTGCAGCTGGCGCGTCTGGCCGGGGCCACGACCATCATCTTGTCGACCAGGCAAGCCTCGCGGCGCGCGCTCGCGGAGGAGCTCGGGGCAACGGCGACGGTCGATCCGACCGCCGCCGATGTCATCAATACCGTCGCCGGGCCAACGGGCCTGGTGCCAGGCGGTGTCGATGTCGTCTTCGAATGCGCGGGCGTGCGGGAGACCGTCGAGCAGTCGATGCGGCTGGCCCGCGCCGGCGCCACGGTCGTCATCGTCGGCGTGACGCCGCAAGGCCTGAAAGCGGAATTCGAGCCCTTCGACCTGCTGTTCCGGGAATTGAAAGTGCTCGGCTCCTTCCTCAATCCCTACACGCATCGCCGCGCCGCCGAACTCATTGCATCGGGCACAATCGAGATCGACCGGCTGATCTCCAGGCAGGTAGCGCTCGAAGACGCCGCAGCGGCGATCGCCAATCCGCCGGCGCCCGGCGAGGTCAAGGTGCTGGTGGTGCCGCACCCGGGCTGAGCTGCCCGGCTGCGACTTGGCCTCGCGCGCTTGCCGGCAACCCATCGATCGGCTATTGGGTGCGCGCCGAAAAAGACATGACCGGTTCGGTAGTCCGGTCTCTTCCGTTTTTTAACGGAGGCCTGTTCGCCGCATGATTTGCGGGAGAACCCACGGCCGGCAAGCGAGGCCGAAGCCCGCGAGCCGGTTGGGTCATGTCCGGATTTCCTGATGCCACGGCCCCGCCGGTTCACGGTCTGCAGCCACGCCTGTCTGCGCTTCAACCAACGACAGGACAGAGGACCATGAAACTGAACCATGCCAATCTCATTGCCACCGAAGTCGCGGCTCTTGCCGGCTTCTTCACCAGCCATTTCGGCTTCGAGCTTGTCGCCATGCGCGGCAAGGATGCCTTCGCGGCTCTACGCGGAACGGATGGCTTCAACCTCAACCTGATGATGCCGGGCAAGGGAGAGGCAGCCAGCTATCCCGATGGTTTTCACGTCGGCTTCTTCGTCGGCAAACCGGACATTGTGCACGCAAAGCAGGCCGAGCTTGCCGATGCGGGCCTCGCGCCTGGCGAAGTCCAGGAGCTGACGCGAGGCGGCGTCAATTCGACCACCTTCTACTGCCTAGCGCCAGGCGGAATACTGATCGAGGTGAGTTCCTCGCCAGCCTGAAAAGAAAGACCCCGGGCGAACAGGCCCGGGGTCTTTCTAATGATGCAAAGAGCGGGCTACAGCTTGCCGTTGCGCTGCTGGACCATCATGAAGGTGTCGTAGTTGTATTCGGCCACCTGCGCCCACAGATAGTGCTCCTTGCGGAAGCCCTTGATCGATTCCCAGATCTTCTTGAACGGCGCGTTGGAGGCTTCCATTTCGGCATAGACCTCGTTGGCCTTCTCGAAGCAGGCGGCCATGATGTCTTGGCTGAATGGGCGCAGCTTCGCACCACCGGCCACCAGCCGCTTCACCGCTGCCGGGTTCAGATAATCGTACTTCTGCAGCATGTTGGCATCGGCAGCCTGGGCGGCGGTGCGCAGCAACGATTTGTAAGTCGGCGAAAGCTCGTCGTATTTCGCCTTGTTGAACATCAGATGGACGGTCGGACCGCCCTCCCACCAGCCGGGGTAGTAGTAGTAGGGCGCGACCTTGTAGAAGCCGAGCTTCTCGTCGTCATACGGGCCGACCCATTCGGCGGCGTCGATGGTGCCTTTTTCCAGCGCCGGATAGATGTCGCCGCCGGCGATCTGCTGCGGCACGACGCCGAGCTTCTGCACCACCTTGCCGGCAAAGCCGCCGATGCGCATCTTGAGGCCGGACAGGTCGGCGACCGTGTTGATCTCCTTGCGGAACCATCCACCCATCTGCACGCCGGTGTTGCCGCCTGGCAGGCCGAAAAGGCCCTGCGTGGCGAGAAACTCGTTGAACAGGTCGATGCCGCCGCCATGGTAGTGCCAGGCGTTCATGCCGCGCGCGTTGAGCGAAAAGGGAACCGCCGCACCGAGCGCCCATGTCGGATCCTTGCCCCAGTAATAATATGCCACCGTGTGGCAGGCCTCGACCGTGCCGGCCGTGGTGGCGTCGGCGGCCTGCAGGCCGGGCACGAGTTCGCCGGCGGCAAAGACCTGGACCTGGAAGTTGCCATCGGTGGCCTCCGACAGCATTTTGGAGAACACCTCGGCGCCGCCATAGATGGTGTCAAGCGACTTCGGGAAGGACGACGCCAGCCGCCACGTGACCTTGGGATTGGACTGGGCTATTGTCGGCGCCGCGAGCGTGGCCGCCGCCGCTGCAGCACCGACGCCGGTAACACCAGCCTTGCGAATGAATGAACGACGATCCATGAAGTTCCTCCCTTTTGGACCAGACAGACCGACGTTCGGAAAATCCTCGCTTCCGTGTCGGTTGGCGCGAAACAATACACAGGCAAGAAGTCGAGTCCAGCGTGGCGTCCCAATTTGACGGCGAAGCCCAGCCGCCCTGCAACTATAGTCTAACAGGCCGTTTCTTGGCCCATGCGGCACGTGAAACTTGTCATGGAAAAATACCGGCGGATCGCCTATTTTGGAGGCAGGATACCCTTTGCAGATGGAACACAGAGCCAAAATGCATCAGCCGCTCGTCGCCATATCGACCGACGTACGTCAGTTCGACAACTACACCTGGCATGCCGCCCCGCAGCAATATCTGGAGGCGGCGATTGCCGGTGCCGGCGTGTTCCCGGTGCTGGTGCCATCGTTTGGCGACAGGCTCGACTTCGACGAACTTCTGTCGTCGGTCGACGGGGTCATGGTCACCGGGTCGAAATCCAATGTGCACCCCTCGCTGTATGGCGGCGACGCCAGCGAAGCCAATGGCCCCTACGACCCGGCGCGCGACGCCACCACGCTGCCGCTGATTCGCAGGGCGATAGAGCGCGGCGTGCCGCTGCTCGCCATCTGCCGCGGTATCCAGGAAATGAACGTGGCACTCGGTGGCACGCTGGGCACCGAGATCCAGGAGCGTGAGGGTTCGTTCGACCACCGCGCGCCGGTGAGCGACAATCAGGACGAGCGCTTCGCCATCCACCAGACCATTTCGATCAAGCCGGGCAGCTGCCTGGCCGGCGTGTTCGGTGCCGGCGACATCAAGGTCAACTCGTTGCACCGCCAGGCGATCGACCGGCTCGGCCCGAAACTGCAGATCGAGGCGGTTGCCGGCGACGGCACGGTCGAGGCGGTTTCGGTGCGCGACTCCCGCGCCTTCGCCGTTGGCGTGCAATGGCATCCGGAATATTGGGTCAACTCGGACAGCAACTCGGTCAAGATTTTCCGTGCCTTCGGCGATGCCGTGCGGCTGCACGCCACGGCGAAAGCGGGTGCGCGCGCCGCCGCGGAATAATCAGTCCCTCAAACCACCGGTGGCCGCCAGCGACAGCAATGGCGCGGCCGGGGCATAGGATTCGTAGCCGCCACCGTCAGCAACCGCGAAGGTGACGATCGGATCGACGCCATTGGCGCTGAAGGCGACCGTGCCATCTTGTTGCTGTCGCCAGAACTTTGCCCGTTCGATGCCAGGCAGGAGCCGGCGGCAGTTCGGCCCCACCGTCAACAGTGACAGGTCATCCGAAACCGACGCACCGCGCGTGACCGCGCAGTTGCCTTGGTCGCCATTGGCCACCAGCCTGTAGCTGTTGGATGGCGCGACCGCATCGGCTGCACTTTCACCGTTGCCGGGATGAAACAGCTGGATGCCGCCAAACAGCGCCGCGGCAGCGATCACCATGGAAAGCGCTTTCATCATCTTCTTCCACGCACACGGACAAGATGAAGAATGATTTCAGATGGTTAAACGGACGTTAATAAGCGTGGCAGCCTGCCGTTCCATCCGGACGGAAAGGCACTTCACACTTTTCCTGGATTTGCCTTGGCCTTCACATTCACAGTCTCCGGCACCGGCGTCAGCGGACGACGTTCTGCGAACCAGGAGACCAGATTGTCGACGCACAGATCCGCCATGGCACGGCGTGTATGGTCCGAGGCCGAGCCGACATGCGGCAACAGCGAGGTGTTCGGCGCGTCGAGCAACGCCTTGGGCACGTTCGGTTCATCGGCGAAGACATCGAGCCCCGCGGCGGCGATGGTGCCGTTGGCAAGTGCTGCCGCAAGCGCAGCCTCGTCGACCGTGCTGCCGCGGCCGATATTGACGAAGACGCCGTTGGCGCCAAGAGCGGACAGGATTTCGGCATTGACCGCCCTCTCCGTCGAGGCGCCGCCGGGCGCCACCGAAATCAGTGTGTCGACCGCTTCGGCGAGGCCCTTCAATGTCGGGTGGTACTGGTAGCTCAAGCCTTCGACCCGGCGCCGGTTGTGGTAGGCGACCGGCAGGCCAAAAGCTTCCAGCCGCCGGGCAACCGCCTGGCCGATGCGGCCCATGCCGAAAATGCCGACCTTGCGGCCACGCAAGGTCAGCCGGCTCAGGGGATAGTTGCCCTTGCGCAGCCAGCTGCCGTCACGCAGCCAGGTCTCGGCACGCGGCAGGTCGCGGATGGTGTTGATCAGCAGCCCGATCGTGGTGTCGGCAACCTCTTCGGTCAGCACGTCGGGCGTGTTGGTGACCATGATGTTTTTGGCGGCCGCGTGGCCGACATCGACCGAATCATAGCCGACGCCGAAGGAGGCGATGAGTTCGAGATTGGGCAATGCATCCATCATCGCCGCATTGATGCCGGCGAACGAAGCGATGCCGCGCACGTTGCCGCGCATCTCGTCGGTGACCAGCGCCGGATCGGCTCGTTCGATCCTGACCCGGTTGAAGGTATTGTCGATGCGCTTGATCGCATGGTCGTTGAAGTCGCCCGGCACCAGAATGGCGACGGTCTGCAATTGTTCGGCCTTGGTCATGCACGCTCCACCGGCTTGCCGGTCGACTGGCGCACATGCAGTTCCGGCTTGATCAATTCCTGCGACGGCCGCACCGTCTGCCCGTTCAACTTGTCCAGCAGCGCACTGGCGGCGCGGCGTCCAACTTCGCGCTGGCCGTTCCAGACGGTGGTCAGCGCCGGCGTCGCAATCGCCGCCTCTTCGAGATCGTCATAGCCGGTGACCGAGATGTCGACGCCCGGCACCAGGCCGGCACGCGCAATGCCGTTCATCAGGCCGATGGCGACAAGGTCGTTCCAGCAGCAGGCGGCCGTCGGCTTGTCCTTCAGCGCCAGGAACTGCCCGGCGGCCTCGAAGCCGGCCTGCTTGGTGCGCGGGCCGGCGATGCGCCAGGACGGCCTGACTTCCAGCCCGGCCGCCTCCATGGCGTTGACATAGCCCTGGTAGCGATCGCGGCCGGTCGAGGTCTGGTCGGTGCCGCCGATCATGGCGATGCGCTTGTGGCCGAGCGAGATCAGATGGTTGGTGGCGAGCCCGGTGCCATAGGCATCGTCGCCGCGAAAGACCGGCACGTCGGCGCCCTCGACCGTGCGGGCGATCAGCACCGCTGGCAGGCCGTTCTCCTCGGCCATCAGGATGTCGGAAGCCGGCGTGCCGATGGCCGGCGACATAATGACGCCGTCGGCACCGAGCTGCAGCAGCGTATCGATGAAGGTGCGCTGCTTCTCGAGCTGGTCATAGTGGTTGGACAGGATGAAGGTCTGGCGGCTGCGGTCGAGTTCGCTTTCGATCGAGCGCAGGATCTCGGCGAAGAACGGGTTCATGATGTCGTGGACGACGACGCCGACAATGCCCGAACGCGAGGTGCGCAGGCTGGCGGCGCGTCGGTTGTAGATATAGCCAATGGCGCGGGCATGTTCCTTGATGCGGTCACGGGTGGTGCCGGCGACCAGCGGGCTGTCGCGCAGCGCCAGTGACACAGTGGCCGTGGAGACGCCGAGCGCATCCGCGATCGTCGAAAGCTTGATTTTCTGTGCCAGCGACCTGTGCTCCCCGACCGGCTTCAGTCCTTATGCACGTCGTTGTCCCGAAACCGGTTCCCACATGCATTAAACAGTTTAAAGGCGGCGTTATGCCATCGATCGGCAGTAAATCAAAGTTTTTTTGCCAACGCCTCCGCTTCGACGTCGGAGGCCGCGCGGCTCTGCAGCCGAAGCCGATGCTCGCGATGAACGATGTAGAGGCCGCTGGCGACGATGATGGCGGCGCCGACCAATGTCCAACGGTCGGGAAACTGCTTGAAGACGATCCAGCCGGAAATGATCATCCACACCATCTGCGAATAGGGATAGGGCGCCAATGCGGTGGTCGTCGCAAGCCGGTAAGCCTGGACCAGCAACCAGTGGCCGACGCCGCCGAACACGCCAAGCATGAGCAGCACGAACCAGTGCCAGCCATCATGCGGCAGGGAGAACGAAAACGGCAGCAGGGGCAAAAGCAGCACCGCCGGCGCCAGTGCCGAGAACAGGATGAGGCTTTCCGACGTCTCGCTCGTCGACATGCGGCGCGTCATGATGACGTAGAAGCAGTTCGACAGCATCGAGCCGAGCGCAAAGAGATGCCCGATGCCGAAAACGCCGACACCTGGCCGGGTGATGATGAGAACCCCGGCGAAGGCCGCCAGGATCGCCAGCCAGCGCCGCCAGCCGGCCCATTCGCCAAGCAGCGGGCCGGCAAGTGCTGTGATCACCATCGGTCCGAAGAAATAGATCGAGGTGGTTTCGGCCAGTTGCAGGGAGCGCAGCGCCAGGATGTTGAACATGGTCGAGCCGAACAGGAACAGACCGCGCAGGACATGCGCCGGCAGGTTGACCGGGCGAAACCGCACCGGTTGGCGCCAGCCGCGCAGCAACATGCCGACCAGCACGACATGCACGGCAAAGCGCACCCAGGCGACGATCAGCACGGAAACGCCGGCCAGCACGAGATATTTGCTGCTGGTGTCGAGAAAGGTGAAGAAGACGTAGGTGGAAAGCATGCAGAGGATCGCCACCGGGGGCGTTGCGCTTTCTGGATGTCTTTGGGGAGCACTCACTTGCAGGCCGGGTGGGAAGCTGGGCTGAAGCCCACCTTTGCGGGAAATGTCGCTTGCCGGCAAGCCAATTGTCGCCCGCCGCCACGCCAAAGCCGGCTGGCACAACAGGAGCCGTCGGCAGGCTTAGTCTTTTGGAGCGAAGGCGTGCGGAATTCAGGTCAGGCCGGCACCTGAACCTCGGCGCAGCCTAGGCGTGCATGCGGGCGCCCTTGGTGATCTTGTCGACCACCTTCTTCTCGGCGCGAAGCGCGATACCGACCACCCTGGCGTCTTCAGGTGCGAATTCGGCAAAGACCGCGCGGTTGGCCGCGTCGTGGCCGGTCGCGAACATCTCTTCGACATAGAGCGAGGTCGTCACGCCACGCTCCAGCGTGCGCCGGTGGATTGTGGCCAGCGTCGCCTGGTCGGCGGACAGCACGATGACCGGCTGGATTGACAGCGGATTGTAGAGATTGCCGACGCGGTCGCGGTAGGGTTCGCCGATGATGTCCGGGAACTGGGCGACGATGCCGCTGGTCAGGAAGGCGGTGACGTTGAGTTTCTGCCAGACCGGCAGATCCTGCCTGAGCACGATTGCAAATTTCGTGTCGAACATGAGACATTGACCATTCGAGCTGTGCCCCAATGCGAGGCTGAAGGAGAAGATGTCGCACGATCTAAACAGCCAGGCCTTCGAGGGTCTTGGACGTTTGTGCGTTGACGCGGCGGAGAACTGCATCATCTCCGCCTCCGACCCTGCCGGCATGGAGCGGATCGAGGCGCGGTTCCATGGTAGCGCCTTCGACCTGCATCGCCACGACACCTATGCGATCGGAGTGACGCTGCATGGCGTACAGCGGTTTCGCTACCTCGGCGCGACACGCCACAGCTTGCCTGGCCAGATCATCGTGCTGCATCCCGACGAATTGCACGACGGCGGTGCCGGCACCGAAGACGGATTGTGCTACAGGATGCTCTACCTGGAACCGGCGCTGATGCTCGACTGCCTTGGCGGCGCGTCGTTGCCGTTTGTCAGGGATGGCGTGCTGACGGATGACAGCTTCTGCACGACGCTGCTGTCGGCGCTGGGGCCGCTCGAGGAGGAACTCGATGAGCTGTTCGTTGCCGACTTCCTCGCCCAGTTGACGCAAAGCCTGACCCGGCATGCCGGCCAGCCGGCGAAGCCGATGGCCAGAACTGCATGGCGGGCGGCTACGCTGGCGCGCGACTATCTCACGGAGAATTTCGGCCGCCCGGTGCGTTCGGGCGAACTGGAAGCGATCACCGGGCTCGACCGCTATGCCCTATCACGGCATTTCCGGGCCGCGTTCTGCACCAGCCCGCATCGCTTCCTGGTGATGCGCCGGCTTCAGAGCGCGCGACGGATGATCGCCGCCGGCGAGCCCCTGGCGCAGATCGCCATCGAGGCCGGCTTCAACGACCAAAGCCATTTCATCAGGCAATTCAAGAAGGCGTTCGGCATGACGCCGGGGCGCTGGTCATCCCTGATCCAAGGCACTGCCGCGGCGGCTTGATCGTTGCACCAGGATCAAGTGATCAGTCGTCCGTCTCGGCGTCGTCGTCGATCAACACCAATTCCTCGTTCGAGAGGTTGGCCTCGATGCGGGCAAGCAGCTTGAACAGCGCCTTCTGGTCCTTCTTGTCGAGGCCCTTCAGCGCCTGCTTTTCCGTCTTCTTCACCGATTTCTCGATGGCGTGGATGATGTCGCGGCCGGTGTCGGTGAGGAAAATATGAGCCTGGCGGGCATCGGCCGACGAGGCGCGCTTTTCCAGAAAACCCTGCGCCTGCAGCCGGTTGATGGTCTTGGTGATGGTCGGTGGGCGCACACCGAGGCGTCCGGCGAGATTGCCCGGCGTCTGGCCGTCTTCACGGTCGAGCGCCAGCATGATCTGATCCTGGCCGGCATAGAAGCCGTGTGCCAGAAGCCGCGCAGCGAGCGCGGTTCTTGCCAGCCTTGCCGCCGAATGCAGCCGGCTCATTGTTGCAGTCTTGTCCGCCTTGGCCATGGTCATCCCTCTTCGGCCGTACCGGTACGGTCAGCATAGACGCAGCCGTCCGATTGGCAATCGACGATCAAAAAGATTCCGGCGCTCCAAACAGCTTTGCCGGCAAGCATTGCGGTGCCCGCCGTGGCTAATGCCAGATGTTTATTTCAGTTAGATGACAAACGACTTTTCGCGAGCGGAGTTTTCGCCGCGGACGACCTGCGTGAGGGATTGTCGGTCAACCGGACTGCACCGCGACGATCATCAGCGCTTGATAGGCATCCTCCACCTCGCGCAGTGCGGCCTGCGACAGCGGTCCGGCGTGCCTGGCGATGCCGTCGCTGGCGTTCGAGGTGTCACGCTTGCCGGGCCGATCATTGTATGGCGCGACAGCGGTGAATATCTGCTCGCTGAGACTGTCGGGGAAGAACAATTGGCCGGTCATCACCGAATTGTCGTTGGGGAAGACCTTGAAATGGATATGGGTGGTGCGGCCGTGATACCAGCCGGGATAGATGGTGGCGAAGGAAACGATGCCGCTTGCATCGGTCTTCTGCCAGCCACGCAGGAAGGTCTGGCCCGACGTGTCGACATCGCGGCCGTCACCTTGTCCCGGGTAGCCCGAATAGGCACCTCGCGCGTCGCAATGCCAGATGTCGACGCGGACGCCGGCAAGCGGGCGACAGGCCGCGTCGACGACCTGCAGCCTGACCGTGAGGGCAACGCCCTTCTTGCCTTCAGTGACATCGGCACGTTCGAGTTTCGCGTCGAAATAGAACGGCCCTTCGGTCACCTCGGGCGTGATGGCGCAGACGCCGGCGCCGGATTGGAACAGGGTCAGCCCGGCATAGGCCGAAGACTGGGCGGCGATTGCCGCGGCCGGCAGGAAGGCACCACCGCCGGCAGTCACCGCGATCAAGCCGAGCGCCTTGCGCCGGCTCAACGAGATGGAGAACGGCTTGCCGGACATATCGTGCCTCTCGAATTGGCCCCCCGTCTCGATCTAGGCTGTGACGGCGGCTTCCGCCAGTAAAATTCGGCAATGCCGGCATGCCGGTTTGGCCCATCGGTTTGCCTCGTGCAAAAGCCCGGCACACGTCCTATATGGAGCCAACAATCCCTTTTCCAGGCTTTTTCAAGGCCCAGATTTTTCGAGGCAAGTCATGAGCGACGCACAGACGCAGATCCCCGTAACCGTTCTCACCGGCTATCTCGGCGCCGGCAAGACGACGCTGCTCAACCGCATCCTGTCGGAAAACCACGGCAAGCGTTACGCCGTCATCGTCAACGAGTTCGGCGAAATCGGCATCGACAACGAACTGATCGTGGAATCCGACGAGGAGATCTACGAGATGAACAATGGCTGCGTCTGCTGCACGGTGCGCGGCGACCTGATCCGCGTCGTCGAAGGACTTATGCGCCGGCCCGGCCGTTTCGACGCTATCGTGGTCGAGACCACCGGCCTTGCCGATCCGGTGCCGGTGGCGCAGACCTTCTTCATGGACGACGACGTGCGCTCCAAGACAAGGCTCGACGCGGTGGTGGCGCTGGTCGATGCCAAGCATCTGCCGCTGCGGCTCAAGGATTCCAGGGAAGCCGAGGACCAGATCGCCTTCGCCGACGTCGTCGTGCTCAACAAGACCGACCTCGTCACCCCCGAAGAGCTCGCCAAGGTCGAAGCGACCATCCGTGCCATCAATCCGGCGGCGAAGATCCATCGCACGACACGAGCCGGCGTCGCCCTCTCGGAAGTGCTCGACCGCGGCGCCTTCGACCTTTCAAGGGCGTTGGAAAACGATCCGCATTTCCTCAAGGCGCATGACGATCACGATCACGACCATCATGACCATGACGGCCACGATCACCATGATCATGACGGGCACCACCATCACGCGCATCCTTCCGACATCCATGACGTGACGGTGCAGTCGGTGTCGCTGCGCGGCGGCGAGATGGACCCGAAAAAGTTCTTCCCGTGGATCGAGAAGATCACCCAGATGGAAGGCCCCAACATCCTGCGCCTGAAGGGCATCATCGCGCTCAAGGGTGATGACGAGCGCTACGTCATCCAGGGCGTGCACATGATCATCGAGGGTGACCACCAGCGCGCCTGGAAGGACGGCGAGAAGCATGAGAGCCGGCTGGTGTTCATCGGCCGCGAACTCGACGCCGAGCGGTTGAAGAAGAGTTTTGACGCCTGCCAGGCTGCCTGATTTCCCAATCAGTTTATGGCGCTAGCGCTGGCCTTCCTTCTCCCCTTGTGGGAGAAGGTGGCCGAGCGAAGCTCGGTCGGATGAGGGGTGTTCCAGCTCGGCAAACCGCAATCCGTCCAGCACCCCTCAACCGTCTTGGCGCTGCGCGCCAATCCACCTTCTCCCACAAGGGGAGAAGGAAGAAGGCGCACCTGACCGCAACTGCAGAGCCCTAGGCAACGGTAAGAGTCGCAAGCAGAAATCTCGAATGGAATAGTCTCCCATGCCAACCGTCGCCCCGCTTGATCTCGAAGGCCATTGCGTCGCCGCCGTCTTCCTCGGCGACGTGCCGCATTTCGCGCTGGCTGATGGTGCCGTCCATCGGCTCGACCATGGCCACAAGACAATTCAAGCCAATGACGGGCTGCTCGCCGCCTTCCACGATGCGGCCAATGACCGGCTGATCACCGGCGGCGAGGACGGCAAGATTTTTTCTGTCACCGCAGGCGGCAACGTCCAGGAACTGGCGAGCGCCGGGAAAAAATGGATCACCAGCGTCGCCGCCGGACCGCAGGGTGCCATCGCCTATGCGACGGGCAAGACCGCCTTCGTGCGCTTCGCCGACGGCAAGACCCGAGAATTTGCCCATCCGCGTTCGGTCGAGGGGCTGGCGTTCTCACCCAAGGGTATGCGCTTCGGCGTTGCCCGCTACAATGGCGCGACGCTGCATTTCCCGGCCACCGAAGGCAAGCCGGCGGAGCTCGAATGGGCCGGCGCCCATACCGCCATCACCTTCTCGCCCGATGGTGCGTTCCTTGTCACCACGATGCAGGAGAACGCCCTGCACGGCTGGAAGCTTGCCGACGGCAAGCACATGCGCATGACCGGCTATCCCGGCAAGGTCAAAAGCCTGTCATGGAGCGCAAAAGGCAAGTGGCTGGCGAGCTCCGGTGCGCCGGCGGCGATCGTCTGGCCGTTTTCGGGCAAGGACGGCCCCATGGGCAAAGCGCCGCTGGAACTCGGCACACGCGGCAACGCTATGGTGACGGCGGTCGCCTGCCACCCGAGCCAGGATGTCGTCGCCGTCGGCTATGATGACGGCATGGTGATGGCGGTGCGCTTCTCGGACGCCAAGGAAGTGCTGTTGCGGCGACCGGGCAACGGCGCCATCACCTCGATGATGTGGGACAAGGAAGAGCGCCGCGTCGCCTTCGGCAGCGCGGCCGGCGACTGCGGCGTCATCGACATCACGGCGTAAGGTGTGCTGAGATTCAGGTGAGGCCGGCCTGCAAAAGAGGGCTCTCTGCGCTTCCGGTGCTCACGGACCCGAATGTCCGCTCCGCTCCGGTTCTCGAAGCCATCATTTTCGGCTCGGCCTGACCTGAATCTCAACACACCCTGGTCTGGGATTTATTCGGCGCCGCAGGAAACCTTGCCGGTCAGATCGGCTGTCTTGCCATCGCCGTCCTTGTCGGCGGTGCTGTCATAGACGGCAAGCGTATACTGCCCGTCATAGACACCTTCATCGCTGGCCTTGGTCAGGATCGTCAGTTCGACGGAACTGAAGGTCTTGGCCACCTCGTGCTCATGATAGATGTTCAGGCGCAGCTCCTTGTCGTCGAGCCAGTACTGGGTGAGGTTGGAATCCTCGAACACGGTCTTGCGCAGTTGGTCGTCAGCGGGCCTTGCCTTGATTTCGAGGTCGCCGCGAAAGTTGAAGGTCGGGCCGCCCATGCCTCTGGTGACGCCGGCGCCGACCTCGAATGCCACCGCCGCATCGTCGACGTCGCACCAGATGCCACCGGAGGCGCAGGCCATTTTGGCCGACAAAAACAACCCCGCCGCGCAGATGATCGTCCGCATTTTTCCCCCCGCACCCCAAATTGCCCCCCTCATTGGCCCTGGTTTCGCCAGCAGCGTCAAGCGCTGCCACCAGCGGCTGAGCCAATGCAGGACGGACGCCCGGCCGATTGCGGTCGCGGACGTGGATTGGCTAAGAGGGACGATCAGAGGGGTTTTCATGCATAGCGACAGTTCAAGGACGTCCATCGGCGGCATCGATCGCGATCGTATTGCCGATCTGCGCGAGATCGAGGCGGCAGCCTTCCGCAAGGCGCGGCCGAAATCGCAAGCGAAGGTCGGCAATGGCCTGCCAGGCTTCTTCGGCGGAGTGCCGATGCACTGGATGAACGACTGGCCGACGCCGTTTCCCATCCTGGTCGAAAGCGCCAGGGGGGCCATCCTCACCGATATCGACGGTATCAGGCTCGACGATTTCTGTCTGGGCGACACCGGCTCGATGTTCGGCCATTCGCCGCCGCCGGTGGCGCGCGCGATCCGCCGCCAGGCCGGACGTGGCCTGACCTACATGCTGCCCTCCGAAGACGCACTCGCCATCGGCCCGCTGCTGCAGCAGCATTTCGGCCTGCCGTTCTGGCAGATCGCGACGACGGCGACCGACGCCAACCGCTTTGCGCTGCGGGTCGCCCGCGCCCTCACCGGGCGCGAAAAGATCCTGGTCTTCAACGGCTGCTATCACGGCTCGGTCGACGAAACGATGGTGCGGCTGGTGGATGGTGTTCCGGTCAACCGGCCGGGCCTGGCGGGCGAATTCCGCGACCTGACCCGCACGGCGAAGGTGATCGAGTTCAATGATGTTGCCGCACTGGAGGCCGCGCTTAGGGATAAGGATGTCGCCTGCGTCATCGCCGAGCCGGTGCTGACCAATTCCTGCATGGTGCTGGCCGACCCGGGCTTCCATGACGCGTTGCGTAGGTTGACGCGCGAATCCGGTACGCTGCTACTGATCGACGAGACGCATACGATCTCGACCGGCCTAGGCGGTTACACCAGGAAATACGGGCTGGACCCGGACTTCTTCGTGCTGGGCAAGCCGATCGCGGGCGGTGTGCCGGCCAGTGTTTGGGGCATGAGCGATGGTGTCGCCTCTCGCTATGCCGCCTACAATAGGGAGAAGGAGCCGGGCTATTCCGGCATGGGCACGACGCTCTCGGCCAATCCGCTGCAGTTTGCGGCGATGCGCGCCACGCTCGAAGAGGTGATGACCGAAGAGAATTATGCCCGCATGGATCACCTGGCGCGGCGGCTCGACGCCGGGCTGACCGGCGTGATCGACCGCTACCGCTTGCCCTGGCATGTTGCCCGCGTCGGCGCCCGTGTCGAGTTCATCTGCGCGCCTGGCCCGCTGCGGAATGGGGCCGAGGCCGAGATGGCGCATGCGCCGGAGCTGGAAGCGGCCATCCATATCGCGCTGGTCAATCGCGGCGTGCTCATCGCGCCCTTCCACAACATGATGCTGATCTCGCCGGCGACCTCCGGTGCCCAGGTCAACCGGCTGATCGCCGCCTTCGGCGCGGTTGCGGCAAAGCTTGCGGCGTGAGACAAGCGGCTAACAAATGGGCGCGCCAAGAAAAGCCGGACAGATCATGACCTCACCTTCGGGCTCGACGCCCACCGAGGCGCAAGCCTTCCTCGAGGCCCATCCCGAGATCGAGGCCTTCGATATCGTGCTGACGGACGCCAATGGCGTCGGCCGCGGCAAGATCGTGCGCCGGCATGAGCTGAAAAGTATCTTCCAGGGCGGCCGGCACATGCCGATCTCGATCCTCGGCCTCGATATCACCGGCGAGGATGTGCACGAAACCGGGCTGATCTGGACGACCGGTGACGGCGACCTCAGGGCCTGGCCTATCCCCGGCACGCTGGTGCCGCTCTACGGCACAAACCCGCCGCGCGGCCAGCTGCTGATGGAGATGTATCACCTCGACGGCCAGCCGATGTCGTCGGATCCTCGCCTGGCGCTGGCACGGCAAGTGGAGATCCTGGCCGCCAAGGGTCTTTATCCCGCCGGCGCCTTCGAGCTGGAATTTTTTCTCCTGGCCAACGAGCGCGATGCCGACGGCAAGGTGCAGCCGGCGCGCGCCGTGCTCGACGGCCGCATCTCGGGCAAGACGGAAGTCTATTCCGTCGATCACCTGCATGGCATGGAGCCGCTGTTCTCCGACATCTACGCGGCTGCCAAGGCACAAGGCATTCCGGCCGAGACGGTGATTTCCGAATATGCCCCTGGCCAATACGAATTGACGCTGAACTACCGCAAGGACGTGATGCGGGCGGCCGACGACCTGGTCATGCTGAAGCGGCTGGTGCGGGCACAGGCGCGGCGACACGGCGTCACCGCTTGTTTCATGGCCAAGCCGATCGAGAAATATGCCGGCTCGGGCATGCATTTCCATGTCTCGCTGCAGGACAGAGCGGGCCGAAACGTCTTTGCCGAAGCCGGTGGCGAGAGCTGGTCGCTGCCACTGCTGCAGGGGCTCGGCGGCCTGATCCAGACGATGGCCGAATCGATGCTGGTGTTTGCGCCGCACGCCAATTCCTGGCGGCGCTTCGTCTCGCAATCCTATGCGCCGGTGGCGCCGACCTGGGGCGTCAACAACCGCTCGGTGGCGCTGCGCGTGCCGGCCGGCGACGCAAAGAACCGGCGCATCGAGCACCGGCCGTCGGGCGTCGACGCCAATCCCTATCTGATCGCCGCGACCGTGCTCGCCGCCATCATCAAAGGCCTCGACGAAGGTCTCGATCCCGGCCCTGAGACCACCGGCAACGGCTATGAGGCAGCGATAACGCGCACAACGATGCCGGTCGACTGGCGTGCCGCGATCGAGGCCGCGCGAGCATCCAGCTTCCTGAAAGGCGCGCTCGGCGAAGACCTGCACCGCACCTTCGTGGCGATCAAGCAATCCGAGTACCTGCGCGTGGCACGCACGGTGAGCGAACTGGATTATCATCTCTACCTGCACGAGGTGTGAGCCAAATTGCCGACAGGTTCAGCGGACCAGGATCGCCCTGAGATCGTTGACATTCGTGCCGGTCGGGCCGGGCACGAAAAGATCGGCGACGGCATTGAAGGCCGTCCAGGCATTGTTGCCCGCAAGCATCGTCTTGGCGTCGACGCCCGCCGCCCTCATGCGCGAAACCGTCGAACCATCGGCGAAGGCGCCGGCATTGTCTTCCGAACCGTCGATGCCGTCGGTGTCGGCGGCCAGCGCATGGATGCCTTCGACGCCGTTGATGCCGATGGCGAAGGCGAGCAGGAATTCCGAGTTGCGGCCGCCCTTGCCCCTTATGCCATCAATGGGGGCGCGGAGCGTCACCGTGGTTTCGCCGCCGGACAGGATCAGCACCGGCCTAGGGAATGGCCGGTTGCGCGTTGCCACTTCGCGCGCAATGGCCGCATGGACGCCGCCGACCTCACGCGCCTCGCCCTCGATGGCATCGGAAAGGATGACGGCTTCGACGCCTTGCCGTTTCGCTTCAGCCGCGGCTGCTTCGAGCGAGACCCCGGCCGAGGCGATCAGATGTACCTCGTTGCGTGAAAAGCGCGGATCATCGGGGTTTGGTGCATCGGCGGCAGGCGTGTTGATATGCGCCATCACCGCTGCCGGCAGTTTCATCCCATGGGCTGCGATCGACGCCAGCGCGTCTTGACGGCTGCCAGTATCCGGGACGGTCGGACCGGAGGCGACCAAGGCAGGATTGTCGCCGGGAATGTCGGAAACGACCAGGGACACCACCATGGCCGGCCAGGCGGCGGCAGCCAGCCGGCCGCCCTTGATGGTGGAAAGATGTTTACGGATGGTGTTCATCGCCGCGATCGGCGCACCGGACGCGAGCAGCGCCTCATTGACGGCAATCTCGTCGGCCAGCGTCAGGCTGCCGGCAGGCGATGGCAAGAGCGCCGAACCACCGCCGGAAATCAGCGCCACGACCAGATCGTCCTCTGTCAGTCCCTGGACCTTGGCGAGCAGGCGTTGCGAGGCTTCAAGGCCTGCGGCGTCCGGCACCGGATGCGCCGCCTCGATGATCTCGATGCGCTCGCATGTCGCGGCATAACCGTAGCGGGTGACGACCAGCCCCTCGATCGGCCCGTCCCAGACCTTCTCGAAGGCCGCCGCCATTTGCGCCGAGCCTTTTCCGGCGCCAATGACGATGGTGCGGCCCTTGGGCTTTGCCGGTAAATGATCCCGGATGGTTCGCTCCGGATCGGCTGCAGCGACGGCGGCGTCGAAGATGGAGGTCAGGAAGGTCTTCGGATCGTTCATTTTTCTTCCGGCGGCAGCGCGAGTTCGCGCCCATTGATGCCCAAATGGTTGCACAGCGCCTCGACCACGACACCATGATCCTGGCGTTCCGGCAGGCCGGAGACGGCGATCACGCCAATGACGCCGGCGCCCTTGACCGCGACCGGGAAACCCCCGCCGGCCAGCACATAATCAGCAATATCCAGCGCTTCGCCGATCTTGAAGGTGCGATCGGGGCGCTGCTGTTCCAGCACCATGCGGTAGGTGCTTTTCAAGAATCGCTTGACGACATTGATCTTGCGCCGCGCCCAGTCGGGATTGGAGGCGTTCGAACCGGGCATCGCGGCATAGAACAGCGGCCGGTCGAAAGTCCTGATGTCGACGATAACAGGCAGGTTCTCGGCCAAGGCTCGATCACGGATGGCCGAGCCGATCTTGAAGGCCACGGCCTCATCGAAGGCGGGAAAGACAAGAACGTCTTCTTGTCTCTTGATCAGAGCGATGTCTTCGGCAACGGCCATGTCGTTCCCCTGTCAACTTCGCCGCACGCTTTGACCGATGGCTGCCGCCGGGTCAAGCAAGGAAACACATCGGAGCGTGCCTAAATCGCCATGTCGGATTTGGCAGCCCGCCCGGCGACATAGACCTCGCGCACGGTGCGATCGTCGCCCAGCGTCTGCAAGAGAAACAATTCCTGCGCCAGCGTCTCGACCGTTTCCATCCTGAGCCGCATCGCCGGTGTAGCCCTGGCATCGAGCACGACGATGTCGGCGTCGCTGCCTTCATCGAGCGTGCCGATCTTTTCCGCCACCGACAGCGCCTCAGCATTGCCGCGCGTCATCTGCCAGAAGGACTGGAAGGGATTGAGCTTCTCGCCGTTCAGCGCGATAACCTTGTAGCCTTCGTCCATGGTGCGCAGCATGGAATAGTTGGTGCCGCCGCCGACATCGGTGGCGGCGGCTATCCGGACCGGCTTGTCGCGGCGGCGAAAACGCTGATAGTCGAACAGGCCGGAGCCGAGGAACAGGTTCGAGGTCGGGCAGAACACCGCTACCGAGCCGCTGTCCGACAGCGCATCCGCCTCACGGTCCGACAGATGGATGCAATGACCGAACAGGCTCTTTTTCCCCAGCAGCCCGTAATGCTCGTAGACGTCGGTGTAGTCGCGTGACCACGGATAGAGTTCCTGGGTGAAGGCGATTTCGGCGTGGTTTTCCGACAGATGCGTCTGCATGTGCAGGTCGGGGTACTCCCGGCACAGCGCGCCGGCCATCTCCATCTGGTCCGGTGACGAGGTGATGGCAAAGCGCGGTGTGATCGCATAGTGCTGGCGGCCCTTGCCGTGCCATTGCGCGATCAGGGCCTTGCTGTCGTCGTAGCCGGATTGCGGCGTGTCGAGGACGCCGTCGGGCGCATTGCGGTCCATCATCACCTTGCCAGCGATGTTGAGCATGTTGCGGTCATGCGATTCGGCAAAGAAGGCCTCGGCGGATGCCTTGTGCACCGAGCAGTAGGCGGCCACCGTCGTGGTGCCGTGGCGCACCATCTCGTCGAGGAACAGCCGCGCGATGCGGCGGCCATGCTGCGCATTGGCGAATTTCGTCTCTTCCGGGAAGGTATAGGTGTTCAACCAGTCGAGCAGTTCGGCGCCATAGGAGGCGATGATCTGCATCTGCGGGAAATGCACATGCGCGTCGATGAAACCCGGCAGCAGCAGATGCGGCCGATGGTCGATTTTTTTCGCTGCTTCTCCTGCCTGTTTCTCGACGTCTGCATAGGCACCGGCGGCGACGATCCGGCCGTCGCGGATCAGCAGGCCGCCGTCCTCCTCGTAGCGCCAGGCGGAATGGTCATCGATGGTTTGCGGCCAGCGCACGAAGGACAGCGTGCGGCCGCGCAGAAGTGTCGAGGTCATGCTATTTCCCTGCGCCTTCGAACCAGGCCACCAGCAGCGCTCGTTCCTTGTCGGTGATCTGCGAGACGTTGGCCGGCGGCATGGCGTGGCTGCGGCCGGCCTGCAGATAGATCTCGCGGGCATGGTTGGCGATGTCGGCGTCGGTGTCGAGCATCACCCCCTTTGGCGCGTGGTAGACGCCCTCATAGACCGGCTCCGCCGCGTGGCACATCGAGCAGCGGCCGAGCACCGTATCGCGCACGGCCGGGAAATGCGCCGAGGCGACATAGACCTGCGCCGCCGCCGATTCTTTCGGTTCGCCGGTCAGCACCTTCGGCGCGGTCGACAGCCAGATGATGATGATGAACAGCACAACGGCTCCCAGCCAGGTCCAGGTCGGGTTGCCCTTGCGTGCATGGACGCTGTTGAAATAGTGCCGGATCAGCACGCCGATGATGAACGCCAGCGAGGCGATGACCCAGTTGAACTGCGTGCCGAACGCCAACGGATAGTGGTTCGACAGCATCAGGAACAGCACGGGCAGCGTCAGGTAGTTGTTGTGCAGCGAGCGCTGCTTGGCGATCTTGCCGTATTTCGGATCGGGTTTGCGGCCGGCGATAAGGTCGGCAACGACGATCTTTTGGTTGGGGATGATGACCATAAAGACATTGGCCGACATGATCGTCGCGGTGATGGCGCCAAGATGCAGGAAGGCGGCGCGGCCGGTGAACAGATGGGTGAGCCCCCAGGCGATGAACACCAGCACGCAGTAGAGCACCAGCATCAGGCCGGTGTCGCTCTTTCCCAGCGGCGAACGGCACAGCAGATCATAGACCACCCAGCCCACGCCAATCGTCGCCAGCGACAGCAAGATGCTGACAGGCACCGACATTGGCAGCACGTTGGGATCGATCAGGAACAGATCGGCTCCGGCATAATAGACAACGCACAGCATGGCGAAGCCGGACAGCCAGGTGGCGTAGGATTCCCATTTGAACCAGGTCAGGTGCTCGGGCATCTCGGCCGGCGCCACCAGATATTTCTGGATGTGGTAGAAACCGCCGCCATGCACCTGCCATTCCTCGCCAAAGGCGCCGACCGGCATGCCCGGGCGCTGACGCAGGCCGAGATCGAGCGCGACGAAGTAGAAAGACGAGCCGATCCAGGCGATGCCGGTGATGACATGCAGCCAGCGCACGGCGAAGCTTAGCCAGTCCCAGAAAATCGCGAAATCCATCATTGAAGTCGTCCCTGCCGATGACGCGACTTTACGGTGTCGCGCGCAAACGGAAAGAGGCGAGGTGCGCGATGACTTTCAAAAAAAAATGGAAAATACTAGGTTGTTGAACGCAGCCGCATGAGAGCCACGAAACCGCATGGCCTATCTCGACAACATCGCCGTCTTCGTTCGCGTCGTCGAACTCGGCAACCTGTCGGCGGCAGGCCGCGACATGCGCATTTCGCCGGCGGTCGCATCCAACCGCATCAAGGAACTGGAGAAGCACCTTGGCGTGCGACTGTTCAACCGCACCACACGGCAATTGATGCCGACCGAGCATGGCACGGTTTTCTATTCGGGCGCCAAGCAGGTGCTGGAGGCGATCACCGAAGCGGAAGCCGCGGTCTCGGCGCTGTCCGGCCAGCCGCGCGGCACCATCCGCGTCACGGCACCGCTCGGCCTCGGCCGCCGGCTGGTGGCCTCCGGCATCCCCGATTTCCATGACAAGTACCCCGACATCGAAGTGCGGCTGAGGCTCTCGGACCACAATGTCGATATCATGAAGGAAGGCATCGACGTCGCCTTCCGGCTCGGCATCATCGAAGATTCCAGCCTCAGGATGCGCGGCATCATGGAATGCGAACGGGTGCTGGTGGCAGCGCCGAAATATCTGGAGGCGCGCGGCGAACCCATCGAGCCACAGGAACTGATCGGCAAGAAGCACGACTGCTTGATGCTGCGCTATTCCGGCGCGCGCGAATATGTGTGGACGTTGCAGACCCCTGCCGGCCCGCAGAAATTCGAGGTGCACGGGCCTTATGACACCGACGATGGCGACGTGCTGACCGGCTGGGCGCTGTCCGGGCGCGGTATCATCAACAAGCCGCGCTTCGAGGTCGAGCCGTTCATCCGCGACCAACGGCTGAAGGTGATCCTGAGCAGCACGCCGCCGACGCCGGTACAGTTCGCCGCCGTCTATCCGCACAAAAAGCTGCAGGACCCCAAGGTGCGGCTGCTGCTCGACTTTATGGCCGAGCGCTGCCAGCGGCTGATCAAGGATCTTCTTGCTGGTAAATGAAGGCTGGCTGGCGAGTAAGAGCTGGCCGGCAAGTGATCGGCCGTTGGACCAGCGCGAGCGGTTGCCATCTCTGGACGTGACGAACATAGTTCCGATGGTATTTCGCCTTGCAGGGACCATCGATGGACAACGGCGCCACAATGCATCTTGCCGTTTCGCCACTTCCGGGAATCGCCGAGCCATCGCCAGCAGCAGAGCCGGACTTCAGCCTTCTGGCGCGGTTTGTGCAAAGGGCCGAGGCGGCCGGTGTGGACTTGGTGATTTTCGCCGATTCCGCGCCGGCTTCCGGCAGCGATGTCGCGACGATGCCCTTCGAAGCGACGACCTTGGTGGCCGCGCTGGCGACGGTAACGAGCAGGATAGGGCTGGTCGCGGCGGCCTCGACTGTTGCCCACCAGCCCTACAATCTGGCGCGCCGTTTTGCGTCGCTCGACATCATCAGCCATGGCCGCGCCGGCTGGAACGCGACCATGGCGCAGGCGCCGCGCGAGGCGGCCAATTTCAGCCGGCCGGAGGGGTTTTCCGGCGACGATTTTCGCCGCCGCAGCGAGGAATATGTCGGCATCGTTCAGGGCTTGTGGCAAGGCTGGGACAAGGACGCGCTCAAGTTCGACAAAATCGGCGGCCGCTTCCACGATCCCGAAAAGATGCACCTGCTCGACCACAAGGGCGAATTCTTTTCGGTGCGCGGGCCGCTGAACGTCGCGCGCTCGCCACAGGACAGGCCGGTATTGGTGCTGTCCGGCCTGTCGGCATCAGACATGGACATTGCCGCACGCACCGCAGATGTCGTCCTGCTGGACGACGAACCGATCGAGAGCGCGAAAACACGCCATGACGATCTGAAGCTCCGCGTTGCTGCCTGCGGGCGCGACCCTGATGCCGTGAAGGTGCTGATGAATGTCTCGCCGGTCATTGATGACAGGCCGGCCGTCACCGCCGACAGGCTCGAAGACCTGTTCCGGTCGAAAAGCTGCGACGGGTTCAACATGCAGATGCCGACGAAGCTTTCGGCACTCGACAGTTTTGTCGATCTGGTTTTGCCGGCGCTGCGGCGGCGCGGCCTGTTTCGAGAAAGCTATCGCGGGACAAATTTGCGCTCGCATCTCGGACTTGCCGGCGGAGGTGACCTATGACTGCCGCTTCCCGCCAGATGAAACTTGGCGCCTTCCTGTGGGCGACAGGCCATCACATCGCCGCCTGGCGCCATCCCAAGGCACATGTGACTGCCGGCATCGACATTGACCATTACATCCAGCTGGCGCGCACCGCGGAGGCCGCGAAGTTCGACATGGTCTTCTGCGAGGATGCCGCCGGCCTGCGCGAAGCCAATGTCGCCATCTCCAGCCAGACCTCGCGCTCGATCGGCTTCGAGCCGATCAGCCTGCTGTCGGCGCTGGCCGTCCAGACCAGCCGTATCGGCCTCGTCTCCACCGCGTCGACGAGCTACAACGAGCCCTACGGGCTGGCACGGACCTTTCTGTCGCTCGACCATTTGAGCGGCGGGCGGGGCGGCTGGAACCTGGTCACCTCGGCCAGTCCCATCGAGGCCGCCAATTTCGGCTCGACGGGCTTGCGGCCGCATGCCGATCGCTACCAGCGGGCGCGTGAGTTTGCCGAGGTGGTCACCGGACTTTGGCGCGGCAAGCCCGGCGGCGCTTCCGGTTCCGGTCATGATAGCCAGAGCTTTTCGGTTCGGGATCCGCTCGACTTGCCGCGTTCGCCGCAGGGCGCACCGGTGCTGGTTCAGGCCGGCGCCTCGGACGTCGGCCGCGACCTTGCAGCCCGCACCGCCGATGTGGTGTTCACCGCGGCACAGACTTTCGAAGAAGCGAAGGCCTTCTATGACGATCTCAAGGGGCGCCTGGCGGCCTATGGGCGCGAGCCCGACGACATCAAGATCATGCCCGGCGTCGCGCCCGTGGTGGCTGAAACCACGACGCAGGCCCAGGAAAAATACGAGGAATTGCAGGAGCTGATCCCCGACGATGTCGGCGTTGCGCTGCTGTCCAGTTACCTCAGCATCGCCGATCTGTGGCGCTATCCGATCGATGGGCCACTGCCCGAGCTACCGCCCAGCGAAGGCATGCAGAGCCGGCAAGCACTGGTCATCGAGCAGTCACGTCGGGACAACCTCTCCATCCGCCAGTTGGCACGGCATTTCGCCGGTGCGCGTGGCCATTGGCGCATCGTCGGAACGGCGGCCCAGGTCGCCGACGAGCTGCAGGCGCGGTTCGAAGGCGGTGCGGCCGACGGCTTCAACGTCATGCCCTCCTATTTCCCCGGCGAACTCGATGCCTTTGCCACGCTGGTCGTGCCGGAACTGCAGAGGCGTGGGCTTTTCCGCAAGGATTATGAAGGCCGCACACTGCGCGACCATCTGGGCTTGAAACGGCCTATGTAGCTGCGACGTGAGCTTAGCCGGCTATGGCCTTGTCATACTGGACCTGACGACCGGCGTTTGACGCTGCGGTGTGAATGACCAGCGCCGTCATGATTTCGGCAGCCGCGAGTGCGGCGATGACGGGCGGGCGCTTGTCCTTGACGGCATCGCCGCCGATCGGCGAGATGAGGCGGGCAAATTCCGATTCGCTGCCATCCGCCGATTTCAGGAACCAGTTCTTGAACGTCGCTTTCTTGGTCTTCGAGCCGATCATGCCGACATAGGCGGTATCGTCGCGCTTCAGCGCTTCGGCGACGATCAGGAAATCAAGCGCGTGGTCGTGCGTTAGGATGGCGAAAGCGGTGCCGGCCGGAGCATCGCGCACCATCGCTTCGGGCATCGGCGTCAACCGCGTCTCGACTGTTTCCGGCATGCCTTCCAGCGCCTCGGCCCGCGTCTCAATGACGACGGCGTGCACAGGGAGAAGGGCGGCCGCGGAGGCCAGCGCCTGGCCGACATGGCCGCCGCCGAAGATATAGACATGGGGCAAGTGCGCCTCTTCGGTCTCCGCCACCGCGACCAACTCGGCTGCCAGCGCGGTATCGACGAGCCGGATCCCCACTTCGACGCGCCCGCCGCAGCATTGGCCGATCTCGGGGCCGAGCGGCACATCCAAGGTCGCGCAGACCTCGTCGACCTCGATGCGGGCATCCCTTGAGGGGGAGAAAAGCATCTGCCGCGCCTTGTCGATGGCCATATACTCGAGCTGGCCGCCACCGATCGTGCCAAAGATCGCCGCCCGCGAGACGAGCATGAAGGCGCCCTTCTCGCGTGGCGTCGAGCCTTTGGTGCCCGCCACTTCGACCAGGGCGACCCGACCGGCGGTACTGAGAAAGGCTTTCAGGCTTTGCACTTTCGAGTTCATTT
This sequence comes from Mesorhizobium sangaii, assembly GCF_014207355.1. Classification (GTDB taxonomy): domain Bacteria; phylum Pseudomonadota; class Alphaproteobacteria; order Rhizobiales; family Rhizobiaceae; genus Mesorhizobium; species Mesorhizobium sangaii. The sequence continues at coordinate 1,067,546 of NZ_JACHEF010000002.1, read as the reverse complement.
CTCGCGTTCCCGAATGGGAAATGTAGGCTTTTTCGGCCTGAATTGCACGTCTCGCCGGTTTCAGGCGCCCGCTTTGACCTCGTTCTTCAGCCGCTCGATCGCCATCAGCACGCGTTCCGGCGTTGCCGGCGCATCGAGGCGGGGGCAGATCCTGTGGTCGGCGACGCTGGCCACCGCGTCCGACAGCGCGTGCAGAACCGACATGCCGAGCGGGAACGGCGGTTCGCCAACCGCCTTGGAGCGGTGGATCGTCGGCTCGCTGGCTTCGGGCCAGTCGGCCAGGGTGACGTTGAAGATCTTCGGCCGGTCCGAGGCCAGCGGAATTTTGTAGGTCGACGGCGCGTGCGTGCGCAACCGGCCCTTGCCGTCCCACCACAGTTCCTCGGTCGTCAGCCAGCCCATGCCCTGGATGAAGCCGCCTTCGATCTGACCGATATCGATGGCGCGGTTCAGCGAGCGGCCCGTGTCATGCAATATGTCGGTGCGCTCGACCATGTACTCGCCGGTCAGCGTGTCGACCGAAACTTCCGAGCACGAAGCGCCATAAGCGAAGTAGTAGAACGGGCGGCCCTGGCCCTTGTCACGGTTCCAGTGGATCTTTGGCGTTTTGTAAAAGCCCGCCGCCGAGAGCTGGATGCGGGCCATGTAGGCCTGTTTGACGAGGTCGGCGAAGGCGATCTCCTGGTTGCCTATGCGCACCCGATTGGGCAGGAACAGCACCTGGTCGCGCGGCACCTGATATTTTTCGGCGGCGAAATCGGTCAACCGATCCTTGATCTGGCGAGCGCCATTCTGCGCCGCCATGCCGTTGAGGTCGGAACCGGATGACGCTGCGGTGGCCGAGGTGTTCGGCACCTTGCCGGTCGTCGTCGCGGTGATCTTCACCTGATCGAGATCGATCTGGAACTCCTCCGCCACCACCTGCGCCACCTTGACGTAGAGGCCCTGCCCCATTTCCGTGCCGCCATGGTTCAGATGCACCGAACCATCGGTGTAGACATGCACCAGCGCGCCGGCCTGGTTGTAGTGCGTGGCCGTGAACGAGATGCCGAACTTGACCGGTGTCAGCGCCAGGCCACGCTTGATGAAACGGCTGTTGGCATTGAAGGCCGATATCTCGCGCCGCCGCCGGGCATAGCCGGCGCTTTGCTCCAGCTCGGCGACGATGCGCTGGATGATGTTGTCCTCGACCGTCTGGTGGTAGGGCGTGATATTGCGGTCGCTGGTGCCGTAAAAATTCTTCTTGCGGATTTCGAGCGGATCCTTGCCGACGGCAAAGGCAACCTCGTCGATGACACGCTCGGCGCCGACCATGCCCTGTGGACCGCCGAAACCACGGAAGGCGGTGTTCGACACCGTGTTGGTGTAGAGAGGCGCCGACTGCGCATGCACCGCCGGCCAGAAATAGGTGTTGTCGCAGTGGAACAGCGCGCGATCGGTCACCGGACCTGACAGGTCCGAGGAGAAACCACAGCGCGCCGCGAACATGAAATCGACGCCGAGAATGTTGCCGTCGTCATCGAAGCCGACTTCGTAGTCGACGAGGAAGTCATGCCGCTTGCCGGTGGCGATCATGTCGTCGTCGCGGTCGGGCCGAATTTTCACGGCGCGATGGTGCTTTTTCGCGGCGATGGCGGCCAATGCCGCAAACTGGTTGCCTTGCGTTTCCTTGCCGCCGAAACCGCCGCCCATGCGGCGGATTTCCACCGTGATGGCGTTGCTCGGCACGCCGAGCGCATGGCTGACCATGTGCTGGACTTCGCTCGGATGCTGGGTCGAGGAATAGATGGTGACGTCCTGGTCCTCGCCGGGCACGGCCATGGCGATATGGCCTTCGAGATAGAAATGCTCCTGACCGCCGACGCGCATCTGGCCTTTGAGCCGGCGGGGCGCGGCCTTGATCGCTGCCGCGGCGTCGCCACGCTTCAGGGTCAGTGGCGGCGTGACCAGCCTGTCCTTGCGGGGATCAAGTTCGCCGATGTCGGTGACGAAAGGCAATTCCTTGTATTCGACCTTAGCCAGCCTGGTGGCGCGGCGTGCCTGCTCGCGCGTCTCGGCAATGACGCAGAAGATCGGCTGGCCGTAGAATTGAACCTTGCCGTCGGCCAGCACCGGCTCGTCATGGCGACCTGTCGGCGAAATGTCGTTTTCGCCCGGCACATCCGTGGCCGTCAGCACGTCGACGACCCCTGGGGCGGCGCGCACCGCCGACAAGTCCATGCTGGTGATGGTGGCATGGGTGGCAGCCGAAAGCCCAAGGCAGCCATGCAGCGTGCCGGCCGGTTCCGGCATGTCGTCGATGTAGACAGCGGTGCCGCTGACATGCTTGTGGCCAGAATCGTGCCGCTGGTCGGTGGCGACGCCGCCGGTGATCTTTTCAGCCCTGAGATTGGGGGTGGCGTGCTTGTTCATCATGCCGCCTCATGCCTTGAAACCTGGATCGGCTCCCTGGTGCCGCTGGTCTCGGCGAAGAAGCGCAGCAAAAGATTGCGCGCCGCCAGGGCGCGATACTCGGCCGAGGCCCGCATGTCGGTCAGCGGGGTGAAATCATCCGCATACTTCGCCATCGCAGTCTCAACCGTCTGTTCGGTCCATGGCTTGCCGAGCAGCGCTTTTTCGACAGCCGACGCCCGCTTCGGTATCGCCGCCATGCCGCCATAGGCGATGCGCACATCCGCGACCGTGCCATCCTTGGCCAGGGTCAGGAAGAAGGCGCCGAGGGCAGCAGTGATGTCCTCGTCGCGGCGCTTGGTGATCTTGTGGACGGCGAATTTCGTGCCCTTGGGGGGGACAAGAACGTGTACCGCCTCAACGAATTCGCGAGACTGCCGGTCCTGCTTTCCATAGGCAATGAAGAAGGTTTCCAGCGGGATCGTCCGCCGTTTCTTGCCCTTGCGCAGCGTCAGGCGCGCGCCGAGCGCGATCAGGGGCGGTGGCGTATCGCCGATCGGCGAACCGTTGGCGATGTTGCCGCCGATGGTGCCCATGTTGCGCACCTGTTCGCCACCGATGCGATCGAACAGCGGCCCCATCGCCGGGATGCGCTTGGCGAGGGTCGAGAACGCCTCGGTGTAGGTGACGCCGGCGCCAATGGTGATGACGCCGTTGTCTTCGGCGATGGTGCAAAGCCCGTCGAGATCGCCGATGAAGATCACCGGCGAAATGTCGCGCATGTGCTTGGTCACCCACAGGCCGACATCGGTCGAGCCGGCGACGATGGTGGCGCCGGGTTCCTTGTCCAGCACGGCGGCGAAATCGTCGACGTTGGCCGGCACGACGAGCCGGTCCTTGCCGGCGCCGATCTCGACCCGAGCGCCGTCATGCATGGCCCCGAGCCTTGCCGTGATTGCCCTGCGCTCGACCGCCAGCGGGTCCTTCGCCGCCTTGCCGTAGCTGGAGATCGCGCGGGCCGCGCGCATGATCGCCTCGTAGCCGGTGCAGCGGCACAGATTGCCTTGCAGCGCCTTTTCGATGGCTTCATTCGACGGGTCTGGTGATTTCATCCACAGGGCATAGAGCGACATGACGAAGCCCGGCGTGCAGAAGCCGCACTGCGAGCCATGGAAATCGACCATCGCCTGCTGCACCGGGTGCAACTGGCCCGGCGGGCCGCGCAAATGCTCGACGGTTACGACATGGGTGCCGTCCAGCGAGCCGAGGAAGCGGATGCAGGCGTTTACGCTTTCATAGACCAGCCCACCAGCCGAGAGCTTTCCGACCAGCACGGTGCAGGCGCCGCAATCGCCCTCGGCGCAGCCTTCCTTGGTGCCGCGCAGCGAACGGTCGAGGCGCAGCCAGTCGAGCAGGGTCGCGTCTGGCGCCACCGACGAAAGCGCGACATCCCTGCCATTGAGAATGAAACGTATCTCGTTTCGGATACGGACCTTGGCCATGCCTCAGCTCCCCCTGTAGGTCGAATAGCCGTAGGGCGAGACCAGCAGCGGCACATGATAGTGCACCGGTTCGGCCATGCCGAAACGGATCGGTATCACGTCGAGAAAGGCCGGTTTGGGCAATTTCGTCCCCTGCTTGCGCAAATAGTCGCCTGCGGCAAAGATCAGTTCGTATTCGCCGGTGCGGAACTCGGCGCCGACAAGCAGCGGTGCGTCGCAACGGCCATCGTCATTGGTGACAACGGTCTTCAGATGTGTGCGCGCATCGCCCTCGAGGTGATAGAGCGCGATCGACAATCCCGCCGCCGGCATGCCGGTCGCCGTGTCGAGGACATGGGTCGTCAGACGCCCGCCATCGGCTTTCGACGTTTCTGCCACTGGCCGCCTCCCATTTCCTGTACGTGCGAACTAGCCCGGTACAATCGAACATTGCTGATGAATTGTGCGCCAATTAAAGGCGATGCATAAGTCCCGGTCGAGCGGAGTGCGACAAAAACACTTTCAAAAATTTTCGGGGGAATGCGCGAGCAGCCCTTTCGATATCCTGATCATACATCGGGCGATGCCCGGCGGGAGGGACGATGCGTTACATCAGAGACATGCGCGGCTATGGAGCCAATCCGCCGGATCCGAAATGGCCTGGTGGTGCGCATGTCGCCGTGCAGTTTGTGGTCAACTACGAAGAAGGCGGCGAGAACTGCGTGCTGCATGGCGACAAGGCGTCGGAAGCCTTCCTGTCGGAGATCGTCGGCGCCGCACCCTGGGTGGGCCAGCGCCACTGGAACATGGAATCAATCTACGAATACGGCGCCCGCGCCGGTTTCTGGCGGCTGCTCAGGCTGTTCACCGAGGCCGAAGTGCCGGTGACCTGCTACGGCGTCGCCACCGCGCTCGCCCGTTCGCCCGACCAGGTCGCGGCAATGCAGGAAGCCGACTGGGAGATCGCCTCGCACGGCCTGAGATGGATCGACTATCGCGACCACAGCCCCGAGGACGAGCGCCGGGACCTCGAAGCGGCGATCCGTCTGCACTACGAGGTGACCGGCCAGCGCCCGACCGGCTGGTACACGGGGCGCACATCGGTCAACACGGTGCGGCTGGTGGCTGAGGAAGGCGGCTTCGCCTATGTGTCGGACACCTATGACGACGAGCTGCCCTACTGGTTCGAGCATGAAGGCGGCGCGCAGCTCATCATCCCCTACACGCTCGACGCCAACGACATGCGCTTCGCGACGCCACAAGGCTTCAATTCAGGCGACCAGTTCTTCGCCTATCTGAAGGACAGTTTCGACACGCTCTATGCCGAGGGCAAAGCCGGGCGGCCGCGCATGATGAATATCGGCCTGCATTGCCGCCTCGTCGGGCGCCCGGGCCGGGTGGCGGCGCTGAAGCGCTTCGTCGACTATGTGAAGTCGCACAACAAGGTCTGGCTGGCACGGCGCATCGATATCGCCCACCACTGGCAAGAGAACCATCCCTATCGACCCGCGGCACTCAGGCCATCGAAGATGGAATTCGAGGCGTTCCTCCACACTTTCGGCGGCGTCTTCGAGCATTCGCCCTGGATTGCCGAACGCGCCTACGAGCTGGAGCTGGGCCCGGCGCATGACTCATCCGGCGGCCTGCACAACGCGCTCTGCCGCGTTTTCCGTTCCGCCAGCGAGACAGAGCGGCTTTCAGTGCTCAACGCTCATCCCGACCTTGCCGGCAAACTGGCCAAGGCCAAACGGCTGACGGCGGAATCGACCCGCGAACAGGCCTCGGCCGGCCTCGACGCTCTGACCGATAAGGAACGCGAACTGTTTTCCAAGCTCAATGCCGCCTACGTCACCACCTTCGGCTTTCCTTTCATCATCGCGGTAAAAGGCAAGACCAAGGAGGAGATCCTGGCGGAATTCGAGGCGCGCATCGGCAACAGCCGCGGCGTTGAATTCGAGACCGCCTGCAAACAGGTTGAGCGCATCGCGCTGCTCCGCCTCAAGGACATGCTTCCGCAATAGGTTTAACCTCATGGATACGATCAGGATGCCCGACCGAACCTATTACGCGCCGCATGGCGGCCACCCCGGCCAGAGCGAGCTGCTGACCGGCCGCGCCGTCTTCACCGAAGCCTATGCCGTCATCCCCAGGGGGGTGATGCAGGACATCGTCACCAGCGCCTTGCCGTTCTGGGACAAGACCCGCGTCTGGATATTGTCGCGGCCGCTGTCCGGCTTTGCCGAGACGTTCTCGCAATACATTGTCGAGGTCGCGCCCGGTGGCGGCAGCGAGCGCCCAGAGCCCGACGCCGGCGCCGAAGGCGCCCTGTTCGTGGTCGAAGGCGAGTTGACCGTTCTGCTTGCCGGCAAGAAACATGTGCTGCGACCGGGCGGCTTCGCCTTCCTGCCGCCGGGCAGCGGATGGACGGTTCGCAACGCGGGCAAGGACGACGTCCGTTTTCACTGGATCCGCAAGGCTTACGAGGCGGTCGACGGTCTCGATGCGCCGGAAGCCTTCTTCGCCACTGAACAGAACATCGCGCCAACGCCGATGCCGGGCACCGAGGGCCGCTGGGCGACGACGCGCTTCGTCGACCCGGCCGATTTGCGCCACGACATGCACATGACCATCGTCACGCTCGAGCCCGGCGCGGTCATTCCCTTCGCCGAGACCCATGTCATGGAGCACGGTCTCTATGTGCTGGAAGGCAAAGCGGTCTACCGCCTCAACCAGGACTGGGTCGAGGTCGAGGCCGGCGACTACATGTGGCTGCGCGCCTTCTGCCCGCAGGCCTGCTATGCCGGCGGCCCGGGCAAATTCCGCTATCTACTCTACAAGGACGTCAACCGCCACGCCAAGCTCGGCGGCGCCGGCATTGCAAGGCGGGCGCCGTGACCCGCATCGTCGCGCGGCGGCTGACCCGCGAGAATTTTGCCGCCTTCGGCGACGTCATCGACATGGGCGGCGACAACCACTATCCGATCAATGGCGGCAGGGCCGAGCGCTATCACGATCTTGCCACGGCGCAAGCGACAGGGCCGAACGCCCGCGTGCTGATCTCGATGGTACGCGGCACGCCCTACGAATTGCCGCTGAAGCTGACCATGGTCGAGCGCCATCCCTTCGGCACCCAGGCTTTCATTCCGCTGTCGCCGCGGCCGTTCCTGGTCGTCGTCTGCCACGACGGCGATGGGGGACCGGGTGAACCGCAGGCCTTCATCACCGCGCCCGGACAAGGCATCAACTATTCCCGCAACCTGTGGCACGGCGTGCTGACGCCGCTCGGCGAGGCGCAGGATTTCCTGATCGTCGACCGTGGCGGCGACGGCTCCAACCTGGAAGAGTTCCATTTCTCGCACGCCTACGAGATCCATCTCCCCAACGAGCGCCTGTAATGACCGACATTTCGCTGATCGACCGCCTGCTCGACGTCATCGAGCAGGACATCGTGCCGAAGACGGCGGACGGCGTTGCCCACGGCAACAAGCTGTTCGGCGCCGCGATTCTGCGCAAGGACGACCGTTCGCTGGTGCTGGCCGAGACCAACAACGAGATGGAAAACCCGCTCTGGCATGGCGAGGTGCATTGCCTGAAGCGCTTCTATGAAATGCCGAAGGCCGAGCGCGTGGATACCAAGGAAGCCATCTTCATCGCCACGCACGAACCCTGCTCGCTCTGCCTGTCGGCGATCACATGGACCGGCTTCGACAATTTCTACTATCTGTTCAGCCACGAGGATTCGCGCGACAGCTTCGCCATCCCGCACGATCTGAAGATCCTTAAGGAGGTCTTCACCCTCGATCCCGGCGGCTACAATGCCGAGAATGCCTATTGGAAGAGCTTTTCGATCCGCAGGCTGGTGCGGTCGCTGCCCGAGACCGAACGCCAGCGCCTGGAGACGCGCATCGGCAAGATTTCGGCCCGCTATGACGAATTGTCCGGCGCCTACCAGGCGAGCAAGGGCGACAACGACATTCCGCTGAATTGACGTGGATTGACCAGCCGAATTCGTTGGCTGGCCCACGACGCGGTCCCGTCGGCTCCATCATCTGGCGATCCTGGAGTCCCGCATGAAAACCGTCACCGAATTTCCCCGCAAGGTCGTCGAATATCCAGACATGGGCATCGTCATGCCCGATGGCTGCCGGCTGTCGGCGCGGGTGTGGATGCCGCACGATGCCGGCGACGACCCGGTGCCGGTGATCCTCGAGCACCTGCCCTACCGCAAGCGGGACGGCACCATCTTTCGCGATCAGCTGACGCATCCCTATTTCGCCGGTCACGGCTATGCGTCGATCCGCGTCGACATGCGCGGCAATGGCGATTCCGAAGGGCTGATGGACGACGAATATTCCGAGCAGGAATTGCAGGACGCCTGCGACGTCATCGCCTGGGCGGCATCGCAGCCCTGGTGTAACGGCAATGTCGGCATGATGGGCATATCCTGGGGCGGGTTCAACTGCCTGCAGGTGGCGGCCAAGCAGCCGCCGGCGCTGAAGGCGGTCATCAGCCTGTGTTCGACCGTCGACCGCTATGCCGACGACATCCACTACAAAGGCGGTTGCCTGTTGATCGAGAATTTCGGCTGGGCCTCGACGATGCTGTCCTATTCGTCGCGGCCGCCGGACCCGCTCCTGACCGGCGACAACCGATGGCGCGATCTGTGGCTGACCCGGCTGGAGAACCAGCCCTTCCTGGCACCGCTGTGGCTGAAGCACCAGCATCGCGACGCCTATTGGAAACGCGGCTCGATCTGCGAGGACTATTCCGCCATCCAGGCCGCGGTGCTGTCGATCGGCGGCTGGCATGACGGCTACCGCAACACGATCTCGCACCTCGTCACCAACATCCCGTCTCCGGTGAAGGGCATTGTCGGGCCGTGGATCCACAAATACCCGCACTACGCCGCCCCCAAGCCCGCCATCGGCTTCCTGCAGGAAGCGTTGCGCTGGTGGGATCGCTGGCTGAAAGGCATCGACACCGGCGTCGAGGCCGATCCGGCCTACCGCGCCTATGTCATGGACAGTGTCCGCCCCGCGCGCTGGCATCCCGAGCGGCCCGGCCGCTGGGTGGCGGAGCAGGAATGGCCGTCGTCCACCGTCAATACGCAATCGATCGATCTGATCCCTGATGGCAGCAAGCCCGCTATCGTTGCCTCGCCGCAGAGCTGCGGCCTCGCCGGCGGCGAGTATTTTCCGTTCACCTTCGGCCCCGAATTGCCCGGCGACCAACGCCCCGACGACGCTTTGTCGGTGTGTTTCGACCAGCCGGAGCTGGCTGAGGCGGTCGACATCGTCGGCGCGCCCGAAGTCGAGGTGCGGCTGTCGTCCGACCGCCCGCAGGCAAACATCGCGATCCGGCTGTGCGATGTGCATCCTGACGGCGCCTCGGAACTGATCTCCTATGGCGTGCTCAATCTGACGCATCGCAATTCGCACGAATTCCCCGAAGCGCTGGTGCCGGGCGAAACCGTGTCGGCGCGCGTGGTGCTCGATCAATGCGCCTATCGCGTGCCGGCAGGCCACCATCTGCGCATCGCCGTGTCGAACGCCTATTGGCCGATGATCTGGCCGTCGCCCGAACCGGTCCGGCTGGCCTTGTCGGCGGCGACGCTGGCCTTGCCGCTGCGCCCCTTGGCGACGGGCAACGAAGTGACGTTCGCCGAGCCGGAAGGCGCCACGCCGTGGGCGACCGAGACGATCCGCGCCACCAATTCCGAGCGTCATGTCGATCGCGACGAGAAGACCGGAATTGTGACGCTTTCCATCGTGGATGATTTCGGCGAGGTGCGCGATCTTGCCCACGGCCTCGTCCATGGCAGCATCGCCCGCGAGACCTGGACGATCCATCCGGACGATCCTTTGGCGGCCTCTGGAAAAACGCACTGGACCCAGACCCTGTCGCGAAATGGATGGTCGGTGCGCACCGAAACATTTGCCGAAATGCGATCGGACGCGCAAAACTTCATTGTGAGCGCCAGAATCGAGGCCTACGAGGGCGAAACTCTCGTTTTCGAGCGTAACTTCGAGGAAGGGGTGCCGCGCGTCCTCCTGTGACCACGGATTTCGTTGGTCCAAATGCGACGTACGATTTACGCCACGGCATGTCGCATTCGGTCTTGCTTACCGCTTTCCCTTGCGGTCATTATTCTCCTCACAAGAAACAAGAAAAACGACCGCAGAGTCGAACCAACAGAGTGAGGAACTCAACATGTCGAACGAACTGGAATTTCTTAGCCGGCGAGTCGCTTCCGGCAAATTGAGCCGTCGCGATTTTCTCGGTCGGGCGGCAGCGCTCGGCGTCACCGCGACCTTCGCCAACTCGCTGCTTTCAGGTGCGGCGCGCGCTGCCGGCCCAATCAAGGGCGGCACATTGAAGGCCGGCCTCGTCGGCGGCGAATCCACCAACAGCCTCGATCCGGCGCTTATGATGACGCAGGTGCCGTTCGCCTTCGGCAAGTGCTGGGGCGAAATGATCGTCGAGCTGTCGCCGGAAGGCAAGCTCGAGAACCGCATCGCCGAGGAGATCGGCTCCTCGGACGACGCCAAGGTGTGGACGTTGAAGATCCGCGACGGCGTCGAATTCCACAATGGCAAGACAGTGACCGCGGCAGACGTCGCCGCGACTCTCGAGCGCCATTCGGACGAAAAGTCGAAATCCGGCGCGCTCGGCTACATGAAGGGCATCGAGACTATCAAGGCGAGCGGCAAGGAAGTGGTGCTGACGCTGAAGGAGGCCAACGCCGACCTGCCCTATCTGCTCAGCGACTATCACCTGATCGTGCAGCCGAACGGCGGCAAGGACAAGCCGGATGCCGGCATCTCGGCCGGCCCGTACGTGGTCAAGACCAACGAGCCTGGCGTTCGCCATGGCGGCGAGCGCTTCGCCAATTACTGGCAGGGCGACAAGATGGGCCATGCCGACCAGGTCGAAGTCATCGTCATCAACGATGCGACCGCCCGCACGGCGGCCCTGCAGGGCGGCCAGGTCAACATGATCAACCGCGTCGAGCCGAAGATCGTCGACCTGATCAAGCGCCTGCCGGGCGTCACCATCCGGAACCACGCTGGTCCTGGGCACTACGTGTTCATCATGCATTGCAACACGGCACCGTTCGACAACAACGATCTGCGCATGGCACTCAAGCTGGCCATCGACCGCGAGGAAATGCTGGACAAGATCCTGCGCGGCTACGGCTCGCTCGGCAACGACTTCCCGATCAATTCGTCCTATCCGCTGTTCACCGAGATCGAGCAGCGCAAGTACGATCCCGACAAGGCCAAGTTCCACTACAAGAAGTCGGGTCACGACGGCACCGTGCTGCTGAGGACCTCGGACGTCGCCTTCCCGGGCGCTGTCGATGCCTCGCAGCTGTTCCAGCAGAGCGCGGCCAAGGCCGGCATCAAGATCGAGCTCAAGCGCGAGCCCGGCGACGGCTACTGGAACGAGGTCTGGAACAAGCAGCCCTTCTGCGCTTCCTACTGGGGCGGCCGCTCGACGCAGGACCAGATGTACTCCACCGCCTATCTGTCGACCGCCGACTGGAACGACACACGTTTCAAGCGTCCGGACTTCGACAAGATGGTGCTGGCGGCGCGTGCCGAACTCGACGAGACCAAGCGCAAGCAGATGTACCATGACATGGCTGTCCTGGTGCGCGACGAGGGTGGCCTGATCCTGCCAATGTTCAACCAGTTCATCGATGCGACCGGCGCCAAGGTTGATGGCTGGGTCGATGATCCGCATCAGGAATTGATGAACGGCTACGCCCTGGCGAAGTGCTGGCTCCAGGCCTGAGCCCGGCTTTGCGGATATGTCTTCACCCATCCTGAAGCTAATTGCCCAGCGCGTTGCGCTGGGCATCGTCCTGTTGTTGGCCGTTTCGGTCCTGATCTTCGCCGGCACCCAGATCCTGCCCGGCGACGTCGCGCAAGCCATTCTCGGGCAATCGGCAACACCGGAGTCGCTCGCCAATTTGCGCGAGCAACTCGGCCTGAACGATCCGGCCTATATCAGGTATTTCCGCTGGCTCGGCGGCGTGCTCACCGGCGATCTCGGCACAGCCATGTCGAGCGGCCAGGATATCGCAACGTCGATCAAGGACCGGCTGTGGAACACGCTGTTCCTCGCCTTCTGGGCGGCTATCGTCGCCGTACCACTGGCCATCATCCTTGGCCTGATCGCGGTGCGCTACCGCAATGGCTGGGTCGACAAGCTGATCTCCGGACTGGCGCTGGCCTCGACCTCGTTTCCCGAATTCTTCATCGGCTATGTGCTGGTCTATTTCTTTGCCGTGAAATGGCAGATCTTCCCCGGCATTTCGACCGTCTATGACGGCATGCCGTTCGGCGAGCGCATGCAGGCGATCGCCTTGCCGGCGACGGCGCTGACGCTGGTGGTGCTGGCCCACATGATGCGCATGACGCGCGCGGCGATCCTCAACGTCATGCAGTCAGCTTATGTCGAGACGGCCGAACTGAAAGGTCTTTCGGCGTTCAACGTCATCCGCAGGCACGCCTTCCCCAACGCGATCGCGCCGATCATCAACGTCGTGATGCTCAACCTCGCCTATCTGATCGTCGGCGTCGTCGTGGTCGAGGTGATCTTCGTTTACCCGGGCATGGGGCAGTATCTCGTCGACCACGTCACCAAGCGCGACGTGCCGGTGGTGCAGGCGGTCGGCCTGATCTTCGCCGCCGTCTACATCAGCCTGAACATCATTGCGGACATAGGGGCCATCGTCGCCAATCCGCGCCTCAGACATCCAAAATAGGGGGCGGATATGCTCGATATCAAACGCATCCCCATCCCCGCGCTGATCGGCATCGTGCTGACGGCACTGTTCGTGCTGGCGGCGCTCTTCGCACCCTGGATCGCGCCACACGGCAATGGCGAAATCGTCGGCGACGTCTGGGAACCGATGTCGGCAACGCATTGGCTGGGCACCGACAATCTCGGCCGCGATCTCCTGTCGCGCATGATCTACGGCGCCCGCATCACCCTGTTCATCGCCGTGCTTGCCACGGCGCTGTCATTCTCGCTCGGCGCCATCCTCGGTTTCTCGGCGGCGGTGTTCGGCGGCTGGTTCGATACGCTTTTGTCGCGCCTCGTCGATCTCCTGATGTCGATCCCGACGCTGATCATGGCCCTTGTCGTGCTCTCCGTGCTGCCGACCAACCTGGTGACGCTGATCCTGGTGATGGGCGTTCTGGACTCGACCCGCGTCTATCGCCTGTCACGGGCTGTCGCCGTCGACATCAACGTCATGGACTATGTCGAGGCGGCGAAGCTGCGCGGCGAAGGCAGCGCGTGGATCATTTTCCGCGAGATCCTTCCCAACGCGCTGTCGCCGCTGGTTTCGGAACTCGGCCTGCGCTTCATCTATGCCGTGCTGTTCCTGTCGACGCTGTCGTTCCTCGGCCTTGGCGTTCAGCCGCCGGATGCGGACTGGGGCGGCATGGTCAAGGAAAACAAGGACGGTATCGTCTTCGGCATCGCAGCCGCGCTCATTCCGGCGGCGGCAATCGCCATGCTGGCGATTTCCGTCAACCTGGTTGCGGACTGGGTGCTCAACCGGACGACCAGCCTGAAGGGAGGACGCGGGTGATGGCTGAGAGCAAAGCGAACCCTGGCCTGCTGCTCGACATCCGCAATCTGCGCATCGAGGCCACTGTCTTCCCGCCCGGCGAGCCGCCGAAGAACATCGTGCTGGTGCACGATGTCTCGCTGACCCTGCAGAAAGGCAAGGTGCTTGGCCTGATCGGCGAATCCGGCGCCGGCAAGTCGACCATCGGCCTGTCGTCCATGGGCTATGGCCGCGGTGGTGTGCGCATCACCGGCGGCGAGGTGATCCTCAACGGCCGCGATATCCTCAAGGGCGGCAAGGACGGCTTCCGCAAGCTGCGCGGCCGTGAGGTCTGCTACGTCGCGCAGTCGGCGGCGGCTGCCTTCAACCCGGCGCACAAGCTGATGGACCAGGTGGTGGAAGCCACGCTGCTGCATGGCACGGCGACACGCGCCGAGGCCGAGAAGCGCGCCGTCGCGCTGTTCAAGAAGCTCAGCCTGCCCAACCCCGAAACCATCGGCGAGCGCTTTCCGCACCAGGTCTCGGGCGGCCAGCTGCAGCGCGTGATGACGGCGATGGCGCTTTGCTCCGAGCCGGACCTGATCGTCTTCGACGAGCCGACCACGGCGCTCGACGTGACAACGCAGATCGACGTGCTGGCGGCGATCAAGGACGCCATCCGCGATACGCATGTGGCGGCGCTCTACATCACCCACGATCTTGCCGTCGTCGCCCAGGTCTCGGACGAGATCATGGTGCTGCGGCATGGCCGGCTGGTCGAATGGGGCGGCACGCGCCAGATCATCAAGGAGCCACGCCAAGAATACACCAACGCGCTGGTTTCGGTGCATGAGATCGAGCACGCCGAGCAGAAGCCCGGCACGACGCCGTTCCTGTCGGTGAAGAACGTCACCGCCGCCTATGGCCGCAGCCACATCAAGGTGCTGAAGAACGTCTCGGTCGACATCTATCCGGGCCAGACGCTGGCCGTGGTCGGCGAATCCGGCTCCGGCAAGTCGACGCTGGCGCGCGCCATCACCGGGCTATTGCCGCCCGAGGAAGGAACCGTCACCTTTGACGGGCGCCCGTTGGCAAACCGGCTGGCCGACCGGCCGAAGGAGGATCTGCGCCAGCTGCAGATGATCTACCAGATGGCCGACGTGGCAATGAACCCGCGCCAGACCGTCGGCACCATCATCGGCCGGCCACTCGAATTCTATTTCGGCATACGCGGCCGCGAGCGCGACAAACGCGTCGCCGAACTGCTCGACAAGATCGAAATGGGCAAGGGCTTTTCCGACCGCTATCCGGCTGAGCTTTCCGGTGGCCAGAAGCAGCGCGTCTGCATCGCCCGCTCGCTCGCCGCCAAGCCGAAGCTGATTATCTGCGACGAGGTGACCTCGGCGCTCGATCCGCTGGTGGCGCATGGCATCCTGAAGCTGCTGCTCGAGCTGCAGAAGGAAGAAACCGTCGCCTATCTGTTCATCACCCATGACCTCGCCACGGTGAAGTCGATCGCCGATTCGATCGCCGTGATGTATCGCGGCGAAGTGGTGCGCTATGGGCCGAAGAGCAAGGTGCTGAGCCCACCCTTCGACGACTACACCGACCTTCTGCTGTCGTCGGTCCCCGAGATGGAGATAGGCTGGCTGGAAAAGGCGATCAAGGGACGGCGCATGGCCAGCGCGGGGAATTAGGGCAATTCCAGGAAAAGTGTGAACCGTTTTCCCGGGAAAAGCGCGTAGCGAACAAAGAGATAGAGCGGTTCGGCGTTTCCGTGAAACGATGAACCACTCTCGCCAATCCCGCCTGTTGTTTCATAAGAAGGAACGCCGTGCGCCCCAGCGGTGCACGGCGTTCTGATTTCAACTGGTCAATCGCAGGGAGCCGCCCGTGGCGCTCAAGACAAAACTTTTGCTGATCATCCTCGATGGCGTCCCCTACAGGAACTGGCGCCGGCTGATGGGCAATCTCGAGGGCTGGGTGCAATCGGGCGAGGCAAATGTCTGGAAGATGCGCTCCGTGCTGCCGTCGACCTCCGCCTGCTGCTACGCCTCGATCCACACCGGGGTCTCGCCGCAGGTGCATGGCATCCTGTCCAACGAGAACCGGTTCCGCGTCGAACAACCCGACATCTTCTCCGAAGTCAGCAAGGCCGGTGGCAAAACGGGTGCGGTGACCCATTCCTATTGGTCGGAATTCTTCCGCGCCTATCCCTTCGACCTGGTCGAGGACATGGAATTCGACGAGCCGGGCGGACCGATCACGCATGGCCGGTTCCACACCATGACCGGTTACAATCTTCGCAACCAGATGACGCCGAGCGACGTCGATTTGTTCGCGACGCTGACCATGCTGACCAGGCGCCACGGCATCGATTACGGCATCCTGCACACCTGCACGCTGGACTCGATGGGCCACCGCTTCGGCCATGACTGCCACGAGATGGATCATGCCGTCTATGCGATGGACGGCATGCTGGCCGCCTTCCTGCCACGCTGGATCGAGGCGAGCTACGAGGTCATGGTCACCGCCGACCACGGCCAGACCGATCGCGGCCATCATGGCGGCCATGACGACGAAATGCAGGATTTCGCGCTGTATTATTTCGGCCCCGGCAAAGGCCCGCAGGCCGAGACGCTGCTCGACCAGCTGCAACTGGCGCCGACCATCTTGAGCCGCCTCGGCGTGCCGGTGCCGGCGACAATGAAGGCGAAGTCTTTCCTGGACTGAAGGCGTGCCGGCGACGCACGCCAACATTGAAAATAAATAGCGAACGCCGGCGCCGCTGCTCATCCGCCTGCCGGCGTTCGTCGTTCAAAAAGCCAAGCAATTGGCTTTTCGTCCGTTACGCGGACCACGTCTCACCTCCCCGTACAGGAATGTGGAGAAGGGATAGTCTGGCAACCGCCCCGCTCTTCGGTTAGCCTCCGCGAATTCCTTGGCGGAGGATGAACCTTTTTGGACCGATCAGCGACAGAGCAGACAGGAGCCAGGCGGCTCGACCGGCCATGACGGCAGCGACGGAGACCGATCGCGCTCTTGTCGACCGGGTCGCGAAGGGCGACCGTGCCGCCGTGCGGCTCCTGTTCATGCGTCACCACGCGCGGATCTACCGCTTCGTGGCGCGCCAGACGGGATCGGATATGATGGCAGACGATATCGCGAACGAGGTGTTCCTCGAATTGTGGCGGCAGGCGCCAAGTTTCGAAGGACGCTCCGAGGTCTCGACATGGCTGCTCGGCATCGCCCGGTTCAAGGCGCTGTCTTCGCTGCGCAAGAAAAAGGAAGACTGGATCGACGACGAGGCTGCCGCCGCGGTGCCCGACAGCGCCGACACGCCGGAAGTCGTCACCATGAAGGAAGACAAGGCCGCCGCCTTGCGACGCTTCGTCGACGCCTTGCCGGAAGAGCACCGCACAGTGATCGACCTTGCCTATTATCATGGGCAGTCGGTGGGCGAGATCGGCGAGGTGCTCGGCATTCCGGTCGCTACCGTCAAGACCCGGATGTTCTACGCCCGCAAGAAACTCGGCGAGGCCCTCAAGGCCGCCGGTTACGACAGGGGGTGGCCATGAGCGCCGCTGAAAAAATGTCGCGCCGCGACGAAATGGAAACGCTGCTGCCGTTCTATCTGAACGGCTCGCTGGAAGGCTCGGACCTGGAAGCCGTCGAGGAATGGCTGGCCAGCGATCCCGCGGCGCTGGCCGCCCTTGGCGAGGCCGAAGCCGAATTCTCCGGCACCACGGCCGCCAACGAAGCGATCCGCCCGCCGGCCGATGCGCTGAGCCACTTCGCCAAAGCGCTCGACGCCGAGGCCGGGCCAGCGCCCGCGCCGGCAAGCGCGTCCTGGCTGGCGCAGGCCTGGGGCCGCTTCATGGCGGTGCCGGTCGGGGTTGCCTGGGCGGCGGCCGCGGTTCTGCTGGCGCTGATCATCGCGCAGTCGTTTGTTCAGCCCGGCGGCAAGGGCAAGGATTTCGAGATTGCCGGCGCGGAGGGTGATCTGGCGAAAATGCCGTTCGCCCTGGTCAAGTTCAAGCCGGATGCAAAGATGTCGGATATTTCGGGCTTTCTGGGCAGCAACGGGCTGAAGATCATCGGCGGACCGACCGCCGATGGCGTGTTCCGGCTTGGCATTCCCGCCGCCAACGCAGCCGACTACACCAAGCAGCTCGGCC
This sequence comes from Mesorhizobium sangaii, assembly GCF_014207355.1. Lineage (GTDB taxonomy): Bacteria > Pseudomonadota > Alphaproteobacteria > Rhizobiales > Rhizobiaceae > Mesorhizobium > Mesorhizobium sangaii. The sequence goes on along the minus strand of NZ_JACHEF010000002.1, from coordinate 1,049,931 downwards.
TTATTGCCGCCCAGCCCTTCACCGAGACTGTGATCGAGGGAAGGAAACCGGTTGATGGCGGCTGAGGCGTCGGTCATTCGATTTGCGGCAATCCTGGCGGCGGCGATGACAATCGCCGCCGTGCCTGCATCGGCGCAGACCAACGCCCCCAATCCCGATCCGACGAAAATCGACTGCAGCGACGCGAGCAATGCGGCAAGCGCCGACTGCGCCAAGGATGGCCGCGATACAAAGGGCGGATCGGGCGCGGTGCAGCCGGGCGCTGTCTTCCTGCCAGCCCTGATCGTCGACCTGTTCCCCAATCCGGTTGCGCCCCCGGCACCGCTGCCGACGCCACGGCCGGACCCGGCGACGCCGCCTGCCAACAATCAAGCCGGCCCACCGCCTGGTGGCCCGATCGTCTCGCCGACCGATCTCATCGCCGTTCAGCCGCCGCGCGCGGTGGCCGGCGATTTCGTGCCCGACGAGGTGCTGGTGACGGTGGACGGCGATGCCGGCGCGGTGCAGCAGATCGCCGCTTCCTTCGGCCTCCAGGTGCGATCGCTGCGCCAGTCGCGGCTGCTTGGCACCACGCTGGTGCGGTTCGGCATTCCCGACGGCCGCCCCGTCGGCGTCGTGCTGGCGCAACTGGCCGCAGACGGCCGCACCCAGCGGCGCGAACCCAACCATGTCTATTCGCTACAGCAGGCCGCCAGCATCGTCAATTATGCCTTCGAGCGCATCGCGCTCGATTCCAAACAGGCGAGCGGCGAAAACGTCCGCATCGCGGTGATCGACACCGGCATCGACGACAGCAATCCGGCGCTCTCAGGCGTCATCGCCGGGCAGTTCGACGCCATGCCCGACGTGCCGATTGAAAAGCGCGATCACGGCACTTCGGTCGACGGGCTGATCGCCGGCGTCGGCGCGCTGGAGGGCATGGCGCCCGGCGCCAGGATCTACCACGCCCGCGCCTTCGAGGGCGGCAAGTCGACCATGGACGTCATCCTGTCGGCGCTCGACTGGGCGGCGAGCCAAGACGTGCGCATCATCAACATGAGCTTCGTCGGGCCGAAGAACGACCTGCTCGGCGTCGCCTGCCGCAATGCGCGGGCGCTCGGCATCGTGCTGGTCGCCGCCGCCGGCAACAACGGGCCGAAGGCGCCTTATGGCTACCCGGCCGCCTTCGACGGCGTCATCGCGGTGACCGCCACCGATGCCAAGGACGGGCTGATGCCGCAGGCCAATCGCGGCCCCTACGTCTTCATCTCGGCGCCTGGCGTCGAGATGGTGGCGCCGAGCGGCGCTGGCTCGGACGTGGTTACCGGCACCTCGTTTGCGGCAGCGATCGTCACCGGCGCCATTGCCAATCTCATCCATGCCGCGCCCGACCGCTCGGCCGACGGCATCGAGAAGGCGCTGGCGGCAACGGCCAGGGATCTCGGCCCTAAGGGGCGCGACAATGATTTCGGCTACGGCCTGCTCGACATCAAGGCGGCCGAGGCGGCGAAGGAGTAGTCCGCGACAGGGCTCAAGCTGCGGCTTGTCGAGGACGCACCATAAAATAGAACGCGGCGATGTGCGTGATCATCAGCAGCGGCACGTAGATGACCGGGATCGCATAGGTGGCGCCCAATTCCCCGGCGCGAGCGGGAAGGCCGATCTGGATGGCGAGGTAGTAGTCGAGGATGAGGTCGACCGTCCCGACAAGATTGAAGGCCACCACGAACACCCAGAAGAGCGGAGGTATCCTTATCGTGAGCAGCGCCAGCATGGCCAGCACCCCGGTTGCGAAGTCGCCGTAGGCGGCGAACACTGCGAAGCTGGCTGGCAGATCGGGGCTTACGACGCCCGGGACGAGGAAGACGAGCCCGAAGAAGCGGAAGCTGTGCAAGGTCGCAATGACGCGTTGCGCGGCGACGCGGTCCATCGACCTGAGCCACGGCAGACCGTAGGCCCCGAAGCAAAGCAGCCACGCGACATAGCCCAGAACGAGATGGGTTTGGAACAAGACTTCCGTGGTCATTTGGTCTCCACTCGACGATTGGTTCAGGCAGCCTCGAACACCGCGGTCAGGACGCCGAGCCGGCCCTCCATGAGATTTCGTCCCAGGTTGGCCGCAAGCTCCGCGAAGTCCGGCCCCATCACCACGCCAAGATTTGGCGAAGGCGGCGGTCCCGAAACGCGGAGTTGTGCGAACCACGCCTTGGCAACCTCGGTGTCGTCTTGCCATGTCAGTATGCGGAAGCCGGCTGGTTCGATCGCCTCGCGCGTCGCACCGATTGTCATCAGAAAGCTCGTCGCCGGCGTTCGCGCCCATGGGAGCGGATAGTGTGGCTCACCTACCGCCAACACGACGTCGAAAGTGGCAAACCTGCCGCCTGGCTTCAGCACGCGCCGAATCTCGCGATAGAGCTGCGCCCGGTCGGAGATGTTCATCGCCACATGCTGCAGCAGCACGATCTCGAAACGGCCATCATCGAACGGGAGCTCCAGTGCACTGGCGGTCTGGAACGATAGCTGCCCGCTCTGTCCCGTGCGGTCGGTCAGATAGCGCGCGGCATCCACGAAAGGCTCGCTGATATCCACGCCGGTGACCTGGCAACCGTAGGTCGCGGCCAGAAACCGCGCCGGCCCGCCGACGCCCGATCCGACGTCAAGTACCGACATGCCGGCGGCGACCCCCGCCAATTGGGCGAGCTCGGCGGTGGCGGCAAGCCCACGGGTGTGAAATTGGTCAAGGGCGCTCAATTGCTGGGTCGTGAGAAGCTGATCATCCGGACCAAGGGCGGCCAGTACCGTCTTCAGCCGCTCAGTCAGGCCGGTTGCGCGATAGTGGTCGCGCACCCCATCAAGTTCATCGGTCATTGCAAGATGTCTCCTTGAGCGGTTCACCCGTTTCACGGAAAAGCCGAACCGCTCTATCTCTTTGTTTCGCGCAATTCCGGACGGAAAACCGCTTCACACTTTCCTGGAATTTGCTCTGGCTTCAGCTGTTACCTAAGCCCGCTTCCATAATTCGACTATCCACTGTAATCACAACAACCCATGAAGCAGAACTACACAGTCCGACACGGTGCGCTGGAGGGCATCGAGGCGTTCCTGGCTGTCGCCAGGCACCGCAACTTCCGCCGTGCCGCCGCGGATCTCGGCGTGACGCCGTCCGCCGTGAGCCAGGCGGTGCGCGCGCTGGAAGCGCGTATGGGCACGGCGCTGTTCGTCCGCACGACGCGCAGCGTCGGCTTAACCGAGCCTGGCCAGCGCTTCCTCGACCGTGCAGGCCCTGCCTTCGAGGAGCTCGTTGCGGCCGGCGAGGCTGTGCGCGATGCCAGCCAGCGGCCGACCGGGCTGCTGCGCCTGTCCGTACCCCGCGCCGTCGTGCCGTTGATCCTGGAGCCGATGATCGCGTCGTTCTGCCGAGCCTATCCCGAGATCCAGCTGGAGATCGCCGCGAGCGACGAGATGGTCGATCTGGCGACCGGTGGGTTCGATGCCGGCATCCGCCTTGGCCAGTTCATCGCGACCGACATGGTGGCGGTACGGCTCACGCCGCCGTTCGCGTTCGTGGTCGTCGGCAGCCCTGACTATCTCGAGCGCCACGGCCGCCCCGAACGGGTCGACGACTTGCGCCATCATGCCTGCCTGCGCTTGCGCCGTTCGAACGGCGCCATCGCGCCCTGGTCCTTTGTCGACGGCAACGAGGCTATCGAGGCGATGGTCTCAGGCCCGTTGATCGCACACGACTATCCGACGCTGCTCGGTGCCGCCATGCAGGGCGTCGGGCTGGCGCAGACGCCTCGACCCGTTGCCGAACGCCCGATCGCCGAAGGAAAACTCATGTCGGTTCTGGACGGCGTTGCCGGCTCGACGCCGGGCGTCTTCCTCTATCATCCCGGCAAGCGCCAGGTGCTGCCTAAGCTGCGCGCCTTCATCGATCACCTCAAATCGGTGGCCTGAACAGCAGCCGACCAACCATCGTGCGGAGTTGTCAGGTCCCTAGGCCGGCGCGCCGGCGACCGATCCCCTGACCACCAGGTCGACCGGCCAGACCTCGCCGCGGGCGCCCTCTTCCAGCCCCGAGATCCGCGCCGCCAGCCGCTCGGCGACGCGCGCGCCGGCGAGACGGATCGACGAGCGCGTCGTCGACAGCGGCACGGAGAAATTCTCCGGCCTCAGCCAGGGGAAAACATCGTCATGGGCGATCAGCGATATGTCGCCTGGAATGGTCAGGCCGAGATCGCGCACCGCACGCACGACGCCCAGCGCCATGATCAGGCTGGAGCAGACAATCGCCGTCGGCGCGTCGCCCGCCTCCAGCAAGCGCCTGGTGGCGCGATAGCCGTTCTCTTCGGTCATGACCACCGAGCAGACATGGCGTTCGTCCAATGCCAGCGCGCTCGCCGCCAGCGCCCGGCGAACGCCGCGCTCGCGATGGATGGCAAAGGTTTCGCGGTCGTCGCCGTTGATCAGCGCCAGCCGCCGGTGGCCGAGCTGGATCAGCAAGCGCGACGCCTCGTGAAAGGCGCCCTCATTGTCGATGTCCGTGAACGGATAGTCGAAATCGAAACCTTCGCTGCGGCCATGGACGATGAACGGAATGCCGAGCGTGTTGACTAGCGCCACGCGGCGGTCGGCGGGTCTCGGCGAGGAAATGTAGACGGCGTCGACCTGCCGGTTGGCGACGATGCGCCGGTAGGTCGTTTCCTGGTCGTCGGCGTCGGCCGGCGACAGCACCAGGTCCAATTCATGCGAGCGGGCATAGTCGCCGAGGCCGGACAGGAACTCGACGAAGTGCGGATCGATGTCGACGGACGCACCGGTCGGCAGGACATAGCCGATCATGCCGGTCTTGCCGGTCGCCAGCCGGCGTGCGCTGGGGTTGGGACGATAGCCGTGGCGCTTGGCGGCGTCCATCACCCGCCGGCGCGTCTCCTCGTTGACCTCGGGATAGCCGTTCAAGGCACGACTTACCGTGGTCTGCGAAAGCGCCAGCATATGGGCGAGCTGTTTGAGGTTCACAGGAGGCCTCCGCGCCTCAAAGCGCTTTTAGTTCGATTGGATCCGAGCGCCACGCGGGACGCAGCGATATGAACACAAGCATAGGCGCGCTTTGGGCGAGTTTGAAACAATAATTACTGCTGCACCGCCATAAATACATGCTGCAGCGCACTTTTTTCGCGTCGCAAGCCCAAAATCAAATCGATTAGCCGGTCACCCTCTTGACTTCCGAGCGATTCAATGGCGAGATCAAAAAAGCCAAAGCGCTTTGGAAGACTCTTCGAAAGGTTGCGGTTCCTTTCCGAACGAGTCACAGTCCTGCGGCGTCGGCGGGCGGAATGGAGGTTCCGTCCGGTGTTTGTGACCCACTGGGAGGAATACCGATGAAGAAAATGCTTTTGCTGGGTGCTGCGTTTGTCACGCTCGCCCTGAACGCGCCCGCGCAGGCCGAACTGAAGTTCAAGCCGGGCGAGGATCCCCGCTTCAACTGGGCGAACTACGAAGAGCTCAAGAAAGTCGATCTCAAGGGTGAGACGCTGTCGATCTTCGGACCGTGGCGCGGTGAGGACGAAGGCCTGGTGCGCGGCGTTCTCGACTATTTCTCGGAAGCCACCGGCGTCGAGATCAAATACTCCTCCTCGGAGAATTACGAGCAGCAGATCGTCATCGACACGCAGGCCGGCAGCCCGCCCAACATCGCCGTGCTGCCGCAGCCTGGCCTGATCCAGGACCTGGCATCGAAGGGCCTGCTGACGCCACTGGGCGACGACACCGCCAAATGGGTCAAGGACAATTACGGCGCCGGCCAGTCATGGGTCGACCTCGGCACTTTCAAGGACAAGGACGGCAAGCCGGGCTTCTTCGCCTTCCCCTATAAGGCCGACGTGAAATCGCTGGTCTGGTACTCGCCGGATAATTTCGAGGAAGCCGGCTACAAGGTGCCGAAGACACAGGAAGAACTCGCCGATCTCGAGAAGAAGATCATCGCCGATGGCGGCAAACCGTGGTGCATCGGCCTCGGCTCCGGCGGCGCCACCGGCTGGCCGGCGACCGACTGGGTCGAAGACCTGATGCTGCGGACCCAGGCTCCGGACGTCTACGACAAATGGGTGAAGAACGAGATCCCGTTCAACGATCCCGCGGTGGTCAATGCCATCGACATCTTCGGCAAGATCGCGACCGACGACAAGATGGTCGACGGCGGCGCCAAGGCGGTTGCGGCGACCGATTTCCGCGACAGCCCGAAGGGCCTCTTCTCGGTTCCGCCGAAATGCTACCTGCACCATCAGGCGTCGTTTATCCCGACCTTCTTCCCGGAAGGCACCAAGGTCGGCCAGGACGCGGACTTCTTCTACTTCCCGCCCTATGCCTCCAAGCCTGAACTGGGCACGCCCGTGCTCGGCGCCGGTACGCTGGCGATGATCACCAAGGACTCAAAGGCCGCGCGCGCCTTCATCGAATTCCTGAAGATGCCGCTCGCTCACGAGATCTGGATGGCCGAGGGCGGTTTCGTGACGCCGTTCAAGGGGGTCAACAAGGCTGCCTATGCCAGCGACGCGCTGCGGAAGCAGGGCGAAATCCTCGCCAATGCCTCGACCTTCCGATTCGACGGTTCCGACCTGATGCCGGGCAAGATCGGCGCCGGCGCCTTCTGGACCGGCATGATCGACCTGGTCGGCGGCAAGTCCGCGCAGGATGTCGCCACCGACATCCAGAAGAGCTGGGACGCGATCAAGTAGCGGCTTGGCAAGTAGGCGGCCGGCAAGTAGCTGCCCGTCCGGCTCGGCGATCAAACGGCCGAGCCTGCCATCCTCGCACTGGATCCGGACCTGCCGGCCCGGATCCGACGGCGGTCAGTGCCGCAGCCTTTCGTCATGAGCGCATTGACATAAAGCGCGGTCGGCATGCGAGCAGGTTTCCGCCGCCGATGACGCTCCAAACAACTGAATCGGCGCCTGGTCCCGTCACCAAGGTCATTCCTTGTCGGATCATGCGCAGGGAGAGGGACCCATGGCGGCTCAGATTTTCTCGGCCATATTCGTCATCATCGTCGGGGTCGGCGGTTGCGTCGCCTATTTCTGGGGCGCCAACAAGCTGGTCGACCTGATTTTCCCGTCGCGCGGCGTCGCCGGCGCTGCTGCCATCGACAACCTGCGCCGGCAAGGGCTGGTCAGGCCGTGGCTGTTCGTCGGTCCGGCGATGATCATCCTGACCATCTACCTCATCTATCCGGTGGTCGAGACGCTGCGGCTGTCGTTCCTCGATCGCGGCGGCATAAACTTCGTCGGCCTCGCCAACTATGAATGGGCCTTCGGCGATCGCGAGTTCCGCAACTCGATCCTCAACAACATCGTCTGGCTGGCGGTGGTGCCGGCCGCGTGCACCTTCCTCGGGCTGATCATCGCCGTGCTCACCGACAAGATCTGGTGGGGCACCGTCGCCAAGAGCCTGATCTTCCTGCCTTTGGCGATCTCTTTCGTCGGCGCCAGCGTCATCTGGAAATTCATCTACGAGTACCGTGGCGAGGGCCAGACCCAGATCGGCCTGCTCAACGCCATCATCCAGCATTTCGGCGGCCAGCCGCAGGTCTGGATATCGCTGCCGTTCTGGAACAATTTCTTCCTGATGGTGATCCTGATCTGGATCCAGACCGGCTTTGCCATGGTCATCCTGTCCTCCGCCTTGCGCGGCATACCGGAAGAAACTCTGGAAGCCGCCGTCATCGACGGCGCCAATCCGTTCCAGATCTTCTGGAAGATCATGGTGCCGCAGATCTGGGGCACCATCGCCGTTGTCTGGACGACGATCACCATCCTGGTGCTCAAAGTGTTCGACATCGTGCTGACCATGACCAACGGCCAGTGGAACAGCCAGGTGCTGGCCAATCTGATGTTCGACTGGATGTTCCGTGGCGGCGGCGATTTCGGCCGCGGCGCCACCATCGCCATCATCATCATGATCGCGGTCATTCCGATCATGGTCTGGAACATCCGCCAGGCGAACAAAGAGACGGGAGGACACTGAGATGGCCGTTGCGACCGGAAATTCCTTCGCCAGCCGCTTCGGCGTCCATATTGCCGTCCTCATCTTCGTCGCCATCTGGACCATACCGACGCTCGGCATCCTGGTCTCGTCGCTGCGCGACAAGGACCAGATCATCGCCTCGGGCTGGTGGAATTCGTTCTCCAGTTCCACCCAGACGGAAGCCGGCCGCCTGCCGGCTGCCTCGATGCAGGTCGAAAAGGACGGCAAGTTCGTCCTTCAGGGCAACATCTTCGGCAACAGCGCTGTCCGCAACATCAGCGCTTTCGGCGTCAAGTCGGCAGCACCAACGCAATACCCCGCCGGCACATCGGCCGATCTCGGCGACGGCGTCACCCTGCAGCTCAATGCTGACGGCAGTTTCATTATGCAGTCGCCCAAGGCCTTCGAAGGCGATCGCGGCCAGCGCATCTATTATGCCTCGTCGGCGCCGCCGAAATTCACCACCGACAACTACAAGACCGTGCTGTTTTCGGAAGGCATCGGACGGTCGTTCATGAACTCGCTGACCGTCACGATACCGGCGACCGTCATCCCGATCCTGATCGCCGCCTTTGCCGCCTATGCCCTGGCCTGGATGCGCTTTCCCGGCCGGGCGCTGCTGATCGCGGTCATCATCGGCCTGCTGGTGGTGCCGCTGCAGATGTCGCTGATCCCGCTGTTGAAGCTCTATAACGGCGTCGGCGCTTTCTTCGGCATGCCGTCGAAAACCTATCTCGGCATCTGGCTGGCGCATACCGGCTTCGGCCTGCCCTTCGCCATCTACCTGCTGCGCAGCTACATTGCCGGCCTGCCACGCGAAATCATGGAATCGGCGCGCATCGACGGCGCCAGCGATTTCGAGATCTTCGTGAAGATCGTGCTGCCGCTGTCGTTCCCGGTACTGGCCTCGTTTGCCATCTTCCAATTCCTGTGGGTATGGAACGATCTGCTGGTTGCGATGGTTTTCCTGGGTACGGAGGCAGACCAGATCGTGCTGACCGCCAAGCTCAATGCGCTGCTTGGCTCACGCGGCGGCGATTGGGAGATCCTGACGACATCGGCTTTCGTGACCATCATCGTGCCGCTGATCGTGTTCTTCTCGCTGCAGCGCTATTTTGTCCGCGGGCTGCTTGCCGGCTCGGTGAAAGGAGGCTGAGACCATGCAATCCGCTTTGAAGGCCAGTTCGAAGCCTGACCTCGCCGTCGATCGCGACTGGTGGCGAGGTGCGGTGATCTACCAGATCTATCCGCGCAGCTACCAGGACTCGAACGGCGACGGCATCGGCGACCTGAAGGGCATCATCGGCCGGCTCCCCTACATCGCGGCACTCGGTGCGGATGCCATCTGGATCTCGCCGTTCTTCAAATCGCCGATGAAGGATTTCGGTTACGACGTCACCGATTACTGCGATGTCGATCCGATGTTCGGCACGCTGGCCGACTTCGACGCGCTGACCGCCGAGGCACACAGGCTGGGCTTGAAGGTGATGATCGACGAGGTGCTGTCGCACACTGCCGACAACCACCCATGGTTCAAGGAAAGCCGCTCGAGCCGCACCAACCCGAAGGCAGACTGGTATGTCTGGGCGGACGCCAGGCCGGACGGCACGCCGCCCAACAACTGGCTGTCGATCTTCGGCGGCTCGGCCTGGCAATGGGACACCAGCCGTCAGCAATATTACCTGCACAACTTCCTGGCCGAGCAGCCCGATCTCAACTTCCACAACCATGAGGTCCAGGACGCGCTGCTCGACGTCACCCGCTTTTGGCTGGAGCGCGGCGTCGACGGCTTCCGCCTCGACACCATCAATTTCTACTTCCACAGCCAGGGCCTGGAAAACAATCCGCCGCTGCCGCCCGAGCAGCGCAACGACCAGACCGCACCCGCGGTCAATCCCTACAACTACCAGGACCATCTCTACGACAAGAGCCGCCCGGAAAACCTCGGCTTCCTCGAACGCTTCCGCGCCTTGCTCGATGAATATCCGGCTACCGCCGCGGTCGGCGAAGTCGGCGATTCGCAGCGCGGGCTGGAGGTGGTGGCCGCTTATACCGCCGGCGGCAAGCGCGTGCACATGTGCTACTCGTTCGACTTCCTGGCGCCGGAAAAGATCAGCGCCGCCAAGGTCCGCTCGGTGCTGGAATCGTTCGGCAAGGTCGCCAGCGACGGCTGGTCGTGCTGGGCCTTTTCCAACCATGACGTGATGCGCCCTGCCTCGCGCTGGGCGGCAGGCGAAGCCGACCCGACCGCCTATCTCAAGGTCATCTCGGCGCTGCTGATGTCGCTGCGTGGCTCGGTCTGCATCTACCAGGGCGAGGAGCTTGGGCTCGGTGAGGCCGACCTCCGCTTCGAAGATTTGCAGGACCCCTACGGCATCCGCTTCTGGCCGGAATTCAAGGGCCGCGACGGTTGCCGCACGCCGATGGTGTGGGACGGCAGCGCCAGGAATGGCGGCTTCTCCTCGGCCAAGCCGTGGCTGCCGGTGCCGGCCAAGCATCTGTCGCAAGCGGTCAATGTCCAGCAGGGCGACGAGAACTCGCTGCTCGAGCACTACCGGCGCTTTCTCACCTTCCGCCGCGCCCATCCGGCGCTGGCCAAGGGCGACATCACATTCATCGAAAGTGAGGGCGATACCGTCGCCTTCACACGCCGCGCAGGCAATGAGCAGGTCGTCTGCGTCTTCAATCTGGGAGCCAGGCCAACCAAGGTTGACCTTGGCAACCGATCGCTGCACCCTTTGCCCGGACACGGATTTTCGGGGCAGGCGAGCACTGGTTCCATACAGCTCGGCGGCTACGGCGCCTGGTTCGGGCGCATCGACTGAATTTCAAATCACTCTTGAATTTCAAATCACTGGGAGGAAACCAATGGCCGATGTCACGCTAAGACAAGTGAAGAAGTCCTACGGCAATCTGAACATTCTCCACGGCATCGACCTCGATATCAAATCGGGCGAGTTCATCGTCTTTGTCGGCCCGTCGGGCTGCGGCAAGTCGACATTGCTGAGGTCGATCGCAGGGCTGGAGGAAATCACCTCCGGCGAACTCAAGATCGCCGGCGAGGTCGTCAACGACGTGCCGCCGTCGAAGCGGGGCATCGCCATGGTGTTCCAGTCCTACGCGCTCTATCCGCACATGACCGTCTACGACAACATGGCGTTCTCGATGAAGATCGGCAAGGAGAACAAGGCCGAGATCGACCGCCGCGTGAAGCAGGCCGCGGAAATCCTGCAGCTGACCAAATATCTCGATCGCCTGCCCAAGGCGATGTCGGGCGGCCAGCGTCAGCGCGTCGCCATCGGCCGCGCCATCGTGCGCAATCCGAAAGTGTTCCTGTTCGACGAGCCACTGTCGAACCTTGACGCGGCGCTGCGCGTCGCCACCCGCATCGAGATCGCCAAACTCAAGGAATCGATGCCCAACACCACCATGATCTACGTCACCCACGACCAGGTCGAGGCGATGACGCTGGCCGATCGCATCGTGGTGCTCAAGGAAGGCCATATTGAGCAGGTCGGTACGCCGATGGACCTCTACAAGAAGCCCGGCAACCTGTTCGTCGCCCAGTTCATCGGCTCGCCGGCCATGAACATCCTGCCGGCGACCATCGACAAGACCGGCAACCCGACCGTCGTCAGCCATGTCGGTGGCCGCAAGGCAAGCGTGCCGATCGCAACGCCGGCTTCGGCAAAGGGTGCCGCGGTGAGTTTCGGCGTGCGGCCTGAAGATCTGATCATCGCCAGCGGCACGGAGTATCTGTTCGAAGGGACGGTCGACTATGTCGAACAGCTCGGCGAGGTCCAGCTTGTCTATGTCGACATCGGCCGCGCCGATCTGCCGCTGGTGACCAAGCTGCCTGGCAATGTCGAGGTCAAGCGCGGTGCGACGCTGCGGCTGAGCGCGGACGCCAACGACCTTCACATCTTCGACGCGGACGGGCACTCCTTCTCGCTCCGTCAGCCGGAAGTAAAGGCGGCTTGAGACAGAACCAAGTCTCGAAACAAAAAGAGCGGCGGGCCAAACCCGCCGCTCTTTTTTGGAAATCAACTTCGGCTGTTAGTGATTGCCGAAGAGGTCGCGGTCGGCGCTCTGAGGAGCGGGCTTCTCTACGTCACCCGACGGATTGAGCAGCTTACCAACGAAACCACCGCTGTTGCGGATCGAGCCCGTTTGCGAGTTGTCAACCGAACCCACCGCAGGCTGGTTGGCACCATTCGAACCGTAGTTGTCGCTGGCGGCGAAAGCGCTGCCGGAGATCGCCAGGACGGCGGCGGCAGCAAGCATGATCTTCTTCATTTCAAATCTCCTGAATTCTGGATTTCGCCACGGCGGCGGGAGAGCCCGCCGCCCCTGGGAATCGGCTGTTAGTTGTTGCCGAAGAGGTTACGGTTGCTACCCTGGGCAGGCGTCTGAGCAGCCGGCTCCGACTTCTTGGTCGAAGCGGTGTACGAGCTGTCGACAGCAGCGGTGGCTGCCGAGTCATTCGAACCATAGTGGTCGCTATTCGCGAAGGCGCTGCCGGAAATGGCCAAAAGGGCGGCGGCAGTGAGAATGATCTTTTTCATTTTTTGGTACTCCAGTATTTCTTATTTTTGCCGTCCGTCTAGCGGCGTGTCTTGGGAAGAAATCGCGTCGTTCGGACAGCCCCGATGTGGGAAAGCCATCCAGCCATTTCCAATCACGAAGTTGTTCAGCGTGGACCAAGAATCCACCACTTGAAATTGTGCCAGGGGTTTCCACCCTCACTTTTTTTCCAAGTTATATCAAATAGTTGCCTGAAATTGGCAGCCCGATCACCAACTGTGTCGGAGGCCCAGCGTTCACACCTCCTGCACGCACCGTCAACAGAAACGAACCGTTCGGTTCGATTTTAGCGGCGGCTAATAGTCACTTTTCGATACTGTTAACCTTTTTGCTTCCCGACAAGGGGCCGATTCGGCGATATTGCAGCCGGCTATGCTTGCCCAAGGGACGGGCTTCCGCTCCGTGATCGCCAACGGGAACGTTTCGCAAGCGTGTCGCGCCGCATGGATACGATGTCGTTTTCATGCCGATGGCGCGCCCGCGATCGTGATTAGATCATGCCATCTCAGGTGCCGCTTCGTGACGACGAGGCGGAGAATTGGGAAGCCGGTCAGAATCCGGCGCTGCCCCCGCAACGGTGGTGGAGTTCAAGTCGCAACGGGAGACCACTGGGCGTCAGCCTGGGAAGGTGTCGCGATGGTCCGCAAGGACAACTCCAGAGCCCGGAAACCAGCCCGAGATGTCTAGACTCGACTGATCGCGGTGGGCGGTCAAGAGGCGGATAGTGCATGTCCGGCGCATCGCCGGCCTGCGTCCAATCCTTCCTCCGTCACCACCAGTTCAGTCCTTAGAAACGAGGACAGGACATGGATGCTCGCAACGACATGCTGAGGCTCTTGAGTGGTCGCCGGCAAGGCTTTTCGCTGGAACAGCCCTTCTACACCGATCCAGACTATTTCAAGCTCGACATGGAGCTGATCTGGTATCGCGACTGGCTGTTCATCGGTCATGATTGCGAGCTGCCGAAGCCGGGCAGCTACATCACGGCGCAGATTGGCGACTATCCGGTCGTGCTTGTCCGCGACCAGAAGGGCAATATCAACGCCTTCCACAATTCCTGCCGCCATCGCGGCAGCCGCGTCTGCAATTCCGACAAGGGCACGGCGGCAAAGCTAGTCTGCCCCTATCACCAATGGACCTATGAGCTGGACGGAAGGCTCTTGTTTGCCAGGCAGATGGCCGACGGTTTCGACAAGAGCCAGTTCGGCCTGAAGCCCGTCGCCTGTGAAAGCGTCGGCGGCTACATTTTCATCTGCCTGGCCAAGGAGCCCGCGGATTTCGCACCGATGCGCGCGATGATCGAGCCCTACCTTTTGCCGCACCGGCTGCGCGAGGCCAAGGTGGCGTTCGAGTCGACCATTGTCGAGAAGGGCAACTGGAAGCTGGTCTGGGAAAACAACCGCGAGTGCTATCATTGCGCCGGCAATCATCCGGAGCTCTGCAAGACATTTCCGGAGGCACCCACGGTGACCGGCGTGCAAGGCGCCGACAGTGACCCGGAAATGCTTGAGCACTGGGCGAAATGCGAAGCAGCCGGCCTGCCGAGCAAATTCCGCATCGACCCAGCCGGACAGTACCGCGCCACCCGCGCGCCGCTGCTGCGCGATGCCGTCAGCTACACGATGACGGGAAAGCGTGCGGTCAAGAAGAACCTGTCCGACAGTGTTTCGACCGACCGAATCGGTTCCTTGCTGCTCTATCACTATCCGACGACCTGGAACCACATCCTGGGCGACCACGCCGTCACTTTCCGGGTGCTGCCGATCAGCGCCACGGAGACGGCGGTAACGACCAAATGGCTGGTCCACAAGGATGCGGTCGAGGGTGTCGACTACGATCTCGAAGAACTCACCCATGTCTGGACCGAGACCAACGATCAGGACCGACGCATCGTCGAGGAAAACGCCTTCGGCATCCTGTCGCCCGCCTACGAGCCCGGCCCTTATTCGGAGCTGCATGAGGGCGGCGTCATCCAGTTCGTCGAATGGTACGCATCGTTCATCGGCCCGCGCCTTGCCGAAGGCGGCCGGCCGGCGCTGCGCAGCGTTGCCTAGTGCATGTCGCCCAAAAGTGCGCAGCGGTTTGGGAACTCGACATGCACAGGGCTAGAGTGAGGACAAGAGGATGAATGCGATGACGGATCTCGGCCTCTATCGCCATCTCGACCAGATGACGCCCTGGAACGACAGGCTCCAGGTGCTGGAAGTGATCGGCGTCAGCGACGAAGCGCCTGATGTGAAAACCTTCACCTTCCGCTCCGACAACCAGACCTGGTTCCGCTACAAGCCCGGTCAGTTCGTGACGCTGGAACTGCCAACCGCCGACGGGCCGCTGATGCGCACCTATACGCTGTCGTCTTCGCCATCGCGGCCGTTCTCGATCGCGGTGACGATCAAGGCTCAAGCGGGCAGCATCGGCACACGCTGGATGTTCGACCATCTGACGCCGGGCTCGCACGTCAAGGCCTATGGGCCGACCGGCGACTTTTCGCTGCACAGCCACCCGGCGGCCAAGTACCTGTTCATTTCAGCCGGTTCCGGCGTGACCCCGATGATGTCGATGCTGCGCTGGCTGAACGACTGCGCGCCATGGACCGATGTCGGCTTCGTCAACTGCGCGCGGCGCCCGGAAGAGATCATTTTCCGCAAGGAGCTCGAATTGCTCGGCAGCCGCATGCCGGGCCTGTCGCTCGGCTTCATGATCGAGGAGCGGTCCAGCCGCGAGGGCTGGTTCGGCCATATGGGCCGCATCGACGCGATCCGGCTGCCACTGTTGGCGCCCGATTTCCGCGAGCGCGAAATCTTCTGCTGCGGCCCCGATCCCTTCATGCGCGCCGTGCGCGGCATGCTGGACGCCGCCGGCTTCGACATGACGAAATACCATCAGGAAAGCTTTGCAGCGCCAGCTGTGGAGGAGATCCCGGCACCATTCACCTCGCCGGCGGAAGACGGCGCCGCCATTGTCGTCGAAGTCGCGACGACGATCCGGTTTTCGCTTTCGGATGTCGAGGCCGAATGCGTCGCCGGCCAGACCGTGCTGCAGACGGCCCGCGCCTCGGGCGTGCGGATTCCCGCCGCCTGCGAGTTCGGCCTCTGCGGAACCTGCAAGGTGAAGAAGGTCGCCGGCGATGTCGAGATGAGCCACAATGGGGGCATCCTCGATCACGAAATCGACGACGGCTTCATCCTCGCCTGCTGCTCGAAGCCGCTTTCGGCGCTCGAAATCGAGGCGTGACCGGCGGGCGATGCCATTCAGGAATTCGGAGTGATCAGGTTCAAAGTCGGAAAATAGGTCCGGTATCGGCCGACATCGCGGGTCAGGAGCGGAAGCCGACCGACAGCGGCATGGGCGCCGATGAAGAAGTCGGGCAATACGCCGGTCCTGGACCCTCCTGACCGGCGGTATTGCGTAGATACCTTTCCAGCAAGGAAAAGGGCGGCTCTTGGCATCGGTGCCATTTCGAGCCCGGCCGCATCAAGAAACGCCTCGAGGTCCTCGATGCTGATGTAGCGAACAGCAAGTTCGGCGTAGACCGCATCATTGATCAGCAACGGCCCATTGAGGCTCGCTGCCTCAAGCTGCGCAACCGACCAGTCCGCCCAGTTCGGATCGTCCGTGACAAGGTCGAGCAGAACGTTGGTGTCGACGAACGTCACGCTTCGCCACGCGTCAGCGCCATGATCGCTTCGGTCGTGAGCCCCTCGCCGGCATGGCCGCGCAACTTGGCAAAGCGGCTCCCAGGCTGTCTTTTGTCAACACGAGCCAGCACCACGCTGCCATCCGCGGCGCGTCGAAAATCGACCTTGCTTCCCGGCACGATCCCCAGGAGATCGCGAACCGGTTTCGGAATGGTCACTTGTCCCTTTGCCGTAACGGTGGTGGCCATCTTGATCCCTCAGTAATACCACATTCAGACAAGGTATTACCTTGCGGGTTGAATTTCAATGATTGAACCGCCGAGCTCAAAGGGCCATGTCCGTTCAAACTCCGTAGCGCTCGGTGCGGATGATCTCCGCTGCGACGCCGGCATCGATCAGCGCTTGGGCGGCGGCCGAAACGAAGGCGTTGGAGCCGCAGACGAAGGCGATATCAGGCGGTCCGGGCAAGTGCGCCATGGATTGCACCATCATGGCAACGTCCACGCGCCGCGAATAATCGGCTGGACGGCGTGCGGCTTCGCGCGTCAGGGTCAAAACGAGGTCGAAGCCATCCTTGCGATCGTCGAGGGCAACCAGTTCGTCACGAAAGATCACTTCGTCCCAGACCCGCGCTGAAAAGACCAGGGCGACGGGCACGCTCGAATTGCGCCTGGCGCGATGACGGACCATCGCCATCAATGGCACGACGCCCGAACCACCCCCGACCAGCAAGACAGGCCCGCCATCGACATCGGGCCAGATGAAATGGCCGCCGAGCGGCCCGCGCAGTTCGACCTCGTCGCCAATTGCTGCGACGTCGTGGAAGAACGGAGACACCTCGCCATCGTCGAGTTTTTCGATCGCCAGTTCGATCACCCCGCCATCTCCGGGAGCGGAGGCAATGGAATAGGAGCGGCGCGCCTGATAGCCGTCCGGCGCCGTCAGCCTGACGTCAACATGCTGACCGGCGAGATAGGCGAAAGGCCGCGATAGCTGGAAAAAGAAGCTGGTGACACGCGGCGTGCGCTTTTCGATACGGACGATCCTGACTGTCTGCCAGGGCGATTGCACTGCCGCTGCGTCGCTCATGGATCGTTCGTGTAGCGCTGCTCGCGCCAAGGGTCGCCATAGATGTGATAACCGCGCAGTTCCCAGAAACCCGGCTCATCGCGCTCGGTGAACTGCAGGCCGTTCAGCCATTTGGCCGATTTCCAGAAATAAAGATGCGGCACCAGCAGCCGCGCCGGGCCGCCATGGTCAGGCGTGATCGGCTTGCCTTCGTAAAGCAGCGCTACCATCGCCTTGCCGGCGGTGAGGTCCTTGGTAGGCACGTTGGTGGAATAGCCGTCGAAGGAATGCGCCAGCGTGAAGGCGGTCGGCGGCTCGATGCCGGCATCGGCAAGAATATCGTCGATCAGCACGCCTTGCCACGGCGTGTCGAACTTGGTCCACGCGGTCACGCAATGGATGTCGCGCGTCATCTTGGTCAGCGGCAGCGCGTTGAACTCGGCCCAGTTCCATTTCTTGATCGGCCGCGGCCCTTGCTTCAGCGTGAACGACCAGTCCTCGGTGCGTACCCGCGGCGTCGGGCCGGCTGACAGGACCGGAAATCCCTGCTCGAGATATTGCCCAGGAGGGATGCGCGCGTCGCCGTCGGTCGGCGGGCGCCGTCCTGAAGAAAACCCTCGGGTGACCATCGCTGCAATCCCCCTGCATCAGGCCACTATCGGCCTTATGCAATGTTCTCGAAGATGCCGTGGCGGGCAACCGAAATCTTAACGGACAGGATCGGCGGAACCGGCATCGCCGAGCCCGCCGATTGCTGCCTTCACGTCAGCGCCCCGGCGTCAGCCATTGGCAAACGGCACCGCGACATAGATCTGGCTGCCGTCGCGCTCGACCAGCAGAAGCACCGACTTGCGGCCGGACTTGCCGGCCTGGGCGATCGCCTGCGTCACTTGCCTGGCGGTTTTCACCGGCGCCTGATTGACGGCAACGATGATGTCGCCGGGCTGGATGCCCGAGGCCGAGGCCGGCTTGTCGGGATTGACGCTTGCGACTAGGGCGCCATGCTGATTGGCCGCCAGGTTCATCTCCTGGCGGACATCAGGAGTGATGTCCATCAGGCCAAGCCCGATCGCCGGGACGCGCGAGCCCTGCTCGGCACTTGGCGCGCCGGATTCGTCGGGCACAGATGCGGTCTTCACATCGTCGCCGTTGCGCCCGACATCGACGGAAACATTCATGGCCTTGCCCTTGCGCCAGATATCCAGCGTCTCCCTGACGCCCGGCGCGACATCGGCGACGGCCCGCGACAGGTCCTTGGGATCCTTCACATCCTGTCCGGCAAAGCTGACGATGACGTCGCCGGTCTCGACGCCGGCCTTGGCAGCCGGCGAACCTTCATTGACCTGCGAAACCAGCGCGCCGCCAGGATGATCGAGCCCAATGGCGCTGGCCACATCCGGCGTCACCGGCTGTATCTCGACACCGAGGTAGCCATACTGGATGGAGCCATCCTTCATCAGCTTGGCGACCACCTTCTGGGCCTGGTCGGACGGGATGGCGAAGCCGACGCCGACACTGCCGCCATTGGGCGAATAGATCGCCGTGTTGATGCCGACCACATTGCCGCTGACATCGACCAGCGGACCGCCGGAATTGCCGTGATTGATCGGCGCGTCGATCTGGATGAAGTCGTCGAACGGCCCGCTGTGCAGATCGCGGCCGCGCGCCGAGACAATGCCTGCGGTGACCGTGGTGCCGATGCCGAACGGATTGCCGATTGCCAGCACCTGGTCGCCGGTCATCAGCCTGTCGGAATCGCCCCATTTGACGGTCGGCAAGGGCTTGTCGGATTTGATCTTGAGCACGGCGAGATCGTTCTTGGCATCGCGGCCGACGAGCTTGGCGGGAAGCTCGGTGCCGTCGTCGAGCGTCACCTTGATGGAAGAGGCGCCATCGACGACGTGATTGTTGGTGACGATGGTGCCATCGGCAGCGACGATGAAGCCCGAACCGAGCGCCTCGGCACGTGGAGCCTGCTGCGGCGGGGTTTGTGGAGCGGGCATGCCCTGGTCGCCGAAGAACTGACGGAAATATTCGTCGAACGGCGAGTTGCCGAGAGGCATGCCGTCGTCCGTGCTTTCCGGCTGCGCCTTCATGACGGTGGTAACTGTCACCACCGCGGGCTTGTCGGCGGCCACGATGGGGGCGAACGAGCCGTTGGGTGCCGTGATGCCGGCGACAGGGGTCTGGGTTGTCGGAACGGCGTTGCTCGCACTTTGAGCGAAAGAGATGACAAAGGGAGATATGATCAGCGCAGCGCCCAGCGAGGCCGCGACGCGATGTCTGCGAATGATATCTGACATGGTCGTTTGTCCGGGCGAGAGTTGATCCTGCGCAGTGGCCGCCTCTCTTGGAAACTGGCCATCCCGCGTGTCGAGGGTCGCGATTGCCCGTCTCGCCTTGCATGGCAGCCGACCGGATCGACAGCCCTGCATCTAGGGTGCGGATTGGCCCGATTTAGGGTTTTCAGGCGACCTTACGAAGATTTAATTTCCAGACGGCGGCCGGTCACAATGTCGTGGGTTGAGCGGCCAGGCGGTCTTCCCAGCCCACTGGGGCATCAGTCCGCGCCGGTTCGCGCTAGATAGGCCGTTGCAATTTCGTGCATGCGCTTGCAGTCGAAGCTCGGCCCGTGGCCGCCATGACCAATACGGATCGGGATGTCGAGCAGGCGCTGCATCGTGCGGCGATAGGCTGTTCGATCGGAGTCCGGCAGGTCGTCGATCAACTTGTCGTCGTAGATGGCGTCGCCACTGAAGAACAGGCCATCGGCCTCGTCGAGCAGTGCGATCGAATCCGGCGAATGCCCGGGCAGATGCAGCACGCGAAACCGACGATCGCCGAGATCGACCACGTCGCCCTCGTCAAGGGTCCGCGTCAATGGCGCTGACGGGATTCTGTAATCGGCTGCCTTCCAGCCCGGCGCCGGCAGTTTCGAGACGGCACCTTCGAGGTCGTGGAACATGTAGGCATAGGTCGCGGCGTCATCCATGCTGTCGAACTGCGCCGCACTCATCCTTGGCCCGGCCCGCAACGGGAACTCGTGCAGCGAGCCGACATGGTCGAGATGGATATGGGTGGCGACGACCAGCAACGGCTTGCCGTCGGACAACTCGATCTCCGGCGCCAGCGGACAGATGCCCATGCCGGTATCGACCAGCAGGTCGACATCGCGGCCGCGCAGATGCCAGATGTTGGCGCGCACGTAATCATGCACGAACGGCTCGGTCAGCATCGTCGTCTTCTCGTCAATGGTGCTCTTGCTGAACCAGCCCGGCATCACGTGTGAGCCGGCATCACGTGTGAGTCCGGCATCAGACGAACGGCTTCCCGACCTTGTATTTTTCCGGCACCAGCCGCTTGAGATAGGCCATGCCGGCCTCGGACAGCTGATTAACATCGGGCTTCATGAAATCGTCGGGCATATGGCGGGTCTTGCCGGCGACGTTCTTCAGCGGCACCTTCTTCAGCACCGTTTTGGCGCCGTCATATTGCAGCGCCACCGAGCCGCCACCCTGTTCGGCGACGCTGACGGCGAAGGCGCCGGCATCGAAGGCCTCCTGCGCGTCGACCGCGCTGATGGCGCCGATATAGCCGCGCGGCATGTAGCCGAGCGCATCGACGCGGGCCCGCTTGCCGGGCAGGCCTTCGGCCAGCGCGCGCTCGAGTGCGGCCGGCAGGTCGCTACCCGACAGCTTGACGTTGCCATGCGCGTCGCGCTCGAGCTTCTCCGGCGGCACCAGGCTTTCGACGAGCGCCTTGCCGTCGGCGGTGCTGACACCTTCCGACACGGCGACGATACAGCGCTTGTGGCGATCGAGCGTGGCACGCACGTCGTCGATGAAGCCGGCCGCCGAGAATGGCCGTTCCGGGACGTAGACGAGGTGCGGGCCGCTGTCCGGGTCGAGTTGCCAGGCCGCGGCCGCAGCAGTGAGGAAGCCGGCGTGCCGGCCCATGACGATGCCGACATAGATGCCGGGCAGCGCGCGAAAATCGAGGTCCACGGACAGGAAGGCGCCAGCGACGAACTCGGCCGCCGAGATGAAGCCCGGCGTGTGATCGTTTTCCTCGAGATCATTGTCGATGGTTTTCGGCGCATGGACGAAAGCGATCGTGCCGCCGGCGGCGTCGGTCAGGATCTGCTGCGTGCCGGACGTGTCATTGCCGCCGATGTAGATGAAGGTGTCGGCGCCGGCCTTCTTCAGCCCGTTGAGGACGACCTCGCAATAGGCGGCGTCCGGCTTGTCGCGCGTCGAGCCAAGGGCCGCACTTGGCGTTCCGGCGATCAGCCGAAGCCGGTCCTCGGGGATGGCGGAGAGGTCGACATAGTTGCCGTCACGAATGCCGCGCACGCCGTGGATGGAGCCCAGCACCTTGGCACCGGGATGCCGCTTGCGGATCTCCAGCGTCGCCCCGACCACTGTCTGGTTGATGACGGCGGTCGGGCCGCCGCCTTGTGCGATAACGAAAGTTCCGGCCATTCCTGACGTCTCCCGAGCGATGAATTCGCAGGCACATTCGCCTGTCTTTCGCCATCGCGCAACGGGAGAACAAGAGCATGATCCCGAAAAGCACGCCCTGGGCTCAACCCGACGGTGGGAACCGGCTTTCGCCGGAGATCATGCTCGAACAAAAGAAGAAGCGGCCGCACCGGCGGCCGGCAGGGTCACATGACGACGACCGGATTTTTCTTGGTGACGCGGCTGTAGAGGTCGATGATGTCCTGATTGATCAGGCGCACGCAGCCCGACGACATCGCCTGGCCAATGCTCCACCATTCGGGCGAACCGTGGATGCGATAGCCGGTGTCCTTGCCGTCCTGATAGATATAGAGCGCCCGGGCGCCAAGCGGGTTGGTGAGACCGCCGGGCTGGCCGGCCTGCCATTTCACCAATTCCGGCTTGCGGGCGATCATTTCGGGCGGCGGCGTCCAGGTCGGCCATTCCCTGCCGTACTGGATGTTGGCGCGGCCGGACCAGCGGAAGCCGTCCTTGCCGATGCCGACGCCGTACCGGATGGCATCACCGCCCGGCTGGACGAGATAGAGCATGCGCTCCTGCAGATGGACGACGATGGTGCCGGGCGCCTCGCCGGTCGTGTCGACGACGATCTGGCGGCGGAACTCCGGCTTGACCTTCAGATAGGGCACTTCCGGCACGTTGAAGCCGCCATCGGTCAGCCCCGCATACATCAGGTCGGGGCTAGTGATGTGCTTGTCGACGCTGATGCTCGGCCGGATCGGCACTGAGTTGGTGACGGTGTCGTCGAGATCCAACACCGGCAGACCGCCACCCGAGGTCGAGCAGCCGGCAGCGCTGAGCAAAGCCAGCGCCCCTGCGCCGGACAGGATGGTGCGACGGGAAAGATGATGATCGGTTTCGATTGCGTCGCCGTTTCGCGGCGGCGTCAGACCTTGCGGCAACTCACGCATATACCCAAACCCTACGCTGTCGGCGGGAAGCACGGTCCGGCCGGATAGAACGCATCTTCATCATTCATGGTTGATAAAGCGTGAAGGCCTTGCGCTGCCTGCGTTTGCGCGTCGCCTTGCCGGTATTCGAGCCGCCGCCCGACCGTCGCCCGAAGGGCTGTTGCACAAAAAGACCCCCGTCAGGTCATATTCCCGGCGCCGGCGCTTCCTACCCCTCTCAGGCGGCTACCGAGGGGATCCATGTGCAAGGCCTTAAGAACCGACATCAAGCTTTTTGCCGCGGCCATTGCCGCAGCAGCAATCGTTCTCGGTGCCGATGTCAGCCTGGCCGATATCGTGAGCACGCTGAGCGGCGCGAACTGACACCGACCTGCCGTTGGCGAAATTAGGGAAATCGCCCTTTACATTCTCCCGTCGCCAAGGATTTATCCTCTTCTTTACGCTCAAAGGAGACGAGCATGTCCTTCGAAAACTGGGCTGCCTTCGCTGCCGCCTCGACAATCCTTCTCATCATTCCAGGTCCGACCATCCTTCTGGTCGTGTCCTACGCGCTGGGCCAAGGCTGGCGTACCGCTCTGCCGATGGCGGTCGGCGTGGCGCTCGGCGACTTCACCGCGATGACGCTGTCGATGCTGGGCATCGGCGCATTGCTGGCCGCTTCGGCGACCGTCTTCACCGTCCTGAAGCTGATCGGCGCCGGCTATCTGATCTATCTCGGCGTGAAACTGTTTCGCGCCGGCGGCGCGCTGAAAGCCGAACCGCGCACCGACGTGGTGTCCTCCGCTAAGATGATGGCGCATGCCTGGCTGGTCACCGCGCTCAACCCGAAAAGCATCACCTTCTTCGTCGCCTTCCTGCCGCAGTTCCTCGACCGGCATGCCGATTTCTGGACGCAGATGTTGATTTTCGAGACGACCTTCCTGGCGCTCGCCTTCGCCAATGCCTTCGGCTATGCGCTGATCGCGGCGCGCGCACGCAACGTCGTGCGCAATCCCAAGGCGATCCGTATCTTCAACCGCACCGGCGGCACGCTGCTGGTCGGCGCCGGCATCGCCACGGTGGCGATGCGTTCGGGCAATTAGGACAATGGAGAAAATTCGGCTTCACCATTTAACGCTGAAGCCGAGATTGCCCTGGAAAATGCACCGGTTGGCGAGTCCGTGGCCCATGCTTTAGGATCGCTTTGGGCCGAAGGATCGAGGCCTCGTCATGAGCCGATCAAAGGACATCGCATGGCCATCAGGGACGCATTCGACCTGACACTTTCGGGCGCAACGGCGGCGGGGTTCACGCCCTACAACCAGGCTGTGCGTGAATTGCAATGCTTCATCGGCGATCCCGTCGCCTCCGTCGATCGCGCCATCGCGGAAGATCCCGGCTTCGTCATGGCGCATGTCTTCAAGGGCTACCTCTTCGGCCTCGCCACCGAGCGAGAGGCGACCGCCGTGGCCAAGGCTTGCCATGAGGCGGCGCTGCCGCTTGCCGCGACGACGCGCGAGCGGGCGCATGTCTCGGCCCTTGGTCATCTCGCCAACGGGCGCTGGCACGATGCCGCCGGCGTTCTTGGGGATATCGCCATCGACTTCCCGCTCGACGCTGTGGCGCTGCAAACGGGGCATCAGATCGACTTCTTCACAGGCAATGCGCGCATGCTGCGCGACCGCATCGCCCGCGCCCTGCCATCCTGGCAAAGCGGCATGCCGGGCTACCACGCCATCCTCGGCATGCAGGCCTTCGGACTGGAGGAGATGGGTGACTATGCGCAGGCCGAGAGGCTTGGCCGCACCGCGGTCGACCTGGAGCCGCGTGACGGCTGGGCCCAGCATGCCGTTGCCCATGTCATGGAGATGCAAAGCCGGCAAATGGATGGCATTGCCTGGATGCGGGCCAATCCAGAAGCATGGACAAAGGAGAGCTTCCTCAAGGTGCACAATTGGTGGCACCTGGCGCTGTTCCACTTTGACCTCGGCGAGACCGACGAGGTGCTGGCTCTCTATGACGGCCCGATCTACGGCGAGCGATCGACGCTGGCGCTCAACATGGTCGATGCTTCGGCGATCCTGTGGCGGCTCTATCTCGGCGGCGTCGATGTCGGCAACCGCTGGGCAGCGGTCGCCGCCAACTGGGCGCCCAAGGCCGGCGACGGCAATTATGCCTTCAACGATGCCCACGCGATGATGGCCTTTGTCGGCGCCGGGGTCGAAGCACCGGCTCAGACCTTGCTGGAGGCGCAGCGCGAGGCGATGCAGGGCAGCGACGACAATGCGGTCTTCACCCGGGATGTCGGCCATCCGCTGACGCTCGCCATCAAGGCATTCGGTGCCGGTAACTATGCCGAGACTGTTCGCCTGATCCGGCCGATCCGGGCGATCGCCTACCGTTTCGGCGGCAGCCACGCCCAGCGCGACGTCATCGACCTGACGCTGATCGAGGCGGCCTTGCGGACCGGTGACGGTGCGCTGGCCAGGGCGCTCACGGCGGAACGTTCGACGGCACGACCCGACAGTCCGCTGTCGGCGCTGCTTTCGCGGCGCGCCGCCAATTTGTCAGAGAATTGACCCGAAGCGGATCTTGTCTTAAAAACTGGCCAAGCCAGATTTTTTCGAGATCCGAAAAAATTAAATGGCATGGGAGGAAATCATGTATCTCGGCCTCGATCTCGGGACATCGGGCGTCAAGGCGCTGCTGATCGATGCCGAGCAGACAGTCATCGGCTCCGGTCATGCATCGCTCGACGTATCTCGGCCGCATCCGGGCTGGTCGGAACAGGATCCGTCTCACTGGATACATGCCTGCGAAGAAGCAATTGCCGAACTGAAGGCTTCCCACCCAAGCCAGCTCGCCGCGGTGAAAGGCATCGGCCTGTCCGGGCAGATGCATGGCGCGACCCTGCTCGATTCCGCCGACAAGGTGCTGCGGCCCTGCATCCTGTGGAACGACACGCGCAGCCATGCCGAGGCCGCCGCGCTGGACGCCGACCCGCGCTTTCGCCAGCTGACCGGCAACATCGTCTTTCCCGGCTTCACAGCGCCGAAACTTGCCTGGGTGAAGAACAACGAGCCCGCGGTCTTCGCCAAAGTCGCAAAAGTGCTGCTGCCCAAGGATTTCCTGCGGCTCTGGCTTTCAGGCGAATACATTTCGGAAATGTCGGATTCGGCCGGCACCTCCTGGCTGGATGTCGGCAAGCGCCGCTGGAGTGCGGATCTGCTCGCGGCGACCTCGCTCGACGAGAAGCAGATGCCTTCGCTGGTCGAGGGCACTGAGAAGGCCGGAGCGTTGCGCAGTGAACTGGCCTCGAAATGGGGCATGCAGGCCGGCATCCCGATCGCCGGCGGCGCCGGCGACAATGCGGCTTCAGCCTGCGGCATGGGGACGGTGGGCCCGGGCCACGCCTTTGTCTCGCTCGGCACATCGGGTGTGCTGTTTGCCGCCAATGCTTCCTATCTGCCTAACCCGGCAAGCGCCGTCCACACCTTCTGCCATGCGCTTCCGAACACCTGGCATCAGATGGGCGTCATCCTATCGGCGACCGATTCGCTGAATTGGCTGGCGGAGATCACGGGCAAAGGCGCAGGCGAACTGACCGCCGAACTCGGCGATACGCTAAATGCGCCGAGCGGCGTGTCCTTCCTGCCCTATCTGTCGGGCGAGCGCACGCCCTACAATGATGCAGCCATCCGCGGCGCGTTCACCGGATTGGCGCATGAATCGAGCCGCGTGGTGCTGACGCAGGCCGTGCTCGAAGGCGTCGCTTTTGCCTTCCGCGATAGTCTCGAAGCCCTGGCCACAGCCGGCACGACGTTGACGCGGGTGACGGCGATCGGCGGCGGTTCACGTTCGCGCTATTGGCTGAAAGCGATCGCCACCGCGCTTGACCTGCCCGTCGATATTCCCGCCGACGGCGATTTCGGCGCCGCCTTCGGCGCGGCGCGGCTTGGCCTGCTCGCGGCGACGGGTGCCGATCCGCTCAGCATCTGCACGGCACCCAGGACGGATGCCACCATCGAACCGGATGCGGCACTCGGCGGCGTCTATGCCGATGCCTATCAACGCTACCGGGCGCTGTATCCGGCGATCAAGGTGGCCACGGCGTGAGTGCGCTCTCGCCCACGCCGCGGCCCGGAAGGGCAGCGTTATTGCGCCGGCACCTTGTCGAGAAAGCCGGTGACGTTCTTCAGGCGGCCGTTCTCGATGACGCCGATGTCGGTGCCTTCGATGATGGAGGGAGTGCCTTCCGGGCCGAGGTTCCAGGAGAAGCGGATGGTGTCGGCAAAACCGTCCGGCGTGCCCTTCAGCGAGAACCGGAAGCCGGCAAAGCGCTGCTGTACGCCGTCGATCAGCGCCGCGACGCCTGCATGGCCGTCCCCCTGCATCAGCGGATCGCGATAGCTGACGTCTTCGGTGAAGGTCGCCTTGAGCAATTCGGCCCGGCGTTCGGCGTCGCTCTCGTTCCAGGCGCTGATGTAGCCTTCGGCGATCTTGATGAGGTCGGTCATGGTCTGTCTCCTTCGTTTGACGTTTTTGACATGAGCCTTTTCGACCAGCGGAAGAACGAAACCAATTACGCCTGAGGTAATCAGGGCGAACTATTCGAGAGAGGACAAAGATCATGAGCAGCGGATTTTTCGGCGACATCAAACAGATCAAGTATGAAGGGCCGGATTCGACGAATCCGCTGGCCTACCGGTTCTACAATCCCGACGAGGTGGTGGCCGGCAAGCGGCTGGAAGACCATCTGCGCTTCGCCGTCGCCTACTGGCATTCCTTCGCCTGGCCGGGCGGCGATCCGTTCGGCGGGCAGACCTTCGACCGCCCGTGGTTCCCCAAGGCCGGCGGGATCGACACGATGGAACTGGCGAAGCTCAAGGCCGATGTCGCCTTCGAGATGTTCTCGCTGCTCGGCGCGCCCTATTTCTGCTTCCACGACGCCGACGTGCGGCCGGAGGGCAAGGATTTCTCCGAGAGTGCGGCACGCCTCGACGAGATCGCGGACTATTTCGCCACCAAGATGAAGCAGACCGGCGTCAAGCTGTTGTGGGGCACGGCAAACCTGTTCTCCAATCGCCGCTTCATGTCGGGCGCCGCCACCAATCCCGATCCGGATGTCTTTGCCTATGCGGCGGCGACGGTGAAAAACTGCATCGACGTCACCAA
Organism: Mesorhizobium sangaii; assembly: GCF_014207355.1. Taxonomy (GTDB): domain Bacteria; phylum Pseudomonadota; class Alphaproteobacteria; order Rhizobiales; family Rhizobiaceae; genus Mesorhizobium; species Mesorhizobium sangaii. The sequence continues at coordinate 1,022,055 of NZ_JACHEF010000002.1, read as the reverse complement.
GCGGCTGAAGGGCGAAAATTACGTGCTGTGGGGCGGCCGCGAGGGCTATGAGACCCTGCTCAACACCGACCTTGCCCGTGAGCAGGAACAGGCCGGCCGCTTCCTCAGCCTGGTCGTCGACTACAAGCACAAGATCGGCTTCAAGGGCACGATCCTGATCGAGCCGAAGCCGCAGGAGCCGACCAAACACCAGTACGACTATGATGTCGCGACGGTCTATGGCTTCCTCAAGCGCTTCGGGTTGGAGAAGGAGGTCAAGGTCAACATCGAGCAGGGCCACGCCATCCTGGCCGGCCATTCCTTCGAGCACGAGCTGGCGCTGGCCAATGCGCTCGGCATTTTCGGTTCGATCGACATGAACCGCAACGACTACCAGTCGGGCTGGGACACCGACCAGTTCCCCAACAACGTGCCGGAAATGGCATTGGCCTACTATCAGGTCCTGCAGGCCGGCGGCTTCAAGACCGGCGGCACCAATTTCGACGCCAAGCTGCGCCGCCAGTCGCTCGACCCGCAGGATCTGCTGATCGGCCATATCGGCGGCATGGATTCGTGCGCGCGCGGCCTGAAAGCCGCAGCCCGCATGGTCGAGGACAAGGCGCTGTCCGCACCTCTGGCAGAACGCTACGCCGGCTGGAATACGGCCGAGGGCAAGGCGATGCTTGCCGGCAAGCGCACGCTGGAGGAGATCGCCGAGCGCGTCGTCAAGAAGAAGATCGAGCCGCAGCCAAGGTCCGGCCGCCAGGAACTGCTGGAAAACATCGTCAACCGCTACGTGTGAAGCCTGATCTCTGGACCGACATCCACCACCTCTGGCTGAAAGCCGCCGTGGTCGCCTTCTGCTAGTCACGGATCTTTGTTGGCCTGTGCGAGTTCAAGGTGCCGCGCCGCCGAAAAGGCGACGCGGCGGCTGGCAGGAGGAGGAAATGGCAGAGGATCGAATCATCGTGCGCCGGGCGCAGGCAACCGACATCCCGGCGTTGAAGCAGGTGCTGCAGGAAACATTCCAGGGCACCTGGCTGCCGAACATCACCGAGGGGGCGGCGCAGCGCTACGTCGAATCGGATACTGGCGGGCGCTATGTTGACCAGAGCTGGCCGGAATTTGCCGTTGCCGAGATCGATGGCGGCGTCGCAGGCCTGATCCATTGGCGTGCGGACTTTATCGAGGCCCTGCACGTCATGGCGTCGCGCCAGGGGCAAGGCGTCGGCCGCAAGCTGCTTTCCCATGCCGAACGGGCCATCGCTGCCGCCGGATTTGTGCAGGCGCGGCTGGAAACCGACACGTTCAACCTGCGCAGCCAGACGCTCTACAAAGCGGTTGGCTATGTCGAGAAGGATCGCTACCCCGACGACGAATGGGACAGCGGCTTCACCACCGTACTGTTCGAGAAGCGGCTGTAGAAGTCTCCGACCTGGCCTGGCCAGGCGCAGGAACGGCTTTGCGCAAGGCTGGCTCCGACGACACGGTTTGGCCCTTTGCCGCCCCTCAATGACCTCGCTCTTGCCTTCAAACTGCCGTCACGTATCTCGTATAAGACTGGCTCGTAGCGGGAAGGAAGAAGGAGGCGAACCGATATGCAGAACGAACGTGAAATCGACGCCCTGCTCTCACCTGGCGAGGTCGGATCGATCATCGACCGGCTGATGGCAATGCCGCATCCGAAAGACGGCACGCAGCGCACAAACGAATGGGATCGCGCGGTTGCAGCGCGACTTGAAACGGTGCTGGCCAAGAGCATGCGCTCGCGCATTGTCCACGAAAGCCGCGACGTCGCTTGAAGGTCCCTGCGGTTTGACGAACGGAGCCTGTTTCGTCATCCTTCACCGATGGTACGCGCGGTGCTTCTGGACCTTTTGGGTGTCGTCTACAATGGCGACACCCCGATAGCGGGCGCTGTCTCGGCAATCGATCGCCTGCGCAATGCGGGCTTGCCGCTCCGCTTTGTCAGCAACACAACGCGCTCACCACACAAGGCAATCATCGCGCAGCTTACCGCCCTCGGCGTCGAGGTTGAAGAAGAGGAATTGCTGACGCCGGCGCGTGCCGCCGTCGAATGGCTGCGCAGGCACGGCCTCACACCGCATCTGCTCGTCCATCCCAACCTGGAGCCTGAGTTTTCCGGACTGGACGGCGCAAATGGGCGGGCCGTCATCGTCGGAGATGCAGGCGAAGCCTTCGATCATGCCAGGCTCAACCGGGCGTTCCGCGAGCTGGTGGCCGGCGCCGATTTTGTGGCGCTCGCCACCAATCGCACCTTCAAGGATGCAGATGGTCTGCTCAGCCTCGACACGGGCGCCTTCGTTGCCGCCCTCGAATTCGCCAGTGGCCGAAGCCCTGTCGTGCTCGGCAAGCCGACACCGGACTTCTTTCTTTCGGCGCTTGCCAATATGAACTGCTCGGCCGCCGATGGGGTCATGGTCGGCGACGATGCCGAGAGCGATGTCGCCGGCGCGCTGCGCGCCGGGCTTGGTGCGGCGCTGCTTGTGCGGACAGGCAAGTATCGCCCAAACGACGAAACACGCTTCAATCCGGCGCCCACGGCTGTGGTAGATGACCTCGCCGCCGCGACCGACTGGATACTCACCAACCGCGCCGTACTCTGACTGGCGCTTCGCCAAAAGCTCTCGAAAACGCCCTCGAAAACGCCGCGGCGGACGAAAATCCGGTCCGCCCGGCAATATCGGCCATCGCCACCCGCGTATCGACAACCAGCCGGCGCGCAGCGCCGAGGCGCAGCCTGAGATAATAAGCGCCCGGCGTCTCGCCGATCGACTTGCGGAAAATGCTTTCCAGGGTTCGCGCCGTCACGCCGGCGCGTTTTGCCACCGCTTCTATCGTCAGCGGCTGGTCGACATGCGATTCCATCAATCGGATGGCTTGCGCCAGCCGCGGATCATAGCCATCGAGCCGGCCGAGCGAGACCAGTGGCTGGGCGTCGGTGGCGGCGCGTGCCTGGTCGTAGATGAAGACGCTGGCGACATCGAGCGCCACCGCCATGCCGAGGCGCGTGCGAATGAGATGAAGCATCAGGTCGAAGGTCGGCGACGCGCCGCCCGAGGTGAAGACCGGTCCGTCGATGACATAGCGGTCGGGGCGGACATCGACGCCGGGAAAGGCCGACGAAAAGTCCTCCATGTCCTCCCAGTGAGTGGTGGCGCTGCGCCCTTCCAGCAGGCCGGCGCGCGCCACAAGCCATGTGCCGGCCTCGACGCCGCCGCAGGCACGCGCCGTCCGTGCCGCCCGGCGTAGGCCTGAAAGCAGAGCCGACGTTGCGTAGTTCTGGGTGCCGAAGCCGGCGACAACGACAAGGACGTCGGTTGGATCAGCCGCGTCGAAGCGGCCACTGACCGCCACCGGCAGGCCGCACGTGGTGACTGGAGCCTCGCCGGTCACCGAGACCAGCTTGAAATCGAAGAGGGTCTCGCCGGAGATGCGGTTGGCGGCGCGCAATGGATCGACTGCCGACGCGACGCACATGATGGACGAGCCGGAAAACACCAGCAGCGTCACCTTGAGCGGTAGGCGCTCGGCGCGAAAGATATCGGATTTTTCGCTTTTTATCATATGCCCTTCGTAAAAGGCAAAACAGTTTCCGGCAAGTCAGGCAATGTTGGTTGGTTCTTATGCATGTCGGTGTCCCAAGACCGGTTGCCACCTTTGGGCGGCATGCATGGTTGTTTCGATTGGGAGGAGAATTCGATGCCGCTCGCGATGAACCGTGAGGTCTTCATTACCTGTGCCGTGACCGGGTCCGGTGGCTCGCAGGACCGCAGCCCGCATGTGCCGCGCTCGCCCAAGCAAATCGCCGATTCGGCCATCGATGCGGCCAAGGCCGGCGCCGCGATCGTGCATTGCCATGTGCGCGACCCCGAAACCGGCAAGCCTCGTCGCGACGTGCATCTCTACCGCGAAGTGACCGAGCGCATCCGCGCGGCAAACGTCGACGTCATCCTGAACCTGACCGCCGGCATGGGCGGCGACATGGTGTTCGGTTCGCCCGAAGCACCGCTGCCTTTGAATGAAAAAGGCACCGACATGGGCGGCGCCACCAACCGCATGGAACATGTGCGCCAGTGCCTGCCGGAAATCTGCACGCTCGACTGCGGCACCATGAATTTCGCCGAGGCCGACTATGTCATGACCAACACGCCCGGCATGCTGCGCGCCATGGGCGGCATGATGACTGCGCTCGGCGTCAAACCGGAGATCGAGGCCTTCGACACCGGCCATCTGTGGTTCGCCAAGCAACTGGTCGAAGAGAAGGTTCTTAATCCGGATGCCCTGGTGCAGCTCTGCATGGGCGTGCCGTGGGGTGCGCCTGACGACCTCAACACCTTCATGGCCATGGTCAACAATGTGCCATCGACCTGGAACTGGTCGGCCTTTGCCATCGGCCGCAACCAGATGGCCTATGCCGCCGCGGCAGTGCTTGCCGGCGGCAATGTCCGTGTCGGGCTGGAAGACAATCTCTGGCTAGACAAGGGCGTGCTGGCGACCAATGCGCAGCTGGTCGAGCGCGCCGCCCGCATCGTCACCAATCTGGGCGCCAGGATCCTCGGGCCCGAGGAAGTGCGCAAGAAGCTGAACCTGACCAAGCGGGCGCCGATAGCGGCATGAGCATGATCCCGAAAAGTGGGAACCGGTTTTCCCGGACAAACGAAACCGTTTGTCCAGAGATCATGCTCAAACAAGAAGACTAATTCGCTGGGAGGTCGGCATGACTACCGTCAAGTTCACGGCGATGAAGGATGGCGACAGGCAAGACTACGAGTTCCTGACCGCGCATGAGATCGACTATGCGGCCAAGACCGGCGAGCGGCTGCTCGACGCGCTGGTCCAGCTCGATGAGGGCCTGTCGGGCTACAAGATCACGCGGCTCGGCCATTCGCTGCAGGCGGCGACGCGCGCCTGGCGCGACGGCGCCGACACCGACTGGATCGCCTGTGCGCTGCTGCACGACATCGGCGACATCTATGCGCCCTACAATCACGATGAATACGCCGCGTCGATCCTGAAGCCCTTCGTGCGCGAGCAATGCACCTGGGTGGTGGAGAAGCACGGCGACTTCCAGCGGCTTTATTATGCCCATCACCTCGGCGGCGACCGGCACGCCCGCGACCGCTTTGCCGGCCACGCCTATTTCGGCGACTGCGATGCGTTTTGCGAACGCTGGGACCAGTCGAGCTTCGATCCCGACTACGAGACGCTGCCGATCGAATTCTTCCGGCCGTTCGTGCTCGAAGTCTTTGCCCGCAAGGCCTATGACCCGTCAGTGATCCGCGCCGGCGAGCGAGTGCCCCTCCTCGATCCCGAAACTGCCACCAAGAGAACCGGAGCCTAAGCATGAGCATCATCAACAAGGCGGCCGCCATCGGCGGCGGTGTCATCGGCGCCGGCTGGGTGGCGCGCCTGCTGCTCAACGGCATTGATATTTCGATCTTCGATCCCGACCCGGAGGCGTCGCGCAAGGTCAGCGAAGTGATGAAGGGAGCGCGCCGCGCCTACAAGCAGATGGTGCCCGGCGGCCTGCCGAAAGAGGGCAAACTGACCTTCGCCAAGACCATCGCCGAGGCGGTGGCCGACGCCGACTTCATCCAGGAAAGCGTGCCGGAACGGCTCGACCTCAAGCACCGCGTGCTGGCCGAGATCGATGCCCATGCGCCTGCCAATGCCATTGTCGGCTCCTCGACCTCCGGCATCAAGCCGACCGACATGCAGGTGGCGATGAAGAAGCACCCGGAGCGGCTGGTCGTCGGCCATCCGTTCAACCCGGTCTATCTGCTGCCGCTGGTCGAGATCGTCGGTGGCGAGCAGACCTTTCCCGAGGCGATCGAGGTCGCCAAGGAGATCTACGCCTCGATCGGCATGAAGCCTGTCGTCATCCGCAAGGAAATCGAAGCCTTCGTCGGCGACCGCCTGCTCGAAGCCGCGTGGCGCGAGGCGCTGTGGCTGATCAAGGACGGCATCTGCACGGTCGAGGAACTCGACGACATCATGCGCTATGGCTTCGGCCTACGCTGGGCGCAGATGGGCATGTTCCAGGTCTATCGCGTCGCTGGCGGCGAGGCCGGCATGCGCCACTTCATGGCGCAGTTCGGCCCGTGCCTAAAATGGCCGTGGACCAAGCTGATGGACGTGCCGGAATTCAACGACGAATTGGTCGACCTGATCGCAACGCAGTCGGACGACCAGGCGCATGGGCTGTCGATCCGCGAGCTGGAAAAGATCCGCGACGACAATCTGGTCGCCATCATGGACGCGCTGTCGAAACAGAACAAAGGCAAGGGCTGGGGCGCCGGCGCCTTGCACAAGGACTATACCAAGCAGCTGGCCAAGCTGGCGGCGAAGAAGCCGACCGCCTCCAAAGCGGCGGAGAAGGCAAAGGCAAGCAAGCCGAAGAAAAAGACCGGCAAGAAAAAGGGCTGATCCCATGGATTTCGGGCTGTCGGAGGAACAGAGGCTCATCGTCGAGACGACGCGTGCCTTCGTCGAAAACGAGCTTTATCCGCATGAGCGCGAGGTCGAGCGCACCGGCGTGCTGCGCCGCGAGTTGATCGAGGAGATCAAGGCCAAGGCGATCGAGGCCGGGCTCTATGCCGCCAACATGCCGGCGGACGTCGGTGGTGCCGGGCTCGATACGGTGACCTGGCTGCTTTATGAAAAAGAGCTCGGCCGAGCCAACTACGCCCTGCATTGGACCTGCGTGGCGCGCCCGTCCAACATCCTCTTGGCCGGCACGCCGGAGCAGCGCGAAAAATATCTGTTTCCTTGCATCCGTGGCGAGAAATGGGACTGCCTGGCGATGACCGAGCCGGGGGCCGGTTCCGATCTGCGCGGCATGAAGGCGACCGCGGTGCAGGATGGTGACGACTGGGTGCTGAACGGCACCAAGCACTTCATCAGCCACGCCGACCTCGCCGACTTTGCCATCGTCTTCATGGCTTCGGGCGAAGAGGATTCGCCACGCGGCAAGCGCAAGAAGATCACCGCGTTCTTCGTCGACAAGGGGACCAAGGGTTTTGCCGTGCGCGACGGCTATCGCAACGTCTCGCATCGCGGCTACACCAACGCCATCCTCGAATTCGACGATTGCCGGCTTCCGGCAAGCCAGGTGCTCGGCGAGGTCCACAAGGGTTTTGACGTCGCCAATTCGTGGCTCGGCGCCACCCGGCTGCAGGTCGGCGCCACCTGTCTGGGCCGCGCCGAGCGGGCGCTTGGCCATGCTGTCGAATATGCCGCCCAACGCCAGCAGTTCGGCCAGCAGATCGGCAAGTTCCAGGGCGTGTCGTTCAAGCTTTCCGACATGGCGACGGAACTGAAGGCGGCTGACCTGATGGTGTTCGAAGCCGGCTGGAAGTACGATCAGGGCACCGTCACCGATCAGGACATGGCCATGGCCAAATTGAAGGCCACCGAGATGCTTGCCTTCGTCGCCGACGAAGCGATCCAGATCCATGGCGGCATGGGATTGATGGACGACCTGCCACTGGAACGCATCTGGCGCGACGCGCGCGTCGAGCGTATCTGGGAAGGCACGTCCGAGATCCAGCGCCACATCATTTCACGAGCGCTGCTGCGCCCGTTTGGAGCCTGAGCATGATCGCGAAAAGTGGAATCCGGTTTTCTCGGACAAACGATCTCGTTTGTCCTGAGATCATGCTCCAACGAGAAAGTGATCATGCATAAACTCGAACGTCTCCTGCGGCCGAAGTCGATCGCTGTCTTCGGCGGCGCGCAGGCTGCCGCCGTCGTCGCGCAGTCGATCAAGATGGGCTTTGCCGGCGAGATCTGGCCGGTGCACCCGACCAAGGACGAGGTGGCCGGCCGCAAGGCCTACCGTTCGGTAGCCGATCTGCCCGGCGCACCTGACGCCGCCTTTGTCGGCGTCAACCGCCACCTGACCATCGAGGTGGTCAAGGCGCTGGCCGAACGCGGCGCCGGCGGCGCCGTCTGCTTTGCCGCAGGCTTCCTCGAGACCGAGGCCTATGATGACGACGGCGAGCGGCTGCAGGCCGAGCTGGTCGCGGCGGCGGGCCAGATGCCGATCATCGGGCCGAACTGCTATGGCCTGATCAACTATGCCGACGGCGCACTCCTGTGGCCCGACCAGCATGGCGGCATCAGGCTGGCCGACGGCGGCAAAGGCGTCGCCATCATCACCCAGTCGTCCAACATCGCCATCAACATGACGATGCAAAAGCGCGGCCTGCCGATCGCCTTCCTGATGACGGCCGGCAACCAGGCGCAGACCGGCCTGTCCGAAATGGCGCTTGGCCTGATCGAGGACGAGCGGGTTACGTCGCTCGGGCTGCACATCGAGGCCTTCGATTCGGTAGCCGGCTTCGAACGGCTGGCGGCCCGGGCACGCGAGCTGAAGAAGCCGATCATCGCCATGAAAGTCGGACGCTCCGAACAGGCGCGGCAGGCGACAGTCTCGCACACCGCCTCGCTGGCCGGCTCAGACGCGGCCTCGGGGGCCTTCCTGAGGCGGCTCGGCATTGCCCGCGTCGATTCCATTCCGGCCTTTATCGAGGCGCTGAAGCTGCTGCACGTCACTGGTCCGCTGCCCGGTTATCGTCTGTCGTCGATGAGCTGCTCGGGCGGCGAGGCGTCCGTCATGGCCGACAGTGCGGAGGGTCGCTGGGTCAATTTCCCTGACCTGACCGGCTCGCACCGCGCTCATGTCAAATCGACGCTCGGGCCGCTGGTGGCGGTGGCCAACCCGCTCGACTACCACACCTTCATCTGGAACAACGAGCCGGCGATGACCGCCACCTTCACCGCCATGGTGTCGGGCGGTTTCGACCTCAACATGCTGGTGCTGGACTTCCCGCGCCCCGACCGCTGCTCAGACACCGACTGGTGGGCGACCCTGCGGGCCTTCGAATCGGCGCTGAAGACCAACAAGGCGCAAGGCGCCATCGTCTCCTCGCTGCCCGAGAACTTGCCGGAGGAGTACACGGCCGGGCTGATGGCGCGTGGCATGGTGCCGTTGTTCGGCATTTCCGAGGCCATGGACGCCGCCCAGGCGGCAGCCTTCATCGGCTGGGCATGGCGCGAGCCGCAGGCGCAGCCGATCGACACGTCCGCTTCCGGCGCGCCCGGTGGCGACCACATCACGCCCGACGAGGCCGAGGCGAAATCGCGGCTGATCAAGGCCGGCCTGCCGGTGCCCAAGGGCGAACGCGCCGCCAATGCCGTCGAGGCGGTGATCTCGTCGATGGCGCTCGGCTTTCCGGTGGCGCTGAAGGCGCTGGGCGTCACCCACAAATCCGAGGTCGGCGCTGTCAGGCTCAACCTCAAGGACGCCGAATCCGTCAGCACGGCAGCGCATGACCTGCTGCCGCTCGGCACCGGCCTCTATGTCGAGCACATGGTGCGCGACGGCGTCGCCGAACTGATCGTCGGCTTCACCCGTGACCCGATGTTCGGCGCGGTGATGACGCTGGGCACCGGCGGCGTGCTGGTCGAACTGCTGCGCGACAGCGTCACGCTGATGCTGCCGGCAACCCGCGACGACATCGAGGCGGCGTTGCGCGGCCTCAAACTGTTCCCGCTGCTCGAAGGCTATCGCGGCCGGCCGAAGGCAGACGTCGCCGCGGCCATCGAGGCCATCTCGGGCATTGCCGCCTTCGTGCAGCAGAATGCCGGCGAGATCGAGGAACTCGACATCAACCCGCTGATCGTCTGCACAGAGGGCAAGGGTGCCTGGATCGCCGACGCGCTGCTGGTGCTGGGAGACAAGAAGAATGGCTGACGTCATTTCGACCCGCCGCGAGGGTACCATCCTCGAGGTCACGCTCGACCGGCCCAAGGCCAACGCCATCGATCTCAAGACCTCGCGGCTGATGGGCGAGACATTCAAGGCCTTCCGCGACGATCCGGAGTTGCGCGTCGCCATCGTCAAGACCGCCGGCGACAAGTTCTTCTGCGCCGGCTGGGACCTGAAGGCGGCTGCCGGCGGCGATGCGGTCGACGGCGACTATGGCGTCGGCGGCTTTGCCGGACTGCAGGAACTGCGCGACCTCAACAAGCCGGTCATCGCTTGCGTCAACGGCATGGCGGTGGGCGGCGGCTTCGAGCTGGCGCTGTCGTGCGACCTCATCTACGCCTCCGATCATTCCTCCTTTGCGCTGCCCGAGATCCGCGCCGGCACGCTGGCTGACGCGGCGACGATCAAGCTGCCGAAGCGCATCCCCTATCATGTCGCCATGGATCTTTTGCTCACGGGCCGCTGGATGGATGTCGCCGAGGCGCATCGCTGGGGCCTTGTCAACGAAGTACTGCCCAAGGAGAAGCTCGAGGACCGCGTCTGGGAGATCGCCAGGCTGCTCGCTGGCGGCCCGCCACTGGTGTTTGCCGCGATCAAGGAGACGGCGCGGGTGGCGGAGGCGCTCACCTTCCAGGACGCGATGAACAAGGTAACACGCCGCCAGTTGCCGACGGTCGATGCCCTCTATGGCTCCGAAGACAATATGGAGGGTTTTCGTGCTTTCGCCGAAAAGCGCGAGCCGGTGTGGAAGGGGAAGTAGTGGCGGCCCCATGGCCGACTACAAAGCCCCATGACCGACTACAAAACCCTCATCGACGCCGAGACCTGGGCCTTCATCGAGCAGACCAATTCCTATTATCCGCCTGACACGATCGACTACACGATCGCACAGCAGCGCGAGATCTATGACCGCATGTGCCGCGAGTTCTTTGCCGGCTATCCCGAGGGTGTTGCGGTCGAAACCTCTGCCATTGCAACGACCACTCATGATATCCCGATCCGCATCTACCGAAGCGCGTCGCAGGCAGCGGCGACGGTGCTGTATTTCCATGGCGGCGGCTTCATCCTCGGCGGGCTGGACAGCCATGACGATGTCTGCGCCGAGCTCTGCGGCCGCACCGGCCATGAGGTGGTCTCGGTCGACTACCGGCTGGCGCCGGAACACTTGCATCCGGCCGCCTTCGACGATGCAATGGGCGCCTTCGAATGGGCCACCACCAATCGCGAGCATCCCATCGTGCTTTGCGGCGACAGCGCCGGCGGCAATCTTGCCGCTGCCGTCAGCCATGCGACACGCGGCCATCAGCGCAAGCCGATTGGCCAGGTGCTGATCTATCCCGGCCTCGGCGGCGACCGCTCGCGCGGCTCTTACGTGACGCATGCCGAGGCGCCGATGCTGACGGTGCGCGACCTGGAATTCTACAAGAAGGTCCGCACCGGCGGCGTGGATAGGACCGGTGACATCACGCTGTCGCCGCTCGCCGATGGTGACTTCGCCAATCTGCCGCCGACGGTGCTGATCACTGCCGAGTGCGACCCGCTGTCATCAGACGGCGAAGCCTATCGCGCACGCGTCGCCGCCGCCGGCGGACGGGCATATTGGTTCGAGGAAGCTGGGCTGGTGCATGGCTATCTGAGAGCCCGGCACACGGTCGGCCGCGCCCGCGCCAGCTTTACGCGGATCGTCGATGCGGTAGCCGCTTTGGGAACGGGCGAATGGGTCCCCTGAGCGCCGTCATCCATATGCGGCGTATATAATTCAGGCCAAAACCTGGTCTCGAATTCCTATACGGCCAGCGACTATGTATTTCCGGGCCGCCGCTCGACGGCGGCCGGAACGACAGACTGGCTTCAACGACCATGAGATCACATTCAGTCTGGCTGACCTCCAGGGTCAGCCGCAGGGTGCCGACGGAATATTTTGTCCTGGCAAACCTCAGAGAACAAGGCGCGATCATCGGCCGGCTCGCCGGCCATCCGATCGCCGATACGGTCGTCGATGCGAGCGGATCCCGATATCGCTATGTCGGCGTTGCAACACGCGACGCCGATGGGCGTTTCGATGTCGAAGCGCTGCGGGCTGGCGAATGGATCGTCCAACCGGGCCTGGTCTACGCCGCTGACGGCAAGGCCGCTCCGTCAAAACCGCTGCTGAGCAGGCACGGCCGCAATCAATCCTGATCGCATTGCGCTGTATCCACCCTCGTTCAAAGTCACCATCGCCTCTCGAATTGCCGTCGCGGTTTCAGGACGGACAGCGGTCATTGGCAAGCGGACGTCAGGGCTTAGGCCTAGCGCCAGGTGCAGGGCGTATTTGACCGGCACCGGATTGCTCTCCAGCTCGAGCGCCGCGATGAGTGGCCGCAAGCGATGATGGATGGCCCGAGCGGTATGGTGGTCGTCTTGCCGGCAGGCATCATGCATCTCGACGCACAGTCGAGGCGCGACGTTCGAGACCACGGAGATCGTGCCACGCCCGCCCATCGTGTTGAAGCCGAACGACGTGGCGTCGTGACCGGACAGACAGATGAAGCGACGCCTCAGCACTGCGGGAAGCGAGGACAGGCGGTTCACATCGCCGGTGGCGTCCTTGATGCCGACGATGGTTGGAATCTGCGCTAGGCGCTCGACCGTCTCCAGCGACAGGTCGACACCGGTCCGGGCCGGGACATTGTAGACGATGATCGGTATCTTGACCTTGCTGGCGATGGCTTCGAAGTGGCGGAATATCCCCTCCTGGCTCGGCCTGTTGTAGTAGGGCGTGACGATGAGGGCCGCGTCGGCCCCGAAAGCCTCGGCGGCTGTCGAAAGAGCAATCGTCGTCTCGGTGCTGTTCGTCCCGGTGCCGGCGATGATCGGCACCTTCCCCGCGGCAATTTTCACGCAGAGCGCGATGATGTCGAGGCGCTCCTCCCACGATAGGGTCGGGGACTCACCGGTGGTGCCGCACGGCACCAGCCCGTTGATCCCTTGTTCGATCTGCCAGCGCAGCAGCGTGGTCAGTTGCTTCAGGTCGACCTCGCCGTCGGTGAATGGCGTTACCAGCGCGGTCATCGCTCCGGTCAGGCGCGTTCGTGCTTGTTCGGGTGTCATGGGAATCAAATTCTCCTTGGTGATTGTTTGGGGACGCCGCCTGTTCGCGGTGCGAAAGAAGCAGAGCCGAGAGCACCGCTGCTGCCAGATCGGTGTGGTCCGCTTCGAATTTGCGGGCGTTGCCAGGCATCCCTGCAGGCGGGACTTGAATGGTGCAAAACCATCGCTCGCCGATCCTGCTGAGCGACGAAACCGAGCGCTCCGGCTTCGACAAGGCGACGAGCAGGAGGACGGCGTCGAGCGTGGCGCCGGCCTCGACCAGACGGGCAAACCGCCGGCCTTGCCGGGACGATCTGTCGAGCGACGGGCCGCGTGCGGCCTCCCACAGCTGGTGTTCGAGCAATCTGCCGACATGCGGGAGACGATCGAGCAATCCGACCAGATCGGCAGTGTTGGACGTGTCCATGGTCAGACCGTTCCGGAAAGGTGAAAGCAGCCGGAAGCAGGATCAGTTGAACAGGGAAAGCCGGACGCTTGCCGGGGCGAAGCGTATCGCGCCGGCCTGATGACCGCTTTCCATTGTGGCAAAACGAACAGCGGAACTCCTATCGGCGAAAACGCCGCCGGTCAGGCCTTCTTCGTCGCGCGCGATCCAGTGGCCTTCACCGTCGCGCCCAACCACGAAACGGTGAGGGGCCCTTCCGTCAGGGGGAATGTGAGAACGTTGCATGATGATCTTGTGCCTTGCGATCAGGAAACTTGAGCAGCGATGGTGGCGGCGACCAGCAAGCCGCCGACGACCAGGAGCCACCATGTCGATGTGAAGGGCGCGACCAGGCTGCCCGGCCGGCGATTGTTGTTGGCCGCCCGCCTGATTTGTTCGAGCTGCGACGCCGGCAGCGGACGATGGGTGGGCAGATAGAGCCCGTCCGAGAGGAACATCGAGGACTTCCTTCTTTCTTAACTGTCGCCACGAGGTGGTGACTGCCTGCAGCGGCTCAGGACCGGCTGCACTCAGAAAGATAAAAGCAACCGCATTTGTATTCGAGGCGGCCGAAAACTGAAAAATATAAAAAAGTCATATGTTTATCGCCTGGGCGTATGTGCCCCCCAAGCAGGAAATCGGACCGCGACGGCGCTGTTTCACGCCACCGCGACGGCCGCCGCCCGGCCGGCGCTGCGGCCGGAAAAGATGCAGCCGCCAAGGAACGTGCCTTCAAGCGCCGCATAGCCATGAACGCCGCCGCCACCGAAACCGGCGGCTTCACCGATGGCATAGAGGCCCACCACCGGCTGGCCGTCGGTACCCAGCACGCGGCTGTCGAGATCGGTCTGCAGGCCGCCGAGCGTCTTGCGGGTCAGGATGTTGAGGCGGACCGCGATCAGCGGGCCGTTTGCCGGGTCAAGCATTTTGTGCGGCTTGGCCGTGCGGATCAGTTTGTCGCCAAGGTAAGCACGCGCACCGCGCAATGCGGTGATCTGCATGTCCTTGGAGAACGGATTGTCGAGCTGCCGGTCGCGGGCGCGGATCTCGCGTTCGACCTTCGCGAGTTCGAGTAGCGGCTCGCCGCCGGCCAGCGCGTTCATGCGGGCGACCAGCGTCGACAGGTCGGCCTCGACGATGAAATCCTCGCCCTTTTCCATAAACGCCTTGACCGGGCCCGGAATGCCTGAAGTGGCGCGGCCGAGAACCTGGCGCCAGCTCTTGCCGGTCAGGTCGGGATTCTGTTCGGAGCCCGACAGTGCGAACTCCTTCTGGATGATCTTCCTGGTCAGGATGAACCAGGAATAGTCGAAGCCGGTGCTCATGATGTGGCTGAGCGTGCCCAGCGTGTCGAAGCCGGGATAGAGCGGCACCGGCAGGCGCTTGCCCCTGGCATCGAGCCACAGGGATGACGGGCCGGGCAGGATGCGGATCGCATGATCGGTCCAGATCGGCGCCCAGTTCTTGATGCCCTCGACATAGTGCCACATGCGGTCGCGGTTGATGATGCTGCCGCCGGCCGTTTCGGTGATCGCCAGCATGCGGCCGTCGACATGGTCGGGCACGCCCGTGATCATGCGCCTGGGTGCCGCGCCAAGCCGCTGCGGCCAGTTCTCCCGGACAAGCTGGTGGTTGGCGCCGATGCCGCCGGAGGCAACGATCACCGCTTGCGCATGAAGCTCGAAATCGCCTGATATGTCGCGCGAGCTTTTGTGGCCACGCTCGACGGCGCTCGGCTGCAGGATGTCGCCGCGCACGCCGTCGACGATGGCACCCGTGCGGGTCAATTCGTTGACCCTGTGGCGGAATTTGAAGCGGATCAGCCCACTTTTCTCGGCTTCGCGGACGCGCTGGACGAAGGGTTCAAGCACGCCGGGGCCGGTGCCCCAGGTGATGTGAAAGCGCGGCACCGAATTGCCATGGCCGATGGCATTGCCACCGCCACGCTCGGCCCAACCGACGACGGGAAAGAATTTCAGGCCGCGCTGCGTCAGCCATGAGCGCTTCTCGCCGGCGGCAAAGCCGACATAGGCTTCGGCCCATTTGCGCGGCCAGTGATCTTCCGGGCGGTCGAAAGCGGCGGTGCCCAGCCAGTCCTCGAGTGCCAGATCATGCGAATCGTGGATGCGCATGCGCCGCTGCTCGGGCGAATCGACGAGGAAGAGCCCACCGAACGACCAGAACGCCTGGCCGCCGAGCGACTGTTCCGGTTCCTGGTCGACGATGACGGTTTTCTTGCCGGCCTCGGCAAGCTCGGCGGCGGCGACCAGCCCGGCGAGGCCGGCGCCGACAATGATCACGTCAGCATGGTCAGCCATCTTTCCCCCTTCCCATTAGCCGGCTAAAGCAACTCCAGGAATTGTGAAACGGTTTTCCGTCCGGAATTGCGTCAAACAGAGGGCTGGCTAGACGGCCTCCCAACCTTCCTTGCCGCCAGCGCGGAAGATGGCGTCGATGACCTTCTGGTTGAGCACGGATTCTTCCAGCGTGAAGACCCGCTCCTTGCCACCCTGTGCGGCCCGCGCGAAGGTCTCGACCTCCAGCCGGTACTGCTGGGTGCCGGGAAAGCGGAATACCTGCGCCTCCGTGTGGTTCTGGTTGTGCAGTTCGACGCGGTGATGGTCGTAGAGCCCGGCGTTGAAGGGCGAAAACACCTCGATGAAACCCTTCTCGCCATGGAACACCATGACCTGGCGCGCCGCCATCTGCGTCGACAGGTAGAAGGACAGCTCGAAGTCGCCGAAATCTGCGCGGATCGAGGAATAGATGTCGGTGCCGAATGTCTTGTCGCGCTCGATCGTCGCCTGGACGCGCAACGGCTCCTTGCCAGTGGAAAAGCGCGTCGAGACGGTGGGGTATACGCCGATGTCGGGCAGCGCGCCGCCGCCGAGATCGAGCTTGTTGCGCATGTTGTTGGGATCGACGTTGTAATAGGAGAAGGCGCCCTGCACGTGCCGCAGCCGGCCGATGGCGCCGCTGGCGATGAGATCGCGCACCTTGATCCATTGCGGGTGGTAGATGACCATGAAGGCTTCGCAGACCAGCACCTTCTTGGCATCGCGCAGCTTGATCAGCGGCAGAATGTCCTTGGCGTCGAGCGCCAGCGGCTTTTCGACCAGCACGTGCTTGCCGGCCTCGATCGCCTTGGCCGCCCATTCGACGTGTTGGGAGGTCGGCAGCGGGATGTAGACGCCGTCGACCTCGCTGGAGGCGAGCAGGTCCTCATAGGAGCCGAAGGCATGGCGCGCGCCGAAGCGCTCTGCCAGTGCCTTGGCTTTCGATAAATCGCGGCTGGCAATCGCCGACAGAACGCCGTTCTCCGCGTCGACCATTGCCGGCAACAACTGCTCGCGGCCGATCTTGGCCGTCGACAACACACCCCATCGGAACATCAGGCCTCTCCATAGCGATTGCAGGCGACGAGGTTTGCCCGAAATCTCAGGAAAAGCCAATGACCGGGACTGCCTGGTTTCAGCCCCGTTTGCCCGTCAGCGTCATGTCGAAGTCGACGATGTTGGAATAGATCGGCGTGCCGACATCCATGCCGTAGCGTGACCTGAGCACCTGGCCGGTGACATGGAATTTTATCGTGCCGGCCTTCAGACCGCCAAGCTCGGCCGTGAACTTTTCCGGGAATGTCTTGCCGCGCGCCGTCAGCCGGCCGCTGACCAGCGCCGTGGTGTCGCTGGTGCGGGTCACGCTGGTCGAGCGGAACTGGATCTCAGGGCTGTCGGCGGCATCGAACACCGCGTCGGAGCGCAGGAAGGCATCGATGCGGCCCTGGCCGGTGCCGACGCTTTCGGGAAATATGGTGAAATTGACCTGCGAGCGGGCGACGTCGCTGTTGTCGATGCGGATCGAGCCTTTGAAGCGGCCGAAGGCGCCATCGAGGCCGCCGCCACCGACCTTGCCGATGGAAAAGCGGATCGAGGAGTTGGCCGGGCTGATCGCGTAGCTGCCGGCGGCATCACCAAGCGCTATTGCCGCTGAAGCCGGCATGGCAAGACAAACGGCGACCGCCGCAAATCCGAGGATACGCGTGTACATTGAGGTGTTCCTTGTTGTAGGCAGCGCATTTCCTGCGCGCCCTCACCCAATGAACGAATGACCCCACCGCTCTATTCCGCACTGTCCTCTGACGAAGGCGTGATCATGCGAGTGAGCACGCCATCCCTGAGCTGGAAATGATGACGCAGCGCCGCCGCGACATGCAGTACGACCAGGGCCATGCCGGCATAGGCGAGATACCAATGCGCTGACGCCCAGAAGTTTTCGGCCGCATCCGATTCGGCCAGCGGCAGGTTCGGCATGAGGAAAAGATTGAACGGCAGGCTGGGTATCTCCAGCATCGACACCGACACCAGCGCCCAGCCGGACAAGGGTAGGGCCAGTTGAAACGCGTAGAGAGCAAGGTGAGCGAGCGGCGCGGCCCGCCGCTCCAAGGTTCCAACCGAGCGCGGCAGCGCCGGCGCCGCATTGCCGAAGCGCCAGGCGATGCGCAGGATTACCAGCCCGAGCAGCAGAAAGCCGAGGGATTTGTGCAGTTGGATCAGTTCGAAGGCAGTGCGCTGGCTGGTCAGCCGCACCATGATGAAGCCGAGCCCGAACTGGCCGATGAAGATCAGCGCAATCAGCCAGTGAAGAATGATCGCACCCCAGCCATAGCGGGTCGTGCTGTTGGTGATCGATGCATGCATGGGACGTGAACGAATGCCGGGGCGACTTTCTTCCTTCGCTTCACCCTCCCCTTGCTCGCAGCGGAGATTGCAAGACGGGGCGCGCCCTACGAGACCCCCGCTTCGCAACGCCGCCTTGCGGCATTTGCAGCGCGACCCTCCCCACAAGGGAGAGGGTGAAGTTATCCGCTCACCTTGAAGAAATCGACGAAGGCGCGCAGCGCCGGCCGCATCTGGCGGCGGCTGGGATAGTAGACGAAGAACCCGTCGAAAGGCGGGCACCAGTCCTCCAGCACGCGGATCAGTCGGCCATCGGCGAGTGGCGTGCGGATATAATCCTCGAAGACGAAGGCGAGCCCGGCGCCGTCGACGGCCGCCCGGGCGATCAGATGGTCCTCATCGAGGACAAGCGGTCCCTGCACGGCCATCTCGATCGCCTTGCCGCCCTTCTCGAACTCCCACCGGTAGAGGATGCCGCTGGAGAAACGAAAGCGGATGCAGCGATGATCGGCAAGGTCTCGCGGATGATGCGGTCTCGGCATGGCCGCGAAATAGGATGGCGCGCCGACCACCGCGCCGCGAATGTCCGGCCCGATGCGCACCGCGATCATGTCGCGCTGCAAGCTCTCGCCGAGCCGCACACCGGCATCGAAACCGCCCTCGACGACATCGGTGAAGCGGTCCTCGATGACGATCTCCAGCACGATATCGGGATAGGCCGCGGCAAAGGCGCCGAGCCGTGGCGTCAGCACCAGATGTGCTGCCGTGCGCGGCACGCTGAGCCGCAGATTCCCGGTCGGCCGGTCGCGCGCCTCGACCGCCGTCTCCAGAGCCAGGTCGATCTCGGAAAGGGCCGGCCGCAACCGTTCAAGCAGTTGCGCGCCCTCCTCGGTCGGGGCGACGCTGCGGGTGCTGCGCGCCAGAAGACGAACGCCCAGTCGCGCCTCGAGGCTGGACACCGCATGGCTGACCGCCGATGGCGCGATGGCCAATTCCCTGGCCGCGCCGCGAAAGCTGCCGCATTGGGCAACGGTTGCCAGCACGGCCAATTGGGACAGATGCGCTCGGTTCATTGATCTATTCTTTGGAACAGCCCGTGCAAATGAGAGACGATTATCGAACACAAAGCAAGGCGCTATCTCTGTCGCATCACAACAAGGAGATGCCTGATGCAAACCCGCAAGCTAGGAACTGAATTGAACGTGTATCCCGTCGGCCTCGGCTGCATGGGGATGAGTTTCGTCTATGGCGGCCAGCCGGAGGCCGACGCGATCGCCACGTTGCACCGCGCCGTCGAGATCGGCGTCAACTTCTTCGATACGGCGGAAGTCTATGGCCCCTACGAGAACGAGATCCTGCTCGGCAAGGCTCTGAAGTCGGTTCGTGACAAGGTGACCATCGCCACCAAATTCGGCTTCAAGATTTTGGAGGAAGGTACCGGCATCAACCGTATGGCCGGCGTCGACAGCCGTCCCGAGCACGTCAAAGCCGTCGCCGAGGCCTCGCTGAAGCGGCTCGGCACCGATGTCATCGATCTCTACTACCAGCACCGCGTCGATCCCAATGTGCCGATCGAGGATACGGTCGGCGCCATGGCCGAACTGGTGCGCGAGGGCAAGGTGCGCGCGCTCGGCCTGTCGGAGGCCAGTGCCGCGACCATCCGCCGGGCGCATGCCGTGCATCCGATATCAGCCGTGCAGAGCGAATATTCGCTGTGGAGCCGTGACCCGGAAGACGAAGTGTTCGCTGTCTGCCGCGAACTCGGCATCGGCTTTGTCCCCTACAGCCCACTCGGCCGTGGCCTTTTGACCGGCACGATCGCCAAGCCCGAGGCCTTGGGCGACGACGACTGGCGGCGTGGCCTGCCGCGCTTCCAGGCCGACGCCATGGCGGCCAATGCCGCTGTCATCGCGACGCTGGAAAAGATGGCGGCTGAAAGGGGCGTGACCTCGGCGCAGCTGGCGCTGGCCTGGGTGCTGCACCAGGGCGATTTCATCGTGCCGATCCCCGGGGCGCGAAAAATCCGCCATCTGGAGCAAAACACGGCGGTGGCTGGGATCGAGCTGAGCACGGCCGAGGTGCAAGCCATCGGCGATGCGCTGTCGCCGGATAAGGTCGTCGGCAAGCGCTACACCGAGGAGCTGCTGGCGCTGGTGAATGGGTGAAAACGGAAGAATTGGCAGATTAGAAGGGCGCTTCGGCGCCTCCTTTCTTCGACAGTGCAGAAGGTGCGAGATGACGGCGCGAAACACCCCTCTCTGTCCTGCCGGACATCTCCCCCTCAAGGGGGGAGATTGGATGTCACCGCGGGTTTCGCCAATCGCCAGTGTTGAAGGAAGGGCTGGACGGCAAAGCCGCCAATCTCCCCCTCGAGGGGGAGATGCCCGGCAGGAAAGAGGGGGCGCTGTCCCGCCGACATCACCAAGGATAGACAGTGATCTCCGGCCAGTAGGCCTTCGCACGCGCCCCCTTGGCCTCATGCGTCTGCCGGTTGTCCATCACCCGGTTCGGCGTAATGCGAAACGAGAAGATGTCGTCGAGGCCAAACGGCGCCACGAGGTCGAGCTGCCCATCCGCGTCGAAACGGACGCCGACCGCATGGGTTTTGGAGGCGAAGTGGCGGACCGAGTCGCTGGAACTCGTGTAGTGCGGGCACGACTGTCCGAACTTCAGGGGATACCAGAGATGGACCCGCGCCTGGTTGCGCACCTCGACCGGCAGGGGCAGCTCGGCGAAGACCGGAGCGACAGCGGCGATCACGCCATCCTCAGCCTCATAGGAGAGGTCGCTCTCATCGAAATAGAACAGGTCGACATCCCTGATGCCATAACCCGATGGCTTGCCGGTCAGCTCGTTCCAGACGGAGTTGTAGAGCGCGCCGGAGACCAGGAGCCAGTCGGGCAAGGCAAGACGCCGCGCCCGACCCAGAGCGTCACTCAGCAACGCATCTCTCGACACAATGTCGAGAAACGCTGCACGTTGTGCTTCGAACGGGAGCCCTGAATGGCGTAAATGGTCCATCGCCCTTTGGAGGGCGATTCGCCTCTTGCCCGCAATCCCTCAAGTCCTGAGCACACCGCCCGTCTGCTTGCCGACATTCTCGATGATCCGCTTGGCCAAGGCTTCGAAATCCTCGTCGGTCAGCGTCTTCTCGACAGGCTGGATCGACACCTCGATGGCGATCGACTTCTTGGCCGCGCCGAGTGACGCACCTTCGAAAATGTCGAAGACCGAGACTGCTGTGATCAGCTTCTTGTCGGCGGCGAGGGCGGCGCGAACCAGCGTGCCTGCCTCGACCGTCCTGTCGACCACGAACGCGAAATCGCGCTTGACCGCCTGGAAGGCGGACAGTTCTAGCTTCGGCTTGGTCTTGGTCGGCTTGGCCTTCGGCTCGGGCACGGCGTCGACGAACACTTCGAAGCCGCAGAGCGGGCCGGAGGCATCCAGCCCTTCAAGCGTCTTCGGGTGGAATTCGCCGAAAGTACCGAGGACGGTTTTCGGCCCGAGCTTAATCGTGCCGGATCGGCCGGGATGATACCAGGCCGGGCCGCCGGCCTCGACCTGCAATCGCTCGACCGGTGCGCCGCAGGCTTCGAGCGCGGCGATCGCATCGGCCTTGGCGTCGAACACGCCCACGGCGCCTGAATTGCCGGCCCAGTTGCGGCCGGAGCCGTCGAGCTTGGCGGTGCCACGCCGCACGCCGGCGGCAACGCGCCGCTGCTGGTCGGCGCCGTCGCCCTCATAGGTGCCCGACACTTCGAACAAAGCGACGTCGCCGATGCCCCTGTCGGCGTTGCGCTGGGCAGCGGCGATCAGCCCCGGCAGCAGCGACGGCCGCATGTCGGACATGTCGGCGGCGATCGGGTTGGCAAGCTTCAGCGCGGTCTGGCCGCCGCCGAACAGTTCGGCGTGCCTGGCCGGAATGAACGACCAGGTGACGGCCTCCATCATGCCGCGCACGGCAAGCGCACGCTTGGCCGTGCGGGTGCGGACCTGCAGCGTTGTGAGGATCCTGGCATTGACCGCATCATGCGCACCGAGCGGCTGCGGCGCGATGTTGTCGACGCCATGGATGCGCATCACCTCCTCGACCAGGTCGGCCTTGCCGTCGACATCAGGGCGCCATGACGGCACGGCGACGTTGACAACATCGCCCGAGCCCTGCGGCTCGAAGCCGAGGCGCGACAGGATATCGAGGCTTTCCGCCCTTGGCACCTCGATGCCGGTCAGCCGCTTCACTTCCGACAGCGGGAAGGAGACGATCTTGGGCTGGTAGCCGGCATAGCCCGCCACCTCGATCTCCGTCGGCGTGCCGCCACAGAAATCGAGCACCAGCCTGGTCGCCAGTTCGACGCCGGGAACCATGAATTCAGGGTCGACGCCGCGCTCGAAGCGGTAGCGCGCGTCGGTGATGATGCCGAGCGTGCGACCAGTGCGAGCGGTGGTGATCGGATCCCAAAGGGCCGATTCGATCAGCACGTCTGACGTGTTCTCGTCACAGCCCGAATGCTCGCCGCCCATGATGCCGGCGATCGACTCGACGCCGTCCTCATCGGCGATGACACACATCTCCGGCGTCAGCGTGTATTCGCGGCCGTCGAGCGCCAGCACCTTTTCGCCATCGCGTGCGCGGCGCACGGTCAGGTTGCCGGCAACCTTCCTGGCGTCGAACACATGCAGCGGCCGGCCGCGGTCGAAGGTGACATAGTTGGTGATGTCGACCAGCGCACTGATCGGCCGCAGCCCAATGGCGATCAATCGCTGCTGCAGCCATTTCGGCGATGGACCGTTCTTGACGCCACGCACCAGCCGCAGCGCGAAACCGGGGCAGAGCTCCGGCGCTTCAATCGCCACCTTGACCGGCGTCTCGCCTTTGCCGGGGATCTCCTCGATCGCAGCGCTCTTCAACGTACCAAGCCCGCTCGCCGCCAGATCCCGGGCGATGCCGTAGACGCTGGTGGCGTCCGGCCGGTTCGGCGTCAGGTTGATCTCGATGACCGGATCGTCGAGATGCGCATAGGCGGCAAAGCTGGTGCCGACAGGCGCGTCCTCGGGCAGATCGATGATGCCGTTGTGCTCGTCGGAAAGCTGCAGCTCGCGCTCCGAACACATCATGCCATGGCTTTCGACGCCCCTGATCTTGCCGACCGTCAGCGTCACGTCGATGCCGGGCACATAGGCGCCGGGCGCTGCAAAGGCGCCGATCAGGCCCGCACGGGCGTTCGGCGCGCCGCAGACGACCTGCACGGGCGGCTTGCCGTCGCCGGTATCGACGGTGAGCACGCGCAGCCGGTCGGCATCGGGATGCTGCACCGCCGTCAGCACCTTGGCGATGACGAACGGTTTCAGGCTCGACTTGTCGTCGACATGCTCGACTTCGAGGCCGATCGAGGTCAGCCGCTCGACGATCTCGTCGAGCGTGGCGTAGGTCTCGAGATGGTCCTTGAGCCAGGAGAGGGTGAATTTCATGGGACTGTTCCGTCTGGTCTTTTGACGCTTGTTTTCGAATATCTCGGCAGGTCGTCGGGCATGTGCAGGAAGGGAAGCTGCTCACTGACATAGGCATGCAGCGTCGGCGGGAAATCGGCCGGCACGTCCATGGCGCCGAGCGTGAAATAGATGACGTCCTCCAGCCGCTCGTCGACATAGGCGATCGGCGAGCCGCATATGCCGCAGAAGGAGCGCGTCACCGGCCCGTTCTCGTACATCTTCAGCGCCTTGCCGGTGAACGCCACCTGATCGACCGGGAAGCCGACAAAGGCCGATACCGGCGCGCCGCTCGCCCGCCGGCAATCGCCGCAATGGCAATAGCTGACGTGGTGCGGTTCGGCCGAGACCTCGAACCGCACGGCGCCGCAGCGGCAGCCGCCGGCGTGGGCGGCTGTCATGCGCTCAGGCCTCCGAACAGCGTCGGCATGTCGAGCGGCCGGAACCCGTAATGCGACAGCCAGCGCACGTCGGCATCGAAGAAGGCGCGCAGGTCCGGCATGCCGTATTTCAGCATGGCGATGCGGTCGATGCCCATGCCCCAGGCAAAGCCCTGGTATTCGTCCGGGTCGAGCCCGCCATGGCGCAGCACATTGGGATGCACCATGCCGCAGCCGAGGATCTCCATCCAGTCGGATCCTTCGCCAAAGCGCACTTCGCCGGGCCGCGAACGGTCGCACTGGATGTCGACCTCAAGGCTCGGTTCGGTGAACGGGAAGAAGGACGGCCGGAACCGCATCTTTACCGAGGGCACTTCGAAGAAGGCCTTGCAGAACTCCTCCAGCACCCACTTCATGTTGGCGACATTGGCCGTCTTGTCGATCACCAGCCCCTCGACCTGATGGAACATCGGCGAGTGGGTGGCGTCCGAATCCTGCCGGTAGGTCTTGCCCGGAATGACGATGCGGATCGGCGGCTTCTTCGTCTCCATGGTGCGGATCTGCACCGGCGAGGTGTGGGTGCGCAAAAGCTTGCGCTCGCCCTTCTCGTCAGGCTGGAAGAAGAAGGTGTCGTGCATCTCGCGCGCCGGATGGCCTTCGGGGAAATTCAGCGCGGTGAAATTGTAATAGTCGGTCTCGATGTCCGGGCCCTCGGCGATCGAGAAGCCGAGGTCGCCGAAGATCGCCGCAATCTCGTCGATGACCTGGCTGATCGGATGGATGCGGCCGCGCTCGGCGGGCGACTGCCGCACCGGCAAGGTCACGTCGACCTTTTCGGCGGCCAGGCGGGCGGTGATCGCCACATCCTTCAGCTCGGCCCGTCGCAACGAGAGCGCATCGGTAACGCGGTTCTTGAGGCCGTTTATGGCCGGACCCTTCAGCTGGCGCTCCTCGGCGCTCATCGCGCCAAGCGTCTTCAGCATCTCGGAAACCGAGCCCTTCTTGCCCAGCGCCGAAACGCGCACAGCCTCGATCGAGGCCTCGTCCGCGGCGGATGCGATATCAGCCATCAGGGAATTTTCGAGAGTTTCCATGTCACTCATGTTCCAGACCCGATTGAAGGCATAAGAAAAACCCGCGCCAGCCGTGCCAGCGCGGGTTCCCCAAATCAGAATTTCGAATGCTTGGGAAGCGCTGGTCTTAAGCGACAGCGCTTTCAAAAGCGTTCGGCGTGGTGTTCTTCAGATATTCGAGGGCAACCTTGGCCTTGGCCACGAGTGCGGCGAAAGCCTGCGGCTCATGGATGGCCATGTCCGACAGGATCTTGCGATCGATCTCGATACCCGACTTGTTGAGGCCGTCGATGAAGCGGCCATAGGTCAGGCCGTGCTCGTGCGTCGCGGCGTTGATGCGCTGGATCCACAGCGCGCGGAACGAGCGCTTGCGGTTCTTGCGGTCGCGATACGCGTACTGCATCGACTTTTCCACCGCCTGCTTGGCGATGCGGATGGTGTTCTTGCGGCGGCCGTAGAAGCCTTTGGCGGCTTTCAGGACCTTCTTGTGCTTGGCGTGCGAGGTGACGCCTCTCTTTACGCGTGCCATGTCATGATCTCCTTAAAACGTGTCCGGACCGAATGCCTTAGAGGCCGTTCGGCAGAAAATTCTTGATGACCTTCTTGCCATCCGGTTCAGCCAGAACCATCGTGCCGCGGGCATTTCGAATGAACTTGTTGGAACGCTTGATCATGCCGTGACGCTTGCCGGCCGCAGCCGACAGGACTTTACCCGTACCTGTGATCTTGAACCGCTTTTTGGCGGCGGACTTGGTCTTCATCTTGGGCATTTTGCTACTCCGTTTCTTTGAGGTCGCTGTCCGTGCCTTTGGCAGGCAGCACCTCTTGTTTTGTTCGCTTCAGGCCGACCAAAGCCCGAAAAGCAAATGAAACCGCCACGGCATGCCCTGCCGGGCGGTTTTTTGGAACGCGGTCCTATACGTCAAAGCAGGCGGCTGTGCAACACCCACTACGCCGCTCGTTCCCTGAACGCTGGGACGCGACGCGCGGCCCTTGATCAGGGGAGCGTAAACCAGACCGGCAGCATGCCCGACTGCTGGGCGCCGTCGATAAGTTCGAAAGCCGGCAGCGCCATCAGGAACACCAGGCCGTCGAGCAGCGTGGTCAACAGCAGGCGCGGCTTGAAGCTGCCCGTATCGCCCTCCTGGTAGAGGGAAAGTTTCGGAAAGAAGCGCGGCACCCGCGCCAGATAGGCCTGATAGGGCGCGCCGAGCGTTTCCTTGAGGAATTTCTCTTCGCGCAGGATGACGATATGGAAGGCGCCCGCGCACAGAACAGCAAAGAGAATGATGCCGGAGAACGAACCGATCTGCGCGCCGACGCCGGCCGCAGCCAGGGTCGAGAACACATAGAGCGGATTGCGGGTGATCGAGTAGGGCCCGCCCGTCACAACTTCGGAAGATTTGCGCCCGCCTATGTAGAGCGTCGACCAAAGGCGACCGATGATGCCGAGAAAAATCAGCAGCACGCCGAACATTTCGATCGTCTCGTGCATCGCCGTATCGGGCGGGAAGGTCGATTGGCCAAACAGCAGTGCGGCGAACAGTACGACCACGAGAACGGCCAGCACTATCCTGCGCGTTTGCTGGTAGTTACCCAGCCCGTATTTGAGTTCTTTGTCCAAGGGAGGAATCCGATCGTCGAGAAGCCTAATGCATTCGCCCAAAAGTGGCCCTGGTTTTGGGAGGACGACATGCATGAAAACAGAGCCGGCGATCGCAGCTGTGGCCAGGAAGCAGGCGTCCCGCCGATCGCCGGGACGCCCTGTACTACAATTCAGGCGGATTTAGAGCGCGATGACCAGGCCTGACGTCATCGTGATCTCGGTGTGTTGACGTTCAGGCGATGCCAGCCTGCAAACGGCAGCTTCCTGTGCTTCCCACCATTTTCGGCTCGGCCTGACCTGAATCTCACTGCACCTAGCGCGGCGCCAGCACCATCATCATCTGGCGGCCTTCGAGCTTCGGTTCCGCTTCGACCTTGGCGATGGTCGCCACTTCCTCGCGAACCTTGTTCAGAAGCTGCATGCCGAGTTCCATATGCGCCATCTCGCGGCCTCGGAAACGCAATGTCAGCTTGACCTTGTCGCCTTCCTCGAAGAAGCGGCGAACCGCCTTCATCTTCGTCTCGTAGTCATGGCTGTCGATGTTGGGGCGCATCTTGATCTCCTTGATCTCGATGACCTTCTGGTTCTTGCGCGCCTCGGCCGCCTTCTTCTGGTTGGCGTATTTCAACTTGCCGAGATCGAGGATTTTCACGACGGGGGGCACCGCATTGGGCGATATCTCGACGAGATCGAGCCCGGCCTCTTCGGCGAGCAGCAATGCGTCGTTGATGGAAACATCGCCGCGGTTCTGGCCTTCGGCGTCGATAAGCTGGACCCGGGGAACCCGGATGTCACGGTTGGAGCGCGGGCCATCCTTGGTCGGCGCCGCTGCTTTGAAAGGTCTGCGAATGGTCGTGGTCTCCTTGGCCGTTTCGTTCGGGGTTTGTCAGGCTTGATGCGTGGACGCGCCAATGTGGTGAGCGCGCGGGCGGAGTCAATAGCACAGCGTCGACAGAAAATCACCCTGATCGCTGGCCTGCACCAAACAAAGAAATAGAGCGAGCACTTTCCGCCTCGCCGCTGGCTGTGCCAAAAGCGATGCGTGAGGAAAAAGCCATGACTGCCATGCCCCCAACCTTTCTGGATGTCGACGGAACGAGCATCGCGGTGCGCCATGCAAAAGGTGCCGCGCCCGGCATCGTCTGGCTCGGCGGCTACAAGTCGGACATGCTCGGCACGAAGGCGCAGACGCTATCGGATTGGACCGAAAAGGAAGGCCGCGCGTTTCTGCGCCACGATTATTCGGGCCATGGCGAATCAGGCGGCGCCTTTGCCGACGGCACGATTTCGACATGGCTTGCGCAAAGCCTTGCCGTGTTCGGGCGTTTCACACAAGGCAGGCAGATCCTGGTCGGCTCCTCGATGGGGGCCTGGATTGCGCTGCGCATGGTGCAGGAATTGCGCAAGGCGGGCGACAGCAATGTCGCCGGCCTGGTGCTGCTGGCGCCGGCGCCCGATTTTACCGCTGAGCTGGTCGAGCCGGCGCTGACCAAGGCGCAGAAACGCGCGCTCGCCGAAAAAGGCTTCTTCGAGGAGCCGTCGGACTATTCCACAGAGCCTTACATCTACACAAACGCGCTGATCGAGGATGGACGCAACAACCTGGTGATGACAGGCCCGATCGACACGCATTGCCCGGTGCACATCCTGCAGGGACTGGCCGATGCGGACGTGCCGGCAAGCCACGCGCTGAAGCTGGTCGGCCTGCTGCCCTCCGACGACGTGACCTTGTCACTGATCCCCGAGGGCGATCATCGGCTGTCGCGACCGCAGGATCTCGACATGCTGGTGCGGTCCGTCGATGCGATGGCGCGGAAGGGAAACTGATGCGCCTTTCCATTCCGATATCCGCTTTTGTCGCGGCAATCGTCGGCTTCGGCGGCACGCTGGCCATCGTCATCGCCGCCGCCAAGGCGGTCGGCGCGACACAGATCGAGACCGCGAGCTGGGTGACGGCGATCTGCCTGGCGATGACAATCGAATGCCTGTGGCTATCCTGGCGCACGAAGATGCCGGTCATCACCGCCTGGTCGACACCGGGCCTGGCGCTGATCGCCGCGTCGAGCAGCTTCTCGATGGGCGAAGCGGTCGGCGCCTTCATCGTCACCGGCATCCTCTTGATCGCCACCGGCCTGTTCGGACCGCTGACACGGCTGATCGCCAGGATCCCGCCTTCGGTGGCATCGGGCATGCTGGCCGGCATCCTCGTCAGCTTCGCCATCAACGCGATTAAGGCCATCCCCACCGATCCCTGGCTGATCCTGCCGCTGATCGCGGCCTTCTTCGTCATTCGCTTGTTTAATCCGGCGGTGTCGGTGCTGGTGGTGCTGATCGGCGGCGGCCTTGCCGCTTTCTTGACCGGCCGCGTCGGCGGCTTGCCGACACCGGAACTGTCGACGCTGACGCTGATCGCGCCGCACTTCAGCGTCGCCGCGACCGTCGGCCTGGCGCTGCCGCTCTACCTCGTCACCATGGCTTCCCAAAACCTGTCCGGCCTCGCCGTGCTGCGCGCCGCCGGCTATCACCCGGAGCCCGGCCCGCTGATCGGCGTCACCGGCCTGTTTTCGCTGCTGTCGGCGCCGTTTGGCGGCTCGACCACCAATCTGGCGGCGATCTCGGCGGCGATCTGCACCGGGCCGGACGTCCACCCCGACCCCGCCGAACGCTGGAAGACCGGCCCATTCTATGCGCTCGCCTATCTTGTCTTCGCCATCTTCGGTGCGTCGCTGGTGGCGATCTTCGCCGTTCTGCCACAGAGCCTTATCGTGCTGGTGGCGGGTCTCGCGCTGATGGCGCCGCTTGCCAACGCCCTGTCGATCGCGCTCAAGGAGGAAGGTCACCGTATGGCCGCCACCGTCACCTTTGCCGTCACCGCTTCGGGTTTGACGCTGTTCGGCGTCGGCGCGGCATTCTGGGGCCTGGTCGCCGGGGTGGTCGTGCTTTTCCTCGAAGAACTCAAAATGCGGCAATCGTTTCAGCCGCTTATCCGGATTTGGCGGACATTGTCCTGAATCGCCGCCTTTCCCCTTCCCATCCACCGCAACATGCTGCGGCGGGCGGGATGGTCGTCCGAGGTCACCTGCCACGCCCTGCGGGCATTCAGCCATTGCGAAACGTATAAGCATAGCCGTTGATGGCTGGAGCGCCGCCAAGGTGGGCGTAAAGCACCTTCGACCTTTCGGGGAAATAGCCCTTCCTAACGAGGTCGATCATGCCCTGCATGGATTTTCCCTCGTAGACAGGATCGGTAATCATGCCTTCAAGGCGCGCGCAGAGACGGATCGCTTCCTTCGTCTCCTGCGAGGGCACGCCGTAGACCGGGTAGGCATAATCCTCGATGAGGATCACATCGTCTTCACTGAGTTCCTTGCCGAGTTCGACCAGCGTCGCCGTGGACCGCACGATGTCCAGCACTTGCGCTTTGGTCTGCGCCGGGGTGCAAGATGCGTCGATGCCGATTACCTTGCGCTCGCGACCGTCCTTGGCGAAGCCGACCACCATGCCGGCATGGGTAGAGCCGGTGACGGTACAGACGACGATGTAGTCGAAGGCAAGGCCGAGTTCCTTCTCCTGCGCGCGCACCTCTTCGGCGAAGCCGACATAGCCCAGGCCGCCATATTTATGCACCGAAGCCCCGGCCGGAATCGGATAAGGTTTGCCGCCTTTGGCTTTCACATCGGCGATCGCCTGTTCCCAGCTTTCCCTGATTCCGATGTCGAAGCCCTCATCGACCATCTGGACATCGGCGCCCATGATCCGGCTCAAAAGGATGTTGCCGACGCGGTCATAGACGGCGTCCTCGTGGGGCACCCAACTTTCTTGCACGAGGCGGCATTTCATGCCGATTTTCGCCGCCACGGCTGCCACCATGCGCGTATGGTTGGATTGTACGCCGCCGATCGAAACCAGCGTGTCGGCGTTTGAGGCGATCGCGTCAGGAATGATGTATTCGAGCTTGCGCAGCTTGTTGCCGCCGAAGGCGAGGCCGGAATTGCAATCTTCCCGCTTGGCGTAGAGATCGACCTTGCCGCCGAGATGAGCGCTGAGCCGATCCAGTTTCTCGATATGGGTCGGTCCAAATGTGAGCGGATAGCGTTCGAACTTCTCCAACATGAGAGATCCTCCTCTGATTGTGATTTTGATGCTGGAAACACTATCAGTTTTCTCCTGAAAGGTGCTCTCTAAGAACGATCGGAAAATGCCTGAAATCTAACTTTCTGGCTCCAATATGCTATATTACTTCGATAAACCGCCTCAATAACGGAAGAATCTTCCATGAAGGCATCGCTCGACCGGATCGACCTCAAAATGTTGCGCCTGCTCCAGGACAATGGGCGGCTGACCAATGCGGAGCTGGCGCAGTCGGTTGCTGTCAGCCCGGCGACGTGCCACCGCCGCACACAACGCTTGTTCGATGAAGGCTACATCAGCCATGTCAGGGCAGTGGTGATGCCGCAGAAAGTCGACAGAGGCGCGCTGGTGATGGTTGGCGTCGTGCTCGACCGCTCGACCCCGGAAAGTTTCGCGGAATTCGAGAAGGCAGTCGCGAAACTGAAGTTCATTCTTGATTGCCATCTGGTGGCAGGCGACTTCGACTATTTTCTGAAGATCAGGGTCGGCGACATGGCGGACTTCAACCGGATCCACGGGGATCAGCTGATCGCATTGCCCGGCGTTCGCCAGACGAGGACGTTCTTCGTCATGAAGGAGGTCGTCGACAACGCGCCACTGGATTTTTGAAAGGAATGGGTTCCCGCCGATGCATCAAACCATAGCACCGCCGGCGGCATTGCCACTGTTCCTCATGCCTGGTCGTGCTTTTCTTCGATACGCTCGAAAAGCGATAATCATTTCATGAGCTTGTCCGGTTTTAGCCGATACTGTCTTGAATCGCCGTTTTCTCCTTCCCATTTCGATTCCACGCAGCCGGATTTTGGCTGTCTCCAACCGAAGGAATGGGAGAAAATGAACACATCTGCATTGATCCGTCCGGCCTGGACGCCGGCAACCATCGCGTTGATGGTGATCGGTTTCATGGTGTTCTGGCCACTCGGCTTCGCCATGCTTGCCTACATCATCTGGGGCGACCGCCTCGATGGTTTCAAGCGTGACGTCAACCGCGCCACCGACGGCATCTTCGCCGGCTGCCGCCGCGGTTCCGACAAGGCTGCGCGCTGGGGCCACGGCTCCGCCCGCACCGGCAACGTCGCTTTCGACGACTGGCGCGAAAAGGAACTGGAGCGCCTCGCCGAGGAACGCCGCAAGCTCGACGAGATGCTGACCGAGTTCGACGACTACGCCCGCGAATTGCGCCGTGCCAAGGACCAGGACGAGTTCGACCGCTTCATGGCCAACCGCAACAAGTCGACGGCGCCGACGAAGACCGACCCGAGCACCGGGACGACCACCACCAAGCGTGGCAAGGGTTCGAACCTGCTTGACGACTGAGGCCCGGCGACAGGCCAAGGTATGATGACGGCGTCGCGGGAGCGGCGCCGTTTCTTTTTTGTTCTATTCGTTTTTCTCGAATCGCGTATCGTCCCGCCATGACCCTCGGATTCTTCCGCAATCTGACAAAGCCCAAGCCCACGCCCGTCGTGGAGCGCGAATATTGCGTGGCCGGCCGTACCTTGCCGCTCAAGATCGTCGAGAACGACCGCGCAAGGCGGCTGACGCTGCGCATCGATTCGGGCGGTAAGGGCCTGCGCATCACCGTGCCGCCGGGCCTGCGCCGCGGCGAGGTGGAGAAGTTCCTCGACCGTCACCAGGACTGGCTGGAGCAGCGGCTGGCCAAGGTGCCGGCACGGCCGCAGGTGCGGCCGGGCATCAAGATCCCCGTACGCGGCGTGCCGCACCGCATCGTCCATGAGCCTTCGAAGCGCGGCACTGTGACCATATCGAGCGACGAGCGCGGTCCGTTGTTGATCGTGCATGGCGACCGCGTGCACCTGCCGCGCCGCATCGCCGATTTCCTCAAGCGCGAGGCCAAGCGCGAGATCGAGAAGCTGGTGGGCAAACACACGCTGGCGCTCGGCAAGCGCGCCAAGGCGATCCGCTTCAAGGACACGTCGAGCCGCTGGGGCTCCTGCACCTCCGACGGCAATCTGTCGTTTTCCTGGCGCATCATGATGGCGCCGTCGCCTGTCATAAACTACCTCGTCGCGCATGAAGTGGCGCATCTCAAGGAGATGAACCACGGTCCGAAATTCTGGAAACTGTGCGAGCAGCTTTGCCCGGATACCGAGCGCTGCAAGGCCTGGCTGAAGCGCAATGGCGGCGCGCTGCAAGCGATTGCGTTCGAGTAGGCCCTGGGTAAGGGCGGCGGAGAAGGCCGTGTGTAGCGATCCTTCCCACCCCCTCTGGCCGGCCGGCGTTTACACTTTTACTGACCGCCCGAGCTCAATCGTCATTCGCCGCGTTGAGTTCCTCCGGCCGCAGCCCCTCATCGCCATGATGCGGCCACGGCAGGAAGTTGCCGTCGAATTCATCGCCGCCGAAATACTCCAACGCGCGATGGGCTTCGGCGCCGTTGAAGGCGGCCTTGGCCATCAGATGGGCAATGACCTCGCGCGCCTGCGCGATCTTCTGCCTGAGTTCGGCAACGGTTCTGTCAGCCATGGTCTTGCTCCCGCCTTGTGTCCCTGTCCTTCAATAGGTAGCGCCTTTGGCCTTGCCGGCAAACAGCATGCTTTTTCTCGACTCTTGGCGCTTTTCATGCCAATCCCCGCGCCATGGCGCTCGACATCAAGATTTGCGGCTTGAAGACCGACGGGGCAATGGCCGCGGCGCTGGCCGGCGGCGCCAGCCATGTCGGGTTTATTTTCTTCGCCAAAAGCCCGCGCTATGTCGAACCGGCCGAGGCTAGCCGTCTGCGCCAGGCGGCGCGCGGCAAGGCAAAAGCCGTGGCCGTCACCGTGGATGCCAGCGACGCCTTCCTGGACGAGATCGTGGCAGCGATGCAGCCCGATATGCTGCAGCTGCACGGCTCGGAAACGCCGCAGCGAGTGGCCGAGGTGAAAGCCCGCTACGGCTTGCCGGTGATGAAGGCGCTGTCGGTCAGCGAGGCTGCCGACCTCGAGCGGATAAAGCCGTTTGTCGGCGTTGCCGACCACTTCCTGTTCGACGCCAAGCCGCCAAAGGGCTCGGAACTGCCGGGCGGCAATGGCGTGGCCTACGACTGGCGCATCCTCACCGGCCTTGACGCCGGCGTCGATTACATGCTTTCCGGTGGACTCAACGCCGCCAATGTCGGCGATGCCCTTCGGCTTGCCAACCCGCCCGGAATAGACATTTCCTCCGGCGTGGAAAGCGCTCCGGGCGTCAAGGATCCGGCGCTGATCGAACAGTTTTTCCGGGCCGTCAGGGCAGCGCGCGACAACCGCGCCGCCTGACCGGCTCAAACCAGAGCATGTCCCGGAAAAGTGGGAACCGGTTTTCCGGCAAGGACATGCCCCCACATCGAGACCAGGAGATCGGCGATGGACAAGCCGGCGACACCCAATTCCTTCCGCACCGGACCCGACGAACAGGGCATGTTCGGCATTTTCGGCGGTCGTTTCGTTGCCGAAACGTTGATGCCGCTGATCCTCGACCTCGAGCGGCACTGGAATGAGGTCAAGGACGATCCGGACTTCAAGGCTGAACTCACCGACCTGTCGACCCACTATGCCGGGCGGCCGTCGAAGCTCTATTTTGCCGAGGGCCTGACCAAGCATCTGCGCGAGGTTTCCGCGGCCAAGGGCCTCGGTGGCGGCGCCAAGGTCTATTTCAAGCGCGAGGATTTGAACCACACCGGCTCGCACAAGATCAACAACTGCCTCGGCCAGATCCTGCTGGCCAAGCGCATGGGCAAGAAGCGCATCATCGCCGAGACAGGTGCTGGCCAGCATGGCGTGGCGTCGGCCACCGTCGCGGCGCGCTTCGGCTTTCCCTGCGTCGTCTATATGGGCGCGACCGACGTCGCCCGCCAAAGCCCGAACGTCTTCCGCATGAAGCTGCTCGGCGCCGAAGTGCGGCCGGTGACCGCCGGCCACGGCACGCTGAAGGACGCCATGAACGAGGCGTTGCGCGACTGGGTGACCAATGTCGAGGACACCTATTACCTGATCGGCACCGCCGCCGGGCCGCATCCCTATCCGGAGCTGGTGCGCGACTTCCAGTCAGTGATCGGCACCGAAGCCCGCGCCCAGATCCTCGAGCAGGAAGGCAGGCTGCCGGACACCATCATTGCCTGTGTCGGCGGTGGCTCGAACGCCATCGGCCTGTTCCATCCCTTCCTCGACGACAAGGATGTTCGCATCATCGGCATCGAGGCCGGCGGCCGTGGTCTCGACGGCATCGAGCACTGCGCCTCGATGAGCGCCGGCGCGCCTGGCGTGCTGCACGGTAACCGCACCTATCTCCTGCAGAATTCCGACGGCCAGATCATGGACGGCCATTCGATCTCTGCCGGACTCGATTACCCCGGCGTCGGCCCGGAGCATTCCTGGCTGCGCGATTCCGGCCGCGTCGAATATGTGCCGATCCTCGACGACGAGGCGCTGGAGGCCTTCAAGCTGACGACACGGGTCGAGGGCATCATCCCGGCGCTGGAATCGGCGCACGCCATCGCCCATGCGGTGAAGATCGTACCGGCCATGGACAAGGACCAGATCGTCATCGTCAACCTGTCCGGCCGTGGCGACAAGGACGTGCACACGGTTGCCAGCATGCTGGGCATGGAGATCTGATCATGACCACCCGCATCGACCGCCGCATGGCGAAGCTGAAGACCGAGGGCCGCCCGGCACTCGTCACCTATTTCATGGGCGGCGACCCCGACTACGACACGTCGCTGTCGATCATGAAGGCACTGCCTGGAGCAGGCGCCGACATCATCGAGCTCGGCATGCCGTTCTCCGATCCGATGGCCGATGGCCCGGCGATCCAGGCAGCGGGCCTGAGGGCGCTGAAAGGCGGCCAGACGCTGGTCAAGACGCTGAAGATGGCGTTGGAATTCCGCACCGGCGACAATGAAACGCCGATCGTGCTGATGGGCTACTACAATCCGATCTATATCTATGGCGTCGACCGCTTCCTCAAGGATGCGATCGCCAGTGGCATCGATGGGCTGATCGTCGTCGACCTGCCGCCGGAAATGGACGAGGAACTGTGCATTCCGGCGCTCAAGGCTGGCATCAACTTCATTCGGCTGGCAACGCCGACCACCGACGACAAGCGCCTGCCCAAGGTGCTGCAGAACACGTCGGGCTTCGTCTACTACGTGTCGATGACCGGCATCACCGGTTCGGCGCTGGCCGACACTGGCAAGGTGGCGGCGGCGGTGAAACGCATCAAGGGTCATACCGACCTGCCGGTCTGCGTCGGCTTCGGCGTCAAGACCGCCGAGCAGGCCCGCGTGATCGGCGCCAATGCAGATGGCGTCGTCGTCGGCACCGCGATCGTCAATGCGGTGGCCAATGTGCTGGGACCGAAGGGCGAAAAGACCGCCGACCCGGCCGAAGCCGTCGCCACGCTGGTCAGCGGCCTTGCGCAAGGCGTGCGCTCGGCCCGCCTTGCTGCCGCCGAATAGTTCTCCTACCTCTCTTCCCAAATCTTCGTCAGGACAGGAGCCGAAGCGATGAACTGGATCACCAATTACGTTCGCCCGAAGATCAATTCGATGCTCGGCCGGCGCACCGACATGCCCGAGAATCTCTGGATCAAGGATCCGGAGACCGGCGAGATGGTGTTCCACAAGGATCTGGAATCCAACCAGTTCGTCATTCCGTCCTCCGGACACCACATGAAGATTTCAGCCAAGGAGCGGCTGAAGTTCTTCTTCGACAACGGCAAGTACGAGACCCTAGACAACCCCAAGGTCATGCAGGATCCGCTGAAGTTCCGCGACGAGAAGCGGTATGTCGACCGGCTGAAGGACGCCAAGGCCAAGACCGGCTTGGAAGACGCCATCATCAACGCGCTGGGGACCGTCGAAGGCCTGCCGGTGGTGGTGACCGTGCAGGACTTCGCCTTCATGGGCGGCTCGCTCGGCATGGCCGCCGGTGACGCCATCGTGCACGGTTTCGAAGTCGCCTTGCAGCGCAAGCGGCCGCTGATCCTGTTCGCCGCCTCCGGCGGCGCACGCATGCAGGAAGGCATCCTGTCGCTGATGCAGTTGCCGCGCACCACGGTTGGTGTCGACCGACTGAAGGAAGCCGGCCTGCCCTACATCGTCGTCTTGACCAATCCGACCACCGGCGGGGTCACCGCCTCCTACGCCATGCTGGGCGACGTGCACATCGCCGAGCCGGGCGCGCTGATCGGCTTTGCCGGGCCGCGTGTCATCGAACAGACCATCCGGGAAAAGCTGCCGGACGGGTTTCAGCGCTCCGAATATCTCATGGAACACGGCATGGTCGACATGGTGGTGTCGCGCCTGGAGATGCGCCAGACCATCGCACGGCTGCTGAAGATGCTGCTCAAGCTGCCAGAGGAGCAAAAGCCGCTCGAGCCGGAAATCCTGCCGCCGGCTACAATTCCGGCCGAGGCGCGGCCACAGGCCTGACGCGACATTCTTCGCGCGAACAGCGATTGCGCCATGTCCGTGGCGCGCTGTAGCTTTTTGATTGCCATGGCCATTGTGAAACCGATTCTGGTTCCCGGGCCATGGACCAGGATTGTGCCATGAAAACGCTTGCCGCCGACCGCGAAATCGAAGCCCTGATGGCGCTTCACCCGAAAGGCTTCGACCTTTCGCTCGACCGCATTTCACGGTTGCTGGAGCGGCTCGATGACCCCCAGGACCGGCTGCCGCCGGTCATCCATATCGCCGGCACCAACGGCAAAGGCTCGTGCGCCGCGTTTTCACGCGCGCTGCTCGAGGCGGCGGACTACCGCGTCCATGTCCACACCTCGCCGCATCTGGTGAACTGGCACGAGCGTTACCGGCTGGCCGCCGATGGCGGCGGCAGGCTGGTTGACGACAGGGTGTTCGCCGATGCCATCGCCCGTGTCGCCAGGGCCAATGAAGGCGAGCATATCACCGTCTTCGAGATCCTCACCGCGGTCACCTTCCTGCTGTTTTCCGAACACCAGGCCGATGCCGCGATCATCGAGGTCGGGCTCGGCGGCCGTTTCGATGCCACCAATGTCATCAGGGAGCCGGCGGTTTCAGTCATCATGCCGGTGTCGCTCGACCACGAGGCCTATCTCGGCGACCGTGTCGAACTGATCGCCGCCGAAAAGGCCGGCATCATCAAGCGCGGCTGCCCGGTGGTCATCGGCGCGCAGGAAAGCGAGACGGCGCTGCAGGTTCTGATCGAGACCGCCGAGCGGCTTGAATGTCCGACCTTCGTCTACGGCCAGGATTTCCTCGCATTCGAGGAGAACGGCCGCATGGTCTATCAGGACGAAGACGGCTTGATGGACCTGCCGCCGCCACGGCTGCCCGGGCGCCACCAGTTCGCCAATGCGGCGGCGGCGATCGCGGCGGTCAAGGCGGCCGGCTTCGAGATCAGCCATCGCGCCGCCGAGAAGGCGATGACCAGCGTCGCCTGGCCCGGCCGGATGCAGAAGCTGGCGCAGGGCCGGCTGGCCGAACTGGCACCGAAGGGCGCCGACATCTGGCTCGACGGCGGCCACAATCCAGGCGCCGGCGTGGTGGTTGCCGAAGCGCTGGCCGAGCAGGAAGAGAAGAACCCGCGGCCGCTCTTCCTCATCTCGGGCATGATCAACACCAAGGACCAGAGCGGCTATTTCCGCGCCTTCAAGGGCCTCGCCCGGCATGTCTACACCGTGCCGGTGAGCCTCAGCGACGCCGGCGTGCCGAACGACGAACTGGCGATCCGCGCGACGGAAGCAGGGCTGACGGCCGAACCAGTGAGTTCCGTCGCCAGTGCGCTGATGCTGTTGCGCGACACCTGGGACGGTCCGGCGCCGCGCATCCTGATCGGCGGTTCGCTTTATCTGGCGGGTGCGGTGCTCGCCGAAAACGGCACGCCCCCGACCTGAGGTTGGCTTTCGGCGCAAGGAGCAGTCATGATCAAGGTCAAGCAGCTCGCTCACGTCTGCATCTTCGCCAATGATCTGGAGGCGACCAGAAGCTTCTATCGCGATGTCCTCGGCCTGGGCACCCAGTTCAATTTCCTGCGCGACGGCAAGATTTTCGGGTTCTACCTCGATTGCGGCGGTCGCAGCCACGTCGAGGTGTTCCAGAAGGACGGGGCCAGCTATAGCGACCTGAACCAGATCAACCACTTCTGCCTCGAAGTGGAAAGCATCGATGCAGCGATCGCTCATATCGGGTCGAAGGGCGTCGACGTCACGGCAAAGAAGCTCGCCTGCGACGACACCTACCAGGCCTGGATCCGCGACCCCAACGGCGTGAAGATAGAGCTGTTCGAATATACCGAAAAGAGTGCGCAATTCGTCGGAGGCGATCGTATCGCCGACTGGTAATCGCGCATGCCGCTCGATGGCCTTCGCGGTTACTTCAGTTCGATCTCGATGAAGGCGTATTCGCCCTCATTGGCGTTGATGACATCGTGTTCGACGCCCTCCTTGCGGAAATAGGGCGCGCCCTTCTTCATCTCGGCGAAGGATTCGCCGTCCTTGGTCAACAGCTTCACCTTGCCATCCATCAGCGGCACGACGACATAGTCGTGGCCGTGACGGTGCCAGCCGGTGTTGTCTCCCGGCGCAAAGCGGTATTCGGTGACGATGACCCGCTCATTGTCGATGAAGACGGTGGCCTTGGCGGATCCGGTCATGGGCGTTCTCCTTGCTTCTCGCGCCAAGAGAAGACATGGCGCGCACAGGCGTGAGGGCCAGAGCGGCCCACCGATGACGCCAACAAAAAAGCCCGGCGCGAGGCCGGGCTTGATATCAGGAATTTCGGACGGATCAGGCGAGGCTGCCATTGATCCAGTGCGACAGCGCGGTCTTGGGTGCGGCGCCAACCTTCATGTCGGCCACTTCGCCGCCCTTGAAGATCATCAGCGTCGGGATCGATCGCACGCCGAACTGAGCGGCCAGTTCGGGATTCTCGTCGATGTTCAGCTTGGCGATCTTCACCTTGGCACCGAGTTCGGTGGCGATGTCTTCGAGCGCGGGGGCGATCATCTTGCAGGGACCGCACCATTCCGCCCAGAAATCGACGACGACCGGTACGTTGGCGTTAAGTACATCGGCCTGGAAATTGCTCTTGTCGACCTTGACGGTGGTCATGCGGAAAATCCTTTCGAAAGTTTTCGTCGCACCAAATGTGGTGGTGATCGCGCCCTTCTTCAAGCAGGTGTTGTGTCACGCTCCCGTGAGTCGAGCAAGGGCATCATCCATGGCGCTGGCCGGCAGTTCGATCAGCCGTGGCGCTTCGGTGAACAGCAAGGCCGCCTTGACCGTGCGTCCGGAATAAAGCGGCTGCAGCAGGGCGCGATAGAGCGCGAGCTGCAGGACATAGGCCGGCGGGACCTCCGCCAGGGAGGCGGGTGCCGGCCGGTTGGTCTTGTAGTCGACGATGGAGACCACGTCCGGCGTCACCGCAAGGCGGTCGATCTTGCCGGAAATCGAGCGCTTCTTGCCCTTGACCTCCAGGGTGCCCATGATCGCGACCTCGGCACGCGACGATGGCGCAAATAGCGGACCGAAGCCAGGATCGGCAAGGATGGCTGTGACCGATGTCAGAGCTTTTTCACGCTCTGATTGAGGCCAGTCCGCGCCTGTTCGCGCGAGGTAGCGTTGTGCCGCGCCCTCGCGTTCGCCCTCGGCAATGCCCGGCAACATCTGCAGCAATTTGTGCAAGGCGAGCCCGCGCAGCACGGCAAAGCCTGGCTCGGCATCGGCGTCGAGCACCGGCGAAGCCTTGTCGACCACCGCTTCCTTGCCTTCGTCGATGAGCGCAGAGGCGCCGGATGGCGACAGCGGACGCGGCAAATCCTCGAAGGGCGGCAAGGGCCGGAACAGGGTCGCCGGCAATGGCCCGAAACTGTGCGCCTGCCGCGCCTGCTCGCTGGAAACCAGTGCGACGGGCGGCAGCTTGGTGACGTGAAACCGATGCACCGGATCGCCGCCCGCCGGATGCGGACGCTCCTCGCTCTCGGGCGCGCCGATCAGAGCGCGGCTGACGATCGAGTGCCAGGTGCCGGAGTTCGGCGCCCGCTTGCCGTGATAACCGCAGACGATCAGCCGATCCTCGGCGCGGGTCATGCCGACATAGAGCAGCCGGCGGTATTCGTCGTCGGCGAGCTCCCGCGCCCGTACCGCCGCCGCTTTCGAAAACCCATTGGCGACATCGCTGGCCGATCGCCAGAGATAGCCCTTGCCGTCCCAGCCCGAGCCGTCGAAGGGCATCAGGCGCGGCAGATGCTGGTCGCTGAACGGCGCCGAACCGCCATCGACCAGGAACACGACCGGTGCCTCCAGGCCCTTGGCCGCGTGCACGGTCATGACGCGGACCTCGTCGCGGGTCTGGTCCATTTCCCGCTTGATCTCGGGGCCGGCATTCTCCAGCGTCGACAGGAAGGCTTCCAGCCCGGGCAGGCCGGTTCGCTCCTCGGCAAGGCAGAAGCTCAGGAACTCGTCGAGAATGTCGCCGGCCTCGGGCCCGAGCCGCGCGATCATCCTTTTGCGCACGCCATCGCGTGCCAGCAGGCCTGCATAGAATTCGAACACCGGCTTGAAGGCGGCCTCGTTCGTCCAGACGTCGAGCTGGGCGACGATCGCCGCCAATGCCTCGCTTTCACCGGCATGGGCGCGCAGCGACGTGATCAGCGACAGGCCGGTCGGCCTCTCCGCTGCAAGCGCAAAAAGCCCCTCCTCCGGCAGATCGAAGATCGGGCTGCGCAGGACGGCGGCGAGCGACAGATCGTCCTGCGGCTGGATGAGCAGGTGGCCGAGCGCGATCAGGTCCTTGACCGCGATGTGTCCGGGCAGGCTCAGCCGGTCGGCGCCGGCAACCGGAATGTCACGGCGTTTGAGCGCCCGGGTCAGCGCATGGACGAAGCGGTCGCGCTTGCGCACCAGCACCAGCACGTCGCCCGGCCGCAGCCGCTTGCCACGGCCTTCGATGATCTCGCCGGCGCCGATCCAGCCGGCAATGGTGGCCGCGACATGCTCGGCAACGCGCACCGCCGGCGCATGGGCATGGTCGATGGCTTGCGTCCAGTCGTCGGGCTCGTCAACGACGTCGGCACCGACCGACGGCCAGACTTCGACATAGCCCGGCGCGTCGGTGCGGATCGCCTGGTGGCGCAGCGGATCGGGGTCATGGCTGATGCCGCGCCGCACGATGGGATCGGCAAAGACGCGGTCGACCGCGGTCAGAACGTCGTCGGTCGAGCGAAACGACCAGGTCAGCTTGAGGTCGGCGAAGGACGCCTCGGCATCACGCACCCGTCCCGCAAACAACAGCCGGCTGTCGGCGAACGAATCCGGGGCGGCGCCCTGAAAGGAATAGATCGACTGCTTTTCGTCACCGACCGCAAAGATCGTGCGATGCACCCTGTCGCGGGCGCCGAAGCCGGCAAAGAACTCTTCCGCCAGCCGCTTCACCACCTCCCATTGATCCGGGCTGGTGTCTTGCGCCTCGTCGAGCAGGATGTGGTCGATGCCCTGGTCGAGCTTGTACTGCACCCAGGGGCCGGCGTCGGGCCGCGCCAGCAGATTGACCGTGCGGGTGATCAGGTCGTTGAAGTCGAGAAAGCCGCGGCTGCGCTTCAGCACCTCGTAGCGGGCGATCAGCCAGTCGGCGATCGTCAACGCGGCGCGCGTGCCTTCCAGCATCCTGAACAGCGCCAGCCTGTCGACCGTTTCGACGATGGCATTGGCCGTCGAGAGATACCGTTCCGCCAGATCCGGCAGCCGGTCGACCAGGGCCTTCTTGAACGCCTTGGCCGGATCATAGGCGTCGCCATCGGTCTTGAGAAAGGCCCTCGCCAGCAGTTGCAGACGGCGAACCGGGTCGCTTTCGGCGAAAGCCTGACGCGCATAAGGCAGGATGTTGTTCAGCACCGTCCTGGCATCGGTGGCATCTGCGGCTTGGGCGAAGCCGGCAAAATAGTCGGGCAGGAAACCCGGCAACGGCCAGACCGATGCCGCTATGCCTTCGGCGGTCTGACCAGGGCGGAAATGGAATTCATCGAACAGCGCCTGGAAACGCGTGCCGTGGCGCCCGACAGCGTCGATGAAATTGCGCAAGCCGTCGCGCTTGCGCACGATCTCGCCCAGCAAGGCATCGAGCCCGGCTTCGCCGCCCCGATCGAGAATGGTGGCAAACGCCTCGGCCAGGTCCATGTCGCCGGCGGCCGTTCCGGAAATCATGTCGCGGCGCGCGGTGGCGAACAGCGATGCCTCCATCGGCGGATCGAGCATCTCGAAATGGGCCGGGATGTTGGCCTCCAGCGGGAACTGGTGAAGCACCGATTCGCAAAAGGCGTGGATGGTCTGGATCTTCAGCCCGCCGGGCGTTTCCAGCGCCTCGGCAAACAGGCGCCGCGCCCGGCGCATGGTCTCAAGATCGGGCCGGCGGCCTTCCAGCGTTTCGATCCTTGCCGCAAGCTCCGCGTCGGCGAGTGCCGTCCACTCCGACAGCGTCGAGAAGACCCGGTTCGACATGTTGGCAGCGGCGGCGCGCGTATAGGTCAGGCACAGGATCTTTGACGGATCGGTGCCGCGCAGCAGCAGCCGGATGACGCGCTGGGCCAGCACATGGGTCTTGCCGGAGCCGGCATTGGCCGACACCCAGGCGGAATTCTGGGGGTCGGCGGCACGGGCCTGGCTGGTCGCGGTATCGCTGGGGATGGGATAGGCTTTCTTCATGCCTCCCCTCCCTCGTCGCCGGCATCGCCGCCGGCGGACCATTCGAGCACGCGGGCAAGATGGTCGTAATCGCCATCGGTCTCGCCTTCGCGAAACGGCAGCGCGCGCGACAAATAGCCGGTCGCCGGGTCGGCATAGTGGACCAACAGCTTTTCCAGCCGCGCCCAGGCCTCTTCGGCGAGATCGGTGGCGGTGCGCGGCTGGCGGTTGTGTTCGAGGATCGATTCCTCGAACACCTCGCCATTCGGCTTGAGCCGCACGAAGGCCAGTTGCGAGGGTTCGCGGGCGCCCAGATCCTTGAAGGCGCCGCGCCTGAGCAGCGCGCCCTCCAGCGCCAGTTGCGGTGCGAGTAGCGTGTGCGCCTGCGCCTTGGACGGCGAGGAGCCTGTCTTGTAGTCCAATATGTCGGCCATGCCACCGGCCAGCAGGTCGACGCGGTCGGCATAGCCGGATAGCGTCACGCCGGACTGGCCAACGACGGTCTTTCCGGCGCGCTCCTCGGCATGCCGCCGCATCACCGCGTCGGCGCGCGTGCGCTCCCACTCGATGATGTTGGCGGCGAGTTTTTCGAACCGCGGCCACCACACCGCCTCGACATCGGCAGGAAGCACGGCTTCGGCAAAACAGGCGCGGCCGGCAGCGATGAGGCCGGCGAGCGCGTCGGGTGCGCGGGGATCGGCAACGCGCGCCGAGAACAGATGCAGGATAGCGTGGAACAGCGTGCCGCGCTCGGCCGCACCGGGATCGCGGATGACCGGATCGAGCGGCATCAGGCCGAGAATTTTTCGTGCATAGACGGCGTAGGGGTCCCGGCGCAGGGTCTCGATCTCGGTGACCGAGAAATGGCCCGGGCGCACCGACAAAGGCGGCTTCGGCTGCGGCCGTGGCGCGAAGTCCTGTCTCGGACCGGTATCGAGCGCGCGCGCCCAGGCGAGCAACTCGTCGCCGCGGCGGCGCAGTTCAGCCGCTTGGTCGTTGCCGATGAAGGTGAGCAGGCGCTGCAGCCAGCGCGACGGCA
Source organism: Mesorhizobium sangaii (assembly GCF_014207355.1). Taxonomy (GTDB): domain Bacteria; phylum Pseudomonadota; class Alphaproteobacteria; order Rhizobiales; family Rhizobiaceae; genus Mesorhizobium; species Mesorhizobium sangaii. The sequence goes on along the minus strand of NZ_JACHEF010000002.1, from coordinate 977,729 downwards.
CGGCAGGCGCGTCGCCGGCACGCGCCGAGCGAGCCAGCACCACCGTCTTGGCGCCCATGGCCATCTGGAAATCATGCGCCGCGAGACCGATGCGCCGTTCCGGCGGTTCGAGATCGATGCCGGTCTTCATCAGCCGTGACATGAAGCCGTCGCTCTCGGGCTTGCGCGGCCACACGCCCTCGTTGAGCCCGCCGATGACCAGCGTGTCGACGTCCTGCAAGCGCGCTTCCAGCGCGCCCCAGATGGCAATGTTCCTGTCCGTGCCCTGTGCCGGCTTGACCGTTTCAGGCGCGATCAACGCCGCCATCACATCGGGCCACTCGTCTGCGGCGAAGGACAGCGGTGCAGACGCCGCGACCAGCCCGCGCAGCAATTCGGAAAGCTTCTCGCCGGCGTCACCCGCATAGAGGGCGCCAAGGCCGCCATCGGTGGTGCGACCGAGATTTTCGAGCGCCACGACGCTGGCTCCGACCAGGGCTGCGAGGTCGGCGTCCGCCTGGCCGCGAAACGCCGTGAGCGGCGCCAGCGCCTGTGTGAGACGTTCGAGCAAATTCTTCGCGGCTTCGATGGAGCGCAGGGTCAGACGGGAAAACCAGAAGGGCTGCCGGCTGCCACCGCCAAGACCGGTGAGACGGGTTTCGAACAGTTCCGGTAGCGAAACGATGTCGGGGCGGCCAGTGCCACCGCGCAGCGCCACCAGTTCGACGAGTTCCGCCGCGTGGCGCATATCGGCCCGTTCGAGGCCAAGCCCAAGCAGCGGATGTTTGAGCAGTGACAGCAGGCCTATGGGATCGCCTGGCCGGAACACCGCCTCGAGCGCCAGCCCGAGCAGGCCGGCGGCCGGGGTGTTGGCGAGCGGCGTGCCGCCGGAATCGTCGGCGACAACGCCGAACCGCAGGAGCTCGACCGAGACGCGCCGCGCCAGCGCGCGGTCGCCTGTGACAAGAGCCGCCCTTTGGCTGGGCTGTTCGACCGCGCGCTTGAGCACGACAGCGATAGCGACGGCTTCATCGCGTTCGCTGGCTGCTTCGAGCAGCGTCACGCCGGCAAAGGCCCCGGCGATGTCGGACGCTGAAAAGCCGTCGCGCGTTTCGGCCCACAATTCGGTGGTTTCAGCCGGCCTCAACGCTTCGCCGACCAGGGCGGCGCGGAGCGCAAGCCGCGGCTCGGCTGTGCCGATCTCCTCGACATCGCCGCGCAGCACGCCGATCTTGCCGATCAGCCTGGCGAGACCGTATTGCGGGTGGCCGAGCACGGCCGGACGCGCGCCGGGCGCCGCTATAGCCTGGAAGGATGCTTCGTCCAGCGTGCGGTCGAGACCGGGCAGCACGATGGCGCCGCCGGGCAGGCGGGCGATCGCGGCAAGCAGCTCGGCCGTGGCCGGTATCGAGCCGGTCGAGCCCGCGGCGATGACCGGCCCGGCCGGCGGATTGCGCTGCAGCCGTGCGGCTTCGGCACGGATCAGCGCGCTGCGATGCGCGGCCGGGTTGGAGCGATCGCGCTCTTCAAGGAATTTCGGCCAGGCATCGGTGACAATGCCGAGAAATTCGAGCGTCACTTGCCACCATCCGGCAAGGTTGCCGGTCACCAGGTCGGTGAGCTTGGCCCAATCCGTGCCTTCCGTCTCGATCTCGTCCATCAGCCGGGCGAGATCGCGCGCCAGCCAGATCGCGTCGGCGGCAGAGGCCGGGATGACGATCTCCTCGGCGAAGAGCGCCGCGACATGCGCCGGCAGACGGCGTTTCCAGGCGCGTACCAGCGGCGCCAGCAGCAACAGGCGTTCGGTTGCCGCGATCGGCGGCGCGAGGTCGATGGCGGCGGACGCCTCGGTTTCGAATGCGGCCTCATCCTCATCGAACTCGCCGAGCGGACGGATGACTGGCAGGATCGCCGAACCGCCGCCGCCGCGTGCCGCGAGGCTGTCGACGAAGGCACCCCGCAAGGCGCGCGCCGCGCGCCGCGTCGGCACATAGATGGTGACGTCGGCCAAAGCGAGCGGGTCGCCATCAAACCGAAAACCGGGAACAAGACGCCCGGCAAGCAGCGCCTCGGCAAGCGTCGGCAGAAACGGCGCTCCGGAGGGAATTGAGAAAACGCGGCTTGAGCCGCTCATCGTGACTCGGCTAGCGCGTCGGCCACTGCCGCTTCCGCGAGCGGAATGGCTTCGGGCGTGCCGACGGTGATCCAATGGCCGTGCATCGGCATGCCGAACAGCCGGCCGGCAGCAATGGCGGTGTCGAAATAGGCGTTGAGCGAGTGCGGCCCGGGCTGCGCATCCTCGAACAGGCGCGGATGGACGATTGCCGCCCCGGCATAGATCAGGCCGGCCGGATCACCTTTTGATCGCCGCAAGCCGCCATCCGGCGCCACCAGGAAATCGGTGCTGCCGCAGTGTCCGGTCGCCTGATGGAGATCCGCCAACATCAGCAGAATATCCATTTTCGCCGCGTCCCATGCAAGGGCAAGGCGGCCGAGATTGAGAGGACCCTGGTCGATCCAGAAGGTGTCGGCATTGAGGATGAAGAAGGGCTGCTCGCCCAGCTCCGGCAACGCCTTGACGATGCCGCCGGCGGAATCGAGAAGCCGGTCGCTCTCGTCGGAAATGATGATCCGTGGCGCGCGCCGCGCCGCGACATGGGCAATGATCTGTTCGGGAAGATAATGGACGTTGACGACGGCCTTGCCGACACCGGCGGCGGCCAGGCTGTTGAGCCCCCAGTCAAGCAAGGTCTTGCCGGCGATCTTGACCAGCGGCTTGGGAAGGGTGTCGGTGATCGGCCGCATGCGCTTGCCAAGCCCGGCGGCGAGCACGATGGCAGTGTCCGGTCTTGCTGTCACAGTGCCCGCTCCTCCAGCAAACCGTTGGCGTTGTAGAATTCCCGCAGGCTGGCCAGCGTCGGATGGGACAGCGCCCGGCGCAGATAATCGCGAATGCGCGGCAGGTGCTTCAGATAATAGGGCTTGCCGTCGCGCTTTTCGAGACGGACGAAGATGCCGAGGATCTTGGAGTTTCGCTGCGCCGCCATGATTGCGTAGGATTCCAGGAAGCCTGCTTCATCAAAACCACCGGCGGCGTGGCGCGCCGCGACATAGGCGTCGAGCGTCTCCCGCTCGATCTCGGGCGACATCGTAACACGCGCGTCCATGGCGAGCGAGGCGACGTCATAGGCGCACGGACCGATCAGCGCGTCCTGGAAATCGACGATGCCCAGCCGATCATGCCCGGTGCGGTCGCCACGCCAGATGATGTTGGGCGAATGGAAATCACGCAGCATCAGCGTGGTTTCGCGGCCTTGCAGCCGGTCGAGGAGTGCGTTCCACTCCTTGTGGTAACCGGCGCGCAAGGCATCGCTTGCCGGGCTGCCCGTTATCGCCGGCACGTACCAGTCGACCAGCAGATCGGCTTCGATCATCATGGCGTCGCGGTCGAAAGGCGGCACGTCATGGAAGCCGCCATGCCCCGTCGGCAGGCGTTGCGGCCAGGTCCTGCCGTGCATCGTGGCCAGCAATTGGGCCGCCGCCGCATAACGCTCGGCCGCCGGCTGGCCATCGCCACCGAGAAATCCCTCGGAACCAAGATGTTCGAGCAGCAGGAACCCCTGATCCTGGTCCTCGGCATGGATTTCCGGAACGCTGACCCCACCCGCCTTCAAAGCCCGGTCGACGGCGACGAAGGCGGAGACCGACTGCGCGGTATGTGCGATCTCGGCATAGGGCCTGCCGTCGCGGACCGGCGGCCCGAGCACCAGCCGCGGCGAGTTCATCAAGACCTGCGGCTTTCGGCCGGCAAGCGAAACAATCTCGTAGGAGCGAGCCGAGGCATCGCCGATGAGATGGCGGCGCCTTGCTTCGCCCCAGCCGGCACTTTCGAGAAAGTCGCGCATGGCCAGCGATCGTGCCGCGCGGTCGAAGGCAGCGCCCTCGCCCGACAGCCGGGCCAGCCGGCCCTCGCCATGCTGGACGAGTTCGATCAGAACCGAGGTTTTCGGCAGGTAATCTTCGGCTCGTTCCGGCCACTCGACCAGGGCTGCGCCTTGCGCCAGGGCTTCGTCGAAACCAAGTTCGTCAATCTCAGCCGCCGAGGACAGGCGGTAGAGATCGAAATGATGGACACGGATGCGGGTGTCGTAGCTTTGCACCAGCGTGAAGGTCGGGCTTGGAACATCGAGACCGGCATCGTCGGCCAAAGCCCTGATCAACGCCCGCGCCAGGGTGGACTTGCCGGCGCCGAGGTCGCCCTTGAGCGCCAGGACGTCGCCTGGTCGCAAAGACATCGCCAGATCCTCGCCCAGCAACGCCGTCTGTGTCTCGTCGGAGAGTAAACGCTCCAGCACCGGTCCCGTCATCGAGCGCGCTACTCGGCCGCAGCGCGGATGCCCGGCATGTCGGGAAAGGTGCAGATGACGGTCGTGCCCTTGTCCTTGCCGGTTTCGATGCGAACGCTGCCGCCATGCAGCTCGACAAAGCTCTTGACGATCGACAGGCCGAGACCGGCACCGCGCCGGCGGCCGCCATTGGCACGCGGCTCAAAACGGCGAAACACCGAATCGAGCAAATCCGGCGGCATGCCGGGGCCGTCGTCATGAACCGAGAATTCCACCCCGTCCGCCAGATGGCGGCAGGTGAGCCGGATGGTGCTGGCTTCCGGCGCGTAGTTGGCGGCGTTGCTGAGCAGATTGTAGAGGATCTGGCGCACGCGGATTTCGTCGCCGTGGAACGTCTTCGGCGCCGCGGCGGCATCGACCTCGAGCCTGATCGAATGCTCCTCCAGCCGGTCGGCCACCAGTTCGGCCGCAGCCGCGATGGTGCGATCGACATGCACCTCTGAAATGTCGAGTTGCATGATGCCGGCGTCGACCGTCGCCAGGTCCAGGATGTCGTTGACGATGGTGAGCAGGACCGAGGAGGACGAGCCGACATGCTCGACATATTCGCGCTGTTTCTGCGTCAGAGGACCGGTCGCCGGCAGCGACAGAAGTTCGGTGAAGCCGATGATGTTGGTCAGCGGCGAGCGCAATTCATAGGAGACGTGCTGGACGAATTCGTTCTTGAGCTGATCGGATTTCTGCAGCGCCTCGTTCTTGTCCTTCAGCGCCCGCTCGACGTTGACGCTGTCGGTGACGTCGACGAAGGTCATCATCACTTGCCCGTTAGGCAACGGGATTATGGCGTAGCTCAGCACATTGCCATTGTTGAGTTCGGTCTGGCCGTGGCGGTCGCGGCGCTCGTCGTCGAAGCCGGTGATGGCGGCAACGAAGCCCGGCCAGGGACTGTCCGCCGCCTGCCGGTCGCAAAGGTCGCGGATCGCGGACACGTGCACATTGGGCTTGGCCGCATCGCCGCTCAAGCCCCAGAGCTTGGCAAAGGCAGGGTTCGACAGCCGAAGCCTGCCATCGGGGCCGAACACCGCCACGCCTTCGGCAAGGTTGTCGAGCGTCTCGCCCTGCACCCGCACCGCTGTCTGGTAGCGGCTTTCGAGGTCCATCTTCTCGGTCAGGTTTTCGAATACCCAGGTCACGCCGCCCTTGGGCTGCGGGTTGGCGACGACGCGGATGGTCTTACCGTCCGGCAGATGCCACCAATGTTCCTGCGATTCGACCGCGCGGTAAGCGCCGAGCAGGCCTTCCTTCCAGCGGCGCCATTCCGGCTGCTCGGCGATCTTGCCCGAGCTGCGCAGCCGGTCGAGCAGCAGGGCATTGTCGGGAGCGCTGTGCAGGAAGCCGCTGTCGAGCCCCCACAGCTTCTGGAAAGCCTGGTTGAAGAACCGCAACTTCTCGTCGGTGTCGAAAATGGCGACAGCCGTGTTGAGCTGATCGAGCGTGTCGGCGTGGCTCCTGACGGTCCGTTCGTACTCGGTGCGAACGGTCTCGATGGCGCTGATGTCGCAGGCAAGGCCGGCAGAGCCATCGGCGCCGGCAAAATCGGTAACCGCAAACACTCGGCGGTCGCCTTCGATCACGGTGGAAAGCGACTGCTCGAAGACCGGATGCGTTTTGTGCTGGGCGGCAATCGCATCGCGTGCCTGGCCGCCGAGGAACTCCTTTGCCTCGCGAACCGCGGCTTCGGCACTTTCGGCTTCGACCGCATCGGCATAGGCCCGGTTGACCCACTTCAGCCGCCCATCCTCGCTGCGAAGCCATGCCGGCATGTTCAGCGCGTCGAGCAGGCCGATCATCGTGTCATGGTCGGCGGCCAGCCGCTGGTTCTCGATCTTCAGCCTGGCCTGGCTGCGCTGCGTCTCCGAGAGCGAGACGAAACGCACGAGCACATGGGCGGCGCTCTTGCGGCCATGCACTTCGAGCGGTGCGCCGGCCTGCGATTCGATGACGAGGTCGAAGTGCTTCGCCTTTTCGCGCAAACCCGCGACGGCGTGTTCGAGCGCCGCCGCCGAACGCGGCATCAGCCAGCGGCCGAAAGCTAGGAAAGCGGCCCGGTCCTCGGGAGCACCGCTTTCGACGGGCAATGTGCCGATGAGTTCGGGTTTCTTGTTTTCCGCGGCCCAGACGACCAGGCGCTGGTCGCGCAGATTGAGCAGCGCCTCCGAGCGGCGCAGGGCCGCGTTGATGTCGGCGAGGCGGCTCCTGAGTTCGACATTGTCCGCCGAGGTGCGGGCTCTTTCGCGGATGAGAACGATGGCCGACAGAAGTGCCGCGCCGGTCACGCCGACAAACACCGCAAGCTGCATGACCTCGATCGCGCTGATCGACATCCCGGCCGTGGCCACGCCGGCGGCTTGCGCATGCGCAACCGCATTGGCCAAGGGGCAGGCAAACGCGGATGTGGCAAGGAACAGTGCCGCGCGAGCACGCCATGACAGGCCTCCGCCTTGCAAGGCGGAGCCAGTAACCTCCGAATCGTCTTGGCCGCCGGAAACGGCCCGTCCCGCTGTGTGCGGGTGTTGCCCCGGCATGTCTTGGTCCTCTCCGCCGCCTGAATGCAAGACCGCCCTGAATGCGCGCCTCTCTCGATCCCCCTCTCGGGCCGGAAGCGTCGCGAATCACCTGACAATAAACCCTCGCCGAATCGCCGTGAAGGCTGGCGGCGCGCAAAAATAAAGCCGGGCGAAAAGTCAATCGCCCGGCATCAATATCTGGTAGCAATTTTAGCTTTGGTTAATAGCGGTAGTGTTCCGGCTTGAACGGTCCCTGCTGGGTCACGCCGATATAGGCGGCCTGCTCACCGGACAATTCGGTCAGGCGGGCGCCAAGCTTGTCGAGATGCAGGCGCGCGACCTTTTCATCGAGATGCTTGGGCAGGACATAGACCTGGTTCGCGTACTGACCGGGCTTGGTGTAGAGCTCGATCTGGGCCAGCACCTGGTTGGTGAACGAAGCCGACATGACGAAGCTCGGATGACCGGTGGCGTTGCCGAGATTGAGCAGCCGGCCTTCCGACAGCAGGATCATCCGCTTGCCATCCGGGAAGGTGATCATGTCGACCTGCGGCTTGACGTTGGTCCATTTCAGGTTGCGCAGCGCGGCGACCTGGATCTCATTGTCGAAGTGACCGATGTTGCCGACGATCACCATGTCCTTCATCGAGCGCATGTGGTCGAGGGTGACGACGTCCTTGTTGCCGGTGGTGGTGATGACGATGTCGGCGGTGGGTGCCGCATCTTCCAGCGTGACGACTTCAAAACCGTCCATCGCCGCCTGCAGGGCGCAGATCGGGTCGACCTCGGTGACCTTGACGCGGGCGCCGGCGCCCTTGAGCGAGGCCGACGAGCCCTTGCCGACGTCGCCGTAGCCGCAGACGACCGCGACCTTGCCGGCCATCATGGTGTCGGTGCCGCGGCGGATGCCGTCGACCAGCGATTCCTTGCAGCCATATTTGTTGTCGAACTTCGACTTGGTGACCGAGTCGTTGACGTTGATGGCGGGGAAGGGCAACAGGCCCTTCTTCTGCAACTGGTAAAGCCGGTTGACGCCGGTGGTCGTCTCTTCGGTGACGCCGCGGATCGCCGCCTTCTGCTTGGTGAAGAAGCCGGGCGAAGCCTTCAGGCGCTTCTTGACCTGGGCGTAGAAATATTCCTCTTCCTCGCTCTGCGGGTTGGACAGCACGTCCTCGCCGGCCTCGGCGCGGGCGCCGATCAGGATGTACATGGTGGCGTCGCCGCCATCATCGAGGATCATGTTGGAGGTGCCGCCGTCGGCCCACTGGAAGATCTTGTCTGTGTAATCCCAATATTCCTCGAGCGACTCGCCCTTGACGGCGAACACGGGGATACCCGCCTCGGCGATGGCCGCGGCCGCATGGTCCTGGGTCGAGAAGATGTTGCACGAAGCCCAGCGGATATCGGCGCCGAGAGCCTTCAGCGTCTCGATCAGCACCGCCGTCTGGATGGTCATGTGCAGCGAGCCGGTGATGCGCGCGCCCTTCAGCGGCTTCTTGTCACCGAATTCCTCGCGGCTGGCCATCAGGCCCGGCATTTCGGTTTCGGCGATCTCGATTTCCTTGCGGCCCCAGCCGGCAAGCGAGATGTCGGCGACCACATAGTCCTTGCTACCCGTCATGGCAGTGCTCCGATGCGAATTGTTCTTGCTGCGAATTGGTTGCGGATGCGCCCACGCCGGTCGGCGCGTCGAAGGGCGCGAATTGCCGGTCTGACTAGCAGATCGGGGCTTGGACGACAATGGGATATAAAGAAATCTTTATCCCTGCATGTCCATCGGACATGCTTTGGCGATGTGAGGATCAGCTTTCCTCGCCGAAACGGGACGCCACCAGTTGCTCCAGCGCGTCGATGACCTGCAGCGCCTCCGGCCCGCTGGCGGTGACACGGATCGAGTAGCCCGGGCTTGCCGCCAGCATCATCAGGCCCATGATCGAGGTGCCGCCGACCTTGACGCCATCCTTCTCGACATGCACCGAGGCGTCGAAGCCGCTCGCCAGCTGGACGAATTTCGCCGAGGCGCGCGCGTGCAGGCCGCGCTGGTTGATGATCGGAAAGTCCCGGACGATCTGGTCTTCTTCCGGGGACAGCGCGTTCATTTGCTGCTCAATAGCTGGCTGGCGACGTTGATGTATTTGCGGCCGGCGGCCTGCGCCTCGTCAAGTGCGGCCGCCATGTTGTCGCCCTTGCGGATCGAGGAGAGCTTGATCAGCATCGGCAGGTTCATGCCGGCGATCACCTCGGTGCGGCCGGACTCCATCACCGAAATGGCAAGGTTGGAAGGGGTGCCGCCGAACATGTCGGTCAGCACGATGACGCCCGTCCCGGTGTCGACACGTGCGACGGCGTCGACGATGTCGCGGCGACGCTGCTCCATATCGTCATCGGCGCCGATCGCCACGGTTTCGAAATTGTCTTGTGGCCCGACGACATGTTCCACGGCATGTCGGAACTCGGCGGCCAGTTGACCGTGCGTTACAAGCACGAGTCCGATCATTCTTTGGTGGCTCCCGTCATCGCCGCTTCACAGGCGCATATTATGCTCGCCAGCCATTCCAGGCGGCGGGAGCGCTATCTTGTCGACGCGCGGCCGGTTGACAAGCCCCAAATTGCGCCGGCCCATGCCATTTTGACGCATTGCAACAAAAAATCCGGAGCGGATCATCGAAAAGGCGCGATCGACAACCGCGCCATCACGGCGGGCAAGGCGGTGGCGGCGTTGCGCTCGGCAAGGTCGATACGCGGCACCGGGCAGCCTGCGACCGGCTCGCTGATTTCCTCCTGGAAACGGGCCATCTCTGCCTTTGGCACCAGCCTCACATGCAGGTCGATCACCCCGCCCGGCTCGAACGGCAGCGGCCGCGGCATGAATCCAGGCACCTCGGCGAGACCGGCAATGGTCGCCGGCACGCGACAGACCAGCCGCCCGGCGCGGGCCGCGGCAAGCAGCCTGTCGTCGCCGATCAGCCGCGAGAACAGCCCGCGCGCGCGGCAATGGTCCAGGAGTGTCAGCGCCAGCGTCGTCTTGCCGGCGCCGGACCGCCCGGTGATAAGGACGCCGCGATCGCCGATCAGGATCGCGGTCCCGTGAATGTTTTCAGGCTGCGCAGCCGGATCAGGCACGATCTTATCCGGGATCATGCTTTCTGAATGAAGCATGATCCTGTCCGAAAACCGGTTCCCACTTTTCGGGATCATGCTTCGGCCGGCAGTGTCACGACGAAGCGCGCGCCTTTGATTTCGCCAGGCTTGGTGCCGGGGATGTTTTCGGCGGTCAAGGTGCCGCCATGGGCCTCGACGATCTGCCTGGATATCGACAGGCCAAGACCCGAATTCTGGCCGAACGCCTCGCCTGCGGGCCGGTCGGTGTAGAAGCGTTCGAAGATGCGGTCGATGTTGTCGGCGCGGATGCCGGGACCATTGTCGTCGACGGTGACGATGTTGAACTTGCCGGCGCGCGCCAGCGACAGGCTGATGTGGCCATGGTCCTCGGGAACGAAGGAGCGGGCGTTCTCGATCAGGTTGGTGATGACCTGGCCGATGCGCAGATCATGGCCGACGACCACATAGCCTTTGACGCCCTGCGGCAGCTTGGCGACCTTGAACTCGATCTCGACGGCCTTCTTGTTGCGCGTGGCTTCACGCGAAACGGCAACGAGGTCGGTGATGAATTTCTTCAGGTCGACCGTGCCTGCATCTTCACGCGCCAGTTCGGCATCGAGGCGGGAGGCGTCGGAAATATCGGTGATCAGCCGGTCCAGCCGCCTGACGTCGTGCTGGATGATGTCCATCAGCCGGCCGCGCGAATTGTCGTTCTTGGCCAGCGGCAAGGTTTCCACCGCGCTGCGAAGCGAGGTCAGCGGGTTCTTCAATTCGTGCGACACATCCGCTGCAAAGCTTTCGATTGCCTCGATGCGGGCGTAGAGCGCGTTGGTCATGTCGCGTATGGCGATCGACAGATTGCCGATCTCATCCTGGCGATCGGAAAAGTCCGGAATTTCCTCGCGGCTCTTGACGCCGCGCCGCACCCGCACGGCCGCCGCCGACAGCCGGCGCAGCGGATTGGCGATGGTGGAGGCAAGCAGCATCGACAGGATGGCGGTGACAAGCGCCGCGATGCCGAAGACGCGCAGGATCGCCTTGCGCTCGGCGGCGACGATCTTGTCGATGTCGCCGCCTTCCGTCGACAGCATCAGCACGCCGAGGACGGCGCGGAAGCGCTGGATCGGTACCGCCACCGAAACGATCTGCTCGCCCTGTTCCGATACGCGCACGATGGTCGACGGGCTGCCGGTGAGCGCCTTGACCACTTCCGGGAAAGCGGCGCCATTGCCGCCCGGCTGCTCGTGATAGACCGGCAGCGCGGTGTTGCGGAAGAAATCGAAGACAAATTTCTGGATGCGCTCGACCAGATCGGGCTCTTCCTCTTCAACCGGCGGCAGGTCGTAGCGCAGGATCTGGCCACGCGAATAGAGATGGCGCGAATCGAGCAGCAGATTGGCATCGCGGTCATAGATGCGGGCGCGCGTGCGGGTCGGCGAGATCAGCCTTCTCAGCACCGGCGCGACACGCTCCGGATTGATCGGGAAGTCGAGATTGTCGAGCTGGTCCGAGCCCGGCCCAAGGCTTTCGCCGGCCTGCAGCTCGAGCAGCTTTTCCGGGTCGATGCTGATCGAATCCGTCTCGACCGTCGCCGATGCGGCAATGGCGCCGGCGATGATCTCGCCCTGGGTCATCAGGCTTTCGACGCGGGCGTCGATCAGCCCGTCACGGAAGGTGTTGAGATAGAGGATGCCGGTGACCAGGACGGCGAGGCCGGCGAGGTTGAGGAAGAGGATACGCCGCGTCAGGCTGGAAAAGATGTGATGGCCGAGGAAGCGGCGCATCGGCACAGTGATTTTCGACACGAATGACGGCATGATACGCGACGGCCGCCTGGCAGCGCCCGCCGGTCTTGTTCGCTGCTGTGCTTCCACTGCCATCGAATAGCAGCTCCCGCCTAGTCTTTGCCTTGATGCATGTCGTTGTCCCAAAACCGGGCCCACTTTTGGGCGACATGCATTACCTTGCTTTGACGCATGTCGTTATCCCAAAACCGGGATCACTTTTGGGCGACATTCATCAGCTTACGCTTCGCGGAACCGGTATCCGACTCCGTAGAGGGTTTCGATCATCTCGAAGTCGTCGTCGACGGCCTTGAACTTCTTGCGCAGCCGCTTGATGTGGCTGTCGATGGTGCGGTCGTCGACATAGACCTGTTCATCATAGGCCGAATCCATCAGCGCATCACGGCTTTTTACGACACCGGGGCGCTGTGCCAGCGAGTGCAGGATCAGGAACTCGGTGACCGTCAGCGTCACCGGCTCGCCCTTCCAGGTGCAGGTGTGGCGCTCCTGGTCCATGACAAGCTGGCCGCGTTCGAGCGAGCGGGCCTGCTGGCTGGGCGTCTTTGCCGCAGCCTCGCGGGCACTGGCACGGCGCAGCACGGCGCGCACCCGCTCGACCAGTAGACGCTGCGAGAACGGTTTGCGGATGAAATCGTCGGCGCCCATCTTGAGGCCGAACAATTCGTCGATCTCGTCGTCCTTCGAGGTCAGGAAAATCACCGGAAGGTCGGACTTCTGGCGCATCCGGCGCAGCAGTTCCATGCCATCCATGCGCGGCATCTTGATGTCGAGGATGGCAAGATTCGGCGGGCGTGCCGCCAGCCCTTCCAGCGCAGACGCACCATCCGTGTAGGTCTCGACACGATACCCCTCGGATTCGAGGGCGATCGACACCGATGTCAGAATGTTGCGGTCGTCATCGACAAGCGCGATTGTTGCCATTTCAAGCGGCTCCCTCATGAGCTGTCCCTTCTTTACGTAGAGAAGGGGCTTTTGCAGGACAAATTAGGTACAAAATGTGGCATAGGCCTTGTCCGCTGTCACGCGCGGCATGCCGGCGGCCACAATCCTACCTCGATATGGATTGGACGAACGAACACCGCCAATCCTTTGGGCAACCACCAAACTTTTTGCACATATAAACGATTTAAACAACTTTCAAAATTTTTAAATCGATTAATGATTTGATATCATTTGGCTTTTCTGGTTCTGACGATCTCAGCCTGCTAGTGGGCATGCCGGATATGCGCCGGCAAAGATGCGGAAAATCGAAGAGGGACACTTGATGTCGGAAGTCGGAAAACGCAATTCTGCCTGTGCGATCGATCATATCGGCCTGAAAACCACCGGCGTGGTGCGCTATAATTTCGCCGCTGCCGCCCTCTACGAGGAATCGATCCGGCGCGGCGAAGCCCGGCTCACCGCACATGGCGCACTGGTTGCCGAGACCGGCCAGCACACCGGCCGCTCGCCCAAGGACAAGTTCGTCGTGCGCGACGGTGCCACCGAGCCGCATATCTGGTGGGACAACAACAAGGCGATCTCGCCGGCCCAGTTCGACCTTCTGCTTGCCGATTTCCAGGCCCACGCCGCGGACAAGGATCTCTACGTGCAGGATCTGGTCGGCGGCGCTGACGACGGGCTGAAGCTGCCGGCCAGGGTGGTTACCGAACTTGCCTGGCACTCGCTGTTCATCCGCAATCTGCTCATCCGCCCGGATGCCGCCGCGCTCGAGCATTTCGTGCCGGAGATGACCATCATCGACCTGCCCTCGTTCCGCGCCGATCCCGTCCGTCACGGCAGCCGCACCGAAACGGTGATCGCCGTCGACCTGACGCGCAAGATCGTGCTGATCGGCGGCACCTCCTATGCCGGCGAGATGAAGAAGTCGGTGTTCACCATGCTCAACTATCTGTTGCCGGCGAAGGGCGTCATGCCGATGCATTGCTCGGCCAATGAGGGTGCGGGCGGCGACGCCGCCGTCTTCTTCGGCCTGTCGGGCACCGGCAAGACGACGCTGTCGGCCGATCCGTCGCGCACGCTGATCGGCGACGACGAGCATGGCTGGGGACCGCAAGGCATTTTCAATTTCGAAGGCGGCTGCTATGCCAAGACGATCAAGCTGTCGGCGGAAGCCGAGCCGGAAATCTTCGCTACCACGCAGCGCTTCGGCACGGTGCTGGAAAACGTCGTGCTCGACGCCGACGGCATGCCGGATTTCAACGATGGAAGGCTAACCGAAAACACGCGCTGCGCCTATCCGCTGGATTTCATCCCCAATGCCAGCAAGACGGGACGCGCCAATCATCCGAAGAACATCATCATGCTGACCGCCGATGCCTTCGGCGTGATGCCGCCGATCGCCCGGCTGACCCCGGCGCAGGCAATGTACCATTTCCTGTCCGGCTACACCGCCAAGGTGGCCGGGACCGAAAAGGGCGTGACCGAACCCGAGGCGACGTTTTCGACCTGCTTCGGCGCGCCGTTCATGCCGCGTCATCCCTCGGAATACGGCAATTTGCTGCGCGAACTGATTGCCCGCCATGATGCCGACTGCTGGCTGGTCAACACCGGCTGGACCGGCGGCGCCTACGGCACCGGCAAGCGGATGCCGATCAAGGCAACGCGGGCGCTGCTTGCGGCGGCACTCGACGGCTCGCTTAAGGCGGCCGAGTTCCGCACCGACCCCCATTTCGGCTTCGAGGTGCCGGTGGCGGTTCGCGGCGTCGACAGCGCCATTCTCGACCCGCGGTCGACCTGGGCCGACAAGGCCGGTTACGACCGGCAGGCGGCAAGGCTGGTCGGCATGTTCGCCGTCAACTTCGAGAAATTCGAAAGCCATGTCGACGCGGTGGTGCTGGGTGCGGCGCCGCGCATGCAGGAAGCGGCGGAGTAGTCACTTCCTTGGGCTGAACCCAGCCGGTCGTTAAAGGGCCCGGTTTCGATCGGGCCTTTTCTTTTTCGATCCGCCGCGCCATGAGTGCGGCATGGCGAGCGACGACGACATCATTATTGCCGACGATGCGGTGATCCATCCGGGCGACCTGCACGAGGACTTCATCCGCTCGTCCGGTCCGGGCGGCCAGAACGTCAACAAGGTGGCGACGGCGGTGCAGTTGCGCTTCGACGCGGCCAACGCAACGGGCCTTTCGGAGCGCGTACGCGAGCGGACGATCAAGCTTGCCGGCCAGCGTGCCACCAAGGACGGCGTCATCGTCATCGAGGCAAGCCGCTTCCGCACGCAGGAACAGAACCGGGCGGACGCACGGGCAAGGCTCACGGCGCTGGTCGCCAAGGCCGCCGAGCCGCCACCGCCGCCACGCAAGAAGACGCGGCCGTCGAAGGGCGCGGTGGAGCGGCGGCTGAAGAGCAAGGCCGGACGCGGCACGATCAAGAAACTGCGCGGCCGGGTCGGCGACGACTGAGCCATCGGAAGCGTCTGCAGATGCGGTTTTCGGGTCGCTGCCAGTGACCCGTCATGGCATCATGTTTTCACACGACCAATGTGATCAGCCCATGCTCGTCCTGCCCAAAGGCGTCCGCCACATGCCGGCCTATCTGCCTCGCACCGTGCAGGAAGCGCTGGTCGAGGCGGTGAGAGGCATTGTGCAGCAGGCGCCGCTGTTCGTGCCGGCGATGCCGCGCACCGGCAAGGAGATGAGCGTGCGCATGACCAATTGCGGTCCGCTCGGCTGGGTCACCGACAAGGAAGGCGGCTACCGCTACCAGCCGACGCATCCGGTGACCGGATTGCCATGGCCGCCGATCCCGGACGCGCTGCTCGACCTGTGGCGGCAGCTATCGGGCTATCGGCACCCGCCGGAAGCCTGCCTGGTCAATTTCTACACGCCGGATGCAAAAATGGGCCTGCATCAGGACCGCGACGAGGCCGATTTTTCGGCACCGGTGGTTTCCGTTTCGCTGGGCGACGATTGCCTGTTCAGGGTCGGCCAGACGACACGGGAGGGCGGCACGAAGTCGTTCAGGCTGAAAAGCGGCGACGTCGTGGTGCTCGGCGGCGAAGGACGCCTCAGCTTTCACGGCGTCGACCGCATCTACCCCTCGACCTCGGCCCTGCTGAAAAATGGCGGGCGCATCAATCTGACTCTACGGCGGGTGACGAAACCAATCCCTGCCGCGACGAACGACGTCTCGGGAGAAGGCCGATAGGCCATTCCAGGAAAATTGACGCGCTGGGCGACCGTCGTCACAGCTTCCTGAGCGCCACTTCCTCGATCAGGTGATCGGCGCCCTTGCGCAGGATGAGGTCGGCGCGAGCCCGCGTCGGCAGGATGTTCTCACGCAAATTCTTCAGATTGATGTTGGTCCACAGGCCTTCGGCGATGGCGCGGGCCGAATCCTCCGAGAGCTGCGAATAGCGGTGAAAGAAGGAATCGGGATTGCGGAAGGCGGTCTCGCGCAGCCGCATGAAACGGGCGGTGTACCATTGATGGATCAGCTTCTCGTCGGCATCGATATAGATGGCGAAATCGAAGAAATCCGACAGGAAGGGCACGATCTTGCCGTCCTGCGGCAGCTTGCCGGGCTGCAGGACATTGATGCCTTCGAAGATCAGGATGTCGGGGCGGTCGATGGTGACGAACTCGCCGGGAATGACGTCATAGGTCAGGTGCGAATAGACCGGCGCGCGGACATTGGGCAGCGCCGACTTGATGCCCGACAGGAAGCGCAGCAGCGCGCCGACATCGTAGCTGTCGGGAAAACCCTTGCGCTCCATCAGGTTTTCGCGGCGCAGCACCTCGTTGGGCAGCAGGAAACCGTCAGTGGTGATGAGATCGACTTTGGGGC
Source organism: Mesorhizobium sangaii (assembly GCF_014207355.1). Taxonomy (GTDB): domain Bacteria; phylum Pseudomonadota; class Alphaproteobacteria; order Rhizobiales; family Rhizobiaceae; genus Mesorhizobium; species Mesorhizobium sangaii. The sequence goes on along the minus strand of NZ_JACHEF010000002.1, from coordinate 961,142 downwards.
TCGACGGCCAGCGCGCCAGCAGCTCCTTCAACACACGCGCGGTGGTCGATTTGCCGACCGCGACGGAGCCGGCAATACCGATGATGAACGGCGTCTTGACCACGTCAACCGCGTTGAAGAAGGCCTGGCGTTGCCTGAACAGCAGCTGGCTCGCTTCGACATGCGCCGACAGAAGCCGCGACAGCGACAGATAGATGCGCTTGACCTCTTCGAGGTCGACCGGGTCGTTGAGCGAACGCAGGCGCCGGAATTCGTCCTCGGTCAGCGTCAGCGGCGTGTCGGCGCGGAACTGCGACCATTGCTCGGCGGAGAAGAAACGAAAGGGGGAATATTTCTCGGTCGGCGCGAGCTGATCCATCGAAATACCTGCCCTCCCTCGCGGTCAGCCCTTGGGCCGTGACGCCTTCTCGGCAATGCCCGAACGACCGGTGCGGCCTTCGAGTTCCCTGAGCACGTCGCTCAACGGAACCCCTGAGATGCCGAGAACGACCAGCCAATGATATATAAGATCGGCACTTTCCGAAACGAGGGCGTGCTTGTCGCCCTTGACGGCGGCAATCACTGTCTCGATCGCCTCTTCGCCGAGCTTCTGCGCCGCCTTGTCGATGCCGCGCGCAAACAGCTTTGCCGTCCAAGACTCCGGGTCTCCGGAATGGGCGCGTTCCCTGACGATGTTTTCCAGATCGGAGAGCGAAAACTCGGTCATGGGCGTTATCTATCTGCTTGTTTAAGCATGATCTTTTCCGAAAAACCGGTTCCCACTTTTCGGGCTCATGCTTTAGGTCCGATTGTTCGTGGAGTCCAGCCGCATCGGCAGCCCGGCCTGGGCCATATGCGCCTTGGCCTGCCCAATCGTGTAGGTGCCGAAATGAAAGATGGAGGCTGCCAGCACCGCGCCGGCATGACCGTCGCGGATGCCTTCGACCATGTGATCAAGCGTGCCGACGCCGCCGGAAGCGATGACCGGCGCGCGTACCGCGTCTGCAATCGCGCGGGTCAAGGCAATGTCGTAGCCGGCCTTGGTGCCGTCCCGGTCCATCGAGGTCAAAAGAATCTCGCCGGCGCCGCGATCGACCATCCGCTGGGCGAATTCGACAGCGTCGATGCCAGTCTTCTCGCGTCCGCCATGGGTGAAGATCTCCCAGCGGTCGGCTTCGCCGACGCCGGACACCTTCTTGGCGTCGATGGCGACGACGATGCACTGGTTGCCAAACTTGTCGGCGGCCTCGGCGACGAAATCCGGGTTCTTCACCGCCGCCGTGTTGATCGACACCTTGTCGGCGCCGGCCAAGAGCAGCTTTCTGATGTCGGCGACCTGGCGCACGCCGCCGCCGACGGTCAACGGCATGAAGCACTGTTCGGCGGTGCGGGCAACGACGTCGAAGATGGTCTCGCGATTGTCCGATGAAGCCGTGATGTCGAGGAAGCAGAGCTCGTCGGCACCGGCCGCGTCATAGGCCTTGGCCGCCTCGACCGGATCGCCGGCGTCGATGAGATCGACGAAGTTGACGCCCTTGACAACACGGCCGTTCTTGACGTCGAGGCAAGGGATGACACGGGCTTTCAGCATCACTTTCCCTCTATCGTGGCGATGAGATCGTTAAGCAGCTGACCGACCAGCGGTGGAACATCGCCCTGCGCATCGAAACCCGGATCGTAGGCGGAAACGGTGATGCCGACGACCGGCATCGCAAGCGCCATGACGCAAGCCGCGCCGCGCAATTGTTCCGGGTTCGGCCCGCCCGAACTGACATAGCGGTTGGCCTGCAGTTCCTTCGGATCGTGTACGTCCAGATCAAGATGCATGTGAATACGTTTGGCGCCGGCGGCCTTCAGTCTTTCGATCGCCTGGGCCACTCCAGGACATTCCGTTCGAAAGATCGGCAATGTCTCGAGAAGCTGTTTTTCAGCCGGATCGAGATCGCGCGCGTTGACGAGCACGCAACGTGACGGATCGATCGGCTGGAAGCCGGGAATGGCCGCCGTCATCGGACGCCAGCACAGGCCGAGCACGGTCGCCAGCGCCATGCCGTCGAGAAAGCCATAGACGGACGTCTCGGGGGTGTTGAGGTCGCCGTGCTGGTCGGCCCAGACGATCGCATCGGCACCTTCGCCGGCGACCGCGCCGGCGCTGGTCAGGCAATTTCCTGAAAGAACGATGGGAAAGCAGCCTCGGTCGCGAGCAAGGCGAACCTCGGCAGCGACCGCATTACAGACGGCAAAGCCGGTGGCGATCTCGCGCTCCTGGGCGTCTCCGACCCGGCCGATGTCTTCGACCTCAATCTCATGTCCGGCCATGGTCAGGGTCTCGACGAGCCCGCCCGATATCAACGCGTCGGGACCCTGGCCCATGCCGCCATGATAGTGGCCGCTGTCATAGGAGGCCAGGATGATGGAGATCTTCACCGCCGCGTCTCCACCGCCGGCCTGCCTCGCAGGATCGCCAGCGCCTCGGCCGGATCGATGCGGCCGTCATAGAGCGCGCGGCCGGAGATCGCGCCTTCGAGCTTTTGCGCATCGGGCATGGTCACGCGCACGATGTCGGCGATCGAGGCGAGCCCGCCTGACGCGATGACGGGGATCGACACGGCGTCGGCGAGGTCGATGGTGGCATCCCAGTTGATGCCGGTCAGCACGCCGTCGCGGTCGATGTCGGTGTAGATGATGGCGGCGACGCCGGCACCCTCGAATTTCTTCGCCAGTTCGATGACACCGAGGCTCGACGCTTCGGCCCAGCCCTCGACGGCCACCTTGCCGCCTTTGGCGTCGATACCGACGGCCACCTTGCCCGGGAACGCCTTGCAGGCCTGCTTGACCAGATCGGGATCGCGCACCGCCACCGTGCCGAGGATGACACGGGCGAGCCCGCGGTCGAGCCAGTCTTCGATCTGCTCCAGCGTGCGGATGCCGCCGCCGAGCTGGACCGGGTTCTTCGTCGCCTTGAGGATGGCCCCGACCGCCGCGCTGTTGACGCTCTGGCCCTTGAAGGCGCCATTGAGGTCGACGACATGCAGCCATTCGAAGCCCTGCTGCTCGAAGGCTTTTGCCTGGGCGGCCGGGTCATCGTTGTAGATGGTCGCGGTCGCCATGTCGCCGTGCTTCAGGCGCACGCACTGGCCGTCCTTGAGATCGATGGCTGGAAACAGGATCAATTTTCAGGCGCCTTCAACGATGACGAAATGGCCGGTCGAGGCGGCAAGCCGGAACTTCGAGGCGTGCTGATATTCCGGCGAATGATAGCATTCGACCGCCTTGTCGTAGGATTCGAACTCGACCAGCACATGACGGTTGCCGGTCGGTCCTTCAGGATTCTCGTAGCGACCGGCCCGCACCGGGAATTTTGCCCCGTATTTCGCAAAGGCCACCGCATTCGCCTCGATGTACTGCTTGTACACTTCGGGATCGCGGACATCGATCATCGCCATCCAATAGCCCTTCTTGCTCATGATCCTTCAAGGCCTCCAGCGCAGGAAATTGGTGATCAACGCCAGGCCCAGCGCCTGGCTCTTTTCGGGATGGAACTGCGTGCCGACGAGATTGTCGCGGGCGACGGTGGCCGTCACCGGGCCGCCATAGTCGGCAACCGCCAGAACCTCGTCGGACTTCTGCGCATCGAGATGGTAGGAATGCACGAAATACGCGTGCAGTCCGCTGTTTCCGGTCGGAATGCCCGCAAACAGTGGGTGTTGACGCTTGAGTTCGATCGTATTCCAGCCGATCTGCGGGATCTTCAGCGCCGGATCGGTCGGCATGATCTCCTTGACGTCGCCGGCGATCCAGCCAAAGCCGTGCGTCACGGTCTTTTCCAGGCCACGCTCGGACATCAGCTGCATGCCGACGCAGATGCCCAGAAAAGGCCGGCCCTTCCGAACCGCGACTTCCTCGACCGCTTCCCACATGCCGGCGACGGCGCGCAAGCCGGCCGCGCAGTCGGCATAGGCACCGACGCCCGGCAGGACGATGCGGTCGGCGGTGCGGACCCGTTCGGCGTCGGTGGTCAGGTCGATTTCAGCCGATATGCCTGCCTCACGCGCGGCGCGCTCGAAGGCCTTGGTGGCCGAGCGCAGATTGCCCGAGCCGTAATCGATGATCGCAACCCGCATGTCAGGGTCTTCCCGGAATGTGGGTCAGCCCCAGCGCCATGCCTGGCTGCGCCGGGCGCGCCAAGGTGGCATCCGGGACCATGCGCGGCGGCGGTACGGCTTGATCGGAAAATGCTTCCGCTTCCAACGCGTAGCGCCCGTCGGCATCGTCGAGCCGACCGGCCTCGACCACGCCCCATTCATGCCAGCCGCGGCGGCGAAGTGCTGCTATGCGCAGCCCCTGCCCCTCCAACCCGACATAGAGCGAAACCAGCAGCGACAGAAGCGAACCGGTCAGCCCAAGGCCGAGCTTTTGGCCAAGCAATGAAAGCAGGCCCGCGACGACGAAGGCGAGCGCGGCTTCGATCCACAGCCTATGCCAGGCGAACCAGAGCGGGGGCACCAGGAATCCGAGCCAGGTGAAGCCATCGCGGACAAAGGCCGTTGCGTCGACCTTCTCGCTGCGGCCGGGTGGTTCCATCACGACATAGATGGCCATGACCTTATCCCTTCAACGATCCCTTGGTGGAGGGAACCGCGTCCGGCTGGCGCGGGTCGCGTTCGAGCGCTGTGCGCAGCGCACGCGCCACCGCCTTGAAGCAGGTCTCGGCGATGTGGTGGTTGTTGGCGCCATAGTGGTTGGTGACGTGCAGCGTGATGCCGGCATTCTGCGCCAGCGCCTGGAAGAATTCACGCACCAGTTCGGTGTCGAACGTGCCGATCTTCGGCGACGAGAAGGAAACGTTCCAGACCAGGAACGGACGGCCGGACACGTCGATCGCCGCGCGCGTCAGCGTCTCGTCCATGGCAAGGTCGATCGAGGCATAGCGCATGATGCCGCGCCGATCGCCGAGAGCCTTGGCCAGCGCCTGGCCGAGCGCGATGCCGGTGTCTTCGACGGTGTGGTGGTCGTCGATGTGCAGATCGCCCTTGGCCCTGACCGTCATGTCGATCAGGGAATGGCGCGACAGCTGATCCAGCATATGGTCGAAGAAACCGACGCCGGTCGAAATGTCTGACTTGCCCGAGCCGTCAACATGGACCGATACGGCGATATCGGTTTCCTTGGTCTTGCGGCTTGCTTCGGCGGAACGGGGCGACATGACCTTGTCCTTGTCCCAGGGTTTGATGCGTTCCAAGCCTTCACCGGCTTGAAAACGAGAGCCTTCTAGCAGCATGATCCGGCGATTGCCAGTTGCCATCCGGGTCGCTATCGAGCCGTTTGCAATCACCGGGCCCATGCATACATATGGCCGATCAACTCACTCGTACCGCGCCAATCGCCTTTTTGGGATAGCGCGAATCGGAGCCAGGAAATGTCAAATGAACTGACCATGCACGCCACGACCATCGTGACGGTGCGTAAGGGCAACAAGGTGGTGATTGCCGGCGACGGCCAGGTCAGCCTTGGCCAGACCATCATGAAGGGCAATGCCAAGAAAGTGCGCCGCATCGGCAAGGGCGGCAACGTGATTGCCGGTTTCGCCGGCGCCACCGCCGACGCCTTCACGCTGCTGGAGCGGCTGGAAGCCAAGCTCGAACAATATCCCGACCAGCTGACGCGCGCCTGTGTAGAGCTCGCCAAGGACTGGCGCACCGACCGCTACCTGCGCCGGCTGGAGGCAATGATGCTGGTTGCCGACAAATCGATCTCGCTGGCGCTGACCGGGACCGGCGACGTGCTCGAGCCCGAACATGGCGTCATGGCCATCGGCTCCGGCGGCAATTACGCACTCGCCGCCGCACGCGCGCTGATGGACACCGACAAGGACGCCGAGGAGATCGCCCGCAAGGCGATGCAGATCGCGTCCGACATCTGCGTCTACACCAACAACAATTTTGTTGTCGAAACGCTGGATGCCGCTTGAGACGCCGGATGCCGCTTGCGCAAGCCGGCCGTGATCCCGAAAAGTGGAAACCGGTTTTCGGAGAAGATCTTGGCCAAACAAGAAGATAGAGCCTCATCCCGATCTCGTCGGGATGAATCGGGCTCGCTCTACGATTTTCGGCCGGTGACCGAGAAAGACCTGCCGATGATCGCCGGCTGGCTCGCCCAGCCGCATGTCGCGGAGTGGTGGGACGACCCCGAGACGGAAATCGCCGAGATTCGCGAGCATATCGACAGCATTTCCGTCGAGCCGCTGATCGTCGAACTCGACGGCAAGCCGATCGCCTACCTGCAGAGCTACGACCCGCATCTGGAGGACGACCACCCCTATGCCGACCAGCCGTTCGGCACGCTCGGCATCGACCTGTCGATCGGCCGGCCGGAGCTGATCGGCCTCGGCCACGGCTCGGCGATCCTGCGCCAATTCGTCGAGCAGCTGTTCGAGGAAGGCGTGCCGCGGGTCATCATCGACCCGCATCCGAACAATGCACCTGCGATCCGCGCTTATGAGAAAGCCGGCTTTGCCGCCTTTGACACCAGAACAACGCAATACGGGCCAGCCCTGATGATGGCGCGCGATGCACCGCAGGAGGCCAGTTGATCAGCGCTGAAACACTCGACAAGGCAGTCGCAGCAGGTCTGATCTCGCAAATCACGCGGGATCAGCTGGAGGTCATGGAGCGCGCGGTCGCTCTCGCCCCCGAGGCTAGGCGCGCCGATGACGAGGGTGACGAGGAAAACCTGCGGCTGGTCGGCGGCGGCAATGATCTGTTCGTCACGGTGGGAACCGTTCTGCTCAGCGCCGGCTTCTTCTTTGTACTCACCACCTTGCTTCCAGGCCAGACATTCTGGATCGCTGGCATCCTCGCGGTTTTCGCCTGGGGGCTCGCCGAAATTGTCACGCGTCAGCACCGGATGAAGTTATCGTCGTCCGTGCTTGCCGTGATTTTCATGGCCGCCACTCTGGTCGTTCTGGCGCTACAGGTGGAGGCCAGCTTCGGCATACGCAAGCCAGAGACTATCTGGCAGCTATTGGCGTTGCGCCAGACGGCGTCCCGGGCCGGGTATCTGTTCCTGGGCGGAGGAATAATCGCGGCGGCGATCTATTTCTGGCGCTTTCGCGTCCCCATCATTGCCGGGGTTATCGCGATCGCCTTCACACTGCTTGCCTTCTTGCAAACGGCGATAATCCTGTATGACAGTGTGACAACGGGCGCGATTGCGCCGCCGCGCCTTGAGGATGTTCCCGAATTGCTCCGCGCGGCACTTTACATGCCGCTGATCTGCGGCCTGATCGTGTTCGCAACGGGTGTAGCTTTTGACATTTACGATAGGGATCGACGCAAGATCTGGTCCGATTGCGCTTTCTGGCTGCATGTCGTCTCGGCGCCCATGCTGGTGCATCCGCTCTTTATCATGGCAACCGGCCAGAACGTCGTATTCGGACATATCGCGCCGGACGCCAATGCAACCATTATGCTGACGATCCTGATCCTTGGCTTCCTCTATGTCGCGCTCGCCATAGACCGCCGTTCGCTTCTGGTTCCTACGTTGGCTTACTTCGGCTCGCTGGGCATCTATTATCTGGTGAATTCCGCCTCCGATTCGACGGGCATACCGCCTTTTGCCTTGATCCTGGTCGTTGTCGGCGCGCTGATTATTCTGTTCGGGGCTGGCTGGCAGCGTATCCGGCGCATTGTCGTCAAACCCACCTTGCCGGCGGCCGTGATCCGGCGGCTACCGCCGCTGAAGGCGTGACGGGCTTTGTGATGGTCGAGACGGCGACGCGGAAGAGAGGCAATAGGGCATGAACGCATCGGGCGACGACAACAGCTACTCGGCCTATGAAGACAGCTGGCGAATGGGGCTGCTGCTTGTCCTGGCCCTGCTCATCTTCCAGGCCGGAGCCCTTTACGGCATGGGTCATCCGCCGATCTGCACCTGCGGTTACATCAAGCTCTGGCACGGCGTGGTGAACAGTTCCGAGAACTCCCAGCACATTTCGGACTGGTACACGTTCTCGCACATCATCCACGGGTTCCTGTTCTACGCGCTGGCACGGTTCCTGTTTCCGCGTTCGCCGATCGGCTTGAGGCTGGCGTTCGCGGTCCTCATCGAAGGCGGCTGGGAGTTGCTGGAAAACAGCCCGTTCATCATCGAGCGCTACCGCGCCGGCACGATCTCGCTCAACTATTACGGCGACAGCATCATCAATTCGGTGTCGGACACACTGGCCATGGTGCTGGGATTTGTGATGGCGCGAAGGCTACCTATATGGGTGATCGTCAGCCTCGCCATCATCTTCGAACTCGGTACCGGCTATCTCATCCGGGACAATCTGACACTCAACGTGATCATGCTGCTGCATCCGTTCGAGGCCATCAAGCAGTGGCAAAGTGGAATTTAGTGATATGAGCACATTCTCTCCCCGCGAAATCGTTTCGGAACTCGACCGCTTCATCATCGGCCAGAAGGACGCCAAGCGCGCCGTGGCCATCGCCTTGCGCAATCGCTGGCGCCGCCAGCAGCTGGAAGGCCAGATGCGCGAAGAGGTGATGCCGAAGAACATCCTGATGATCGGGCCGACGGGCGTCGGCAAGACCGAGATTTCACGCAGACTGGCGCGCCTTGCCGGGGCGCCTTTCGTCAAGGTCGAGGCGACCAAGTTCACCGAAGTCGGCTATGTCGGCCGCGATGTCGAACAGATCATCCGCGACCTGGTCGAGATCGCCATCGGCCTGGTGCGCGAGAAGATGCGCGAGGACGTCAAGGCACGCGCCCATATCAACGCCGAGGAACGCGTGCTGGAGGCGCTGGTCGGCAAGACGGCGAGCCCGGCCACGCGCGATAGCTTCCGCAAGAAATTGCGCGACGGCGAACTCGACGACAAGGAGATCGAGATCGAAGTGGCCGACACCGGCAATGGCGGCATGCCCGGCTTCGAAATCCCCGGCATGCCGGGCGCCAATATCGGCGTGCTGAATATCAACGACATGCTGTCGAAGGCGATGGGCGGCAAGAAGACCAAGACGCGCAAGACGACGGTCAAGGAGTCCTACGCGCTTCTGGTCGGCGACGAGTCCGACAAGCTGCTCGACCAGGAGGTGGTGGTGCGCCGGGCGCTGGATGCGACCGAGAATGACGGCATCGTCTTTCTCGACGAGATCGACAAGATCGCGTCGCGTGAAGGCGGCATGGGCGCCGGCGTTTCCCGCGAAGGCGTGCAGCGCGACCTGCTGCCGCTGATCGAAGGCACCACGGTGGCGACCAAATATGGGCCGTTGAAGACCGACCACATCCTGTTCATCGCCTCCGGGGCGTTCCATGTCTCGAAGCCGTCGGACCTGTTGCCGGAATTGCAGGGCCGCCTGCCGATTCGGGTCGAACTGCGGGCGCTGGAGAAGGACGATTTCGTCCGCATCCTGACCGAGACCGAAGCCAGCCTGATCAAACAGTATATCGCGCTGATGAAGACCGAGGGCGTCGACCTGACCTTCACCGATGACGCCATCGATTCGCTGGCCGGCATAGCCGTCGACCTCAATGACAGCGTCGAGAATATCGGCGCCAGGCGGCTGCAGACGGTGATGGAGCGGGTGCTGGACGAGATCTCCTATGACGCGCCCGACCGCAACGGCACTGCGGTCACCATCGACGCCGCCTATGTGGAAAAGCATGTCGGCGACCTCTCCAGAAACACAGATTTGTCGCGATTCATCCTTTAAAGGACGGCGCCGGGTCATCCCGGCGCCGGCTTCTTCAAAGTGACGCAACACAGTCCGGCAAACAGAATCATGTGTGGCCAGATGGCACCATCTGGCCACCTTTCGTCTTGCCGGCGGATGGGGCGCTCTCGACTCGACCAAGAGCACTACCTAGTTTGCGCGGCAATATCTGCAGGCGGCGGCGCATGAAAAAACTGATCCTGGTCATTCTCGGCTTGACGCTGGCGGCGACGCTGTTCGCCGCCGATGCGGCGACATTGGTGCCGCCGGGAAACCGCAATGCCGAGCAGCCGGATATTCCTGGCGCTTCGAGCCGGCGCACGCAGGCCACCAACACCACCTTCCAGGCAAAGTACCGCAAGGTCTACGCCTTGCTGCAGAACGACGCCGACCTGCGCGGCAAGATCAAGAAGGCCGCCGCCGCCTACGGCATCGATCCCCTGCACATTGTCGGCGCCATCGTCGGTGAGCACACCTACAATGTCGACGCCTACGACCGGCTGCAGACCTACTACGTCAAGGCGATTTCCTATCTCTCCAGCAAGCTGTCCTTCGCCTATGACGGCGAAGACATCACCGATTTCGTGCAGCGGCCGGAATTCAAGAAATGCGCTGGGGTGTCGGACAGCTATGATCTGTGGGAATGCCGCGAGCAGGTGTGGAACCATTCGTTTCGCGGCAGAAGCGTCGGTGGCGAGAGCTTCCCCGACAACCGTTTCGGCGCCACCTTTTTCCAGCCCTATTATGCCGGCCAGACTTTCGGCCTCGGCCAGCTCAACCCGCTGACAGCCTTGCAGATGAGCGATCTCGTGCACAAGGTTTCGGGCCTGCCGAAGCTCGACGTCGCCGATCCCAACTCGGTCTACAAGACCATCATGGATCCCGACCTGACGCTGCCTTACGTCGCGGCGACGATCCGGAAATCGATCGACGCCTACAAGAACATTGCCGGCTTCGACATTTCGGGAAATCCCGGGCTCACCGCCACGCTCTACAATGTCGGCAATCCGGAGCAGCGCGCCGACGCGCTGAAGACGGAGAACGACAAGCGCCGCGCCGCCGGCGAGCCGGAAAAGCTACCCGAGGAGAATTATTACGGCTGGCTGGTCAACGACAAGCTGCCGGAGCTGAAGGCGCTTTTCTAGGATGCATTGCGGTTTCAGGCTTTTGAGCCGGAACCGACGTCGTCCCACTTTCGGCTTTCGCTACGCCGCCAGCAACGACTTCAGCTTGATGGCCTGCGAGCCGAGTGCTTCCCGTGCCGGCTTCGCCCGCTTGCCGATCAGCATTTCGGCGAGCCTGATGTCGCGGGCGACCGCATTGCCGGGACCGATGCCGCTGGCCGCCACCAGTCTGCCGTCTTCAGCCAGATGGAAGAGAATGAAGGCGCCGTCGCCGAGATCGCGGCGCACGACGCTGCGGCCTTCGTCGGAAAGCCCGGCGATCTGCAGGGACAAGCCATACTGATCCGACCAGAACCACGGCACCGCGGCATGCGCCTCGCCGGCCCCCAACATGTTCCTGGCCGCCAGCGCGCCCTGCTCCTGGGCGTTGCGCCAGGCTTCCAGCCGCACCCGGCGGCCGCCATAGACTGCAAGCGGAAACGAGCAGCAATCGCCGGCGGCGAAGATGTCGGGATCGCTGCTGCGCAGCTGCGCATCGACAGCAATGCCGTTGTCGATCGTCAACCCGGCTTCGGCTGCCAGCCCGGTCACCGGCACGGCGCCAATGCCGATGATCGCGAGGTCGGCTGCGATCTGCTGTCCGCCGGCAAGCGCGATGCACACCTCCTTGCCGTCGTCGGCAACAGACGCGATCCCGTCGCCGCACAAGATTCTCACGCCCTCGGCAACATGAGCAGCATGAATGATTCCGGCGATCTCGGCCGGCACGCCACGCATCAGGATGCGTGGCTGCGCCTCGATGACGGTGACCGAAGCGCCGAGCTTGCGGGCCGCGGCGGCGAGCTCGAGGCCGATGAAGCCGCCGCCGACAATGGCGATACGGTTGCCGGCACTGAGATGGGCGCGAATGGCCAACGCATCGGCGAAGGTGCGGAGATAGACGCAGCGCGAACCCAATCCCGGCATCGGCAGCTTGCGCGGGGTCGAACCGGTTGCCAGCAAGAGCTTGTCGTAAGGCAGGACTGAACCGTCTGACAGACGCACCATATGCGCAGCACGATCGATCGCCACGGCCTGGACGGAATGGATATGGCGGATCGACTTTTCAGCCAGCAACACATCACTGGCGATCGCCTTGATTTCGGGCGCCTCGCTGGCCATCGCCTCCTTGGACAGAGGCGGGCGTTCGTAGGGCAGATGCGGCTCGTCGCCGACCAGCGTCACCGGCCCCTCATAGCCGAGATCGCGCAGGGCCAAGGCTGCCCGGCCGCCGCATTCTCCGGCCCCGATGATGACCATCCCTCGCGTCATAGCGGTCATCCGACCTGGATGAGGACTTTGCCGGCGTCGACCCTGACCGGATAGGTCCTGAGGTTGACGCAGACCGGCGCGCCGCGGGCGTCCCCGGTCTTGTAGTTGAAGCGGCCATTGTGCTTGGGGCATTCGATGATGTCGTCCATCACCAGGCCATCGGCGAGATGCACCTTTTCGTGGGTGCAGAGGCCGTCGGTAGCGAAATAGTCATCGTCCGGGCTGCGATAGATGGCGAAGGTGCGGCCGCCATGATCGAAGCGCATCACATCCTCTTCATCGATGTCACCGGCGGCACAGGCCTCGACCCAGTCGCTCATTCAGTCCTCCCGTGGAAATCGGATAGCCGCACGATCACTCAGCCGCCGCGACGGCATCGTTGTGGAATTCCTCGCGATATGGCCTGGCGGTGGGCGGCAGCTCGCGCTTGAGGAAATAGTCTTCGTTGCGCAATTGGCGCAGGAAGGCCGGGATCATCTCGCGATAGCCGGCCAGGATCGACGGCGTCGGCGCCGGCAAATCGTGCTTGACCAATTCATGCAGCTTCGGCAGCGCGTGATAGGGCACCATCGGGAACATGTGATGCTCGACATGGTAGTTCATGTTCCAATAGATGAATCGGCTGATCTGGTTCATGTAGACGGTGCGGCTGTTGAGGCGGTGGTCGGTGACGTTGTCGGCTAGGCCGCCATGCTGCAGCAGCCCGACCATGACATGATGCCAGGCGCCGTAGAGCCTGGGCAGGCCGACCAGCATCAGGGGCAGGAACGAACCGGTATAGAGCGCCAGTGCGATGGTGGCGGCATAGATCGCCGTCCAGATGCGGGCGAAGCGGATTGCCCTTGGCTGCTCCTGCTCGGGAATGAAGGTCTTTTCGGCCGCGCTGATGTTGCCGGCCGCGTTGCGCAGCATGTCGCTCATTGCATGCCAGGCATCGAGCACACCGACAAAGGCAAGGACGACGCGAACCAGGTCCGGTGGCCGCATGACCGAGATTTCCGGATCGCGGCCGACGATGATGGTGTCGGTGTGGTGGCGCGTGTGGCTCCAGCGCCAGGTCACCGGATTGCGCATGATCATGAAGCAGGCGATCTGATAGATCACATCATTCATCCACTGCGTACGGAAAGCGGTGCCGTGGCCGCATTCATGCCAGCGTGAATCGGTGGATGAGCCGTAGAGCACGCCGTAGACGAAGAAGAACGGCACGCACCACCACGTGCCCCAGAACCAGGCGGCGCCGGCGCCGCTGAGGATCAGGGCGGCGAGCCAGATGATGGTATCGCGGATCGCCGGTCCGTCGGAGCGCTGCATCAGCTCCTTCATCTGCTTGCGCGGGATGTCGGTGTGATACCACTCGGCCGCAGACAGGCCGGTCTCGACGGCGAGCTTGGCGTCGCGGCCGATCAGGCTGTAGTCACGCCGGGACGGCGTTGTGGACATGATTGCCTCCCACGGCAAAGACATTCGCCAGGCGAATGCCCGATATCCATTGGCTTCGAGGGCTGAAAATAACGCCAACGCATGATAGACTCAACATCACAAAGATAGTTTCTATCATTTCCTATCAGAATGATGTAAGACGGGCGAGGCAACCCGATGAGGCAAGCATGGCAAAACGGCCGACCATCACCGACCTGGCGCGCATCTCCGGTGTCAGCGTTGCCACGGTAGACCGTGTGCTCAACAGCCGGCTGCCGGTTCGCGAGGACACGGCACGCCGCGTCTACGAGGCGGCAACCGAGATCGGCTATCACGCGGCCGGCCTGATCAAGCAGCGGATGCGCCATGAATTGCCGGAGTACCGGCTGGGCTTCCTGCTGCTCAAGGGCAATTATGTCTTCTACAGCGAGTTCGCCCGCGAGCTTGAACTCGCCGTGTCGCGATCGCCGCGTTTCCGCGGTGTCGCCATCATCGACTTCGCGGACTCGCTGGCCCCCGACGAAATCGTCGAGCGAGCGCGCAGGCTGGCGGCCAAATGCAGGGCCGTCGCCTTGGTCGGCCCGGATCACCCGACGCTGACGGTCGCCGTCGAGGAGATGAAGGCGAAAGGGCTGCCGGTGTTTTCCCTGCTGTCCGACTTCGCCGCCGGCATTCGCGAAGGCTATGTCGGCCTCGACAACCGCAAGGTCGGCCGCACCGCCGCCTGGATGATTTCGAAGGCCGCCAAACGGCCGGGCAAGGTCGCGCTCTTCGTCGGCAGCCATCGCTTCCATGGCCATGAGCTGCGCGAGATCGGCTTTCGCTCCTTCTTTCGCGAGCAGGCGCCGGAATTCATCTTGCTTGAGACATTGGTCAATCTGGAAGCAAACCAGATCACGCAGGACACGCTGCTCGACCTCCTCGGCCAGCACCCCGATCTCGTCGGCTGTTATGTCGCCGGCGGCGGCATGGAAGGCGCAGTCTCCGCGCTCAGGCAAGCAAAGCCCGCCGAAATGCCCGCGGTTATTTGCAACGAGATCACAGCCATATCGCGCTCCGCCTTGGCGGACGGTGTCCTGACGATGGTGATCTCGACGCCGCTGGCGGCACTTTGCCGCGAACTGGTCGACCTGATGGCACATGCCCTCGAAACAGGTGCGGCGAACGCGCCAGGCCAGACCTTCCTGCCGTTCGATATCTATCTGCCGGAAAATATCTAGCGCTGTCGACCTTCAAGATTGCCTGAGAAACCTGAACTTCGTCTTCCCAGGGCCGAGCAGGAGGGAAGCAGCGTCGCGGAGTCCCCGGGATGACGAAGTGATCGGTGCCCGTCATCCGAAAATCGCGCATCCGGTTTTGGAATCTCCCTTGACGCCCGGAGGCAAAATGGAATAAATATTTCACCAGCTATATATTTTGGTTCTTTCGTTCCGGAACATCTGTTTCAAACAGAAGGTTTGACGTTCCAGCAATCGGGAAACGTCGCCCGGGACAGAAATGACAATCGGGAGAGATTCCCCGGGGAGATCGGGGATTCCGGATAGATCGGTGCAACCGGACACCAATATGTGGAGGAGAAACACAATGAAGAAACTGATTTTGGGCGTCGCTTTCGCGGCGCTGATGAGTTCATCCGCCATGGCCGCCAAGGTCGGCGTATCGATGGCCAAGTTCGACGACAACTTCCTGACCGTGCTGCGCAACGGCATGATCGAGCAGGCCAAGGGCATGAGCGGCGTGGAGTTGCAGGTCGAGGACGCGCAGAACGACGTCGCCAAGCAGCTTGACCAGATCAAGAACTTCGCCGCCTCTGGCGTCGACGCGATCATCGTCAACCCGGTCGACACCTCGGCCACGCAGGCCATGTCGGACGCCGCGGCTGCCGCCAAGATCCCGCTGGTCTACGTCAACCGCGAACCGGTCAATGTCGACAAGCTGCCGGAAAACCAGGCCTTCGTCGCTTCGAACGAGGCCGATTCCGGCACGCTCGAGACCAAGGAAGTCTGCCGCCTGTTCAAGGAAGCCGGCAAGAAGGAAGCCAATGTCTATGTGATCATGGGCGAGCTGTCCAACCAGGCCGCCGTGCAGCGCACCAAGGATATTGAAGAGGTGATCGCCACGCCGGATTGCAGCTTCATCAAGATCATCGACAAGCAGACGTCGAACTGGAACCGCGACGAGGCCCAGAACCTGATGACCAACTGGCTGTCGACCGGCAAGCCGTTCGATGGCGTCATCGCCAACAATGACGAAAGCGCCATCGGCGCCATCCAGGCGATGAAGGCCGCCAACATCGACATGAAGGCGGTCGTGGTCGGCGGCGTCGACGCCACCCAGGACGCGCTTGCCGCGATGCAGGCCGGCGACCTTGACGCAACCGTGTTCCAGGACGCGGCCGGCCAAGGCGCGGGCGCGCTGGACGCGGCGTTGAAACTGTCCAAGGGCGAGAAGGTCGAACACAAGGTCTACGTCCCCTTCCAGCTGGTGACGCCGGCGAACATCGACAAGTTCCTGAAGAAGAACTGAGCAACGGGCATACGGAGCGGCGCTTCAGCGCCGCTCCCCTTCCCTCAGCGCCGGCAAGGCAGCGAGGGGCGACCGTGGCTGACGGAGGATAGAAGATTTGGCACAGACATCTCATGGCGTCGGCGGGGTCGGCTACGACGCGAAGAAGCGCGCGTGGCCTGCCGAAATCAACGTTTTCCTGGCGCTTGTCATCCTCGTCGTCGTCTTCGAACTGATCGGCCGGATCTTTCTCGGCGACAGCTTCCTGTTCAACACCCGCAGCGACGTCAGCGGGATCTTCAACGAGGCGCGCCTGCAGATCATCATCCTGCAGGTGTCGATCGTCGGCATCATCGCCATCGGCGTGACGCAAGTGATCATCACCGGCGGCATCGACCTGTCCTCGGGTTCGATCGTCGGCGCGACAGCCATGATCGCCATGAGTTTTGCCCAGGTGGCGACCGTCAATGGCAACCCCAACCCCAAGGCGATGTTCCTCGCGCAAGGCTGGACCGACCTGCCTGTCATCGTGCCGCTGCTGGTCGCGATCAGCTGCGGGCTGTTCGCCGGCCTGGTCAACGGCGCCTTGATTGCCTACACGCGCATTCCGCCTTTCATCGCCACGCTCGGCATGATGGTGACGGCGCGCGGCATCGCCAAATGGTGGTCCAAGGGACAGCCGATCTCGTTTCCCACCGACAGTTTCGCTGCAATCGGCAAAGGCCTGATGCCGGTCATCATCTTCCTGTCGCTGGCGGTGCTGTTCCAGCTGATCATGACCTACACGAGATATGGAAAGCACTGTTACGCGATCGGCTCCAACGAGGACGCCGCGCGCATGTCCGGCATCAAGATCGCCAACCACAAGATCCTTGTCTACGTCATCGCCGGCGTGCTCGCCGCGCTCGCCGCCGTGGTGCTGAGTTCCAAGAACCTCACCGCGCAGTCGGGCATGGGCGTGATGTACGAACTCGACGCGATCGCCATGGCGGTCATCGGCGGCGTCTCCTTGTCGGGCGGCCGCGGCTCGATCGTCGGCACGGTGATCGGCTCGCTGATCTTCGGCGTCATTATCTCCGGCTTCACCTTCCTGCGCCTCGACGCCTACTACCAGGAGATGGTCAAGGGCGTGATCATCGTCGGCGCAGTCGTTCTCGACCAATGGCGTCAACGCCTTAGGGCAATGAGGGCTTGATCATGGCAGACATCGTCCTGAAGACCGAAAACCTGACCAAGCACTATGGCGGCGTGCATGCGCTGGAAGGCGCGAACTTCGAGCTGCGCAAGGGCGAACACGTCGCCATCATGGGCGACAACGGCGCTGGTAAATCGACCTTCGTGCGCCAGATCACTGCCGTCGAGCAACGCACCGACGGCAAGATCTGGTTCGACGGCAAGGAAGTGAACTTCACCGGGCCGATCGCGGCGCGCGAGGCGGGCATCGAGACGGTGTTCCAGAACCTGGCGCTGGCCGACGACCTCGACGTGCCGTCGAACCTGTTCCTCGGCCGCGAAAAGGTGCTGTTCAATCTCGGACCGTTCTCGATCCTGGACCGCAAATACATGCGCAAGGCGACCGAGGCCGCACTTGTCCGTACCGCGGTGAAAATCCCCAATCTGTCCAACACCATCCGCCACATGTCGGGCGGCCAGCGCCAGTGCGTGGCGATCGCCCGAACCGCGACCTTCGCCTCCAAGTTGATCATCATGGATGAGCCGACGGCAGCCCTCGGCGTGCAGGAGACCGCACAGGTCGAAAACATCATCCGCACGCTGAAGGACAATGGCGAGCCGCTGATCCTGATCAGCCACAACATGCGCCAGGTGTTCGACCTTTGCGACCGCATCGTCGTCTTCCGCCGCGGCCGCATCGTCGCCAACCTGCGCAAGCAAGACACCGACGGAAACGATATCGTCTCCTACATCACCGGCGCCAAGACCGGAGAGGCGGAACTCGCGGCCTAGGGCCGGGCAAGGAGGCGGTGGTCACCGCCTCCCTGTCGATGTCGTCTTGACCGGAACATCACCCGCGCCCATGACCGGCGCCCTGCTTCGAACCATCCTCAAAGGACATTCCATGGTACTCCGCTTCGCCCTCCTCGGTGCCGGCCGCATCGGCAAGGTCCACGCCCGCGCCGTCGGCTCCAACCCGCAGGCCAAACTGGTCGCCGTGGCCGACGCCTTCGAGAAGGCGGCGACCGAGCTGGCGACCGCCTATGGCGCCGAAGTGCGCAGCATCGACGACATCGAAAAATCCAAGGACATCTACGCCGTCGTCATCTGCACGCCGACCGACACCCATGCCGATTTGATCGAGCGTTTCGCCAAGGCCGGCAAGGCGATCTTCTGCGAGAAGCCGATCGACCTCGACGTCAAGCGCGTCGAGAAGTGCCTGGCCGTGGTCGAGAAGGCCAAGGCGACGCTGATGGTAGGCTTCAACAGGCGCTTCGATCCACATTTCGCCGCCGTGCGCAAGGCGATCGACGACGGCGCCATCGGCGCCGTCGAGATGGTGACCATCACCTCGCGTGACCCAGGTGCGCCGCCGATCGACTACATCAAGCGCTCCGGCGGCATTTTCCGCGATATGACCATCCATGATTTCGACATGGCGCGCTTCCTGCTCGGCGAGGAGCCGGTGGCGGTGAGCGCGCACGCCTCGGTGCTGGTCGACAAGAAGATCGGCGCCGCCGGCGATTTCGACAGCGTCAGCGTCATCCTGGAGACCGCTTCCGGCAAGCAGGCGGTCATCTCCAACTCTCGCCGAGCCACCTATGGCTATGACCAGCGCATCGAGGTGCATGGCTCGAAAGGCATGATCGCGGCCGAGAACCAGCGTCCGGTGTCGATCGAGCTGGCCAACGAGAAGGGTTATACGCGCCCGCCGCTGCACGACTTCTTCATGACCCGCTACCTCGACGCCTATGCCAACGAAATCGCCTCGTTCATCGCCGCCACGACGTCAGGCAAGAAGGCGGCGCCGAGCGGCGCTGACGGCCTCGTGGCGCTGAAGCTGGCGGATGCGGCGCTGAAGTCGGCCACATCGGGCAAGACCGTCCGTCTCGACAAGTAAGAACCGGAATCTGGGTCCAAGCCACAGGAGCAAAGCGATGAGCACATCAGCCGCTCGCAATCATGAAACGCGCGCCATTGTCACTGGCGGCGCGCAAGGCATCGGCTTTGCCGTGGCCGAGGCGCTGGCCGACGAGGGCTGCCGGGCGCTGGCGCTGATCGGCCGCTCGCAGGAAAAGGGCGACAAGGCCGTCGCCCATTTCAAGAAATCGGGCGTCGACGCGATCTTCATCAGCGCCGACGTCTCGAAGGTCGCCGACTGCAAGCGCGCGGTCGCCACCGCAATCTCGCATTTCGGGACAATCAACGCGCTGGTCAATGCCGCAGCGACGTCGGCACGCGGTTCGCTGGTCGAGACGAGCGAAGAGCTTTTCGACACCATTTTCGACACCAATGTGCGCGGGCCGTTTTTCCTGATGCAGGGCGTGGTCGCCCACCTGCTGGAGCGCAAGGCGCCGGGGTCGATCGTCAACGTGCTGTCGATGTCGGCGCATGCCGGCCAGTCCTTCCTGACGCCCTATTCGACCAGCAAGGGCGCACTGATGACGCTGACCAAGAATGTCGCCAGCTCCTATCGAAAGAACCGCATCCGCTGCAACGCGGTGCTGCCCGGCTGGATGGACACAGAGGGCGAGGCGATCGTGCAGAAGAAATGGCACGACGCGCCGGACGACTGGCTGGCGAAGGCCGAGGCCGCGCAGCCGATGGGCCAGTTGGTCAAGCCAGCGCAACTCGCCCGGCTGATCACCTATATGATCAGCCCGCAGGCCGGCGTGATGACCGGGTCGCTGGTCGATTACGACCAGAACATCGCTGGAGTGATCGGCGAATAGCAGCAACTGGACTCACGCCCAGAAACAGCTCGGCTCCTGTTGCCGCCACATCGCCATTGCCGCATAGTCAAGATGGTCAGAAGGTCATGGAGGTCGAGATGCCGCCTGTGCCCAAAGGGGGTGCCATCTGGACGGTCGCCGAGGCAAAAGCCCGGCTCTCGGTGGTTATCGAGTGCGCGCAGGCTTCGCCGCAGACGATCACCAGAAACGGCAAGCCAAGCGTGGTTGTTGTCTCGGCGGAGGAATGGCGGCGCAAGACCGCGCGCAAGGGTACGCTTGCCGAGTTCTTGCTGGAGTCGCCGCTGCGCAGCCTCGATCTCGACCTTGAGCGTCAGCGCGACGAACCGCGTGACCCACTGCTGTGAGGCTGTTGCTCGATACGAATGTCCTGTCCGAGGTGACAAGGCCGGCGCCGCGAGCGTGGCAAGAGAACCTCTGATGCATCCATATTGGATCACGCCAAGCGGCCATCTTGGTGTCGGCATCACCGCCCGGTCGGAAGCCGATGCCCTGCAACTCTTCGCGCTTGCCTTCGGGTCCGCCGAGAAAATTGTCAGCATCGAGATCATCAAGGACATGAACGATCTCGAACAAAATCACGTCGTGCCCAATATGGGCGGAGCCAACTGGTTTCGACGCGGCATCTGGTTTCCGCAGGGCCAGGAGCACATTTCAAACTGAGACGCTGCGTCGTCTCATCAGGTAGGTGACAAGCGCCTCCGCTTCGACTATATGAGCCTCATGATCAACCTGACCGCCACGTATTGGTACTTTAGGAGCTCGCTGGCGGCGGGAGGATTGCGCTCGATCTGAAGATTGCAGCAACAAGATCCGAACAGCCGCCAGACCTGGCGGCTTTTTTGTTTCAGCCGGCAGGTCTCCCAATCAGGAGCAGAAAGCCGTGTTGACCACCACAGATGACCTTCGGGTCAAGGAAATCAGGGAACTGAGTACGCCGGATCAGGTGATGCGGGAGATCCCGCGCACGCTGACGGCGACGCGCACCGTTGCCGCGTCACGCAATGCAACCCACGCCATCCTGAACGGTACCGACGATCGACTGCTCGTCATCGTCGGTCCCTGTTCGATCCACGATCCGGTCGCGGCCGTCGACTATGCCAGCCGTCTGGCGGCGCTGCGCGAGACCTTGTCCGACCGGCTCGAGATCGTCATGCGGGTCTATTTCGAGAAGCCACGCACGACGGTCGGCTGGAAGGGCCTGATCAACGATCCCGACCTCGACGGCAGCTTCAACATCGACAAGGGGCTGCGGATGGCGCGCAACGTGCTCTCCGCCGTCAACAATCTCGGCCTGCCGGCAGCGACCGAATTCCTCGACATGACGACGCCGCAATACATTGCCGACCTCGTCGCCTGGGGCGCGATCGGCGCGCGCACGACCGAGAGCCAGATCCACCGCGAGCTGGCATCGGGCCTGTCCTGCCCGGTCGGCTTCAAGAACGGCACCGACGGCAACCTGCGGATCGCCGCCGAGGCGGTGAAATCGGCCGCCCAGCCGCATCATTTCATGGCGGTGACCAAGGGCGGCCGCAGCGGCATCGCGACGACCACCGGCAATGAGGACTGCCACGTCATCCTGCGCGGCGGTATCGCGCCCAATTATGACGCAACGAGCGTCGAGGCCGCCAGCGTGGAACTCGCCCGCATCGGCGTCGCACCTCGGCTGATGATCGATGTCAGCCACGCCAACAGCGGCAAGAAGCCCGAGAACCAGCCGAAGGTCGCGGCCGATGTCGCGGGCCAGGTGGCGGCGGGCGACGAGCGCATCATCGGCGTCATGATCGAGAGCAATCTCGTCGCCGGCCGGCAGGACGTGGTGCCCGGCAAGCCGCTCGTCTACGGCCAGAGCATCACCGATGGCTGCATCGACTGGGCGACCACCGAGACGGTGCTGCACGGCCTTGCCGGCGCCGTCGAGTGGCGCCGCTCAGCGCGCCGCGCCATGATCGACAGCCGCCAGGGAGCGGCCTGACAAGGCAGGGGATAGGGCGGCGGTGTTTCCAGGCTCGGGCCTGGAATTCACGCCGCCTTCAAACCTTGCCAGGCGGTCAGCATCGACACCGCAACCAGGAGCAGTCCGGCCGCCCGGCCAGCAAATGCGGTCGCCCGGGGATTGGCGACCAGGAGGTTGCGGCTGCGCCCGGCTGATATGGCAAGCCCGCCATAGACGGCACGGCCACCGTCATCAATCCCATGATGGCCACCTGTATCCAGATCGGACCATAGTCGGGCTTGAGAAATTGCGGATAGACCGCAAAGACGAAGAGGCAGGCCTTGGGATTGATCAGGCAGATCACCAGCCCCTGGCGAAACGCCTTCCATGCGGAGCGGCTACCGGCAGGCCCCTCGTGGCCGACCTTGATCGAGCTGCGCATCAGCGTCAGGCCTATGAAAGCCATGTAGGCGGCGCCCACAATCAGCAGCGGATTGTAGAGGATCGGCACGAAATGCATCAGCAGGCCGACGCCGACAGCGCCGTTTAGCGTATGCACCATGCCGCCCAGCATGATGCCGCCGGTCGCGGCAAGGCCTCTGTTGCCGCCGCCGGTCAGCGCATTGGCAAGCACGAAAAGCATGTCCATGCCGGGCACGATGATGATGCCGAACAGGAGGAGGAAGAACAGCCAGAGATTATCCGCATAGTCCATGTCACTTGCCTGTCGCCTCGCCCGGCCGAGCCGCCGAGGAATGTGTTGATTTTCAACTCGATAGGCCGTCGTATAGGTCAGCCCTACTGACGATGTAGTGTCAGTTGTGATCGGAGCGGGTGAGGAAATGCGCAAGGCGTCACGACTGTTCGAGATCATCCAGATCGTGCGGCTGGCGCGGCAGCCGGTGACGGCTGCCATGATGGCTGAAAAGCTGGAAGTGACGGTGCGCTCCGTCTATCGCGATATTGCAGCCCTTCAGGCGATGCGCGTGCCGATCGAGGGCGGGCGCGGCATCGGCTACATCCTGCGCCCCGGCTTCGACCTGCCGCCGCTGATGTTTTCGATCGAGGAGATGGAGGCGATCGTTCTGTCGCTGGCGCTGCTGGAGCGCACGGGTGACAGCGAACTCAAGCAGGCGGCCAAGCGCGTCAGCGCCAAGATCGCCGGCGCGGTGCCGCCGCCCTTGCGCCAGACGTTCGACGCCAATGCGTTGCATGCGTGGGGATTCGCGGCGCCCTCGGTCGGTGCGGTCGATCTGGCGCTGGTACGCCGCGCCATCCGCGACGAGGAGAAGCTCGACCTGTCCTATCGCGACGAACTCGGCCGCGCCTCCAGGCGCCTCATCCGCCCGATTGCGCTGATCTATTACGCCGAAACCGCCAACATCGTCGCCTGGTGCGAGTTGCGTCAGGCGATCCGAAATTTCCGCAGCGACCGGATCGAGGATTGCCAGGCGACGGGGCTACGGTTCAAGGGCGAAGGCGATCGTTTGCGGCAGGTCTGGGTGAACGGGTGGGAGACGAACGCCGCCCAGGCCGCCAGCGGCTGAGGCGATCCATCGCGAAGCGGACTACCTCACATCCACCCAGCGCTTTTCGTCGAACGAGCGCGCCATGGCGTGCACGGTGCGCTCGATCTCCAGCCCTTCGGCAAACTCGATGATCCGCGCCGGCTTGCCGGCCAGCCGCATCAACAGTTCGTGGCACTCGATGATCTTGAGATCGTTGAAGCCGAGGCCATGGCCGGGCGCCGGCAGGAAGGCGTCGTAGGGCTTGTGGTGCGGCGCCACCAGGATGGTGCGATAACCCTGTTCGGTCGGGCGATCGGCGGTGAGGTAGAGCTGGAATTCGTTCATCCGCTCCTGGTCGAACAGGATCGAGCCTTTCGAGCCGAAGATCTGGATGGCGATGCGGCCCTTGCGGCCCCAGGCCGAGCGGTTGACCAGCAGCGTGCCGGCAATTCCGTTTTCCAGATGCATCAGCACGCTGGCGATATCGTAGGTCTCGACCGCGCGGCGCCCGCCGGCAGCGAGCTTGCGGTCGGCATAGGGCTTGGCCATGTCGCAGATGACGCTGGCGACGCGACCGAACAGGGCTGAGACCAGCGACAGCGGATGCACGGCGAAATCGTCGAGCGCGCCGTAGCCGGAAGCCGCTTCGTGCTTCCAGAAGAACAGCGCCTCCGGGTCGGCCATGAAGTCCTCGTCCATCTCGATGCGCAGATGGTTGACCTCGCCGATGACCTTCTCGTCGAGCAGCGCGCCGATGTGGCGGATGGCCGGGCTCTGGATATAGTTGTAGCCGAGGGCGGCGACCTTGCCCGACTTCTTCGCCGCCGCCGCCATGGCTTCGGCCTCGGCGAAGCTCGGCGCCATCGGCTTTTCGCACCACAGATGCTTGCCGGCCTCGAGGATGGCGATGGCCATTTCCGGATGGAACTGGTTGGGCGTGGTCAGCGAGACGATATCGACGTCCGGGTCATTGACGACGGCCCGCCAGTCGCCTGATGCCTTGGTAAAGCCGAATTCGCCGGCCTTGCGCCTGGCGAGGTCCTCATTGACCTCGCCGAGATGGACGAGCCGAGGCTTGGGCACGTCGGGAAAGACGGCGCCGACGGCACTCCATGCGATGGCGTGACATTTGCCCATGAAACCCGTGCCGATGAGACCGACGCCGACCATTTTCCGTTTCTCCACTGCCTGAAGCGCTGGATGGATGAATTAGTCCATTTTCTCTTGGAATGGAATGTCTGCCTCATTTTTTATGGCGTTCTTGCGCAGGCTCGCTATGATGGGGCAGAGAGGGTACCCATAGATGAGCCTGGACAGAGCGACGATGGACGAACGGGTACCTCGCGACTTCGAGACGCTGCGCGCCACCATCCTGGACCGGCGCGAAAGCCTGCCGAAGCGCATCGCCCAGATTGCCGCCTACGCGCTCGACAATCCCGACGACATCGCCTTCGGCACCGCGGCCAGCATCGCCGCTTCGGCCGGCGTGCAGCCATCGACCTTGATCCGCTTTGCCCAGCAGCTTGGCTTCGACGGTTTCACCAGCCTGCAGCAGGTGTTTCGCGAGCGGCTGCGCGAGCGCAATTCCTCCTATGATGAACGCCTGCAGGCGCTGCGTGCCAAGGCCGAGGGCGCCGCTGGTCACCGGGCGATCTTCGACGGCTTCGTCGCCGCGGCCAGCACCTCGCTTAACGACATTTCGCGCACGCTGGACGACGCGCATCTGGAAGACGCGATTTCCCTGCTGGCAAAGGCGGAGACCATCTACGTGCTGGCCAAGCGCCGCTCCTATCCGGTGGCGTCCTACATCGCCTATGCGCTGGGCAAGCTGAAGATCCGCAACCAGCTGATCGAATCGGCTGCCGGGCTGAACGCCGAGATGATCGCATTCGCGACGCCGGCGGATGCCGTCATCGCCATCAGCTTCTCGCCTTACGCGCCGGCCACCATCGAGGAGGCGCGCAGCATTTCGGAACAAGGCGTGCCGATTGTCGCCATCACCGACAGCTCGTTTTCGCCGCTCGCCCAATTCGCCAGCATCTGGTTCGAGGTGGCCGAGGCGGATTTCGCCGGCTTCCGCTCGCTGTCGGCGACGATGGCGCTGGCCATGGCACTGACCGTCGGCGTCGGCGAAAAACGGCGCAGCACGGGCCGCAGGCGCAAGGCCTAGCAGGCACCTGAAAGACAATTTTAGACCAGGGAATGCTCATTCCATATTGACTATGGATTGGAATTATTATTTCATATTCCTGGCGCCACGCTGCCGCTCGCGCGTGTACCCCAAAATACGTTGCTCAAGACAACAAGACTGACGGGAGGTTCCAATGAGCGAAGCCATGGACGCGAAACAGGCGCCGCTCGACGTCATCACCATCGGTCGCGCTTCCGTCGACCTTTATGGCCAACAGATCGGCTCGCGGCTGGAGGACATCACCTCGTTCGCCAAGTCGGTCGGTGGCTGCCCGGCCAACATTTCGGTCGGTACGGCGCGGCTCGGCCTGCGCTCGGCGCTGCTCACCCGCGTCGGCGACGAGCAGATGGGCCGCTTCATCCGCGAACAGTTGACGCGCGAAGGCGTTTGTGTCGACGGGCTGAAAACCGACAAGGAACGGCTGACCGCGCTGGTGTTGCTGTCGGTCGAGGATGAGGGCGTGTCGCCGATGATCTTCTACCGCTCAGACTGCGCCGACATGGCGCTGGCGCCGGAAGACATCGATGAAGCCTTCATCGCCTCGGCGCGCTCCATCGTCGTTACCGGCACGCATTTTTCCCGCCCCAACAGCGATGCCGCCCAGCGCAAGGCAATCCGAATCATCAAGGCCAAGGGCGGCAAGGTGGTGTTCGACATCGACTATCGGCCCAACCTCTGGGGTCTGGCCGGCCATGCCGAAGGGTTCGAGCGTTACGTGAAATCCGACAGGGTCTCGGCCCAGCTGAAGACAGTGCTCCCCGATTGCGACCTGATCGTCGGCACCGAAGAAGAGATCATGATCGCGTCGGGTGCCGATGATTGCCTGAGCGCCTTGAAGACGATCCGCTCGCTGTCTTCAGCGACCATCGTTCTGAAGCGAGGCGCCATGGGCTGCATCGTCTATGACGGGCCGATCAGCGACGATCTCGAGGATGGTGTCGTAGGCAAGGGCTTTCCGATCGAGATCTACAATGTGCTCGGCGCCGGCGACGCCTTCATGTCGGGCTTCCTGCGCGGCTGGCTGGGTGGCGAAGACCATGCGACGGCGGCGACCTGGGCCAATGCTTGCGGCGCCTTCGCCGTGTCGCGGCTGCTGTGCGCGCCGGAATATCCGACCTTCGAGGAGTTGCAGTTCTTCCTCAAGAACGGCAGCAAGCATCTCGCCTTGCGCAAGGACGAGGCGATCAACCACATCCACTGGGCGACCACCCGTCGCCGTGACGTACCCTCGCTGATGGCGCTCGCCTGCGATCATCGCGTGCAGCTTGAAGATGTGGCGGCGAAGGCCGGTGCCGATCCCGCACGCATCCGCGATTTCAAGGTGCTGGCGGTCAAGGCGGCAGCGAAGGTCGCCGCCGGTCGCGACGGCTACGGCATGCTGATCGATGAAAAGCATGGCCGCGAGGCGATGTTCGAATTCGCCCGCCATCCCTTCGCCTGGCTCGGGCGGCCAGTCGAATTGCCGGGGTCGCGACCGCTGCGTTTCGAGTTCTCGCAGGACATCGGCTCGCAGCTCGTCGAATGGCCTGTCGACCACTGCATCAAGTGTCTGTGCTTCTATCACCCCGACGATCCGGCGGCCTTGAAGGAAGAGCAGCAGCAGAAGCTGCGCGCGCTGTTCGAGGCCGCCCGCAAGGTCGGCAGGGAATTGCTGGTCGAGATCATCGCCGGAAAACACGGCAAGCTCGACGACAAGACGATCCCGCGCGCGCTGGAGGAACTCTACGCGCTCGGCATCAAACCCGACTGGTGGAAGCTCGAACCGCAGGCTTCGGCAGCGGCGTGGGCCAAGATCGAAGCGGTGATCCTCAAGCACGATCCATGGTGCCGGGGCGTTGTGCTGCTTGGCCTGGAAGCGCCGCAGGACGAGCTGGAAGCGGCTTTTGCCGCGACCGCGAAGGCGCCCATCGTCAAGGGATTTGCCGTCGGCCGCACCATCTTCGTCCACTCGGCCGAACAGTGGCTGGCCGGCAAGATGTCGGATGACGAGGCGATCGCCGACATGGCCACGCGCTTCGAACAGTTGACCGAAGCGTGGCTTGCCGCGCGCGGCCGCAAAGCAGCATAAGAAGGCGCGGCATAGGACTGCGGAGGAAAACACCATGAGCAAGACAATCCGCCTGACGATGGCGCAGGCGCTGACCCGCTTTCTCAGCAGGCAGGTGACCGAGATCGACGGCAAGAAAGTCCCGATCTTTGGCGGTGTCTGGGCGATCTTCGGCCACGGCAATGTCGCCGGCATCGGCGAAGCGCTCTATGAGGTGCGCGACGAACTTCCGACCTTCCGCGCCCACAATGAGCAGGCGATGGCGCATGCGGCGATCGCCTATGCCAAGGCCAATTTCCGCCGCCGCTTCATGGCGGCGACCTCGTCGATCGGACCCGGCGCGCTCAACATGGTGACGGCTGCGGCACTCGCCCATGTCAACCGGCTGCCGGTGCTGTTTCTCCCCGGCGATGTCTTCGCCAACCGCATTCCCGATCCGGTGCTGCAGCAGGCCGAGGATTTCTCCGACGGCACCGCGACGGTCAATGACTGCTTCCGTCCGGTGTCGCGGTATTTCGACCGCATCACGCGGCCCGAACAGATCATCCCGGCGCTCAGCCGTGCCATGCAGGTGCTGACCGATCCGGCCGATTGCGGCCCGGTGACGCTGTCGCTGTGCCAGGACGTGCAGGCCGAGGCTTATGACTATCCCGAAAGCTTCTTTGCCGAGCGCGTCTGGCACCAGCGTCGGCCGCGGCCGGATCGCCATGAGCTTGCCGCCGCGGTGGCAGCGCTCAAGGGGGCGAAGAAGCCGCTGGTGATCGCCGGCGGCGGCGTGCTTTATTCGCAGGCCTCGGACGAGCTGGCGAAATTCGTGCAGGGCGCCGGCATTCCGGTTTGCGAGACGCAAGGCGGCAAATCCTCGCTGCCGGACGATCATCCGCTCAACATGGCGGCGGTCGGCGTCACCGGTACCTCGGCCGCCAACCGGCTGGCGGAGGAGGCCGATGTCGTGCTGGCCATCGGCACGCGGCTGCAGGATTTCACCACCGGTTCGTGGGCGCTGTTCAAGAAATCCGGCAAGACCATCATCGGCTTGAACGTGCAGCCCTTCGACGCCGGCAAGCACCGGGCGTTGCCGCTGGTCGCTGATGCGGCCGAGGGGCTGGCCGAACTCGGCGCGGCGCTGAAGGGCTGGAAAGCGCCGGCAAGCTGGACCGACAATGCCGCCGTCGGCAAGAAGGCCTGGCAGGCCGAGGCGGCCAAGGTGACGGCGTCGACCAACGCCGCCTATCCTTCCGACGCGCAGGTGATCGGCGCCGTGCAGCGCGCAATGGGCTCTGGCGTAACCCTGCTGCATGCCGCCGGCGGCCTGCCTGGCGAACTGCACAAGCTGTGGCAAGCCGGCGCGCCCGGCTCCTACCACGCCGAATACGGCTTTTCGACCATGGGCTACGAGATTGCCGGCGGCCTTGGCACCAAGATGGCGAAGCCGGACGACGAGATCGTCGTCATGATCGGCGACGGCTCCTATCTGATGCTGAATTCCGAGATCGCCACCTCGGTGATGCTCGGCCTCAAGCTGACCATCGTGCTGCTCGACAACCGCGGTTATGGCTGCATCAACCGGCTGCAGATGGCGACCGGCGGCGCCAACTTCAACAATCTCCTGAAGGACTCGCGCCACGAAATCCTGCCCGATATCGACTTCGCCGCGCATGCGGCGAGCATGGGGGCGATCGCCGAGAAAGTGCCGTCGATCGCAGGGCTGGAAAACGCCCTGGAAAAGGCAAGGAAGAACAACCGCACCACCATGCTGGTCATCGACACCGATCCGCTGGTTTCGACCGATGCCGGCGGCCATTGGTGGGATGTTGCGGTGCCGGAGGTGTCGGCGCGTGCCCAGGTGAACGCGGCGCGCAAGGCCTATGACGAAAAACGGCAGATGCAGACCATTGGCGATTGATGCCAACGCCGGCAACCCTTCCCCTTGTGGGAGGGTAGACACGAACTGAAACTGGAGTGACGACTTGAAAGCCAAACTGGGCATGTCCCCCATTGCGTGGTGGAACGACGATCTTGTGGAACTCAGCGATGATGTGTCGCTGGAAGAGTGTTTGCGCCAGTCGCGCTCGGCCGGTTTCACCGGCATGGAGATGGGCCGGCGGTTTCCCAACGATCCCGATGTCATGCTGCCGATCTTGAAGGCGGCCGACGTGACGCTGTGCGGCGGCTGGTTCTCGGGCACGCTGGTCGATGAGGACATCGGCAACAACAAGGATCGCATCCAGCCGATGATCGATCTGTTCAAGGCGGTGAACGCGCCTTGCATCGTCTATGGCGAGGTCGGCCGTTCGATCCAGGGCGACCGCTCGAAGCCGCTTGCCACCAAGCCGAAGCTCTCGAACGACGAGATGAAGGCCTATGCGAAGCGCCTCACCGAATTTGGCGAATGGTGCGCCGAACAAGGCATGCCGCTTTCCTACCACCACCACATGGCGGCGGTGGTCGAGACCGAGCCGGAACTCGATGCGTTCATGAATTATTCCGGAGCCGGCATTCCGCTGCTGCTCGATGCGGGGCACCTGGCCTTTGCCGGCGGCGACGTCCTGCGCGCCATCGACAATCATCACAAGCGCATCAGCCATGTGCATGTGAAGGACGTGCGCATGGGCGTGATCGACAAGCTCGACCGCACCAAGCAATCCTTCCTCGACGCCGTCGCGCTCGGCGCCTTCACGGTGCCGGGTGACGGCTCGCTGGATTTCGGGGCCATCGTGCAGCGGTTTGCCGACCATGGCTATGAGGGCTGGTTCGTGGTCGAGGCCGAGCAGGATCCGAAGAAGAACCCGCCGCTCAAGATGGCTGAGGTCGGCCACAAGGAATTGATGCGGGTCATGACGGCTGCCGGCTACACCGTCGAGACACAGGGCTTTCCCAATGCCTAGGGCTTTGCCAATGCCCACGGCTTTGCCAATGCCTGGCGCGCTGGTTCTCGGCGAAGCCGGGTTGCTGTAGGTTGGCCGGATGAAAGATTCCGAGCACCCGTTTTTCCGGCCTTTGTGGCGGCGCGTCGCCGTCGTCGCGGTCTGCGTCATCTGGTCGATCATCGAATTCGCCACCGGCACGCCGTTCTGGGGCGTGCTAGCGCTCGGCTTCGCCGCCTACGGCGTGTGGCAGTTCTTCTATCTCTACAAGCCGGCCGACGAGAGGCCTACCGACGAGAGCAAGGCAGCGGCCGGGCCCGAACCGAAGGAGTGAACCGGATGTCGAAGCTGCTGGTGAAGGCCAACAAGGGCCATGGCCGCGTCGCCCATGTGACGCCGCAGATCGCAGGCTGGACCTATGTCGGTTTCGACCTGCATCGGCTGAAGCCTGGCGAGAGCGCCTCGGGAAAAACGGACGATCGCGAGGTCTGCCTGGTGTTCGTCACCGGCAAGGGCAAAGCGACGGCCGGCGGCAGGGACCTCGGGCTGCTCGGCGAGCGCATGTCGCCCTTCGAGGGCAAACCGTGGTCGGTCTATGTACCCGAGGGTTCCGACTGGTCGGTTACGGCAGACACCGAACTGGAACTCGCGGTCTGCTCGGCACCGGGCCTCGGCGGCGGCCTACCGGTGCGCGTGATCAGACCGGAGGATCTCGGTCAGGAGGTGCGCGGCAAGGGCACCAACACGCGCTACGTCACCAACGTCCTGCCGGAAGGCAAACCGGCCGATTCGTTGCTGGTGGTCGAGGTCATCACGCCTGGCGGCCACACGTCGAGCTACCCGCCGCACAAGCACGACCAGGACAATCTGCCGGCCGAATCCTATCTCGAGGAAACCTATTATCATCGCCTCAACCCGCCGCAGGGCTTTGCCTTCCAGCGCGTCTACACCGACGCCGACAAGAATGGCCATCGCGCGCTGGATGAAGCCATGGCGATCGAGGATGGCGATGTCGTGCTGGTGCCCAAGGGCTATCACCCCTGCGCCGCCTGCCATGGCTATGACCTCTACTATCTCAACGTGATGGCCGGGCCGAAGCGGACGTGGAAATTCCACAACGCGCCCGAGCACGAATGGCTGATGAAAGCCTAACCGGTCATCCGTTTCGGGTGAAGCTATTGGTCCAGCTTGGGAAAATCGTCGGCTAAGGACCTGCCGGGTCGATTCGCCTTCGAAAACCCTTCAAAGCTTCGTCAATCCGTCATGGAAATCGCCTATGGCAGCGGGGCCAGTGCATGTCGCCCAAAAGTGCGCAGCGGTTTTGGGATCACGACATGCGAAAAACAAAGACTTAAAGCGCGTCGCAGCATTTCTTCAAAGGCGGCGCGCTTTGACGAGGACTTCTCATGCGCTACGCCATCTATTTCACCCCCCGGCAGGACGAGCCGCTGGCGCGGATCGCCGCCAATTGGCTTGGCCGCGACCCGTTTGGTGGCGCGACAAGGCCGGTGGAGGCGGTGGCCGATTTGTCGGCGGCGGAAGTCGCCTTCCACACCGCTTCGGCGCGGCGCTACGGTTTTCACGCGACGCTGAAAGCCCCCTTTAGGCTGGCTGTCAACGAGACGGAGACCTCGCTGCGCGCGGCACTCGACCATTTTGCCGAGGCAACGCCGGTGGTGACGATCCCGCGCCTTGTCGTCAGCCAGATCGATAGCTTCTTTGCACTGGTGCCGGAAGGACCGCTGGCTCCGCTCAACCGCTTTGCCGATGACGTGGTGCTCGGTTTCGACCGGTTTCGCGCACCGTTGACCGAGGCGGAGATCGAACGGCGCAGCCCGGACTCGCTGAAGCCGGCCGAATTCCGCAATCTGTGCCAGTGGGGTTATCCCTACGTCTTCGAGACCTTCCGCTTCCACATGACGCTGTCCGGCCGGGCGGGGCCACAGGAAAGCCCTCGTCTTCGTGCAGCAATCGACAGCCTGTTCGCGGAGGTGCTGCAAAAGCCGGTGCTCGTGGATGCGTTGACGCTGTTTGTCGAAACCGAACCGGGCGCACCGTTCATGGTGCTCTCCCATCACGCGCTTGGGCGCCGCCCGGCCAGAAAAACCGCCTGAATAACCCAGCCGGAATACACAAGGACTGCCTGAAATGACCGCCGAAACTGTTCTTACCAACGCGCGCATCGTGCTTGCCGACGAGATCGTCGAGGGTTCGCTGGTGCTGCGCGACGGCTTTGTCGCCGGCATCGACGCCGGCATCGGCCACACCGGCGGGAACATGACCGGCGAGGACATGGGCGGCGACTACATCATTCCCGGGCTGGTCGAACTCCACACCGACCATCTCGAGGGCCACTACGCCCCGCGGCCGAAGGTGCGCTGGAACCCGATCGCCGCCGTGCTCGCCCATGACGCGCAAGTAGCGACCGCCGGCATCACCACCGTGCTCGATGCCTTGCGCGTCGGCATGGACGAGGACGCCGACCTGACATCCGACGACATCCGCAAGCTGGCCGACGCGATCGAGGACAGTGTCCAGCAGGATCGTCTGCGGGCCGACCACTTCATCCATCTGCGCTGCGAGGTTTCGGCGCCGGACTGCCTCAAGGCTTTCGCCAATTTCGACGGCGACGAGCGGGTCAAGCTGGCATCGCTGATGGACCATGCCCCCGGCCAGCGCCAGTTCGTCAACCTCGAAACCTATGCCTACTACTACCAGCGCAAACTGAAACTGACCGACCGCGACTTCAAGCTGTTCTGCGAAAAGCGGATGGCGGAATCGGCCAGGAATTCGGGGCCGAACCGTGTCCATATCGCCGCCGCGTGCCACGAACGCGGCATCGTTCTGGCAAGCCACGACGACGCCACGACAGGCCATGTCGACGAGGCGATCGAACAGGGCGTGCGCGTCGCCGAGTTCCCGACCACGGAAGAAGCCGCCAGGGCCTCGAAACAGGCCGGGCTCGGCGTCTTGATGGGTGCGCCCAACGTCATGCGCGGCGCCTCGCATTCGGGCAATGTCTCGGCCCGCACGCTGGCCGGCGACGGGCTGCTCGACATCTTGTCGTCCGACTATATTCCTTTCAGCCTGATCCAGTCGGCGTTCTTCCTCGGCGACGTCGTCGAAGGCATTTCGCTGCCGCAGGCGGTCGCCATGGTCTCGAAGAACCCGGCCGAAGCGGTTGGCCTGACCGACCGCGGCATCATCGAGCAGGGCCGCCGCGCCGATCTGGTGCGCGTGCGTGTCGACGACCATGTTCCGGTCGTGCGCACCGTCTGGCGGCAGGGACGCCGGGTCGCATGATGGTATCGGCCTTGATCGAGCGCGAATTGTCCGCCGAGACGTTTCCGATCCGCGACGGCGTCTTCGTCGCCGTCGTCGGCCCGAGCGGCGCCGGCAAGGATACGGTGATCGGCTACGCCCGCGCCCGCTTTGCCGACGAGACCCGGCTGGAGTTCGTTCGCCGCGTCATCACCAGGCCGAGCGATGCCGCGAGCGAGGATCACGACACGTTGGCCGACGCCGCCTTCGTCGAGGCCGAAGCGGATGGCGCCTTCGCCATCTCCTGGGAGGCGCATGGCTTGCGCTACGGCATCCCGGCCGATGTCGACTGGTCGGTCGCCAATGGCCGTGTTGCCGTCGCCAATGTGTCGCGCGCGATCATCCCGGTCCTGCGCGAGCGCTATGCCAATCTGGCCATTGTCGAGATCACCGCCTCGCCGGAGGTGCTGGCCGAGCGGCTGGCGATGCGCGGCCGCGAGTCGCGCGGCGAAGTGCTGGCGCGGCTGGCGCGCAGCGCCAATGTGACCTTGTCCGGACCTGATGTCACCTCGATCGACAATAGCGGCGCGCGCGAGGCGGCCGGAGAGCGTTTCGCCGAGGTGCTGCGCAAGGCAATGGCCTTCTCCGACATGCCGGGCTTGATCTAGAGAGCCATAGCGCTCCACTTGCTTTTTCGCTGCCACTGGAGCGCTGTATGGTGCTGACCGCATCATGATGCTGGATCGCGATCCCGAGGCAACGACCTTCAGGAAGAATCTCCATGCAGACACTGACACCCATCCTTTCGACGATCACGGCGGCATTTCTGGCCTCCTTCGTCGAGGTCGTCGAGGCCTTCACCATCGTGCTCGCTGTCGGGGTGACGCGCAGCTGGCGCCCCGCTCTGACCGGCGCCGCACTGGCGCTGGCGCTGCTGGCGGCCCTGGTACTGGCGTTCGGCCCGCTGCTGGCGCTCGTACCCATCACCACGCTGCAGTTCGTCGTCGGGGTGCTGCTGATCCTGTTCGGCATGCGCTGGCTGCGAAAGGCCATCCTGCGCAGCGTCGGCGTCATCGCCCTGCATGACGAGGAGGCGGCCTTCTCCAAGGAAACCGCCGCCTTGCACCGGCAGGCCAACGACCGCCGCGCCGACTATCTCGCTGGGCTGGCGTCGTTTAAGGCGGTGCTGCTCGAGGGTGTCGAGGTGGTGTTCATCGTCATTGCCGTCGGCGCGGCACACGGCCAGACGCTTTACGCCAGCCTCGGCGCGCTGGCGGCGTTCGTCTTGGTGATGCTTATCGGCCTGGCGGTCCACCGGCCGCTGGCGCGCGTGCCGGAAAATGCGCTCAAATTCGTCGTCGGGCTGATGCTGACCAGCTTCGGCATCTTCTGGACCGGCGAGGGCATCGGCGCCGACTGGCCAGGCGCCGATCTCGCCCTGGTCGCCATCTTCGCCATCGTCGCGCTGGCGTCGTTTGCCATGGTGCGCTGGCTGCGCGCTGCCTATCCCACGCTCAGCGGAGGGCTCGCCCGATGAACGTCATTCGGCTCGCCGCCAAGGAATTCTTCGGCATGTTCGTCGATGACGGCAGTCTGGCGCTGCTGGCTCTGGTCCTGGTGGCCCTCATCACGGCGGCGGTGAAGCTGCTGACGCTGCCGCCGCTGCTCGGCGGCTCCCTGCTGTTGGTGGGCTGCCTCGCCATCCTGTTGCAAAGCGTTCGCCGCGCCGCACGCGGGACCAATCGGTAGCGCTGGCGCTGTTGCTTCAGGCCCCAAGCGCAAAGGGCATCAGCGACACGGTGCCAGCCGCACTTTCGCCTGGGGCGAGCACGATGATGCCCTCATCCGGATCGTTCCATCGGCCCCGGTTGAAAGCGCCGGACGCGTTGGTCTGCGGCTCGACGCAGAAATATGGCTTCGTCGGGTCTGCGTACAACATCAGGTGCTTGAAGACGGGATCGGCCTTGATGCGCAAGCCGGCGCCGCGCAGGGGAAAGCGAAGCGTCGCCTCACCCGTCCAACCGCCATAGTCATTGTTGCACCAGCCGGCGGGCAAAGGCCGGCCGCCGGCGAAGTCGAGTTCAGGTGCAAGCGTGATCGGATCGCCAGCGATGCCCAGCGGTTCTTCGAGATAGAACCGCGTCGCCTCGAACTGCAATGTGACGTCGGGGTCGCGATCGAACCAGGGATGGAGGCCAAAACCGAACGGCATGGAAACCGGCCCGGTGTTGGTCAGCGTCATGGTCACGCCGAGGCCTTCCTCCGACACCACGAAAGCCTGCGTCGCTCGGAAGGAGTAGGGGTCGATGCCGGCTGCGATATCCAGCGACAGCGTTGCCCGGGCGTCGCTCGCCTCAGCGACGGTCCACGCGTGTTTCCAGCCACTGCCATGCACGTTGATTGTTTCGGGGGGATTGTTCGGCTGGACCCGCCAGCGCTTGGCTGCGAACTCGAAGGCATTTCCAGCGATGCGGTTGGCGTAGGGCATCATCGGGAACATGGCGACGCCAAGCACGTTGCCCGCTTGCCGATCGTCGTCGGAAAGCCGGCGCATGAGATCGATGCCGCGCCAGCGCAGCGCGCCCACGCTGCCGCCAATTCGCGGCACGAGGTCGACCTCAAGCGCCCCGGCCCTGAGCGTCAACGGTTCAGGAATTACACCCATCGCCTGCCATCCATCCGCCGATCGATATCAGGCATTTGGCCCGATATGCGTGTTCAGTGGATCGCAGAAGAACACCACGGCTGCAATCATTTCATCAATACAGCTATGCCGGGGCTGGCGGTTATTCAGCGGCCGCACCGGCCACGTTCTTGCGAGCGGCGTCGACCATCAGCCGCCTTGCCCGGAACACGCCCCATTGCTGGTCGACCAGCACGCCGATGAGGATGACGCCACCCATCACCGCGAAATTGAGCGAGGACGGGATGCCGAGCAGATTGACGAGGTTCTGCAGCTCCTGCAGCAGCACCGTGCCGAGGATGACGCCGATCAGCGAGCCCTCGCCGCCGCGCAGCGAGAAGCCGCCGAGCACGGCCGCGGCAATGGCATAAAGCTCGTAGAACTGGCCATGGCTGGCCGGCGAGATCGAGCGCGTGTACATGGCGAAATAGATCGCCGACAGCGCCGTCAGCACGCCGCAGATGACATAGGCGGCCATGACGACGCGGCCGGTGCGGATGCCGGAGTATTTCGCCGCCTCCTCGTTCTTGCCGATGGCGTAGAGATAGCGGCCGAACACCGAGCGGTGCAGCACCACCCACATGACGATGGAGATGACGATCAGCGCGATGAAGCTGTTCGGCACGCCCCAGGAGCGGCCGGCCGTCAGGAATTCCAGGTCAGGAAAATTCTGGCCGAAGGCGAAGCCGGCAGTGCCGTCGGCGGTGTAGAAGCGGGCGACGCCGCGATAGATCAGCAGGCCGCACAGGGTGACGACGAACGGCTGCAGCTTGAGCCGCGTGATCAGCCAGCCATGCACCAGGCCGATGATGGCGCCGAGCGCGATGATCAGCACGAAGGCCAGCGGCCAATCCAACTCGCGCACGGCGATGAAGTCGATGAACAGCGTTCCCAGCAACGCGACAACCGAGCCGACCGACAGTTCGATGCCGCCGGTGATGATGACGAAGGCCTGGCCGATCGACAGGATGCCGAACAGGCCGATCAGGTTCGAGGTGTTGGCGAGATTGATCGGCAACAGGAAGCGCGGGTTGATGATCGCCACCACCGTTCCGACCACCAGAATCAGGATCAGCAGGCCGAGATCTTTCTTGCTCATCGTCTTCTCCCCAATGCCGCCTGAGCAGATCGCGCTTCCCGCGACCCCACGGCAAACTATTTCGGCTGCTTGCCCACCGCCAGCAGCAGCACGTTTTCCTGACTGAACTGGTCCTTGTCGAGAATGCCCGAGATCTGGCCCTCATGCATGACGGCGATGCGGTCGGACACGCCGATCACCTCCTCCATGTCGCTGGAGATCATCAGCACGGCGACGCCCGCGTCGGCCAACGCCCGCATCAGCCCATAGATTTCCGCCTTGGCGCCGATATCGATGCCGCGCGTCGGCTCGTCGAGGATCATCACTTTCGGGTTCATGGCCAGCCACTTACCGAGCACGACCTTCTGCTGGTTGCCACCCGACAGCGTGCCGGTGCGTGTCTGCACCGACGGCGCCCTGATGCCGAGATTGCTCTTCTGCTTTTCGGCGGTGGCGGTCTCGGCACTTGTCGAAACCAGCGAGCGGCGCGCATGCGCCGGCAGATTGGGCAGCGAGATATTCTCAGCGATCGAAAGGTCGAGCAGGATGCCGGTCAGCTTGCGATCCTCGGGCACCAGGAAGATGCCGTGGGCGACGGCATCCGCCGCCGAGCCCAGCGCAAGCGGCTTGCCGCCAAGCTCGAGCGTGCCGCCAAGCCTGCTGTCGATGCCGAAAAACACCCGCGCCAGTTCGGTGCGGCCGGAGCCGACAAGCCCGGCAAGGCCGAGGATTTCGCCGCGCCTGACATCGAGATCGACAGGTCGGCTGGGATAGGCAGGGGTGCGGATAGCCTTGGCTGCAAGCGCGACCGCGCCGGGAGCCCGCGCGGCCTCGGAGGCTTTTTCGCGCTCCTTCAGCATGCGGCCGATCATCAGCTTGACCATCTGGTCGTGGTTGATGGCGCTCTTCTGCAGCGTGCCGGCCAACATGCCGTCGCGCAGCACGACGACGCGGTCGGCGACACGCTCGACCTCATGCAGGCGGTGCGAAATGAAGATGACGCTGATGCCGTCGGCCTTCAGCGCCTTGATGACGTCGAGCAATTTGTCGGTTTCGGCGAGCGGCAAGCTCGATGTCGGCTCGTCGAGGATGACCAGCCTTGCCTTGATCGACAGCGCCTTGGCGATCTCGACCATCTGCTGCTGGGCCAGCGACAGAGCGGCCACCGGCGTGTCGGACGAAAAATTGGCGCCGACGCGCTTCAGGAGTGGCGCCACCATGGTGCGCAGCCGGGCGCGGTCGACGAGCTTCAGTGCGCCGGCGCGCAACGGCTCGCGGCCAAAGAAGATGTTGGCGGCAACGTCGAGATTGTCGAACAGGTTGAGTTCCTGGTGGACGAAGGCGATGCCCGAACCGAGGCTGGCTTCGACCGAGAGCCCGTCATGCGCGATGCCGTCGACGGTGACGGTGCCGGTGTCGGGCCTGGTGACGCCGCCGAGGATCTTCATCAAGGTCGATTTGCCGGCGCCATTCTCGCCGACCAGGCCGATGACCTCGCCCGGCCTGACCTCCATGGAGAAGCCGTCGAGCGCGACGACGCCCGGATAGGTCTTGCGCACGTTCTCGAGCGTGAGGAACGGGGTGGACGCCGTTATGGATGTTTCGGAATAATTCATCACGCCTGACAGCAGCCGGTGGGCTACAGACTGACCGGCCTTCGCCGGCCCGTCAATACGAATGCCGGCCCGAGGCGAACCCCGGACCGGCGCAATTGCCTAGTCTCAGTTTCCGGACATCGCCTTCAGATTGGCGGCATAGGCATCGACGTCGTCCTTGCCGATGATCTTGGTCGGGATGATGATCAGGCCGCCCTCCGGGATGCCCGACTTGTCGCCCTTGAGATAGGCAGCCATCAGCTTCATGCCCTGATAGGCCCATTCGAAGGGCTGCTGCACGACGGTGGCGGCAACAGTGCCTTCCTTGACGCCGCCCAGCGTGATCGGATCGTCATCGAAGCCGACGACGGTGATCGAGCCGAGCTTGCCGGCGTCGCGCAGCGCTTCATAGATGCGCGGCGTGTTGTAGGAATAGAAGCCGACCATGCAGGTGACGTCGGGGCTGGCGACCAGCGCGTCCTCGACATTCTTCTTGGCGCGCGCCTGGTCGATGTCGTCGCCGCGCACGTCGATGAGTTCGATCTTGGTGCCGGCCAGACCATCCTTCATGCCCTGGATGCGCTCCTTGGCATTGTCGGCGCCGAGCAGGCCGACGAAGCCGAGGCACTTGCCGCCATCGGGCATTGCCTTCTTGGCGATCTCGGCCGCCTGCTTGCCGGCATCGACGTTGGACGAGCCGATATAGGCGACACGCTTGGTCTGCGGGGCGTCGCTGTCGGTGGTGAACAGCGCCGTTTGCGAGGCGATCTTGTTCAGCCCGTCGGTCGAGGTCTTGGGATCGACGGCCGAGACCATGATGCCCTTGACGCCGGCCGTCACCAGGTCATCCATCAGCCGCTGCTGGATGGCGACGGAGGACTGCTCGGGATATTTGAGCTCGAGATTGTAGTCCGGCAGTTCGCCTTGCGCCTTCTTGACGCCGGCTTCGGCGGCCTTCCAGAAATCGGAAGCGCCGTTGACGACGAAGGCCAGCGTGGGCTTGTCGTCGGCGCGTGCGATGGCCGTCGCCGTCAGGCCGATGAGCAGCGCCGCTGCGGCTACGGATGCATTTCGTATCAAGGATTTCATATTCAACCTCCCGTTTGGCTCAGTCGTTCGACTGGCCGATCCAAGTCACCTGAATTTGCCGTCTGCAGCTTGGACGCCCTCCTCCTCAAAGGGTCCCGGCGCCGAAACAACGGCGTCGATCCAGCTGCGATCATGGACTTTAGAGACTCATCCTTCGTTCGTAAATAGTCCGATTTGTCAGACATATCACTTGTCCGAGACAGAGCTTGCGGTGATAGTATCCGCTCGCCATCGGGCTGTTTTCACGCACTCCCACCGCTCCCGGACCGATCGGGCCGGATGCGATGGATTGACGGTACAGCGCATTTTTGTATTAGTAAACAGTATTAGTTTTTGAGCTCTTCCCGGGCAGTATTGCGGTTTCGCGGCGCACCTGCCGGCAAGACGGCGTATCGCCTGCGCCTGGGACCCGGGCCTTATGATCTTTGGGATTCGGACTGTGTCGCACTGCGTGAAAGAATGGACCTCGAGATCACTAATAGATATAAGTTTCTCTGGCGATTTCTATAAATCGATAATGTCGCGCCATCTTGTCGGCCTGACCGGCTGCCGCTAGACAGGCCTAGCATTGGGGATGCCATGAGCGAGACGACGGATCCGGAAACCCTCGACACGGCGAAACGGCGCAAGCCGCCGGCGAAGAGCGCCAGGGGCCGCGTCACCATGACCGACATCGCCAGGGCCGCCGGCTGCTCGCAGGCGACCGTGTCCTTCGTGCTCAACAATTCGCCAGGCATCAAGCTGTCGCAGCAGACCCGCGAACGAGTGATCGAGGCCGCGCGCTCCCTCGGCTATGCCGCGCCGGCCTTCTCTGCCCTGCGGGCGCCCGTGGCCTCGTTCGACGGGCTTGACGGGGTGATCGGCTTTGCCGTCGACCAGCTTGCCACCAGCCCCGAAGCCGTGGTCGCCATCGAAGGCGCGCGGCAGGCCTCGTGGAACGCCGGCAACGTGCTCCTGGTTGCGCAGACGCTGGGCGATTCCGTCATGGAGCCGCGCGCCATCGCCGCCTTGACCAAGCGGGGCATTTCGGCGCTGATATACATGACCATCTTCACCCGCGAGATAACAGCGCCCGACTATCTCTACGGCCTCGACATCCCGGTGATCCTGCTCAATTGCTATACGGCGGACTATGCCTTCCCGGCCGTGGTGCCGAGCGAGATCGCCGGCGGCCAAAACTCCACTCGCCATTTGATCAGCCACGGCCACCGTCGCATCGCCACCATCACCGGCGAACCGTGGATGCAGGCCGCGCAAGACCGGCTGAAGGGCTACCGCCGGGCGCTCGCCACCGCCGACATCCCCTTCGATCCGGAACTGGTGGTCGAGGGCGACTGGTCGGCCAGCGCCGGCTATGCCGCGACCGTCAAGCTGTTGGCACTGAAGGACCGGCCGACCGCGATCTTCTGCCAGAACGACCGCACCGCGATCGGCTGCTACGAGGCGCTGAAGGAAGCCGGCCTGCACATCCCGCAAGACATTTCCGTCGTCGGCTACGACGACGAGGAAATCGCCCGGCATCTGTTCCCGCCGCTGACGACCTCGATCCTGCCGCACATGGCAATGGGGCAATGGGCGATCGAACAGCTCGAGGCGCCGGCGGCGCCTGGGCGAGGACGCTATCCTATCACCAAGCTGGAATGCCCGCTGGTGGAACGGGAGAGTGTGCGGGCGGTGGCGGCCGCGTCCTAAAAAGGCGCGTCGCTTTTGAAGATGATACAGGCGACGCGCTTCCGGTCTTCCATTGTCGATAGGGCCTTCGCTGCCCGGTTGTCCGCGACCACGCAAAAGTCCGCCCAGAAATAGTCAAATGCCGCGAATTGACCGCGAGCAAGTCCCGACCTAGCGTCCGCCGCGGTTGGGTTTGGGTTGCCTCAAGAATTTGGTGCTTGAAACGGATGCGCGTGTCCTCGGCGCGGCATCCGGGCGGACAGCTGTGTCCTGTCGACAGGCTCCAAGCAGGGCACGAGGGCGGATGACGCTTGAGCGGCATGTCTTTTCGGATGGCGGGGCGCGCGCCTGCGGTCCAGGACGCGGCGCGTTGGCGCATTCCTCTTGCCGACCGGGGTCGGCGGCTAAACCCACCGGATCAATTTTCGCGGCGAACCCGGCCATCCCAGCCGGGCGTCGATACGACCGCTAACGAGGGACGACGATGACCACTTTCACGATCTCCGACC
The DNA here is from genome assembly GCF_014207355.1 of Mesorhizobium sangaii. Lineage (GTDB taxonomy): Bacteria > Pseudomonadota > Alphaproteobacteria > Rhizobiales > Rhizobiaceae > Mesorhizobium > Mesorhizobium sangaii. Next base: position 918,727 of record NZ_JACHEF010000002.1, on the reverse strand, counting down.
AGGCCACCCTCAACGCGGCGATCACCGCTATTGCGGGCCGCGCCGGGACCGACATCTTCAATTTCACGACCAGCTTCACGCTCAGCGGGAATATGACGCCGCTGTTCCTGACGGCGGGCGAAAACCTGACGATCAACGGCAATGGCCAGACAATTGACGGCGCCAACACCTATGGCGGCTTCGTCATCGAGCACGGCACCGTCGCGATCAACGACCTCGACATCGTCCACACCACGGCAAGAGGCGGCACTGGCGGCGTGTGGCAAGGCAATGGCAGCGGCGGCGGCGCCGGGCTGGGCGGTGGCCTGTTCGTCGGCGCCGGCGCCAATGTGACGATCAGCAATGTCGATTTCACCGGCGACCGGGCAATCGGCGGCAATGGCGGCGGTATCAGCAGCACTTTCGCCAATGGCGGCCTGTGGAATGGCTTCCTCAACGATGGCACCGGCTTCGGCATAGGCGGCATAGGCGGCACTGGCTCCGGCCCTGGCGGCAGTGGCGCAAGTGGCGGCTTCGGCGCCGGCGGTGGCGCGGCCACCCCCTCTGCCGGCGCTCCCAATGTGCCTGGAAATGGCGGCTGGGGCGCCGGTGGAGGCGGCGTCGGAAGCTTCAGCCATGCCGGGTACGCCGGTGGCGGCGGCGGCCTGGGAGCAGGCGGCGCCATCTTCGTCGACACGTTTGGCACGCTGACCATCGCCGGAGGCACGATCTCCGGCGGCGCGGTGCAAGGGGGCGCGGCTGGCCCGAATCAGGGCATCGGGGTCCAGGGCGGCGGCGGCGGCGGGTCGTCCGGTTCCGGCATCTTCCTGCACGGCGCGACCATAAATTTCACGACGGCGCTCGGGCAGATCTCGACCATCAACGATGTCATCCAGGACGGCGAGGGCATCGGCGGCATCGTCATGCGAGGCGCCGGAACGCTGCAACTGGGCGGCGCCAACGGCTTTGCCGGCGGTATCACCGTTTACAGCGGCACGCTTTCGCTGGCCAACACAACCGCCGCCGGCTCAGGCGCCATCAACTTCTTCGGCCATGGCGCGCTGCAGCTTGCCGCCGGCGTGAACATCGCCAACCAGCTCAAGAATTTCGGCACGTCCGACACGATTTCACTGCTCGGCTTTGGTTCGGCCACCGGCGTGTCGTATAATTCAGGCACCCATATTCTGACGGTCACCCGCGCTTCGGGGGGCAGCGAAACGCTGCAGCTCGATCTTACCCACAACTATGCCGGCAATCATTTCGTGATGGCGACCGACGCCAACGGCAACACGACGATCTCGATCGCCAGCCTCATCGCCAACGGCGACTTCCAGCTCATCGACCTGTCGGACACCGGCCCCGGCGTCAGTGTCGATCACACCGCCGGCAATACCGTGAATGGCTCGCTGACGGGCTGGACCGGATCCGGCTCGTTCGGTGCGTTTGCGCCGACATCTGCCGCTTCGACCGGCTTTGCCGGCAACAACATCGGCTTTCTGAGTGCACAAAACAGCAGCGTATCGCAAACGGTCAACGCGCCTGGAAACTTCGACAGCTACAGCGTCGCGTTCGACCTGGGCAGCCGGGCCGACGCGGGCAACGGAACCACGGTGCGGGTGCAGGTCTTCGCGGGCGGGATCCAGATCGCCTCGCAGGACTACGACACCTCATCGGCTGTGCAGGCCCATGGCAGCGTCGCGCACTACGTGCTGAACACAGCCGCGCTTGACGCGACCACACGCGGCTTGGCCGTCAAGGTCATCATCACCGAAATCGGCACTGGCCAGGCGCTGTTCGACAATGTCGTGCTGACCGGCATCGACACCACCGCGCCTGTCGTGACCAATCATCTCCAGACCGATACCGGCATTTCGAGCATCGACACCATCACCAACGCCGCCACACTGACCGGGACGGGCGACGCCAACGCGATCGTGCATTTCACCGTCGACGGCACGCTCATCGGCCAGACGGCGACCGCCAACGCCGCCGGCGTGTGGACATTCACGCCGACCGGCCTCTTGAATGGCCAGCATACCATCGTGGCGAGCGAAACCGACGACGCCGGCAACACCGGAACCTCGTCGCTGACCTTCACCCTCGACACCACCTTGCCGGCGGTGACCAACCATCTCCAGAGCGATACCGGCATTTTGGGCAGCGACACCATCACCAATGTCGCGACATTGACGGGATCGGGTGACGCCAACGCGATCGTCCACTTCACCGTCGACGGCAACCCAATCGCCCAGACGGCGACGGCCAACGGCGCCGGCGTCTGGACACTCACGCCGACTGGCCTGCTGGACGGCCAGCACACCATCGTGGCGAGCCAGACCGACAATGCCGGCAATACCGGAACGGCGTCGCTGACCTTCACCCTCGACACCACCGTGCCGCAGGTGACCAACCATCTCCAGACCGATACCGGCATTTCGGGCAGCGACACCATCACCAATGTCGCGACGGTGACCGGATCGGGTGACGCGAACGCCATCGTGCATTTCTCCGTCGACGGCAATGCCATCGCCCAGACGGCGACAGCCAACGGCGCCGGCGTCTGGACCTTCACGCCGACCGGCCTGCTCGACGGCCAGCACACCATCGTGGCAAGCCAAACGGACGCCGCCGGCAACACCGCAACGTCGTCGCTGGACTTCACCCTCGACACCAGCGCTCCGACCCTGACGATCTCCAGCGATAGCGACCAGATCCATGCCGGCGAATCGGCAACGATCACGTTCACCTTCAGCGAGGACCCCGGTTCGACCTTCGCGTGGGATGGCACGACGGGCGATGTCACCGTCAACGGCGGTACGCTCAGCGCGATCACCGGCACGGGCCTGACGCGGACGGCCATTTTCACGCCCCACGCGGTGCATGGCAGCATCGGCGTCGCCGGCGCAACCTATAGCGATGCCGCGGGCAATCCCGGTGGCGCAGGCAATGCGCTGGCGCTGACCGGACTCGATCACAACAGGGTCAGCGGCACCGCGTTCGACGACAAAAACGGCAACGGCATCAATGACGACGGTGCCGTGCTGAGCGGAATTGCCGTGCACCTTCTCGGCACGGACCATCTCGGCAACGCGGTCAACGTCTCGACAACGACCGGTGTGGATGGGGGCTATTCCTTCACCGACATTGTGGATGGCGCCTATTCTGTCCAGTTCGACGCCGACGGTCATATTTTCTCACCGGCGAACCAAGGTGGTGATGCCGCCCTCGATAGCGACGTCAATTCCCTGGGCATCGCGCCGACGATCGTCCTCGTGGAAAACGCCGACATTTCCCATGTGGACGCCGGCATGGCCGTGCCCGCCACGGTCGGCGATTTCGTTTTCAACGACACCAACCTCAACGGTCGCCAGGATGTCGGCGAGGCGGGGATTGCCGGCGTTTCCGTCTCACTTGTCGATACATCCGCGGCGCATAGCATCCTGGCAACCGCCACCACCGATGCGAACGGGCACTACAATTTCACCAATCTCCTGCCGGGTTCCTATCAGCTGCAGTTCACGGCGCCCTCGGGATATGTGCTGACGACGCAGGACTCGCCTGTCTCCAACGACGCGACCGACAGCGACGTGTCCGAGTCAACCGGCCTGACAGGTGCATTCAGCCTGATCGAAGGCCAGAACGACACCAGCCGCGATGCCGGCATGTATGCCTTGCCGACCTTCGCCGCTCTCGACGGCGACACGGCGACCTTCACCGAGGACGGGCCGGCAGTGCATCTCGACACCGGCATCGCCGCTTCGCTGGCCGATGCCGACGGGACGATCTTTTACACCTACGATTCAAACAATCTGGTGCAGCCCGGGCATCTTACGATCTCGATCACCGGCGGCGGCACGGCGGCCGAGGACGTGCTTGGCTTCGACACGTCAGGCGATGTTTCGCTTTCCGACGGCCTCACCGCCGGCAGCGTCGTCACGGTAGGCGGGGTAACCGTCGGAACGATCGCGGCCGGTGGCGATGGCCAGAACGGACATGACCTGACCGTCACTCTCGATCTTTCGCTGAACAACGCGAAGTTCGAAACGCTGCTGCATGCGTTGACCTATTCCAACAGCAATGGCGCCGACCCGTCGGCCGCCGACCGCACGGTCACCGTGAGCTTCGACGGCGACCTGCAGACGCATACTGCAACGACGACGGTTCACATCACCGCCGTCAACGACGCGCCGGTAGCCGCGAACGACAGCTACAACGCCAGCGAGGACACGCAGCTGACGATTGCGGCGCCCGGCCTGCTGGCCAACGACAGCGATGCCGACCACGATCCGCTGACGGCGCTGCTGGTCAACGGCCCGTCGCACGGCGTGCTGACGCTGAATGCCGACGGATCGCTGAGCTACACGGCGGACGCCAACTACAATGGCGCCGACAGCTTCACCTATAGGGTCGGTGACGGAACGACGACCTCGAACGTCGCCACGGTCAGCATAGACGTGGCGGCGATCGATGACCCCGGGCTTGCGGCGGTCGATTCCTTCTCGACCAACGAGGCGACCGCGATCGGCCCGGGCTTCAACGTCTTCGCCGACAATGGCGACGGCGTCGATGTCGACATCGACAATCCGCTTTCGGTCGCTGCCGTGAACGGCGTCGCCGGCAATGTCGGCACCGAGATCACGCTGGCCTCCGGCGCGCTGTTGACGCTGAAAGCGGACGGCACCTTCGACTACGACCCGAATGGTGTCTTGAACGACCTGCCCGGCGCGTCGTCGGGTGCGAGCAACACGACGGCAACCGACAGCTTCACCTATACGCTCGCCGGCGGCAGCATCGGTACGGTGACCATCGCCGTGCACGGGGTCGATGGCGACGGCGACAATCTGGTCGGCACGGCGGGCGCCGACACGCTGAATGGCGGCATCGGCGCCGACACCATGCATGGCCTTGCCGGCAACGACATCTACACCGTCGACAACGCAGGCGACCAGGTGTTCGAGGCGGCGGGCGAAGGCAGCAACGACACCGTCCGCACCTCGGTCAGCTATGCACTTGCCACGGGCCAGCAGATCGAGACGCTGGCAACGGAGAATGCTGCGGCCACGACCGCCATCACCCTGACCGGCAATGAATTCGCTCAAACCATCATCGGCAATGCCGGCGCCAACATCATCGACGGCCTTGGCGGCGCCGACACCATGCAAGGCGGCCTCGGCAACGACACCTACACTGTCGACAATGCCGGCGACCAGGTGATCGAGGCGAACGGCCAGGGCACCGACAGTGTCTTCAGCTCCGTCTCCTTCAATCTCTCCGGCCAGGAGATCGAGACCCTAACCCTGACCGGCACAGGGTCCATCAACGGCACCGGCAATCAACTTGCCAACACCATCACCGGCAATAGCGGCGACAACGTCATCGACGGTCTCGGCGGCGCCGACACCATGCAAGGCGGCACCGGCAACGACAGCTATTATGTCGACAATGCCGGCGACCGTGTCTTCGAGCTCAACGGCCAGGGCATCGACAGCGTCTTCAGTTCCGTGTCCTTCAACCTCTCAGGCCAGGAGCTGGAGAACCTGACGCTGCTCGGCGCCGCAAGCATCGACGGCACCGGCAATTCGACCGGCAATGTTCTCACTGGCAATTCAGGCGCCAACACGCTCACCGGGCTCGGCGGCAACGACACGCTGGACGGCAAGGCGGGCGCCGACACCATGCAAGGCGGTATCGGCAACGACATCTATTACGTCGACGATGCCGGCGACCATATCATCGAGGCCAACGGCCAGGGCACCGACAGCGTCTTCAGTTCTGTATCCTTCAACCTCTCCGGCCAGGAGCTGGAAAACCTGACGCTGCTCGGCGCGGCAAACATCGACGGCACCGGCAATTCCACCGGCAATTTTCTCACTGGCAATGCCGGCGCCAACACGCTCTTCGGGCTGGGCGGCAACGACACGCTGGATGGCATGGCTAGCGCCGACACCATGCAGGGCGGCCTCGGCAACGACACCTATTTCGTCGACAATGTCGGCGATCATGTCATCGAGCTCAACGGCCAGGGCTTCGATACCGTCAACAGCGCCATTTCGTTCAACCTCTCCGGCCAGGAGCTGGAGAACCTGACGCTTCTCGGCACGGGCAACATCAACGGCACCGGCAATTCGACCATCAACGACATCACCGGCAACAGCGGCGACAACATCCTCGACGGCCTCGGCGGCGCCGACAGCATGTGGGGCGGCCTCGGCAACGACACCTATTTCGTCGACAATCCTGGCGATCATATCTTCGAGCTCAACGGCCAGGGCATCGACAGCGTCTTCAGTTCCGTCTCCTTCAACCTCTCAGGCCAGGAGCTGGAAAACTTGACGCTGACCGGCGCGGGCAACCTCAACGGCACCGGCAATTCGACCGGCAACACGCTGAACGGCAATGCCGGCGCCAACACGCTCATCGGCCTTGGCGGCAACGACACGCTGGATGGCAAGGCCGGCGCCGACACGATGCAGGGCGGCACCGGCAACGACATCTACTTCGTCGACAATGCCGGCGACCGGGCGATCGAGCTCGACGGCCAGGGCACCGACACGGTCAACAGTTCCGTCAGCTTCAATCTCTCCGGCCAGGAACTGGAGAACCTCAACCTGCGCAGCGGGGCTTCCATCAACGGCACCGGCAACCACATCGACAACATCATCACCGGCAATTCCGGCGACAACATCATCAACGGCCTCAGCGGCAACGACACGCTGACCGGTGCGCTGGGCCATGACAGTTTCCTCTTCACCACCGCACTCAGCCTCGTCGTCAATGTCGACACCATCACCGACTTCTCGGTGGTCGACGACACCATCGTGCTCGATCACGCCATCTTTGCAGCTCTTGCCGGCAACGGCACGCTGAGCGCCGACCGGTTCACCGCCAACGCCACGGGCACCGCGACCGATGCCAACCAGCACATCATCTACGAGACCGACACCGGCTGGCTCTACTATGACAGCAACGGCGATGCCGCCGGCGGCGCGAAGCATTTCGCCACGGTGGCGGCGAATCTGGCGATGACCAATGCGGATTTTGTTGTGATGTGAGGGGCGAAGGCAGAGGGACGCCATCCGGGGGAGCTGGGATGGTGGGCTTTCGTGGGCGGAACCCCTGAGACGGTCGATACGAGGAACTGTCGCCACCTCACGCGCCGTGGATGCAGGCCGCGCAAGACCGGCTGAAGGGCTACCGCCGGGCGCTCGCGACATTCCGTTCGATCCGGAACTGGTGGTCGAAGGCGGCTGGTCAGTCGGCGCCAGCATCGCGATCAATGAGGGTGAGGAGGGCTTCATCGTAACTCTGGAGCATTCCAGAAAAGCGCAGCCTCTGGCGGTCGTTATAGAGCGCCTACCGGGCCCTGATTCCTAAGGTCGACAGCGCTTGTCGTAGTTCCTATTAGGCATGCAGATTGTTCTTGAAATATAGAGCAAGGGGCCTTGGATACTACCGCAGCCAAAGCTAATTGTATCCTTCCAGTCTGCATTTTGAAATTCGATCCCATACAGCGGTGGATAAAACGAGATGACGCAGCCGGCAACGATCTACGGCACCGATGGGGATGACCACAACCTGGACGGGAGCGATGGAGACACCGTGTTCGGTCTGGGCGGTAATGATTATATGGAAGGAGGCGGTAGCTATCTATATGGCGGTGACGGTGACGATTATATCAGAGACGTATCGTTTGGCCCCACGGTAATATTTGGTGGCTCCGGCAATGACACCATCACCGATGCTATGGGCAGCGACACGATCGATGCCGGATCGGGCGACGACATCTTCGGTTTCAGCTTGGCGTTTGGTGGAGGAGAGATTGTAGACGTCGACGTGGTCGACCTCGGGGAAGGTAACGATATTTGTGGTCTCGCATTGATACCTCAGCTTCGTGCACACGGCTCAGTTACTGGCGGCGGAGGCGTTGATACGCTGCAGGTTGAAGGAGCCACAGGTGGTGTTGGGGACGTTTTCTCATATGATTTCAGGCTCGCGGCCGGTAGCGGAACTATGAATATCGGCATATTTTCAGTAACAAGTTTCGAGCAGGTAGTTTTTGTAGGAGAAGTTGCTAGGTACAATATACAGTTTGGAAATCTTAATGATGTTTACTACTCCAGCTATGCAGGCGGTGAGGCTTTCGGCAATGGCGGAGATGACATTCTTTCAAGCCACGGATCAGCTGGGAATAGGCTCCATGGTGGGGATGGTAATGATATTATCATACCAGATGGAGGAAACGCAAAAGCAAATTCAGCTTTCGGCGATAATGGAAACGATCAGATATATTATAATTATAATTACGCCGACTACAATTCTAATGCTCAGTTGTCAGGTGGCGCAGGCGAAGACGGCTTCTTGAGCATCGGCGCAGTGGGTTCGACAGACGAGCACGATACTATACTTGATTTTGAACTGGGAAAGGACTGGCTTGGTTTTTCTTTCGACGCCGCCTCACAAGTGGACATAAATGTTACACAAAAAAAGGCGATGCAGAAATACAATATAATTGACAATCATGATGTACTGTCGTTCGACACACCATCTTCGCAATATGGTGGACCCATTTTAATTCATATTTCTTACGACAGACATAGTGGTGAGCTTTTTGTTAGCGCAGGCTACCAAGGAGGTTTGCAGCTTGTTATTAATGGTGCCCCTCATCTTACTGTCTCGGATTTCTTTTCCTTAACCATTCAGGACGGAGCTACTTTCAACGACCTTGTTCAGGGAAATGAAGACAATAATTTTCTCACTGGAGACGAGCAAGCTTTCGGCCGAGCCGTCGGCGGTGATGACATCATGTACGGTTATGGTGGCGACGACACCATTATAGGCGATGCTGGCAACGATACCATCTATGGCGGCAACGGGAATGATAGTCTCCACGGTGAAATCGGAGCCGATCATCTCGACGGCGGTGGCGGTTCCGATACTGCTTTCTATGACACGTCGGAATCGGCGGTAGTGGTCAGCTTAATGACGGGTAAAGGCACAGCTGGGGATGCTGCCGGAGACACATTAACGTCGATCGAGAATCTCGTCGGTTCCTGGTTTGCGGATACCCTCACCGGGAACAACCTGGACAACGTTTTGATAGGAGCACACAACAACGATCCCTGGTGGTTCGCCAAGCCTGTCGAGGGCGGAGATACGCTACTCGGCTTCGGGGGCAATGATATTCTCGACGGTGGCGGTGGCGCCGACACAATGGACGGTGGCGGTGGCGTCGACACAATGGTCGGCGGCACCGGCAACGACACCTATTGGGCCGACAATGCCGGCGACCATGTCGTTGAATTGAACGGCCAAGGCACGGATACTGTCAACTGTACCTTCTCCTTCAATCTTTCAGGCCAGGAACTGGAAAACCTGACGCTGACTGGATTGGCGAATATCAACGGCACCGGCAATTCCTTCGCCAATGTCATCACCGGCAATTCCGGCGTCAACACGCTGATCGGCCTTGACGGCAGCGATACGCTGGACGGCAAGGAGGGCGCCGATACGATGCAAGGCGGCATCGGCAACGACACCTACTTCGTCGACAATGCCGGCGATATCGTCAGTGAAAGCACCGTCGGCGCCAACGGCACCGATATCGTCAACAGCTACATCTCGATCAACCTCAGCGATGGCAACCACTTCACAGACAACATCGAGAACGTCGCACTGCGCAGTGCAGCCTCGATCAACGCCACCGGCAACAGCCTGGCCAACGCGATGAACGGCAATTCGGGTGTCAACACGCTGATCGGCCTGGGCGGCAACGACACGCTGGACGGCAAGGAAGGCGCCGATACGATGCAAGGCGGCATCGGCAACGACACCTACTATGTCGACAATGCCAGCGATATCGTCAGTGAAAGCACCGCCGGCGCCGACGGCTCGGATATCGTCAATGGCTATATCTCGATCAACCTCAGTGATGGCAACCACTTCACGGGCAATATCGAGAACGTCGCACTGCGCAGTGCAGCCTCGATCAACGCCACCGGCAACAGTCTGGCCAATACGCTGACCGGCAATTCGGGTGTCAACACGCTCACCGGCCTGGGCGGCAACGACACGCTGGACGGCAAGGAAGGTGCCGACAGCATGTATGGCGGGGCCGGCAACGACACTTACTATGTCGACAATGCCGGCGATATCGTCAGTGAAAGCACCGCCGGCGCCGACGGCACCGATATTGTCAATGGCTATATCTCGATCAACCTCAGCAATGGCAACCACTTCACGGGCAATATCGAGAACGTCGCGCTGCGCAGTGCGGCCTCGATCAACGCCACCGGCAACAGTCTGGCCAATACGCTGACCGGCAATTCGGGCGTCAACACGCTCACCGGCCTGGGCGGCAACGACACGCTGGATGGCAAGGAAGGCGCCGACACCATGCAAGGCGGCGTCGGCAACGACACCTACTGGGTCGACAATGCCGGCGACCATGTCATCGAGCTCAACGGCCAGGGCACCGACAGCGTCTTCAGTTCCGTCTCCTTCAACCTCTCTGGCCAGGAGCTGGAAAACCTGACCCTGACCGGCGCGGGCAACCTCAACGGCACCGGCAATTCGACCGGCAACACGCTCAACGGCAATTCCGGCGACAACATCATCAACGGCCTCAGCGGCAACGACACGCTGACCGGTGCGCAGGGCCATGACAGTTTCCTCTTCACCACCGCACTCAGCCTCGTCGTCAATGTCGACACCATCACCGACTTCTCGGTGGACGACGACACCATCGTGCTCGATCACGCCATCTTCGCCGCACTTGCCGGCAACGGCACGCTGAGCGCCGACCAATTCACCGCCAACGCCTCCGGCACCGCCACAGACGCCAACCAGCACATCATCTACGCGACCGACACCGGTTGGCTCTACTACGACAGCAACGGCGATGCCGCAGGCGGCTCGAAGCATTTCGCGACGGTGGCGGCGAATTTGGCGATGACCAACGCGGATTTTGTTGTGATGTGAGGGGCGAAGGGCGAAAGCTGGAATGGGTGGCCTGGAACGGACCCTCAGGCTGCTGGCGCACCCGACAGGATTCGAACCTGTGACCTCTGCCTTCGGAGGGCAGCGCTCTATCCAGCTGAGCTACGGGTGCTTTCAGGACCGGCGATCCGGAAAACGAACCAGCCGGTGAACCGGCAAGTCACGGCTTCTTAGCGGAAGCAGGCGCTGGCTTCAACGGGCAATTGGCGATTGGCGGCGTCCTTGATGGGAGGTGGGTTGGTCCTGTCACGAGTGCCGGCTTATCGTATATGGCCCTCCCCCTCTCTGTCTCGGCTTCGCCGAGCCACCTCTCCCCCACTCGAGGGGGCGAGGAACCGGAGCTTTCCGGAGACGCGCCTGGTGACCTCAGACCGCTCCTTCCGTTCGACCTGCGCTCCGCCCTACTACCCCGCCTCGCCCCTCACCGCCCGCCGCCTGCGTGGTGCCCGCTTTGGCTTCTTGGCGCCGGTCAGTTCGTGCATGGCGTCGAGCTGCATCTGCTGCATTTCGGCCAGGCGGGTCCATTGGCGCGAGATGAGGTAGTCGAGTTTTTCGTGCAGATGGCGCACTTCGAGCTCGGCCTTGAGGTTGACGCGGTATTCGTTGAAGGAGCGCAGGCGGTCCTTGGTCTCCTGCCGCTTCTGGCTCATCATGATGATCGGCGCCTGGATGGCGGCAATGCAGGAGAGCAGAAGGTTGAGCAGGATGAAGGGGTAGGGATCGAAGGCGCCCCCCGTGCCCTCGAGCAGGTTGAGGCCGATCCAGAGCAGAAGCACGGTGCCGAACGAGATCAGGAACCACCAGCTGCCGCCGAAGGCGGCCATGTTGTCGGAGACGCGGTCGGCAAATGTCCGGTGCTCCTCGAACTCTTCCTCGCTGTTTTCCGAAATGGTGTCTTGCCTGGCGATCGATTCGACCACCTGGCGGTCGAGCTCGGAGAATTCGCCATGCTCCTGCTGGAGCAGCTCCTCCATGTAGCGCATGCGGTAGCGGCCAAGCTCGGCGCGGCTGATGCGGGCGCCGGGCGGCAGGTCCGGATGGTCGGCATGGATGCGGTCGGCGAGGCTCGGGCGCAACGTGTCGATGCGGACCAGATCGCGCTTGCGGAATTTCCGGCCCGAGATAGCCGATGGCTTTTTCTTCGGTTTGGCGTGTGATGCGCCTGGAGCCGATGGCTCCGAATCCGGCACGTCGGGCACCTCGAAGTGCTCGTCCGAACCATGTTCGGCCTCGTGCTCGCCAAGGGTCGGTGCCTCGAAATATTCGCTGCCGCCATCGTTCTGGTTTTCTGCCGCCTGCTCCGGCGTTTTCGGGACGGTGCTCATGGTGCGGGCTCCTGCGGGTGGTGCTCAGCTTGACGATACGCCTATGCCGCAACATCGCCAGCATCGCGACGGTTTTCGCAGCACTACAAGCGCTTGTGATCGATCGGAAGGGGCAGCGGCTGGCGTGGCCGAAGAATGCAGCGGCGGGATGGAAGCTCGTTCTGTAGCGATCCTTCCCACCCCCCTCTGTCCTGCCGGACATCTCCCCCTCAAGGGGGGAGATTGGCGGTTTGCTCTCACGGCACTTTTTCTTCGACGTTGGGTATTGGCGAAAGGAGTCGTGACATCCAATCTCCCCCCTTGAGGGGGAGATGTCCGGCAGGACAGAGGGGGGTGCTGCCCCGCCGACATCACACAAACTTCTGCACCGCAGCAGCGCTCTGACGTAGCGGCGTGGTTGCCGACGGCAACAAAAAACCCGCCTTGCGGCGGGTCCCAGTAGGTCAGTTGGCGCAAATCAGCACCATAGGCGAATCTATAGCACAATTGCCCTCACAGGACAATCCGTCACCGGGTGGCCGGGCGCGAATTCGGACCCCTCCTCACTGCTGCTCGGCGAACATCAGCCTTGTCCTGGTGTCGGCCATGGCGGGCGACAGGCTGCGCTGGATCAGCGCCTCGACATGGTCGTTGCGCTGGCGGGCGCTGTCGGCGCCCATCACCACGACGATCAGCTGGCGGCCGTCGGCGTCGTAGGAGGTGACGATGTTGAAGCCGGAGGCCCTGATGTAGCCGGTCTTGATGCCGTTGACGCCGCGCACGCGGCCGAGCATGTCGTTGTGGCCGCGCACCAGCCGGCCGCGGAACATGAAATCGCTTTCGGAGAAATAGTGGAAGTGCCGCGGGAAGCGGGAATGCAGCGCCATGCCGAGCACCGCCATGTCGCGCGCCGAGCTGTGCTGGTCGTCGTCGGGCAGGCCCGACGCGTTGCGGAACACGGTGCTGGTCATGCCGAGCTGGCGCGCCTTGGCGGTCATCATGGCGGCGAACTGCTCCTCCGAGCCGCCGAGATACTCGCCGACCGCCACCGCCACGTCATTGGCCGACTTGACGACAATGGCGCGGATCGCCGAATCGACGTCGATGGTCTCGCCGCGCCGGAAGCGCATCTTGGTCGGCGGCTGCGAGGCGGCGTGGTCCGACACCGGGATCTGCGTCTCCTTGGTGACCCGGCCGGACTCCAGCGCCTCGAACAGCAGGTACAGCGTCATCATCTTGGTCAGCGAGGCCGGATAGCGCTGCGCCGTCGAGTTGACCTCGAACAGCTGCTTGCCGGTCTTGGCGTCGACGACGATGGCGGCATATTTCTGCGGCGGCGCCGGCACCGCCAGCACGGCATCCGGCGGCGTCACGGTCGTGCAGCCGGCAAGCAGCGCCAACAGGGCAAGGGCCGCGAAAAGTCTCTGGACGAGCGGCAGGGGACGCGGGCTGGACAAGGGCAAGTCTGTTCTGGTCATGCTGTTGCTGAGATGAGGCGAAGCTAACGTAACCCGCCAGCTGCGTCCAACTGGTTAATGGCGGTCATACCCAGGATTGTCGTGGCCTTGGGTTCCTCGCCCCGAAATCGCCTGCTTCCTGTCTTCCCTTGCCAAAACCGCGCTTCCTGTGGGAAGGGGCGTGGCATCTGTCGGCTTGGGGGGCTTGGGCATGACGAATATCGGGGCTGGCGGCGCTGCGCCGTCGCTAATCAAGGCATCACTCAGCCGCACCGGCAAATGGGCCGGCAGCATCGCCTTTGTCGGGGGTGCTGCTTCCGACATCCTCAATCCGCTGGCGCCGTTCGCCGCCTATATCGCGCTGGTCGCCTCGGTGGCGGCGGTCATCATCGCCATCGCCATCGTTCTGCGGCTGGTGCTGGCGGCCAAGGCACTGCCGGCCCTGATTTTCGCCACCAGCGCCGCCGCCGTCGCCGGCGGCGTCTACGGCCTGCAACAGCAGACCAACTCGCAGAACGGGGTGATCGCCAGCCTGGTGCCTGCGGTGGCCGGGCTGCAGCAGTCGATGGGCATCGTCTCGGAGAAGGTGGCCAAGATCGAGCAGACCGTCACGCAAACGCAAAAGACGGTCGAAGAGGTCAAGCAGTCGACCGACACGGTGGCGAAGAACACCGACGAGATCGCCTCCACCCAGCAGCAGCAGACGCAGCAGACGGCGCAGGTGCAGAAGACCGCCGAAGAGGTGAAGAAACAGACCGAGACGCTGGCCGCCGGCCAGGCGCAGCAGCAGGCCCAGACCGAGAAGCTGCAGGCGACGACGCAGCAGATCGCCGCCTCGATCGACACAATAGCCAAGGGCTTTGCCGCGCTTGCCGTGCAAGGCGGGGCGATCGCCGAGCCGAAGCGGCCGGACGAGTTCTACCACAACGCCCGCGTCTACGAACTGTCGGGCGACATGCTCAATGCGCGGCGCTCCTATCTCGCCTTCGCCGGCTTCGATGTCGACGCCATCGATCCCTACACGCGCTTTGCCACGCTGCTTCGGGTGCAGGACGGCAAGGCCGGCGCCCGCGAGGTGTTCGGCGCCCTTTCGGACAAGGGCAAGGCGCTGTCGATCAAGCTCGTGCATATCCTGCAGTTCGACGACGCCCAGCGCCTCGACAAGCTCAACGCCTTCATCGCGGCCAATCCGGATTTCGCGCCGGCCCATTTCCTGTTGGCGCAGGAGTTCTCGGAAGGCCGCCTCGGCGCCCAGACGCTGGCCGACAAGCGCAACGAGGCCAAGGCGCTGACCAAATTCGTTTCCTACGAAAAGGATGGCGGGCTGCTCAAATATTTCGTCGACCAGACCCAGCTCGCCGACTGGCTGGACCGTAGCCGCAGCCGGCTGGCAGCACTTGGCGACGTGCTCGATCCCTCCCGCTTCGTGCCGACGCTGACGCCGATGCGCTCGAACCAGGGCTGGTCGATGACCATCTCGCTGCCGGAGCCGGCGACCGCCATCTCCTGGCGCATGGGCGACAGCGGCCCGTTCACCGACACCGGCTTCCTGGCGCTCAACGACCAGACCACCGGCAAGCCGATGCCCAATCCGAGCTTCGAGCTGCCCGGCAGCACCGTGGCCGGCACCATCGCCGTCAAATATCACGACATCAGGGGCCGCGAGACCGGCCCGTTCGACATCCGCTTCGACCCGGAGGCAGCACTCCAGCAAGGCGACAAGCAGATCCTCGACCAGTTCTGGACATCGTGGATCGCCTTCGACTCCGGCGGCAATCACGGCCTGGTCTATTTCACCCAGATGCTGTCCTACCGCTGCGCCATCAAGGAGGTGCATTACAGCCTGAATGGCGCTGCGCTCGACAAGTCGTTCGAAATACCGCCCTGCGACAAGAAGGACCCCTACGCCATTCCTTACGAGGCCAAGGGCTACATCAAGGTTGCCGACAGCGTGACGTCGATGTCGGTGCAGGTCACCTATACCGACGGCACCAAGTCGCCGGTGCGGGAATACAAACGGCAGTAAGCGCCACCCTCCCCCTTGTGGCGAGGGTCGGCGAACGGTCGGAGCGAAGTGGAGATCGTTCGACGGGGAGGGGGCCGGTCCAGGAAGACCCCCCGATCCGCTATGCGGATCGACCCTCCCCACAAGGGGGAGGGTAAGATGGCGCTGATGCGAAATGCCTCACGCGGCGCTTGCGCAAGCCGCGCCGAACGAGTTCTTGTTCCGCCCATCAGAATCGGTGAGAGCGCAATGACTATCAGCACGATCAAGGCAAAGGGCATTTCGGTCTCGCTCGACCTCACGGTCGGCCACATCGCCGACATGGTCGTCGACAGTGGCGGGCGGCAGCTGAAACCGCTGCATCGCGCGCCGTGGATCGACGAGCCGCGCGAGACGCTGCCGAAAGACCTGCCCGAGGGCACCGTCCGCCTGTCCGGCGACTTCCTCTGCGCGCCGTTTTCGCGCAGCGATGTCGAGGAGGCGCCGCTGCATGGCTGGCCGGCTAACAGCGCCTGGGATGTCACCGACAGCGCCGCGACGGACGATGGCTGGCGGGCCAGCTTCCGCTTGCGGCACAAGGTGATGGGCGCGACGGTCGACAAGATCCTGACGCTGCGCGACGACCATCCTTTCCTCTACCAGGAGCATGTGTTTTCCGGCGGCCATGGCGCGATCTCGGTCGCCCATCACCCGATGACGGCGATGACGGGCGGCGGCAGGCTGGCCTTTTCGCCAAAGCGGTTCGCCGCGACGCTGGACGATCCGCTGGAGCCGGACCCCGCACGCGGCCGCTTCATGCTGGCCTATCCGGGGCGGTCCACCGATCTCAGCCATTTCCCCGCCGCCGGCGGCGGCACGCTCGACCTGACGCAATACCGCATGGGCGACCATCGCGAGGATTTCGTCACGCTGGTCGAGGCCGATCATGGTGGGCCGGGCTGGACGGCCTTGGCGCGCCAGGCCGAAGGCGACCTGCTGCTGGTGCTGAAGAACCCGGCCGAGCTGCCGATCACCATGCTGTGGCTCAGCAATGGCGGGCGCGACTACGCGCCCTGGAGCGGCCGCCATCGCGGCGTGCTCGGCATCGAGGACGGCCGCGCTTCCGTCGGCCATGCCGCCTCGATCGGCGACAACTGGCTGAAGCGTGAAGGGGTGGCAACCGCCTTTGCGCTCGGCGAGGGCCTCAGCGTTTCCTTTCGCCATGTCATCGGCGCCATACCGCTCTCCGGCGGCGAGCCGCCGCAAGCGGTCACCACGGCGAACGGCCTCATGCGGCTGGCGGCCGGTGACTCGACCTGGGAGGTTCCCTTCGACAGCGACTTCCTGCGCATCGGCCAGCCTGTTCCAGGCTGAGTGCGCGGCATCAATGCGGATTTGAAATTTCCGCCAACTGCCGCCAAGATGTGTCCGAAATCATCATGCGGAACATGGTGGATTTGAAGCTCCTGCCAGAGAGAGGCTCTCATGTCCGAAATCGCCCATCTCGCCGCCACCATCTTCAAGCGAGCCGGCAAGGCACGGCGCTTCGTCGTCGCCATTGCCGGTCCGCCAGGCGCCGGCAAGTCGACATTGTCGGCAAGCCTGCATGACCTGCTGCCGGAGGGTGCTGTGGAAGTGGTGCCGATGGACGGCTTCCACTATGACGACATCGTGCTCGAGCGGCGCGGCCTGCGCGCACGAAAAGGGGCGCCGGAAACCTTTGATTTTGCCGGCTTCGAAACCCTGCTGAAGCGCATCCGCGCCGGTGAACCCGATATCGCCATCCCGGTCTTCGACCGCAGCATGGAACTGTCGCGCGCCGCCGCCTCGATCGTCGCCACCGAGACCAAGTTCATCCTGGTCGAGGGCAATTACCTGTTGCTCGACGAGGAGCCGTGGTCGCGGCTGGCACCGCTGTTCGATTTCTCGATCTTCGTCGACGTGCCGCGCGACGAGCTCGAGCGCCGGCTGCTCGAGCGCTGGCACGGCCATGGCCGCTCCGACGCGGATGCCCGGGCCTGGATCACCTCCAACGACATGCCCAACATCGACCGGGTGCTTGCCCGCCGCCGGGCCGCCGACCTGGTGATCGGCGTTTCGGCCTGATTCTAAGGATTCTCCAAGGGGAACCTTAAGACTTTCAGGCCGTTATCCCTCAGGCAATTCTGCCAGAAAAGGGATTCCACCCGATGGCACAAAAGGCAAGAAAGCCCGCGCCCGCCAAGGGCAAGGCGACCCAATCGAAGGCAGGCGCCGGTCCGGCGATCGCTGAGCGTTCCAAGGACGCCAAGCCGTCTTTCGGCAAGGCAGCGCCGAAGAAAGTGGTGCCGGCCGCGGCCAAGACCGCGCCGAAGGCCGCGAAGCCGAAAAAACCGGCAAGCGCCGACAACTCGGTGTCCGGCAGCGCCATGCGCACGGTCAAGGCGGCGGCCAATGTGGCGGCAGGCGCGGTTGTCATCGCAGCCAGAAGCACCGCATCGCTTGCGGCCTCTGTCATGGGCAAGGGCGGCTCGAAAGCCAAGGCGAAGGCGAAGTAGCCAGTTCTATCGAGGCCTGGCCGGCTTTGATTCATCCCTTCGCCGGGATGGTCAAGCCCTTTTGCACGGCGGGCCTGGCAAGGCCGCGTTCCAGCCAAGCCCCGACATTGGCGAAATCATCGAAGCCGACGAGTTCGCGCGCTTCGTAGAAGCCGATCAGGTTGCGCACCCAGCCGAGCAGCGAGATGTCGGCGATGGTGAAGTCATTGTCCATGATCCACCTACGGCCCTTCAGCCTGCCGTCAAGCACACCGATCAGCCGCCGCGATTCATCGCGATAGCGCTCCAGCGGGCGCTTGTCGGCGATTTCGCGGCCGGCGAATTTGTGGAAGAAGCCGACCTGGCCGAACATCGGCCCGACCGAGGCCATCTGGAAGAACACCCATTGGATGGTCTCGTAGCGCCGCGCCGCGTCCACCGGCATGAGCAGGCCGGTTTTTTCGGCGAGGTAGAGCAGGATGGCGCCGGATTCGAACAGGCCGATCGGCTTGCCGTCCGGACCGTTCGGATCGATGATCGCCGGTATCTTGCCGTTGGGGTTGAGCGACAGGAATTCCGGTGTCCAGCTCTCGTTCTTGCCGATGTTGACCAGATGCGGCTCGTAGGGCAGGCCGAGCTCTTCCAGGGCGATCGATATCTTCACCCCGTTGGGCGTCGTGGCCGAATAGAGCTGGATCTGGTCCGGATGCCTGGCTGGCCAGCGCGTTGCGATCGGAAAGGCGGACAGGTCGGCCATGGAAAACTCCTGAACGGGGATTGGCGCCGGGCGGCGCTGGCAAGAATTAGGCGGGTGACCGCTTCTGATCAATATGGCGGCGACAGTGTCGCACGGACGGTCAATGGAAACAGCCGGATCAGACGGCCTTGAAGGCCAGCACCGCATTGGTGCCGCCGAACGCGAAGCCATTGCTGATCGCCGTGCGCACCTTGCGTTCACGCGCCACGTTCGGCGTGATGTCGAGGTCGCAATCGGGATCGGCTTCGCGAAAATTGGCGGTCGGCGGCACGATGCCTTCACGGATCGCCATCACGCAGGCGATCATCTCCAGCGCACCCGATGCACCAAGGCAATGGGCATGCATGGATTTGGTCGACGACACCGACAGTTTGTAGGCATGGTCGCCGAAGACGCGCTTGATCGCCGCCGTCTCGATCTGGTCGTTGGCCTTGGTGCCGGTGCCATGGGCATTGAGATAGTCGACATCCTCGGGATTGAACCCGGCGTCGGCCAGGCAGGCGCGCATGGCGGCCGTCGGTCCTTCGATGGTTGGCGCGACGATGTCGGACGCGTCGGCGGAAAGGCCGGCGCCGGCAATTTCGGCAAGAATGGTGGCGCCGCGCGCCATGGCATGTTCGTAGCTCTCCAGCACCGCCATGCCGGCGCCCTCGCCGAGCGACAGGCCCTGGCGATCGGCCGAGAATGGCCGGCAGGTGTCGGGCGCCAGCACCCGCAATGCTTCCCAGCCCTTCAGGATGCCCCAGACCAGCGGCGCATCGGTGCCGCCGGCGACCATCACGTCGGCGCGGCCGAGCCTGATCTGGTCGACGGCCGAGGCGATGGCATGGTTGGACGACGAGCAAGCGGAGGTGACGCCGAAAACCGGACCGCGCAGGCCGAGATTCATGCTGACCTGGCCGGAGGCGGCACTGGGCATCACTTTCGGCACGGTGAAGATGCCGGCGCGGTTCTTGCCCTCGATCAGGATGGCGCGATAGTTTTCCTCGATCGCCTCCCAGCCGCAGACACCGACGCCGACGACGGTGCCCATCCGGTAGGTGGTGGCCTCGTCCGAGGCCAGGCCGGCCTGCTGCATCGCCTCCCGGGCCGCGATCACCGCCAGCAGGCTGAAACGGTCCATCGACACCAATTGCTTGCGGTCGATGCCGTGATCGGGAAGCGTCTTGATTTCGCAACCGACCTTGATCTTCAGGTCATGCAACTGCGGACTGGTGATCGGGCCGATGGCCGAGCGCCCGGCGCGCATTTCATTCCAGATCGCAGGCGCGTTGGTGCCAAGCCCGCAAATACCGCCCATGCCGGTGATGACAACGCGCTGCCGCATTCAGGTCAGGCTTTTTTCGCGATCAGCGCGCGAACAGCTTCCACCATGTCGCCGACATTCTTCAGATTGCTCCAGGCATCGACCGTGTTCATCTCGATCTCGATGCCATAATCTTCCTCGAGATCGAAGATGATCTCGGTCAGCTCGAGCGAATGGATACCAAGCGAGGTCAATTCAGTGTTGGTCGTGATTTCTTCGCCGCCCGGCTCGGCATGAGCCTTGATCTTCGCGATGATATCCGTTGCCAGCTGGTCGGCCATTCGGTTTCTTCCCCACTATGTCGCGTTTCCCGACGCCAATTGAGCAGCGCCTCTTTTTCTCCCGGTATCAAGCCGCCGTCTTCGCTCTATACCCCCGCCAAGCGCTGCATGACCGTACCAAGGTGGTTCCCTCTATAGAAACCGAAACGTTGTCAAGCAACAAGCTATATCAAGCCATGCATCGACAAAGGCGCCGGAGTGCTTAACGTGCTGGCATGGATAAGATCGAACATGGCAGGATTTCGACGCAGCGCGCCGCGGGCGCGGCTCGGCTTTCCTGCGCTGTCGTCGACGGTCGCACGCGGCTGCGGCGCCTCTATCAGGACGGTGCCGCCAAGATAAGGATGCCGGCGGTCTCGGCCGATCCCCTCGAAGCGGTGCTGATCAACACCGCCGGCGGGATGACCGGCGGCGACCGTATCGCCTGGGACGTGGATGTCGGCGCGGCGGCCTCGGCATCGATCACGACCCAAGCCTGCGAGAAAATCTATCGGGCAGCGTCCGACCGTGCCGAGGTGCGGGTCAAATTGTCGGTCGGTGAAAACGGCCGCATCGCCTGGCTGCCGCAGGAAACCATTGTCTTCGACCAGGCGGCGTTCGCCCGCACGCTCGACATCGAGCTTGCGGTCGGGGCCGAGGCGCTGGTGCTGGAGGCCACCGTCTTCGGCCGCCTGGCCATGGGCGAACACGTCAGCCTAGGGAATTTCCATGACCGCTGGCGCGTCCGCCAGGACGGCGAACTCATTCATGCCGAGGATTTCCGCATCGGACCCGATATCGCGGCCACGCTCGACCGCCCGGCGATTGCCGGCGGCGCGGTCGCGATGGCGACGCTGCTGCTGGTGTCGCCGCGGGCCGAGGCCCTGCTCGATCCGGTTCTGGAGATCGTCGGCGACCAGGGCAGCGCCAGTGCCTGGGGCGTGAGGAAATCTGGCAAGCTTCTTGCGAGGCTCTACGCCGGAGACGGCTATCGGCTCCGCCAGCGGCTGGTTCCGCTGGTCGAATTGCTCAACGGAAAGGCTGGGTTGCCTAAATTATGGTCACTGTAAGTCTGTCTATGCCAGTCCAGGGAAGCGCATGAACCTGACGCCGAGGGAAAAGGACAAGCTGCTGATCGCCATGGCGGCGATCGTGGCGCGCAAGCGGCTCGAGCGCGGCATCAAGCTCAATCATCCGGAAGCGATCGCGCTGATCACCGATTTCGTCGTCGAGGGTGCCCGCGACGGCCGCCCGGTAGCCGAATTGATGGAGGCCGGCGCCTATGTCGTGACGCGCGCGCAGGTGATGCAAGGCATCGCCGAGATGATCCATGACGTGCAGGTCGAGGCGACATTCCCCGACGGCACCAAGCTGGTGACCGTGCACGAACCCATCAGGTGAGGTGAGAAAAGATGCTTGAGCTGCGTCCCAATTGCGAATGCTGTGACAAGGACCTGCCGCCGGAGGCCGCGGACGCGCTGATCTGCACCTTCGAGTGCACCTTTTGCGCCGACTGCGTGGAACACATCTTGGGCGGCACCTGCCCCAATTGCGGCGGCAATTTTTCGGCGCGGCCGATCCGCCCGCCGGCGATGCTGAAGAAATATCCCGCTTCGACCAAGCGCGTTCTCAAAGCTGAAGGGTGCGGGTCCCGCAAGGCCGCGTGACCACCACCTCGCAAACGAAAGGCAAATAGAATGATGTCCGCCAAACGCCTGTGCCTGTCGGCGATCCTGCTCTTGGCAGCAGTCATGCCGGCCTATGCCCATGTCGGCATCGGCACGACCTCCTCCTTCATGGCCGGCTTCATGCACCCGCTCTCCGGCCTCGATCACATGACGGTGATGATCGCAGTTGGCCTGTGGGCGGCGCTCAAGGGCGGCAAGGCAGTCTGGGCCTGGCCGGCGGCTTTTGTCGGCGTGATGCTGGTCGGCGGCGGGCTCGGCATGCTGCATATGCCGCTGCCGTTCGTCGAACCCGGCATATTGGCGTCGGTCGTGGCGCTCGGGCTGCTGGTGGCGCTGGCAGTCGATCTGCCGGTCTCGGCCGGCGTCGCCATCATCGGCCTGTTCGCGCTGTTCCACGGCCACGCGCACGGCACCGAGGTGCCGGAAAATGCCGGCGGGCTGGAATATATGGCCGGCTTTGCCATCGCGACAGTGCTGCTGCATGCCACCGGCATCGCTGCCGGGCTCGGCCTTGGCGTCAGGTTCCGTGGCCTGGCCCGCGCCGCCGGCGCGGCCTGCGCGGCGGTCGGTGTCGGCCTCGTCTTCGGCGTGTTGTGAGGCACGATGATCCCGGGCGAAATCATCACCAAGGACGGCGACATCGAACTGAACAAGGGGCTGCCCACTGTCACCCTGAAAGTGGCCAACAGCGGCGACCGGCCGATCCAGGTCGGCAGCCACTACCATTTCTTCGAGACCAATGAGGGGCTGAGATTCGACCGCGACCGGGCGCGCGGCATGCGCCTCGACATCGCCGCCGGCACGGCCATGCGCTTCGAGCCTGGCCAGGAGCGCGACGTGACGCTGGTGCCGCTTGGCGGCAAGCGTGAGGTCTACGGATTTCAGCAGAAGGTGATGGGCAGGCTGTGAGATCGATGGCGTCTCATGCATGTCGGCCAAGAATAATTGGCGATTTCCACTCAGTCCGACGGCTTGGCGGCAGCGTAGATGACGATCTTTCCAGGATCGTCGAATTCGACGGCGAGGACATCCTGCGCAAGCACGCGCCGCGACTCGATGGCGTTGTACAGCAGCGCGTTGCCCTCGATCTCCCTGCGCAGCTCGGCAATGTCGTCCTGATGCTGTTTGACCTTGCTCTGGATCACCGGCGGTGGGCCGCCTTCGCTGCGCGCCGCGTCGGTGAGGAGCACGATCTCGACCTTGTCGAGCTTGGACGTCTTGCGCACCGTGCCGATGTTTTCCCGCGTCCGGTCGATCGCCGTGTTGACGTTGCGGGCTTCGGCGGTGGCATTGGCCTCTTCCTGTTTGACTTCCGAGCCGACGATACGGTTGACGGTCTCCGGGCTTTCCAGTCCCTGCGCTTTCAGCGCGGCGTCGGGGAGGCTCACCGACAGAAACGCAGTCGCTGCAATGGCATGCAGCCATCGGGCGTCGGGCAAGATGGTGACGGTCATCGCTCACTTTCGCGACTTGTTTCGACACTCAAAAGGCGAAACGGATCCAGCCCTGCCAAGGTTCCTTTCCTTCTGCAGCCGGCGGGCCGGACGCCGGCCCGCCGCGCTGCATCATCAGCTCGCCTTCTTGGTGATCAGGGTCAGCGCGCCATTGGGCTGCATGCTGGCGGCGACGACCTGCGCCGAGCTAAGCCCCTTGGCTTCGAGCGCGGACTTCACCTGGGGCGTGGCATCGATCGAGCTGCGCAATTTCTGCAGGCCGGCGTCGCCACGCTGGGCGATCACCTGGTTGACCTGCGTCTGGGTGTCCTTCGGCAGCTGCGTGATGTCGACGATGTTGACGCTCTGGATCGTCGGCGCGGCCGGCTGAGCCTTGGGCGCGGCCGGGGCAGGCGTAGTCGGCGCCGGAGCGGGCTGTTGCCCGGGTTGCTGCTGGGCACTGGCGGCGCCCGCCATCATCAGCGTGGCGGCGGCGGCAATCAATATCGTCTTGCGCATGGATTTTCCTTCCATCGATTTGGCAAACGGTCGGTTTGGGGTTACGCCCTAACCTCAACCGTCAAATCGGATCAGAAGGTGTCGGCCAGCGGGTCATTGCGTGACCATTGGATGGCGACAATGTGCAGCCGCGCTTCAATCAAATCACATTTCGGCAAACCACATTTCGGGAGCAATCGCTGATGGCCAGAGTTACCCGCGCCGCCTATGCGCAGATGTATGGCCCGACCGTCGGCGACCGGGTGCGGCTTGCCGACACCGAACTGTTCATCGAGGTCGAGAGAGATCTCACCACCCATGGCGAGGAAGTAAAATTCGGCGGCGGCAAGGTGATCCGCGACGGCATGGGCCAGAGTCAGGTGTCACGGGCGCAAGGCGCGGTCGACACCGTCATCACCAATGCGCTGGTGGTCGATGCCAGCGCCGGCATCTTCAAGGCCGATATCGGCCTGCGCGACGGCCGCATCGCGGCAATAGGCAAGGCCGGCAATCCGGACATGCAGGATGGCGTCACCATCATCATCGGCCCGGGCACCGAGATCATTGCCGGCGAGGGCAAGATCCTGACCGCCGGCGGCTTCGATGCGCATATTCACTTCATCTGCCCGCAGCAGATCGAGGAAGCACTGATGAGCGGTATCACCACCATGCTCGGCGGTGGCACCGGCCCGGCGCACGGCACACTGGCCACCACCTGCACGCCGGGGCCATGGCACATGGCCCGCATGATCCAGTCCTTCGACGCCTTCCCGATGAACGTCGGCCTGGCGGGCAAGGGCAACGCTTCGCTGCCCGCTGCACTCGAGGAAATGGTGCTGGGCGGCGCCTGTTCGCTGAAGCTGCACGAGGACTGGGGCACGACACCGGCGGCCATCGACTGCTGCCTGTCGGTCGCCGACGATTACGACGTGCAAGTGATGATCCACACCGACACGCTGAACGAATCCGGTTTCGTCGAGAACACCGTGGCCGCGATCAAGGGACGGACCATCCATGCCTTCCACACCGAGGGCGCCGGCGGCGGCCATGCGCCTGACATCATCAAGGTCTGCGGGCTGCCTAACGTCATTCCGTCCTCGACCAATCCGACCCGGCCCTACACGGTCAATACGCTCTCCGAGCACCTCGACATGCTGATGGTCTGCCATCATCTGTCGCCGTCGATCCCCGAGGACATCGCCTTCGCCGAAAGCCGCATCCGCAAGGAGACCATCGCGGCGGAAGACATTTTGCACGACATCGGCGCGTTCTCGATCATCTCGTCGGACAGCCAGGCCATGGGGCGGGTCGGCGAGGTGGCGATCCGCACCTGGCAGACCGCCGACAAGATGAAGCGCCAGCGCGGCGCACTGCCGCAGGAAACCGGCAACAACGACAATTTCCGCGTCCGCCGCTACATCGCCAAATACACGATCAATCCGGCCATCGCGCATGGGCTGTCCAGGGATATCGGCTCGGTCGCGGTCGGCAAGCGTGCCGACCTGGTGCTGTGGAACCCGGCCTTCTTTGGCGTCAAGCCGGATATGGTGCTGATCGGCGGCATGATCACTGCTGCCCCAATGGGCGATCCCAACGCCTCGATCCCGACGCCGCAGCCGATGCACTACCGGCCGATGTTCGGCGCCTATGGCAAGGCCAGGACCAACTCGTCGGTGACCTTCGTCTCCAAGGCGGCGCTCGAGTCGGGGCTGCATGGCAGGCTCGGTGTCGACAAGCAGTTCGCCGCTGTCGAGAACACCCGGGGCGGCATCGGCAAGCATTCGATGGTGCTCAACGACGCCATGCCGCATATCGAGGTCGATCCCGAGACCTACGAGGTCCGCGCCGACGGCGAGTTGCTGACCTGCGAGCCGGCGACGGTGCTGCCGATGGCGCAGCGGTATTTTCTGTTCTGATGCGGAATTGGCTAGCGAGCCGACCGGTGCAATATCCGTTGCGGCCCCTGGTGGCACGCAGCAATATGCGGCCGACAAACAGCTCCGTTGTAATCAAGCATGGCCACCGAAATCGCTTCCGCCCACGACATCTTTCCGCATATCCGCATCGTCATGGGCATGGTGATCGGGCTTGGCGTCGCCCGCCTGCTGTCGGGGGTGGCGCGCATCGTCCAGCATCCCGGTCAGTACCGGCTCTATCCCGTGCATCTGGCCTGGGTCGCCTCGGTGCTCCTGATGCTGGTGCATTTCTGGTGGTGGGAGTTCGGTCTCTACGCCATCGAGACCTGGACCTTCGGCAAGTACCTGTTCATCATCTTCTACGCCATCACGCTGTTCCTGCTCTGCGCACTTTTGTTTCCGGATTCGATGCTGGACTACACCAGCTACGAGGATTTCTTCTATTCGCGCCGGGCCTGGTTCTTCGGCCTGCTGGCGACGACCTATCTGCTCGACGTGGTCGACACGCTGCTCAAGGGCCCGGAGCATTTTGCGCGCTTCGGCAACGAATATCTGTTCCGCACGCCGGTCTTCGTCGCGCTGTGCATTGGCGCGATCCTGGTGCGCGACCGCCGCTTCCACATCGCCTTCGTCGCGGCCGCACTCGTCTATCAGATATCGTTCATCCTGCGGCTCTTCGACACGATTGTCTGAACTACAGCGCCGCGCGTCGTTCCGACGCGCAAAGGACGCTGTAGCACTTTGACAGGTGCCCATTGGGATGGCGTTCGGGATCATCTAAGCTGCTCGGGAAAGGCAGGTTTGCGCATGTACAAGGCCGTCGGATCGCGTGGATCCCGGGTCAGCCGCGTTCTTTGGATGCTCGAGGAACTCGGGCAGCCCTATGAATTCGTCGAGGTCAAGCTGCGCTCACCGGAAGCCTATGCGCTCAACCCGTCGGGCAAGGTGCCGATCCTGATCGACGGCGAGCTGACGGTGACGGATTCGGCGGCGATCTGCGTCTATCTCGCCGACAAGCACGCGGACAAGGGCATGGGCGCCAGTCCGGGCGTGGCCGGGCGTGCCGAGATGGATTCCTGGATGCATTTTGCCCAGAGCGAGTTTGAAGCGCCGTTGTGGAACAAGCTGCGCCATCGCTTCCTGCTGCCGAAGGAGGTGCGGGTCGATGTCGGCCCCGCGGCGGCTTACGACTTCGCCTCCGAGCTCAAGGCGCTGGATGGGCGATTGGGCGACAGACCGTTCGCACTGGGCAACCGGTTTTCGGCCGTCGACGTACTGCTCGGCGATATGGGCGGCTGGGCCCGCGCCGGGCGGTTCCCAATCGAGTCCGAGCGCGTCAACGCCTATTTCGACCGCGTGCTGACGCGGCCCGCCCGTGCAAGGGCGCAGGCCAATGCATCGGCCCGAAAATCGGAATCGATTTTCGGAAAGCACGATGCATAGATTCAAAAATGTTAGAGCGTCCTTTGCGCGTCCAGAGGACGCGCGGCACTCTATTGGGGGATCCATGGAATGAAGCTCGATATCCGCACCGACTTCACCAAATTTCCCCGCGCCGTCTCGGTGTTGACCGCCGGCAATGCCGGGACCACGGCACCATCCGGCCGTGCCGTTCTCGCCCATGACGAGCGGCATCTGCGCCGCCGGGCGATCGAACTTGCCGACGGCAGCAAGGTGCTGGTCGACCTGCCCGAGCCGGTCGCCCTGAACGATGGCGACCGGCTGGTGCTGGAGGATGGCCGCCACATCGAGATCATCGCGGCACCGGAGGATGTCTACGACATCCGCGCTCGCGACGGTGTGCATCTGGCCGAGCTCGCCTGGCACATCGGCAACCGCCATCTCGCCGCAAGCATCGAGGCCGGGCGCATCCTCATCCTGCGCGACCATGTCATCAAGGCGATGCTGGAGGGGCTGGGCGCCACGGTGACCGACGTCTCCGAGCCGTTCAAGCCGGTGCGCGGCGCCTATTCCGGCCACGGTGGGCACAGCCATGATCACGGCCATGCGCACGCCGAGGCGCACGCGCACAGCCATGGTGAAGCGCATTCCCACTCGCACAGCGAATCCCATTCCCATTCGCATTCCCACGCCGGCCACCACCACGATCATGAGTGACCAGCCTTCCAACATCGCGCTTTTGCGATTGATGGCGTGGCTGTCGCCGGCCTTTCCGGTCGGCGGCTTTTCCTACAGCCATGGTCTCGAACGCGCGGTGCATGACGGGCTGATCGCCGATGCGGAAAGCGTCGCCGGGTGGCTGGAAACGCTGGTCGAGATGGGCTCGGGCTGGAACGATGCGGTGCTGTTTGCCGAGAGCTGGCGGCGCGCCCGCAACAACGGTGATCTCGACGAGATTGCGGCACTTGCCGAGGCGCTCGCCGGTTCGCGCGAGCGCCACACCGAGGCCATGCTGCAAGGCGCCGCCTTCCTGAAAGCGGCGGCGGCCTGGCCCAGCCCCGTGCTGGAGCGCCTGCCGGCCGAATGCGGCTATTGTGTCGCCGTCGGCGCGATCGCAGGCGGCCATTCAATTGCGCTTCAAGATGCGCTGTCCGCCTTCCTGCAAGCCTTCTTCTCCAACCTCGTCCAGGCCGCGATCCGGCTCGGCATCGTTGGCCAAAGCAAGGCCACCGTACTGCTTGCCGGCTTCGAACCGCTGGCGTTGTCGACCGCCGGCCGCGCCGCGCGCTCGACGTTGGACGATCTCGGCGGCTGCGCCCTTGTCTCCGAAATCATGGCGATGAAGCACGAAACCCAGTATTCGCGGTTGTTCCGTTCATGATTTTTCTCGCCTTCGCACTATCCTTCGTCCTGCTGCTGATCACGGCGCTGCATGTCTATTGGGGCATTGGCGGCATCTGGCCGGGCCAGGATGCGGCCTCATGCGCCCGCGCCGTCGTCGGTTTTCGCGGCGTCGATGAAATGCCGACACCGTTCGCCAGTTTCGCGGTTGCGGCATGCCTTGCCCTGGCGACACTGTGGCCGCTGGCGCTGGAAGGCGTCTTTGCCTCGCCCTTTCCCAGGGAAGGCCTCGCCGCCACGTCGCTGCTCATCGGACTGGTGTTCCTGGGTCGCGGCATTGCCGGCTTCACGCCATGGTGGCGGCGGCTGGCGCCGGAGCAGCCTTTCGCGCGGCTCGACCTGCGCTATTACTCGCCGCTGTGCCTGTTGATCGGGCTCGGCTTTGCCATCCTCGCCATCACGGAGTTCCCCGCATGACACAGAAAAATGGCCCGCTGCGCGTCGGCATTGGCGGCCCGGTCGGTTCGGGCAAGACGACGCTGACCGAAAAACTGTGCAAGGCGCTGCGCGACGAATTCTCGATCGCCGTGGTGACCAACGACATCTACACCAAGGAAGACGCCATGATGCTGGCCCGGCTGCAGGCGCTGCCGGAGGATCGCATCATGGGTGTCGAGACCGGTGGCTGTCCGCACACCGCCATCCGCGAGGATGCCTCGATCAATCTGCAGGCGATCGCCGAGATGAACAAGAAATTCCCCGATCTCGACATCGTCTTCATCGAATCCGGCGGCGACAACCTCGCCGCCACCTTCTCGCCTGATCTCGCCGACCTGACGCTCTATGTCATCTCGGTCTGCCAGGGCGAGGAGATCCCGCGCAAGGGCGGGCCGGCGATCACCCGCTCCGATTTCCTGGTCATCAACAAGAGCGATCTGGCGCCTTATGTGAACGTCAATCTCGATGTCATGGAGAGCGACGCCAGCCGCATGCGTGGCAAGCGGCCATTCGGCTTCACCGACCTGTCGCGCGGCAAGGGACTGCGGGAGGTCATCGACTTCATCGTCGAGCATGGCGGCCTGCGGGCGGGTGCCGCCGCCAGCACGGCGACATAGCAAGAAGATCGGCGTCCGGCGTCGGTCGCTGTACCAAGCGAAAGCGGTTGCGAGGCTGGGCCGGTCGCTGCATTCTCGCCTCTTTCACGGAGTGTCCTCGATGAGCATCGCCCGCCTGCAAAAGGAAACGCTGACCAACCTGCCCTTCTACGAGGAGCGCGTCGATCTCGCCTGTGCCTTCCGCTGGACGGCGCGGCTTAACATGCACGAGGCGGTGGCCAATCATTTCTCGCTGGCGGTCAACGACGACGGCACGCAGTTCCTGATGAACCCCAACCAGGTGCATTTCTCGCGCATCAAGGCGAGCGACCTGCTGATGATCGACGCCAACGATCCGGGTACACTGTCAGGCCCGAACGCGCCCGACCCGACCGCATGGGGGCTGCACGGCGCGATCCATCGCAATGTCGCACACGCGCGCTGCGTCATGCATGTGCATTCCATCCACGCCACGGTGCTGGCCTCGCTCGCCGATTCTCGCCTGCCGCCGATCGACCAGAACTCGGCGATGTTCTTCAACCGCCATGTCGTCGACGCCCATTATGGCGGGCTGGCCTTCGAGGAAGAGGGCGAACGCTGCTCGCAGCTTCTCGTCGATCCCAAGGTCAAGGTGATGGTGATGGGCAATCACGGCGTGCTGGTCATCGGCGACACGGTCGCCGATGCCTTCAACCGGATGTTCTATTTCGAGCGCGCCGCCGAGACCTACATCAAGGCGCTGTGGACAGGCCGCCCGCTGCGCACGCTTTCCGACGCGATTGCCGAGAAGACTGCAAGCGAGATGGACGACTATCCCGGCCAGGCCGAGCGCCATCTCAGCGAGTTGAAGGCGATCCTCGACGAGCAGGAACCGATCTACCGGAACTGAGCATCACGGGTTCCTGGCTGGCGCCTGTTTCGTCGTGAGAAGGACTTTCAGCGTCGCGCCGCCCCTCATTGCCCTGCCGGGCATTTCTCCCCGTATAGTGACGGGGAGAAAGGTCGCTGTCACAGACGGTTTCGCCAATCATCAACGTTGAAGAAAGAGCACCAAGGTGCGGCAAGTCCCTTCTCCCCGTCACTATACGGGGAGAAGGTGGCGGCAGCCGGATGAGTGGCGGCGCCGACGTTTGTGAGTTCGATCAGAGAGCCAGTTCTTTCCGCAATTCCTCGGCACTGTTGATGACGATAGCTCCGGGCGGTCCTTGCATCGGCTTTTCCGGCCAGAAGATCGTCTTCATGCCTGCCGCCAGCCCCGCCATGGCGCCCGGCCAGCTGTCGTCGATCGCTACCGCCTGCGCGGGAGCGACGCCAGCGAGATACGCGGCGCGCAGGAAGGGTTCGGCGTGCGGCTTGCCCTCGCGCACATCGTTGCGGCTGATCGTCTTCATGCCGGGATAGGTCAGCCCGACCATGCGAAGGTTGGCGTCGACGATCATGCGGTCCGAATTCGACACCACGGCTTGCGCCACGCCCCTTGCCCGCAAGTCGTTGAAGATCTCGATCGCACCGGGGCGCGGCTGCAAGCGCTCGACCAGCGGCAGATAGTGTTCGTATTTGCGGATGATCCAGTCGTCGAAGGGCAGGTCCAGGCCGAACTCGTCGCGCATCATCTCATAGACCGGCCAGGCGGCGACTCCGAGCACGCGCTCATGCAGGTCGGTCGGCGGGACGAGGCCGACATTGCGCATCGCCGCCACCAAAGCGGCCTCGTGCAGCGGTTCGCTGTCGACCAGCGTGCCGTCCATATCCCAGAAAACCGCTTTCGGCGTCATGCAAGGCTCCTTTTTGCGATCCCTTAAAGGGTTTACGCGGGGAGATAAACCTTCGGGATCGCAGAACGTGCCGCCTGTCGGAGCCGAAACCGATGGTCTTTGTCCGGCGCAATCCTCGTCGGAGGCGGAAATCTTCGCGCCGCGTATGCCGAGGGTTGCAAGCAATTGCCCTTGAGATAGACAATTGCGCAGCAGCCCGTTCCCTGCAAGAGTAGGAACGGACCGCGCTCATGACCGGCGGTTTCGGGAGGCAGGACGTGAGTACCCGGCAAGATGGCGGCAGCAACAGGCTGGACGACGCGGCACGCGCCGGCTGGCTTTATTATGTTGCCGGCAACACGCAGGACCAGATCGCCACCACGCTCGGCATATCGCGGCAGACGGCGCAGCGGCTGGTGTCGCTGGCGGTGTCGGAAGGCTTGATCAAAGTCCGTGTCGACCATCCGATCGCCAACTGCCTCGATCTGGCGGCGCGCTTGAGATCGCGCTTCGCGTTCGACCTGGTCGAAGTGGTTCCGAGCGATCCCAATTCGTCTTCCACCACCATCGGCATCGCCGAGGCGGCCGCGGCCGAGATCGAGCGGCGGCTGCGCTCGCCGACGCCGATCGTCATGGCGATAGGCACCGGACGCACGCTGAAGGCGGCGATCGAACAGCTGCCGCCGATGGAATGCCCGCAGCACAAGGTGGTGTCCTTGACCGGCAACATCTCGCCGGACGGCTCGGCCGCCTTCTACAACGTCATCTTCACCATGGCCGACAGGGTCAAGGCGCGATCCTTCCCGATGCCGCTGCCGGTCATCGCCTCTTCGCCGGAGGAGCGCGAGATGCTGCTCAACCAGCCGATGATCCAGCCGACGCTGGCGCTGGCCGCCGAGGCCGACGTCACCTTCATCGGCATTGGCGATCTCGGCCCCAAGGCACCGCTCTATGAAGACGGTTTCATTTCCGAAAGTGAGCTGAAGGCGCTACAAAAGGCCGGCGGCATCGCCGAAATCGTCGGCTGGGTATACGATCGCGAAGGCCGCATGATCGAGGGCATCACCAACGACCGAGTGTCATCGGCTTCGCTGCCATCGCGCGAAAAATCACTGGTGATTGCACTGGCGATGGGCGAACGCAAATTGCCGGGTATCCTGGCGGCGGCCAACCGGCGGCTGATCAACGGCCTCATCACCGACGAGCGGACGGCGGCTGCCCTGCTGGCCAGCGTCTGACCAGGCTGCCATCGATCGCAGGACGCCGGCGCGACTGATTTCGGATAAAACCAGCCGGACTATTGGCCCCGCCCGAAAGGGTCGTTGCCGTCGAGGAAGCCGACGTCGCGCTGCAGATGCGGCGACAGGTCCCTGATGTCGAGATGCGCCTTCCTTTTTGTCGCGAACCAGCCGAATCCGTCCGCAAGCCACGAAATCCAACGATGATCTGGGGTGGGAGTGCACTTTTGCTGCGCCATGGTCATGATCGTCAACCTTCGCTATCCTGAACCCGAATGAACGGTTGACTCTGAATGTCGGTCTTGCCGGCCGGCTTTGCCAATCGAACATCTGTTATGGCCCATAAGGAGGCTTTATGCCTGACCTCAGCTCGCGACAGCTCTCGCAACTCCCGCCGCTGCAAGCGATCAGGGTGTTCGACGCGGTGGCGCGGCATCTTTCCTTCACCAAGGCCGCCGAGGAGCTCGCCATGACGCAGGCGGCGGTCAGCTATCAGATCAAGGTGCTTGAGGAGCGCGTCGGCGCTCCATTGTTCCTGCGGCGGCCGCGGCAGATCGTGCTGACCGAAGCCGGACAGCGCCTTGCCCCGGGTGTCAGCGAAGCCTTTGCGCTACTTGGCCAGGCCTACGCCGCGGCGCGTGGCGGTGCCGACGGGCTTTTGTGCGTCACCACGGTGCTGACCTTTGCCTCGAACTGGCTGGCGCACCATCTTGGCTCCTTCCAGATCGCTCATCCCTCCCTTGCCGTACGGCTCGAGACGTCGAGCCGCCTGACGGACTTCGCCCGCGAGGATGTCGATCTTGCCATCCGTTCGGGCGGCGGCAAATGGCCGGGACTGGAAGCCCACAAGCTGCTCGATGCCGATTTCACGCCGATGCTGAGCCCCAGGCTCGCGGCGAGCATCGGCGGTATCAACGAACCGGCCGACCTGTTGCGACTGCCGATCCTCGATCCCGGCGACATCTGGTGGACCGAGTGGTTTTCGGCTGCCGGCGTCAACTCGCACGACCTTGCCAAACGGCCCGGCAGCAGCATGGGCGCGCAGGCCTATGAGGCTAATGCAGCCATCGCCGGCCATGGCGTGGCGATCCTGACCCGGGCGCTGTTCAAGGCGGAACTGGCCGATGGCCGGCTGATCCAGCCTTTCGACCTGGTTGGCGACGATGGCCACGCCTATTGGCTGGTCTATCCCCAGGCGCGCCGCAACGTGCCGAAGATCCGCGCCTTCCGCGACTGGCTGCTGGCCGAAATCGCCTGCTGACAGGCAAGCCCCTCGGCAAGCAATCCTGCCGACCTTCGGTCCTGTCGCCTTAGTACCTGGCGACCGACGAAGTCGGCTTGGCAATTCCACGCACACATGGTCCGTCGACACCGCCGAGTGCTGCGCTGCAGCATCGAATCCGTCTTGACATAATTGACGTCAGGTGAGTAATTGCTCAAAGCCAAGGCAAATGCTCATCTTGGTTCATGGGAGGAATTTGATGAAACTTCGCACGCTCACCCTGGGCTTGTTGTCGGCCAGCGCTCTTGCGTTCGCCGCACATGCCGAATCCATCACCATCGCCACCGTCAACAATGGCGATATGGTCCGCATGCAGAAGCTGACCGACGACTTCACCAAGGCTAACCCGGACATCAAGCTCAACTGGGTCACGCTCGAAGAAAACGTGCTGCGCGAGCGCGTCACCACCGACATCGCCACCAAGGGCGGCCAGTATGACGTGATGACCATCGGCACCTATGAAGTTCCGATCTGGGCCAAACAGAGCTGGCTTCTGCCGCTCGACAAGCTCGGCGACGACTATGACGCCAAGGACATCATCCCGGCCATCGCCGGCGGTCTTTCGGTTGACGGCAAGCTCTATGCAGCGCCTTTCTACGGCGAAAGCTCCTTCGTCATGTACCGCAAGGACCTGATGGACAAGGCCGGGCTGAAGATGCCCGACGCGCCGACCTGGGACTTCATCAAGCAGGCCGCCGACAAGATGACCGACCGCGCCAATGGCGTGAACGGCGTCTGCCTGCGCGGCAAGGCCGGCTGGGGCGAGAACATGGCCTTCCTGACCGCCATGTCGAACTCCTTCGGCGCACGCTGGTTCGACGAGAACTGGAAGCCGCAGTTCGATCAGCCCGAATGGAAGAACACGCTGCAGTTCTATGTCGACCTGATGAAGGCCGACGGCCCCGAGGGCGCATCGTCCAACGGCTTCAACGAAAACCTGGCGCTGTTCCAGCAGGGCAAGTGCGGCATGTGGATCGACGCCACCGTCGCCGCATCCTTCGTGTCGGACCCGAAGAACTCCACCGTCGCCGACAAGGTCGGTTATGCGCTGGCGCCCGACAATGGCCTGGGCAAGCGCGGCAACTGGCTGTGGGCCTGGTCGCTGGCCATTCCCGCCGGCACGCAGAAGGCCGATGCCGCCGAGAAGTTCGTCTCCTGGGCAACCAGCAAGCACTACGCCGAACTGGTCGCTTCGAAAGAAGGCTGGGCCAATGCTCCTCCCGGCACGCGCACCTCGCTCTACGCCAATGCCGAGTACCAGAAGGCGGCTCCGTTCGCCAAGATGACGCTGGACTCGATCAATGCCGCCGATCCGACGCATCCGACCGTCAAGCCGGTGCCCTATGTCGGCGTGCAATTCGTCGCCATCCCTGAGTTCCAGGGTCTCGGCACCACTGTCGGCCAGCTCTTCTCGGCGGCTCTTGCCGGCCAGTCGAGCGTCGACGATGCCCTGAAGCAGGCCCAGGACGCTGCCACCGCGGCAATGACCGAAGGCGGGTATATCAAGTAGGCTCCTCCCGGTGCCGAATGCCGGTCGCCTCCTTGACCGGCAACGGCCGCCCGAGTCCCAGTTCGGGCGGCCGCCTTTAACGCCTTTTGAAAATTCAGTCTGACCATTGAAGGGTGACCGTCATGGCTACTCAGCAGACCCGTTCGCTTGCCCGTTTCATGATGGCGCCATCTGTCGTGCTGCTGCTGGTCTGGATGGTTGTTCCACTAGCGCTCACGCTGTGGTTCTCCTTCCAGCAGTACAACCCGCTCAACCCGATCCGCGACGGCTTCGTCGGTTTCTCCAACTACGCGCTGTTCTATTCCAACCCGGCCTTCCTGCAATCGATCCTCAACACGCTTACGCTGGTGATCAGCGTGCTGTTGATCACGGTGATCGGCGGCATCCTGCTGGCGCTGTTGATCGATCAGCCGATGTGGGGACAAGGCATTGTCCGCATCCTCGTCATCTCGCCGTTCTTCGTCATGCCGCCGGTGGCCGCATTGGTCTGGAAGAACATGATCATGCACCCGCAATACGGGGTCTTTGCCGACATAGCGCGATTCTTCGGGGGCCAGCCGATCGACTGGTTCGGGCAGCATCCGATGACGGCGATCATCATCATCGTCGCCTGGCAGTGGCTGCCCTTCGCGACGCTCATCCTGTTGACCGCGCTGCAGTCGCTGGACGGTGAGCAGAAGGAGGCCGCCGAGATGGACGGCGCCGGCTTCATCAGCCGCTTCATCTATCTGACGCTGCCGCACATGTCGCGCGCCATCACCGTCGTCATCCTGATCCAGACGATCTTCCTTTTGTCGGTCTATGCCGAGATCCTCGTCACCACCAATGGTGGCCCTGGATACGCCTCCACCAACCTGCCTTTCCTGGTCTACCAGAAGGCGCTGCTGGAGTTCAAAATCGGCCAGGCATCCGCCGGCGGCATCATCGCTGTCATTCTCGCCAACATCGTTGCCTTCTTCGCCATGCGCGCCGTCGGCAAGAACCTGGACAAGTAAGGGAGATTGAGATGGCACGTGCAGTCACCACCCAGCACAAGACAATCGCGACCGTTGCCGCCTGGATCGTCGCGCTGCTGATCTTCTTCCCGATCCTTTATACGATCATCACCTCGTTCAAGTCGGAGCAGGAAGCGATCCAGGGCTTCAACCTGATCCCGTCGGGGACGTTCGAGAGCTACACCGAGGTTCAGGCGCAGAGCGGCTACTTCAAATTCTTCTTCAACTCGGTGCTGCTGTCGGTCGGCTCGACCATCCTGGCCCTGCTTGTCGCCATTCCGGCGGCATGGTCGATGGCTTTTTCGCCGACCAAGCGGACCAAGGACATCCTGATGTGGATGCTGTCCACCAAGATGATGCCGGCGGTCGCCGTGCTGTTCCCGATCTACCTGATCTTCCGCAACTTCGGGCTGCTCGACAGCCGCGTCGGCCTGATGGTCATGCTGATGCTGATCAACCTGCCGATCGTGGTGTGGATGCTCTACACCTACTTCCGCGAAATCCCGGGCGAGATCCTGGAAGCGGCGCGCATGGACGGCGCTTCGCTGTGGAACGAGATCGTCTATGTGCTGACGCCGATGGCGGTGCCGGGTATCGCCTCGACCATGCTGTTGAACATCATCCTGGCCTGGAACGAGGCGTTCTGGACGATCCGGCTGACCACCACGGACGCAGCACCCCTGACCGCCTTCATCAGCTCGTTCTCCAGCCCGCAAGGCCTGTTCTGGGCCAAGCTTTCGGCCGCCTCGACACTGGCCATCGCCCCGATCCTGATCATGGGCTGGTTCAGCCAGAAGCAGCTGGTGCGCGGCCTGACATTTGGTGCGGTGAAGTAACAGAAATTGCCTGAAGCAATCCGGCAGAAATAACCCCTCGGGGAGGAAACCATGGGAAACATCACGCTCAAGAACGTCTCCAAGTCCTTTGGATCGACGTCCATCATCCCCGGCCTCGACCTGGTGATCGAAAATGGCGAGTTCGTCGTCTTCGTCGGCCCATCGGGTTGCGGCAAGTCAACTCTGCTGCGCCTGATCGCCGGGCTGGAGGACACCAGCGGCGGCACCATCAACATCGATGGCCGCGACGTCACCGGTGAAGCGCCGGCCAAGCGCAAGCTGGCCATGGTGTTCCAGTCCTACGCCCTCTATCCGCACATGACGGTGGCCAAAAACATCGCCTTCCCGCTGAAGATGGCGGGCGAGGACCAGGCGACCATCGACAAGAAGGTGAAGGATGCGGCGCGCGTCCTGAACCTGACCAACTATCTCGAACGCCGGCCCGGCCAGCTCTCCGGCGGCCAGCGCCAGCGCGTCGCCATCGGCCGTGCCATCGTGCGCCAGCCGTCGGCCTTCCTGTTCGACGAACCGCTGTCCAACCTCGATGCCGCCCTGCGCGGCACCATGCGGCTGGAGATCAGCGAACTGCATCATCAGCTCAAGACGACGATGATCTATGTCACCCACGACCAGGTCGAAGCCATGACCATGGCCGACAAGATCGTCGTGCTGAACGCCGGCAACATCGAGCAGGTCGGCTCGCCGATGGAACTCTACAAGACGCCGCGCAACCTGTTCGTCGCCGGCTTCATCGGCTCGCCGAAGATGAACCTGATCGAAGGGGCGCCGGCTACCAAATACAGCGCCAAGACCATCGGCATCCGTCCCGAACATATGGAAATCTCGACCACCGCGGGCGAATGGAAAGCCGTCGTCGGCGTTGCCGAGCATCTCGGCTCCGACACCTTCCTGCATGTCCAGGCCGATGGCGTCGGTCCGCTGACGGTGCGCGCCGACGGCGAACTCCCCGTCCGCCACGGCGACACCATCTACCTGACGCCCGACAAGACCAAGCTGCATCGCTTCGGCGCCGACGGGAAGGCAATGTGAGCATGCGCCTGGCCGGCAAATCCGCGCTGATCACGGGTTCGGCCCGTGGCATCGGCAGAGCCTTCGCCGAAGCCTATGCCAGCGAAGGCGCCATCGTTGCTATTGCCGACATCAATCTCGAGGCTGCGCAGACGACAGCCGCCGAGATCGGCGGCAAGGCCTTTGCGGTCAAGCTCGACGTCACCGACCTCGCCTCCATCGAGGCGGCGGTGAAAACCGTCGAGACGACGACCGGCGGCCTCGACATCCTGATCAACAACGCCGCCCTGTTCGATCTGGCGCCGATCGTCGAGATCACCAAGGCAAGCTACGACAAACTGTTTTCCGTCAATGTCGCTGGCACGCTGTTCATGCTGCAGGCCGCCGCCCGCTCGATGATCGCGCGGGGCAAGGGCGGCAGGATCATCAACATGGCGAGCCAGGCCGGGCGGCGCGGCGAGGCGCTGGTCGGCGTCTATTGCGCCACCAAGGCCGCCGTCATCTCGCTGACCCAGTCGGCGGGGCTCGACCTGATCAAGCACCGCATCAACGTCAACGCGATCGCCCCTGGCGTCGTCGACGGCGAACACTGGGATCACGTCGATTCGCTGTTTGCCAAGTATGAAAACCGGCCGAAGGGCGAGAAGAAGAGGGTGGTTGGCGAGGCGGTGCCGTATGGGCGCATGGGCACGGCCCAGGATCTCACCGGCATGGCGGTCTTTCTCGCCAGCAGCGATGCCGAATACATCGTCGCCCAGACCTACAATGTCGATGGCGGCCAGTGGATGAGTTGAGGCGGGGACGGCCTCTGCTCCTCGTCCCTCCGCGGGGAGCAGAGGCCGACATCAAAGGGCGCATCGACCTCGGAAGGATATGTGCCACCCCGAACTCTCTGCCCGTGAAAGACCGGGAGGGAGGGAGTAACGAAGGCCGAAGCCCGGCCAAAGGGTAAAACAGATGACCGTGAAACTCTCGTCTTCGAACCTCGCCAAGCTGCCCGCCAAAGTCGCCGGTCCGAAATATGACCGGGCGGCGCTCAAGCCCGGCATCGTGCATTTCGGCGTCGGCAATTTCCACCGCTCGCATCAGGCCGTCTATCTCGACGACCTGTTCAATTCGGGCATCGGCCATGACTGGGCGCTGGTCGGCGCCGGCGTGTTCGAGGGCGAGAAGATCGGCCGCGGCAAGCTGGCGGAGCAGGACTGGCTGACCACCGTGGTCGAGCAGGACAGCGGTCATATGAGTGCTCGCGTCACCGGCGCCATGATCGACTTCCTGATGCCGGGCGATGCCGCAGGCATCATCGAGCGGCTCGCCGACCCGGCGATCAAGATCGTTTCGCTGACCATCACTGAAGGCGGCTACTTCATCGATCCTGCTTCCGGCGTCTTCAACCCGACCCATCCCGATATCGTCGCCGACGCGCAGCCGAGCGCCACGCCGAAAACGGTGTTCGGCATCATTCTCGCCGGGTTGGTCCGCCGGCGCGATGACGGCGTCGTGCCGTTCACCGTCATGTCGTGCGACAACATTCCTCACAATGGCCACGTCACCTCCGACGGCGTCATCGGCCTTGCCCGGCTGATCGACGAGGATCTCGCAAATTGGGTCAGTGAGCATGTCGCTTTTCCCAATGGCATGGTCGATCGCATCACGCCGGCCACAACGGACCGCGAACGCGGCATCCTGGCCAGCGAGTTCGGGCTGGAGGACAATTGGCCGGTGTTCTGCGAGCCGTTCCGGCAATGGGTGCTGGAAGACCATTTCACCGACGGCCGCCCGCCGCTGGAAAAGGTCGGCGTGCAGTTCGTGAGGGATGTCGCCCCCTACGAGCTGATGAAGATCCGCATCCTCAATGGCGGCCATGCCACGATCGCCTATCCGGCCGGGCTGATGGACATCCATTTCGTCCATGAGGCGATGCAGGAACCACTGGTCAGCAGCTTTCTGGCCAAGCTCGAACGGGAAGAAATCATTCCGACCGTGCCGCCGGTGCCGGACACGGTTCTGGAGGATTATTACCAGCTCATCGAGAGCCGTTTTTCGAATCCCAAGATCGGCGACACGGTGCGCCGGCTCTGCCTCGATGGGTCCAACCGCCAGCCCAAATTCATCATCCCGACCATCGCTGACCGGCTGAAGGCCGGAAAGGGCGTCGCCGGCCTGGCGCTGGAATCGGCCCTGTGGTGCCGCTACTGCTTCGGCACGACGGACAGCGGCGCCGTCATCGAGCCCAACGACCCGAGCTGGGACCGGCTGCAGGCGACGGCAAAGGCGGCAAAGGACGCACCGACCGCCTGGCTTGCCATGGAGGACATCTATGGCGATGTCGGCCGCGCCACGGCGTTTGTCGAGGCCTTCGCCCATGCGCTCAACGTGCTGTGGGCGAACGGCGCGCGCGCGACGCTGACGCGCTACCTCGCCGGCGCGCTCTGAGACCATTCGACGCCATGACGCCTGAACTGGTCATCTTCGACTGCGATGGCGTGCTGGTCGACAGCGAGGCGCTCTCCGTCTCGGCGCTGCTTGGCATGATCAAGCTTGCTGGCGGCAGCGTCGGTGAGGACACCGCCTACGAGCATTTCCTCGGCAAGAGCATGAAAAGCGTGCGCGAGATCCTCGGCCGCGACTTCGGGCTTGATATCTCCGACAGCCAGCTGACCGACATGCGGGTCGAATT
The DNA here is from genome assembly GCF_014207355.1 of Mesorhizobium sangaii. Classification (GTDB taxonomy): domain Bacteria; phylum Pseudomonadota; class Alphaproteobacteria; order Rhizobiales; family Rhizobiaceae; genus Mesorhizobium; species Mesorhizobium sangaii. Next base: position 877,474 of record NZ_JACHEF010000002.1, on the reverse strand, counting down.
GATGCGCAGGTTTCGCGAAGAGCTGAAGCCGATCCCGGGTGTCAGGGAGATGCTGCCGAGGCTCGGGCTGCCGTTCTGTGTCGCATCCTCGGGCACGCTCGACCGCATCCGCTACGCGCTCGACGTCACCGGATTGCTCGGGCTGATGGAGCCGCATCTGTTCAGCGCCGCTATGGTGACCGCGGGAAAGCCCGCTCCGGACCTGTTCCTCCATGCCGCCGCCAGCATGCGAGCCCATCCGCGCAAATGCCTCGTCGTCGAGGACAGCCCCGCCGGCATCGCGGCGGCGCGGGCGGCGGGCATGCGCGTCTTTGCCTTCACCGGCGGCTCGCATGCCGGCAACCCGACCTTGCAAGCGCGGCTTGCGTCGAGTGAACCGGACTTTATATTCGCTGACATGCTGCAATTGCCCGATCTGATTGCAGGCCTGGGAGCGAGAGTAAGAGCATCTTGAAACATTTCGTTTGCGCGGTCGATGTCGGCACCGGGAGCGCTCGCGCGGGCATTCTCGACACCAGCGGCACCTTGCTCGGCCGTGCCGAGCGGCCGATCGCCATGAACCAGCCGAAGCCCGATCACGCCGAGCATGATTCGCGCGATATCTGGTCGGCCGTCTGCAACGCCGTGCGTGCCGCGCGCGAAAAAGCCGGCGTCGCCGCCGAGGATGTCGTCGGCATCTCCTTCGACGCCACCTGTTCGCTCGTCGTGCGCGACCGGCAAGGCGACCAGCTCAGCGTCTCGGTCACCGGCGACAGGCGCTGGGACACCATTGTCTGGCTCGACCACCGCGCCATCGCCGAGGCCGACGAATGCACGGCCAGCGGCCATGCCGTGCTCGACTATGTCGGGGGCGTCATGTCACCGGAAATGGCGACACCGAAGCTGATGTGGCTGAAACGGCACTTGCCGAAGATCTGGAATGAAGCCGGCTATCTATTCGACCTGACCGATTTCCTGACCTGGCAGGCGACCGGATCGCTGGCTCGTTCGCAATGTACGCTGACCGCCAAATGGACCTATCTGGCGCATGAGGAGACTGGCTGGCGCCGCGATTTCTTCGAGCTCGTCGGCCTCGACGATCTTTTCGAGCACGGAAACCTGCCCGAGAAGGCCAGTCCGGTGGGTACCGATATCGGCCCGCTGACGGCGCAAGCGGCGGCGGATCTCGGTCTCACGCAGAAATGCCGGGTCGGCGCCGGCGTCATCGATGCGTATGCCGGCGCGCTTGGCGTACTCGGCGGTTTTGCCGGCGACCAACAGGACATCGGCCGCCACCTGGCGCTGATCGCCGGCACGTCGAGCTGTGTCATGGCGATGTCGCCCGATCCGCAGCCCTTCGCCGGGGTCTGGGGCCCGTACTACGGCGCGGCGCTGCCGAAGCTGTGGCTCTCGGAGGGCGGGCAATCCGCTACCGGCGCCCTGCTCGACCACATCATCCGCTGGCACGGCGCCGGCGGCGAGCCGGATGCCGCCATGCATGCCAAGATCGCCAGGCGTGTCGCCGAGCTGCGCACAGCAGAAGGCGAGGCGCTCGCGGCAAGGCTGCATGTGCTGCCCGACTTCCACGGCAACCGGTCGCCGCTGGCCGATCCGCACGCCGTCGGCGTGGTCAGCGGGCTGACGCTGGACTCCTCCTTCGACAGCCTGTGCAAGCTCTACTGGCGCACCGCTGTCGGCATTGCGCTGGGCGTGCGGCATGTGCTGGAGGCGCTGAACGAAAACGGCTATTTGATCGACACGCTGCATGTCACCGGCGGCCACACCAAGAACCCGCTGCTGATGGAGCTCTATGCCGATGCCACCGGCTGCACGGTGGTCGAGCCGCTGGCCGACGAGGCGGTGCTGCTCGGCACCGGCATGGTCGCCGCAACCGCGGCCGGGCTTTTCCCCGACCTCAACGCCGCCTGCCTTGCCATGCAACAGGGCGGCAGGACGCGGGCGTCGAACCCGAAATCGGCCGGGCGTTTCGACCGCGATTACCGGGTTTTCCTCGAAATGCACCGGCAGCGGCAGATGCTGGACGCCATCAGATAGGAGCCGGAGCCGATCCGCTGGCTCAATCTGTTCCGGCCCCTCCTCTCTTGCCTTCATGTCGCGTTTCGTCCAAAAGCTGACGCAAACGCTGCGAAACCGAAGGTTTTGCCGTTTGAAATGCGGCTTCCGGCTCCTTGCCGACGCGCCGTACCTGGAAAGAGCGGAACAATGTCTGCGATCGAAGCCGGCGCTCGCGCGCCGGAAAATCTTTGGCGTCAGGAAATCAGGGCGACGCTGGCGCTCGCCTGGCCGATGGTGCTGACCAATCTTGGCCAGACTGCGATGACGGCCACCGACGTCATGATGATGGGTCGCCTGGGGGCGGACACGCTGGCCAGCGGCGCGCTGGGTGCCAACCTTTATTTCATGCCGCTGATCTTCGGCCTCGGCCTGATGCTGGCGACGTCGCCGATGATTGCCACCGAGCTTGGCCGCCGCCGCCATTCGGTGCGCGACCTGCGCCGCACCGTGCGCCAGGGCCTGTGGCTGGCGATCCTGATCTCAGTCCCGATCTGGCTCGTGCTTTGGCACGGCGAGGCCATCCTGCTGGCGATGGGCCAGGAACCCGCGCTGGCGCATCAGGCCGGCATCTATCTGCGCTGGCTCGAATGGGCGGTGCTGCCTTTCTACGGCTATATCGTGCTGCGCTCGTTCATCTCGGCGCTGGAGCGACCGGGCTGGGCGCTGATCATCGTCTTCGTCGCCGTCGCCTGCAATGCCCTCTTCAATTGGGTGTTCATGTTTGGCAATCTCGGTGTGCCGTCGATGGGGATCGCCGGCTCCGGGCTCGCAACCACGCTGTCCAGCACGCTGATGTTCGTCGGCATGGCTGTCGTGGTGATGCTGGAGAAGAAGTTCCGGCGCTACCATTTGTTCGGGCGCTTCTGGCGGTCCGACTGGCCGCGCTTCAAGGGACTGTTGCGGCTCGGCATGCCGATTGCCGGCATCCTGGCCTTCGAGGTGACCATCTTCAACGCCGCGGCGCTGCTGATGGGCCTGATCGACGCCGATTCATTAGCCGCGCATGCGATCGCCATCCAGATCGCCTCGATCAGCTTCATGGTGCCGCTCGGCCTCAACCAGGCGGTGACGGTGCGCGTCGGCCTGGCACACGGCGCCGGCAATCCGGAAGGGGTTTCCCGCGCCGGCTGGACCGCCTTTGTCATCGGCGTCTCGTTCATGGCGCTGATGGGGCTGGTGATGATCCTGTGGCCGCATCTCTTGATCAGCGCCTTCATCGATCTCGCCAACCCGGCCAATGCCAGGGTGATCGCGCTTGCCGTGTCGTTCCTGGTCTTTGCCGCCCTGTTCCAGATCTTCGACGGCGCGCAGGCGGTGGCCGCCGGTATGCTGCGTGGCCTGCATGACACCAAGGTGCCGATGATCTATGCCGCGATCGGCTATTGGGGCATCGGCCTGCCGCTCGGCGTGCTGCTCGCCTTCCATTTCGGCTTCCATGGCGTCGGCATCTGGATCGGCCTGTCGTCGGGGCTGGCCGTGGTGGCGGCGCTGCTGCTGGCGCGCTGGCTGCGGCGGGACCGCCTGGCGCCGCCGCTCGCCTTCGGCCATTGAAAGCAGTACGGCCGCTGGTAGCCCGGCGGCCGTGAAGTCCCAACATTGTTGCTCATTTAACGGCGTCGTCAGAAACGCCGTGAACCGTCCGCTAAGCGCCATGAGCCGAAGCTTATCATCAAGGCCTTGACGTCCCATATTGGGCCGGAAGTTGACGGTCTGTTTTTGGTACTGGAAGCAGCCGTTACGCTGCCGACCTCAACCTCACCGTAGCCATTGCTCCAACCTGTCGGACGAGTGGAGGTCTGGGCTACTCTTGGTCCTGTCGTTCGGACGCATCCACTTTCACGTCACTGCGATAACGGATAAACCTCTCGAAGGTGGGTAGGCGAGGCTCAGACTTCCGTAGTCTCGAAGAGCAAAAGCTCCACTCCGCCGTCTGCGAAATTGCCAAGATCGGCCGCCGCGGACTGCCCCTCGGGAGAGGCAAACGCGGCTTGAATGTCCGCAACGGAACCGAAGTGGAGGATAGCCACAAGATGATAGTCTGAGGGCCCATCTGGGGAATGGACGCCGCCATCGCTGATCTCGTATTTCCTCAAGCCGGGAATCGTTTTGGCCAGCGGAATGTGGGTCGAAAAATAGTAACGGTCGAATGCGGTCAGGTCTTTCGGCGTCTTGTAGAGTGCGACAAGTCTGGCCATACGTCACCCCTTTTTGAAACGACCCCCACCGCCGGCTATTTGCGCAAAGAGTACCCTGCAGCGAAAGCGCTGGCAAATGGTGGCGACCCTCAATCTGACACGGTCAAACTGCAGATTGTATGGGCGAATATTTGGAAGAAGAGGGCAAATCATATGGGTCAAGGCAGAATCGTAGGCCCGACACCACCAGTCCATCATCGGCTCCTATTTGGCGCCGGGGGATGAGACACCACCATCTCGACGAAGCGGCTGAACAGGATTGACAGGCTCCGGTTTTACGTCGGTGCCTTTCGCCGAGCGCTTATAGAAAAGTCCTAGTGTCAGCAGGAAATATCCAACCTGCAATGCAATCAGCGTCAGGACAACCCAAACGAGCGCCGTCCACATGGAACCGGTTTCTATACCAGCCCAGATCGCCACGACGAACGACGTCCCGAACATGCCCACCAGAAATTGGGGAAAATACATAGTTGCAGCACCCAAAGTTTTGGCGATTTTTGGGGGGCTTTCGAATTCGCGGTTAAAGAGCCCACCGCTCCATTTGCGAAGCGGCGGGGCCCCCCAAAGTTTACCCCCCGAATGCCGAAGTCACGACCCCGGCATTGCTGAGAATGCAATTGCGCTGCCAGACTTATTGACCCATTACGGGACATCTATGCCAATGACGCAAGACCGGATTTCCGAATTATATTAACTGTGGCTAATGTGTCACCCTTGGCTGGAGGGGACGTAGCGGAGGACTTCGCGCGCCGCATCGCTGCCCAGTCCGCGCCCCCAATGCGCGGCGCCAATGCAACGGCCGGGCAGAGATGACCGCTCCTGGCGCTGCGTTGTAGTCATTCGCACCAGCGATTCGGCGGGTAGAGCCTTCAATAGCTCGGGGCAACTAAAATTATTTCTCTTGCTCCTCCGACGGCTTCCTCAGCGACCCACCTGTGGCCAGAAAACCTCTGCACTTCGGATACTGCCGTGTGTGCATGGGCGGCGCCTCGCGTCCGAAACCAGCCATCAGCCACGATCAGCCCGTGAGGCGCGCCCGAAACAAGGTGCAGCCGTCCGTCAGGCGGGATCTGGAGATATCGCGGAATCCAGCCTCGGTCATCCACGCGCGATACTGACCTTCAGTGTACGACTCGCCGTGGCGATAGAGGTTCAAGAAGGTGAGATTCAGAAAGACACCCTCACGCGGGCCGAGGCGGTCGTCATCGACGACACCCCACCCCGCAATTGCGATCTCGCCGCCCGGTGTGAGGCAACGCGCCGCGTTCAGGATCGAACTGCGCGCCTGGTCCGGCGGCAGGACCTGGACGACGGCCTTCAGGATCGCCAGATCGTGTCGACCGACCGATGGCGCGACAGTTATGTCCCCCTCTTCGACAACCACGTCGTCGGCACCGTATTCTGACAGGATATCCGGCGCGACCGCTGCGACCGTTGGGAGTTCCATCAGCGTCGCCGCAATCTGCGGCCACCGCTCGCGAAGTCCGACAAGAATGGTCCCCGGGCCCCCGCCGATATCGATCACCGAACCGATCGCCGAGAGGTCCATCTCGCTGGCGAGAAGTCGGCCGAAAATCACCGCGCCGGGTGCGAGCATGCGGCTGAAGGCCGCCGCTGCCTCGGGCCCTGCTTCGGTAAAATCGTGCAGCGCAGCCGGCCGATTCTCTCGCAGCGACTCTGCTGTCAGCAGGTCAGCTCCCCAGAGCTCGCGCAGGAGCGCATGATCACCGCCGCGATAGGTCGGCTTGGACGCGTCGAGGAAGGCCGACGCCTCGGCTCCGTTGCGAAATTGACCATTCTCGACTTCGAGGAGACCGATGCTTGCGAGCGCGTAGAGAAGCCGAGACAGACGATCGGGCTCGACTTTGAGCGCGGCCCCAAGGCTGTCAGCAGTCACCGCGCCGTCACCGAGCCGGGTGAAGATGCCAAGGTCCAGCCCGGCTCGAAGCGCCAAGGCGGGGGGCACCGCTTTGATCATCTTGTCGATCCGATCAAAATCCACCATGTCAATTGCCTTCGGACGACATTGCGCCGAGCAGCCTGCGGATATCGCCGAATTTGGCGATCGATCCGAATACCAGGGCTGCCACCGCGACGAAGAACACCGACACCGACGCCATGGTCGGCGTGTAGCCATAGCGCAGCGCGTTGAAGATCTTGATCGGCAGCGTCTCGGTGGTGAAGCCGATCGTCATATAGGCGACGATGTATTCGTTGAGCGACAGCACGAAGGCGAAGGCGTAGCCGGAGACGAGATAGGGCAGGATCAGCGGCAGCACCACCGTCTTCAGCACGGTGCGGTCGTCTGCACCCATCGTCGCGGCGGCCTCGACCAGCGAGCGGTCAATCGAGGCGAAGCCGAGCGACAGCGTCACCAGCGGCAGCGTCACGAAGAAAATGGCGTGGCTGATGATGGCGGTGAAGAACTGGCCGAACAGCCCGACCGTCGCCCAGAAGGTGAGGAAGCCGAGCGCGGTGATGACCGGCGGCAGGATAAAGGGCGCGAGCCCCAGCACCTGGAAGATGTTTGCCCAGGGTGCGATGCGCCGCCATAGGAACCAGGCGAGCGGCAGCGCGATGGCGACTGCGATCGCCGCCGAGCAGACGGCGAGCGTCACCGAATGGATCAGCGCCAGCCGCCATTCCGGATCGGCGAAGATCTGACCATACCAGGCGAGCGAGAACCCTTTCGGCGGAAAGGTCAATTCCTGCCGCGCGTTGACCGAGACGCCGGCGACGACGATCAGCGGGGCTGCCAGGAACAGAGCCACAATGGTGAAATAGAGCCGGCGAAGGAAGGTGGCGGTCATAGTGCGTTCTCCCTGCGGCCGACGAGCAGCGTCAGCCCGACCAGCGCCAGCGAGATCAACACCAGGAAGACCGCCATGGCGGCCGCGAACGGCATGTTGGACTGGTAGATCGCCTGATCGGTGATCAGCACAGACAGAGTCCAGTGGCGTGGCCGGCCGAGTATCTGCGGCAGCAGATACGAGCCGAGCGCGAAGACGAAGACCATGATCAGCGTCGCCACGATGGTGTTGCGCAGCGCCGGGGTAACAACGTTGAAGAAGGCCTTGACCGGTGAGGCACCAAGCGTGCGGGCGGCCTCGAGCAGCGTCGGATCGAGGCGGACCAGGGCCGGATAAAGCACCAGGATGGTGTAGGGCAGCGCCTGGTAGATCATGCCGGCCAGCACAGCACCGAAGGTCGGCAGCAGCGCCACCGGTTTGTCCATCAGCCCGAGTGCGACGAAGAGATTGGTGATGCCGGCGGTCTGTGAAAACAGTGTCGACCAGGCAAAGCCGATGATGACTTCCGACAGCGACAGCACCGACAACAGGCCGACCAGCCACAGCGTCTGCACGCGACGCGAGCGCTTTGTCAGCAGATAGGTGAACGGAAAGGCGATCGAGACGCAGCAGACGGCGACAAGCACCGCCAGCATCAGCGAAAAGCCGAGCACGCCGGCGAAGAAGGTGGTCAGGAACCGCGCGTAATTGTCGATGACGAAATCGGGCGTGTAGAAACCGGCCGGGTTGCGCTTGAAGAAGCTGACCGCGATCATCGTCGAGAACGGCACGACGAAGAACACCACGAGCATCACCCCGGGGAACAGCAGCGGCGTATAGTCGGCGAATGATTTCGGGGCTTCGCGTCTCATGAGCCGAGCACCACGCAGCTCTCGGGCGGCAACGTGACGCCGACCTTTGCGCCGACCGAGACGTTCGGTCTTTCGCGCGGTGTCGCCACCGCGATGATGCTGGTGCTGCCGACCTCGACGAAGGTCTCGATGGTGCCGCCGAGATCGCGCACGAAGGTCACCTGGCCGGTGATGGCGCGGCCGCCGGGTTCGCCCAGATGCACGTCTTCGGGACGGATCGACACCGAGGCCTTGGTGACGCCGGCCGGCATGGCGAGACCCGGAATGGCGGTGCCGAGGATGGTGGTGCGCCCGGCGCTGTCGACCTCCGCCGGCAGAAGGTTGGTGATGCCGATGAAATCGGCGACGAAGGCGTCGGCCGGCTTGCGGTAGATCTCGATCGGCGGTGCCGCCTGCAGGATCCTGCCGTGTCCCATGACCACGACAAGGTCGGCCATGGTCATCGCCTCGCGCTGGTCGTGGGTGACGACGATGGTGGTGATGCCCAGCCGTTGCTGCAGCTGGCGCAGTTCCACCTGCATGGCCTCGCGCAGTTTGGCGTCGAGCGCCGAAAGCGGCTCATCGAGCAGGAACAGCTTCGGCGACAGTGCCAGCGCACGGGCGATCGCCACGCGCTGGCGCTGGCCGCCCGAAAGCTTCGCCACCGGCCGGTCGGCAAAACCAGGCAGGTGGATCAGCGTCAGCAACTCGTCGACGCGCTTCTTCTGCTCTTCCTTCGAGGCGCCGCGGATGCGCAGGGCGTAGGCAATGTTGTCGCCGACCGAAAGATGCGGAAACAGCGCCAGCGACTGGAACACCATGCCGAGATTGCGCTTGTGGGTCGGCAGCGGCGTGATGTCCTCGCCGTCGAGCACGATGGCGCCGCTGGTCGGCTCCTCCAGCCCGGCGATCATGCGCAGCAGCGTGGTCTTGCCGCAGCCGGATGGTCCAAGCAGGCAGACGAATGTGCCGTGCGGCACGTTGAGCCGCACATTGTCGACCGCGATGAAATTGCCGAAGGCCTTGGTGATGGCGTTGATATCAAGTCCGGACATGGCTGATCCTGTTAACCGGAGGATATGGAATGGTTCCTTGCCGCCTCGTTTTCGCAGCGGCCTCTCCTCGGTCGCAAGAGGAGAGGCGCCGCGGTTTCGGCGCGTAGCATAACCTCTCCCATCGCAATGGGAGAGGTGGTTCCCGAAGCGATCCGTCCAGAGGAACGCCTCGATGTGGGCGAGCTGTTGCCGGCTTCAGCCGACTATCAGTTCGGTCCACTTCTGGTTGATCCAGTCGGCCTTCGACGTATAGAGGTCGTAGCGCGGAATGATCGGCTCGATCTCCGACGACACCGATGCGAATTCGGCCGGGGTCAGGTCAAGCACCTCCTTCTTCAGCGTTGGCGTGGTGCCGACCTTGCGCGACATCACGCCCTGCATCGACGGCTGGCTCATATAGTCGATGAAGGCATGCGCCTCGTCGACCTTGGTCGAAGCGCGCGACAGGACCCAATTGCCGGAATCCTGGATGCCGCCCTCCTTCGGGAAGGTGGTACGGACATGGAAGCCGTCGGCGATCGCGAGGCCGGTGACGTCGTGATAATACTGGCCCATCGGGATTTCGCCCGATTTCAGCGCCTGTTCGAACTGTGCCTCGTCGCGATACCACAGGCGCACATTCGGCTTGACCTCGGCGAGCTTCTCGAACGCCTTGTTCAACCCTTCCTCGGTGTCGAGCGCATTGGTGCCGCCCATGAAGGTCTTGGCCGTCACTTCGAGCAGGAACGAGTTGGAGGCGAGCGCCAAAAGGCCGAGCTTATCCTCGTTCGCCTTGTCCCAGAAAGCCGCCCAGGAGGTCGGCGCTTCCTTGTAGACATCGGTGTTGGAGACCAGCGTGATCCACCAGGCCACCGCACCGATGCCGGCAACGCGGCCATCCGGATATTTGTTGATGAAGCGCGGCAACAGGTCGCCGTAATGCTTGAACTTGGAGGTGTCGAGCGGCGTCCACAGTTCGGTCGACTGACCCTTCAGCGTCGAGGTCTGCGACATCATCGAAAGATCGGCCGGCGCCTGGCCGGCCTTGGCCGCCTGTTCGAGCTGCACCAGCCACGCCTCGCCGGTCGGCTCGGCGACCGATTCCACCGCGATGCCGGTGGCCTTGGTGAAGTCGGGGAAGACGTGCTCGTCGAACGATTTCTTGAAGTAGCCGCCATAGACGCCGACCTTGAGCGACTTGTCCTGCGCCCGCAGGATCGACGGCATGGCGAGCACGCCGGCCGTCGCCAGCCCGGCGCCAAGCACGCTGCGCCGGCTGACTTGTGTTGCGATCAATCTGGTCATCTGGTCTCTCCTCTGTTTATGCCGGTTCTCCGGCTGGTTCCCTTAATTCCGTTGCCCGCCGCTTTTTGCGGCTCAGTGGGCGGCGCGTCGTTCGAGCGTACGCGCGTATTGCGTCAGTGGAAAACACATGACGAAAAAGATCAGCGCCACCAGCCCGTAGACCTTGAAGGGCTCGAAGGTCGCATTGTTGATGGCGTTGGAGGTCCGCACCAGTTCCTCGAAGCCGATGATCGAGGTGAGCGCCGTCGACTTGATGAGCTGCACCAGGAACCCGACGGTCGGCGCGCGGGTGATCGAAAACGCCTGCGGCAGGATGATCAACCTCAGCTCCTGCAGATAGTGCAGGCCAAGGCTGGCGCCGGCATCCCACTGGCCGCGCGGCAGCGCATCGACGCCGCTGCGCCAGATCTCGGCTAGATAGGCACTGGCGAAGAAGGTCAGGCCGAGCACCGCCGCCGTCCACGGCTCGATACGCAGGCCGAGCATCGGCAGGCCGAAGAACATCAGGAACAGCTGCATCAACAGCGGCGTCCCCTGGAACAGCGCGATATAGCCGGAGGCAATGCGCCGGCTCCATTTATTCTCAGAGATCCTGAAGAACAGCACGACCATGCCGACAACGCCGCCGCCAACGAAAGCGGCCAGCGACAAGAGCACCGTCCAGCGGGCGGCGAGCAAAAGGTTGCGCACGATGTCCCAGAAGGTGAATTCGATCACGACACGCCAGCCCCCAGGACGCGGCGTCCGCCCGTGACCAACAGCCGGCGCAAGGCCATCGACAGCACGAGATAAACCAGCGTCACGACAAGGTAGGTCTCGAAGGACCGGAACGTACGTGCCTGCAGCATGTCGGCCTCGTAGGTAAGCTCGCGCACCGCGATCTGCGACACCACGGCGGACTCCAGCATCATGATGACGATCTGGCTGGTCAGCGCCGGATAGATCACCTTGAGCGCCTGCGGCAGCACGATCTTGATGAACACCTGACGCGGCCTCAAGCCCAGCGCAAGCGCTGCTTCGGTCTGTCCGACGGGCACGGCGTCAAGTCCGGCGCCGACGATCTCGATCGTATAGGCCGCCATGTTGAGCGTCATCGCCAGGATGGCGGCCAGCACCGGATCGAGTCTGATCCCGAGGCTGGGCAGGCCGAAGAAGATGAAGAACAGCTGCACCAGGAACGGCGTGTTGCGCATCACCTCGACATAGATACCGATGGCCCGTTTGAGCAGCACGGGGCCGTTTCGCCGTCCCGCAGCCCCCAGGATGCTGAGGAACGTCCCCGCCAGCGTGGTCACGACGATCAACAGGACCGTCGTGACCGCTCCGCGCGCGATGTCACCCGCAGCCCCTGGAAGCCAGGCAAAGGCCACCGGAACTCAATCCTTGAGGTTGTCGGGGTTGAGCGGCGTCTTCAGCCAGGCCTGCGAGCTGGCATCCAGCTTGCCGTCCGCCAGCATTTTGGCGATGGCGTCGTTGACCGCCTTCTTCAGGCTGTCTTCATTCTTGTTGAGACCGATATGCGAAGGCGAGGTCAGGAGCTGGAACTTCTGCTCCGGCTTCAGCACGTCCTGCTTGGCCAGCACCTGGGCGCCGACATCGTTGCCGACGACCATCAGCTGCGTCTGGCCGGAGATGAAGGCCTGGATCACCGAATTGTAGTTGTCGAAACGCTTGATGTCGGCCGACGCCGGTGCTGCCTCGGTGAGCGAGGTGTCTTCGAGCGTGCCGCGGTTGACGGCGATCGACTTGTCGGCAAGGTCTTCCTTGCCTTTGACCGATAGCGCCGCCGGACCGATCACGGCGATGTAGTAGGGCGCGTAGGCAGCAGCGAAGTCGATCACCTGCTCACGCTCCTTCGAATAGCCAACGCTCATCAAGAGATCGACGCGATGGTCGTTGAGGTAGGGGATTCGGTTCTGGCCGGTGACGGCGACCGGATTGAGCTTCACCTTCAGTGTGTCGGCAATGTATTGCGCGACATCCATGTCATAGCCCTTGAGGCTCATGTCGGCGCTGGCCGAGGAGAAGGGCGGAAAATCGGCGAAGACGCCGACATTGATGGTGCCGGCCTTGGTGATGTCCGCCAGCGCGTCGGCATTGGCGGCTTGCGTGGCGAAGCCAAAGCCAGCGGTGCCAAGCATCAACACGGCGGCGATGGATGATTTGAGTGCGATACGGATCGTCATTTGTATTCCCCTCTGGAAGCTTTGTTTGTTTGAGTCGGCCGCCGGCTCCAGCGCGGCGGCCGCCTTTGCTTTCTAAACGTCAGGCTCCCTTGCCTGTGATCGCCGGGCTGAACACCATCAGGCTCAGGATTTCGAACAGAACCTGGGCGCCTGCGTGCGCCGTGTTGGTGGTCGCGTCGTATTGCGGCGCCACTTCGACGACGTCGCCGCCGACGATGTTGAGGCCCTTCAGACCGCGCAGCAGTTCGAGCACTTCACGTGTCGTCAGCCCGCCGATCTCAGGCGTGCCGGTGCCGGGCGCGAAGGCCGGATCGACGCTGTCGATGTCGAAGGAGATGTAGGTCGGCCCGTCGCCAACGATCTTGCGCGCCTTCTCGATGATGGCGGGAATGCCGAGACCGGTCACCTCCTCGGCATGCACGACGGTCATGCCGGACTCGTAGGTAAACTCCCACAGATATTCGGCCGAGCCGCGAATGCCGATCTGGATGGTGCGCGTCGGATCGAGCACGCCGTCGAGCACCGCATTGCGGAACGGTCCGCCGTGATGGAACTTGGTCATGTCGAACAGGCCACTGGTATCGCAGTGGGCGTCGATGTGGATCAGGCCGACCGGAGCTTTCTTGCCGACGGCCTTCAGGATCGGGTGGCTGATCGAATGGTCGCCGCCGACCGACAGCGGGATGACGCCGGCATCGACGATCTGGTTGGTCCGGCGCTCGATGTCCTCATGGCTGATCTCGAGCCGGTAGCGGCTGCGGAACGGCGTGTCGCCGATGTCGGCGACCCGTAGTTCATGTGTCGGGGCGCATTCCAGCACGTGATTGTAGGGGCCGATGCGCTCGATGGCGCGCAGCGCCCTTGGCCCGAAACGCGAGCCCGGCCGGTTGGTGACGCCAAGGTCCATCGGCACGCCGATGATCGCCACCTGCAGGTCGCCGAAATCCGGATTGTCGGCCGATATTTCGCGGTAGGGCGCAGCGAGGAAGGTCGGTATGCCGGAATAAGGCGCCAGCCGGGTGCCACTCTTGGAAAAGATCTTGTCGGCGACGCGCCGGAACTTCGGGTCGAACATCTCGCCGCCATGGCTCTCGCCATATTTGCGGCGCAACGCGTCGAGCTTGCCGCGATCGTAACCCATGTCCGCTCCTCCTGCCGGGCTGATGCAGCGCGGCCGCCGGTGACCTTGGCGAAGCGACCGTCATCCGGCCGGGTCGTTGTCCCGCTGGCTGCCTGCAGATTTCACGTCTTGATGCTGTTCCGGGCCAAAGTGTCTGGCAGCCGCATTGAAAAATCAATTGATATTGTTACGGTGTCGGCTGTGAGAAAATCTCACAATAAACCTGGACGCCCATGGCCAAGCGCCTGCCACCGCTGAATCCGCTGCGCGCCTTCGAGGCAACGGCCCGCCACGGCTCGCTGACCAAGGCGGCGAGTGAGCTGAATGTCACGCATGGCGCCATCAGCCACCAGATCAAGGCGCTCGAGCAGTCGCTCGGCGTCAAGCTTTTCGAGCGAGCCGGCCAGCGGGTCAAACTGACGCCGCACGGCGCCGAGCTGCTGCCGGCGGTCTCAAGCGCCTTCGACGGCATCGCCGCCGCCACGCAGCGCATGACACGGCCGGCGAGCAGCGGCACTCTCTCCGTCTCCTGCGTGCCGGCATTGCTCTTGCTGTGGATGACACCGCGGCTCGGCAGTTTCATGGCACAGTATCCGGACATCAGGCTGACGCTGATCCCTTCCAACGACGCCAAGGATATCCGCGCGCCGCAGATCGATGTCTGCGTGCATTACGGCGACGGCAGCTGGACCGATTGCTGGATGCGCAAATGGTCGGGACTCGAACTTTTTCCCGTGGTCAGCCCGACACTGATCAACAACCGTCCGATCCGCAGCGTCAGGGATCTCGCCGACCATGTCTTCCTGCATGGCGACGACGGCCGCGAATGGCACACCTGGCTGGCGGCCGCCGATGCGCTGGACCTGGAACGCGGCCGCCGTCATCATCTCGGCGACGCGCGCATGGCGGTTGAAGCCGCGGTCCACGGCCATGGCGTGGCGCTGGGCGATTCGGTGACGGCGAGTTCGCTGCTGGCCAGGGGCATGCTGGTGGCGCCGTTCAGCCTGTCGGTGCCGGCGGTCGACGATTTCTACGTCGTCTGCCGCAACGAGATGAAGTCGACGCCGATCGTGCAACTGTTCATCGACTGGCTGTTTGCCGAGAAGGCGCAGGATGACGGCCGCGCCGATGCGCCGGTGGCGGGCCGCGTCGTCACCCGCCGCAAGCGTCCGGCGCTCAGGGTCATCGGCGGCAGAACCGGGATCTGACACCGGCCTGCCGTTGGCGGCGCCGGCCGATTGCATTGGCCGCATGCAGGGTCTTCTTTTTGTCGGGCCAGCCCTGAAACCGGGAGTGTTTTGGCCAATTCGATGTTATGAGGCCTGTCGCGGTTGTGGGTAGCAGGCAGCGAAGGCGGTGTTGAAACATGGCTAGGACCGATATTGCGCGGCGTGTTTACAACCACACCTGGAAGCTCGACCCGATCGTGCGCAGCCTGCTCGATACGGACTTCTACAAGCTTTTGATGCTGCAGATGATCTGGGGCATGTATCCCAAGGTCGACACGACTTTCTCGCTGATCAACCGCACCACCTCCGTGCGGCTGGCCGACGAGATCGACGAGGGCGAACTGCGCGAACAGCTCGACCATGCCCGCACCTTGCGCTTCAGCAAGAAGGAGATGATCTGGCTGGGCGGCAACAATTTCTACGGCCGCAAGCAGATCTTCGAACCGGAATTCCTCGCCTGGCTGGAGAATTTCAGGCTGCCGGAATACGAATTGTCGAAGCGCGACGGCCAGTATGAACTCACCTTCAGCGGGCCGTGGATGTACACCACGCTGTGGGAGATCCCGGCGCTCGCCATCATCAATGAGCTCCGCTCCCGCGCGGCCATGCGGGCGTTCGGCCCCTTCGCGCTCGATGTGCTCTATGCCCGTGCCAAGGCCAAGATGTGGGCCAAGACCGAACGGCTGAAGGCGCTGCCCGGCATCCGCATCTCGGATTTCGGCACGCGCCGGCGCCATTCCTTCCTGTGGCAGCGTTGGTGCGTCGAGGCTTTGAAGGAAGGCATCGGCGAGGCCTTCACCGGCACCTCCAACGTGCTTTTGGCCATGGACAACGACCTCGAAGCGCTCGGCACCAATGCGCACGAACTGCCGATGGTGTTCGCCGCGCTCGCCAATTCGGAAAAAGAGCTGAAACAGTCGCCCTACAAGGTGCTGCAGGACTGGCAGCGCTACTATGGCGGCAATCTGCTGATCGTGCTGCCCGATGCCTTCGGCACGGCGTCGTTCCTGCGCGACGCGCCGGACTGGGTGGCCGACTGGACCGGTTTTCGCCCCGACAGCGCGCCGCCGATCGAGGGCGGGGAGAAAATCCTGTCCTGGTGGCGCGACAAGGGCAAGGATCCCCGGCAGAAACTGCTGATCTTCTCCGACGGGCTCGAGGTCGAAACGATCGAGGAGACCTACCGCCATTTCAGGGGCAAGGTGCGCATGTCGTTCGGCTGGGGCACCAACCTCACCAATGATTTCGAAGGCTGCGCGCCGACCGAAACCAACAGCCTGGACGCCATATCGCTGGTCTGCAAGGTCACCGAGGCCAATGGAAGACCGGCGGTCAAGCTTTCCGACAACCCGGCCAAGGCGACCGGCGACGAGAAAGAGATCGAGCGTTATTTGCGCATCTTCGGTCAGAAGGACCGCGTGGAGCAACTGGTCAAGGTGTGAGGGGTGATGGAACTCCTCCATAGTTCGAGTTCCTTCGCGCCCCCCTCTGTCCTGCCGGACATCTCCCCCTCCAGGGGGGAGATTGGCAGCTTCATCGATAGGGCTTCCTCTGCAACCCTAACAGTTGGCGAAAGCCAAAATGACAGCGCAATCTCCCCCCTTGAGGGGGAGATGTCCGGCAGGACAGAGGGGGGCGCCGTAAAACGCCTTTCTTCGAGAACTGCGCTCGCATGCCTCATCGCTCAGCTGGCCCTCCTGCCGCCCACCCCCGCCTTCGCCCACGCCTCCGACCGTGGCCATGTCCTGCTCTTGCCGACCGGTTACTATCTGGCCGGCGGGGCTTTCGCCGTGGCCGTCAGTTTCCTCGTGCTGGCGCTGTTGCCGGGGGATTGGCTTGACCGTTTCTGGCGCCGGCGCCTGCAGCTGTTCGCCTTCGGCGACAGCGCCCGCACCGCACTTAGCCTGGTCTCCTTTGCCGGCTTTGCAATCCTCTTCGCTGCTGGCTTTTTCGGCAGCCGCGACCCACTTTCAAACCCCTTGCCGCTGGTGATCTGGACCCTGCTATGGGCCGGCGTCACGCTGCTGCAAGGTGTCTTCGGTGATCTCTGGTCATGGCTGAACCCATGGTATGGGCCGTGGCGTCTTGCCTCTCGCCTGTTCGGCGCAAGCGATGAAGGGGGATGGCGACTTCCCCGGTGGCTCGGCTGCTGGCCGGCGGTCTTGTTGTTCTTCGCCTTTGCCTGGTTCGAACTCATCGATCCGTCGCCCGACGATCCGGCGCGGCTGGCATATGCTGCCGGCCTCTACTGGCTGCTCACCTTCCTTGCCATGCTAGCGTTCGGCTATCGAAACTGGAGCCGCAGCGGCGAATTCCTGTCGGTCTTCTTGTCGATGGTGGCGCGTTTCGCGGTCGTCGAGCGCAACGAAACCGGCCGGCTTGGCCTGTGCTGGCCGGGCGCCAAGCTGCTCGCCGCCGAGCAGTTGCCGGCCAGCGGCATTGCCTTCCTGCTTCTTGCCCTGTCGTCAGTGTCCTTCGACGGCCTGTCGAAAACCTTCTTCTGGCTCGGCCTGTTCGGCATCAATCCGCTCGAATTTCCCGGCCGCACCGCGGTCCTCGGCATCGGCAGCCTCGGGCTGGTTCTGACGTTCCTGTTGCTTGCAGGCGTGTTCATGCTGGCCGTCTGGCTCGGCCAGCATCTTGCCGGCAGCGATCGCCCAATCGGCCATGCAGCCGGACTGCTGGTGTGGTCGATCGTACCGATCGCGCTTGCCTATCATGCCGCGCATTACCTGACGTCGCTGCTCGTCGACGGCCAGTATGCGCTTGCGGCGCTGTCCGACCCGTTCGCTCTGGGCTGGAACCTGTTCGGCACCGCCGACATGCCGATCGAGGCCGGCATCGTTGCTGGTGCCGATTCCGCCTGGTGGCTGTGGAATGTCCAGGCCGGCGTCCTCATTTCAGGCCATGTGCTCGCCGTCCTCGTCGCCCACGGCTTCGCCTGGCGTTTGCACCCGCAGCCCTCCCGCGCAGCCCTCAGCCAGTTCCCGCTCACCGTGCTGATGATCGCCTACACGGTCTTCGGCCTCTGGCTGTTGGCCACGCCGACGGTTGGCTGAGCCGTTCGCGCTGGAAAATAAACCGGGCTTCTCCCACGGAACCGGCATTGCCGTGTCCGGACTTTGGTGATTTAGTTTGTACACATGCAATTTTTCGACTTCCGGAAATGAGCGGACTTTGCGCTCCTAACGCTGAACAAGGGGAACGGCATCATGGACAAGAGCAAGACCTTCGACCTCTCGAAAACCGGTCTCACCCGCCGCACGGCGCTGAAGGGGCTGGCCGCCACCGCCGGCCTGGTCACCGCGCCGGGCTTCGTCCGCTATTCCCAGGCGCAGAGTTCGGCGCCGATCAAGATCGGCTTCCAATCGCACCGCACCGGCATCGGCGCCGCCTATGGCCGCTGGTACGAGAAGACCACCGCTGCCGCCGTCAAGGCGATCAACGCCGCCGGCGGCATCAATGGCCGTCAGGTCGAGGTGATCATCGAGGATGACGGCACCGATCCGGGCCGTGGCGCCGAAGTGGTCGGCAAATTCGCCACCCAGCACAAGACCGACATCGTCTTCGGCACGCTGTTTTCGCATGTCGTCATCGGTTCGGCGCCCGCCGCCGGCGAGGCCAAGATCCCCTACTTCGTCGTCAGCGAAGGCCACCACGTCGCCTCGACCAAGTTGAACCGCTATGTCTTCCAGCCCGGCATCACCGACGTGAAGAGCCAGATCCAGTCGATGGCGCCGTGGATCGCGGCCAATGCCGGCAAGAAGGTGACGCAGATCTTCCCGGATTTCGCCTTCGGCTACGACCACCGCGACTACCTGCCGCCGGCGCTGAAGGCGCAAGGCGCCGACGTCATCGCGCAGATCGCCATCCCGCCGACGGAATCGTCCTTCACCAAATACTTCCCGCAGATCCCGGCCGAGACCGAGGTGATCTACCACGTCATGGTCGGTCCGGCGGTGCTCACCTTCGTCAAGGAGCTCGGCGAGTTCTACGGCTCCAACCGGCCGCAATTGTTCGGCTTCATGGATTCGCTGGAGGCCACCGACATCAACAGCCCTGGGCTCGAATTTTTAGACGGCAGCCATTTCTGGGAGGGTTCGCCGCGCTATGCGCAGGCCGATGACAGCGCCGCGCAGAAAGCCTATCGCGCCGCCGTCGGCATCGACGACAATGGCGCCGCCCTTGGCGATCCAAAGGACGTCTCCACCGCGTCGCACATGTTCGGCTGCTGGGAAACGCTCTACGTCGTCAAGAAGGCGATGGAGGACGCCGGCTACAAAGGCCCGGAAGACCGCGCCAAGCTGGTCGAGGCGACCGAGGCGCTGACCGCCTTCGCCGAAGGACCCGAGCATCCGCAGGGACCAAAAACCTTCAACGGCAAGATCCACCAGTGCTTCGGCATCCAGAACATCTCCAAGGTCGAAGGCGGCAAGCTGAAGGTCGTTCACAAGACCAAGATCGAGGACGGACTTTACGAGGCCGAAGGGGATTACACGACGCAGGCGCTGTAGTCTTAGCAAGCGTGAGCGCCAAGCGACCCCCCTCTGTCCTGCCGGACATCTCCCCCTCAAGGGGGGAGATCAGCTGTCCGTACGGCTTTCGCCAATCGCCAAGTCCGGTGGATGGCCGCCTTCGCAGCAACTGCCAATCTCCCCCCTTGAGGGGGAGATGTCCGGCAGGACAGAGGGGGGTGCCTCGCGCATCCGCTGGCGCTTAAGCGATGCACTTCGGACCCCACCTTCTCCTCGCCGCCCTCGAAGGCCTCGTCACCTCGGCGGTGCTGGCGCTGACAGCGCTTGGGCTGTCGCTGGTGTTCGGCGTCATGCGCGTCGTCAACGTCGCCCATGGCGAATTCTTCATGCTCGGCGCGGTGCTCGCCTGGGCGATCACCACGTCGATCGGCGGCCATCCGGCGCTCGGCTTCCTGGCGGCGCTGGTGATCGCGCCGCTGATCGTCGGCGCCATCGCGCTGGTCGCCGAGCGGCTGGTGCTGCGCCGGCTCAACTACAATCCGGAAGCCACCATCGTCGCCACCATCGGCATGCTCTACATCATCCAGCAACTGGCGCTGACCTTCTACGGTCCCGAGGCACGGCCGGTGGAGCCGCCGTTCACCTATCGCATCCTTTTGCCGTGGTTCGGCTATTCCGGCTACAAACTGTCTGTTATCGCCGCCTCCGCGCTCCTGCTGGTGGCGACATGGCTGGTGCTGACGCGCACGAAGATCGGCCTGATCATGCGCGCCACGCAGTACGATAGCGAGACAGCGCAAGCCTTCGGAATCCCTGTCGGCCGCGTCTATGGCGGCGTCTTCGCGCTCGGCGCCATGCTGGCAGCGATCGCCGCGGTGCTGATCGTGCCGATCAGCCAGGCGCATTACCTGATGGGTCAGGATCCACTGCTGCTGTCCTTCATCGTCGTCATCATCGGCGGTCTCGGCTCGCTGCGCGGCACGGTCGTCGCCGCCGTGCTGATCGGCCTGTCGGACGGCATCATCTCGATGTTCTTCTCGCCGACCTTGGCCAAAATCATCGCCACCCTGCTGGTCGCCATGGTGCTGGTGTTCCGGCCGCAAGGCCTGTTCGGGACGGCGTCGCGATGAGCGAAGCTTCGCCGGCAAAAGCCTACGGCCTGCATCTCGGCGCCATCGCGCTGCTGTTCGTGCTGAGCTTCCTTTTGCCGGAGTACTATCACGGTCTGCTCGCCCGCATCATGGTGCTGGCGGTCTTTGCCATGGGCTACAACATGCTGTTCGGCTATGTCGGCCTGCTCAGCCTCGGTCATGCCATGTTCTTTGCCGCCGGGCTCTACGGTGCCGGCCTTGCTGTCATCCAGCTCGGCTGGAGCGTGCCGGCGGCATTCGCCGCGGGCCTCGGCTGCGGTGTCGTTCTTTCCCTGGTGATCGGCCTGCTGGCGCTGCGCACGTCAGGCGTCGCATTCATGATCGTCACCATGATGTTCGCGCAGGTGTTCTACCTCATCATCCTTTACTTCTCGTCATGGACCGGCGGCGACCAGGGCATGGTCGTGCCGCAGCCGGCGCGGGTGCTTGCCTTCGGCGCGACATCGCTCGATCTCACCAACCCGACCGTGCGCTACATGAGCGCGCTCGGCTTGTTCTCGCTGGTGCTGCTGATCACGCTTGCCCTTGTCCGCTCCAGATATGGCCGCGTGCTGGTCGCCATCCGCGAGAACGAGGAGCGGACGAAGATGCTGGGCTACGACACCTTCTCGAACAAGCTCGCCGCCGTCGTCATCTCCGGCATCGTCTGCGCTGCATCGGGTGCTGCCTATGCGCTGCTGTTCGGCTATGTCGGCTCGAGCTTCGCGTCGGTGCAGTATTCGATCCTGCCGCTGCTATGGGTGCTGCTTGGCGGCGCCGCCACTACGCTTGGGCCGCTGATCGGCACGCTGTTCATGTACTATGTCATCGACATCACCAGCGGCTACACCTCGGCCTATCTGCTGATCGTCGGCATTGCGCTCATCCTGCTGGTGCTGTTTCTCCCCAAAGGCATTCTCGGCAGCATGCGGCAGCGCTGGCTCGGGTGGCTGCCATGACGCCGCTTTTGACCACCAAGGGCCTGTCGCGCAACTTTGGAGGCTTGCGTGCCGTCGACAGTGTCGATTTCACCCTGATGCCCGGCGAGATCCGCGCCGTCATCGGCCCGAATGGGGCCGGGAAGACTACCTTCGCCAGCCTGGTCAGCGGCCGCATCCAGCCGTCGTCGGGCATGATCGTCTTCGATGGCGCCGACATCACCGGCCTGCCGGCCTATGTCCGCGTCCGCCAGGGCATCGCCTACACGTTCCAGATCACCAGCGTCTTTGCCAATCTCACCGCCTACGACAATGTCGCATTGCCGGTGCAGCGGACGCTGAGCGATGGCCGTTCGAAGGGCGCGGTGCAAGCCGGCGTCATGGCGGCGCTAGAACGCACCGGCCTGGCTGACCGCGCCCACATGCCGGCCGGACAATTGTCCTATGGCCACCAGCGCCTGCTGGAAGTGGCGATGGGCCTGGCGCTGAAGCCGCGCCTGCTGATCCTCGACGAGCCGACGCAAGGCCTGGCCGACAGCGAGATCGACAATTTCATCACCCTGGTGCGCGAGATCGCTGCGAGTGCCACGGTGCTCCTGATCGAACACAACATGCCGGTCGTCATGCAACTGGCCGACCGCATCACTGTCTTCAATGCCGGCAAGATCCTCGCCGAAGGCACGCCCGAGGCGATCCGCGAGAACGCGGCCGTTCAGCAAGCCTATCTGGGGACCGCCCCATGACCGAGACGACCAAGGCGCAGACAAAGTCCGAGGCGTTGGCGATCTCGGGGCTGGACTGCTTCTATGGTGAGGTCCAGGTGCTCTATGGTCTCGATCTCGTGCTGAACAAGGGCGAGGTACTCTGCCTGTTCGGCCGCAACGGCGCCGGCAAGACGACGACGCTGAAGGCCATCATGGGACTGGTTCCCTCAAGCGCCGGCTCGATCAGCCTCGATGGCAAGGAATTGACCGGTTTGCCGGCGCATGAGGTGCCGAAGGCCGGCGTCGCCTATGTGCCGCAAGGCCGGCGGCTGTTCGCCGAAATGACGGTGGCTGAAAACATCGAGATCGGGCTGATGGCGCGCGGCAAGGGCAAGGCGACGCGCGAAACCGTGCTCGACCTCTTCCCGCTGCTGCGCCAGCGGCTGCGGCAACGCTCGGGCACCTTGTCTGGCGGCGAGCAACAGATGCTGGCCATGGCGCGCGCGCTTTGCCTGGAACCGCAGGTGCTGCTGCTCGACGAGCCGACAGAAGGGCTGATGCCGTCGATGATCGCCAAGATCCGCGAGACAGTGTCGAAACTGCGAGACTTGGGTGTGTCCACGATCCTGGTCGAACAGCGGGTCGATGCGGTGCTGTCCGTCGCCGACAGTGTCTGCTTCATCGAGAACGGCCGCAACCGCGAGACGGTCGATGTCGAGGAACTGCGCGCCGACCCGTCGGCTGTACGGCGGTATGTGGGGGTCGGGTGATCAGCCGAAGAACAAAAAGCCGGCAATCAGGAATGTCGGGATCAGCACCAGCCCGGACCACAGCATGTAGCCGAAGAAGCCCGGCATCTTCACGCCGCGATGCCTGGCTATGGCATAGACCATGAAGTTGGGCGCATTGCCGATATAGGTGTTGGCGCCCATGAACACCGCGCCCGCCGAGATTGCCGCCAGGGTCGAGGCAAACTCGGTCATCAGATGCCGAGGGTCGCCGCCGGCGAGTTCGAAGAACACCAGATAGGTCGGCGCATTGTCGAGGAACGACGACAGCGCCCCGGTCAGCCAGAAATAGGCGAGATCGTTGGGCTGGCCGGAGGGCGAACTGACAAGTGCCACCAGCGGCGCCAGAGCGCCGTCATGGCTTGCCCTGAGGATGGCGATGACCGGCACGATGCAGATGAAGATGCCGGCAAACAATTTCGCCACCTCTGCTATTGGCCCCCAGTCGAAGCCGTTCGCTTCGCGGTGGCTCTTGTAAGAGAGGGGAAGCGACAGCAGGGCCAGTGCCAGGTTGATGGCGTCGCGCACCAGGTTCTGCAGTTCGAGGCTCACGCCCAACACGGAAAAGCTCACTCCGGGTTTCCAGGCCGCCGACAGCAGGATCGCACCGACCACACCAGCCAGCAGCGGAAGGTTGGCCAGGCCGCGCAGGCGCACCTTCGTATCCGGTGTCGGATCCCTGGTCTTCGGTGCACCGTTTTCGCGCCGGTGCAGGATGATGTCGATGCAAAGGAAGACGGCCAGTACCATGCCGCCGACGAACAGCGTCTCGCGCCAGAGATTGGCGGTGATCCAGAAAAAGTCGACGCCGCGCAGGAAACCGACGAACAGCGGCGGGTCGCCGAGCGGTGTCAGCGAGCCGCCGATGTTGGCAACCAGGAAGATGAAAAAGATGACGACATGGGCGTTGAACGGCCGGTTGTCATTGGCGCGCAGGATCGGCCGGATCAGGACCATCGAGGCGCCGGTCGTGCCGATCACCGAGGCCAGGATCGCGCCAGCCAGCAGCAGCCCGGCATTGACCAGCGGCGTCCCGTGGATGTTGCCGGCAAGCAGGATGCCGCCCGAAATTGTGTAGAGCGCGAACAGTAGGATGATGAAGGACATATATTCCGCAAGCAACGCATGCAGCACAGCCTCGGTCGCACTGGGAATGCCGAAGGCCAAAGCCAGCGGCACGATCACCAGCGCCGCCCACAGCGCGGTGATCTTGCCATAGTGATGCTCCCATATGTGATGGAAGAGCAAAGGCCCGGTGGCGATCGACAAAAGCAGGCCGGCAAAGGGCAGCGCCCACCACAGCGACATCGCGGCACCGGGCAGCGCGTGTTCCTCAGCCGCCAAGGCTTGGCCTGGAAACAGCATTGCGACTGCGATCACAGCGCCCGCTCCTGTCGCAATCCGCAAAAAGGCCCTCCTGCGCCCCACGTCCGGTTCAATCCAAGACGTGGTCTTCGAGCGCCACACCGGCGTCGCGCATGCGGTGCAGCATTGTCTCGAGCGAACCATTGAGATCGATGCCACGGCAGGCATCGAGCCGTACGGTGGTTTTGAAACCTTGGCTGATGGCGTCCAGCGCCGAAAAGGCAACGCAGAAATCGGTCGCCAACCCGACCAGGGTCAGCGTGTCGATGCCGCGCTCCCTGAGATAGCCGGCAAGGCCGGTCGGCGTCGTCCGGTCGTTCTCGAAGAAGGCCGAGTAGCTGTCGATGGCAGGCCGAAAACCCTTGCGGATGACGAGTTCCGCCTTGGTCCAGGCGAGGCCGGAGTGGAAATCCGAGCCCAGGCTGCCCTGGATGCAATGGTCCGGCCACAAAGTCTGCTGGCCGTAGGGCATGTCGATCATCGTGAAGGGCTGCGAACCCGGATGGCTGGAGGCAAAACTCGAATGGCCGGCGGGATGCCAGTCCTGCGTCAGCACGACATGATCGGCGTGCCGGATCAGGTCATTGACCAGCGGCACGATTTCGTCGCCGCCGGCAACCGCCAGCGCGCCGCCCGGACAAAAATCGTTCTGCAGGTCGATGACAACAAGCGCTTCGTCGGCCATGGGGCTTCCTTTTTTTGTCTCGGGCTCCGGTGAAAGAATACCGCTATTGCGACCGGAGGCAGAAACTCGACCAGATGGCCGGCTGCGTCAACCTCTGGCCACATAACAAACGCGTGCCAACTGAGCGCTCGCAAAACTACGGCTTTGACAATTCCTACGGTCTTGATATCATTTGCATACGAATGAATTTCGTCCGGCAGCTATGCTGGCAGGGTCTTTCGAAATACCGGTTTCTGGAAGGCCTCTTTTCTGGAAGGCAAAGCGTGATCCGTTACGCGAAACCCACCTCTGTCGACGAAGCGCTCGCTTTGCTTGGCGAGGACGCCTGGCGCATCCTTGCCGGCGGCACCGATTTCTATCCGGCGCAAGGCAGCAAACCCTTCCGCGACAATGTTCTCGACATCAATGGCCTGGCGGCGCTGGGCGGCATTGCCGAGACGGATGACCACTTCGTCATCGGCGCGCGCACGACCTGGACCGACATCATCCGCCACCCCTTGCCGCCAGCCTTCGATGCGCTGAAGCAGGCGGGGCGTGAGGTCGGTTCGGTGCAGATCCAGAACGTCGCGTCAGTCGCGGGCAATCTCTGCAACGCCTCGCCGGCCGCCGATGGTGTGCCGGCGCTGCTCGTCCTCGATGCCGACGTCGAATTGCGATCGGCGATAACGACACGTTGCCTACCGCTGCAGGACTTCATTCTCGGCAATCGCCGCACGGCCCTGCAGCCCGGCGAGCTGGTTACGGCCATCCGCGTGCCGAAGCCTGCCGCCGGTACGTCGGCTTTCGTCAAGCTTGGCGCGCGGCGCTATCTCGTCATTTCCATCGCCATGGTGGCGGCGCGTCTGGTGGTGGACAACGGCATCGTGGTGGAAGCCGCGGTTGCCGCCGGCTCCTGCTCGGTGGTGGCCAAGCGCCTCGCCGGCGTCGAAGCCGCCTTGCGCGGCCTGCCCGCTGGCCAGGCGCTCGCCGATGCGGTGCTGGCCGCGCCGATGGCTGAGCTGTCGCCGATCGCCGATGTGCGCGGCAGCGCCGAATACCGGCTCGATGCGGTGCGCGAGATCGTTGCTCGCGCCGTGCTCCAGGCCTGTGGGCTGATGAATGACCCCGAGGTGGTGGCGGCATGAGCCAGGTCTCGCCAGAGATGCGTGAAGCGCTGCCCGATCTCGACGGCGTTCAGCCTCGCCTCGGCCCCGAGCGAGCCGACATTGCCTTCGAGGTGAACGGCGCAGCCATTTCGGTCAACGTGCCGCCGCTGCGTCGGCTATCCTCGGTGCTGCGCGACGAACTGCTTTTGACCGGCACCAAGGTCGGCTGCGACGCTGGCGACTGCGGCGCCTGCACGGTGCTGGTCGACGGCGATCCGGTTTGCGCCTGCCTGATGTCGGCGGCTTCCGCCGCAGGTGCGTCGGTGACAACAGTCGAAGGGCTCGCCAATGGCCGGCTGTCGGCGCTGCAAGCCTCGTTCCTCGACCATGGCGCGGCGCAGTGCGGCATCTGCACGCCGGCCCTGCTGGTCGCGGCCACGGCATTGCTGGAAAAGAAACCCAACCCGACCGAGATCGAGGTCCAGGACGCGCTGGGCGGCATCCTCTGCCGCTGCACCGGCTACCGGAAGATCATCGCGGCGGTAATGGATGCCTCCAAGCAAGCCGGAAACCTCGATTTCCGCTTGCCTCGATCGGGCCATGCGATCGGCTCTTCGCCCATCCGGCTCGACGGCATGCCGAAGGTCACCGGCGGTGAAAAATTCGGCGGCGATTCCTTCCCCGCCGATGCGTTGGCCGTGCTGGTGGTGCGCTCGCCGCATTATCACGCCAGCTTCGCCTTCGGCGACCTCGATGGCTGGGTGAAGCAACATCCCGGCATCGCCGGCGTCTTCACTGCCGCCGACATTCCGGGAAAGAACTGTTTCGGCGTCATCGGCCCGTTCGCCGACCAGCCGGCGCTGGCCGAGGGTTTTGCGCGCCTTCGCGGCGAGGCGGTGGCGCTGGTCGCCGGCGAGCGCGAGGCCATCCTCGATCTCGACCTGTCGGATTTCCCAATACGCTGGAGCGAGCTGCCGCATGTCCTGCAGCCTTGCGAAGCGCAGGCCAGCGGCGCCAGGCTGATCCATGACAACCGCCCGGCGAACCTGCTCACCGCCGGCTTTGTCGAGCGCGGCGATCCCGAGGCGGCGCTTACCGGCGCTGCCGTCACCGTCTCCGGCTCCATCGACACCTCCTATGTCGAGCATGCCTATATCGAGCCGGAAGCCGGCTATGCATACCTGGATGGCGACACGCTGGTCGTCGTCGCCTGCACGCAGGCGCCCTATATGGACCGTGACGAGACCGCGAAGGTGCTCGGCCTTGCCGTCGACAAGGTGCGCATCGTGCCGACCGCGACCGGTGGCGGCTTCGGCTCCAAGCTCGACGTTTCGCTGCAGCCGCTGATCGGCCTTGTGACGCTGAAGACCGGCCGGCCGGCAGCGCTCGCCTATACCCGCAACGAATCGATGATGTCGACCACCAAGCGCCATCCGGCCGAGATGAAAGCGACCATCGGCGCCGATGCCGACGGCCATGTCACCGGCATGATCTTTGCCGGCGACTTCAACACCGGCGCCTATGCCAGCTGGGGGCCGACGGTCGCCAACCGCGTACCGGTGCACGCCTCCGGCCCGTATGCGACACCGAACTATCGCGCCGAGGGCCGCGCCATCCACACCCATGGGCCGATCTCCGGCGCCTTCCGCGGCTTTGGCGTGCCGCAAGCGACGATCATGCAGGAGACGCTCTATGACGAGCTGGCCGAGAAGCTCGACATCGACCGGCTCGATTTTCGGCTGAAGAACTGCCTTCGGAACGGATCCGAAACGGTTACCGGGCAGCGGTTGGATTCCGGCGTCGGCATTGCCGAATGCCTGGAATCCCTGCGGCCGCATTGGGTACGCGCGAAGGCCGATGCGGGTGCATTCAACGACACCAACAGGGACAAAAGGCGCGGCGTTGGTGTCGCCTCCTGCTGGTATGGCTGCGGCAACACCTCGCTGCCCAACCCGTCGACTATCCGCGTCGGCATCGCGGCTTGCGGCGACGTCATCCTGCATCAGGGCGCCGTCGATATCGGCCAGGGCTCGAACACGGTCATCACCCAGATCTGCGCCGACGCGCTTGGCCTGCCGCTGGAGAAATTCCGGCTGAAAAGCGCCGACACCGCCATCAGCCCCGATGCCGGCAAGACATCGGCCTCGCGCCAGACTTTCGTGACCGGCAAGGCGGCCGAAAAGGCGGGCCGTGCCTTGCGGGAAAAGATCCTGCGCTTTGCCAACGTCTCGGAGAAGGCATCGCTGCGACTGGACGGCCCGGCGATCACCATCCGCGAAGGTGAGGCCACGCGCCACATCGACCTCGCTGCATTGGACGTGGATGCCGATGGCTTCGTCTTCCGCGCCGAGGAAAGCTACGACCCGCCGACGCTGCCGCTCGACGCCAAGGGCCAGGGCAAGCCCTATGCGGTCTATGGCTACGGTGCGCAGATCGCCGAACTCGAAGTCGATCTGAAGCTCGGCACGGTCAAGTTGATCAAGATCACCGCGGCGCACGATGTCGGCAAGGCGATCAACCCGCTGCTGGTCGAGGGCCAGATCGAAGGCGGCATCGCGCAAGGCATCGGCATGGCGCTGATGGAAGAGTATATCCCCGGCCGCACCGAGAATTTGCACGACTACCTCATTCCGACCATCGGCGACGTGCCGCCGATCGAGACCATCCTGATCGAGGTTCCCGACCCCGAAGGACCGTTCGGTGCCAAGGGCCTGGGCGAGCATGTGCTGATCCCGACAGCGCCGGCGATCCTCAACGCCATCCGCGACGCTACCGGCGTCCTGGTCACCAAGGTTCCGGCGACGCCGACGCGTATCCGCGCCGCCATTCGCGACAAGGAGGCACGCCGATGAGCGAGCTTGCCGAACGCTTCGAAACGCACGATCCCGGCGAAAAGCAGGTGGCGGAGAAGATCCGCTGCGATGCCTGCCCGGTCATGTGCTACATCGCCGATGGCCGCACCGGCGCATGCGACCGCTACGGCAATGTCGGCGGCAGGATCGTGCGCATGGACCCGCTGACCATCCTCGACCACGCGGCCGAGACCGGCGCGGCCATGGTGCCTTTCGTCACCGAAGGCGAGGCATGGAACGGCGAGCTGGTCAACACCGGCCGCCGCTTCGTCACCGCCATCGGTGCGGGCACCACCTATCCCGATTACAAGCCGGCCCCGTTCATCGTCAGCCAGCAAGTCGAGGGCGTCGATCTCGTCACCGTCGTCACCGAGGGCATCTTCTCCTACTGCGGCGTCAAGGTGAAGATCGACACCGACCGTCATATCGGGCCCGAAACGGCTACAGTGCGCGCCGGGGGCGAAGCGATCGGCCATGTCACGACGGGCGAATATGGCTCGCAGATGCTGTCGCTGGGCGGCGTGCATCATCTGACCGGCGGCTCGAAGTCGGAAGGCCGCGCCACCTGCGACGCGCTGCTCAATCTGTGCAACCGCAAGCCGGTGGAACTCGGCATCGACGGCGGCGCCACGGTCATCGTCGAAGCCGGCAAACCACCAGTCATCGACGGCAAGCAGGAACACCGCATGCGGGTCGGCTGCGGGTCGGCCACCATCGGCATGTTCGCCACACAATGGCGCGGGCTGGTCGACGAGGTGGTGGTGGTCGACGACCACATCACCGGCGTCGTGTCCGAGCATCAGGCCGGCAAGGTGCTGGGCTGGCAGGACACGGGCATAAAGATCATCGGCCGCCGCTCGACGCCGGGCCGCTATTTCAAGGTGTCCGAGCCCGGCCTCGGCTGGGGCGGCACCAGCATATCCGACCCGCTGTCCATCCTCGGCGAATGGAACGCCAAGAAGGGCGCGCGGCCCGGCCTGTCGCTGCTGATGGTTTCGACCACCGGCGAGCAGTTCGCCTATTACGAACTCGATGACGACTTGAAGCCGGTGCAGAAACCGTTTCCGGAGCGGCTGCAAAAGTCCGTCGGGCTGATCGAGGACAATTGCGAGCCGGCGCTGTGCACCGTGCTGTTCATCGGCGGCGCCGGTGGCTCGCTGCGCGCCGGCGTCACCGAAAACCCGGTCAATCTCACCCGTTCGGTGCAAGGCCTGAACACCTATGTGACGGTCGGCGGCGCGCCGGTCTATGTCTGGCCGGGTGGCGGCATCACGCTGATGGTCGATGTCACGCGGGTGCCGGAAGGCGCCTTCGGCTATGTGCCGACCCCGGCGCTGGTGGCGCCGATCGAATTCACCTTGCGCCGCGACGACTATGTCAGGCTTGGCGGCTACGAGGCCGAGATCCGCAGCGTCGAGGATATTGTTGCCAAGGGCGGCGAATATCTCAATCCACGCCGCGGCTCAGGTGCCGCGACCGGCAATCCATGGCCGCCGCTGGCACAATTGCATCGTGTTCGCTCCAACGGTGCCGGGTGATGTCTGGCCCGCAAGCGCATTGGCTGCAGGACGGCAAGCGGCTGCATCTAAACCACGGGCCGATCGACCTGATCGTCGAGGCCTTTGGCGAGGCGCACGAATGCCGCCAGGCCTATGAGCAGGCGGTGACGCGTTTCCAGACCATCTTGCCGGAGCTGGTCGAGGAATTACCTGACTTGCGCCAGCCGGCCACGAGCCGGCCCCGTGCGTTCACCGGTTCGACAGCGCAGCGCATGGAAGCGGCCGTCGTGCCGCTGGCGAAAGATTTCATCACGCCGATGGCCGCCGTCGCCGGTTCGGTAGCCGACGAAATGCTCGAGACCATGCTTGCCGGCCGAAAGCTCGACCGCGCCTATGTCAACAATGGTGGCGACAGCGCCATCCATCTCGGCGCCGGCCAGTCGATGACGCTTGCCATCGCCGGCACCGGCCACGGTCTGGCCGACCGCATCGTCATCCGTGCCGGCGATGGCGTGCGCGGCGTTGCCACGAGCGGTTGGCGCGGACGCTCGTTTTCGCTTGGCATCGCCGATGCCGTCACTGTGCTGGCGCGGTCCGGGGCCGAGGCCGATGCCGCCGCGACGCTGATTGCCAATGCCGTCGACCTGCCCGGCCATCCGGCCATCCGGCGCGTGCCGGCGCGCGACCTGGCGCCGGACAGCGACCTTGGCGACAGGTTGGTGACGCAAGAGGTCGGCGCGCTTTCCTCAACGGAAATCGCTACTGCGCTGGACGGCGGACTTGCCGTCGCAGAAGATTTCCGCCGCAGGGGATTGATCGCCGCATCGGCGCTGTTTCTTGCCGGCCAGACCCGCATCAGTGGTTCAATGGCGCTTGCCGCGCCCGACAAAAGTCCAGGGAAGGAAGTTGCCCATGCCTGAGTTTCCGATCCGCAAGATTGCGGTGATAACGGAGGAGATCTTCCACGAGGGCGGGCCGGTGGCCAAGGTGCCGCGCCGGCGCGCGGCCGCCATGGCGCTAGTCAAGAACCCGTTCGCCGGGCGCTATGTCGAGGAATTGCAGAGCGCCATGGACGATCTGAAGCCGCTCGGCCTGCTGTTGGCCGACCGGCTGATCGCGGCGCTCGGCGGCGACGTGAAGCAGATCGACGGTTATGGCAAGGGCGCCATTGTCGGCACATCAGGCGAACTGGAGCACGGCGCGCTCTGGCATGTGCCCGGCGGCTACGCCATGCGCGAACGGCTCGGCGACGCCAAGGCGATTGTGCCGTCGGCAAAGAAGGTCGGTGCCTTCGGCTCGCGGCTCGATGTGCCGCTCGGGCATATCAACGCCGCCTATGTGCGCAGCCATTTCGACGCCATGGAAGTCGGCATCAGCGACGGCCCGCGCCCCGACGAGATCCTGTTCTGCCTGGCCATGACCTGTGGCCCACGCGTGCACGACCGCATGGGCGGCCTGGCGGCTGGGGATATCAAGGCCTGGGACGGGTTGCGGTGAGCGCCGAGGACAGTCTGCTGAAGCTCGTCGAGGCCGAAGAGCCTGATGAAAACGATTATCGCCTGCAGGAGCAGGTCGGCTTCATCCTGCGCAAGGCGCATCAGCGCCATGTCTCGATCTTCGCCGCCCATATCGCCGATTTGACGCCGCCGCAGTTCGCGGCACTGGCCAAGCTACGCGATGTCGGCGAAACCTCGCAGAATCAGCTCGGCACGCTGATCGCCATGGACGCGGCGACGGTGAAGGGTGTCATCGACCGGCTGAAAGCGCGCGGCCTGGTCGAGCTTTCCAAGCACGAAGTCGACAAAAGGCGGCTGCTGGTCAATTTGACCGCGGAGGGCCGCGACGCGGTCGAGCGCTTGATCCCGCTTGCCCGCGAAATCACGCAGGAAACACTGGCGCCGCTCTCGGCCAAGGAGATCGCCACATTTATGAAGCTGCTGGCGAAATTAGCCTGAGTCCCGACGGGCCCGGGCGTTTTCGCACAAGATAGCGTTCAGAGCCTGAACGGCCCGCGGCAAAGCTCCCGCAGCTTGGGAAAGACGCCCTTGCCGCCAGATATCACCAACGTTCCATCCTGCAGCACCGTCTTCGGATCGGGTTTCACGACCATGCCGCCGGCCTCCTCGACCAGAAGCATGCCGGCCAGGCAATCCCAGGCGTTCATGTGCTCCTCGACATAGCCGAGCAGGCGGCCGGCGGCGACGTAGGCGAGCATCAAGGCGCCGGATGCGTTGCGGAAGAAGACACCGCCCTCGGCCAGCAGCATGCGGACCAACACGGCGACATTTTCGGTGTCGGCGCGGTTTGAAAATCCGGTCCCGACGGATCCTTCTTCCAGGCTGGTGCTCGCGCTGGTCTTGATCGGCCTGCCGTCGACGAAAGCGCCGCCGCCGAGCCGGCCGTGAAACGTCTCGCCGGTCGACGGTTCGTGGATCACGCCAACCACGGTCTCGCCATGCAGGGCGCAGGCGATCACCACGCACCAGGCCGGGATGCCGCGCACGAAATTGGCGGTGCCGTCGATGGGATCGATCACCCAGACATAGCCCGTCGAACCCGCGACCGAGGCATGCTCCTCGCCGACGATGCCGTCTTGCGGATAGTCGGCGGCAATGGCGGCGCGGATGAACAGTTCGACCTCGCGGTCTGCTTCGGAAACTAGGTCCTGATGGCCCTTGCTCTCGATGGTCAGGCTGTCCAGGTCGCGGAAATATTTCAGGCCGAGGTCGCCGGCACGCCGTGCCAGTTCGATGGCGAACTGCATGCGTGCGTCATGGTCATTTTTCACGGGGGCGCTCGATCTTGCGGAAGGGTGCCCCGCCCTTAGCAGAAGCACCGTGTATCCTCCAAGCCAAGAATCAGGCCGCCTGCGACAGCGCTTTGTGGGCCTCGGCCAGGATCTCGAACGACCGCACGCGGGCGGCATGGTCGAAGATCTGCGCGGTGACCATCAGCTCGTCGGCGCCGGTGCGGCGCACGAACGCGTCGATGCCCTGCCGGACCGTCTCGGGAGACCCGACGACCGCGCAGGACAGCGCCTGGCCAAGCATGGTCTTGGCCATCGGATCGAGATCGCGCTCATAGTTCTCGACAGGTGGCGGCAACCGACCGGCCCGGCCGGTGCGCAGATTGACGAAGGCCTGCTGCAGCGAGGTGAACAGCAGCCTCGCCTCCGCGTCGGTGGGCGCGGCAAAGACGTTGAGGCCGAGCATCACATGCGGCTTGTCGAGCTGCTCCGACGGCTGGAAACGCGAGCGGTAGACGTCCAGAGCATGGTCGAGTTCCGCCGGCGCGAAATGCGAGGCAAAAGCATAGGGCAGGCCGAGCATGGCGGCGAGCTGCGCGCCGTAGAGGCTGGAACCGAGGATCCAGATCGGCACGTTCTGGCCCTCGCCCGGCACGGCGCGGATGCGCTGGCCTTCTTCGGCCGGCCGGAAGTAGCCCATCAGCTCGACGACATCCTGCGGGAAATTGTCGACGCCGGCCTCGAGATTGCGGCGCAAGGCGCGTGCCGTGCCCATGTCGGTGCCGGGCGCGCGGCCGAGACCGAGATCGATGCGACCCGGATGCAAGGCGGCCAGCGTGCCGAACTGTTCGGCAATCACCAGCGGCGAATGGTTGGGCAGCATGATGCCGCCGGCGCCGACACGAATGGTCCTGGTGCCGCCGGCGACATGGGCAATGACGACCGCGGTCGCCGCACTGGCGATGCCCGGCATGTTGTGATGCTCGGCCAGCCAGTAGCGCTTGTAGCCCAGCCGCTCGGCATGACGGGCAAGATCGAGCGAGTTGGCGAGCGACTGCGAGGCATCGCTGCCTTCGATGATCGGCGACAGGTCGAGAACGGATAGAGCGGTCATGAACGGGATCCTGTGTAAGGACCGCATGTAGGAAGCGCCCGGCGACGCCGCAAATTCAAAAATATTGATCAGCCCTTTGCGGATTCCGTGTCGGCGACGTCATCGTCCACGACGACGGCCGTGTGCTGCGCGGCGAGGAAGTTGCCGACAGGGCTGAGCCCTTCGAAATGATCACAGAACACCTTGATGACGACCAGCAGCGGCACCGCCATCAATGCGCCGACGAAACCCCAGAGCCAGGACCAGAAGGCGATGGCAATGAAGATCGCCACGGCGTTGATCTCAAGACGCCGGCCGACCACCATCGGTGTCACGAACTGGCCTTCGACGATGTCGCACACCAGCACGAAGGCCGGCGCCAGCAGCGCGTAGGAGATGGTGTCGAAGCTGATGAGCGCTATGATCGCGACCAGAACGATGGTCATCAGCGCCCCGACATAAGGCAGGAAGTTGAACAGGGCGGCGGCGACGCCCCAGACCAGCGGGTTGGGCATGCCGAGCGCCCACAAGCCAAGGCCGGTGACCGTGCCGAGGCCGACATTGATGATGGTGACGGTGAGCAGATAGTGCGAGATTTCCCGTTCGACGTCATAGACGACGCGCAGCGCCCGCTTCTTTTCGCTGAGGCTGGCGAAGGACTGGATGATCTTCTCATAGAACATCGTGCCCGAAGCGAGCAGGAACAGCGACAGCACGAAGATGATGGTGAGGCTTGTTCCCGCCGACAGGATGTTGCTGGCCGCCGACGACAGGATGCCTGATTGGGCGACCGCCACCTTCTGGATGCCGGCCTCCTGGGACGTCTCGGTGAGCTGCCCGATCTGGTGCGAGATCTGCATGATCCTCTCGAACGGACGCCGCAATTGCGCCAGCCGTTCGGTCAGCTGCTGGCCGATTGACGAGGTGTTGTTGATGAGGTCGATGACCGGGCCGCTGAGCAGATAGCCGGCACTGGCAAAGATGCAGATCGAGCCAAGCACCAGAAGGGTCGCCGACACGACTTCGGGAATGCCGCGCTTGCGCAGCAGCCGGACGATCGGTGTCAGCGTCAACGCCAGCAGGAAAGCCAGGATCACCGGCATGAAGAAGGCGCGGGCGAAGTAAAGCGCATAGATCGCCATGAACAGGAAGATACCGATGAGCAGCGAACGCATCAGATGCGCGTCCGCGCGAGCCGCGACGCGTGGATCCGACTCGTCAGCAACGCCTGCGCCCAAGGCAGCGGGTTCGGTTTTCATCATGGACACTCACCGGCGCACCGCAATTGGTGCAATCCATTGACAAAAACGCCCCTGCCGCCGCTTAGGTTCCGTCAACCGGCAAGGCCCGGAGCGCGGACCTACGCGACGGGCGCCGGCACCGCCGGCGCGGATTTCGCCGTTTCCTTGCGTACGATCGGCGCCACCCTGGTGCCGTATAGCTCGATCGCCTTCATGATCTTGGCGTGCGGCATGGTGCCGATCGCCATCTGCAGCAGGAAGCGGTCGTTACCGAAGATCCTGTGCTGGGCGACGATCTTTTCGGCCACCTGCTCGGGATTGCCGACGAACAGGGCGCCATTGGGGCCGCGCGACTGGTCGAAATGCGCCCGTGACGTCGGGCCCCAGCCGCGCTCGCGGCCGATGCGGTTCATCACCTCGGCCTGCGGGCCGTAGAAATCATCGGCCGCCTGCTCGGTCGTTTCGGCAATGAAGCCGTGCACGTTGATGCTGGTGGCGAGGCCTGCCGGATCGTTGCCGGCGCGCTTGGCCGCCTCCCGATAGAGATCGAACAGCGGCGCGAAACGCGCCGGCTCGCCGCCGATGATGGCGAGCGCCAGCGGCAGGCCGAGCGCCCCGGCGCGCGCCGCCGATTGCGGCGTGCCGCCAATGGCGATCCAGACCGGCAGCCGGTCCTGGAACGGCCTGGGATAGACGCCGCGATCGTTGATCGGTGCGCGCAGATTGCCGGACCAGGTGACCTTCACGTGATCGCGGATGGCGAGCAGGAGGTCGAGCTTTTCGGCGAACAGTTCGTCATAGTCCTCCAGATTGTAGCCGAACAGCGGGAAGGATTCGATGAACGAACCGCGCCCGGCCATGATTTCGGCACGGCCGCCAGACAGAAGATCGAGCGTGGCGAACTGCTGGAAGACGCGTACCGGATCGTCGGAGGACAGAACGGTGACCGCGCTGGTCAACTTGATGCGCTTCGAGCGCTCGGCGGCAGCGGCCAGCGCCACGACCGGCGCTGAGGCAGCATAGTCGGGCCGGTGATGCTCGCCGAGCCCGAAGACGTCGAGGCCGACCTGGTCGGCCAGTTCGACCTCCTCGATCAGGTTGCGCAACCGCTCATGCGGGCCGATCGCGCCGGGGCCGGGCTGTGGGCTGACGTCGGCGAAGGTGTAGAGACCGAGTTCCATGCGAATGTCATCCTGGTGTTGGAGTTTCGGGTTAGAGGTAGCCATCGACCCGCCTCGCCGCCAGAGGGGCGGACGGTGAACAGTGCATGCCGGTTCCGGCCGAAAATACGTCTCCCGGGTGCAACATTGCGGAATTTCATGGCTGGCATGCCGTTTTGGCGCTTGAACTCTCGGCATTCGCGCGTATGTAAGCCTCGCGAATTGACTTCAGGGAAGTGGACTTGGCTATCTACAGGGAAAAAGACATTTTCGAGCGGCGCAATGCCGCGAACGAGGCAAAGAAGGCGCTTCTGGAGCGCTTCAAGTCAAAGCCGGCAGCAGACGATCCGACGGTGCTGGCACGACAGGCCGAACGCAAGGCAATCCTTGAGGCTCGCCAGATTCGCGAGGCTGAAAAGGCCAGGCTGAAGCAGGAAAAGCTGGCACGCGAGGCGGTCGAGAAGGCCGAGCGCGAGGCAGCAGCCGAAGCGGCACGCATCGCGGCCGAAGAGGCAGCACAGGCTGAAGCCAAGATTCGGGAAGCCGAAGAGAACGAGCGCATCGCCCGTTTGCTGGCCGACGAAGCCGAACGCAAGGCCAAGCGCGACGCGCGTTATGCGGCGCGCAAGCAGCGCACGGGCAGGACGCCTCCAGGCTTCTCCGCCCGCTAGCCTCCAGGCAACGGAGCAATCTGCTTCAAAGATCAGGGTCGCCTTGCAGCGGCCCTGAACGTGTTTGTCCAATGCCTGTCGCCCCAAACTGGCCCCGGTTGGCCAAAAGTGGCCCCGGTTGGGAAGACGGCGGGCGTAAAAGCAACTCCCCAAACCACGCCATCTGAATCCCGTTCAAACGCGACGCGCTTTGCCCGGTATGATCAGGCGGCGAACTTCAGCCCCATGATGCCGCTGACGATGAGCGCGATGCAGGCCAGCCTGATCGCGGTGGCCGGCTCGCCGAGCAGCCCGATGCCGAGCAGTGCCGTGCCGACGGTGCCGATGCCGGTCCAGACTGCATAAGCGGTACCGACGGGCAGCGCCTTCAGCGCCAGGCCGAGCAGAGCGAGGCTGACGATCATCGAGGCAACGGTCAGCACGGTCGGCGCCAACTTCGAGAAGCCGTCCGTGTATTTAAGGCCAATTGCCCAGCCGATCTCGAACAGACCGGCAAAAAACAGAAGAGTCCACGCCATCGACAACGCTCCATCAAGGCATCGGACCGAACTCGGATTCGGAATCCTATGCCCAATCAACAATGGCGGGTCGTCCCGGCCGGATTTTCGGGGAAAGCGCGAGGTCGTCCCCGCCCCGCCAATATAAGAAATTCGAGCGCTCGATCAACAACGACCGGCAACAACGTTGCCGGTCGCAATCCCGTTCGGACGGGTTTTAACCGGACCTACTTGTCCTTGAGCTTCATCGCCTTGACCGGCGGCGCCTTCAGGGCTGGAGCCGGGGCGGGTTTCTTGGCATCCTTCTTCGGCTTGCGGGCTTCCTTGCCTGCCTTCATCGCACCTTTAGCCATGATTCGTTCCTCCGATTGCGGGAAGCGAAGTGAAACAAGAGAAACGTCCGACTGCAAGAGGCTAGCGCCGGTCGACGCCGCCAGCCGACCGCTTTCAACCGGTTTCAAATTTGCTCGTAAACCATGCTGGTCCGTGCCATGGTCATCTTCGCACTGCAGCATCAGCCCGGCTTTTCGCCGGGCGATGAACAGGCAGGCCGGTCAGGACGACAATGCGAATCCACATCGGCTGCGAGATGAGTTTCGATTTTCCGCAGGAAACACCGCTCATCGCAATGCTGAATGTCCACTATTCCCGCGCCTCCGACCTCGAGCGGCCGGACTTCTTGACCTCCAACCCGCCCGTGCCGATCGAGAGCTACCGCGACAGTTTCGGCAATTGGTGCAACCGGTTCGTCGCTCCGCCAGGGCGGTTCACCTTCGGCACCGACGCGGTGATCCGCGATCCCGGCACCTTCGAGATGGGCGACCTGATGGCCTGGCAGCACGAGGTGCGCGACCTGCCGGCGGATACGCTGCTGTTTCTGCTGCCCAGCCGCTTTTGCGAGAGCGACCTGTTGGCGAGCGAGGCGTGGCGGCTGTTCGGCCACACGCCGCTCGGCATTGCGCGCGTGCAGGCGGTTTGCGATTTCGTCCACAATCATATCGCCTTCAACTACGGCAATGCGCGGCCGACGCGCACTGCGGCGGAAACCTATCGCGAACAGAGTGGCGTTTGCCGCGACTACGCGCATCTCGCGGTCACCTTCTGCCGGGCGCTCAACATCCCGACGCGCTACTGCACCGGCTACATCAGCGACATCGGCACGCCAAAGCCGTGGTCGAGCATGGATTTCGCCGCCTGGATGGAAGTCTATCTCGGCGGCCGCTGGCATGTCTTCGACCCGCGCAACAATGCGCCGCGCATCGGCCGCATCCTGATCGCCTCCGGTCGCGACGCCGCCGACGTGCCGCTGACCCATATCTTCGGGCCGGGCACGCTTGCCGGTTTCAAGGTTTGGACCGACGAGATCGTCGAATAGCCGACCGAACGAGCCGACGGTTCGCGCGTTATGTTGTCTTGTGGAGCTTTGACGGGCTGGCCGTTAGACTGGCACCTTGAACGGGGGCAGCATCATGGCCGGGCATGGCGGCTCAAAAAGGGTGATCTACGCGGCGCTCGCCGGCAATCTTGCCATCGCGCTGACCAAGTTCGCCGCCGCCTTCTTCACCGGCAGCTCGGCGATGCTGTCGGAAGGCGTGCACTCATTAGTCGATACCGGCAATGGCGGCCTGCTGCTCTATGGCATGCACCGCGCCGCCCGCCCGGCCGACCGGACGCATCCGCTCGGTCACGGCCGCGAACTCTATTTCTGGAGTTTCATCGTCGCCCTTCTGGTCTTCGCGCTGGGCGCCGGCGTGTCCTTCTACGAAGGCGTGATCCACATCATGGCGCCAGAGCCTGTCGTCAACGCGAAGGTGAACTACATCGTTCTCGGCCTGTCCTTCCTGTTCGAGGGCAGTTCCTGGCTGGTGGCGCTGAGGGAGTTCCGCAAGCAGAAGGGCAAAGAGGGCTGGCTGCAGGCCGTGCAGTCGAGCAAGGACCCCAGCGTCTACACCGTGCTGTTCGAGGACAGCGCAGCCCTGCTTGGCCTGATCGTCGCCTTTGCCGGCATCCTGGCGGCGGAACAGCTCGAGATGCCGGAACTCGACGGCGCGGCCTCGATCGGCATCGGGCTGATTTTAGGCGCGACGGCGATCTTCCTGGCCCGCGAAAGCAAGGGTCTGCTGATCGGCGAGCCGGCATCGCCGGAGGTGCAGAGACAGGTGCTGGCTATCGTCCAGCAGGATCCTGCGGTGCAGAAGGCAAACGGCGTTCTGACGGTCCACATGGGGCCGCAAGAGATCGTCGCTGCTCTCAGCATCGAGTTCGAGGACCATCTGACGGCGCCGGAGATCGAGGCGTGTGTGGAGCGCCTGGAGGCGCGGCTGAAGAAAGAGATGCCCGAGATCACGCGATTGTTCGTCAAGCCGCAGACGACCGGGACCTGGGAACGGCGGCGCAAGATTGTTGAAGCCGCGTCAGGAGACGAGCCGGATCGGGCCGGTTAAGATGCCGGCGAAGCAGGGAGAAACAAGATGAAAATCGACGGCGGCTGCCACTGTGGCGCCATCACCTACGAGGCGGAGGTCGACCCGGAAAAGACCTCGATCTGCCACTGCACTGACTGCCAGAAACTGACCGGCACGGCCTTTCGGGTGACTGTTCCCGCGCCTGAGGATCATTACCGGATCACCAAAGGTACGCCGAAAATCTATATCAAGACCGGGGCGAGCGGGGCCAAGCGCGCCCAGGCCTTTTGCGCCGACTGCGGTTCGCACCTTTACGCCACGTCGGTTGGAGAGGGTCCAAAGGTCTATGGAATTCGAGCGGGAACCGCGCGGCAACGCGAGGATTTGATCCCGACACAGCAGAAATGGCACAGTTCAGCGCTGCACTGGCTGCCGGAATTCCAGGGCATCACCACCGTGGAGGAGCAGTAGCGCTCCTCAGGCGTCAGTCGTCGCCTTCGACGACCCTCAGCCTGAGCTGCCCGGTCTTCGAATCGGCGACGCGGGCGCCAGCTTCAACTTTCGCGGTGGCAGGCCGTGATGCGGCTTCAGGGCCAGCCTCACCGTCGGGCTGCGCGCCGAACTCCAGCGCCTCGATCTTCTGGCCGCGCTTGGTCACCTTCGACGTCGAGACGAGGATGTCATCGATATCCTTGGCCGACTGGCCGAAATGGACCTGCAGCTTGCGCACCCGCTCGTCGACGCGCGCAACGTCCTCCATCAGCCTGATGACCTCGCCCTGGATCAGATGCGCCTGTTCGCGCATGCGGGCGTCCTTGAGGATCGCCTGGATGACCTGGATCGACAGCATCAGCAGCGACGGCGAAACGATGACGACACGGGCGCGGTGCGCCTTGTGGACGATGGCCTCGAAATTCTCGTGGATCTCGGCGAACACCGATTCCGACGGTACGAACATGAAGGCGGTGTCCTGAGTCTCGCCCTGGATCAGATATTTCTCAGATATATCACGGACATGGATCTCGATGTCGCGGCGGAAGGCCTGGGCGGCGACCTTCTGCAGGTCGGCGCCATCGGCGGCGCGGATGGCGTTCCAGGCTTCGAGCGGAAATTTGGCATCGATGGCAAGCGACGGCGCGCCATTCGGCATTTTCACCAGGCAGTCGGGCCGGCTGCCGTTCGACAACGTTGCCTGGAACTCGTAGGCGCCATGCGGCAGGCCGTCGGCAACGATCGCCTCCATGCGCGACTGGCCGAAGGCGCCGCGCGTCTGCTTGTTGGAGAGGATCGCCTGCAATTGCACGACCTGGCCGGCAAGCGACTGGATGTTGCCTTGCGCGGTGTCGATGATCGCCAGCCGCTCCTGCAATTTGGCCAGGCTCTCATGCGTGGATTTGGTCTGCTCGGTCATGGTCTGGCCGATGCGGCCGGTCATGGCGTCGAGGCGCTGGCCGATCGATTGCGTCAGCTCGGCCTGGCGTGCCCCGAACACTTCGGCGATAGCGCCCATGCGGCCCTGCATCTCGGCCTGGCTTTGCAATATGCCGGCCATGCGCGCTTCGGCGTCGCGGGCATGGTCGGCGGCTTCAGCGGCGGCAACGGCGCGCGCCTTGGCCGACCGCCACAGCGCGACGACAAGGGCCACGAAGAGGCCGAGAAACAACAATGCGCCGGCGGCCAGCGCATGGCCGAGCGTGATCGTAGAGGCACCAAGCCGGGCGACAGGCTCCGAAAGGATAGAAGTCAGATCATTCATGTGGACAGCATAGCCGATTCGCAGGGCTGGCACAGATCAAAACGTGAACGGTGCCTCGGCGCCCCGGTTGACGCTTTTCGCTGGAGGTCTTAGGTGGAACGCCATGCCGATCAAGCCGCTCATCATCCTTCCCGACCCCATCCTGCGCCAGGTTTCGAAGCCGGTGGAGCGCGTCGACGGGCCTTTGCGCAAATTAGCCGACGACATGCTGGCGACCATGTATGACGCGCCCGGCATCGGACTGGCGGCAATCCAGATCGGCGAACCAATGCGCATGCTGGTGATCGATCTGGCCAAGGAAGACGAGACGCCGGCACCGCATGTCTTCATCAACCCGGAAATCCTGAGCAGCACCGACACGCGCTCGGTCTACGAGGAAGGCTGCCTGTCGATCCCGGACTACTATGCAGAGGTCGAACGCCCGGCAGGCGTGCGGGTCAGATATCTCGACCGCGACGGCAAGCTGCAGGAGACCGAGGCCGAGGGGCTGATGGCGACCTGCCTGCAGCACGAGATCGACCACCTCAATGGCGTCTTGTTCATCGACCACATCTCGAAGCTGAAGCGCGACATGGTGGTGAAGAAGTTCAAGAAGCTGGCCAGG
This sequence comes from Mesorhizobium sangaii, assembly GCF_014207355.1. Lineage (GTDB taxonomy): Bacteria > Pseudomonadota > Alphaproteobacteria > Rhizobiales > Rhizobiaceae > Mesorhizobium > Mesorhizobium sangaii. The sequence continues at coordinate 835,016 of NZ_JACHEF010000002.1, read as the reverse complement.
GACAAGGTGCCGGGCAAGATGGTGGGATAGGCTGGCACGCTGTTGATTTCGCCCTGTCCTTCGTCAATCAACGAATTTCGTTGAGCATAGGTACGGAGTTTGATATCAATGATATCAGACCTCGGAGGTATCCATGGGCGACATGTTGATCAGAGATATTCCCGAGCCCTTGAAGCGCGAAATCGAACAAGCGGCACGCAAGGGCGGCCAGAGCCTGTCAGGCAAGGCGATCGATCTTTTGCGCAAAGGTATGGTCGCGGAAAGAGAAGGCGTGTCGGTGCCGGGTCTTTCCGCATGGGATGCGATTCGCTCGGCATTCGTTGCTGAAGACGCAATTGGCGACGAATTTTCCGCGATAATGGACGATATTGAAGCGGACAGGAAACGCGACTTCGGTCGTCGAGTCGAGGATTTCGAGTGATCGTCCTCGATACCAATGTCGTTTCCGAAGCCAGCAAGCCTGTGCCCGATACGAATGTCTCCGCATGGTTCGGCAAACAGGATTTGCTCGAACTCTACATGTGCGGGCCAGTCATCATGGAGCAATCGTTCGGTGCCGAACGGTTTTTGAACAAGACGGGATCGGACCGTTATGTTCGCGTGCTCGATCACCTGGTCGCCGAGCAGTTTGCCGGTCGTATCGTGGAATTTTCCGGTTCGATCCCTCGACTTGCCGGCAAGCTTAGGGCAGCCCGAGAGAAGAATGGCCGCCCAATCAGCCTTTCTGACGCCATGATCGCCGCGATTTGTCTTGCGCATGATGCCACACTGGCGACCCGCAATGTCCGGGACTTTGACGGCCTTGACCTGAAGATAATAAACCCGTTCGAAGCCGGTGCCTGAGCTGGCTCACGGCGTGTACAGAAGACAGGATATCGGAAAAGGAATGCCCCTTCGCGTCATCTTCATGGGCACGCCGGAGTTTTCGGTGCCGACGCTGCGCGGCATCGCCGAGGCCGGACATGATGTCGCAGCCGTCTATACGCAGCCGCCGCGCGCCGCCGGGCGGCGCGGGCTGGAGCTGACGCCGTCGCCGGTGCAACGCGAGGCGGAGCGGCTGGGCATCGAGACGCGCTCACCGGTATCGCTCAAAGGTGAGGCCGAGCAGGCCGCTTTCCGCGCCCTGCGGGCCGATGTCGCAGTGGTCGTCGCTTATGGCCTGCTGTTGCCGAAGGCGGTTCTGGAGGCGCCCCGGCTTGGCTGCATCAACGGCCATGCCTCGCTTTTGCCGCGCTGGCGGGGTGCCGCGCCCATCCAGCGCGCGATCATGTCCGGGGACAGCGAAACCGGCATGATGGTGATGCGCATGGAAGAGGGCCTGGACACCGGCCCGGTGGCAATGGTTGAAAAATGTGCCATCGAACCCGATATGACTGCCGGCGATCTGCATGATCGGTTGATGAGTGTCGGTGCTGCACTGATGGTGGAAGCGCTGGCGCGACTGGAAAGGAACACCCTGACATTTACCGCACAAACGGTGGAAGGGGTGACCTACGCCAAAAAAATCGATAAATCCGAGACTCGCGTGGACTGGACTCACTCGGCGAGCAAAGTGCACAATACCATTCGTGGCCTGTCGCCCTTTCCCGGGGCCTGGTCCGAGATTGCAATTGGCGGCCGCCAGGAGCGGCTGAAACTGCTTCGCTCGACGCTATCGCAAGGCGCCGGCGAGTCGGGAGGAATTCTCGATGACCGGCTGACGGTCGCCTGCGGGGCAGGTGCGATCAGTCTGGTCGAAGTTCAACGGGCGGGCGGAAGGCCCGCTGCCGCGTCGGAATTCCTGCGCGGGGCCAAGATCGAAAAAGGAATGAAATTCTCATGAGCATGATGTCGATACGCGCGGCGACGCCGCGGGATCGCGAGGCCATCCGCCTCGTCGAGGAACACGCTTTCGGCCAGCAGGCGGAGGCCGGACTGGTCGACGCGCTGGTGACCGGCGGCGACGCCGTCACCGAACTGGTGGCGGAAGAGGACGGCCAGGTGGTCGGCCACATCCTGTTTTCGCGGCTGTTCGTCCAGAGCGGCGGCAAGAACTTTGCGGCCGTGGCGCTCGCGCCGCTGGCGGTCGAGCCCTCGTTCCATGGCAGCGGCATTGGCGGCGCGCTGATCCGCGAGGCGCATATCCGCCTCAGGGATGCCGGCGAGACGCTAGCCGTGGTGCTGGGTGATCCGGCCTATTACAGCCGTTTCGGCTACAGCCATGCACGCGCCGAAAAGTTCGAGAGCGAGTACCAGAGCGAGGCCCTGCAGGCCCTGACCTGGGGTGACGCCCCTGAGGCCGGCAGGCTGGTCTACGCCTCGGCCTTCGGCTCGGCACTCGCCGCGTAAGCGGCGTCTGAATTCGCCTCTAACTCAAAGAGATAGAGCATGATGTCGTCCGAAAGCCGCTGCACACGTTTCGGCATCATGCTCTAGCATGCCGCGTTTTCGCCTCGACATCGAATATGACGGCAGCCTGTTTGCCGGCTGGCAGCACCAGGCGGATCAGCCCTCGGTGCAGCAGGCGATCGAGCAGGCGATCCAAAAATTCTGCGGCGAAGAGGTCCGGTTGCGCGCCGCCGGCCGCACCGATGCCGGCGTGCATGCGACCGCCCAGGTGGCGCATGTCGACCTCGCCAAGGCGTGGCCGGGCGACAAGGTGCGTGATGCCGTCAACGCGCATCTGCAGATGGCCGGCGCACATATCGCCGTCCTGAAGGCGACAGTCGTCTCGGACAGCTTCGACGCGCGCTTCTCGGCCACCCGCCGCCACTATGTCTACCGCATCCTCAACCGCCGCGCGCCGGCGGCGATCGACAAGGGCAAGGTGTGGTGGGTGCCGAAACGGCTCGACGCCGGCGCCATGCATGAAGCGGCGAAGGTCCTGCTCGGTCGGCATGACTTCACCACCTTCCGCTCGACCCAATGCCAGGCCAGCAGCCCGATCAGGACGCTGGAGCGGCTCGATGTGAGCCGAGAGGGCGACCTGATCGAGGTCAAGGCTTCGGCGCGCTCGTTCCTGCACAACCAGGTGCGTTCGATGGTCGGCTCCCTCAAACGTGTCGGCGAAGGCGCCTGGACCGTCGCCGACCTCAAAGCGGCGCTCGAGGCGCACGACCGCGCCGCCTGCGGCCAGGTTGCGCCGCCCGACGGGCTTTTTCTCATTGGCGTCGATTATCCGGAGATGAACCCGGAAAGGCTCTGAGACCCGACATCGTCCGGCACGGTGATGCCGAGCAGCGCCTGCAGGCCGAACAGCGCCAGCAGCGAGGCCACGAACATGCCGACGAAAACGGCGGTGCCGATGGCTACCCCCTTGCCGATGGTGACGTTGGTCATGCGCCAGGTCAGCGCCATGGACAGGGCAAACAGCAGCAGCGACACAAGGCTCGAAACCTGGCTTGCCGACGACAGGAAAAGCCTGATCAGCGCCGAGGGCAGCATCAGCCAGGCGGTGATGGCCGAGGCCCAGTTGCTGGCAACGACATAGTGGACGAAGCGGCCGCCAATGCCGGCGCGCGGCGCGACCAGGGCCAGGGCGATGAGCGGCAGCACCCAGGAGCCGATATCGACCGTCGCCAGCCGCAACAGCATGCTGAAGCGTCCAGCGAAAGCGTCGGGATCGCCGATCTCGTTGGCGATGCCGACCCAGCCGACGATCAGCGCAGGTGCAGCGACGATAATGGCGAAAAAGGAATTCCAGAAGCCGTCAGCCGACAGGTCGAGCAGGCGCAAGCCGTCGGCCTTTCCGAGCATCAGGCGCCAGGCGCCCGTCAGCGAAGCTTGGGTTTCGTCCGCTGAAAGCATGCTCATGCCTGCCCGAACCAGTCTTTGATGAAGCGTTGGTAGATTTGGGTCAGCGTTTCCAGATCTGCAATGGCGACGCGCTCGTCAACCATGTGCATGGTCTTGCCGACCAGCCCGAACTCGACCACCGGACAATAGTCCTTGATGAAGCGCGCATCCGAGGTGCCGCCCGAGGTCGACAGCGCCGGCTCCTTGCCGACCGCCGACCTGATCGAGCCGCGCAGCGTTTCGACCAGCCTGTCGTCGCGGGTCAGGAAGACATGGCTCGGCCGGTCGCGCCAGACGAGGTCGTAGTCGACCGGTGTCTTCTTGCCCTGCCGGTACTTCTTGCGTTTGGCCGCCTGATCGAGCCGGTTGTGGATTTCCGCCTGCACGGTCTCGGCCGTCCAAGTGTCGTTGAAGCGGATGTTGAAGGTGGCCGTCGCCTTGGCTGGAATGACATTGGTGGCCGGGTTGCCGACATCGATGGAGGTCACCTCCAGATTGGTCGGCTGGAAATCCCTGGTTCCCTTGTCGAAGACAGGATGCAGCAAGGCGTCGACCAAGCCCATCAGGCCGCGCACCGGATTGTCGGCAAGCTGCGGGTAGGCGACATGGCCCTGGCGGCCGTGGACGGTGATGGCGCCGGACATCGAGCCGCGGCGGCCGATCTTGATCATGTCGCCAAGCGCGTCCGGGTTGGTCGGCTCGCCGACGATCGAGGCATCCCATTTCTCGCCCCTGGAAGCCGCCCATTCGAGCAGCTTGACCGTGCCGTTGATGGCCGGCCCTTCCTCGTCGCCGGTAATCAGCAACGATACCGAGCCTTTGGGGCCGCCATTGTTCTCGACATGGCGCGCCACGGCGGCGATGAAACAGGCAATACCGCCCTTCATGTCGACGGCGCCTCGGCCATACATCTCGCCATTGGCGATTTCGGCGCCGAAGGGCGAATGAGTCCAGGCGGCTTCGTCGCCGACCGGCACCACGTCGGTGTGGCCGGCGAACATCAGATGCGGACCGTTGCCGGAACGCCTGGCATAGAGGTTCTCGATGTCCGGCGTGCCATCTTCCGAAAACACCGGCCGATCGACCAGGAAGCCGAGCGGTTTCAGCATCGTCTCCAGCGCGGTCAGCGCGCCGCCTTCGGCGGGCGTCACCGAAGCGCAACGGATAAGGGCGGCGAGGTTTTCGGCGGGATCGGTCGGCAGCGTCATGGCAAAAGCGATAATCGAAAGCGTCGGGCCTGTCACGGCCAGACATAAGGGCCAGTGATGGCGCCTACATTATGGTTTTCATGTCGTATAGTTGCGGGCCGGTGGGAGCGACGGGATGGCAAATGCGGACAAGAGGATCGTCATTGCCGGCGCCGGCGGCATCGGCTGCTATGCCGGCGGCTGCCTGGCGCTCGCGGGACGCCGGGTGATGCTGCTGGCCCGGTCGCGTATCGAGGCGGCGTTGCGCGAGCGCGGATTGCGGGTCAGCGACCTTGAGGGCCGCGACCGCTCGATCGCGCCGGAGGCGCTTGTTGTCACCGCCGATCCGGCGGTCGCCCTGTCCCAGGCGGATGTGATCCTGGTCACGGTCAAGAGCGGCGCGACGCAGGATATGGCAGACCTCATCAGGGCCCACGCCCGCCGCGATACGGTGGTGGTCAGCCTGCAGAACGGCGTCGACAATGCCGACAGGTTGCGCGCCGGGCTCGACGGCCGCACGGTGCTGGCCGGCATGGTGCCGTTCAATGTGGTGCAGTCTCCGGACGGCGAGTTGCCACTACGCGTCCACCGCGCCAGCGACGGCAAGGTGATGGTCGAAGACGGCGCCGCCGGCTTGGCCGGCCTTCTCGGTGCCGAAGGGTTTGAGGTCGAAGCCCATGGCGACATGAAGGCCGTGCTGTGGGGCAAGCTGTTGATGAATTTGAACAATGCGCTGGTGGCGCTGTCCGGCCTGCCGCTGGCGAGCGAGCTCGCCGACCGTCGCTGGCGGATGATCCTGGCCGGCCAAATCGACGAGGCGCTCACGGCGATGAAGGCGTCCGGCATCGAGCCGGCGCGGATCGCCGGCTTGCGGCCGGCACTGCTGCCGAAGGTGCTCAGGCTGCCGGACTGGCTGTTCAGGCTGCTGGCGCGGCGCATGCTGGCGATCGACCCGCAAGCGCGCTCGTCGATGTGGGACGATCTTCAGCGCGGCAGGCCGACGGAGATCGGCGAACTGCAAGGGGCGGTGCTCGGCCTTGCGGAAAAGACGGGTACGCCGGCGCCCCTGCTTAGAAAAGTTACCGCCTTGGTGCGCGCAGCTGAGACGGAACGGCTTGGTTCGCCGGGCCTGGCGCCGGAGCAGGTTGTTGCGCCGCCGGATGGGCCTCGATCAGCGTGATCTTCTGCCAGATTTTCCGCGACAGGTTGGACGCCAGGTTCTCGATGTCGTTGACGCCGTCGATGACCACGTCGTCATTGACCGACTGCGCGAACAGCGCGGCGATCTTGCCGGTGATCGACAGCATTTCGGAGCAATAGTCGAGGTAGCGCGCCAGGTCGGCGGCATTGGTGATGCGGGCCGGTGAGTGCGAGGTCGGCTTGAAATTAGCCGAGAGGGCCGCCGGATCCTTGGTCAGCTGGTGCATGTCGATGACGTGGATCAGCGACCGCAGGCCGTGGAGCTGGCGAAACACCCGCTTGCGCTTGATGCGCTCCTCGGTGCGGACCAGCGCCAGGAAGCCGAGCACGGCGAGGATCATCATGTTGATGGTGGCTTCGATGCCTTGCACCGACTGAACCGCGTCGTCGGCCTGGGAGATGTGAATGAGCGGCAGGATGGTGCCGACGAACAGGAAGACCAGCGCGCCGGCGACAACGGCGGCGACGATGAGCCCGCGCAGCCACCAGATCGGCGCCTCGAGCGCCTGAGCCGCCTTGGTCAGGTCGCGCGACAGCGACACCAGTTCGGCGGCGACGCCGCGCAGTCCGGCGTTGGGAAAGCGCTCGGCAACGCGGCCCTCCAGCCGTTCGGCGGTGTCGATGATCAGTTTCGGATCAAGCGTGCGGTAGCGCATGTCCGATCGGCCCTCAGGATTGCGCCGGCTCGTTGGTGCGCCGGCCATAGCGGTTGGGCCCAGGCTGCCCTGGAAACAGGCATAACACAAGGAAGGCGACGATCGAGACCACCGGCACGAACAGGATCAGCGCGGCAATGCCCGGCTTGTCGAGGTCGTGCAGCCGCTTCACCGCCAGCGCGATATTCGACCATAGCGAGGCGATGAAGGCGATGAAGAAGATGAACGACCACATGTTGCTCTCGGCCGAGCCTTCCGGCACGAGCGTGAAGCGGTAGAGCGGAAAGGCCTGTATGATGGCGACGAGTAACCCACCAAGAAAATAGGCCGCGCGACTGACGCGGCCCGAGGTCTTGAAGAAAAGCCAGGTAAGATCTGATCTGTCAGGCAAGCGGGTCCGGTCCATATTGATTGGCACCCCTGGTGCCTTCGAGAATGCCGAGCTCCACCAGCAGCCAGATGCCGCCGATAATGGGTACGAGGCCGATCAGCGTCCACCAGCCCGACTTGTTGCGGTCGTGCCAGCGTTTGGCATAGAGAGCAATCGCGAAATAGATCGATGCCAGTGCGAAGAGGATGCCGATGACGCCGACCTGGGCGCCACTGGCGGTGGTGAAACGTGTGCCGAGGATCGCATCGAGAATGAAAGCTATGATGCCGATAACGATGAATACGCCGATGCCAGCCCAGAACTTGCCACGGTTGATACGACCATCAAAGCTTGTGAGCAGATACTTCCAGTCCATGTCACCCCTCCACGTTGAACGAGCGCGACGGATTGTCGCGCCGGCGGAAGGTGCGCTCGCTTTGCGCAAAGATCAATCGCGCAGCAATTCGTTGATCGAGGTCTTGGAGCGGGTCTTGGCGTCGACCCGCTTGACGATGACGGCGCAGTAAAGACCCGGGCCAGGCTCGTTGTTTGGAAAAGGCTTGCCAGGCAGCGACCCGGCGACAACGACGGAATTCGGCGGCACTTCCCCGTAGAAGACTTCGCCGGTGGCGCGGTCGACGATCTTGGTCGACTGGCCGATGAACACGCCCATGCCGAGCACCGAGCCTTCGCGCACGATGCAGCCCTCGACCACTTCCGAGCGCGCGCCGATGAAGCAATTGTCCTCGATGATGGTCGGGCCTGCCTGCATCGGCTCCAGCACGCCGCCGATGCCGACGCCGCCCGACAGGTGTACGTTCTTGCCGATCTGTGCGCAGGAACCGACCGAGGCCCAGGTGTCGACCATGGTGCCGCTGTCGACATAAGCGCCGACATTGACGAAGGACGGCATCAGCACGGCGCCCGGCGCGACATACGCGGAACGGCGCACGATCGATGACGGCACGGCGCGGAAGCCCGCCTTCTCGAAGTCGACGGCGCTCCAGCCGTCGAACTTCGACGGCACCTTGTCCCACCACACGGCCTGGCCGGGACCGCCCTTGATGATCTCCATCGGGTTGAGCCGGAACGACAACAGCACGGCCTTCTTCAGCCACTGGTTGACATGCCATTTGCCGTCGGCCTGCCGTTCGGCGACGCGGACGGTGCCGCGGTCGAGCAGGTCGAGCGCCGACTGGATGGCGTCGCGGGTTTCGCCGCGGGTCGCCGTCGAAATCGTGTCGCGTTCCTCGAAGGCCTTCTCAATGGTCTTCTCGAGGCTCGCCAGATCGGGCTTCGACATGAATTTGCTCCATTACCAAGCTGTTAAGGGGCTGCGCCTTACCCTGTTCGAAGTCGCGCGGACCCCTGGCAGGCTTTGCCTGCGTGGGTCTTTGCATGTAGCAGGCTCTTGTCGCAAAACCGCCGGACACTTTCGCGGAACCTGCTTATGTTAAGGCTCAATGAGGGTCAATCGCGGCTGCGTCATGGGACGGCGCAAGTGAAGAATCTGGACGGGTAAGGCCATTATGACTCCTATGGAAAAGGCGGGGTGGACGCCGCTGCCGCATTCGGACGAGGATCTGGAGCGGTCGAAGAGCGTGCCGGACACGCCGCAGACGCGTGCCGAGACCTACCGGCTCGCCTGGAACGATCCCGAATTCATGACACGGCGCGAATTGCGCGCGGTCAGGCTGCAGCTCGAACTCTTGAAACCGGAGATGATCCTTGCCGAACGCGGCATCCGTTCGACGGTGATCCTGTTTGGCGGCGCACGCCTGCCGGAACCCGGCGGCGAGGCCTGGGCGGCCAAGAACGAGACGCAGAAGAAGAACCTCGAGGAAAACAGCAAATATTACGAGGAGGCGCGCAAGTTCGCGCGGCTGTGCTCGCAGCAGTCGGCTGCTTCATACTACCGCGAATATGTCGTGGTGACCGGCGGCGGGCCCGGCGTGATGGAAGCCGGAAATCGCGGCGCCGACGACGTCGGCGCGCCATCGATCGGCCTCAACATCGTCTTGCCGCACGAGCAGGCGCCGAACGCCTATGTGACGCCGGAGCTGTGCTTCAACTTCCACTATTTCGCCATCCGCAAGATGCATTTCGTCATGCGCGCCAAGGCGGTCGCGGTGTTTCCCGGCGGCTTCGGCACGATGGACGAGTTCTTCGAGACGCTGACCCTGATCCAGACCGGGCGCATGGAGCGCGTGCCAGTGATCCTGTTTGGCAAATCCTTCTGGAAACGGGCGATCGATCTCGATTTCCTCGCCGAACAGGGCACGATCAGCCCCGGCGACCAGGACATCATCGATTTCGTCGACACCGCCGACGAGGCCTGGGGGATCATCAGCCGCTTCTACAATCTGTGAGAGCAGGCCGAGCCCGGATGAACCTCAGGCGGTGACCTCGACGATGGCCGTCAGGAAGCCGGCGAGGTCGTCGGTGACGAAATCGACATCATCCTCGTTGGCCGGATCGCGCTCCCAGATTTCGGAAAAGGTCGGCTCGAAATTGCGCGGCACGACGAGCACCGTGGTCATGCCCAGCGACTTCGGCACCGCAAGGTTGCGGGCAAGGTCCTCGAACATCACCGCATTGTGGCCGGTGACGGCGTGGAGTTCGGCGAACTTCTCGTAGGTCTGGCGTGCCGGTTTCGGGTTGAGCCCGGCGGCGACGATATCGAAGATGTCATCGAAATGGTCGAGGATGCCGAGCTGGCGCGCGGTACGTTCGGCGTGCCTGCGGTCGCCGTTGGTGAAGATGAACTTGCGGCCTGGGAGCTGGCGGATGGCGGTGCCAAGAACGGGATCGGGCACCAGCCATGAATAATCGATGTCATGCACCTTTTCGAGGAAATCGTCGGGGTCGATGCCGTGGCGCGTCATCAGCCCGTTCAACGTCGTGCCATATTCCAGATAGAGCTCTTTCTGCAGCTTGCGTGCCGCCTCGCGCGGCAACGCCAGCAGTTCGCCGACATAGGCGGTCATCTTCACGTCGATCTGCGAGAACAGATTCGAATGATGCGGATAGAGCGTGTTGTCGAGGTCGAACACCCAGTCGGTGACATGAGCGAAATGGGCGGGGTCAGGCAGTGTGGTCATGCGCTCCTTATGGCATGAAACGGACATTCTGAAAGTGACTTTATCCACAACTTATGCGCGCCGCGAGTCGCGGAAATAGCGTCACCCTTCAAATTTTAAGCATCCGGGAAAGGTAGCCTTCAGGGCTTGCTGGCACAGAGGCAGACCTGTGGGAGCAAGCGATGAGTAGCATAATTCTAAGATCCGCCGTCGTCGCTTTTGCCTCTGTCGCAGCCTCCCTCCTGCTGACGCTGATCATCGTTCCTGCCTTGGGATTTCCGGTCAACCGCACGATCTGGCTGACCTCCACGCTCTGCCCGCTGGTCCTCGCATGGGTCGCCAGCGCAAGCACTTTCTGGCAAAGCGACAGGCTGAAAAGCGCCCATCGCGACCTTGCGCGAGCCCATGCCCAGCTCGCCGCCGCGCATCGCCGCCTGGCGGACAAGGCGAGCCGCGACGACATGACCGGCATGCTCAACCGGGAAAACTTCTTTGCTGCCCTCGATGGTTCCCGCCGCAAGTCCGATCGCGGCGCGCTGCTGATCATCGATGCCGACCACTTCAAGAGGATCAACGACAATTTTGGCCACCTGACCGGCGACGACGCACTGCTCTTGATCGCCAGCGCGATCGAACGTGGCGTGCGCAGCGGCGATGTGCTCGGCCGCATCGGCGGCGAGGAGTTCGGCGCCTTCCTGATCGGCGCCACCGAGCAGGAGGCCAAGCGCGTCGCCGAGCGCATTCGCCGCGAAGTCGAGCTGATCCGCTTCCGGCCCGTCGACGAGCGGACCGTTCCGCTCACGGTCAGCATCGGCGGAACCGTCTGTGGCGAGGATATCAGCGTATCGGACCTGATGCGCGCCGCCGACCGGCGCCTCTACCAGGCCAAGCACCGGGGCCGCAATCTGACGATCCTCGACACAGACATTTCCGAGGCGGCGTGATCAGGCGGCCGATCCGCTATTCGGCCCGTTAAGGAAATCCTAACCCTGTTCATACTCGGCTGCGCCGTTTACCCGGTTTTCGCTGCTTGGCGGGTAGCGTGGCACAATACTGGCTTCTGCCGCGATGCATGTGCCGTTCCGGGACCTGTCGTTCAGGTAACGCCATGCGTCGTCGAAGCCCCCACCCGAGAGACCAGTCATGAGTTTCTTCATCAAGAGAATATCCCGCCGCACGATCGTGCAGGCGCTGATCGCACTGCCTGCCCTGTCCCTGTTCCGCACGCTGCCTAACGCCGATCCGGCCCATGCTGACCCACACCGAGCCGGTCCAACCCCGGCCAACCCGAACGAGATCGTCGAGGTCAATGGCTGGATCCTGAAGCGGAGCGATCTGGCATGATCTTCGACAGCTGTGATGCGTTTCGCGCCGCCAATTTCGCCGCCAAGGTCTGCATCCTCGGCTCCGGCCCGGCCGGCACCACCATCGCCCGCAAGCTTGGCGCCGCCGGCATTCCGGTCGTGGTGCTGGAGGCCGGCTCGCGTGAATTCAGCGACGAGTCGCAGGATTTCTACCGTGGCACCACGGTCGGTGATTTCTACTTCGATCTCGACGTCACCCGGCTGCGCTTCATGGGCGGCAGTTCGAACCACTGGGCAGGCTGGTGCCGCGTGCTCGACAAACAGGATTTCGAGCCGAAGGCCTGGGCGCCCGACACGGGCTGGCCGATTCGCCGCGCCGACATCGAACCCTTTCTGCCGGAAGTGCACGATATCCTCGAACTTCCCGGTTTCCGGCCGGACGTGCCGGTGTCCGACGACATTCGCTGGGTGCAGCTGATCAAGAGCCCGGCGGTGCGCTTCGGCGAAAAATTCGCCGACGAGCTCGACAAGAGCAGGAACGTCGCGGTCGTGCTCAACACCTACGCCACTGAACTTGCCGGCGACGGCAAGCGCGTGACCGGCGCCAGGCTGTGGTCCAACGGGCAGGATGCCGGCGCCTTCAACGCGGATTATTTCATTGTCTGCACCGGCGGACTGGAGAATTCGCGCCTGCTTCTGTGGTCGAACCAGCGCTCGAACGGCGGCGTCGTGCCGAATGCAGCGGCGCTTGGCCGCTACTGGATGGAGCATCCGACCTTCGAGGGTGGCAATGCCATCCTGGCCGACTATGGCGAGTTCGAGGTCGATGCGGTCAACGAGGCCTTCTTCTCGCCGACACCTGCCGCCATGGAGCGGCTGCAGATCATGAATTTCGGCATCAGGCTGATCGAGACCCCCTATCCGGGCGTCAAGAGCCTGATCGCCGACCTCGCCTGCACGGCGCCAGACATGGCCGAATGGATGTCCGCCAAGCTCAGCCAGAATCTGCGCTGCGCAGCCCAGCTCTATGTTGCCTGGGAACAGGCGCCGCTGGCCTCCAACCGGATCGAACTGTCGACGACCGATGTCGACCATGCCGGCGTGCCGCGCATCGAGCTGCACTGGAAGAAATCGAAGCTGGAACACCGCACCCTTCTCGAAGGGCTTAGACTGTTCGGCAAGACGCTGATCGAGAAGAATCTCGGCCGGGTGCGCATTGCCGACTGGATCGCGAATGGCGGCGACTACCCGACCAACGACGAGACGGCGGGTCATCACCATATGGGTGGCACCCGCATGGGCACCGACGTCACCAAGAGCGTTGTCGACGCCAACTGCAAGGTGCATGGCATGGACAATCTCTATGTCGGTGGCTCCTCGGTGTTCTGCACGTCGGGCGAATGCAATCCGACGACGACGATCACCGCGCTGGCCTGCCGGCTGGGTGACCATCTTGCCAAGGTTGTCGCCGTCTGAGCGTTCTAGTGCAATGTCATCCTGGGACATTGCAGCATCCCGACAATGCCGGCGCCGATGACGGCGCCGGCAGAATGCACGTCACGGCTCAGAAGCCGTAGACGGCGATGCGCACCAGCACCGCGGCAGCGGCCAGCGCCACGAGCAAAATGCCCAGGCCGATGGGGGAGCCCCATCCGTACCATTCCATGGCCAGCTTGGCATATTTGAACTCTTCCTCATGCGAGAGGGGCGTACGCTGTTGAATCAAGCTCATTTTTTCACTCCTTGTCGGCGGCCGGCCCTTGCCTTGTCGGCGCTACGGCCGCATATTGATGCGATAGTCTAAATGTTAGACAGATTGATAGTTAGATGATCGAAATAAATTCGTCAAGCAGGAATCGCACCGAAATGACGACGGCCATCGGCCTTGCCATCATGCAATGGCAGGACGCGACGCAGGCCTATGACGAGGCGGTGGGGCTGAGGCTGGGGCTGAACATGGCCGAACGCCATTGCATCGGACTGCTCCATGGCGGCCCGCAGTCGGCCGGCGCGATCGCCACCGCAACCGGGCTGACGCCGGCGGCTGTGACAGCGCTGATCGACCGGCTGGAGGCGCGCGGGCTGCTGACGCGCACGCGCAGTCTCGAGGACAGGCGCAAGGTGGTGATCGAGGCGACGGAGGCGACGCGGGACCTGTCGGCGCGCTATTATGGCGCCATCGCGAAGGAGGGCGAAAAGGTGATCGCCACCTTCAGCGACGCCGAGCTAGCGACCATATCGCGCTTCGTCAACGCCGCGCTCGACCTGCAGCGCGCCCAGCTTGCGAGGCTGAAGGCCGAGGGGTCGGACAACCCTGGGCGATAGGGGTGCGATGTGTTGGCGGCGTGACTGTGAATGTCGGCAGGCAACGGGACTATTTCGGCTGCACCCCATAGGCGACAAGAAACGCCCCCACTGAGGCATCCGCGTGCCGTTCCAGTTCGGCCTTGGAGCGCCGGTTGCTTCCCGTGAACATGGCTTCATTCATGGGGATCCAAAGAAGCATCCCAAAAAAGTGGCTGGCTGCCAGATAGGGGTCACTGGTTTGTATCAGCCCTCGACTGGTGAGCTTTTGAAAGCAGGAAGCCATTGAGCCAAGCATGCGCTCGAAGCCTTTTTCGTACCAACTGCGGCCAAGCTGCGGCATTCGATCCGCATTGGCGATGATCAAGCGCCGCAGCTTCAACAACTCTTCATCCATGAGCGTCGTTATCAAACATCGAGCGAGCTGCTGCAGGCCACCTTCCATGAATTTCGCCTCGGAAAGCAGCGTCGTCACGGACTCGATGACATCGTTGGCCTGGGTAGCGGTTGCAAGAACGACTTCGCCGAACAACGTCTCCTTGTCGGTGAAATGCTTGTAGACGGTCTGCTTGGAGGCCCCCGCCCTGGTGGCGATTTCCTCCATGCTGGTCCCGTCATAACCATTGCCGATGAACGCCGCCGTGGCCGCCTGGATGATTTCACGATCCTTGCGTGCCGATCTCGTCTCACCGTCGATTTTCATGGCGACCTCCTAACCAGTACTAGACGGTACCGTTCCCACGTGATAGTTATGAAAACGGTACTGGACTGACTAGTACCTGTCAACGAAGGCAAGGCTTAGACCGATGACCAAGATGATCTTCATAAATCTGCCGGTGCGCGATCTGCAGGCAGCGACCAAGTTTTATCTCGCGATCGGCGGCACACTAAATCCGCAGTTCTCGAACGACCAGGCCAGTTCGATCATGTTCTCCGACTCGATTGGGGTGATGCTGCTGACGCACCAGCACTATGGCCAGTTCACAACGCGTCAGATAGGCGACGCCAGGCGTGACAGCCAGATGCTGATAGCACTCACCGCCGGCAGCAAGGACGAGGTCAATGCCACAATCGAGAAGGGCGTGGCGGCAGGCGGCCGCGCCGATCCCAACCCTGCGCAGGACCTCGGCTTCATGTTCAACCGCCACATCGAGGACCCCGACGGCAACGTCTGGGAGTTCCTGTGGATGAACCCCGCCGCCATGCAATAGCCCAGCGGGATCAAAGCGTGCAAAGCGCGTCGCGTCGACACAGATTCATGCGACGCGCTTTGTGTTTCATGCATGTCGTACCGGGCGGAAACGATTCTCCTGGAATTGTTTAGACCGTCGCCGGGTCGAGTGCCTGCTGGCCCTTGCGGCGCGCGACGATCGCCTCGAAATCGGCGGTCTGGAAGGCATCGCGCAAGGCGTCGAAGGACGGCAGCACGAAATAGGCGCGCTGAAATTTGTCGATCTCGTAGCCGGTGCGCATCACCGTTTCGAGGTCGAAGGGCACGTGGTGGGCGTCCTTGCCGTCGACGGCGAACTGCAACTCGGTAAACGACGACATCAGGCCGGCGCCAAAGGCCTTCAGCTGCTGGCCGTCCTCCTGCATCAGGCCATATTCGGCCGTGTACCAGTAGAGCCGGGTGATCATCTCGTCGCCGCCCAGCGCAATGATGTCGCCGGCCTTGCGGCCATACATCTGCATGAAGTCGGCAAACACCGGTTGCGACAGCACCGGCACGTGACCGAAGAAATCATGGAACATGTCCGGCTCGACGATGTAGTCGAGCTCCTGCCTGGTCCGCAGCCAGTTGGTGACCGGGAAGCGGCGGTTGGCGAGATGATCGAAGAAGGGCGCGGCGGGAATGAGACCCGGCACCGCGACGATCTCCCAGCCGGTCAGCTTGCGCAGCTTGGCGCTGACGTCCTCGAAATCGGGGATGCGGTCGAGCAGGCCGAGCTTCTCGACGCCGTCGAGATAGGAGTGGTGGGCGAGCTTGCGCGTCAGTTTGGTCTGGCGATCGCACAGCGTGCGCCACACCGCCTGCTCCTCGGTGCTGTAATCATAACCCTGCGCCACGGTGAAATCGGCACGGCAGACCGAATAGTCGCCGCGCAACCCTTGCGCCGCACAGTCGCGGGCATATTCGGCAACGCTCATTGTCGTCATGGTTTCTCTCCCTGCAAGTGATGAATGGCGGACGTGCCGAAAGGATAACCGGATCTGCCGAGGCAAATCGGTTTTGATGATGGCTCGAGCGCGATATTCAAGATAACATTCACTCCAGAAACGCTTTCGTGGAGTGAAAATGCCTCAATTCGATGATTTCGAAATCAAGATGCTCGATGTCTTGCAGCGCGACGGGCGCAAGCCGGTGTCCGAACTGGCGCAAGAGATCGGCCTGTCGACAACCCCATGCGCACGACGTTTCGAGGCACTGCAGGAGGCCGGCATCATCAAGGGTTTTGCCGCGGTGATCAGCCGCCGCGCGGTCGGCCTGATGGTCGAGGTGTTCATCCAGGTGCGCCTCGTCAGCCACAGCGACGGCTCGCCCGAAAGCTTCATTGCCGCCGTGCAGCGCATGGACGAGGTGTCCTCATGCTGGACGATGACCGGCGACCACGATTTCCTGTTGCATGTCATGGTGCCGTCGGTCGACGAGCTCAACGCTTTCGTCATGCACCGGCTGATGCGGCTCGACGGCGTGCGTGACGTCCACACCCAGCTGGTGCTGCAGAACATCAAGGGCCCCGGCCACGTGCCGCTCGGCCACCTCAGGCGGTGATGGTGCCCGGCTTGCGCATCCCTGCGGAAAAGCTGCACGCAAACTGCTGAAACGGGCCAATCGGGCGTCCATATCGCCGGCCAGCATCCGCGGACCAACTGCCTCGGAGGTCCGCCTTGAAAATCGTCCTGATCAATCCACCGCACACCGCCATCGGCAGCCGCGTGCCGGACGATCACCTGCCGCCGCTTGGCCTGTTGGCGCTCGGCGGTCCGCTGATCGATGCCGGCCATGAGGTGCGCCTCGTCGACGCCGAATTCGGGCCGATGCCGCTCGACATGGTGGTGCGCAATGCGCTCGACGATGGTCCCGATTTCGTCCTGATCGGCCATTCCGGCTCGACCTCGGCGCACCCGACCGCCTTGCTGATAGCGCGCATGATCAAGGCGCGCGAGCCGGCGACCATCATCATCTATGGCGGCGTGTTCCCGACCTATCACTGGGGCGATATCCTGACCGAAACGGACGTCTTCGACTTCATCGTGCGCGGCGAGGGCGAGGCGACTGTCGTGGCGCTGGTCGAGGCGCTGGAAATGCACCAGCCGCCGGCGAGCGTGGCCGGCATCGCCTTTCGCGACGATCTGCGCCGTCCCTTCGCCACGCAGCCGGCAATGACCATCATCGATCTCGACGCCTACCGTGTCGGCTGGGAGCTGATCGACCACGCCCGCTACAGTTACTGGGGCGGCAAGCGGGCCGTGGTCATGCAGTTTTCACGTGGCTGCCCGCATCTGTGTAATTATTGCGGCCAACGCGGCTTCTGGACCCGCTGGCGGCATCGCGATCCGGTGAAATTCGCCAAGGAGATCGCCTGGCTGCACCGCGAGCAAGGCGTCGAGCTGATCAACCTTGCCGACGAGAACCCGACCGTTTCGAAGAAAGCCTGGCGCGCCTTTCTCGACGCCATGATTACCGAAAATGTACCGGTGCTGATCGTCGGCTCGACCCGCGCCGACGACATCGTGCGCGATGCCGACATCCTGCATCTCTACCGCAAGGCGGGCGTCATCCGCTGGCTGCTCGGCATGGAAAACACCGACGAACAGACGCTTCAATTGATCCGCAAGGGCGGCAGCACCTCATCCGACCGCGAGGCGATAAGGCTGCTGCGCCTCAACGGCATCCTGTCGATGGCGACCTGGGTGGCCGGCTTCGAGGATGAAGGGTTTCGCGATTTGTGGCGCGGCTTTCGCCAGCTCATCGCCTACGATCCCGACCAGATCCAGGCGCTTTATGTGACGCCGCATCGATGGACACCGTTCTTCAGGATCGCGCGGGACCGCAAGGTGATTCAGAAGGATGCCCGCCTGTGGGATTACAAGCACCAGGTGCTGCAGATGACGCGGCTGAAACCGTGGATGCTGTTCTTCAGCGTCAAGCTGATCGAACTGGCGGTGCAGTCGCGGCCAAAGGCACTGGCGCGCATCCTGTTCCACAAGGATCCCGAGCAACGGCATTCGATGCGCTGGTACACGCAGATGGGGCGCCGCGTCTGGTTCCGCGAGGTCTGGGGATTTCTGGTTCGCGACGGCCGGGTGAAAGACGGCCCGACGCTTGCCGAGTTCTGGGGCGCGCCGCAGGACGCCGAAGAAGAATCGATGACCATCGCACGCCCGGCGCGCAAGCCGGCTTTGACTGGGATCGCGATCTCGCCGAATGCCTGATCGCTCGCCCCTTAAATTAATATACGTCGCGTATGCGTATTGACATACGCAGCGTATGCATCCACATCAAATATACGGGGCGTATGTCAACTGCCGTCCCGGACAGTGGAGCGCAGCGATCCAGAACCCTGAAGCCTTGCGAATGGCGCCCTCACGGCGAAGCCAATCGCGATCGACCGAGGGGCCTGGCTGCCTTGTTTGAAATGGAGTGAAACTATGAGCAAACGCGACGCAATCTTCCCAGCCGGCCGGCAGGCTCTCTACGAGATCAACCGCTACTCGGCGGCGATCCGCTCAGGCGACTTCCTGTTCGTCTCTGGACAGGTCGGCAGCCGCGAGGACGGGTCGCCCGAGCCGGTCTTCGCAAGCCAAGTCCAGCTTGCCTTCGACAATCTCGCCGCCGTGCTGAAGGCCGCCGGCTGCACGTTCGACGACATTGTCGACGTGACCACGTTCCACACCGATCCGGCCACGCAATGGCCCGCGATCGACGCTGTCCGGCTGAAGGCGTTCGGCGAACCGCCCTACCCGAACTGGACCGCGGTGGGCGTGAACTGGCTGGCGGGCTTCGATTTTGAAATCAAGGTCATCGCGCGTCTTCCGCAGCCCGCCTGAGCTGTCGATCAGGGTACGATCAGCGTGCCGGCGCCGTGTTCGGTGAACAGTTCAAGCAGCACCGAATGCGGCGTCTTGCCGTTGAGGATGACGACGCCTTCGACGCCGCGCTCGATCGCCTCGATGCAGGTTTCGACCTTGGGGATCATGCCGCCCGAGACCGTGCCGTCCTTGATCAGCGCCTTGGCCTCGGCCACGGTCAGTTCGTCGATCAGCTTCTTGTTCTTGTCGAGTACGCCGGGCACGTCGGTGAGGAACAGCAGGCGCGTTGCCTGGCAGGCGCCGGCAATGGCGCCGGCGAAGGTGTCGGCGTTGATGTTGTAGGTGTGGCCGTCGCGGCCGGGCGCCACCGGGGCCAGCACCGGGATCATTTCGGAGCGCGCCAGAAGGTCGAGCAAGGTGCGGTCGACCTCGACCGGCTCGCCGACGAAGCCGAGATCGAGCACGCGTTCGATGTTGGAGTCCGGATCGATCATGGTCTTGCGCGCCTTTTCGGCGAAGACCATGTTGCCGTCCTTGCCGCACAGGCCGATCGCCCATTCGCCCTCGGCGTTGATCAGCGCCACGATCTCCTTGTTGATCGAGCCGGCCAGCACCATCTCGACGATCTCGACCGTCTTCTGGTCGGTGACGCGCAGGCCGCCCTCGAACTTCGATTCGATGCCCATCTTGGCCAGCATGGCGCCGATCTGCGGGCCGCCGCCATGAACGACGATCGGGTTGACGCCGGATTGCTTCAACAGCGCGATGTCGCGCGCGAAGGCCTTGCCGAGCTCGATATCGCCCATGGCGTGGCCGCCATATTTCACCACGACCGTCTTGTGCTCATAGCGCTGCATGTAAGGCAGCGCCCGCGAAAGCAGGGCTGCCTGCATTTCGGCGGTGGCGGTTATCTCCGTCATCGGTGCGTTCCTGAAGTGGCAAGGATGGCGGCGTCTTAGCGGGAATTGGCGCCGCCCGCAAATGGCTTTGCTGTCATATTCGAGCGCTTCACGACGACGTCATCATGACGGCACCCTCAGCGGCGCCCTACGGCCCAGCCAACCCGAGATCTTCTCCATCTGCGCGGCAAGCGACAGCAGCGTCTCCTCGTCGCCCGGCCGGCCCGCCGCCTGGATGCCGAGCGGCAGGCCGGCATCGGTGACATGGACCGGCAGCGCGATCGACGGCTGCCCGCTGACATTCTGAATCGCCGGCCAATGGGTGAACCCAAGGCTCTTGTCCATCAGCTGGCCGAGCAATGGCTTCAGCTTCAGCAAGGCGGTGAGGTGAAGCTTGTCGAGCAGGTTTTCGATGAGTTCGTCAGCGCCTTTCGGGTCCATGGCGCCGCAGGCAAGCGGCGGGTGGGCGATGATCGGCATCAGCACGGCATCATATTGCGCTGTCTCGGCGATCAGCTGCCGCGAAGTCGCATGCAGCCGTTGCAGGCCGGCATAGATCTCGCCCGCCGATACCAGCTCACCGAAGCGAGCGATGATGCGCGTCGCTCGCTCGATGTCGCCCAGAACGGAACGGCCGACACGCAGCGCCTCGGCCCGCATCGTGCCGGCGACGGCAGAGGCCACGCCAGTGGCAAAATCGGCGAAGAAATCCCGCCCGACAAACGGCAGGTCGATGTCCGCGACCGTGTGGCCGCCCTCGCGGGCCAGCGCCACCGCCGCGTCGAGCGCGACAAGCGTCTCGGCCGAGACCGGCAAACCGAGCGGCGACTTGCGGTACACGGCCAGCCTGAGCTTGCCGGGATCGCGCGCGGCAGCCGCAACGAAGCTGCCTTTGGGCGACGGCGCCGCATAGGGCGTCAAAAGGTCGGGACCGTGGGTGAGGTCGAGCAGCAGTGCGCAGTCGCGCACCGAGCGGGTGAGCGCATGGTCGACGACCATGCCGTACCAGCTCTCGCTGACCAATGGTGTCAGCGGTATGCGGCCACGCGACGTCTTCAGGCCGACAAGCCCGGTGCAGGCGGCAGGCACCCGGATCGAGCCGCCGCCATCCGAGGCATGCGCCACCGGTACGACGCCGGCAGCGACCAGCGCCGCCGCACCCCCCGATGAGCCGCCGCTGGTATGGCCGGTGTTCCAGGGATTGCGGGTGATGCCGAAGGCCTTGGATTCGGTCATCAGCCGAAGCCCGTGTTCCGGCGACGTCGAGGTGACGATCGGAATGAGGCCGGCGGCAAGGTAGCGATCGGTCAGCACCGAATTGACATCGGCCCGCCATGCCGGAATGCGGCTGCCACCATGCGTCAGCACGCCCTTCATCGCGATGCCGAGGTCCTTGATGGCAAAGGGAATGCCGGCCAGCGGCAGCGAGCGGTCGACGGTCTTCGCCCGGGCCCGCGCGGCGTCAAAGAGCGGCTCCGCCGTGGCGTTGATGTCGGAACGGGTGGCCTCGGCGCGGGCGATCGCCGCTTCGGTCAGTTCGATGGGCGAGACCTCGCCCTTGCGGATGAGATCGGCAAGGCCGGTTGCATCTTGCGCCCACAGTGTATGTTCAACCGACATGCGCGTTCCCCAAACCATGGGAAGACAAGCTAACCAGTGGCGATTTCATTGGCAATCGACGGACGGATCCGGGCTGGCAATGCCGCAAGTCTGGCGTGTACAAGGCGATTTCCGTCGTTGCAAATACATTGCAATCCCCTAATTTGCCTGCATGACGCCGCAGGACATCACCAAGCTGATCGTCCGGACTTCGATGAAGGATCGGGCTGCGTTCGATCTGCTCTACCGGCAGACCAGCGCGAAACTTTTCGGCGTCTGCCTTCGTGTATTGAACGACCGGGGAGATGCCGAAGAAGCCCTGCAGGAAGTCTTCGTCAAGATCTGGACGAAGGCGGACCGTTTTGCCGTCTCAGACTTGAGCCCGATCTCCTGGCTGGTGGCGATCGCGCGCAACCACGCGATCGATCGCGTCAGAGCGCGACGCAAGCCCGCCCTCGATATCGATGCCGCGCTCGACGTGGCCGATCCGACGCCAGGGCCGGAAGCGATGGTGGTGGCGGGCGGTGAATCCGAACGCATCCATCATTGTCTCGACGAGCTGGAAAAGGACCGGGCGGCGGCCGTCCGGGGCGCCTATCTCAAGGGCGAGAGCTATGCCGAATTGGCGGAGCGCCATGGCGTGCCGTTGAACACGATGCGTACCTGGCTGCGCCGCAGCCTGTTGAAACTCAGAGAATGTCTGGAAAGATGACGCTGGCGGAAGACAACGGACCGGAACGTGGAGGCGACGACCTGCTCGCCGCCGAATACGTTCTCGGCGTGCTGCCGGCGGAGGAGCGGCAGATCGCGTCCAGGCGCATCGATGCGGAGACCGGGTTCGCCCGTCTTGTCGACGGCTGGGAGGTCTCACTTTCGCCGCTGGCCGCCGCCTACCCGGAAATCGAGCCGCCGGCTTCGGTCAAGGCTGCGATCGATCGCCGCCTGTTCACGTCCACCGCAACCGTGGCCACGCCTACCGAATCGCGCGGCGGGCTGTGGTCCAGCTTGGCCTTCTGGCGCGGCCTCACTGCTGCGGCGGTCGCCGCGCTGGCGATCTACATCGCCGTGCCCGCTCTCAACCCGCCGGTCGAGCAGCCGCAGGCGCGCCTCGTCGCCTCGCTGGCCGCCGATGGCAGCGATGTCAAATATCTCGCCGTCTATGACGCCGCGCATCACGAGGTCGGCCTGTCGCACGTCTCCGGTGAGCGTGCAGCCGGCAAGGACTTCGAGCTGTGGATGATCGAGGGCAAGAACCCGCCGGTCTCGATGGGCATCATCCCGGCCGGCGCGACAGCGCATATCGTGGTCTCGCCGGCTGCCCAGCAGAAGCTCGCCCAAGGCGCGGTGCTTGCCGTCAGCCTCGAGCCGGCAGGCGGTTCGCCGACCGGCCAGCCGACCGGACCGGTGGTCGCGGCGGGCGATCTGAAGAGCATCTGACCGCTTTCCCCCTCACATAGAAGACTTACAGTCTATCTTTCGCACCGGATGTCTAACCGCACCGGTGATCTGGCAAACAGCATTGTACGAAAATCACCCTTCGGTGCAAACAAAATTAAAAAAATCCCGATGTTACTGAAACTCCGGCATTTGTGCCGCGTATCTCCTCGCGTCCCCAAGGATGGGAAGAGAAAAACCCGAGGAGTTTGACATCATGCGTAAATACGCCACCCTTTTGCTTGCCAGCGCGATCGCTGTTTCGGCTCTTGCCACCGCGGCCTATGCCGAGAACCCGATGGTTGGCGGCGCCGCCATGTTTGCCAACAAGACCATCGTCGACAACGCCGTCAATTCGAAGGACCACACGACCCTGGTCGCCGCCGTCAAGGCGGCCGGCCTTGTCGAGAGGCTGCAGGGCGCCGGTCCGTTCACGGTGTTCGCGCCGACCAACGAGGCCTTTGCCGCGCTGCCGGCCGGCACGGTCGAAATGCTGCTCAAGCCCGAGAACAAGGACAAGCTCACCAAGATCCTGACCTGCCATGTCATCGGCGCCAAGGCGATGGGGGCGGACGTCGCCGCGATGGCCAAGGCCGATGGCGGCACTCACAAGGTCAAGACGGTTGGCGGCTGCGAACTGTCGCTCAAGGCCGAGGGCGGCAAGGTCACCGTGACCGACGAGAACGGCAACGTCGCCAATGTGACGATCGCCGATGTCGAGCAGTCCAATGGCGTCATCCACGTCATCGACAAGGTTCTTTTGCCGAAGATGTAACAAGGCGCTTGCTGCCGACGAAATTGCAGCAAGGGCTCTCCGTCGATTGCATGGTCTCGCTCCCGTGACCCGCAACCGATCCGCGCACTCCGCGCCGCCCACGTTCAGATGTGGAACGGCGCGGAGTGCTCGTTCGGGGGCCACCGTCACCGGCTTTTGATTTCCGCGTGGCGGTATAGTTTGGCAAAAGAGACGACAGGAGGAACTGGTCATGAACCGTCGCGACTTTCTTTTGAGCGGTGCCGCCGCCATCGGCGTCGCCGGGGCTGCCGCAACAATGCTGCGCATGGGCAAGCCACAGCCCGCACAGGCTGCCGAAACCTTCGAAGTCACCAAGACCGAGGCCGAGTGGAAGGCCATCCTGTCGCCGGCCGCCTTCGACGTGCTGCGCAAGGAAGGCACGGAATATCCCGGCACCAGCCCGCTGCTCAACGAACACCGCAAAGGCATCTTTGCCTGTGCCGGCTGCGACCTGCCGGTCTACCCGTCCGAAACGAAATTCGATTCCGGCACCGGCTGGCCAAGCTTCTGGCAGGAGATTCCCAAGGCCATCGGCACGACCGTGGACAGGTCGCTCGGTATGACCCGCACAGAGGCACATTGCCGCCGTTGCGGCGGCCATCTCGGCCACGTCTTCGACGACGGCCCGGCGCCGACCGGCCTGCGGCACTGCATCAACGGCGTGGCGCTGACCTTCAAGCCCGCCACGGCCTGACATATCACTTTTTGACGCAATTCCGGCGCTCCAATCGGAACACGAAAAAACTCCGGGCTTGCGGCCCGGAGTTTTTTGCGCGGTCAGAGCTTTTCGGGCGTGGACTGGAGGAGCTTCCCGAAACTGCTGTCCACGTTTGGTATCAGTCTTTTGACGCAATTCCGGACGGAAAACCGCTTCACACCTTTCCTGGAACTGCTCTAATGCCCGCCACCACCGCCGCCACCGGCCGCGGCCGGCTTGCGGATCAGCATGGTGAACAGCCCGAGCGTCGCAAACAGCACCGTCAGCAGGAAGAACACGTCCATGAATGACAGCAGCGCCGCCTGCTGCTGCACCATGCCAGACAGCTTGGAGATCGCCGCGCTGGTCGCGTCGAGGCCGGCGGTCTGCTCGAAATTGAGCGTCATGTTCTGCAGCTTTTGCTGCGCGGCGGCACTGCCCCAGTGCACGTGCTCGGAGAGCCTGGCGTAGTGGAACGCGTTGCGGTCGATGAGCACGGTGTTGATGACGGCCAGGCCGACGGCGCCGCCGAGGTTGCGGGTGAGGTTGAACAGGCCGGACGCATTCTTCAACCGGTCTGGCGGCAAGGTGCCGAGCGCCAGGTTGTTGATCGGCACCATGCACAGCATCATCGAACAGCCGCGCAGGATCTGCGGGATGAGCAGCTCATAAAAATCCCAGTCGGCGGTCAGATGCGTCATCCACCAGGTTCCGGTGGCGAAGCCGAAGAAGCCGACCATCATCATCAGGCGCGGGTCCATCTTGCTCGACAGGATGCCCGACACCGGTGCGGTGAGGAACATCGCCAGTCCACTGACGAACAGCGCCTCGCCGATCATCATCGAATCGTAGCCGCGGATGCGCCCGAGGAACACCGGATAAAGATAGGTCAGGCCATAGAGGCCGATGCCGATGACGAAGGAGAACAGCGAGCCGAAGGCAAAGTTGACGTTGCTGAACGCCTTCAGGTCGACGATCGGCTCCTCGGCGGTGAACACACGCCAGAAGAACAGCACGCCGCCCACGGTCATGACGATGGCGCAGATGAATACGCCCTGGTCCTGCAGCCAGTCGTTGTTCGGGCCTTCCTCGAGCACATACTCCATGCAGCCCAGGAAGGCTGCCATGCCGGCGAGGCCCCACCAGTCGAACTTGCTGAACAGCTTGAGATTGGGCTTGTCGAAGTCGATCAGCGTCCAGGCCGCCGTCGTGACCATGATGCCGGGCACGACATTGATGAGGAACAGCCAATGCCAGGACATGGCATGGCTGATATAGCCGCCGACGGTCGGGCCGATGGTCGGCGCCAGCGTCGCCACCAGGCCGATCATCGGCGAGACCACGGCGCGGCGCGACGGCGGGAAGATGGTGAAGGCAGCGGCAAAGACGCTCGGGATCATGCCACCGCCGATGAAGCCCTGGACGGCACGGTAGACGATCATCTGGTCGATGTTGGTGGCGGTCGCCGCCAGCGCGCTGGCCGCCGTGAAGCCGGCCGCCGAGATGGTGAACAGCACGCGCGTCGACAGCATCCGGCTGAGGAAGCCCGACAGCGGGATCATCACCACCTCGGCGATCAGATAGGCGGTCTGCACCCACGGGATCTCGTCGGAACTGGCGCTCAGGCCGGCCTGAATCTCGGCCAGCGAGGCCGAGACGATCTGGATGTCCAGGATGGCCATGAACATGCCGAACACCATCGCCAGGAAGGCGATGACGCGCCGCGTCGAGATGGTGTCAGGCACGGCCGGCCTCGCCGGCGGCGCTCCTGCTGTCAGGGTTGCGGTGGCCATGGCATTGCTCCCCGGTGGCCGCTCAGTTCGAGGCCGTGGGCGCGGTCCGGCTGTCGACGGCGACGACGACACTCAGGCCGGCGCGCAGCCTGCCGCTTTTCAGCACGTCGGCCGGGACGTCGATGCGGACCGGGACGCGCTGCACGACCTTGGTGAAATTGCCGGTGGCGTTTTCAGGCGGCAGTAGCGAGAACACCGCACCCGAAGCCGGTGCCAGCGACGAGACGGTTCCCTCGAAATCCTGGCCGTCGGTCGCATCGACCGAGATCTTGACCTTCTCGCCGGGAACCAGCCGGGCAAGCTGCGTCTCTTTGAAGTTGGCGACGATGTAGAGCTTGTCCATCGGCACGATGACGGCGAGCTTCTGGCCGGGGCTGACGAGATCGCCCTGCTCGACCGAGCGGTTGCCGACGACGCCGTCATAAGGCGCCTTGAGCACGGTGAAGGAAAGATCGCGCGCGGCCTTGTCGCGGCTGAGCTGCAAGGACGCCAGCGTGCTTGCCGATTCGGCGCGCTGCGCCTGCAGCACACCGATATTGGCCTGTGCCGCGGCAATCTGCGCGTCGGCGCCGACAAGGGCGGCGTTGGCCTGCTGGACCGCCGTCTGGGCATCGTCAAGCTGTGCCTGCGTGCCGACATGCGTCTTGAGCAGTTGCGAGGCGCGTACCTCGACCTTCGCCGCATTGTCGGCGGCGGCCTGGTCAGCGACCTTCTGTGCCTGCGCCTGCTGCAGCGAGGCGCGCGCCGCTTCGGTCTGGGCGTCGATACGGTCGAGCGTCTTGCTCAAGGTGGCGATCTGCGCCTCTGCCTGGGCAACGGCTATTCTGTAGTCGCCGTCATCGACGACGAGCAGTGGATCGCCAGCCTTGACCGTCTGGTTCTCGCTCACCTTGACCTGATCGACATAGCCGGAAATCTTGGGCGAGATGAACGCCATGTCGGCCTGGACATAGGCGTCGTCCGTGGAGATCATGAAGCGGCCCGTGGTCCAGTAGTTGTAACCGTACCAGGCGCCGGCGCTCAGCAAGGCAACGCCGATGATCGGCAGCAGAAACGAGCGCACCGAGCGCTTCTTCTTGGCTGGCACTTCCACCGGCGTGCTGACCGCAGGCTGGAAAGGCACTTCGGGTGCTTCCGTCGCCGGGGCGATCTTGGCATTGGGGAAAGGACGGACTTCGGCGGTGGTTGGCGCATTCGAGGACATGACATCTCTCTAAAATAAAGCTATGATACTGAACCGTTCGGTTCGATCCGGCCGTTGACATAGCGCGGAAACAGGACCATATCAAGTGCAATCGAACCGATTGGTTCGAATTATTTTCGAGGTGTGACCTTTATGGTTGAGACTCAGCCTAACGTCGAAACCGACCCGTGCGGCGACCTGCTGGACCATGCGCGCCGTGGCCGCCCGGCGGCAGGCCAGGATCCGGTCAAGCGCAGCCAGATCATCGAGGGCGCCCGTCGAGTGTTCATCGACAAGGGTTTCGAGGCTGCGTCGATGAACGACATCACGCGCGAAGCCGGCGTCTCCAAAGGCACCATCTATGTCTACTTCGCCAACAAGGAGGAACTGTTCGAAGCGCTGATCGAGGAAGAGCGCGGCACGATCTTCAAGAACATGTATGACGTGCTGGACAATGCCGACGACCTGCGCGAGACGCTGGTCAAGTTCGGCAAGGTGCTTGCCCTCAAGATCACGTCGGCCAAGGTCATCCAGGCGCAGCGCACGGTGATCGGCGCATCCGACCGGATACCCGAGCTTGGCGCGCGTTTTTACGAGCGAGGCCCCAAACGCGGCCATGACAAGGTCGCGGCGTTTCTCGATGCCGCCATCGAGCGCGGCTTGCTGCGGATCGACGATGTCGATCTTGCCGCCTACCAGTTCACTGAACTGTGCCTGGCCGGTCTTTTCCGCCAGTGTATCTTCGCCTACCGCACCAAGGCTCCGAGCCAGGATGAGATCGACCACATCGTCAGGTCCGGCGTCGGCATGTTCCTGAAGGCCTACGGCACCGAAAGCCTTGCCGCGGAAGAAAGCCACCAGACGATTGCGATCGAGGCTCGGCCCTAGCTATTTGTCTTTAAGCAATTGCGGACGGAAAACCCGTTCCACACTTTTCCTGGAATTGCTTGTCTGTTGGGCATGATCTTTTCCGAAAACCGGAATCCACTTTTCGGGATCATGCTCTAGCCACCATTGGCGGCAAGCACGATGGCGGCCTGCAACTCCTCGAGGCCCTCGGCCTTTTCCGACGACGTCGCCAGGACGAACGGAAACGCCGCCGGCCGCTTCTTGATCTTTGCCAGCGTCTCCTCGATCAGCCGCGGCACGCCGGCAGCCTTGATCTTGTCGGTCTTGGTCAGCACGATCTGGTAGGACACCGCCGCCTTGTCTAGCAGCGACAGCACTTCGTCGTCCTTGGCCTTGATGCCGTGGCGAGCGTCGATCAGCACGTAGACCCGCTTCAGCGTGACCCGGCCCTTGAGATAGTCGAAGACCAGCTTGGTCCACTCGTCGACCTTCTCCTTCGGCGCGGTGGCGTAGCCGTAGCCCGGCATGTCGACCAGAGCCAGGGGCGGCAGGTCGGCGCCCTCGCCCGAAAATCCATCCGGCACGAAATAGTTGAGCTCCTGCGTGCGCCCCGGCGTGTTGGAGGTGCGCGCCAGCCCCTTCTGATTGACCAGCGCGTTGATCAGCGACGACTTGCCGACATTCGAGCGGCCGGCAAAGGCGATTTCGGGCGGCCCTTCCGGCGGCAGGAACTTCATCGCCGGCACGCCGCGGATGAAGATCCACCCGCGCGTAAACAGTTCGGTGCCGATCATTGTGTTGTTCAGAGCGTTCAAGCTGCTGCCTCCAGAAGAGAAATATCGGCACCCCGGATAGCATCGAGGTTGCGGCTGATCTTGTCCACCGGCCAGTCCCACCACGCCACCGCCAGCAGCCGCCTGATCGTCCTGTCGTTGAAACGCGTCTTCACCATTTTGGCCGGGTTGCCGGCGACAATCGCATAGGGCGGCACGTCATGCGTCACCACCGATTTCGCGGCAATGATGGCGCCATGGCCGATCGTCACGCCGGGCAGGATCACTGCTTCCATGCCGATCCAGACGTCGTTGCCGAGCACGGTGTCGCCGCGCACTTCCTTCGACCATGTCGCCGGGTCAAATCCCTTTTCCCAGCCATGGCCGAAAATATTGAACGGATAGGTCGAAAAGCCGGACATGGCGTGATTGGCACCGTTCATGATGAAGCGCGCGCCCTCGGCGATGGCGCAGAACCTGCCGATGATGAGCTTGTCGCCAATGAACGGATAATGATGCAGGACGCATTTCTCGGCGAATTTGTCCGGTCCGTCCGGATCGTCATAATAGGTGTAATCGCCGATCTCGATGTTCGGTGCGCTCACCAGTCCCTTGAGGAAACCGACACGAGTGTGCATCGGGATCGGGTGCTTGATGTCGGGGTTGGGTCCGTCCATGTCGAGGTCCGTCGGATAATTGGCCGCCAGGCACAGGCGAAGTTCGCATGCGCCGGTTCAAAATAGCGTGATCCGCCCTATAGCACCAATCGGCTGAGGAGCGAGTCTTGCGTGGTGGCGTTGCTCATTTGTCGCCGCGGCAGATCACGATCGGATCGGACAGCGCACTGTCGAAACCGCTGCCCTGATAGACGGTGACGTTCGAAGCTCCGGGCGGCAGCATGAAGCTGCCTTCGACGATTTTCTGATCGCCGGCCGATGTGTGCAAAGCCCAGCTGAACGTGCAAAACTGAGGCGGCGCCTGGGGTTCGACGTGGCTGCAGTTCAATTGGGCCCCACCCAGCATGGCGGCACCGCCACAGCTGACCGCCTCCCTTGCGAGCGCAATGCCGGGCCATCCCGCCAGGGCTGCGACGGTCGCGATCTTGAGCCAATTCATCATCATATCCTCGTCCGGCAACGGCCTGCGGCCGGTGCTTTCCGTTGCGCCGCAACGCGTGCGACATTTTTTCCGAGCGGACTTAGTGCGTCTTGTGCGTCGCGTCCAGCAGGATTATGTGCATGATGATAATAAGCATGCTCACTAAAAGTCGCGTTCAGAAAACCAGCCCCTCTCATGCCATCGTCACCCAACATCAGCTTTGTGCTGCACGATGTCGCGCGTCTGCTTCGAAAGCGGTTCGAACAGCGGTCGCGGGCGTCGGGGCTGACCCGCGCCCAGTGGCAGGTGCTGGCCTATCTTTCCCGGCATGAAGGCATCCACCAGAACAAACTGGCCGACCTGATCGAGATCATGCCGATCACACTCGCCCGGCTGCTGGACAAGATGGAGGCGCGCGGCTTCATCGAGCGCCGGCCCAATCCGACCGATCGCCGGGCATGGCTGCTTTACCTGACGCCGCAAGCCCATCCGCTGCTCGAAACCATGCGCAGCAACGGCCAGAAATCGCGCGACGAGGCCTTCGTCGGCCTTTCGGCGGATGCCCAGCTGCATCTGCTGCAAACCCTATGCCTGATCAAATCCAATCTGCTCGAGGCTCGCACCCAGCCAGCCGTCGACCGGGAGAACGACCATGACTGAATCGACCTCACCCAAAAGGCCCGGCAAGGACGAACCTCCGGATCGCAAGAGCGACCAGATCATCCGGCTGGATAGCGAACGCGAGCAGAGGCGTGCCAGCGCCATCATCGCCGATGGCGAGCCGGAAGCGCCGGTTGCCCTCGAGCCGGCGGCACTTGAGGCTCCGTCCAAAGAGCCGCAAGCCGTGGTGGCCGTTGCGCCTCCGGCGCCGGCAAAGCCCAGGCGCAGCCTGACACGGCCGATCCTTTTCGCCCTGCTTCCGGTCGCGCTGGTCGTCGGCGGCTACTACTATGTTGTCGGCGGCCAGGTCATGACATCGGACAATGCCTACATCCAGGCGCAGTCGCTCGGCGTTTCCACCGACGTCTCCGGCACCGTCTCCGAGATCGACGTGCACGAGAACGAGGCGGTGAAGAAGGGTGACGTGCTTTTCCGCTTGAGGCCGGCCTCCTTCGAAACCGCTCTTGCCGCGGCCCAGGCCCAGCTCGGGACGGTGCGCAACCAGGTGCTGACCTTGCAGGCAAGTTACCAGCAGTCGCTGGCGCAGATCGAGCAGGCGCAAGCCGACATTCCCTATTATGAGGCCGCTTTCAAACGCCAGCAGGATCTTCTCAAGACATCTACCTCTTCGAAGGCCACTTTCGACGGCGCCCAGCACGACCTCGATGCCGCCCGCCAGAAAGTGTCCGTCGCCAAGGCGCAGGCACAGGCGATGCTTGCCCAGCTGGGTGGCGACGCCAGCCAGCCGGTCGAGAGGAACCCCTTCTACCTGCAGGCCCAGTCGGCGGTGGACGACGCCCAGCGCAACCTCGGCGATGCCATTGTCAAGGCGCCGTTCGACGGCATCGTCACCAATGTGGACGCGCTGCAGGTCGGCAAGTACCTGCCGGCGTCGCAACCGGCGTTCAGCCTGGTTTCGGCGACCGATCTGTGGATCGCGGCGGAGCCGAAGGAAACCGAACTGACCTATGTGCGGCCGGGACAGACAGCGACGATCAGCGTCGACAGCTACCCGGGCAGCGTCTGGCACGGCACGGTCGCCTCCATCAGCCCGGCGTCATCGTCGAGCTTCTCGCTGCTTCCGGCGCAGAACACCACCGGCAACTGGGTTAAGGTCGTGCAGCGCATCCCGATGCGCGTGACGGTCGACGATCCTCAGGGCAAACCGCCACTGCGCGGCGGGATGAGCGTCGAGGTTGGTATTGATACCGGCCATGCGCGCGGCCTGCCGGACTCCGTCACGGATCTCATCAACCGGTTCGAGCAAAAGTCATGACCAGCGCGTCCGCGAAAGGGGTACATCGGTGATCGCCAATCGCGGCGCCATCACCGCTTGTGTGATCCTGGCCACCATCATGCAGGCGCTGGATACGACCATCGCCAATGTGGCGCTCCCTTACATCCAGGGCAGCGTTTCGGCGAGCGCCGACCAGATCAACTGGGTGCTGACGTCCTACATCGTCGCGGCAGCCGTCATGACGCCGCCTTCGGGCTACCTTGCCAATCGTTTCGGCCGCAAGCGCGTCCTGCTGACCGCCATCACCGGCTTCGTCGTCGCTTCGGTGCTTTGCGGCTTCGCGCAATCGCTGCCGCAGATCGTCGGCTTCCGGCTGCTGCAGGGTCTGTTCGGCGCAGCCCTGGTGCCGCTGTCGCAGAGCACCCTGCTCGACATCTACAGCGTCGAAGAGCGCGGCTCGGCCATGGCACTGTTCGGCGTTTCCATCATGGTCGGGCCGGTGCTCGGGCCGGTCATCGGCGGCTGGCTGACCGAAAATGTCAGCTGGCGCTGGGTGTTCTACATCAACGTCCCGATCGGCGCGATGGCCTTCGCCGGCGTGTCGATGTTCGTCCAGGAAACCAAGACCGACCTCAAGGCAAGGCTGGACTGGCTGGGCTTTGGCATGCTCAGCCTCACCATCGCTTCGCTGCAGATGTTTCTCGATCGCGGCGAGCAGCTCAACTGGTTCTCGTCATCAGAGATCATCGTCGAGGCGCTGATCTGCGCGTCGGCCTTCTACATCTTCCTCGTCCACACCTTCACCGCCCGCAACTCGTTCGTGAACCCACGGCTCTTCCTAGACCGGAATTTCGCCGTCGGCATGGTCTTCATCTTCATCGTCGGCATCACCTACCTCGCCTCGCTGGCCTTGATAACACCCTATCTGCAGACGCTGATGGGCTATCCGGTGGTGACGGCCGGCATCGTCATGGGCCCGCGCGGCCTTGGCACCATGGCTTGCATGTTCCTGGTCGGCAGGCTGGTCGGCAAGGTGGATACGCGATGGCTTCTCCTGACCGGTCTGCTGATCACCGCCTGGGCGATGTACGACATGACCGGCTGGACCCCTGATGTCTCGCAATGGACGATCATCAGCACCGGCTTCATCCAGGGCGCTGGGCTCGGCTTCCTGTTCGTTCCGCTGACCACCATCACCTTCGCCACGCTGGCGCCGGAGCGGCGCGCGGAAGGCACCGGACTGTACAATCTGTCGCGAAACATCGGCTCCAGTGTCGGCATATCGGTGGTCACCGCACTTCTGACGCAAAACGTGCAGGTCAACCACGCCAACATCGCCACCTATGTGACGCCCTACAACCAGGCGTTCAGCAACCCGGCGATCTTCCAGGCGATGAACCCTTACAGCGCCGCCGGGCGCGCCGCGCTCGACGGCGTGGTGACGCTGCAGGCGACGATCATCAGCTACATGAACGACTTCAAGCTGATGATGATCCTGTCGCTTGCCGCCGTTCCGCTGGTTCTTTTGCTGCGCAAGCCGGCGACGCCGGCCAAGGTCGACCACAGCGCCGTCGTGGAGTGACGGCGCGCGAGAGGCCACCCTTTAGATATGCCGATGCAAAAAGAACCGGGGCCCTGTGGGGGACTACAGGACCCCGGCCGATGCTGATACGGCTTCCCAAGAAACATGGCACCTCATCATGAGGTGGGGATGGCAGGCCCGAGAAAGCCAACGGATCTGCCTTATCCCCTGCGCCGGAAGCCGTTACTTCGGCAGCAGCACCTTGTTAACGACATGGATGACGCCGTTCGACTGGTTGACGTCGGCGATCGTCACCTTGGCCTCGCCGCCGGACTCATCCACGATGTAGAGCTTGCCCTTCTTGACCTCGGCGGTCAGCGTGTCGCCCGAAACGGTCTTCATCTCATACTTGCCGCCCATTGCCTTGGCCTTGGCCATCATGTCCTTGCCGGAGATCTTGCCGGCCACGACATGCGCGGTAAGCACCTTGGTGAGCTGGTCCTTGTTCTCGGGCTTGAGCAGCGTGTCGACGGTGCCCTTGGGCAGCGCGGCAAACGCTTCGTTGGTCGGCGCAAAGACGGTGAACGGGCCGGCGCCCTGCAGCGTGTCGACGAGGCCAGCGGCCTTGACGGCGGCGACCAGCGTCGTGTGGTCCTTCGAGTTCACGGCGTTCTCGACAATGGTCTTGGTGGTGTACATCGGCGCACCACCAACATTGGGGTTCTTGGCATAGGCTGGAGCGGCGATCGTCGCGCCGGCGAGGAGTGCGGAAAGGGCGATGGTCCTGAATGACGGCAAGCGCATGTGGTCTTCCTCCGGGTGAGGGCTGATCGGGATCGATAGCCTTTGGAAATGCACCCGCAGTCACGCCCGGTGACCGCTTTCAGTTTCGCCGATCACGGGAACGTGAACCGGCCTGCGGCCAATAAAAAAGCCCCGGACCAGCCGGGGCTTTGATGGAAGGAGAGGCCTGCTATTCCGCCGGCGACGGTTTCTTTCGAAACAGTGCGACGAGATTGTCCCACAACTCGATCTTGGCGCCCTGGCGTTTCATGATCACGCCCTGCTGCAGGATCGACAGTGTGTTGTTCCAGGCCCAGTAGATGACCAGGCCGGCCGGGAAACCCGCCATCATGAAGGTGAAGATAACCGGCATCCAGGTGAAGATCGCAGCTTGCGTCGGGTCCGGCGGCGTCGGGTTCATGCGCATCTGCAGGAACATGGTGACGCCCATGATCAGCGGCCAGACGCCGATCATCAGCATGTGCGGCAAAGTGACCGGCACGAGGCCGAACAGATTGAAGATCGATGTCGGATCGGGTGCCGCCAGATCCTGGATCCAGCCGAAGAACGGCGCGTGCCGCATCTCGATGGTGATGTAGAGCACCTTGTAGAGCGAGAAGAAGACCGGGATCTGCAGCGCCACCGGCCAGCAGCCGGCCAGCGGATTGATCTTCTCGGTCTTGTACAGCTCCATCATGGCCTGCTGCTGCTTCATCTTGTCGTCCGCGTATTTCTCGCGGATCTCGAGCATTTTGGGCTGTACCTTCTTCATGTTCGCCATCGACGCGTAGGACTTGTTGGCGAGCGGGAAAAAGATGGCCTTGACGATGACGGTGGTGGCGAGGATCGCCAGGCCGAAATTGCCGAAGAATTTGTAGAGCGTGTCGATCAGCCAGAACATCGGCTTGGTGATGAAGTGGAACCAGCCCCAGTCGATCAAGAGGTCGAAGCGCTTGATGTGGCGATCCTCGGCATAGGCGTTGATCTTGCCGACTTCCTTGGCACCGGCGAAGATTTCGCTCTCCACCGTCGCCGACTGACCGGCGTCGACGGTGATCGGGTCGGTCAGGAAGTCGGACTGGTAGCGATGGCGGCCGTCCTCGAAATAGGCGTAGCGCGGCTGGAACGGCTGCTTCTCGGTCGGCACCAGGGTCACGGCCCAGTATTTGTCGGTGATGCCGAGCCAGCCGTCGGTCGATTTGCCAGGCATCGCCTGCTTGTCCTTTTCGATGGACGCGTATTTGTGCTCCTGCAGGCCTTCCGTGCCGGTGAAGCCGATCAGGCCCTCGTGCAGCACATAGGTGCTGGCAACGGCCGGCTTGTCGAACCGGGTGACACGACCGTAGTTGGACAGCGAGACGGCGGCCGCGCCCGAATTCTGGATCGTATCGGAAACCGTGAACATGTAGTTGGTGTCGACGGAAAAGGTGCGCTTGAAGGTCAGGCCCTTGTCGTTCGAATAGGTCAGCGTGACCGGCGTCGTCGGGGTCAGCGTTGCATTGCCGTCGACGGTCCAGACCGTCTCGGGACCGGGCACCGCTCCGGTCTTGTCGTTACCGACAAAGCCGATCTCGGCATAATAGCCAGTGGGCAGTGCCGCCGGGTTGAGCAGGCTGATCTCGGGCGAATTCTTGTCGACGGTCTCGGTGTAGTGCTTGAGCTTGAGGTCGTCGAGGCGGGCACCGGTCAGGTTGATCGAGCCCTCGAGGCTCGGCGTATCGATCTTGGCGCGCTTGCTGGTTTCCAGGGCCTGTTCGCGGCCGGCCGGCGTCACGGCGTCGGTGCCGGGTGCGTTCGGAATGGCACCAGGTGCGGCGGGCGTTGCGGTACCGGCGCCGGGATTGGCGGCGTCGGCGGCCTTCTTCTGCTCTTCGACGCGCTGCTGTTCGATGCGGGCCGCCTCGCGCTGCTGCTCGCTGCGCGGCAAGACGTAAAAATACTGCCATACCGCCAGGATCAGCACCGACAGCGCGATGGTGATGAAGAAGTTCCGGTTGTTTTCCATCGAAAGCCCTTGGCCTATCGTGTTCCGCGCAATCGGCGGGAGAGTTCGGCCTTCAACCGGCCGAACGGAATGGTCAGCACGTCTTCGCGCCCGACGATGACATAGTCATTGCCAGGCGCCATGTCACTTGCCGCATGCGTACGGACCGCTTCTCGCAGCCGTCGCCGGACGCGATTGCGGACAACCGCATTGCCGACCTTCTTGGTGACAGTATAGCCGACGCGCGGCGACAGGCCGTCGCCGCGGTCAAGAACTTCAACGAGAAAAAGCCGCCCGCGTCGCTTTTCACCACGACGGACGGCCAGGAATTCCGCGCGCTTCAGAAGCCGCTTGGGATTTGGTCCCACTGGCTTGCCGGATGCGGGCAACGATCTCGTCTTCCGTTCAGGCGCTGAGCCGCTTGCGACCGCGGTTGCGGCGAGCTGCGACGACGCCGCGACCACCCTTGGTGGCCATGCGGGCACGAAAGCCGTGCCGACGTTTGCGGACGAGTTTAGACGGTTGGTAGGTACGCTTCATTTGTTTTAATACCGCGGGGTGCGGCCCTTCTTGATTCTGTCACTGTGTAACAGGAGCTTTGCCGGGCCGGTTTTGGCGCGATCGAAACCGCGCCGGGACGAATGGCCCGAGCGTGAGCGGGCTTATAGAAAGAAGGGTTTTGGAAGTCAATCCGGCGTCGACAGGCCGAGGCCGGTCGTCGTCCAGGCCGGTTTTTGTTTCCGGCCAAGGATGAAATTGGCAAAAAAGCCGTAATCGCCTAATCTGCGTTGATCAAGTGATCGTGAAGACATAGCCGCATGAGCGAAACCATACAAGCGGAGGAAAGGATCGACACGGCGGCGCCGACCGCCGGGCGCACGGTGCCGTTGTCGCGCGGCTTGTCGACCAAGCTGCTGCTGCTCACCATCGTTTTCGTGCTTCTGGCCGAAGTGCTGATCTTCCTGCCGTGGATCGCCAGCTACCGGCTGAACTGGCTGAAGGAGCGACTGAGCACGGCCGCGGCGGTGTCGATCGTGCTGGTGCAAGGTGAATCCACTTCGCTGTCGCGCACGGCCCAAAATGACGTGCTGATGGCGATCGGCGCCAAGGCGATCGCGGTGCGCGACGGCGGCGTCTCGCGGCTGCTGGTGGTGGCCGAGATGCCGCCGCAGGTCGACGAACACGTCGACATCGCCTCGATCGGCATGATCAAGGGCATGACCGGCGCGCTCGACACGCTGTTTTTCGGCGGCCACCGGATGCTGCGCGTTTTCGGCCCGGTCGGCGACAGCGACAAGGAGTTCGAGCTGATCATGCCGGACAACAGTCTGCGCAATGCCATGCTGCGATATTCGCGCAACGTCGCCTTCGTCTCGCTGCTGATCTCGCTGTTCACCGCAATGCTGGTCTATGCCGCGATCGACCTGATCATGATCGGGCCGATCCGGACGATGACGCGCTCGATGCTGTCCTTCTCAGAGGCGCCCGACGATCCCGGACGCATCATCCATCCCGCAGCCCGAGCCGACGAGATCGGTGTCGCCGAGCGCGAACTGTCGCAGATGCAGGAGCGGCTGCAGAAGATGCTCTCCGAGCAGAAGCACCTTGCCGACCTCGGCCTCGCGGTGTCGAAGATCAACCATGACATGCGCAACATCCTGGCCTCGGCGCAGCTGATGTCGGACCGCCTGCGCCAGGTCAAGGACCCGACGGTGCAGGCCTTCGCGCCGAAACTGCTGCGCGCGCTCGACCGCGCCGTCTCCTATTCCGAAGGCGTGCTTCACTACGGCCGCACCCAGGAGCCGCCGCCTTCGCGCCGCAGGCTCAGGCTGCGCCAGCTGGTCGAGGACGTTCATGGTCTGCTCGACATCGAGCAGGGCATTGAGTTCGTCAATGCGATCGAGCCGGGCTTCGAGGTGGATGCCGATTCCGAACAGTTGTTCCGCGTGCTCACCAATCTGTGCCGCAATTCGGTGCAGGCGATGGCATCAGACAATGAAAGCGCGCTGGTGCGGCGGCTGGCGGTGTCGGCCGTGCGGCTGGGCAGCGTCAGCCGCATCGT
This sequence comes from Mesorhizobium sangaii, assembly GCF_014207355.1. Lineage (GTDB taxonomy): Bacteria > Pseudomonadota > Alphaproteobacteria > Rhizobiales > Rhizobiaceae > Mesorhizobium > Mesorhizobium sangaii. The sequence goes on along the minus strand of NZ_JACHEF010000002.1, from coordinate 796,738 downwards.
CGTCACCGACACCGGCCCCGGCCTGCCACCCAAGGCGCGGGAAAACCTGTTCGCGGCCTTTCGCGGCTCGGCCCGCAGCGGCGGCACCGGCCTTGGCCTGGCGATCGCGCATGAATTGATCCGGGCGCATGGCGGCACGGTGGAGCTGGTGGAAAGCATTGGCGGGCGCACCACATTCGCGGTCACCATTCCCGACCAGCCGGTCCGGCTCGACCAGGCCCGCAACGGCCTGCGCCGCCCGGCATGATGGTTCGGGTGCTGTTTGGCCCGATGCTCCTTCCCTGCAGGCTCGGTGCCCATTTTCTCTGGGACCAGTGCTCTTCCTTGCAGGGATCGCGTTTGGGCTCGGCTTCGGGCCCTTTTGAACACGGCGGAATCCTGACCGCCATCGCTGGATGACACAGCTGCGACAAAACTTTTGCCGGATCGGCTTGCTTTTCGGAAATTCAGTCGCTAGGGAACACGTCTCGTCGCGGCCAGTCGTTCACGATCGGCTAGCGGGGTCATGGAAAGCATGGCCTGTTGCGCGCCCGTAGCTCAGCTGGATAGAGCACCAGACTACGAATCTGGGGGTCAGGAGTTCGAATCTCTTCGGGCGCGCCATTTTGTCACCGCTCCGGAACAAAACCGGGCACCCTTCGCATTTCGGCATTCGACGATTGCGGCCATCGATCCATCCTGCCGTTAGAGCCAACTTCGTTGGCACGGAAAAGCCGACACATTCGTTTTATTGCCGCTGAGCAATCACGGCGGATATCCACGGGAAGCTACAGTCACAGTCCGGGACGGCGTGGCGCCGATACCGCCTTCTCGACAGCTACCTGGTGGATGGCGTATAAAAACTTGCATGCCGCTCCTAACCCACGCGCACCGTCACGAGGGCAGTGCTCACTTGAGTGAGCCCTTAGAAACAGAGGACGTCCGGATTGAGAACCGGAGGGTCGAACCTACTTTTCTCAGGCCGGTTACTTTCACGAGTCACGCCGTTGTTGTGGCCTTCAGCGGACGCACACCGGTGCGTCGGATGGCCCATGGGATAATTCGCCAGGGAATCATCCGTCCGGGGATGGGCTGTATAGAGCCGTCTGGTTTTGCTGAGACTGAGGTCGAGATAGCCGCTCCGTTAGAGTGCCTTTATATATACATGGCGCCTGAGCTAATTGGACGAAGCGCGCTCGAAGATTTTGGTATTGATCCCGGTAAAACGCAACTTGCGTACGCAGGTGGGCTCTGGGACCCTCTCCTTGTTGAGGTCGCCGCATCTCTCAAGCGAATGATGAGTCGGAAGCCGGACGCCGTCGATCGACTGTTTCTCGACGGCGTAAAGGTCATCCTTTCAGCGCATCTGATTAGAAACTATCAGATCAACCAGTGGCGGCCACCATCAGAGCGGCCAACGCTTCCTTATCTTAAACTAAAGCGCGTCATCGACCTTATTGAGGCCAGATACCAAACATCGATCGGACTGAGAGAATTGGCTGGCGAGGCCGCGCTCAGCGAGTTTCACTTCGCCCGATTGTTCCGCGAGGCCACAGGCCTGTCTCCTTATCGATATGTAATGGAGCGCCGCATCAGCGAGGCACGGGCGCGACTTGCAAAAGCAGACCGCAGCATAACGGAGATTGCTTTTGAAGTGGGCTTCGGGAGTCAGTCCGCATTCAATCGAGCGTTCCGTAAATACGCAGGCGTAACGCCTGGCGAGTTCCAGAGCCAAGAGCGAGCTCGCTTCGCCTAAGCACGAATCGCTTCTGATTCAGCAAGATCAGAAGATACGAGCGACGTGCCCTCATCTACGTTTCCCCTCGCAGTGGATTTCCTCGATCGGCACTAGCGGCGTCCGGGCCCGAGTTGGCGCGATCGCGTGTAGACACTCGACGCATCGGTCCTCGCGTGATTGGGCCACCACGATTTGATGGAGGATCACATGTCCAAAGGGACGGTTCTGGTAGTCGGATCAAACGCAAAACGCATCGAGATCCAAGGCGGCGGCACTGGTCCCACTGGCCAGTATCTGAATGAGCTTGTCGTCCCAGTCATGGCGCTGCTCGACGCGGGCTATGGGATCGCGTTCGCCACACCAACCGGAAGCAAGCCATTCATTGATCCGGTATCTGATCATGCCGTTCATTTCGATGATGACGAAAGCGCCCATCGCAAGGCGCAACAGTTCTTTGCTACTCATCCGTCGATGAACAACGTCGCTACGCTGCGGAGCATTCTCGACGGTGGGCTGGATGAATATCTTGGATTCTTTACACCAGGAGGACAGGCACCCGTTGTGGATCTGATGCAAGATGCCGATCTGGGCAAAACCCTGCGTCACTTCCACCAGAGCAAAAAGCCGACCGCATTACTTTGCCACGGCCCAATCGCCACTGCTTCGGCGATGTCTAAAGCTAAGGAGTTTCGCGCGGCCCTGATCGCAGGCGACGAGCCGCGCGCCGCGGATGCCGCGAAGGGGTGGCAATACGCAGGCTACCGAATGACGGTTTATTCGGCGAGCGAAGAAAAGCCCATCGAAGACAATGTCCTGCACGGGAAGATGTATTTTCACATGCCTGAGGCTCTTACCATCGCCGGCGCGACCGTCGAGACGGGGCCGGACTTCGCGCCACATGTGGTTGAAGATCGAGAGCTGATCACTGGCCAGAATCCCAAATCCGATCACCCCATCGCCGCAAAGCTCATCAGTGCAATCGAACGCGTGGCGGCTGACAATGCCAAGCAAGAGTTGGCAAGCGCAACGAAATAACGGGCGGACAAACACGTCGGGAGACGATCCATGAGCCATTGGACATCTTTGCTGCTGGCAATTGCTCTATTCGCCGGCGCTTCTTCAGCTCAAGCCGCATCGAACAAGAACGTCTCGATTGTGCTGGTTCACGGCGCGTTTGTGGACGCGTCCGGTTGGAAGTCGGTCTACGACATCCTCACGAAGGAAGGCTTCGAAGTTCTAATGGTCCAAAATTCGACAGCCACGCTGGACGGCGACGTCGATGCTACAGACCGTGTGATCGCGGCGGCGAAGAATCCTGTGATCCTCGTCGGCCACTCTTATGGTGGTGGGGTTATTACGCAGGCTGGCGACAATCCGAAGGTCGCAGCGCTGGTTTACTTGGCCGCGTTTGCGCCGGACGTAGGAGAGACGATCCTTGGGATCGCCGAACAGCCCGCGCCGGGGGAAGAAAAGGCCCCGTTAGTCGGACCTAAGGACGGCTGGCTCCTAGTCGATCAGGAGAAATTTCCCTCGCACTTTGCAGTGGGAGCCGATTCTTCTCTGACCAAATTCATGGCGGCATCCCAAGTGCCTTGGGGCGTCCCAGCCGTGCAATTCAAGCTCACGAACGCGGCTTGGAAACTGAAACCAACATCCTTCCTCGTCACGACCCAAGACCTGATGATACCCCCAAGCCAGCAGCGCGCCATGGCAAAGCGGACCGGTGGTCGAGTGCAGGAGATCGCGAGCAGCCACGCTGTAATGCTCGTTCACCCAAATGAGGTGGCCAAATTCATCGAAAGCGCTGCCACAGCGCCACAATAAAGAGCGACAGAAACTGCCGCAACGCCCGATCGCGTGTTCGGACCGATGGAGTAGCTCTATGACCAGTCACGTGAAAGTCGTCGGGATTATCACAGCAAGGCCTGGGAAGGCCGCCGAGTTGGCGCACCTTCTTGAAGGTATGGTCAATCCGAGCAGGTCCGAGGAAGGGAACCTCCAGTACGACGTCTGGAGAGACCAAACTGACAGCGATCGGTTCGTGATAGATGAATTGTATCGCGATTCAGCGGCAAATTCGGACCATCGCGCGTCGCCGCATTATCACGACTATCTTTCTAAAATTGGTGAGTTCGCGGAGCGCACAGCAATCGTCCTTAGCGCAATGAACGTCACGGGCCGTCGGTAACGGCAGGAGGTCTTCGACCTAAAAGTCGGCGGCTTGAGGCCTTCTCGAATCGCATGTCTGTCTGCTTACGACCATTCGAGCAGCGCGCGACTGACGTCTGCCGGGCGAAAAATGGTTGGTGCTATGGCTGCAAGATTTGGGCGTAGAATGACCCGATGCTGGCATGACGCGATGGCGGCGACTTGAAATTTATATTGCACAAACAATGACATAAGAGTGCCCAGTTTTATCCTCACCGGCGCGCCATTTTGTCACCACTCCAGAACAAAACTGGGAACTTGCTGCACGCTGGTAAACTGTTCAGTCGCGGTAGCGCAGAGCATCAACCAGCAGCGTGAATGCCGGGGTCGGCTGGCGTCGGCTCGGATAGTACAAATGGTAGCCCGACATCGGCGTTGACCAGTCAGCAAGAACCGGTACCAGCCGGCCTTTAGTTAAATGCTCTCGCACGACGTCCTCAGGCAGATAGGCGAGGCCCAGACCGGCCAGCGCTGTATCAAGCGCGAGGGTGATGGTGTTGAAAGCCAGTTGCCCTTCGGGCCTCACTTTCAATTCCCGTCCGTCTTTCGTGAACGGCCAGGACCAAAACCCGCCAGATGTCGGCAGGCGAAGAGCGATGCATTTGTGCTCGGTGAGGTCGTATGGCGTTACTGGTTTGCCGCGCTTTTTGAAGTAGGCCGGCGCTCCCACGACGCGCTGTTTGAAGTCCGCTCCGATGCGGACAGCGATCATGTCCTGTGCCACCTGCTCGCCGAGGCGGATGCCAGCGTCGAACCGATCTGCCACTATGTCAGCCAGACCATAGTCGTTGATGATCTCGACCGAGATATCCGGATAGCGAGGCAGAAGCTTCGCCAAGGCGGGAGCGAGAATGCTTTTCGATGCATGCTCCACCGACGTGATGCGGAGGTTGCCAGCAGGTTTGTCTCTCAGCTCGCTGAGGGCCGCCAGGCCCGCTTCGATTCCATCGAAGTGGGGGCCGATCGACTGAAACAACCTCTGGCCGGCTTCGGTCGTCGAAACGCTGCGTGTCGTCCGGGTCAGCAGCCGCACGCCAAGTCGGTGCTCAAGTGTGCTGACGGTCTGACTCAGCGCAGGTTGCGATACGCCCAGCTGCGCAGCCGCACGCGTGAAGCTTCCCGCCCGGGCGACAGCCAAAAAAGCCCCTAGATCATCCACGCTGTTCCGAGCCATTCATAAGCTTCGCCTATAAGCTTAAGACGATTATAGCATCTAATTGTATGGATTGGCGAGTGTTAGTTTGGTGAAGTAGCCGGCATGCGCGGGTGAAAAGCACAGCTAACAAAGGGATGAGGCCAAGGTCATGACAGAAGAGCGCAAGGAAATCGACGCATTCGGGCGTCGCCAGTTTCTCAAGCATTCTGCCTTGCTGAGTGCAGCGCTGGCGGTCGGACCCCTTTTGGGAGTCGGTGCTGAAGCGCAGGAGGCCAACCCTATCCAAAACAAAGGTATTAAGGCAATGAAACAGCGAAAACTTGGCTCAATGAACGTTTCCGAGTTGGGCGCCGGATGCATGAGCATCAGCGCCAACTACGGTCCGGCGGCCCCCAAAGAGCAGGGCATCAAGACAATCCGCAAGGCTTTTGAAAGTGGCGTGACCTTCTTCGACACGGCTGAGGTCTATGGGCCTTACACGAATGAAGAGCTTGTCGGCGAAGCCTTGCAGGGCATTCGTGACAAGGTTTCGATTGCGTCGAAGTTCGGCTTTGCCATTGACGGTACGGTCGCGCTCGATAGTCGACCCGAGCGCATCAAGCGCGTAGTCGAGGAATCCCTCAAGCGCCTGCGGACCGATCGCATCGATCTGTACTATCAGCATCGCGTCGATCCTGCGGTGCCGATCGAGGATGTTGCCGGAACGATCAAGGACCTCATAGCGCAGGGCAAGGTTCTGCACTTCGGCCTTTCAGAGCCGAGCGCAAAAACGATCCGCCGCGCCTACGCTGTCCAGCCCGTCAGTGCTGTTCAGACGGAATATTCAATGCTGACGCGCGATGTTGAAACCAATGGCGTCCTCGACACCTGCGAAGAACTGGGCATTGGCTTCGTGCCGTGGTCGCCGATCGCCCAAGGCTTCCTGACCGGCAAGATCGATATCAACACCAAGTTCGATCCGAAGACCGACTTCCGGTCTGGTTTCCCGCGCTTCTCCGCCGAGAACCGGGCTAAGAATCTCCAGCTTGTCGAATGGCTGAAAGAGTACGCCGAGAAGAAGGGGGCAACGCCATCGCAGGTCGCACTCGCCTGGCTGCTGGCGAAGGGGCCGAACATCGTTCCGATCCCCGGCACCCGCAACGAAGCGCATCTGCTCGAAAACCTCGGTGCGCTGAAGGTACAGCTCAGCAAGGACGACATGCAGGAGATCGCAACGTCGCTCTCCAGGTTCACCGTGCAGGGCGAGCGCATGGGCAAGGATCACATGGCGTCGATCGACTATTCGGTGTGATGCATACAAGGCGAAGGCACCCGTAGCCGGGCCGGGCGCCTTCGCTAACAACCAAAAGCTAGAAATCTGAAGGAGGAACTGATGGCCAAAGTTTGGTTTGTCACCGGCGCGGGCCGTGGCCTGGGTGTCGACATCGTGCGCAAGGCCCTTGAGGCAGGACACTCGGTCGTCGCCACTGGGCGCGATACCGACAAGGTGCTCAGAGCCATCGGCGCACATGACAATCTGCTAGCGGTCGCGCTCGACATCACCGATCCCAAGGCCGCAACCGCTGCAGCAACAGCCGCCGTAGACCGCTTCGGCCGCATCGACGTGCTGATCAACAATGCGGGCAATTTCTACGCGGGATATTTTGAGAACATCACGCCCGAGCATTTCCGCGCCCAGATGGAGACCAACTTCTTCGGCCCCCTGAATGTCACGCGCGCCATTCTTCCGATTATGAGAGCGCAGCGCGGCGGTCAGGTCATCACCGTCACCTCGCTCGCGGGTTTGATCGGTCAGGAATTCGTCGCGGCCTACGCCGCCTCGAAGTTCGCACTTGAAGGGTGGATGGAGTGCCTGCGCTTCGATGTCGCTCCGTTCGGGATCAAAACGATGTCAGTCGAGCCCGGCTTTTTCCGTACTGAGCTTTTGGTCGAAGGGGCCTCGACAATCTGGCCTGAGCTGCCGATCGAAGACTATGCCGAGCGCACCGCGCAAACGGTCCGTGCCTGGTCAAGCATGAACGGCTTGCAAAGCGGCGATCCCGCCAAACTCGCTGCCGCAATAGTGCGCCTGTCGGATTCCAAAGAATTGCCACTACGCTTCATTGGAGGGGCAGATGCGATGGCCGCTGTAGAGGCGAACCTCAAGAAACTCCAAGGCGAAATTGATGCACAGCGTGCTTTGTCGTCGTCACTCGCGATTGAAAGCGGCAGGGCGTAATCGGCCGCGAGCAAGAAAATTAAATAGCGCAAACAATGACATAGGAGTTCTCAGTTTCATCCTGCCGGGCGCGCCATTTCGCCACCACTCCAGAACAACACTGGGCACTCGGGTCGGCTATCGACCCTCAGCAGACTCTCACGGGTGAAGGCGCTCATGACCGCTTTGCGCCTATATCCGACATTAGGCCTCCCTGGTCGTTTCCCGAAAGCAGACGGTCGGCTCATGCCGTGATGAATTCCGTCTTGACCCAATTACAGTGGGGTTTCGCGACGGGCAGTTCTCGGGGGGAAAGTTGCCGAAATGCGAGAAGCCGAAGCGCGAGGCCACGGCCGTAACCGTTTGCTCGCCGGGGTGGCACGGCGCACGGTGCGGCGCTATGCAATTGGTGCGTATAGTTGCTGACCCAGCGAGAGAACGAGGGGACGGTGTCCGTGAATGCGCCGTGCGGTCGCACGGGCAAATCGACAACGCATTCCCGCACACGTCTCGCAGTAAATTTGGTATGCATATGCGAGGGGGAGGGCAACAGATGAAACACAATCTTGGCTTGGCGTCCGACGCGACGCCGCCACTCCTGTTTCCGAAGACATGGGTGCAAAAGCAAAGTCATATCTCATGTCTTCTCCAGATGTGATCGGCTCATCCCGCCCCGCGAGGTGGGGCTTGGCCGCAAAGCTGTTTACCACCCTCGTCCTTCTTGGCGCGATCGCGGTCCTGGTGACCGGGGCGCTCGGTTATTTCCGCGCCCGCGACGCTCTCGAAAAAGCAGTCTTCGACCAACTCACGGCCGCCCGTCAGGCCAAGGCGCGCCAGGTTGAAACCTACTTCCGCACGATCCAGGCTGAGCTGCGCCTGCTTGCCACTTCCAAGATGGTGGTCGATGCGACACGCGAGTTCCGGATCGCGGTCGACCAACTCGATCGGGCAGGCACGCCGCCTGACCTGCGGCAGAAGGTCGGCGATTGGTACGCTGAGAACATCATCCCCGGAATGACACGCACCCTGGGCAGGGAACCAGCCCTGTCGGACTACCTGCCGGTCGGGGGTGCCCCCTACTATCTGCAGTATCACTACATTGTAGAAAATCCCAACCCGGCGGAGCGGCGCAAGCTTCTCGACGACGCCGGCGACGGAAGCGAATACTCCAGGCTGCATGCCATATATCATCCATTGATGCGCGCTGCGGCTGCCACGGTCGGCTTTTTCGATTTCATGATTGCCGATCCCAAATCGGGGCGCCTGATCTATACGGTCGATAAGGAGGTGGATTTCACCACGTCCCTTCAGTTGGGTCCGTACCGCCGCACCAACGTCGCGGCCGCCGTCGCCCGCTGCTCGCAGGTCGCAGACCCGTCAGCCATCTGCCTCGAAGATTTCGTCTCTTATGCGCCATCAGGCGGCGCACCGATCGCCTTTATGGCGGCACCGGTGATTGCCCAGGGCGTCGTCATCGGCGTGCTGGTCGCGCAATTATCGAATGATGAGATCGACAACGTTGTCACTGGCGATCGCCGCTGGCGGCAGGACGGGTTCGGCGACACGGGTGAGGCCTATCTCGTCGGACCCGATTATCTGGCGCGCTCAGGCTCGCGGGCGTTCTACGAGAACCGGGAAAACTACTTCGCCGACCTCAAATCCGCCGGCGCTTCGGACGAGGAGATCGCCGCCATTCAGCGTTACGGGACACCGGTTCTTCATCAGCGCATCGACACCCGGGCCACCCGGGCTGCGCTGTCAGGTGTCGAGGGCACAGGCGAGGTCATCGGATACCGTGGCGTCCCGACGCTCGCTTCGTGGGGCCCGCTCGCGATTCCCGGCGTCAACTGGGCACTCGTCGCCAAGGTCGACAGCGCCGAGGCCTTCGCGCCGATCGCCCGGCTCCGCCGGGACCTGCTCGTCGTCGGCGGACTGGCGCTGCTGGTGGTGGCCGCCACCGCCGCCTGGCTTTCGCGCGCGCTGCTCGGACCGCTCCGCGATCTCACTGCCGGGGTGAAACGCTTCTCTGCTGGCGACTATGCGACCAGCGTGCCGGTCCGCACGCGCGACGAGATTGGCGAGCTCTGCTCAGCCTTCAATGGCATGGTTGCGGATCTTCACCAAAAGAATGTCGTGATCGAGAACAAGAACCGCGAGAACGAGCAGCTGCTGCTCAACGTCCTGCCGGCACCGATCGCCAACCGGTTGCGCGGTGGCGAGGAGGGGATCGCCGACGGCTTCGCCGAGGTCACGGTCGCCTTCGCGGACCTGGTCGGGTTCACGGCACTGACATCGGAGATGCCGCCGCACGATGTCGTGATGTTTCTCAACGGACTCTTCACGCGCTTCGACCTTGCCGCCAATGATCTCGGTATCGAGAAGATCAAGACGGTGGGCGACGCCTATATGGCGGTGTGCGGCCTACCCGTGCCGGTGGCCAACCACGCCGAGCGCATGGTCCGCATGGCCATCCGCATGGTCCACATTACCCGCGAGCACGCGATGGAACACAGCGTCTCGATGAAGCTCAGGGTTGGCGTCAACAGCGGGCCAGTGGTCGCCGGCGTCATTGGGAAGAGTAAGTACATCTATGATTTGTGGGGTGACACAGTGAACCTTGCGAGCCGCATGGAGTCTGGCGGAATTCCCGACTCTGTTCAGGTGACGCGCCCCGTCTACGAACAGCTCAAGGACCAATTCGTATTCGAGCCGCGCGGCGCTATCGAAGTCAAAGGCAAGGGAAAAGTGGAAGCCTGGGTATTGAGATTTTAGTCGCGGGGGGAGCTCCGATGCCGGCTTGCCCTCCGGGATGAGGTCGGAAGTGGAATGGCAGCTTGTGGCGCTTCACCCCCAAAAGCTTGCCAGTCCGCTTGCGGCTAACTGACGCATTTTCCACTTTGAGGCGAAATAATTCTCAATTATGGTCCGCCAGGCTTAAGGCATGGGGGATTGCCGATGGTTTTATCACGCAGGGGTGTCGTGCTCGGCGGCCTGGCGCTGGTCGCGGTCGGTGCAACCGGCAATAGTGTTCAAGCCGCGACGGCAAAATCCTTTTTCGCCGGTACCGCCAGCGACAACAATTTTGTCTATCGCAAGACCAACTTCGCCAAGATCGACAAGAAATGGCATCGCCAGATCGTCAAGTATTTCAGCAGCGAGCCGGTCGGCACCGTCGTGGTCGATACCCGCCACCACTTCCTCTACCTCATCATGGAAAACAAGACCGCCATCCGCTACGGCGTCGGCGTCGGCAAGGACGGCTTCAAATGGTACGGCCGCGCGACGATCGACCGCCGCGCGCTGTGGCCGCAATGGGTCCCGCCCCCCGAAATGCGTAAGCGCAGGCCGGACCTACCGCCCATGATCGCAGGCGGCGCGTCCAACAATCCGCTCGGGCCGCGCGCGCTCTATCTGTACCGCGACGGCGCCGACATCGGCTACCGCCTGCATGGCACGCTGGAGCCATGGAGCATCGGCACCGACGCTTCCAGCGGCTGCATCCGCATGTTCCCGGAAGACATCATCGACCTCTACCAGCGGTGCCCGATCGGCACCGCGGTGGAGGTCCTACCGCACATCGCCGACCAGGCGCCCGCTTCCACCACTGTCGAATGATTGGCGCCTCATGAACCGCATGATTGAAAACACGCGCCGGCTGCTCGCCGCCAGCCTGCTGGTGCTGGCCGCATCCTGCTCGACCAGCAACACGCTGGCCCCTCCCACGCCCGACGTCACCAACGCCGAGGTTGCCGGCTTCCAGAACGTGCAGCCGGGCAGCGAGGAGGATTTTATCCTCAATGTCGGCCGCCGCACCTATTTCACGCAAGGTTCGGCCGCGCTCGATTCTGTCGCCAAGGCCACCCTCGACACCCAGATCGCCTGGTTAGCAAAGTATCCGCGCTGGCTGCTCAAACTGCAGGGTTTCGCCGACGATCCCAGCGCAAGTGAAACGGCGCTGTCGCAGAAGCGCGCCGATGCGGTGATGGACTACCTCGCCGCCGGCGGCATAGACCGCAACCGCATGTGGGCCAAGGGCTACGGCAAGGACAGGCTCGTCCGCGACTGCCCCAACGCCGCCTGCAGGTCGCAGAACCGCCGCGTTGTGTCTAATTTGCGCGATGAGAGGGACGAGTCGTAGGGGCCGCTGTTTTGCTTGTCACCAAATCAGAGTCTCACAACGCGACGACGGCATGGCTGCTTTGCGCCTCATGTTGGCCGAAGAGATTGGCTTAACCGCTGCCTGAAAGCAGACGTGGCCAGCGACAGGGCCGGACGTCTTGATTGCACCAATTGCTGACATTGGCTTCAGCTTCCTCAGTGCCGCGAGGCGATCCTGTCGCTGACTGTCAGAATGATCCCGAAGACAGTCATTGTCACCGGCGCCACGCCGGAGTGGCAATTTACCCGTCTCTGCACTCCTACCTGTATCATCCGCCGCCCGCTTTGGCTTCCGGCATAACTTGCAGCAACGGCTGCGGCGATACTGCGATCTCTCCCGTGAAGGGCCGATCGTGGGCGAGAATCAAGAGAACGGATGCCGCTACGCCGGTCGCAAAACTTCCAAGAGCGATCGCCGACGCCATTCGGTTATCACTGTGAACGACCGCGATCGCGAGAAGAGCACAGAAGGCTTGCAGGATCAGGCAGGCCCACTTCGTGGGGTTGACTTGTGCGGCGCTGACGAGAATCCGTTGGCGACGCGCCTCGAAGGCGTCTTCAAGCCACCTCGTCATCTCGCGCTGCGCGATCTCCTGGCCGGGATTGCTTGGCGTCAAAGCCAGCGTCGTCCGCAGCGCCTCGTTAAGCGCTGGCGGGATTATGGTGAGGGTCGCCGCGCTCTCGGCCATCAGCGGCCACTCCTGGCTCGTCGTTTCCTCGATATAGCTGCGCACCAGCGTCCGTAAGCGCGCCTCGGGCTCCCCGGGAAAGCTGCTCGCCAGAACCACGACCGACCGCAATGCACTGGCCTCGCGATCGACTGCCGCATTGGCGTGATCGTTGTCGCTCCAGACCTGAGCCGCGGTGAACGCCACAAATAAGCCAAAGATGATACCGAGCGGCGGCAACATGCCAGGCGAAAGCGCCTTGAATGACCGCGCCGTGGAGCCCGCAGACAGAGCGGCGATGACTTGGTGCAAGATGAACGCGACGATATAGGTGGCCCCGAACACGACGAGAGCCATCCAAGCGAGTGGAAGAGTGTGCAACCAGCCACTCATAGCGCCTGCCCTATCCTGAGAATTCGTCGGCAGGCGTTTGTAGGGCCGTCGTTCCACTCGTGGCAATGCCACTGTGTTCCATCGTGTCAACAATCTCTACGCACGGCTGCCAGCGCCGGTCGAAAGACATGATTTATTAATCGCATCGCAGTGGGTGCTTGCGACAGGAGGAATCCCGATTGCCCGCCGATCGATCCCGCCTGGGCTTCGCAATGATGACATTTCTCCTCGGCTCAGTCATCTACACGTACACTCCGGAGCCTTATCCAGCGAGATGCCGCGCGACAGGTGGCGGTTTCGCATCTTCCATTGGCCGCCTCGGATCGCTGATCGGCCCTTACGCGGTGAGCCTCGCGAGAGGTCATGCGTTTTCGGGACGGACTCTCACTTCCATCAGTCTGAACGTCATCAGGAAAGTTTAGCTTGCGCATTCGCGTAACAAGGTTGTGATTTTCGCATCAAGATCGCGGGCGACAGCAAGAGCCTCCAAACTACCATAAGAGAGCAGATAACTCTCCATTTTGTCATAGGACAAATGCACGCCATCGGCACGTTGATCAAGAAGGACTGTGACTGGAGCGTAAGATCCAGCATCCGGAACGTGCTTGACCATTTCTTTCATGATGAGTGGATTGCCCACCAAAAACCGCATGCTCTTAGGAGTGTCGCCTCCAGTTTCGCGGCGCAGAATGGCGCCCAGGTCGAATTCCGCGAAGAGCATGAGACCTGTGCGGCCTTGGCCGTTTTGCACAACGCGCTCCAAATCCGAGAAGGAATTTGCAGCCCTCGTCGCCTTGAAAAATTCGACCATGTCAGGTTGCCCGACCGCTGACTTGAGCGCGGCCACAACGGCGTCGAATGGTTTGGAACACGTCAGGCTGAAACGCTCAACCTCGATCTTTGCGATTGTCATTTCTTTCTCCGCAAGAGCTCTCAAGAACAAAGGTGCGACCGATCGCGCCGGGATTATGCAACCGCCGATTACGCTTCCAGGAAGGTCCGGACGTGGCTGACGAACAATTCGTGGTACTGAAACAGCGCGCCGTGGCCGGAATCGGGATAGAGGACCAGCTGGGCGTTGCTTAGAGCCTTGAACATTGCGTAGGCGTTGTCCGCCGGCAGCATGGTGTCGTGGCTGCCGCTGACCACAAGGACGGGCTGGCGGATGGCGCGCAGAATGGCGTGCTCGGGATCAGGTGTGGCGCACCAAGTAATAAGCGCCTTGGCCTGCCGATCCGTCACCGCGCCGCCGTTATCGGTGTCCCGATCTTCCCTACGCACCTTCGCCCGTTTCAGGAATGCCAGGCCGGCCGATTGGCTGGCGGACGACTTCGTGAAGAATAGCGGCAGGCGGACGTCCGGCGCCTCGGTTTGGGAAAACGCGTCCTGGAGAACCGTCAACAGGTGTTCCTCTCCGCCTTTCGGAGCGGTGCCGACGAGGATTAGCTTGCGGACCAGCCGTCCGTGCTCGGCAGCGATCTGCTGGGCGACGCAGCCGCCGAGGGAAAAGCCCAGAAGATCGACTTCGGGGAGGCCGAGCAGTTTGATAAAAGCGACCGCGTCTCGGGCCATCGCCCCGATGTTGTCGGGCGTTTGGCCTGTCGAGCGGCCAACCCCGGTGTTATCGAAAGCGATCACCGGTCGATCGGCGGCCAGGCCATTCACGACGGCGGGGTCCCACGCGTCGATGTTGCCCGAGAAATGCTGCAGGAGAACCAGCGCCGTTCCGGTCGATGGGCCGAGGCGGCGATAGGCGAAGCGAATACCGCTGCCTTCGATGTAACGGGTGGGTGCCGTTTCTAGCGTGGCGGCGTCCTGGCTCGCGGTGTCGAACTCAGTCATGTCATCCTCCGGATACTTGTCATGAAATAATCGAGTGGGGGTAGCTGGTGCGGTTTTGGCTAGGTCTGAGCCGCTCGCGGTCCAAGGCATTCCATAGTCCGCCGAGCACGCGTGCTCCCGGCACGAAAGTGCCGGGAGCGGTATCGTCACTTCACGAGTGCGGCCTTTTCAATCACCGCGGCGACTTCCTTCGCGTGGACGACGAGGGAGGCATGGCTGCCGGCGACCTCCTTCGTCTGGGCCTTCATCCTGTTGGCGAATATCTTCTGGACCTCGGGTGCGATGACCTTGTCCTTCGTGCTGATCACATAGAACGTCGGCTTGTCGCGCCAAGCTGCCTTACCGACGGGAGCCTCGAACGCCGTGTGGTTCAACGGGAGCTGATGGTTTGCCAAGGATTCGGCGATCTCCGGAGGAAGGTCAGCCGCGACTGCCGAAGGAAACACTTTGGGATCGATGTAGAGGTTGCCCTTTTCGTCGGGATGGATCGCCGCGGCGCCTTCGGTTGCCGGACCGCTCTTGGATAAGCTCGCCAGAGATTCTCCCACGTCGGGCGCGAATGCGGAGACGTAGACGAGCGCCGAGACTTTTGGATCGTCACCTGCTTGCGTGATGACCACACCGCCCCAAGAGTGGCCAACGAGAACGGTCTTCCCGTTCTGTTTCGCGAGCGCCTGTTTGGTGGCATCGACGTCCGCTGCGAGGGAAGTGAGCGGGTTTTCGACAAGCGTTACGTTGTAGCCCTTCTTCGTGAGGATATCGGCAACCGGCTTCCAGCTCGTCTCGTCGACGAAAGCGCCATGGACGAGCACGATATTGTGAGCCGCGCCCTTGGGCAGTTGAGCTGATTGGACAGGGGCGGCAAGTGTTACTCCGGCCATGAGGACGGTGGCGACTGAGAGTAGAAGATTTCGCATTGATTGCTCCTGTTGAGATGACGGACGACGCGGGTCCGGGGCAGGCGTGTCGGCACAAGTCGCGGTTCTCCCATCTGCCGTTTGCGCAATGGTTGCCCGCGACCTGTTGGCTCGACTTGAGATCAGGTACTACGTGGAGCATTCGGACGTTAGGCATCAATCGTCCGAATATTGTGTCTGACCGTCCGTCGTATTAACATCGGGAGGATGGACATCCTCGCCCAAGTGCTCGATCGCATTCGCCTCGGTGGGACTCTGCTCTTCCACTTCGAGCTGGGCCATCCATGGAATCTGGCTTTGCCAGCGCGCCCCTACGCCCTGTTCCATTATCTCAATCGTGGCTCAGCTACCCTCGAGCTTGATCAGGGACGAGAACTCCACATGACCGCGGGCGACTTTGTCGTCGTCACACGCGGCGAGCCTCACGTGATTTATTCGGACCGCCGGACGAAGCCGTTACCGATTCCGGACCTCGATCGACTGCCCGGACGTCTTGGCGTCGTTCGTCATGGAGGCAACGCGCAGCCGCTCTCGACGATGATCTGTGGCAATTTCACTGTGGAGCGGCCCTCGCGCGGCAGCGTGTTGGAATTACTTCCGCCCCTGCTTCTCCTGAAGCCGACGGAAGACGGCGGATGGCTCGAGGCAATTCTGCAACGCATGGTGAGCGAGTCGGCGCTCGCGCGTCCCGGGCAAGGCGTCGCACTCTCACGACTGACAGAAGTGCTCTTCGTTGAGGTGTTGCGAAGCTGGATCAAGTCTCTCGATTCCGGAGAAGGCGGGTGGCTGGGGGCGATGGCGGACCCGCACATAGGACCGGCGCTTCAGTTGATTCACGAACGGCCGGATCAACCCTGGACCCTAGGCGACCTAGGGCAGCGGGTGGGGCTCGGTCGCTCGGCGTTTTCAGCTCGCTTCACCAACCTCGTCGGCCAGTCCATGTACCGTTATCTGATCGCACGCCGGATGTCGGAGGCTGCGTTTCTGCTCGAAACAAGCGACGAGGGGATTGCAAGGATTGCGACCCGTGTCGGCTACGAGACCCCGGCCGCGTTTTCGAAGCTGTTCCATCGACATCATGGCCTATCGCCTGGCCGTTATCGAGCAGCTCGCCGGTCTGACGGTGGCCGAAGGCAAGGGGACGTCCTGGAAGCAGAAGTCGCCGATTGACCTCGACCAAGCTGGCTTCTGGAAGGTCTGGCGATGGGCGGCTCCGGCAGGAGTGTCCAGTTTTGTTCACAAATGGCGCGCCGGACAGGATGAAACTGGGCACCGCTATCTTATTGTTTGCGCTATAGCTTTTGAGGCAAGCCCATATGACCCATTCGTCCTGGGCGGGTTGAACAAGGCTGCAACCCCAATATGGCTTTCAAGAAAGCTGGACAATTCCATGGAGCGCTGCATAGACCGAGGTTCGTAGCCAGCGGTCCATGCTGCGGGCGAGGGCGGGGTCGCCGCTCAGAAAAAGGCGGCCCGTTTCTTTCTCGCGCTCGATGCTGGAATGGCCCTCGATGATGGCCCCTAGTGAAACAACGCCGGTCTCGACGTAAAGGTCGACATCCCGGCCGGGGTCGAGCCAGCATAGCTCGGGGAAGTCCGCGCCTGGCTCGACCACAAACCAGCAGTTGGGACACTTCAGTGGGGGATCGTCGCGGAAATGGAAGCGGATGACGGCGCGCCGCCGCGGCAGTTCAGCGAGGTCGATCATTCGCCGAACGACCCACATGATGGTTGAAGCATCCGCACCGCTGAGCGCGATCTCCGCCTCGATGTTGCATAGCGCCCATTCCGCCAGCGCGTTCATCGCCGGTTCGAGCTTGATTGCCTTCTCGGTGCGGAAATAATTGACGGTGCCCGCCGCCTTGTCCTCGACGCGCTCGACCAGGCCCGACGACTCCATCTCCTTGAGCCGCCTCGACAGGATGGCGGACGAGATGTTGCCCAGCCCTTTGCGAATGTCGTTGAAGCGGGTCGAGCCGTTCCAGAGTTCGGTCAGGATTTGGATCGTCCAGCGCGGTTCAAGGATCTCGCAGGCAAGCGAGATCGGACAGATCAGTCCGTAAGGCCGACGCGTCATGGCCGGGCGCTCCTTTGCCGCAAGTTAGTCCTTGCGAAGGTCTAAGGCCAGTTCACAATCTGAAGCGGAACGCTTCTGAAGCTGCCCTAGCGCCTGCCCGCCTTCCGCCGTCATGGTGATTGAACTCGGATGGTCAGACTTAGGAGCAAGAAAATGTTTGCTTTGAGAAAAATTCTCGCAGTGACTTTCTTGGCTACGGTGTCGTTCGGCTGGCCCGCGATGGCGACCGGCGCGCCCAAGCTATCGCCTCTAAAATTTTCCAAGGAATGCAGTGATTACAACGGTGAAACACCGAGCTTCTGTACAATTACCGAATCGAGTCTGAAAGAAATACCGGCTGGCACCAAGGTTCTTTATTATGGCCCTGTTCTCAGTAGCCCGCTATTTACGAGCAGCTCCGTCGTTCTCGCCGTCGGGCCAGGCGACTCCGCGATTGGTTATTGCATCGTCTATGACGTCGCGAAACCGCCAACAGGACATTGCGCGTTCTCCGCAGGAAGCGGGACGTTGGCCGGCTTTCAAGCTATTCTGAACGTGACGGTCGATGACAAGCAAATTTGGCATTGGGAGGGCGGCTATCTTCTCGCAGCCGCGAAGTAGCACTCCTATGTCGGCCAAAATCCTGCAAATCAACTACAAGCTCAACGCGCCAAGGGCCGAGTACGAGAAAGAAAACCTGCCCTATGCTCAACCCATCGCGGACGTACCTGGCCTGCGCTGGAAGGTCTGGATCATAAACGAGGCCCAAAGCGAAGCCGGCGGGATCTACCTGTTCGACGATGACGCCGCGGTGCAGGCCTTCCTGGACGGGCCGATTATTGCGGAGATGAAAGGTGACCCGACATTGAGCATCAAGGCGTTTGACGTGATCGCAGAACTCACGACCATCACACGTGGCCCGGTGAAGTAGTATTGCCGGAGCTTGGCAGGGCGCGTGTTGCGGACGACCAAGCTACTAGGGGCGGAAAGCGGACGTCCCAGGCACCTCCAACTGTCCTCACCCCGCCAGTACGGGCAGCCAGCCGAGGTCTCCGCTACAGACGGCCCGGCGCCTGGGTGCATCTGTTCTCATCCAGGCTGCCATGCGGCCAAAGCCGACTGTTAATCGGCGGCGCTCCTGCGACACGCAAGCCCCCGAGCTGGGCGCTTTGAGGCTGCTCCGGGTCAGCGCTCGCGCCGATAGTGCATAGCGACCGCGCCGTTGCGGAGCGGCTTCGCCGAGACCAGCTCGAGCCGTCGCGCACTGGGCAGCCCGCCCTGGTACAGGGTCGGGCCGTGGCCGGCGATCCTGGGATGGACGAGGAGCTGATATTCGTCGATCAGATCCAGCCGGTCCAGCTCGGTTGCGAGTTTGCCACTACCGAGGAGCACGCCGGCCGGAGTCGCGTCCTTGAGCCTCTGTACGCCTGTTCGCAGGTCGTCGGCGATGTGGTGGCTGTTGGCCCACGGGAAGTCCGTTCGCGTCGACGACACCACGTACTTCGGTTTGGCGTCCAGCTTGACCGCCCACTCGCGTATCGCCGGCGGCGCCTCCACGTCGCCGCGAGCGACCGCCGGCCAGTAGCTCTCCATCATCTCGTACGTGATGCGGCCCCACAGCATCGCCCCGCCCTCGTCCATAAGGCGGGTGAAGAACGCGTGCGTCTCGTCGTCAGCGATTCCCTCCTCATGGTCGACGCAGCCGTCCAGGGTGACGTTTATGCTGAAGGTCAATAGTCCCATGCGACGAGCCTAAGCCATCCGCTAGAAAGGGCGTAGGGCTATTCGCGGTTGATGTTCAACTTCTGCTATGGGTCGGTTTCAGAAGTTGGTGCCAGCAGTCTGCTGGCGGCTCAATTCCGGACATAGCCGCCACTGGCCAGACTTCACTTGCCGAGCCGGCTTTCACTGTAGGGATGCTCATTTCACCGGGCGGTCAGCGCTCAAGCCGAGCTGTTCTACGGCTGCCCGAGAGGCTGCGCCTCCCCCGTCTCGCATTCCGGTAGTCGCACTGGTTTGGCGAGCTTTGCCAGTCCCTCGGGCTTGGCGCAAAGCGGGAAGCCGGCGAGCGGCATTGTCTCGATGAAACGAGCGCGCTCCCTCTTGCTCGAGCTGAATTCATTGACCAGGCCCTCGACGGTCAGGTCCGGATACCGTTTGAGGGTTTCCCTGACCGAAGCATTCGCCTCATCGGTTCGACCCAGTGCCGCGAGGGAGCTGCTACGCACCACCCAATCCCCTTTGCCGTGGTTATCGGGCGTCTTGCGCTCCAGCATCTTCACGGCGTCCTCATAGCGGCCAGCCATAAAATAGGCCGTGGAGTAGAAACTAGTTGCCCACATCGGGTAATTCGGGTCGAGCCGTATAACTTGGTCGACCAACTGAGCGCCGCGTTCGGGTTCGTCGAAGCCTGCCGCATAGCCGGAATAGAATGTCAGGATTTCGGCCGAACCCGGAGCGAGGCGGAGGGCCGTGTCCAGCTCGACCTTGGCGCGGGCGTTGTCGCCCTTTTCTTTGAGGCTCATGCCAAAAACGGCGTGCGCCTCGGCGTCGCTCGGATCGAGCCGCACCGCGCGTTCGGCTACATCGGCAGCCGCCTTGATCTCGCTCTCGGGATTAATACCGAAGCCAGCCAATATGTTATGAGCATGATAAAGTTCCACCCAGGCGCGAGCGAACCCGGGGTCCAGCTCGACAGCGAGGTTGAGCAGCCTGATAGCCTCCTCCTCATCCGCTACGGTAATCTTTTCAATCCTTTCGGTTCCGAGCAGATAGTGATCATAGACCGTCAAGTTGTCCGGCCGTTTACGCTTCGCTGCAGCCCGCCCCGCTCCCTGAATCAGCCCCACGCCGTTGCCGAGACGGTTGGTGACTTGCTCTGCAATCTCGGTCTGGACGGCGAACACGTCCTCAGCGGGCCGGTCCCAACGATCCGACCACAGATGGTTGCCGGTTTGTGCATCGATCAACTGCGCGGTGACCCGCACCCGCCCATTTTGTCGCTGGATAGAGCCTTCCAGCACGAAGCCGACATGGAGCGCACTTGCGACCTGGCGCGCATCCACCGGCTTGCCTTTGTAAACTTCCGTCGAATTCCGGGCCACGACCTCAAGTTCGGGAAACCGTGCGAGGTCGGTGATGATATCCTCAGTCAACCCATCGGCCAAACGACCGGTGACCTCGTCGTCGCCATAATTATTGAATGGCAGCACCGCGACGGACGGCTTGGCCCCCAGTGGCGCGGGCTGAAGGAACCACCAGGTCCCTCCACCCGCCAGAGCCAGCACTACGATGGCCACCGCAGCCGTCCTGGTCCAGCGCGGCATCGCCTTGCGTAAGGTCCAGCGCACTCGCTTGCCATCAAGCCTCACCCGGTACATCCGCACGAGGCGGTTGATGTTCTTGACATGCTGCTCGCCAACGAAATCGAGTGGCCAATCAAGCTTGCCCTGCAAATGGTCGTAGGCCGTACCTGACACCATTACTCCGCCCGGCTCGGCAAGCTGCTCTATGCGAGCGGCGATATTGACGCCGTCGCCATAAACATCGCCATCCACCAGCGCCACATCGCCAAGATTTATCCCTATGCGGAACACAATCCGCTCATTCTCCGGCAATCCACCATTGCGAACGGCCACAGCTTTTTGAATTTCGGCTGCGCAGATTACCGCATCGACAACGCTGTCGAAGACGACAAGTGCGCCATCTCCTAACAGTTTGACAATTCGACCCTGGTGCAGAGCGATCGCCCTATCGGTTACGTCAGCCCGAATAGCTCTCAGGCGTCCGATGGTGCCAGCTTCGTCAATTTCGATCGCCGTTGAATAGCCGACCATATCCGCTGCCAGGATCGCCAGCAGTTTCCGGTTCAATGGAGGGACGATCATCATCCGGCCCCGGATCCAACAGGGCCAAAATGGTACACCCAATGCTGTGCCCTGACGAGAGGCCCGCCCCGCGGCGCCACTTTGCGGTGAGTCGGACTTTTTCAGCAGAATCGGCGCAAAGCGGTCCGCACTACGCTGGACGCAAGGGGTCGCTTTCTTGCCCAACCTGAAAGCTGACAGTCGCTTCCTGCCCCCATTGAGACGTTTATCGCCTCGGTGCAGTGCGTCGCTCATGGTGCTAAGCGGACCTTCCACTCCGAGCGGTGATCTCAAAAACCAATAGGCGCAGCAATGACATAGCGGTGCCCAGTTTCATCTCGTCCGGCGCGGCTCTCGCCTATCGCCCGCGACGCCTGGTCGACGAGGCAAGATGGCCCATCGCAAGCGTCATCACGGCCACTGCGATACCGGCGCTGATCACGCCTGCCGGCGTTATCCTGGCACTGCCTTGCAAAGTAACATGCTTGCCCAAGCGCAGGTCGAAAACCGACTTGATTTCCTCGGGATGTGAGGGGACCGCGGGCGAAGCTTCTTCCTGGACAACCGACATTTGAGCCTCCGGTTCGAAATCTGCCGTTCGCGCAGCGGCCAGCGACCGGTGCGCCAACATTCTGTGCAATGGACGAACTTACATTCAGGGTGAGCCTTAGGAATTGATAGGCCCGAAATAGCATGGTGGTACCCGTTTCCATTTCCTCCGGCGCGCCAAATCCATCCATCGACTATGGTTCGTTGATTGCGACCGCGGTCCGACTTGGCGGACAGGCGGAAACCAGCGGAGCCTGATTTGACCATATCCCCCACCAGCATCAGGCGTGCACTGATCACCGGGGCCGGGGCGGCCGACGGCATCGGCTTTGCCATTGCCCGGCAGCTCGGCCACGCCGGCCATGCCGTTGTCGTCACCGGCGCCAGCGCGAGGGTGCTCGACCTCGCCGCCGAGCTTCGTGCGAAGGGAATCGATGCCACCGCCGCGGTCGCCGATCTCACCATCGCCGCCGATGTCGAGCGGCTGCGGGCAAGCGCCGGCGCTGTCGACATCCTGGTCAACAATGCCGGCATGGGCTCGCTGGCATCGCCATCGGTCGACAAGGCGTTCCTCTCCATGACGGAGGCCGACTGGGACCAAGGGATCGACGTCAGCCTGAAGACCGCGTTTCTGGTCACCCGGGCGTTCCTGCCGGCGATGGTCGAAGCGGGCTATGGGCGCATCGTCAATGTGGCGTCGGTCACCGGGCCGCTGGTGTCCTTCGAAGGCACGGCAGCCTATTCCGCCGCCAAGGCCGGCATGGTCGGCCTGACGCGCACGCTGGCGCTCGAAGTGGCGAAAAGCGGTATTACCGCCAACGCCGTGGCCCCCGGCTGGATCGAAACGGGGTCGTCGAGCGAGATGGAGCGGACCGCGGCCCTGCATACGCCGCCGGCACGGGCCGGCCGGCCGGATGAGGTGGCCGCGGCGGTGGTGTTCCTGGCATCGGAAGGCGCCAGCTATGTCAACGGCGCCCTGCTGGTGGTCGACGGCGGCAACAGCCTGCAGGAACGCAAGGGCTGAAGGGCCAAAGGCACTTTGCCGGAACGAAACGAGGCAGCGTGTCCTTCCGACAGGTTCAATTAGAATTCGGTGCATAACACCCGATCGATGCCCATTAGTTCTTGCTGATATACCGTCCGCAGCGGATAATATCCGCTGGGGCTTTCAGCAGGCGAAATGCTAAATCGGATCGTAGCTTCCACCACCTCGCGCCAATTCAACTTTCTTGTTCCCGATGACGTCACTGACGCTATCGCTGGATATATCGACTCCTCTGCTCCCGGACGCATCATCTC
Organism: Mesorhizobium sangaii; assembly: GCF_014207355.1. Taxonomy (GTDB): domain Bacteria; phylum Pseudomonadota; class Alphaproteobacteria; order Rhizobiales; family Rhizobiaceae; genus Mesorhizobium; species Mesorhizobium sangaii. Next base: position 773,712 of record NZ_JACHEF010000002.1, on the reverse strand, counting down.
GACCTTTTCGGCAGTTCAGTCAGTGCGAGATAAAGTCCCTGATTGCGAGCTGTCGGACGATCAGCTTGAGCGGTGCGCTGTATTGGCAGCAATCAACGAAGGCCTAGCGGTCCACTTCGATCGGCGGGGACGCCAGCCGGATCCATATTCGTCGCTAAGTAGGAGCCACTGGCATCTCGTATCTATTTGGAAAACCAGGACGCGACAGGCTGTCATGTCATTCCAGCGGCCGAATGCAGCCGGCCTCGCCGGCTGTACCCCTCCGCCCGTTATCGTTGGCCGGCCGCAGGTTCGGCCGCAGCGCATAGAACTCAGCCCATGATAGGCGCTGGCCGCTAAGGCGAACTTCTTCGGGCGTGCCAATGAAGGCCTGCCAGGCGCTTCATCCCGTTAGCCGGCGTGTTCAAGACGCCTTGGCGAGGAAACTCTGGTAGTCCGATTTGGCCTGCAGCAGGCGCAGCACATTGTCGCGCGATCCCCGCACATGGGCGCGCGCCAGCGTGCCGGCTCGGCTGGCATCGCCGGCGCAGATCGCGTCGACGATTTCGGCATGCTCGTCGCGGGCGATCTTCCATTCATCCAGCCACAAGAGCTCGGTCCAGACATAGTGCTGGCACTTGTCGAGGATGCCGCACAGCATGCCGTGCAGCATGACATTGCCGCTGATCTGCGCGATGACGCGATGCAGGTCGATGCCGGCCTCGAGCTCCTGGAATTTTTCCCTGGTGGTGCGATCAGGAATGGCGGCCAGCCGCTCGCACTCAGTCAGAATGGCGCGCAGCCGCGCCTTGTCCTGCTCCGTCGCCACGGCCGCGGCCAACTCTGTCGCATGGCCGTCGAGCAGTTCGCGGATCTCGAAGGCCTCGCGGAACATGCTGATGTCGAACTCGGTGACGACATAGCCCTGGCGCGGCCTGCCGGTAACCAGGCCATCACGTTCGAGGCGGTTGAAGGCCTCGCGCACCGGCGTGCGGCTGACATTCAGCTTCGCGGCGATGTCGCTTTCGGTGACGCGCGAGCCCGGCGGAATCTGGCCGGTCACGATCATCGCCTTGAGCGAGGAATAGACCGAGTCGCGCAGCGTATTTTTGGTTTCCTTGGCCAAGGTTTCGTCCCCAGTTCTCCGGTCTTTCAGCCGGGACACGCATAGCTGTAGTCGCAGTCGGCGTAATTTGCCACGCCCCAGCGAGGCCGTCTCTTTCCATCTTTGCCCTGCTCGACATGCCTGAATTCGATCGCGCCGGACGGTGTTGACATCACCGATCGCTAAGCTACACTCAAAATTGTATACAAGATAGCATGCGAAATCAAAAACAATGGGAACACCGGTTGGAGAGCCGAAAATGAACATGACCAGAAATGTCAGCGTTGTCGCGGTTGCCGCCCTCATGGCATCGCTCGCAGCCCCCGCCGTGGCGGGCGATACCATCACCGTCGCCTCATGGGGCGGCACCTACCAGGAGGCGCAGACAAAGGCGTTCTTCAAGCCGACCGCCGATGCGCTCGGCATCACCATCAAGGAAGACACCACCAACGGCCTCGACGACGTGCGGCTGCAGGTGTCCGGCAATGCCGTCAAATGGGACATCACCGAGCTTGGCGCCGACGAATGCGCACGCGGCTCGAAGGAAGGGCTGTTCGAAAAGCTCGACTACGGCATCATCGACAAGAGCGGCATCAACCCGAAGCTGGTCCATGACGACTGGGTCGGCATTTCCTACACCTCGGTCGTGCTCATCTACCGGACCGATGTCTTCGGCGACAAGGGCCCGAAGACCTGGGCCGACTTCTGGAATGTCGAGAAGTTTCCGGGACGGCGCGCGCTGAGCGGCAGCCAGGCGACCGAGACGCTGAGCGTGGCGGCACTGGCCGAGGGCATTCCGATCGACAAGGTCTATCCGGTCGATATCGACGGCGCGCTGAAATCCGTCGACAAGATCCGTGGCCATGTCGATGCCTGGTGGACCTCGGGCGCGCAGGCCATGCAGTTGGTCAAGGACGGCGAAGTCGACATGGCGAGCATCTGGAACGGCCGCGCCGGCACCTTGAAGAAGGAAGGCGCGCCGGTCAGCTTCTCGTTCGACCAGGGTGTCCTGACCGCCGACTGCATGGTCATTCCCAAGGGCGCCAAGAACAAGGAAGCCGCAATGAAGGCGCTGGCGATGTTCGTCAGCCCGCAATTGCAGGCCAACCTGCCGCTCTATGTCGACAACGGACCGGTGAACGAAAAGGCCTTCGAGACCGGCAAGATCCCGCCGGAGAGGATCAAGGACATCAATTCGGCACCCGAAAACGTCAAGAAGCAGGTGCTGCAGGATGCCGAATTCTGGCGCGACACACTGGTCGAGGCGACGGAAAAGTTCAACAATCTGGTCCAGCAATAGGCTCCGGCCAGAACCCAATCCACGGCAGGGCGGCGCAACCGCTCGCCCTGCCTCTGCCGCCTCAGTTCAGGAGACGATGATCTTGTCCATTGCGCCATCCGCGCTGCCGATCAGCATGCGCCGGATCGAGAAACGGTTTGGCAGCGTAGCTGTGCTGCGCGACCTCCACCTCGATGTCGAAGCCGGCGAGTTCCTGACGCTGTTGGGGCCTTCCGGATCCGGCAAGACGACGCTGCTGATGATCCTGGCCGGCTTTGTCCGCGCCAATGCCGGCAGCATCAAGGTCGGCAACGACGAGATCATCACCACACCGCCGCACAAGCGCAACATCGGCATGGTGTTCCAGAACTACGCGCTGTTTCCGCATATGAACGTCTTCCACAACATTGCCTTTCCGCTGAAGCAACGCGGCGTCGCCAGCGCCGAGACGGCCGAGCGCGTCGAGAAGGCGCTGGATCTGGTCAAGCTGCAGGGCCTGAGCGAGCGCCGGGTCAACCAGCTCTCCGGCGGCCAGCGTCAGCGCGTGGCGCTGGCGCGCGCCATCGTCTTCGAGCCGCGCATCGTGCTGATGGACGAACCCTTGTCGGCGCTCGACAAGGGCCTGCGCGAGCATATGCAGATCGAACTGCGCAGCCTGCATCGCCGGCTTGGCATGACCACGGTCTATGTCACGCACGACCAGCGCGAAGCCATCACCATGTCGGACCGCATCGCGGTGATGAATGGCGGGCGCATCGAACAGCTCGACAGACCGGAAACCCTCTACGCCACGCCGCAGACGCGATTTGTAGCCGGCTTCATCGGCGAATCGAACTTCATTCCGGTCGAATGCCGCAATGGTTCCGTCTGGTATGAGGACCGGAGAATCCACACCGCGGCGCCGGCGCCGGCATCGGGCCAGCACCTGATGGTGGTGCGGCCGGAAAAGCTGCGGCTCTTGGCAAATGCAGAGCCGCAAAGCGGCGTCAATGTGCTCAATGCGACGGTCGGTGACATCATCTACCAGGGCGACAGCTTCGTCTGCTACGCGGCGCTGCGCGACGGCCTCCAGCTGACGCTGCGCGACTATTGCCGCAGCGACGTGCTGGGCAGAATGCCGGCGCCCGGCCAGCCGATCAGCCTCGGCCTCGACGCACAGGATACGGTCCTGGTGGCATCAGACTGATGAGCGCGCAATCCGCCTTCCACGCATCTGCCGGCGATCTGAATGCGCAGTCGCTGCGCGCCGACGCGCGGCGCGAGTCGCTGCGGTTGCTGGCGCTGCTGTCGCCAAGCCTGTTCCTGGTCTTTGCCATCATCATCGTGCCGATCGGCTGGTTGTTCTGGCTGTCGCTGTTCGACGAGGCCGGTTTCCTCAGCACCGCCAATTACGCGCGCTTCTTCGAGCAGGCCTCCTACATCAAGACCTTCGTCACCACCTTCAAGGTCGCCTTCATCGTCACCGGCGCCTGCGTCCTGCTCGGCTATCCGCTGGCCTACATGCTGTCGCAACTGCCGCGCCGGGCGGCGTCGATCTGCCTCATCTTCGTCATCCTGCCGTTCTGGACCTCGGTCCTGGTGCGCACTTATGCCTGGCTAGTAATCTTGCAGCGCAAGGGCCTGATCAACAGCTGGCTAATCGACCTCGGCGTGATCAGCCAACCGCTGTCGCTCGCCAACAATCTGTCGGGCGTCGTCATCGGCATGACGCACATCTTGCTGCCGTTCCTGGTGCTGCCGCTCTACGCCTCGATGAAGACCATCGACGGCGACTGCCTGCGCGCCGGGATGAACCTTGGCGCCGGTCCGGTCGCGACCTTCCGGCAGATCTTCTTTCCGCTGTCGCTGCCCGGGCTTGCCTCGGGCGTGGTCATCGTCTTCGTGCTTTGCCTGGGGTTCTTCGTCACCCCGGCGCTGATGGGCGGCGGCAAGGTGATCATGTGGGCGATGCGCATGGAACAGACCACCAGCCTCTATTCGAACTGGGGAGCCGGAGCGGCCCTCGGCGTGGTGCTGCTGGTGGTCACGCTGGCGCTTCTCGGCCTGTTCCAATGGCTGCTCGGCGCGCGCGCCACCGGCGTATGGAGTTCGCGATGAGCGAGGATATCGGCCTGCCAATCTCGCACCGGCAACGCCTGTGGCTCTACGCCCTCGGCGGCCTCGTGCTGTTGTTCCTGATCGCGCCGTCGATCATCATCGTCATCATGTCGTTTTCGGATTCGACGCTGCTGCAATTCCCGCCGCAGCAATGGTCGCTGCGCTGGTACCAGACCTATTTCCAGTCGCTGGAGTGGCGCGACGCGACGATCGTCTCCGTCAAGGTGGCGATCATGACGACATTGGTGGCGACGCCGCTCGGCACCGCCGCCGCCTATGCGATCAACCGGGGCACGCTACGCCTTAACGGCACCATCAACGCGTTGCTGACGGCATCGCTGATCGTTCCGGTGATCCTGATCGGCATCGGCACCTTCTTCCTCTATGCGCCGATCGGGCTCAACAACACGCTGACCGGCCTGGTCATCGCGCACACCGTGCAGGCCTTGCCGCTGGTGGTGCTGACGGTCCTGTCGGGCCTGCGCTCCTATGACATGAATCAGGAGCGCGTGGCGCGCAGCCTGGGCGCCGGACGCGTCGCCGCGTTCTGGCAGGTGACCATGCCGCAGATCCGCTTCTCGATTGTCTCGGGCGCGCTGTTCGCCTTCATCACCTCCTTCGACGAAGTGGTGGTTTCGCTGTTCATATCGGGCGGCGATACGACGACATTGACGCGCCGCATGTTCAACGCGCTGCGCGACCAGATCGACCCGACGATCGCCGCTATCTCGACCTGCCTGATCGTGCTGTCGGTCGTCCTGTTGTCGGTTGCGCAGATATTCGGGCGCAGGAATTGATTTCAAGTGAGCATGGGATGTCCAGACAGAATGCGTGATTTCCAGTTTCCCGGCCGCTCGCCGGTCCGTGCCACGGAAGCGGTTGCCGCGACGTCGCACCCGCTTTCGACGCTTGCCGCAATCGAGATGCTGCGCTCCGGCGGCAATGCCATGGATGCCGCCGTCTGCGCCGCAGCCGTGCAGGCTGTGGTCGAGCCGCAGTCGACCGGCATCGGCGGTGATTGTTTCGTGCTGTACTGCCCGGCGGGACAGGGCGACGTGCTGGCCTTCAACGGCTCCGGCCGCGCCCCGGCCAAGGCGACGGTCGATTGGTACCTGGAAAAAGGCTTCAACTGCATCCCGCTGCAGGGACCGCACGCGGTCACCGTGCCGGGTGCCGTCGACGCCTGGGTCCGGCTGCTGGAGGACCATGGCCGGAAGGGCCTTGCCGAGGCGCTTGCGCCGGCCATCCACTATGCCGATAACGGCTATGTCGTGCATGACCGCGTCGCCTTCGACTGGGCCGAACCGGAGACCGATCTGTCGGCCGACGAGCATGCCGCGCGCATCTTCCTGCCGGGCGGCAAGGCGCCGAAGGCCGGCGATGTCCACCGGCAACCGGAACTCGCCGCCACCTTGCGGATAATCGCCAAGCACGGCCGCGCCGGATTCTACGAAGGCGCTGTTGCCGACGATATGGTGCGCCGGCTCAATGAACTGGGCGGGCTGCATTCGACCGAGGATTTCGCGACGACCAGGGGCGACTATGTGGCTCCGGTCAGCACCTCCTACGGCGGCCACGACATTCACCAGATGCCGCCGAACAATCAGGGGCTGACGGCGCTCTTGATGCTGAATGTGCTGTCGGGTTTCAAGCTCGGTGGGCTCGACCCCAACGGCGCCGAGCGCCTGCATCTGGAGATCGAGGCGGGACGGCTGGCCTATCGCGACCGCGACCGCTTCGTCGGCGACCAGGATCATGTCCCGGTGCCGGTGGCACAGCTTCTGTCCAGCGCCTATGCCGACCGGCTGCGTGCCGAGATCGACCGCGAGCGTGCCATGACGCATCTGCCGCGCCTGGACCTGCCAGGCAGCGACACGGTTTACATCTCCATCGTCGACCGCGACCGCAATGCGGTCTCCTTCATCAACTCGACCTATTATTCATTCGGCAGCGGCGTCGTCGGGCCGAAGACCGGTGTCGTGCTGCAGAACCGCGGCTCGAGCTTCCGCCTCGACCCGGCGCATCCGAACGCCATTGCGCCCGGCAAGCGGCCGATGCATACGATCATGCCCGGCATGGCAACCAGGAATGGCCGCGTGGTGATGCCGTTCGGCGTCATGGGCGGCGGCTACCAGCCGTTCGGGCACGTCCATCTGCTGACCAACATGCTCGACTTCGGCATGGACCCGCAGCAGGCACTGGATGCGCCACGTGTGTTCTACAATGATGATACCGTGGAGGCCGAACGCAACGTGCCCGCCGAGGCAATCGAGGGTCTGCACCGACGCGGCCACCGCGTGGCCGAGCCGCATCACCCGCTGGGCGGCGGGCAAGTGGTGCTGATCGACTGGGAGAAGGGAACGCTGACCGGCGCCTCCGATCCGCGCAAGGATGGTTTGGCGCTGGGGTATTGAGGTGATCGGCACAATCGTGGCGCGGCCCGGAGTCGGGCGATTGCGTCACCGGGTGTTGGCGCCGCCCCTCATTGCCCTGCCGGGCATTTCTCCCCGTATAGCGACGGGGAGAAAGACGCTCTCATCAATGATTTCGCCAATCACTGCAAGAAAGGCGCCGGGGGATCGGTTACCCCTTCTCCCCGTCGCTTTACGGGGAGAAGGTGCCGGCAGGCGGATGAGGGGCGGCGCTAACGTAGACTATCGGTCCGAGGGCGATTTGGCCGGAATCGCCGCTGGACTTTGCAAGCAGTCGCTTGAAACATAGGCGGTGAGATGACCCACACTGGAAACGATGCAGACCTTTCCCTCCGTCTTGCCGCCGGCGCCGATGATGCGCCGGCGATTTCGGCGCCCGAAAGAACCACGCTGACGCATGGCGGACTGCGCGAATTGATCGCCACCACCGCTGCAGCGCTGCATGCGCGCGGCATCGGCCGGGGCGACAGGGTGGCCATCGTGCTGCCGAACGGGCCGGAGATGGCCACCGCCTTCGTCGCGGTGGCGGCAGCCGCCTCGACGGCGCCGCTCAATCCGGCCTATCGGGCGGACGAGCTCGATTTCTACCTGACCGACATCGGCGCCAAGGCGATCCTCGTTGCGCAGGACGAGACTGGACCGGCGGTGACGGTGGCCGAACGGCTCGGCATCGGCGTTCTCAGGCTTGTCGCCTTGCCTGACGCGCCGGCCGGAAGCTTTGCCATCGAGGGTCCTGCGATCGGGCCGCAAGCCGCGCCTGAGATGGCGCAGGATGGCGACATCGCGCTTTTGCTGCACACCTCGGGCACCACGTCGCGACCCAAGCTGGTGCCGCTCAGCCATGCCAACATCGCGGCCTCGGCCGCCCATATCGGCGCCACGCTCGGCCTGACGGCCAATGACCGCTGCCTCAACATCATGCCGCTGTTCCACATTCACGGCCTGATCGGCGCGGTGCTGTCCTCGCTGGCTGCCGGCGGCAGCATCTACTGCACGCCAGGCTTCAACGCGCTGCGCTTCTTCCAGTGGCTGAGCGACGCGCAGCCGAGCTGGTACACGGCGGTGCCGACCATGCACCAGGCAATCCTGCCCCGGGCGGCACGCAATGCCGAGGCGCTGGCGGCGGCGCGCCTGCGTTTCATCCGCTCGTCCTCGGCGTCGCTGCCAGCACAGGTGATGGCCGAACTGGAGGCGACCTTCGGCTGCCCAGTGATCGAATCCTACGGGATGACCGAGGCGGCGCACCAGATGGCCTCGAACCGGCTGCCGCCAGGGCTGCGCAAGCCGGGCAGCGTCGGCGCCGCCGCCGGACCGGAGGTGGCGGTGATGGCGCCTGATGGGCGGCTGCTCAAAGCCGGCGAAACCGGCGAGATCGTCATTCGCGGACCCAATGTCACGGCGGGCTACGAGAAGAACCCGGATGCAAACGCCACGGCGTTCGCGCATGGCTGGTTCCACACCGGCGACCAAGGCGTGCTCGACGAGGATTTCTATCTGCGCGTCACCGGCCGGCTGAAGGAGATCATCAACCGCGGCGGCGAGAAGATCTCGCCGCTGGAGGTCGACGACGTGCTGATGGATCATCCGGCGGTGGCGCAGGTCGTCACCTTCGCCATGCCGCATGAAAAGCTTGGCGAGGAGGTGGCGGCGGCGGTGGTGCTGCGCGAAGGCATGGCCGCCAACGAGAGCGATATCCGCGGCTATGCGTCAACGCGGCTCGCCGACTTCAAGGTGCCTCGCAAGATCCTGATCCTCGACGAGATCCCCAAGGGCGCCACGGGCAAGCTGCAGCGCATCGGGCTTGCCGCCAAACTCGGACTTTGACGATGAAGATCACCATCTTCGGCGCCGGCGCGATCGGCGGCTATCTCGCCGCCAAGCTCGCCATGGCCGGCCGGACCGAGCTTTCGATCGTCGCGCGAGGCGCGCATCTCGACGCGATCAAGGCAAATGGCCTGCGCCTGATCGAGGACGGGCAGGAAACCTCGGTCTCCGTCCAGGCCGCTGCCAGGGCCGAGGAGCTCGGCGCCCAGGATTATGTGGTGCTGGCGCTGAAGGCCCACTCCCTCACCCCTGCGCTCGACCAGATCGCGCCGCTGCTTGGGCCGGACACCGCCGTCGTCACCATGCAGAACGGAGTGCCGTGGTGGTATTTCCATGACGTAGGCGGACCGCTTGAAGGCACGCGGTTGAATGCGGTGGACCCCGGCGGGGCGATCTGGCAGCGGATCGGGCCACAGCGCGTCATCGGCTCGGTCGTCTATCCCGCTGTCGAGGTCGACGCGCCCGGCCTGATCCGCCATGTCGAGGGGAAACGCTTCTCGCTTGGCGAACCCTCCGGCGAGCGCAGCGAACGGGTCACGCTTCTGGCCGAGGAAATGGTCAAGGCCGGCCTGCAGGTGCCGGTTCGAGACGACATCCGCAGCGAAATCTGGGTCAAGCTGTGGGGCAATCTCTCCTTCAACCCGATCTCGGCGCTGACCGGCAGCACGCTGGCGACGATCGTTGCCGACGAGGCAACCCGCACGCTGGCCCGCACCATGATGCTGGAGGCGCAGGCGATCGGCGAAAGTCTCGGCGTGCGTTTTCCGATCGCGGTCGACCGGCGCATCAAGGGCGCCGGCGATGTCGGCGAGCACAAGACCTCGATGCTGCAGGACCTGGAGCGCGGCCGGCCGATGGAGATCGACGCGCTGGTCAGCGCGGTGCAGGAACTTGGCCGGCTAACGGACCAGCCGACACCCACCATCAATGCCGTGCTGGCGCTGGTGCGGCGGCTGGCCATCGAGCGCGGCTGCTATGCCTGAGCCGCCTGGAATAATTGCTGTCAGCCCTTCGCAGCCGGCCAGTCCTTTGCCGCCGGATTCAGAAGCCGCGCATAAGGTTCGCCGACGATGCCGCGCCGCCCGACAACTGCCGGCCAGCCCAGCCAATGCCGCCAACATGACGAATGGCATGGCCGCGATCCGGTGCCCTTGCAACCGTCGCGCTATCGTTGCCAGAACGGCTTGGCGAGCTCCGCCTCGAGCTGCCGGTCCGTCAGACCGATATCGTCGATCAGATGGGGATTGTCCTTCGCCATTTGCGCAAGCTCCCAGCGAAAGCGGATCCGCTCACGCCAGCTTCGCTGGCGCCAGCTCGCGATGATGCCGCGAAGGGTCGTCAGATGCCAACGCGACACCGGCGCCTCGCATGTTCCCGGCCGCGCCGCCTTGTGCGGGGCAAATTCAAGAATATTGGCCACGACAACCTCCATATTACTTGAGGGTCCGAAGGCCCTCGACCTGAAAGAGGCTGAATTCTGCAGGATACGGACAGCGTGGTAATTAAGCCTTCCCAAATAGTTCTCAAAAGTTCCAAACGGCTAGAGCAGTTCACCGTTCACGGAACCGGCAACCTGCTTTAACTCCTTGTTTTGACGCGATTCCCATGGGGAAAGCGCTAGGCACTTTTCCGAGAAAACCGTTTCACACCTTTCTTGGAATTGCTCTATAGATGCGGCGTATGCAGGGATCGCGCTTTGCCTTTGGTCCGTTCGTGCTTGATTCCGGTGCGGGAACGCTGCTTCGGAACGATGTGCCCGTCGCCGTCGGCTACCGCGGGCTCAAGCTGCTCGTGGCGCTCGTCGGACGGCCCGGCGACATCCTGAGCAAAGCCGAGCTGATGGACGCGGCATGGCCGGGCACGGCGGTCGAGGAAGGCAACCTCACCGTCCAGATCGCACAGCTGCGCAAGCTGCTTGGACCGGCCGGGGATGGCGGCGAATGGATCGCGACGGTTCCCCGCGTCGGCTACCGTTTCACGGGAGCCGTCGAACAGCTCGGTGACGCTAGGCGAAAACCTTTGCCGCTACCCGGCAAACCATCGATAGCCGTGTTGCCGTTCGTCAATGTCAGCAACGATCCCGAGCAGGACTCGTTCGCGGATGGGTTGACGGAAGACCTGATCACCGACCTGTCGAGGATCTCCGGCCTGTTCGTCATCGCCCGCAACTCGGTCTTTTCCTACAAGGGAAAGGCGATGGACGTGCGCCAGATCGCTGGCGATCTTGGCGTGCACTATCTGCTGGAGGGTAGCGCACGACGCGCCGCGGGGCGCGTGCGCATCAACGCGCAGCTGGTCGACGCAGTGACTGGCGATCATCTTTGGGCGGAACGCTTCGATCGCAGCCTGGAAGATATCTTTGCCGTCCAGGACGAGGTGACGGCTAAGATCGTGGAGGCGCTGCTCGGCCGGCTGCGCGCGCCGCCGCCGCGCAACCGGCCCAGAAATATGGAGGCCTACGATCTCTGCGTGCGGGCGCGCAAGCTGATGGATGATTCGCCGCAGATGGCGCAGGAAGCGCATCTGATGCTGACGCGCGCGGTCGCGCTCGATCCCGAATATGCCGAGGCCTATCGCTGGCTTGCCATGAACCATTGGATGGGATCGGTGCATTCCGGCGGACCAAGTGAATCTTCCCGCCGCATTGCCCTGGAACTGGCGCGCAAGGCCGTGGCGATCGATCCCAACGATGCGGGCTGCCGCTGGGTCCTGGCTTACCTGCTTGCCTATGAGCGCAGCTTCACCGAGGCGGATGCGGAATTCGCCAAGGCGTTCGAGCTCGACCCGAACGAGGCCGACGCCTGGGCGGCTTTGTCCGACATCGCGACGCTGGCCGGGCGGGTCGAGGAGGCCCTCGAGCATATTCGCAGGGCGTTCCGCCTGAACCCGTTTCCGTCAAGCTGGTACTATCTGACGCTCGGCGCGGCGCAATATGCGGTCCGCGATTATGAAGCCGCTGTCGAGACATTGCGCAGGGACGAGACCTATCGGACAAGCTCACGCCGTTTCCTGGCGGCAAGCCTTGCGCAACTCGGCCGGCTCGACGAAGCGCTCGCGGAGGTCGAACTGTTCCTCGTCGGCAACCCCCATTTCACGACCAGCCACTGGGCCACGACGGAGCCCTTCCGCGACGCAGCGACGCTTGAGCATTTCGTCGATGGCTTCCGCAAGGCCGGTCTTCCGGACTGACGCGCCGCAAGGCCCGCATCCTGATCACCCGCTCAATGCCCCCGCAGCTGCTTGCGGCGCCAGGCGGCGGGCGCTTCGCCGATCCGTTCGCGGAAGACCCTCGAGAAATAGGCGGGGTCGTCAAAGCCGATCTCGTAGGCGATGTCCTCGACTGTGCGCACGGTGAACAATAGCAGCCGCTTGGCCTCCAGCAATCGCCGCTCGCTGACCACCCGCTTGACGCCGGTGCCGAGCATCGCGCGAGCGGCCTTGTCGAGCAAATGCGGTGTCGTGGCCAGCGTCTCGACATAGCGGTCGACCGGCCAGTTGTCGCGGAAATGCATGTCGACGAGCCGCCGCAGGCCCAGTGCCAGCGAAGCCTCGGAAGAGGTTGTGGAGGCTGTCCCGTCAGGACCAAGGCGGGCGATGTGGGAGAGCGCGACAGCAATCAGCGCCGGCAGCATCTTGTCATTGCCGGCTTGCGCCTCGGCGTATTCGGCCGCGATCATCTCCAGCACCGCCACCAGCCTTTTCCACGCGGCATGGTGCGGCAGGCCGTCGGCAAACACCGGCCTGTCCAGCGGCAGCACGCTCTGGCCGGCAATGGCGGCGAGCGCGTCATCGGCGACCGAGACGACGATGGCGTCAGTGCCAGGGCCTATCGAGAAGCCATGCACGACATTGCTTGGCACGAAGCTGACGGCGGGCGCCGAAAAGTCCCAGGACCGGTCTTCTATGCGGTAGGTGCCGGAGCCACCGGTCCAGTAGGTGATCTGGCCCATCTGCGGATGCTTGTGCGCGGCGACCTCGCCACGATGGATGTTGCTGCGGGCAAGCACTGTCTCGACATGCAGGAAACCGACGTCGAGCGGCCGCACCGGTTCGCCGTAGACGAAGAAGTCAGGGATGGAACTCTGGCTCATGGCGCCGGAAAAAGTCCAATCGGTTTTGCGGTTCCGTCCATAACCGATCCCCGGCCGGGGCGCTATAGTCGTCACCGCAAGTGGAGGAACATCATGCGCTCAGAAGACTTCCGTGCCGACAAGCGGCGTCCGTTCACCGGGGCCGAATATCTGGCGAGCCTGCGCGACGGCCGCGAGGTGTACATCAACGGCGAACGCATCGCCGATGTCACCACGCATCCGGCGATGCGCAATTCGGCGCGGTCGCTGGCGCGCCTTTATGATGCGCTGCATGACACCAAGCAGCAAGACGCGCTGACCTCGCCGACCGACACCGGTTCGGGCGGCTACACCCACAAATATTTCCGCGTCGCCAAATCCTCCGCCGAGCTTGTCGCCCAGCAGGCAGCGATCGCCCAGTGGTCACGCATGTCCTATGGCTGGATGGGGCGCACGCCCGACTACAAGGCGGCGCTGATGAACACGCTTGGCGCCAATGCCGACTGGTATGGGCCGTTCAAGGACAACGCGCTGTCCTGGCATAGACGTGCCCAGGAAGCGGCGCTGTTCATGAACCACGCCATCGTCAATCCGCCGATCGACCGCCACAAGCCGGCCGAACAGGTGACGGACGTCTTCGTCCACATCACTGGGGAAACCGACGCCGGCATCACCGTGTCCGGCGCCAAGGTAGTGGCGACGTCCTCGGCGCTGACCCACTATAATTTCCTCGCGCAGGGCTCGGCGACGGTCACCGAGGATCCGTCGCTGTCGGTGATGTTCATCGTGCCGATGAATGCACCGGGGATAAAGATGTTCTGCCGCGTCTCCTACGAGCAGACGGCTAATACGGTGGCGGCACCCTTCGACTATCCGTTGTCGTCACGCTTCGACGAGAACGACGCGATCCTGGTGCTCGACAATGTCTTCATCCCCTGGGAGGACGTGCTGGTGCTGCGCGACGCGCAGAAAATCCTGTCGTTCCATCCGGCTTCCGGCTTCATGCACGGCTATTGCTTCCAGGGCTGCACGCGCTTCGCCGTCAAGCTCGACTTCCTCGCCGGCCTGCTGGCAAAGGCGCTGCGCGCCACCGGCGGCGACGCCTTCCGCGGCAACCAGGCAGCGCTTGGCGAGGTCATCGCGCTGCGGCATATGTTCTGGAGCTTTTCCAATGCCATGGCCTACAATCCGATCCCGTGGGCGAACGGCGCGGTCCTGCCCAACCTGGAAGCGGCCCTCGCCTACCGGACCTTCATGTCGGAAGCCTACCCGCGCGTCATCGACACCGTGCGTCGGGTGATCGCCTCGGGGCTGATCTACCTGCCGTCGTCGGTGCGCGACTTCAACAATCCCGAGATCGACAAATATCTGGCGCAATATGTGCGCGGCTCCAACGACATGGGCCACATCGAGCGCATCAAGATCATGAAGCTGTTGTGGGACGCGACCGGCACCGAGTTCGGCGGCCGCCACGCGCTCTACGAGCTCAACTATGCCGGGGCGCCGGAGGAGGTGCGGCTGCAGGTGCTGAAGGGCGCCGAACGCGGCGGGCGGCTGAAGGCGATGGAAGAGCTGGTCGACACCTGCATGGCCGACTATGACGAGAACGGCTGGACCGGCGACACCTGGTTCAATCCGCTTGCTTCGTCGGCTGAGTGAACCCGGATGGCCACGCAGATTTCGAAAGCCGATTTCCGCGACGCCATGGCGAGGGTCTGCGCGCCGGTCAACATCGTCACCACAGACGGCCCGGCCGGACGCGGCGGCTTCACCGCCACCGCCATGTGCAGCGTCTCCGACGAACCGCCGACGCTGCTGGTGTGCATGAATGGCCGCTCGACGCAGGCCGCCATGTTCCTGTCCAACCGGCGCTTCTGCGTCAACGTGCTGACCCATGACCACATGCATCTGGCGGGAAAGTTCGCCGGCGCCACCAGGGACATGGAAGCCCGCTACTCGGCGGCACGTTGGCAGACGCTGACCTCCGGTACGCCGGCGCTGTCGGATGCGATCGTCAATTTCGATTGCGAGATCGAGGACGTGCATATCGTCGGCACGCACAATGTCATGATCGGCCGCGTCATCGATGTCCGGCATGGCAGCGGCGGCTCGGCGCTGCTCTATGTCGACCGCAACTATACGCAGCCGACGCGGCTTGGCAGCTTTGGCGGCTGAGCCCGAGCGAAACTACCCGGACCGAGCGGTCAACTTTCGCCGTCGATGAGGTTTTCCAGGAGATCTAGCAACTGCTCCAACCTATCGTGGCCGAAGCGCTGTTCGATGTCGTCATAGATGACGCGACGCTCGGGCGAGAGAGCATCGATCAGGGCGGAACCGGCCGGGGCGATGGTCAGCACGACGCGGCGGCCGTCGCCTTCCGCCTTGCTACGGGTGATGAATCTGCGCCCCTCGAGTGCCTTGATGATGCGCGTCAGGCTGGGCGGCAACACCGATGCGCGATCGGCAAGCTCCGTCGCCTCTACCGGGCCGGCCTCGCTCAGCACGCGCAGCACGCGCCATTGCTGTTCGGTCACATCGTGGGCCGCGAGCATAGGACGAAACCGCGCCATCACCACTTCGCGGGCATGCAGGAGCGCCATTGGCAGGGACCGACGGGTGTTTTCAGGCAGCAAGAAAAAGAGCCTCCCACGCTGGCTTGCGATCGAAAACAGGCCTTCATTCAGCCGAATCCGCCCACCGAAAGCCCGTTTCAGCCATCCCGTATCGTTGCGCCAAGCCCGATGCAAGACTTGACTTCACGGGTGCCGCATGTAATTAACGCGTTAACTACAGCAAGGCAAGTGATTGGGGAGCGAAACGCAGTGCCGCACTTCTCCATCGAGTATTCGGCCAATCTCGATGCCAAGGTCGATATGGGCGAATTGTGCGCGCTGGTGTTGCGCACCGTGCTGGACACCGGGCTGTTCGAAACCGGCGCCGTGCGGGTGCGGGCGTTTCGCACTGATGCCTATGCGGTGGCCGACAGGCTGCCGGAAAACGCCTTCCTCGACATGTCGTTTCGCATCGGAATCGGGCGCAGCGCGGAGGAAAAGAAGCGGACCGGCGAAGCCGTCTTCGCGGCGGTGAGCGGACACCTTGCCGCGCTGTTCGCGACGCCGCATTTCGCCCTGTCGCTCGAGATCCGGGAAATCGACCCGGTGCTGAGCTGGAAGAAGAACGCAATCCACCCGCGACTGCGCGGCAAGTGACGGAAGGTGATATGTCCGACCTGCAAGGCAATCTGAAGAAGGCCGCGGCCTATCTGGCCCGGTTCAAGCGCGATGGCGTGCTGAACCAGATCGGCGGCGAAGCGGTGCCGGCGCTGGACGGCGCGACGTTCGAAACGCTGTCGCCGGTCGACCTCAAGCCGCTCGCCAAAGTCGCGCGCGGCAATGCCGCCGACATCGACCGCGCCGCCAAGGCGGCGAAGGCGGCGTTTCCGGCCTGGGCCGCGATGCCCGGCGAAGCGCGCAAGAAGCTGCTGCACAAAATCGCCGACGCGATCGAGGCACGCGCCGAGGAGATCGCCTTGGTCGAATGCATGGACACCGGCCAGGCGCTGAAGTTCATGGCCAAGGCGGCGTTGCGGGGCGCCGAGAATTTCCGCTTCTTTGCCGACCGTGCGCCCGAGGCGCGCGATGGCGAGACGCTGCGGACCACAGGCCAGGTCAATATGACCACGCGGGTGCCGATCGGCCCGGTCGGCATCATCACGCCGTGGAACACGCCGTTCATGCTGTCGACCTGGAAGATCGCGCCGGCACTGGCCGCCGGCTGCACCGTGCTTCATAAGCCGGCTGAATTTTCGCCGTTGACCGCCCGCTTGCTGGTCGAGATCGCCGAAGAGGCCGGCCTGCCCAAAGGTGTGTGGAATCTCGTCAACGGCCTTGGCGAGCATGCCGGCAAGGCGCTGACCGAGCATCCCGACATCAAGGCGATCGGCTTCGTTGGTGAGAGCCGCACCGGCTCGATGATCATGAAGCAGGGTGCCGACACTCTGAAGCGCGTGCATTTCGAGCTTGGCGGCAAGAATCCGGTGATCGTCTTCGCCGATGCCGACCTGGAGCGCGCCGCCGACGCCGCCGTCTTCATGATCTATTCGCTGAACGGCGAGCGCTGCACCTCCTCGTCACGCCTGCTGGTCGAAGCCTCGGTCTACGATAAATTCACCGATATGGTGGCCGAGAAGGCAAAGCGCATCACAATCGGCCATCCCCTGGACCCCGCAACGGTGGTCGGCCCGCTGATCCATCCGGTGCATGAGGAAAAGGTGCTCTCCTATATCGACATAGGCAAATCGGAAGGCGCGGTGGTCGCCGCCGGCGGTGGCAAGTTCGCCGGTCCGGGTGGCGGCTGCTATGTCAGCCCGACATTGTTCGTCGGCGCCACCAACAGGATGCGCATTGCCCAGGAAGAGATCTTCGGGCCGGTGCTGACCGCCATTTCCTTCAAGGACGAGGCGCATGCGCTGGCGCTCGCCAACGACACGCAATACGGCCTGACCGGCTATCTCTGGACATCGGACGTTGTCAGAGCCTTCCGCTTCACCGAAGCGCTCGATGCCGGCATGATCTGGGTCAATTCCGAGAATGTGCGCCATTTGCCGACGCCGTTCGGCGGCGTCAAGAATTCCGGCATCGGCCGCGACGGTGGCGACCATTCCTTCGACTTCTACATGGAGACGAAGAACATAGCCTTCGCCACGACCGCGCACGCGATCCAGAAACTCGGCGGCTGATCAGAGGAAATCAAATGCCCTTGCCCAAGCCCAATCTCTACCCTGAATTCAACATCGTGCGCCTCAGTCATGTCGAGCTGGCCGTGACCGACCTCGCCAGGTCCCGCGCCTTCTATGTCGACACGCTCGGCCTGCAGGTGACCGACGAGACATCGGACTCGATCTATCTCAGGGCATTGGAGGAGCGCGGGCATCATTGCATCGTGCTGAAGAAGGCCGCTACCGCCGAAGCGCGCGACCTCGGCTTCAAGCTGTTTTCCGAGGAGGATCTCGACAAGGCCGAGCACTTTTTCGAGAGAAAAGGCCTGCCGGTGGAATGGGTCGAGCGGCCCTACCAGTCACGCACCTTCAGCACCCGCGATCCGCACGGCATACCGCTCGAATTCTACGCTCAGATGGAGCGGCTGCCGCCTATCCATCAGAAATATGCGCTCTATCACGGCGTCAAGCCGCTGCGCATCGATCACTTCAATTGTTTCTCGCCCAATGTCGACGAGTCCGTCGCCTTCTACAACGAGCTCGGTTTCCGCGTCACCGAATACACCGAGGATGCTGCAACCGGAAAGCTGTGGGCGGCGTGGACGCACCGCAAGGGCGGTGTCCACGACATCGCCTTCACCAACGGCATCGGGCCGCGCCTGCATCATGTCGCCTTCTGGGTGCCGACGCCGCTCAATATCATCGACCTGCTCGATCTGATGGCGACGACCGGCTACCTGCCGAACATCGAACGCGGCCCCGGCCGGCATGGCATTTCCAATGCCTTCTTCCTCTATATCAGAGATCCGGACAATCACCGCATCGAGATCTACTGCTCGGACTACCAGACGGTCGACCCGGACCTCGAGCCGATCAAATGGGACCTCAAGGACCCGCAGCGACAGACGCTGTGGGGGGCGCCGGCA
Organism: Mesorhizobium sangaii; assembly: GCF_014207355.1. Lineage (GTDB taxonomy): Bacteria > Pseudomonadota > Alphaproteobacteria > Rhizobiales > Rhizobiaceae > Mesorhizobium > Mesorhizobium sangaii. The sequence goes on along the minus strand of NZ_JACHEF010000002.1, from coordinate 755,283 downwards.
CCGAAGAGCTGGTTCGAGGAAGGCAGCGTCTTCGCTGGGGTTGCGGCCCGCCAGCCGGATCTGACGGCTTCGCCGATCATCGCGCCTTGAGGGATTCTTGGTTGATGACAGCGTTCCTTCGCGCCCCCCTCTGTCCTGCCGGACATCTCCCCCTCAAGGGGGGAGATTGGATGTCACCTCTGCCTTCGCCAATTTTCAACGCTGCAAGAAGGGCGGCAGCCGTACGAACTGCCAATCTCCCCCCAAGAGGGGGAGATGTCCGGCAGGACAGAGGGGGGCGCCGTAGAGCATCAACCTCGCTCGCATTCAGTAAGACCAACGGCGGAGATGCCGCATGAGTCCCGCACGGCTGGCCACCTTCACCGTCGGCGGCAAGGCGCGCTATGGCGCGATTACCGGCAACGGCGTCGTCGACCTGTCGGCCCGCTACAGCCAGTGGCCGACGCTGCGCGAAGTGATCGAGGCCGGCGCCTTGCGGCGGCTGGCGGAAGAGGCGGACGCCTTCGCCGAAGATTTCCCGCTCGACGCCATCGGCTATGACATCCCGATCCCGTCACCGGAAAAGATCATCTGCGTCGGCGTCAACTATCCCGACCGCAACGAGGAGTACAAGGACGGCCAGGCGGCACCCTCGAATCCGTCGCTGTTCGTCCGCTTTCCCCGCTCGTTCGTCGGCCATGGCGCGCCGCTGGTGCGGCCGCCGGACTCGCCGCAGCTCGACTATGAGGGCGAGGTCGTCATCGTCATCGGCAAGGCCGGCCGGCGCATTACCGAGGCCGACGCACTCGGGCAGATCGCGGCGCTGTCGCTGTGCAACGAGGGCACCATCCGCGACTGGGTGCGGCATGCCAAGTTCAACGTCACGCAAGGCAAGAATTTCGACCGCAGCGGCTCGATTGGCCCGTGGCTGGTGCCGTTCACGGATGAGGCGCAGATCGCCGACATCGCGCTGACCACCCGTGTCAATGGCGAGCTGCGCCAGCAGGACCGCACGAGCCGGATGATCTTCTCTTTCCGCAAGATCATCGCCTATATCTCGACCTTCACCACGCTGGTGCCCGGCGATATCATCGTCACCGGCACGCCGACGGGTGCCGGCGCCCGCTTCGAACCGCCGATCTGGCTGAAGCCGGGCGATGTGATCGAAGTGGAGGCCGAAGGCATCGGCGTGCTCAAGAACGGCGTCGTAGACGAGGCAGCACCATGACCCCCGAGCAAGTGGAAGACGCCGCCACGCGGCTGTTCGAAGCCGAGCGGTCGCGCCGCCAGATCCGGTTGCTCAGCCTCGACTTTCCCGAGGCAACGATCGAGGACGCCTATCGCGTGCAGACCGCACTGGTGACGCGCAAGATCGATGCCGGGCTGAAGCCGAAGGGCTGGAAGATCGGACTGACCTCCAAGGCGATGCAATATGCGCTGGCCATCGATACGCCGGATTCGGGCGTGCTGTTCGACGACATGTTCTTTAACGACGGCGCGACGATTCCCGCCGGCCGCTTCATCCAGCCGCGCGTCGAGGCCGAGATCGCCTTCGTCATGAAGGCACCGTTGAAGGGTCCGGGCGCGACCATCTTCGACGTGCTCAACGCCACCGACTACATCACGCCGGCGCTCGAGATCCTCGACACGCGTATCGAGCGCGTCAATGCGGAGACGAAGAAGACGCGCACCTTCTTCGATACGATTTCCGACAATGCCGCCAATGCCGGCATCGTCATCGGCGGCCGGCCGCAGCGGCCCGAGGCAGCCGACATGCGCTGGATCGGCGCCATCGTCTCGCGCAATGCCGAGGTCGAGGAGACCGGGCTTGGCGCCGGCGTGCTCAACCATCCGGCGATGGGCATTGCCTGGCTGGCGGATAGGCTCGCCCGCTACGGCATGTCGATCGCGGCCGGCGAAGTGGTGCTGTCGGGATCGTTCGTGCGGCCGGTCGAGGCGCGGCCCGGCGACACCATCGTCGCCGATTTCGGCAATTCAGGCACGGTCAGCATTCACTTCGCCTGACGGGTCGGCCAGCGCCGGTCAGCCACCCTGCAGATAGGCGATCACCACATCGGCTGCGATGACAGACATGCGCATGCCGACATCCCTGGTGATGTCGCCTTCGACGCGGCTCTGCACCCAGCCGAGGAAGGCGAAGGCGCGCAACGCTGAAAACAGCGGCAGTGCTGCGATGTCCTGCGCCGTCAGTTCCCGCTCTAGCCGATAACCGTCGAGCAGGGCGGCCTCGATCAGCGGATAGATCGGCTCCTCGCGGTTCTGGTAGAGGGCGACGGCAAGATCGTACATGTGCCAGCCATAGCCGCAATCGTCGAAGTCGATGATGCGGATCGCGCCGTCATGGACGAGCACGTTCTCGCGCACCAGATCGGCATGGATGATGCCGAAATTGCGAGCGCTGCGTTCATGCTGCGACAGCGCCTTCACAGCCTTGTCCCGCGCCTGGAAAACCAGCTCGCGGCGGGAGCCGTCGAGGAATGGCGAGGTCTCGAAGCGGCCCCAGGTCGGGGCCGGGCCGAAGAAGCCGTCGAAATCCCAGGCATGGCGTGTAAAGCCGGCGGGCGGCGTCCAGGCGGCGGTGACATTGTGCATATGGGCGATGGTTCGCCCGATCGCCGTGAAGACCTGCCTTGCCTGCTCGGGCGTGTAATCCAGCGGCACGCCGCGCGCCCCGAGCGCGCGGCCTTCCAGCCAGCCGAGGCTATCGACCTGGCGCGGCGGCCCCGATGTGCCGGTATCGACCGGCACGAACAGGTCGCCGCTCAGCGCCGCCACCGGAGACGGCGTGGCGATGCCGGCCGATTGCAGGAAGGACATCCATTGCAGTTCCGAGCGCAGCGCGGCGTCTGAATGGTAGCCAAGCCGGTGAACTCGCATGGCTGCCGGTTGCCCATCGGGCAAGCGGACCCGAAACACCGCGTTCTCGCGGTATTTCAGCAGTTCCGGCGCGCCGTCGCGGATGCCCCAATGGGCGAGCGCGCGCCGCGCCAGTTCGGTGACGGTGGCGGCATCTTCCGGTTCGGACGGTACGGAAACAGCGTTCACGCCGGCACTCCGCCGACTTCGCCAAGCACCTCGTCGAGTGTGCCGATCAGGAAGGCGGCATCGTCGCGGGAAAACGGCATGGGCGGGCGGATCTTCAGCACATTGCCGTGGATGCCGGTCTTGCCCATCAGCACGCCGCGATGGCGCATCCGGTTGGCGACTTGCTCGGCAATGCCTGATGCCGGCTCGCGCGTCTTGCGGTCGCGGACCAGTTCGGCACCGAAAAACAGCCCGGCGCCCCTGACCTCGCCGATGCATTCGTGGCGATCAGCCAGCGGGCGCAGCAGGCCCTGTGCATAGGCACCGACGTCGCGCGCATTGGCGACGAGATCTTCCTGCTCCAGAACATCGAGAACGGCATTCGCCACCGCAGAGGAAACCGGGTTGCCGCCAAAGGTGTTGAAGTAGCGGAAAGCGTCGCGAAAGGTCGCCAGGATGTCCCTGGTGGTGGCCACGGCGGCGACCGGGTGGCCGTTGCCCATCGGCTTGCCCATGGTGACGATGTCGGGAACGAAGCCGACGCGCTGATGGCCCCAGAAATGGCTGCCGGTGCGGCCGAATCCGGGCTGCACCTCGTCGGCGATGACCAGGCCGCCGGCTTCGCGCACCGCACGCAGCGCGCCGTCGAAGAATCCCGACGGCAGCGCCGGGAAACCCTCATTGGCCAGCAGCGGACACAGGATGATGCCGGACAGGCCTATGCCGTCTTGTTCCAGCGAAGCGATTGCTTCGCGCACCGCGTCGCCAAAAGCCTTGCCGTTGGCCATCGCCTCCGGATGGCGATAGCTGTCGGGGGCTGGCAGCAGCCTGACATGGCGTGCACGGCCGCCGATCGGCGGCATGCGCGTGCTGAGCTGCGAAACGGCGGAGGTGTTGCCGTGATAGGTGGCGTCGGTGGCGATGATGCCCATGCGGCCGGTGGCGGCCTGCGCCATGCGCAGCGCGATGTCGTTGGCCTCGCTGCCGGTGCAAGTCAGGATGGCGGTGGACAGGCTGGCGTCGAAGGTCGCGGTCAGCCGCTCGACATAGTCTAGAATGGTGGTGTGCAAATAGCGGGTGTGGGTGTTGAGCAGGCTTGCCTGCCGGCACAGGGCCTCGACCACATGCGGATGGCAATGGCCGACATGGGCGACGTTGTTGTAGGCATCGAGATATTTGCGGCCGTCGGCGTCATAGAGCCAGACGCCTTCGCCGCGCACCAGATGCACGGGCTCATCGTAGAACAATTGCGATTTCGCGCCGAGCAGGCGGGAGCGCCGGCTAACCAGCGCCTCCTCATTTTGCTGCCCCACTTTTTCCTGCGAATAGGCCATTTGCGTACCGAAACTCCGTTGTAGCAGCGTCAGACCTTAGACAGGCCTGCATCCAGCGCTTCGCCGATTTTCACAACGTCGGCGGCACTGATGATCAGCGGCGGCGACAGGATGATGTTGTTGCCGGAGACGCGCAGCATGACGCCGGCTTCGTAAGCCGCCTCCGAAACCACGGCCATGGTCTTCTTGTCGGCCGGCTTCTTGGTGGCGCGATCCGAGACCAGTTCGAGCGCCGCCATCAGGCCCTTGTACCTGACATCGCCGACGATGGCGTGCCTGGCCTTCAGCCCTTCCAGCACGGCTGCCAGTTCGATGCCCCGCGCCGCCGCGTTCTCGTCCAGGCGAAGCCGTTTCGTTTCGGCAAGCGCTGCCAGCCCCGCGGCGCAGCCGACCGGGTGGCCGGAATAGGTATAGCCGTGGCCGATCGAGCCGAAGCTGGTCTTGTCGGCTTCAAAGACCTCAGCAACCTTTCCGCCGATCAGGGTGGCGCCGAGCGGGAAATAGCCGGAGGTGATCGCCTTGGCGATGGTCATGAAATCCGGCTTCACGCCCGATAGCCTGGAGCCCGACCATGCGCCCGCGCGGCCGAAGCCAGTCACCACCTCGTCGGCGATCAAAAGGATCTCGTGATGGTCACAGATCTCGCGCACCAGCGGCATGAAGATCTCATGCGGAACGATGACGCCCCCGGCGCCGAGAACCGGCTCCATGATGAAAGCGGCGATGGTGTCGCCGCCCTGGAAGGCTATCTCGTCCTCAAGCGCCTTGGCGCACAGTTTCGCCAGCCGGGCCGGGTCGGTTTCGTCGAACGGGTTGCGGAAGGTCCACGGCGCCGGGATATGGAAGACACCCGGCAGCAGCGGCTCGTAGTTGCGACGGAAATTGGCGTTGCCGTTGACCGACGCGCCGCCGAAATGCGTGCCGTGGTAGCCCTTCTTCAGGGCGAGGAACTTTGTGCGGTCGCCTTGGCCGCGGATCTTCCAGTATTGGCGGGCCAGCCGCAGCGCGGTTTCGACCGAGTCCGAGCCACCCGAGGTGAAGAAGGTCCGCACCATGCCCTCCGGCTCGAACCATTCGCTGAGTTCATAGGCGAGTTCGATCGACGGTCCGGTCGAGGTGCCGCGGAAGCCGGAATAATAGGGCAGCGCACTGAGCTGGTCGGCGATCGCCTTTTTGATCGGGTCGCAGCTGTAGCCGAGATTGACGTTCCACAGGCCGCCAACCGCATCGAGCACGCTCCTGCCATCGATGTCGGTGACGGTGACGCCCTGACCTTTCATGATGATCTTCGGCGGATTGGCCCGCATCTCAGCCGGATGCGCCATCGGATGCCAGATCGGCTTGGCGTTTGTCTCGGTGAGGAAATTGATGTCGCGCATGGCAGGCTCCGCAAATGGTCTAGGCAGCTGGGACGAGGTCGAAATGGCCGAGGGCTTCCGCATAGGAAAGTGCCGGCCGCGCAACGTCGAAATGAACGGTGCGCATGCCTGCGGCCCGGCCGCCATCGACATTGCGCTGCTGGTCGTCGACGAAGACGCAGGCGCTGGCAGGCAGGCCGAGCGCCTCGGTGACGAAGGCATAGGCGCGAGGGTCGGGCTTGAGGATGCCGGTGTAGGTGGCGTCGACGATTGTGTCGAACAGGCCGAGCAGCGGCAGCCGCCGGCGGAAGTCGGCGCCGTAGAAGAGGTCGAGCTCGTTGGACAGGATCGCCAGCCGAAAGCCCGCCGCATGGAGGGCGCGGATGGCGCTGTCGGCCTCGGGCCGCACCACCTTTTCGGGCTCGGCGCCACGCGCACGCCCGACGAAGATCTCCATCGCCTGCCAATCCTCGCCGACGAGCCGTCCAACCTCGCTTGTGCGGGTGCGCCAATAGTCGCGCTCGCTGATCTCGTCGGCCTGCATCGCGCGCCAGAGCGGATCGCTATCCGGATCGAACGGCCCGCGCCATTGCAGCGTTCCCTCGATGAGGCCGAGCGCCTGTTCGGTCAAGGCATGCGTCTCGAACAGTGTCCGGGTGACGACACCGCCGAAATCCAGGACCAGCGCCTGGGCCAAAGGAACGCTCACGCGGCCACTCCATTGACAGGTATGCCGCGTGGAACGATGCCTTCCTCGACCCATCGGTCGAAGATCTCGAGCGCCTTGCCGACGAAGTCGTCGCTGTTGATGTGGGCGTCGATCTCGTGGAACTCTACGCCAGCAGGCATGGCCTTGCGCATTTCATCGACGAAGGCGGCGAGAGCCTCCGGTTCGTAGAGCGGCTCGCCCTGCATGTCCCACTCCTGGATGCCGCCGCACGGCAGAATGAAGGCGGAGCGTCCTTTCGCGGCGCAGAGCTTGGCGGCGATGGTTCTGGCGACCTGGCGGCGGTCTTCGGCATCGACGGTGACCGAACCGATCAGCCTGTTGTGAGCGTGGAAGGGGCGTTGGATAAACTTAGCCGGCAAATTCTGCCAGGTCGGCAGATCGACCATGTCGACCGCGCCGGGCGCCGCGATCTGCGGAATGCCTCGGGCGCCGGCATTCTCCAGCCGGTCGATGCCGGAACTGACGACAGAGCCGGCGAGATGGTTGGTGATTTCCTGCAGGCTGAAGTCGAACACCGCGCAGAAATGGCCTTGTCCGGCAATCGATTCGAAGGCCCGGCCGCCCATTCCGGTGGTGTGGAAGACGGCGACATCATAGCCGCGCTGCTCCAGTGCCGGTTTCAGCGTCTTCATGTAGCGCAGGCAGCTGCTGCCGAGCGAGGTCATGCCGATGGTTGGGCCGATGGCGGGAGCCGCCGCGCGCGACGCCAGCATGATCATCGCCGCGCCGACGACCGCGCCGCAGGCCTGCGAGAGGACCGCCTTGCAGATGCTGTTGAGGCCGTAAAGCCCGCCCGCCCAGAGGATCATCATCAGGTCGGGCGCGACACGTTCGGGCGGGATGAGATGCGAATAGGCGATGGTCGAGACGACGAATTTCGGCACGCCGAGCGGCAGGCAAAGCGCGACGTCGAGCGCCAGGTCGGTTCCCATCGAGCCGCCGATGGCGATAAAGCCGTCGATCTCGCCGGTTTGATAAAGCTTGCGCGCCAGTTGCACGGCGCCGCCGGCCATCAGCGTCATGGCGGTGTTTTCGTCGCCGCTCGAAACGATCTCGGCTATCGTCACATCCACGGCGCGGGCAACGGCATGCTTGTCGTGATCCGGACTGTAGGGCGGGTCGCCCAGCACGCTGACATCCATCATCACGGCGCGGCCACCCGATGCCTCGATGCACTGCTTCATGAAGCCGAGCTCGTCGGCCTTGGTGTCGCCGGTGCCGATGACCAGGATGCGGGGCATTGTTGCCGTCTCTGCCGACATCACGCCTGCCTCCTCAGGGTTTGCAGGTTTTCGCCATTGAGGCGCATCGAAATCTCCCGTGCCGCGGCCATCACCGCAAGCCCCCGTTCCGGGAGCGCCGCCGGCGTCGTCCTGGCCTTGGGCGCGGCCACTGCGATGGTGCCGAGCGCAAAGCCGTCCGCCGCGCGGATTGCCGCCGCAACGCTGATCACGCCTTCCTCGAAACCCTGATCGCAGATCGAATAGCCGCGATCGCGCGTCTCGCCGATCGATGTGGAAATGGCGGCCGGCTCGATCAGCGTATGCGCCGTGAAGGCCTTGAGGGAACCCGTCAGGCATGCCTTGACGGTCTCGTCCCGGGCGAAGGCCAGATAGGCGATGCCGGAGGCGGTCGAATGCAGGGGCAGAAGCTGGCCGATATCGATATTGACCCGGTTTGCCCAGGCCGGATGTTCGACATGGACGGTGACCAGCGCATCGACGCCGAATTCCGACAGATGCACGGTCTCGGCCGTGGACGCCGCGAGCTCCCGCACCAGGGGAACCGCCGTCTGCAGGAAGGGAAAGCGTGCCTCTCGGATACGCGCCAGACGCGACAGGCCGGCGCCGAGACGATAGCGCCGCGTGGCGGCATCCTGCTCGACGAAGCCATGGCCGGTCAACGCCAGTAGCAGCCGTCGCGTCGTCGCCTTGTCGAAGCCCGACCGGCGCGCCAGATCGGACAGCCCGAGTTCGGGCTCGTCGACGGTGAACAGCTCCAGAAGTGAGATCGCCTTGCCGACCGTACCCATTCCGCTCCCTCGGCTAATCATTTAACGTGTGAATTAACTTGACAGGCATCGGCTTTGTTTGCAAGTCTATATTCAAAATAAGGGTTCAAATAATGAACCGACATCCAGAGCACATGGGACAGGCCGATTGGCCGGCGAACCCAAGGGTTCGTACACAGGAGGGACCAATGTCAGCAGTTACGGAGCAGGCGCCGGCCAACAGGCTGCGCAAGAACAGTCTTGGTGTCGGCGCCATCACCTTCATGGTGATTTCGGCGGCGGCCCCTCTTACCGCGGTGGCCGGCGGCACGCCGCTCGGCATGCTGATGGGCAACGGTGCCGGCTTTGCCGGCACCTATCTCATCGTGACCATCCTGCTGCTGTTGTTCGCGGTCGGTTATGTGACGATGTCGCGCCATGTCGGCAATGCCGGCGCCTTCTACGCCTATGCGGCGCGCGGGCTCGGCGGCCTGGCCGGCGGCGCCACGGCGCTGATCGCGATCCTGTCCTACAATGCCATGCAGATCGGCGTCATGGGCCTGCTCGGCGCGGCGACCGCCGGATTGTTTGCCGGCTGGGGCATCAATTTGCCCTGGTGGGTATGGAGTTTCATCGCCATCGCGCTGGTCGCCGTGCTCGGGTATCGCCAGGTCGACCTGTCGGCCAAGATCCTGACTGTGCTGGTGCTGTGCGAATATCTGGTGGTGCTGATCCTCGACATCGCCATCCTCAGGACCGGTGGCGATAGCGGTCTATCGGCGGCGCCGTTCAGCTGGACCCAGATCACATCAGGCGCGCCGGCCATCGCCATCCTGTTCTGCTTTGCCGCCTTCATCGGTTTCGAGGCGACGACCATCTATGCCGAGGAAGCCCGAGACCCGGAGGTCACGGTTCCGCGTGCCACCTATTTCTCCGTCCTGCTGATCGGCGTCTTCTACATGGTCACGGCATGGCTGATGGCCGTCGGCGCCGGTGTCGACAAGCTGCTGCCGGCGCTGCAGGGGCTGCAGGACCCGACGACCTTCCTGTTCGGCCTGTCCGATCGTTACGCCGGGACGATGCTGTCGCATGCGATGAGCATCCTGTTCGTGTCGAGCCTGTTTGCCGGCGTGCTGGCGTTCCACAATGCGGTTGCCCGCTACATCTACGTCTCGGGCCGTGAAAAGCTTCTGCCGCAGACGATCGGTGTGACGCATTCGCTGCACCAGAGCCCGCATGTCGCCTCGGTCATCCAGAGCGTGCTGGCGGCAATCGTCGTCGGGCTGTTCGCCGTGCTTGGCCTCGATCCGGTGCTGGCGCTGTTTTCGTGGCTGACCAATGTCGCGACGCTCGGCGTCATCGTCATGATGGCGGTGGCATCGCTGGCCGTGGTGATGTTCTTCCGCGCCAATCCGGCCGCCCGGGAGAACGCGCTGAAGACCACCATCCTGCCCGGGCTGACCTTCATCGCCTTCGTCGTCATCATCTACCTGATCGTCATCAATTTCGGCAGCCTGTCGGGCGCCGGCGGCTTCCTCGGCGTGTTCCTGCCGGGATTGGTGCTGATTGCCGCTGTTGTCGGACTGGTGCTGGCGAGCGCGCTGAAGAGCCGCGATCCGGTCGCCTTCGAAAATCTCGGCCAGCCGTTGAAGGATTGAGCGAAGCTAGAGGGCGACGTATCGCGTCGCCCTCCAGCGCATGTTTCCTGGGGAGTCCGTCACCAATGATCAGCCAAAATGCCATCGACGCGCTGCGCAAGACGGAGATCGGCGCGCAGCGCCTGTTCATCGATGGCCTGCAACTCGATGGCATGAGCGGAGCGAGCCTGATGGTAACATCGCCGATCGACGGCCGGCCCTTCGCCAGCATCGTCGACGGCAATGCCGCCGACATCGACCGTGCCGTCCGGTCGGCGCGCAAGGCCTTCGAGAACGGTTCGTGGTCGAGCTCGACACCCGCCTTTCGCAAGAAGGTGCTGACAAAACTCGCCGAGCTTGTCGAAAAGCATGCCGACGAACTGGCCGTGCTTGGCGTGCGCGACAACGGCACCGAGATCGGCATGGCCTACAAGGCCGAACCGCTCTCGGCTGCAGGCACCATCCGCTACTATGCCGAGGCGATCGACAAGATCTATGGCGAGATCGCGCCGACGGCCGACAACGTGCTCGGGCTGATCCACAAGGAGCCGCTCGGCGTCGTCGGCGTCATCGTGCCATGGAATTTTCCGTTGATGATCGGCGCATGGAAGATCGCGCCCGCACTTGCCGCCGGCAATTGCGTGGTGGTCAAGCCGCCGGAGATCGCTTCGCTGACGCTGCTGCGGCTGGCCGAATTGGCCAGCGAGGCCGGGCTTCCCGCTGGTGTGCTCAACGTCGTCACCGGGCGCGGCGCGGTCACCGGTGAAGCGCTCGGCCTGCATATGGATGTCGACGCCATCGCCTTCACCGGATCGGGGCCGGTCGGCCGGAGGCTGCTCGAATATTCCGCGCGTTCCAATTTGAAACGTGTCTTCCTCGAACTCGGCGGCAAGTCGCCCAACATCGTCTTTGCCGACGCTCCGGACCTGAAGCAGGCGGCGGTCGTCTCGGCCAACGGCATCTTTCGCAATTCCGGCCAGGTCTGCGTCGCCGGCTCGCGCCTGCTCCTCCAGGCGTCTGTCTATGACCGCTTCATGGACGAGCTTCTCTCCGCAACCACACGGCTGAAGGTCGGCGATCCGCTCGACCTCTCAAGCGACATCGGCGCGGTGTCGAGCGCCGGGCAGCTGGACAAGAATCTCGGCTTCGTCGAGCGGGCGCAAGCCGAAGGCGCCCGGCTGGTCACCGGCGGCGAACGGTTACTCGCCGAGACCGGTGGCAGCTACATGGCGCCGACGATCTTCGAAAACGTCACGCAGGAGATGCAGCTTGCCCGCGAGGAGGTTTTCGGGCCGGTGCTCGGCGTCATGCGTTTCGAGACAGAGGAGGAGGCGGTGCGCCTTGCCAATTCGACCGTCTATGGACTGGCCTCGGCGGTGTGGACCGCCAACCTCTCCACCGCGCATCGCATGGTGCGCGCCATCAATGCCGGCGTCGTCCACGTCAACACCTATGGCGGCGCCGACATCACCGTGCCGCTCGGCGGCGTCAAGCAATCCGGCTTCGGCCGCGACAAGTCGCTGCACGCGCTGGACAAATATCTTGACCTGAAGACCGCCTGGATCGCCCTTTAAGACCAGCGGCACGCTAATCTCCCTCGGCTCGCCGTGGTCGGTCCGGCGGGGACTTGTGCTCACTCTCTTAGAAATTTTGAGAGAATATTCCTGGCTTTGACGAGAACGGCGAAACACGTTCTTTGATAAAATCGATAGAATTTCTGAGGATGTGCTCAAGGCTCGGCAATCCGCCTGGCTGCCATGACTTCACAACCGCAGAGATCAATCATGACTGACTCCAAAAACACTTTGCCATCTTCCCTTTGGTCAACCCTCAACCGGCGCAGTGGCCTTGCCCTGCTGTTCGCGTCGGCTGTCGCGATCGGCAGCCTGATGGCGCCTCATGCGTCGTTCGCCGAGGACAAGAAGGCAATCAAGGTCGGCATCATCAGCGGCGAGGACGAGGATGTCTGGCGCGTCGTCGTCGCGCAGGCGGCCGAAAAGGGCCTCGCGATCGAGACCGTGGTGTTCAACGACTATACCCAGCCCAACGAGGCGCTCGAGCGTGGCGAAATCGACGCCAACGCCTTTCAGCACCAGCCCTATCTCGACAATCAGATCAAGACACAGGGCTACCACATCGTCGGCGTCGGCTACACCGGCGTCTGGCCGATCGGCCTCTACTCCAAGAAGTACCCCAAGGTCGCCGACCTGCCCGAAGGCGCGGTCATCGGCGTGCCGAACGATCCGTCCAACGAAGGCCGGGCGCTGCGAGTGCTGCAGAACGAGGGCGTGATCAAGCTGAAGGACGGAACCGGCATTCTGGCCACCACCGCCGACATCGCCGAGAATGCCAAGAAGGTGGTGATCAAGGAGCTCGACGCCGGCATCGTCGGCCGTTCGGTCGAGGACCTCGACGCCGCCGTGGTCAACACCGACTGGGCGTTGAAAAGCGGCCTGACGCCGGAAAACCGCATAGCGCAGGAGCCCATCGCCGACAATCCCTACCGCAACTTCATCGCGGTGAAGGTCGGCAATGAGAACGAGGCCTGGGTGAAGACGCTGGTGGCGTCCTATCAGAACGAGGCGGTGAAGGCCGAGTTCGACAAGGTCTACAAAGGCACCGGCCTCAGCGCCTACTAGGGAGATGCCGGCGCATACTGCCTTGCTTTGACGGAGAAAGCGGTCCGCGCAACGCGCGGGCCGCAATCGCATTCTTAGGGATCCGCGCATGAACCAGCGTTTTGCCGCACCCGCCGAGGCCACGGACCAGCCACGTGCAACACCGCAGGACGTGGTGCGTCTTGTCGACCTGAAGCGCCGTTTTGGCGTCACGGCGGCACTCGATGGCGTCTCTCTGACGGTGCGCAAGGGCGAGATCCTCGGCATCATCGGCCGCAGCGGCGCCGGCAAATCGACGCTGATCCGCTGCCTGAACGGGCTGGAGCGGCCCGATTCCGGCGAGGTGTTCATCGAGGGCCGCGAGATCAGCCGACTTGGCGAGCGCGATCTGCAGCCACTGCGGCGGCGCATCGGCATGATCTTCCAGCACTTCAACCTTTTGTCGGCCAAGACGGTCGAGGACAATGTGGCGCTGCCGCTGAAGATCGAGGGCCGGCCAAAGGCCGAGCGGTTGCAGCGCGCTGCCGAACTGCTCGACCTTGTCGGCCTGTCGGAGAAAGCCAAGGCCTATCCGGCGTCGCTGTCGGGCGGCCAGAAGCAGCGCGTCGGCATCGCCCGGGCGCTTGCGGCGCGGCCGGCGCTGCTGCTGTCGGACGAAGCCACTTCGGCACTCGACCCTGAGACGACACGCTCCATCCTCGCTCTGCTGAAAGACATCAACCGGCAACTTGGGCTGACCATCCTGCTGATCACCCACGAGATGGAGGTGATCCGCTCGATCGCCGACCGGGTGGCGGTGATCGATGCCGGACGCATCGTCGAGGAAGGACCGGTGTGGTCGGTGTTTGCCGAGCCGCGCTCGGAGATCACGCGCAGCCTGCTGGGCGCCATCCGGCCGCAACTGCCGGCCGAACTCGCCGCCCGGCTGCTGCCGTCGGCCGGCACGGAGACGCTCCTGCGCGTCGACGTGGCCGGCGAGGCGGCTCGAGGCCCATTGCTGTCCGATCTCGCCACCGCCGTTCCAGGCCCCTTCCGTCTCGTCCATGGCGGCATCGACCACATCCAGCAGCAGCCCGTCGGCACACTGTTCCTTTCTGTTCCCGGCAGCGATGCAAATCATCTCGCCGCCGTCATCACATTCCTGAAGGCCCGCCAGGCGCGGGTGGAGGTGCTTGGCCATGTCGCCAATCCTGTTTGAGCTTCTGCTGCGTTCGATCTGGGAAACCGTGCTGATGACGGCCGCTTCCGGCCTGATCTCGCTGGTGTTCGGCTTGCCGCTCGGGCTGGCGTTGATTGCTACCGAACGCGGCGGCATTGCCGAAAGCCCGTGGGTGAACCGCGCGCTCGGCGCCGTTATCAACGGCTTTCGCTCGGTGCCGTTCATCATCCTTCTGGTGGCGCTGATCCCGGTGACGCGACTGATCGTCGGGACCTCGATCGGCACCTGGGCGGCCATCGTGCCGCTGTCGATCGCCGCCACGCCCTATTATGCGCGCATCGCCGAAGTGTCGCTACGCGAAGTCGACCGCGGGCTGATCGAAGCGGCGCGCGCCATGGGCGGCAATCGCTGGACGATCATTCGCGAGGTGCTGGTGCCCGAAGCCCTGCCCGGCATCGTCGCCGGTTTCACGGTGACACTGGTGACGCTGATCGGCGCCTCGGCGATGGCCGGCGCCATCGGTGCCGGCGGGCTTGGCGATCTCGCCATCCGCTACGGCTACCAGCGTTTTGAAACCAGCGTCATGATAGCCGTGGTGATCGTGCTAATCATCCTGGTCTGCGGCATCCAGTGGGCCGGTGACCGGCTGGTGGCAAGGCTTGATCGGCGAGGGTGAGGACTGGGCCGACGATCTGGGCGAAATTGTCTTCCATACGAGCCTGTAGCGTGCTTCTGAACCACAAGGCCCGACGATCATGGACGAGGTCCGCGTCGCGGCGTTGGGATGAAGAAGTTCAGTAGTTGCCGACGTCGTCGTCGGGTTGACGTCCAGGACTTTTCGCACCAATGCCAGTAGCCGCCCCGTAGGCCTTCCAGGTGGCAGAGGCATATGCCGCTGCTATGCTGTACAAAAATCGGCCAAGGTTGACCTTACGCCACTTCGGCAGTTCGTTCGCGAGCGTTTCACCTGCCTTTCCCAAAACATCTGCGATGATGGACATTGGAGTTTTCTCTCGGATGTTGTTAGTTGCGAGAGGCAACATCGGATGCGGGGCGTGAGATGCCTGTGAAAAGCTCGTGAATATCGCGAAAGAAGCAGAAATTCAGAGTATATCGCGATGAGCCCGGCGCGGCTCGATCTCCTGGGTGGTTTTTACCTGACGTCGCCGCAGGGGAAACCCTTGGAGATGCCCGCCAAGAAGAATAGAGCACTTCTGGGCATTCTCTCCGTAGCGCCGAACCAGGAAGTGACGCGTCACAAGCTGGCTGCTCTTCTGTGGAGCGATCGAGGTGAGGAGCAGGCGAGAAACAGCCTGCGGCAGGCCCTGGCTGCTATCCGCAAGGATCTTGCCGGGTTGGGAGCAGACGCCTTGGTCCTGGTGGGGGATCGCGTCGCGCTCAATCCGAAATTGTTCACCATCGACGTAACTGAATTCGTCGCTGCATCCGCGAGCCGTGATGCGGCCGAGCTTCGGCGGGCAGCCACCCTCTATGCCGGACCTTTTCTTGATGGGTTGAGCACGTCCGACAACGTTTTCGAGGATTGGCTGCGCGAAGTCCGTGCCGACCTGTCCTCGCGCGCAATCGATGTGTTCCAAGTTTTGGCTGAATCGGTGAGAGGTGCCGAGCGCGTTGCTATTTCCGAACGGCTGGTTGCACTTGATCCGCTGCGGGAGCCGTCGCATGCCGCGCTGATGCGGGCGCATATCGCCTCGGGTCAGGCTGCGCTCGCCATCAAGCAGTATGAGGCGTGCAAGCTGTTGCTTAAGCGCGAGCTGAACCTGGAGCCAGGTGACGAGCTTCGGCTATTGCGCAGGAGCATGGACGAGACGCCCAGACCGCAGACCGGTGGCGCATCAAGCCGCGGGCCAGTCGTTGCCGTTCTTGCATTCGAGAATATGAGCAGCGACCCCAGCCAGGAATATTTCAGCGACGGGGTCACCGAGGACATCATCACCGAACTGGGGCGATTCGGCGAACTTCATCTCATAGCCCGCAATTCCTCCTTTGTGTTCAAGGGAAAGATTGTCGATGCCGTCACCATCGCGAAGCAGTTGTCCGTCGACTACCTGCTTCGGGGTAGCATTCGCCGTGCCGGCGACAGGGTCAGGATCTCGTCGCAACTCATAGAGGCCAGATCCGGCAATCAAATCTGGGCCGATCGATTCGATCGGGAGCTGACAGATATTTTTGAGCTCCAGGAGGAGATCGCCAGAAGTGTCGCTATCACCGTCGTCGGCACAATCAGAACTTCGGGTGTGGAGAAGATACGGCGCCTTCCGATCACCCAGCTCGATGCCTACGATCTGTATCTTCAGGCTCGCGTTCGGATGGTTCGCTATGACACGACTCTGGAAGCAGAGCCCTATCTTGCCAGGGCGATCGAGCTCGACCCGAATGTCGCTACCATCCATGCAATGATGGCGACTGTACTCACAAGCAAATGGCTGCTTGAGGGGGACGGGAACACGCTCAAGATCGCGCTTGTCCATGCTCGCCGCGCTCTAAAGCTTGGGCCGAAAGAGGCATGGAGCCATATAGCGGTGGGTCACACGCTCATCTTCATGGGACAGTTAGAGGAGGCGCTGCTGCATCTCGAGCAGGGTGTGAACCTCAACCCGAACGAAACCCGGGCAAGGGCGATACGGGGCTTGTGCTGGAGCTATCTCGGTCGGCATGAAGAAGCTTTGTCCGATCTGGACGTCTGCATCGCCCGTGATCCCCTAAATTACGATTGGTTCTGGGATCTACGCGGACAAGTTCTTCTGATTCTCGGACGGTATCCTGAGGCGATAGCCTCGTACCGGAATCTCAATGCCTATGCATTTTGGGCCTATGCGTTTCTGGCGGTCTGTCATTTGAGAATGGGCGACGAGCAACTCGCCGCTCACGCAGCTAGGCAGTGTCTGGCGGCAAGGCCCGGTGCGACTGTAAGCACCATCTTGATCGATCCGTACCGCAACCCAAAAATCCTGGAGGGCCTTCGGAGAGATCTGCTTGCCGTCGGCATACCCGATGGATGAATGTCGGCCTTCCGCAGGGATACCCGTTCATTCCCTAACCCAAAAGGAAAGCCCAAAGCGATTTCCGGAACAAGCCGCGCTAGCCCCTCAGCCTCACCCCCTCAGGGTCGAAGAACGGGATTGGCGCGACGACCGCGCGGGTCGGCTTGCCGTCGATGTCGATGCCGAGTTCGGTGCCGACGGCGGTGAACGGCAGCCGCAGATGCGCGGTCGCCAGCACCTTGCCGAGGGAATAGCCGTGGTCGGCGTAGGTGACGATGCCGACGTCCTCGCCAT
This sequence comes from Mesorhizobium sangaii, assembly GCF_014207355.1. Taxonomy (GTDB): domain Bacteria; phylum Pseudomonadota; class Alphaproteobacteria; order Rhizobiales; family Rhizobiaceae; genus Mesorhizobium; species Mesorhizobium sangaii. The sequence continues at coordinate 738,134 of NZ_JACHEF010000002.1, read as the reverse complement.
CGGCCAGCACCCTGGCGTCGGTCGCCGCCGGCCTGTCGCCGTCGAGGATCAGCCCGACCCACTGCTCGTCGAGGCCCTTGTCGCGGACCTTGAGCAGCGCTTCGCGGCCGACGAAATCGCCCTTGTCGAACTTGATCCAGCGGTCGAGGCCGACATGGAACGGCGTGCGACTCTCGTCCATGTCGATGCCATGCGCCGGATAGGCCTTTTCCAATCCGAGCGTGAACATCGCCAGCACGCCATAAGGTTTCAGGCCAAAGTCACGGCCGGCTGTCATCAACGCGTTCCAGACCGATATCGCTTCGTCGGCCGGCACGAACAGTTCGAAGCCGAGTTCGCCGGTCACGCCGGTGCGCGAGATCAGTATCTTCGTCTCACCAATGCGCCCTGAGGCGAACGACCAGCGCTTGAGCCGGTCCAGATCGGCTTCCGCGACAAGCGCCTTCAGCAGGTCGCGCGAGCGCGGCCCCTGGATGGTCGGGAAGGCGATGGCCGCGGTGATGTCGGTGACATAGGCCTTGCGCCCCTGCGCATGATGCAAAAGCCACGGCAGCATCTTGAGGCGATTGACCGAGCCGGTCACCAGCATGAAATGCTCCGGCGCCAGCCGGAACACGGTAAGGTCGTCCATGATGCCGCCATCCTCGCGGCAGACGGTGGAATAGCGGACCTGGCCGGGCTTCATCGCCGCGGCGTCATTGACGATGACATAGTTGACCAGCGCCTCGGCGTCCGGCCCCTTGATGTCCATCTTGCCCATGGTGCTGAGATCCTGCACGCCGACATTCCTGCGGGTGTTCAGGTGCTCGTCGGCAATGCCGGAATAAGTCTTGGCCGAGATGAAATCGCCACCGACCCGACCCATGGTCGCGCCCAGCCCGACGATGCTGCTGTAGAAGGGGGAGCGCCGCTCAGCCAAGAAAGTCTCCATTATTCATGAAAAACGGCAGCGCCGGACAGCGCTGCCGACGTTGTTCGGTCCAGGATTAATTCCCGTAGACGTCGAACGAGAAGTATTTGTCGTTGATTTCCTTGTATTTTCCGCTGGCACGCAGCGCGTCTATTGCCGCATTGAATTTGTCGGCCAACTCCTTGTCGCCCTTCTGCAGCGCGATGCCGACACCAGGGCCGTGAATGGCCGGATCGGCCGTCAGGGTGCCAAGCAGCTTGCAGCAGGCGCCGTCGGGTTTCTTCAGCCATTCGGTCAGGATGATCGAGCCGTCCATCATCGCGTCGAGGCGGCCATTGGCCATGTCGGTGCGGGCGTCATCACCGTTCGGGTAAGCCTTGACGGTCGAGCCTGAGTATTTCTGCTCGGCGAATTTCTGGTGGATGGTCGCGGTCTGCACGCCGAGCGCCTTGCCTTTCAGGTCGTCCGGCGAGGTGCCCGCGATGGTCGAATCCTTCGGCACCGCGATGGCCGGCGGCGTCTGGTAGTATTTGTGGGTGAACTCGACCTTCTCCGCCCGCTCGGGCGTGATGGTGATGTTGATGATCGCATCGAACTTGCCGGCCTGCAGCGCCGGGATCGAGCCATCGAAGTCCTGCACGGTGAACTCGCACTCGGCCTTCATCTCTGCGCACAGCGCCTTGCCGAGGTCGATGTCGAAACCGCCCAGCGTGCCGTCGGCATTGGCGTAGTTGAAGGGCGGATAGGCGCCCTCGGTGCCGATCCTGAGCTTCTTGTCCTGGGCGGAAGCGGCACCCGTGGCGAGAACCAGGGCGACCGAGGCGGCAAGCACGAAACGACCGAAAAGACGCATGTCCGAGATCTCCGTTGACCGGAGAAGTCTACGGGCTTTCGTGACCCCGGCGGAGACGGAAACGACATGTCATGCGCCGATCACGGCGCGGCGAGCGATCCAAGCAGCCGGCAGTGTTAGCCGGCACGCTGCTTGTCCGTTGCCTTCCGGTCAACGGCGAACTCGGCTGCCGAGAGGACAACGCCGAATTTTTCGCGGGCTTCCGTTGACGTGTAGTATCCCAGCGAAACGTCGCGCAGCACCAGTTCCGGATCGCGCTCACGCGGATCGCCATAGCCGCCGCCACCCGGCGTGCCGACGCGCACGCGGTCGCCGGCCTTCAGGGCGATGTCCTGCTCCTTGGAGAGATGCGGCGGCACATGTTTCTCGCCATTGCGGAAGACGGTCACCGTGTTGACGGCACCGTCCCTGCCGCCGAGCGCGCCCTGCGGGCCGAAACGGCCATGATCCATGACGAAGGAGGCGCGGGCGTCGCCGCGCAGGATCTCGACCTCATAGGCGAGGCCAAAACCACCGCGCTGCTTGCCGGCGCCGCCCGAGCCTTCGCGCAAGGCGTAGTGGCGGTAGAGCACCGGAAAGGCCTGTTCCATGATCTCGACCGGCGGCGACTTGGAGATGCCGATGGTCGAGCAGCCATTGGTCAACCCGTCATGGCCCGAATTGCCGCCATAGCCGCCGCCGGAGATCTGGTACATGACGTAGTCGCGGCCGCGCGCCGGATCGTTGCCGCCGAGCGCGAAATTGCCGCTGGAGCCGGCGGGGGCCGCCGTCACCTTGTCCGGCAGCGCCTGCACCATGGCCGCGAACACCGCCTCGGCGATGCGCTGCGACACTTCGGCGGCGCAGCCCGAAACCGGGCGCGGGTATTTGGCATCGAGGAAGGTGCCTTCCGGCCGCCTGACGATCAGCGGCTCGAAAGCGCCGGCGCTGATCGGCACATCCGGGAAAATGTGGCGCATGGCGAGATAGACCGAGGACAGGGTGGTCGCCAGCACGCTGTTCATCGGCCCGGCGCAGGGTTTTGATGAGCCGGCGAAATCGAAGGTCAGCGTGTCGCCCTGTTTCTCGACGGCCAGCGCTATGGTCAGCGGCTCGTTCACGACCCCGTCGGAATCGACGAAGGCCTTGGAATGGTAGGTGCCGTCGGGGATGGCGGATATGTTGGCGCGCATCTGCTCGGCGGCGCGCCGGCGTAATTCGGCGATCGCCTCGACAACAGTTTCGTCTCCGTAACGATCTAGGATTCCATTGAGCCTATCCTGGCCGATCAGCAGTGCGGCGGCCTGGGCGCGGATGTCGCCGATGCGCTGGTCGGCAACCCGGATGTTGGAGCAGATGATGGCGTAGATTTCCGGATCGAGCACGCCCTTCTTGAACAGTTTCACCGGTGGCAGCCGCAGGCCTTCCTGTTCGACTGCGGTCGCGGAAGCCGAGAAGCCGCCGGGCACCGAGCCGCCAATGTCAGGCCAATGGCCGGTGTTGGACAGCCAGCAAAAGATTTTTCCTGCCCGGTAGACCGGCATGGCGAAGCGCACATCCATCAGATGGGTGCCACCGAGATAAGGATCGTTGACGATGTAGATGTCGCCGGGCTCCGGCGGCAGGCAGCGGCCATCGGCGATCATCTCTATCACCGTCCTGGTCGAATACTGCATGACGCCGACGAACACGGGCAGGCCCTGGCTGCCTTGCGCGATCAGCGAGCCGTCGACGGCAGAATAGATGCCGTCGGAGCGGTCGTTGGCTTCGGCGATGACTGGCGAGAAGGCGGCGCGGGAGAAGGTCAGGTCCATCTCGTCGCAGACCTGCTGCAAGGCCGCCTGGAGGACCGAAAGGGTGATGGCGTCGAGCTTTGCCATATCAATGTCAGGCATCTCAGGCCTCGCCAATGTCGATGATGATGTTGCCGTCGGCATCCCAGCGCGCGCGGTCGCCGGGTTCGAGCACGGTGGTCGCATCCATCTGTTCGAGGATCGCCGGGCCTTCGATCACCGCGTCGAGCGGCAGCTTTTCGCGTGCGTAGACCGGCGTGTCGTGCCAGCGTCCGCCGTACCAGACCGGCCGGATTTCGCGCCGCGCCTCGTCGAGCGTTTTTGCGCGCCCCGCCGGGTCGATCAAGCGCGACAGGTCGATCGCCGGCCGCACACCCGTCACCGAGGTGTTGAGGTTGACGAGGTTGGCGCGGATTTCCGGCAACTCGACCTTGAAGCGGGCGAAATAGGCCTTTTCGAACAGGGATTGCAGCTCGTGCCGGGTCACCGACGAGGACGGCAACGGCACGTTGATGATGTGGGTCTGGCCGACGAACTGCATGTCGGCGGAGTGCGTGACGTGGATCGTCTCCGGCTTCACCGCTTCCTTGCCGATCAGCTCTTCGCCTTCGTTTCGGTGCCGTTCCAATACCGCTTGGAGCTGAGTTTCATTGAGAACGGCCACCGGCTGGTTGACGGTGTTGACGAAGTCGTGGCGCAGATCGGCGACGACGCAGCCGAGCGCGTTGGTGATGCCTGGCCGCGCCGGCACCAGCACCTTGGGCAGGCCGAGTTCGCGCGCCAGGGCGGTCGCATGGAGCGGCCCGGCGCCACCGAAGGCGAACAGCGCGAAATCGCGCGGATCATGGCCGCGTGACACCGAAACCATGCGGATGGCGCCGGCCATTTTCATGTTGCCCAGCCGCAGCACCGCGCCCGCTGCCTCGACGCCGGACAGGCCGGTCGCCTTGCCGATCTTCTCCTCGAAGATGCCGGTGACGCGCTCGACGGTGACCGGATTTTCGACCGCCAGCAGCTTCTTCGGCGCCAGCCGGCCGAGCACCAGATTGGCGTCGGTGATGGTCGGCTCGAGGCCGCCGCGCCCGTAGCAGATCGGGCCGGGATTGGCGCCCGCACTTTCCGGGCCGATCTGGATCAGGCCGGCGGCATCGACGCGGGCGATCGAGCCGCCGCCGGCGCCGACCGTGTGCACCGCCACCATCGGCACGTGGATCGGCATCGCATATTCGATCTCGATCTCGTTCGAGACCGCCGGCTCGGCGTTGCGGATCAAGGCCACGTCGGTCGAGGTGCCGCCCATGTCGTAGGTGACGAGGTTTTCGTAGCCGGCGCGTTTTCCGGTATAGGCGGCGGCGATGACGCCCGAGGCCGGGCCGGACATGACGGTCTTGGCCGATTCACGTGTGACGAAGCGGGCCGAGATCATGCCGCCATTGCCGTTCATGATCAGGAAGTCGCGGGCATAGCCTTTTGCCCCCAATTCCTCGCGCAGCCGCTCGACATAGCGCTCGAGGATCGGCTGCACCGAGGCGTTGACCGAAGCGGTGACGCCGCGCTCGAATTCGCGCGCTTCCGACAGCAGCGCGTGCCCCGACGTGATGTAGCCGTTCGGCCAGAGCTCGGCGGCGATTTCGGCGGCGCGCCGCTCATGCGCCGGGTTGGCGTAGGAATGCAGGAAGTGGATGACGAGGGATTCGCAGCCGGCCTCGATCAACGCCTTCACGGCGTCGCGCATTTCGGCCTCGTCGAGCGGCGTGCGCACCGTGCCCGACGCCTCGATACGCTCCGAGACTTCGAGCCTCAGATTGCGCGGGATGATCGGCACGAAGCTGCCGGTCATGCCATAGGCCTGCGGCCGGGTGCGCCGGCCGAGCTCGATCACGTCGCGAAAACCGCGCGTGGTGATCATACCGGTTTTCGCCAGCCGGCGTTCGAGCACGGCATTGGTGGTGGTGGTCGTGCCATGCACGATGAGGTCGATGCCGTCGATCGGAAACCCGGTGGCACCAAGCGCCGAAACGACCCCGAAAGCCTGGTTGTCGACCGTGGTCGGGGTCTTGGCGATATGCACCCGGCCACCGTCGCGCCCGTCGATCAGAAGCAGGTCGGTAAAGGTCCCGCCGACATCGATACCGGCGACGACGCTGCCCAGGGAATCCGGCGGCTGCACCGAAAAATTCTCTTTCATTGTCGAAACCCGAAATGCGCGGACTACGGATATGTCACAGTTTGGAAAGGTGTTTCGCGGCGGTATCTTGACGCAAATATCGTTTGTATACTAATAAATTCCGGACACAAGAGCTTACCGCCTCGGAGTGTGCAGACAGCACGCCGGAACCTGAATGGTTCGGGCGCGCAGGTGAAGGTTTAGGCCCGCGTTCGCAGTTGGGCCAGAAGGTTGGATTTGATGAACACCACATCCGCATTCAATACCGCCGGCGCCCGCCCGCTGCAGTTTCCGATTCCGGCCAATGTCTATGCCGAGACCGTCGTCTCGGTGAAGCATTATACGGACCGGCTGTTCTCGTTCCGCATCACCCGACCGCAGTCGCTGCGTTTCCGTTCCGGCGAGTTTGTCATGATCGGCCTGCCCAATGCCGAGAAGCCGGTGTTCCGCGCCTATTCGGTGGCGAGCCCCGCCTGGGACGACGAGCTGGAGTTCTTCTCAATCAAGGTGCCGGACGGCCCGCTGACCTCGGAACTGCAGAAGATCCAGGTCGGCGACACCGTCATCATGCGCCAGAAGTCGACCGGCACGCTGGTCGTCGATGCGCTGACGCCGGCCAAACGGTTGTTCATGATCTCGACCGGCACCGGCATCGCGCCCTTCGCCAGCCTGCTGCGCGACCCCGACACCTATGAGAAGTTCGAGCAGGTCGTCCTGACCCACACCTGCCGCGACACTGCCGAGCTCATCTATGGCCAGGAGCTGGTCGCCGGGCTCGAAAGCGATCCGCTGATCGGCGAGCTGACCGGCGGCCGCGTCACCCTCTACAATTCGACGACCCGCGAAGACTCGGCGCGCATGGGCCGCATCACCGCGCTGATCGGGTCCGGCAAGTTCTACACCGATCTCGGCATCGACAAGCTCAATCCGGAAACCGACCGCATCATGATCTGCGGTTCGATGCACATGCTGAAGGACGTCAAGGAGCTGGCCGAAAGCCTCGGCTTCGAGGAAGGCTCGCTGCATCATCCGGCGAGCTTCGTTGTCGAACGCGCCTTCGTCGGCTGAGCAGGGCCCCACGCCTTCAAATCCGCATTTTGACCTTTCGGTCAAAAACTAGCTGCTTTCGCGGCCTTTTTCAGCTATGAGCGCAAAAGCGCGTCGCCTTACGCGACGCACCTTTTTTGTTTTTCGTCGATGCATGCCGTTGTCCCAAAACCGCTGCGCACTTTTGGGCGGCATGCATTAAGGGACTCGTGAAGCGTCAATTCACGGTCTATCTTCAGCGCACGTCGCTGAGTGAAAGGGCAGGAGATGAGCAGCACAATCCGCGAAGCCGAGCTTGGTGCCGGCGCGTCGAAGGTGACGCCGCTGCCGGCGCGCGCCGCCGCCAATACCCCCGTTCCGCTGGACCATCGCATCGCGCGCAACCCCGGGATGAAGCTCGACCTCGGCTTCATGGAGTCGGTGCGCAGCGTCAACCGCTCGGCGCTTGAACGCCGCGTCGCGAGCCTGACCAAGCGACGCTCGATCAAGGCCGACAACCAGGCCGCCTGGCTGCTGCGCGCCGTCGCCTGCATGGACCTGACGACACTGAATTCCAACGACACCGAAGAGCGCGTGCGCCGGCTGTGCGCCAAGGCGATCAATCCGTTCCGTCGCGACATCGTCGAGGGTCTCGGCATTGCGGGCGAGGTCATTCGCCCGGCCGCCGTCTGCGTCTACCATCCCTTCGTCGCCACCGCCGTCGACGCCGTGCGCGGCACCGGCATCCATGTCGCCGCCGTTTCCACCGCATTTCCGCACGGCCTCGCCCCACTCTCCACCCGCCTGCAGGAGATCGAAGCTTCGGTGAAGGACGGCGCCGACGAGATCGACGTCGTCATTCCGCGCGGGCTGGTGTTCGGTGCCAAGTGGCGGGAGCTCTACAACGAGATCGTCTCGATGCGCGCCGCCTGCGGGGACGCGCATCTGAAGGTCATCCTCGGCACCGGCGACCTCGCCACGCTGCGCAACGTCATGCTGGCCTCGATGGTGGCGATGATGGCCGGCGCCGACTTCATCAAGACCTCGACCGGCAAGGAAAGTGTCAACGCCACGCTGCCCGTCGGCCTCGCCATGGTGCGTGCCATCCGCGCCTATTTCGAGGAGACCGGCTATCTCATCGGCTTCAAGCCGGCCGGCGGCATCTCCACGGCAAAGGCCTCGCTCGACTGGCTGGTGCTGATGAAGGAAGAGCTTGGCCGGCCGTGGCTGGAGCCCGAGCTGTTCCGCTTCGGCGCCTCGAGCCTTTTGACCGACATCGAGCGCCAGCTCGAACACCATCTGACCGGGCACTATTCGGCCAATCACCGCCACGCGATGGCTTGAGCGCCCCACCCCGATCAGCCTAGCCGATCGACCCTCCCCACGAGGGAGGTGAAGGAGGAACCCCATGAACATTCTCGACCGCTATCACGCCATGGAGTACGGCCCGGCGCCGGAAGCCCGCAACGAGGCCGACGCCTGGCTTGCGGCGCGCGACTTCGGCAAGGCGCTGTTCATTGGCGGCGACTGGAAAGCAGCTTCCGGCGGCAAGACCTTCGAGACCAGCGAGCCGTCTTCCGGCAAGCTGCTGGCCAAAGTGTCGGACGCCAATGCCGCCGATATCGACGCGGCGGTTTCGGCCGCGGCCAAGGCGCTGCCGAAATGGTCGGCGTCTTCGGGCTATCAACGCGCGAAAGTGCTCTATGCCATCGGCCGCGCCATGCAGCGCCACCAGCGCCTGTTCGCTGTGCTTGAATCGATCGACAATGGCAAGCCGATCCGAGAAAGCCGCGATATCGACGTGCCGCTGGCCATCCGCCATTTCATCCACCATGCCGGCTGGGCGCAGGCGCTGGACAGGGATTTCCCCGGCCACAAGGGTGTCGGCGTCGTCGGCCAGATCATCCCGTGGAATTTTCCGCTGCTGATGCTGGCCTGGAAGATCGCGCCGGCACTTGCCGCGGGCTGCACCGTGGTGCTGAAGCCGGCCGAATTCACGCCACTGACCGCCATCCTGTTTGCCGAGATCTGCGAACGGGCCGGCGTGCCTAAAGGTGTCGTCAACATCGTCCAGGGCGGCCCGGAGGCGGGTGCGGCCATCGTCAACCACCCTGGCATCCAGAAGATCGCCTTCACCGGTTCGTCGGAAGTCGGTAAGATCATCAGGAAAGCCACGGCGGGGTCAGGGAAAAAACTGTCGCTGGAGCTTGGCGGCAAGTCGGCCTTCATCGTCTTCGAGGACGCCGATCTCGACAGCGCCGTCGAAGGCCTGGTCGACGGCATCTGGTTCAACCAGGGCCAGGTCTGCTGCGCCGGTTCGCGGCTGCTGGTGCAGGAAGGCATCGCCGATGCCTTGATCGCCAAGGTCAAAACGCGGATGAGCCGGTTGCGCGTCGGCAGCCCGCTCGACAAGAACACCGATATCGGCCCGCTGGTCGACGCCACACAGCTCGACCGGGTCAAGGGGCTGGTTGCCGAAGGCGCCAAACAGGGCGCCGTGTGCTGGCAGCCGGACGCCGCACTGCCAACGTCGGGTTATTATCATCCGCCGACGCTCGCTACCGGTGTTTCGCCGGCTAATATCCTGGCGCAAGAGGAAGTGTTCGGACCGGTGCTGGCGACCATGACCTTCCGCAACACCGAGGAAGCGATCGAGCTTGCCAACAACACGCGCTATGGGCTGGCCGCCTCGGTGTGGAGCGAAAACGTCAACCTCGCCTTGCATGTCGCGCCGCAGCTGAAAGCCGGCGTCGTCTGGGTCAACGGCACCAACATGTTCGACGCCGCCTGCGGTTTCGGCGGCTACCGCGAGAGCGGTTTCGGCCGCGAAGGCGGGCGCGAAGGCATGTTCGAATATCTGGCTGCCAAATTGCCGCTTGGCCCGGTGATCAAGCCGGCGGCGGTCTCCGCGCAACCTGCCGAGCAATCGGACGGCGAGATCATCGACCGCACGGCAAAGCTGTTCATCGGCGGCAAGCAGGTGCGGCCGGACGGCAATTATTCGCTGGCTGTCGCCACCGCCAAGGGCAAGCTCGCCGGCGAGGTCGGTCTTGGCAGCCGCAAGGATATCCGCGACGCCGTTTCGGCCGCGCGGGCCTGCAAAGCCTGGCCGGAGGCGACCGCCTACAACCGTTCGCAGGTGCTTTACTATCTGGCCGAAAATCTTTCCGGCCGGGCCGGCGAGTTTGCCGCCCGCCTCACCGAACTGACCGGCGCTACGCCCAAGGCGGCCCGCGACGAGGTCGACCAGTCGATCGAGCGGCTGTTCCTCTATGCCGGCCTTGCCGACAAATTCGAGGGCCGCGTGCACCAGCCACCGGCGCGTGCCGTGACACTGGCGCTGCACGAACCGGTCGGCGTCGTCGGCATCGTGGCGCCCGACGCGTCACCGCTGCTGGGCCTGATCTCGCTGGTCGCACCGGCGCTCGCCATGGGCAACACCGTGGTCGCGGTGCCGTCGGAGCGCTACCCGCTGCTCGCCACCGACCTCTACCAGGTCATCGAATATTCCGACGTTCCAGCCGGCGCCATCAACATCGTCACCGGCCGCACGGCCGAACTTGCCGGCGTTCTGGCCAAGCATGACGATGTCGACGGCCTCTGGGTGTTCGCTGACGCCGACACCTGCGCCAAGGCGGAGGCGGAGTCGATCGGCAACCTCAAGCGCGTCTGGAGCGGCAATGGCCGCGGCCTCGACTGGGCGTCCGACGAGGCGGCCGGCGATGCCTTCCTGCGCCGCGCCGTCGAGGTCAAGAACGTCTGGGTGCCTTACGGCGACTGACGCATGTCGCCCAAAAAGCGTCAGCGGTTTTGGGACAGCGACATCCATGAAGGCAAGGAACTGAAGCACGTCGTGCGCTTTGGGCAGTTTCGACGCCGCTGCCGGGACGGTGATCGTGTTCGGGCTTGACGCCCGGATGCATGTTCTTTAACGAGAAAAAACATCTTTATCTGTGGGCTGACAGGCGCGCAGGCCGCATGATGGCGTCCGACTGGCCCATGACGCCGTGGCCGACCACCGGTAGACCCGGACGACCCCAAGCGGACGAGGAGAAGAGCATGGCGGATCTGGCAGGCAAGGTCGTTGTCGTCACGGCAGCGGCGCAAGGCATCGGCAAGGCGAGCGCGCTGGCCTTCGCCAAAGCGGGTGCCGTCGTCTACGCCACCGACATCAACGAGGCGCTGCTGGCGGAACTCGCCAAGACCTCCGACATCAAGACCCGCAAACTCGATGTGCTCAACGACGAGGCCGTCAACGCCGTCTTTGCCGAGATCGGCAAGGTCGACGTGCTGTTCAACTGCGCGGGTTTCGTTCATTCCGGCTCGATCCTCGATATGAAAGAGGCCGATCTCGATTTCGCCTTCAACCTCAACGTCCGTGCCATGATCCGCACCATCAAAGCGGTGCTGCCCGGCATGCTGGAGCGTGGCGGCGGATCGATCATCAACATGTCGTCGGTCGCCGGCGCCGGCAAAGGCGTGCCGAACCGCTTCGCCTATGGCGTCACCAAAGCCGCGGTCATCGGCCTGACCAAGGCAATCGCCGCCGACTATGTCGCCAAGGGCATTCGCTGCAATGCCATTTGCCCCGGCACGGTCGAGAGCCCGTCGCTGCAAGACCGCATGCATGCGCAGGGCGACTACGAAGCCGCCCGCGCCGCCTTCATCGCCCGCCAGCCGATGGGCCGGCTCGGCACGCCGGAAGAAATCGCCGATCTCGCCGTCTATCTGGCCGGTGCCACCTATACGTCCGGACAGGCCTATAATATCGACGGCGGCTGGTCGATCTGAACCAAACCGACTGAGGAGACATACGATGAAGCTGCTGCGCTATGGCGAGGCAGGGAGCGAACGCCCCGGCCTGCTCGATGCGGATGGGACGATCCGTGATCTCACCGGCCACGTCGCCGATATCGGTGGCAAGGCACTCGATCCGGCATCGCTAGCGGCGCTTGCCAAGCTCGATCCGAAGTCGCTGCCGGCGGTTTCCGGCAAGCCCCGCATCGGCGCCTGCGTTGCCGGCACCGGCAAGTTCATCTGCATCGGCCTCAACTATTCCGACCACGCCGCCGAGACCGGCGCCACCGTGCCGCCTGAGCCGATCATCTTCATGAAGGCAAGCTCGGCCATTGTCGGGCCCGACGACGACGTGCTGATCCCGCGCGGCTCGGTGAAGACCGACTGGGAAGTCGAACTGGCCGTGGTCATCGGCAAGACGGCGAAATATGTCAGCGAAGCCGACGCGCTCGACTATGTCGCCGGATATTGCGTCGCCCACGACGTCTCCGAACGCGCCTTCCAGGCCGAGCGGCAGGGCCAATGGACCAAGGGCAAGTCCTGCGACACCTTCGGTCCGATCGGCCCGTGGCTGGTGACCAAGGACGAGGTCGCCGATCCGCAGAACATCAAGATGTGGCTGACCGTCAACGGCAAGACGATGCAGAACGGCTCGACCAAGACCATGGTCTATGGCGTGGCATACCTTGTTTCGTACCTCAGCCAGTTCATGTCGCTGCATCCCGGCGACATCATCTCGACCGGCACACCGCCCGGCGTCGGGCTGGGCATGAAGCCGCCGGTGTTCCTGAAGGCCGGTGATGTTGTGGAGCTCGGCATCGAGGGTCTCGGCCAGCAGAAGCAGACGTTCAAGGCTGACGCTTGAGCACTTAAGTTCGATAAGTTTGCGCCGCCCCTCATCCGCCTGCCGGCACCTTCTCCCCGTACAGTGACGGGGAGAAGGGAAGCGCTCCAACGCTGGGACCCCCTCTCCCCGTTCTTCACGGGGAGAGGGTAAGGGTGAGGGGCAGCGCCGACCTCTGCAGCGATATTACTTCAGCACCTTCCCATCAGCTCCAAACCGATAGGTCTTGGCCGGGTCCGGCGTTGCATAGAGCGTGGCGCCCGGTTCGGCGTCGTAGACGCCGAAGATGCGCACGGTGATCAGGCCGGCCTTCTCGCAGTCGAGATAGAGATTGGTGTCGGCGCCTAGATGCTCGGCGTGGACGACCGTGCCCTTCCAGGCACCGGATTTGGGATCGACGGTCAGATGCTCCGGCCGCACGCCGATGGTCTTGGCGGTTTCACCAAGCCTGGCGCCGTCGACGAAGTTCATCTTCGGCGAGCCGATGAAGCCGGCTACGAACTCATTCGCCGGCGAATTGTAGAGTTCCATCGGGCCGCCGATCTGCTCGATCCGGCCGGCGTTCAGCACCACGATCTTGTCGGCCAGCGTCATCGCCTCGACCTGGTCGTGGGTGACGTAGATCATCGTCGCTTTCAGCCGGCGGTGCAGCTGAGCGATCTCCAGCCGCGTGTTGACGCGCAATGCCGCATCGAGATTCGATAAGGGTTCGTCAAAGAGAAACAGCTTGGGCTCGCGCACCACGGCGCGGCCTATGGCGACGCGCTGGCGCTGGCCGCCGGAGAGTTCGGCCGGCCGCCTTTCGAGATAGGGCTCCAGCGACAGCATCGAGGAGGCAATGCCGATGCGGCGGTCGATCTCGGCCGCCGGCGTGTTCGCCTGCTTCAGCCCAAGGCCCATATTGTTCTTCACCGTCAGATGCGGGTAGAGCGCATAGGTCTGGAACACCATGGCGATGCCGCGCTTGGCCGGCGGCGTGGCGGAGACGTCCTGGCCGTCGATGACGACCCGGCCCGAGGTCGAATCCTCCAGCCCGGCGATGACCCGGAGCAAGGTCGACTTGCCGCAGCCCGACGGACCGACGAATACGACGAATTCGCCGTCCGTCACCTCGAGGTTGATGCCCTTCAGCACCTCGACCGGCCCGAAGGCCTTCTTCACGTTCTCGATGTTCAGCGAGCCCACGGCTTCGTCCCTGTTCTAGAGTTTGACGGCTGCGCCGCTGCGCACGCTCTCGTCTGCGGCAAGGCAGACGGCGAGCGACTTCACCGCGTCGTCCATGTGCCTGGTGAGATCGATATCCTCGCGGATCGCCTTCAGCACGAAGGCCTGTTCGAGATCGCAGAGGTCCTGATGGCCGGGCTCGCCCGTCATCGACAGCATTTCGTCCGGCTTGGCGAACTTGCCGTCGGGCCTGGTCGCCGCACTGTGCAGGCGGATGGTCGAGGTCTTGGTGTGGGTGTCGATGTCATCGGACTTCACACCCTCCTTCATGACGATCGACACGCAGCCATTGGGCGAGATGACGTCCTTCACGAAGAAGGCCGTTTCCGAAATCATCGGCCCCCAGCCGGCTTCGTACCAGCCGACCGAACCGTCATCGAACAGCACCTGCAGATGGCCGTAATTGTACATCGACGGCGCTATCTCCTCGGTCAGCCGCAACCCCATGCCGCGCACCTCGACCGGCCTGGCGTCGGTGATCTGCAGCATCACGTCGAGATAGTGCACGCCGCAGTCGACGATCGGCGACGTCGTCTGCATCAACTGCTTGTGCGTGTCCCAGGTATGGTCCGAGGATTGCTGGTTGAGGTTCATGCGGAAGACATAGGGGCCGCCAAGCTTGCGCGCCTCGGCGATCAGCCTGATCCAGGACGGGTGATGGCGCAAGATGTAGCCGATCACCAGTTTCTTGCCATTGGCCTTTGCCGCCGCAACGACGCGTTTGGCATCGGCCACCGTCGTTGCCAGCGGCTTTTCGACAAAGACGTGGCAGCCGGCCTCGAACGCCTTCACCGCATAGTCGGCATGGCTGTCGGAATAGGTGGCGATGCAGGCGACATCGGGCTTTTCGTCGCGCAAAGCCTCGTCGAAGGATCGCCTGATGCCATAGGAGGAAAGCCCGTCCGGCAGCGGCACGTCGGAGCGATTGACCAGTGCCGCGATCTGAAAACCCGGATTGGTGTGATAGGCCAGCGCGTGGCTGCGGCCCATATTGCCGAGGCCGGCGACGACGACGCGAAGGGGTGCTTGCGAACTCACTTGACGGCTCCCGAGGTGATGCCGCGGATCAGCTGCCGCGAGAAGATGACGTAGAGGATCAGCACCGGCATGATCGCCAGCGAGAGCGCTGCCAGGATGGCGTTCCAGTTGGTGACGAACTGACCGAGGAACAGCTGCGCGCCGAGCGTCACCGTCTTGGTCTCTTCCGACGGCGCCAGGATCAGCGGGAACCACAGATCGTTCCAGATCGGGATCATGGTGAAGACGGCGACGGTGGCCATCGATGGCCTGACCAGCGGCAGCACTAGGCGGAAGAAGATGGTGTATTCGGACAAGCCGTCGATGCGGCCGGCGTTCTTGAGGTCGTCGGACACCTGCTTCATGAATTCCGACAGGATGAAGATGGCGAGCGGCAGGCCTTGCGCGGTGTAGACCAGGATCAGCGCCGTCAGCGTATTGACCAGCCCGCTCGCCACCATCAACTGCAGGATGGCGACGGTGCCGAGGCGGATCGGGATCATGATGCCGAGCGCCAGATAGAGCCCCATCAGCGAGTTGCCGCGAAAGCGGTATTCCGACAACGCGAAGGCGGCCATGGCGCCGAACAGAAGCACGAAGAACAGCGAAGCCACGGTGACGACGAGGCTGTTCTGGAAGTAGTGGATGAAATCGCCCTGGCCGATGACGGTGGTGTAGCCGATCAGGTCGAAAGTCCCGGGCGTCGGCGGCGTCAGCGGCGCGCCGAAGATGCCGGCGCGTGACTTGAACGAATTCATGATGACGAGGATCACCGGAAACAGCGCGATCGCCGTGTAGGTCAACAGGATCGCGTGGGCGCCGATGGTGCGGGGCAGGGAACGGGTGGCGGTGCTCATCTCTTGCCCCTCAGAACTGGTAGCGACGCAGGCGCGTCTGCACGAGGAAGAGATAGACGCAGACACCACCGAGGATGATCACGAACATCATCGTGGCGATCGCCGCGCCCATGTTGGGGTCGCCGACCTGCAGCTGGAAGCCGAAGAAGGCGCGGTAGAGGAAGGTGCCGAGAATATCGGTCGAATAGTTCGGCCCGGCGAGTGCGCCTTGCGCGGTGTAGATCAGGTCGAAGGCGTTGAAATTGCCGACGAAGGTGAGGATCGAGATGATGCCGATCGACGGCAGGATCAGCGGCAGCTTGATCTTCCAGAACTGTGACATGCCGGTGATGCCGTCGCATTCGGCGGCCTCGATCACCTCTTCGGGGATCGACAGCAGCGCGGCATAGATCAGCATCATCGGGATGCCGACGAACTGCCATACCGAGATCAGGCTGAGCGCGGTCAGCGCGTATTCTTCCTTGCCGAGCCACGGCGTGAACAGGCTTTTCAGGCCGACGAGATCGAGCAGATGCGGCGCCACGCCCCACAGCGGCGACAGGATCAGCTTCCAGGCGAAGCCGACGATGACGAAGGACAGGATGGTCGGCACGAAGATCGCCGTGCGGTAGAAGGCCGAGAATCTCAGTCTTGGGCTGGACAGAAGTGCGGCCAGCATGACGCCGATCGGGTTCTGCACCAGCATGTGGATGATGAAGAACCAGGTGTTGTTCCTCAGCGCGTTCCAGAAATTCACCGACCAGTTGGGGTCGCCGAACAGCGTGCGGAAGTTCTCCAGCCCGACGAAGACCTGATGCTGCTCGATGTTGCGGAACAGCGACAGCTGCAGCGTGCCGGCCAGCGGCAGGATCATGATCGCCGTGTAGACAAGCACCGCCGGCGCCAGGAAGACGCCAATGTGCCAGCGGAACGGTCGTTTCGGTCGTATTTCTGCGGCCATGAGTTCGGTTCCCGCCGTCTCTCGGTTGCAAATGGTGTGATGCTAGATGATGCCTCGATGCACGGCCGAATATTCTTGCCCGGTGCGGCAAGAACAAAGGCCTGCGACTGATCAGCTAGCCTTCCCCCACAAGGGAGGGTAAGGCCGAGAGGCGGTGCCGACAATCGCTATCTGAACGGGCGCAATCTGAAAACCAGGGTAGTTCGAGACCGGCCAGGCATGCGCCCGGCCGATCTCGCTGCCTGAGCTCTTACTTTGCCGGCTTGTACCAGCTGTCGAGGCCGGTCTGCAGCTTCTTGGCCGCAGCTTCCGGGGTGTCGGTGCCGTTGATGACGTTGGCCGATTCAACCCACGTCTCGTTTTCGAGGTTCGGCGTGCCGCGCGACAGGATCTGGTAGGTCGAGCGGATCGTCGACTTGCACTTGCCGCGCCAGGAGACGAATTCCTGCGCCAGCGGGTCCGCCATCTTCACCGGCGCGGAATTCAGGCTGAAGAAGCCCGGCAGCGCGTTGGCGTAGATGGTGGCGAAATCCGGCGAGGCGACCCAGGACAGGAAGGTCTTGGCCGCATCGGCATTCTTCGACGCCGCATTCAGGCCCATGCCGATATCGGTATGGTCGGAGATGTAGCAGGTGTCGCCGGCCTTCTCGACCGGCGGCGGGAAGGCGCCCATCTTGAACTGGGCCTGGGTGTTGAACAGGCCGATTTCCCATGAACCGGCCGGGTAGATGGCGGCGCGGCCCAGCGTGAACAGGTTCTGGCTGTCCGGATAGGTCTGTGCCTCGAAGCCGTCGCCGAGATACGGCTTCCACTTGGCCAGTTCCTCATACGGCGCGACCCAGTCCTTGTCGGTCAGCTTCTGGTCGCCCTTGATCAGGGCGGCGCGGCCGTCCTCGCCCTTCCAGTAGTTGGGGCCGATGTTCTGGTAGCCCATGGTCGCGGCTTCCCACAGATCCTTGGTGCCCATCGCCATCGGGATGTAGGTGCCGTCGGCCTTGATCTTGTCGAGCGCGGCGAAGAACTCGTCGCGGGTCTGCGGCACCTTGATGCCGAGCTTGTCGAAGGCGTCCTTGTTGTAGATGAAGCCGTGAATGACCGAGGCCATCGGCACGCAGAAGCTCGCCTTGCCGTCGTCCGTCTGCCAGGCGGACTTGGCCACCGGCGAGAAGTTCTCCATGCCCGGCAGCGCCGAGAGGTCGGCGAGGTTGCCCTTCTTGAACAGTTCAAGCGACTTGTCGAACGGGCGGCAGGTAATCAGGTCGCCCGCCGAACCGGCGGCGAGCTTGGCGCCAAGGGCGGCGTCATACTCGGTCGGCGCCGAGGGTGCGAACACCACCTTGATGCCCGGGTTCTTGGCTTCGAAGGCCGGGATCAGCTTGTCCTTCCAGATGGCAAGGTCGTCGCCGCGCCAGCTTTCGATGTTGAGCGTTACGTCTGCAGCATTAGCCACCCCGGCCGAGCCGAGAATGCTGGTGCCCAGAAGCAGTGCCGTCAGTAGTTTCGTTGTCATGCTCAGTCTCCCTGTTGACCTTTTTCAGGTTCGGTTTTGATGAGAACAGAGGCAGCGCGCCCCTTGCTCCCCTCGATCGCGGAAAGCGCCGGCCTCAGCTTCTGGCCGGTTCCTTCCAGCAGTTTCTCCGCCGCATCGGCGCTGTCGGCGCCGGCGGCGAGCAGAATGGCGGTCTTGACCGCGCCGCCGCTCTTCTCGAGCAGGCGGGCGGCTTCGTCCTTGCCGCGCCCGCTGACGGCGGCGACGATGCGCGCCGCGCGGTCGCGCAGCTTGATGTTGTCGGCCATCAGGTTGACCATGTAGCCGTCATGCACATGGCCGAGATGTACGGCGGTCAGCGTCGACAGCATGTTGAGCGCGATCTTCTGGGCGGTGCCGGCGCCCATGCGCGTCGAACCGGCAATCAGTTCCGGCGGCGTTTCGAGCAGGATCGCGGTTTCAGCCTGGCGCAGCAGAGCCGAGTCCCGGTTGTTGGCGATGCCGATGGTGGCAGCTCCGCGACGGGCGGCTTCCTCGATGGCCCGCACCGCATAGGGCGTCGTGCCGCTGGCCGAAATGGCAATCAGGCAATCGCCCTTGCCGATGCCGGCGTTGATGACGGCAGTTGCGGCCTCCTCGGTGTCGTCCTCCGGCCCACCTGCCAATGTCCGTAAGGCTTCGTCGCCGCCGGCGATCAGGATGGCGATGCGGTCGCGGTGAATGCCGAACGTACCGGGCAATTCAAGCGCGTCGGCCAGCGCCATCAGGCCGGAACTGCCCGCCGCGGCGTAGGCAAGCTTGCCGCCACCGCTCAACCTGCCGGCGATGATCTCGGCCGCCCTGGCGATTGAGGGAATGGCATTGTGCACGACCTTTGCGGCCTCGATCTGCGCATCGGCCAAAGAAGAAAGGATGGCGTCCGGGGTCTGGATATCCAGCCCCTCGGCATTTTGGTGAAGCGCTTCGGTGCGCGTTTCGGCCATCCCGGTTCCTCCAATGCGGAAACAATACCAAAAAAATACCACTTGTCCACATGCATTAACGAATTCGCTGCTTGGAAATCGCTGAGCCGGCGAAATGGCTAAGTTTTTCAATAAAATACGGCATAATCTTTTTGAAACGGAAATTAACTCTTGGCTATTGGTATTTTATTGGTATTATCCGCCCGGAGGAGAAATCGCGTGAATTTCGTGCTCGGTATCGATGGCGGCGGCACCAGCTGCAGGGCCGCCCTGGCAACTGCGGATGGCACTGTTGTTGGCCGCGCCAAGAGCGGCGCCGCCAACATCCGCACCGATCTCACCGGCGCCCGGTCGAACATCGTCGAGGCGGCGAGGCAGGCGCTCATTGCCGCCGGACAGGATCCGGAGCTGATCCCGCAAACACCGGCCATTCTCGGCCTTGCCGGCGCCAATGTCGGCACCTACCGGCAGCAACTCGAAGCGATCCTGCCGTTCAGCATCAGCCGTGTCGAGACCGACGCCGAGATCGCGCTGGAAGGGGCTGTCGGCTCCGGCGACGGCGCCATGGCGATCCTCGGCACCGGCACCGCCTATATGGCGCGCAAGAACGGCAAGTCGCGCGCCATCGGCGGCTGGGGCTTTCAGGTCGGCGACCAGGGCAGCGGCGCCCGCATCGGCCGCGACCTGCTCGAACAGACGCTGCTTGCCTATGACGGCGTCCGCGAGGGTTCGCCGCTGACGCAGAGCATGCTGGCGGTCTTCCGCAACAATCCGCAGGACGTGGTCGAATTCACCACCAACGCCAAGCCCGGCGATTTCGGCGGCTTCGCGCCCAAGGTGTTCGAGCATGCCGAAAAGGGCGACAGCGTCGCCAACTGGATTTTGGACAGGGTGGTCGCCGATGTCGAAGCCGCGCTCGGCGCGCTCGACCTTGCGGACGACGCGCCGCTGTGCCTGCTCGGCGGGCTGGCGCCGCTTTACGCGCCGCGCCTGTCGGCCCGCTACCGGGCGCTGCTGAAGCCGCCTCTCGACGATGCCCTGGGCGGCGCGGTGCAGATGGCGGCCCGCCTTTTCGCCAAGCCAGCGGAGGCGGCTCGATGAGCGATGCCGCCGACCAGATCTTCGCCACGCTGAAACAGTCGTCGCAAAGCGGCGCGCCGCTCTACCTGCAACTCAGGAAGAGCATCGAGGACGCCGTCAACCGCGGCCTGATCGGACCGGGCGACGCACTGCCCTCCGAGCGCGACATCGCCACCAAGGCCGATATTTCGCGCGTCACCGTGCGCAAGGCGGTGCAGGACCTGGTCAAGGGCGGTATCCTGGTGCAACGCCATGGCTCCGGCACGTTCGTGGCGCCGCGCATGGAGCGCGTCGAGCAGTCGCTGTCGCGGCTGACCTCGTTTACCGAGGACATGGCGCGGCGCGGCATGGCGGTGCGTTCGGCCTGGCTCGACCGCGGCCTTTACGCGCCCTCGCCCGACGAGATGATGGTGCTCGGCCTGTCGTCGAACGAACTGGTGGCGCGGGTGGCGCGCCTGCGCATCGCCAACGACACGCCGCTGGCGATCGAACGCGCTTCGCTCTCGGCCAGCGTGCTGCCCGACCCGGCGGGAATAGGGTCCTCGCTCTATGCGGCGCTGGAATTGACCGGCAACCGGCCGGTGCGGGCTGTGCAACGCATCTCCGCCGCCAACCTCGGCGACGGTGACGCGCGCCTGCTCGAGGTGCCGCCGGGCATTGCCGGCCTGCACATCGAGCGCATCTCCTATCTGACGAGCGGCAAGGTGATCGAATTCACCCGTTCCATCTACAGGGGCGACGCCTATGATTTCGTCGCCGAACTGCGGCTGACAGGGCCGAGCGAAGAGGGCCGACCATGACCACAGAGCCGACAATGCCGAATGAGCCGACCATGTCGACTGAGCCGACCAAATCGGCTGGAATGACCCATATGCGGCGTGAGATCGAGGAGATCCCGCTGGCTGTCGCCCGCCTGCTCGACGGCTCCGGCACTGTCCTGACCGAGGCCGGGCGCGGCATCCGCGAACGCGACCCGCAGTTTGTCGTCACCGTGGCGCGCGGTTCGTCCGACCATGCGGCCACCTTCATGAAATATGCCGTTGAACTGACCGCCGGCCTTGCCGTCGCTTCGGTCGGTCCCTCGATCGCCTCGATCTATGGAGCCGAGCTCAGGCTCGGCGGTTCGGCATGCCTGGCGATCTCGCAGTCGGGCAAGAGCCCCGACATCGTCGCCATGGCCGAGACGGCACGGGCCGGTGGCGCGCTGACCATCGCCATCACCAACACCGCCGATTCGCCGCTGGCGCGTGCCTCCGACTATGCCATCGATATCCTGGCCGGGCCGGAGCGCAGCGTCGCGGCGACCAAGACCTTCATCAATTCCGCCGTCGCCGGTCTTGGCCTGATGGCGCATGCCACCGGCGACGAGGCGCTGCTGGCTGCACTTTTCGAATTGCCCGAGCATTTCCGCAAGGCGATCGCCTGCGACTGGATGACGGTGCTGTCCGACACGATCGAGAAGCAGAAGTCGCTGTTCATCCTCGGCCGCGGCCCGTCGGCGGCGATGGCCAACGAGGCGGCCCTGAAGTTCAAGGAGACCTGCGGCATGCATGCCGAGGCCTATAGCGCGGCCGAAGTCATGCATGGCCCACTGGCGCTGATCGGCCCGGACTTTCCGGTGCTGGCGCTGGCCGCGCGTGACGCATCCGAACCGTCCGTTGCCGAAGCCGCCGACAGCCTGGCGGCCAAGGGCGCGCCGGTGTTCGTCACCTCCGCACTTGCCCAGCGCGTCGTGCGCCTGCCGCATGTCGCCACGGGCCATCCGCTGACCGATCCGCTGACGCTGATCGTCTCCTTCTACATGTTCGTCGAGGCCTTTGCCCGCCATCGCGGCCTCGATCCGGACACGCCGCGCAATCTTCGCAAGGTGACGGAGACCGTATGAGCGACCGTTTTGCCCTGACTGGCGCCCGCATTTTCGACGGCGACGACTGGCATGACGGCGCCGCACTTGTCGTGCGCGACGGCCTCGTCGAGGCCATCCTGCCCGCCGGCGCCATTGCATCCGACATCCGCATCGTCGAGACAAGCGGCATGCTGGCGCCAGGCTTCGTCGACCTGCAGGTCAATGGCGGCGGCGGCGTCATGCTCAACGACCACCCCGATGTCGCCTCGCTCGAAACCATCTGCCGGGCGCATGCGCCCTTCGGCACCACGGCGCTGCTGGTGACGCTGATCACCGATACGCCCGACATCACCGCTGCCGCTGTCGCCGCCGGCGAAGCAGCGACGCTGCGGAAGCTGCCGGGTTTCCTCGGCCTGCATCTCGAAGGTCCGCATCTGTCGATCGCCCGCAAGGGCGCGCACGATCCCGCGCTCATCCGGCCGATGCTGGACGCCGACCAGGCGAAGCTGATCGCGGCGCGGCAGAAACTGCCGGTTCTTTTGACCACGATCGCGCCGGAATCCGTCGAACCGGCGCGCGTTTCGGCGCTGACCAGGGCCGGCGTCATCGTCAGCCTCGGCCATTCCGACACCGGCTACGCCACGGCCAGCACCTTTGCCGCGGCCGGTGCCTCGATGGTCACGCATCTGTTCAACGCGATGAGCCAGATTGGCAACCGCGAGCCAGGGCTGGCTGGCGCGGCCATCGATATCGGCTCGCTGTCGGCCGGCCTCATCGCCGACGGCATCCATGTCGATCCCGCCACCATCAAGATCGCGCTGCGCGCCAAGCAGGGACCGGCCAAAATCGTGCTGGTCACCGACGCCATGGCGCCGATTGGCACCGACATGACCTCGTTCACGCTCAACGGCCGCACCATCTACCGCAGGGATGGCAGCCTGCGGCTTGCCGACGGCACGCTTGCGGGTGCCGATCTCGACATGATCTCCGCCGTTCGGTTCATCCACCGCGTCGTCGGGGTCGAGCTTTCAGAGGCCTTGCGCATGGCCTCGCTCTATCCCGCGCAAGCGATCGGCCAGTCGCACCGGCTGGGGCGCTTTGCCAACGGCACGGCTGCCGATATCGTTGCGCTGTCGGACGACCTCGATGTTGCAAGCGTCTGGGTCGGCGGCGACAAGGTTTTTGCAGCCGGCTCCAACAGCCCTGGGTGATATCAGGCCATGCATGACATCGATTGCGTCGTTGCGGGAGCAGGCGTCGTCGGGCTCGCGATCGCCAGGGCGCTCGCCCTGTCGGGCCGCGAGGTGCTGGTGGTCGAACAGGCCGGCGCGATCGGCACCGTCACGAGTTCGCGCAATTCCGAAGTCATCCATGCCGGGCTCTACTATGCGCCGGGCAGCCTGAAAGCCCGGCTCTGCGTCGAAGGGCGTGAACGGCTCTACGCCTATTGCCGCGAGCACAATGTTGCCCATGCGCGCACCGGCAAGCTGATCGTCGCCGTCGAACCTGACCAGTTGGACAGGCTGGCCGCGATCCGGACCAACGCGCAGAGTTGCGGCGTTGGCGACCTCGAAATCTTGACGCAGGCACAAGCCGAAAGCCTCGAACCCGCGCTGCAATGCACCGGCGCGCTGCTGTCGCCGTCGACCGGCATCATCGACAGCCAGGCGCTGATGCTGTCGCTGCGCGGCGACGCCGAGGCCGCCGGTGCATCCTTCGCCTTGCTCACGTCCGTTGCCGGAGCGGCGATCGAAGCCGATGGGATCCGGATCGACACGCGCAACGCCGATGGCGAGGGCTTCACCTTGAAGGCCGGCGCCTTCGTCAACGCCGCGGGCCTCGATGCGCAGGCTCTCGCCGGCCGTATCGAAGGTTTTCCGCAACACCTTGTTCCGCAGCGATGGCTGGCGCGCGGCAACTATTTTTCACTCTCGGGACGGTCGCCCTTCTCGCGGCTGATCTATCCGGTGCCGGTCAATGGCGGCCTCGGCGTCCATCTCACCCTCGATCTGGGCGGCAGCGCGCGCTTCGGTCCGGATGTCGAATGGATCGACAGCGTGGATTACACGGTCGATCCCACCCGTGGTGCGGCCTTCTACGGCGAGATCAGGCGCTATTGGCCCGATCTTGCCGACGGCGCCTTGCAGCCGGCCTATGCCGGCGTCCGGCCGAAACTGTCCGGCCCGGGCCAGCCGGCGGCCGACTTCACGATCCAGGGTCCGGCCGACCATGGCACCGGGTCGATCGTCAATCTGTTCGGCATCGAGAGCCCCGGCCTGACGGCAAGCCTGGCGATCGCCGAGCATGTTTGCGAGCTTTTGTACCCCGGCTGACGAACTGCCTGCGCAGGTGCAGCCTTAAGATGTGTAGAGACCCTTGTAGGTATCGCGCAAAAGATTCTTCTGCACCTTTCCCATGGTGTTGCGGGGCAGTTCGTCGACGAAGATCACCCGCTTCGGGTGCTTGTATTTTGCGACGCGTTCCGCGATGGCGCCAAGAATTTCAGCCCCGGTGATGTTCGAAGCCGGCGACCGCACGACGACAGCGGTGACGCCTTCGCCGAAATCCGGATGGGCGACGCCGATGACGGCGCTTTCGCTCACACCGTCAAGCGCATCGATCTCGCTTTCGAGCTCCTTCGGATAGATGTTGTAGCCGCCGGAAATGATCAGGTCCTTGCCGCGGCCGACGATGTGGACGTAGCCGTCGGCGTCGACGATGCCGAGATCGCCGGTGATGAAGAAACCATCGGCGCGGAATTCCGCCTTGGTCTTTTCAGGCATGCGCCAATAGCCGCCGAAGACGTTCGGGCCCCTGACCTCGATCATGCCGACTTCGCCCTGGGCAAGCGGACGGCCAGTGTCGGGGTCGGCGATGCGAAGTGCTACGCCCGGCAGGGGGAAGCCGACCGTGCCGGCGCGCCGCTCGCCGTCGTAGGGGTTAGAGGTGTTCATGTTGGTCTCGGTCATGCCGTAGCGTTCGAGGATCGCGTGGCCGGTGCGTGCGCGCCAGGCCTTGTGCGTCTCGGCCAGCAGCGGCGCCGAACCGGAAATGAACAGGCGGATGGTCCTTGCCGCCTCGCGGTCCAGCCCGTCCTGCTGCAGCAGGCGCACGTAGAAGGTCGGCACGCCCATCAGGGCAGTGGCGCGCGGCAAAAGCGAGATGATGCGGGCCGGGTCGAATTTCTGCTCGAACAGCATCGAGGCGCCGGCCATCAGGACGACGTTGGTGGCGACGAACAGGCCATGGGTGTGGAAGATCGGCAGCGCGTGGATCAGTACGTCGTCGGCCGTGAAATGCCAGTGGTCGACCAGCACCCGCGCGTTCGAGGCAAGGTTCTCGTGGCTGAGCATGGCGCCTTTCGAGCGGCCGGTCGTTCCCGAAGTGTAGAGGATCGCCGCGAGATCGTCCTTGGCCCGCACCACGTCGTGGAAATCCGCCGGCAGCCGCGAGGCCTGATCCGTCAGGGATCCCTCGCCGTTGCGGCCGAGCGTGACCGTGACGGCGCCCGATTTTTCCGCCAGTGCGCCGATGTCGGCCGCCCTGGCCGGATCGCAGACGACCAGGCGTGGTGCCGCGTCGCCGAAGAAGTACTCCAGCTCGGCCAGTGTGTAGGCGGTGTTGAGTGGCAGGAAGACGGCGCCGGCACGCAGGCAGGCGAGATAGAGCAGGACGGCTTCGGGACTCTTCTCGACCTGCACGGCGACCCGGTCGCCGGGCTCGACATCGAGTTGCAAGAGCGCATGCGCCAGCTGCGCCGACCGCGCCAGCATATCGCCATAGGTCAGCGAGCGGCCATCATCGGTTTCCATCAACAGGCGATCGGGCGCCGGCATCCGGGAACGGAACGCGTCGAACAGATGGTTACTCATGAAGTCTTCCTAGAGCATGATGCCGAAAAGTGTGAAACGGTTTTCGGACAACATCATGCTCTATCCCTTTGATTTAGATGGTGGAAACGGCGGCGCCGGGCATGCTTTTCGAGCGGCATGCATGGGCGGCGAAGAGTTCGCGGTTCTTGGCCGCGCCGTCAAGACCCGAGGACAGGTGTTTGCCCGTGGCGCCGATGGGTTGCAGGGGTGGCTGCAAACGACTGGCGGAACCGACGCTATCGCCGGGCGCGTGCGGCCTTGCCGGCGACCGACTTCAGACTTTCACTTTGCCTGATGCGTTCCATGCACATGGCAGCGGTCAGCTGGTAGTGATTGATCAGCGCTTCGACGGCGCCGTCGGCATTGCCGTCCAACGCACATTCGGCGATCCGGCGATGCTCGCCTAAATCGTCGCGCTGGGCGCTTTCGCTGTCACTCGCCATTTGCCGGTAGCGGTAGGCGTGATCGGAAAGCTGCTCGCAGAATCCCACCAGCCATTGCGACCGGCAGGCCGAAATCAGGACTCGATGGAAGACGCGGTGCAACTTCTCCCAATCCGGATTGAGCGACGAGAGATTATTCTGTGGCGAAAGACGTGATGCACGCCCCAGGCGATGCAGCGCCAGTACGAGTTGTTCTTCCCATTCGGCGGTGCGGTGGGCGATCGATTCGCGAAGCGCCCGCTCCTCGAGCCAGCAACGGGTGCGCGTCAGCTCTTCGAGCTCCGCCGCGCTGATCGGCATGATGAAGAAGCCGCGCTGGTCGTGCCGGCCAAGAAGCCCTTCCGAGGCGAGGCGATTGAGAGCCTCGCGGACAGGGGAAGCGCCAGCCCCATATTTGGACACCACCCATTCGACCCGCAGCTTGCTCTCGGCTTCAAGAATTCCACCGAGAAGGTCATCCCGCAATTGGTGATAGACCGTGCTGGCAAGCGTGCTCTTGGGCCCTGCGCCGTCGTCGTTCAGATTGGCAGCTCCGTATGTCAAAGCGACTCCTTGTCCCCAAATTATGTTTGGGCAATTCGAGTCCGAAGCATCCCCCCTACATACACGTACCATATCGCGTCTGGCCTCAGAGGCTCAAGCAGAAGATCACGCTATTGTACTTAAGCACGAAGAAATATACGGCATTTTGCCGTTCAGCGATGCAAAGTCGCGTATTTCTACAACCTTCGGAAACTTAACGTGTTTTGTATGCACGCAGGATCATCTGTTCTTGTGAGCACGCGTGATCGTCTTTTCTGCCGCGCGCAAAAGACGGACCGAATCAAGCCTCTCGTCCAGGCTCGATGCTTGGCGAATCAGACTCTGACGGACCTGCCGGGCATGAGAGCCGTTGGCGGCCAATTGGACTTGAAGACAGGATGGGCGTCGTGGATCAGCCGGCTGCCTTGTCGGCGGCCGTCCTGATCGCCTCGATGTTTTGCCGGTAGGCGTCGACGCTGCCGCCCTTGAAGATCGCGGCGCCTGCCACCAGCACGTCGGCGCCTGCGGCAGTGACCAGCGGCGCGGTTTCGGCTGACACGCCGCCGTCGATCTCGATGCGGATCGGCCGGTCGCCGATCAGCGCCTTGACCCGCTTCACCTTGTCGA
Source organism: Mesorhizobium sangaii (assembly GCF_014207355.1). Taxonomy (GTDB): domain Bacteria; phylum Pseudomonadota; class Alphaproteobacteria; order Rhizobiales; family Rhizobiaceae; genus Mesorhizobium; species Mesorhizobium sangaii. The sequence continues at coordinate 710,886 of NZ_JACHEF010000002.1, read as the reverse complement.
CGATCGCCGGAATGAAAGCCTGGCCGCCGAAGCCCGGATTGACGGTCATGATCAGGATCAGATCGAGCCGGTCGAGCACATATTCGACCGCACTTTCGGGCGTTGCCGGATTGAGCGACACGCCGGCCTTCTTGCCAAGGTTCCTGATGGTCTGCAGCGAGCGGTCGAGATGCGGCCCAGCCTCGGCATGCACCGTCATGCCGTCGCAGCCGGCCTCGGCGAAGGCGGCCAGATAGGGATCGGCCGGCGCGATCATCAGATGGCAGTCGAAGAAGGCCTTGGTGCGGTTGCGGATTGCCTTGATCACCGGCGGGCCAAAGGTGATGTTGGGGACGAAATGTCCGTCCATGACATCAAGGTGAATCCAGTCGGCGCCGGCAGCCACCACCGCTTCGACTTCATCGCCGAGCCTGGAAAAATCCGAGGCCAGCACCGAGGGTGCGATCAAGGTTTTTTTGCTCATGGGCGCGGCCTTTCCGAGCGCCCTTCTGATCCGGTCACTCTATCGACTGCCTAATGCGCCGCAGGTGACTTGTCGAGTGCGCAGGCGGCTGGCTGCACAGGCTACGTCCCGCCGACGTCGGCTGCCGGTCCCCCCGGTCCAAACAAAAACCCGCCGGATTGCTCCGGCGGGTTTCTTGCCTGTGTCGCGCGGACGATTACGGCTTCAAGTTCTGGATGTTTCCAGCCGGATCGCCCTGCTGTTGCTGGTCAGTTTGCGTCCTGCGCCGCGGAAGCAGCTGCTGCAGGACGTTCGGGTTCAGCAGGCCTGGTTCCAGTTGCCCACGGATCGGCCTGCAGTTCGGATAGCGCCCAATCGTGCCTTCCGGGCAGCGCCGCCTGATGATCGGCTGGCACTGGCCATTGATCATCTGCGAGCCCGGTGCGCACTCCTCCACCTGCGGCCTGGACCTGCGGCATGCGCCGTCGATCACCTCGGTCCCGCGCGGACACACACACTCGCCGCGCTTGTTATGGACCTGGCCGCGTATGTCGCACTGCTCCACCGGCGGCTGTTTGCGCCGGCAGGCATTGCCTTGCACCTCGGTACCCCTCGGGCAGACACAATTGCCGTTGGCGTCGTGGACCTGGCCACGGATGGTGCACTGCTCGGGCTGCGGCCGGATCGGACGGCAGGCATTGCCCCTGACTTCCGTACCCTTCGGGCAGACACAATCGCCATCGGCATTGTGGACCTGGCCACGGATGGTGCACTGCTCGGGCTGCGGCCGGATCGGACGGCAGGCATTGCCCCTGACTTCCGTACCCTTCGGGCAGACGCAATCGCCGTCCGAGTTGTGGACCTGACCGCGGATGGTGCACTGCTCAGGCTTGTCGGTCTTGACGCACTTGCCGTTTTGAAGCCCGGTTCCGCGTGGGCAGACGCAACGTCCGTCCTGGGTGCGGATCTGGCCTTCGAGCAGCACGCAGGGCCGCGGCTTTGGCTCGACGATGACACCACCGTCGGGCGAGCACTGGCCGTTACGGAAGGTGGTGCCCTGCGGGCAGACACACCTGCCGGCGTCGTTCATGACGAAACCTGGCGAGCACTCCTTCTTCACCTCATGCGTGATGGTGAAGGGGTGGCACGCATAGGCCTTGCCACGATCGCCCTGGACATTGGCCTGGTCGCCGGGGAGCATGTCGCCGCCTTGCACCCGTGTGTCGGGAGACAGGACGCCGACGCAGTTCTGGCCGCTGACGTTGCCCTGCAGATTGGCCAGGCGGCCGTCGTCGGGAATGACCACGGTGACTTGGTGCACCTGGCTCTCCCCGGCGCCGAGCGTCAGGTTGGCAATGCAGGACAATGGCAAGGTCGCCGGTTCCGGCGAGCAGCCGAAAGGCGGATCGATCGAGGTGATCGCAACGCCGTCCAGCCTGCCGAGACCTTCGACGCCGATCGCATCGCCGATGCGAACCGGACCCGAGAAGGGGCTCGTCCCGTCATTCGTGATGGTGATCTCGAACGAGCAGGGTTGGCCGAGCTTGCATTCGCGGTCGCCGGTCTTTTCGACGCGGATGATCGAAGAGCCGCCGCCCTTGGCGCAGGCCTGGCCGATCGGATACACGATGTCGTCGCCGGGGGCCGGACCATACGAACCCCGCGCGCAGTTCTCGAACTCGCCGTTCGCCGAAACCGTCACGTCGAAGTGGCGGCTGGTTCCAGGCGTCATGACGGCACCGGGAATCTGGCACGACAGCGCATTGGCCGGAACCGGTCCGCACGCCCATTCCGCGCCGTCGGGAGTGACGGTCTGGATCTGGACGGGCGCACCGCCCGCCACCAGCGTGGCGGCGTCGTTGACCCGCACCGGACCGGTGGGGGCAGCCGTGCCGGCATTGACGACGGTGATGCGGCAAGAGACGACCGCGGCACCGGACAGCGAGCCATTGCACACCTTGGTGATGCGCAGAGCCGGCTTGCCGCCATTGGGATGACGGATGCGTTCCTTGGCGCAGGCCTTGTTGTTGGTGAGGTCGGTTTCACCAGGGATGGCCTTCACCTCGGCGCAGTTCTCCACCGTGTCAGACTGATAGCCGTCCGGCATGACCGCCTTGACGAAGATCGGCGTCGAGGCGCCCGGTGCGAGCGAAATGCCCGCATTGTCGCAGCGGAACAGGCCGGGGCCGGTCGGGCCGCAGGTCCATGGCGGTGTCGGGCCGAAGGTCGAGGAGGCCGGCGCACCGCCCGGATAGCTGTCGATCACCGTCAGCGGCCCATTGTAGGTGAAGGTGCCGTTGTTGATGATATCGATCACGAAGGTGCAGATGCCGTCGGCCGTGCAGACCTCGGTGCGGGCACGCTTCTTGAGGATCAGGTCGACCTTCTTTTCGACCGGTGGCTGGCAGTCGCGATCACGATCGCCACGCCGGCAGATCGGGATCGAGGCGCAGCCGCGATCGTTCGACTGGCTGCCGAACAGCGGCTTGCCGCTGGCCGCATAATTGTAGGCGGCGCAGTTGCGCAGCACGCTGCCTTGCCAGCCGCCAGCCGGTTTGAAGCCGAGCTTAAGGTCGACGAAGGCCCCCGGATTGAGCGTGGTCACCGGATAGGTGCACGTCATCGGGGTGGTGCCGGGCACGCAGACCCAGGGCGGATTGGGCCCTGAATCGAGCGTCGAGCCGGCCGGCAGCGTCACCTCGTCGAGCACGATCTTGCCGTGGTAGGCACCGGTGCCGACATTGGTGACCCTGATGGTGAAGTCGCAGCCGCCGCCCATCGTGCAACGCTGGACTTCGGCGCGCTTTTCAACCTTGAGGTCCGGTTCCTTGTCCTTGGGCGGGCATCTCTGGTCGCGCGGGATGACGATGTCGATGGTCTGCGTGCAGCACAGGCCCCAGCCTTCTTCCGGGCCGGCATAGGTTTCGATGCCGGTGACGATGAGGTGGATGACATCGCCGGGCGACGCGCCGACGATCTTCCAGTTAAGCACGCCGCCGCCCGCCGGCACCAGCTGGGTGTCGGGGATGATGGTGATGCCGGGTGTCGTGGTCGACACCTGCACCCATTTGCCGCCCATCTCCGGGCCGACCGGCATGTGGTAGATGAAGGCGCCGCCACCGGGCACGCAATCAACCGTGCCGCGTTCCACCTTGAAGCATTCCTTGCCGGGAGGTGGCGGCGGCGGATTGCACTTGGTGACGTCGATCTTGATCGAGGTCTTTTCGCCGGTCTTGAAGTCGCCGTCGTCGGGCTTGCTCGGATCCTGCGACGGGATGATGGTCCCCGTGCCGGCTTCCGGCGTCACCTTGATCATGCCCTGGTTGTCGACGATGGTCGGCGAAGGAAACGCCGCATGGTCGATCTTGGCCGTGATCTGGAAGGTGATGACGCGCTCGTTGGGAGCGCCGACGCCGTCGAGATCGGAGGCGGAAATCCGGAAATCGGAAACCGTCGCCGTGTCGTTGGGATTTGCCGATGTGCTGATCGTTGCACCCGGCAGTGGTCCGCCGGCCGCATCCGTGCCGTCGCCGGCCACATTGGCGTTGACGATCTCAAGGCCGTGCGGAAGCTGGTCCTTGAAGTCGAGCCGGGCTTTTTTCAGTCTGGCCGCGAAGCCTGGGTCGGCAAAACCCTGCGGGGCGCCGCGCAAGCCGAAGCTCAGGGAATAGACGACATAATCACAGCCCCTCTGGGTACCCTTCTTGGTGAAGAAAGGCACGACACGGCCCGGTTCCGGATTGATGATGCGCGGATTGTCGAGGTCGAGGCTGGGCTCCGTAATGACGGTGTAGACCTCTTCGGCGAAGCCTTGCACCGGGGTCAAGGTGGCGACCGCGATACCGGCCGCCATCAGCCAGCGCGCGCCGCGCCTGGCGAGTGACAGGGGTTTCATGATCGTCTCCAAGACGGTTGACTGCTTTGACTGGTTGCTCGTTGCGAGCGGGGAAAGTGCGAGATTTTTCATCTTCCCCTCCTCAACGTTCGCAGCTGACGGCTGGGGTTCTGAGCGGCAAAGTCATCTTGCAGCAAGGGTAGTAGCCACCCTTGTCCTTGTCGGACTTCCTGTAGAAGCAGAGCCCAACATCGACTGTGTCGCCCGGATAGTGGCCGGTGATGCCGATCGTGTATGGCGTGCCGGGCGCATGCGACATGGGGGACGTCACCCCGACGCCTGGCGTCCTGGACTGGGCCTTGATCGAATCGCCGCCGAAGCCGGCATGGTCATGGAGATAGAGATCGGCCTCGAGGCCGGAAGGCGTGCAGTAATACTGGACGTCCTCGACATCGAGACAGGGAGGCAGATTGCCGGGCGGTGGGAAGTCCGGCGGATAGAAGGGGGGCAAATAGCCGCCCGGGATTTCTTCATAATAGCCGGCGCGGCCTTCACAGGGATGCCAGACCGCGACGTCGCCGACATGGCCTTCCACTTCGGGATCTTCGAAATAGCCGTCGAAGTCGACGAACCAGGAGCCGAAAGGCGGCACGTTGGCCGGCTTGACCAGCTCCTTGGGCGTGATCTGGACGCCGTGCACGGCCAGCGGCCCGCCTGCGGCGAGTTGCTCGGCGAGCGCCGGATTGTCGCGCAGCTTGTCGCCGGTGTTGACCAGCGTCTGCGTGCAGACCGAGGTGTCGAGATTGCCGTCGGCATCATAGCCATATTGCAGATCGAGACCGCCGGCCGACTGCCGGTTGCCTTGCGGGAAGCCGACGGCATATTCCTGCGGCACTTCGACCCAGACTGATTCCGTCGCCGAATCGTCCGGATTCTCGCGCCAGTAGCGGATGACCTCGCCCTTGCCGGAATCGGCGAACTGACTGTAATCGTAACGGTTTTCGACCGGGCCGCGCTGCGCCAGATACATGAAGCCGCTGTTGTCGAAGGCGATGTCGGTAATAGCGTAGTCCTTGTCGGCCTCGACCGTCAGTCCCCAGCGCGGGTCGCCGGCGAAGGTGCCGTCGCGGGCAATGCCGACCGACCAGATTTCCGATTTTTCGCCGACCGAATAATAGAGCCGGCCGCCATGATAGGAGACGCCCCAGACGCGGCGCTCGTCCTGGGTGTAGCCCCAGCTGTCGGGGTCTTCGCTGTCGAAGGCCGCGCCCTGTATGTCCATCACCGAACCGTCGTCGGCGACCGGAGCCAGTCCGTGCGCCGGACGCCCGGCAACGCCATGGTCGAAGCTGTCGATCAGCCTGCCTTCGGCGTCGATGCGATGAATCAGGCCGGTGTCGAGGTCGGAGGCGAAGAACTGGCGGTGGATGGGATCGAAGGTGAGATTGCCGATGCCGGGACCGCTGTTGGTGTCGATGTCGGCAAACTTGGAGACCTGGCCGGTGATGCCGTCGATCTTCCAGATGGTGCCCGGCCCGCCGCCGTTTTCAGTGCCGAACTGGCCATCCATGAAGGTGGCGCCGGCCATGCCGCGGCGCTGCCGCTCCGGCCTTCCGTCGCCGTCGGAATCCGGGGTGACGATGCGGATGCCGTGCAGCGAGGTGGCGCCTGCATAGAGGTTGGGAACGCCCGACGGAACACCGTCGCGCAAGCCGTCATCATAGGTGAGGCCGAACACCTGGCCGATCTGTTCGGCCGTCACCTCGAAGGGCGGCGGCGTGGAGACGAGCTGGCCGGCGGCCGGCCCGCCGAGATGCGAGACGTCGAACACGCGCAAGGTGGCGCGCGTGGTGTCGATGAAGGTTTCGTCGACCGGATCGACGCCGGGCGGCAGGCCTTCGTCGAAATGGGGAATGATGGTGCCGGAAAATCCGGTTACCGCCATCGAGCCGGGATAGATGATCTGGGTGTCCTGCGCCCGTGCTGCGTCACCCAGCCACAGGCCGGCAGTGAGTGCCAGCGCCAGCAATCCGCCCGGATGCATGGCGCGGCGCAGGCCGCTGTTGAGAGAAGACACGAACGTGCCGCGGACGCGAGACATGAAGCTACCCCCGTTAGCCACGGGAGAAACATCCGGCGTTACCGCGCAAACCAGGGCAAGGCGCGGTGGTCCGGCACGTTCTTCCCTGATCGAATTGTCTGCTTTCCTCATCTTGACGATACGCCTGCTCTTACGCAGGGTCAACGGAATCAACAGGAAGCCCAGCGCGTCGACCTCGTCCCGAAGGCGGTGGTCGCGCCGAGCTCCTGTTGTTCCCGGAGAGCGCAGAGCCTCTGGGTTAATGGTCATGGGGGCTTCCTTTCCGGGCCGCACCATGCGGCGCCTGGACATCAGTCGCAGGCTGAGGTGGAAAGGTTCATGGAAGCCTTGCGCAGAATGCTTGCGCGCGATGCTGCCTGTTCTTATATACGCGCCAAGCCGTTCGGCGCCGGAATGCCGGTTGCCGGAACGGAATTTCTTGTGAACAGGGGCTTTCGTTGGAACGCCTGTACGGGTCCTGAGAGCCTGCTTAGCGGAGAGACTAGAAAAATGGCAAAAGTAATCGGTATCGATCTCGGCACCACCAACTCCTGTATCGCCATCATGGATGGCAAAGAGCCTAAGGTGATCGAGAATGCGGAAGGCGCGCGCACGACGCCTTCCATCGTCGCCTTCAGCGGCGACGGCGAACGTCTCGTCGGCCAGCCGGCCAAGCGCCAGGCGGTCACCAATCCTGAAAACACCATCTTCGCGGTCAAGCGCCTGATCGGCCGCCGCTATGACGATCCGGTGACGGAGAAGGACAAGAAGCTTGTCCCCTACAAGATCGTCAAGGGCGACAATGGCGATGCCTGGGTCGAGGCGGGCGACAAGAAGCAGTCGCCCAGCCAGATCTCGGCCATGATCCTGCAGAAGATGAAGGAAACGGCGGAAGCCTATCTCGGCGAGAAGGTCGAGAAGGCGGTCATCACCGTTCCGGCCTATTTCAACGACGCCCAGCGCCAGGCAACCAAGGACGCCGGCAAGATCGCCGGGCTGGAAGTGCTGCGCATCATCAACGAGCCGACCGCGGCCGCGCTCGCCTACGGCCTCGACAAGAAGGATGGCAAGACCATTGCCGTCTATGACCTTGGCGGCGGCACGTTCGACATTTCGGTGCTCGAGATCGGCGATGGCGTGTTCGAGGTGAAGTCGACCAATGGCGACACCTTCCTCGGCGGCGAGGATTTCGACATGCGCCTGGTCGAATACCTGGCGGCCGAGTTCAAGAAGGAACAGGGCATCGACCTGAAGAACGACAAGCTGGCCCTGCAGCGCCTCAAGGAAGCGGCTGAAAAGGCCAAGATCGAGCTGTCGTCGACGACGCAGACCGAGATCAACCTGCCCTTCATCACCGCCGATGCGACCGGGCCGAAGCACCTGACGCTGAAGCTGACGCGCGCCAAGTTCGAGCAGCTGGTCGACGATCTGGTCCAGCGCACCATCGACCCTTGCAAGGCGGCGCTCAAGGATGCCGGCCTGAAGGCTGGCGAAATCGACGAAGTCGTCCTGGTCGGCGGCATGACCCGCATGCCCAAGATCCAGGAGATCGTGAAGCAGTTCTTCGGCAAGGAGCCGCACAAGGGCGTCAACCCCGATGAGGTCGTCGCTCTCGGCGCCGCCATCCAGGCCGGCGTGCTGCAGGGCGACGTCAAGGACGTGCTGTTGCTCGACGTGACGCCGCTGTCGCTCGGTATCGAGACGCTGGGTGGCGTGTTCACGCGGCTGATCGAGCGCAACACGACGATCCCGACCAAGAAGAGCCAGGTGTTCTCGACGGCCGAGGACAGCCAGTCCGCCGTGACCATCCGTGTCTTCCAGGGCGAGCGTGAAATGGCCGCCGACAACAAGGCGCTTGGCCAGTTCGACCTGGTCGGCATCCCGCCGGCGCCGCGCGGCGTGCCGCAGATCGAGGTCACCTTCGACATCGACGCCAACGGCATCGTCAACGTTTCGGCCAAGGACAAGGGCACCGGCAAGGAGCACCAGATCCGCATCCAGGCATCGGGTGGCCTTTCTGACGCCGACATCGAGAAGATGGTCAAGGACGCCGAGGCCAATGCCGTGAGCGACAAGAAGCGGCGTGCGGTGGTCGAGGCCCGCAACCAGGCCGAGGCGCTGGTGCATTCGTCCGAGAAGTCGCTGAAGGAATATGGCGACAAGGTCTCGGAAGCCGACCGCACGGCGATTGCCGATGCGATCACGGCGCTGAAGGCCGCGGCCGAAGGCGACGACGCAGCCGACATCGAGGCCAAGTCGCAGGCGCTTGCCGAGGCTTCGATGAAGCTGGGCCAGGCCATGTACGAGGCTTCGCAGAAGGAAGCGGCGGAAGCCGACGCCAAGGCGGACGCCGCCAAGGACAGTGACGTGGTCGATGCCGATTTCGAGGAAATCGACGAGGACGACGACAAGAAGAAGTCGGCCTGAACCGTTTGACGGCAAGGATAGAGCGAAAAGCCCGGCGCAGGCCGGGCTTTTTTGCAACCCTGGCGGAAAAAATCGCTGAAAAACACGGACAGAACCGCGCCGGCCCTAGCATCCGGGCAGCACCGCTCCTAAATCGAGACAACGTGCCGGCAAACGACGCAACATATGCATCAAGACGTTGAACATCCGGACTGCGGGAAAAAATGAAAGCTGATTTCTACGAAACGCTGGGTGTCCAGAAAGGCGCCGACGAGAAGGAGCTCAAGAGCGCTTTCCGCAAGCTCGCCATGCAGTTCCATCCCGACCGCAATCCCGGCGATCATTCCTGCGAGCACAAGTTCAAGGAAATCAACGAAGCCTACGAGACGCTGAAGGACCCGCAAAAGCGCGCGGCCTATGACCGTTTCGGCCACGCGGCCTTCGAGCAGGGTGGCATGAATGGCGGCGCGCAAGGCTTCGGCGCCGGCGGCTTCGCCGACATTTTCGAGGATATTTTCGGCGACATGATGGGCGGGCGCCAGCGCCGCTCGTCGGGCGGCCGCGAGCGCGGCGCCGACCTGCGCTACAATATGGAAATCTCGCTGGAGGAAGCCTACGCGGGAAAGACCGCGCAGATCCGCGTGCCGGCATCGATCTCCTGCTCGGAATGCTCGGGCAGCGGCGCCAAGCCCGGTACCCAGCCTGTCACCTGCTCGATGTGCAACGGCCACGGCAAGGTGCGCGCCACGCAAGGCTTCTTCTCGATCGAGCGGACCTGTCCGCAATGCCAGGGCCGCGGCCAGACCATCAAGGATCCGTGCCCGAAATGCGCCGGCCAGGGCCGCGTCACCGAAGAGCGTTCGCTGTCGGTCAACATCCCGGCCGGCATCGAGGACGGCACCCGCATCCGCCTTGCCAATGAGGGCGAGGCCGGCCTGCGCGGCGGGCCGTCGGGCGACCTCTATATTTTCCTGGCGGTCAAGCCGCACGAGTTCTTCCAGCGCGACGGCGCCGATCTCTACTGCAAGGTGCCGATCTCGATGACGACGGCGGCCCTTGGCGGTTCCTTCGAGGTGACGACGCTGGATGGCACGCAGACCAAGGTGAAAGTGCCGGAGGGCACCCAGAACGGCCGCCAGTTCCGCCTCAAGGGCAAGGGCATGCCGGTGCTGCGCCAGCCCAATGTCGGCGACCTCTACATCCAGACCGCCGTTGAGACGCCGCAGAACCTCACCCGCCGCCAGCGCGAGCTGCTGGAGGAGTTCGAACAGCTCTCCTCGCAGGACAATTCGCCCCAATCGAGCGGCTTTTTCACCCGCATGAAGGATTTCTTCGAATCCTTCGGCGAGCGCTGATGGGAATTCAAGGCAAGCCGTGTGATTTCGTGAAATGTGTCGCGTCTTGAGACGCGACGAAACTTATCTTATCCACGACATGCGTCTGACCGCGCCTTGCCTTGCGCTGCTCAGATGTTAAGTAATTTGGGGGGAGTGCTGAGGAGAGCTTGCATGACACGTCCCGGACTGCGCAAGGCGCTTGCCGAAAAGTTCGATGACGAGCTCAAATTCTTCAAGGGCTGGATCGACAAGCCGAAGACGGTCGGCTCGATCGTGCCGACCAGCTCGATCACCGCCCGCAAGATGGCCTCGATCGTCAATCCGAAATCCGGCCTGCCGGTGCTCGAGGTCGGTCCCGGCACCGGCGTCATCACCCGCGCCATCCTGGCCCAGGGGGTGCGGCCCGAAAATCTCTATGCGGTCGAATACTCCACCGATTTCGTCCGCCACCTGCGGCAACTCTATCCCGGCGTCAACGTCATCGAGGGCGATGCCTTCAACCTCAACGCCACGCTTGGCGATAAGAGCGGGATGATCTTCGATTCCGTCGTTTCCGGCGTGCCACTGCTCAATTTTCCGGTCGCCCAGCGCATAGCCTATATCGAGAGCCTGCTCGACCGTATCCCGGCCGGAAGGCCGATCGTGCAGCTGACCTACGGCCCGATGTCGCCGATCCCGGCCGGCCGTGGCGACTACACGGTCAAGCATTTCGATTTCATCTTCCGCAACATCCCGCCGACGCAGCTGTGGATCTACCGGCGCGAGGCGCATTAGGCTGTTGATATTCAGGTGAGGCCGGCCTGACCTCAATCTCAGCACACACTGGAGCGACCTGCGTTTCGACCTTGATTTTTGGGCAGGTGCGTTGATTTGAGCCGCCTCTGGCTGTACCTGTCCGGGAACAAGGTTGGCCAATGGCAGTGATCCCGAAAATCCTCGTCTTCGCCGGCTCGGTGCGCAGCGGCGCCTACAGCGGCAGGACCGCCGACGTGGCGCAAAAGGAGCTCGCCATGCAAGGCGCCGAGGTGACCCGCATCTCGCTCGCCGACTATCCCCTGCCGATCCTCGACGAGGATCTGGAAAAGGAAAAGGGCGTTCCCGTAAATGCCCTGAAACTTGGCCGTCTGGTCATCGCCCATGACGGGCTGCTGATCGCCACGCCCGAATATAACGGCTCGATTCCGCCGCTGCTCAAGAACACGATCGACTGGGTGAGCCGGGTGCGCAGGGATGGCAGCCGGACGGTCAGGCCGCTGGCCGGCAAGGTGGCCGGCCTCTGCTCGTCCTCCAACGGGCATTTTGCCGGAATCCGCTGCATCAACCATCTGCGCGCCGTGCTGGTGCGTTGCCAGATGGAGGTGGTGACGCCGGAATGCTCGGTGCCGGAGGGCGGCAGCGCCTTCGACGAGGGCGGCAATTTCCGCGACGAAAGACTGTACAAATCGATGGAGCACCTATGCCGCACGCTGATCGAAACCTCGCGCATGCTGTCGACCCGGATCGAGGCGTGATCGCCGATACCATGCGGGCAAAATCCATCCAGATCCCATCGATACAGGCCAAATCCATGCAGGAAAGACTGATCGTCGGCCTCGACGTGCCGACCGTGCTGGAGGCCGAACAGGCGGTGCGCGAACTCGACGGCGTCGTCTCCTTCTACAAGATCGGCTATCAGCTGGCCTTCGCAGGCGGGCTCGACTTTGCCAGGGAACTGGCCAGCGGCGGAACAAAGGTCTTCCTCGACATGAAGCTGCTCGACATCGACCACACGGTGGCCAAGGGCGTCGAGAACATCGTCAAGATGGGCGTGACCATGCTGACCATCCACGCCTATCCAAAGGCGATGGCGGCGGCGGTGGAGGCGGCCAGGGGTAGCGGCCTTTGCCTGCTGGCGGTCAGCGTGCTGACCTCGATGGACGAGCAGGACATGATCGACGTCGGCTATGAATACGACCCGCACACGCTGGTGTTGAGGCGCTCGGAACAGGCGCTGCATGCAGGCATGGGCGGCATCGTCTGCTCGGCCGCGGAAGCCGAAGCGGTGCGCCGCATCGTCGGACCCGATATGGCGGTGGTGACGCCCGGCATCCGGCCGGCGGGCAGCGACCATGGCGACCAGAAGCGCGTGGTGGCGCCGGCACAAGCGATCCGCAACGGCGCCAGCCATCTCGTCGTCGGCCGGCCGATCGTCGCGTCGGCCAACAGGCGAGAAGCAGCCGAACTGATCATCGCCGAAATGCGCTCGGCCTGAGGACCAATTCTGAAACTCTACTCTGGCGGTCGTCTGACGGCGTTTTTCTGCGCTTTCGGTGTTCACGTACTTTAAGTACGCTCCGCTCGTCACCCGTGGTGACCCCGAAAACACCTCCAGCCGTCTCGCCGGAGCGACCTTCAAAACCGATCTTCGCCTGCACGGACTGAAACAGGAGAAAAAAATGCCCAAGGGATACTGGATCGCCCGCGTCGATGTGCGCGACGCAGAAGGCTACAAGGAGTATGTCGCCGCCTCGAGACTTGCCTTCGACCGCTTTGGCGCGAAATTCCTGGCGCGCGGCGGTGCGCATGAGTTGGCCGAGGGTGTCGGGCGCGCACGCAACGTCATCATCGAGTTCGAATCGCTCGCCGTGGCGCACGATTGCTACCACTCGCCGGAATACCAGCGCGCGGTCGCCATCCGCCAGAAGGTCGCCGACGGCGAGATCGTGCTCGTCGAAGGCGTCTGAGGCCATCGACCAGAGTCTGGCGGCGCGTCAGACGAAGTCCTGACGGGGTCCCCTTCCCTTGGCTCCGCCCCGCTAACCCGAGCACTCCGATCAGGTGGTGCTTGAAGGCCAGCAAGTTTGCACTATGCCCTGGCCGAGAGCCGGGCGGAGCCGTTCGACAACGATCGCTGCATGGGCGGCGCATCCAACAATCGACTGCCGAGCCAGAGTCACTTTCGCCCAAGGTGAAAGCGACCGGGTTGGTTGCGAGTTGACATGCAGGTATTTACCTGCATATTACACCTCGAAAGCAACGAGTGAGGCTGATGGACGCTGACAAGGTTTTCAAGGCACTGGGCGACCCGACACGCAGAAGGCTGCTTGATCTTCTTTGCGAGAAGAACGGGCAGACGCTCAGTCAGCTTTGCGAAAACCTGGACATGGCGAGGCAATCCGCCACCCAGCACATCGACCTGCTGGAAGCGGCGAACTTGGTGAGCACGGTCAAGCGCGGCCGGGAAAAACTGCATTTTATCAACCCCGTGCCGCTGCACGAAGTCTACGAGCGGTGGGTGCGGAAATTCGAACGGCAGCGGCTCAGCCTGTTGCACGATCTGAAGCAAGAACTCGAAGGAGAGGACCAATGACCAGAGAGACGACCAGCTTTGTCTACGTGACCTACATCAAATCGACGCCGCAAAAAGTGTTCGAGGCCATAACCAGGCCCGACATTGCGAAACGCTACTGGGGCCACGAGAACGTCTCCGACTGGAAGCCGGGATCGACATGGGAGCATATCCGCGCCAATGACGAGCGGACCGTCGAACTCGTCGGCAAGGTCGTCGAGATCTCGCCGCCGACCCGTCTCGTCATCACCTGGGCGAACGCTTCGCAGGCCAACGATCCCTCACAATACAGCCGGGTGACTTTCGGCATCGAGGAATACGACACCATGGTGCGGCTGACCGTCACCCATGACGAACTCGAAGCCGGCAGCGGCATGGCGAAAGGCGTCAGCCAGGGATGGCCGGCGGTGCTGTCCAGCATGAAATCCTTCCTCGAAACCGGCAACGGCATCGACCTTTTCGCCAAGCCGAAATCAGCCTGATAGCGGGAGAACAACAATGACCAAGCGCTATATCGGCGGCTGTGCATGCGGCGCGATCCGCTATGAAACCAGCGGCGAGCCGATCTTCCAGAACCACTGCCAGTGCCTCGACTGCCAGAAGCGCGCAGGCACCGGCCACGGATCCTATATGACCTTCGGCCGGCGCGCCGATATGAAAATCACCGGCGAGGCGAGCATCTGGCGAGTGGCGGGCGACAGCGGCAACGAAAAGATCCACGCCTTCTGCCCGACCTGCGGAACGCCGGTCTACCTGACATTCGTCGCCATGCCGGACCTGATTGCGGTCAACGCGACCAGCCTTGACGACCCCGGCCAATTCGACCCGCAGGTGGTCACATACGCCATCCGAGGCCATGCCTGGGACACGATCGACCCCTCGTTGCAGAAATTCGAGCGAATGCCGGGATAGCGGGTCGCCTCGGGCTGTCGTGTCATGTCGGGCGCTCGTCGCGGGCGCTTGCGCCTGGTGGCGGCGCCCCGAGCATTTCCGGATGCGCCGCCGCGCGTTCAAATATGGTGGTTTTGGCCGAGTAGCCGGCTGGCCGCGGTTTCGGCCATGGCGTCGGCAAGCTCGAGATCCCATTGCTGGCGGCAGTAGGCGCGGAAATCGAAGCAAGGCAGGCCGGGGCAGACCTCGAACTCAATAAGGTGGACCGTGTCATCGGCCTCGACCCGAAGGTCAATGGAAAACACGTCGCGCAGGCAAAGCCCGCTCATCAGCCGCTCGGCGATCGCGCGAACCCTGGCGTCGGCGATCGGCTGGCTGTCGGCGACCGCAACGAGCTCCGGTTCGGCATAATGTCCGGCCGCCTTCGCCGCCTCGCCAGTGTCGCCGTAGAGCGCCAGGCTGTCCGCCATGGTCTGGAAATCGGCGCCTGAATCGACAAAGGCGACACCAAGCGCTTCGACCCCCGCGCCTGGCACCACGCCGAGGAAACTGGCGCGCACGTTGCGGCCGGCGACATAGGGCTGGACGACGACGTCATCGCGATATGCTGAAAAGACCCGCCGGCTAAGCTCCAGCGCGTGGCCGAGATCGTTGATGCGCGAATCCGCCCAGATGCCGATCTTGGCACCTAGCCGGTTGGGCTTGACGAACCAGCCGGCGGCAGACGCAGGCGGCTCCACCAGCCATTTGCCGTCGCGCGCAAGACCGGCTTGCGGCACCGGCAGACCGAGCGCGCCAAGCACCGCGCCGGAACGGAACTTGTCCTGGCAGAGCGCAAACAGCGCATCGTCGGCACCGATCGTCTTGAACCCGCCGAGCCTCGCCAAGGCGGGTGCGGCGCCGCCCCGGAAATAGGCGATGCCGTCGGTCAGCGTCCAGACCAGTGCCGTGCCGGGATGCTCGCCGGCGAGCACGCCCGCGGCTTCGTCCAGCGCCACCGGCGTGAACGACAGGCCGCGCGCCTTGCAAGCAGCGGCAAGCGCATCGAATTCATGGGCGAGATCGGTCGACTGCGCCAGATAGGAGGCGATCTCGGCGGCACGCTCCGGCGCATGACCGTCGGCCACGAGACGGTCGTGGCAGGCCTTTTCCGGCTCATGGACGAGGATCAGTCTTGGCGTTTGGCTCGTCATGGATTTGCATGGTTTTCCAGCGATGGCGTCGCCTACCATCGCATGGGAAGCGCAATCGGCTGCCGCGAAACCGACCGGGTCGGACGGTTGCGTGACAACGCAACCGCCGACCTTGTTCAATCAGGCGATCAGCACGCGCGGCTCGAAACGGCCGTTGACGGGGATGTCGAGCAGGAAGGTCATGCCCGCCTGCGGATCGAGCTTACGCTGCTTCTCGTCCTTGCCCTTCCAGGCGGACGTCACTGCCAGCCGGTCGGCATTCTTGCCGACAAAGGCCGGACAGGACGGCTGCGTCACCGGCATGGCGACGGACCGCAGCAGCGTGCCGTCGGGGGAATAGGCCTTGACCATTTTGCCGCCCCAGACGGCGTTCCACAGCACGCCGTCACGATCGACCACCGAGCCGTCGACATAACCCTTTGCCGAACGGTGATCGACGAACACTTTCGGCTCGCCGGTGGGCAGGCCGGTCGCAGGGTCGCAGTCGACCCGCATCAGCAGCCCGGTCGAGGTGTCGGTGTAGTAGGCGAGCCCGCCGTCATGGGAAAAGCAGATCGAGTTGGAGACCGTGATGTCCGAAAACAGCCGGCGCAGCTCGCCCTTGAAAAACCAGTAGATGGAGCCGGCGCCCTTTTCCTCCGCCTTGCCCATCGTGCCGGTCCACAGGGCACCACAGGGATGGACGCGAGAATCGTTGGAGCGGGTGGCTGGATTGTCAGCCTCGATCGGCGTGTGCAGCGTCATGGTGCCGGTCGCGACATCGCGCACATGAAGCCCGGTCTCGGTGGCGATCAGCTGGCGCTGGTCGTCGATGATGGCGATGGCACTTGCCATCTGGCCAAGCTCGTGGATTTTCAGTGCGCCGCCGGCCACGGGCTTTTCCAGAAGCTGACCATTGACGATGTCGAACCAGAACAGCGCATCGGCGGCGGGATCGTAGCTCGGCCCTTCGCCGAGCTGGCAGATGTGGTCGGAGAAAACCGAAACCTCGCTCATCATGCTTCTCCGAACACCGCATCCCAGGCCGTGACGGCGGCATGTGCGCGCGCCGCCACCTCGTCAACGCTCATGCCAGGCTTGAACAGGCTGGAGCCGAGACCAAACACCGTCACGCCCACAGCCTTGTAGCCGGCAAAGTCCTTTTCCGAAACGCCGCCGACCGCGCCGACCAAGGTCTGCGCCGGCAGCACCGCGCGGATCGCGGAGATCCCGCTGGCGCCGAGCACGCTCGCCGGAAAGAATTTCAACGCCGAAGCGCCGAACCGGATCGCCTGGAAGGCTTCGGTGGGCGTGAACACGCCGGGCATCGTCACCATGCCGTAGTGCATAGCACGCGCCATCACTTCGGCATCGATGTTGGGGCTGACCAGCAGCCGCCCGCCGGCCTTGTGCAAGCCATCGACATCGGCAGGCGTCAGCACCGTGCCGGCGCCGACCAGCGCCGTTTTCGGCAGCACTTCGACGATCCGGGCGATCGAGGAAAACGGCTCCGGGGAGTTGAGCGGCACTTCGATCGCCTCGATGCCGGCGTCGAACAGCGCCTGGCCGATCGCGATCGCTTCGACCGGCTTCAGCCCGCGCAGGATGGCGACCAGGCCGCGCTTGAGCTTCGGGAAAGGTGCGGTCTGGCTCATGGGGCTGCTCCGGTTCTGGCGATCATGCCGTTCTCTCGTGCCGCTTCGATGAGACCGGCACGCACCGCCTCATCGGCATCGACGGTGCGGACCTCAAGTCCGGCAAGGCCGAGGGCGGCCTGGTAAAGTGCTGCAAGCGCACCGGACGCCACCAGCACGACAGGTTCGGCGCCGGCGCCATGGCGGCGGCTGGCCGAGGCGATCTCACCGCCGATCAGCAGGCCGGACAGGCAGGCGGCGGCATCGTCGGCCTTCAGATCCTGCAGCAGGCCGGCGGCGCGGATGGAAAACAGCCGCGAGGTGACATCGCCGGCCTCGGCCAATGCGGTTTCGCACCAGTTGCGGAAGAATGGATTGCTAGGGGTGACCGGCTTGGGATGTTCGCCGAGCGAATGGCGCAGGATCGAGTGCGCGGCAAGCACCGAAAACAACTCGCCTGTCGGCCAGGTGCCGAAACCGGCAACGGCGCCGTCCTCGACCAGCACCCATTTCGAATGGGTGCCGGGCATGCAGACCAGCTGGCGCCCCTTGGCCGGCAAGCCGGCGCCGGCAAGCTGCGTTTCCTCGCCGCGCATGACGTCGGGTGCATCGATCCGGCGCTGGGCGAGGCCGGGCACGATGCGGACGTCGCGATGCTGCCCGGGTACTCGTGCCGCACCTGCCAGGATGGCGCTGAGCGGTGCCGGAACGGTGACATAGGGCGCCTCCAGCCAGCCCTGGCGAGAGCCGGCCATGCCGCAGATGATGACGGGAAGCGCTTCCGGCGCGGCCATGGCCGCCAGATGTCCTTCGAGTATGGTCGAAAAGCCCTTTTGCTGGGCGGTGATCAGGCCGTCATCGCCACGGCGCTCGGCAAGGACCTTGCCGCCCCCGTCGATCAGCCAGACCCGCATGCGGGTCGTGCCCCAATCGACGGCGGCTACCGCCGGCGCGTTGCCGGCAAACCCTGGGCTCACAGAAAACCTCCATCGACGATCAGCATTTGCGCGGTCAGCATGCGCGAAGCATCCGAGGCGAGGAACAGCACCGTGCCGACGATGTCGTCGGGCTGCATCACCTGCTTAATGCACTGCTTGGCGACATGGGCGGCAAGCGCCTGTTCGGTCACCCAGAGCTCCTTCTGCCGCTCGGTGATCACCCAGCCGGGCGCAATGGCGTTGACGCGGATACCGTCGACGCCGAGCTTGCCGGCCAGCCCCTTGGTCAGGCCCAGAATACCGGCCTTGGCGGCGGTGTAGGCCGGCATGTCGGGGTGGTTGATCAGGTAGGACGTCGAGGTGAAATTGATGATCGAGCCGCCCCCGGCCCGCTTCATGCCCGGCGCCACCGCTTGCGCGGTGAAGAAATGCGGTCTGAGATTGATCGCCTGGTTGTTGTCCCAGAATTCCACCGTCACGTCTTCGACGGCGTGGCGCTCGTCAAGCGCTGCATTGTTGACCAGCACCGTGATATCGCCATGCGCTTCGGCCGCCCTGGCTGCCGAGGTCCGCAAGGCCTCGACGTCGCGCAGGTCGGTCTTGAGATACAGCGGCCGCCGGCCGAACGCTTTCTCGATGCGGTCGGCAAGGGCAGTGCTGGGGCCGTCGGCGATGTCGATGAAGGCGACATTGGCGCCCTGGCGCACAAACCCCTCGGTCAGTGCTGCGCCAATACCGGAACCGCCGCCGGTGATCAGCACCGAGGCTCCTTCGAGGTCGGCAAAATGCGCCGATGGCATCATACTTTTTTCTCCCTGCGCATGACCCCGACAATGTCCTTTGCGCGTCCTGAAGGGCGCGCGACGCTGTGGTCAGGCCGGCGCGCATCCTAGCCAGACATGTCGTGCGGGCAAGGGCGAAACGACGGATTGCGGGCTTATGTCAGACAAAACGACAATGCGCCGCAGCGGACGCACAGCTGCCCTATCGGGATTGCGAGGCCGCTTCGAGCTGGCCGGTCAGATCGCCTTGGCGCGCAAGGCGCCGCGGAAGGAATCGCGGAGGTAGCCGAGCGTGGCATCGGCATCGACGGGTTTGCCGAACAGATAGCCCTGCCCGCCGGCACAGCCGAACTGGACCAGGCGGTCGGCCTGCGCTTCCTCTTCGATGCCTTCGGCGACCACGTCCATGCCGAGCCCCTCGCACATGGCGAGAATGGCGCGGATGATGTGTTCGGACGGGCGGTCGTCGAGAATGGAGGAGACGAAGGCGCGGTCGATCTTGAGCTTGTCGAAGTGAAATTCGCGCAGGCGGCCGAGCGAGGACTGGCCGGTGCCGAAATCGTCGAGCGAAACACGGATGCCGACGCGGCGCAGATCCTCGACGATCTTCTCGGCAGAGGCAGGATCGTTCATCAGGCCGGTCTCGGTGATCTCGATCTCCAGCCGGCGCGGATCGAAGCCGGTGCGGTCGAGGATCGCCAGTATGTGCAGGCCGGTGTTCTGGTCGACGAGCTGCGAAGGCGACAGGTTGAAAGACAGGAACAGGTCCTTCGGCCAACTCCTGGCCGCCTCGGTGGCCTTGCGCAGCACCAGTTGCGACAGCGGCCCGATGATGCCGCGCTCCTCGGCAATGGGAATGAAGACCGTTGGCGGCACCGAGCCGAGATCGCGGTCGGTCCAGCGCGCCAGCGTCTCGAAACCGATGGTGCGGCGCGTGCTGAGGTCGACGATGGGCTGGAAATGCGGCTCCACCTCGCCGGCCGAGACAGCGCGGCGCAGCGCCTGTTCGATGCGGGTGACGCGCTTGGCCGCCTCTTCCATCTCGCGGGTGTAGACGACGACGCGGCCACGGCCTGAACGCTTGGCGTGGTAGAGCGCCGTCTCTGCCTTGTTGATGAGGATCTCGGTGGTCTCGTCGCCCGAATAGAACAGCGAGCAGCCGACCGAGGCCGAAAGCCTGGCGGTGCGTTCGCCGACATCATAGGGCGCCGAAAGAATCTCGATCAGCATGCGGGATTTCTCGGCCGCCGCCTCCTCGCTGAACACCATCGGGTAGAGATAGGCGAATTCGTCGGCCCCGATGCGGCAGACGGTGGAATGGCCGTCCATCGAGGCGCGCAGCCGCATCGCGACCTGGATCAGGATATCGTCACCAGCCTTGTGGCCGAACAAATCGTTGATCGGCTTGAAGCCGTCGAGGTCGAGAATGCCGACGGTGAACGGCGCCGGGTCGTCGGCACGGTCGCTGATCAGGCGATCGACCTTGTCGAAGAAGCGGCGATGGTTGCCAAGCCCGGTCAACGGATCTGTGAATGCCAGATCCGTGCTCTCCCTGTTTGCCTGACCGGTGCCAAACGAAGTTTGCATCGGTGTCCCTGTTTTGTGACTTCGGAATTTAGCTTCAGACTGGCAGCAAACCCTTTAGGAAAGGTATCGCCAAATCGATTATTCGCGGGTAAAGCGCGTCGTGTTCGGAAGGATCGACGCGAGGTGGGTCCAGCCCTTGTTTCAGGCCATCTTCAGCCCTTGGGCCGGACACGATAGAGTTCGAGCGAGGCGCCCTTCGTGTCCGCGATCGGCTCCAGCCATTCCGGCACGTTGCCGCGCATCAGCCCGGCAAGAAAGCCGTCCGGCGCGGTGGAGGCCAGTAGCTGGCTTTCCGAGTTGCCGCGGCACAGCGCGACAAGGCCGACGTGATGATCGCCGACGATCGACCTGGCTTGCGCATCGGAACCAAGGAAAGCGTCGAGCGCAAGCAGGTCTCCCGCGACGTTTCGGTGGTAGGGCCCGGCGAACACGCGATGCCCGGAGTACACCAGGATCGGTGATCCGATATTGGAGACGGCAAGCACGGTGGTATCGGGCAGCCTGCCGAGTGTGGCGAAGGTGGCCTTGGCCTGGCAAGACGGGTCGACGCTCGCGCCCACACTGGCGTCGCTGGTGATTTTTACACCGGTGGCGAACGCCGCCGACGCCGCCTGGGCGGCGCCCGACCAGATCGAGTTCACCGAGATGAGCCAGGCCGCGGCCATCCGCAGCACCGAGCCGCGCGACGGGCTGGTTTCGGCCCGCTGCCGCCATTTGGCGATCCAGGCCGACAGCGGGATCACCGCGAAGACAATCGAGAATGTCGAGCCGCGCACTTGCCAGACGCTGACGAGGAACGCCACAACAAGCAGCGTGGCGACGAGGCTGTCCTGGCGCCGCCAGCCGCCACGGCGCAGGCGCAATGCCATCAGCACCAGCGCCACCAGCGGCGTGGCATAGCGCGCCGCCAGCTCGGCGGGATCGTGGGCGGCGAGCTGGAACAGCGACTGCGCCTCGTCGACATGATCGAGCCACAACGTCTTCAGGCGCGGATCGAGCCCGGCATAGGGAGACGCGAGGCACTGCGGGAACAGCAGAAGGAGGACCGCGCCGAGCGCGACGCCGAGCACGCCAAGCGACAGCCGACGCTGCCCGCGCCCGGACGCTTCGAGCGAGGCGATCGCCGCAAGGCCGGTTCCGGCAAGGGCGGCGACGACGAACTGCATCGTCGAGAAGGCATCGCATTGCGCCTGGCCCCAGGCCGAAAGCGGGACTGTGGCGACGAAGACAAGTGCCGCGACGCCGGCAAAGCCAAGGCCGAAATCCCTGGCGATCAGTCTTTCGCCTGATGCGTCAAAGGCAAACAGCGTCGCCACGCAGACGCCGATGGCAGCAACATAAGGGGCGGTTTCCATGCCGACGGCCAGAGTCAGCGCGGCGCACAGGCCGGCAAGGAACGCCGCCGGCCTGCGCACGGGCGCTTCGAGCAGGAAACTCAGGCTGGCGACGGTCAGCATCAGCTGGATATTGTGATGATCGAGCGCGGCCGGCTCGAAGATGCCGATGAAATACAGCGCCGCCGCGCCGACGATGAGGGCGGGCAGCACCGCGCCATCGCCGGCAAAGCTGCGCGCGGCGCGAATGATGAAGACCATGGTCAGGCCGAAAAGCAGCGCCGGCCACGCCACCTGCGCGACGTTCTCTGCAAGCAGGGTATTGCCAGTCAGGCTCGATACGCCGAGCACGATGGCGGCGATCGGTGCATCGACCAGCCGCGACCAATGCATGACGAAGCCGCCTTCCAGGCCCATCCGGTATTGATGCAGGTCGAACCAGCCCTGGCCGGCCAGGAGGTCGCGCACTTCGACCAGCCGCAGCAGATCGTCATTGTCGCCGCCGGCATTGGTCAGCGCCGGGAAGCCCGCCCAGGCGTTGACGACAAGGAAGCCGAGCGTGGCAAGCAGCGCCAGCATGAGGTCCGCTCGCCAGGAGGCGCGTGCCCCGTCTTTGGAAAGCATCGCAGTATGTGCGGTGGTCATGGAGTGGGCTTTCAGCCTGTGTCTATCCGGCGCACGCTAGCGCCGGCCGCTTCACAAAGCGTAAAGCGGGGCGATTTTGCGCCACTTTCGGGCGCCATGCATCAATCGCGCGCCGGAAACACCCACAGCGACGACAGAATGTAGCTCACCGTGCTGGCGGCAACCGTCATCAGCGCCGACATGGCAAGCGCCGACATGCCGAAACGGGTGACCGCCAGATGCGACACCAGGCCCGAAAACAGCGCGCATCCGACCTGCAGCGCAAGATAGCGCGGCATGGCGCTGGCATGATCGTGCTGGCCGCCGAATGTCCATCCGCGCTGCGCGCTATAGGCGACAACGAAGGTGATCGCATAGGCGACGACACTGCCGATGAAGGGCGAAAAGCCCAGCGTCACAAGGAGCCACGACAGGACGAACAGCAGCAATGCGGCGCCGACGCCGACCGTCAGGAACCGGAACAGGCGCGTCCGGACAAAGACCGGCAATGCTTCGCTCATGCGTCGCGCGCCGGCAGTTGGTTAGCCGGCGATTCACTGGCCGGCAACTCATTGGCCGGCAGTTCACCCGATTGACCGGTCCGGCCAGACTTCAGCCGCTTGACCGGTATTTCCAGGACACCGAGCAGAAAGGCCGAGAAGAAGACCTGGAAGGAAATGACGATCAGGCTCAGGCCCAGCACGACGATGCGCGGGATTTCGGAATCGTTCAGCGGGCCAAAGCCGAGATGCGCCCAGCGTGCCACGGCATAGCCGAAGAACAGCACACCGCCGGCAAAGCAGATGCCGGCATTGGCGGCGAGACGGTCGGTGCTGATGGTTCTGGTCAGCCAGTCTGAACGGCGGCTTGGCGGCAGGATGCCGGTTATCTCGGCGTAGTATCGCGAAATGGCGCCGAAGGTGATGAGCTGGACGCCTGTGACGACCATGAAACAGGCGGCGACGAAGGTGTTGAGGTCGAGCGACAGATTGTCGATCACGCGCAGCGGCCCGAACACCAGCAGCGCCGCGAACAACAGGCCAAGGCCGCCGAGCACCGTGCCCGGGATGAAGAACATCCAGCGCGGGTTGTAGACCAGCAGGAACTTCAGGTGCCGCCAGCCATCGCGCCAGGTCCTGAGATGCGGCGGCCGGCTGCGGCCGTCGGGCTTGAGCGTGGTCGGCACTTCCTCGATGCGCAGGCCGGCAAGGGCTCCACGCACCACCATTTCGCTGGCGAATTCCATGCCGGTCGTCTGCAGGTCGAGCTTCCTGATGCTGTCGGCATTGAAGCCGCGCAGGCCGCAGTGGAAATCGCCGGTCTTGATGCGGAAGAACAGGCGGCCGACAAAGCTCAGCACCGGATTGCCGAGGTAGCGATGCAGCGGCGGCATGGCGCCGGCCTCGATGCCGCCCTGGAAGCGATTGCCCATGACCAGGTCGGCACCGTCGCGCAGCCGCGCGACGAAAGCTTCCAGCGCGCCGAAATCATAGCTGTCGTCGGCGTCGCCCATAATGATGAAGCGGCCCTTGGCGGCGGCGATGCCGCCCAAAAGGGCCGCGCCATAGCCTTTCTGGGCCACCGGGACGACACGGGCGCCTCCCGCTTCGGCAATCGCCTGCGATCCGTCGGTGCTGCCATTATCCGCGATCAGCACCTCGCCGGAGATGCCCGCTTCGTCGAGGAAAGTTTTCGCCTTGCCGATGCAGACGGCGAGCGTCTCGGCCTCGTTGAGGCACGGCATGAGGATGGTGAGTTCGAGCTGTTTGGTTGCGGTGGCGCGGATGGCGGTGACGGCGTTCATGGGTCGTTGTTCCATCGAGTGCCCGGCGCTGCGTCAGTTCGGCCGGGCGCATTCGGGGCTTACCGTTGCACGGCAAGGCTTAAGAAAGCGATGACGCCCAGCCTCGCCTTGTCTCCAATCGGAAGGCAGGGTTGGCCTTGCGGTTGTCTGATGCCAATCTTCAAAATGTCGCGATTGGCAGACGGTCAGCGAGCCTGTACAGGCAAGACAGTCGACCATCCGAGCCGCCGGAGACTTGCCATGAAGCTGAAAATCGCCGTCCAGATGGACCACATCTCCACCGTGTCGATCGCCGGCGACACGTCCTTCGCGCTGTCGTTGGAAGCGCAGCGGCGCGGCCATCAGCTGTTCCACTACACGCCCGACCGGCTGTCGCTGCGCGACGGCAAGGTGTTTGCCCGCATCGAGGAAATGCAGGTGCGCGACGAGAAGGGCAACCACTATTCGTTGGGCGAGAAGGTGCGCACGGATCTGGCGGAAATGGATGTCGTCCTGCTGCGCCAGGATCCGCCCTTCGATATGAACTACATCACCACCACGCATATCCTCGAACGCATCCACCCGAAGACGCTGGTGGTCAACGACCCGGCCTGGGTGCGCAACAGCCCGGAAAAGATCTTCGTTACCGAGTTTTCCGACCTGATGCCGGACACGCTGATCACCAAGGATCCGCTCGAAGTCGCCGCCTTCCGCAAGGAGTTCGGCGACATCATCATCAAGCCGCTCTACGGCAATGGCGGCGCCGGCATCTTCCACATGCTGGAGGCCGACCGCAACCTCGCCTCGCTGCTCGAAATGTTCGGCGAGATGTTCCGCGAGCCCTATATCGTGCAGCGCTATTTGAAGGATGTGCGCAAGGGCGACAAGCGCATCATCCTGATCGACGGCGAGCCGGTCGGCGCCATCAACCGGGTGCCGGCCGAGCACGATTCCCGCTCCAACATGCATGTCGGCGGCCGTGCCGAAAAGACCGAGCTGACGACGCGCGAGCGCGAAATCTGCGCCCGCATCGGCCCGGCGCTGAAAGCGCGCGGCTTCATCCTCGTCGGCATCGACGTCATCGGCGACTACATGACCGAGATCAACGTGACGTCACCGACCGGCGTGCGCGAAGTCAGGCGTTTTGGCGGCGCCGACATCGCCAGCCTGTTCTGGGACGCGGTCGAGAACAAGCGGAAGTAAGCCGTCTTCATTTTGTCTTAACCATGTTCCGCTTTTTCAACCGGGCACAACCCGGCCGCGACCGGTGCGGCTGGGTATTCCTGCAATGTTCTTGATTTGATCAGTCTGGTGTATCGGCCCACTGTGGATCGACACTGGCGATGGGCTTTCTTCCCAACCACTGACCTTGCTGTTTCCCATTGGTTGCGCGGCAGCTAATATGTGCGTGTAGTTCGAAGCCTGAAGGCTCACGCCATGAAAATCAATGTCGTCTGCGCGCATCCACTTGCAGACAGCTACCAGGCATCGCTCCACAAACGCCTCGTTCAGACCCTGAAGGCCAGGGGTGACGAGGTCGTCGATTTCGATCTCCATCAGATGAAGTTCGATCCTGTGATGCATGCCGAAGAAAGACGTGGCCACTTTGATCCTGCCCAGGCACCCAACGATTTGCAGATTTACATCGACGCGTTGAGATGGGCGGAAGCCTGCGTTTTCTGCTTTCCCACGTGGTGGTCAGGCATGCCTGCGATCTTGAAGGGTTATTTTGATCGAGTTTGGCGACCAGGGGTGGCTTACGAGTTGCCGGCAGACGGTGGCGTGATCAAGCCGGCGCTGTTGAACATCCGGCGGATGGGGGTTGTTACCACATGCGGCTCGCCGTGGTGGTATACCGAACTGTACATGCAAAACCCAGGGAGGAAGGTGCTGCTGCGAGGCCTCAAGACCATGTGCGGCCGCAACGTGAAGCACCTCTATCTGACGAGATACTCTGTCGAGAGCATCTCCGACCACCAGAGGGAAATGTTCGCCCGCAAGGTGGAGCGCCTCTTCGACAAATTCTAGCCATCCACGCCGGCATCTCATCTTCCATGCCAGCGATCCTTCGACGAAGGGGGCGCCCAAGCTTTCGATAGAAGCCCAACCTTTGAACGGCGCGTCCTGGCCGGCAGCATTCTTCACCGTATGTGAGGCAACCATATGTTCTTGTAATGTTCTTGCTTAACTCCAAAATCTGTGGTTGTCTTCTCCGATCTCGCTCGCGCCCTGATCGCCAAGGCATAAGCGAACCACTATCCGGGGGCATAAAATGGTGGCGCGGGTTCGCACGGTCGCTTTCCAGGGCATCGAGGCCGTGCCGGTCGACGTGCAGGTGATGATCGCGCCCGGCAAGGTCAACATGCATATCGTCGGCTTGGCCGACAAGGCGGTGGCCGAAAGCCGCGAGCGGGTGCAGGCGGCCCTGCATGCCTCGGGCCTGTCGATGCCGTCGAAGAAGGTCACCGTCAATCTGGCCCCGGCGGACCTGCCCAAGGAGGGCAGCCATTACGATCTGCCGATCGCGCTTGGCCTGATGGCGGCACTGGGCGCCA
Source organism: Mesorhizobium sangaii (assembly GCF_014207355.1). GTDB lineage: Bacteria > Pseudomonadota > Alphaproteobacteria > Rhizobiales > Rhizobiaceae > Mesorhizobium > Mesorhizobium sangaii. The sequence continues at coordinate 684,158 of NZ_JACHEF010000002.1, read as the reverse complement.
TTCCGGGCGACATGCTGGCCGGCTATGTCGTGCTAGGCGAATTGTCGCTCGACGGCACGATTGCCGCGGTGGCCGGCGCCTTGCCGGCGGCAATCGGCGCCAACGCCGAGGGCAAGGGCCTGATCTGCCCGTTCGCCTGCGGGCCGGAAGCGGCCTGGGCCGGCAAGGATTTCGACATTCTGGCGCCACGCAGCCTGATTGCGATCGCCAATCATTTCCGCGGCACGCAGGTCCTGTCGCGCCCCGAAGCCGGCATCCACGCCTCGGCGCGCGACCTGCCCGACCTTGCCGACATCAAGGGCCAGGAGACCGCCAAGCGGGCGTTGGAAGTGGCGGCCGCCGGCGGGCACAACCTTTTGATGATCGGGCCGCCGGGATCGGGCAAGTCGATGCTGGCGCAGCGGCTGCCGTCGATCCTGCCGCCGCTGGCGCCTAAGGAGCTTCTGGAAGTCTCGATGATCGCCTCGGTGGCGGGAGAAATCGGCGAAGGCAAACTGACCGACCGGCGGCCGTTCCGCGCGCCGCACCATTCGGCCTCGATGGCGGCGATGGTCGGCGGCGGCATCCGCGCCCGGCCGGGCGAAGTGTCGCTCGCCCATCACGGCGTGCTGTTCCTCGACGAGTTTCCCGAATTCACGCCGCAAACGCTGGACGCGCTGCGCCAGCCGCTCGAGACCGGCGACTGCATGATCGCGCGCGCCAACCATCGCGTCACCTATCCGGCGCGCATCCAGCTGGTCGCGGCGATGAACCCTTGCCGTTGCGGCATGGCCGGCGAACCGGGCTATCGCTGTCTGCGCGGCGAGCGTTGCCGCACCGATTACCAGGCGCGCATCTCGGGTCCGCTGCTCGATCGCATCGATCTCAGGATCGAGGTGCCGGCGGTCTCGGCCAGCGACCTGATCCGCCCCGACCGGGCGGAGAAGAGTGCCTCCGTGGCGCTGCGGGTGGCGCGCGCCCGCACCATCCAGCGCGAGCGTTTCGAACGGCTCGGCGTCAGCGCCACCACCAACGCGCATTGCGCGCCGGCGGTCATCGAGGAGATCGCCATGCCGGATGCCGCCGCCCTGTCGCTGCTCAAGGACGCCAGCGAAAAGCTCGGCTTTTCCGCGCGGGCCTATCATCGCGTGCTGAAGGTGGCGCGCACACTGGCCGATCTCGACGCCAGCGAAACCGTCGGCCGCATCCACCTGGCCGAGGCGATTTCCTACCGCATGAGTTCGGAGCGCGTGGCGCAGGCGGCGTGAGTCTCGGACGCCGTTTTGGGACCACCGTCGACGCCATCCTGGCGAAATATCCACGGTCCCATGGTCGTTTCAAGCTACCCCTGCCTGGCTTTCAGCTCGAGCCGCCGGGCGTGCAGCACCGGCTCGGTGTAGCCGTTGGGCTGGATGCGGCCCTTGAACACCAGGTCGCAGGCGGCCTGGAAGGCGATGGAGCTGTCGAAGTCGGCCGCCATCGGGCGGTAGAGCGGGTCGCCGACATTCTGCAGGTCGACGATAGCTGCCATGCGCCGCAGGGAATCCATCACCTGGATGCGCGAGCAAACGTCGTAGTGCAGCCAGTTGGCGATGTGCTGCGAGGAGATGCGCAGCGTGGCGCGATCCTCCATCAGGCCGACGTCGTTGATATCGGGCACTTTCGAACAGCCGACGCCCTGGTCGATCCAGCGCACGACATAGCCCAGAATGCCCTGCGCGTTGTTGTCGAGCTCGCGCTGGATCTCGTCGGGAGTCCAGTTCGGGCGCACCGCCACCGGCACCGACAGGATATCGTCGAGCTTGGCCTTGGGCCGGTTCTTCAGCGCCGCCTGCACGGCGTGGACATCGACCTTGTGGTAGTGCGTGGCATGCAGCGTGGCCGCCGTCGGCGATGGCACCCAGGCGGTGTTGGCGCCGGCCTTGGGGTGGGCGATCTTCTGTTCCAGCATCGCCGCCATCAAATCCGGCATCGCCCACATGCCCTTGCCGATCTGGGCATGGCCGGCTAGCCCGCATTCGAGCCCGGTGTCGACATTCCAGGCCTCGTAGGCGGAGATCCAGGCGGCTTGCTTCATGTCGCCCTTGCGGATCATCGGGCCGGCTTCCATCGAGGTGTGGATCTCGTCGCCGGTGCGGTCGAGGAAGCCGGTGTTGATGAACACAACGCGTTCCCTGGCGGCGCGGATCGCCTCCTTGAGGTTGACGGTCGTGCGCCGCTCCTCGTCCATGATGCCCATCTTGATGGTGTTCTTCGGCATGCCGAGCAGAGCTTCGACGCGGTCGAAGATCTCGACGGCGAAGGCGACTTCCTCCGGCCCGTGCATCTTGGGCTTTACGACATACATCGAGCCGGCGCGGGAGTTGGCGCGGCGGCCGTTTGGCCCGACATCGTGCAGCGCGATCAGCGCCGTCATCGCCGCATCCATGATGCCTTCGGGCACCTCGTTGCCGTCGCGATCAAGGATCGCCGGATTGGTCATCAGATGGCCGACATTCCGGACCAGCATCAGCGAGCGGCCTGGCACTGTCAGCGTGCCGCCGGCGGGCGCGGTGTAGGCGCGGTCGGGGTTGAGCTTGCGGACAAAACTCTTGCCGCCCTTGGTGATCTCTTCGGCCAGATCGCCCTTCATCAGGCCGAGCCAGTTGCGGTAGACGACGACCTTGTCCTCAGCATCCACCGCCGCGACCGAATCCTCGCAATCCTGGATGGTGGTCAGCGCCGATTCCAGGATGACATCGGCGATCCCCGCCGGATCGGTCCTGCCGATCTGGTTGTTGCGGTCGATGACGATCTCGATGTGCAGGCCGTTCCTGACCAGGAGCACGGCATCCGGATTGGCGGCATCGCCGCGATAGCCCGCGAATTGCTTGATATTGGCGAGTGTCGTGACACCGGCACCCTCGCCCAGCCGCAGCACGCCGTTGACAAACGAAAGCCCGTTGACGCCCGCCCACTTGCCCGAGGTGAGCGGCACCGACTGGTCGAGGAAGTCCTTAGCCCAGGCGACGACCCTGGCGCCGCGCGCCGGGTTGAAGCCCTTGCCCTTCGCTGCACCGCCGGTTTCGGGAATGGCGTCGGTGCCGTAGAGCGCGTCATAGAGCGAACCCCAGCGCGCATTGGCGGCGTTGAGGGCGTAGCGGGCATTCATCACCGGCACCACCAGTTGCGGGCCGGCAACGACTGCGATTTCCGGGTCGACATTTTCGGTCGACACGCTGAAGGCCGGCCCCTCGGGGACGAGATAGCCGATCTCCTTCAGGAAGGTCTTGTAGGCCTCCGGGTCGATGGGCCCGCCATGGTCGCGATACCAGCCGTCGAGCTTCTCCTGCATGGCGTCGCGTTTTGCCAGCAGCGCCCAGTTCTTCGGTGCCAGATCATGGACGATGGCCGAGAAGCCGTTCCAGAAGCCGGCCGCTTCGATGCCAGTGCCGGGCAGCGCCTCGCCAGCCACAAAATCATGCAGCTCGCGGGCAATCCGCAATCCGGCGATCTCGATGCGATCGGTCATCAGGCTTCTCCAGATGAAAGGCTTTGCGGGCCTTTGGCATGTCAGGTTTGCCGGGTCAATTCAGCTTAGGGTGAAGGTGGGCATTTACATCGCTTCATACGGCGTGCGCGATTCAGGTCAGGCCGAGTCGAAAATGGTGGATTCCGAGAACCGGAGCGGAGCGTACTTTTGGGTACGTGAGCACCGGAAGCGCAGGAAGCGGCCATTTGCAGGCCGGCCTCACCTGAATCTACACCGCAATCCTTGGCCTTCCCGAAGCGACCGCCACCACGTGCGCCTCGATGAACATGCGCTGGGCTTCGACGGTGGAGACGCGGAATTCGGTCGCGACCTCGATCTCGGCGCTGTCGGTGCCGGCATCCCTGGCGCGCTGGGCGACGATGGCGCGGACATCGGCTTCCGCCGCCGCGATCGCCGCCGCTTCGTCGAGGAAATCGCGCACGGTTTCACCCGAGGCAAGACGAAACAGGCCTTCCTTGGGCTGGCTGACCCGCGCTTCGGCCGACACCCTGACCTGGCCGACGACGGCACCGAGCGCGTTGGCGACGTCGGTGTCCTCCGGCACCACGCACTCATTGCCGATCAGCGGCGGCAGGCCGGCATAGTGCAGCGGTGCGGAGGCGCCGAGGCCGATGACCGGGCGGTCGAGCGCGACGCTCAGCCGGGCAATGCCGGGGTGCGAGTCGACGGCGCGCTGCACCAGCGCATGCGCCACCGTCGACGCGCCATCGAGGCCGTCCTCGGCAAAGGCGGTTTCGAGGATGTATTCCGCCGACCAGCGTGTCAGCGTCACCAGCACGCGCTCCGAGATCACCTCCGGCGATGCGGCGATGGGCTGGCCGCGGCCGTCGCGCTTGCGCGCGAACAGTTCGGCGCCGAGGCGAGCGGCGACCGGATCCCAGTTCGCCTGCTTGGCCAGCACATGGGCGGCGTCCGACGGGGTGAAGCCGGCGACATGCACCAGCCCGCGCGACACCAGCCGGTTCAAGGTCGCGTTCTGCGCGTTGGAGGTCAAAAGCCTGTCGACGGCGAGCGGCACGGCCCCGATCGCCTCGTAGAGCCGCGCTTCGGCGCCGGTCAGTCCAGCGGCAAGCCGGTCCGGCACGCCGGTGCGCACCGCAAAGCGGCCGTCCATGCGGCCGGGATTGGGCGCCCGCAATTGCCGTTCGAGTTCCGCCGTGACGGCCGCGCCATGGGCCATCCCCGCCAGCGCCAAGGGCACCAGGCGGCGCGGCCCGAGCAGGATTTTCGGGTTGAGCGCGCCATCCTCCAGCGCCACTTCGGAATCGCCGCCGAGGCCGAAGGTGCGCATGGCCACCGCCTCGACCATGGTGCGGAAGCCGCCGACGGTGGCGCCTTCCGGATCGAGGCGCGGCCGGCCCTTGTCAAGCACGGCGACGTCGGTGGTGGTGCCACCTATGTCGGAGACCATGGCATTGTCGAGCCCGGTCATGTGACGGGCGCCGACCAGGCTAGCGGCGGGGCCGGACAGGATGGTCTCTATCGGCCGTTGGCGGGCAAAAGCCGCCGAGACCAGCGCACCGTCGCCGCGCACCACCATCAGCGGTGCGGCGATGTTGCGCTGTTCGAGAAAGCCTTCGGTTGCTGCCACCAGCCGGTCGATCATCGAGATCAGCCTGGCGTTGAGCAGCGTGGTCAGCGCGCGGCGCGGGCCGCCAAGCTTGGCCGACAGCTCGTGGCTTGATGTGACCGGCAGGCCGGCCTTTTCGCGGATCAGCTCGCGGGTGGCGATCTCGTGCGCCGGATTGCGGGTGGCGAAATAGGCGCAGACGGCAAAGCCGGAGACCGACACGCCGAGTTCTGGCAGCGCTGCCTCCAGCCCCGACAGGTCGAGCTTGGCCGCATTGCCATGCACGTCATGGCCGCCGGGGCAGAACACCACCGGGTCGGTGCCGAGTGCAGCCTTGAGTCCGTCACGGGCAAGGTCGGCCTCTGAAAAGCCGATCATCACCAACGCCACGCGGCCGCCCTGGCCCTCGACCAACGCGTTGGTGGCGAGCGTCGTCGACATTGAGACCAGCTTGATGGCGGCCGGATCGGTGCCGGCCTTCTGCAGCACCGCATCGACCGCGCCGGAAATGCCGACGGCCAGATCATGCCGCGTGGTCAGCGCCTTGGCCTTGGCCAGCACCTTGCCTTTGTTCGGCCCCTCTTGCCTACCTTCCGTCTCGGACCACAGCACGGCATCGGTGTAGGTGCCGCCGGTGTCGATCCCGAGGAACAGCGGCTTTGGCTTGGTCTTGACGGTCATTTCTGATGGTGGTCCGGCTGGGTAAATTTTGTTTCCCTGCCCTTAGCCGATACGGAGCGGCCGATAAAGACGCGAGCGCTGGGCCAAGACGGAGTTCCCATCTCCCGCAGGGGGATTGGCAGTTCTGCTAAGATGTCGAGATTCGGGTCAGGCCGAGCCGAAAATGGTGGCTTCCGAGAACCGGAGCAGAACGTACTTAAAGTGCGTGAGCACCGGAAGCGCAGGAAGCCGCCGTTTGCAGGTCGGTCTCACCTGAATATCGATATCTTAGCCCACAAACCCGACCTTCTTGTGCGTCCCGTCGCAAAACGGCTTATTGGCCGAGTGGCCGCAGCGGCAGAGGAACGCGACTGTCGTGCGGTCGACGGTGTGGCCGGTGCCGGTGACGATCTCCAGATTGCCCTCCAGCTGGAGCGGGCCGTTTTTCGTCGGAGTGACCTTGAGCGGACCGTTCCGCACTTCCAGCGCCGGCGTGTCCTTCAGCGGCGGCTCGCCGGTGGCGGCAAAGCCCGATTTGGTGTGGCTGCCGTCGCAGAACGGCTTGTTTTCCGAAGCGCCGCAGCGGCAGAGCGTGGCGCGGTAAAAAGTCTCGCCGTCGAGCACGATCTCCGCATGCACGGCCAGCGGACCGTTTTCCCGCAGGCGCACGGTGTTGACCACCGGCGGCTGTTCCTGCGGCCCGCCATCCTTCCTGATATAGGTGATGGCGCCAGAGGGGCAGCTTTCGGCGATGGCGACGATCTTCTCGACGCTGGCCGCCTCGGGATGGATCCACTGGCCCGGCGCGTTGGGCACGAAGACATGCGGGTCGCCGAGCACGCAGTTGCGCGAATGAATGCAGCGCTTGCCGGAGAACCCGACGTCGATCTTGTCGCTTTCGACCATACCGGCCATGGCTACGCTCCTGTTGCCTGAAGCGCGTCGCATCCAGACGGACAGACGCGGCGCGCTTTGGGTATTTGTGCAGGCTATGTTTTAGCGCAATTCCGTCGGAAAGCCGCTTCACACTTTTCCTGGAGTTGCTGTACGGCTCCAGCAGGAAAACCGTCAAGCTGGCAAACCGGTCAGGGGACCAGATCGATTTCCTCGGTCTCGCCGCCGCTGCAGGTATAGCAGCAGTCCTCGCATTTTTCCTTGTTGCCGGGGCCGACGCCCCAATAGGTCTCCTCGTCACCATCGACCCAGGCGCCGTAACAGATCGATTCCCCTTCGTTGCAGGTTATCGGCAAAGACTTGGTCTCGCCGTCATTGAGGTAGAAATCCTGGTTGTTGCCCGGCCAGACATAGTCGCGGTCCTGGCTGTAAAGCTCGAGGCGCATGGCATTGGGGTGGCTGTTCTTGATGGCAAAGGTAACGTCGCCGGCATGTGCCGACGGCACGACCAGCATGGCGAGAGACAGCGCGGCCAGCGTGCGGCGCGCATAGGTATGAAACATGGTAACCCCCTGGAAAGACACGGCCTACCCGGCCGCGGGGCGACCATGGCACGCTGCAATGAATCGCGGAAGTGGGTCGGCTGAACCGATCCCTGACTAAATTTGGGCCCGACTGCTCCAAGCCTTTGTTTTTACGCATGTCGTCCTCCCAAAACCGCTGAGCATCCCCGGGTCAAGCTCGAGGACATGCTTTGGACGACATGCATTGAGGTGTGTTGAGATTCGGGTCAGGCCGAGCCGAAAATGGTGGCTTCCGAGAACCGGAGCGGAGCGTACGTTTGGGTACGTGAGCACCGGAAGCGCAGGAAGCCGCCGTTTGCAGGCCGGCATCACCTGAATATCGACACACCTTAGGGCACCAGATCGATCGTCTCGGTCGTGTGTTCCACGCAGATGAAGCAGCAGGTGTCGCAGAGCTGATCGTTGTCCGGTCCGACGCCGGCGGAGATGCTGTCGTTGCCATTGACCCAGGCGCCGTAGCAGATGTGTTCGCCCTGATTGCAGGAGAGCGGCACCGATTTCTGTGAGGCGGGGTCGATCAGGAATACCTGATCGTTGCCCGGCCAGACGGTTTCGCGGTCGCGGCTGAACAGCTCGACCGCAACCGCTTCCTTGCGCAGGTTCTTGACGAAGAAGGCCATCTCGGCGGCCTCGGCCGAGGTGGTGAAGACCAAGGCAGCAAGGGCGGCCATGCCAAACAGCGTCACGGTCTCGATCTCCCGAATCATGGCGCCAGAATCGCATGCCTGCCGGGAACTAGAAAGCCGCAGGATGCTCCGCCGCGATCTGCCGTCCAAGCCTCGTCACTTGACGCACCAGAAGGTCGAGATCCTCGCGCCGGGTGCGGTGGTTGGTGATCGCCACGCGCAGCCAGTGCTGGCCATGTACGGTAGTGTCGGAGAGTGCTGCAATGCCCTCTTCCTGCAGCCGCAGCATGATTTCGGTGTTGAGCGCCTTCGGCGCCTCGCCGGCGAGGCCCGGCTGATAGCGGAAGCAGACGATGTTGATCGTCGGCAATGCTGCCAGCTCCAGTTCCGGCTCGGCCTCGATCAGCCCGGCGAGGTAACCCGCCTGCGCTACGTTCTGGTCGATCAGACGTCCGAACTTGTCGGCGCCATGCTCCTTCAGCGCCATCCACACCTTGAGCGCGCGAAAGCCGCGCGACGTCTGCAGGCCGTAGTCGTGCAGCCATTCGCCGGAGGCGAGACCGCGCGGGGTCGATTCCAGGTATTCCGGCGTCACCGCGAAGGTCTTGCGATGCGCGACGGCATCCCTGACCAGGGCGCAGCCGACCTCGAATGGCGCGTGCAGCCATTTGTGCGGGTCGAGCGCAACCGAATCGGCCCATTCGATGCCGGCGACAAGATGGGCATTGTCGGGTGCAATGGCGATCAGCGCGCCGATGCAGCCGTCGACATGGAACCAGAGGTCTTCCTCATGCGCCAGTTTGGCTAGCGCCCGCAGATCATCGATCGCCCCGGTGTTGACCGTGCCGGCCGTGCCGATGACGCAGGCCGGCTTGAATCCGGCGGCGCGGTCCTCGGCGATCGCTGCGCGCAAGGCGGCGATGTCCATGCGCAGGCCGGCATCGGTCGGGATGCGGCGCAGCGCCCGGTTGCCGAGGCCGAGCGCTTCCATCGCCTTGCGGTGGCAGGAGTGGATCTGGTCCGAGCCGTAAAAGCGCAACGGCTTCTCGATGGCGGCAACGCCATGCTGGCGAACGTCGATGCCGGCCTTGACGTTGCGTGCCACGGTCAGCCCGATGATGTTGGCCATCGAGCCGCCGCTAACCAGCGTGCCGCCGGCAGAAGCGGGAAAACCCAGCATCTGCTTGCACCAATTCACCACCTGGCTGTCCATCAGCCCGGCGGCGTGGTTGCCGCCGCCGAGATTGGAGCCCTGGATTGCCGCCAAAAAATCGCCGAGCGCGCCGGTGAAGTTGCTCGACCCCATATACCAGGACCAGAAGCGCGGATGGATGTTGCCCATCGGATAGGACATCACGCTCCGCGAGACCTCGTCATATACTGCGGCAAGGGACGACGGTGATCGCGGCAGGGGTGCCGCGAAGACATCTCTCACATCCGCCGGCATCTCCCGCCAGACAGGGCGGTCGCGCACGTCGCGCAGATAATCGACCGCATCGTCGATGACCCGGTGCGACAGGGCCTGCACATCGGCCCAGTCCTGGGGGTCAAGCGTTTCCTCGGTCACGCCAAGGGTTTCTTGCACCATGTCCATGATCTGTCTCCGTCAAGCCGCCGGGAATTGGCAGCCGGGCGTCGAGCGCGACAGGGCGATCTCGTCGGCATCCATCTCGGCCTCGATGCCGTCGAACAGCGGCGTCGACATGTAGCGTTCGCCGGTGTCGGGCAGCATGCACAGGATCACCGCGCCGGCCGGCGCCCGTTCGGCGACCTGCCGCGCTACCGCGAAGGTGGCGCCGCCGGAAATGCCGGTGAAGATGCCTTCCTGGCGTGCCAGCGCCTTGGCCCATTTGATGCCCTCAGGCCCGGCAACCGGCATCACCTCGTCATAGAGGCTGGCGTCGATCGCTTCCTGCAGCACGTTGGGGATGAAGTCCGGCGTCCAGCCCTGGATCGGGTGCGGCTCGAAGGCCGGGTGGGTGGCGGCAGGAGCGCCGTCGGCGCCGCGCTGCTGCGCCTTGCCGCTGCCGATGAGCTGCGCGTTGGCCGGCTCGGAGAGCACGACGCGTGTCTCCGGCCGTTCCCGCCGCAGCACGCGCGCCACGCCGACGACCGTGCCGCCGGTGCCATAGCCGGTGACAAAGCCGTCGAGCCGCGAACCGGCAAAATCATTGATGATCTCGCGCGCCGTGGTCGCCTCGTGGATGGCGGCATTGGCCGCCGTCTCGAACTGGCGGGCGAGAAACCAGCCATTGGCCTCGGCCAGCTCCACCGCCTTCTTGTACATACCAAAACCCTTCTCGGCGCGCGGCGTCAGCACCACCTTGGCGCCCAGCATGCGCATCAGCTTGCGGCGCTCGACCGAAAAACTGTCGGCCATGGTGACGACCAGCGGATAGCCCTTCTGCGCACAGACCATGGCCAGCCCGATGCCGGTGTTGCCGCTGGTCGCCTCGACCACCGTCTGGCCCGGCTTCAGTGCGCCGCTGCGCTCGCCCGCCTCGATGATGTTGAGCGCCAGGCGGTCCTTCACCGAGGCGCCCGGATTGAAGAACTCAGCCTTCACATAGATCGTTGCATGGGCCGGCGAGAGATTGTTGATACGCACCACCGGCGTGTCGCCGACGGTGTCGAGAATGCTGTCGAACAGGCGGCCGCGCCCGGCGGTGGTCCGGATTTTCTGCTTCTGCAACATCTTTGATCTCCTCGATCGTTTGCCATCACGAGCCGGTTACAAACCGGCGGGTTGGGCGGCGAGGTTTCGAGACCTGGCCGCGCTAGGACAGACATGCCGGCATTGCGGCAATGGCGGCATCCGGCACGGAATACGCCGCCGGATGCGTTTTGTCGGTTTCGGTGATACAGCAAGGGCCGACAGGCCAGCGTGGGAGCAGGCGTGGAAACGCACGTGGAATCCACCCGATCGAGACTGGAGGGCCAAGCGACCGGCCTGTCCGTGCGCCTGCTTGGAACGCTGACGATCTCCCGCAACGGCGTTGCGGTGGCGCTGCCGGCCTCACGCAAGCTGCGCGCGCTGTTTGCCTATCTGGCGCTGGCGCCGCACGCCGTCGGCCGCGGTCGCCTGTGCGAGCTGTTGTGGGACGTGCCCAACGATCCCCGCGGCGAGCTGCGCTGGTGCCTCAGCAAACTGCGCGGCGCGCTCGACGAGCCGGATCGGCGCCGCGTCTCCACGCAAGGCGACACGGTCGCGCTTGATCTCAGCGATTGCCTGGTCGATGCGCTGGAGGTCAGCGACGCTGCGGCGCAAGGGATCGGCACCCTCGATGTGGAGCGCTTGCGGGCGCTGGCCAAACTGTTCGCCGGCGATTTCCTCGACGGGCTGGAGCTTGAACGCAGCCCGCATTTCAACAACTGGCTGGTCGCTCAACGCCGCCGTTTTCACTCATGCCACGTCGCCGTGCTGGAGCATCTTGTCGCAAACCATCCGGCTGACACCCCGGATGTGTCCGCGCATCTCGACAAATGGGTCGAACTGGCGCCGTTCGACACGCGCGCGCATCTGGCGTTGCTGGCCAATCTGGCGGAGCACGGTGAGATCGGCGCGGCCGAGCAGCATCTGGCGGCGGCAGAACAGTTGTTTCAGTCGGAGGCAATCGATTTCGGACCGGTCAATGCCGCCTGGCGGGCGATGCGTGAGCAACGGCCAGCCGTCTTGCAGCGGGCGCCGCCGGCCGGCCCGTCCGCGGTATCGCAATTGGTCGTCGCAGCCGGCGATACCGGCCCGGTCGAGCCGAGCCACGCTTCGCTGGCCGTCATGCCGTTTGTCGAGGAAACCGGCGGCGCGCGTGGTGGGCTTGCCGACGGTTTTACCCACGACATCATCACCCGCCTGGCGAAGCTCAGGGATTTCTTCGTCATCGCGCGCGGTTCGGTGTTTGCGCTGGCCGAGAAGGGCATCGCGCCCGAGGATGCCGGCCGCCGGCTGAATGTCGACTATGTCGCCACCGGCACAGTGCGCAGCCCGCCCGGCCGCCTGATTGTCAGCGTCGAACTGATCGAGGTGCGCACGGCCAGGATCGTCTGGGCCGAGACGTTCGAGCGCCGGTCCGACGACATCTTCGGCTTGCTAGACGATATCGGCAACAGCATCGTCTCGTCGATCTCGGCCGAGATCGAAACGGTCGAGCGCAACCGCGCCATGCTCAAGGCGCCCAATTCGCTCAACGCCTGGGAGGCCTATCATCGCGGCCTCTGGCACATGTACCGCTTCACCCAGGTCGAGAACGAGCAGGCGAGGCATTTCTTCGACATGGCCTTGCGGCTCGATCCGACCTTTGCCCGCGCCTATGCCGGCCTGTCCTTCACCCATTGGCAGAACGCCTTCCAGCGCTGGGGCGACCGCGACCGGGAAAGCGCGCTGGCCTTCGAGAGCGCCAGCCACAGCCTGCTGGTCGACGACCACAATCCAGCCGCGCACTGGGCGATGGGCCGGGCACTGTGGCTGCGCGGCGAACAGGACGGTTCGCTGCTCGAACTGGAACGGGCGGTGGACCTCAGCCCCAACTTCGCGCTCGGCCACTACGCGCTGTCCTTCGTCCAGTCGCAGTCGGGCGACCCGCAGGCGGCGATCGGCTCCTCCGACCATTCGCGCCATCTCAGCCCGTTCGACCCGTTGCTGTTCGGCATGCTGGGGGCGCGGGCGATGGCGCATGTCCGGCTCGGCCAGTTCGAGGAGGCGGCCGAATGGGCGCTGAAGGCAGCGGCGCGGCCCAACGCCCACGCCATCATCCTGGCGATAGCCGCGCACTGCCTGGCGCTGGCGGGCCGGCTCGACGAGGCGCGCGGCTTTGCCGCCGCCATCCGCAAGACATTGCCGAACTATTCAAGCGACGATTTCATCGGCACCTTCCGCTTCGAGCCGGATGCCGCGGCACTGTTCCGGCAAGGCGCCAGACGGCTCGGGCTGGGCTGAAACCGAGGATCAGGACCCGGAACTTCGCCTCAATTCCGCCGGGTTAACAAAGTCGGAAGGAGTTGCTTAACGGTTCCCGGCTATGTCACGCCCGGGAGGTCTGACAAAGTGAGTATGATGAGCAACAGCCCCGACAAGCGCAACGAATGGCGCGCCATCTTCTACGTGCAAGCCCGCGTTGCCATCCTGTTCGTGCCGGTTGTGGCCAGCCTGCTGATCATAGCCGCGCTTGCCGGCAACGAACGCAAATCGGTTCCCAGCACGATCGACCCGACCGTCACAGGTTCCGTGCGATAGAGCGGCTTCGGGGCGATCGGCAAGGAGGAAAGGGCCGCACTTGGCGTGCGCTATCGGCGCGTTGCCATTTGGCGCTAAAGTCGTCCCATGGCACTGAAGGAATGGGCACGGACAATCAAGCGCGACGTGCATGCGCTCTATCTCGCCGCGCGCGATCCCCGAACGCCATGGTATGCCAAGGCGCTTGCCGTGTGTGTCGCGGGCTACGCCTTATCCCCAATCGACCTGATACCCGATTTCATCCCGGTGATTGGCTACCTCGACGATGCGATCCTGGTCCCCCTGGGCGTCCTCGCCGTGGTCAAGATGATCCCGCCTGAGGTGATGGCGGAACACAGGGCGGCGGCCGCCCTTGCCGTTGACAGGCCCGTGAGCCGCGGCGCCGCGGTGGTCATCGCTTGTATCTGGGTTGCTTCGGTCGCGCTGGCGGGATGGCTGGGATATCGATATTTCGCTGGCAGATTGTGAAGTCGCGCCTTGGTTGGAACTGCTCACCGGTCAATCGAGCAGTGCTTGCCCTAAAGAATTTTGGTCACCAGTTTGTCCAGGCGGGAGTTCTCGCGGTAAACCAGCCTGACCACGATCGCACCCAGGACGCCGGTGATGGCCCCACCGACAACGTCGGTCAGGTAGTGCGTCCCGATATAGATCCTCGACCAGCAGATCAGCAATGCCATCACGAGAAGCGCAATCGTCCGGCGCGGAAGGCCTTGCATCGCGAAGGCCGCAACGATCGCAACGGCAGCCGTCGCGTGATCGGACGGGAATTACCAGTCGGCGCTGGGCGCAATCAACAGATGCGTCACGCCGACGTCGTAGGGCCGTAGCCGATGCACGAACAGAAGAATGAACTGGTTGATTGCAAGACCCACCAGGAACGCCAGGCCGGCCGACACCGCGGCGTGACGAACATGGTAGCGATCGACCTTAGCCCACCATTGCAGGACCACGGCCAGCACCATGAGGGGAACGCCGATTTGTGAGACGCCGATCAGTGCTTTATCAAGAACGGGGCTGATGCCGGCCGCGGCGTTTATCCAGTGCGTTAACGCAGCATCCATTTGGCGTCGGTTTCCGTGATTGATCGTGAGGTGAATTTTTGAAGGCCGTCGATGAACGCCGTATCCATCAGATCTTCGAAGTCGGCGTCTGGCTCAAGGGCGCGCATGCCCTGATCGAATGCATCGGGGGGATTCTGTTTTATGTCGTCACCACCGATGCCATCGTCTCCTGGGTCAATGCTTTCACCGCAGAGGAATTGATCGAAGACCCGAACGATTTCATAGCTGGCCATCTGTCGCAGATGGCAAGCCATTTTTCGATAGCCAGCAAGGAATTCTACGCTTTCTACCTGCTCAGCCACGGCCTGATAAAGCTGCTGCTGGTTGTCGGGCTCTTGCGGGGCAAGCTTTGGTCGTATCCGGCATCGCTCGCGGCATTGGGCGCATTCATGGTCTATCAGCTCTACCGCTACTCATACACTCATTCGGTCGGCCTGCTCATCCTCACCGTCTTCGATGCGGTCGTCATGGTGTTGATCTGGCACGAGTGGAGGGTCTTGCGACAGCACAGGCCGGCGTGACAGCCGGACTGCCGGCCTGGCCCGTTTGCAGAGGCCCGGTCGCGACGGGCGCCTGTTTTGCCGGGAACCCCGTGCACCGCCGAACATTGTGTTCCAGGACAGCAACTGGAGGACATGATGACCAGAGCCCTCGACGTCAACGAGAACACCGCGCCAAATTCGGACAGGCCACCGCAACCAAAGACCGGCGACGCCCTCAAGAAAAGGAAGGTTGAGGGAATAGCCTTCCAGGTGAACGAGAACAGCGTGGACAATCAGGAACCGGCGCCGGCGTCGCCAAAGCGCGACTGATCGCGCTCCGGACCACCGACTGTCGGCCAAAAAGCCCGGACGAACCGGGCTTTTCTTTTGGGACTCTGGCCCCGCTGCGCCCGGCGCTGGCTCAATAGAATCGCGGGATCGGACCGTTCTGCGGCGTGGTGCGGTCGCCGAGGTCGAGAAAGACCTCGTCGACATAGCACCAGCCCCAGCCTTCCGGCGGATCGTAGCCCTCGATGATCGGATGACGGGTGGCGTGAAAATGCTTGGTGGCGTGACGGTTGGGCGAGTCGTCGCAGCAGCCGACATGGCCGCAGGTGCGGCAGAGCCGCAGATGCACCCATTGCGACCCGCTCTTCAGGCACTCCTCGCAGCCGAGCGCGCTCGGCGTCACGTCCTTGATGTCACCCGCATGTCTGCATTCATCCGCCATCACACTCTCCCGATCAATTGAGGCGCGACGGTGTGGCTGCCGTCTTGCGCGAGATAGGCGTGCAACGCCGCCACCACCTGGGCACCCTCGCCGACGGCCGCCGCGACGCGTTTGACCGATCCGGCGCGAACGTCGCCGATGGCAAACACCCCGCTGCGGCTCGTCTCCATCACGCCATGCGCCGATCCCAGGTCGGATCCGGTGCGCACGAAACCGTTGGCATCCAGCGCCACGTTGCAGTGCGCCAGCCAGTCCGTATTCGGGTCGGCGCCAATGAACAGGAAGAGATGGCGGATCGGGCGTGTCGTTTCCACGCCGCTGGCGCGGTTGCGCCAGCGCACCGTGCTGAGATTGCCTTCGTCGCCTTCCAGCGCCTCGACCTCGGTCCCGGTCAGCACCTCGATGTTCGGCTGCGCCTTGATGCGCTCGACCAGATAGCGCGACATGCTGGCATCAAGGCTGCTGCCACGCGCCAGCAGCGCCACCTTGCGCACATGGCTGGCCAGGTAGACCGCCGCCTGTCCGGCTGAATTGCCGGCACCGACCAGCGCAACTTCCTGGCCCTGGCAAAGCCGCGCTTCGATCGGCGAGGCCCAATAATGCACGCACGTCCCTTCGAACTGCGCCAGATTGGCGACATCGAGGCGGCGGTAGCGCGCCCCGCTGGCGATCACCACGGTGCGCGTCCGCACGGTCTCGCCATCGCCGACATCCAGGGTGTAGCGGGCACCGCCGGTCCCAGCGCTCAGCAGCTTCGCCTCGTCGGGTATCACCATTTCAACGCCGAATTTCTGCGCCTGGTTGTAGGCGCGCGCCATCAGAGCCATGCCCGAAATGCCGGTTGGGAAACCGAGATAATTCTCGATGCCGAGGAGGCACCGGCCTGTCCACCGAATGCCCGGCAATCCAGCACGATCGTCGACAGACCTTCGGAGGCCGCATAGACCGCCGCCGCCAGTCCCGCCGGTCCGGCGCCGACGATGGCGACGTCGTATAGCCTGGAAGCATCGATCGGCCGCAGCAGGCCGATGCAGCGGGCGAGGTCCTTCTCGCCGGGATTGAGCAGCAACCGGCCATTGGGACACAGCACGATCGGCAGATGGTGAGGGTCGACATCGAAGCGCTCGACCAGGGTTTTGGCGCAGGGATCGCTGTCTGAATCAAGCGCGCGGTGCGGCTGCCCGCTGCGGGCCAGGAACCCCTGCAGCCGCAAGACGTCGGCATTGTTGACGGGTCCGATGATGATCGGCCCGCTGGTGGCGCTTTCCAGCAGCCCGACACGGCGCAGGATCAGCGCCCGCATGATGCGCTCGCCGAGACTGGCCTCCTGCACCATCAGGTCGCGCAGCCTCTGCGAGGCGATGACGAAGGCCTCCACCGGCTCGGCGGCCTGCGCATCCACCAGCGAGGGGCGGGCCGAAAGCTGGGCCAGTTCGCCGACGAAGCTGCCCGGACCGTGCGTGACGATCGTTTCGCGACGGCCGAGCCCGCTATCCTGGATGATGTCGACCTTGCCCGACAGGACGACGATCAGGCCGGGCGCCACATCGCCGGCCGTGACGATGCGCTCGCCATCGGCATAGACGCTGGCCTCGCCAAACCGGCGCATGCGGTCGATGTCGGCTTCGGACAGCTTTGGGAACGCCTGATCGCGACGGGCGCCGAAGATCGGGTTGGTGGTTTGAGACATGGGTTGGAGCGTAGCGAAGCGGGCGCGGAGTTTGAAGCGGTTTGTTGAGTGCCTAGCCGGGAGGAGAGGTTGGCGGCAAAGAAAAAGCCCGGGCGAACCGGGCTTTTTCTTTGGGTTTCTGAACCGTCGAATGGTTCGAAACGGGAATTTGGTGCCCAGAAGAGGACTCGAACCTCCACTCCTTGCGGAACACGGACCTGAACCGTGCGCGTCTACCAATTCCGCCATCTGGGCTGGTGCGGGCTCATGTAAGCGGGCAAGCGATGTGTGTCAACGCGCTTTTTTCAAAGCATGATCCCGAAAAGTGGGAACCGGTTTTCGGAAGAGATCATGCCCAATCAAGAATGGGTTGCTGCTTGCCGGCTCAGCCTTCCAGCACTTCCTTGGAAGCCACCGTGGAATCGGCGTTGAGCGTGTAGATGACCGGCACGCCGGTGCCGAGCTCCAGCTTGACGATCTCCTCGCCCGACTTGCCGTCCAGCGCCATGATCAGCGCGCGCAGCGAGTTGCCGTGCGCGGCGACCAGCACGGTGCCGCCGCGCAGCACGTGCGGCTGCAGGTCGTGCAGGTAGTAGGGCCAGACGCGCGCGCCGGTGTCCTTCAGGCTTTCGCCGGCGGGCGGCGACACGTCGTAGGAGCGGCGCCAGACATGCACCTGCTCCTCGCCCCATTTCTTGCGTGCATCGTCCTTGTTGAGGCCGGAGAGATCACCATAGTCGCGCTCGTTCAGCGCCTGGTCGCGGATGGTTGTCAGATCGCTCTGGCCGACGGCGTCGAGAATGTGCTGGCAGGTCTTTTGCGCCCGGATCAGCGCCGAGGTGAAGGCGATGTCGAATTTCAGGCCGCGCGCCTTGAGTTTTTGGCCTGCGGCCTTGGCCTCCGCGTGGCCCTGCTCGGTCAGGTCCACATCGCGCCAGCCGGTGAACAGGTTCTTCAGGTTCCATTCGCTCTGGCCGTGGCGCACGAGCACGAGGGTTCTCGACATATTTGCTCCCTTCAAGAGCAATTCCAGGAAAAGTGTGAATCGGTTTTCCGTCCGGAATTGCGTTAAAACAGTGGATGTCCGCTCAGCTGAGGCCGAGCACGTCCCGCATCGAATACAGTCCCGGCTTGCGGCCGCGCGCCCACAAGGCGGCCTTGACGGCTCCGCGGGCGAAGATGGCGCGGTCCTCGGCATGGTGGGACAGTGTGATGCGCTCGCCGGTGCCGGCCAGCATCACGCTGTGGTCACCGACCACCGAACCGCCACGCAGCGAGGCAAAGCCGATCGAGCCGGTCTTTCGCACGCCGGTGTGGCCGTCGCGGACGCGCACATCGTTGCCGGCGAGCGCGATGCCGCGCCCGGCGGCGGCGGCTTCGCCGAGCAGCAGCGCCGTGCCCGACGGCGCGTCGACCTTGTGCTTGTGGTGCATTTCGAGGATCTCGATGTCGAAATCGTCGGCGTCGAGCGCGCGCGCCGCCTGTTCGACCAGCACCGCCAGAAGATTGACGCCAAGGCTCATATTGCCCGACTTGACGATCATCGCATGGCGCGCAGCCGCCGCGATCTTGGCGTCATCGTCGGCCGAGCAGCCGGTGGTGCCGATGACATGGGCGATGCGCGCCTGCGCCGCGTAGCCAGCGAATTCGACGCTCGAGGCCGGCGTGGTGAAATCGAGCACGCCGTCGGCCCTGGCGAAGACCGGCAGCGGATCGTCGCCAATCGGCACGTCGATGCGGCCGACGCCGGCAAGTTCGCCGGCATCCTTGCCCAGATAGGGTGAGCCGCCACGCTCGACGGCGCCGATCACGCGGACGCCGGGAATGGTGTGGATGGCGCGGATCAGTGTCTGCCCCATGCGGCCGGCTGCACCCACCACGACCAGGCCCATATCGCTCATGAAGGTCTCCCGGCCGCCTTTTTCGCGCGGCTGCGCGGCGGCGGAGTTTGGATTGGCTTGGCGTCGTCGACAAGCCCCAGCCCCTTTTTGCCCTGCACCCGGTGGAAGCGGGCATAGACGCTGTGCGGATCGGCCATCAGCGAGGCATGCGTGCCCTGTTCGACGAGATGGCCCTGTTCCAGCACGATGATGTGGTCGGCATTGACCACCGTCGACAGCCGGTGCGCGATGACGATGGTGGTGCGCCCTTCCATGACCTGGATCAGCGCTTCCTGGACCCGCGCCTCGGCCTCGTTGTCGAGTGCCGACGTCGCCTCGTCGAGCAGAAGGATCGGCGCCTGCCGCACGATGGCGCGGGCGATCGACACGCGCTGGCGCTGGCCGCCCGACAGCGTCACGCCGTTTTCGCCGACGGGTGTGTCGTAACCCTGTGGCTGCTGGCGGATGAAGCCGTCGGCCTCGGCCTGCAGCGCGGCCTGTTCGATTTCGGCGTCGGTGGCATTCAACCGGCCATAGCGGATGTTGTCGCGGATGGTGCCTTCGAACAGATAGGGCTGCTGCGAGACATAGGCGATGGAACTGCGCAGCGAATGCTTGGTGATCTTGGAAATGTCCTGGCCGTCGATCTCGATCGTTCCCGCCTCGACGTCGTAGAAGCGCTGCAGCAGCGCCACCAGCGTCGTCTTGCCGGCGCCGGAGGCGCCGACGATGGCGGTCATCTTGCCGGCCGCGGCGACGAAGCTCAGGTCCTGCAGCACCGGTGTTTCCTCGACATAGCGGAAGGACACGTTGTTGAAACGCACTTCGCCGGTGGTGAACTTGGCCTCGGCGGCTCCCGGCGTGTCGCCCTGCTGCGGCTCGAGATCGAGAAGTTCGTAGATCATGCGCGCATTGACCAGCGCGCGCTCCATGCCGACCTGCATGCGCGCCAGCCGCCGTGCCGGGTCATAGGCGAGCAACAGCGCGGTGATGAAGGAAAAGACCGCACCCGGTGGCTGTCCGAGAACGATCGCCCGGTAGCCGGAATAGGCGATGACACCGGTTACGGCAAGACCGGCCAGCATGTCCGAGATCGGCGCCAGCCGTTCCGAGACACGGGCAATCTTGTTTCCCCGCTGCTCGGCGCTGTCGGCGAGCGCGCCGATGCGGCGCGACAGCTCCTCTTCCATGGTGAAGGCCTTGACGATGGCAATGCCTTGCGTGGCCTCCTGCACGGCGCCGATCAGCCGCGAGTTGATCTGCACCGATTCGCGGGTGATGCGGCGCACCCGACGCATCAGATAGGTGACGGTCCAGATCAGCGGCGGTCCGATCAGCAGGGAGCTCAGCGAGAGGACCGGATCCTGGTAGATCATGACACCAAGCAGGCCGAGCAGCGTCACGCCATCGCGCGCGATCGACGTGAGCGTCATCGACAGCAGGTCGCGGATGCCGTTGACGTTCTCGTTCATCTGGGCAGCCAGCCGGCCCGAACGCGTGTCGCTGAAAAAGCCGACGCCGAGTTTCATCAGATGGTCGAAGAGGCGTTTCTGGTAGCGCGCCACCAGATTGTTGCCGACCTTGGCCAGCGTCACCGCCTGGCCGTAGCCGGCAAAACCGCGCACCAGGAAGGCCGCCATGATCGCGGCACAGATCCACACGATCAGATCGCCGCGCCGTTCGTAGAATATCTCGTTGACGACGGGGCTCATGACCCAGGCGGTGAAGGCGGTTGTCGCGGACACCGCGATCAGGCAGGCAGCGGCAAAAGCATAGGACCAGCGGTAATCACGGCCGTTTTCAGCGATAATTCGGCGGAGCACCGCCGTGACCGCACGGGGCGTGACTTTCGGCTTGTTGGGTATCTGAAATGTCAAATCGGAGCGCTTCACAGGTTCCTGCTTCCCGTGGCCGGGTTGCAATTCGGCACTTCTCTTAGCGCCAAGAGGCCGGCTTGCCTATGCCTTGGGGTGACTAACTTCGTCGCGCCAGCGGCGGTCCGCGGTCTGGACTCCGAACAGCGACGGGTTTCTGGCATAGGCGGCAAGGCCCAAAAGCGCGGCCAGCGGGTGGGTGATCACATAGACCGGCATGGTGCGCATCAGCGCGCTGTGCGGCGCCTTGTCCTCGAAGGCGGCGCGGAAATTGCCGGCTTTCAGCGCCGGCACGATCTTCTGCGCGATGCCGCCGGTGAGGAAGACGCCGCCGCGGCTCATGAACACCAGCGCAAGATCGCCTGCAGTGCGCCCGAGGCAGGTGACGAAGGTCTCCAGCGCCTCTTCGGCAACCGGATCGGTCTTGGCCAGTGCCGCGGCGGTGATTTCCGCCGGCGTGGTGAAAGGCGACGGTTTGCCGTCCGCCTTGGCCACCGCCCGGTAGACGTTGACGAGGCCGCGTCCGCACAGGATCTGCTCGCCCGAAATGCGGCCCTCGAGCTTTTCGATATGCGGGAAAACCTCGAAATCGCGCGGCGTGCGCGGGCCGATATCCATATGGCCGCCCTCGCCGGGCACCGGTATCCAGTGGCGAAGCGCATAGACCAGCCCGGCGACGCCGAGCCCGGTTCCGGGGCCGAGCACGACGCGCCCGGCATTGGGCTCCGGCGTGCCGCCGCCGATCTTTTCCATATGCTCCTCGCCGAGCGCGACGACGGCCAGCGCCTGCGCCTCGAAATCATTGAGCACGACGATGTCGCTCAAGCCGAGGCTGGCGAACATCTGCCTGGGCTTGACGATCCACGGGCAGTTGGTGAGCTCGATCTCGTCGCCGTCGACCGGCCCGGCCACCGCCAGCACCGCCGAATTGGGGCGTACCGACGAGCGGTCGAGCACGGCCGCCTGGATCGCCTCGTCGATGGTGTTGAAGTTGGCGGTCTGGACGATGGTCGGCTCGCCGGCCTCGGAATTGGCGTCGAGCACGATCGAAAAGCGCGCATTGGTGCCGCCAATGTCGCCGATCAGGATCGGAAACCGCAACAAAGTATCGTCATCGCCCGTGCTTGGCATGCTCTCGTCCGTCCCCGGCGCCCACGACGGCATAGCGCCGTTCTCCCGTTGACTAGCGCATGAGTTTGAAAAGGGAAACGGTTTTCGAGGCCGGCGTCACGCGGAGACAGGTTCTGCGGCCAAACGGCCACTATTTCGCAAAAACGGCACGGCTAAACCGGTTCAACCCTGGATAAGTGCCGCAGCGGTCAGTTTCCCGGCCGTGGCCGCGGCAGCGGGATGCCGATCTCGGGGGTCGCGGTGAAAGCGTTCATCGAGGCCGGCAAGCCGGCTGCACCACTGGCCGTGGTGGCAGGCATCGAAGGCGCTTCGGCTTCAGGCGCCGCGGCCACGAGCGGCACGGCGCCGCCATGATAGGTCGCGGCCTCGGCGGACGCCGGCCCCGGCGCGTCGAGCACGGCGCGGCATTCCTTCGGCAGGTTCGCCATCGTCATCAGGTCGCGGGCCTTCGGCGCATCAGGGTTCTTGTTCGGCCGCCAGGGTTCCTGCGTGAACCACCAGGCGAGCGGCTTGCCGCAACCGTCATCGGCCGGCGTCGCTTCCTGCGCCTTGCAGTTGGGCGAGCCCGGCTGGCAGCCGATGCGCATGTGGAAATGATAGTCGTGGCCCCAGAACGGCCTGATCTTGCGCAGCCAGTCGCGGTCGCCCTTGACGGTGTCGCAGAGCTTTTTCTTGATGCCGGGATTGACCAGGATGCGTTCGACCTCGGGATAGCTCGCCGCCCGCTTCAGAAGCCTCGTATGTGCCGGCGTCCACAGCGCATCCTTCACCAGATGGGTCTTCTCGTCGACCATCAAGGTGGCGCTGATGCTTTCGCGTTGCGCCATCGACAGCGGGGAACTGGGCATCGGCGTCAGCCAGATATCGGCATCGAGGCCGATCTGGTGCGAGGCGTGGCCGGTCATCATCGGACCGCCGCGCGGCTGCGAAATGTCGCCGATCAGCAGGCCGGGCCAACCATCGGCCGCGGCGTCGCGCGACAGTTTCTCGATCACCGCGATCATCGCCGGATGGCCCCAGCGGCGGTTGCGCGACGGCCGCATCACCTCCCAGGTTGGGCCATCCATGGGAATGGCGACGCCGCCGGCAAAGCAGCCCTTGGAGTAGAAGCCTATCGACTGCGCCGCAGTCGCCGCCGGCAGTTTCTTGGCGCCGAACAGGTCCTTCGCCCGTTCCTCGGCCGCCGCCGGCTGCGTGGCGAGCCCGGCCAGCGCGAACAGGCCGAGCGCTGTGGCCAGCAGTGATTTCCTGCCGAGAGATCGCCGCGTCGCTGTTTTCATGAAACCGGATCCCCACCGCAATCCAAGGCCGAATCATAGCACGCAACGCGCGGCGCTTCGATGATTAGCGCTTCATCGGGCTGCGCGGCTCGCCGTCGCGCCAGTCGCCGCTAGCCCACATATGGTCGAAGGCGGCTCGGTAATCCGGAAACCGCAGGGAATAGCCCGCCGCCTTGATTGCTGCGTTGGCGACACGCTTGTTCTCGCCATAGAAGGACCGCGCCATGGGCGAAAGCTGGGCGGCGTCGAAGGGAATTTCGGGCGGCGGCTCGACGCCCATCAGCGACGCGGCATGGGCGACGACATCCTGCGGCGGCGCCGGCAGGTCGTCGGTGACGTTGAAGATGCCGCCGAGATCGCGATCCGCCAAATGCCAGAGGGCACCGGCAATGTCGTCGCAATGGATGCGGTTGAACACCTGGTTGGGCTTGACCAGCCGCCGCGCGGTGCCGTTTTCCAGATTGACCAGGGCGTTGCGGCCCGGGCCGTAAATGCCCGACAGGCGCAGGATCGCCACCGGCCGGCCGATCTCGCGGCCGAGTTCCAGCCAGTCCCGTTCGGCAGCCACCCGCATGACCGAGCGCTTCGACACCGGCCGGCACTCGGCCGTTTCATCGACCCAGGCGCCGTCATAATTGCCGTAGACACCGACTGTCGAGAGATAGCCTATCCATTCAAGTGCAGGCATCCGCGCCACGATCGCCGCGCGGGCGGCATTCAGCACGGGATCACCGGCCTCTTCCGGGCCAACCGAAACCACCAGATGCGTTGTCTTTCCCAGCGCATCGCCGATTTCGCCGGTCAGCGCGCCGTCGAACAGCAGCGGCGCAATGCCGGCCTGCCGCAGCGCCTCGAATTTCCCGGCCGAACGCGTCGTCCCAAAGATCGTGGCGGCAGCTTTGCCGGCGCGGGCAAAAGCCTGGCCGGAATAGCCGGCGCCGAAGATGAATATCTGCTTTTCACTCATGCATGTGCCCTGGTCGGCCGCGCCAGACGCCATTCGTCACGCACGGCCTCGTTGTCCTCGATTTTCAGGCCGATAGCTGCCCGTTCGGCATATTCGGCATCAGGCACAAGCCGCGCCAGCGCCCATATTGCCGCGCCCCGCACCATCGGCGACGCGTCGTCCAGCAAGGCGCGCACGTGGACGGCAAGCGCGGCATCGCCGGAATTGCCGGCGGCGATCAGCACGTTGCGGACAAAACGATCGCGGCCGATGCGCTTTATCGGCGACCCTGAGAAGAAGGCGCGGAAGGCTGGGTCGTCGAGTTGCAGCAGCTGGCCAAGCGGCGGCTCGCGCAAATCGTCGCGCGCCGCGAGTTTTGCCTCGGAAGCCGCCCTGGCGAACTTGTTCCACGGACAGGCGGCGAGGCAGTCGTCGCAGCCATAGATGCGGTTGCCGATCTTTTCTCGGAATTCATGCGGGATAGGCCCCTTGTTCTCGATGGTGAGATAGGAGATGCAGCGCCGCGCATCGAGGCGGTAGGGCGCCGGGAAGGCGTCGGTCGGGCAGGCGTCGAGGCAGGCGCGACAGGACCCGCAATGATCGATCTCGGCCCGGTCGGGCACGAGTTCGGCTGTGGTGAAGATGGTGCCGAGAAACAGCCAGGAGCCGTGCTCGCGGCTGACCAGGTTGGTGTGCTTGCCTTGCCAGCCGAGCCCGGCGGCCTCGGCCAGCGGCTTCTCCATCACCGGCGCTGTGTCGACGAAGACCTTCACGTCGCCGCCGGCGCGCGCCACGAGCTTGCCGGCGATTTCCTTCAGCCGCCCCTTAATAACCTCGTGATAGTCGCGGTTCTGCGCATAGACCGAGATAGCGCCACGGTCGGGCTTGGTCAGCACCTCGCGCGGATCACGGTCGGGGCCGTAGTTCATCGCCAGCACGATGATCGAGCGCACTTGCGGCCAGAGCGCGGTGGGTTCGCTGCGGCGTTGCAGCGTCTCGGCGATCCAGCCCATCGAACCGTGAAAGCCGTCGGCGACGAATTCGGCCAGGCGCGCCGGCGCCAGCGGGATCGCATCGGGGGTGGTGACGGCGACGGCATCGAAGCCGGCGCGATGCGCCTCTGCGTCGATCAGCGCGCGCAGTTTTGCGGCGTCAGAAGTCGAGGTCCGCATAATGCGACACCGGCGACAGGCCGCGCACCCGGTCGGTCAAAAGCGGCCGGAAGGAGGGCCGCGACTTCACCCGCGTGTACCATTCGCGCGCCGCGGCGTGTTCGCGCCAATCGATCTCGCCGAGATAGTCGAGCACCGACAGCGTCGCGGCGGCCGCGAGATCGGCATAGGTGACCCTGCTGCCGGCCAGCCAATGGCGGGTGCCGGCGAGCCAGTTGGTGTATTTCATGTGCTGGCGGATGTTGGCGCGGGCGGCGCGGATCGCGCCCGAATCTGGCGAGCCACCGCCCGCCGTTTCCGGCATCACCGGTTTCAGCACGCGTTCGCGCACCAGATGGCGGGTTACCTCGCTTTCGGCCTTGTTGAGGTACCAGTCGATCAGCCGGCGGATCTCGGCGCGCTGCATCGGGTCCTCGGCGAGCAGCCGCTTGTCGCGCTTCAAGACGCCGCGCGTCTCATCGAGGTATTCGGCGATGACGGTCGCGCCGACGATCGGCACGTCGCCTTCGGCCAAAAGGATGGGCAGGGTGCCGGCCGGATTCAACGCCAGGAACTCCTTGCGCCGCGTCCACGGCTTTTCCTCGATCAGGGCCAGCTCCTCGCCGTACTCGCCGAAAGCGAGGCGGACGAAGCGGCAGGTGGCGAACATGGGGTGGTGGAAAAGCGTCAGCATGGTTCCGCGATGATAAAGCGCACTGGCGAATCGCAGGGCGCACCGGTAAGTCTTGGCCGCCCGGTTAGCGGGCCGTCAGGGTGTTGCGACCTATAGGGGGACTTGCAGGCCATGACAAGCAAGCCGTTCTGTTAGCCGTCACGCCAAAGCCGAGGTAGCCATGGAAAGCCAGACCATCGTCGAAGCCCTGCTGCTCGGCCTGCTGGAGGGGCTGACCGAGTTCATCCCGGTCTCGTCGACCGGCCATATCCTGCTCGCCGGCCATTTCCTCGGCTTCCATTCGACCGGCAAGGCCTTCGAGATCCTGATCCAGCTCGGCGCCATCCTGGCGATCCTGAGCGTTTATTTCCGCCGCCTGTGGCAAATGCTGCTCGACCTGCCGCATGACCGGCTGACACGGCATTTCGTCATCGGCATCCTTATCGCCTTCCTACCGGCGGCGATCATCGGCGCGCTGGCGCATGATTTCATCAAGACGGTGCTGTTCGAATCGCCAAGGCTGATCTGCATCATGCTGATCATCGGCGGCGTCGTGCTGCTGGCGGTGGACCGCATGAACCTCAAGCCGGTCTACCGCGACGTCGAGCGCTTTCCGACCCGACTTTACCTGCAGATCGGGCTTTTCCAGTGCCTGTCGCTGATCCCCGGCACGTCGCGCTCGGGTTCGACGATCGTCGGCGCACTGCTCTTGGGTGTCGACAAGCGGGCGGCGGCGGAATTTTCTTTCTTCCTTGCGATCCCGACGATGGTCGGCGCTTTTGCCTTCGACCTGTTCAAGAACCGCAACGTGCTGAGCAGCGCCGACCTGCCGATCATCGCCATCGGCTTCGTCGCCGCCTTCGTCACGGCGCTCATCGTCGTGCGCTTCCTGCTCGATTACGTCTCGCGCAACGGCTATTCGTTGTTCGGTTGGTGGCGGCTGGTGGTTGGCGGCGTCGGGCTGGGGGCGTTGATGATCTGGGGGTGAGGAGTGGTCCGCGAAGCGGACGGAAAGCCAATTGCTTGGCTTTCCGAACGACGAACGCCCTGAGCCAGGCGAAGGGCGAGCAACGGTTCTCGCCTAATTCCTTCCATAAAACGCATTTTCGACATGCACCGGCCAGCGCCAGGGCAGCACCGCGACCATGTCGAAACGCATCGACAGTCTGCCATAGTCGGACTGGCGCGACAGCCAGATGTCGGCCGCCGCCTCGATGCGGCGCTCCGATTCGTGGCCGATCGCCTCCATGGCTTCGATCAGCGTGCGGCGCGCCTTGACCTCGACGAACAGGACGAGGTCGCCGCGCCGCGCGATCAGGTCGATCTCGCCGAAGCGGGTGCGGTGGCGGCGCGCCAGAATCCGGTAGCCCTTCAGCATCAGCGCTGCCGCCGCCAGCCATTCGCCGCGATGGCCGCGCCGATAGGCCTTCTGGCGGCTGGCGGCGCTCGGGCGCTCAGCCACCGCCTTCTCCGGAACTTTGTTTGACCACGATCTCTGGACAAACGGAACCGTTTGTCCGAGAAAACCGGTTTCCACTTTTCGGGATCATGGTCTGTCCCTGAGCTCCAGCAATCGCCGATAGAGCGCCTGCTTCTGGCCGCCGGTCATTTTCGCGGCTTCGGACGCTGCCTTGGAGGCCGGCATTTCGGCAGCGAGCGACAACAGCAGGCGATCGATGTCTTCAGGTTCCTCGGCCTTGGCCTCGGCGGGACCGACGCAGACGACGATCTCGCCCTTCGGCGTATCGGCCGCCGCATAATGGTCGGCCAGCACCTGCAGCGTGCCGGTGCGCATCTCCTCGAAGGTCTTGGTCAGCTCGCGGCCGATCGCAGCCTTTCGCTCGCCGCCGAGCGCCTGGACCATGGCGCCGAGGGATTCGGCTAGCCGGCGCGGCGATTCGAAGAAGATCAGCGTCGCCGGCACAGCTTTCAGGGCTTCGAGCCGCGTCAGCCGCTGCCCAGTCTTCACCGGCAGGAAGCCGGCGAACAGGAAGGCGTCCGAGGGCAGGCCGGACGCGGTCAGCGCGGCGAGTGGCGCCGACGGGCCGGGGATCGGCACGACGCGAATGCCATGGTCGAGCGCCTCGCCGACCAGCCGGTAGCCGGGATCGGAGACCAGCGGCGTGCCGGCATCGGAAATCAGCGCCACGCTCTGTCCGGCCTGAAGTGCCGCGATCAGCTTGGGTCCGGCTTCGCCGGCATTGTGCTCATGATAGGCGGTGGTGCGGCGGCGGATGCCGTAGCGGTCGAGAAGCACGCGCGACACCCGCGTGTCCTCGCAAGCGACGACGTCGGCGGCGGCCAGCGTTTCCAGCGCGCGCAGCGTGATGTCGGCGAGATTGCCGATCGGCGTCGCCACCAGATAGAGCGCCGGCTCCAGCGGCCGGGCCGCGATCTCGGTCTGCCCGACCACATAGCTGCGCTTGCCCGTTTCGCCGGTCACCGATGCATCTCCATTCAAACCCTGTTTGGCACGGCTGACGCCGGCTTGCAAAAGCTGACGCCGGGTCTGCCTGCCATTCCTTTGCCACAGTGGGGAACGAAACCGGGTTCGGCAGATTTACCCCCTGATTCCGGAGGAGGAGGACAGGATGGACAGCCTAAAAATACAGGACGCTTTCGAACCCTACTATGCCGGCCGTAAGCGCGTTGCCGCAGCCAGGGACAAGCGCCTCCCTGCCAAGACCGACACCAGCCTGACCAAGCGGACCACAAGCGCCTTGCCGACGAATGTCAGACTTTCCGACAACAAACCAGACAGCACGACGGAGCACTGACCGAACGATGCCCAATCGCTTCGATATCTTCATCACCCGTCTTGAAACGAAAAGCACCCGCAACGGCGTGCCGCTATCCCAAGTAGGCGACCAGCATCGTGCCCGCCGCGACAAGGACGACGCCAAGCCGGTCCGCTCCGGAGAGTCGCACGCCGAGAAGGACCGCGCCAAACACCGCCACAAGCACGACGCCTAGCGCAACGGTCGCGGGATGGATTCCTCGGGTCAAGCCCGAGGATGACAAAGCGTGGTTGCAAATGCTCGGCCTCATTCAGCCGAGATATCGCGGGACCTTCGCCTCGAGAAGGTGTACCAACACCGGATCCATGAATTCATAGTCGTCGGGGATGTCGAGGCAGATGACCCGGGCCTTCTTCAGGCTGGCCTTGAATTTCTTCTGCAATTTGGCGCGGTGCGCCTTTTCCATGACGAAGATGATATCGGCCCAGGCGACCAATTCATGCGTCAGCGGCGTGTCGGCATCGTGGTTTGTTCCGGCCGACGCTACCTCGATATCCCTGCGCTTGGAAAACACCTGCTCGGCGGTCGGGCTGCGCAAGCGGTTCTGGCTGCAGACGAAGAGCACGTTTTTCAAGGATTAGCGCGCCAGATCCGCCACCACGGCATCGAGCACGATCATGCCGGCTGGCGTGGCGCGGAGCCGGGCGTTGCCGATCGGCGCCACCAGCCCCTCGCCCTGCAGCACCGCCAACCGCGCGCTCGACAGGCCGCGCCCGGAGAACGCCTCGTAGCGGGAAAGGTCGATGCCTTCGGCCAGCCGCAGGCCCATCAGCAGGAACTCGTCGGCCTCTTCTGAGCGTGTCAGGATCTCGCCGCCGGTGACGCCATGGCCCTTGGCTTCGACTAGATTGGCCCAGGTTTCCGGCATCCGCTCGGCGATCGTGACCGTGCGGCGGCCGTTTTCGACGAAGCGGCCATGCGCGCCTGGCCCGACACCGACATATTCGCCATAGCGCCAATAGGTCAGATTGTGCCGGCTCTCGGCGCCCGGCCTGGCGTGGTTGGAAATCTCATAGGCCGGCAGGCCGTGCGCCGTGGTGATCTCCTGCGTCAGCGCATAGAGGTCGGCGGCTTGGTCATTGTCGGGAATGACGAATTTCTTCGCCGCATGCAGCGCGTGGAAGGGCGTGCCTTCCTCGATCGTCAGCTGGTAGAGCGACAGATGATCCGCGGCATGGCCGATCGCCTGTTCAAGCTCGGCCTGCCAAGCCTCCGGCGTCTGTCCGGGCCTGGCATAGATGAGGTCGAAGGACAAGCGCGGGAAAATCTCGCGCGCAAGGCCAATGGCGTGCAGCGCTTCCTCGACATTGTGCAGCCGGCCGAGGAAGCGCAAATCCTTGTCGTTCAACGCCTGCACGCCCAGCGAAACGCGGTTGACGCCTACCGCGCGATAGCCGCGAAACCGTTCGGCCTCGACCGAGGACGGATTGGCCTCCAGCGTCACCTCGATACCATCGGGCACCGTCCAATTCTTCGCCACGGCGTCCAGAACCCGGGCCACGGTTTCCGGCTTCATCAGCGACGGCGTGCCGCCGCCGAGGAAAATGCTGGTCACCTCGCGCGGCCCGGTGCGCCGACGCATGGTCGCGAGCTCGGCCTCGAAGGCGGCGGCAAAGCGCTCCTGGTCGACCGGCTGGTGGCGGACATGGCTGTTGAAGTCGCAATAGGGGCATTTGGCCGCGCAGAACGGCCAATGGATGTAGACGCCAAAACCGGGCGCCCGGTCGAGCAGCATGCTCATGCCGAACCCAATCTCGCTTCGGCGAATTTTTGGAAAGCGCGGGCGCGGTGCGATAGAGCCGTCGGCTGGCCGGGCTTCCAGCCGTGTTTTTCCTCAGCACTCATCTCGCCAAAGGTCTTGTCGAAGCCGTCGGGCAAAAACACCGGATCGTAGCCGAAGCCAAGGTCGCCGCGCGGCGGCCAGACCAGCGTGCCTTCGGCCTCGCCGCGATAGTACTCGGCGCCACCATCGGGAAAGGCGAGGCAGATGACGGCGACAAAGCGCCCCTTGCGCTGTTCCGGCAAGGCGGCACCGACTTCCTGCAGCGCCACTTCGGTGCGTTGCATGGCCATGGCGAAATCGCGCGAACCGTCAGGGGTTTCGGCCCAGTTGGCGGTGTAGACGCCGGGGGCGCCGTCGAGCGCGTCGACGCACAGGCCGGAATCATCCGACAGCGCCGGCAGGCCGGTGGCCTGGGCGGCGGCCAGCGCCTTGATGAAGGCGTTCTCCTCGAAAGTGGTGCCGGTCTCGTCCGGCTCCGGCAGGCCATAGTCTTTGGCCGATTTCGCTTCGAAGCCGAACGGCCCCATCAAATCGGCGAATTCGCGCAGCTTGCCGGCATTGTGGCTGGCGACGACGATCTTTTTTCCATCAAGCGAATGAATGGTAGGCGAATGAACGGTTGTCGAATGCATCAAAGGCCCCAGATCCGTGGCTCGGCGAATTCGATCGAATTGCCCGAGGGGTCGCGTATATAGATCGATCGGCCGCCTTGCGGCCATTCAAATTCGCTTTCGATGGCGATCTTCTTCGCCTCGAGACGTGCTTTCCAGCGCGCGATCTCGTCGGCGCTGGCCGCAAAGCAGAGATGACCCTCGCCGACCGCACCGTGCGGCGGCACTTTCAGTCTCGCATCGGGCGGGGGCGGCACTTTCGTCGCCTCGGCGTTGAAGATGAGCAACACGCTGGGTCCGCAGCGGAAGAAGAGGTGCCTGCCGTCGACCCTGCCGAGCATGTCGAGGCCGAGGATATCGGTGTAGAAGGTTTCGGCGGCGTCGAGGTCGGTGACGTAGAGGGCTGATTCCAGGATTGCGGAGGGAATCACGAGGCGCCCCCCTCTGGCCTACCGGCCATCTCCCCCTCAAGGGGGGAGATCAGCTGTGCCAATGGCCGCAGCCAAACCGCACAGCCGCAGGAGATGTGCCGAACTCGAACCTTCCAATCTCCCCCCTTGAGGGGGAGATGGCCGGCAGGCCGGAGGGGGGCGCTCAAGCTCGGCATTTGAAAACTAGACCACCGCCATCTGCTGCAGGCTGACCAGGCGCTGGATGCCTTTCTTGGCCAGGCCCATCAGGTCGGCGAACTGGTCCTCGGAAAAGGGCTCGCCCTCGGCGGTGCCCTGGATCTCGACGATGCCGCCCTTGCCGGTCATGACGAAGTTGGCGTCGGTGCCGGCCGAGGAATCCTCGAGATAATCGAGGTCGATGACCGGCTGGCCGTCATGGATGCCGCAGGAAATCGCCGCGACATGGTCCTTCAACACCTTGGCGACGCTGGCCATCTGGCGAGCTTCCATCCAGCGCAGGCAATCATAGAGCGCCACCCAGCCGCCGGTGATCGAGGCGGTGCGGGTGCCGCCATCGGCCTGGATGACGTCACAGTCGACGGTGATCTGCTGCTCGCCCAGCGCCTGCAGGTCGACCACGGCGCGCAAGGAGCGGCCGATCAGCCGCTGGATTTCCAACGTGCGGCCGCCCTGCTTGCCGGCGGAAGCCTCGCGGCGCATGCGCTCGCCGGTCGAGCGCGGCAGCATGCCGTATTCCGCCGTGACCCAGCCCTTGCCGGAATTGCGCATCCAGCCCGGCACCTTCTCCTCGAGGCTGGCGGTGCACAGGACATGGGTGTCGCCGAACTTCACCAGGCATGAGCCTTCGGCATGCTTGGAGACGCCGCGCTCGAAGGAGATGGCGCGCATTTCGTCGAATTGGCGTTTGGAGGGGCGCATTCAGGCTTCTTTCCCGTCATTTTTCGGATTCTTGGCCGGCTTGTAACCACATGGGGCGCGTGGCGCAAAGGAAAATGGCCGGTGATCGGACTCAGACACCTGGGTGATCCGACTCAGAGACCGGGTGATCTGACACAGACAGCGGGTTGCGCGGGCGGTGGTGAAGTCTATATCCTTGGGCCGGAGGTTTTTGGCGCAATGACCAAGGCAGTTGCCGAACCCAGTCTGCTGTCGCCCGCGCTGCAGTCGCTCGACATGCGTTCGCGCGACATCTTCCGGCGCATCGTCGATTCCTACCTGAAGGACGGCGAACCCGTGGGATCACGCAGCCTGTCGCGCATCCTGCCGTCCTCGCTGTCGCCCGCCACCATCCGCAACGTGATGAGCGACCTCGAACATCTCGGCCTGATCTACGCGCCGCACATCTCCGCCGGCCGTCTGCCGACGCAGGCCGGCCTGCGTTTCTTCGTCGATGCCTTCATGGAACTCGGCGACCTCTCCGACGACGAGCGCCGGACCATCGAGGCGCAGGTGCGCGCGTCCGGCTCGGGTGCGACGCTGGAACACATGCTGACCGAGGCCAGCCAGATGCTGTCCGGCATGTCGCGCGGCGCCGGCCTGGTGCTGGCCGCCAAGAACGAGGTGGCGCTGAAGCACATCGAATTCATCCAGCTGGAGCCGACCAAGGCGCTGGCGGTGCTGGTGTCGCAGAACGGCGACGTCGAAAACCGCGTCGTCGAACTGCCGGCCGGCATCACCGTCTCGCAGCTGCACGAAGCCTCGAACTTCCTCAACGCCCATATCCGCGGCCGCACGCTGGCCGAGGCGCGGATCGAGATTGCCCGCATCAAGGAAGAGACCAGGGCCGCGCTCGACACGCTGTCGCAAGATCTGGTCGAGAAGGGGCTGGCAGTGTGGGCCGGGGCCGAGAGCGGCTTGCCGGCGCGGCTGATCGTGCGCGGCCGCGCCAACCTGCTCGAAAACGTCACCGCCCAGGCCGACATCGAACTGTTGCGTCACCTGTTCGAGGATATGGAGACGCAGGACGGGCTGATCCAGTTGCTCGACCTTGCCGAACAGGGATCGGGCGTGCGCATCTTCATCGGTTCGGAAAACAAGCTGTTTTCGCTGTCGGGCTCGTCGCTGGTCGTCGCGCCCTATCGCGACAAGGATGCCCGCGTCGTCGGCGCACTCGGCGTCATCGGCCCGACCCGGCTCAACTACGCCCGCATCGTCCCCATGGTCGACTATACGGCGCAGCTGATTTCCCGCATGCTGCGTTGAACTGGGTAACCGAGGAGACGACGATGGCGCTCGAAGAATTCAAGGCCCGGATCAGCCTGTTGCTCGAGGAAATGGTCAACCAGCCCGAGGACCAGCACGAAATCCAGGAGCAGTTGCGTGAAAAACTGCAGGAAATGCGCGCCATGGGCCTGCCGCTGCCGGCCGATCTCGTCGCACTGGAAAAACGCCTCGACGACGATTTCTACGCCGCCGGCACCTGAGGCTGGAGACTGTTTCACCTCACCTCATCGTGTGAGGCGGAACCGAGGAACAAACAGGCCGTTGATTCCTTCGCGACTAGGTGGAGGGCAAAATGATCCGATTGGCCGGACTGGCGTTTCCCGCCGCACTGCTTCTCACGACGGCTGCATTGGCCCAGCAGGCGGAGCAGCCGGTGCTGAAGGGTGCGGCCGCCTTCGGCGACTGGCGTGCCGACAGGCCAGGGGTGCGCCGCCTGATCAGGCCGCAAGACCTGCCTAGGCCTTACGTCACCAAATCCGCCTCGAACGGCGCCGGCCTCGCCGACAGGCCGGCAGACGCCGAGCCGAAATTGCCGCCGGGCTTTTCGGCCGAGCTGATCGCGTCGGGCATCGACAATCCGCGCGTCGTGCGCACCGCGCCGAATGGCGACCTGTTCGTCGCCGACAGCGAAGCCAACGAGATCCGCGTCTATCGCCTTGCCGAGGGCAGCGCGAAGCCGGCGAAGGACGGCATCTTTGCCGGCGATCTCAACCAGCCCTACGGCATCGCCTTCTATCCGCCGGGCAACGACCCGCAATGGGTCTATGTCGCCAACAGCGACAGCATCGTGCGCTTTGCCTACCACAATGGTGACCTGAAGGCCGCCAATGATCCGGAAACCATCGTCGACAACATCCCTGCCAATCATCACTGGACGCGCGATATCGTTTTCTCTCCGGACGGCAAGACGCTCTATCTGTCGGTCGGCTCTGGTTCGAACGTCGCCGAGGGCATGGCAAGGGAGCCGGATGGCGGCCTCGACGCCTGGGCCAAATCGAAGCCGCTCGGCGCCACATGGGGCTCGGAAGACGGCCGCGCCGACGTGCTGGCTTTCGACCCTGACGGCAAGAATGGCCGCATCGTCGCCACCGGCCTGCGCAACTGTTCAGGCATGACCGTTCAGCCGGCGACCGGGGCGCTGTGGTGCGTCGTCAACGAGCGCGATGCGCTCGGCGACAATGTGCCGTCCGAATATGCGACTGTGGTCAAGGACGGCGCCTTCTATGGCTGGCCCTGGTACTATATCGGCAACAACGCGGATCCGCGTCACAAGGGCGAACGCCCCGATCTTGCCGGCAAGGCGACCGTCCCCGATGTGCTGATCCAGGCGCACTCGGCGCCGCTCAACATCGCCTTCTACGATGGAAAGGACTTACCCCCCGAGTCCGGTTTTCCAGCCGAGTACAGAGGCGATGCTTTTGTGGCCCTGCACGGTTCATGGAATCGCGGCAACCGAACCGGATACAAGGTGGTGAGATTGCTGTTCAAGGACGGCAAGCCGACCGGCGAGTACGAGGACTTCATCACCGGCTTCGTCGTTTCCAACGGCGAGGTGTGGGGACGACCGGTCGGCGTCGCGGTGGCCCGCGACGGTGCGCTGATCGTGACCGAGGACGGCAACGGCACCATCTGGCGCGTCACCTACAGTGGCGGCCGTTCCTGACGGTGTGGTCGCACGCCGGCGTGGTGCAATCGAATCCGGCTTCAGGGAATTCACGTCCGCCTAGCCCTGTGCCATAGGTGCCCGACACAACAGCGTCGCGCGAAAGGTCGCACCCATGACCCTTACCGGCTTCCTCGCCTATAGTGCCGCCCTCGGCATCGCCGCCGCCATTCCCGGCCCCGGCGTCACCGCGCTCGTCGCGCGGGCGCTCGGCTCCGGCTTCCGTTCGTCGCTGGCCATGTCCTTTGGCCTAATGCTTGGCGATCTCACCTATCTGACCGCCGTGGTGCTTGGCCTCGCCTTCGTCGCGCAGACCTTCGGCATGGTGTTTCTCGTCATCAAATGGCTTGGTGTCGCTTACCTTGCCTTCCTGGGCTGGCGCTTCTGGACCAGCGGCATCACGCCCGAAACGGTGGAAGCGAAGAAGGGCAAGGGCGGGCTGGTTTCGAGCTTCCTCGCCGGCCTCGCCGTCACGCTCGGCAATCCGAAGACGATGATCTTCTACCTCGCGATCACGCCGACCATCGTCGACCTAAAGACCATCACGCTGGCCGATTACGGTATTCTCGTCGCGCTGACGATCGTGGTGCTTTTGGTGGTGCTGGTGCCCTATCTGGCGCTGGCGGCCAAGGCGCGCTGGTTCCTGAAATCGCCGCGCGCGCTCAAGGCGCTGAACCGCACCGCCGCCGGCTTCATGGTCGGCGCAGCGGCGGCGATTGCCGCCCGTCAGTAGGCCCCTTTCGGCCAAATCATTCCAGGCACAGGCTCTTCCGGGAAACGCTTTTCCGGGAGCCCGATGTTTTAGACATGGGTCCCACTCGATATTTTCGACCGACAGTCTATCTTGCGCCACCGAAGGTCCTATCTTGCCGGTTGCAATGCCACTTGCCTGAAGCCCTCCATTTGCCTGAAATTCTCACTTGCCTGAAGTTCTGGGAGCGAAACCAATGAACAAGCCCGTCACCCCTGCTCGCGTGCCCGGTCGCGGCCGCGTCTACGATTCCATCACCGACACGATCGGTGACACGCCGCTGGTGCGGCTCGACAAATTCGCCAAGGAAAAGGGCATCGTCGCCAATCTCATCGCCAAGCTCGAATTCTTCAATCCGATCGCCTCGGTCAAGGATCGCATTGGCGTGGCGATGATCGAGGCGCTGGAGGCAGCCGGCAAGATTTCTCCCGGCAAGACCACGCTGATCGAGCCTACCTCCGGTAACACCGGCATCGCGCTTGCCTTCGCCGCGGCCGCCAAGGGGTACAAGCTGATCCTGACGATGCCGGAAACGATGTCGATCGAGCGCAGGAAAATGCTGGCGCTGCTTGGCGCCGAGCTGGTGCTGACCGAAGGTCCGAAAGGCATGAAGGGGGCCATCGCCAAGGCCGACGAATTGGCGGCGACAATCCCCAATGCGATCATCCCGCAGCAGTTCGAAAACCCCGCAAACCCGGAAATCCATCGCACAACGACGGCCGAGGAAATCTGGAACGATACGCATGGCGAGGTCGATATTTTCGTCGCCGGCATCGGCACCGGCGGTACCATCACCGGCGTCGGCCAGGTGCTGAAGAAGCGCAAGCCCTCGGTGCATGTCGTCGCCGTCGAGCCGGAATCCTCGCCGGTGCTGTCGGGCGGCCAGCCCGGGCCGCACAAGATCCAGGGCATCGGCGCCGGGTTCGCGCCAAAAATCCTCGACACCACGATCTATGACGAGATCGTCAAGGTGTCGAACGAGGATTCGGTCGCCAATGCCCGCCTCGTCGCCCGCCTCGAAGGCGTGCCGGTCGGCATCTCGTCGGGCGCCGCCCTGCAGGCGGCAATCGTGGTTGGCTCGCGGCCGGAGAACAAGGGCAAGAACCTCGTCGTGGTCATCCCATCCTTCGCCGAACGCTATCTGTCGACCATCTTGTTCGAGGGGTTGGGAGCGTAGGGTCTCGCTATCTCGAGAATGGAACCGGCGCGATCCTTCGCGCCGACATCAAAAGTTCCGCACCGTTCGGCCTGGCCCCCCGAAAAACCGCTGGTGGCGACCGCTATCGGCTTGAGCCGAACCTGCTTCCAGTTCAAATCGTCACTGGCCTGCGCAAAGCAGGCCGGGGAGAAATTTCATGTACAGGCTCTATACCCGTCCCGGCAGTGGCGGCTTCGTCGTCGAGGCCGCGCTGGCGCTGGCGAACGCGCCGTTCGAGCAGATCGACGTGCCGAAGGCGGATCGGCCCGATCCGGCATTTGTCGACATCAGTCCCCTGAACCAGGTTCCGGTGCTGACCTTGCCGGACGGCCGCTCGGTGACCGAATCGGCGGCGATCTGCATCCTGCTTGCCGAACGTCACCCCTATGCCGGCCTGGCGCCGCCTGTCGGCGCGCCGGCGCGCGCCGACTTCCTGCGCTGGATGGCCTTCATGTCGTCCGTGCTCTATCCGGCAATCCTGCGGCTCTACTATGCCCATCGCTACACGACCGATGCCGACGGTACGAAGGCCGTCAAGCAGGCGGCCGTCGCCGAGATGGATCGCGGCTTCGCCGTCCTCGATGGCGCGCTCGAGGGCCGCGACTGGCTGGTCGGCGACCGGATGTCGGTGGCCGACATCTACCTCGTCATGCTGGTGGCTTGGCATCCCGACGCCGACAAGGCGCGAACGGCGTGGCCGAATGTGGAACGCTTGTGGTCCGCGCTGCGCGAACATCCGCTGATGAAGACGCTCAACACGGCACATGAGATGTGGCCGGCCTGAACGGCTGCCGACGGCGAGGCTTAGTGTCTGAGGGCTGCCCGTTTTCCCTGCAGGAACCGGCGCACCGCCGGGTCGCGCTCAAGGCCGATCGCCCGGTCATAGGCGTCGATCGCCTGTGGCACCTGACCGAGCCTGGCCAGGAGACCGGCACGCGCCGCCCAATAAGGCTGATAGTCGTTGAGCCGCTTGTCGTCGCCCAGCACATAGATAGCCGCCAGCCCCGCCACAGCGCCTTCAGCCTCCGCGATCGCCACCGCGCGGTTGATCGCCACCACCGGCGATCCGGCGATAACTGACAGCGCATCGTAGAAATTGCGGATCGCGGCCCAGTCGGTCAGGCCGGTCAGCCGTCGCGCCGCATGGACGGATTGTACGGCCGCTTCGAGCTGGTAGCGGCCTATGACGCCCATGGTGGCGGCGCGGCGCAGCAGGGATTCCGCTTCCTCGATCAAGGCGGCGTCCCACTCTGCGCACTTCTGCTCGGCGAGCGGCACATACTCTCCGGCCGCATCGCGCCGCGCCGAGCGGCGTGCCTCGGCAAACAGCATCAGCGAAAGCAAGCCGAGCGCCTCCGGCTCATCCGGCATCAGCGAAGCCACCAGCCGACCGAGCCAGATGCCTTCGGTCGCCAGATTGCGGCGCTGCGTCTCGGTGCCGGCCGGATCGGACCAGCCTTCGGCGAAGGCGGCGTAGATGGCTTCCAGGACCGCGTCCAGCCGCTCGCCGAGTTCGGCCCGTTCAGGCACTCGGAACGGAATTCCGGTTTCCCGGATGCGGGTCTTGGCGCGCACCAGGCGCTGGCCCATGGTTGCAGGCGAGACCAGGAAGGCAGAGGCGATGGTAGCGGCGTCCAACCCCAGGACCGTCTGCAGGATCAGCGGCGCGCGCACACCCGATTCGATCGCCGGATGCGCGCAAGCAAACATCAGCCGCAGCCGTTCGTCGGGCAGCTCTTCGTCGGTCATGCGCGCCTCCGCCTCCTCGGCAATCAGCTTGAGATGATCGCGGCCGGCCTCGCTGGTCAGCCGGCGCCGCACCGCATCGACGCGCCGGCGCCTTGCCACGGCCAGCAGCCAGGCTTCCGGCTTTTCAGGCACGCCGGTCCGCGGCCAGCGTTCGAGCGCCTCGGCAAAGGCATCGGCCAGCGCATCCTCGGCCGCCGCCACATCGCGCGTGCGCGCCGCGAGCCAGGCGACCAGTTTGCCGTAGCTCTGCCGGGCGGCGGCCTCGGCGACCGCCCTGGCGGCATCTGACCCGACAGCCTTCATGCAGTGTATGTTGTCATGTATTCGGCCATCGGCCAGATCGGCCGCACTTCCATTGTGCCGGCGCTGGCACCGGGACAGCGTGCCGCCCACGAAATAGCCGCGTCCATGTCGGGCACCTCGATCAAATAGTAGCCGCCGAGTTGCTCCTTGGTATCGGCATAGGGGCCGTCAATCACATTGGTCTTGCCGTTGGCCACCCGTACGGTGGTTGCTATCTTCGTTGGTTTCAATCGCTCACCGGCCACGAACACACCGGCCTTCTTCATCGCTTCGGTATAGGCGCCATAAGCGGCGCTCATCTGGGTGATCGCCTCCTTGGGCGCGGCCGCCATTCCGGCTTCGCTGGAATAGATAAGAAGCAGATACTGCATGGTCTTCTCCCGTGGTTTCGAGGCCGCGTCATTGCGAGCCGGACGTATGTCGCGCGGCATCGCCCGATTTCGACAGGCTGCGGAAAAAACTTTCGGCTGCGACGGTTTTTTGCGCAAGCCGCCAACTGTTTTGTGATCGCCCGCACCGATAGAGGTGCCGTAGCCGACAATGAGACGGCTCATTCGCTGCTCCCAGAGCCGCGCTTTCAGCCCAGGAACCGCTCGCGCAGTTCGGCAGGAGGAATGCCGCAACTGTCTTTCCTACCGAACAGGGCGTAGCGGTTCTTGGCGATGCGGTCGTAAAGCCAGTTGCGCAGCGGGCGCGGCAGCAGCAACAGGACCCTGGCCGCCCGCCACGGCCAGCCGAGCTCCGCCATGACGGCAACGAGGCTGTCGAGATGCGTGAAAGCGATGCCGTCGATCAGAACGAGATTGGTCTCGTAGGTATCCGTGCGCAGCCCGTGTTGCCTGAACAGCGCTTCGCCGAACGGCGACTGCGCGGTGGCGAAGCTGAAGCGGCTTTGACGGTCGAGCCTGACCACCGTGCGCACGAAGCCGGAGCACAGCACGCAGACGCCGTCGAAGACGATCAGCAGATGGCTGCGATCGAGGGTGTCGGAGGGACGGGCGGACTTGGGTCGACTTGAATGGGGACGACTTGGATGGGGGTCGGTCACGCGGGCCTCGGCTGCTTGTGCCCTAGGACACTAAGCCAGCCGGAGGCGGTATCAAAGCCGAGGCGATATCGCACGCCGCCTGTCGGTCAGAGCGGGACGCTCGGCGCGATAGGTGGTGGCGCGGGATTCGGCGGCCGGCCGGCAGATCCGGCTATCGTGGCGGCTCTCGAAAGTCATGGTCAGCGCGCGCTCAACGAATTGCCGCGACGGGCGCTGGCCGGGCCGGGGCCGCGCATGTAGTAGCGCTCCGGCCGATAGGTCGGCGCAACGAATTCGCGGATGGCGGCGGCATAGCCGATGAGGTGCGTGAGGAAGTTCATTTTACCTGTCCCTGTCCCGATTTTCGGATGTCCCTTCCGAATTGCGGGCATCATAGCGTCGAGGCGTGAATAGTCGGTGAACACGATGTTAATATCTGGTCGAAAAGGCCTTGGTTCGTGGCCGGAATGCGGCTGATTCGGGGTCTTTCCGTGTGGTCCGTCGACATTTCTGCCAATGTGACTTTTGCATCACATATGTTTCGTTTGAATGTCGCCTGCGCGCGGTTCTGTTTCAAATCTTGCCGCGCTAGCGAAATTTTCATGCTGGGCGACGCAGCGCCGGAAATCCCAGCCTGGACAGGGATCGGTGACGGAACTGGAACAGGCTCCAGTCGTTCTGGATTTCGAGACCTGTTGCGAAGGGAATTGTCATGGCGCCGCGTCCAGCCTGGAAGGGCTATCTGAAGCTATCGCTGGTCACCTGTGCCGTCGAATTGACCAACGTCGTCACCCACGCCGAGAAGGTCTCGTTCCGGGTGCTGAACCGCAAGACCGGCAACACGGTAAAACGCGTTTACGTCGATGCGGAAAGCGGCAAGCCGTTGCGGGAGGGGGACGAGATCAAGGGCTACGAAGTCGACGACGGCGACTTCGTCCGCATCGAGGAAGACGAGATCGAGGCGGTGCAGATCGAGTCGTCGCACACGATGGCGCTCGACGGTTTCGTCGACAAATCCTCGATCCAGCAGATCTATCTCGACACCCCCTACTATGTGACGCCGGCCGACAAGGTGTCGGAAGAGGCATTTGCCGTCATCCGCGATGCGATGGCGGATAAGAAGATGGCGGGGCTGGCGCGCATCGTGCTCTACAGCCGCGAACGCCCGGTGGTGATCGAACCGCGCGGCATGGGCATGGTGCTGACGACGCTGCGCTACGACGACACGGTGCGCGAGCCGGATACTATCTTCGGCGACATCAAGGACGTGAAGAGCGACCAGGAGATGACCAATCTGGCCGAACGGATCATCGACAAGAAAAAGGCGAAGTTCGACCCCTCGCAGTTCGAGGACAAATACGAGAACGCGCTGGTGGAGTTGATCCGCGCCAGGAAGGCCGGCAGGAAGGCGCCAAAGGCCAAGGCGGAGCCCAAGCCCTCCAATGTCGTCAATCTGTTCGACGCGCTGAAGAAGAGCCTGTCTTCGGATGCCGGCTCATCGGAGGCTTCCACGCCGGCAAAAGCCAAACCGGCGGCCAAACGCACCAAGCCGAAAGCCGGCGCGTCCAAGCGCAAATCGGCCTGAGGATCAGAAACAGATGGCCAGCCTCGAACAGTATCATTCCAAGCGTGATTTCAAGAAGACGGCCGAACCGGCCGGCAAGGTCGCGCGCGGCAAGAACGCCAAGGCGGGCGGCATCTTCGTCATCCACAAGCATGCGGCGACACGGCTGCATTACGACCTTCGCCTGGAGCATGACGGCGTGCTGTGGAGCTGGGCGGTGACGCGCGGCCCGAGCCTCGACCCGCATGAGAAGCGGCTGGCCGTGCATGTCGAGGACCATCCGATCGACTATGCACCGTTCGAGGGCACCATTCCCAAGGGTGAATATGGCGGCGGCTCGGTGATCGTCTGGGACGAGGGCACCTGGGTTCCCGAAATCGACCCGGCCAAGGCCATGAAGAAGGGCCATATCAGCTTCGAGCTCAAGGGCCACAAGCTGCATGGTCTGTGGCACCTGGTGCGGCTGAAGCCGCGCGCGGGCGAAAAGCGCGAGAACTGGCTGCTGATCAAATCGGACGATGCCGCGGCGCGCCCCGGCGAGGACATTCTGAAGGAAGCGCCGGAATCGGTGAAGTCGGGCCTGACGATCGAGGAGGTCGGCGAAGGCAAAGCCGCCAAGGGCGAAAAGCCTGATGTCTGGCATTCCAACAAGCCGGCCGCCGGCAAGGCAAAGACCGGCACGCGCCTCAACTTCGTCGAGCCGCAGCTTGCGACGCTGGAGCGGGACGCACCGCCGGGCAAGGACTGGCTGCACGAGGTCAAGTTCGACGGCTATCGCATGCAGGCGCAGATTGCCGGCACGGAGGTGCGGCTGCTCACCCGCACTGGGCTCGACTGGACGGAAAAATTCGGCGGCGCGATCGCCGCGGAACTCGCCGGACTGAAATGCAGCGACGCCATCGTCGATGGCGAGATCGTCGTGCTGGCCGACAGCGGTGTGTCGTCCTTCGCACTGTTGCAGGCCGACCTGTCCGCGAAACGGACAGATCGTTTCATCTACTATGTGTTCGACCTGATGCGGCTCGATGGCAAGGATTTGCGCGGCGAGCCGCTGGTCGAGCGCAAGCAGGCCTTGCAGGACCTGCTTGGCAAGCCGCCGGAGAACCCGGCCGTCCGTTTCAGCGACCATTTCGCCGAGCCCGGAAAGATCATGCTGGAGCATGCCTGCCGCATGGGGCTGGAAGGCGTTGTCTCCAAGCGCGCCGATGCGCCCTATCGCAGCGGGCGCGGTCCGTCCTGGGTGAAGTCGAAATGCACGGCGCGGCAGGAGTTCGTCATCGGCGGCTATTTGCCGTCGGACAAGACCGGGCGCGGGCTGCGCTCGCTGCTGGTCGGCTATCACGAGGGTGGCCGACTGCATTATGCCGGCCGCGTCGGCACCGGCTTCTCGGCCAAGACGGCTACCGACCTGAAGACAAAACTCGATGCGCTGAAGGCGGAGCATTCGCCCTTCGACAAGGCCGTGCCGAAAGGCAAGGGCCTAGTCTGGGTGAAGCCCGAACTGGTCGGCGAAGTGGAGTTCCGCAACTGGACATCCGACCGTATAGTACGCCATGCATCGTTCCAGGGATTGCGCGAGGACAAGCCGGCGGAGGAAGTCGTGCAGGAAAAGCCCCAGTCTGCGGCAGGGAAGTCTTCGACAGGGGAGGCTTCGACAGGGAAGGCAGGCAAGAGCCCGGCAAAGGCGAAGCCGGTATCAGGCAGCGCTGGCAAACCTGCCGGAGCGATGGCGACCAGCGTAAAGCTTTCCCACCCCGACAAGCTGCTGTGGCCCGAGGAAAAGATTTCCAAGCAGGGCCTGCTCGACCACTACGCGTTGGTGTGGCCGCGCATGGAACAGTTCATCGTCAACCGACCGCTCAGCCTGGTCAGGGCGCCGGACGGCGTCGGCGGCCCGCGCTTCTTCCAGAAACATGCATCGGCGGGCATGAGCGACAAGATCGCCCGGATGAAGGACCCGACGGACGGCGAGGAGATCCTGTTCATCCGCGATTTCGACGGTGTTGCGGCGCTGGTCCAGTACGGCGTGGTCGAGATCCACATCTGGGGCTGCACCGTCGATGCGCTGGAACAGCCGGACCAGATCATCTTCGATCTCGATCCCGATGAAGGCGTCGAGATCAAGGCGGTACGCGAGGCCGCACTCGA
Organism: Mesorhizobium sangaii; assembly: GCF_014207355.1. Taxonomy (GTDB): domain Bacteria; phylum Pseudomonadota; class Alphaproteobacteria; order Rhizobiales; family Rhizobiaceae; genus Mesorhizobium; species Mesorhizobium sangaii. The sequence continues at coordinate 639,975 of NZ_JACHEF010000002.1, read as the reverse complement.
TATCAGAGGCAAGCTCGACGAGCTGTTGTTGCCGAATTTCGTCAAGACGTCAGGCGGCAAGGGCTACCATGTCGTGATGCCGCTGAAACCATCGGCGGATTGGGATGCGGTGAAAACCTTTGCCCATGATTTTGCCAAGGCGCTGGAACAGGCCTCGCCCGACCGCTACACGGCGACGCTGTCGAAAAAGGCGCGCACGGGAAAGATCTTCGTCGACTATCTGCGCAATGGCCGGGGCTCGACCACGGTCGCGCCCTATTCGTCACGCGCCAAGATGGGCGCCACCGTGTCGATGCCGGTGACGTGGGCCGAGATCGAGGCGGGATTGGCGCCGAATGCCTTTCCGATCGGCGACAAGACGACGCTGAAGCAGCTGGCGGAAGCCGATCCGTGGGCGGATTTCTTCAAGCAAGGGAAGGTGCTCGGGCGGGGGTAGTTTCTTCCGCTGTCCCGCCAACATCTCAACCCAAAAACACCCGTTCGAAGGCCTGCTTGCCCGGCGGTGAGAAGATGACGGCACGGCTGTCCTTCTCGCGGCGCGCCCATTTTTCGGCGAGGATCTTGTCGAGGATGGCAGCGCCCAGCGTGCCGGCGAGGTGCGAACGGCGCACGCTCCAGTCGAGGCAGGCGCGGCAGACCGGCCGGCGCGGCTTGGCGTCGAGATCGATGCCGATGGCGGCGAAATGCGGTGCCGCCGACGGCCCGAGCCTGATCTCCTTGTCGTCGCGCAGCAGGATTTCCTTCTCGACAAGACGGTCGAGCATCGCCACCGCCTGCTCGCCGGCGAGGTGGTCGTAACAGACACGCGCCACGCGCATAGCGCCGTCTCGCGGGCCCGGCCGCACGCGCTTTGGGCCAACGGCTTCCGCAACACCGGTTATGGCCTCGATCATGCCCGCCACCTGCGGTCCGGCGAGGCCGTAGTAGCGATGCCTTCCCTGGCTCGCCAGCGTCAGCAGTCCGCCCTCCATCAGCTTGGACAGATGCGAGCTCGCCGTCGGCAGCGACACGCCGGCCTCGAGCGCCAGTTCGCTCGCGGTCAAAGCCGTGCCGCCCATCAGCGCGTTGAGCATGTTTGCCCGCGCCGGGTCGCCGACCAGGCTGGCGATGCGGGCGATGTCCGGTCCTTCACGCATAGTTCGTTCCTCATCGAAGCATTCTTGTCAGATAAGCATTATTCTCCGAGCAGATCAAGGAGACGACGATGACAACCGCTTCCACTTCCGCACCGCTCCCCAGCCGCCGATCGTTCCCGTTCGTCACCTGGATCCGTTCGCGGCTGCTGGCCCGGTGGCACGACCGCCATGTGCAGCGCCTCGACCTTGCAGAGATCGACGACCACCTGCTGCGCGACCTCGGCCTGACGCCGGAAGACGTGCGCCGCGAATGCGCGAAATCCTTCTGGCGGGCATGACCCGCAAGGGAATTGCCTAGCAGATCAGCCCTAGGGATGCTTCGACCTCGCTCGAAATGTCGCCGCAAGAAGAAATCAACCCGCCAAGGAAACCATCATGACCATCACCTGCTTCATCCGCTATGAAATCGACCCGTTCGGCAAGGCGGCCTTCGAGGAATATGCCCGCAACTGGGGCCAGGTCATTCCGCGCTGCGGCGCCGACCTGATCGGCTATTTCGCGCCGCATGAGGGCTCGGCGACGACAGCCTACGCCGCCTACAACATCGACAGCCTGGCGGCCTACGAGGCCTATCGCGCCCGGCTTGCCGCCGACCCCGCCGGCAAGGCAAACTATGAGTTCGCCCGCCGTGAAAAGTTCATCCATAGGGAGGATCGCATGTTCCTGAAACTGGCTTCCGGCCCGCACGCGAAACTGGTGCTGCCGTGATCGCCGTCATCTTCGAGGTCGAACCGGCGGCAGGCCGACGCGATGCCTATCTCCGCATCGCCGCTGACCTGCGCCCTCTGCTCGACGGCATCGACGGGTTTGTCTCGATCGAGCGCTTCCAGAGTCTCTCCGACCCGAACCGCATCCTGTCCTTGTCGTTCTGGCGCGACGAGGAGGCGGTCAAGGCCTGGCGCAACACCGAGGAGCACCGGCAGGCGCAGAAGGCCGGCCGTGGCGGTATCTTTGCCGGCTACCGTCTGCGCATCGCCCATGTCGTGCGCGACTACGGGCTGACGGAAAGGGCCGAGGCGCCGGCGGATAGCCGGGCAGTGAATGGGTGAAGGTTAGTGGGCAGGTGTCGGCGTTGCCCCTCATCCGCCTGCCGGCACCTTCTCCCCGTAAGGGACGGGGAGAAGGCAAGCGCTCCAACGCTGGCGACCCCCTCTCCCCGTTCTTCACGGGGAGAGGGTAAGGGTGAGGGGCGGCGCCGACCCCTGTCGTCTAATTACGCATTCCCGATCAGCACGCCGGCCGCGAACACCAGCGCGCCGCCCAGCACCACCTGGAAGGCGGCACGCAGGAAGGGCGTCTGCATGTAGCGGTTCTGGACGAAGGCGATCGCCCACAATTCGAAGAACACCACCACCGCGGCGACCGCCGTCGCCGTCCAGAACTGCGGGATGAGATAGGGCAGCGCGTGGCCGAGCCCGCCGAGCGTCGTCATGATGCCGACGGTGAGGCCGCGCTTGATCGGCGAGCCGCGGCCCGACAGCTTGCCGTCGTCGGACGCGACCTCGGTGAAGCCCATCGAAATGCCGGCGCCGATCGAGGCAGCGAGCCCGACCAGGAGCGTCTGCCAGGTGTCATGGGTGGCAAAAGCCGCGGCAAAGATCGGCGCCAGCGTCGACACCGATCCGTCCATCAGCCCGGCCAGCCCCGGCTGCACATAGGTGAGGATGAACTGGCGCTGCTCGGCAACGGCCTCTTCGTCCTTCACTTCGCCCGGCACATGCTTTTGTTCCAGACGCTGCGCCAGCGTTTCGTGACCCTGCTCGGCCACCGCCAAATCGTCGAGCAGTTTCCGGGTCGAGGCATCGGTGGTGCGCTTGGCCGCCTCGACGTAGAACAGATAGGCGCGCCGTTCCATCGCCTCGGCCTGGCTGCGCACATGCTCGATGCCGAGCGGCCTCACCAGCCAGTCAGGCTTGCGCTCGAAGTAGCCTTTCACATGTTCGCGCCGGATCAGCGGAATGCGATCGCCGAAACGCTTGCGGAAAAGCTCGATCAGCGAGTCGCGATGGCCATCCTCTTCCTCGGCCATCTCCTCGAACACCTTTGCCGATTGCGGAAAGCTTTCCGCCAGTCCGTCGGCGTAGCCCCGGTAGATGCGCCCGTCATCTTCTTCGGACGAAATGGCCAGTGCCAGGATCTCCTGTTCGGAGAGCGATTCGAAGGGACGACGGCCGAAACCGAAAACACGGGAAAGCATGAGGAATTCACCCTAGTTTAGAACGGTTCTAAACTAGGGTTTGATGTGCCCCAGGTCAATGCGCGCCTGGGTCGCGGTCAACAATTGTTGAAGCCCGCGCGCGAGCCGCACCCTTCATTATCAGCGAATGTTCACCTATATTCGGCGCGAAGCCAAGGAAAAGGAATCCGCAGATGACGGCAAAACAGCCTCCGCACAACTATGACCCCAAGCCCGTTCTCGATCTCATCGCCAGCATCGAGGCCGATCTGCAGCGCCTGAAAGGCCTGGTCGAGCAGCAGGTCGAGAAATTCGACCCGGCCAATCCGCACAACAAGGCCCCGGACGGCAAGTTGACAGAAGAGGGCGTCGAATGCTGCTACCGCATGTTCGATGAAGGCAAGTCGCGCTATTCGGTCGCCCAGCAGATGAAAATCTCCTTCGCCGCCGCCACGCATCGGTTCAACAGCTGGCGCAAGCTGGGTGGCACCAGGCGGCAGCGGGCGTTGTTGGGATAAGTGCCGGTTGGCCGCACGGCACAAACGCCGGCAAGACTCCCCAACCTTGTAACCGTCACATTTTTTCGTTGGTGTCGCGCGGCCGTTTCCGTGCACCATGGCCGGACCATTTTTTCGCAGGATCCGCCATGACCACCCCTCCCGGCATAGAAGACATCCACCACGCCGCCGCCCGGCTTTCCGGCCTGATCGTCGAAACGCCGTTGATCGAATCGCAGGAGTTGAACAGGCGCTATGGCGCCCGCATCCTGTTCAAGCCGGAGACGCTGCAGCGCACCGGCTCTTTCAAGTTCCGCGGCGCCTACAACAAGCTCTCCTCACTCAGCGAGGAGGAGCGCAGCCGTGGCGTGGTCGCCTTCTCGTCAGGCAACCACGCGCAAGGCGTCGCGGCGTCGGCGGCGATGTTCGGCGTCAAGGCGGTCATCGCCATGCCGGCCGACGCGCCGGCGATGAAGGTCGGTAATGTCCGCAAGATGGGGGCGGAAGTGGTGCCGTTCGACCGCTTTGGCGACGACCGCATGACCGTGGTGCGCCCCTACATCGAGAAAGGCATGGTGCTGGTGCCGCCCTTCGACGACCCGGCCATCATCGCCGGCCAGGGCACGATCGGCCTCGAAATTATGCGCCAGGCGAAAGCGCATGGCGTCAGCCTCGACGCGGTGGTCATCCCTTGCGGCGGCGGTGGCCTGTCGAGCGGCATTTCCGTCGCCGTCAAGGACGCCTCGCCCAGCACTTCGGTCTGGGCGGTGGAACCCGAATATTTCGACGACACCCGCCGTTCGCTGGCCGCCGGCGCCAGGGTTTCGAACGAGCCGGGTCACAATTCGATCTGCGATGCGATCCTGACCGCCGAGCCCGGCGTGATCACCTTCGAGATCAACCGCAGAAACCTAGCCGGGGCCATCGCCGTCTCCGACAAGGCGACAGGCCAGGCGATGCGCGACGCCATGGCCTACCTCAAGCTGGTGGTCGAACCCGGCGGCTGCGTCGCGCTGGCGGCACTGTCATCGGGCGAGATCGAGCTCACCGGCAAATGTGTCGCCGTGGTGCTGTCCGGCGGCAACGTCGATTTCGGCACCTATGCCGAGATCATGGCGGCGGCGTAGGCGAAGAACGCGGCCGCGCAGGGTGACAGCCGCAGTGATCCTTCCCACCCCCCTCTGTCCTGCCGGCCTCCAAAACCTCCGCAAGAGCCCGTACGCCACCGGCGCGGCGTCTAATCCAGCGTCCGCCTGAACCGGACCAGCGCGACGCCGGCAAACAGCGCCACGAACACCACCAGCCAGCCGATCTCCGTCGCCACCGCCGGCAGTTCGGCGCCCTTCAGCATCACGGCGCGGATGATGCGCAGGAAGTGCGTTAGCGGCAGGATCTCACCGAACGCCTGCGCCCAGCCGGGCATGCCGCGATAGGGAAACATGAAGCCGGACAGCATGATCGACGGCAGGAAGAAGAAGAAGGTGAGTTGCAGCGCCTGCATCTGCGTGCGCGCGATGGTCGAGATCGTGTAGCCGAGCAGCACCAGCGCCAGCACGAAGATCAGAACGGCGGTCAACAGCAGCGACATCGACCCGGTGAAGGGGATGGCGAACAAGAGCTTGGCAGCCGCTAGCACTACCACCACCTGCACGCCGCCGACCGCCAGATAGGGCAGCACCTTGCCCATCATGATCTCGAGCGGGCTGGACGGCATCGCCAGCAGGTTCTCCATGGTGCCGCGCTCGGTTTCGCGGGTCAGCGCGATCGACGTCATCATCACCATCGTCATCTGCAGGATGACGCCGAGCAGGCCGGGCACGATGTTGTACTGCGAAATGCCTTCCGGGTTGTAGCGCCGGTGCACCACCACTTCGAGCTGCCCAAGGGCTGCCTCGGCGGCCGCCTCCTGCATGCCGCGCGCCCTGAGCAGCGCCTGGCTGGCGACGGTGCCGAGCGTCGAGATGGCGCCGCTGGCGACGGCCGGGTCGGTGGCGTCGGCCTCAATCAGTATCTGCGGGCTGTCGCCGCGCTCGACCCGGCGGGCGAAATCCGCGGGGATGGTGACGACGAAGGCGACATCGCCGCGCGACATCAGGAATTCCGCATCGGCCGCACTTTGCGAGACATGGTCGAAACGGTAGTAGCCGGTTGTCTGCAGGGCCGAGACCATGGCGCGCGTGTAGGGGTCGCTGCTCGTCGCCACAAGCGCGGCAGGCAGGCTCTTCGGGTCGTTGTTGATGGCATAGCCGAACAGCACCAGCTGCATCAGCGGCACGCCGAGCATCATGGCGAAGGTGATGCGGTCGCGCCGCATCTGGATGAACTCCTTGATCAGCAGCGCGCCAAGCCGGGCGAAGGAAAAGACGCTGTTCATGCCATGTTGTCCTTCGAGCCGGACATGAACTGGATGAAGACGTCCTCGAGGCTGGTTTCGCCCGGCGCCACCGTCACGCCCGTGTGCTCTTTCTCGACATCGGCGAGCGCAGCTTCCAGCTTCTTCCTGTCCGAACCGACGACATGCAGCGTCGCGCCGAACGGCGCCACCTGGTCGACCCCAGGGCGGCCCTGAAGCGCTTCAGCCACCTGGCCGAGCCGCGGGCCCTGCAAGATGAAAGTGGTCAGCCCGGCATTTTTCACCACCTCGGCGACGGTGCCGGTGGCCAGCATCTTGCCGTAGGAAATGTAGCTGATGCGGTGGCAGCGCTCGGCCTCGTCCATGTAGTGGGTGGAGACCAGCACGGTCAGCCCGCCGCCGGCGAGGCGATGGATCTCGTCCCAGAACTCGCGCCGCGCCTTCGGATCGACGCCGGCCGTCGGCTCGTCCAGCAACAACAGCTTCGGCTTGTGCATGATGCAGGCGGCCAGCGCCAACCGCTGCTTCCAGCCGCCCGACAAGGTGCCGGCCAGCTGGTTGCGGCGCGTCGTCAGGCCGAGTTCCTCGAGCGTGCGGGCGACATGCTCCTCGACCGGCCTCAGCCGGTAAAGCCGCGCCACGAATTCGAGATTCTCGCCGATCGTCAGATCCTCGTAGAACGAGAATTTCTGCGTCATGTAGCCGACTTCGCGCTTGATGCGCAGGCTCTCGGTGCGGATGTTGAAGCCGAGCACCGTGCCATCGCCCTCGTCGGGCGTCAGCAGGCCGCACATGATGCGAATGGTGGTGGTCTTGCCCGAACCGTTGGGGCCGAGAAAGCCGACGATCTCGCCTTCGGCGACGGTCATCGTCACATGGTCGACGACGGTCTTGTCGCCAAACCGCTTGACCAGGCCATGGACGTCGATGGCGTTCATTTTCCGCCGTCCGCGAGATCGACATCGACGATCTGGCCCGGCTGCAGCGGGCCGGCATCGCCCTCCGGCCGTGCCTCGACCAGATAGACCAGCTTCTGCCGGTTCTCCAAGGAATAGATCACCGGCGGGGTGAATTCGGGATCCGGCGAGACGTAGCTGACCCGTGCCTTCACGTCCGGGCCGCAACCGTCGCAGTGGACGCCGAGCAAGGTGCCGACCTTGACCGAGGAAAAGGCGGCTTCCGGGATGTAGACGCTGAGTTTTACCGCGCCGTCGGGCAGGATCGAAATGACCGGCGCGGTCGGGCCGGCGGTGTCGCCCGGATTGCGGATGACGTCGTTGACGCGGCCCGTCGACGGCGCCGCCAGCACCCGCTTCGACAGGCGCCACCGCGCCTGCTCCAGGGTCGCCTGCGCCTGCTTGACCTGGTTGTCGGCGGCCTTGATCGTCTCCGGGCGCGCCGGCAGGCCGCCGACAGCGAGATTGGCATTGGCCTGGCCGACCTGGGCGTTGGCTGTCTCCAGCGTCGCCGAGGCGGTGTCGAAATCGGCCTGCGTGCCGGCGCCGCGCTTGAACAGATCGGCGGCGCGGTCGTATTTGCGCTTGGCGTCCGCGGCCTGCGCGCTGGCCATGTCGACCTCGGCCTTGAGCACCGCGATCTCTTCCGGGCGTTTGCCGATCTGCAGGTCGGCCAATTGCGCCTGGGCCTGGGCAAGGCCGGCCTCGGCCTGGGCGACCGCGATCTTGGCGTCGGCGCTTTCCAGCGTCACCAGGGTCGTGCCGGGTGTGACACGATCGCCGCGCTTGACGGTGACGGTCTCGACCTGCGCCACCTCGATCGGCGCCAGCAGCACATAGTCGCCCTCGACATAGCCGACGGCCAGCGGCGCTGCCGGTGCACAGGCGCTGAAAAGCTGCGCGGCGAGCGGCAGCGAACACAGAAAGCTCATGGTCTTTGCCCCTTCATCCCTGCACCTTGCGGGCGGCCAATATGGCCCTGAGATTGCCCGACGTGACCGCCACCACCTTGGCCGCCTCGGCGGCGCCAATGTCGTTCCAGCCCATGCGGCGCATCACCGCCTCGCGGCCGATGCGGAAATAGATGACCTGGCCGATCAGCGTGAACACGGTGAGCCTCGTGGCCTCGCTTTCGGCCGGCTCCCCGGTCGCCTGCTCCCAGAGCTGGCACAGCCTGCGGTGCGTCGGCTCGAACACGCCGTCATAGATGCGGTCGAGCGCTGCCGTCGGATGCGAAAGCTCGCGCAACACGAACTGCACGATCTCGCCGGCCTGCGGACTGGCCACGACGAAGCCGACCATTCGCTCCAGCGCCGCGAAGAGCAGCGCTTGCGCCGCCTCCGGACTGGCCGGTCCCGGCGCAGGTGCCTGCACATTGCCGAGCGCCTGGCCGGCAACCGCCTGGATGGTCTCGACGATAAAGTCGGCGGCGGCGGCGCGAAGGCCCTCCTTGCCGCCGAAATGATAGGCGATCGAGCCGATATTGGCTTGCGCCTCGGCCGCGATCTGGCGCGTCGAGGTGCCGTCGAAACCCTGCCGTCCGAACAGTTTCAGCGCCGCATGGACGAGAGCCGAGCGCGTCATCTCGGCGGGTGACGTCTCGCGACGGGGACTTCCGGTGTCGGGCAACTTGATCATGAGCGCACTTTAATCAATCGATTGATTAAAGTCAATCAATGACTCAAACTTGTGTATGCGACCATCTTGCCACGGCCGTCTGTTAACGCTTTAGTGCGCGGCCATGGGCAAGGAAGTCGAACGTAAATTCCTGGTCTCCGGCACAACATGGCGGGATCTGGTCGAGGCGGATATCCGCATTCGCCAGTTCTATCTTGCCGCGACCCCCGGTCGAACCCTGCGCATCCGCATCAGCGACGACGCTTCCGCCAAGCTGACGCTCAAATTCGGCAGCAGGGCGCGCGTGCGCGACGAATTCGAATATCCGATCCCGCTGGCGGAGGCCAAGGAGATGCTGGCCTTCGCGCTTGGGCGTGTCATAGAGAAGACACGCCACCATGTTAGGCATCGCGGCTATCTCTATGAGGTCGATGTCTTTGGCGGCCCGCTTGCGGGACTTGTGGTCGCCGAACTTGAGACGCCGGAGGACGTGCCGGCCGAAATGCTGCCTGACTGGCTCGGCCGCGAGGTCACTGGCGAGCCTGAATTTTACAACGCGTCGCTCGCCCTCGGGGGGATTCCGGAGATCGCCGCATGAGTTTTCGCATCGATCCGCGCCTGCCACTGACCGGCGAGGTCAGGCGTATCCTTGCCGAGGAAATCGGCAAGGCACTGGCCCATCTTGACGCCGCGCGCAGCCGGCCGGAACAGGGGCTGCACAAATGCCGCAAGCGGCTGAAAAGCACGCGCGCTTTATTGCGCCTTGTTCGTTCCGGTGACGAAACATTCTGCGAGACCGAGAACCAATGCTATCGCAACGTGGCGGGCCTGCTTGCCGGGCCGCGCCAGGCGACGGCGCTGATCGAGACCATCGACCGGCTGGCGGCAGGCTTTCCCAAGGAGAGCGCCGACGACGGGCTGGCGGCGGTGCGCGACAGGCTGATCGCCCGCCAGCATGAATTGCACGAAGGCCCGGGGCTCGACGCGGCAATTGCTGCTGCCACCGCCGCTTGCGAGGAAGGCCTGCACCGGATCGAAACCCTCACTCTGCCCGATCAGCCGGAACAGGCCGCCGATGTGCTTGCCGAAGGCGCCCGCAACACGTTGCGCCGGGCCAGGAAAGCGCTCGACAAGGCCGGATCGCGCGGCGCGGCCAATGATTTCCACGATCTGCGCAAGGCGGCCAAGACGCACGGCATGCATCTGTCACTCCTCGGCAGGCTATGGCCGACGCCGATCAAGGCAAGGCGCAAGGCGGTCGACGCACTGGGTGAGCGGCTGGGCGACCTGCATGATCTGTTCGTCATGCGCGACCTGCTCGAGGCCGATGACCGTCCGCTCGGACCGGCCGAAGACACCAGGCTCCTGGGCAAGCTTCTGAAGCGGTCGGAAAAGCAGCTGAAGAAGTCCTGCCTGGCCGAGGCAGCCGAGCTGTTCGGCGACAGTCCCAAACGCTCGACACGCAAACTGGCCCGCAAGGCGCGCGGCGATCTGGCCGAGGCGGCCCAAGACGATCTTATCGCAACCACCGGCTGACCGAGCTGTCCTCTCCCTTCTCCCCTCGTGGAGGGGAGCTGACGTCGGCGCAACCACCCTCCCGCTGGAACCCAGCGCCTGCCCGTGCTAATCGGCATTTGGCATGACCGAGCTCAGAGACACCCTTCTGGATCGACTTGGCCGCCGGCTCGCCGGCGCGCTGCAGGAAGAGTCTTCCGGCTACGAACCCTATACCCCGTCCGATGCCGAGACGCTGCGCCGTGCGCTGGAGCCCGGCGACATCCTGCTGATCGAGGGCAACCAGAAGATCTCGGCGGTGATCAAGTACCTGACCCAGTCGACCTGGTCGCATGCGGCCCTTTATGTCGGCGACGCGTTGCCCGAGCCGCAAGACGGAACGGAGCGGCCGCGGCTGATCGAGGTCTCGATGGGCGAAGGCTGCGTGGCCGTGCCGCTGTCGCGCTATCGCACCTACAACACCCGCATCTGCCGGGCGAGCGGCCTGGCGCCGGAGGACCGCGACAGGGTCGTCGCCTTCATGATCGGCAAGCTCGGCCTGAAATACGATCTCAAGAACATCCTCGACATGCTGCGTTACTTCCTGCCGGCACCGCCGGTGCCGGTGCGCTGGCGCCGTCGCATGCTGGCATTCGGCTCCGGCGACCCGACACGGGCCATCTGTTCCTCGCTGATCGCCGAGGCCTACGGCCAGATCCGCTATCCGATCCTGCCCGAAATCACCCGCGCGCCCGGCCGTGCTTCGGCGCAGTCCAACTATTCACGCAGGGAAATCCTGCATATCCGCCACCACTCGCTCTACACGCCGCGCGATTTCGACCTGTCGCCCTATTTCCGCATCGTCAAGCCGACGCTGGAATATGGTTTCGACTACCGGGCGGTGACGTGGGACGACAAGGCAAGCTCAGACGCCGCAGCCGCAAAGGCTGGGGCAATCGCCTCAGACACGTGATGGACATGCCCCTTATGGCGCGGCCCACCGCCATCCAGCCGGGATGCAGGCGTTTCACATGGCGGCCTACATTACGCCGAAACCGCACCCTGGTTTTCGGCTCTATGTTCGATCCAGACATGGACCGGTTCGTCCCGGCCCCGGATGCTCACCGGTCCATGATCGCGCGCATTCAACTGTGTCGTGGGCGATTCCGCCTTCGCGGCGTCAATCAGTCCTGACCCAAAGCAAATATTCGCCCGGAGCTCACGGCATAGTGATTGCAAACGGCTGGCGACGTTGACGGTGTCGCCAACCACCGCGAAGGACAGATTGCGCTCGCTGCCGACCGCGCCGATGACAACTGCGCCATATTGTGCACCGATCCGAACGTCCAGCGGCGGGTATCCCCTGGACACCCGCTGTACATTCCAGTCTTCGAGAGCGGCGACCATCGCTTCAGCGCACTGGATGGCCCGAGTCGCGTCGTCATGGCTGGCTTGCGGAACCCCGAATGTCGCCATGATGCAATCGCCGATATAGTTATCGACGGTGCCATGGTGGTCGAAAACGACCTGTTCCATGCGACGGTGGAACTGACGCAGAAGTTCGAACACTGCTTCGGCCGGATGATCCTCGGAATAGTGTGTGAAGCCGACGATGTCGGCGAACAGCACCGCGATATCCTGCCGGCGGACCGGGCCGAAGGGCTCGTCATCGGTGGCGAGCTGGTCGACGACATTGGGCGAAAAATGCCGGGCGAGATTGGCGCGGGCGCGCTCTGCCTTCACATAGTCTTCCGACAGATGTCGGGAACGAAAGACGACCAGCGCCATGATCGCGCCGATAATCAGCACAACCAACACGTTGGTCGCCTGCGCAAATGTATCGACGAAATTGGGGTTGAGATAAAGGTTCAGTCGCTCTGTCATCGGCAGCGAATAGAGGTTCGTCGCCGGAATGACGGTTCCCGGATGATAAATCACCCATCCCACCCCGATCGCCCATGTCAAGGCCGCGAGCGCGCCAAGATAGAGCGCCAATCATGTCGAAAGGGTCAGCGCGCCAAGGCATACGAAAATCAGCAGGAATTTGAAGCTGCCCTCGCGCAGTTGCATCGCGGCCGGCGCGACCTCCAGGGAAAACGGGTTGGGCGTTACCAGCAGAACGGTCAACAGAATGATGTCCAGCGTACCGACGAGGTAACCGATCCACCATCGCGCCGTGCGACGGCGCGCAAAGAGAAACTGGATCAGGCCGATGAGCTGGAACAGCACGAGGCCCGTCAGCACGAAGAGCAGCGAAGCATCCCAGCGGCTGATCAATGAAAAGAAGCAGGCGATCACAGCGAGCGATGCCGTACGCGCCCAGAACTGCAATGCAGCACCCTGGCGTTCTGCGCGCGCCCGCAAATTTTTCAGGCGCGAATGGCGGCGAAGTTCAAGTGTTGGCGCGGTCGGCATAGGATCACTTCGATTTCACGGGGGACGTGCCACGCATTCGGCAAACCCGCCCTCTACAGTCTGACAAATCAGTGCGCGAACTCTATCATGAATGTGATTTCATTCTGAAACGAGGCTGCAGAGAGCTATAATATCCGGAAAAAAGATCATGGTGAAAACCGAAGCAGGACAGGCGGAACTTCCCTGTTCAGGTCACCAAAAAACCGCAGCGCCCGGCGTTATTCTCTGCATGGATGCGTTCGGCCGGCGCTGGGCGGCATGGCGGAACGCTTGGCTGCAGAGGGCTATACCGTGTTGGTGCCGGATCTGTTCTATCCCAACGCGCCCTATCCTGCTCGGGATGATTGGCCGTGTCAGGCCGGTAACGGGCGGCGTCCCTTTGCAGGGGCGGCGGGCCGATCGAACGCTCCGGCATCGCGCGGATGCGGCCCAATCGGCATGATCGCCGGAAACGGTGTTGCACCAAACGCGAACGTCCATTTGTAGCCGACCAATCCATCCTCCGGCGTGGTGTGCTGGTCGTGGTGGGCAAGCAATTTGACACGCCCGGCGAGCTCCTCCGCCTCGCGCCGCACCATCTCCGCCGTCTCCGGCCGCATCCGCCTGGAGAAGCTGACGAAGGTTGCTTCCCGCTCGAGATGGGTGATGGCCCAGCCGATGAAATTCTTGTTGGTCATCTCGAACAGCGGCCTCAGCGGCCCTTCGAAATTCCACTGGATCGGCGTCTCGACCAGCAATCTTGCCGTGAGACCCCGGCCGAGGGCGATCAGACCGAGTTCCTCCAGATCGCGCAGATAGAGGAACATCGAGGCCTCGCTCAGGCCTTGCGAGCGCATGATGCCTTCGGGGGTGAATTTTTCCGACAGCATGACGAAGATGAACAGCAGCGCCGGCCGGCCGGCGAGCTTGCGCTCGATGTCCGGCGCGATGTGGTTGACCGGCCCCGGCCCGCGGTTCATCGAGCCGAGCACGTTTTCCAGTTCGACGCCGGCAGCCGTGCAGATCTCCATCAGCCGGTCGAGCTTGCAGTTGCGCTCGTGGAAGATGCGCTTCACCGTCGGTTCGGAAACGCCCATGCGTTCGGCAAGCTGGCGATAGGTGACGCCCTTGGCCTTCAGCGTCCGCTTCAGTGCCTCGAAGATCAGACCGTTCATCGGATGCACCTCTTGCCGGCAGTTTGGTATCGATTTACGATACTAGCGGTAATCGGCCTTTTCTGAAAGTATCGAAAACCGTAGCTCTTCCCCGTCATCACAGGAGAGCACTCATGAACCGCTTCATCCCCCTTTTCGCAATCATCGGCATTGTGGCGGCGCCCGCCGCCCAGGCTGGCGAACTCTGGCGCGCGACGGGCCTCGAACAGCCGGAATCGGCGCTGTTCGACGCCGCCAACAACCGCATCATCGTCTCCAACATCGTCGGCAATCCCGGCGATGCCGACGGCAACGGCTATCTCTCGGTGCTGTCCACCGACGGCAAGACGGTCGCCCAGCACTGGACCGACGGCATGGATGCGCCCAAGGGCATGGCGATATCGGGCGGCAAGCTCTATGTCGCCGACATCACCAAGGTCCGCGTCGTCGATCTCGCCAGCGGAAAACTGGTTTCCAGCATCACGGTACCGAATGCGGTCTTCCTCAACGACATGACATCAGACCGATCCGGCAAGGTCTATGTCACCGACATGCTGGCCGACGCCATCTACCGCATCGACGGCGACCAGCCGGAGCTGTTCGTCAGGGATGCGGCGCTGGCTTCGCCCAACGGCGTCTTCGCCGACGGCAGCCGGCTGATCGTGGCCTCCTGGGGCAAGGGCATCAAGCCCGATTTCAGCACGGCCGAACCGGGCGGGCTGCTGTCGGTCGATCTCGCCAGCAAGGCGGTTTCGCCTCTGCCCGGCGCGCAGAAATTCGCCAACCTCGACGGCGTCATCGCCATCGGCGACACCATCTACGCCACCGCCTACATGACCGGCACGCTCTACCGCTACCGTGCCGGCGCCGCTCCCGAAACGCTGGCGCATTTCAAGCCAGGCAGCGCCGACATCGGCACCGACGGCAAGTCGACCATTTTCGTGCCGCTGATGAATGAAGGCGAAGTGGCTGCACTGACACTCGACTGAGAGCTGTCTCGCGGTATTGTTAGCCGGCTCGTCCCGGCCCAGGCCGGCATACGATACGCCGGCCCCATCGGCGGTGAAGGAGTTTCGATATGGACGACGGGGAGATTCGCGCGGCTCTGGATCGCCATTGGGCGGCCTCAGACGCGAACGATTTCGAGGCGGAGCACGAGATTTACCGGGAGGATGCGGTGCTCGATTATCCGCAATCGGGCGAGCGCATCCGCGGGCGGCGCAAGATTCAATCGTCTCGCGCAGCACAGCCGAACCGGAAGCGCTTCACGGTGCGGCGGATCACCGGTGCGGGCGACCTCTGGGTCACTGAATATGTCCTGGCCTATGACGGGCGGCCGTCCTACACGGTGAGCATCATGGAGTTCCTCGATGGCAAGGTGGCCCGCGAGACGCAGTATTTCGGCGATCCGTTCGAGCCGGGGCCTTCGCGCGCGCAATGGGTCGAGCGGATTCCCTGAACCCTGGCCGCCATAAGGATGGTCATCCACCGCCCACTCGCCCGCCCGGAGCTGCCTAACGATACGGCCGCTCTCGCCCGCTATCTCATAGGCAAGGTGGTGGTGCGGGAGTTACCGGAAGGCATCGCCAGCGGCCGCATTGTCGAGACCGAGGCCTATGTCGTGGGCGATGCCGCCGGGCATGGCTACCGGGGGATGACCCCGCGCAACCGTTCGCTGTTTCTCGAGCCCGGCCACGCCTATGTCTATCTCGCCTACGGCATCTCATACATGCTGAATGTCTCGAGCGACGTGCCCGGGATCGGAACCGGCGTCCTGATTCGGGCGCTCGAGCCGCTCGAAGGCATCGCCATCATGCGGCTCAATCGCGGCATCGAGCGCTTGCGCGACCTGGCGCGAGGACCGGGAAGGCTCGCCACGGCGTTGCGGATCGATCGTTCGCTCGACGGGCTCGATCTTTGCCAGCGCGGCCCGCTGTGGCTCGGACATGGTGACGACGACGAGCCCGGCGAAATCGGGCGGAGTACCAGGATCGGTATTTCGCGGGACGCGAGCCGCCTGCTGCGATTTTACGTCAGGGGGAGCCCGTTCGTCAGCGGTCCGAGATCGCTCAACGAATAGGGAGCACCACCCCCTGACTCGGCGGACAAAAAGCCGGTCGGGATTGGACCGCCATATGGACGGGGCTGCCATCTGGTCCTGCCGTTTCCTCTGAGATATCCGGCTGCACATGAGTGAAGCCGTCAAGACCCCCAGCCTGGCCGGCGCCGTCGCCCCGATGACGCCGGTGCTGGTGTGCGCGTTCGCGATCTTCCTGCTGTCGGGGATGGATGCGGCGATGAAGACCCTGGTCATCGCCGTCGGCGTCTACAACACCGTGCTGTGGCGCAGCATGGTCGCGACCGTCGTCGCCGGTGCGGCTTGGTCTGCTGGGCCGCGCTCAAAGCCAACCCTTGCGGTGCTACGGTTGCATGCGCTGCGCGCCGCTGTCGTCGGCATCGTCCTGATGTGCTTCTTTTGGGGTCTGGCCAGGCTGCCGCTGGCGGAGGCGATCGGGCTCAGCTTCGTCGCGCCCCTGTTCGCCCTCTTCCTCGCCGCGTTGTTGCTGGGCGAACGAATCCGGCGGCAGGCGATCTGGGCATCGCTGGCCGGCATTGCCGGCGTCGCGATCATAATGGCCGGCCAGTTCGGGCGGGAAAGCTATTCGCAGGATGCCATGCTGGGCACGGCGGCGGTGCTCGTATCGACGGTGTTCTACGGCTACAATCTGATCCTGGCGCGGCAACAGGCGCAGTTGGCCAAGCCAGTCGAGATCATGTTGTTCCAGAACCTTTGCGTGGCCATCCTCCTCGGCCTCGCCGCGCCGTGGCTCGCGGTGGCGCTGCCGACCAATCTTTGGCTTCCCCTGGCCGGGGTGACGGTGCTGTCGCTTGCCGGGCAATTTCTGATGAGCTGGTCCTACGCCCGCGCCGAGGCGCAATATCTGATCCCGACGGAATACTCGGCCTTCATCTGGGCGATCGCGCTTGGCTGGTTCTTCTTCGACGAGGCGGCGACCTGGACCACGCTGACAGGAGCATGCCTGATCGTCGCCGGCTGCCTGATCGCGGCACGCGCAAACCCGAAGCTTGCCGAGCCGATCGAGGCGACAGTCTGACAGGGCCTGTCGTCAGTCGCGCTGCGCGGCCTCGATGGCGGCGACGTCGATTTTCTTCATGTCCATCATCGCATCAAAGGCGCGTTTTGCTTCATCGCCGCCGGCAGCCATCGCCTCGGTCAGCACGCGCGGCGTGATCTGCCAGGAGACGCCCCATCTGTCCTTGCACCAGCCGCATGCGCTTTCCTGGCCGCCATTGCCGACGATGGCGTTCCAGTAGCGGTCGGTCTCCTGCTGATCGTCGGTGGCGATCTGGAACGAGAAGGCTTCGTTGTGCTTGAACACCGGCCCGCCATTGAGGCCGAGGCAGGGGATGCCGGCGACCGTGAATTCGACCGTCAGCACATCGCCCGCCTTGCCGGACGGGTAGTCGCTGGGCGCACGATGGACGGCACTCACCGAGCTGTCGGGAAAAGTCTCGGCGTAGAAGCGGGCTGCAGCCTCCGCATCCTTGTCGTACCACAGGCAGATCGTGTTCTTGGCAATTGCCATTGCTTGTCCCTTTCCCTTTTGTATCAGTTGCGGCCCGATTTCCCACGCACCCCGGCGACGATTCACAGTCGGCCTCGACGGTGCGTACAAAGAATGCGCTCATGCCATCGGATGTTCCGTCCACGAAACGATGTTCCTGTGAGCCGGGTTTCCTCCATTCGAGTTGACCGTGGCCGGCGTTAGCCAAGAAGGTTTCGCAGCGTCCGCATGAACACTTTTGAACCGATCGGGATCAGGTCGTCGGGAAAATCATAATCGGGATTGTGCAGCGCCGGGTGCCGTTCGCCCGCGCCAAGGAAGAACATCGCCGATGCCGCCTTGTGGCCGAACACGCCGAAATCTTCCGAGGCACGCATCGGCAGGTTTTCTTCGCCGTGCGGGACGCCCTCCTCGTCGAGTGCTCGCCGCAGATGCTCCACCGCCTCCGGCGCGTTGACGCTGGCCAGGAACACCTCGTGATAGTCGCACCGGTGCGACAAACGATGCTCGGCGGCGATGCGCGTGACCAGGGCTTCCGCGGCGGCGCACAAATTGGCCATGCGGTCGTCGCGCCGGGTGCGCAGCGTCGCCCAGATCTCGGCCTGGCCGGGCGCAATGCCGAACACGGCTTCGCCCATCTCGACATGGGTGACGGTGACCATGCTGAAGTCGTCGTCGGCAAAGGTTCCGCGCCCGAGCGCGGGCAGGGCCGGCATCAATTGGCTGATTGCCATCATGGGCGAGATGCCGGTCTCGGGCATCGACGAATGCGCGGTCTTGCCCTCCAGCACGATGCGCATGCCGCGCGAGGCACAGTTCACCACCCCCGTCTTGAGCCGGACCTCGCCGAGCGGCACGCCCGGCAGATTGTGCAGTGAGAACGCGAAATCCGGCGCGATCGCGCCGAAGCGCGGATCGGCGACGACGCCGGCCGCGCCGTTGCCGGTTTCTTCCGCCGGCTGGAACATCAGCACGACACGGCCGCGAGCCGGCCTCTCGCGCCCCAGCTGACGGCCAAGCGCTGCCAGGATTGCGGTGTGTCCGTCATGACCGCACATATGCGACTTGCCCGGCACCAGCGATGCATGTGGCGCGCCCGAAAGTTCGTGGATCGGCAGCGCATCGAGTTCCGAGCGGAACAACAGCGTTGGTCCCGCCTTGCCGCTTTCGTAGACCGCCGCGACGCCGTGCCCGCCCAAGCCGGTCAGCACCTCGTCCGGCCCCGTATCGGCGAGGAAGTCGACGACCTCTTTCGCGGTCCTCTCCTCCTCATTCGAGATTTCCGGACGCCGGTGCAGTTGGCGCCGCCACGCCGTGAGCTCGACGATGTCTCGATTGGTCAGGGTCACGTTTTCCGCCTCCGCTTGCGCTCTGCATAACACACGCGGTGAAACTTTCGCCAAGCGACAGAGGCGGTCAATCCGGAGCGGGTTGTGCCAGAGCGAGTTCCGGAATGGCGCGCGCCGACTACCAGAGTTCAGATGTCGGGATCATCGAGAATGCGAGAGATCGTGCTGCGCCCCAGCGCACTCATGGCGGGGTTGGTGCGATGGTAATACCAGACGAGACCCATTGCCTGCTGGAATGCCCAAGCAGCACCACGCTTCCACCAAAGGTCCTCAACTTGAAGGCCCCACCGAAAGGTCGTCCTTCGCTCGCGGTCCAGAAGATGCCACGCGACGACCAAATCCAGCGACGGGTCGGCTGGTCCGAAACTGCCGCCATCAAGCACTCCGACAAGACGCTCGCCCTGCACGAGAAGGTTTGCTGGGATAAGGTCCTTATGACTCATCACGACAGGCCCAGCGGATGGCAACTCGCGGAAGCGAGCCCACAAATCGCGCAGTCTGATCACATCGAGAAGGCCCTCGCTGTTTTCAAAGCAAACATTCATCCAATCGTCATGATCGGAGAGTTGTCCACCACGTCCTTGCCCATCGAAGGGTCGGCCCCGTGTGTCCGCTTGGCGCAACGATGCCACGAGGTGTCCAAGGTCCAGGGCGAACGTCGTCGATCCGCTTAGCCCTTGCGGCGTGGCGACCTCGCCTTCAATCCACGTTTGCAATGCCCATGGCATTGGATAGTGGGGACCTGGCTCGCCGAGCCCAATCGGTTGAGGCGTCGGAAACAGGCAATGTTCTCCAAGCTCGACCATAGCGGCGGCCTCCGACCGAAGCATATCGGCGCATTCGGCCGGATTCATCGCCCGCAGTGGGAACCGCGCCGTGCTCTTCGAGCCAATGCGGAAGATGGCATTGACGGTTCCCGACGATCTGACCGGGGTGATGTCCTCATGACGATACTGGGGAAACTGATCGCGGATCATCTGGCGGGCGATATCGATGTCGATAGAGACCTGATCGTCATGCATCATGAGTTCTCGTCCTGCCGAGCTCGGCATGAAGGGCAAATCGTTTGGTGGTTTAGCGAATGCAGGGACCAATGTCCGCTTCCATGTCTTCGCAATAGATCCCAAAATGTCTGAAACAGGCGCTTTTCAGACCGGCAGCCCAGGGCCGGGAACGGACTGGCGGCTTTCGGTCTTGGAGCCGCCGGTCGCCCGGCCCGAAACAGGAAGCCGCCCCGCCGCCCAGTCACCCCGCCTTGCTTGGCTGGAATTCGTCGCTAAGCACGCGCTCGTTGGGATCGATCGGACCCAAGTTCTTCACCACCCGGAATCGACCGCCCTGCGCCTGTGCGATGTACATGTTCATGCAAACATGGTGCTGGCCCGGAACCATTTTGGCAGGGCCGCCAGGCCCCTCGCTTATGCGGGCGTGATCGAGCGCCCGGATGACCGCGTCGCGCTCCACCGTGCCGGCCTCCTTCACTGCCGCTTCCCACATCCTGATCGCGCGGTAGTGGCCGGTGCAGCCGCTGCCGGCGGTCAGCATCGCGCTGCCGGGGAATCGATCGCTGTAGCGTCGCAAGAGCGCGCGGCCAAACGGATCCTCGAGTTCCTGGTAATAGTCGAGGCAGCTGTAGAGGCCCTCGATCTGCTCGGACGGCACAAGGTTGAAGAAGTTCTCGTCGAAGTAGGTGCAGACGATCTTGCCGCCCCGCTTGCCGAAACCGGCCTTGTGCAGTTCGTCAAGGAATGGCGTCAGGCCCGGCGGGACGATGGTGTTGAAGACCACGTCGGCGCCACTCGCCATGATCTGCTGCACCGTTCGCCGGAAATCGACGGTGTCGAGCGGAAAATACTCCTCGCCGACGATCTCGCCGCCGTTGGCGCGCACCACCCGGCTTGCCGCCTTGTTCAGCAGATGGGGCCAGATGTAGTCGGCCGACGGAAAATAGAACCGCTTCGCCCCGGTGCTTTTCATAAGCCATGGGATCAACGGTTCGACCTGCTGCGCGGGCACCGGACCCGTGCAGAAGATCAAGGGATCGTTTTCCTGTCCCTCGTACTGCTCGGTGTAGATATAGAGCGTCCTGCCTCGCGTTACCGCCTCGCTCTTGATGGCCTGGCGGGTCGAGCTGTAGATGCCGCCAACGACCACATCGACCTTGTCGACGTCGATCAGTTTCGCGGTCCTTGCCTTGGCAACGCTTTCGACGGTTTCGCCATCCTCGATGACCAGCTTCACCGGCCGGCCGAGAAGACCGCCCCCGGCGTTGATGTCGTCGACGAGCATTGTCGTGAGATTCGCGTTGGCGATGCCCATGAAGGACAAGGGGCCGGTGAGTTCGGCGATAAGGCCGATCTTGATGGGTTTCGGATCCATTTGATTTCTCCAAATCTGGGGGGTTGGTCAAGCGCGCCGCCGGACGCCGCCGGACGCCAGGCGGCGCGCAGTGCGGGACCTCAGGCCTCGTAGTGGCCGAGCAGCAGTGCGGCCTGCGGCTTGCCGACATGGCCGGCTTCCTGCAGGATCGCCGGCACCTCCGGATCCGACACGAAATTCTTCCAGCCCTCGGCATCCCAGTCGAAGATGGCCCAGACGCGGTCCGCCTCGCTGGGGTCGCGGAACACGGTTGCGCCGTTCGAGCCGTGCAGCCGGCGCTTGTCGGCGCCCTTGGTCGAAAAGATCCGGATGAAGCGGTCGACATCCGCCACCTTGGTCGTTGCGAGAAGCATCGGTTTACCCTCCTATCAGTCGCGGCCACCATTGATCCGTCGACAGGATCCACGATGCGCGCACTGGAGCGGGTGCACATGGGGTGGATTCCCTATGCCTGCGTTTCGCCCGGTCGGATAAGGCCGTGCTCGACCGCGTAGAGCGCGGCGGCGGCGCGGGTGGTCACGCCGATCTTTGAATAGACGCTCTGGATATGGTGGTCCGCCGTCTTGGGCGAGATGTCGAGCCTGCGTGCCGCCTCCTTCGCGGTGAGGCCAGCGGCGATCAGGCGCAGAACCTCGATCTCGCGAGGCGTCATGCCGGCCAGCGCCCGCGGCGGCACCCGGCGCGATGGCTGCCCGGCGAAGGACAACACGGCCTCGGCGGCGTCGGGGCAGATGCAGCCCTCACGAACGGCTGCGCGCAACTGTGCCGCCGCCGCCTCACTAGGCAGCGCCTTGCGGTGCGGACGTTCCTCCCGCGACGTCTGGAATGCTTCGGCAGCAGCCAGGATCCTTGCCGCAGGCGACAGGTCGGAAGCGCCGACCTTGCGGTGATAGCCCGAGCCATCCAGACGTTCGTGATGGCGAAGCACAAGGGCGCCCATCGCATCGCCTTCGCGGCCGAACGAGGCCAGCGCCCGTTCGCCGTAATAGGCGTGCAGCTGTGCCGCGTCGCGCTCGCGAACCGACAGCGGGCCGTTGCGCATCCAGGTCGCCACCGGCACCACCAGTTCGCCGATATCATGGATGCAGCCCGACCAGCGCAGCGCGCGAACGTCAGCGGCGGGCAGCCCGATCCCTTGTCCTGCGCCCTCCGCCAGTTCCGCCACCATCCGCGAATGACCATGCGTGAACGGCATGCGCATGTCGATCATGTCGGCGATGGCGAGGAAAGCCT
Source organism: Mesorhizobium sangaii (assembly GCF_014207355.1). Taxonomy (GTDB): domain Bacteria; phylum Pseudomonadota; class Alphaproteobacteria; order Rhizobiales; family Rhizobiaceae; genus Mesorhizobium; species Mesorhizobium sangaii. The sequence continues at coordinate 617,650 of NZ_JACHEF010000002.1, read as the reverse complement.
CATCGCAAGCCGCCTCATCCAGGGTCACCGGCGGATCGGGCTCAAGCGCCAAAATGGTCTCGCGGTCGACCGTCGCGCCGATGCCCTCCATCAGCGCCGCCGCGTTGGCCGCGACGAGCCGGGCCAGTTCCGCTTCGTATGGGCCATCGCCGCGACTGGCGATGGTCTCGGCCATCCCGTCGATGCCGATGGCATCGCTGAGCGCAATCGCATCCTGCGCCAATGTGATCAGCCGCACGGCCGGCAGGACATCCTCGCCGCTCAGCCCGCGCGGCAGGCCTTTGCCGTCCCAGCGTTCGTAGATCTGTCCAAGATTGCGCCGGATCTCGTCGGACAGGCCGAGCCGCTCGCCGATCCGCTGCGCAACCTCGCAATGCGCTGTCAGCACCGGGCGGGCCACCGCGAGCGCCTGCGACATCGCGGCCTCGATCGCCCTGGCCTGCGCGTCAGGGTCGAGATCGTAGTAGAACCGCTTGAAGGCCTGCACGAAGACCCTGCCCAGTTCCGCACGGTTGCCCATGTCGAGACCGACAAGATCCTGGCGGAGTGCGATTTCGTCGCCGAAGGTGGCCGACAGCAGGTCCGTGTCGGCATTGCAGCCGACATAGCGCAGCATCGACTGGTGGTAGGCATTGCGCCGAACTTCATCGGAAACACCGGCAAGCTCGGCGATCCGCATTGCAAGCACGCAGGATTTCAGCGCGAAGTCGCGAGAATGACCGGTGGCGAGGTCCGAAGCATAGGCCAGGACCATCATGAAGTCCGCGCGGCGTATCGAGACGTCTGCCATCGCACACCCCCAGTGAGCCCCATGCTAGTCCCGCGTGCCGTCAACACCTAGGGGAAAAATCCCAAGCCCGATGTGCTATCCTGGGAGAGACAGACAAACCGGACCGAACTCGAACGAACCCGCACCAGTTGCAGACAAGGCGTCCGTGCTTCGGGTACAGTTGCGCCGAAAGCGACAATCATCGAAGGAGACTATCGACGTGAACGAAGACGCCGCCAGTCCAAGGCCGCTTGCCGAGATTGCCAGCTATCATGCCCATATCTACTACGACGGGCAAGGCGAGCGACACCTTGCCGAATGGCTGCGCCTTCGCATCGGCGAGCGTTTCCGCGTGCGCCTGGGCAATTGGCATGAGCAGAACGTTGGGCCGCATGATCAGGCAATGTACCAGGTCTCATTTGCCAACGAGGTTTTCGCCTCACTCGTTCCGTGGCTGATGCTGAACCATAGGGGTCTCAGCGTACTCATCCATCCGAACACGACCAACCCGCGGCGCGACCATCTGGTCGATCCGATCTGGATCGGACGGCCGCTGGCAGTGAACGGCGATAGTCTTCCGGACGATCATGAGGCGGAAGAGGCGCTGCCGCCTAACACCAACCCGTCCCTCTCGGCCTAGCCGTTCTCAGCGCAAGCGTCCGCCCGGGCGAGGAGAAAGGCGGCTTCCCGCATGTTGCGGGTCAGTTTGGCCGCGGTCTCGAATTCGGAGCGGGCCTCGGCCAGCCGGCCGGCCCGAAACAGGAAGTCGCCCCTCGCCGCCGGCAATGGCGCATAGTTGCGCAGCGCGGCGGCGTCGGCGATCTCGTCCACCAGCCGCAAGCCCGCTTCGGGCCCGAAGGCCATGCTGTGGGCGACCGCTCGATTGAGATCGACCACCGGCGTGGGCATCACGGCCCGCAGCCGGTCGTAGAGCGCCGCGATGCGGGGCCAGTCGGTATCGGCCGGACTGCGTGCGCGCGCATGGCAGGCCGCGAGCGCGGCTTGCAATGCATAGGGGCCATCGCCCCCGAGCGCCTCGGCGCGGGCCAGCGCGTCAAGGCCCCTGCGGATCAGCAACTGGTCCCAGCGTGCGCGATCCTGCCCGGTCAGCGGCACCAGGGCACCGTCCGGGCCGAGGCGTGCCGGCAGGCGCGACGCCTGGATTTCCATCAGGGCCAGCAGGCCGAACACTTCGGCATCGTCGGGCATCAGCCCCGCCAGCATGCGGCCCAGCCGTTGCGCTTCCCGGCAGAGGCCCGGCCGGACAAGATCGTCGCCCACCGTGGCGGCATAGCCTTCATTGAAGATGAGGTAGATGACCTCCAGCACCGAGGAGAGCCGCGCCATTCGCTCGACGCCGCGCGGCACCTCGAAACTCAATCCGGCCTTGCCGATCGTCCTCTTGGCGCGAACGATGCGCTGGGCGATCGCCGCCCCAGTCGAGAGGAAGGCACGGGCGATCTCGTCCGTCGTCAGACCGCCGATGACACGCAGCGTGAGCGCCGCGCGGGCATCGGCCGAAAGCACGGGATGGCAGGCCGTGAAGATGAGGCCCAGCAGCTCGTCGCCAAGATCGTCGTTCATGGCCGCTTCGATCATCCCGGGCGTGTCGTCGACCTCGCCGTCCAGCTCGCGCGCGATCTCCTCATGCTTGCGCACGCGCATCTTGTCGCGACGGATCGCGTCGATGGCCCGGCGTTTGGCCACCGTCATCAGCCAGGCGCCGGGATTGGCTGGGACACCGGTCCCGGGCCATTGCGACAAGGCAATGACCAGGGCGTCCTGTGCCAGTTCCTCCGCAAGGTCGACATTGCGCACGACGCGGGCCAGACCGGCGATGAGCCGGGCCCGTTCAATGCGAAAAATCGCTTCGATCGCCTGGTGCGTCTCGCCTGCAGTCATGCCGCCGCATTGTCCGCCAGAGCTATAAGGCAGGCAAGCAGGCTCCGGCCGACAGTCGCTGGTGCCGCTGAGCTTCGCGCGGGTCGGTCATGGATTCCATGACCTCCGGCGTCAGCTACTCCTGCCAATCGGCCATCTCGTACAGCGGCCGGATTTCGATCTCGCTTGGTCCCGGCATGGGGTTGGGGCAGCGCTTCACCCAGGCCACCGCCTCATCCATGTCCTTGACTTCCCAAAGCCAGAAGCCGGCGACCAGCTCGCGAGTCTCGGCGAAAGGCCCGTCGATGACCCTGCGCCCGGGACCATCGAACGCAATACGCTTGCCTTCCGAGGAGGGCTTGAGGCCGTCGGCGGTGAGCAGGATGCCGGCATTGCGCAGCTCGTCATTGTACTTGCCCATCGCCTGCATCATCGCCATCGTCTCCGGCGTAGGAGCAAAGCCCTTTTCGCTGTCTTCGGTCGCCTTCACGAACACCATCACTCGCATCGTCTGTCTCCTGTTTTGAGCCTGCCTCAACGGCCTGGCATCGAAACGACGAACGGGGTCTACGGAAATCGACATCGTCCCGCAAATTTCTTCGACGGTTGAGGCGCAAGGCGCGTCACCGGCCGGCAGATCCCGACCCCTACTGCGTCTCTCGTTTCCCGTTCAGCTGCGCCCGCGCGTCCCGGATCGAGGCGGCGTAGGTCACCAGCGGCCGCTTGACGCCGTGGTTGATCAGCATGCGTCGTGTCTGCGGCGTGGCGCCCGATATGATGAAGCGGACACCGGCGCGCCTGGCCTTGTCGGCGGCGCCCTCGATGACATTGGCCGCGGTCGAATCGAGGAACGGCACGGCCGAGCAGTCGAGGATGAAATTCTTGCGCTGGTCGGCGATGCGGTCGAGCACGGTGCCGACAGTCGATGCGGCGCCGAAGAAGAACGCGCCCGAAATGCGGTAGACGACGGTGTCGACGTCGCTTGCCTCGCTGGCATCATAGGCGCGGCCGCTGCTGTCGGCGACATCCTCCTGCACCAGCGGCAAGTCCGCCTCGACCGCGATCGACTTGGCCATGCGGTCGATGAACAGGATCGACCCCAGCACGAAGCCGACGACGATGCCTTCGGTCAAGTCGCGGAAGACGACGAGCAGGAAGGTCACCATCAGCACCAGCGCGTCGCCGCGCGACGCGCGCAGCAGCGTGGCGAAAGCCTGCTTCTCGAACATGTTCCAGCACACCACCGCCAGCACGCCGGCAAGGGCGGCAAGCGGGATGTAGCTGGCGAGCGGCGCGGCCACCAGCATCAGCGCAAGCAGGATGGCGGAGTGGATCATGCCAGAAATCGGTCCATGCGCGCCGGCCCGCACATTGGTCGCCGTGCGGGCGATGGTGCCGGTGGTGCAGATGCCGCCAAACAGGGCCGAGGCGATGTTGGCGAAGCCTTGCGCCACCAGCTCACAGTTGGAACGGTGCCGTCGCCCGGTCATACCATCGGCGACTACGGCCGACAGCAGCGATTCGATCGCGCCGAGCAGGGCAAAGGCTATGGCATCCGGCAGCACGTCAATCATCCTGCCCAGGCTGACCGGCGGCAAGGCAGGCATTTGCAGGCTGCGTGGGATGCCGCCGAAGCGGGTGCCTATCGTCTCCGCTGGCAGCGCTAACAGCGCCACCACCAGCGAGGCCAGGCCGATGGCGATGAGCATGGCGGGCCATGTCGGCCGCCAGCGCTTCAGGCCGGCGATGGTGACGATGGTCAACACCGCCACGAAGGTCGCGGCGAGGTTGATGGTGCCGGCCGCCTCACCGATCGCCATCAGCTTCGGCACCAGCGGTCCAGGCTCCTTGCCGGTAAGTTTCAGTCCGAACAATTCGACGATCTGTCCTGAAAAGATGATGACGGCGATGCCGGCGGTGAAGCCGACCGTCACCGGATAGGGGATGAACTTGATGTAAGTGCCGAGGCGGAGATAGCCGATGGCGAGCAGGAAAACGCCGGCCATCATAGTCGCCAGCAACAGCCCGTCGACGCCGACCCGGGCCACCGTCGCTGCCACCAGCACGATGAAGGCGCCGGCGGGCCCACCGATCTGGAAGCGGCTGCCGCCGAGCGCCGAAATGATGAACCCACCGATGATCGAGGTGTAGAGGCCACGCTCCGGCGTCACGCCCGAGGCAATCGCGATCGCCATCGACAGCGGCAACGCGACGATGGCGACGGTCAGGCCGGACATGAAGTCGGCCCTGAACTGCGGCAGATGGTAGCCCTCGCGCCAGACCGTCACCAGCTTTGGCGTGAACAATTCCGAAAATGTAGGCTTAGCCGACTTCTGGGCCGACCTCTGGCCCGGTTGATGCACTGCCCGCTGCGCCTGATCCATGGACTGGTTTCCGCTCCAGAAGGCGGCGGGATCGTCGGCAGGACTGTCGGCGGTCGCCGTCGCGACGTTATGCCGGCTCAGCCTTTGAATCCGGCTGCACGACAGGCTTGAGGCGCACGCCCCTGCCGCCGCGCTCGCTGGTCTGGTTCTCGCCGATCAGCTCCACCCCGGCCTCGTCGAGAGCCTGGATGACCTTCATCAGCGTATCGACCACGCCCCTGACCACACCGTCGCTCGCCTCCATGCGCTGGATGGTCGGAAGCGAAACGCCGGCGCGTTCGGCTAGCGTCTTTTGATCGATGCCGGCCAGCGCCCTTGCGGCGCGCATCTGCGCGGCAGTGATCATCGGCCGAAATCCCCGTCTGAGTCTGCGGATATAGCGTATAATACCATCATTGTGATGTTTCAAGCATCAATATGAATGTCTGAGACGTAAGCGCCTGTCCATTTTGTCGGATGATTTCGAGCTAGGGTCTTCCATCTGGGCAGGGGGTGACGCGGTTGAGTCTTTTCAGGACCTTCATGACATCGGCATGCTTGCTGTCGGTGGTTCTTTTGCTGGCAGGCTGCGGACATGGGCTGATCAACCGACTGATTTGATTTCTGCTCGGGGCCGTCAATCCGCAATTTCGCTTTCGCCGTTCAGGCGCCGTCCGCACCCCGCTGCAACGCGCGGGCCGCCAACCAGCACAGCATTGCCCAGGTGAAGCCGGCGCACCAGCCGGCCAGCACATCCGACGGCCAGTGGACCCCGAGATAGATGCGGCTGACGCCGACCAGCAGCGTCGTCAGCACGGCAAGCGACAACACGTAGATCTTCGTCACCCTTCCCGGCAGAAAACTCGCCGCCAGCGAGCCGAGCGTCAGATAGGTCACTGCAGACAGCATGGCGTGACCGCTCGGAAAGGACAGCGAGGTCTCGTTGACCAGATGCGAAACGAGTTCGGGCCGCGGCCGGTCGACACCGAGTTTGAGCAGGCTCGACAGCACCTGACCGCCAGCCACCGCGACGAAGACGAGCAGCGCCGTGGCCGGCCGGCGGATCAACAGCAGATAGACGATCGTCGCAGCCGTGATCAGCACCAGCACGGCCGAGCTGCCGAGGCTGGTGATGTCGCGCATGGCGCCCTCCAGCCAAAGCGGGCCAATCGGCACACCCGGCTGACCCGGCTGGCGGAAGGCGAGCAGGATTTCGGTGTCGAAGGCGTGCGGAGTGGTCGCTCGCGCCACCTCCATCAACTCCTCGAACCCCCACAGGCAGCCGGCGATGACCAGGCCGGCCAGCAGCACCGGAAATTCGACCCGGTTCAACAGTGCATTCGCGGCATTCTTCATCGGCAACCCGCCCGTTACAGCCGCCCTTGCAGATAGGGCCCGAGTGTGATCAGCGCCACGGCGGCGATCGCCAGCACGATGCCGGTCGCCTGTAGCGTGTTGACGCGCTCGCCGAAGAACATCAGGGCGACGACATTCACCGAGACCAGCTGGATGACGGCCGAGAGGCTGAACGACACCGACATGCCGAATTCGCGGATCAGCCGCAGCATGACCAGATTGCCCAGCGAATAGAGCGCCAGCGTTAGCAGGATCTTGCCCAGGCTCGGCGCCATGCCCCATTGCTTGGCCGCCATCGCCGCCAGCAGGAAGATCACCGTCGAAAAGCCAAGCTGCAGCAGCCCCGAAAAACTCAACGTCCTGTCCCCTCTCGGAGCGGCTCGCGCCGCGTGTATCGCGGACTTGTTTCCGAAGCACGCCGGAACGTCAAGCGACGTTGATCAAACGAAGGCTTGGCAACGGCAAGATGGAAGCTCAAAGTGCCGGTATCGCCCAGCCTGTCGATTGAAGGGCGGTCGGGGGCCATGATTCGTATTCTGCAAAACTTGTTGCGACGCTGGAGCGAGCTTTCTCTCGCACTGCAATTCCTCGTTGCCGGCGGCTTTGGCCTTCTGGCCGTCATGCTGGTGGTGGGCGCCTGGGTGACGACACAGATCCGGGACGGCGTCATCCGCAACTCGGCTGCCACGACGGCCCTCTATGTCGACAGCGTGATCGCGCCGCTGCTGCCCGACCTGCGCAAGAGCCAGGAACTCAGCGATAGCGTCAAACAAGCGCTCGACGAGACGCTCGGCCAGGGCGCGCTCGGCAAGCGCATTGTATCGTTCAGGCTCTGGCGCCGTGACGGCACGGTTCTCTATGCGAAGGAGGCCGGTTTGATCGGCCACCGTTTCGATCTGAGCCCCGGTTTGCGTTCCGCCTTCGAGGGTAATGTCGTCGCCCAGTTCGATACGTTCGACGAGAACGAAAGCCAGGCTGAGGCGATCGGCTTGCCGTTGCTCGAAATCTACAATCCCGTACGCGAGCCGTGGTCCGGCGAAGTGGTGGCCGTCACCGAATTCTACGAGGTCGCCGACGATTTCAAAGCCACCCTGGCTTCGGCCTTGCTGTCAAGCTGGCTGATCGTGGCCGGCGCGACCCTGGCGGCGTTTCTGCTCCTGTCCGGCATCGTCCTGCGCGGCAGCCGCACCATCGACGATCAGCGCGGGGCGCTGCGCCGCCAGGTGTCGGAGCTGCAGGGCTTGGTGGCCCAAAACAACGCCTTGCGGGTCCGCGTGCAGCGGGCGTCCCGCCGCGCCACCGCGCTCAACGAAAGATACCTTCGCCGCATCGGCGCCGACCTGCATGACGGTCCGGCCCAACTCGTCGCGCTGGCGGCGCTGCGCATGGATAGCCCGGTGTTCTCCTCCGATGGCCATTCGGGCGAAAGCCGCTCGACCGAGGTCGCGATGATCCGCAAGACGCTGGAAGACGCGATGCGCGAAATACGCGGTATCTGCACCGGCCTCGTCTTGCCGCAGATCGAGACGGCTGCCACAACGGACATCCTGCGTCTGGCTGTCAACGAACACGAGATGAGGACGGGGACGTCGGTGACACTGACGCTGGCCGGGCACTTGCCAGAACCCGGCGCCTCCGAGAAGATCAGCATCTATCGTTTCGTGCAGGAAGGGTTGAACAATGCCTATCGCCACGGGCGAGGCAAGGATCAGGCGGTGAGTGCGGGGATGAAAGGCAGCAGGCTTTTCGTTGAGGTCTCGGACGGCGGACCGGGCTTCGATCCGGCACGCGTCGAGGGCCTCGGGCTCGCCGGGCTCAGAGAGCGGGTCGAAAGCATTGGCGGCCAGTTCGAAACCCTGACCGGGCCGCACGGCACGCGATTGGTGATCCGTCTATCGGTCGAGGAGCAAGCATGATCGGCGCCGTTCGCATTGCCATTGTCGACGATCATCCCCTTTTTCGCGAGGGCGTGACGCGCAGCCTGACGGAAATCGGTGGCTTCGAGATGGTTGGCGAGGGCGCCACGGCGCAGGATGCCGAACGCATCGTCTCGACGGTGCGGCCGGACATTCTGCTGCTCGATATCTCGATGCCGGGCGGTGGTCTGGCCGCGGTCGCAAGCATCCTCGCCAGCCATCCCGCCCAGAAGATCGTCATGCTGACCGTTTCGGAGGCCAATGCCGATGTGACCAAGGCCCTGAACGCGGGGGTGCGTGGCTATGTCCTCAAAGGTGTCGGGTCGCGCGCGCTCGCCGACATCCTGCACAGCGTGGCGGCCGGAGAAAGCTATCTTTCGCCGACGCTGTCGGCCCGCCTGCTTTCGGATCTCCAGTCCCTGCAGCCGACCGACGGCATAGTGGACCGGCTGCGGCAACTCACCGAGCGACAGGCAGAAATCCTGCGTCTGGTGGCGGAGGGGTTAAGCAACAAGGAAGTTGCCTTGCGGCTGGAGCTGCAGGAGAAGACCGTGAAGCATCACATGACCGGCGTGCTGTCGAAACTCAATGTGCGAAACCGCACCGAAGCAGCCTTGATGATGCGTGAGTCTCGCGACCGGGACCGGAACCATTCTTAAGGGGCTTCGGCCATCCCGAGAGCGGCTCACCGTTTCACGGAAACGCCGAACCGCTCTATCCGGTGACGCGCCTTAAGTCTTTGTTTTTATGCATGTCGTTGCCCCTGCTTCTGGGCGACACGCATCAGCCGGAAACCGGGTGACAAAAGAGAGGTCACCTCCGCCGGGGGCGGCGGAGGTGACGTGTGAAGCCGGCCGTTGCCTGTTGGCCAACTTCACAAGGCTTTGAGGCGGCTGACATCAGCCGGCGTGACTCCGCGATCGATGATCGTGCGCCCGAGCGAATCCTCCATCCTGAAACGGCCATTCTCGATCGTTTCCGTTATGCCGTCGGGATGCAGGACCGTGATCGTCTTGCCCTCCACGTCGACCACGTCACCGGTTTTGGCGTTGACATGACTGCCGTTGGCATTTTCGCTCTGCCCCTGGTTGGATTTAGAGTTGCCGCTGGCGGTGCCGCTATTTCCTTTGCCGTTTCCGTTACCGCCGCTATTGCCGCTGTTACCGTTCCCGTTGCCACCGTTGCCGCCGCTATTGCCGCCGTTGCCATTGCCGCCGCTGTTGCCACCGTTTCCGCCACCACCGCCGCCGCCGCCACCACCATTGCCGCCGCCACCGCCGCCCTTGCCGGCCTGTGCGCTAGCCGCGTGGATGCCAGGAGCGGAGCCGTGGAGGTCAATCTGATAGGGAGCGATGGTCAGCGCCAGCGCGGCCGCCGATCTGAGCGCCAGCCGGCAACAACGGGTCGTGATCGATCTATGCATGGTGATCTCCGTCGATTGAGCTGGCGTGCCACCGTCGACGTTGGAGTTGCACCAGCATCGCCGAAAGAAAAGATACCCGAAAGCCGTATCCGACCGTTGCGCTTGTCACCCAGGACCTTTGCAAGCGCAAGATTGGACTAAAGTCCCAAGCTTGTGCTAATATATGCCTTGTATGGACGGCGGCGACCGCCATCGCCGAACGAAAGGTGGCTTACCTGATGCCGCCGAACATCAAGTCACCTCCGCCGGGGGCGGCGGAGGTGACTTGTCAAACTGGTCGTTCCCCGGCTGACTTCGCAGGGCCTTCTACTTCACAAGGCCCGAAGACGACTGATGTCGTTTGCCGTCGCCGGACGTTCGACAATCGTGCGGCCGAGTGCATCCTTCATCTGAAAACGGCCGTTCTCGATCTCTTCCGTGATGCCGTCGGGATGCAGGACCTCGATCTTGTTGCCGTCCACTTCGACCCTGTCGCCGGTTTTCGCATTGACGTGATCGTCGTGACCTTTGCCGACCCCGGAATTGCCGGCTGCGCCGTGGTCGTCGCTGGCGCCATTGGCTCCACCAGCGTTTCCGGAGTTACCGTTTCCGCTGCCGCCACTCCCGCCACTGCCGCTTCCGCCGCCACCTCCACCGCCACCGCCATGTCCGCCGTCCCTGGCATGCGCGCTTGCGGCAACGATGCCGGGATCAGAGCCGTGGAAAGCGAGTTGATAGGGGGCGATGGCCAGCGCCAGTGCCGAGGTCGCCCTCAGCGCCAGCCAGCAACAGCGGGTCGCGATCGATCTGCGCATCCTGGTCTCCTCTTCGATCAGGCCGGCGGATTTCAGGCAGGCGGACTTCACCGCTAGCGTTTTCGCAAGGAACCCACCATCGCCGACATGGCGGCCTCGCGTAACCGGCCCACGACCGATGCGGTGCCGCCAACGGACCTTTGCCGGGCCTGACAAGGGACCTTTGTCCCAGCGCCACGTGCTGATCGCAGAGTGCTTAGCCGACGTCACGGAATGCTGTCGCGGCTGAAAGGCTTTGATGTCACGAAAATGTGATCAGGTGACTATAAGGGGGTCGAACAGGCAATACGCTCCAGCCACCCGCAAAGCCAGAGGCAAGCCAGATGACCGAACACCGCTCCCCCGACGCCAAATTCCGCACCAGCCTGCTCGAGGAAAACGCCGGCCCGGCCACCAATCCTACCAACAACCGCACCATGGGCGAGATCATCGCCGCGCGGTTCTCGCGCCGTGGTTTCCTGAAAGGCTCGCTGGCCGTCTCGGCTATCGCCGCCACCGTCAGCCCGCTGGCGCTGGTCAGCGCCGACCAGGCCCGGGCCGCCGAAGGCTCTGCCTTCGCGTTCGACGAGCTGGAGGCCGGCATCGACGACAAGCACCATGTCGCGCCGGGCTACGATGCCGATGTGCTGCTGCGCTGGGGCGATCCGCTGTTTGCCGATTCGCCGGAGTTCGACCCGACGAAGCAGTCGGCGCAGGCGCAGGCAAAACAGTTCGGCTACAACAACGACTATGTCGGCTACATCGCGATCGACGGCTCGGCCGAACACGGCCTGCTGGTCGTCAATCACGAATACACCAACCCGCATCTTATGTTCCCGGGCATCGTCAAGATCGTCGAGAAGGACGGCAAGAAGTCGGCCGACGTCGCGCCGCTCAGCAAGGAACAGGTCGATGTCGAGATGGCGGCGCATGGCGGCACCATCGTCGAGATCCGCAAGGACGGCGGCAAATGGCAAGTGGTGCGCGACGGCAAGCTCAACCGCCGCATTACTTCCAACACCGAAATGGCGCTGTCCGGCCCGGTTGCTGGCCATGATCGCGTCAAGACCAATGCCGACCCGTTGGGCACGAAGGTTTTCGGCACCTTCAACAATTGCGCCGGCGGCGTCACGCCGTGGGGCACCTATGTGATGGCCGAGGAGAACATCCACGGCTATTTCTCCGGGGAATTGCCCGAGGGCCACCAGGAAGCCGCCAATTACAAGCGCCTCGGCATTCCCGAAGGCGCCTATGAATGGGCGGCGCACTATGACCGCTTCGATCTGGCAAAGGAGCCGAACGAGGCCAACCGTTTCGGCTGGATCGTCGAAGTCGACGTCAACGATCCGACCTCGACGCCGAGGAAGCGCACCGCCATGGGCCGCTTCAAGCACGAGGGCGCCGAATCGATCGTCGCCAAGGATGGCCGCGTCGTCTTCTATCTCGGCGACGACGAGCGCTTCGACTATGCCTACAAGTTCGTCACCAGCGGTAAGTTCAATCCCAATGACCTCGCGGCCAACAAGGATCTGCTCGACGACGGCACGCTGCATGTCGCCAAGTTCGCGGAAGACGGCTCGGTCGAATGGCTGCCTATCGTCTTCGGCCAGGGGCCGTTGACCGCCGAAAACGGCTTTGCCAGCCAGGCCGACGTGCTGATCGAGACGCGCCGCGCCGCCGACCTGCTCGGCGCCACCAAGATGGACCGCCCAGAGGACATCCAGCCCAACGCCGTCAACGGCAAGGTCTATGTCATGCTGACCAACAATTCGAAGCGCAAGGCCGACCAGGTCGACGCCGCCAACCCGCGCGCTGAAAACGCTTTCGGCCACATCATCGAGATCGCCGAGGACGGCGGCGATTTCACTGCCACCACGGGCAAGTGGGAAGTGCTTCTGAAATGCGGCGATCCGGCGGTGGCCGATGTCGGCGCCACCTTCTCGACGGCGACGACGGCCAATGGCTGGTTCGGCATGCCCGACAATTGCGCGGTCGATTCGGCCGGACGCCTGTGGGTCGCCACCGACGGCCAGAGCCCAAAGACCACCGGCCGCACCGATGGGCTGTGGGCGGTCGACACCGAAGGCTCGGCGCGGGCAACCTCGAAACTGTTCTTCCGCGTGCCGATCGGCGCCGAAATGTGCGGCCCGCTGTTTGCGCCTGACGATCAGACCGCCTTTGTCGCCGTCCAGCATCCGGGCGACGGCGGCGAGGACTGGGAAGCGTTTGGCCGCCCGTCCTACTATGAGGACCTGTCGACGCGCTGGCCCGACTTCAAGCCCGACATGCCGGTGCGGCCGGCGGTCGTCGCCATCACCAAACAGGGCGGCGGCAAGATCGCGGTTTGATATCAGGCACCGCAATCCCGGGGAGGGTTTTCGGCGAGCCGAAGCCCTCCTTTTTCCTTGTGAACCCGTTCAAGCTCCGGGAAAGATTGGCAATTTACACGTGGCGCCCTAGGTCTTACCCAGGAGATCGCCATGCCGAAGTCCGTCTATGACCGTGGCCTGCTCAAGCCGGCCGAAGTCGCCACCTTGCAACGCGTGTTCGACGAAGCTTGCCGGCGGCGCGAAGCGCATCCCGAATCGGCCGAGGCACGCGAACTGGCTCTCACCCTGCTGGCACTGCACAATGCCGGCATGGTCGAAGAAGACATGCTGATGCAGGCCGTCGGCTTCCGGAGGCTTGAGCCGAAGTCAGCGTGAAGCGTCGTGGGAGACTCCCGCGGAGTTGGCAATCCGCTTGGTGATCGCCTTGGCCATGATGCCGGCATTGGCAAAACAGCCGCGAATGCTCGGCCGCATACCGGAGAACCACAGGCCGGGCAATTTCGGATCGGCTTGCCCGCCGTTGAAGAGCGGAACGCCCTTTTTGTCGAGGACGCCGAGCTTGCCGACCATGGGCTCCAGGCCGGTGCGGTAGCCTGTCGCGGCAATGACGATGTCGGGATGGATCAGGCTGCCATTGGCCAGGATCACGCCGTCGCGGGCGAATTCCCGTATCGCCGGCACCACAACGATCTTGCCGGCCTTGATGGCGCTGACGGCGCCGTCATCGGCGGCGATCGCGGTGTAGTCCGAGGTCAGCCGGGTGGCGCCACCCGACGGCGCGGGCGGCATGCCGAATTTGGTCAGGTCGCCGAAAACCAGGCGCTGCGTCGCCGCCATCACCGCATCGGCGACCCGCAAGGGCAAGCGCGCCATGAGCGGCGAAAGCCGATGCACGGCGATCTTGCCGATCCGCTTGGGCAGCAGCGCGGGGCCGTTGCGGGCCGACAGCCAGATGGCGGCCGTGTTTATGCCGGCCAGATGATTGAGCGTATCGAAGCCCGAATTGCCGGCGCCGACGACCAGCACTTTCCTGCCGGCATAGTCCCGCGCGTCGCCGAAATCCGCCGCGTGGATGATGCGGCCGGCAAAACCCTTCATGCCTTTCCATTCGGGAATGAAGGGCTGCCTGTCGCGGCCGGTGGCGATGACGACATGGCGGGCCAGGCGCAGTCCGGCGCTGGTCAGCAGCGCCCAGTGATCGCCCTTGAAGACGATCTCTTCGACAGCAACGCCGAACTGCACCGGCAGCCGGTTCTCCTGCCTGAAATCATTCATATGGCGGATGACGACTGTCTTGTGCGGAAAGGCAGGCGTGCCCCGGGGATAGGCAAGACCGGGCAGGGAAGACAGATCGCGATGGGTGTTGAGATGCAATTGCCGGTGCCGCCGGTGCCAGGGCTCGGCCAGCCGGCTTTCCTTTTCCAGGATCGCCGTGGGCACGCCGGCGTTCATCAAGGCATGCGCGACGGCCAGCCCGGCGGCACCGGCGCCGACGACGATTGCCGGCTCGACCGGCTCGTTCGTCACCGGTCTGATGGTCGTCTCAGCCATTCCTTCTCTGATCTCCATTCGACCCTTCCGACGCCACGCTTCCCGTGGTCGCCAAGGGAGGCCGCGGCGGCTCGATCCTGCGGTGACTTATATATCGCGAATCGAACCCGAATTTCGAGCATGCGCCGGCCGCGATTGCGCACTATATGGCATATGCGCGATATCGGCGGTAATCAGGTCGCGGCAATGTGATTGATTCGAGGCCCTGGGGCTGGCGGGTCTCTGCTATTCCCCCACGTGCATGCCCGAAATCGAGTCGATTTCCGGGTCATGCGCAGAATCAAAGTGTTACAGCACCTTTGCGCGTCCTGGGCGCGGCGCTGTAGGCGGCTCGCGGAATTTCGACCATGCCCTCCTTGCGGATCTATTTCGACAAAATCCTTGAGGAAGTCGCGCCAAAGGTGGCGCGGCAGACGCTGACCCATGTCGAGCGCCTGGCGCTTGTTCGCCGCCATGGTGACTTCTCGCTTGCCTATTCGACCGCCGTGCAAGGCAAGCTTTCCTATTTCGGCGACGCCGACGGCTACATCGCCTTCGGCACCAAGATGGGGCGCCATTTCGCGCTCGGCGATCCGGTGGTGGCTCCAATGCTGCGGCCCGACTACATCAGACGCTTCGTCGAAACCGCCGGCAGCCCGTGGTTCGTACAGATCGGCGAGGAAACGGCGCGGGTGCTGGCCGGGCTCGGCTACAAGATCAATCGTCTCGGCATCGACACCCGCCTCAACCTGCCCGACCATGATTTTTCCGGAAAGCGCAACGAGACCGTGCGCTATTCCGAGCGCTGGCTGTTGAAGAAGGGATTTTGGTTCGACGAGGACAAGCGGACCGTCTATCTCGACGAAATCGCCCGGCTTTCCGAAAACTGGCGCGGCGACCGCATCGTCAAGCGCTGGGAGATGGGCTTTCTCAACCGCCCCTTCGCCGATCATCTCGGCACCGACATGCGCCGTTTCGTCCTGCACGGCCCCGATGGCGGACTGGTCGCACTGCTCGACTTCGACCCGCTGTTTCGCGACGGCAAGGTGATCGGCTACACCACGGCGTTCAAGCGCAAGCATATCGACGCCTCGTCGCACGCCGAGATCGGCCTGACCAAATTCGCCGTCGACCGTTTCCGCGAGCAAGGCATCTCGGTGGTCACGCTCGGCCTGTCGCCGATGCTCGATGTAGGCCCGAGCGGGTTTGCCGAAAGCGATTTCTGGCGCAATGCCTTCCAGCGCGCCTATGACTCGCCCTGGGTCAACCGCCGCAGGTTCAACCTGCAAGGCCAGGCGGCGTTCAAACGCCGCTTCCACGGTGTCGAGGAGCCGGTCTACATCGCCTTCCGCAAGGGGACATTTGTGGAGATGCTGGGGCTGCTGCGGCTGGTCAAGGCCATTTGAGGTCTGAGCTTCGTCAGTTCCTTAGCCGGTAACCTGTCCTGAAGATCCAGGCGACGATCGCTATGCAGATCAGCAGAAAGACAATCGTCATGCCGAGGCTGACGCCGACCGAGACATCGGACTTGCCGTAAAAGCTCCAGCGGAAGCCGCTGATTAAATAGACGACCGGGTTGAACAGCGTCACCGTGCGCCAGATGCCGGGTAGCATGTTGATCGAATAGAAGCTGCCGCCGAGGAAGGTCAGCGGCGTGATGATCAGCAGCGGCACCAGCTGCAATTGCTCGAAGCTCTTCGCCCAGATGCCGATGATGAAACCGAACAGGCTGAAGGTCACCGCCGTCAGCACCAGGAAGGCAACCATCCAGAACGGGTGCTGGATGGTCAGCGGGACGAACAGCGAGGCGGTGGCCAGGATGATCAGGCCAAGCAGGATCGACTTGGTCGCTGCACCGCCCACATAGGCGATGACGATCTCCAGATAGGAGACCGGCGCCGACAGGAGTTCGTAGATCGAGCCGACGAACTTCGGGAAGTAGATGGCAAAGGAGGCGTTGGAGATCGACTGCGTCAGCAGCGAGAGCATGATCAGGCCCGGCACGATGAAGGCGCCGTAGCTAATGCCGTCGATCTCGGTGATGCGCGAGCCGATGGCCGAGCCGAAGACGACGAAATAGAGCGACGTGGAGATGACCGGCGAGACGATGCTCTGCAGCACGGTGCGGAAGGCACGCGCCATTTCCATCCGGTAGATTGCCCATACTGCACGCAGGTTCACTGCTCTCTCCTCACCAGATTGACGAAGATCTCCTCGAGCGAACTGTTTTGCGTGTCGATGTCGCGGAACTGGATGCCGCCGGCCTCGAGATCGCGGATCAGCGAGGCGACGCCCGGCCGCTCGGCCTGGTTGTCATAGGTGTAGGTCAACTGCCCGCCATCCGGCGACAGCTCCAGCGCATAGCGCGAGAAGGTGTCGGGAATGGCCGTCAGCGGGCTGCGCAGCTCCATCACCAGCCGCTTGCGGCCGAGCTTGTGCATCAGTTCGGCCTTGTTCTCGACCAGGATGATCTCGCCGCGGTTGATGACGCCGACGCGGTCGGCCATCGCCTCGGCTTCCTCGATATAGTGGGTGGTGAGAATGATGGTGACGCCGTCCTCGCGCAGCCGGCGCACCATCGCCCACATGTCCTGGCGCAGTTCGACATCGACGCCGGCGGTCGGCTCGTCGAGGAACAGGACGCGCGGCTCATGCGACAGCGCCTTGGCGATCATTAGCCGGCGCTTCATCCCGCCCGACAGCGTAATCGCCTTGGCGTCCTTCTTGTCCCATAGCGAGAGGTCGCGCAGCACCTTCTCGACGAAGGCCGGGTTGGCCGGCTTGCCGAACAGGCCACGGCTGTAGTTGACCGTCGCCCAGACGCTCTCGAACGCGTCGATGGTCAGCTCCTGCGGCACCAGGCCGATCAGGCTGCGCGCGGCGCGGTAGTCCCTGTTGATGTCGTGACCGTCGACCGTGACGGTGCCCGACGACCGATTGACGATGCCGCAGACGATCGAGATCAGCGTCGTCTTGCCGGCGCCGTTGGGGCCGAGCAGCGCGAAGATCTCGCCGCGCTCGATATCGAGGTTGACTTCCTTGAGCGCGGTGAAGCCGGTGGCGTAGGTCTTGGAGACCCCGGAAATGGACAGGATTGAGGGCATGGCTGAAAACGGCTGCCTGAAAGAGGTCCCCTGATATAGGCTGAATGTCGGTGCGTGCAACCGCAAGTCGACGCCGCTGCTGACAGTTCTCAACAATCGTTGCAGGCAGGCCAGTGCGGGCCGGCGGTGGTTGCAATTGGACACGGCGACACGCCTGCGTCATCTTGGCCGGACGCTGCGGCGTTCCGCCTCGCGGCGGGACGCCGCTTTGACCGACAGGCGCGACGGGCATATTCTTGCCACATTAGAAGCAGCCGGAGCCCACCATGGACCCGCTCATCCTGTCGCGCATGCAATTTGGCGCGAATATTTCGTTCCACATCCTGTTTCCGACGATCACCATTGCGCTTGGCTGGGTGCTGCTGTTCTTCAAGCTCCGCTACAACGCGACAAACGATTCCGCCTGGATGCGCGCCTATTTCACCTGGGTGAAGGTGTTCGCGCTGTCCTTCGCCATGGGCGTGGTGTCGGGCGTCACCATGAGCTTCCAGTTCGGCACCAACTGGCCGGGCTACATGGAAAAGGTCGGCAACATCGCCGGTCCGCTGCTGGCCTACGAAATCCTCACCGCCTTCTTCCTCGAGGCGGCCTTCCTCGGCATCATGCTGTTCGGCTTCCGCCGCGTGTCCAACCGCATCCACACGCTGGCGACGGTGCTGGTGGCCGGCGGCACGACCGTTTCGGCCTTCTGGATCATCGCGCTCAATTCCTGGATGCAGACGCCGGCCGGTTTCGAGATACGCGATGGCGTCGCGCACCCGGTCGACTGGTGGGCGATCGTCTTCAATCCGTCGATGCCCTACCGGCTGGTCCACATGCTGCTCGCCTCCGGCCTGACGGTGTCGTTCCTGATCGCCGGCCTGTCGGCGCTGCGCTATCTCTATGGCGACCGCTCGGAATCGATGTGGAAGGCGCTGCGCACCGGCGTCTTCACCGCGGCGATCCTGATCCCGATCCAGATCTTCGCCGGCGACCAGCACGGGCTGAACACGCTGGAGCACCAGCCGCAGAAGATCGCCGCCATGGAGGCCAACTGGAACACCGGCCCCAACGTGCCGCTGGTGCTCTTCGCCCTGCCCGACGAGGCGGCCAAGGAAAACAGGCTCGAGATCGCCATCCCCGACGGCGCCAGCCTGGTGCTGCGGCACAGCATCGGCGGCGTTGTGCCGGGGTTGAACGACTATCCCGGCAACCATCCGCCGGTCTTTCCGATCTTCTGGAGCTTCCGCATCATGGTCGGCACGGGACTGCTGATGCTCGCGGTGTCCTGGTCGGCAGCGTTCTTCCTCAAGCGCCGGCACAGCCTGCCGAAGCCGCTCGCCATGCTGATGGTGCCGATGGCGCTGTCGGGCTGGCTGGCGACGCTGGCCGGCTGGTACACCACCGAGATCGGCCGCCAGCCCTGGCTGGTGACCGGCGTGCTGAAGACCGCCGATGCAGTCGGCCCGGTGGCCGGCAGCCATGTCGCGCTGACGCTGGCGATCTACCTCATCCTCTATGTGCTTTTGTTGATCGCCTATCTCGGCGTGCTGGTGCACCTGGCGCTGAAGGCGGCGAAGGACGGCGATTCATCGCCGCTGCCAGGCGTGATGAACGCAGCCCTGTCGCAGCCGGCTGCCGGCGAGTGAGGAGAAGACAATGACCTTCGACTGGCCAACCCTGCTGCCTCTGATCTTCGCCGGCCTGATGGGCCTCGCCATCCTGATCTACGTCATTCTCGACGGGTTCGATCTCGGCATCGGCATCCTGTTCGCCGCCGCCGAAGACGCCGAGCAGGACACGATGATCGCGGCGATCGGCCCGTTCTGGGACGCCAACGAAACCTGGCTGGTGCTGGCCGTTGGCCTGCTGCTGGTCGCCTTTCCGCTGGCGCATGGCGTCATCCTGACCGCGCTCTACATCCCGGTGTTCGTGCTCTTGATCGGGCTGATCCTGCGCGGCGTCGCCTTCGATTTCCGCGCCAAGGTGCCGAGCGGCCAGAAGCATCGCTGGAACCGTATTTTCTTCCTCGGTTCCGTCATCGCCTCGCTGGCGCAGGGCTATATGCTGGGCGTCTATGTGCTCGGCCTCGATGTCGGCCCGGGCGGCATGGCGTTCGGCGTGCTGGTGGCGCTCTGCCTTGCCGCGGCTTACGCGGCGATGGGTGCTGCCTGGATGATCTACAAGACCGAGGGCGACCTGCAGAAGAAAGCCGTGCGCTGGCTGCGCACCGCCCTTGTGCTGACCGCGCTCGGCATGGCCGCGGTGTCGCTGGCGACGCCGTTCGCCAGCCCGCGCATCTTCGACAAATGGTTCGTCTTTCCCGCGATGCTCTATCTGTCGCCGCTGCCGATCCTGTCGGCACTGTTGTTCCTGTGGCTGTGGCGGCAGACTTTTCATCTGCCGAGGCCCGACGACCGCCATTCGCTGACCCCGTTCCTGACGCTGGCCGCCATCTTCGCGCTCGGCTTTGCCGGTCTCGCCTGGTCGTTCTACCCGTTCGTGGTGCCCGATCGTCTGACCATCTGGCAGGCGGCTTCGGCGCCGGAAAGCCTGGCCATCATCCTGGCCGGCACGGTGGTCGTGCTGCCGGTCATCATCTTCTATTCGTTCTATGCCTACCGGGTGTTCGGCGGCAAGGCGACGGATTTGACCTACGACTGACGACCCTTACCGGTCGCCAGTCGCCATCCTGCAGATCAAGCAGGCTGCGGTGCTTTCAGATCAGCCCCGAGTCGCGTGCCGCCGCCGTCGCCTCGCCACGGGAGATGGCATCCAGTTTTCCCAGAACCGCCGAGACATGGTGATCGACCGTCTTCGGCGAAATGGCGAGATGGTCGGCAATGCGCTTGTTGGAGAAGCCGCGCTCGATCAGTTGCAGCACTTCCATCTGGCGCAGGGTCAGTCCGGCGCTGTTTGCGCGCGTGGTGCGGCGCGGTCCGCGGGCGATGTGATTGACACCGTTTCGCCGCATAAGGTCGCGCACGTGCTGGGCGACAGGCCTGGCGCCGAGGTTCTCGAATATCTCGAGCGCCGAACGCTGCGCCGCCTGATCGCCCTGAACCAGGGCAAGCCCGCGTTCGAAGGGAGCGCCCATAGCAGCCCACAAATCCGCCGCCCCCTGCCAGTCGCCAGCCAGAAGCATCTGGTAGGGCGCGGCCATGCCGGACGTGTCGCCGGGGCCGATCGCCGGCGCCAGCAAACGCCGCCAGCTGGCCAGTTCGGCAAAGACCGCCCGCTTCGGCGAAAGGCTTTCGGCAAGGTCTATCAGCCCCAGCGCCTCGTCCTGTTCCGCCTCGCCCAGCCATGCCTGTTCGGCGACGACCGCCGCATAGGGCAGCAGCCTCTGCAGCTCGGCACCTTTTTCTAAAAACCGCTTCATTTCCGCAAGAAGTGGCTCGGCTGAAGGATCGCCGCGGCGCAGGCGCAATTTCGCCAGAGCCACCAAGGAGGGATAGCGCACCAGCGCGGCTGCATGGTCGTTGGTGACGACTTCCAGCGCTTCAGCAGCCGCCTCGTCCCAACGTCCGTAACGCAGCAGCAACTGCGCCCGCACGCCGCGCATGTAATCACGCCAGGTCGCGAGGTCGTTCTCGACGCAATAGTCGATGCCGCGATCGAGAAAGGACTGAGCCTGGTTGTAGTCCAGCTGGTTCATTTCGCTGCAGGCGCAATTGGTGAAGGCCCGCGCCGCGTGTTCCTGGAAATTCTGCTCGAGCGCGATTTCGAGACTGCGGGCAAGGTGCAGCCGCGCGCTCGGCAGGTCCAGCCATTGTTCGGCAGCGCCGACATTGTTGAGCGCGTGGCAGACGATGTCCGGCCGGCCCGCCTGTTCGGCGAGCCTGATCGCCTTGTCGCCCAACGACAATGTCTCGTCGAGCCGTTCGGCCAGCATCGCCAGCTGCGAGAGGTTGGAGTAGGCCATGGCCAGTTCCGGCCCGGCCGGTGCGGTCTCCAGCAACGCGACCGCTTGGGCGCCAAACAGATCGGCGGCCTGTCGGTCGCCCATCAGATAGGCGAAACGCGACAGGCATCTGAGGCTGTCGCCTTCCTTCAGCGTATTGCCCAGGGCGCGCTGCAGCACGCGTGCCTGCTGCTGCGCCTCGATGGCCTCGGCGATCCGGCCGATCAGGTGGCATTCGAAGGCATAATTCTCGTAGAGACCGGCGCGCTCTTCCATGGGCAGGCCGTCAGCCTGTCGCAAGGCGACCTCATAGTAGCCGGCGGCATCGCGATGCGCACCGATGCGGGAAGCCTCCCGGGCGGCGACCGGCGCCAGTTCGCGCACCGCCTCCAGATTGTGCGCCTCGACCGCGTGGTGCACCAGGCGCGCGGTGGCAATGTCGCCCTTTTCGAGCATCGCTGTCAGGGCGCGCTGGTTGAACTCCCGTCTGTGGCTTGTCGTCAGCATCGTCTCGATGGCGCGGCGGGCGATGTCGTGCCGGAAGGCATAGCCGTCGCCCAGATCGTCCAGCAGGCCATTCGAGACGCATTCCGCAAGCTGGCCGGCACTGGCCACGCCGCACAGGCCGTGCAAGGCCCAGGCGTCGGCCCGCCTTGGAAATACCGACACCGCGTCGAGCATCGAGCGGGCGCCGGCCGACAGGCGTTCCGCGCGCGCCAGCACCGCATCGCGCACGCTGGCCGGCAGCGCCGTTTCGTTTTCGGCGCTCAGCAGTTCGGTGACGAAAAAGGCGTTGCCGGCCGTGGCCCGGTAGATGGCATCGCCGTCGCGGCCGGCGGCATCGGCGAGCGACAGCACCGCTGCTTCGCTCAAGAGCGGCACGTCGATGCGGGCGACGCTGCCCGCCGGAATTTCACCCAGCGCCCGGCGCACGCGCACCTGCCCCTCGCTGCGATCGGTACGCGCCGTCACGAGCAGCAGGATGTGGGTGTTGGCAATGCGACGGCCGAGAAAGCGGACGAAGTCGAGTGTCGCGTCATCGGCCCAGTGCAGGTCCTCGATCACCAGCAGCGTTGCACCGGTCCTCGCCTCGAAGACATCCAGCGCGTCGGAAAACAGCGGCAGCCGCTGTCCCTGCCGGGCGTCGACCGCCTGCGGCATCGCCCATTGCGCCTCGCGTGCAAGATCGTAGAGCGGCCCGAGAGGATCGGGGATCGACAGGTCCTCGCAAACGCTGCGGAAGATACGCGCCTCCTGGCCGGTACCGCTGACGAAGGCATCGACAAGCGTCGACTTGCCGGCACCGGCCTCGCCCGACAAAGCCGCGACGTGACCACGGCCGCGCGCGGCTTGCGCCAGAAGATTGTCCAGTTGCGCCAGCTGTGGCTGCCGTTCCAGAAGCATGGTCATTCGCTCATGGTGACCCCGGTTGCTGCCGCCCCACCCCAGCTCGCCCGCCAGGATAGCCCGGCTCGGTATCTGCTTTGTGGCTCCAGCACTGAACGTCGTTAACATGGGGAATCGTCCCGCCAAACATAGGGAAAGGCTCCGATGCGCGTCCTTTGCGAGCGTGATCTTTGTCCAACCGCGCTCAAGATCGAGCGTGAAGCAATGGAAAGGGAAGCCTCCCATGCCCCGTTACCTGATTGAACGTACATTTCCGGATGGCCTCAACGTGCCGATGAACGAAGCCGGCGCCGATGCGCTGGGCGGCGTCATCATGCGCAACGCGGAGAAAGGCGTGACCTGGGTGCAGTCCTTCGTGTCGCCCGACAAGAAGCACACTTTCTGCGTCTACGACGCGCCTTCGCCGGAGGCGATCCGCAGCACCGCCCAGATGAACTCGCTGCCGGTCGACAAGATCACGGAGGTGAGGGTTCTTGAACCCTACTTTTACCGCTGATGAAGATCCGATCGCTCGAGGCGGCAATGGCGACATGCCGGCCGGTGTCGCGGCCATGGCAAACAGCGGCCGCGCGCCCTCCTTGCCCGGCCGTCGATGGCGGATCGCGTTGGAGCTGCCCGCGCAACTGCGGGGCAAGCGCCGCTTGCCACCGGAAAGCGACCATCTGAGGCACGATATCGGCTTGCCGGAGCGGCAGACGCGGCGGGACTGGCGAGATTACGACCGGTGGGATCGCTGAAGACCCGGCCGCCCGCAGTCGACCAGACGCCAATGCTGGAGTTTGCGTGGCGCAAGGGGCGCACAGGCGCGAGGCACCCCCCCCCTCTGGCCTGCCGGCCATCTCCCCCTCAAGGAGGGAGATCATGCGCTCAGCCGCTTTCGCCAACTATCAACGGCTATAAGGTAAGCGGGACAGCGGAGCCGCCAATCTCCCCTTGAGGGGGAGATGCCCGGCAGGGCAGAGGGGGGCGCTGTCCCGCCGACGCCTCTTCGACAAAGCTGCCTCAGTTGCTGGCCGACAGCACCAGCACCGGCTTCTCGCTGTACAGCGCCGGGAACAGTTGCTTGAGGTTCGCCACCTTGGGCAGGTCGTTGTAGACGATGTAGGGATAGGTCGGGTTCAGGGTCAAAAAGTCCTGGTGGTAGTTCTCGGCCGGATAGAAGGTCTTGCCGGTTTCCAGCGTGGTGACGATCGGCTTGGGGAAGACCTTGGCCTGGTCGAGCTGGGCGATGTAGCTCTGCGCAATCTTCTTCTGCGCATCGTTTTCGGCAAAGATCGTCGAGCGGTACTGCGTGCCCGAGTCGGGACCCTGGAAATTCAGCTGGGTCGGGTTGTGGGCGACCGAGAAGTAGACCTGCAGCAGCTGGCCATAGGTGACAACGGACGGATCGTAGGTGATCTCGACGGATTCGGCGTGTCCGGTGCGGCCTGACCCGACCGTCTCGTAGACGGCGTCATCCTTGCTGCCGCCGGTGTAGCCGGAGACCGCCTTGCTGACGCCCTTGACGTGCTGGAAGACGCCTTGCACGCCCCAGAAGCAGCCGCCGGCGAAGATCGCCTTCTCGCTGCCGCTGGCTGCCTTTTCGTCGATCGACGGCGGCGGGATGACCACCGCGTCCTCGGCGGAAACCGCCGGCGTCAGCCAGAAGGCGGCGCCCACGGCGGCAAGCGCCAACGCGGCGAGCGCGCTCCTGGCAAAATTCGACTGTCGTCTGGCGACTGGTTTTCGAATGTCGGTCATGGCTGAGCTCCTGTGACGTCCATCATGTGGAGTCTATTGGATAAGAGGGGATCATGCGACGGGTGAGTTGCGGCCGAAGCCTCACTTTCACGTGCGTCCGAATCCGGTCCTGATATCAGGACCGGAGCCGGAAACATCGTCGACCCTAGTTAGCCGGGGCCATGGCATCCGCCGCCGGCTTCATCGCGTCCGTTGCCGGCTTCATCGCATCGGCTGCCGGCTTCATGGCATCGGCGGCTGGCTTCATAGCGTTGTCCGCAGGCTTCATGGCGTTCGTGCTCATCGCGTCGGGCGCCATGGCGTCGGCCGGTTTCATCGCGTCGGTCGCCGGCTTCATGGCGTTGACGGCGGGCTTCATGGCGTTGGTCGCGTCGTCGGCGCGGGCGATGCCGCCGGCAAACAGCGCCGTCGAGCACAGTGCGAGAGCGAGCGCCGGCAGCGTTATCCGGGAAAGAGTCGTCATGATGGTCTCCTTGCAGTTGGGGATGATGGCGCACGTCTTCGGTGGCCGGGTTGTCGCGGCGCCGCTGCTGCGGCGTTGCGCGGGTCGTTGTCCGAGCATGACCCTTGCCGGGGTCATGCGCAGGGAATTTCAGTTGGTCGCGGCGGCCAGGATCGGCCCGCCACCCGGCGACTGGACGAGCACCGCGGTGCTGAGCCCGCCGGAGGCGGCCGGCACATCGAGTGCGGTTGCGCCGCCGGTCCAGCTGCCGAGCTTCACCAGCGAATGCACGACATTGGCGTGCGGCAAGGTGCGGCCGGTGTTTTCGCCGCGCGCCACCGGCACCTCGACGACGCCCTTGGCATAGCGCACAAGCCAGACATCGGCCCGGCCGCCCGGCGCCGCGCCGGCGCCGATGCTGACCTTGCCATTGTCGAGCGACAGCGACGGGCCGCTGGCGTGGACCGCGGTCGAGATCAGCTGCTGGATTTCGCCGGGCGCTGCGCCGACGACATCGGCACGGCCATTGACCACCACTTGCGGGGTGAACGGGCCGTCATGACCGAGCGGCGGCTCGTAGGTGACCTGGCGCTGGGTGAATTCCTGGCGGCCGAACGTGTCCTTCCAGCCGAGATAGTCCCAGTAGGTGACGTTGAAGGACAGCGCCAGCACATCGGGCTGGTCCTTGACCTTGATCAGATTGGCATTGGCCGGCGGGCAGGACGAGCAGCCCTGGCTGGTAAACAGCTCGACCACGGTGAGCGGCTGGGCTTGCGCCGCACCGAGCGAGGTGGCGAGCGCAAGCGCGCTCAGGCTGGACACGACGAGTGACTTGCAGGAACGCGACATTCGGCTGGCTCCGTGGGTGACGGCGCCCCGATGCGCCGCTCATGTCCCCATTTCGCCGCCGGCCCAGGCTTTGTTACAGCGCTCACCGGTTTGTGATCGTTGTCGTTAGCGCCTTCCCTTCTCCCCCTGTAGGAGAAGGTGGATCGGCGCGCAGCGCCGAGAAGGATGAGGGGTGTTGGACGGAATGAGGCGTTGGTGCTTTCTGGAACACCCCTCATCCGTCGCCTGCGGCGACACCTTCTCCCACAAGGGGAGAAGGGAAGAGGGCGCCCTTACCGCCAAGGTATGTTTGCTTGAGAGGCCCCCCTCTCCGTCACGGCTTCGCCGCGACACCTCTCCCCCGCGACGCGGGGGAGAGGAACCCGGATTCTGCGAGACCGGCTTTCGAGATTAGCGGTCCTAGTCCCCACGGACGTGGGGGAGAGGTGCCTCGCGGAGCGAGGCGGAGAGGGGGCCTGGCGCCGCACTCTCGGGAAGAGCCCCGCCTACTGCGTCAGCACCGTGTTGGAGGGCCGCTTGTTGAAGTCGCACTTGCCGGTGACGGAGTAGGAGAAGTCGGCGTTGGAGACCGGCGCCGGCACCGGGTTGCCGCCATCCTCCCAGGCCTGGGTGCTGGGCTGGCCGCAGGGCACGGCGGAGAAGATGTCGACAATCGTGCCGTTGGGCACCTCGGTGCCGTCGATGTAAAGCCGGTTGGAGGTGGTCGCGTCGTTCGTACTGAGGTTTTGCGGGTTGCCCTGTTGCACGTACATTTGCAGATTGAGGCCGCCCATCAGGCTGACGTCGATCGCCGCGCCGGCGCTGTTGGCTGGAATCATCGTGTCGACACAGTAATATTTCGTGCCATACTGGTCGGTGTTGAGCGTCACCCCGCTGGGGGGTTTTTTGCCGACCTTGCAGACCTGCGTCTGGACCACCGTGGAGACGCCTAAATTGTTGATGGTGCTGACGGTGGTGGTGCCGTAACCTTTGGGATCTGTGCCGCCGCCGTAGACGTAATCGATCGTCATCAGCGGCTTGGCCACCGTGGCGCCGAATTGCGTGCCGTAGAGCGTCATCGTCTTGTTCCAGTAGCCTGACACCCCGGTGACCTTGAAAGTGGACGTTACCAACGCCGGCTTCTTGCTAACCGCCGAGGCGACGGCGACCGGCACGGTGTTGATCCTGGCGATCTGCATGAAAACAGTCGGCATGGAGTAATTTGCCGTGGCCTGCGCGGTGGCGGTGCCGCCGGCGTCAACCACGAAGCTGTTCAGCGTCGCCGTGGCCCCCGTCGGGGCACCATTGGCGGCGAAGGAATCCTGCAACACCACCTGGCGCTGCGCCAGCGTCGAGCTCGTGTCCATCGTGGTGATCGACAGGATGCCGGCATCGAGCGCCGACTGCATGTCCGACCTGGTCTGGACCGCCGAGGTGTAGTCGACCGAGAAGCCGATGGCGGCAATAATCGGCATCATGGCGAAGATGAGGATCGGCGTGAACGAGCCGCTCCTCGACCTGACAAACCTGCCTGCTAACCCCCGCATGCCGTGATCCTTACAAACGAATATCTCCACGGGCTAACATGGCAGTCACGAATATTGCTCTAACGCACTTGGTTAAAATTTATCGACTTTCCGCGACATCCCCCGATAAAGCCGACAAGTTCGCGCGCTTGTAGCGGTAACCACCCTTCTCCAGACGTCGGCGCCGCCCCTCACCTGCCTGCCGGCATCCTCTCCCCGTATAGTGACGGGGAGAGGGGCGCTCTCATCGCCGATTTCGCCAATCACCAGCGTTGCAAGACGAGCACCGTCGTTGCGGTCAGCCCCTTCTCCCCGTCACTATACGGGGAGAAATGCCCGGCAGGGCAATGAGGGGCGGCGCCGACTTTCGACAATTGCCGGTTTCCGCCGCAAGTTCGAACTGTCGTAGGTCTGAAGCGATTGCCCCGGCAGCCGCCCCACCTTGCCCCCGCAGCGGTACAGCGCTTGCCGCAGCAACAAGCCCCTGCTAAAGCGCCGCCATGAGCACGCCCCTCGACCACATCCGAAATTTCTCCATCGTCGCCCATATCGACCATGGCAAATCCACGCTTGCCGACCGGCTGATCCAGCTGACCGGCGGGCTGGAGCTGCGCGACATGAAGGAACAGGTGCTGGACTCGATGGACATCGAGCGCGAGCGCGGCATCACCATCAAGGCGCAGACCGTGCGGCTGAAGTACCACGCCAACAATGGCGAGGACTATATCCTCAACCTGATCGACACGCCCGGCCATGTCGACTTCGCCTATGAAGTATCGCGCTCGCTCGCCGCCTGCGAGGGCTCGCTGCTGGTGGTCGACGCCTCGCAGGGCGTCGAGGCGCAGACGCTGGCCAATGTCTACCAGGCGATCGACAACAACCACGAGATCGTCGTGGTGCTGAACAAGGTCGACCTGCCGGCCGCCGAGCCCGAGCGCATCCGCGAGCAGGTCGAGGAGGTGATCGGCATCGACGCCTCCAACGCGGTGCTGATCTCGGCCAAGACCGGGCTTGGCATTCCCGACGTGCTGGAGGCGATCGTCCACCAATTGCCACCGCCGCGCGAGGGCGACGCTACGGCCCCGTTGAAGGCGATGCTGGTCGACAGCTGGTACGACGCCTATCTCGGCGTCATCGTGCTGGTGCGCATCATCGACGGCGTGCTGAAGAAGGGCCAGACCATCCGCATGATGGGCACCGGCGCCAAATACCTGGTCGAGCGCACCGGCGTGTTCACGCCTGCCCGCATCAATGTCGACGAGCTCGGCCCCGGCGAGTTCGGCTTCTTCACCGGCTCGATCAAGGAAGTGGCCGACACCCGCGTCGGCGACACCATCACCGAAGACAAGCGCCCAACCGCCAAGGCGCTGCCCGGCTTCAAGCCGGCGCAGCCGGTGGTGTTCTGCGGCCTGTTCCCGGTCGACGCCGCCGATTTCGAGGATCTGCGCGCCGCGGTCGGCAAACTGCGCCTCAACGACGCTTCTTTCTCCTACGAAATGGAAACCAGTGCGGCGCTCGGCTTCGGCTATCGCTGCGGCTTCCTTGGCCTGTTGCATCTGGAAATCATCCAGGAGCGGCTGGAACGCGAGTTCAATCTCGACCTGATCGCCACCGCGCCGAGCGTCGTCTACCGGTTGCTGCTCACCGACGGCTCGATGAAGGAGCTGCACAACCCGGCCGACATGCCCGACGTGGTCAAGATCTCGGCGATCGAGGAGCCATGGATCCGCGCCACCATCCTGACCCCCGACGATTATCTCGGCGGCATCCTGAAACTCTGCCAGGACCGGCGCGGCATCCAGGCCGACCTCTCCTATGTCGGCAAGCGCGCCATGCTGACCTACGATCTGCCGCTCAACGAAGTCGTCTTCGATTTCTACGACCGGCTGAAGTCGATCTCCAAGGGCTATGCCTCGTTCGACTATCACCTCACCGACTACAAGGAAGGCGACCTCGTCAAGATGTCGATCCTGGTCAATGAGGAGCCGGTCGACGCGCTGTCGATGCTGGTGCACCGCACGGCGGCGGAAAAGCGCGGCAGGCAGATGTGCGAGAAGCTCAAGGAGCTGATCCCGCACCACCTGTTCAAGATCCCGATCCAGGCGGCAATAGGCGGCAAGGTCATCGCCCGCGAAACCATCTCGGCGCTGCGCAAGGACGTGACCGCCAAATGCTACGGCGGCGACGTCTCGCGCAAACGCAAGCTGCTGGACAAGCAGAAAGAAGGCAAGAAGCGGATGCGCCAGTTCGGCAAGGTGGATATCCCTCAGGAGGCGTTTATCCAGGCCTTGAAGATGGGGGACTAAGTAAAAAGAATTCGCTTTACCTGAGCTTGCGCAACTGAGATCAGTCGATCATCCTCCAGCCCTTCGGGCGCCTCCTTTGATCGACGGATTTATGAAGAAATTTTTCGAAGCCGCTATAGATAATATATACCGATACGGCGACACGGATATATTTCCATTTCCAATCGAAAACAGAATAATTCAGGATAAAAAAGCGGACGTTGTCAAACTTCTTGTAGACATCTATGCAGAATTTGACAATTTCTTTGTTCAGAATCCACCAGATGACATTCGATCTCTAGTCGCCGTCCATCATTCCGGTTTTAGGTGGGCGTCGCAGCTAGACCCGATTTGGAATGCATTTCTACTAGGTTGTGTCCTATCGATAGCAGAAGCCATCGAGGCATCTCGGCTTGGGACGGATCGTGTATTCTCCTACCGACTGAACGAAACCAGCTATCTATCTGGCGAGCTTTTTAGCCGAGCTGTGTCTTGGAGAGATTTCATTTCGAACTCAGTCGCCGAATGCGAAAAGCACCAATATGTTGTTACCTGCGACATAGCTGACTGCTATTCGCGTGCAAGTCACCATAAACTTGATAATTCGCTGCGCATAATTGGCTCTCAACCGCCTATTCGGAAGATTATTCTGGAGTATATGAGCCACCTCACGGGCACGAGGTCGGCTGGACTCCCGATTGGCGGCCCGGCCGCACGTATTCTGTCCGAGCTTGCGTTAAACAATTCGGATCAATATCTCTTTAGCTCGGACATTAAATTTTTTCGCTACGCTGACGACTATCATGTATTCTGTAGCAGCAAGAAGGAAGCTCACGAAGTTATCGTTAAAATATATAAGGCACTAGACAATGAGGGGCTATCCCTTCAGAAATCAAAAACTAGAATACTGACTACCTCTGAGTTTAAAAATGTTCTATCTCAGATAAAGGGCGACGACAATGACACGCGATCGCCAACTCAGCGACTGATGTCTCTGACTCTCAGATTCGATCCTTATACACCTAATGCGGCAGAGCAATATGAAGAGCTCAAAGACGAACTTCAAGGAATAGACGTTGTTGCGCTTCTGAACGAGCAATTGTCTCAAACTCGGGTTCACATACCAACCACTCGGAAGATAGTTGAAGCACTCAAATTAGTGAGTGCCAATGCTAAATACGGCGCCATGCTGTCGATGCTCGACAATATGGATGCCCTCTACCCTATCGCGCCGACCGTT
Source organism: Mesorhizobium sangaii (assembly GCF_014207355.1). Lineage (GTDB taxonomy): Bacteria > Pseudomonadota > Alphaproteobacteria > Rhizobiales > Rhizobiaceae > Mesorhizobium > Mesorhizobium sangaii. The sequence continues at coordinate 586,854 of NZ_JACHEF010000002.1, read as the reverse complement.
TTTCAAACCATATATCAAGTGATAGACGAGCTCGGCGCAAAGGAAAAGGCAGAGGTTTGTGCCCGCCTTGTTGATCTTTACGACAGCGGCCATGAGGTAATGGCACTAGATATGCATGTGGCTTATGCGAATCGTATCATAGGAAAATCCAACAGTATTTCTAATCGAAACTATCTGCATCGCTGCTTTGATCGGGAACCATCTGAGTTGGTGCGTCGTGACATAATTATGATTTTTGCGAATTGGGGAAATTTTGCTTGGTTGTCTATGTTCAAGGCAAATTTCGCAGCGATCTCGGGCTGGCAGCGGAGGGCGCTCATACTGGCCTCGTACTCGATGGTTGACGAAGGCTCACACTGGCGCGACCATATGAAAAGTAGGTTCGACGCCTTTGAAATGATCGTCCGGGATTGGAGATCTGAGAAACCGAACGTGCCGCTAGCCGTATGATAAGCGAAAGGTTGTTTGCGTCGCAGTTTTCGAATTTCTGGCGAAGCACGCTTCCGAATTTGGAGGCCGTGACGCGATCGATGAATCTAGGTTACGTCCGCATAAGTGAGCCGGTCTTTTCGAAGGCTAGCCCCTCAAGGCGGGATTTGATCAGCGAAGCCGGCTATTTTCTTTTTTTTGAGTCAGTTCGACAGCCAACTGAGCACGTGACAGTTTTGAGGCCACGGGCAGTTAAATGCGCTCTAGAGTTTTTAAGATCCAATGTCGCTGACTTCGGTACTGATAGCGATGAATTGGATCAAGCCGAAGCCGACGAAGTGGATAGCTTGTCCGGATGGCTGCGTAACTATTTCTTGGCGCAGGGCGTATCTATCAACGGGGTTGTTATCCCAAAATATCGAGGTCACGGAATTATTGGAAGCTGCAAAGGCGATTTTGAGTTCTCTAATACTTTAGTAGAGATGAAGTACGTCGATAGGAAATTTCGTAGCCATGACTTACGACAGGTGATTGTTTATGCTGCCCTGCGGTACTTTGAAAATGGAGGCTCGTACGAAGCTATTAAGATTGTTAATCCTTTGCTCGGGATAGAGTTTAAGACCGACGTCGATGAGCTCATATATAGCGCTTCCGGATCCGATACGCCCGAGTTTTTCCAAAAGCTTTCGTATGCTATCTCTAGCGGGGAAATATCCCATTAAGAGGATAGTGCTTGCGTAGCACCGGAGCGGTACCGGCATGGTCGGCCATTTTCCCGCCGCTGGCGACCTCTCTACACTCTGCTCCGCTTCGCGCGGCCCCCCTTTGAGAACGCCCCGCCCCTGACGTATTCTTGTGGCTGATTTGGGGAGATCACAAATGCGTTGCAGCCTTCCGGACACCGTCGCCGCGATTGGATTGGCCATCGGTGGCGCTCTTGGCCTCGCCGGCACCTTCGTCGGCAGCGACGCGCTGCGTGAAACGCTGTGGGCGATCGACGGCGTGGCACTCGTGGTGGCCACGGCGCTGCTGACGATGAAGTATCAGCGGCTGGGCAATGACTGCGTCGCGGCCGGGTTCCTGACCTTCCTCGCGGGCGAGAGCCTGCTGCTGGCCGGCAACGCGGCGGGCCTGCAGGCCAGCGTTCCCTCCTATGCCGGCGGCATCTCGCTTTGGGCGGCCGGACTTGTCATGGTCAGCGCGCCGAATACTTTTGCGATCTGGATGCGGCTGACCGCTGTCGTGGCCGCCGTGCTGTTTGTCGCCTCGGTGGGCATGATCCTGTGGGGCGCGCCCTTGCTGCCGACCTCGTCGCCGCTGCCCGCCGCGGGCTATCCGTTCCTGGTGCTGACTTTTGTTGGGTGGATCTGGACTTTGGTGAGGCCTGGGCGGTGAGGTCGGTGCGCCGCGCTGTTGATGTATCGCCAAGCTGGAACACCCCTCATCCGTCTTGCCGCTTTGCGGCAATCCACCGCCCTGGGCGAGTCACGGGCCTCGCCCGCCCTTCGGGCCCGAAGGGGGAGAAGGGAAGATGAGCGGTGGCGCCGCCCCTCATCTGGCTGCCGCCATCTTCTCCCCGTATAGGGACGGGGAGAAGGACGCTGTCATTGAGGGTTTCGCCAATTGTCTGTGTTGCTGAAAAAGGCGCCTGCGTTGCTGCCAGCCTCTTTCTCCCCGTTCACGGGGAGAAATGCCCGGCAGGGCAATGAGGGGCGGCGCCGGCTTCGGTGATTGTCTCGCCAGGAAGGCTCAGCTTTCAATCCACACCTTCTCAAAATGCTGCTCGAGCGCCTGGTGCTGTTCGCAGCCTTCGATGCCTTTGCGGTAGGTGCGGTAGACCGAGCGCCAGTAGGGTTGGATGATGATGCCGGACTCGCGCAGATTCTGCTCGATTTTTCCCATGATCTCCTTGCGCGCCTTGGCGTCGGGCGTCGCCAGCGCCTTGTCGAGCAGGGTGTCGAACTCTGGATTGGCATAGGCGCTTTCGTTCCAGGCGGCGCCGGATTTATAGGCCAGCGCCAGCACCTGGACGCCGAGGGGGCGGCCGAGCCATTCGGTGCAGGAGAAGGGGTATTTGCTCCAGTCGTTCCAGAAGGTGGCGGCGGGCAACACGGTGCGCTTGATCTTCAGGCCAGCCTCGCGCATCTGCGCGGCAATCGCATCGCCGGTGCTCTTTTGCCATTCGACGTCGACGGAGATGAGGTCGAATTCATGGTCGGCCTTGCCGGCCTCGGCGAGCAGTTTCTTCGACCCCTCAACGTCACGCTTGGCCGGGCCGATATCGGCATATTCGGGATGCATGGGGCCGACATGGTGATTGTCGGCGGGCTTGCCGCGGCCGCCGAGACCGAGCGTCAGTACGGCGGAATTGTCGACCGCGAGCTGGGCGGCGCGGCGCACTTTGGCGTCGTCATAGGGCGCGTTGCCGACGTTGAAGCGGGCGACGATGGTGGAGCCGGTGGCGATCTCGGAATTCTTCAGCCCCATCTTGTCGGTCTGCGAGACGGCATCGGAGGCGGTCTCGTGGTCGGTGTCGATCTCGCCGGATTCGAAGGCCGACAGCATGGCGTTGGGGTCGGAGCCGTAATCGATCCATTTGATGCCGTCGAGCCAGAATTCGCCCTTCCACCAGGGCTTGTCCCTGCGCTTCACCTCGGCGCCGGTCTCGGCATCCCAGCTGACCAGCTCGCACGGGCCGGTGGTGATGGAAAGCGCCTTCATGGGGTCGCCGTCGCCCTCATAGGAACGGTGCATGATCAACGCCGGGTAGTCGGCCATGCCGGCGATCAGCGAGATGTCGGGTTTCGGCAGATTGAGTTTGATGGTGAAGTCGTCGACCCTCTGGATGCCGCCATCGACAAGCTTATTGGTGTCGGCATTGACCAGCGCGCCCATGCGCGCGGCGACCGAATTGCCCGGCACCGAGGCATCGCACCAGCGGGTCAGGTTGTGGATGACGTCGTCGGCGTTGAAGGCATCGCCGTTCGACCAGGTGATGCCCTTGCGCACATGCAGGGTCAGCGTCCTGGCGTCGTCGCTCGCCTCCCAGCTTTCGAGCAGCCAGGGCTCGAAGGAGAAGTCGGTGTTCCAGCGCACCAGATATTCGTTGCAGTGGCGGGCGACGTTGGACATTTCGACGCCGTCGAAGGTGCGCGGATCCTTGAAACCCTTGACGTTCATGGCGACACGCAAGGTGCCGCCGCGCTTGGGTTCGGCGGCGCGGGCCGCGGTAGGGACGAGGCCGCCGAGCGCCAGCGCGCCGGCGGCGCTGACGCCGAGGCCGGCCATCAGCGCGAGGTATTCGCGGCGGCTGATGCCGCCTGTCCTGAAATCGTCGGCGACGGGCTTGGCCCGGGGGTGCAGTTTCCTGTCGGTCAGCATGAATTTCATCGTCGTTCCCTCTTGTTGGGCGCCCCGGCCGGTCGACAGACGCGGGGGCGGACGCGACCGCCGGGGCGCCATTGGCTGGACAGGAATGATAGGGCGGGGTGACGTTGGGGAGTGTTCGGTTTTCCGCACTGATCGTGCGGTGCTCCGCAGGGGGCGACGGGGTGGTCGGCTTGCGCCATGATTGGCGAAAGCCGAAGTACAGCAATCTCCCCCCTTGAGGGGGAGATGTCCGGCAGGACAGAGGGGGGGCGCTGTCCCGCCGACCTCTCAGCCAATTCCAAGCTGCGCTCGCAAACAGATTTCGGATGATCAGAGACGAAGGCTGGCGATCCTTCACGCCCCCCTCTGCCCTGCCGGGCATCTCCCCCTCAAGGGGGGAGATTGGCGCTCCGCCGTCGAACCTTAATACGGCCACTCACCCCGGCCCAGCGCAGCGACAGCAGCGATGATCCGCGCAAATGATTCCGCCGCCACCGGCACGGTCGTGCGGGCGCGCAGGAAGCTGTGCACCAGTCTCGGCTCCTCCAGCCAGAACGCCTTCCCGCCGGCGGCCAGGATGCGGTCGCGATAGGTCTCGCCATCCGACGACAGCGGGTCGCATTCGGCGGTGACGATCACCGTTGGCGGCAGGTCGGAGAAATCGCGGCCGCGCAAGGGCGAGAAGGTCGGATCGTCTGGCGATTGCGCCTTGGTCGAGCGGACGTCGCGGTAGAAGGCGATGTCGTGCAGCGACAGCAGCGGCGCGTCGGCGTGCTCGACATAGGAGCCGGTGCGCTCGTCGCCGTCGAGGCCGGGATAGATCAGCACCTGGCCGATCGCGGCGCCACGGCCTGTCGCCCGCGCCACCCCTGCTGCGAGGTTGCCGCCGGCACTTTCGCCGCACAGCACGAGCGGCAGGCCGGTGGCCGCCGCTGCCCATTCGAAGGCGGTGACCGCATCGTCGAAGGCGGCGGGGTGGACATGCTCCGGCGCCAGCCGGTAGTCGACCGACAGCACATCAAAACCGGTGCCAGCGCAGATTTCGGCGCAGATGTCGTCATGGCTGTCGAGCCCGCCGAGGATGAAGCCGCCGCCATGAAAATAGACCACCATGGCCGCTGCCGCCCTGCCGGCAAGTTGGTAGCGGCGGACCGGGATGTCGCGGCCGGCGGCGGCAATCAGGCCGTCGCTGGCCTTGACCCCTGGCGGGCGGCCCGGATGGAAGGCCCGGCACATCCTGTCGTAGACGGCGCGTTGCTTGTCGATCGGCAGGCCGATGATCTCTGGCGGATAGCAGGCGTTGACCGCGTCGATATAGGCCCACAAAGCCGGGTCGAGCCGGGTTTCGTATTTGCCGCGGCTGATGCTTGGTCCGGCCGTCATAGCTCGGCGTAGAGCTCCGCCGCGTTTTCAAAAGTGAAGCGCAGCGGCACCGAGCCTTCGACCTGCCAGGCGGTGACGCTTTCACCCGCCAGCAGGCGGCAGGCGCCTTCGGTGTCGGTGACGGCGCCGCCATAGAGCCGGTTGGCGAGATTGAGGATGCCGGTCTGGTGCATGGCGGCACTGCCGCTGCCGCAGGCATCCTTGACCAGCAGCACGCGAAAGCCCTTGGCGATGGCGTCCTTCACGGTGGCGTCTATGCAGGCCTCGGTCCAGACGCCGGCAACGACCAGCCATTCGATGCCGACCGACTTGAGGTCGCGAGCCGCCGGACCGGACCGGAAGGCGCTCGCCTCGGCCTTGACCAGCAAGGCCTCGCCCTTGGCGGGCGCCACCTCATGGCAGATTTCGGTCAGCGGGTCGCTCTTGTCGGAAAAGGCCGACTTGCCATCGGCATCGAGCGGATGAAACGGCCGTGCCTCTCTGTCGAGATCGACGATGTAGGCCCAGTGGTAGAGCGGCACATGGTTGTGCCGCGCCGCCGCCTGCAGGCGCCGGACGTTGGCGAGGATCTCGCCAAAGCCCTCGACCAGATAGCGGGGGTCCTGCCGGTGCTCTTCCTGCAGGTCGATGAACACCGCGGCCACCGCGCCGCGCTTGAGGGCTATGGGGGTTTTCACGCTGCGCCTCCAAGAGGCGTCACACTCGTCCTTAGCGGGCTAATACCGTAGGGGGTTGGCCGAACCGTCCCCGACTTCGTCATCCACGGGCGGAGCGGGAGCGAAGCGGACGCGCAGACCCGAGGATCCATGCCGTGTCGTTGATCGACTAGTGCAGCGATACAGATCAGCACCGTGGCAGCGCTCGGACGTCGCGGCATGGATCCTAGGGTCTGCGCCGCGTCGCTGCGCTCCTTGCTCCGCCCTAGGATGACGACGCGATGGGCGTTCCTGCTAATCGCCAAGGGCCCACCATCACGTCCGCGCCTGCCAACCACCATCAAACCTGCTTCTCCAAAAACTCGTCCTCGTACGGAAAGCGCGACAGGAGTTCGGTGCCGGTGTCGGTGATCAGGATCTCGTCTTCCAGCTTGACGCCCTCGCGGCCGCCCTTCTCGCCGATATAGCTTTCCACGCTCACCACCATGCCTGGCACGATATGGCCGTCGCGGCCATAGGTCTCGTAGTCCATGGCGTGGGCGATGAACGGCGTTTCGCCATGCATGCCGACGCCGTGCATGACCGAGGTGTAGCGCTGATCGACGAAACGGTCGGGGATCTTCCAGGCCTTTTCAGCAATCTCGCGGAAGGCCATGCCGGGTTTGACGATCGAAATGTTGTGCTGAACCTGGTCGTGCGCCATGCGGTAGAGCGATTTCTGATACGGCGTCGGCTTGCCCGGCCCGCAGCGGAAGGTGCGGGAGAAGTCGGAATAGTAGCCGTAGCAGCCGATGGTGTCGGTATCGAGCGCCAACAATTCGCCGGGCCGGATCTTGCGGCCGCTGGCCTCGTTGAACCACGGATTGGTGCGCTGGCCGGAGGTGAGCAGCCGGGTCTCGATGAATTCGCCGCCCTGGCGGATGACCTCGCCATACATGATGGCGAACAGGTCGTTTTCCGACACGCCGGGCTTGATCGCCTCGCGCACCGCATAGACGGCGGCCTCGGCGCCGGCCATCGACACTTGCAGGCATTTGACTTCCTCGGGCGTCTTGACCGCGCGCACGGCGAGGATCTCGCCCTGGCAATCCCGGACTTCGCAGCCGCGCTTTTCCAGGGCGAGTGCCTGCAGATGGCTGCAGCGGTCGAGGCCGAGCTTCATCGAGCCGCCGCCATGCTGCTTCAAAAGCTCGGCGATCTCGTCGGCGAAGGGGCCTGATGCCTCGTCGTCGCGGCCTGACACCGACGACCAGACCAGCTTGGAAGGACGCGCCTCGTCGATCGTGTCGAGCACCATCGAGACATGGTAGCTCTGCGGATACTCGAACAACACGATCGGCCCGACGGTGGGGATGAAGAAATAGCGGGTCGAGTTGCGCAGGAAATAACCGAACATGTTGCGCGAGCCGGTGGCGTAGCGCTGGTTGTAGGGGTCGAACAGCACGACGCCGCCATAGCCAGCCTCACGCATCCAGCCGCGCAGTTTGGCCAGCCGGCCCTTGCGCAGGGCGTCGGCATCGATGAAGGACGGCTCGGTGTCGGACAGCCACATGCCGCCGGCCGGATCGGCCGCCGCCGGGTGGCGCATGCGATCCTTGAAGTCGACATCCTCGGTGCTGTCGGGGTCGAAAACGACGATGCTCATGGGTGTGTGGCCTTGGCTGGGTTGCGAGGGTTGACCATGGCGCATGAGAGCCGGATGGATTGTGCGGAAAACCGCAGGGGTTATGCGGGATGCCGCTGGTAATCGGTTGCGCCGCGACCCTTCGCGCCCCCCTCTGCCCTGCCGGGCATCTCCCCCTCAAGGGGGGAGATTGGCGGTTTTATCTTCGGTGCTTTTTTTCTTCGCAATTGAAAATTGGCGAAAGCAAAGGGACATCCGATCTCCCCCCTTGAGGGGGAGATGTCCGGCAGGACAGAGGGGGGCGCTGTCCCGCCAGCATCCGAAAGCTAATGCCGCCGCGCCAGCTTCGGCGGATGGCCATGCTCCTCGCGAAAAGCCCGGGCAAAGCTCGACATCGAGGCGAAGCCGCAGGCCAGTGCCACGTCGCGCACGGCAAGCGTCGAATGCGCCAAAAGGTCGGCGGCACGCTTCAGCCTGAGCCGCCGGTAGTAGCCGTTGGGCGAGATGGCGAGTTCGGCGCGGAAGGAGCGTTCGAGCTTGTCGGACGAGACGCCGAGCCTGGCGGTGAGTTCGGCCATGCCGAGCCGCTCCTCGACCGCGTCCTCCATGATGGCGATGGCCGACAGCACCAGCTCGTTCTGGACGCCGGTGCGCAGGCGTAGCGGCATCATCTTGCGGTCGATGCTGGAGCGCAGCTGGCTGTGCACGAACCATTCGGCGACGCCGGCGGCAAGCTCGGCGCCATAGTCGCGGGTGATGATCTCCAGCATCATGTCGAGGCTGCCGACGCCGCCGGCCGAGGTGAAGCGCTTGCGGTCGATGACATAGAGGTCGCGCCTGAGCTCGATGTTGGGGAACGCCTCGGTGAAGGCGGCCTGGCTGGTCCAGTGCAAGGTGCAGGCATGGCCGTCGAGCAGGCCCGCGCGCGCCAGAAAGAACGCCGCATCCGCCACCGCGCCGATATGGGCGCCATTGCGCAGGCTTTTGCGGATCCAGGTCGCGGCATCCTCGGCGACGAGGTGGTCGGCGTCGCCGCCCGAGCAGACGACGATGCGGTCGACCTTCGGCGCGTCCCCGGCATAAAAGCCCGGCTGGATGACGACGCCGTTCGAGGCCTCGACCGGGCCCGGGGTCGCCCCGACGATGATCCAGCGATAGCACTGCCGCCTGGCCAGCACATTGGCGGCGCGCAACGGCTCGATGACGGAGCTGAACGCCATCATCGGAAAGCCGGGGAACACCAGCACGGCGAAGGTGAGGGGTGTCTCGGCGGGTTTTGGTGGGGCGTGCGCTGCCATGGGGCGCTACAATTCGGGCAGATGGGGTCCGGGGTCAACGGGGATGGTGGACCCATATTGCGAGAGGTTGGCGCCGCCCCTCACCTGCCTGCCGGCATCCTCTCCCCGTAAACGGGGCGAGGGACGCATTCATCTACGCTTTCGCCAATCGCCAACGTTGCGGCCAGCCTCTTTCTCCCCGTCACTATACGGGGAGAAATGCCCGGCAGGGCAATGAGGGGTAGCGCCGCCATTGGCAAGTATTCACGCGTGCGAGCGGCGTGCGCTCACGCCCCCAGCGCCTGGTCCAGATCCGCAATCAGATCATCGCCATCCTCGATGCCCGCCGACAGCCGCACCAGCGAATCCGATATGCCGATCTCCGACCGTTTCTCGGCCGGGATCGAGCCGTGCGTCATCAGCGCAGGATGTTCTATCAGGCTCTCGACCCCGCCGAGGCTTTCGGCCAGCGTGAACAGTTGCGTGCGTTCGAGGAAGCGCTTGGTGCCGGCGAGGTCACGGTCGAGCACTGCTGATATCATGCCGCCGAAGGCGTGCATCTGCTGGACCGCGACAGCGTGCTGCGGATGGCTGGCGAGGCCGGGATAGATGACGCGGCGCACGTCCTTGCGGGCCTCCAGCCATTGCGCGATCTTGAGGCCGTTGGCGGAATGGCGCTCCATCCTGAGCGCCAGCGTCTTTAGGCCGCGCAGCGCCAGAAAGCTGTCGAACGGGCCCGAGATGGCGCCGATGGCGTTCTGCAGGAATTTCAGCTGGGTGGCGAGATCCTTGTTGTCGCCAACCACCGCGACGCCGCCGACCATGTCGGAATGGCCGTTGAGATATTTGGTCGTCGAGTGGACGACGATGTCGATGCCGAGTTCCAGCGGCCGCTGGATGTAGGGGCTGCAGAACGTGTTGTCGGCGACGGTGAGGACCCCCTTGCGCTTGGCGAGGGCGGCGACGCCTTCGAGGTCGACGATGCGCAGCAGCGGGTTGGTCGGCGTCTCGACCCAGAGCAGTTTCGTCTCAGGGCGGATCGCCGCCTCGACGGCGGCAAGGTCGGTGAAGTCGACGAAGCTGACCTTGAGATCGGCCGAGCGCTTGCGCACCCGCTCCATCAGCCGGAAGGAGCCGCCATAGATGTCGTCAGTTGCGACGATATGGGCACCGGCATCGAGCAGCTCGAGCACGGTGGCGATCGACGCCAGCCCGGAGGCAAAGGCGAAAGCTGCCGTGCCGCTTTCAAGGTCGGCCACCGCGCGCTCGAAGGCGAAGCGCGTCGGGTTCTGGCTGCGGGCATATTCGAAACCCTTGTGCACGCCGGGCGACTGCTGGCCATAGGTCGAGGTGGCGTAGATCGGCACCATCACCGCTCCGGTCAGCGGGTCGTGGCTCTGGCCGCCATGGATGGTGCGCGTCGAGAAGGCCAGGCGATTCTTGCCCAGTGGCGGGGTGTGGCTGGTCATCGTGCGCGCCTCAAATGGTTGATCAGGTCGATGCGGGTAATCAGGCCGACGAACTCGTCGCCGTCGAAGATGATGGCGACCTCGTTGCGGTCGAACACCGGCAGCAGAGCGTCGAGCGTCTGGCTGGCCTGCAGCGTGTGCAAATTGGAGGTCATCGCCGTGCGCACCGGGCCGTTGAAGCGCTCCCAGCGGCCGTCATAGGGGCCGTCGACATGGGCGAGGATGTCGCTCTCGTCGACGATGCCGATGAGCTTGCCATTGTCGAGCACCGGCAGTTGCGAGACATCGGAGCGCCGCATGCGGCCATAGGCATTGAGCAGGCTTTCGTCGGGGCCGACATAAACGGTGTCGCCGGTGCGGTGCGTGCGCATCACCAGGTCGCGCAGATCGCCATGCTGCTCGTGCTCGGCCAGGCCCTGTTCGGCCAGCCAGAAATCGTCGAAGACCTTCGACAGATATTTGTTGCCGCTGTCGCAGACGAAGGTGACGACGCGCTTGGCGACCGTCTGCTCGCGGCAATAGCGCAGGGCGGCCGACAGCAGCGTGCCCGACGACGAGCCGGCGAGAATGCCTTCCTTCGACAAGAGGTCGCGCACTGCCAGCATGCTCTGCTTGTCCGGGATGGCGTAGGCCTTTTTCACCAGCGACAGGTCGGCATTGGGCGGCACGAAATCCTCGCCGATGCCTTCCACCGTCCAGCTGCCGGCCTCTTCCATCTTGCCGGTCTTGATCAGCGGCGCCAGCACCGAGCCCACCGGATCGGCGAGCACCATCTCGGTCTTCGGCGACACTTTGGCGAAGTAGCGGCCAAGCCCGGTCAGCGTGCCGCCGGAGCCGACGCCGACGACCACCGCATCGACATCACCGTTGAGCTGCGAGAAAATTTCCGGACCGGTCGTCGTCTCATGCGCCAGCGGGTTGGCCGGGTTGGCGAACTGGTTGGCATAGAAGGCGCCCGGCACTTCCGCGGCGATCTTCTCGGCCATGTCCTGATAGTATTCGGGGTGGCCCTTGCCGACATCGGAGCGGGTCATGCGCACTTCAGCGCCGAGCGCGCGCAGATGCTGGATCTTTTCGCGCGACATCTTGTCGGGCACGACCAGCACGATGCGGTAGCCCTTGGGGATGCCGACCTGGGCAAGACCGAGGCCGGTATTGCCGGCGGTCGCCTCGACGATGGTGCCGCCCGGCCTGAGCTTGCCCTGTTTTTCGGCGGCGGCGATCATCGACAGCGCGATGCGGTCCTTGATCGAGCCGCCGGGGTTCTGGCTTTCGAGCTTGATGAACAGCCGGCACTTGCCGGTGTCGAACTTGGTCAGCTCGACCACCGGCGTCTGGCCGATCAGGTCGAGTACCGACGCATAGGGCGGACGCAGGCGGGACGTTGCGCTTTCCGGGGGCGCACTGCCAGCCGCGGCGATCTTCTGCTCGCTCATATCGATGCTCCATGATCAAGCGACCGCCTCGGGGCAGAGCGGCAGCGTATCCTCTTTTCCAGCCCTTTGCAGTTGGAAAGAAGATAGATCGTGCCAATCAACCGGCCAGATGGAGAATGTCATTCCACAATCTGGCGGCTTCGCCCTGACAGGCCGATGTCCTCGGCACGGCCAGCGATCGTTCGACGCACCATCTCGTTCGTTGCGAGGCGCCGATGTCGACGAGATCGGCCAGCCGCTGCGTCAACATCTTGTCGGACAGCGACGGGATCGTCCGCCGCAGTTCGGAATAACGCAGCGGCTGTTGCTTGATCCGCGCCAGGATCACCGTCTTCCATTTGCCGCCGAGCGCATCGAGCGCGAACTCGACCGGGCAGCCGTAAAGTCTCCCGCGTTGGGTCATGCACGCATCGTAGGCAAGGCCCGGGAGCGACGGAAGCGGAATTTGCCAGCCATTTGGCCAGCTAGGCAGCGCAGGGCCGCGTCCGTATCAGTCGGCAACAGGCTAAAAGGGGGAAGCGACGATGAGTGTGCGGGACGCCAATCCGGTCGATGCGAAGAACCCGAAGCGCGTGGCGATCGTCATCGCCAACCCGGCACTCTCGACCACGACCGGGTCGCCGGTCGGCTTCTGGTGGAGCGAGCTCACCCACCCGTGGTTCGCCTTCACCGAACGCGGCTATGTGGTGGAGATTTTCTCGCCCGATGGCGGCAAATGCGAGGCCGATGCGCTGAGCGACCCGCGCGATGCATCGGGCTATTCGCAGACCGACCTCATCTCGCTCGGCTTCCTGTCGAGCCCGAAGCTTGCGGCCCTGGTCGACAACACGCGGCCGGTGGCGGAAATCGAGGTCGAAAGCTTCGACGCGATTGTTGTCGCCGGCGGCCAGGCGCCGATGTTCACCTATGAGCACGCGACAGGCCTGCAACGGACGTTCGTCGCCTTCCATGACGCCGGCAAGGTTGCCGCCGCTTTGTGCCACGGCACCGCGCTGCTGCGCTATGCCCGGCGCGCGGACGGATCACTGCTCGTGGCCGGCAAGACGGTGACGGGCTTCGCCAATGTGGAGGAGGATTTTGCCGACAAGGCGACCTGGGAGATGGGCGCGCTCGAGCCTGGAAAGCATCTGATGCCGTGGCGGATCGAGGATGAGCTGAAGGCAATCGGCGCCAACTATATCCAGGCCGGACCTTGGCGGCCTTTTGCCGTGCGAGACGGCAATCTGATCACCGGGCAGCAGAATTTCTCGGGCGCCGAGACGGCGCGCCTCGTTTGCGAGGCGCTAGGCGGCTAGGCTCCTAGCCCAGCAATCGCTTGCTCAGCCTGGCGCATTGAACGCGAATATCCGGGATGGCGTCGATCTCGAAGAAGGTGCCGCGCGTCAGCGGGCCGACGGCCAGGATCTTGGCCGAAACGGTGCCGTCGCCGGCGATGATCTCGCAATTGGCCGACACGTCGAGGCCGATGCGCAGCGGGTCCGGCCGCGCTAGGCCACGGTCGACCAGCGAGCGCACGACGCTGTTGGACGAGGTCGAGATGTCCCTGACGATGCCCGAGCAATCATAGATGCGGGCGACCTCGAATGTTTCTAGGATCTGGGTGTGGCGCGACTGGACCTGGACCGTGAAGTCGCCGTTCCGGGCGATGTCGACGACGCGCCCGGCGACCAGGCGGATGCGGCCGGATTGCACGGCCTCGGTGACGCGGGCATAGACTTCGGGCGCCATGCGATGGCGGTGGATGTCCCACCAGGCCTTGGTGTGTTCGACGAAGCGGCGCTTGGCGGATGCGGGCCAGTTCTGCCAGATCTTCTGGTTGAACGGCCGCAAGCCGTCGACGACGTCGCGCCAGTCGATACCGGCCTTCTGGTTCTCCTTGATCAGGTCGCGGAACCAGCCGACGAAATAGGACAATTGCGTGCCGAGCGGAATGTCGGCGACGTCGAGCTTGATCGGATTGCCCTTGCGATGCGGCGAGGGCAGCAGGCCGCGCCGCGACACCGCGACGATGTCGCCGCGATGGCCGCGCTGCTCCAGGGAGAGATAGGCATCAACCATGCTGAGACCGGTGCCGAGCACCATGACGCGGCCGTCGGGGGCAAGTGCCGTGTCGGCTTCCGAGCCCATCCTGATCGCGTGCCCCTGCGCCGGCTCCTCGTCATGGCCGGTGGCGAGCACGGCGAGATGGGCGACGACGCTGGTGCCGTTTGCGAGCGCAACCTCGACGCCGGACGTGGTCGGCGTGATCGACAGGCTCTCCTCGCGGATCAGGCGCAACCGGCCGGTTTCGCGTTCGCGCGTTTCCAGCTCGTCGAGCAGTTCCTTGAGGTAGCGGGCATAGAGGCTGCGCGGTGCGTAGACCGGCGCCTGTTCCGGGGTCGCCAGGCCGCGCTCCAGCAGCCAGCGCCAGAAATTGCCGGGATCGTCGGCATAGGCGCTCATGCCAGCGGCACTGACATTCAGCACATGCGCCGAAAGCAGCGTCGAATAGGCGATGCCCTGGCCGAAATGCGGGCGCCTTTCGATCAGCGTGACGCGCAGATCGGGATTGGGCGATTTCAGGAGATGCGCGGCCATCACGACGCCGCTGGCGCCGCCGCCGACAATGATGATCGAGTTGGCGCGCCCGGTCATGCGCAGGACTGCCTTGGACGAAACGCCGGTCTCAGGCCTGGATTTTCAACGCTGTCGAGAGCTCGTCGCCAGCCATGTCGCGCATTTCGGCGAGGCTGCGCTGGTCGAGCACCTCGGCGATCGCCTGCCGGACCTCGAGCATCAGATGTCGGACTTGGCATGTCGCCTCGTTGCAATCTTCACAGCGCTGATACTGGGTGCGGCTGGCGCAAGGAATTGGCGCCAGCGGCCCGTCGAGCACGCGCACGACATGGCCCACCTTGATCTCGTCGGCAGGCCGCGCCAGGCGATAGCCGCCCTCCTTACCCTTGCGGCTCTGGACGAAGCCGGCATTGCGCAGCTCGCCGAGGATGGCGTCGAGAAACTTCTTCGGGATGTTGTTGCCAGTGGCGATGTCGTTGACAAAAGCGAGCTGTCCGACCGGCAGTCGAGCGAGGTGTACGAGCGCCTTGAGGCCGTACTTGCCCTTTTTCGTGAGCATGAAATCAAAATTTCTCTGTCATGCGACGGCGCGAAACCATCGGTGGCCAAACGCCCGACCTGCGACCCCGCCGCGTCCAAGCTGCCATGACACATAAATTCTAGTGACATGATGTACAAGCCAACAGCTGTTGATTTTGCTTCGTTTTCAGGCGCAATAGCCATTTTGGCAGGCTTTTGTGCCCGCAGGGACACAGCCGCGCGGCCAAACTGCGTTGTCAGCGATCATCGCGATACGGTGGCCGCTCATCGTCGCCTCCAGTTCCCAATGTCGATAAGATTACTATACTTACCCTCGAACTCGCGGAACAGGTTTCTAAATCCACAGCTGTCTGAGGCAGGGATTTGCCTGACGGGGTCAATGCGGGAATTCTCGTTCCTGGCTTAGCGACGCAGCGATCCTTGGTCCCGCAGGCATAAAAAGTTCTGCGCCAACGCGGCACCTGATGTAGCCCACCGCAGCCGCACCACCGATGCATTTTTTCTAACAACTCCACCTTGGCTGGAAGGATTTAACTCTACAAGAACGATAGAATTAGATGACTATCATGGGGCATTCCGGTTTTCCCTTTTTCAGGAGTCCACCATGTCGCGACGCAACATCCTGCTTTCGTCGGCAGCCCTTGCCGGTGCCGCCTTCCTCAGCCCGGCCTTGGCCGACGATCTCAAGGCGGGAAAGGAATGATCGGAAAAGGGGGAACGACGATGACCCATTCCACCGCCGTGCTGTTCAGCCATTTCGGCGCTTGGTTGCTGGGCCTGGCGTCCAATGACAAACGGACAAAAGAGGATGGCCCGCGATCGCCGGCGCCGGTGCGCTGGGACGCCGCGCGCGACCGCCTGCCACCGCGTGACGAGAGTTTTTACTGGGCCTGGCAATACTGGTCGCAATGATTGCCGGCCTCGGCCGTGCACGAACGTAGCGACGACGAACGAGCGTTGGCGTTCCTTCGCGCTCCCCTCTAGGGCAGAGGGAGGCGCTGTCCCGCCAACGGCGGAAAACAATTCCATCCCCTCGCCCCAACTCGCAAAATCGTTCCTCTACTAAACTTATAGACTTACATAGCCTGATCCATCTTCCACCCGGCGAGGACATTTCCCGACGCCGATCCGCATCGAAGGAGAGGGATCATGTTCAATCTAACAAGACGTGTTTTCGGCGTCGGCCTGATGGCGGCGACGGTTGCGATGTCGTTCAGCGCCGCGGCGCAGGAGCTGAAGCAGTTCAGCATCGGTTATCAGAAGACCGGCCTGCCGGTGATCGCCAGGCAGCAGCAGTTGATCGAAAAGGCGCTGAGCGACAAGGGCGTCACGGTGAAGTGGGTCGAGTTCACAGCCGGGCCGCCGCTGGTCGAGGCGCTCAATGTCGGCGCCATCGATGCCGGCTGGACTGGTGACGCACCGCCGATCTTCGGTCAATCGGCCGGCGCCAACATCGTCTATGCGGCGGCACTGCCGTCCAATGGCGACGGCGAGGCGATCTTCGTCAAGCCGGCGTCGCCGATCCAGTCAGTCGCCGACCTCAAGGGCAAGCGCGTCGGCGTCGGCAAGGGCACCAGTGCGCATAATCTGCTCGTCGCGGCCTTGGAAAAGGCAGGCGTTCCCTTCGACCAGGTCACACCGGTCTATCTCAGCCCGGCCGACGCGGCCGCCGCCTTCGCCAGCGACCAGATCGACGCCTGGGCGGTCTGGGATCCATTCTTCGCCATTGCCGAAACCCGCTACCAGCCGCGTGTGCTGGCCCGCTCCAGCGAGGTGCTCAAGGTCAACACCTATTTCCTCGCCAACAAGGATTTCGCCAAGGCGCATCCCGAGATCGTCACCACGACGATCGCCGCACTTGGCGAGGCGGCGAAATGGGCGGACCAGAATCGCGACAAGGTGGCCGCCGCCCTGCACGAGGTGACCGGCGTGCCGCTCGACGCACAGACCATCGCCGCCAACCGCACCAAATTCGGCATCTTTCCGATCACCGACGCGATCATCGCCGGCCAACAGGCGACCGCCGACCGCTTCTACAAACTCGGGCTGATCCCGAACGCAGTGCGGATTTCCGACGCGGTGTGGACCGCACCAGGTAACTGATTTTCTGCCAGGCGGCGCCGGGTGAGACCGCCCGGCGCCGCTTCCCGTTTTAGCCTGCATCTCCGAAAGGCCCGTCATGACCGCGCCAGCCGGCCCACTTGATTTCTTCTGGTTCATCCCGACGCATGGCGATGGTTCCTATCTCGGCTCCGAGCAACAGCAGCGGCCGCCCGAGTTCGGCTACTTCAAGGAGATCGCCCAAGCGGTCGACCGGCTCGGCTTTCCCGGCGTGCTGTTGCCGACCGGGCAGAACTGCGAGGATTCCTGGATCACCGCGACAGGCCTCGCGACGCTGACCGAAAAACTCAAATTCCTCGTGGCACTGCGGCCCGGCGTGACGCTGCCGACCTTCGCCGCGCGCCAGACGGCGGCACTCGACCGGCTGAGCAACGGCCGGCTGCTGCTCAATGTAGTGGTCGGCGGCAACCCGACCGAGCTCGCCGGCGACGGCGTCTTCCTGCCGCATGACGAGCGCTATGCCCAGGCGCATGAATTCCTGACCATCTGGCGCGGCCTGGTGTCGGGCGAACGCGTCAATTTCGACGGCAACTACTATCGCGTCGAGAATGGCCGCCTCGACCTGGCGCCGCTGCAGGAGCGGCCGCCGCTTTATTTCGGCGGGTCGTCGGATGCAGGCCAAGACCTCGCCGCCGACCTCGTCGACATGTACCTGACCTGGGGCGAGCCGCCAGCGCAGGTGGCCGAGAAACTGGCTTCGGCGCGCAGCAAGGCGGCACTGCGCGGCCGCACGCTGCGCTTCGGCATCAGGCTGCATTTCATCGTTCGCGAGACAGAGGACGAAGCCTGGCGCGCCGCCGACCGGCTGATCAGCCATGTCACCGATGCCCAGATCGAAAACGCGCAGGCGCGCTTCCTCAACCAGATGGACTCGGTCGGCCAGCGCCGCATGGCTGACCTGCATGGCGGCCGCCGTGACCGGCTGGTCGTGTCGCCCAATCTGTGGGCCGGCGTCGGGCTGGTGCGCGGCGGCGCCGGCACGGCGCTGGTCGGCACGCCGGAGCAGATCACTGAACGCATCCGCGAATATCAGGCGATCGGCATCGATACCATCATCGGTTCAGGCTATCCGCATCTTGAGGAGGCCTATCGCGTCGCCGAGCTCTTATTCCCGAAGCTCGGGCTCGGCACCATGCGGCTCCAGGCGCGCGAAGACATCGCCAACGAATTTTCGGTCGGCTTCCATGGCGCCGCCCGCCTGCAGGCCGCGTCATGAGCTTTTCCGGGCGCCTCCACAGGAACAGCATCGGCTGGCTGCTGCCGGTATTGGTCATCGCCGGCTGGGAGATCGCCAGCCGCGCCGGTTTGATGCCACCCAACGTGCTGCCGGCGCCGAGCGCCGTCGCCGAGGCCTTCTGGCGACTGACGCTCTCGGGCGAACTGATCCGCAACATCGGCGTCAGCACGGCGCGGGCGCTTGCCGGCTTTGCCGTCGGCGGCTCGATCGGCTTTGCGCTTGGCCTTGCCAACGGTCTGTCGACACTGAGCCGGGGCCTGACCGACACCACGCTGCAGATGATCCGCAACATTCCGCATCTCGCGCTGATCCCGCTGGTCATCCTGTGGTTCGGCATCGACGAGGAAGCAAAACTGTTCCTGGTGGCGCTCGGCGTGTTCTTTCCGATCTACGTCAACACGCTGCTCGGCATCCAGAGCGTCGACCCGCAGCTGGTCGAGATGGGCCGCGTCTATGGCATGGACCGCGCGGCCCTGTTCTTCCGGGTCATCCTGCCCGGTGCACTGCCGGCGATCTTCGTCGGCCTGCGCTATGCCTTGGGCATCATGTGGCTGACGCTGATCGTCGCCGAAACCATCTCGGCGAATTCCGGCCTCGGCTACATGGCGATGCAGGCGCGCGAATTCCTGCTGATCGATGTCGTCGTGCTGTCGATCCTGATCTACGCGCTGCTCGGCAAGCTTGCCGACAGCCTCGCCCGCCTGCTCGAGCGGCTGTCGCTCGGCTGGCATCCCGCCTTCCAGAACGCTTGAGGCTTTCCGATGCCTGCAGCCAGCCTCGCCGCCGTCCGCTCGTTTGTCGCCGCGCCGCAGCCGCGCCCGGAGCAGACCGGAGAGAAACCGCGCGCCTTTGCCTTCAAGGGTGTGGGCAAGCGTTTTGGCGACAAGATCGTCCTCAACGGCATCGACCTGGACGTGCCGGTCGGGCAGTTCGTCGCCGTTATCGGCAAGAGCGGCTGCGGCAAGAGCACGCTTTTGCGGCTGCTGGCCGGGCTCGACCGGCCGACGGCCGGTTCGCTGACATTTGGAGCGGACGAGGAAGGCCACAACCGCACGCGCTTCATGTTCCAGGAGCCGCGGCTACTGCCCTGGGCCAGCGTGGTGAAGAATGTCGAGGTCGGGCTGACCGGCATCGCTTCCGGCGCCGACGCAAGGCAACGCGCACTCGCCATCCTTGGCGAGGTCGGGCTCGCCGATCGCGCCGACGAATGGCCATCGGTATTGTCCGGTGGCCAGAAGCAGCGCGTGGCGCTGGCCCGCGCGCTGGTCGGCCACCCGCAGATTCTGGCGCTCGACGAGCCGCTGGGTGCGCTCGACGCCTTGACCCGCATCGAGATGCAGCAGCTTCTGGAGCGTATCTGGCTCGCCCAGAAGTTCACCGCCGTGCTGGTCACGCATGATGTCGCCGAAGCCGTCGCGCTCGCCGACCGGGTCGTGGTGATCAGTGCTGGCAAGATCGCGCTTGACTTGGATGTCCCGGTGGAAAGGCCGCGCCGGCGCGGTTCGGTCGAACTTGCCCGCCTCGAAGGAAAGATCCTCGACCAGCTGTTCGGGTAGTTCTGTCGGTGCAGAAGCTGCCTTCGAAACGTCGGCGGGACAGCGCCTGTCCTACATCGCAGCTCACCTGCCCGAACGGTTTGCCCACACCAGTCCGACCAGGCCGACCAGCATGGTGACGAGGCCGGTGTAGAGCCATTGCGACTGGCCGGTCATGAAGCTTCCGCCGACCGCGCCGATGCCCTGCAGCGACCACACCGCGCCGACGGCAAACACAATCAACGCCAGCAGATTTTTGGTCAGTCTCATTGACGGATCTCCCTTTCGAAGTCGATCGGTTGCGGCGTGACGAGAGCGATGAAAGAGGCAAAGGAAATGGTCCGAACGCTTCGGCCTCTACTTGGATATTGTCGTTCGATCTTTTCAAACAAGCCGCCGATACCGGCACGAAGATCATCGATAACTGATCACCGCCCTGCCGAAAATCCCTAACAGACTGTTACCCAGCGACTCCAAACGTGTGCCACTGCCATGGAACCGCCAGATGATTGCCGCATTTCACGCCTTATTCGACACCTAACGGCTGGGGTCTGTCAAAAACGGAGCCATCCCCCAGATATGAATACTACAAAACAGACCGCGCTTGTCGCGGTAACGCTGGTTGCTGGCCTGATGGCCGGCGCATCTTCGGCAGCCGCCGCCGGCCAGTGCGGCCGTGCCTCCTGGTACGCCCTGCACTCCAAAACCGCATCGGGCGAGCGCATGAACCCGTCGGCACTGACCGCCGCCCACCGTACCTTGCCTTTCGGCACCAAGCTTCGGGTGACCAACCAGAACAACGGCCGCAGCGTCATCGTGCGCATCAACGATCGCGGCCCGTTCATCAGGGGTCGCGTGCTCGACCTGTCGAAGGGTGCCGCCGGCCAGCTCGGCTTCATCGGTTCCGGCCACACCGCCGTCTGCATGGCGCGCGTCTGATATTGCCCTTGCCTGGACCATGATCTCTGGACAAAACGGTTTTCCGTTTGTCCGAGAAAACCGCAATCCACTTTTCGGGAATCATGGTCGGGTGTCCGGCACTAGGGCCAGACACATTTCTTACACACTTCGCGCCGCACAGTGAGCCGGCTGCGCCGTTCAGGCCGGATTTTCAAGGCTTTGGACGAAAGAAGTGTTAGTCACGCCACGTGACGTATTGCATCGCAGCAATTAGTTGTTAACTTCCCCGCGAGACATTCAAGGCATGACGCTGCTCGTCGTCCCTTCAGTCGCAGGCAGCAGCGGGGTTCTCAATGTTCTACCAGCTCTATGAAATGAACCACGCCGCCATGCAGCCCGCGCGCCTCTATGCCGATGCGGTGCGCATGTTCTACACCAATCCGCTCAATCCGATTTCGCACACATCATGGGGCCGTTCGGTCGCGGCGACCGCCGAACTGTTCGAGCGCACGACGCGCCGCTATGGCAAGCCGATATTCGGCCTCGACAAGACGGTGGTCGACTGGAAGAGCGTCGAAGTCACCGAGAAGACCGTGTGGTCGCGGCCATTCTGCAATCTCCTCCGCTTTGAACGCGCCGTGCCCGCCGGGCGCCGGGCGGACCCGAAGCTGTTGATCGTAGCGCCGATGTCGGGCCACTACGCGACGCTGCTGCGCGGCACGGTCGAAGCAATGCTGCCCTATGCCGACGTGCACATCACCGACTGGGTCGACGCCCGCATGGTGCCGCTCGCCGACGGCAGTTTCGATCTCGACGACTACATCGACTACATCATCGACATGCTGCACGCGCTCGGCCCCGACACCCATGTGATGGCGGTGTGCCAGCCTTCCGTGCCGGTGCTTGCGGCCGTGGCGCTGATGGAAACGCGCGGCGACCCTTTCGTGCCCTCGACCATGACCTTGATGGGCGGGCCGATCGACACCCGCCGCAACCCGACCGCGGTCAATCTCCTGGCCGAGGAAAAGGGCATCGACTGGTTCCGCGACAATGTCGTGATGCGGGCGCCGTGGCCGGTGCCGGGCTTCGGCCGCGAGGTCTATCCGGGCTTCCTGCAACTGTCCGGCTTCATGAGCATGAATCTCGACCGCCACATCATCGCCCACAAGGACTTCTTCATGCACCTGGTGAAGCATGACGGCGACAATGCCGAGAAGCACCGCGATTTCTACGACGAGTATCTGGCCGTGATGGACCTGACGGCGGAGTTCTACCTGCAGACCGTCGACACGGTCTTCGTGCGCCATGCCTTGCCCAAGGGCGAGATGACGCATCGCGGCACCAGGATCGATCCGTCCGATATTCGCAACGTCGCCCTGTTCACGGTCGAAGGTGAGAACGACGACATTTCCGGCCTTGGCCAGACCAAGGCGGCGCACGATCTGTGCCCCAACATCCCTGCCGACAAGAAGGCGCACTACATGCAGCCGGCGGTCGGCCACTACGGCGTGTTCAACGGCTCACGCTTCCGCTCCGAAATCGTGCCGCGCATCGTCGACTTCATCACCAGCTATGGCCGCCAGAACCGCGTTGCGGTGAAGCCGAAGCTGGTCCGCGTCGCCAAACGATAGGCTGCCGAAGCGACAATCCGGGCCAGTTGGCTGGCAAAAGGCGGCCGGCCGGCCGATCTGTTGCAGCCGATTCTGTTGCACAAGTGCCGCTGTTCTGCCCCTCGGGTAACCATGCCATCAATCCGACCCGTCGTCGTAATTGACACGGACTGTAAATCCCCTTTAACCTTTCGTTAATAACAAAGGGTGGACGGGGACAATGATATCCTCATCGATGGCGCGAAGGCTGCGCGTGTACGTCGCGGCCGGGCTGGCAGCAACGGGAGGCTGGGTGGCACCGGCTTTGGCGGCCGGAGCAATGGCGACCGGGGGCCTCACCTCGCAGCCGATCGGCCACTATGATTTCTGCAAGCTCCATCCGGGCGAATGCTCGATCCGCCCGAGCAATCTGGCGCCGGTCGCGATGACCGACGGGCTGATGCGCAAGCTGATCAACGTCACCGCCAGGGTCAACGCCGCCGTCAAGCCGATGAGCGACATGGAAATCTACGGCAAGGACGAAGTCTGGGCCTATCCCGACAAGGGCGTCGGCGACTGCGAGGATTATGTGCTGGAGAAGCGGCGCGAGCTTTCGCGCATGGGCATCTCGCTTGCCGACCTTCTGATCACCGTCGTGCGCAAGCCCGACGGCGAGGGCCATGCGGTGCTGACGGTGCGCACCGACAAGGGCGACTATGTGCTCGACAATCTGAACGACAGGGTCAAGTCGTGGGACCTGACCGGCTACCGCTTCCTCAAGCGGCAGGCGATCGACAACACCGGCCGCTGGGTCTCGATCCGCGGTGGCCAGCAGGTCCTGGTCGGCTCGGTTCAGTAAAGACGGCTCTTCAGCTGCTTTCGATAGATACCGAAACTCGGCGCCGCCCCTCATTGTCTTGCCGGACATTTCTCCCCGTATAGTGACGGGGAGAAAGACGCTCTCATCAAGCTCTGCACTCGCGCTTCCCACAATTCCGCACTCTCCATGAACCATTTCCTCCCGGCCGACGACACACAGCCGTGGATAGAAACCAACCATGGAGACTTCAGATGACTGCACTTTTGCGAAATACCCTTCTCGCCGCCGTCGCGGTATCGGCCCTGGCCGGATCCGCTTTGGCCGATCAGACCATCCCAGGCTGCGCCAAGACGTCGACCAACGACCTGTGGGGCGGACGCTGTTGCAGCAATGGCGACTCGAACTGCCTGGGCGGTGGAAATGGTGGTCGAGGCCACAATGACAATGGCGGCCGGGGAGACAAGGGCGGCGCGGCCGGCAAGAAATGATCTCAACACGGCGGCCAGCCGGCGGACAGCTCTTCAGGTCAGCGGGCGCGCGTAGCTACGGCTGCCGGCCCAGTGCCGCGCGGATCGAGGCGGTGATGCGGAGAAGTTCCGCCTCGTCCAGTTTCTCGATGTTCTCGGCCAGGAGATTGGCAAGCTCGGTGGCGGCGGGACTGAGGCCCGACGTGTCGAGCTTGACGCGCGGATGCGAGGCTTCGGCCAGCCGCGCCAGTTCCTCGGCATCGTCCCAGATGACGTTGAAATAGCCGATGATCTTCTGGATCAGCGTCCAGGTCGGTGCGCCGCGCCTGCCATGCTCCAGCGCCGACAGATAGGCGGCACTGACACCGATCGCCGCCGCCATGTCCTTCTGGCTGACGCCGCGCTCGCTTCTGAGCGTCCGCAGTTTCTCGCCGAAAGGCGTCATGCCCGCATCCTCATGCGCGCTGCCGCCGCAGCCGGATGTAGAGCGCGCCAGAACCGCCATGATTGCGGGCGGCGTGGTCGTGGCTGGAGACCAGCGGCCGGAAGGCGGGCGTCGACAGCCAGGCGGGTACGGCGCGCCGCAGCACCCCGTCGCCGCCGGAGGACGAGCCCTTGCCGGTGATGACCAGCACATAGCGGATGCCGCCGGCATGCGCCCGGTGTAGGAACGAGAACAGCAGCGAATAGGCCTCGTCCTGGGTCAGGCCGTGCAGATCGACGCGGCCTTCGATCGGCAGTCGCCCTTTCGACAGTTTGTCCAGCGTCGGTTCGTCGAGCGCATGCGCGACATGCTGGGTCTTCGGCCTTGCCGTGCCGGCCTGGCTGACAGCGGGCTGGGCCGGTTGCGACGGTGTTGGCCTGGCCTCGGCGGGGATGTCGGGGATATCGACGGCCATCCTGCCCTCGAGCGGCTTGGCCGTGCGCGCCACCAGGTTCCACAGCACCCGGTCGTCCTCGCTGAGCTTGGCTTCGCTGAGTTTGTCCAGCCGCCGGGTCATCGATTCGCACCCGGAACGAGCGCGCGCGGGATCAGCGCATGAAAATCGGCCGCGTTGCGCACCACGCCGGCGATCTCGCCGGCCGCATCGCCCGAGCCGGCGAACAGGTCGCCGCGCGCCGGCCCGGTGATGGCGGAGCCGGTGTCCTGCGCGATCATCAGGCGCCGGAACGGTTTGGCGCCGAAAGCGGTCAGCGACGGCGCATCGATGTGGAACGGCGTGCCGAATGTGTGCAGCAGGCGATCGACGGCGATGGATCGGCCCGGCGTCAGCGGCACCTTGGCGGCGGCGATCGGGCCAAGGGCGGCGTCCTCGACATCGGCCTCGCGAAAGAAGATGTAGGAGCGGTTTTGCCAAAGGATCTCGTCGACGCGGTCCGGATGCGCCTTGAACCAGGCGCGGATCGACTGCATCGTCACCTTTTCCAGCGGGATCTCGCCAATTTCGCTGAGGATCTTGCCAGGCCCGGTAAAGCGCTGGCCGGATTTGGCGGCGTAGGTGACGCGACGCAGCCGGCCATCGGACATGTTCAGTCTCGCCGCGCCCTGCACATGGATGAAGAAGGCATCGACCTTGTCGGCCAGCCAGGCGATTTCCAGCCCCTTGCTGTCAAGCGCGCCACGTTCGATGGCGCCGCGGTCGGGATATTCGACCGGTCCTAGCGGCGTCTGGCAAGCAAAGGCGAGGTAGGGGTCCATGCCAGGCGGCCGATTGGCGTCTTCGATATCGACGAGATCGGCCGGACGCGACAGCAGCGGTACGCAAAACCGCTCCGTTCGCACCGGCGAGGCCTCGACTTGCGGTTCGTAGAAGCCGGTGACGAGGCCGGCGCCGCCATTCTCGGCGCGGATAGTCATCGGGATGAAATGACGCTCGAAGAAGGCGCGGGCCTGCGCCCGATTCGCCGGCGAAACGATGCGGGCCTCGGCATAGGCCTCGGCAAAGGCATTGAAGTCGACGCCAAGCGAACCGCTGCGGTAGGGCTTGGTCAGGACATGGAAGGCTGAGCGGCGAAACGCCGCGAAGGCGGAGAGATGGTCGTCCTCATCCCAGCCGGGCAGGGCGCCGAAGGATTTCCCGACAAAAAGGGGCGATAGCGACACCGGAGCCTCGCCACTGTCCCGGATTCAGTCTTCTTCCTCGGTGGCGACGAGCTTCCAGTTCGGATCGCGCGAGCGCGTGTCGCGGGCGAAGGTCCAGACGTCCTTTACCTCGGCAACGGTTTCCGGGTCGCCGTCGATGACGGCGCCGGCCTTGTCGCGGGTCGCCGAAATCAGCTCGCTGATGATGCGCAACGTGACATGCGCCTCGCCGCCCTTCATCTCGGCCGAGACGATGTCGGCCTTGTCGATGCCGACGAAGGAGGACTGGATCTTTTCCGACTTGGCCTCGCGCTCGCCGATGGCAGCGACAAAGCCGTCATAGACCTCGCGCGACAACAGGTTCTTCAGCGTCTTACGGTCGCCGTCGGCATAGGCCATGACGATCATCTCATAAGCCATCTTGGCGCCGTCGACGAAGCTCTTCGGCTCGAAGGACGGATCATTGTCCTTGATCGTGCGCAGACCCTTGTTGAGGTCGGTGTCGGGCTTGGCGAAGGCGTCGATCGCCGCATAAGTCTCGGCCGCAGGCTCGCCCGGCAAGCGCTTGCGCGGCAGCGAGACGACGTTTTCGGGTTTCTGGGCGGCATCCTTGTCGCCGCTGCGGGCCGCCGTGTAGGGGTCGAAGGGCGGCCGTTCGCTGCCGGTGCGTCGGCCCAGCACATTGCGCAGCTGGAAAAAGATGACCACTGCCGCAATCAGGAAGAAAATCGTGCCGAAGTCGAAGAATCCCATATCTTCCGCCAATCAATCCCTGCCTTGTAGCCGGACCGCCGGCCCCAAGGGCTACGGTCGCATAGCGTTCAACATTCAAAGCATATAGAACGCAAGGCGCAATCATTCAAATCAAAGGCAGGCATACCTATCTAACAGGCCCAGTGCCAGCGGCGAATGCTCGCCAGCGGCCAAAACGATCGAAAAGGCTTGGCAAGACTTGCGCATTTCGTTCCTTCCCCTTTTTGTCCTCGCGCTGCCGCTGCTGGAAATCGCCGGCTTCGTGGTTGTCGGACGCCAGGTCGGCGCCCTGGCGACGGTCGGCCTGGTGCTGGCGTCGAGCATCGCCGGCGCGCTCCTGCTCCGGCACCAGGGTTTCAGCGTCATGACGCGGATCCGGGCCGAGATGGACGCCGGCCGCGATCCGAGCCGCCAGCTCGCGCATGGCGCGATGATCGTGCTGGCCGCGATCCTTTTGATCATTCCGGGCTTCATCACCGACATCATCGGCCTGCTGCTATTCCTGCCGCCGGTGCGGGACCTCGCCTGGCGGGCGTTGAAGGGCCGCGTCGTGCTGGCCACCAATTTCAGCACCGGCGGATTCCGCGGCCGGCAGCGCGACAAGACCATCGACCTCGACGATGGCGATTATTCGCGCAGCGACGACTATGCGCGCGGACCGGACCACAACTCTCCCTGGCGCCGCCTCAAGGACGAGTAGGCCTGAACAAGGCGAGGTGCGTTTGAAGCGCACCTGAAATTTTGCTTTGATGCATGTCGTCGTCCCAAAGCCGCTGCGCACTTTTGGGCGACATGCATAAGGTGGCAAACCTTGTCTTGTCATGACGACCATGGTAGCGAACGCCCGATTTCAATTCGGTCAGCGATGCTGCCCAGGCAAGAGGACAAAGGCTTATGGCAAGCAAAGATGACGCGGCGCCCGGCGCAGCCAACGGAAACGGCAATGCGGCACAGCCGTCGCTCAACGTTCTGGCGCAGTATGTGAAGGATCTGTCCTTCGAAAGCCCCGGCGCACCGAATTCGCTGCGTGGCCGCGACAAAGCGCCCGGCATCGCCATCAACGTCAACGTCAATGCCAACCCGCTCTCCGACAAGCAGTTCGACGTCAATCTGACGCTGAACGCCAAGGCCTCCTTCGACCAGGAAGTGCTGTTCAATGTCGAGCTGATCTATGGCGGCGTGTTCGCGATCAGCGGCTTCCCGCAGGAACACATGCTGCCGATCCTGTTCATCGAATGCCCGCGCCTGCTGTTCCCCTTCGCCCGGCAGATCATCGCCGAGGCGACGCGCAATGGCGGCTTCCCGCCGCTGATGCTCGACCCGATCGATTTCGCGCAGATGTTCCAGCAGAAGCTGGCCGAGGACCAGGCCGCGTCCAACGTCAAGGTGAGCTGAGGCCTGCTGTTGCGGTAGCGTTTGAAAGCCCGGCCTTGCGCCGGGCTTTTTGCATCGGATGCTAGGTCGTATTCGTAGCTTGCTCTGTGGCCATTATCGAACTCCTCCGACGCCGGGATCGTCGATGGACCTACCCGTGAGGAAGAAAAGTGGCATTTGGCCCTTACCCTTCACGTTGACCGTTCCACGCTCCTCAAACGTATAGCTTGCTCCCAAGACGCGCTTCACTTCTGGTGTAATTTGAATACGCCCGGGCACGCCGGAGGATTCCATCCGAGCCGCTACGTTAATCGTATCTCCCCAAACATCGTAGAATGGCTTGCGACGGCCTATGACACCTGCGACAGCGGGCCCGGAGTGGAATCCGATGCGAACTGCGACTTCCTCGCCGAATTCGACGGTCAGGCGCCCTGCCACATTGATCATGTCCAGAGCCATGTTCGCGACCGAGTTTGTGTGCCCCTCAGCACGAATCGGCATTCCTCCGGCCACCATGTAAGCGTCGCCAATCGTTTTGATTTTTTCCAGGCCGTGCTTTTCTGCCAACAGGTCGAATTCCCCAAAAATGCGCTCAAGGAATGCCACCAGTTCCTCTGGTCGTTTGCGCGCTGCGCTTGATGTGAAACCGACAACATCTGCGAAAAGAACGGTCACCGAATCGAACTTGTCCGCAATGACGCTGTCAGGACGCTCCTTGAGGCGCGTTGCTATGGGATTGGGCAGCAGGTTCTGCAGGAGAAGTTCAGACCGAGCGTATTCTCGCTGCAGGGATGCTTCGGCCGACTCCGCCAGGCGGAAGGCAACGAACGTTGTGCAGGCCAAAACTGCCTCGAGGGCGAACATCGACAAGATGAAGACGCTGTCGTCGAATCCAATATCCAGCGACTCGGAAAACGGATTGCGTATTTGCGGAAGCCAAGGACGCCCGGTGAACACCAGCGTCGGTAGTGTGAATTCAAGCACCAGGAACGTCGAAATGGCGACAAATGTTAGCGCTGCAACAAGTATCGGCCGCCGGGTACCCAGTAGCAGCGGCAGAACCGGTCCGGCGGAAATTAGAAAGAAGTGTGCTCCGGCATCCCTCCCAGACAGCAGCGCCAACAGCACCACGATCGCGAACATGAAAGCCAGCAGGAGATAAGCTGCAGCGGCGTTTGAGAAGCCGTTTGTGAATGGCACCGACAGAAATAACAAACTGGCGACAAAGTTTATGGCCAGGAACCTGTCGTGATGAACGGCCCCTGCAGCGATATTGAAGCCGCAGAAAAACAGACAGATCGAAGCCGCTCCCAACGCCACCACGTTTACCAGATAAACGCGCCGGCCCGATGCTACGCCGTCTTGCGGAATCCCTCGACGCAGCACCGCTTGGAGGACCACATTAAACCGCATGACCAATCGACGGATGTGAGTTTTCATCGGCCGCCCAATCCGCACAAGCGCTCAGAGTGGCGCACTAACGGAAATTTCGCTTCCTATTCCATTGCTTTGCCTCTGCGGGATCGACGGGAGCGGCTCTGCCCGACCGATACATGTACTCCACGTTCCAACCCGCGGATGTGTTGCCATTCTTTGCCGCTTGTCGGTACCAGGCAATCGCCTGATCATCGTTTGGCGAAGTACCAAGCCCGGTTTCGTACATCCAACCCAGTTCATTCTGGGCAAATGGCAGACCCTGATCGGCAGCCAATTGCATCAGACGAAATGCCTCGTCTGGGTTTTGTCGGACGCCGCGGCCGTCAAGGTGCGCGAAACTCAGTTCAACCAGCGCCCACGGAAGACGCTGGTCAGCCGCAGCGCGAAGCCAAGTTGTCGCTTTGGCTTCATCAGGGCTGACGCCGCGGCCATTCAGATACGCATCCCAAAGGTTCAACTGCGCAGCAGGCTGGCCTTGGGTTGCGGCCTTGAGGAACCAATTCACCGCACGGGCTTCATCGCGAGCGACGCCTAAACCTTCATAGTAGAGCCATCCAATATCATTCTCAGCCACTGCGTCTCCAGCGTCTGCTAGAGGCTCCAGCATTTTCATTGCGGCTGCATAATCTGCGCGCGCGATTGCGTCTTCAGCGTCGTCTAAGATGGAAGCGTGCGCGAACGACGAAACGCCGATCAATACAGCCGCAATGATTTCTCGCCGCCAGATCATGAATGGCAGTCCTTTGACGCGGGACAACCTGGGCGTAAACTTATGGCCTAGCTAAAACTTGGTCGATCATGATCTCGCTCTAGGCGGTCGGTCAAGGCGCATATGCGACCAAGGCTTGATCGGGTCTCCGCGACGTCGCTTCGCTCCTGCTTCGCCTTTGGATCGCTAAGGGAGCAGGGCTGCGGCAAATCTCCGACGTCGGCGCTGGCGCCTCGCCGGCAACCTCCCCCTCCTCGCTAGTTCCCGAGAACCTTCAACCACAGCGCCTTTTCGCCGAGTGTAGCGACCATGCCGGCGTGCGCGGCGCGCTCGGTTTCGGTCAGGCGCGGGGGCAAGGGGGCCGGGCGCTGGCTGATGGTGATTTCGATCTGGCGGACATTCTCGCTACCCTGCGCCGGTGCGGTTGCGCTGTCGAGGATGAGGGCTGCCTGCTTGCCGCCGATCAGCTCGATATAGACTTCGGCCAGCAATTCGGAATCGAGCAAGGCGCCGTGCTTGGTGCGCCTTGTGTTGTCGATGCCGTAGCGCCGGCAGAGCGCGTCGAGCGAATTGGGGCCCATCGGGTGCTTGCGGCGCGCCAGCGCCAGCGTGTCGACGACACGGCCATTGTCGATGACCGGGTGACCGAGGCGACCGAATTCGACATTGAGGAAACCGACGTCGAACGTGGCGTTGTGGGCGACCAGCTTGGCGCCGTCGATGAAGGCCAGCCACTCCTCGGCGATCTCGGCAAAGGTCGGCTTGCCCGCGAGGTCCGCCATGCTGATGCCGTGGACCGCCTGCGCTTCGGCGTGGATCGGCCGCCCTTGAGGGTTGATATAGTGGTGGAACGTCTTGCCGGTCGGGAAGCGGTTGACCAGCTCGATGCCGCCCAACTCGATGACGCGGTCGTCGCGCGAATCGAGGCCGGTGGTTTCCGTGTCGAAGATGATCTCACGCATCGAATCAGTCGCTCCAGGCGAGCAGAATCATAAGACCGGAACAAAATGGCAATGGGCAATGCTGACGGCCTGGCCTCAGGAGATGGCATTCCTTGACTTATCCCCGGTCAGTTCCGCAACGATGGCTTTGACCGCCGCGCGGGCGGCGTCCATCCCTTGTCCGGTGTCGATGATGAAATCGGCCTGACGGCGCTTATCCGCATCCGGCACCTGCTTGGCCAGGATCGATGCCAGTTTGTCCTCGGTCATGCCCGGTCGTGCCAACACGCGCTGGCGCTGCACTTCGGCCGGCGCGGTGACGACAACGACCTTGTCGACGCGGTGGCGGCCGCCGGTTTCGAACAGCAGCGGAATATCGAGCACCGCAAGCGGCGCACCGGCGGCGCGGTGGCGGCCGAGGAAGGCCTCGACATCGGCACGCACCAGCGGGTGGATGATGGCCTCCAGCCGCTTCAGCGCGGTGGCGTCGCCAAGCACGCGTGCGCCCAGCTTTGCCCGATCGACCACGCCGGCGTCCGTCGTGCCGGGAAAGGCCGCTTCGACCAAGGGCGCGGCCTTGCCGGCATAGAGGCGATGCACCGCCTCGTCGGAATCGTGAACCGGGACGCCGGCCTCGGCAAACATCCTGGCCGTCGTCGACTTGCCCATGCCGATCGAGCCGGTGAGGCCGAGCACGATCATGGTTTCGGCACCAGGTCGGCGACGATGAGCGCGCGCAGCTCAGCCGTGACCCGTGGCCTGACGCCGAACCAGCGCTCGAAGCCGGGCACGGCCTGGTTGAGCAGCATGCCGAGACCGTCGACGGTCTTCAGCTTCCTTGCGCGGGCAGCGGCAAGCAGCGGCGTCTCCAGCGGCACATAGACGATGTCGTTGACGATGGCGTGATCCGGCAGCAACGCCGGATTGGCGGCAAGGGTCTCATCCCCTTGCATGCCGAGCGCCGTGGTGTTGACCAGCAGGCCGGCATCGGCAAGCAGTTCGCCGGTCGACGCAGTGCCGTGCGCGGTAACGCCGGCGCCGAAACGATCGCGCAGTTCTTGCGCCCGGGCCAGCGTGCGGTTGACGATGCGGATGTCGGCGACACCGCGTTGCTTCAGCGCATGAATGACGGCGCGCGATGCGCCGCCGGCGCCAAGCACCACCGCCGGGCCGTTGCATGCCCAGCCTGGCGCATGATCGTCGAGGTTGGCGGCAAAGCCGTGACCGTCCGTGTTGCCGCCCCACAAGATGCCGTCCTCGAACCACAGCGTGTTGACGGCGCCGATCTCCTCGGCCGCCTCATCACGTCGGACGACCAGCGCGAAGGCGGCCTCCTTGTGCGGAATGGTGACATTGCCGCCGCGATACCCGTTCACCTGCAGCGTCGCCAGGAATTCGGCGAAGTCCTGCGGTGCCACGTCGATGGCCTGGTAGCTGCCGTCGATGCCGTGTTCGGCCAGCCAGTGGCCGTGGATTTTCGGCGAGCGCGAATGCCCGATCGGATGGCCGGTGACGAAGGCTTTTTTGGTCGCCTCAGCCATCGATCGCTCCAAGGGCACGAAGTTCGGCCAGCAACGGCAGCAGCGGCAGGCCGACAATGGTGAAATGGTCGCCCTCGATCTTCTCGAAGAGCTGGATGCCTTCGCCCTCGACCTGGTAGGCGCCGACACTGGCCAGCGCCTTTGCACCGACGCGGGCGAGATGGCGGCCGATGAAAGCAGGGTCGAGCTTGCGCAGGGTCATGCTGGCGATGCCGACATGCCGCCACAGCACCTGACCATCGCGGACCAGCACGGCGGCGCTGTTGAGCTGATGGGTCTTGCCCGACAGCGCCAGCAGGTGACGGCGCGCGCCCTCCATGTCGGCCGGCTTGTGGAACACTTCGTCGCCGAGCGACAGCGTCTGGTCGCAGCCGAGCACCAGCACGCCCGGCCTGCGCTCGCTGACCTCGGTGGCCTTGGCCTCGGCCAGCACCAGGGCGACATCCTCCGGCGAAACGCCGCTGTCCTGCAAAGGCGCCTCGAGCGCCCGCTCGTCGACATCGGCCGCAACCGCCTCGACGTCGACGCCGGCATTGACGAGCATCGCCTTGCGGAACGGACTGCCCGAAGCGAGGATGATTTTTTCGGTCATTTTGTGCACTCGGGCGCAGACACAGGCGCGGTTAGAGTATGAGCAGCTCTAGTCTGTAAAGTTGGCGCTGCCCCTCATTGTCCTGCCGGACATTTCTCCCCGTATAGAGACGGGGAGAAAGGCGCAGCTCCAGCGCAGGCGCCGTTCCGGCTACGCTGGCGATTGGCGAAACCATCGATGGCAGCGCCCCTCTCCCCGTCACCATACGGGGAGAGGATGCCGGCAGGCAGGTGAGGGGCAGCCGACTTTCGGCTAGATTTCGCCTGGAGAAGACTCGGAAAACTCACTTTTCGTTCATTTATCTCGACTTGCCGCGCAGGGCAACGATCGCCGCCGCCGTTTCCTCGATCGAGCGGCGGCTGACATCGATCATCGGCCAGCCATGGCGCGTGCAGATCTGGCGGGCGTAGGCGAGTTCCTCGGTGATGGCGGCGCGGTCGACATAGTCGCTCGCCTCATAGGTGCTGCTGTTGCCGAGGATGCGGTTTTGCCGGACATGCGAGATGCGCTCGGCGGTGGCGATCAACCCGACGATCAGCGGCGTCTTGGCGTTGACCAGGCTCTCCGGCACCGGCACGCCGAGCACGATCGGAATGTTGGCGGTCTTGATGCCGCGGTTGGCGAGATAGATGCTGGTCGGCGTCTTCGACGTGCGCGAGATGCCGATCAACACTATGTCGGCATCGTCCATATTGGCCGGCAGCTGGCCGTCATCATGCTCCATGGTGAAATTGAGGGCGTCGATGCGGCGGAAATATTCGGCGTCGAGCACATGCTGGGCGCCGACGCGGCGGCCGGCCGGCGTGCCGAGATAGGACTGGAACACGGTCAACACCGGCTCCAACACCGACACACAGGGCAGGCCCATGGTCGCGCAGCGCTCGTCGATGCCGCGCGCCAGCTTCTGGTCGACGACCGTGTAGAGGATGATGCCCGGCTCCTCCTCGATGTCCTCGAATACCTTGGCCACCTGCTTTTCGGTGCGGATGAGCGGGTAGATATGCTCGATGGCCCGCGCATCCTTGTATTGCGCCGAAGCCGCCCGGCCGGCCGCGAGCAGCGTTTCGCCGGTCGCGTCGGAAATCAGGTGCAGGTGGAAGAAGCTCTGGGGTTTGTTCACAAGGGGTCACTCCAGGCTGTGGGCGGCTGTGGATAAAGCGGGATGGAAAGGCGGGCCGGTCACGGGTGACTGTATCAGATGGCAGTTTGTCCACAATTCGTCGCACTGTCAGCTTTGCCGGACGGCTGGGGACAAGTCTGGGGACGGCATCTTTTGTCTCTCGCCCGTCCACAGGGCCGGCTTTTCCCGCCGCTTCCTAACGCCTTGACTCCAGTCATGGATTCCAGACTTTCCCCAGAACCCTACAGTTTGGAGAGGTGAGCGCGCGACAATATGCTGGCTGGTGTTTTTGCGGGCGAAGCGGGACAGGTGACAACCACCATAACCAACAGACTCTTAGAATCAGAAGAATCTTAGATATAAGAATCTTTGATTATAGAGAGGCTTGGAGAAGCGAGCGCTCGATGCCCCAGAACCGGATTATGCTGGACGTCCTGAAGGGCAAGACGGTGTTTCCGCCTCCCCTCTGGATGATGCGTCAGGCCGGGCGTTACCTGCCGGAATATCGCGAGACACGCAGGCGGGCGGGTTCGTTCCTCGACCTTTGCTACGATCCCGACCTCGCCGTCGAAGTGACCTTGCAACCGATCGAGCGCTTCGGCTTCGATGCCTCGATCCTGTTCTCGGACATCCTTGTCGTTCCGCATGCGCTTGGCCGCGACGTGCGCTTCGAAGAGGGGCGCGGTCCCCTGCTGACGCCGATCACCGCGCCAGAGATTGCGGCTCTGGAAAGCAAAACGTTTCACGTGAATCTCGAACCGGTCTACGAGACGGTTCGCCGGCTGCGGGCAAAACTGCCCGATGAGACAACGCTGATCGGCTTCTGCGGCGCGCCGTGGACGGTGGCGACCTATATGATCGCCGGCCATGGCACGCCCGACCAGGCGCCGGCGCGGCTGTTCGCCTATCGCGAGCCGGCTGCGTTCCAACACTTGCTGAAAGTGCTTGCCGATCATTCGGCCGCCTATCTCATCCGCCAGATCGAGGCGGGTGCCGATGTGGTGCAGATCTTCGATTCCTGGTCCGGCGTGCTCGATGATGCATCGTTCGACCTGTTCTGCGTTCAGCCGGTGGCCGAGATCGTTGGCCGGGTTCGGGCGGTTCATCCTGATGTTCCGATCATTGGGTTTCCCAAGGGGGCCGGTGCGCGCTACCGGACCTATCGCCAGAAGACCGGAGTAACGGCCCTGGGGATCGACTGGACGGTGCCCCTGGTGGCGGCGAAGGATTTGCAGCGCTTGGGTGCGGTCCAGGGCAATCTCGATCCCTTGCGGCTTGTGGCTGGCGGTGAGGCACTGTCCGACGGGGTCGAGGCTATCCTGAAAACGCTGGGCGACGGGCCGCTGATTTTCAACCTCGGTCACGGCATCACGCCGGAGACGCCGATAGCGCATGTCGAGACAATGGTGAAACTGGTGAGGAGCGCGACACGCTGATGACTCGATCAAATAGCACCGGCAGCACCAACAGCACCAACAGCACCGGCCAGGCAATGATGCGGATGGTAATCGGCATCGCCGTGCTGGTCGTTCTCACGGCACTTTTGTTTTTCGTCGCGCCCGACAGCTTCTATCCATGGGCGAAAGCGATCCACATCCTTGCCGTCATCTCCTGGATGGCGGGCATGCTCTATCTGCCGCGGCTGCTGGTCTATCACGTCGATGCCGAGAAGGGCTCGGTGCAGTCGGAGACCTTCAAGGTGATGGAGCGCCGCCTGCTGCGCGGCATCATCAATCCGGCAATGATCGCCACCTGGGTTTTCGGTCTGTGGCTCGCCTGGAAAGGCTTTGGTTTCCACGGCGGCTGGCTGCACGCCAAGATCGGTGCGGTGCTTCTGCTGTCCGCTGTTCATGGCTATCTGGCCGGCGCGGTGCGCAAATTTGCCGAGGACCGCAACGAAAAGCCGGCCCGGCACTGGCGGATGGTCAACGAGATCCCCACATTACTGATGATCGCAATCGTGATCCTGGTTGTCGTCAAGCCGTTTTAGCTCTTACCAGGGCCCACAAAACGCAGCTTGCTCTTTCACCCAAGCGACGATAAAAGACGGGTCTTCCTTCCCGTCATGCGCCGCCCTTTATTGCTTTCGGCCGCGCCCGGCATTTGTCGCATCCCGCCGATATATTTTCCCCAAAGCAGATTCAGAGTCCGTCTATGCAAGAAATGAAACTCGCAGAGTTCAAGAACAAGAAGCCACCAGAGCTGATCGCTTATGCCGAATCGCTCGAGGTCGAAAACGCCAGCGTCATGCGCAAGCAGGAGCTGATGTTCGCTATCCTGAAGAAACTGGCCGCCCAGGAGATCGAGATCATCGGTGACGGTGTTGTCGAGGTGCTGCAGGACGGTTTCGGTTTCCTGCGCTCCGCCAATGCCAACTATCTGCCCGGTCCCGACGACATCTACATCTCGCCCTCGCAGATTCGCCGCTTTTCGCTGAAGACAGGCGATACCGTCGAAGGCCCGATCCGCAGCCCGAAAGAGGGCGAACGCTATTTCGCCCTGCTCAAGGTCAACACCATCAATTTCGACGATCCCGAAAAGATCCGTCACAAGATCCACTTCGACAATCTGACGCCGCTCTATCCGACCAAGCGGCTGAAGATGGAGATCGACAATTCGACCAGCAAGGACATCTCGCCGCGCGTGATCGACCTGGTGGCGCCCATCGGCAAGGGACAGCGCGCGTTGATCAACGCGCAGCCGCGTACCGGCAAGACGGTTCTGATGCAGAATATCGCCCACTCGATTACTGCCAACCATCCGGAATGCTATCTGATCGTGCTGCTGATCGACGAGCGGCCGGAGGAAGTCACCGACATGCAGCGCTCGGTGAAGGGCGAGGTTATCTCCTCGACCTTCGACGAGCCGGCGGTGCGTCACGTCCAGGTCGCCGAAATGGTGATCGAGAAAGCCAAGCGTCTGGTCGAGCATGGCCGCGACGTCGTCATCCTGCTCGATTCGATTACCCGCCTCGGCCGTGCCTACAACACGGTCGTGCCGTCATCCGGCAAGGTGCTGACCGGCGGTGTCGACGCCAATGCCTTGCAGCGGCCGAAGCGCTTCTTCGGTGCCGCTCGCAACATCGAGGAAGGCGGCTCGCTGACCATCATCGCGACTGCGCTCATCGACACCGGCAGCCGCATGGACGAAGTCATCTTCGAAGAGTTCAAGGGCACCGGCAACTGCGAAATCCAGCTCGACCGCAAGGTTGCCGACAAGCGCATCTATCCGGCCATGGACATCTTGAAGTCCGGTACCCGCAAGGAGGACCTTCTGGTCTCCAAGCAGGACCTGCAGAAGATCTTCGTGCTGCGCCGCATCCTGGCGCCGATGGGCACCACGGACGCGATCGAGTTCCTGATCGACAAGCTCAAGCAGACCAAGACCAACGCGGATTTCTTCGATTCGATGAACACGTAAGGGGTAGGCCGCGGCGCGAAAGCCGCCGCCGCCCCTTGCCCTGCCGGCGTTCGTCGTTCGAAAAGCCAAGCAATTGGCTTTTCGTCCGCTGCGCGGACCACTCCTCAACTCCCCGTATAGTGACGGGGAGAAAGAAGCTGACCGCAGCGCCGGCGCTTTTCTTGCATAATTGGCGAAGCCATCGACGAGAGCGCCCCTCGCCCCGTTTACGGGGAGAGGATGGCGGCAGGCAGGTGAGGGGCAGCGCCAGCGCTTTTAAGGAAGGCGAAGCGGTCAGAGGCCCTGACTACCGCCGTCGCAATAACCGCTCGAGCTCATCAGCATCGGTCACGACCGGCAAGCACACCTGCCCCGTGCACAACCAGGCGCCGGGCCTGTCGGTCGGCGGCAGGATATCGCCGGGCAGCACGGGTCGATTCGCTTCCGAACCGATAGAAACGATAATGTCGACCCGACGCGGATCGGGGTTTCGATTCGCAACCGGAACAAGTTCGGGATTGGTCGGATCATCAATTAGCACCAGCTTAAGCGGCTCGATCGCGAGCGCGCAGGCGTTGACAATGCCGGCCTGACCATAGGCCTGCTGCGCAGCGCGGCCGGCAGCATGCTCGGCGACCTTCCAGGCTTTCTCTTGCAGGTCGAGATCGCCGGTGACGGAGGCGAGCCGAACCAGGGCTTCGATGATCTGGCCGGTGGCGGACGGAATGGCCTCGTCGACGTCGCCCCGGATACGGATCGGCACGTCGGTGCTGTCGGAAGCAGTGAGATAATAGCCGGTCCTGTCGGCATCGGCGTGCCAGAGATCGAGCTGCTCGACAAACCGGCTGGCCTGCTCGACGTAGCTCCATTCGCCTGTGGCTTCGAACAGCGAGATCGCGGCATTGGCCATGGCGGCATAGTCGCTGGACAGCGCCGGAAACAATTTCCTGGCGCCGAGCATCGAGTGCGGCAAGCGGTTGTCGCGGCCGGCGGCGTTGATATGGGCAAAGGCCTTTGTCGCCGCGTCGACCCAGTCGCGCCGCGCCTGCGATCGACCGGCCTCGGCCAGGGCTGCAATCATCAGGCCGTTCCAATCGGTGAGGGTCTTTGCGTCGAGGCCCGGCCTGACCCGCCCTTCCCTTATGGCGAGAAGTTTCGCCTTGAGCGGCGCGAGTTTCTGGCGCTCCACCATACTTTCGGATTGCTGCGAGCTGGTTTGATGAACCACCGGCTTGCCCTCCCATCCATGCGGGCTGGAGAGCGTGAAGTATTTGAAAAACAATGGAGAATCGTCGCCGAGTGCGGCTTCGATCTCTTCTTTGCTCCAGGTGTAGAACAGCCCCTCCTCGCCGTCGCTGTCGGCGTCGAGGCTGGCGGCGAAGGCGCCGCCGTCGACGCGCATCTCGCGCAGCAGCCAGTCGATGGTGTCTTCGATTCGTACCCGGAACAAATTATTGCCGCTCGCCGCGTAGGCCCAGTTGCAGAAGCGGACGAGCTGGGCATTGTCGTAGAGCATCTTTTCAAAATGCGGCACCAGCCATTCGGCATCGGTCGAATAGCGGCTCAGCCCGCCGCCGATATGGTCGTAGATGCCGCCGCTCAGCATCCGGTCGAGGCTGAGCAAGACATCGTCACGATGCGTGGAATTGCCATCGCGCAGCCAGGACAGCCAGAGCGTGAGCATGAACGGCGCATTCGGAAATTTCGGTGCGCCGCGCAGGCCGCCGAGATCGCGATCGATCATCCCGTCGATGCCCCTGGCGAGGTTTTCCAGCGTGTCGCGATCAAGCACTGTCTTGGCATGCGAACCGGCGAGCCGCGCCTCGACATGCGTGGTCAGGCCGTAGGCGCTCTGGTTCAGGCTCGCCCTTTTCTCGCGCCAGGCCTTGTCCACCGCTTGCATCACCTGGATGAAGCCCGGACGGCCGTAGCGCGGCTCGCGCGGAAAATAGGTGCCGCCCCAGAACGGCTTGCCGTCCGGAGTCAGGAACATGGTCAGCGGCCAGCCGCCTTGCTCGCCCATCGAGGACAGGGCGGCCATGTAGATCTGATCGATGTCCGGCCGCTCCTCGCGGTCGACCTTGATATTGACGAACAGACGGTTCATGACGGCGGCGACGTCGTCGTTCTCGAAGCTTTCATGCGCCATGACATGGCACCAATGGCAAGCGGCATAGCCGACCGAGAGCAGGATTGGCCTGTCCAGTGCCCTCGCCTCTTCAAGCGAGGCCGGCGACCAGGCCCGCCAATGGACGGGATTGCCGCTGTGCTGCTGCAGATAGGGGCTGGCTTCTTCGGCAAGCAGGTTTTGCGGAGGCAATGTCACGATGAGGCACTCCGGCGATGCGGTTGAAGAGGCAAAGCTAGGGCAGTGCGGTAGAGCGGGCAAATGATTTCAAGGGATTCGATTGTCGCGTTGTCGAGCGGCCGGCTTCCTGCCGGCGTTGCCGTCATCCGCATTTCCGGCCCCCAGACTCGATTCGTAGTCGAAACGATTGCTGGCGGCATCGTTAAGGATCGCGCCGCGGTGCTGCGCAAGTTCCGAGCGCCTGATGGAGCCGTGCTCGACAGCGGCCTTATTGTCTTCTTTCCCGGTCCGGCAAGCTTTACTGGCGAGGACGTCGCGGAATTCCACGTTCATGGTGGGCGCGCCGTGGTGACCAGGATGCTGGAGACGATCACCGGTTTCGACGGCGTCAGGCATGCTGAACCTGGCGAATTCACGCGTCGTGCCTTTCTCAATGGCAAGGTGGACCTGGTCGAAACCGAGGCGCTGGCCGATCTCGTCAACGCCGAGACCGAGGCGCAGCGGCGCTTTGCGGTCCAGAATGCCGAAGGTGTTCAGAGCCAGCTCTATTTGAGTTGGCGCCGGAGGCTGATCCACGCCCGCGCCATGATCGAGGCCGAGATCGACTTTGCCGACGAGGATGATGTGCCAGGTTCCGTTTCGGATACGGTCTGGTCTGATGTCCGGGCGATGATCGACGAGATCGACCGACACGTCGCCGGATTTCGCGCCGGCGAAATCATCCGCGACGGGTTCGAGGTCGTGATTCTCGGTGCGCCCAATGCCGGCAAGTCGAGTCTGTTCAACGCCTTGGCGCGGCGCGATGCCGCTATTGTAACGGATGAGCCGGGCACAACCCGCGACCTGCTCGAGGTGGTGTTGGATCTGCAGGGGCTGCGCGTCAGGTTGACCGACACCGCCGGGCTGCGCGAGGCGGCTGGAAAGGTCGAGGCGATCGGCATCGAGAAGGCAAGGGCCAAGGCCGATCGAGCCGATCTGTTGCTGCTGTTGCAGGATGTTACGGAGCCGCAAGCGGTGAGTTCGATCCCGTCTGCGATACCGGCTCTGCAGGTCGGCACCAAGCGAGACCTTTTGGATGGCCAAACGGCTGCCAGTGCGGACAGGCGCTACGATCACGTGATCTCGGTCGTCGATGGGACCGGCGTGGAGGGCTTGCTGGCGGAAATCGGCCGGCGGGCAACGCATGCGGCCGGAAGCGCCGGCGATATCCTGCCGTCACGCCTGCGCCATGTCGAATTACTTGGCGAGGCGAACCGTCATTTGCACCGGGCGGTTGACGAGCGGGCCATCGGGCAGGAATTGCGCGCCGAAGAATTG
Organism: Mesorhizobium sangaii; assembly: GCF_014207355.1. GTDB lineage: Bacteria > Pseudomonadota > Alphaproteobacteria > Rhizobiales > Rhizobiaceae > Mesorhizobium > Mesorhizobium sangaii. The sequence continues at coordinate 545,872 of NZ_JACHEF010000002.1, read as the reverse complement.
CGGCTCGCCGCCGACCGCCTCGGGCGAATCGTCGGCGCCATCGATGTCGAGGACATGCTCGACGTGATTTTTGCGCAGTTTTGCATTGGAAAATGACTCACGTGAAACAGTCGCAGCGCTTTGGGGAGGGTTTCCGTGACTCACGTGAAACACAGTCGCGGATGTTGGCGCCGCCCCTCATTGCCCTGCCGGGCATTTCTCCCCGTATAGGGACGGGGAGAAAGGAGACGCCCGTGGCGCCGTCGCTGTTCCTGCGACGTTGGCGATTGGCGAAACATCGACGACAGCGCCCTCTCCCCGTCCCTATACGGGGAGAGGATGCCGGCAGGCAGGTGAGGGGCGGCGCCATCCCTTGCTTTGCTGTTCGGCGCGCGGATTCACGTGAAACATGCGAAGACTCGCCACAGGGTTGTTTCACGTGAAACGAGTCGCGGAGTTTTCTTGACAGCATCGCCTTGCGGGGACATGTGTCGCTCGATCTTCTTTGAGTCCAGGACATTTGGAAATGACCGATCACTATGATGTGGTTGTGGTGGGCGGCGGCCATGCGGGTTGCGAGGCGGCGAGTGCGGCTGCGCGCGCCGGGGCCAGTACCGCGCTGGTGACGCTGCGCTTCGACACGATCGGCGTGATGTCGTGCAATCCGGCCATCGGCGGGCTCGGCAAGGGCCATCTGGTCCGCGAAATCGATGCCATGGATGGGTTGATGGGCCGGGTGGCGGATGCCGCCGGCATCCAGTTCCGCCTGCTCAACCGCCGCAAGGGGCCGGCGGTGCGTGGGCCGCGCACGCAGGCCGACAGAAAGCTCTATCGCCTTGCCATGCAGGAAGCGATTCGGCTCCAGAACGATCTCGATGCGATCGAGGGCGAGGTTCTCGACTTCGAGATCGTCGATGGACGAATCGTGGCTGTTCTGCTGGCCAACGGCCAGCGGCTCGCCTGTGGTGCCGTCGTTCTGACGACCGGGACCTTTCTGCGCGGCCTCATCCATATCGGCGACAAGAAGATCGTCGCCGGGCGCATGAACGAGCAGGCGAGCGTCGGCCTTTCGGCGACGATGAGCCGCGTCGGCTTCAAGCTTGGCCGCCTGAAGACCGGCACGCCGCCTCGGCTGGACGGGAAGACCATCGATTGGGCGTCGCTGGAGAGCCAGGCGGCGGATGAGGATCCGGTGCCGTTCTCGTTGATGACCGATCGCATCGAAACACCGCAGATAGAGTGCGGCATCACGCGCACGACGGCGGCCACGCACGACCTGATCCGCGCCAATCTTGGCCGGTCCGCCATGTATTCCGGTTCAATCGAAGGTGTCGGGCCGCGCTATTGCCCGTCGATCGAGGACAAGATCGTCAAGTTCGGCGATCGGGACGGCCACCAGATTTTTCTCGAGCCGGAAGGGCTCGACGACGACACCGTCTATCCCAACGGCATTTCGACCTCGCTGCCGCAGGATGTGCAACTCGACATCCTCAAGACCATCCCCGGCCTTGAGCGCGCTGTCATGCTGCAGCCGGGCTATGCCATCGAGTATGATCATGTCGATCCTCGCGAGCTGACCACGGGCCTGGAGACCAGGCGCGTCAGCGGTCTCTTTCTCGCCGGTCAGATCAATGGCACCACCGGTTATGAGGAAGCGGCCGGGCAAGGCCTGCTTGCCGGTCTCAATGCGGCGCGCCGCGCAGCCGGCAGCGAGCAGATCGTGCTCAGCCGCACCGAGGCCTATATCGGCGTCATGGTCGACGATCTGACCAGCCGCGGCATCAGTGAGCCCTACCGGATGTTCACCTCGCGGGCCGAGTTCCGGCTGTCGCTGCGCGCCGACAATGCCGATGAGCGGCTGACGCCCCTCGCCGCCAAGTTGGGGATCGCCTCGGCGCAGCGGATGCAGCGCTACGGCAATATGATGCAGCAGCTCGACGAAGCGCGTCGGCTGGCGGTGGCTCTCACCATGACTCCGAACGAGGCAGCGCGGCATGGGCTCGAGATCAATCGGGACGGCGTGCGCCGCTCCGGCTATGAACTGCTGGCCTATCCCGCTGTCGACGTCGCTTGGCTGGCCGGCGTCGAGCCGAAATTTGCGGCGATTGACGCCAAGACGGCGGAGCGTCTTGAAACGGAAGCGAAATATTCGGTCTATCTGGATCGTCAGAAGAGCGATGTGGCGCAGATCCGGCATGAAGAGAGCCGGCTGATCCCCGAGACGGTCGATTTCGCCGGCGTGCCTGGGCTGTCCAACGAGCTGAAGCAGAAGATGCAGGCGCGACGGCCGCGCTCCATCGCCGATGCACAGCGCATGGAAGGCATGACGCCGGCGGCGCTGGCGATCATCGTCGCGCATGTCCGCCATGAAGAGAGTGCGCAGAGGCCCGAGAGGGACGTTGCGTGAACTCTGTCTCCTGGAAGAGCCTGCAGGACGCGGCCGGTCCGGTTTCACGTGAAACATTCGACCGCCTGGTGACGTTCGAGCAGATGTTCCAGAAATGGAACCGCAGCATCAACCTAGTTGCGCAGTCGACGGCCGGCGATGTCTGGCAGCGTCACATCCTGGACAGCGCGCAGCTTGGGCGAATCGAGCCGACGGCGAATCACTGGGTCGATATCGGTTCGGGCGGCGGATTCCCGGGCCTTGTCATGGCCTTCCTGCTTGCCGAGCGCAACGGGGCGAGCATCGATCTGGTTGAAAGCAATCGCAAAAAGGCGTCGTTCCTGCAGACCGTCATCGGCCAGTTCGGCCTGCCGGCGCGGGTGGTGGCGCGCCGAATCGAAGACAGCCATGCGCTGGTCCCGGCGCCGCAGATCGTCACGGCGCGTGCCTTGGCCTCGCTTTCGACCTTGCTGGACCTGTCGGCGCCTTGGCTGACGTCGGGCGCACGCGGGTTGTTCCACAAAGGCCGGGATTACCGTGCCGAAGTGCAAGAAAGCGTTCACCGATGGGCCTTCGATCTGGTAGAACATCCGAGCACGACCGACCCGCATGGCGTCATCCTCGAATTGTCGAATCTTCGACCTGTCTGATTTGCTCCAGGCGACCCAAAAATGAATTTCTGGCATAGATCCATGATGAAGAATGGTCCTCGAATCATCACCGTAGCCAACCAGAAGGGCGGCGTCGGCAAGACGACCACCGCCATCAATCTGGCAACTGCGCTCGCGGCAATCGGGGAAAAGGTGCTGATCGTCGATCTCGATCCGCAGGGAAATGCGAGCACCGGCCTCGGTATCGACCGCAAGGACCGGACGGTCTCGTCCTATGACGTGCTGACGGGCGAACTGGATCTGGAAGCCGCGGCGATCCCGACGGCGGTGCCTGGCCTGTCGATCGTGCCGTCGACGCTCGACCTGCTCGGCATCGAGATGGAAATCGCCTCGGCGCCGGACCGGGTGCTGCGGCTGCGCAACGCCTTGCGTGCCTCGGCCGAACGTTCGGCCGGTTTCGGCTATGTGCTGATCGACTGCCCGCCATCGCTCAATCTCTTGACGCTGAACTCGATGGCCGCGGCCGATTCGGTGCTGGTGCCGCTGCAGTGCGAATTCTTCGCGCTCGAAGGCCTCAGCCAATTGCTGGAGACCGTCGAGCAGGTGCGCCGTTCGATCAATCCGGATCTCACCATCCAGGGCATCGTGCTGACCATGTATGACGGCCGGAACAATCTCGCCAACCAGGTGGTGCAGGATGTGCGGGCGCATATGGGCGACAAGGTCTACGAGACCATCATCCCGCGCAATGTGCGGGTGTCCGAGGCACCGTCCTACGGCAAGCCGGCGATCTTGTACGATCTGAAATGCTCGGGCAGCCAGGCCTATTTGCAGCTCGCGTCGGAAGTGATCCGCCGCGAGCGCAAATTGCGCGCCGCTTGATTAGCTGCGATGAATATTTAAGAGCCGATTCGATACCGAAACGATCTGGATGCTAACTGGAAGTATTATGAGCGAAGACCTTTCGAGAAAGAGACTGGGGCGTGGGCTGGCAGCGCTGATCGGCGAGATCGATCGTCCGGTGGCACCGGAAAAGCCCGGGATGAGCGCCGACGGCAAGGTGCCTATCGAATTCCTGACCCCAAATCCGAAAAATCCGCGCCGGCATTTCGGCGAGGCCGAGCTGACCGACCTCGCTCAGTCGATCCGCGAACACGGCGTCGTGCAGCCGGTGGTGGCGCGGCCTTCGCCGACGCTGGGTGGCCGCTACGAGATCATCGCCGGAGAGCGGCGTTGGAGAGCGGCGCAGCGCGCCGGGCTGACCGAGATCCCGGTCATCATCCGCGAGGTCAACGACCGCACCGCGCTCGAGCTGGCGATTATCGAGAATGTCCAGCGCACCGACCTCAATGCGGTCGAGGAAGCGCTCGGCTATCAGCAATTGATCGACGATCACGGCTACACCCAGGCCGACCTCGGCCAGGTGATCGGCAAGAGCCGCAGCCATGTCGCCAACACGCTGCGGCTGTTGAAGCTGCCGGATGTGATCCGCGACATGCTGGTCGACGGCGCGCTGTCGGCGGGCCATGCCCGCACGCTGGTGACGGCGGAGGATCCGGCCGGCCTTGCCAAGCGCATTGTCGAAGAAGGACTTTCGGTGCGCCAGGCCGAGGCGCTGGCGCAGATGCCGGCCGGCAGCGCGACAAAGGAAGCCAAGCCGGCGGCAAGCCCGGAACAGAAGGACGCCGATACGCTGGCACTGGAAAAGCTGTTGACCGACACGACCGGGATGATCGTGTCGATCGACCACAAGAGCAAAGGCGGCACGCTTCGTGTCGCATATCGGTCGCTGGAGCAGCTCGACGAGCTGTGCCGCAGGCTGAAGCAGGAGCGGTAGTTAGCCGACGAATATTCTGATGGAGGCTGGTCTACCAAGGGCGGACTCAACTCGAATCCGCTTGTCATTCCAAATGCTTGGTACGCCGGCGCCGCCCCTCACCTGCCTGCCGGCATCCTCTCCCCGTAAACGGAGCGAGGGACGCTGTTATCAGCGGTTTCGCCAATCGCCAGCGTAGCGGGAAAAGCGCCAACGTTGCGGCCAGCCTCTTTCTCCCCGTTCTACGGGGAGAAATGCCCGGCAGGGCAATGAGGGGCGGCACTGATATTGATAGTTGGCCCCGTACAAAGTTACGGAACCATCCGCCGGAACAACTACCTCTGCGCCAGTCGGCTGCTTTCCACGACAATGCCAAGCAGCGCCTGGCGCGCCAGAGCGACGGACAGATCCGGGCGCCGCCGCGTCTGCAGCACGGCGGTCTGCAGCCGGGTCAGCGCGCGGCCAAGAGCCTCGCTGCTCCAGCGCTCCAGCGCTTTCTCCACCAGCTTGCGCCGCGAGAAAAAAACCGGCGGGCGGGCGGCGGCAACGACCGAGGCGGCGTTGCGGCCGGCAGAATCCATCTGGCCGCGCATGGCCTGGATCGCCTGCAACTGCCGCATCGCCGAGGACAGAACCAGGAAGGGCTGGCCACCGGACTGGCAGTGGCGGGTGAAGGCGGTGTCGAAATCGCCGACCTTGCCTTCGAGAAGCGCGTCGACGGCGTCATCGAAAGAGGCGCCGGAGACGTCGCCCGACATCGCCCTGATGTCTTCGAGGCCGATCTCCTTCTGGCCATGGGCGTAGAGGATGAGCTTTTCGATCTCGCCGCGCGAGGCCAGCCGGTCGCCGCCGAGATTGCGGCGCAGCGCCTGTCTTGCCTCCAGCGTCATCGACATGCCGGCCTTGCGCAATTCGTCGTCGATGACGGCATCGATGTCGCGGGCCTCGTCGGCATAGCAGGGCAGCGCCATGGCGTTGTCCGCCGCCTCGACCACGGCCCGCAGCCCGACGCCTTTCTTGAGATCACCGGCCTCGATCAGGATGATGGCGTCGCGGGGCGGCTCGGCAGTCAGCGCCTTGACGTCGTCGGCCAGCGCCTTCTGGCCGCTGGCGTTGCGCACCCACAAGAGGCGCCGGTCGGAAAACATCGGCACGGTGCGCGCCTCGTCGAGCAGCCGGCCCTCGTCGCGGTCAACCTCCGAACCGTCAAGCCGGACCACCGAGAACGGATCGTCGAGCGGCAGGCCGGTCTTCTCGGCAAAGGCCTTGGCGCGCTCGGCGACGAGCCCGCGATCGGGGCCATAAAGCAGGACGATCGAGATGCGCTGGTCCGGACGGGCCAGCCAGGAATCGACCTCGAAAGCTTTCTTCTGTGCCATGGACGGTGGTTAGCATGATGCTGGGACGGCATCCAGCTTGGGTTCCTCTCCCCCCAATCGACGGGGGAGAGGAAAGGCGCGAGTTCGCCAACCTTGGCGCCCTTCCTCCCCTCCGGGGCGTAAGTGAGGGAGAGGAACCCAACCATTGCCAACCAAACCTTATCTGGCGAAAAACCTCGCGCGATCTTGCTCCTAATTGCGCGCCGCCGCCCAACATCGACAAGAAATTTCGCCGACATATCTTCATCTTGTGCCGAGGAGGCCGGTGCGGCCGGGACCGAGGGCCGAAAGGCTTGCCCCACCGAATTCGCACTGGTCTGGCGGCGCAGATATGCAAATATCCTTGGCCAGGGAACATTGGGGCCAGGCAACGTTGGAGGACAAAGGTCATGGCCGATGCTGGGATGTTGCGTTTTCACGTTCCGGAACCGGAAGTGCGGCCGGGCGGAACGCCTGACTTTTCCAATGTGCCCATCCCGAAGGCCGGCTCGGTGCCGCGCCCCGACATCGATGTCGATCCGCGCACGATCCGCGATTACGCCTTCTCGATCATCCGGGTGCTGAACCGCAATGGCGAAGCCGTCGGCCCCTGGGCCGGCCTGCTTTCCAGCGACGAGTTGTTGGCCGGCCTGCGGCACATGATGACGCTGCGGACTTTCGATGCGCGCATGCAGATGGCGCAACGCCAGGGCAAGACCTCGTTCTACATGCAGCATCTGGGTGAGGAGGCGGTGGCTTGCGCCTTCCGCAAGGCGCTGGCGCCCGGCGACATGAATTTTCCGACCTATCGGCAGGCCGGCCTGCTCATCGCCGACGGCTATCCGATGGTCACCATGATGAACCAGATCTATTCCAACGAAGCCGACCCGCTCAAGGGCCGGCAATTGCCGATCATGTATTCGTCGAAGGAGCACGGTTTCTTCTCGATCTCCGGCAATCTGGCGACGCAGTATATCCAGGCGGTCGGCTGGGCGATGGCCTCGGCCATCTCGAACGATTCGAAGATTGCCGCCGCCTGGATCGGCGACGGTTCGACGGCCGAGTCCGACTTCCATTCGGCGCTGGTGTTCGCCTCCACCTACAAGGCGCCGGTGGTGCTCAATGTCGTCAACAACCAGTGGGCGATCTCGACCTTCCAGGGCATCGCCCGCGGTGGCTCGGGCACTTTTGCCGCCCGTGGCCTCGGCTTCGGCATTCCGTCGCTGCGCGTCGACGGCAACGACTATCTCGCCGTCCACGCGGTGGCCAAATGGGCGGCCGAGCGCGCGCGCAGCAATCTCGGGCCGACGCTGGTCGAATATGTCACCTACCGCGCCGGCGCGCATTCGAGCTCGGATGACCCCTCGGCCTACCGGCCCAAGACCGAATCCGATGCCTGGCCGCTCGGCGACCCGATCGTGCGGCTGAAGAACCATCTCATCCAGCTCGGCATCTGGTCGGACGAACGGCATGCGCAGGCCGAGGCCGAAATCCTCGACACGGTGATCGCGGCGCAGAAAGAGGCCGAGAGCCACGGCACGCTGCATGCCGGCGGCAAGCCGTCGACGCGCGACATGTTCGAGGGGCTCTATGCCGAGATGCCGCCGCACCTGCGGCGCCAGCGCCAGCAGGCGGGAGTCTGACCATGCCAAGACGGACCATGATCGAGGCCATCCGCGATGCGATGGACGTGTCGATGGGGCGCGACGACAAAGTCGTCGTGTTCGGCGAGGATGTCGGCTTCTTCGGCGGCGTCTTCCGCTGCACGCAAGGTCTGCAGGCCAAATACGGCAAGAGCCGCTGCTTCGATGCACCGATCAACGAATCCGGCATTGTCGGCTCAGCCATCGGCATGGCCGCCTACGGGCTGAAGCCGTGCGTGGAAATTCAGTTTGCCGACTACATGTATCCGGCCTACGACCAGCTGACCCAGGAAGCGGCACGGCTGCGCTATCGCTCGAACGGCGATTTCACCTGCCCCATCGTGGTGCGGATGCCGACCGGCGGCGGCATCTTCGGCGGCCAGACGCACAGCCAGAGCCCGGAGGCGCTGTTCACCCACGTGTCGGGGCTGAAGACCGTGGTGCCGTCCAACCCGCATGACGCCAAGGGGCTGCTGATCGCGGCGATCGAGGATCCCGATCCGGTGATCTTCCTCGAACCGAAGCGGCTCTACAACGGCCCGTTCGACGGCCACCACGACCGGCCGGTGACGCCATGGTCGAAGCATGCGCTTGGCGAAGTCGCCGACGGCCACTACACGGTGCCACTCGGCAAGGCGGCGATCCGCCGGCCGGGCTCGGCGGTCACGGTGCTGGCCTACGGCACCATGGTCTATGTGGCGCAGGCCGCCGTCGAAGAAACCGGCATCGATGCCGAGATCATCGATCTCCGGACGCTTCTGCCGCTCGACCTCGACGCCATCGTCGCTTCGGTCAAGAAGACCGGGCGCTGCGTCATCGTGCATGAGGCGACGCTGACTTCCGGATTCGGCGCCGAGCTGTCGGCGCTGGTGCAGGAAAACTGCTTCTACCATCTGGAGGCGCCGGTGGCACGGGTCGCCGGCTGGGACACGCCTTATCCGCATGCTCAGGAGTGGGACTACTTCCCCGGTCCGGCGCGCGTCGGCCGGGCGCTGCTGGAAACCATGGGAGCTTAAGATGGGCGAACACATCATCAAGTTGCCCGATGTCGGCGAAGGCGTCGCCGAGGCAGAGCTCGTCGAATGGCACGTCAAGATCGGCGACATCGTGCGCGAGGACACCGTGCTTGCCGCGGTGATGACCGACAAGGCGACGGTCGAGATTCCGTCGCCGGTCGATGGCGAAATCCTTTGGCTGGGCGCCGAGATCGGCGACACGGTGGCGATCGGCTCGCCGATCGTGCGGTTGAAGGTGGCGGGCGAGGGCAATGTGAAGCCGCAAGGCGGCGACGTGGAGCCGGTGGCAGCCGAGCCGCCGGCGAAGCTGCCGACCCCGAAGCCCGAAACTCTCGCGCCAGCCGCGAAGGCGCCGCCAAAGGCAGGCGGGACAGACGTGAAACCTGCACCCGCCGTCTCGAAAAGCCCGCGGCAGCCGTCCGTCTCCGGCGCGCCGCGTCCCGAGGGCGAAAAGCCGCTGGCGTCGCCCGCGGTCCGCCTGCGGGCAAAAGAGGCCGGCATCGATCTCAGGCAAGTTGCCGGAAGCGGCCCGGCCGGCCGCATCGGCCACGAGGACATCGAAGCCTTCCTGGCGCGCGGACCCCAGGTTGCGAAAACATCAGGCCTCGCCCGCAACGATACCGTCGAGGACATCAAGGTGGTGGGGCTGCGGCGCAAGATCGCCGAGAAGATGACGCTGTCCAAATCGCGCATCCCGCACATCACCTATGTCGAGGAGATCGACGTCACCGCGCTGGAGGAATTGCGCGCAGCGCTCAACAAGGAAAAGCGCGCGGGCAAGGCGGAACGGCCGAAGCTGACGCTGCTGCCGTTCCTGATGCGGGCGATGGTCAAGGCGATAGCAGACCAGCCGAATCTCAATTCGCTGTTCGACGACGAGGCCGGCATCATCCACCAGCATGGTGGCATCCACATTGGCATTGCCGCGCAGACGCCGTCGGGGCTGGTCGTGCCGGTGGTCAAGCATGCCGAGGCACGCGATATCTGGGAGTGCGGCGCCGAGGTGATCAGGCTTGCCGAGGCGGCCAAGTCCGGCACTGCGACACGCGACGAGCTGTCCGGCTCGACCATCACCATCACCTCGCTCGGTGCCATGGGCGGCGTGGCGACGACGCCTGTCATCAACCATCCGGAAGTGGCGATCATCGGTGTCAACAAGATGATGGTGCGGCCGGTGTGGGACGGTACCCAGTTCATGCCGCGCAAGATGATGAACCTGTCCTCCAGCTTCGACCACCGCGTCATCGACGGCTGGGACGCCGCCGTCTTCATCCAGCGCATCAAGACCCTGCTGGAAACGCCGGCGCTGATTTTTGTGGATTGAGGGTGAAACAATGCCTTCTCAGCGTTTTGCTCTACCTGCCTCGTCAGACCGACCCCTGTTGGGTGAGCCACATGTCTCGTTCGAAAAGGTAGACTTGCCGCGTTGCGCTGCCCCTCATTGCCCTGCCGGGCATTTCTCCCCGTATAGGGACGGGGAGAAAGACGCTGTTATCGGGGGTTTCGCCAATCGCCGGCATTGCAACGAAGGCGCCGAGGTCGCGGCGGTCTCCCTTCTCCCCGTCACTATACGGGGAGAAGGTGCCGGCAGGCGGATGAGGGGCAGCGCGACGCCGGATGGACAGTGCGACTGCCAGTTCTCACTGGAAGGATGCAGCTGACATGAAAGAAATCTCCTGCAAGCTGCTCGTCATTGGCGCCGGTCCTGGCGGCTATGTCTGCGCCATCCGTGCCGGCCAGCTCGGTGTCGATACGGTGATCGTCGAGGCCGGCAAGCCGGGCGGCACTTGCCTGAATGTCGGCTGTATCCCTTCCAAGGCGCTGATCCATGCGGCGGAGGAGTTCGAGAAGGTGTCGCACATGGTGGGCGGCAACAGCCCGCTCGGCATCTCGGTCACCGCTCCCGTGCTCGACCTAGCCAGGACCGTCGCCTGGAAGGACGGTATCGTCAGCCGGCTCAACAGCGGCGTCGCCGGCCTACTCAAGAAGGCCGGGGTGAAGACCGTGCAGGGATGGGCGACGTTTCGTGACGGCAAGACGGTCGCGGTCGAGACCGAGACCGGCGTGCAGGTGATCCGCGCCGAGACGATCGTGATCGCCACCGGGTCGGCGCCGGTCGAGTTGCCGTCCCTGCCGTTCGGCGACGCGGTGATTTCGTCGACCGAGGCGCTGGCGTTGAGCGAAGTGCCGAAGAAGCTCGCCGTCGTCGGTGGCGGGTATATCGGCCTCGAACTCGGCATCGCCTTCGCCAAGATGGGCGCTGAGGTGACCGTGGTCGAGGCGTTGCCGCGCGTGCTGGCGCAGTATGACGCGGAGCTGACGCGGCCGGTGGTCAAGCGGCTCGCCGCACTCGGCATCGAGGTGATGCTCGGCGCCAAGGCCAAGGGGGCCAAGGGCGGCGCGCTGCTGGTCGAGACCTCGGACGGCAAGAATGCCAAGGTCGCCGCCGACAAAATCCTGGTGACGGTCGGCCGCAAGCCGGTGACCGAAGGCTGGGGGCTCGACCAGATCGACCTCGACATGGCAGGAAAGTTCATCCGCATCGACGACCAGTGCCGCACCTCGATGCGCGGCATTTTCGCCATCGGCGACGTCACCGGCGAGCCGATGCTGGCGCACCGGGCGATGGCGCAAGGCGAGATGGTCGCCGAGATCGCTGCCGGCCACAAGCGCAGCTGGGACAAGCGCTCAATTCCGGCCGTCTGCTTCACCGATCCCGAGCTGGTGACGGCCGGCCTGTCGCCGGAGGAGGCCAAGGCCCATGGCGGCGAGATCAAGATCGGCATGTTCCCGTTTGCCGCCAACGGCCGGGCGATGACGAAGCTCGGCGAAGACGGCTTCGTCCGCGTCGTCGCCCGCGCCGACAATCATCTGGTGCTGGGCATCCAGGCGGTCGGTCAGGGTGCGTCGGAACTGGCGGGTGCCTTTGGCCTGGCGCTGGAAATGGGCGCGCGGCTGGAGGATATCGCCGGCACCATCCACGCCCATCCGACGCAAGGCGAAGGCTTCCAGGAAGCGGCGCTCAAGGCGCTGGGGCACGCGCTGCATATTTGAGGGTGAGCAGCCGGTTCGCGAAGCGAATTCATCGTGCCAGTGGCACGATGAAAGGCCGGCGAACGCCGGGACGCTGCGAAGCAGCGGGGACCCGGCGGGCGGTTGGCCATTCATTCCCCGGCCCTTCGCAGGCTCAGGGCGTTCGAAGCTCGAAAAGCCAAGCAATTGGCTTTTCGTTCGCTGCGCGAACCGCATCTCACCCCACAAGGGGAGAAGGGAAGAGGCGCGAAACGTCAGCTCGCGAGCCGGCTCACCATTTCGTGTTGCGCGTAGGCGCGGCCGAAGCGGTTGGCGAGGAAGGCGTCGAGCGCGATGTCTTCCTGCTTGACGAAGCCGGTTGCGGGCAGGCTGCCGTCGGCCAGCATATCGAGCACGGCGCAGATGCCGGAGGCGGTGGTGATCTGGATGGCGCTGCGCACGACGTCGCCGACGCGCTTGGAATAGATCTTGTTGGCGTAGGTTTCCTGCAGCAGGCGGCCGTTCTTGCGGCCCGAGACAGTGACAAAGACGATGACCACGTCCTGCAGTGTCGCCGGCAAGGCGCTTTCAAAAATGTCCTTCAGCACGTCGCGGCGGTGGCGCAGGCCAAGGTCGTTGAGCAGCGCCTTCATGATCGCGGCATGGCCGGGATAGCGGATGGTGCGGTAGTTCAGCGTGCGCACCTTGCCCTTCAGCGTCTCGGCCAGCGTGCCCAGCCCGCCCGAGGTGTTGAACGCCTCGTAGGTGACGCCGTCGAGCGAGAATTCCTCGCGCTCCTCCAGCGGCGGCACTTCGATCAGTTCGCCCTCGACGATCGCCTCGCAGGGCTCGCAATATTCGTTGATGACGCCGTCGGTGCTCCAGGTCAAATTGTAGTTCAGCGCGTTGGACGGATATTGCGGCAGCGCGCCAACGCGCATGCGCACGCTTTCCAGCGTGTCAAAGCGGCTGGCGAGATCGTTGGCCACGATCGAGATGAAGCCCGGCGCCAGCCCGCATTGCGGGATGAAGGCGCTCTTGCCCGAAAGGGCCAGCTGCTTGACCCGCCTGGTGCTGACGACATCCTCGGTGAGGTCGAGATAGTGCACGCCGGCGTTTGCCGCCGCCTCGGCGATGCGCGTGGTCAGGTGGAAGGGCGCGGCGCTGAGCACCGCGAACTTGCCGGCCAAAGCCGCTTCGAGCGCGCCCGATGCCTCGATGTCGAGTTCCAATGTGGCAACCGTGGCCGGCAGTTCGGCGGCGGCGAGCTGGGCTGCCGAGCGGTCGACGAGGGTGACGTGGTAGTCACCGGTGGCGGCGAGCATTTCGGCAATGGTCGAGCCGATCTTGCCGGCGCCGACAACAACAATATTCTTCATGAAACGTCCCTCACCCAAAAGCTGAACCTGAGCACATTGTTTTGTGCATGTCGTTTGTCCCAAAACCGCTGCGCACCTTTGGGAGGCATGCGTCAGGATCGCAGCTTGCCCGTCGAAAGGAAGCGTGGGATTGTTCGAAACGAAACTCTAATTGTGCATTCTGCCGAAGGGAATCGTCGAAATGCTCAGTGAAGCCGAACAGGCCCTGCTCTCCCTGCTGCGCGACAATGCGCGTGCCTCGACCGCCGAACTGGCGCGCAAGCTCGGTGTCTCGCGCACGACCGTGCAGAGCCGGATCGAACGGCTGGAGCAGCGCGGCATCATCACCGGCTATGGCGTCCGGCTGGCGCCGGACTACGAACAAGGGCTGGTGCGGGCGCATGTGCTGCTCACCGTGACGCCCAAGCTCGCCGACAAGGTGGTGCGCGGCCTGCAGGCGCTGGCGCCGGTCAGGACGCTGCATTCGGTCAGCGGCAATTTCGACATGATCGTCATCGTTGATGCGCCGTCGATCCGGGACCTCGATATGCTGCTCGACCAGATCGGCGCCATGGACGGGGTCGAGCGGACCTTGTCGTCGATCATCCTGTCGACGCGCATCGACCGCTGAGCTGACTCGGTGTAGCCGGCCTCTCAGGACCAAGCTGGATCGTCGGCTAACCAAATGCCAGTGGAAAGCTTATCACCACGGCGAGCCCCGGCCGGCAATCGTCAAGGGCGATCGACGCGCCGTGCAGGTCTGCGATGGCCCGGACAAGGCTGAGGCCGAGGCCGCTGCCCGGTGTCGACCGGCTGTGGTCAAGCCGGTAGAGCCGCTGGAACACCCGTTCGCGCTCGTCCGGGGGAATGCCGGGTCCATTGTCGGCGACGCTGGCGACAACACGCTCGCCCTTGCGCGTCACCCTCAGCTTGATGGTCGTGCCGGGCGGGCAATGGCGCAGCGCATTCTCCACCAGGTTGGCGAACATCTGCGTCAACAGCTCGCGATCGCCATGGATACGGTCCGCGGCTTCGTTCAGTTTGGTCCACGACAGCACCTTGCCGTCGTCCTCGGCCACGTCGGTGTAGATCTCGGCGATGGTTTGCAGGATTTCGCCGAGAGCGACGTCGGTAAAGCGCGCCCTGCGGGCGCCGGCCTCGATCTGGGCGATGCGCAGCAGCGCATCGAAGGTCTCGTTGATCTGATGGCCTTCGGCGCGCGCCTCGGCCAGATCGTCGGAGACCTCCCGGCCCCGCGCGGCTCGGTCGGCGGCGCCTTCCAGGATCATCTGCAGGCGGTTGAGCGGCGTCTTCAGATCGTGGGCAATGTCGGCGCTGACCTGTTTCATGCCTTCGACCAACGCCGACAGGCGATCGAGCGCCGCATTGACCTGGCGGGAGACGATGTCGATGTCGTCGTCCTTGCCGGTCAGCGGGATGCGGGCATCCAGCCGTCCATGCGAGACATCCACCATGGTGGCGGCGATCCCGTCGAGCCGGCGCTGGACGCGCGAGGCGAGCAGCGCGCCGCCGGCGACCGCCAGCCCGGTGATGATCAGCGTCGCCCAGCCGAAGCTCATCAGCATGATCGTTTCCAGTTCCTCCGTCTCGGACAGGCTGAAGGCGACCGTCAGATTGTTGCCGCCTATCGAGCCGGAATAGGCACGGTATTCGGCGTCCGGCGGCACGCCCGGCATTTCGGTGTCGAACATCGAGAAGCCATCGGGAAGTCCTGCCGCCGTGAAATTGCCGGCCAAGCGAATCCCGGCCGCGTCGGTCAGCGAAAACAGCTGTTCCTTCTTCGGGCTGCGCATGGAGTGGCTTTGGATCGTCTCGACAAGCTCCTTGAGATCCTTGTCGGCATAGGTCGCCGCGATGACCGCGTAGGTTTCCTTGATGGTGTCGTCGAGCTGCTCGGCAAGATCGGCGCTCATCATCTGGTAGACGATGGCGCCCGACAGCACGAAGGCGAGCATGAACAGGAAGGCGAAGGTCAGGGCGAGCCGGAACGGCGTGCTGCGCAGCAGGCGGGTCCATGTTCCGGTCATGGCGCTGCGTGCAGACTGTAGCCGGTGTTGCGGACGGTGTGGATAAGCTGGGTTTCGAAGGGCTTGTCGATCTTGGCCCGCAGCCGGCTGATATGGGTTTCGACGACGCTGGTCTTGGGGTCGAAATGAAAATCCCAGACGCGCTCCAGAAGCATGGTGCGGGTAATCACGCGGCCTTCGCCGCGCATCAGCACCTCCAGCAGGCTGAACTCCCTTGGCTGCAGGTCGATCGACTGGCCCAGGCGCGTGACGCGGCGCATGATCAGGTCCATTTCGAGGTCGGCAACCCGCAAGACGGTCTTCTGCTCCTGCGCGGCCGGCCGGCGGCCAAGCGCGTTGATGCGGGCGAGAAGCTCGGAAAAGGCAAAGGGCTTGACCAGATAGTCGTCACCGCCGGCCTCGAGCCCCTCGACGCGGTCGTCGACGCCGCCCACGGAGGTGAGAAAGATCGCCGGCGTGCGCACGCCTGCGGCGCGCACCGCCTTGATCATCGACAGGCCGTCGAGATCCGGGATCATGCGATCGGCTATGATCACGTCATAGCTGCCGCTGGTCGCTGCGAAGAGCGCGTCATGCCCGTTGCGCAGCAGGTCGCAGACATGGCCGGCCTCGGTCAAACCCCGGACGATGTAGTCGGCCGTCCTGTGGTCGTCCTCGACAAGCAGAAGTCGCATGGCTGTTCCAAGTTTTGTGGCCGATGTCTGTGAGAGGCTAGCACCGCCATAGGCCCGTTCCTAGGACGGCACGAGGCTGCAGGAAGCGCTTTCCTCATGAACGTTCGAGTCTGGCTGAGGCCTCCCGACTTCGTCATCCTTGGGCGAAGCAGGAGCGAAGCTCCGTCGCGGAGACCCTGGGATCCATGCCGCGATATTGGCCGAAGATTGCGGCTGAGTAGAATCCTGCACCGTGATGACGCGTTCGAGTCACGGCATGGATCCTCGGGTCTGCGCTGCGTCGCTGCGCTCCTTGCTCCGCCCGTGGATGACGAAGCGATGGGCGTTCCGGCTGATCGCCCAGGCATGCGACCCGACAAGACTTCGCCTAGTCCGATTCCAGCAGGATTTCATCGGCCTCGTCGGCTGTTTTCTTCAGGGTCATGTAGAGAACGAGACCAATGATGCAGCCAAGGAAGATCAGGCTAGTGAAAATGGTGCCGAAGCCCAGGCCGCCATATTCGGCCGGCTGCGACAAGAGATCGCCGAAGGAGGCGCCAAGCGGCCGTGTCAGGATATAGGCGAGCCAGAAGGCCAGGATGCCGTCGAGATGAAGCAGGTACCAGGCAAGCGCGATGAGGGCGATGACGCCGCCGAACAGCAGGCCTGATGTCAGGTAGCCCATGTCGTAGCTCTCCGCGACGAGGTCGCCGGCGGCAGTGCCGAGCGAGAAGGTGAACAGGATCGCCAGCCAATAGAAGATCTCGCGCCTGGTGGTGACGATGGTGTGGATCGACAGTGTTCTTTCGCTGGCGTACCAGACCGCGAATGTCGCTGCGAGCGCCACCGAGAAGGCGATCGTCGTCGTCTGCAGGCGTACGCCGAAATTGTCGACGAGGTTGTCGGTGATCAGCGTGCCGACAATGCTGATCAGCACCACCGCCAGCCAGTAGGCCCAGGGCACGTAGCGCTTCTGCGCGAACTGCAGGACAAGAGCGACGATCAGGATGCCGGTCATGACCAGCGAGGTGACGGTCAGCCCGAGGCCGAGGTTGACGGCGAGATAGTCGGCTGCCGTTTCACCCATGGTCACCGCCATCAGCTTGATCAGCCAGAAATCGACAGTGACCTCAGGGACCCTGTTGTGGCTCGGCGCGGCGGGTTTAGTGGGAGAAAGCATGGCGGACGTCCCTGCGGCTGGTGGTTCGCGGCATTATTTGCCCATGACCTTCATGGCCTGGGCGAAGAACTCGTCGGCGCGCTTGTCGTCGTCTGCGTTGCAGCGCTCGATGCCCTTGGTCTCCAGTTCCGAGACCCTCGCCTTGTCCGAGGCGCTGAGCGTGGCCGCCGCCTCCGCCGCACGAAGGGTCTTCAGCGTACCCTCGCAAGGCGCGGTGGCAGCAAACACGGAGGAAGCCGGACAGGACACGGCAAGGGTGCCCAGTGCGATGGCTAGCGCAAATCGTCCCATGAGATGTTTCCCTGTCTGATGCCGGTTGCGGCGATTGTCTCCGGCCCGTCGTGGCGGATCCGGCATCGACACAGTAGGGAAGCGAGTTCACGCTCGCCTGTCCGGCGGCTTACAAATTCGTAAGAATGGGCTGGGGCCGCGCGAAAAGCCTTTACGAACGCCTCGCGGTGCGCTGATAGAAGGGCGGGCGCCTTGCATCCGCCATCAATGGGGTGACCCGGTGTCCCCCCGGATTGCCGAACGCGTGCTTGCCAGCGCTCCAGGAAACACGATGACCTACGCTACCCTAAAACCGGTTTCACGGGCCTTCAACCAACGCAAGCGGCTGATCTTCGTGCGGGTGGCGGCGGTGTTGGCGGTGCTGCTTCTGCTTGTCACGAAACCGGCGCTCAGCGAGGGCTCGAACGGGCACGAGACGCTCGAACTGTTCGGCTTCTGCCTGGTGCTGGTCTGCGTCATCGGACGGCTGTGGAGCATCCTCTATGTCGGCGGCAAGAAGAACGAGGAACTGGTCTCGACGGGACCGTTTTCGATGACCCAGAACCCGCTCTACTTCTTCTCGACGGTCGGCGCGGTCGGCGTCGGATTGCTCTATGGCTCTCTGCTGGCGGCCGTCGCCCTTGGCCTTGCCAGCTTTTTCATCTTCCGCGTCACGGCGCGCAAGGAAGCCGGATTTCTGCTCGGCAAGTTCGGACCGGCCTACCTTGCCTATGTCAAGAACACGCCGCGGTTCTGGCCAAATCCGCTTCTGTATTACGACCATGACCAGATGCAGTTCTCGACGCAGGCGCTGAAGCGCACATTCTATGACGGGCTCTATTTCCTCGCCATCTTCCCAGCCATCGAACTGGTCGAGCATTTCCGGGCGACCGGTCTGCTGTTCCCGGCCTTCGTCACGCTCTACTGAGCGACGGCTGGTCTCTCGCGATCATGCTCTAGCCGCCAAGCGGATACGGCATGTAGCCGACGAAGCCGGCGATCTTCCAGCTGCCTGCGACCTTGGTGCAGAAATACAGCGTCTGCCATTTCAGCCTGTCGACGCTGCCGTCCGCCTTGGCGACCGAACCATCGAATTTCTTGTGCAGCACGGCGCGGTCGCCGTCGACATCGATGTCGCGCATGTTGGTGACGCGAAACAGCGCCTCGCGCAGCGGCTCGGCGAATTTCGTCGCCGCGGTCTCCTTGGCCTGGCGCAGCCACTCGTCGCGATAGACCTCCAGCCGCGGGAACTGCAGCCGCCAGGCGTCGGCATTGCTAAGGAAATGCGCATGCATTCCGAAGAAGCTCGAGGCCACGAAATCATCCTCGACCATCGACCAGTCCTGGCCGATGAAGGCGTCGATGTCGCGCTGCACCAGCATTTCCCAGAGCGCGTGGCGATCGGCGTCGCCGGCCGGAAACGGGTTCTTGTCGTAGGTCATTTTTCACTGTCTCCGGTCTCACGAATGCGTCTATCGTCACCACTTCAAAGCAACGTGGCGGCGCGCACGATGCAAGCGCTTCTGTAATAAAGCAACATGGACTCCGTGAAAATGTTGCTTTCCAACAAGGCCCCTATGAGGATCGCCTTGATCGCGATAAATGTCGATCGAAGCGAGCGCTCCCCATGGCGCTCCGTCACGCCATCAGAGGAGGCCGTCCCTTGCCGAAGCAGACTTTTGGAACGTCGCATGTGCCGCTGTCGCCGGCCGTGCGCGCCGGCGATTTCGTCTATGTCTCGGGCCAGGTTCCCGTCGGCAGCGACGGCATCGTGGTCAAGGGCGGCATAACGGAACAGACCGAACAGGTGCTCGCCAATGTGAAGGCAGCACTTGCGCTGGCCGGCTGCACCCTGGACGATGTCGTCAAGACCACGGTCTGGCTTGAGGATGCGCGCGATTTCGGCGCCTTCAATGCGGTCTATGCAAGGCACTTCCCGAAGAACCCGCCGGCCCGCACCACGGTCGAGTCGCGGCTGATGATCGACATCAAGATCGAAGTCGAGGCGGTCGCCTACCGGCCGGCCTGAGGAGATTGTCGTCCCTGAGGCGGCGAGCAACGAAACGGAGGTTACCTCAATGCAATTCGACCTCCTGCTGAAGGGCGGACGGCTAATCGACCCGGCCACCGGGCTCGATGCGCCGCGCGATGTCGCCATCGCCAATGGCCGCATTGCCGCGGTCGATGCTGATATCCCGGCCGACCGCGCCGCGCAGGTTGTCGACGCTACCGGATGCATCGTCACGCCGGGTCTCGTCGACCTGCACAGCCACGTCTATTGGGGCGGTACCTCGCTCGGCGTCGATGCCGACCGGCTGGCCGCCAAAAGCGGCACCACCACCTTCATCGATGCCGGCAGTGCGGGCGCGGGCAATTTCCTCGGCTTCCGCCGCCATGTCATGGAGCGCTCGAAGGTGCGCATCCTGGCCTATGTCAACATTTCCTTTGCCGGCATCTTCGGCTTCTCGCAGACGGTGTCGGTCGGCGAGTGCAGCGATCTCAGGCTCTGCGAGCCGCGCGAGGTCGTGGCTGCGGCACGCGAACACCGCGACGTCGTGGTCGGCGTCAAAGTTCGCTCCGGGCGCCATGCCGGCGGCATCAGCGGCATCGCCCCTGTCGACCTGGCGCTGGAGGCCGCCGACCAGGCCGGCCTGCCGCTGATGGCGCATATCGACGAGCCGCCGCCAGGCCGCTCGGAAGTGCTGCCGCGCCTGCGCAAGGGCGACATCCTCACCCACTGCTTCCGGCCGTTCCCCAACGCGCCGGTTTTCGCCTCCGGCGCGGTGCGGCCGGACATGCGGCTGGCGCGCGAGCGCGGCGTCATCTTCGACCTCGGCCATGGCATGGGCTCGTTCGATTTCGCGGTGGCGCGGGCCATGCTCGAGGAAGGGCTGGCGCCCGACGTGATCAGCAGCGACGTGCATCTCTACTGCGTCGACGGGCCGGCCTTCGATATCCTGGTCTGCATGTCGAAGCTTTTGGCGCTCGGCATGCCCCTGGTCGAGGTTCTGCGCGCCGCGACGCAAGCCCCGGCGCGGGCGATTGCCAGGCCTGACCTCGGCACACTGGCGGTCGGCACCGTCGGCGACGTCGCCGTGCTGCGGCAGCGCCCAGGCCGCTTCACCTTCGTCGATGCGGTCGGCGCCTCGCTGGTCGCCGACCAGCGGCTGGTCTGCGAAGGCATCGCCATCGGCGGCACCTGGTGGCCGAACGAGGCGATCAACGATGCCAGCGAGACCGAGCGTTTCGAGGCGCATGCCGCGCATACGCATGTCGAGGTGGCGGCAAGGCACTTCGGACACCGGGATGAGTGAGAGTGCCTAATTATGGTTGAGGCGATGCTTGGAAGTGCTGATCAGTGGCGCACGGCGCGGCTTTGCGTTTTTTCTTTGAGCGTCGGCGCCGCCCCTCACCTGCCTGCCGGCATCCTCTCCCCGTAAACGGGGCGAGGGACGCTTTCATGGGTGATTTCGCCAATCGCCAGCGTTGCAAGAGGGGCGCCCGCGCTGTGGCCAGCTTTTTCTCCCCGTTCACGGGGAGAAATGCCCGGCAGGGCAATGAGGGGCGACGCCGACGTCGGCAAGTGGCCGTCTACGGTGCGAGTTGAGAGTCGTCATCTGTCGGAGGCGATTCCCTTACTATTGCTGAACGCCCCATAAACCGGCGTCTCAAGCCCCTCCATGCGTGCCTTTATCTGCAGCGCCACGTATTTCGAATAGAAGCGCGACAGCGCCAGATTGCCGCCATGGAACCACAGCGCTTGCTGCGCGGTCGGCTTCCACATGTTGCGCAACTCGCCTTGCCACGGTCCGGGATCGCCCTTCACGCCCGAACCAAGCCCCCAGCACGGGCCGACCTTGTCGGCGACCTCGCGCGAGACGATCGCGGCCACCGTCTCGTTCATCGACTGAAAGCCGGTGCAAGCGATGATCGCGTCGGCGGCAAGCTCGCTGCCGTCCTCGAAAAGGATGCCGGTCGGCGTCAGCGATTTGATGGCGACGCCGCTGCGCACGCCGATCTCGCCGTCGATGATCAGGTCGGAACCACCGACATCGATGTAGTAGCCGGAGCCGGTGCGGTAGGCCTTCATCAGCAGGCCGGTCTCGTCGTCGCCGAAATCGATGGCGAAGCCGGCGGCGCGCAGGCGGTCGTAGAAGGCTGCGTCGCGCGCCTTGATCACCTCGTAGAGCGCCTGCTGGCCCTTCGGCACCAGCGCGAAGGGCGTCGAGGCGACGATCATGTCGGCCTTCTCGGTGGTGATGCCGCGCGCCAGCGCGTTCTCCGAAAAGATCTCAAAGCCGACTTCCATCAGCGTGTCCGACTTGACCACGGTGGTCGGCGAGCGCTGGATCATGGTGACCTCCGCACCGCTCTCCCAGAGGTCGACGCTGACATCATGCCCCGAGCTTGCCGCGCCGATGACGGCGACCTTCCTGCCGCGGAATTTCTCGCCGCTGGAATACTGGCTGGAGTGCAGCAACTCGCCCTTGAATTGATCGGCGCCGGCCAGATCGATCCGCCGCGGCGGGCCATAGGCGCCGGTGGCGAAGACAATATGCTTCGGCTTCAGTGTGATGTGGCGGCCGACGCGGTCGACGACGACCGTCCAGACCTTTTCGACCTCGTCATAGGATGCGCTGAGACACTTCGTGGCGACCCAGTAGTTGAGCTCCATGACGCGCGTGTACATTTCCAGCCAGTCGCCCATCTTGTCCTTGGGCGTGAACACCGGCCAGTTTTCCGGGAACGGAATGTAGGGCAGATGATCGTACCAGACCGGGTCGTGCAGCACGAGCGTGCGGTAGCGGTTGCGCCAGGAATCACCGGGCCGCGCGTTCTTCTCGATGACGATTGTGGGCACGCCGAGTTGGCGCAGCCGCGCGCCCAGCATGATGCCGCCCTGGCCGCCGCCGATGACAAGGCAATAGGGCTGTTCGCCGGCGCCGAGGTCGCGCGTCTCGCGGGCCCGCGCCTCCGTCCAGGTCTCGCGGCCGGGGTCGGCCTTGTGGCGCACGCCCAGCGGCCGCGCTGGTCCCTTGCGCTCCTCGAACCCCTTGAGGTCGGTCATCGCGGTGAACAGCGTCCGGCAGCGGCCATCGTGCAGCCGCATGACGCCTTCGCCACGCGCCGATGCGGTCTCGAAGCTGAACCAGGCCTCGACAGTGCCCTCGTCCGAGGTCGCCTCGCCGGTCAGCTGCCATGCGGCCGGCTTCGTCGCCGCCAGCGTCGACGCGAGCATGTCGGCGATCGCCCCGCGGCCTTCCATGGTCGTGATGTTCCAGGTGAAGGTCAGGAGATCGCGCCAATAGCAGTCGTCGACGAACAGGTTGCTTACCGCCGCCACGTCGCCCGCTTCGAGCGCCTTGGCAAAGGAGCCGAGCCATGCGGCCGCCTGTTTCGATGGTGCCATGTCGAGCATTTCTTCCTCTTGCCGCAAAGGCGCCGAACACGGCGCGAAAACTCAATTATCGACCTTGGCGCATCTCGCTGTGGAGCGCTACTCCTGCAGCGTACAACCACCAGGACCAAACCGCCCTCGCTAACCAATCGTCTCCAGCCGTCTTGGCAAGCGGTTCATGGCAACCGGCCCATCCGGCGTGACCAGGAACTGGTCCTCGAGATTGAAGCTGGCGAGGCCGTCGATGTAGAGCGGGATTTCGAAGGCCAGCACCATGCCGGCTTCGATCACGACCTCGCTGTCGGCGGAAATGAACGGCCATTGTTCGGAAAAGACCGACTGGCCGACGCCATGGCCGAAATGGCCGCGGCGGTAGGAGCGCAGCCCTTGCCGCGCCAGGCTGTCGCTGGCGACGCGATGCACATGGCCGAGCGAGGCTCCCGGAACAAGGGCCGCCAGCCCATCCTCGAAGGCCCGCTCGGCGATGGCATGCAGCTCGTCCTGTTCAGCGGATGGCGGCCCGAAAATGAAGTTGCGCGACATGTCGGAGGCGTAGCCGCCGACGGTGCAGACCATGTCGCACTTCAGCGGATCACCGGGCGCTGCCTTGGCATCGGCGCCTTTGGCCCGGGCGCCAAGCGTTACATATTCGGCAGTGGCGACCGGATGCGACAGGCCGGCCGCGGCAGTGGCGACGCCCTCCCGGTAGAGCGCGACGAGATCGGCCTGGCGCATGCCGGCCATGGCATCCACCTGCAACCGGTCCAGCCCGGCTTCCGACAGGATGATGCCTTGCTGGAGCAGCTCGATCTCGCGTTGCGACTTCACCGCCCGCAACCGATCGAGCACCGCCGAACCGTCGACCATCGAACAACCCGTGAGCATCGCCTGCAGGACCGAAAAATCGGCCACGGCAATGAAATCGAGGTCGACGCCGAGCGCCGCTCGGTCAAGCCCGAAGCCGGTCAGGATCTGCTTCAGCTCGCGGGCGGAATTGGCCAGGTTGAATGTCGCCGGCCGGGAAAAATCGGCCGACCGGCCAGACGATGCGAGACCGGCCTCGATGCGTTGCGCCATCGCATGGCCGGAGGTCGAGGGGTCAAGCGTGGTGGTTTCGATCCAGATCGGGTGGCTGCGGACCACGGCGTCCGGCAATGCGGCCTGCAACTGTGCCGCGTTGAAGTCCCCCACCACCACGCCGATCGGCAGGTCTTGCCGGGCCGGGATGACGACGAAGGCGGCGCCGGTTCGCCGGAACAGTCCCGCCGGGCCGATCCAGGCACCGGTCGCATAGTGGAATGCCTCGGGCGCGCAGAGCACCAGCGCCTGAAGGCCTGCAGGTTCCATCAGCTGCGTCGCACGCAGGCGGTCGACAAAGCCCGTCATGAATTTTCTCCGGATGTTTGAAGCGGCAACGGAGCATTCCGGGTACGGACAATCAAGTGGCGATGCGGGGTGCGCATCCGGCGGACTGACAGGGAGCGCGCCGGTCGGCGACTCTCTGACTGCCGCCAGGGCGTCGCTTCAGATTTGGGTTTGCCCCACCCTTTTTCGGACGTTGGCGCTGCCCCTCACCTGCCTGCCGGCATCCTCTCCCCGTACAGGGACGGGGAGAGGGGCGCTGTCATCGATGGTTTCGCGAATTGTCAGTGCTGCAGAAAAGGCGCCATCGTTGCGGCCAGCCACTTCTCCCCGTCACTATACGGGGAGAAGTGCCCGGCAGGGCGATGAGGGGCAGCGCCGACTCGAGAAATTGATGGTCCCCGCCACAAGTTGGAGCTGTCTTAGGTCTGAAGCGATTGCTCTGTGACGGCCGCGAGGAAAAGCAGGCCGAGCCCGCTACTTGATCGATTCCAGCTTGGCGACGGCGGCCGTGAAGCCGGCCAGCGATACCGGGATGGTGACCGGCTTGCGGGTGACCGATTCCATGCCGATGTTCAGATTGGTTCCCGACTTCATGGTCTTGATGAGGTCCGCTGACAGCGGGGTGGCGGCATAGGCGCCGTTCTGGTCGCTGGTCTGGATGGCTAGGGTCGTCTTCTGGCCCTGGTCGATCTGGAACGAGGCGCCGGACGGCAGGAACAGGCCATGCGGCAGCGCGAGCAGCATGGCCAGGCCGCCATTGGCGTTGTCTCGGCGCACGGTCACGGTCAGCACGCGCTGTCCGGACTTGGCTTCGGTCAGGTTCTGCGACACCTGGCACTGAAGCTCGGCGGTTGCCGAGCCGCTCGAGCAGTTCACCGCCCACGGATTGGCATCGGCAGGTTTTGCATTGGAATCAGCAGGTTTGGGCTGGGCCGGCTTGGCGTCTTCGGCAAGGGCCGGTCCTGCCGCCGACAAGACCAGCCACAGGGCGGCTGAACTTGCGATCATTAGATTAGCGCGAGCTAAACTTAATGACATTTTCTTTAGGCCCCGCATTCTTTCTTTCCCTGTCAGGTATTCTCGTCGGTGGGGCTTGATACAACACTCGGGACTGTTTCGGAAGTCGGGCCGGAGACAAGAAAGCCGGCAAAAATACTGTGACCTTTGGGACACACGACAGAAATTTGGAGGAAAGCCCTAGAAATCGAAGGATTCGCGACTCGCTCTACAATACAATTCCAGTATGAATTCACACGCGGGACGTGCAGTCCCAAAGGACTCGCCAGGGATGGGAAAACCCGAGGATACTCGGCTGGGTGGTGAGATGGCGGCGCGTGGGGAGGATTTCCGCGTGCGCGCCGGCTATCGCCGTTCGCAAATAGCCAGACATCTGTGGAAGACGACGGCGCTGACGACGCTGGCGCTCGGTCTTTCGGGCATGACGGCCTATGCCGATCCGAACGGGTTGTGGCAGCCGCAGGTGCGCGCCATTGTCGGCGCCGACAACAATGGCGGCAACGCCGCACTCGAAGGCTTCATCCCGCTCAAGCAGACGGCCGAATCGGTGCTGTTCCTGGATGTCCGGGCCAAGCACGATTTCAAGGACGGCTTCGGCCAGGATGTCGGCCTCGGCATTCGCCGGATCGTCAATCCGGACCTGATGATCGGTGGCTATGCCTATCTCAACGTCGAGAACTTCAACAGCAACCAGTTCACTGCCGCGACGCTCGGCGCCGAGGCGATCACGCCGCATTTCGATGCGCATGTGAACGTCTATCTGCCGATCAAGGGCGACTACAACGATCACTCGGTCGACTCGACCCTGTCGATGGTCGGAAACCAGTTGCTCGAGCAGATCTCGGTGCTCGATCATCGCCAATACGCGGCGTGGGGCATCGAGGGTGAGGTCGGCGCACAGGTGCCGATCAACCTGTCCGACAAGCATTCGCTGCGGCTGGATATCGGCGGCTATCACTTCGAGGATCCGCACGGCGACGACCACAGCGTCACCGGTGCCAAGGCCGGGTTCGAGTATACGATCGGCGATGTCTTCGGCAGCAACACCTCGCTGGTGTTCGCCGGCGAGGTCCGCAACGACAATCGCGACGACACCCAGTTCGCCGGCAGCGTCCGGCTGAACATCCCGTTCAATCCCGGCCATGGCTCGGACAAAGCCGACAATGGGGCCGACAGCGGGCCGGAGCCGGTCTATCCGGTCAGCGAAGGCCTGCGCAAACGCGTCAACGAGCGCGTGCGCGGCGATATCGGCGTCAGGATCCAGTCGCAGGACGTCAACGGCGGCACGACGACGCGCCTCGCCATCAATGCCGCCACGGGCGCTGCTTTCGGCAAGTTCTTCTTCGCCGACGGCGGCAATTCGCTCGGCCTCGGCACGATTGGCGATCCGACGACGCTGGACGATGCGGTGACCAAGGCCGGCAACGGCTTCGTCGTGGCGCTTGGCGGCAGCGGCAATCTCACCACCGGCGGCGTGACGCTGACCAATGGCCAGACCGTCATCGGCGGTGGCAGCAGCGTCACCGCCCTGCTTTTCGGCGGCGGCACCAGCAGCTTCAACCTGGGCGGCAGCAACGGCACGATCCAGGGCACCAATCCGGCCAACAACGTCATTACGCTGGGCAATGGCAACACGCTGAACGGCATCACCATCACCGGCGGCGCCGATGGCATCTTCGGCAACAGCATCACCGGTGCCACGCTGACCAATGTCACGGTGACCGGGGCCGGTGGCAATGGCGCCGACTTCACGGGCACCTCGACCGGCATCAAGGGCTCGGACTTCACCGCTGAGAACAACGGCCTCGACGGCCTGCATATCGAGGGCGACGGCACCTACAATTTCACCGGCACGACGCTGCTGCAGGGCAATGGCGACGACGGGCTCGATGCCACCGGCAAGGGCACCTATACATTCGCGACGCTCAATGCGAAGGACAATGCCGACCGCGGCATAACCGTACAGGGCACCGCGACATCAGGCAGCTTCACCACCACCGGCGGCACCGTGTCCGGCAATGGCGGGACCGCTGTCTTCATCGACCCGATCACCGCGCATGTGGTGCTGGACTCGATCACTCAATCCGGCGGCACCTCGGGCGTCGTGCTCGATCAGGTCTCGGGCAGCTTCACCGTCAACGGTGCGACGACAATCTCGAACACGACCGGACCGGCGATCGCCATTTCGAATTCGCCCGCGGCGATCCGCTTCGGCGATGTCGCGATCACGGCCCCCGGCGGCGACGGCATTTCGTTTGCCGGCGTTAATGCGGCGGTGGTCGCCGGCAACATCGTCATTTCCGGCCTGGGCGTTGGCACCGGCCTCGACTTCTCCGGCAGCCGTACGAATTTCACCGCACAGTCGCTCAACATCACCGGCACCGGTGCTGCCGGCTCCATCGGCATCGATCTCTCGTCGCCGACCTCGGGCGGGGCAACGATCGCCATCACCAATGGCGGCACGATTGCCGGGGTCGACACAGGCGTGCGCTTCGGCATTGCCGGCTCGCTGGCCAATTCGGCCAATGCCGAGTTCAGCTTCGGCGGCGGCTCCATTGCCGGCATCACCGCTTCGCTCGACGCGCGCGGCCTCAACCAGACGCTCGGCCACTATGCGTTCGGCTCGACCACGTTCAACGGTCCGCAACTGTTCGACGTTCAGAACCTGATCTTCGTCGGCGCTTCCGCGACCGGCTCGGGCAACGGCTCCTCGCTTTCGGACCTTGCCTCGATCGCGACAGCCGATGCCAACACCGACGCCGATGCGATCTTCGTGCTGGTCAATCGCGGCACGGCCATCGACGATGTCGACGGCTTCTCGCTTAGCGCCGGACAGACGCTGGCCTCGTTCGGCAACGGGCGGACCTTCTCGCTCGGCGGTATCCCGGTCAACATTACCGGTGACAACATCACACACAGCGGCGTCGTCTCGGATGCAGGGGGTGCTGCGACGCTGACCGATTCCGGCAGCGGCGATGTCGTCACCCTGGCCAACAACAGCTCGCTGCTCGATTTCAACATCGCCGGCGGCAGCGCCAACGGCGTCCACGGCAGCAATATCAGCAATATCACGATCTCGGGCCTGAATGTTTCGGGCGCTGGGCTCAATGGCGTGCTGTTTGATGGCACCAACAGCGTCACCGCCAACAATCTGAACTCGAGCGGCAATACCGGCAACGGCCTGCTGATCGACGGCAACGGCCCGCCGATCGACAGCGGCGGAACCTACAATTTCACCGGCACGACGACTCTCTCGAACAATACCAATCACGGCCTGTTCGTCGTCGGCGGCGGAACCTATGGTTTCGAGACGCTCGATGCGAAGGACAATGGCGGCGACGGCGTCTTCTTCAATTCGATTGGCGCTGCAAAACTGACGATCACTGGCGGCACGATTTCGGGCAACGGCCTCACAGCCTTCCAAGTCCAAAGTCTCGGGCTTGCCAACAGTACCCAGCTCGATGTCACGCTGGACACGCTGAGCCAGTCCGGCGGACAGGGCGGAATCGGCCTGTCCCGCACCACCGGCAATTTCTCCGTTAGCGGCACGACGACGATCTCCAACACCGCGCTTGACGGTATTGCGATCTCAGCAAGCACCGCCACGGTTGATTTCGGGGGCCCCGTCACCATCACCCAGCCGGCTGGCAACGGCATCTCGCTCATCGACAATTCCGGCGCCGTCACGTTCGGCGACGTGAGCATCAGCCAGCCAGGCCTGAACGGTATCGACGTTTCGGGAATCAACGGTACGATCGGCTTCGGCACCATCGACATCACCGGCCTGCCGACCGGCCAGACCGGGCTCGACCTGTCCGGCAGCCGCTCGACCTTCACCGCCACCTCGCTCGACATCGCCGGCGCCGGCAGTTCGACCGGCATCGACCTTTCCGGCACCATCGGCGGCTCGGTGACGATCGGCACCGGCACCATTTCGGCCGGCACCGGCGTGCAGATGGGCACGCATGGCGCGGCTGGAACCACTGCCGACACGACCTTCTCGTTCGGCGGCGGATCGATCACCGGCACGACGGCTTCGCTCGACATGCGCGGCCTGAACCCCGGCAGCGGCGCCTATGCCCTCGGCGGCACGGTACTGAACGGGCCGCAGTTGTTCGACGCCGCCAATGTCATCTACGTTGGCTCTGCCAGCACCGGCCTCGGCGATGGCTCCAGCGCCAGCAATTTGATCAACGCCGCCGCCGCCGATGATCTGACCACCAGCGCCAGCACGATCTTCGTGCTGGTCAAGACTGCCGCTGTCCAGACCACCGACACCGACGCCGACGGCTTCACGCTGGCCAGCGGCCAATCGATCGTTTCCTTTGCCAATGGCGGTACCGTCACGCTGGGCGGGCCGCCCGCCAACGTCACCGGCACCCACATCGTTACCGGCGCGACGCAGGCCGATCCGTTCGGCTTCGGCGGGGCAACGCTCAACAATGCCGCCAACAGCACCATCGACCTCGCCAACGGCAACCTCGTCAAGAACCTGACGGTCAGCAGTTCCAATTTTGCGATCGACGGAACGGGCAGCAACGGCGCAACGATCGGCGGCGTGACGATCAGCAGTGCCGCGGTCGGCCTTTTGCTTGACAGCGCCACCGGCATCGTCACGGTCAACAATCTGACCATCCAGAGCGCGAGCCAAACCGGCATAGCGCTTGTCGATTCAAGCGCGACCGTCAATTTCACCGGCAACACGAAGATTGCCAACGCCACCAATGTCGCGCTGTTCGCCAACAATTTCGACGGCACAGCAACCCTCAACGATCTCGATATCACAGGCGGCGGCATAGGCGTCGCCGTCGTCACCGGCTCGAGCGGAACCTTGACCTTCGGGGCTGGGAGTTCCATCGCCAACACCGGCAGCAACGCCTTCTCCATCGCTAATTCATCGGCAAACGTCACCTATAACGGCACAATCAACCAGACCAGCGCGGCAAGCGCGGTGAAGGTGTCCTTCCTGACCGGCGGCAGCGCGACGTTCGGTGGCAAGGTCACCGCCAGCACCGGCGCAGTCAATGCGATCGACCTGACCGGCAACACCGGCAGCACGATAAACTTCACCGGCGGGCTCGACCTCACCACCGACGGCGGTTACGGCTTCAGCGCCATCAATGGCGGCACGCTGACGGTGACTGGCTCCAGCAATACCGTGGCGACCGGCGCCGGGCCGGATGAGAAGGGGATTCTCATCGGCGGTACCGGAATGACGATCGGCGCGGCCGGCGTGAACTTCGCAAGCGTCACCGTGGATGGCTCGGGCGGTATCGTTTCCAGCGGTATCGTCATAGCAAACACCAGCGGCGGCAATGTCACCTTTGGCGCCGTCGACATCAGCCGCGTCAATGGCGATGCCATCCGTCTGACCAATGTCGCCAGCGGCATCTACACGTTCAACGGCACGACGAGCATTGCGACAGTTGTTGGCAACGGCCCCGGTTTCGTGGTGCAGGGCAGCGGCGCGACCGTCAATATCGGCAACCTGGTGACGACGCTGGTTTCGGGCGCCGACGTCAGCCTGACCAACAACACCGGCACGATCGGCATCGGCGGCACCATCACCAATTCAGGCACTGGCGACGGCGTTGTCGTCTCCGGCGGCAGCGCGGCGATCACGGTTTCGGCCGTAATATCCAGTTCCGCAGGCGCACCGGGCGCGGCGGTCAAGGTCGACGGCACCACCGGCGGCTCGGTGACCTTCAGCGGCAGCGTCACGTTGACCGGCACGGGCAATCTGTTTGCCATCGGCACCACGACGGCGCCGACCAACAGTGCGATCAGCTTCACCGGTTCGGCGCTGACGGCGACCGGCGGGGGCGGGGCCGTGATTGGCGGGCTTGGCGCCGGCGCGAGCTTCAGCGCTACAACTCCGCTCTCCGTCACCAATTCAACCGGAACCGGGCTAGCCGTTTCGAATGTCGCCGGTACAGCGACGTTCGGCGCGGTCACGGCCAGCGGCAGCGCGACCGGCATCGGCCTGTCGGGCAATTCGGGCACCATCACCTTCGGCGCCACCATTGTAACCAATGTCGGGCTGAACCAGACCGGCGTCAGCGTTGCCGGCACCAATTCGGGCACGCTGTCCTTCGCCAGCCTCGGCATCGCCATGACCGGCAATGGCGCGACCGGCATCACCTTCGCCAATGCCGTGGTCAACGGCACCATCACCGCGACCGATTTCGACCTGACCAGCGCGAGTTCGACCGGTACGACGGCGGTCAACCTCACCAACACCACCGGGGCCGGCACCATCCAGCTCGGCGATCCCGGCGCGCCGGCCAACACGACCGCTTCCACCATCGGTGGGGCCGGCAATGGCCCGGGCATCGGTTTCCAGTTCAGCAACACGACCGCGGTCAACTTCATCTATGGCGACGGCGAGGGTGCCGCCGACAAGCTGTCGACGGTCAAGGCGGTCGACATCCTGAATTCGACCGGCGGCTTCCCGGCCGGCGGCACCTACAATTTCAAGGATGTCAACGGCGCCACCGGCGGCTTCATCGGCGATATCTCCGAAGCGCAGGGTTCGACGATCTATTATGTCGACCCGAACGGCACCGGCGACGGCACCGCCGACAATCCAGGCTCGATCGCCGGCGCCGAAGCGTCGGGCGCCAAGATCATTGCGCTGATCGACAGGTCGCAGAACGGAACCAGCAACCTGATCAACATGATGCTGGCGCAGCAGACTGGCGCCGGCAACAAGACGCTCGACCTCGCCGACGGCCAGATCCTGATCGGCCTCAAAGCCGGCGATTCCATCGACACCGCGCCCTATGGTGGTGTTGGCGGCACGCTCGGCGGCAACTTCAAATTCAGCAACATCAATTCGTCGAGCATCATCGATGCGCCTGATGGCGTCGACACCGTGCTGCCGACGCTGACGACGGCGAGCGGCAATACGGTAGACTTCACCGGCCGCGCCAGCATCGACAATGTCATCATCGACAACACCGGCACCGGCATAGGCGTGCACGGCACCAACGTCACCGAATTCGTGCTCAACCGGGCGACGGTCACCGGTGGCGACGGTGGCGCGCTGTCGATCGCCGACGGCGCCGCCAACAGCGAGGTCGCGCTCTCCAATCTGGTCCTCTCGGCCACCGGCGGCACCATCGCTTCGGTCGACGGCACGGCCGGCGTCGGCACCATGAAGGTCAGCGCCTTCTCCGACGTCACGCTTCTGGGCAACAAGGGCGAAGTCGGCGGCTTCTCGCTGCGCGGCCTGACATTTGACGCCAATGCAGCGTCCGCGGGTATCGACCAGGTCAATGGCGGCGCCTTCATCGCCGGCACCACGACGAACCGAGTCGGCGGTTACGGCCTTGCGCTAACCGGTGTGGCCGGCGACATCAAGTTCGCCACGACCAATGTCGCGGTCAAGACCGCGACCAACGCACTGTTCGCCGGCCCGAGCGCCGTCGGTATTGCCGCGAACGGCGCGGCGGGCAGCGGCGCCAGCATCGACCTCGGCACGGCCACTCTCAATGTCGACGGTACGGGCGCCGGCGTTGGCCTCAACAATGCCTTTTGGGCGGCGATCGACACGGGCAACCGCGTCGGCTTCTCGGGCGTGGTCACTGTCAACACCGTCAAGGCGGCCGGCCTGGTGTCCGTCCTAGGTGGTACGGTGTTCTTCGGCCAGGCCGGCAACACAGTAACGACCACCGGCCAACCGGCGATCTCCTTCGCCGGCGGCACCGTGATCGAAGACGGCTCCGGCGGTTCGGCTCGGTTCGGCGCCATCAATTCGAGCGGCGGCGGCGGCAACGGCATCCTGGTGTCCGGCATCGCCGCCTCGCCGACGCTGCTGTTCAACGGCCCGGTGACGATCGATGGCACGGCGGTCAACGCCATTCAAATCGAAAACAGCCCCGGGACATCGGTGACGTTCGCCGGCGCGGTCTCGATCACCAACGCCACCGGCGGTGGCGTCAAATGGGGGGGCACGGGCACCGACACGCTGACCTTCTCGGGCGGCCTCGCTATCCAGAACAGCTTTGGCACCGGCTTCTCCGCTGACGGCGGCAATTTGGTGCTTTCCGGCACCAACACGGTTGCCACCACTAATGGCACCGGCGTCAGCATCAGCAACGCCGGCGTCAGCGGCGGCTTCACCTCGGTCAACGCCAGCTTCGCCGCCGGTAACGGCATCAATTTGCAGAACCTGACCGGCTCGCTCAACCTCGGCACCGGCACGCTGACCAACACCGGTGCGGGCGCCGCCTTCAATGTTGGCTCGGCCACCAATGCGAGTGGCGGCAACGCTGCCATCTCCTATGCCGGCACCATCGCCAGCAACGGCAGCGGTGCGGCGGTTTCGATCCGGGAACTGACCGGCGGCTCGGTGACACTGTCGGGCAATCTGACCGACGGCAACTCCGCGGTCGGCGGCAACATCGTCGTTGCCGGCATCAACAACGGCACGGCGGCAACCGTCACCTTTTCCGGCGCCAGCAAGCAGATCCGTTCGGGCGCGACGGATGCCGTCAGCCTCGGCATCCTCGGCAGCTTCGTGTCGGGCACGCCGGCCCCCAATCCGGACGCCACGATCAACTTCACCAATGGTGGTCTCAACATCACGACGACGACCGGAGCGGGCTTCGTCGCGCTCAACAGCGGCATCATCAGCATAACCGGCGCCAACAACACGATCGCCGGTGGCGACGGGCTGCTGGTGGCTGCTACCAACGTCGGCGCTGGCGGCATCGCCTTCGACAGCATTTCCTCGGTAGCCACTGCTCCCGGCGGCGGCGTGGTGCTGAACAACGTCGACCTCGCCGGCAATGTGAACATTGGCGGCCTGACCAATACGGGTGCGATCGGCGTTTCGATGTTCGGCGTGACGACCAGTTCCGGGAAGTCCGTCAACTTCACCGGAACGACCAACATCGACGTCGACACTTCCGGCTTCCAGTTCGGTGGCCAGGTTGCAACGGTGAACATCGCCAATGTCGCCGGGTCCAGCCTGACCATCGACGGCGGCACGCGCGGCATTGATTTCAACGGCGTGATGGGCGGCACCGTCAACATCGGCGGCAATGGCGGCAGCGCCAGTATCGGCGCGACGACAAGCACCAGCGACTTTGCCATCGCGGTCGGCGGCAATACCGGCGGCACGCTGAACTACAACGGCTCGGTCAAGGTCAATGCGGGCAGCGTGGTGAGTGCCGGCGGCGGCGACCTCGCCATCCTCAACCTCAGCGGTTCGGTGCTTTCGACGACAGCGTCGACCGCCTTCGTCTTCAGCGGCAACGCCGACGGCGCGTACACTATTTCGAGCACCATCAATCACACAGGTGGCACCGGCGTCCTGGTCGACGGCTCCTCGGAAGGAACGATCACCTTCTCCGGCGCGACGAAGACCTTCAGCACCGGCGCCAACGACGCGGTCGTCAAGCAACCCAGCATCGGCCCCGGACAGGGCACGGCAACGCTGGCCTTCACCGGTGGCGGCCTCGGCATCACCACCACCAGCGGCGCCGGCTTCACCGCCAGCACCTTCGGTGCCGGCACGGTCAGCGTCACCGGCGCTGGTAACACGATCAGCACCCAGACCGGCACCGCGCTCAAGCTCGACAGCGCGACGGTCGGCGCGGGCAGCCTCAACTTCAGCTCCGTCTCCGCCAATGGCGCTGCCACCGGCGTTTCGCTCAACAATGTCGGCGGCGGCGGCATCATTCTCGGCACGGTCAACCTGCAAGGCATCACCTCGCGTGGCTTCGATGTCGCGGGCACGCTCGGCTCGGCGTTGAGCATCACTAGCCTCAACATCGGGCTCGGTGGTACGAACGCCATCGGCCTCGATCTCAACGGCGCGGTCATCAGCACCGGCATCAACGCCGGTGATTTCGACGTCAACGGCGGTGGCTTTGCCGGCACGCTCGGCATCGACATGGCCGGAACCACGAGCGCCGCCGCCATCCAGCTCGGCGACACGGTCAATCCCGGCGGCGCCCAGACGTCGACCATCACCAATGTCGCGCAGGGCATCCAGTTCTCCAGCACGACCAATGCAACGCTGGTGTTCGGTGACGGCGCGGGACCGGCCGAATCGCTGATCTCGACCACCGGCGGCCAGGTCATCCACGCCACCGACACTTTGCCGCTGAGCGGCAATTACGATTTCGACGACGTCACGTTCGTCGGCGACATCTCGAACCTGTCAGCGATCAGCGTCTACTACATCGACGCCGCCGGCGAGATTTCGGGCATCGGTGACGGCAGCTTCCTCAATCCGGGCAGCGTCGCCCAGGCGGAGGCTTCCACCGCCAATGTCTTCGTGCTGATCGACAAGACCGTCGACACGAACCAGCCGACCATCAACATCGGCAACAGCTCGCTCGACCTCAAGGACGGGCAAGCCGTGATCTCGTTCATGTCCGGCGATGCGGACATCGACGTCGGGCCGCTCGGCGTCGGTGGCGGCCTTGGCGCGCCGTCCTCCTTCCACTTCACCACCATCCAGGCTTCGACGGTCGTCACGAACCCCGGCGGCCTCGACAATTCACACCCGATCCTGGCCAGCAGCGGCGCGGCCGCGACGATCAACCTGCCAATCAGCGGCACCGGCGTCATCACCGCCGGCGTCCAGAACGTCACGGCCCTCAACAGCGGCAGCGGCGCCGGCATTTTCGTCAATGCCACGCTTGCCTCCAATTTCGTGATCCGGAACAGCATCATAACCGCCGGCGGCAATGCACTCGACTTCTCGACGAGCGGTGCGGCGACAGCCGACAAGCTCCTGCTCTCGATCGACGGCAACACGCTCAGGTCGACCGCATCCGGGCTGGCGGCGTCCTTCGTCGGTCAGAACATCAACGCGACGGACAATTCGATCGCGATCCGGTCCTTTGCCGGCAACAGAGTGACCGGTGGCGCCGGTAGCGGCGGCATCGTGTTCAACAATGTCCGCTTCGATTCCAACGGCGCGGGCGGCACCGTCAGCGCCGGCACGCTCGGCATGGGCACTCCCGGCACGCGGATCCAGGGCAACGGCCTCAGCTTCATCAACACCAGCGGCACCTTCGACCTGGGCACGCTCAGCCTCGCCAACACTGGCGGCACAGGTGTGATCGCCAATACCAAGACCACTACCTTCACGCTGAACAGCAGCGCCGGCGTGGTCACCACCAACAGCGGCGCGGCCTTCGATCTCGATCCGCTGACCGTCAACATGACGTTGACCAGCGTGAATGCCAACAGCAGCACCAGCGGCATCATCTTCGACGGCGTTGCTGGTACCTTCACCGTCACCGGCGCGACAAGCATTTCCAACACGACGGGCTTCGGCATCGACGCCATCAACACCAACACCGGCACCTTCAATTTCAACACGGTGACGATCAACAACACGGCGACAACCGGCGGCGGCATCCATGTCGCGACGGGCACGCTCAACGTCACCGGCCTCGCCAACATCGACACGACCAGCGGCATCGGTCTCTCGCAGGGCGGCGGCACGACCAGCTTCACCGGCGGCCTGACCATCGACACCACCTCCGGCACCGGCATTCTCGGAACCGGCGGCACGATCGGCATCACCGCTTCCGCGGCCGCCGAGACCGTGAACGCCACCAGTGGCCAGGCGATCAACCTCTCCGGGGTCGTTGCTGCCATCGCGCTGGACTCGACCTCGTCGGCCGGCGGCGTCAACAATGTCAGCCTGACCAGTGTCGGCGGCACCGTCGGCCTCGGCTCCGGCACGCTGAGCGGTGCTTCGGGCGCTTCGTTCAATGTCGTCGGCGGCACGGCCGCTGTCACTTATGGCGGCAACATCACCCAGGCGAACAATGCCGCCCTGGTCAGCGTTTCGGCCGGACACACCGGCACGCTGACTTTCAACACCGGCACGCTTTCGGCGACCAACGGCACCGGCCTGCAGTTCGCCAATGCGGACGGCACCTACAATTTCAACGGCACCACCACGCTCAATGGCGGGGATGCCGGCGTCGATATCACGACCGGGTCGAGCGGCACCTTCAGCTTCGGCACTGGCACTTCGATCACCAGCCCGACCGGCACGGCGTTCAATGTCGACACTAGCTCGGCGAGCGTCACCTACAACGGCAACATCACCCAGGCCAACAATGCCGCGCTGGTCGCGGTCACGGGCCACACCACCGGAACAATCACCTTCCAGACCGGCACGCTGTCGGCGACCAACGGCACCGGCCTGCAGTTCAACAATGCCGACGGCACCTATCTGTTCAATGGCACGACGACGCTGAATGGCGGCGATGCCGGCGTCGACATCCTCAATGGCTCGGGCGGCACGTTCAGCTTCTCCAGCGGTACTTCGATCACCAATCCGAGCGGTGTCGGTTTCCTTGTCGCCGGCGGTACGTCAACCGTCACCTTCAACGGCACGATCAGCAAGACTGCCGCGGCAGGCAAGATCGTCGATATCTCCGGCGTCACCGCCGGCACCATCACGCTAGCCGGCAATCTCACCGCCACGGGCGGCTTCGACAACGGCATCTTTGTCCATGGCAACACCGGCGGCACTTTCAATTTCAGCGGCGGCACCAAGACGCTGACCACCGGCGTCAATACGGCGGTCGACCTGGCGACGAACGCTGGCGCGACGATCAACTTCACCAATGGCGGGCTGGCGATCAACACGACCTCCGGCACAGGGTTCAATGCCACGGGCGGTGGTACGGTCTCGGTGACCGGCGCCGGCAATTCCATCACGACGACGAGCGGCATCGCCGTCAATCTCGACACGGTCATCGTCGCCGCCGCGGGCGTGAATTTCGCCACGACCACCAAGGGCGCGGGCGGCGGCAGCGCCGTCATCATGGATACGGTCACTGGCACCGGCACGGTCAGCCTCGGCGGCGGATCGCTGGTCGGCGGCAATGCTGCCGTGATCCGCATCGGCGACGGCGCCGGCGGCGCCAACACCGGCGGTACCGCGGGTCTCACCTATGCGGGCACCATCACCAGCGGTACCGGGCGGGGCATCGACATCCAGGACCGGGCGCTGACCGCGCAGAACATCACCCTGACGGGCAACATCAGCCACAGCGTGGCAGGCCAAACCGGCATCTTCCTCGACGGCAACGCCGCCGGCACCATCACCTTCTCCGGCGCGTCGAAGTCGATCGGCTCGGGGACGGCGGCCGGCGTCAGCCTGACCAACGACACCGGCGCGATCATCGATTTCACCGGCGGTGGCCTGGCCATCAACAGCACCAGCGGCATCGGCTTCAACGCCACCGGCGGCGGGACGGTGACGGTGCAGGGCACCGGCAACACCATCGCGTCCACCACCGGCACGGCACTCAACGTCGCCAACACGACGATCGGCGCCTCGGGTCTGACGTTCAGGAGCATTTCGGCCAACGGCGCCGTCAACGGCATCGTGCTCAACAACACCGGCGCTAACGGGCTGACCGTGACCGGCGATGGCGCCACATCAGGCGGCTTCCTCGTGCTCAATGGCGCCGGCGGCACGATCCAGAACACCACCGGAGACAGTGTGGTGCTGACCAACGCGTCAAACGTCAATCTGCGCCAGATGAACATCACCAATGCCGGCCTGGACGGTGTGCAGAGCATCGGCGGCGGCAACATCAAACTGTCGGCCGTCAACATCACCAATCCCGGCGCGTCCAATCCGGCGTCCGATGGATCGAGCGGCAATCCGGCAGGCTTTGGCGGCGGCAATGGTTGGTTCGCCCAGAACATCACCGGCGTCAACGCCTTCGACAACAACTCGAAAGTTTCCGGCTGGCAGTCGTCGCAGTCGAACGGCGTCCTTCTCTTCAACACCAACACGAATTTCACCTCGTTCACGGTCGACCATGCGCTGTTCACGACTTCTGCGACCGGTGCGGACGGCTTCCTCGCCAACCTGTTCGGGTCGACTTCCGGCACGGTGAACGTGACCAGCAGCGAATTCACCCTGATCGATCAGGACGGCGTGCAGATCAGCAACCAGGGTTCCGGCACCGTCAACGCCATCGTGCAGAAGAACAATTTCCACGACGCGGACAATACAAGCGGCGACGGCAACAACACGCTTTATCTGTCCAACTCGGCCAACGGCATTCTCAACTTCACCATCGGCGGACCGACCGCGGCCGACGGCAACACCTTCCACAATCTGGCGAGGTTGACGACCCTGGCCGGCGTGGTTCAGGTGGACGCGGCCGGTGGCAGCGCCGCGACACCCGATGGCGGGCAGATCAACGGCTCCATCCGCAACAACACCATCAGCAACGACGCTGGCTTCGTGAACGGCCGCCGCGCCATCGACGTCCAGGTCGAGGCAGACTCACACGATCTCGGAAAGCTCGCCGTCGCGATTTCCGACAACACGATCAACAACGTTTCCAAGCAAGGCGTTCACATCTCGGTTGTCTCGGTCGGCGGCGGCAGCGTGAACGATGCCAACTGGACCATACAGAACAACCACATCGGCGACACGTCGCCGGTCGGCACCGAGGGGAACGTCGACAGCGGCTCGGCCATCGAGTTCGAAACGAATTTCGATACGTTTACGAGCGGTGCCGACATGGTCAACAATCTGCTGATCCAGGGCAACATCGCCGTCAACAACGCCAACAACGCCACCGGCGCAACACTGGATATCACCAACATAGGCGGCACGGTGGCGTCGGGGACGACGGCGGTCTTGAACGCCACGATCCTCAACAATGTGTTTACCAACAACAGCACAACCGGCGGCCATGTTCTGGATGTCCTGAACAGCAGCGCCGGCGACGGCGAAACGCTCAACCTGAACATTTCCGGCAACAACACGACGTTGGGCGCATCGACGCTCGGAGAAATCCGGCTGCGGCAGCTGAACGGCACGTTCAACATCCAGGGCGGCATCGGTGCCGTCAGCGGAAACAACAGCGGGGATACGGTCTCGCAAACCGGTTCGTTCGGAACCGTCGGTTCCGTCACGCTGCCGAGTTTGCCGACCGGTGGTTTCTGAGGGGAGTTCGCCTCAATCGCGCCGGCTGTCCCGAGGACCGAATCGGGAGGCCAGCGCACCGTCACGATAGGAGCGTTGGCCATTAGGTCATTGGCAGCGCTGTTGTTTTGTGCTGCGCGGCACCCATGGTTGTTTGCCGACGAAATTTAATAAAAGCCAAGTCAAATAATTTCTTTTATTTGCACCTTGCATGACGTTGCGTAAATTAGCACTATCTGTGTAGTATGGACCAAATGTGAGGGAGCGGCGATGTCGGAACCATTTCTTTCCGAAATCAGAATCATGTCTTTTGTGTTCGCGCCCAAGGGCTGGGCGCTTTGCAATGGGCAGCTGCTGCCCATCAACCAGAACCAGGCGCTGTTTTCGCTGCTGGGGACGACTTTCGGCGGCGACGGCCGCGTGAATTTCGCGCTGCCCAACTATCAGGGACGTACGCCGATCCACGTCGGCAGCGGTCACACGCTCGGCGAGCGCGGCGGCGAGCCGGCCCATACGCTATCGATCTCGGAATTGCCCACGCACACGCACATGATCAATGCCAATAGCAACCCCGGAGGGGTCGCCAATCCGAATGGCGCGATTCTCACCAAAGCTCCTGCCAACACCTACGGCACAGCCACTCAGCTGGTGGCCATGGCGCCGGCTTCGGTCTCGAATACCGGCGGCAGCCAGGCGCATGTCAACATGCAGCCGTTTTTGACGCTGAGCTTCTGCATTGCCCTGCAGGGCATCTTTCCGTCGCCGAATTGAGGGAGCGCAACCATGGGACAACCCTACATTGGCGAAATTCGTATATTTGCCGGCAATTTCGCACCGGCAGGCTGGATGTTCTGCAGCGGCCAGCTTCTGCCGATCTCGGAATACGAGACGCTGTTCAACCTGATCGGGACGACCTATGGCGGCGATGGCCAGAGCACGTTCGCACTGCCGGATTTGCAAGGCCGCCTTCCGATCCATCAGGGCAACGGCTTCATCCTGGCCGAGACCGGCGGCGCCGAAACGGTTACGCTGACGGTCGCCCAGATTCCGGCGCATTTGCATCCGCCGTTGGGGTCCACGGCGACGGCCACGTCGCAGCTGCCGACCAGTTCGGTGTTGGCCAACACGCAGGCTCAGACCTACTACAATCTGGCTGACAACGCGTCACCCATGGCGGCCAATGCCATATCGAGCACGGGCGGCAGCCAGCCGCATGACAATTTCCAACCCTACCTTTGTGTCAATTTCATCATCTCGCTGTTCGGGATCTTCCCCTCGCAGACTTAAAGAGGTCCGTCATGGCCAACCCGTTCGTCGCCGAAATCCGCATCTTTCCGTTCAATTTCGCGCCCAATGGCTGGGCGTGGTGCGACGGGCAATTGCTGCCGTTGTCGCAGAACACCGCCTTGTTCTCACTGCTCGGTACCACCTATGGCGGCAACGGCAAGAGCAATTTTGCCTTGCCGAACCTCCAGGGCAACGCGCCGATGCATCCGGGGCAGGGCCCCGGCCTGTCGTTGCATGACCTCGGTGAAACTGGCGGTTCCGAGACCGTGACGCTGCTTGAAAGCGAGATGCCCTCTCATGCGCATACCATGCTGGGCGCTGAAGACGATGGCTCCTTCAAGACGCCCCAAGGCAACTTCGTGGCGGCGGGCAACCAGATGTACCTGGGCTCAAACCCAGCCGTTAATGCCCAACTGGCGCCGGAAGCGCTCGCGCCTGCCGGTGGCGGCCAGCCGCACAACAATATGCAACCCTATCTCACCTGCTATTTCTGCATCGCGCTGCAGGGCGTGTTCCCGTCGCGCCCCTGATTTTGCGATGAACGACTTTCGCGTGGCGGTTTCGGCCGGTTGGGCGCGGGCGGCTGGCGCCGGGCTGACGTTTCGTCCAGTGACGGATGCCGATCTGCCGTTCCTGGCACGGGTCTATGCTTCGACCCGCGCCGAGGAACTGGCCGTAACGTCCTGGACCGAGGCGCAGAAGACCGCCTTTCTCGACATGCAGTTTTGGGCGCAGCACACACATTACCGGCAGCATTATTCGCAAGCCGACTGGCTGGTGGTGATGTCTGGAGCAGACGACATCGGCCGCCTCTATGTCGAGCGTTGGCAGAGCCAGTATTGCATCATCGACATCTCCTTGCTTCCGCCGCATCGCGGCAAGGGGTTCGGTGCGGCACTGCTCAGCGACCTCATCGACGAGGCAAGTGCCGCCGGCAAGGCGGTGTCGATCCATGTCGAGAAGAACAATCCGGCCAGGCGGCTCTACACGCGGCTGGGATTCGTCGTCACCGAGGACAAGGGCGTCTATGACCTGATGGTGTGTCCACCGCGTTAGCCAAAGCGCGTCGCTTGAAACCTCGTGCAAACGCGTTGAACAAGGGATCGTTGGTCCGCGCTGCCCCTCATTGCCCTGCGGGGCATTTCTCCCCGTATAGGGACGGGGAGAAAGAGGCCGATCGCAACGCTGGCACCTTTTCTGCAGCGCTGACAATTGGCGAAACCATCGATGACAGCTCCCCCCTCTCCCCGTCACTA
This sequence comes from Mesorhizobium sangaii, assembly GCF_014207355.1. Taxonomy (GTDB): domain Bacteria; phylum Pseudomonadota; class Alphaproteobacteria; order Rhizobiales; family Rhizobiaceae; genus Mesorhizobium; species Mesorhizobium sangaii. The sequence continues at coordinate 503,281 of NZ_JACHEF010000002.1, read as the reverse complement.
TACGGGGAGAGGGTGCCGGCAGGCAGGTGAGGGCGGCGCCTACGCCTGAAGCGTGTCCTGAGTTCGGTTCAACGCGACGTGCATTCGAGCGGCCGTGCCGCCGGCGCGCCGATCGTCACGCTCCGCGATACCACGACACGATGGTGAAACGCTCATTGCGCGTGACCGGGGTGACCTCGTGCGTCGTTTCGGAACGAAACGCCACGAGGGAGCCCGGCACTGCCGGCATGGAGACGCGCAGGTCCGGACCGCTGTAGGGACCATGCAGGACCAGCGAGCCGCCCGCATAGTTTGCCGGCGAAGGATCGTCCATCTGACGGTTGAGAAAGATCACCGCCGAGATCCTTCTGAACCGCGATTCGTCGTGAATGAGCGGCGTGTTGCCGTCCTGGTGCGGCACGAAGAAATCGCCTTCGCGATAGTGAAGAAACTGAGGTTTTTCAGCATTGCCGAGCGCGAGGCCGAAATGCCGTTCCAGGGCCGCCTTCTGCCGCGCCAACAGGTCGTTCACCATCCCTTCGGTGGCCAGTGAGACCTCGGCGCGCGTGGTCCGGCGGACTTCCGGCCATGCCGGCTTCTGGTCGTCACGCCCCAACAGGCCGGCCGGACGGCCGCTGGCCGCCCGGATTTCCGCGCACAGCGCGCTGCATGCCGCCTCGTCGAGCACGCCCGCGATCTCGATGTAGTCGATCATCTGTTCAGCTGTCCCCTTTCGGAGTGCCCTGATCGTCGCCCCGACCGGCCAGATCGCCGAAAATCAAAAATCAGTTGAAGACAGCCTCATAGACATAGCCGGTCGCGTCGACCGAAACCGGGACGATGAAGATGTCGTCGGTGATGGCATCGCTGGTGAGGTGGTAGATGGCCTGCGGCAGCGCTATCTCGCGCGGGCCCTTGAACAAAAGCGTGAAGCCGCCGCCGGTGCGCGGGCTGGAAGCAATCTGGCGGACCGCGGTCAGTTCGAGGGAAACCGTCCTGTCGCCAATTGCAACAGAGAAAACCGACCCGACCGCCTGTTCGAAATCCGATGCCGACGCCATGCAATTCGCCTCACTCTGTCCGCTGCCGGCGGCACTGTCGCCGTTTCGCCGCAAGCTGTCCAGAGGTCCCAACCGCTGCCGGCCTTGGGCCAAGTCAATTCGTCGGCACAAACACCAAAATACAGCACTGCCTGTCCTTTTATGCGCGCAAGAGACGCTGTAGTACTTTGTTCCTGCGCGGGATTGTTTCCGGAACAAGGTCAGCGCAACAAGAGCAGATTCCGGCTTTCGGGGTCTGATGGTCGCGGCCTGATCGGCCTGCGGAAAAGGGACGGACGATGGCGGATGCAAAGACGGACGTGGCAAGCGATACGATGCCGTTGTTCTATTCGGCGCCGGAGGCGCTCAACCCGGTGCGGCACGGCTCGCTCGGCCTGACGGCGCGCAGCGACTTCGGCTTCGCCCGCTCGGCGCACGCCATTCCGGTGGTGGCCTCGGAAATGCCGGCGGCGATGCGCTCCTACCCGATCGTCTTCATCGGCCCGGCCAAGGCGCCGGTGATCATCACCGGCGTGCGCCAGGACGAGAACCTGTTCGTCGATGCAGACGGCAAGTGGACCGGGCCGCACTACATCCCGGCCTATGTCCGCCGCTATCCCTTCATCCTGGCCGAGGACCCGAAGCAACCCGGCCGGCTGACGCTGTGCGTCGACCGGGCAAGCGACCGCGTCGTCGACCAGTTGCTGGCGCCGTTCCGCGATGAAAAGATCCTGCCGTTCTTCAAGGGCACCGGGGGCACCGAGCCGACCGAAGCGACGAGGCAGGCGCTCGCCTTCTGCAACCAGTTCCAGCTCGATTTCAACGCCACCCGCGCGATGATCGAAAGGATCGATGCGCACGGCCTGTTCGCGCCGCGCCAGAGCAAGGTGACGCTCGAGGGCGGCGAGGTGCTCAACCTCACCGACTTCCAGGTGATCGATGAGCCGGCTTTCAACAAGCTGAGCGACGAGGCGTTTCTCGACCTGCGCAAATCAGGCGCGCTCGGCCTGCTCTATTGCCACCTCGCATCGACCAACAGCTGGACGTCGCTGGTCCACCAGGCGTCGCTGCGCAAGGCGGGCGGGCAGCCTGGCTGACTCTCGCTGGCCCTCGAGTTCGTCCGTAACAAGGAGGCGATATGAAAGACTTGGGGAAGCAGCTGCGGAAGCCGCATAATCAAAGCAGATGCTCGACCCGCAAAATCATGGACCCTGGCAAGATTTTGCTGGGCTGAGCACAGATCCGCTGATACCGATGTGACTTGTGATTTTGCGCTAATCACAGTATTTTCTCTTTGAAGAGACCAAATTTAGGGCAACAGTGATCGTTCCATCCCCAGAATCACTTATGAGGGTCTCCCCGAAGGATTTATTCTCGATCTTAACATAGTATTCTCCGGTTAAAGCGGTGGATCCTGCTTTAACCCTGAAGTTGATTGTTGTCGTATCTTCGATAGTTACATCATCTTCGTATACCACGAGATATTCCGCAATGTCTGAAGCGTCAGCATGAATAAAGTCAATTGCGAGGTATTCTGTGTCGTTAAACCAACCACGGTCTGGGCCCACCGTTACACTGACCATAACCGGATCTCCGCCTCTTACAGCAGCCCCTTCGGGTGTATCGACACGTACTATATCTACTCTTGCCATAGCCCATCTCCCTTCGGCATCCTCAATCAACGATCGGAAACGCTAGTCGAAATCGCCGCGCCCGTTGCGGTTCATGGCACCACCGGAGCGTCCCATCGCACCGCCAGACCTGCCCATGGCGCCGCCAGATCGCCCCATCGCACCGCCGGATCTGCCCATTGCTCCACCCGATCGACCAAACGAACGCGGGTCCAGCTCCGCACTCAACAGGACATCCTCGAGCGTTCCGGTGTCGAGTTCCAGACGCATTGTCAGGTCGCTCTTGTCGTAGACCCAGACCTGCATTCCGCGTGCAAACGAGCCTATCTGCGATGACAGTCCGGTATAGGCAGGGTCGCTTGGACCGCGGCTCATGACCTTGAGATCGGTGTCCTCCGGGGCTGGATAATCAACGACCGTGCCAGGCCCATGGACAAGAAGTATGGTCGGTCGGGCCAACTCGTAGAACTGCGCCTCGAAGGTGAACGCATAGATCCTTGCCAGCAGGCTACCGGAGGCGTCGATCTGGTTTTGCAGGAATCTGTTGTTGCCAACCCTTGGAGGCCGTCCCCCATCGGCCCTCTTCTTGAGCTTGAGATCTTCAAGAACTCTACCGAACAAATGTATGGCTGAGGTATTTAGAATGGTTTCAGTTATCATGGATCACCCCATCTTCTGCATGTCGATCAAAGATCGGCGCCACTTCTGGACATCCAATATTTCTCGAAATAGCTCATGTCCGGCAGACGCGCCTGGTCCCGTGGACGAACGATTCGACCCTCATGGACATGGCTCTTTCGGCCCGACTTTGTCAGGCGAGGCCCGGCACGGTAGCGAAAAATCCCTCTCCGGTCGAAGTCCCGGAAGATGATGCTTGATAGTTCTCCTCCGGTCACACTGTCGTCGACCGCGAGCATCGTTCTCGCTACGTCACCGTAGTCCAGGAAATCCGGGGCGAGAGCCCACAGCGTCTCGGCGAGATAGGTACCCACGATATCCCGCGCGTCGAGCAGCGCTTCGACGAAACCTTCTGGATTGCGGGCGAAATCGCGGTCAAAGACTTCCTGGACCGGCAGCTCGGCAGCTGGGTCGATCTCGGCGAGGTCGGCAAGATCTTCGGCCTCCGGCGAGATCAGTCCTCGCGCCACCAAGCTCTCGTGAAAGACATCGACCAGAATGTCGAAGACGGCGCCCGTGAGAGGTTGCGACAGTGCATGCTCGTCGGTCCAGCCGTCCGCAAAGTCGGCCATCGTCAGTTTGTTGTTGGCCTCGCGTATCTGGCGGTGCGGCGAGAATTCCGAGAAGCGAGAGAGTTGGTTGGCGATGTAGAGATTCCCGCGTGTCTCCGTCAGAACATTTTCGATCACGGAGGGAAAATGCATGGCCGCAATCAACGAAACGCAGTCGGAAAAGGCCTCCTGAAAGCCCAGATATTCGGGGAACTCAGCTCCCGGGTCAGGTATGCCGAGGACGCTGTAGACAAACGCATGGCCAACCTCGTGCGCGATGATATCGAAGTCGAGGCTGAAGGGGAGCGCACGTCCGTCTTGCACGAATTGGCTGCCGAGCTCGAGGAAGCCATAGCCGTATTGGGCGTTATCCCAACCCGGCAGGATCGAGATTTCCAGACGGTCGTAGTGATCGCGGAAATGCCAGATGAGCGGTTGGCCGATGTAACGCTCCCAAACGTCGAGCGTGAAGCGCACGCAACCGAACGCGTGCGCTGCTTCGAAGCCGGGCGTGAAGGGCTGATAGTGATCGAAATTGCCCTCTTCGTCGGGAACGGCCGGATCGAGGATCGCTCGCGTCCAGGGCGGCAGGGAGATGACGGGCGTGCCCAGCGGGCCGTGGTTGACGCCATAGGGCCGCGTCTTGTCGACCGGCTCGACGACATACATAAGATCGTCGGACGGGCCAGGTCCGACGCTGCCTCGCGGGGAAGAAACCGTAATGATCTCAGGGCTTGACGTAGGGTCTTCGAACGGAGGCTGAACGAACAACCTGAACCGGGTACCCATTCCCCACCTCTCGGTTATATTAGTAACGTAACATAATATCCGTGGAATGGCGAGGGCGTTGGTTTGTCAGGTAAATCTTCTTGAAGGCCGGTTCTTGATTCTCGGCAATAAAATTGCCTCAAGAACAATGCATATCGCTACTGCAGGAGCCGGAGCAACTTCTGGTAGCGAGGATGACTGCGAACAGAGGCGAAATCGGAATCGTTCTTGAACCAGAGCCTCATCTCGGCGCCAGCCTGCGGCAGCCACGCTTCCAAAAGGTCGATGGAGCGTTCGAACTCCCCCAGCAACGCATAGGTGCAAGCGGCGTTGTATTGGACGTTGATATCGCTAGGGTCGATCTCCAGAGACCGGTCAAGCCACTTCGCGGCCCTGTCGCGTTCACCAAGGAAGGCCAGCACGATAGCCCCCAGGCAGGCACAATTGGCGTTCTCCGGATGCAGGCGGAGTTCCTCTTCAGCTCTCTCCAATGCGATCCGCGCATAAAGCTCCGCGTCGTTCTGTTGGCCGAGAGTGCTAAAGACGTTCACCAGCATGACCGGTGCGCCGTAGTCGGTCGGTTTGATCTCCATCGCGCGCATGAAGTACGTCGCGGCGAGCTCGAACTCGCCGCCGGTTACGCAGAACTCGGCATAGTAGCGGTTGGCCTCGTGGCAATTGGGGTCGAGCGCGAGAGCCTGTTCGAACGCCGCCGCGGCCTCGGAACGGCGGTCGGCAAGGGACAGGCCAAAGCCCCTGGCAGAATGCGCCTCGGCCAAATTCGGATCCAGAGCCAGGGCCTTATCGGCGGTCGCGAGAATGTCGTCCACTTGGATCGGTGAGCCGTAGATCGACTGAAGGCGTACGTCGCAGACCGCCAAGCCTGCATAGGCGCGGGCATATCCCGGATCAAGCTCGATGGCCCTGAAATAACTTTGTCTGGCCATCAGGTGGTTGGCCCTGGTCGCGATGTGGCTGTAATCGCGGCCTCGAAGATAATGCGTATAGGCTTCCACATTGTCCGTCGGCGCCAGTTCAATAGCCTTCTTCTCCTCGGGCAGGAGCCTGACCCTGAGCTGCGCCACGACCGCCTTGGCGATTTCGTCCTGCACGGCGAAGATGTCGGTGAGGTCGCGGTCGTAGCGGGCAGCCCAGACGTGTCCGTCTGTGGCGCCTTCGATCAGCTCGGCATTTATCCTGACCCGGTTTCCCGCCTTGCGGACGCTGCCCTCGACAATGTAGCCGACGCCAAGTTCCCTGGCGATGCGTTCCACCTTGTCGGTCCTGCCCTTGAAGGCGAAGACCGTATTGCGGCTGAGCACGAACAGGCCGGAGACGTTCGCGAGGTCGGTTATGATATCTTCTGTGATGCCGTCACTGAAATACTGCTGGTCTGGATCATTGCTCAGATTGGCAAAGGGTAGGATGGCCACCGACGGCTTGTCGGACCGTACCAGCGTCTGGCCCCCCCTCCTGGCCGCAATATACGTCTCGGCATGCGGGACGCCCTGGTCCCAGTTGGCGAAATAGACGTGCAGCGGCTGAGCAATATTCTTGACAGTCCTGGCGCCCTGATCGGCGAAGTCGATGCCCAGCTTGTTGCCGACCGCATGGCGCACCGCTTCCGAGCAGGCGATGCCGCCGGGTATCGCGAGGCCCTGCAGCCGCACCGCAAGATTGACGCCGTCGCCGTGGAAATCATCACCGTCGACTATGATGTCGCCAAGGTTGATGCCCATGCGAAACTTGAAATGCCGGTCCTCGGGGATGCCGGCATTCCGCTCGGACATGCCGCGTTGGATCTCGACCGCGCAGCGCGCCGCATTGATTACGCTGCCGAACTCCACCAGGAAGCCGTCACCCATCACCTTAAAGATGCGCCCACCGTGCTTGGTGACGGTCGGATCGAAGAATTCCCGTCGATGCTGCCGAAGGAGATTGAGCGTGTGTTCTTCGTCGACCTCCATAAGTCGGCTATAGCCGACCACATCCGCGGCCAGGATCGCCGCCAGCCGACGCTCAACATGCTCCTCAGACATGTCGTCTCCTGAAATCGCAGACAATCGTTCTGCCTGATTTAGTTCTATCTGATTTACCTCCCTAGCGCCAACGTCGCAGCCGATCGACGCCCATAATTAGCGAAAGCCGCTCGGGAACGTCACGATCCGACAGAGGTAGGCGGACGGATTGAGGATCGGCATGGTCCCTTGCTTGCGCAAGGCCTCATATACCGGCAATAATTCGGCTTCGGGAGGAAGGCGACGCAGCCGGCGATGGGGGGTAAGCGTCATGGCGAATCTGATGCCGCTGCTTGTGGTCGGGGCGATGCTCCTGATCGTTGGCAGCCTGATTTATCGCGGCATTGCCCGGCTGTTTTCCGGTTCGGCTTCAAAAGGCAAGCCACCGGACAGTTCCGCCTTGCCGATCGGCAAGGCTGGTCAGCGCACGCCGGCATCGTCTGAAGCGGCCCACGCCGCATCGCCCCGGCCCAATCCTGCGGCAGAAAAGCTGATCGCCGACTTGCAGCAGCAAGCCAAGGACAGCGACGAACAGCGCAAGGCGAAGTTCAAAGCGCATGTCGAGCGCAAGATCCCGCCGATTTCCGTCGATGGCCGCGAAGCGATCGAACGGGGGCAAGCCGCGCGCATTGCGATCAAGCACGTCTTTCCGCCGCGTCTTCCTCAACGCAGCATGAGCTATCTTGGCGGGCTGCCGATCGTCCCCGATGAGTTCGACTGGCCGACGGTTCACAATCGGCAGGGATTGCTCGAGCGCCTCAATTTCATGGCGCAAATCGACTGTTCGGACCTGCCACCGGGACCTGGCCGCGATCTGCTGCCCGAAAAGGGCTATCTCTATTTCTTCGCGCCGATGTCCGACACGTTTGGCCCGGACGCGCTGCACTTCGTGACCCGGTATGAACCGCGCCGGGTGACGCAGAAGTGGCAGCCGCTCGACATGCCCTTCACCGCCAAGATTCTGGGTTCTGATCCGACGGACGAAATCTTGCGGGGCAGGCGAACCCATTTTGATCGGGTCGAGGTCGAGTTTGCCTGGATCGAGGAGCCAACCGACGCCGAAGTCGCGGCGCGTGCGGACGAAGGTCATGCTTTCGAGGTCGCGGACAAGATTCGCGCCGAGAGGGTTGAGGCCTTCTACGGTCCGCCTGTTACCGCCGATCCGCTGCTTTCGGCTCATCAGGCGCCGAAGGACATGCTTTGGACGCCGTATCCGGGATTTCCGGCCAATTGGCATTCCGCGCGGATCGTTCGGAAGCTCGTGGAGGCATATCACCGCGAAGAGACGGCCGACGTCGCGGCACAGCTGAAGGCGCTTGGCGATGTTGCTGCCGATGATCCGGAGGTCGTGCGGCTACGGGCGGTGCAGCGCGACCTGTCGGCATTCGGTTCGAAGATGTTCAACGCATTCTTTCCGACGGTCCATGCCGGACTGAAGGAGTATGACGCACCTCCAGCCGGGGTGAAGCAGCAGATCCTTGCCTTCCTGGAAGACTTGCGCGCCAACGGCGTGCCCTCATCGTCTCCGGCGCGGCGGCCGCATCATCGCCAACTTCCGCAGGTGATGAACCACTGGCTTTCAATCGCGGCGATCCGGGGCGCCGAGGGAGGACTGACAGATCAGGACGGTGCGGCGTTGATCGGCCCGGACGTGGTCGCCGCTCTGTCTTACCGCCACTCACCCCGTGGCCATCAGATGCTTGGCAAGGGTGAGGTCATCCAGGTTGCAGCCGACGAGATGAAGGACCGCTACCTGCTGTTGCTCCAGATCGGGCCGGATATGGCGCTCAATTGGACCGTTGGCGAGATGGGGCCGCTTCAATATTGGATTACGCCCGAGGACGTTGCGGCCAAGCGATTCGAGAACACAATTCTGACAATCGAAGCCTATTGACGTTTGGTCAGTGACCCTCTGACCACTTTGCCATCCTCGCCGGCTATCACAATAGCGGATCGGATCACGGCCTGCCGGTGGCAATTGCAGGTCGAGACTAGGGAACCCTCCCGCTCGCCTCCAGTACCAGACGCCAAAAAAAGGTCCGGTTACCCCCGCCCCTTTGTTCCTTTCAGACATAACAAAAATTTGGAGGCGGGTGAAGCGATTCGAACGCTCGACCCCAACCCCTGGCAAGACCAATTTCTGCCAACGCCGCCCTATGCTAGTCTCCGCCAGGGTGCGATAATCCGTTGAGTTTGCTATATATCGACCAATCTTGCCTTCACCCTGCTATCCGACTGGCACCCCGTTTGCTATTCCGACTGCTTCCATTGCGCCTGGACATGTGGCAAGCGAGCAGCCGAGCAGACGCAGCTTCCTGGCTACAGCATATGGACCTCTTAGGTAATTCAATTTGAAAATTGCGCTCTCATGTTTCAAAACAGGCCGGTAGACCCGCGAGTTTCGAAGCCTGCGGGATCGCCACGGTCCTCAAGGCGAGAATTCTAGAAGACGTTCATCGATGACCCAGCACGTACAAAACGCTAGAGTTCTCATGTACAGCCACGACACGTTCGGGCTCGGCCACTTGCAGCGATGCCGGACGATCGCGCACTCGCTGGTCGAGGATTTCCGCGGACTTCAGGTGCTTATCATTTCGGGCGCAACCATCGCCGGCGCCTTCGACTACCGCGCCCGTGTCGACTTCGTGAAGATCCCCAGCGTCATCAAGCTGCGCAACGGCGAATACACCTCGCTGGAAAAGCATATCGATCTGCACGAGACGCTGAGGATGCGCCAGTCGATCATCCGTCACACGGCCGAGACCTATCGGCCGGATATCTTCATCGTCGACAAGGAACCGCTCGGCCTGCGCGGTGAGATCGAGGACACGCTGTCCTACCTCAAGACGCGGGGCACCACGCTCGTGCTTGGCTTGCGCGAGGTGATGGACGCGTCGCATCTGCTCGAAGCCGAGTGGGCACGCAGGGATGTGATGCGCAAGATAGGCCTGTTCTACGACAAGGTCTGGGTCTATGGTCCGCCGGATTTCTACGATCCGTTGACCGGCCTGGATGTGCCGCCGGCTGTCGGGGCAAAGATGAAGTTCGTCGGTTTCCTGCAACGAAGCCTGCAGCGGAACGAGTTGCCCGGCCACCGGCCCGAGGGCGACTATATCCTCGTTACCACCGGTGGCGGCGGTGACGGCGCCGACCTGATCCACGACGTCTTCGATGCCTATCAGCAGGATCCGCAATTGCAGCATAGGGCGCTGATCGTGCTTGGGCCTTACATGCCGGCGCGCAAGCGCAACAAGCTGGTCAAGAAGGGGTCCAAGATCCCCTATATCAAGATCATCGAGTTCGACAACCGCATGGAAGACCTGATTGCCGGCGCCAAGGCGGTCGTGGCTATGGGCGGCTACAACACCTATTGCGAGATACTGTCTTTCGACAAGCCGGCGCTGATCGTGCCGCGCGTGAAGCCCCGCGAGGAACAGCTGATCCGCGCACGGCGCGCAGCCGAACTCGGCCTCATCGAGATGCTTTTGCCGGAAGAAGCCAAGGATTCCCAGCGGTTTGCCGACGCACTGAAGGTGCTGCCGGCCCGGCCCCGCCCATCGCAGAGCAATCCGCATCTGACGCTGGAAGGGCTGCCGCATATTTCCGAAATCGTCGCGGAACTGCTCGAGCGGCGGGCCGGCCATCACCTTTCGGTCATTGAAGGCATGAACTGAGTTGCAAAACCGCAAGATCGTCGTGGTTCTGAAAGGCTATCCGCGGCTGTCGGAAACCTTCATCGCGCAGGAACTGCTCGGTCTGGAGCGTGCGGGTTTCGACCTGATACTGTTCGCGCTCAGGCGGCCGACCGATGCAAAACGCCACCCCGTGCATGACGAGATCAAAGCGCCGGTCCACTATCTGCCGGAATATCTGCATGAAGAGCCGCTGCGCGTGGCTCGCTCCCTGTTTGCTCATCTGCTGAGGCCGGGCTTCTGGCGCGCGCTCGGATCGCTGGCAACCGACCTCCCCCGCGACTTTACCCGCAATCGCGCGCGCCGTTTCGGGCAAGCGCTGGTGCTGGCGGCCGAATGGCCGGAAGACGCGGGCTGGCTGCACGCACATTTCGCGCACACGCCGGCATCGGTGACGCGCTATGCCAGCCTGCTTCGTGGCCTGCCCTGGAGCTGCTCGGCCCATGCCAAGGACATCTGGACTTCTGCGGACTGGGATCTGGCCGGCAAGCTTTCCTCGGCGCGCTGGACGGTCACCTGCACGAAAACCGGCTTCGACCGTCTGACGAAACTCGCCAACGGCAACTCGTCCGTGCACCTGAGCTATCATGGGCTCGACCTTGATCGCTTCGGCAGTTTCGGCGCGGCGCGAAAACAGCATGACGGCTCGGCGCCGGACGAACCGGTTGTCATCCTGAGTGTCGGGCGCGCCGTCGAAAAGAAAGGTTACGACACCTTGCTGCAGGCCCTTGCCCTCTTGCCTGGTGACCTGGCGTGGCGTTTCGAGCATATCGGCGGCGGCGAGGAACTGGGACGGCTCAAGGCGCTGGCGCAAAAGCTCGGACTGGATGGTCGCGTCTCCTGGAAAGGCGCGCTTGCGCAAGAGGAGGTGCTTGAGCACTACCGCTGCGCCGACATCTTCGCCCTGGCCTGCAGGATCACCGCAAATGGCGACCGGGACGGTCTGCCGAATGTCCTGGTGGAGGCGGCCAGCCAACGGCTTGCCTGCGTGTCGACCGATGTTTCCGGCGTGCCGGAGCTTTTGTCGCCGGATGAAACCGGGCTGCTGGTTCCGACGGAAAACCCGATCGCCCTGGCACAGGCGCTGGAGCGCCTGATCCGTGATCCCGCGCTGCGCGCCAGTCTCGGTAACGCCGCAGAGCAGCGCGTGCGCGGCGATTTCGATCATGTGGCAAGCATTGGACAGCTCAAGGAACTGTTCGAGCGGGAGTGGCGGGCCGCCGAATGAAGCGGCTGCGCGCTTTCTTCTACGTCCAGCACCTGCTCGGCATCGGCCATCTCGCGCGCGCCAGCCGCATTGCGGCGGCTCTGGCGGATGACGGATTCGACGTGACCGTCGTGACCGGCGGAGCGCCGATCGCCGGATTTCCGGGACCGGGTGCAAAATCTGTAACCCTGCCACCCGTCACCTCCGGCGATGAGGGATTTTCCGGACTTGTCGACCTGCAGGGCAAACCCATCGACGACGATTTCAAGAAATGGCGTTCGGAGATGCTGCTGCAGGCATTCCGGGAGTGCAGGCCTGATATCGTCATTGTCGAGGCGTTTCCATTTGGACGCCGGCAGATGCGTTTCGAACTCCTGCCGTTGATCGAGGCCATCGAGGCGACGTCGCCCAGACCGCTGCTGGCGACGTCCGTGCGCGATATCCTTCAGGAGCGCGTCAAGCCGGGCCGAAACGAGGAAACGGTCGATCTCATCAACAGGCATTTCGACCTTGTCATGGTCCATGGCGATCCGGCATTCGCAACCATCGACAAGACATTTCCACTGGCCGAGGCGATCAGGGCCGACGTCACCTACACAGGGCTCGTTGCCGCGCCGCCCTCGCCCGCGGCCTCCGAGCGCTTCGATGTTCTGGTGTCGGTCGGCGGTGGGGCTGCCGGAAAGAGCCTTGTCAGCTCCACTGTAGCGGCGGCGCGAAATGCCAACAACGGTTGGAAATGGTGTTTGATCACCGGCCCAAACCTGCCGAAAGACGAGTTTGACGCGATCGCACACGATGCTACGCCGGGCCTGTCAATCTTCCGGTTCCGCGAGGATTTCGCCAGCCTGCTGGGCGGCGCCCGCCTCTCAGTCTCGCAAGCGGGTTACAACACGGTCTGCGATGTCCTGCGCGCGGGTTGTCGCTCGCTGCTCGTTCCATTTGCAGCCGGCGGGGAGACCGAACAGACGGTTCGCGCCCTGATGCTCGAAGACCTCGGTCTTGCAACGGTGCTGACGGAAAAGGACCTGACGCCTGAAGGTCTGGCGCAAGCGATCGAACAGGCGCTTGTGGGACCGACGCCATCCGCGCATCGTCTCGACCTGGAAGGCGCGCGTCACTCGGCGCAAATCCTGCGCGAGCGGTATCGAACCTGGTCCCTGAAAGTGGAGCCCGGTTTCGGAAAAGTTCAATGATCAAACAGATGATGGACCCTAGAGCGGTTCACCGTTGCACGGAAACGCAGGACCGCCCTATCTCTTTGTTTTGACGCAAATCCCTAAGGGAAAGCGCTACGCACTAAACAGTTCCAATCAGCATGAAGCGCGTATAATTCTTTGTCGGCAGTTCGCCGGAGAACCGCACGTCCCGCAGCGCCGCCATGGCTTCGAAGGCTGCTAGTGAAGCCACGCAGTTGATGTGCGTAGGCTCGCTGAAATAATCGTTCGATTGCAGCAGTACAGTCGCGCCCGGCGGAAGCAGGGCAAGCCAGGCGCGCAGATCGGCTATGTGCTCGCAGCTCGTATTGACCGTCAGGTCGGGCCGGCCGGCCGCATAGTCGAGTGCATACATGTCCGCCGTCAGCGCCCGGAACCGGTCGCCGGCGTCCCGGTTGAGGGTTCGGGCGACCGGCGCGACTTCTGGATCGATGTCGAAGCTATCGACCGCCGCGATGTCGAAGCGGGCATCGTTGAAAAGCATTGCCGGCAATACGCCGTACCATCCGCCGAGAACCCATATGCGCTCGAAGCGGCCGCCGCAGCTTTCGAACAGCCTGTCGCGCGCCCACATCTTGCAGGCGACCTGCTTGTGGTTGAAGGCATTGGCGATATCGGCCTCCGGATGCTTGGCGACGACGCGCGCCAGCCCTGCCACGAGAGGGCAGTTGACATAGGCAGCAATTCCCCGCGTGAGGTCCAGGGCTTGCTCATGCCAGTCCATGCCGGCATTGCGCGGTTGCGTGACATCCATCATAGTCGTCTTGTATGTTGGGATTTCGGGCGACACAACGCAATCTTGCCTCCCTCAAGGCCGTTTGATTCGCGGACATGACCATGCTGCAAGCCGCTTCGCCATTGCCCGGTGCCGGAGAAAGCCTGTTGCATCTTTCCAGACCATCGGCGTCCATCCGCCAGCACCAGCCGCGCAGCTGCGGCCTCGGGCTGCCCGGCCATTCGCCGAAGCCACGCGGAAGTCGCGATCGCGCCGCCTCGCAGGTTGCTTCCATCGTCGAGCGCGGGACAATCTCCATGCACTGCAGCTTCGAGCTGGTCGCTGGCGACGAAGAAGAAATCGCCGATCCGCCGTTCGCCAGCAGGTGCTCTTACATCCTGCATCCTTCCAACTGAAGGTCCACAGTCGCATATGGAACCCAGCCTAGCTCGCTATATCTGGACGCACACCAAGAAGCAGCAGGTCTGGATATTGATCATCGTCCTGCTTTCGATGATCCCGTATTTCATGTCCTTCGACCTGCCGAAGCTGATCGTCAACGGCCCGATCCAAGGAAGCGGCTTCGAGCAACCCGGCGCGACCCGGCCATTCATGAAGCTACACTACAACGTGCCGTTCATTGGAGAAGTCCAGTTCTTCTCCGGTTTTCAGCTCGACCGCAAGGAGACGCTGTTTGCCCTGAGCCTTGTGTTCCTCTTGCTGGTCGTCATCAACGGCCTGTTCAAACTCTACATCAACACCTACAAGGGCCGCCTCGGCGAACGCATGCTGCGGCGGATCCGCTTCGATCTGGTCGATCGTGTGCTGCGGTTTCCGCCGGTTTACTTCAAGCGGGTGAAATCCGCCGAAGTGGCGACCATGGTGAAGGACGAGGTGGAGCCGCTGGGGGGCTTCATCGGCGATGCCTTCCTGCAGCCGGTACTGCTCGGCGGCCAGGCGCTGACGGCCATGCTGTTCATCATGGTCCAGAACGTGTGGCTCGGCATGATAGCGGTTGTGATCGTGGTGATCCAGATCGTGCTCATCCCGCGGATGCGGCGGCGGCTGATCGTGCTCGGGCGCGAGCGGCAGTTGACGGCGCGCGCGCTTTCGGGCCGGGTTGGCGAAATCGTCGACGGCATCGGCGCGGTTCACGTCCACGATACCTCAAACTACGAGCGCGCCGACATAGCTGCCCGGCTCGGGCTTATCTTCAAGATCCGCTTCGACCTTTACCAATGGAAATTCATGGTAAAGTTCCTCAACAATTTTCTCGCGCAGCTCACGCCCTTCCTGTTCTACATGATCGGCGGGTATCTGGTCATCCAGGGGCGGCTGGACGTCGGCCAGCTCGTGGCCGTGATCAGCGCCTACAAGGACCTGCCTGGACCGATGAAGGAACTGATCGACTGGGATCAGGCGCGGCAGGATGTCCAGGTCAAATATCAGCAGGTCGTCGAACAGTTCACCGTCGACGGTCTCATTGAGCCAAGAATCGGGGCATTGACGATCGACGATCCCGCCCCGATGACCAACCCCCTGTCGGCGATCGGTGTGTCCAT
This sequence comes from Mesorhizobium sangaii, assembly GCF_014207355.1. GTDB lineage: Bacteria > Pseudomonadota > Alphaproteobacteria > Rhizobiales > Rhizobiaceae > Mesorhizobium > Mesorhizobium sangaii. The sequence continues at coordinate 488,226 of NZ_JACHEF010000002.1, read as the reverse complement.
CGAAGACGATGGCGGTGCCATGCTCCTCGACCGCATCTCCCTGCAGGTCAAGCCGGGTGAGACGGTGGCGCTGGTCAGCACCGCGACAGGTGGCGCGGAAGCGCTTGCAGAAGCTTTCGCGCGGCTGAACTGGCCGGCCAGCGGAAAGGTCGCCTCGGGCGCCGATGACCTGCTTGAACTCCCCGAAGCAGTGACCGGCCGGCGCATGTCCTATGCCTCGTCGGATGTTTTCCTGTTCCAGGCAAGCCTTCGCGACAACCTGCTTTACGGGTTGAAGCATGCGCCGCTGACACCGGTGACTTATGATGGCGCCGCGGCAGACCAGCACCGCTGGAACATGCATGAGGCGCGTCGGTCGGGCAATCCAGATCTCGATATCCACAGCGACTGGATCAACTATGCTTCCGCCGGCGCTACCGGCCCGCACGACCTCTTTGAAGCCGTGCGCCGGGTGCTCGACGCGGTTGTCCTGTCGCGCGACATCCTGGATCTTGGCTTGCGCTCTTCGGCCAACCTCACGCGCCACACGGAGCTTGCCAGGCGTATCGTAGAATTGCGCGCGGCGCTGCGAACCCGGCTGGAACAGGAAGGGCTGAGCGGACTGGTGGTTCCTTTCGAACCCGGTGCCTACAACAAGGAAGCAACGATCGGCGAAAACCTGCTCTTCGGCGCTGCCGCCGGCCCTAAGCTGGCTGACAGGGCTCTGGCGGCCAATCCCTATTTTGCTTCCGTGTTGAAAGAAGCCGGCCTCGACCGCACGCTCTACGAAATGGGCATGGAGATCGCCGAACAGGCGATCGAGCTGTTTGCCGACCTGCCGCCCGACCACCAGTTCTTCCAGCAGCTCGCCTTCATGACCGCCGAGGAGATACCCGCCTACGAAACCTTGCTGCAACGGCTCAAGAACCGTCCCTACGAGGCGGTTTCCGAGAACGACCGCGCCATGATCGTCACCTTGAGCTTTGCCTATATCGAGCCCCGGCACCGCTTCGGCCTGCTCAGTGACGAGCTGATGAGCAAGATCGTCGCGGCCCGCAACCGGTTCTATGAAAACCTGCCGCCCGAGCTGCAAGATGCGATCGAACGCTATGATCCCGCCAAATACATTGCCGCGGCCACCGTCATGGACAATGTCCTGTTCGGCCGTGTGGGCAACAGCCATCCCGACGCGCCGGACCGCATACGCTCCATCGTCTATGACATTCTTGACGAACTGGGGCTCTATGCCGAACTGCTGGATGTCGGCCTCGACTTCAACGTCGGCTCCGGCGGCAGGCGGCTGACCGGTGGACAGCGACAGAAGCTCGATGTTGCCCGGGCCCTGCTCAAGCGTCCCGATTTTCTCATTCTCAATCGGCCGCTGTCGGCGCTTGACCATCGCATGCAGGAGAAGGTGCTGCGAAACGTGCTCGAGGCAGCCAGGTGCGACGGCCATTCGCCGGCAATAGTGTGGGTGGTGACCAATCCGGCAATGGCGGCGATGTTCGATCGCGTTGTCGTCTTCGACTCGGGTCAATTGGTGGAAGACGGAACACACGAGACACTTTTGGCAGGCAACGGTATCTTCAAGGAACTGCTGTCATAGAGGGACGGACATTCAGATGGAATCGTTCTGCCGGTGGGAATTTGTCAGGCGACATCGCCCGATCGCACGACATAGGGCTCGCCACCGCGTGGTTCGCCTCGCCATCCCGGAAACAGAATTGATTCCATCCGGGCGCCCGTTGCTCTAGTCTGGCAAACGCGAATTTTGGGAGGTTTGCGACAATGCTGCTCAAGGATGAAGTTGGAATGCTGCAACGCATTCCCTTGTTTTCCGGCATCGAGTCGACAAAGCTCAAGCTGCTTGCGTTCACATCCGACCGGGTGAGCTACAGCGCCGGCCAGATTCTTTTCCGTCAGGGCGACGAAGGAGACGCCGCCTATGTCATCCTTTCAGGCAGCGCGGATATTCTGGTCGATTCCGACAGCGGACCGATAAAAATTGCCGAAATGGTGCCAAATTCGATCGTTGGCGAGATCGCCATATTGTGCAACAGCTCCCGCACAGCCACCGTCAGAGCGGCCAGTCCGGTCGAAGCCTTGAGAATCCGCAAGGATCATTTCCTGAGGCTTATGCGGGAGTACCCGGAAATGACCATCGAGATATTGCGGGTTCTTGCCGATCGCCTAAGCCATACGACCGCGGATCTGATCGACGCACGAAGCGCCAAATAACGAATGACGTGCGCTCGATCCTCGCCGTCGTGACGGCACTGGCCCCTGAGAAGGCCACCCGAAGAAAACCTGTCTCGCCTAGCAGCCGTTGTTTGGCTACGATGAGTGACGGTACTGCGAAGGACTAGCATGGACGACGATGTTTTCCTGGTCAGGTTTTGGGGGGTACGCGGCAGCATTTCGGTATCCGGGCCAGAATTCTCCCGCTATGGCGGCAACACGATCTGCATCGAGATGCGATGCGGCAAGCATACGCTCCTGTTCGACGCGGGCTCTGGCCTGCGGCCAGCCGGCGGGGCGCTTCGGGCGTCGGGCGTGACCGATTTCGACCTGTTTTTCACCCATTGTCATTACGATCATATCATCGGGCTGCCGGTGTTTGCGCCGATCTATGACCGGAGCGTCAAGCTCGCGCTCTGGTCCGGGCATCTTGCTGGACGCATGACGACCAGGCAGATGGTCGATGAGTTCATACAGCCGCCGTGGTTTCCGGTGAGACTGGATATCTGCAAGGCAAGCCTCGACTACCACGATTTCGTGTCCGGAGACGTGCTTCGGCCGCGCGAAGGGGTGGTGGTCCGAACCGCCAGCCTTGTCCATCCGGGCGGCTGCATAGGCTACCGGGTCGAATGGGGCGGCCGCGTCGTGGCGGTGATCACCGACACCGAGCACGAACCGGACAAACTCGATCAGGCGGTGCTCGGCCTGATCGCAGATGCCGACCTCGTCGTTTACGATTGCACCTACACCGAGGAGGAAATGGAACGCCGCCGCGGTCACGGGCACTCGACATGGCAACAGGGCGTCAAGCTCTGTGAGGCGGCCGGTGCGCGGGGGCTTGCGCTGTTTCACCACGATCCGACACGCACCGATGAGCAACTGGACGAGATCGAGAAGCTGGCCAAAAAAAGCTTTGCCGGCGCCTTTGCCGCGCGGGATGGCCAGACGCTCAAATTCCCGGTCTCATTGCACAAGAAGCGCTGAGCTATTTTCCTCTACCGGCGCTGCGCCCGATCAATGTCCTGATCGCAAGCCATGCGCAGGCTTCTGTCCGTGCGGTGAGCGTGAACAGCCGTTCGAGGAAAAGCCAGGCCGATTCATCATGGACGAGATGGTGGGTGAGCAGGCCAACCGGTTCGCCGCCCTCGAATGCATGCTGCAATTGCGCGACGATCTCCTGAACCAACAGCCCATGATCGCGGCAGCCGCGCGTGCCATGCCAATCCATGACGTCGACATTGCTGTTGATGACCGCCAGGGAGGCCGGCTTCGGCGGCCCATAGACCGACAATGCCACAAATCCTATCGATCCAAGGTCGGATACCAAGCCGGCGTCGATCCTGTTCCAGGGTGGCACCAGCATCGGGACGGCACGGGCGCCGTGCAGGCCAGTTACGTGCGACAGTCCGCGAGCCAGATCACCCAGCACCGCCTCGCGTGGCCGATACGCGCCGAGCTCCTGCTTCTTCTGGTCCTCGGGCGCATGATTTCGGTGCGCCCAGCCATGGATGGCGACCGTGGCATGCGGTGCCTCGTCGAGCCGGACGGCAAGCTTCCGACCCGTCATGGCCGGAATGACGGCCAGAGTGACCGGAATCGCGAATTCACCAGTGAGGGCGAGCAGCCGATCAAGCGCAGGCGTCGGCTCCACGGTGTCATCGTCGCGCAGCCAGAACTCTGCCTTGCGGCCTGCCCGTTGCCAGCGCGCCAGTTCTTCCACCAAGGGCTGCCAGATCCGATCGGATGTCATGAAACGGGGATCTTCGAAAGAAGTTCGCCCAGACGCACCGCTGCAGCACCGAGGGAGCGTTCTTCGAGGATGAAACGTCTGGCTTCTGCGGCCATGATGGTTCTTTCGTCGTTGCGGGCCAGAAGCCTTTCAATGGCGGAAGCGAACGCCGCCACATCGCCCGGCGGGGTGAGAAACCCGGTCTGGCCATCCCGCACCACCTCCGGCACGCCGGCGATGTGCTGAGCCACCACCGGAAGGCCGGCGGCCTGTGCTTCAAGATAGGCAACGCCATAGGCCTCGCCGTAGCCCGGCCAGACGTAGATTCCCCCCCTGTAGAGGACATCCGGCACGGCGGCCGGCTCGATCGCGCCAAGCCATTCGATACGGTCGGCGGGCAAGCCGGCGAATTGCGCTTTGACCTCGTCGCGGGCAGGCCCGTCCCCGACGACCGACATGGTCCAGGGCAGGTGGCCGATCGAACCGAGCGCTTGCGCTAGCATGCGATAGCTTTCGACTTTGTCGCCCGGGCGCATCATGGCGACGGTAACGAGGCGCGTCGGATAACCGCGTGCCGGCATTTCCCGGAATGCCGATGTGTCGATGAAGGGCGAAAGCATACCGAGAGCGGCGTCGGGAACCGCATCTGCCAGTCCCTGGCGATCCCTTTGCGTGAAACAGATGTTCAGCGCTGCCTGTTCGACGGCTCGCGCCACCAACGCTTGCGTGTCGGCCCACAAACCGGCGTTGCGCCGCCTCGAATAGGAGGCTTCCGCCGTCACATAGGGGACGGCAAAGGCCGACGCCAGCCCGGGCCCGATCAGGTCGGGCGCCTTGTAATAGGGATGATAGGAGAACCAGAGATCGGGCTTGCCGTCACGATCCCAAAGCTTGGTCAACCCCGCGGCTTCCTGGCGGGCTTCGATCTTGAGCGCATCGAAACTTTTCGGCTCCGGCTCGCGTAGATAGAAGCGTAATTCGGATGCCAGTTCGACGCTGTGCCCGCCATGCTCCAGCGCCTTGACCAGCATCCGTGCCATCTGGCGGTCGCCGGAGGCAACGGGATGATTGGGCGATTTCAGCGGCGCGTAGAAGGCAATTCGCATCGCGCGACCCTATCATCGGAAAGCCTGCGCAAGTCAATTTCGTAGCATATCGACTTCACCGTAAAGCAGTGGAATGTGCTATCTGATGGTCATGGAAACAGCTGCCGCGCCCGACCCGTTTGTCGCTTCCTTGCCCGTCTTCGCAAAGTTCGAAAGCGTTGCCGATATCGACAACTATCGACCTCTGCCCGATGGCTGGGCGCTGGCAACCGCCGACATCGTCGGCTCGACCAAGGCGATCGCGGCCGGGCGCTATAAAACCGTCAATATGGCCGGCGCCAGCGTCATCTCGGCGCTGCTCAATGCGCTGGGCCGGCAAGACCTTCCCTTTGTCTTCGGCGGCGATGGCGCGCTCGTGGCGTTTCCCGGCTCGGCGCTGGAGATCACCCGCAACGCGCTGGCGGCTGTTCAGAGATGGGTGGCGGACGAACTGGACCTGACCTTGCGTGCCGCGATCGTGCCGATAAAGGATGTAAGAGCGCACGGCTTCGACGTTCGCGTGGCGCGGTTCCAGGCCTCCGAAGCGGTCTTCTATGCCATGTTCGCCGGCGGTGGCGGCAGTTGGGCCGAAGCCGAGATGAAAGCCGGACGCTACCGCATCGATCCTGCGCCGGCCGGCACGCGGCCGGACCTGACCGGCCTCTCCTGCCGCTGGAACCCGATCGAAGCGCGGCATGGCGAAATCGTCTCGATCATAGCCATACCGGGGCCGTCGCGCGACTTGCGCGGTTTTCAGTTCCTGGCTTCCGACATCATCGCCCTTGCCGGCAGGCAGGAACGCGATGGCCACCCGGTGCCGGTGAACGGGCCGGGCTACAGTTTGCTGCCCGCCGGCCTCGATATCGAGGCGCGGGCCACGACGCCGGCAGGATGGCGGTGGCTGTCGAAGCTATGGATAGTGTTCCTGATGACGCTTACGGCTGTCACCGATCGATTTGGCTGGACGATCGGCCGTTTCGATCCGAAGGTCTACAAACGCGAAGTGGCCAGCAATTCGGATTTCCGGAAGTTCGACGACGGCTTGAAGATGACCATCGACGTTGACGCGGATGTGTTGCAACGGATCGAGAACCGGCTGAAACAGGCGGAAGAGGCGGGCATCTGCAACTATGGCCTGCACCGCCAGAAATCGGCCTTGATGACATGCCTCGTCGCCTCGCCGCTGCAGCGCGATCACCTTCATTTCATCGATGGCGCCGCCGGCGGCTATGCGATGGCCGCCTCAAACCTGAAGGCGAAGTCTCCGGCCTGATGACGGCTTGCGGAAATCGTTTTTCCGCAATATGCCTCGGCCATGGGAGCGGACAGCCTGTCCGAATTGACGGGAAAGCAGATTCTTGGACGCCTCACAATCGACATATGACCGTCTTCTGAGCCGTATCTCGACGCGCACCGCGCAAGTCGGCGTGATCGGACTGGGCTATGTCGGTTTGCCGCTGGCGGTTGCGATCGCACGCGCCGGCTTCCCGGTTTCCGGCTTCGACATCGAAGCTCGGAAGGTCGAGAGCCTGAACAACGGCCAATCCTACATCGAGGCGGTGACGTCGACAGCCCTTGCCGGCCAGGTGGCGAGTGGACGGTTCCGGGCCACTGCGGATTTTGCCGAACTGGCCGTCTGCGATGTCATCATCATCTGCGTTCCGACACCGCTGACGAAACATCGCGAGCCGGACCTCTCCTTTGTCAGGGACACGGCAGCCGCCATCGCCAAGCATCTGCGTCTCGGCCAGCTGATCGTGCTGGAATCGACCACCTATCCCGGCACCACCGACGACGTGATCAAGCCCATACTGCAAGAAACCGGCTTGCAGTCGAAGACAGACTTCTTTCTCGGCTTCTCGCCCGAACGCGAGGATCCCGGCAACCGCAGCTTTGAAGTCGCGACGATCCCCAAGGTCGTGGCAGGCGACGGCGTTGAAGCGGCGACGCTCGTGCAGGCTTTCTACCAGAGCGTGGTCAAGACCGTCGTTCCGGTTTCAACCACGGCGACCGCCGAGGCGGTCAAGCTGACGGAAAACATCTTCCGCTCGGTCAACATAGCCCTCGTCAACGAGTTGAAGGTCGTGTTCGGTGCGATGGGCATCGATATCTGGGAGGTGATCGAGGCGGCAAAGAGCAAGCCCTTCGGCTACATGCCTTTCTATCCTGGCCCCGGACTTGGCGGGCACTGCGTTCCGATCGATCCCTTCTACCTGACGTGGAAGGCGCGCGAATACGAACTGCCGACCCGCTTCATCGAGCTGGCGGCGGAGATCAACACGGCCATGCCGCGTCATGTGGTCGATGAACTGGCGAAGGCGCTGGACCGGCGTTGCGGCAAGGCGCTCAGCCGTTCGCGCATTCTCATCATCGGGCTCGCCTACAAGAAGAATGTGCCCGACATCCGCGAAAGCCCGTCATTGCGGCTCATTGAACTCATCGAGGAATGGGGCGGCAAGGCGGAATTCCACGATCCGCATGTTGCCGAGATTCCCAGCACACGCGAGCATATGGCGATCAAGGGGCGTCGCTCGGTCGAATTGACCGAGGCGGCCTTGAAGGATTTCGATGCTGTCGTGGTTGCAACCGACCACGATGCGATCGACTATCAGGCGATCGCCGATCACGCTCTGCTTATCGTCGACACACGCAATGTTTTTGGCCGCCTCGGGCTAGCCCGAGAGACGGTGGTGAAGGCCTGACGGCGTCTGGTCGGCGAATTTCTTGACCTATGTCAGGATCGTGGTTGCACTCCGCCGGCAGCCTCGCCACATGATGGCCCAGGATTTAGATGCAGTTACGCCCGCTCCTTGCCTGCAAGGACAGTCATCGGGACATTCTTCGCCGGCCTTTGCCGCCGAAGCCGGCTTCATTAACTTCGAGGGTCTTATCCTTGGATCGTCGGCGGACTGTGTTGTGGCGGATCAAAGGAGTGGCCCATCTTGGACGGGTTTGGAGACAGCATGAGCACAGAAATTTCCACCATTCTCGTGGATAAGGTTGCCGATTGGCTGACCCAATCGGCGCTCGAGGGCAACGATCTGGAAACATTGGTAAAAGGCTTTTGTGAGCGGCTGGCTGCCGCCGGCCTGCCACTGAAGCGGGTGCATTTGAGCTTTTCGATGCTTCATCCGCTTTATGACGCGCTTGGCTTCACCTGGTTTCGCGGCCAGGGCCTCGAAGTAGAAGGCTTCCGCAACGAGGGTGGCGTGCCGTCAGACAGGTTCGTGACCAGCCCATATTACCATCTGCTCAGCAACAAGCTCGACCATCTGCGGCGCCGGTTCGACCCGTCGGTGCCGTCGGAGTTTCCTGTTTTCGATGAACTCAGGCTTATGGGCGTCACCGATTACATGGCTTTCGTCCATCCCTTCAGCGGCAACACCACGCAGGGCATGATGGGGTCCTGGTCCACCGACAGCGCTGCAGGCTTCAGCGACAGCATGATTGCGGCGCTGCTGCGCATCCAGAACCATCTTGCTATCGCAACCAAGATGGCGGTGCTCACCAAGCTCGCCGACAACATGATGACCACTTATCTCGGCGGCGACGCCGGCAGGCGCGTGCTGGACGGCCAGATCAAGCGCGGCGAGGGCGATACAATCCGGGCCGCACTGGTCATGGCCGATATGCGCGGGTCGTCAAGGCTTGCCGAAACCTCCGGCCGCGAAATCTACATCGATACGCTGAACCAGTTTTTCGACGCCGTTGCCGCACCTTTCAATCGCAAAGGCGGGCAGATCATGAGTTTCATCGGCGACGGCTTCATTGCCGTCTACCCTTGCGAAAGGCACCGCTCGCAGTCTGAGATCGCCTGCCAGGCTGCTCTTGCGGCGGCGCACAAGGCCAGCGCGCGCATGATGGATCTCAATCTGCGCAGGAAGCAGCAAGGGTTGAGCGACATAGGCTTTGGTATCGGCCTGCATGTCGGCAATGTGATGTTCGGTAATGTCGGGCTTACCGACCGGCTGACATTCTCTGTCTTCGGCTCGGCTGTAAACGAGGTCCAGCGCCTCCAGACCCTGACCAAGAAATATCCGCACAGCGTTCTCGCCAGCAAAGAATTCGCCAGCTATTGCGGCACCAGCAGCTGGCTGACGCTCGGTAACGAGGAACTGGCGGGCATCAAGAAGCTGACGGTGCTTTCACCCGATCTGTCGGGCGTTCTCGCGGTCGATGAAGACAGTGCGATGGAGCCGGTTCACGACCGGATATCGGACGCCGAGCAGGTCATGCTGCTTCATCGCGATGCCGCCCGCCTGTCGGCTGGCGACCGGCGCAAGCTCCAGTAACCGCCACGATCTGATCCGAACGCTTTTGGTCTGCAGTCCGGTCGCCGGTTCCGTCAGGGAACTGGCGACCGTTTAGAATCCAAGTTGCTCTAGGCTGGCAATGCGCTAGTCTCGCTTTCTGGGCCTGCCGCCAGGCAGGCCGCCAGATTGGGGCTGGTGTGAGAATGAATTCGGTATGAATTCAGGTGTTGACCTGCTGCGGATCGAAGATGTTGGCATCTCGTTTGCCATTATCGGGGGGCCGTTGCATGCCGTCAGGCGTGCAAATCTTCGCGTCCTGCCCGGCAAGGTTACCGCGCTTGTGGGCGAGTCCGGTTCGGGAAAATCGGTTCTCAGCCAGGCCGTGATGGGCATTCTGCCGAAGACTGCCCATGTTCGCGGCCGCATCCTGTTTTCCGATCCTGAAAAGCCCGGCACGACGCAGGATATCCTGCAGATGCCGCGTGACGGACCCGAAATCAGGGCGTTGAGAGGCAGCCGCATCGGCAAGATCTTCCAGGAGCCGATGACATCGCTGTCGCCGCTGCACACGATCGGCAACCAGGTCAGCGAATCCCTGCAGATTCATTCTCCCATGCCTCGGGCGGAGCGCAAGGCGCGGACCGAGGAAATGCTCAGCCTTGTCGGCTTTCCCAATCCCAAGCGCGCCTATGACATGTATCCGTTTGAACTTTCGGGAGGATTGCGTCAGCGCGCCATGATCGCCATGGCGCTCATCTGCCGGCCCGCCTTGTTGATCGCCGACGAGCCGACGACGGCGTTGGACGTCACCATCCAGGCGCAAATCCTGCAATTGCTGCGCGGGCTTCAGACCAAGCTGAACATGGCCATGCTGCTGATAACGCACGACCTCGGCGTGGTCGCCAATGTCGCCGACGAGGTGGTGGTCATCTACCATGGCGAGATCATGGAAGCGGGACCTGTCGAGGCGATATTCCGCCGGCCAGGTCACCCTTACCTGAAGGGCCTGATGGCGGCCGTTCCGCATTTCGACCTGAAGCCTGGCGAAAGGCTGAAGGCACTCCGCGAGGTGCCGGTGAATGTCGAGAACCTGCTCGGCAAGCAGACGGCGCCGGCATCGAAGGGGCCGGACGACATCCTGCTGTCGGTCAGGGATCTCACAAAGACTTTCACCATCCGCAAGTCCGGATGGTTCGGCGGGGATCACCAACCCTCTGTTCGCGCCGTGGACGGCGTGAGCTTCGATATCAGGCGGGGTGAGTGCCTGGGTCTGGTCGGCGAAAGCGGCTCCGGCAAGACCACCGTCAGCAAGATCCTTATGCGGGCCGTCACCCCTAGCGGCGGCTCTGTGATCTTCAACGGTCGCGAAGGACCGATCGACGTCCTCGAAGCCGAGGGAGACGCTTTGCGCATGCTGCGCGCGAAAATCCAGATGGTCTTCCAGGATCCGGTGTCGTCGCTCTCACCGCGCATGACGGTGGAGAACATCTTGAGCGAGCCGCTGGAAATCCATCGACGTGGCAATGCCGCGTCCCGACTCGCCATGGTCAAGAGCCTAATGCAGGCAATCGGGCTCGATCCGCGCTTCATCCAGCGTTATCCGCACAGTTTCTCCGGCGGGCAGCGTCAGCGTATCGGCATCGCGCGGGCATTGGCGCTGGGGCCTGAACTCCTGATCTGCGACGAGCCGGTTTCGGCGCTCGATGTCTCTGTCCAGGCGCAGATCCTGAACCTTCTGAAGGACCTGCAGAAGGAACTGGGCCTGACCTACCTGTTCATATCCCACAATTTGGCAGTGGTGGACTACATGGCCGACCGCATCGCGGTGATGTGCGGCGGGCGTATCGTCGAGCTTGCGCCGCGCGAAATTCTGCTTCGGAAACCGGTCCACCCCTACACACGTTCACTGGTCGCCGCAGTACCTTTCCCCGATCTCGACAGGCCGATGGATTTCAAGACGCTGAAGCTCAGCGGCGCTTCCGACACCAGCGCATGGGGACCGCAATTCCGCGACGAGGGCGAGGAGGATGTGCTGTCGCCGCTCGATCTTGGCGGCGGCCACCTCGTGCTGGCCCGACGTTCGGCCGATGTCAGCGAGCTACGCCATTGATCAGCCGGCGCACCGTCCTTGGCCTTATGGCTTCGGCATTTCTGCCGGTCACGTCGCGCGCCGGCGATCTGGAGCCGGAATTCCTTCAGCCGGAGCTGAAGGCCAGGGCGCTGCCGGCACTCGCCGAACGCCTGCCCAAGAACCCGCGCGCGATCAATCTCGCTGCGATGGGTCGGCAGCCGGGTCAGTATGGCGGCACGCTGCGAACGATCATCGGCAGCCAGAAAGATATCCGGATGATGACGATCTATGGATATGCTCGCCTGGTCGGCTACGACGAAAAGCTCAACATGCAAGCCGACATTCTCGAAAGTTTCGACGTAGCCGATGATCGCGTCTTCACTTTCAAGATTCGGGAAGGGCATAAATGGTCTGACGGCAGCCTTTTGACGCCGGAGGATTTTCGCTATTGCTGGGAAGATGTCTGGCTGAACGACGAGCTTTCGCAAGGCGGGCTCGCCCCGGCCCTGATGGCGGACGGCAAGCCGCCACGCTTCGAGATCGTCGATCCGTTGACGGTCCGCTACAGTTGGGATGCGCCCAATCCCGACTTCCTGCCCAAGCTCGCCGCTGCTGCGCCGCTATCGCTTGTTCTGCCGGCCGCCTACCTCAAGCAGTTCCACAAGAAATACCAGGACCCATTCCGGCTCGCCGGCCTGATGAAGGAGAACCGGGCCCGGAAATGGACGCTCCTGCATATCCGCATGTCGCGGCAATATCGCCCGGAGAACCCGGAACTGCCGACCCTCGATCCCTGGCAGAACCGGACCAAGCCGCCGGCTGAGCAGTTCGTTTTCGAGCGCAACCCATTCTTTCATCGAATAGACGAGAATGGCCGGCAACTGCCCTATGTCGATCGGATTGTCATGAACGTCAGCTCGTCGACGATCATTTCCGCCAAGACCGGTGCGGGCGAGAGCGACCTGCAAAGCCTGGGAATTGACTTCACCGATTACTCCTTCCTGAAGGATGCGGAGAAGCGCTACCCGGTGAAGATGCATCTGTGGAAACGCACACAGGGTTCGCGGCTGGCGCTGCTGCCCAATCTGAATTGTGCCGACCAGGTGTGGCGTGGCCTTTTTCGTGACGTGCGCGTGCGCCGCGCACTTTCGCTGGCTGTAGACAGGCGCGAGATCAATATGGCTGTGTTCTACGGGTTGGCGCAGGAAAGTGCCGATACGGTGCTGCCGGAAAGCCCGCTCTTCCGGCCGGAATTCGCCAAAGCCTGGGTCGCCCATGATCCCGATCAGGCCAATGCCCTGCTCGACGAGGCTGGGCTTCAGAAGCGTGGCGATGACGGGCTGCGGATACTTCCCGACGGACGCCCGGCGCAAATCATCGTGGAAACGGCCGGCGAAAGCACGCTGGAAACCGACGCGCTCGAACTCATCACCGATCACTGGCGCAAGATCGGCATCGCCCTGTTCATCCGGACTTCGCAGCGCGATATCTTCCGTAGCCGCGCGGTTGGCGGCCAGATCATGATGTCGATGTGGTCGGGCATCGACAACGGCGTGCCGACCCCCGATATGAACCCGTACCAGCTGGCCCCCACCATCGACGACCAGCTGCAATGGCCGCTCTGGGGTGCTCACTATTTGTCTCATGGCAAGATGGGTGAGGCGCCCGATCTTGCGCCTGTGGTCGAGTTGATGGCCTTACTCGCGCGCTGGAACGCATCGACCGAAAGCACGGAGCGCGCCGAAATCTGGACTTCAATGCTGTCGATCTACACCGATCAGGTGTTTTCGATCGGCACGGTGAACGGAACGCATCAGCCGGTTCTGGCGTCCTCGCGGCTGCGCAATCTGCCTGACAAGGCGCTCTACGGCTACGACCCGACTTCCTATTTCGGTGTCTATATGCCGGATACATTCTGGCTTGGAGAGTCCTGAGCGTGCTTCGATATCTTGTCTGGCGTATCGCTGTGATGGTTCCAACGCTGCTGATCATATCGGCGCTGGTCTTCACGATCATCGAACTTCCCCCAGGCGACTATTTCGACAGCTATGTTGCCGAGCTTCGGGCTCAGGGCGAAGCGGTGGATTCCGACCGCATAGAGATGATGCGCAAGGAATATGGTTTCGACAAGCCGGTGGTCGTTCGCTACTTCTACTGGGTCGGCGGGATGCTGCAGGGCGATTTCGGCTATTCCTTCGAATATGAGCTGCCGGTTCGCGATGTCGTCGGGGACCGAATGTGGCTGACCGTGCTGGTTTCCTTCGTCACGATCATCTTCACCTGGCTCATCGCCTTTCCGATCGGCATGTATTCCGCCACGCATCAATACAGCTGGGGCGATTACGGCCTGACTTTTTTCGGTCTTCTCGGCCTTGCCATTCCGAACTTCATGCTGGCGCTGATCCTGATGTATTTCGCCAACATCTGGTTCGGTACGTCCATCGGCCATCTCATGGACCAGCAATATCTCGGTGAGCCGATGAGTTGGGACAAGGCGAAGTCGATCCTCGCCCATCTCTGGATCCCAGTCTTGATCATCGGCACCGGGGGCACGGCAAGCATGATCCGGCGGCTGCGCGCCAATCTGCTCGATGAGCTACACAAGCAATATGTGGTGACCGCGCGCGCCAAAGGCCTTCATCCCTTCAAGGCGCTGGTCAAATATCCGCTGCGCATGGCGCTCAATTTCTTCATTTCCGACATCGGCTCTATCCTGCCGGCCATCATCTCCGGCGCCGAAATAACGGCGATCGTCCTGTCCTTGGAAACGACCGGGCCGATGCTGATCAAGGCGCTGCAAAGTCAGGACATGTATCTGGCAGGGTCGTTCCTGATGTTTCTCGCCTTCCTGACGGTCATCGGAGTGCTGATTTCCGACCTGGCGCTGGCGCTGCTTGATCCACGAATTCGTTTGCAGGGCGGTAGCACCAAATGAACACGCATTCGCCGCTGCCCGCTCCGGGTGCTCCACTGCAACACTACGTTTCCACCGCCCCCCTCGACCTGCAGTCGGTCGAGGCGATGACGCCGGAGCAGGCCAAGGTCTTCCAGGCGTCGCAGTTGCGGTTGATGTGGTGGAAATTCCGAAACCACCGGCTCGCCCTTGTATCCGGCATATTCCTGGCAGTGCTTTATTCCGGGATACTGATCTGCGAGTTCCTGGCGCCCTACAATCTGCACACGCGCAACATGGACTACATCTATGCGCCGCCGCAGCGGGTGCGCCTGTTCCACAACGGCGAGTTCGTCGGGCCGTTCGTCTATGGCCGCCAGATGACGCTGGATATGGACACGCTCAAGCGGAACTACATCGAGAACACGGATGATGTTCAGCGGCTGCGTTTCTTCTGCAGGGGCGACACTTACCGGTTCTGGGGCCTGATCGAAGGTGACAGGCATTTGGTCTGCCCTGCCGAAAACGGCCAGCTCTTCCTGGCCGGCACCGACAGGCTGGGGCGCGATGTGCTCTCGCGCATCATCTATGGCGCACGCATTTCGCTGACGATCGGCCTCGTCGGCATCAGTTTCAGCTTCCTGCTCGGCATCGTCATCGGCGGACTGGCCGGCTATCACGGCGGTATCTTCGACCTGATCGTTCAACGCATCATCGAAGTTCTGCAATCGATCCCCAGCATTCCGCTATGGCTGGCTCTGGCGGCGATCATGCCGATAACCTGGAGTCCGGCGGTGATCTATTTCGGCATCACCGTCATCCTCGGGCTGCTCGACTGGACCGGACTGGCGCGGGCAGTGCGTTCAAAACTTCTGGCCTTGCGCGAGGAGGATTACGTTCTGGCCGCGCAATTGATGGGCGCCAACAGCAGCCGCATCATCGGGCGGCACCTCATTCCCGGCTTCATGTCGCATCTGATCGCCACGGCGACGCTCTCCATACCCAGCATGATCCTGGGCGAGACGGCGCTGAGCTTCCTCGGGCTTGGCCTGAGGGCGCCGATAACCAGCTGGGGCATCCTGCTCACCGAGGCGCGCAGCGTCAACGTGATCGCGTTCTATCCTTGGCTGCTTTTGCCGATGCTCCCCGTCGTTCTCGTCATCATGGCGTTCAACTTCCTCGGCGATGGCTTGCGGGACGCCGCGGATCCCTACAAGTGAGATCGCTATTCCGTCGCGCGCCGTGCCGCCTGCTCCACCCCGGTATGATCCTTGCCGGCGGCCTGTCCGGTTCTTGCAATGTTCACCGTTCGCCTCTATACGCGGCGAAATTCGATCGGGGTTTAACACGTGCCCCCGGGTTTCAGCCGCGAACCGCCCTGGTCGCGGGCGTCGCCGATTTCTTGGACTGGTTCAGGACATACATTCGCATATGAGTCGCCTCGAGAGTTTCATCCGCAGGATGACCGCACAGCGCGACATTCTCGATCAAGTCTGCGTCGAGGTGGCGAAGATCGAGGGCCCCGTGCTCGAACTCGGTCTCGGCAATGGCCGGACGTTCCACCACCTGCGCGAGCGCCTGCCCGGACGCCGGATCGTGGCGTTCGACCGCGCACTTGCCGCACACGACAGCTCAATTCCCGACGCTGAAAACCTCGTGCTCGGCGAGATAAGCGAGACGGCGCCGAGGTTCATCGGCATCGACGCCGCTCTTGTCAATGCCGACCTCGGCACCGGCCACGAAGATCGCGATGTGGTGACCCTTAGCTGGCTTCCCGATCTGATCGCGCGCCTGCTTCGCGTCGGCGGCTTCGCGGTCAGCGGCATACCGCTCCATCACCCGCAGTTGCAACGCCTCCCACCGCCGCCTTCGGTGCCCACCGATCGTCTATTTGTCTATAGGCGTGTGTGAGTGGACGAGGCGACCCAAGCGCGTCGCGTTGAACCGGATTCAGCGCCGCGCTTTAAGTCTTTGTTTTTATGCATGTCGTTGCCCCAAAGCCGGGCCACTTTCGGGCGACATGCAGCAGAGCGGTTCGCCGTTTCACGGAGACGCCGAACCCGCTCTATCCCTTTGTTCTAACGCAATTCCCCAGGGAAAGCGCCACGCGCCTTTCCCAGGAAAACCGTTTCACACCTTCCTGGAATTGCTCCAAGTATTCACGGGATCGTATAGACTGCTATCTCCCGCTCAATGCCGCGCAGCGAGACCTCGTGGGGCACGGGCGTCAGCGCTTTCCTGTGCAACAGATCGGCGGTGAGATTGTCGTCGACCACCGCACGAGTGGCGAAGATCGCCTGTGCGGTGGCAAGGTTCTGGACCCGCGAAGCAATGTTGACCGTCTGGCCGAAATAGTCCTGTCGCTCGTTCATGGACACGGCGATGCAGGGGCCCGCATGGACCCCGATCTTGAGCAGCAGATCCTCGCGCCCGCTCTTGTCGTTGAGCGCACGCATGGCATCGCGCATCCTGAGGGCCGCGGCAATCGCACGATCGGGCGTCGCGAAGGTCGCCATCACCGCATCACCTATCGTCTTCACCACCGCGCCGGCCTCGGCCGCGACGATCTCGTGCAGAACCTGGAAATGCTCGCGTACGAGATCGAAGGCTGAAAGGTCGCCCACCCGCTCGTAGAGCGCGGTCGATCCGCGCAGGTCGGTGAACAGGAAGGTCAGGCTGGTGATCTTCAGGCGCTGGTCGATGTCGAGCGTGTCCGTGCGATAGAGATCGCGGAACGTCTGGTTGGTGAGCAGGCGCTTAGCGGTAAGGAAGGGCCGGCGTTTGCCCAGCAAATCATGCAATGCCTGGCCGGCGATGAAGACAGTCGGCAGCACGCGGGTGTCGGTCCTGTTTTCCAGCGAAATGCGCATCGGGCCCGGTTGCATCTCCAGCGTCTGGCTCTGGACATGGTCGCGGTCGAAGACCAACGAGAGGCTTCGGCGCTCCTTTGTTGGTTCGCCCTTCGCGTCGATGAACTGCGCTGAATGGGTGACCGGCTCGAAGACGATGATGAATTCGGACGGAAGCTGTATGAGCAGAAACGCCTTTTCACCGGGCGCAAGCTCGATATCCTCCAGCGAGAACGCTTCTATCTTTTTGGCGAAATCCTCTTCCGGCAGATCGACGCCGGACCCCCAGTAGATCTGGCGGAAATATTCCACCAACGGCAGTTCGTGTGGATTGTGGGCGGCAATCCTGCGCACGCGGGGACTGACGGTGAATGTCACCTCGACCATCTCGTCGAGGGTCGGCGAATAGCCCTCGGCGCACAGCGCGCAGGTGTATTCGTCCTTCTGAAGGGTTTTCAGCGTGGCGTTGGTGTCGAGCACGCCGCCACAGCCGGGGCACAGAACATTCCAGGAAATGTCGAAGATGCCCACCCGCGCCGCATGGAGAAAGGCGCCTATGGTGCGTTCCTCGTCGAGGCCATGCTTGCCGGCGAAGGCTGGCGCATTGATGCGGCAAAGTTCGCGGTCCTCGCCCTCCGCGATGGTTTGCTTGATCGCGTCGATTGCCAGCGGATCGACATCGGTCGATTGCCGCAGAAGCGAGAACAGATCCTGAGCTTCGTTCATCGTGCAGGCTCCGGAATATGCGCCCCCGAGGCGTGTTGACCGGACCGCTCTTTGGTCCGAGTCGCCATTTTACTGCGAAACGGACCGTACGGCCATTCGAATAGACAAGCCTGGTGACAGTCCAATTTCCATTCGCGGCAACCAGCACTATGATGGTCCATGGGGAATTCATCCTTGGGGCTCTCTCCCATGCCGACATCCGACAACCCGCCATTTCCGGCGGCCCTGCGCCTTTTCTCCGCAGGGGTTATCATCGTCCTGATCGTAGGCGCCGGCCTGTTTTTCGCGCCGGCACTGGTCAAGCCGCGCTGGCCCTGGCCCGTCACGCCATTCAGTGCCCGCTTCCTCGGCGGCTTCTACACCGCCGAAATGGCGGTGATGGCGGCGCTCTTGTTCTGGAATCGCTGGTCGCCCGGCAGGCTGGTGCTCGTCATGGCCTTCATCTTCACCGTCATCGTGTCGGCGGTTTCGTTGATCAATCTCGGCTATTTTAGTTTCGAGCGCAAAGCGGCCTGGCTCTGGTTCCTGGTCTATCTTGCCTCAGCTGCGGTATCCGGGCTGTTCCTGTGGCAGGCCAGGGCCCGTCCTTCAGCAAAAGGCGTGACCCTAAACCCCGCGTGGCGCGGCTACATGTTGGCGGAAACGGTGATCCTTGGGCTCTATGGCGTCGGCATGTTGCTGTTTCCCCTGATGGTCAGCAGCACCTGGCCATGGCCGGTCGATCCCTTCCACGCCCAGGTCTACAGCGCCATCTTCCTCGCCGGCGCTGGCGGCGTATATCTGGTCTGCAGAAGCGCGCCGCGCGAGGAACTGCTGGTGCTCGGCTTGGCGCAGTTTCTGGTTGGGCTGCTTGCCATACTTGGCCTCGTCATCACCGACGCTGCGGTGCACCGGATCGGCTGGACGGCGACCGGGACAGTGTGCTGGCTCGCCCTTTTTGGCTGGATCGGCATCAGCGGTGTCTTCAAACTCTACGCCGCCTCGCGGTATTTCAGCGTGCAATCGGCATCGTAGGTTGCAGAGACGGCTGGATTTTCAGGGGACGTCCGGTGCATCGTGCCGGGCTGATTGCCTTCGCCGGGAAAGCCATGACCAGCACGACCTCGCCATCCTCCGAGAAAATCCAGCCGCAACTCCGCGCTATCAGGCCAAGCGATGCGGAGGCGCTTTGCGCTATCTTCAACATGCCGGGCTTCCGCTGGGGCACGCTCAGGATGCCCTTCGAGATGGTGGAGCAGGTCGAGCGGCGCATCGCCAAGTCCGGCCAGGAAACCACCTGGATCGTTGCGGAGGTGGACGGCAAGGTCGTCGGCCACGGCAGCCTGGTCGTACAGGGGTCGCCGCGCCGGTCGCATATCGGCGAGATCAATATCGGCCTTGACGATGGCTTTGTCGGCAAGGGCATCGGCTCTGCCATACTTGGCGCCCTGCTTGACGTGGCCGACAACTGGCGCGCCCTGAAGCGGGTCGAGTTGACCGTCTATGCCGACAACGAACCGGCAGTCCGTCTCTACACAAGCCATGGCTTCGAGGTCGAAGGCCGGCATGTGAAGGCCGGTTTTACCGACGGGCAGTACCACGACCTGCTGAGCATGGCCCGGCTGCGGTTCTGAAATCCGCTGTTTGGCCATTCCCACAATTCGTGCAGACGGGTGTCCCTTGGCGTTTGCACCGCGAGCGGCTATTCGGGACCAATGACCGCCGTCTCTGACCCAACTGCTACGCCTTCGGCGGAAATTCTGGCTGTGCTGTCGCTGCTCTGCCCGGAAGTCGTGCGCGACATCGAGCAGAACTGGAATGCACCGGTTTCCGATTATGCCCGCCATCTGTGGCGGCCGGTGGCGAGGCCTGCATCGGCCCCGGCAATTGCTGCCCGCTCGATCCTGCGCGACGTCCTGCATCAGCGCCTTGGTGCGATCATGCAGCCGAAAGAGATCGGCAGGGCCCTCGAAGAGTTCGAGGACAGAGCGGTGATTCAGTCCGGCCTACACTGCCTGCTGCTGATGGACCGGATCACCTTCGATGCCTTTATGCTTGCCTGGCTCGGCGCGGTCGAAAACGGCCTGTCGTCCTTCGTCGGCTTCATGGGAACGACGATAACCATGGAGACGATCGGCAGGGAGGGGCCGGGATGGCTCGATGTCGGTGATGACAAGATCAACCTGTTTGGCATGGGGCGCCACAAACTGTGCCGCAAAAGCGCCTGCGTGGCCGGTCCCGTCTCTCTGAACACGCGCGCACTCGAGGCGGTGGGCGATGAAACGGATGCCAGCCGCTGGCTGGGCACACTGCTGGCCAGCCAGGACAAGGTGTTTGAAACCGCCGCCGATGCGCTGACCGCCCTCAACGAGGATCTGGTCGCCGATTGGGATCGTTCCGACATGGCCCGGCCGGTTTTCATCGATGATCGGCTCGCCGCGGCCGCCATGGCGCGGCATCTGGAAGATGACGGCAGCCTTCTTTCCAGGCTGCTCGTCGAGCCCGCAAGGCGTCAGCGTCTCGACCGTGCCTTGCAAGAGGCCGCATCGGGCCCATTTGGCAGATTCCTGCCCAATAGCACGGCCTATTTCTGGGGGATCCGCGAGGAGCGCGTGCGCAAGCTCGTGCTCGAGAACGGGCACCTGATCGAGCCTGACAGGCCGCATGGTCTTTCCATCCCGTTCGAGCGGCCGCATCTCAGGCAGGCGCTGCTGGACGGCGTGCTGCTGCCGAACCTGTTCCTGATGTTCCTTGTCCTTGCCATACTGCCGCGCGTGCGGGTTGTGGGTGGCCTGAGACAGATTGGTTATGTCGCGCTTTTCCACTCGATCCTGCTGGCAGCGCTAGACGAAGACGCGCCGGAGGAGCGCGATCTGGCCGCGGAGCTGCAGGTTCGGGAAAATGCCTGGGGCATGCGGGTCATCGATGAAAAGGTCTCGGTCCGCGAGCAACTTGCCAGCCTGCCGGAAGGGGCGCTTTTCCCGAACCTGCTCCGGCAGTACAGATTGCGCACCTTTGCCGAGACGACCGACGACCTGAAACTGGTTCGCGAAAACGCTCGATGGCGCAAGATCGGCCGGGCAGGCGTCAAGGCGACCTGACATGGCCGCACCTGTCATTGCACGACACCGGCCTTACGGAGCCCGTCCACCACGAGTTCGAAATCGGCAGGGTTCTTGTAGGGCAAGACCTTGCGACGGTATTCCAGGGAATAGTCGGGATTGAGGCGAAGCACCTCCTGCCATGCCGCGCGGGCCTCGGCGAAACGGCCGAGATGGCCGTAGCAGGCGGCCAGAAGCGCGCGCGAGACGTCGGTGACAGCGTTGCGAGCCAGCCGTTGCAGCAAGAGGTCGACGGCCTCTTCGTACCTTCCCAGTTGAAACTTGGCCAAAGCCTGGAAGTGCAGAAGCACATCGGGAAAGTACGGGTTCAAGGTCTTCCCCCGGGCGAAACTCTCGAGGGCCTCCTCGGGTCTGCCCGAATAGTACAGCGCCTCGCCGAGGATGACGTGTCCTTCGGCGAAGTTCGGATTGAGGACGATCGCCTGCTCGGCCTCATTGATGGCCCCATCTTGCCGTCGTGTGTACAGCTTGGCTATGGCCAGCGCCCAGTGCGCCCAGGGATCGCTGTCATCCAGCATTACCGCTCGTTCTGCGACTTCTTCCGCTTGCGCCATCGATTCCAGCGGCGAGGCACTCCACCTGTTCAGGTAATCGAGTCCGTGCGTGAGGGCGAGGAAAGCGTGGGCAGAGGCAAACGTCGGGTCCAGGTCGATGGCACGTTGCAAGACGTCGCGGGCTGCGACGTTGGTCTCCTTCGTCAGCCGGTGCCACAGCTCCCGGCCCCGCAGGAAACAGTCATACGCCTCCGCGTTGCGCGGGTGCTCGGGCGCCAGCCGCTGGCGGTCACCCTCAGTCAGATTGAGCGCCAGCGCACCGACGATCTGCTGTGTCACGTCGTCCTGCACGGCGAATATGTCGGTCAGCTCGCGATCGAACCGCTCCGCCCAAAGATGGCCGCCCGAGGTTGCATCGATGAGCTGCGCGGTGATGCGCACCCTGTTCCCCGACTTGCGTACGCTGCCCTCAAGCACATGCCGCACGCCGAGCTTCGTGCCCACCTCCTGCACATGGACGTTCTGGCCCTTGAAGGTGAACGACGAATTGCGCGCGATGACGAAGAGCTGCGAGAGTTTGGACAGCGCCGTGATGATGTCCTCGGAGATGCCGTCGGCGAAATAGTCCTGTTCGGCGTCACCGCTCATGTTGGCGAACGGCAGGACGGCGATCGACAGCTTCGGCGGCGCTGCCGTCGCCGGCCGGCCCGCGGTTTCCGAGGTCGCGACTGCCCTGGTCCCGGCGCTGCCGACTTGCAGCGAATAGACCCGGATCGGCTCGGCGATGTTCTTGAGCTGCGTGCTGCCCAGATCGCTGACCGAGAGGTCGAGCCTCGCCTTGACCTGGCGATAGGCATCCTCGGACAGGCAGATGGCACCGGGCGCCGCGACGCCCTCCAAACGCGAAGCGATGTTGACACCGTCGCCCATCAGGTCGCCGTCGCTTTCTTCGACGACATCCCCCAGATGGATACCGATCCTGAACTCGATGCGGCGGTCCTGGGGCACACCGGCATTGCGCTCGACCATGCCATTCTGAACCTCAACGGCGCAGCGCACGGCATCCACCACGCTGCGGAACTCAACGAGCGCCCCATCCCCGGTGCGTTTGATCACCCGCCCGTTGTGCACGGCGATGATGGGATCGATCAGGTCGCTGCGCAGGGCCCGCAACCTCGCCAAGGTACGATCTTCGTCCGCGCTCGCGAGCCGGCTGTATCCGACGACATCTGCAGCCAGGATTGCGGCCAGCTTGCGATTCTCGCTCATCGGTCCGTCTCCTCGTCCCCACAATAGCAGGAAGACGGAGGGTAAGAGGGAACTTTCGCAAACGACGGCTATGCAGCCGCCCGAATCGGCAGCCCTCCGCCCGGGATCCACACGGATCGCCCGATGCCGATTTGCGCTGCCGCTTGCTGGTCGACGCCTAACGGTTCATCCTTGTGAATACCCTGGTCGTGACCGTGCGTGGGGAATCACGCCGCCACGGCCCCTAGTGAGGTCTCGTCGATGGACTGCTCGGGCTGCGGTTTCGAGGTTGAGAGCGGATACGCTTTCTGTCCGAGGTGTGGCAAGCGCCAGCCCGTACCATGCGCCAGTTGCGGCTACCCCTGCGCACCTGATTTCGAGTTCTGTCCGAAATGCGGGGCAAGCGTCGGTGCGGCCGCAAAAGCTGTCGAACGGCCTGCTCCGACACCAAGCCGGACCATCGTGCCGCCTTCTCGAACGCCGTCGCTGCTTGCGAACATCGAAAGCGAAGATGGGTCGCAACCCGTCTCCGACGCCGATCGCCGGACGGTGACGGTCCTGTTTGCCGACCTTTGCGGGTTCACGACACTCAGCGAGCAGCTCGACCCGGAGGTCATGCAGGCGCTGCAGAACGAACTGTTCAAGGAATTGACAGCGGCCGTGCGAAACTTTGGCGGGTTCGTCGACAAATTCATCGGCGATGCACTGCTCGCTCTGTTCGGGGCGCCGGTCGCGCATGAGGACGATCCGGAACGTGCGCTTCGCGCCGCTCTCGACATGATCGCCCGGACGGCGCGCCTCGGTGAAAGCGCCCCCCACTCAGGCTCGCCCCTGTTGCTGCACATCGGCATAAACACCGGTCCGGTCGTCACTGGCGGATTGGGCATCGGCACCGCCAAATCCTATTCGGTGACCGGCGACACCGTGAATACGGCACAACGCCTGCAATCGCTGGCAGCACCGGGTGAGGTGCTGGTGGGCGAGCTCACTCACAGGCTGACCCGGCATGCCTTCTCCTACGAGCCGCTGGGTGATGTCGTGCTTCGCGGCAAGGCTGGCAGTGTGCTCGTCCATCGGCTGGATGCACCGCTTGCGGCACCGCGTGCGGCGCGTGGGCTCGAGGCGCTCGGCCTCAGCGCACCGATGATAGGCCGTGATGCGGAGCTGCACAGAATGCTGGCGGGCCTTGACCAGGCGTGCGGCGGCTCGGCCCAACTTGTCCGCCTCGTTGGAGAAGCCGGTATCGGGAAATCGCGGCTGGTGAAGGAGTTCGTCGCCCGCGTCGGCGACGAGGATCGTTTTCGCAACCTCGCCGTGCGGCAGGCCACGTGCTCACCGCTGGGCGAACGATCATTTGGCGCCTTGGGCGCAGTGGTGCGCAGCGCTGCCGGGATGATGCAGAACGACACTGGCGACGAAATGCGGGGCAAGCTCGCTGGCTTGTTGACCGATCTCGGCCTGCAGGGCGAGGAGGCGAAGCGGCTGATGCCCTTGCTCTACCATGTGCTTGGCCTTGGCGACCCCGATGCCACCCTGCAGCATGTCGAGCCCGAACAGTTGCGGCGGCAAATTCTCTACGCAGTCCGCACGATCATCGAACGGCGGCTTGCGTTGTCGCCTCTGTTGATCGTCGTCGAAGACCTACATTGGGCTGACGCCGTGTCGCTCGAGGCTCTGCGTTTCGTGATGGACAGGTTGGAACGCACGCGGCTGATGTTGCTGGTCACGCATCGTCCGGGGCCGGACAGCGGCCAGCTCGACTCAAGTCGGGTCAGTCACACAGCGCTCAGGCTTTCGCCGCTCAGCCATGATGAAGGGCGCAGCCTGTTGGCGGCGCTTTTCGGCGAAAGCTGGGTAAACTCCGCGGGAACGCTTGTCGACCAGATCCTCGAACGCGCGGGCGGCAACCCGCTTTTCTTGGAGGAGATCGTTCGAGGTCTTATCGATCGCGGTGTCCTGGTGCGCGAGGGCCAGCGATGGCGCAATGTGGCAGGCGAAGCCGCAACCGGCATTCCCGCCACCATCCAGGCAATGTTGCTTGCCCGCGTCGACCGGCTGCCCCAAGAGGTGCGCCGTTTGGCCCAGGAAGCCGCGGTGATCGGTCCGCGCTTCGATGCCTCACTTCTGAAAGCCGTGACAGCCGACCCCGGCCGGCTGGAAGCTGGCTGCGAACTGCTTTGCGATGCGGAAATCATCGAGGAAGTTGCCGGATCAGGCTCGGTCTCGTCGCAAAGCTACCGCTTTACGCAAACATTGCTGCAGGACGTGATCTACCAGAATCTGCTCCTGCAACGCCGGACCGACATCCACGGGCGGGTCGGTGCCGCCTTGGAGCAGCTGTGCGGCGCCAGACCGGAACGGCTCGAGGATTTGACCGTGCTCGGTCATCATTTCGCACAGAGCGTCGAGCGGGAGAAGGGCGCGCACTACCTGCAGGCGGCGGGCGATCGCGCTCGCATGATCTACGCCAACGACGACGCCCTTCGTTTCTACGAGCGGGCACTGACTGCGTTGGGCACGACCGGGCAAACACCGCTCAAACTGGCGATTGCAGAGCGCATTGCCGATTTGAGCGGCCCGGCAGGCCGCCGCGAGATCGCGCACCACCACTACGAGACGGTGTTGCAGGCCTACCGCGAGTCAGCCGATCGTGTCGCTTCGGCGCGCGTTTTGCGTAAGATCGGTCGGCTGCTCTGGGACGTCGGCAAGCGCGACAACGCAGAATCGCGCTATGCCGAAGCGGCAGCGCTCCTCGATGGAGCGGATGCCCCGATCGAACAGGCGCATCTGTGGCAAGAGCGTGGCCGGCAGGCGTTCCGTAGCGGAGATCACGCGCTCGCGGCAAAATGGGCGGATGCCGCGCTGGATTGCGTAGCCACGCTGACAACGGAGCATGTCTCCGAGGCCGGGCGTGATGCCACTCTTGTGACCGCCGAGGCCCTCAATACCAAGGCGGTCGCGCTGGCTCGCCTTGGGCGAAACCGTGAAGCCGTGGGTCAGGTCGAGCGTAGCATTGAATTGGCCGAAGCCGCCGGTCTGTTGGGCGCGGCCTGCCGCGGCTACACCAATCTCGGGGTGCTTTACACGACCATCGATCCGACACAGGCGATGGCGGTCTGCCGGCGCGGTCTTGAAGTGGCGCGCCATATTGGCGATCTGGGTTTCCAGGCGCGCCTCCTCGCCAATCTGGCGGTCGCTTGTTGTACTTTCACGGATCGCTGTCCAACGGAGGGCGTCCCTGCTGCCGAGAAGGCCATCGAGATCGACCGCGCGCTCGACCAGCGCGAGCACCTGCCGGTGCCGTTGATCGTGCTTGGGCAGATCCACCAGTGCAACGGCCGTCCGGAGCTGGCGGTCGGCTTGTTCCACGAAGCCCTGGACGTAGCCCACGAAACGGGCGAACCCCAACTGCTGTTTCCGTGCTATGATGGTCTTGCAACGCTTAACCTCGACCTCGACAATCTGGCCGAGGCCGAGCGCTACTTTTCCCTGGCGCAGGATATATGCGCCCAGCACGGGCTCGACCCGGAAGCGCTTGTGGTGCTGCCTTTTCTCGATTAGCCGGGTGGGAGGTTGAAATGTCCGCGCCTCGTGACTTGGTACCGCTTCAACCGGGCGACCGCGCGCCGAACTTGGTACTCGACGCCATTACCCAGGAAGGCAAGATCGCGCTTGACGACTTTCGTGGACAAAAACCGGTGCTGGTCGGTCTGTTTCGAGGTCTGCATTGTGCGTTTTGCCGGCGCCATATCGCCGCCCAGGCGCGGCTTGATCCGGAGCT
Organism: Mesorhizobium sangaii; assembly: GCF_014207355.1. Taxonomy (GTDB): domain Bacteria; phylum Pseudomonadota; class Alphaproteobacteria; order Rhizobiales; family Rhizobiaceae; genus Mesorhizobium; species Mesorhizobium sangaii. Next base: position 461,779 of record NZ_JACHEF010000002.1, on the reverse strand, counting down.
GCGCGAAAAGGGCGTCGGGAGCCTGACGGTGGTCAACACGCCGATCGAACGGGCGCGACTCTATTTCCGCTACCACCCGATGCCGAATCTGCTTGCGGCATCCGACCCTGAACGCGCTTCACATCGTGCTTTTGGACTGCCCAATCTCGAATTCACCCAAAACGAGACGAACTGGCCGTACAAGGTCTCGATGGCGGCGGTAAAGGATATGCGGATCGACATGCCAGGCGAGTTGCCCGGTCCTATGGACCCTTTGGCGGCCGGCGAAATCCTCGACAGGAGGGACCACTACGAACTGACCGAAGCCGACGAGCAGATGATGGCAACCGGACACGGACAACTGGTCGGTCAGTTCCTGCTGGACCGGCAGGGGATCGTCCGCTGGAGCTTCACGGAGGTTCCAGAGGGTGGGCGATATATGTTTGGGGCGCCAAGCCCGCAGGAGCTCATGTCAGCCGTGTCCCAAGTCGCCCAATAGACTTGCGCCGCTACAGTGCCGGTTCGCAAGGCCCTGTAAGCAAAAGGCGCCCCGAAGGGCGCCTCTTAATCGCTTGATTCCCCGAGAGGAAACTGGAGCGGGTGAAGCGATTCGAACGCTCGACCCCAACCTTGGCAAGGTTGTGCTCTACCCCTGAGCTACACCCGCTCACACGGCGTCTTGGCCGCAAGCCGGGCCTATATGGCTGAAGAGCGCGGCGATTGCAACAGGGAAATGTCAGGCATTTTGCTATGCGGCGGGCGCGCTCGCCGCGATGTCGCATGACGGTCTTGTGTCGGCTGCCCCATTGGCCGTAAACGGCTTGGCAGGAAACGGGACGAAGACAAAACCGATGCCGAAGACCGAAGCTGAGCTGATGGAATTTCTTGCCGAACTCGGGATCGCTGCCTCGACGCGGCGCCATCCGCCGCTGTTCACGGTTGCCGATTCGCAGGCGCTGCGCGGCGTAATCGCCGGCGGGCACACCAAAAACCTGTTCCTGAAGGACAAGAAGGACAATTTCTTCCTGGTCACTGTCGGCGAGGACGCGGTCGTCGACCTGAAGCAGATCCACCAGGTGATCGGCGCCGCCGGGCGCGTTTCCTTCGGCAAGCCGGAGATGCTGATGGAACTGCTCGGTGTGTCGCCGGGCGCGGTCACGGTCTTCGGCCTGGTCAACGACAGTGCGGGCCGGGTCAAGGTGGTTCTCGACAAGGCGTTGATGGACCATGCGGTGATCAACGCGCATCCGCTGACCAATGAGGCGACGACGTCGGTCGCGGCGGCGGACCTGATCAGATTCGTCGAGGCAACCGGGCACGATGCTGTTATCTTGAAAGTCTCCGCGTGATCGCCACATGGATGGCTTAAGTCAGATTGTCTGAAAGCGCCTGGCCGCCGGCGGCCGCGCCACGGAAGGGTAGAGAGATGAGCGACAACAATCCGTTTGGCAGCCATGGCGGCCAATATTCCACCACCGTGCAGTATGGTGGAACCGAGGCTCCGCGCGCGAAAGCCGCGCTTGGCGAGGCGCCACCGGCTGCCGCCCCAGGGGCCACCGATGTCATCAAGGACACGACGACCGCCGCCTTTGCCGCCGACGTCATCCAGGAATCGCGCCGCCAGCCGGTGCTGGTCGATTTCTGGGCACCGTGGTGCGGGCCATGCAAGCAGCTGACGCCGCAGCTGGAGAAGGCCGTCAAGGCCGCCGGCGGCAGGGTCAAGCTGGTCAAGATGAACATCGACGACCATCCCTCGATCGCCGGCCAGCTCGGCATCCAGTCGATCCCGGCGGTCATCGCCTTCAAGGACGGCCAGCCGGTCGATGGCTTCATGGGCGCGATCCCGGAGAGCCAGATCGCCGAATTCATCACCAAGGTCGGCGGCAAGGGCAATGGTGCGCCGCCGGTGGCCGAGGCCCTGGCCGCGGCAGCCGAGGCGCGCGAGGCCGGCGACATGCAGACGGCGGCCGACATCTACGACGCCATCCTGGCGCAGGCGCCGGAGACGGTCGAGGCGATTGGCGGGCTGGGCGAGCTGTTGTTCGAGGCCGGTGACATCGAGGGTGCCGAAGCGTTGCTGGCAACCGCGCCTGAGGCCAAGAAGGATGCGCCGCCGCTGGCCGCCCTGCGCGCCAAGATGTCGTTGGCGGCGCAAGCGGCAGCGCTTGGCAACCCGGCCGAGTTCGAGCGGCGCCTGGCCGAGAACCCCGGCGATCATCAGGCGCGTTTCGATCTGGCCATGATCCAGAACGCCAATGGCGATCGCACGGCGGCGGCCGACAACCTGCTGGCCATCATAAAGGCCGACCGCGCCTGGAACGAGGACGGCGCCAAGACGCAATTGCTGCAGTTGTTCGAGGCCTGGGGCATGACCGACGAGGCGACACTTGCGGCGCGGCGCAAATTGTCGTCGCTGCTGTTTTCCTGAGCCGGTTACCGATTGTTGGCCGTACGGGCTTGCGGCCGACGGCCATCGCGCCAGATTACCAGAGGTCAGGTCAGCGCTTCAGTGTGGAAGCGATCGGAGGAATGAGGTGCAAGCGGGAAACGCGCATTACCGGCTCGCCAAGAATTTGCCGTCGACGATCCCGATCTTTCCGCTCGAGGGTGCGCTTTTGCTGCCGGGCGGCCGCATGCCGCTCAACGTCTTCGAGCCGCGCTATCTGCAGATGGTGGACGAGGCCATCGCGGGCTCGCGGCTCATCGGCATCATCCAGCCCAGCCTCGACGGCGCCTTGCGCGACGACGGCGAGCCGGAGCTCTGCAATGTCGGCTGCGCCGGACGGATCATCGCCTTTTCTGAAACCGGCGACGGCCGCTACCTGATTTCGCTGCAGGGCGTGTGCCGGTTCCGCGTTGCTCACGAGCTGACGGTCAAGACGCCGTTTCGCCAGTGCAAGCTGGCGCCCTTCCTGGCCGATCTCGACGAGGACCAGGCGGCGAACGAGATCGACCGGCCGTCGCTGCTCAAGGCGTTTCGCGCCTATCTGCAGGCCAACGACCTCGAGGCCGACTGGGAAAGCGTCAGCCGGGCCGAAAATGCCATGCTGGTCAACGCGCTGTCGATGATGGCGCCCTATGGGCCGGCCGAGAAACAGGCGCTGCTCGAAGCGGCGGATTTGAAGACACGGGCCGAAACGCTGATCGCCATCACCGAAATGGCGCTGGCACGCGAGAACGAGGATTTTGGTTCGAGCTTGCAGTAAGATGCGTCGATATTCAGCCGGGCTGCAGACGACAAGTTTCCTGCGCTGGCGGCCTGACCTTGCTCTCGACACATCTTGGGCCCGACACTGACCCGACACTTAAGAAGAGGACACGATGGCGGCGGATGGGCGTGACGGGAAGAAGGTCAATGTCGACCCCAAGCTGCTGGAGCTGCTGGCCTGCCCGCTGACCAAGGGGCCGCTGACCTGGGATCCGGAGCGTGGCGAACTGATCTCCCGGGTCGCCAAGCTCGCCTATCCGGTGCGCGACGGCATCCCGATCATGCTGCCTTCGGAAGCGCGGACGCTCTCCGTCGAGGATGTGTTGTCGCCGCCGCGTTTGAGCGGGCCGTCTTGAAGGGTGGCGAGATTGTCAGCGGCTGCGGGACAACGCCCCCCTCTGCCCTGCCGGGCATCTCCCGCTCAAGGGGGGAGATCGGCAGCTTAAGCGCTCCACTCGCTTTGCGGCGACGGTGATTGGCGAAATCGGCTGAGCGCTCAATCTCCCCCCTTGAGCGGGAGATGTCCGGCAGGACAGAGGGGGGCGCGAAGGATCGCCGGCGTTCCGCTCCGCGTTCGCCCCCCTGCACTACTGAAAATTGCGTCCCTTGGGCATGACACTTTCCGCCTCTTCCGAGAGCGTTGCGAGGTCCGGTCCGATCGCCGCGTTGCGTGGCCCGGGGCTGCGATCCGGACCGCTGACGGGGTGGTCCGCAGGGCCGGCGCTCGGCAGGCTGGCCTGGCTGACCTTCTCCAGGAGCACGGTTAGCCAGGGCGTCAAATCCTCGATCTTCTCGGCGACGATATGGATGACATCCGATTCCGACTGCAATTTGCCGGTGACGCGGACGAACCTGGCGCCCATGATGACGGGTCGGTAGCGGTCGAAGGTTCTCTGCCAGATGATGATGTTGGCGACGGCCTTGTCGTCCTCCAGCGTCAGGAAGATCGCGTTGCCCTTGCCGGGGCGCTGCCGCACCAGCACGAGGCCGGCGACGGAGACACGCCTGCCATCGCGCACGGATGGCAATCCGGCATTGGGCGTGACGCCGGCCCGGTCGAGCCGCTCGCGCAGGAAGGCGACCGGATGCGCCTTCAATGACAGGCCGAGCGAACGGTAGTCATGGATGACATGCTCGCCGAGCGGCATTTTCGGCAGCTTCGTCTCGGGCTCGAGCTCGCGCAGGCGGATCGCCGGCTGGTCGAACAGCGGCAGCTTTTCAGCGGCACTCTTGCCGTCGAGAGCGCGCACCGCCCACAAGGCTTCACGACGATCGAGGCCAAGCGAACGGAAGGCGTCGGCCTGCGCCAGCTTTTCGATCTCGTCGACATCGAGGCCGGAGCGCAGCCAGACATCCCTGACCGACTCGTAGCCGTCACCGCGCCGCTTGACGAAAGCCTCCATGCGCTCCTTGGAAAGGCCCTTGATCTGGCGGAAGCCGAGCCGCAGCGCATGATCCGTCTGGATGACACCACGCATTTCGGCATGGCGCGGGAGGATGCGGGCCGGATCGAAAGATGCTTCCTCCAGCGTGCAGTCCCAGGCGGAGAAATTGACGTCGACGTTGCGGATGTCGACGCCATGGTCGCGCGCGTCGCGGACGAGCTGGGCCGGCTGGTAAAACCCCATCGGCTGCGAATTCAGGATCGCGGCGCAGAACACGTCGGGATAAAAGGTCTTGAACCAGCAGGAGGCATAGACGAGCAGGGCGAAGGACGCGGCGTGGCTTTCGGGAAAGCCGTATTCGCCAAAACCCTCGATCTGCTTGAAGCAGCGCTCGGCGAAGTCCTTCGTGTATCCCTTGCCAATCATGCCGTCGATCATGCGCTGGCGGTAATTGCCGATGGTGCCGGTGCGCTTGAAGGTGGCCATGGCGCGGCGTAGCTCGTCGGCCTCCCCCGGCTTGAAACCACCCGCGACGATGGCGATCTTCATCGCCTGTTCCTGAAACAGGGGCACACCAAGTGTCTTGCTGAGGATCGCCTCCAGCTCTGGTTTTTGATACTCGGCCTTTTCCTTGCCTTGCCGTCGGCGCAGGTAAGGGTGAACCATGTCGCCCTGGATCGGGCCCGGCCGCACGATCGCCACCTCGATCACGAGATCGTAAAAATTTTCTGGCTTGAGACGCGGCAGCATCGACATCTGCGCGCGCGATTCGATCTGAAAGACGCCGAGAGTGTCGGCGCGGCATATCATTTTATAGACCTGCCTATCTTCCGGCGGCAGGGTGGCCAGCACATAAGGCCGGCCATAGTCATCCCGCGCGTTTGGGTAGTGATCCGTTAGCAGGGCGAAGGCACGCTGCAGGCAGGTCAGCATGCCGAGCGCCAGCACATCCACTTTCAGGATCTTCACCGCGTCGAGATCGTCCTTGTCCCATTCGACCATCTTGCGCTGGTCCATCGCCGTCTTGACGATGGGGACGATCTCGTCGAGCCGGTCCCTGGTGATGACGAAGCCGCCGACATGCTGCGACAAATGACGGGGAAAGCCCATGATCTCGTTGGAGCGCTCAATCACCAGTCTTGCCAGCGGGTCGGCGCGGTTGATGCCGCCAGCGTGGGCTTCCTTCTCGCCAAGTTCCGAGGTCGACCAGCCCCAGATCGTGCTCGACAATGCGCTTCTGACATCCTCGGAGAGGCCCATTGCCTTCGCCACTTCGCGCAACGCCGAGCGCCCGCGATAGCTGATGACGGCGGCGGCGAGTGCCGTGCGCTTGGCGCTGTATTTCGTATAGATGTACTGCATCACCTCTTCGCGTCGCTCATGCTCGAAGTCGACGTCGATATCCGGCGGCTCGTTCCTCTCCTCGGAAATGAAGCGTTCGAACAGCGTGTCGATCTTGTCCGGCCCGACTTCGGTGATGCCGATGCAGAAGCAGACGATCGAATTGGCGGCCGAACCGCGCCCCTGGCAGAGGATGTCCTGGTTGCGGGCGAACTTGACGATGTCGTAGACCGTCAGGAAGTAGCGGGCGTAGTTCAGCCGCTCGATCAGAGCGAGCTCTTCCGCTATGCGCGTGGTCACGGACGCAGGCACCCCCGCCGGATAACGGTCGGCCGCCCCCTCCCGCGCCAGCCGCTCCAGCTCTGCCTGCGGCCCGAGACCGGACTCCGTCGGCTCGTCGGGGTAGTTGTACTGGAGGTCGCTGAGCGAGAAGGTCAGCTCCTGCGCAAAGCGCAAGGTCTCGGCCAGCGCCTGCGGATGCCTGCGGAACAGGCGCGCCATCTCCATCGGCGGCTTCAGATGGCGCTCGGCATTGGCGGCCAGCTGTAGCCCGACCTCGGCGACGGGCGTGTTGAGGCGGATCGCGGTCAGCACGTCCTGCAGCGGACGCCGTTCGGCCGTGTGATAGAGAACGTCGTTGGTCGCCATCAGCGGGATCCCGGCATTCTCGGCAAACGCCGCTGCCTGCTCGATCCGGAAACGGTCATTGCCCGCATAGTCCGGCGAAACGGCCAGGCGGAGATTTCTTCCGAAACGTTCCTTGAGCTGACAAAGCAAGGCGAGACTGTCTTCCGCCCCCGCCATCAGATCGGGCAGGATCGCCAGCGACATCAGGTCCCCCCATTCAAGCAAGTCCTCGCGCTGGAGAAGGGTGGCGCCCTTTTCGTTCTCGTCGCGCAGATTGGCTTGCGTCAGCATGCGGCAGAGATGCCCCCAGCCCTTGCGGTCCTGCGGATAGGCGAGAATGTCGGGGGTGCCGTCACCAAAAACCAGCCGGCAGCCGGGATGGTAGGAGAGCGTCTCGACCTTGGCCTGCTGCCAGGCGCGCACCACGCCGGCCACTGTGTTGCGGTCGGCAAGTCCGATCGCGGAAAAGCCGAAAAGCTTGGCGGCGACCACCAGTTCCTCCGGCTTGGAGGCGCCGCGCAGGAAGGAGAAGTTCGACTGGATGCCGAATTCGGCATAGGGAATGACGGTCAGCGCATTCATGCGAAGACCCCATGCAGGAACCAGCGCGGCGGCACTTGCGAGCCACCATAGAGGCCTTGCCGGTAGAGCCAGTAGCGGCGGCCGTCGGCATCCTCGATGCGGTAATAGTCGCGCGTCGATGCCGCCTCGTCGCTCGCGGCCTCGCGCCACCATTCCGCCGCGATGCGTTCCGGCCCCTCGGCGCGCATCACCCGGTAGAGCGCGCGCCGCCAGCGGAAGTTCAACGGTGGGCCCTCCGGCATTTCGGTGGCCGGCACCTCGATGGGTTCGGGCGAGCGGAACAGCCGGATCGGCCGTTCCGGCGGGAAGATGGTCATCGGCGCCTGCATCCGGTCCGGCTTCTTCGGCGGCGTGGTCCGACGCGGGGCCTCGGTGAAGGGGATCGTGGCGACGGCGCGCTCCGGCAGATGGCTTTCCACAGTGACCGGTTGCAGGACCGCGCCGTCGCCGAGCCGGGCGCGGATGCGGTCGGCGAACAGCGCGATATCGGCGCCGTCGTCGGTCACTTCGCCGGCAAGATCGGCCTGCTGCGTGTCGAAGGCGGCGGCCGTCAGCACCGAAAGCCGCACCAGATCGAAGCCATAGCCGGCATCGATATCCTGTTCGAGCGCGGCCAGCCGTTCGTGGAACAATTTCTGGATCAGCTGGGGTTCGCGCATGGGCCGCGAGGTGCCGATGGCGATGCGGCTGACGGCGCCGTCGACGCGAAACAAAAGCAGCGCCAGCATCCTGGCGCCCTCGCCACGGCGCTCGAGGTCGATCTTCAATGCCGCCGCCAGCATGCCCACCAGCCGTTCGATATCCTCTGTCAGGGTGACGGGCTCGCTGAGATGACGTTCGACCGAAAGCGGTGCGACGGGAAGGCGCGGCGACACCGCTTCGTCGAGACGGCCAAGCGCCTGGTCGAGGCGCAAAAGCAGCGAGGCGCCGAAGCGGCGGGCAAGCGGCGCGCGCGGTGCCGCCATGACGGCGCCCGCCGTGCGCAGGCCGACGCTCTCCAGGCTGGTGCGGGTCGCCGGCTCGATGCGCAGGGCCGCCAACGGCAAGGGTGCGAGCAGCGCCTCCTCCTCGCCGCCGGCGACGATGCGGTCACTGGCAAAGCGTGCCGCCGCCCAGGCCGCCCCTGGTGTCGCGGCAAGCCCGGCGCGGACATCGAACCCCTGATGGAAGAACCGCGACAGGATGTCGTCCAGCATGGCGCGTTCGCCGCCGAAAAGATGGGTGCAGCCGGTGACGTCGAGAAACAGGCCGTCCGTTGCGTCCAGCGCCACCAGCGGGGTGTAGCGGTCGCACCAGTCGGCAAGGCCTTCGAGCAGGCGGCGGTCGGCCTGCGGGTCGGCCTCGACGATGTCGATGGACGGATGCATGGCGCGCGCATCGGCGATGCCCATGTCGCGCTTCAGGTGCAGCGCCTCAGCCCGCTCGTCGAGGGCCGAGATGCGCTGCGCGTTGCCCTTGCGGTGGCTGATCACCAGCGGCAGGTGATCCGATGGGCGGGAACGCCAGGACCGCCCCAGACGCTGCCGCAGGATCCTTTCGACCGCCAGATAGGGAAACCACAGCGACAGGATTCTTTGCTCTTTCCTCGCCCCTTCTTTCATCGAATGCGCGTTCATCGGGGTTCCACTCCAGTGTGAATTGTCCAGGCAGGGCCGTGCGGCTCTTGCCGATGGTGAGGGTGAAGGCCGGGCGGCCGATCGAGCCGGCGAGCGGCCCGGCAATGGTGTCGCGCGGCACTGCCGGCGCCGACGCGACGATAAGACGAACGGGTGCGGCGGTCGGTTCGGGCTCGGCGGCCTGCCGCAGCAGGAACACCGGCCGGCCGGCACTCTGCGCCCGGGCATGCAGCCGGCGCGTCGCGGTCAGGTCGAGCCGCTGCGGATTGCCGCGGATCTCGAGGATGACGGCGGCGAGCGCCGTCATCCGGGCAGCCTCCTCGGCGACCCACAGCGCATCGACAAGTTTTGGCGCCTCGGAAAACAGCAATTGCTCGGGTTCGATGCCGAACGAGGCATGAAGCCCCCTGGCATAGGGAAAGCCGGCCTCGCGAAAAATCTCCGATGTGCCGATCCACAGCACCGGCAGCCCTTGCGTCTGCTTGAGGATCAGGCTTGTGAGCGACAGAGCGAAGCCGGCGACGGCTCCGGCATCGCGGGTTTCAATGCCATGGATTTCGCTCAAGGCGGCTTTCGGCAGGCCGCCGCTCAGGGCGGCATCGAGCCGTTCGACGCCGGTGGGCAGGAACGCATCCGGCAGCGCCGCGGCAACGCCGCGGCGGACAATCGTCACATCGATGCTGGGACCGGCGTCGACGCGAGCATCAGGGGCCGCGGCGGCCGGCGCCTGCAGGCGCTCGGGCAGCGTTCCCTCGATCTTCGCGATCTGGCGGCGCAGGGCAAAAACAGTCTCCCGCGCCACGGCGGTCATCGCCATGACGGTCAGCTTCCACTCACAATTGTTCCTGTTATGTTCCTTATAGATTCCAGAGGGGGCCCCAAGAGTCAAGCAGAGTCATGGGGAATTTATTCCTGTCGTGGGGCTTGTCAGAGGCTTGGCCGCCCGCGCCATTTGCCGATTGCGGTGCGAAAGCCTATATGCCGGGATCAAAGGACACAGCATGGCCCGCATCTACAAGACCCGCAGCTGGCACGACGAACTTTCGCCCTCAATGGAGGAAATGGAGTTCCTTGCGCTGGAAGCTTACGCCCATCTGCCGGAGGATTTTCGCAAGCTGACCGGCGAGATCGTCATCCAGATCGCCGAGTTCCCGACCGACGAGATCATGGACGACCTGTCGCTGGAAACGCCCTTCGACCTGCTCGGCCTGTTCGAGGGACGCGGCATCGCCGAGCGCTGGAACCCGCAGACCGGCGAAGGCCCGAACCGCATCACGCTCTACCGCCGCGCCATCCTCGACTACTGGGCCGAAAACGAGGAAACGCTGGGCGACATCGTCACCCACGTGCTGATCCACGAGATCGGCCACCATTTCGGCCTGTCGGACGACGATATGGAAAAGATCGAAGAGGCGGCGGAATGATCGGCGCCTGAGTCCCGCCCGCAGACGCGCTCGCAAACTGGCCCCATTCCTTCGTGCCACTTCTGTCTTGCTAGACCCGGTCCTTCCCTATCACCTTGCTCAATTATACAGGTTTTGATATAAGGCTGCCCAATGCCGGTGACGAAGCGCCTGGAGTTTCTTGGAGATTCTCTTGCGCGCAAGGAGACAGGCGTCCAGCTGCATAAGGTCCAGCTCGGCCTCGAGCCAAGCGACTGGAAGCCAATGACGAACGTAGGCCCCGGCGTGCGGGAAATCCGTATCCGTGACGACGCCGGGTGCTTTATGTCGCAAGCATAGGTGACGCCGTCTATGTGCTGCACGCCTTTCAGAAGAAGACGCAACAGACGGCGAAACGAGACTTGGATCTTGCCGCATCGCGGTTAAAGCAAATCTAGTGGAGGTATGACGGTGGACCGTCAGAGTTTTGAAAACGTGTGGGATGCGCTGGAAGATACTCCGGCCGAGTCCGCGAACATGACCATGCGCTCCAACTTGCTGATCGCGATTGAACAGCGGGTGCGGAGCTGGGACGTTACGCAGGCCGAAGCAGCCAACCGGCTTGGGATTACCCAGCCACGCCTGAGCGACCTACTGCGGGGCAGGATAGCGAATTTCAGTCTGGACACGTTGATCAACCTTGCTGCACTGGCCGGACTTACCGTGCGGCTTGATATTGGCGAGGCTGCCTAAGGTGTGCTGATATTGAGGTGATACCGGCCTGCAAATGGCTCGGCCTGACCTGAATCTCAACACACCCTGCGCCGGAGCTTTAAGCCTACCAATCACTCAGCTTGGTGTCCGGCCCGTATTCCTGACCGTCGACATCCTTGACCACGGCCTGGCCGCAGCGCATCGTCTTGGCCTTCTTGTCGAAGGCATAGGTCGGAGAGCCGAACAGGTGCCAGCCCTTGTTCAGCGCCGCAGTCACCTTGTGGCAGAAGCTGGCATCGTCAGGGCCAGTGAGAAAGCGGTAGAGTTTCATCCGTCAAATTCCTGTCGTGAGTGCCCATAGCCCGCGAGCATAGGGCTGATATCATGCGCCGATGGCCGCCGCCTTCGCCAGCAGTTTTTCAGCTTGTGCCAGGTGCAGCCTCTCGACCATTTTTCCATTCAGCGCAATCACGCCCTTGCCAGCATTTTCCGGAAGCGCAAAGGCATCCTTCACCAGGCGTGCCTCGGCCACGGCTCCAATGGAAGGCGCGAACGCCAGGTTCGCCGCTTCGATCTGGGCCGGATGGATGAGGCTCTTGCCGTCGAACCCCATGGCCGCCGCTTCCGTGCATTCGTGGGCGAAGGCGTCGAGGTCGCGGAAATCGTTGGAGACGCCGTCGAGTATATCGAGGCCGCCGGCCCGCGCGGCCAGCACCATCTGCATCAGCCACGGCACGAGATAGCGCCGGTCGGGCGTCGCCATCACGCCGGTGCCGTTGAGCAGATCGTTCGTTCCGGCAACGAAACAAGCCAGCCGCGAAGCCGGATCGCGGCCAAGTTCGGCAATGGGGCCGATGTTGAGCAGCGCCTTGGGCGTCTCGATCATCGCCCATAGTTTCACGCCGTCGGGGGCAAAATTGTCGTCAAGCACATCGCCGGCCTCGAGCAAGTCGCGCGGCGTGTCGACCTTGGGCAACAGGATGCCGTCGGGCTCGCAGCTTGCGACGGCCAGCAGGTCGTCGGCGCCCCATTCGCTGGCCAGCGCATTGATGCGCACCACCATCTCGCAGCGCCGGCCAAAGTGGTTGGCAACGGGGCGGTTGGCGAAGATGCCGGCCAGTTTTTCACGCACGGCGATCTTGTCGGCCGGGGCGACGCCATCTTCCAGGTCGACGATGACGGCATCGCAAGCAAGCTGGGGGATCTTGGCCAGCGCCTTGTCGTTGGAGGCCGGGATGTAGAGCACCGAGCGGCGCGGGCGATAGGTTTCCATGGCTGATCTATGCCGTCTGTGGATTGTCGAGGCAAGTCGTCTCCAGCCCTGCACGAAAACTGCACAGGCTTGCGGAAAACCTCCTCCGATCCGCCCCGCCATCTCCCTGCCGGCCTGCGAGACAGGCGGCATGCAGAACCGAGCAAAACCCCGTTGGTCCCTTCCTTACCGGTTGCGCAGCGAAGGCTGGTGGCTGGTCGATCCTCCGCGCGCGAACCCCGTGGCGATCCTCATCCCTTTTGCCCGCAAGTGCCCGCCGACAGTCCGGCTGGAAGCCGTCAGCAGGGCCAGGTCATGACAGCGTTCGTCTCTGCCGCGCCGAGCTATTGCGGCCGCTTCGGTGTTGCCGTGCTGCTGGTCGTGCTGGCGGATTTTCTGTTCTACGGCCAGCCCGCCGGCATCACGGTTTTCCTGTTCGCCATCCTGATTGCCGCCGCGGTGGTGGCCGTGCATCCCGCTGCCTTCAGTGACCGCAGGCTGTGGATCAAGCCCACCGCGCTGCTTGTCGCGCTGCTGCCGCTCGCCGAAAATGTCAGCGCGCTGTCGGTATCGATCGCGCTTGCGGCGCTGGCCGTGTTCGCGCTTTCGCTGAGCGGCCGGCTGCGGCACAGCCTGGCCCGCATTTCCGGCCAGATCGCACTGTTCGGGCTGGCGGCGCCGTTCCGGTTTGTTGGTGACTTCATCCGCTGGCGCAGGGCGGCGCGCCGGTTCGGCCGGCGCCGCATCCGGCTGGCGGCGATCGCCGTCTGGGTGATGCCGCTGACGCTGGGCGCCGTCTTCCTGGCGCTGTTCGGCGCCGCCAATCCCGTCATTGAATACTGGCTGTCGCTGATCGACCTTCTGAAGCTGCTCGATCTCATCCAAATCACGCGGATTGCCTTCTGGCTGTTCGTGCTGGCCTGTGTCTGGGCCTTTCTGCGGCCACGCCTGCCGCGCTTTCGGCAGCGCGGCTCCCGGCCAAACAATCCCCTTGCCGGTGCTCAACCGGCGACCAATCCGCAAAGGCACGTCGTCGAGGACATCGTGTTCGGCAAGGCAGCCATACTGCGCGCCTTGATCGTCTTCAACGTGCTGTTCGCGCTGCAGACCGGGCTCGATGCCACCTATCTGTGGGGTGGGGTCGCCCTTCCCGACGGCTTGAGCTACGCCGCCTATGCGCATCGCGGCGCCTATCCTCTGATCGTCACCGCACTGCTTGCCGCCGGCTTTGTGCTGGCGGCGCTCAGGCCGGGAAGCGAAACATCGGGGGATCCGCTTATCCGCCGGCTGGTCTATGCCTGGGTGGCGCAGAACATCATGCTGGTCATCTCGTCGATCCTGCGGCTCGATCTCTATGTCGGCATCTACGCGCTGACCTACTGGCGCATCGCGGCCTTCGTCTGGATGGGGCTGGTGGCATCAGGTCTTGCGCTGATCATCGCCCGCATCGCGCTGGGAAAATCCAATGAATGGCTGTTCTCCGCCAATCTTCTGACGTTATCCCTGACGCTTTATGCCTGCTGTTTCATCAACTTTGCCGCGCTGATCGCCAACTACAATGTCGACCACTCCCTCGAAATGACCGGCCAGGGCATTTCGCTCGATGCCTGGTATCTGCGCTCGCTCGGTCCGGGCGCGTTTCCGGCGCTGGATCGCTTCCTCGATCATCAGAGTCGAGCCGCTAACAATTCGGTCTTCCGCGAACTGGCAGGGCGGCGCGGCAGCGACGAAGACTGGTATCGCACCGTTCAGGAAAACTGGCGGGCCTGGAGCTTTCGCGACTGGCGCCTGCTTCGCTATCTCGACAGCAAGGGGTCGCTCGTGCTTCCTCAGCCTTCGCAACCTTCCTTGCCGGGCCGCTGACCGATGCCGCATCACATCCTCGTCGCCGACGATGACCCGCATATCCGCGAGGTGATCTGCTTCGCGCTGGAAAAGGCCGGCATGAAAACGCTTGGGGTGGCCGACGGCGCCGCCGCCTTGCAGGAGATCGGACGCCGGGCGCCGGATCTCGTCGTGCTCGACATCGGCATGCCGGAGATGGACGGGCTGGAGGTCTGCCGGCGGCTGCGGCACACATCCGACGTGCCGGTGCTGTTCCTGTCCGCGCGCGACGAGGAGATCGACCGCATCCTCGGGCTCGAAATGGGCGGCGACGACTATGTGACCAAACCGTTCAGCCCGCGCGAGCTCGTCGCCCGCGTCAACGTCATCCTGCGGCGCGCCCGCCCGGTGCCGCCCGAACCGGCCGACGACAGGCAGTTCGCGCATGGCAAGCTCGCTCTGGCGCCGGCCAGCCACGCCGCCAGCTTCGACGGCAAGCCGCTAGCCCTGACCGGGATCGAGTTCTCGATCCTGAAGGGGTTTTTGGCGCGGCCGACACATGTGCTCGACCGCGACGCGGTGATGGCAAACGCCTATGCCGCCAACATTCATGTCGCCGGCCGCACGGTCGACAGCCATATCCGCAACATCCGCGCCAAGCTGGCGGCGGCGGGTTGCCTGGATGCCATCGAGACCGTGCATGGCGTCGGCTTCCGGCTCGGCCGATGCGGCTGACGGCCTCCAGCAAATGGATCGGCCGCAAATGGCGGCCGCGCCTTGCCACGGTCGTCGTTGCCATCCTGATCCTGGTGATGGCCTTGCCGCTGGTCGGCCTGTTCTTCTTCCGGCTCTACGAGAACCAGCTGATCCGCCAAACCGAGGCCGAACTCATCGCGCAAGGTGCCGCCATCGCCGCCATCTATGCGCAGGACGTGCGCGATGCCGGAATCCCGACGGAAAAACTCGGCGCGCCGATGCCGCGGGCAAGCGCGGATGCGAGTCGCAGCGTCGATCCGGACCCTCCGTACAGGCCGATCGAGCCGCAGCTCGATCTCGCTTCCGACACCGTGCTGCCAACGCGGCCAGCGGCGATGCCTGCCATCATCGATCCCGCCTTTGCCGCGATCGGCGCGCGGCTGTCCGGCATTCTCGACGCCACGCAGCAAACCACGCTGGCCGGCTTCCGGCTGCTCGATCCCACCGGCGTCGTCATTGCCGGACGTGGCGAGGTCGGGCAGTCGCTTGGCGGGGTCGAAGAGGTGCGCGAGGCCCTTGCCGGCCGCTATGCCAGCGCGCTCAGGCTGCGCATTCCCGACCAGCCTGCGCCACCGCTCTATTCGGTCAGCCGCGGCACCAAGGTGCGTGTCTTCGTCGCCCTGCCGGTGGCCGTCGCTGGGCAGGTCGCCGGTGTGGTCTATGTGTCGCGGACCCCCAACAACATCGTCAAGCATCTCTATGGCGAGCGCGGCAAGGTCACCCTGGCGGCAATCGCCATCCTCGGCGGCACGCTGCTCATCGGCCTGGTCTTCCTGCGCACCGTCAGCCGGCCGATCTATGCGCTGATCGACCGCACCCAGCGCATCGCCGCCGGCGACCGCCAGGCCATCAAGCCGCTCGATCACCACGGCACCTACGAGATGGCGGAGCTTTCCGCCGCCTTCCTCGACATGGCCGAAAAACTGCAGGCGCGATCGGACTCGATCCAGACCTTTGCCACCCATGTCTCGCATGAGCTCAAATCGCCGCTGACGGCGATCCAGGGCGCGGCCGAGCTGCTGCGCGATTCCGGGTCGGCGATGGACGAGGCCGAGCGGCGGCGCTTCTCCAACAACATCGTCACCGATGCGGGGCGGCTCAACCTGCTGGTGCGCCGCCTGCTCGACCTGGCGCGGGCCGAAAACCTCGCACCGAGCGGCGAAAGCACCTCGATTGGTGCAGTGCTGGCCCTGCTGCCCGTCGACAACAGGCTGGCGGTTCGCCTCGAGGCCGGCGGCGAGATCGGTTTGCGCATATCGGCCGAGAACGCGGCAATCGTGCTTGCCAATCTCATCGACAATTCGGCAAGGCATGGCGCGACGCAGGTTTTGGTCACGGCGGCGAATACCGCCGGCAAGGCGACCATCCTGGTCAGCGACGACGGCGCCGGCATTTCGCCGAGCAACCGGGCGCGCATCTTCGAACCATTCTTCACCACGCGCCGCGATTCCGGCGGCACCGGAATGGGCCTCGGCATCGTGCTGGCCCTCCTGAAAGCGCATGATGGTATGATCCGGCCGGTTGACTCCGAACGCGGCACGCGCTTCGAGATTATCTTGCCAACCGCGTGACTCTCGATCAGCGGCTCGAACCGGAAAGGGCATAAAAAGCGTGCGCTACGACATCGTCATCATCGGCGGGGCCATCGTTGGATCCTCGATCGCCTACTATCTGCGCGAGGAGGGGTTTTCTGGCTCCATCGCGCTTGTCGAGCGCGATCCGCAATTTGCGCATGCGGCGACGACGCTGTCCTGCGCCTCGATCCGCCAGCAATTCTCGATCCCGGAAAACATTCGCCTGTCGCAGTTCACGCTGAAACTGTTCCGGCGGCTGAAGGATGAGTTCGGCGCGGACGCCGATATCGGTTTCCACGAAGGCGGCTATCTCATCCTCGCCGGCGAGAACGGGCTGCCGATCCTGAAAGCCAATCACCAGGCGCAGATCGCCGAGGGCGCCGACATCCTGCTTGAGGATGCCGACGCCTTGGTGCGTCGCTTCCCCTGGCTGTCGGCCGAAGGCATTACCGCCGGCGCCTATGGCCGGACCGGCGAGGGCTGGTTCGACGCGCATGCGATGCTGATGCTGTTCCGCAAGGCGCTGCGCGAGAAGAAGGTCGATTTCATCACCGCTGACGTCACCGGCATCGAGCGGCAGGGCCAGAGTGTGACCAGTGTCAGTCTCGACAATGGGGAAAAACTCGAGGCCGGCATCGTCATCAATGCCGCCGGACCGAATGCCGGCATGGTGGCTGCGATGGCCGGGCTGGCGCTGCCGGTCGAGCCGCGCAAGCGCAACGTCTTCGTCTTCGAGGCGCGCGAGAAATATGCCGACATGCCGCTGCTGGTCGACCCTAGCGGCATCTGGCTCAGGCCGGAAGGCTCGGTCTACATCACCGCCGGCGCCGAGCCGGAAGAGGGCGACGGGCCCGCCGATCCCCAGGATTTCGATGTCGACTGGCCGCTGTTCGAAGAGGTGATCTGGCCGGTGCTGGCCACCCGCATTCCGGCCTTCGAGGCGATCAAGCCGACCCGCGCCTGGGCCGGCCACTACGACTACAACACGCTCGACCAGAATGCGGTGATCGGCCCGCATCCGCAGGTGACGAATTTCCTGTTCGCCAACGGCTTTTCCGGCCATGGCCTGCAGCAGGCGCCGGCCGTCGGCAAGGCGCTGGCCGAGCTGATCGTGCATGGCGGCTACCGCACGGTGGATTGCTCGGCGTTTGGCTATGGCCGGGTTGCGGAAGGACGGGCGTTTAGGGAATTGAATGTGATTTGAGAGAGGCCAGGCGCGGCCTCTCCCTTCTCCCACAGGGGGAGAAGGGAAGACGCTCGGCTAAGCCGCCACCAGCCTGTCAGCGTCGAAATACGCCTGCAGCCAGGCCAGCACCCGGCCCCAACCCTCGGCATGCTCGGCCGCCGCATCGCTCAGGCCGGCAAAGCCGCCATGGCAGATGGTGAGGCGCGTGCCCTTGGCGGTCGGCTCAAGCAGCCAGGCGACCGTGGTTTGCCGCCGGCCAAGCGTCGGATGGTCCCAGGCATAGGCTCGCGTCTGCACGATCCGGCGCGGCGCTTCGATCTCGAGGAATTCGCCGCCGGCCGGCAAGTCCCTGCCGTCGGCCGTGCGGACGGCAACCGTCCAGCGGCCGCCGACGCGAAGGTCGGCCGACCAGTCGGCCATGCGATAGGTGTCGGCGGACCCCCACCATTGCTCGATTTCTCTCGTGACCAGCGCGCGGAACATGCGTTCCACAGGCGCTTCGATCTCGGCCGACGCCATGATCGTCTCGCCATTCGTCATGCTCTGTACCCCGAGGACGTGTATCATCGGTGCCTCCGCATCGGTTTTGGTTTCGGTATCGAAACGAGCCTTTCACCCTTTCGATGGCGGACGCTCGAAACCCTTGCCGGTCTCGAGCAGGCTCTTGAGGCTCGCCAGCACCAGCGGCCAGCCCTTGGTGACATTCGGGATCAGCCGGTGCGGGCCGTCGGCCTCGTGGGTGACGGCAAGCTTCATCAACTCGCCGTCCTGTTCGATGGCGAAGGTGCAGCGCGTGTAGCCGTCTTCCTTGACCTCCGGCATCCATTCATTGCGCCATTTGATGACCAGGCGTCGCGGCGGGTCGATTTCGAGGATCTCGCCGCTGTCGGCGACGCTGCCGTCGGGGAAGATCAGTTTCCAGCTGGAGCCGACCTTCCACTCGCTCTCCTGATAGGAGCAGAGGAAGAACTGCCGGTTGAACTCCGGGTCGGTCAGCGCCTCCCAGAGTTTTTCGGGGGTGGTGCGGATGTAGGTCACGTAAACGAAGCTGTTGCTCATCAGTCTTCCCTTTCGAGGCGTTTCTTCAGGTCACTCAATGCATCCAGCCGATGGCGCTCGAACTTGCCGATCCAGCGTTCGGCGATCTCGTTGATCGGAACCGGGTTGAGGTAGTGCTCTTTCTCGCGTCCCTTGCGGAGCGTGGTGACGAGGTTGGCTTCCTCCAGGATCGCCAGGTGCTTGGTCACCGCCTGGCGTGTCATGTCCATCTCCGCGCACAGCGCGTTCAGCGTCTGCCCGTTCCGGGCATGGAGGTTGTCCAGCAATTGCCGGCGTGTCGGGTCGGCCAAGGCGCGAAAGACGGCATCCATGCTCATGACCTTAATATGCAACCATTTGGTTGCATGTCAAGATGCAGATTTCACGCCGTTGGCGCCAGGATGGGATCGCAAGGGGAAAAAATGTCAGCTCTTGCGGGAGAACCAGAAGGCGTCGGGCATGCGCGTCATGCCGATGCGTTCGTAGAAGCCGACGGCGTCGGGCATCGAGATCAGGCTGAGGCGACGGACGGTCCGAGTTGCCGCCTTGCCTCGTCCATCAGGCCTTTGCCGATGCCGAGCCCCTGCGCCGATTGGGAAACGGCGAGCTCGGAGATGTAGCAGACCCAGGAGAAGTCGGTGAGGGCGCGGGCAACGCCGATCAGCGGCTTGCCCTCCACATCGAGACGCGCCGTCAGCACCAGGTTGGCGCCCGTCAGCATCGCCTGCAGGCGAGTGTCGTCATCGACAGGCCGGGTCTCGCCGAGGCCGGATTCCACCAACACACGGCGGAATTCGGCGATGTCGAGCGCGGGCTCGCGGGCATAGAGAACGTGAGAGTTTGGCGCCATGAACGCAGACTGCACCATCGGGCGGCGAATTCGAAGCCGTTTTGCGCAGCTGGCCATCCTGCACGAACAGTTGCCTTTTATTTGCCCGCGGCTTTGTGTAAAGCGTGCCTCAGCAATCTCCCCGAAACAAGAACACGGGCAAAAGCCATGGAAAAATTCACCAAGCTCACCGGCGTCGCCGCTCCAATGCCGATCGTCAATGTCGACACCGACATGATCATCCCCAAGGATTATCTCAAGACGATCAAGCGCACCGGGCTTGGCACCGGCCTGTTCGCCGAAATGCGCTACAATGACGACGGCTCGGAGAATCCGGATTTCGTGCTCAACAAGCCGGCCTACCGCAAGGCGCAGATCCTGGTCGCCGGCGACAATTTCGGCTGCGGTTCGAGCCGCGAGCACGCGCCCTGGGCGCTGCTCGATTTCGGCATTCGCTGCGTCATCTCGACCTCGTTCGCCGACATCTTCTACAACAACTGTTTCAAGAACGGCGTGCTGCCGATCACCGTCAGCCCCGAGGATCTCGAAAAGCTGATGGATGACGCCTCGCGCGGCTCCAACGCCACTCTGTCGATCGACCTGGAGGCCAAGGAAATCCGCGGGCCGGACGGCGGCGTGGTCGCGTTCGACCTCGACGATTTCAAGCGGCACTGTATGCTGAATGGCCTCGACGATATCGGCCTGACCATGGAGAAGGCCGGCGCCATCGCTTCGTTCGAGAAGAAGAACGCCGAGCAGCGTCCCTGGGCCTGAAACACGCGGCCTGAACCGCAACGCAGCGCCGACGGCGGGTCTTCGCTTCGGGCAGGACGAGGATCTGTCATGACACGTTGGCTTGTTGCCGGCGCCTGCGGGCTGGTGTTGACCCTGCTGCCGGTAACGAGCCTGTTCGCCCAGCCGCCTGTCATCGACCAGCAGGCGCCGATCCCGTTCGAGGGCGGTCAATTTACCATCACCCAGCAGGAGCCGGACGGCGAAAAGGTGCTCGCATACGACGGCCAGAAGCTGGCGAGCAATTATGACGTCTTCTTCGACAGGATCGTCGACATCGCCGGCACTGAAGTGGCGCTGGTCGATGTCGGCGACGGCAATATCGACCATCTCTGCGGTCCCCCGGTGATGATCGTGTGGAAGCCGAAAGGGGGCACGATCCAAGGTATCACGGTCGAGCAGGATGGCTGCGGCGCACCGGCGTCGGTGACCGACAATGTGATCTATTTCGTCCCCTATCTGCTGCCGGGCGCCTCGAAGCGGGCGATGCAATGGTCGCCCACCGACGGGCTGACGATTGCGGGCAATCTCACCTACATGCCGGATCCCGGCACGGGCTGGAAGGATGTCGACGTGTCGAAATATGAGGACATGATCGACGCTTTCCACAACGAGGCGGTCTACAGCGACGCCGCCGCCTTGCTTGGCAAGGACATGACCGTTCTGGCCGCCAGTTTCCTGGCCGCCGGCGGGACGAAAACAACCGCGTCCGGCATCGTCTATTTCGACGGCTGCGCGCCGCACAATTGCGGCGGCAATCACGGTTTCATGGCGGTCGACGCGACCAACCAAAAACTCTATTTCGCCCGCAGCAGTGGCAAGCCCATGATGGATGTGTGGCCGCCGGTGCAGACCTGGCCGGCCGAAGTCAAGGCGGCGCTGGACGAGGCGATGGGGTCGCCGAATTAGGGGCGGTGCAAAGGCCGTTCTGTTCTGTCGCGATCCTTCCCACCCCCCTCTGCCCTGCCGGGCATCTCCCCCGCAAGGGGGGAGATTGGCAACGTCGGCGTTCCGCCCGTCTCTGCGACGTTGGTGATTGGCAATGGCATCCGTGACATCCGATCTCCCCACTTGCGGGGGAGATGGCCGGCAGGCCAGAGGGGGGCGCTGTCCCGCGATGCAAAAGGCTATCCGCCCTTGAAATCTCGCCGCCCAGTCGCCCAGTGGTGCGGACTGGCGTTTCATTCCCGGCTGGATATGATCTGACGAAACGGAGGATCACCATGACTCGTTCGCTTATTGCCGGCGCTTGCGGGCTGGCCCTTTTCCTGCTGCCTGCGACGAGCGCTTATGCCCAGACGCAGACGCCCGCGGCGCAGCTGGCGCCGTCGGCCGAGAAACCGGCCACCGACCAGGGTACAGGCGCCGCCGATGCTTCCGATGACGACAAGCAGGCGCCCGTGCCATTCGAAGGCGGCCAGCTGACCATCACCCAGCCGGAACAGGACGGCGAGAAAGTGCTTGCCTATGACGGCCAGCAGTTGGCGAGCAATTATGACGTCTACTTCGACAAAATAGTCGAGGTCGGCGGCGTCAAGGTGGCGCTGTTCGATGTCGGCGACGGTGGCAATCAATGCGGCCCGGCCACGGTGATCGTCTGGAAGCCGGAAGGCGGCACCATCCAGAGCACGACGGTCGAGCAGGACGAGTGCGGCGCGCCGCCGTCGGCGGTGTCCGACAACGCCATCTATTTCGTGCCCTATCTGTTGCCTGGCGATGAGAAGCCGGCTTTGCAATGGTCGCCGACCGAGGGGCTGACGACTTCAGGCAATCTGACCTACATGCCGGAACCGGGCACCGACTGGAAAGACATCAATCCGGAGAAATACCAGAACATCATCGACGCCTTCCACAACGAGGCCGTCTACAAGGAAGCGCAAAAGCTGCTCGGCAAGGACATGCCCGACATGGCGACCAGCCTGCTGGTCGGCGGCGGCACGGAAAAGACCGCTTCGGGCGCCTTCTACGCCAGTGGCTGCGTGCCGCATGACTGCGGCGGCAATGACGGCTTCATGGCGGTCGACCCGGCCCAGCACAAGCTCTATTTCGCCCGCCGCGGCGACAATGGCCAGCCGAACGCCTGGCCGGCGGTAACGACATGGCCGGCCGATGTGAAGGAGGCACTGGACAAGGCGCTGGGGTCGGCGAACTAGGATATGTTGATATTCAGGTGATGCCGGCCTGCAAACGGCGGGCTCCTGCGCTTCCGGTGCTCACGTACCCAAAAGTACGCTCCGCTCCGGTTCTCGGAGCTCACCATTTTCGGCGCGGCCTGACCTGAATCTCAACATATCCGCCATCGTCGCGACAACAGCCAATCCCGTCTGGCCCATGGCAGGCCCGACCTGTTCCCGGCAAAATGATCGCCACAATGCTGCGAGGCACCCCATGCGAAAACTGATTTCCACCGGCTCCCCGTTCGAAAAGACTGCCGGCTATTCGCGCGCGGTAGTGCAGGGCGACTGGTGCTTCGTCTCTGGAACGACCGGCTATGACTATGCGACGATGACGATGCCGGACACGGTCGAGGCGCAGACGCGCAACTGCCTGGCGACGATCAGCAAGGCGCTGCAGGACGGCGGCTTCGAGATGGCCGACGTGGTGCGTGCGCATTACTACATCACCGACCAGGCTTTCGTGGACATCGTCTTCCCGATCCTGGGCGAAACGTTCGGCGACGTCAGGCCGGCGGCGACGATGATCGTTTGCCAGCTCAACAAGCTGGAAATGAAGATCGAGATCGAAGTGACGGCGCTGCGGCGCACGGCATGAAAGGCGGCGATGAAAGTCCTGCGTATCGTCGCCAACATCGAGACACCGGACATCGCGGCGGCGATGCGCTTCTACCGGGAGGTGCTCGGCCTCGACGTGGTCATGGACCATGGCTGGATCAGGACCTTGGGCTCGCAAGACAAAATGAAAGTCCAGATCAGCTTCGCCGTCGAAGGCGGCTCCGGTTCTCCGGTACCGGATCTCTCGATCGAGGTCGACGATGTCGATGCGGCGCTCGACGCCATGAAGGCGGCCGGCTTTGCCATCGAATACGGCCCGGCGGACGAGCCCTGGGGTGTGCGGCGCTTTTATGTGCGCGATCCATTCGGCCGGCTGGTCAACATTCTCTCGCATCGGTGATCGCCGTTGTAACGCGCAGGCTTGCGCGCCGGGCGCTTGGCGTTTAGCAAGGCCGCGGTTCAATTCTTTCCAGGACGGTTCTCCATGGCAACGAAGCATCTTTTCCTGCTCGCCGGCGACGGCATCGGTCCGGAGGCGATGGCCGAAGTCAAGAAGCTGATCGCCGTCATGAACGACAAGCTCGGCAGCGGCTTTGCCACCGAGGATGGGTTGGTCGGCGGCTGCGCCTACGATGCGCATGGCGCGGCGATTTCCGATGCCGACATGGCAAAGGCGATGGCGGCCGACGCGGTGCTGTTCGGCGCCGTCGGCGGGCCGAAATGGGATGCCGTGCCCTACGAGGTGCGCCCCGAAGCCGGCCTGCTGCGGCTGCGTAAGGACATGGAGCTGTTCGCCAATCTGCGCCCCGCCATCTGTTATCCGGCACTCGCCGCATCCTCGTCGCTCAAGCAGGAGGTGGTCGAAGGCCTCGACATATTGATCGTGCGCGAGCTGACCGGTGGCGTCTATTTCGGCGAGCCCAAGCAGATCATCGATCTCGGCAACGGCCAGAAGCGCGGCATCGACACCCAGGTCTACGACACGTTCGAGATCGAGCGCATTTCGGGCGTCGCTTTCGAGCTGGCGCGCACCCGCAAGAACCATGTCACCTCGATGGAAAAGCGCAACGTCATGAAATCGGGCGTGCTGTGGAACGAGGTCGTCACCCAGACCCACAAGGCGCGTTACCCCGACGTCAAGCTCGACCACATGCTGGCCGATGCCGGCGGCATGCAACTGGTGCGCTGGCCCAAGCAATTCGACGTCATCGTCACCGACAATCTGTTCGGCGACATGCTGTCCGACATCGCCGCGATGCTGACCGGCTCGATCGGCATGCTGCCGTCGGCCTCGCTCGGCGCGCCGGATGTCAAGACCAAGAAGCGCAAGGCGCTCTATGAGCCGGTGCACGGTTCGGCGCCGGACATTGCCGGCAAGGGCATCGCCAACCCGATCGCCATGATCGCCTCCTTCGCCATGTGCCTGCGTTATTCCTTCGGCATGGTCGAGGAAGCCGACCGTGTGGAAGCCGCGATCGCCGCCGTGCTCGACGAAGGCTTGCGCACCAAGGACATCCTGTCGGCGGGCATGACCGAGGTCGGCACCGTGGAGATGGGCGACGCGATCATCGCCAAATTCCTCGGCTGATCGCGTGGCGGTCGACGTCCGCTGGGCGACGATCGAGGACGCGACGGCGCTCGCCACCCTGCTGTGCGAGATGGCCGTGCATTACCAGCAGCCGCCGCTCGACCACGAGCGGGCCTTGTCTGCGGCGCGGAAATGGCTCGGCGAGGAAAGTCCGGCCTATCCGCATTTCGCGCTGGCCTTCGTCGAGGGAGAGGTGAGCGGCCTGGCGTCGGTGGCGATCGCGCATCCCGGCATCGATCTCGAGCGGTTGCTGTTCCTCAAGGACCTGTTCGTGCGCGACAAGGCTCGCAACGCCGGCGTCGGCCGGGCGCTGATCGGCTTTCTCGCCGACCATTGCCGGCGCCATGGCATTGGCCGTATCGACCTGACGACCGAGGACTGGAACGAGGGCGCGCTACGCTTCTACGACCGGCTCGGCGCCGAGCGCCACGGCCAAAAGGTCTTTCTCAGGCTTTCGGGAGAGGCACTTAAGGCGGCTAAACCCTGACGCCCGCCGGCACCCGCCCCCAGGGGTTGTCGCCCACCTGAGACTGCATAAATCCGAAGACCAGCAAGGCAATGCTGCTAATGGGCGGCATGAAGCAGAGCAGGGCAAACCAGCCGCTCAAACCCATGCGCGCGCCGCACGACGAGCGCAATCGATGGCAGGACCAATCCTGAAATGAAAACCAGGAGGGGTATGAACCCTATGAACCCTATCGGCGACCCGTCTGCGTTGGCTTCGAAGCCGTTGATCGCCAGCTCAGCGAGTATTCCGAACCCTAAGAGTGCGAATATCCCAAGGGTGTAGAACAGCCAGAAGGCCCAGAATTCCTTGCGACGGGCGCGTCCGTTGAAATTGCTGTAGTCCGCAATCACCGCGCGCCAGAAATAAGCCCACAGTCCAACCGACGCAACAGGCCGGTTTTCGGCACGACGGCCTGCCGTGGCTGACCGGTACTTGGCGACGGAGTGGTTGAGGCGACGGCGACTATGTCGTGCGCCGTGCCGTCGCCTGGTTGGAACTCGACAAGAGTGCCCCTGACAAGGGTCTCCTGCTGGCTCAAATCATCGCGGGAAAAGATATAGCGCTTGCCGTCGATACCGTTGATGTAGCCGTAGTCCTGATCCTGGTCGTAGTGGAACACCGTGCCGCGCATGCCCTGCCCCCCTTGCATCATGCAATACTACTCAGGGTTGTCTATAATTGCAATACGCACGTCACCAGCTAAACCCTGATACCCGCCGGTACCGGTCCCCATTGGTTTTCCCTCACCTGTGTCGGGATCAGCGCGAAGACCAGGATGATCAGGCTGCCGATGGTGGGGATGAGGATCACCAGACAGAGCCAGCCCGACAGGCCTATGTCGTGCAGCCGGCGCACGATCATGCCGAGGCTGGGCAGAAATGTCGCGAGCAGGAAGGTGCCGCACAGGCCAACGGTCACCGCCGCCGATACGTCGCTGTCGAAATGGCCCATATCCGTATCGGTGAACAGGCCGATGCCACCGATGATCAGCAGGCAAACCGTCCAAAACAGGCAGTAGCCCCAATATTCCTTGCGCCGTGCGCGGCCGGCGAAGTTGAAGTAGTTCCGCGTCACGCCGCGCCAGAAATAGCCCCACAAATCGGTGGGTTCGGCAGGCTCGGAAGAGCGGCCGAAATGCTGGGCCTGGGGTGCACCGGCCGCAGCCGGTTTGCCGGCTTGAGGCTGCGCGGCGCTCATGTTGGCGTCGACGGCAGGGGCTGCGGTCTGGGTGGCGATCGAAAAGACGTCGCGCGCCTGCCCGCCGCCCGGCTGGAACTCGACGGCCGTGCCCTTGGGCATGGCGGTTTCCCGGCGCAGGTTCTCGCGGGTGAAGGTGTAGCGATTGCCGTCGGCTCCGGTGATGAAGCCGAAGCCCTGCTCCTCGTCATAGTGAAGCACTTCGCCGCGCATATCCTGCCCCTCTCGCCACGTCCCGGCCAAGATGTGACACACGGTCGCGCCTATGGGCAAGGCCGCATTAGGATGCAGCCCGACGTCTTGCGGGCAGGTGAAGCCGGCCCCCAGGTCTTACGAGGGACGCTTCTTGGCCTTTTTGTGCTTCGGCGCGCCAGTGTTTTCGAACTTCGGCTTGCCCGGCTTTTTGGCCCACGGCTTTGCCTCGAATGCGGCGGGGCGCTGATCAGCCGATGTCGGTGCCGGTGCACGCTTCTCGAATTTGCGCTTCGGCGCGTTCGGGTCGAAAGGCGCCTTGCCGCGATGTGGTTTCTTGTCCGGGCTTGGCGGCTGATAGCCGGCCCGCGACAGGTCGGGCGTGCCGTCGAGCCGCTTCACGACGATGTTGTTCTGCAATTTGCGGTCGGGACCGATCGCCGCCAGGAAGCGGTCGGCCCAATCCGCCGCGATCTGCACGAAGGTCTCTTCGGGCTGCATCTTGATGGCGCCGATCTCGCGCTTGCTGATGCTTCCGGCACGGCACAGCATCGGAATCAGCCAGCGCGGCTCGGCATTCTGCCGGCGTCCGATCGACAGCGAGAACCAGACGCTGGCGCCGAAATCCTCGCGGCGGCTGGGCGCCTCGTCCCGGCGTGCGAAGTTTTCGCCCGCCTGTTTTTCACGCGACGGCGTGAACGGTGCGATCTCCATGAGATCCTCGGGCGCCGAGCGGCTGGAACGGCACAGGCGCACGAAGGCGGCGGCCACCTGTTCGGCGCCATGCTTGTCGAGAAGCTCGCCGATGAAGCCGCGTTCCTCATCCTTCACAGGCTCGCTGAAGGCAGGGTCGGCAAGGATGCGCTCATCGTCGCGGCGCAGCACGTCGTCGGCCGAAGGCGGGCTGGCCCATGTCGCCTTGAGCCCGGCGTTCTGCAACAGCCGTTCGGTGCGCTTGCGGGCGCTGTTGGGCACGATCAGCGCGCTGACGCCCTTGCGGCCGGCGCGTCCGGTGCGGCCGCTGCGGTGCAGCAGCGTTTCCGGGTTGGTCGGCAGGTCGGCGTGGATCACCAGTTCGAGATTGGGCAGGTCGATGCCGCGCGCCGCGACGTCGGTGGCGATGCAGACCTTGGCGCGGCCGTCACGCATTGCCTGCAGCGCATGGCTGCGCTCGTTCTGGCTGAGTTCGCCCGAGAGTGCGACGACGGAAAAGTTGCGGTTGTTGAAGCGCGCGGTGAGATGGTTGACAGCGGCGCGGGTGTTGCAGAACACCAGCGCGTTCTTGGCCTCATAGAAACGCAGCACGTTGATGATGGCGTTCTCGCGGTCGGCCTGGGCAACGCTCAGCGCCCGGTATTCGATGTCGAGATGCTGCTTTTCCTCGCCAGCGGCCGAGATGCGCACGGCATCGCGCTGGTAGCCCTGGGCGAGCGTGGCGATGGAGCGCGGCACGGTGGCCGAGAACATCAGCGTCCGGCGCTCGGCCGGTGCGGCGTCGAGGATGAATTCGAGGTCTTCGCGAAAGCCGAGATCGAGCATCTCGTCGGCTTCGTCGAGCACCACGGCCTTGAGCGCCGACATGTCGAGCGAGTGCCGCGTGATGTGGTCGCGCAGGCGGCCGGGCGTGCCGACGACGATGTGGGCGCCGCGCTCCAGCGCCCGCCGCTCGGTGCGCATGTCCATGCCGCCGACGCAGGACGCCACCGTGGCGCCGGTCAGCTCGTAGAGCCACTCCAGCTCGCGCGTCACCTGCAAGGCCAGCTCGCGTGTCGGCGCCACCGCCAGCGCCAGCGGCGCCGCGGCCTGGGCAAAGCGCTCCGCGTCGCCCAGCAGGGTCGGCGCCAAGGCGAGGCCGAAGGCCACCGTCTTGCCGGAGCCGGTCTGCGCCGACACCAGCGCATCGGCCTGCCCCAGTTCGGGCGCCAGGACCGCCTTCTGCACCGGCGTCAGTTCGGAATAGCCGCGTTTTTCCAGCGCCTTGGCAAGCGCTGGAACAATAGCTTCGAAGTTGGACATCTCACTCTTTCGGAATTCGGATTCTTTTATGCCCGGCAATGGGTCATCCGTCGGCGAGCGCCATCTGACAGCGCCACGAGCCGAACGATCCAGCCGTTCGTACTTCGCGCAGCCGCCATTGTACAGGGCACGTGGGAAAGCGCCCGTCGCTCGGCAATTGACTCTTGACGCAAACCGCGTAAAAGCCGGCACCGAACAGGACAGTTTCGATGCGCGGCCTTTTGATGGCGGTTCTTGCATTCGATTTCCCTGGCCACAATGCACATCGTTGGGCCGGGCGCGTTGTCGCGTCTTCTCGTTCCAGCAAAACCATGGCCAAAACCACCACCAAAACGGTGTGATTCCCTTGGCCTAACCACCCTCTCCCGGGTCCGGCCCGGGGGACGGAACCCGCTTCGGCCGGCGGGTTTTCTCCAAAAACCGAGCGGAGAGGGACAGGAGATCTTTATGAGTTTCAAGGTTGCGATCGTCGGCGCCACGGGCAATGTGGGCCGGGAAATGCTCAACATACTGGAAGAGCGCGGCTTTCCAGTGAGCGAAGTTGTGGCGCTGGCCTCGCGGCGCAGCCAGGGCACCGAAGTGTCGTTCGGCGACCGCACGCTGAAGGTCAGAGCGCTCGAACAGTATGATTTTTCCGACACCGACATCTGCATCATGTCGGCCGGCGGCAACGTCTCCAAGGAATGGTCGCCGAAGATCGGCAAGCAGGGCTGCGTCGTCATCGATAATTCGTCGGCCTTCCGCTACGACCAGGACGTGCCGCTGATCGTCCCGGAAGTAAACCCGGACGCGATCTCGCTGTTCACGCGCAAGAACATCATCGCCAACCCGAACTGCTCGACGGCGCAGCTGGTGGTGGCGCTGAAGCCGCTGCATGATTTCGCCACCATCAAGCGCGTCGTCGTCGCCACCTACCAGTCGGTGTCGGGCGCCGGCAAGGAAGGCATGGACGAGCTGTTCACGCAGACCCGCGCCGTGTTCGTCGCCGACCAGGTCGACGTCAAGAAGTTCACCAAGCGCATCGCCTTCAACGTCATTCCGCATATCGACGTCTTCCTCGACGACGGCTTCACCAAGGAAGAGTGGAAAATGGTGGCCGAGACAAAGAAGATGCTCGACCCCAAGATCAAGCTGACGGCGACCTGCGTGCGCGTGCCGGTGTTCATCGGCCATTCGGAAGCGGTCAACATCGAGTTCGAAAAGCCGATCACCGCAGACGAGGCGCGCGATATCCTGCGCGAGGCGCCGGGTTGCCAGGTCTTGGACAAGCGCGAGGACGGCGGCTACATCACCCCGCTGGAATCGGCCGGCGAGGACGCCACCTTCATCTCGCGCATCCGCGAGGATTCGACCATCGACAACGGTCTGTCGATGTGGATCGTCGCGGACAATCTGCGCAAGGGCGCGGCGCTCAACGCGGTGCAGATCGCAGAGCTGCTGGTCGAGCGCGGCCTGATCCAGCCGAAGAAGAAGGCGGCTTGATTCTCGCTTACGGGCCGCACCGCCGCTGACGCGGCGGGCCCTGCGCGGGCGCGCCGGAAAGCCGGCGGCCCGCGGTCGCGGGCTTGGGGCGCCCTTTCCTTCTCCCCTTGTGGGAGAAGGTGGATCGGCGCGCAGCGCCGAGACGGTTGAGGGGTGCTGGACGGGTCGCCATCTTTGCCAGCTGTAACACCCCTCATCCGACCTCGCTTCGCTCGGCCACCTTCTCCACAAGTGGAGAAGGGAAAGCGCGGACCTGCCCTTTGGATTGAGCTCACCTCATGAGCGGTACTCGGCCTGCTGATATCGCGCTGCGTCCGGCAATCAACCCGGATGCAGGTACCATCGCAAAGGTCATGCGGGCGGCGCTCAACTCGTTCGACTGGATGCCGGTCATCCACCGCCGGAC
The DNA here is from genome assembly GCF_014207355.1 of Mesorhizobium sangaii. Taxonomy (GTDB): domain Bacteria; phylum Pseudomonadota; class Alphaproteobacteria; order Rhizobiales; family Rhizobiaceae; genus Mesorhizobium; species Mesorhizobium sangaii. The sequence continues at coordinate 431,573 of NZ_JACHEF010000002.1, read as the reverse complement.
GAGGACCTTGGCTTCATCCGCGATGTCGTGCTGCCACGGCAGCAGGTGACGGTCGCTGAGGCCGGCAAGGTCATTGTCGGCTTCATTGCCGTCAGTGGTGAATGGGTGGAGCAGCTCTATCTCGATCCGGCCTGGACGGGACAAGGCATCGGCAGCCAGTTGCTGATCGACACGACCGCTGCCCTGCCCGTGGTCAGGCTGCATTGCTTCCAGGCCAACACCGGCGCCCGGCGCTTCTATGAGCGCCATGGCTTCATTGCCGAGGGCTTTGGCGACGGCACCAACAACGAGGAAGGCCTGCCCGACATCCTCTTTGTCCGCAGGCGTTAGCCTCGCGTAGGCTCGGGCAGCCGCAATGAATCAGTCGCGCGGCACCTGAAGACCTCGCCCAGCTTCCCAAATGGTCTTGAACCGCTCTACCATCGATGAGAACAGCCGCGGGGGCAGCAGGCCGTAGTCGTAGCGATCGGTGGAGCGCGGCACCGGACGAAGATCGTAGCCCGGCCACGCGAAGCGATTGCCTTCGTGAAGCATCACCCATGAGCGCTCGCCATCCAGACCCAAGTGGCGTTTGACGGCAGGCGGCAACTCTATCGCCAGCGACAGGTCGGCCGGCTGCACATGTGTTATAGGCACTACCGTTACGATCAGGCCGTCGGCACCGCGCTCGACAGCCAGCACGATCACGCAAGGGCGATCCTTCCGACCTTCATCCTGTCCGGCTTGATGCTCATGATGCCACAGATACGCGTAGGAGATCACGAGGCCAAGCTGCGGATCGGGAAGCGGCATGCCTTACTTGGTATCCATCAAGGCATTGAGATGGTCGTGTTCCGGAGACATGCGGCCGCCGGCGATAGCCTCCACGTCCTCGCGCGGCAGATCCCTGGTCGCAAACGATTGCCGGGCCAGGTTTTTGTAGCGCTGCAGTTCTTCATATTCGACAGCCGAAACGAAATAGCCGGTTGGCCGCCCATGGCTCATCACGGCTAGCGGCTCACGCTGCACGATTTCGCGGTAGCGTCCGAAATTGCGGGTGAATTCTGTGGTGGGAACTTCGCGCATGATGGCTCATCCTAAATTCGCGACATTTACGCATTTGTCGCAATTTACGCGATTTACGCAATTATGTCAAAATTTCAGCCGGCGCTGTCCTCGGCCAACTGGTGCAGCAAATCCAGCGCCTCCTCCGCCCGGTCGGCGGGGACGAACAGATGGTCGTGGTAGAAAGCCGAGACAGGGTTGACGCCCATGCCGGCGGCGGCGAGCCGCGTGGTGATGGCGGCGAGGAAGCCGACGGCTTCCAGCGACGAATGGATGTTCAGCGTCACCATCCGGCAGCGGAACGCAGCCGTCAGCCCCGCAGCGCTTGCCGCGCCCTCAGGCACGATCAGCGTCACGCCCTCGCGCTCGCGAAAGATCATCACCGGTTCGAGGCCCTGCGGCTGGGCAACGCCAGGCGCCAGCGTGGCGAAGACGTAGGTGCCGGCAAGCAGTTCCGGCGTCATCGATGCCAGCAGCGTCTTCAGATCGGTCTCGCCGGCCATTTTTCCTCTCTCGACTGATGCAGGATGCCGGCTCTTCAATATCTGTCGCCGAAGCATGCCGATAGTGTGCTGGCACGGCTGCACGCACGACATGGCGATGTCGCTGACGGCTGAGCTTGCCGGCCTGTAGCCTCGCACAATAGAGAAGCTGAGGGCCGACACCGGTCCGTGAAAAGGTCCTTCGATGATCGTTCGCCCGCGCCCCACCTTCCTGCAGCTGTTCTTCGTCATGCGCGGTTCGGTGGTGCCACGCATCCTGCCACAGATCCTGGGTTTTGCGGTTTATTCCGCGGTCATTCTTGCCGTGGCGCGCCAGTTCCATCTCGATTTCAGCGTCTTCAACATCACGCCTTTCGGACTGGTCGCCGTCACGCTGTCGATCTATCTGTCGTTCCGCAACAACGCCGCCTACGACCGTTGGTGGGAGGCGCGCAAATTGCGGGGCACGCTGGTCTTCGAAATCCGCAATCTGGCGCGCGCCACCACCAGCCTCATCGCCGATCCGGCCGAACAGCGCGCACTGCTAATGGAGGCGCTCGCCTTCTGTCATTTCCTGCGCGGGCAATTGCGCAAGATCGACAGCATGAAGGATGCCCGCGCCTTCATTGCTGCCGAGGCCGACACGGCCGCGAACTTCGCCAACCCGGCGGACGAGATGGTAAGGCGCATGGGCCGGCGCGCCAACGCGCAGCGCCGGGCCGGTGAGGTCGATCCGATCGGTTTCCGCATCCTCGATGAAAGGCTGGCATCGATCACCGCGATCCAGGCTGGTTGCGAACGCATCGCCGGCACGCCCTTGCCCTTCGCCTATACGCTTTTGGTGCATCGCACGGCCTACATCGTCTGCCTGCTTCTGCCCATCGGGCTGATCTCGACCACCGGCTGGGCAACGCCGCTGTTCACGGCGCTGATCGCCTACACCTTCTTCGGCCTCGACGCGCTCTCGGAAGAACTCGAGGATCCGTTCGGCACCGAGGCCAACGACCTCGCGCTCGACGGCCTCTGCCGCGTCTGCGAAATCTCGGTGTTCGAAGCGCTAGGCGAAACGCCGCCGAAAATGCTGCCGGCCGAGAAGTTTTATTTTTCGTAGGTGCTCGACACAGGGTTCTGTCGGCCGCCACGATGTGGAAGCGCGAACGTTGGCGAAGGATCGCGACAGAACGGCTTTGCCGTCACCGCGCCAAAAAGAATCCGCCCCCTGTCGGATCACGGCCTCATGCCGCGTCCTTGTTTCGACTCCAGTGAAAAGGGCTCGAAACACCAAGGAGGGAACACCATGAGCATTTCCGAAACCGCGCCCGTCTCGGCGGGCGCCCTATGGACCGGCCGCGCGCTCAGCGGCGTCATCGTGCTGTTCATGATCTTCGACGGCGTCATCAAATTGCCGCCGCTCGACATCGTCACCCAGACGATGGTGCCGCTCGGCTGGCCGGCAGACGCAAATGTAGCGCGCATGCTCGGCGTCATCGGTTTGATCTCGACCGCGCTCTACGCCTTGCCGCGCACCTCGGTGCTCGGCGCCATCCTGCTCACCGCCTATATGGGCGGCGCCATCGCTACCAATGTGCGTGTCGACAACCCGCTGTTCTCGCACACGCTGTTCGGCGTCTATCTCGGCCTCATCCTGTGGGGTGGCCTGTACCTGCGCGACCCCCGGGTGCGGGCACTGATCCCGTTCAGCCGATAAGCACCAAGGAGAGAAAAATGTTCAGCACCATCCTCGCTATCCTGCTAATCATCATCGCCGCCGTGCTCATCTATGCGGCGACACGGCCGAACGATTTCGTCACCACCCGCACGGCCAACATCAAGGCCCCGCCGGAAGCGATCTTTCCGCTGATCAACGATTTCAGCCGCTGGCCGACATGGTCGCCTTACGAAAAACTCGACCCGCAGATGAAGCGCACGCTCTCCGGCCCGACAAGCGGCAAGGGCGCGGCCTATGCCTGGGAAGGCAATGCCAAGGCCGGCAAGGGACGCATGGAGATCACGAATACGGTGCCGTCCTCGCTGGTGTCGCTCAAGCTCGATTTCGAGAAGCCGTTCAGGGCCAACAACAGCGTCGATTTCACCCTGACGCCGTCCGGCGACAACACCACCGTCAGCTGGGCGATGCGTGGCAGCCGGCCCTTCATCGCCAAGCTGATGGGCCTGGTCATGAACTTCGATACGCTGATCGGCAAGGATTTCGAGGCTGGTCTCGCCAATCTGAAGCGCCTTGGCGAAAAATAGACTTGGGCGGCAGCGTTCAAACAAAAACGGCGGGCACAGGCCCGCCGTTTTCGTGAATGCGATACGGCAATGTTATTCGGCGGTGGCGGCTTCCGCCTCGGCCGGTGCGGCAGCGGCAGCCGCGACAGCAGCGGCTGCGTCTTCCTGCGCCTTCTTCAGCAAGGCTGCGCGTTCCTGAGCCTTCTTGCCCGGCTCGGCCTTCTTCGGGTTGGAGCGAGCGTCGCGCTTGGCAATGCCGGCCTCGTCGAGGAAGCGCAGCACGCGGTCGGTCGGCTGGGCGCCGTGCGACAGCCAGTGCTTGACGCGGTCGGCGTCGACCTTGACGCGCTCACCGTCCTTGGGCAGCAGCGGGTTCCACGAGCCGAGCGACTCGATGAAACGGCCGTCGCGCGGCGAACGGGCGTCGGCGACGACAACGTGGTAGTAAGGACGCTTCTTCGAGCCCGCGCGGGCCAGTCGGATCTTCAAGGGCATTTCTTTTCTCCTAAAAAATTCTGATTTCGTTGGGTTTCAGTTGGTTTTGGTCACGCCGTTGGAAGCGGCGATCTGTTCGTGATGTCTGATCACTTCGCGGACGACGAAGTTGAGGAATTTCTCCGCGAAATCCGGGTCGAGATGCGCATCCTTCGCCAGCTGGCGAAGGCGGGCGATCTGCTGCTGCTCGCGCGCCGGGTCGGCCGGAGGCAGCCCATGCGTCGCCTTCAGCACGCCGACCGCCTTGGTGCAGCGGAAGCGCTCGGCCAGCATGTGGATGAGTGCGGCATCGATGTTATCGATCGAGGCGCGATAGTCGGCCAGGATGGTGCGTGCGTCGGCCATGTCCTTTTCTTCGTTCATCGCGTCCTCACTTCTTCTTGCCAAGGCCGGGCAGGCCGCCGCCGCCCATGCCGGGAAGCCCCGGAAGCTTCATGCCGCCGGGCAGACCGGGCAGGCCGCCGCCGGGAAGACCACCGGGCAGGCCCTTCATGCCGCCGAGGCCGGCCGCCTGCGCCTGCTTCTGCAAGGCTTCGAGCTGCTTGGGATCCATCTTCGACAGGTCGGGCATGCCGCCGCCCAGGCCGCCCATGCCCGGCATCATGCCGCCGAGGCCCATCTTGGAGGCAAGGCCGCCCATCATGCCGCGCATCAGGCCGCCGCCTTTGCCCTTGCCGCCCATCGCCTTCATCATGTCGGCCATGCCGCGATGCATCTTCAACAGCTTGTTGATCTCGGCAGCGTCGGTGCCGGAACCGGCGGCGATGCGCTTCTTGCGCGAATGCTTGAGGATATCGGGATTGGCGCGCTCGGCCTTGGTCATCGACGAGATGATGGCGAGCTGCCGGCCGAACATCTTGTCGTCGAGACCGGCGGCGGCCATCTGGTCCTTCATCTTGCCCATGCCGGGCATCATGCCCATGATGCCGCCCATGCCGCCCATCTTCGACATCTGCTGAAGCTGGCCGGCGAGGTCGTTCAGGTCGAACTTGCCCGACTGCATCTTCTTGGCCATCGCCGCCGCTTGCTCGGCGTCGATGTTCTCGGCTGCCTTTTCGACGAGCGAGACGATGTCGCCCATGCCGAGAATGCGGTCGGCAATGCGCTTGGGGTGGAATTCCTCCAGCCCGTCCATCTTTTCGCCGGTGCCGATCAGCTTGATCGGCTTGCCGGTGACGGCACGCATGGAAAGGGCAGCACCGCCACGGCCATCGCCGTCCATGCGGGTCAGCACCAGGCCGGTGATGCCGACACGCTCGTCGAAGCTCTTGGCCAGATTTACGGCGTCCTGGCCGGTCAACGAGTCGGCGACCAGCAGGATTTCGTGCGGGTTCGACACCTTCTTGATGTCGGCCATCTCGACCATCAGCGGCTCGTCGATATGGGTGCGGCCGGCGGTGTCGAGGATGACAATGTCATGGCCGCCGAGCTTGGCCGCCTGGACGGCGCGCCGGGCGATGTCGACCGGCGACTGGCCATCGATGATCGGCAGCGTCGCGACCTCGACCTGCTCGCCGAGCTGGCGCAGCTGCTCCTGCGCGGCGGGGCGGCGCGTGTCCAGCGAGGCCATCAGAACCTTCTTGTTCTGGCGCTCGGAAAGGCGCTTGGCGATCTTGGCCGACGTGGTCGTCTTGCCGGAGCCCTGCAGGCCGACCATCATGATGACGACCGGGGCCGGCGCGTTGAGGTCAATGGCGACGCCCTCGGCGCCGAGCATCTCGACCAGCTCGTCATGGACGATCTTGACGACCATCTGGCCGGGCTTGATCGACTTGACCACGGCGGCGCCGACGGCCTTCTCACGCACCTTGTCGGTGAAGGAGCGCACCACTTCCAGCGCCACGTCGGCTTCAAGCAGCGCGCGGCGCACCTCGCGCAGCGCGGCCGAGACATCAGCCTCCGACAGCGCGCCGCGGCCGGTCAGGCCGTTCAGGATGGAGCCAAGGCGCTCCTGAAGCGATTCAAACATCTTGCGTCCTTTGATCTCGGTTCATTCGACCCGAGAGGTAATGCGTTCGCGCCAGGTGTCCAAGCAAAAGCCAAAACCAAAAAGCACCCGGGGGCGCTCAGCGCTGCCGGGTGTTGGCCTCCAGGATCGATTTACAGCACTTCACCTCAAAGAGGCTTCGGCGTCCTGGTCGGCTTGCTCGGAGGGATACTCGTCGCGGAATTCGGGGCGTGTAGACAGGAAATCGGCGGCAGAGTCAAGACAGGGCCTGGTTGGCGCCGGTGCCAATTGCGTCGCGCCGAGCAGAATCAATTCGCGCCGCTCGCTTCCGAACGATCGGCGGTGACCTTCAGGACCGAGCGTGGATGCAGCAGCAACGCAACCGTCAGCAGGCTGCAGGCGATGCCGATCAGGGCAATGAGAATTGCATCCGACACCATCCAGCCGGGCCCTTCGAGCGGCTTGGCGACGAACAAGGCGAAGGAATTGTAGCTCTGCTGGTGCGAGATCAGCAGGAAGCCGCTCAGATTGTTGCCCAGGTGGGCGCCGAACGCAGCCCCGAGATTGCCGGTGGCATAGACCACAAGCGTCAAAAGCAATGCGAAAGCGGCGACCGAGGCCAGCACGCAGGCGTTGATGGCGGCCGACGCGCTGTTGCTCCAATGCAGCGAGGTGAACAGCAGGGCCGGCAGCAGCGCCCAGATGAACGGGCTCATGAACCGGCTGGCGAGACCGCGCAGCAGATAGCCGCGAAACAGCACCTCTTCCGAAGACGTCTGCAGCAAGGTGAGGGTGACGATCGGGATCAGGAACAGCAGCCAGGACGACAGGCTGATCGGGCCGCGCGCAATCTCGGGCTGCAGGAGATAAAGCATGATTTCGGACAGAAACGAGGTGATCAGCACCGCGATCAGCCCCTTGAGGAAGCCCGACCGCGATACATGACGGCTGTCGCCAATCAGTGCCGACAACTTCTCGCCATGCACCCAGCGCATGGCGATCCACAGGCCGATCCAGATGCCGGCAAAAGACGCGAGCGCGGTGAGGATACCGATCGGCGAGGCGAGGAAGTCCTGCATCGCTCCATTGGCTGACGGAGCCGCCGATGCCTGCAAGGTGAAGAACAGATAGGTGCCGCCCAACAGCACGGCCACCGTCGTTGCGGCCCAGAGGAGGATGACGATCGCCGCTCCCAGGAACAGGCGCGGCAAGGTCGTCCTGGCGTTCGGCGAATGCCGGTAGCGTTCGAAGGCGGCAGGGTCGATCACGCGAAATCCTTGGGCAAGTGCTTCGGGGGGCAAGTGCTTCAGGTCGCATGATCTAGGAGATCGCCGTCTCGCGCGCAATCATGTCCGCTCGACTTGGCGACATGCGAGAGGCGACCGCCGCTGCGCTTCGCAGCGGTCACCTCGCTAGCGTCAACGGACCACGTACATGATGCGTCGTGTCGACGGATCGACCAGCGCCGGCTGGCCGTTCACATAGACATAGCGATAGTTGTAGTCCGGAATTTCGCGCAGCTCGACGGTGTCGGGCAAGGTCGCGCCGGTCACCACCTCGCCATCGAGATAGACGGGGTCGAGGCGATGCGCGCCGACATAGGTTGTAACCTTGGTCGGAGGCGGGGGAAAGACATCATTGAGCGGATCGCTGGCGATGATCGCTCCGGTGTAGTCGGTCGAGTAGCCGTCCGGCGCCGAGACGATCGCGACGCTGGAACCGTGCGGCCGCCGCGTCAGCACTACCCGGCTGCCGCCGAAATCAGCCGTCACATAGTCGGAATAGACCCAGCCCTGGCCGCCGGCTTCGGCGATGGTGCACCATTTGCTGTTTTCGATACAGCCATTGAGCGTCGCCGACTGACCGGCGGCGAGCACGCCGATCACCGGATATTGCGGACCGGGGCCGGCGCGCACGTTGAGGTCGGTGACGGCGGATACGGCGGTGTCGGCAAACGCGGCGCCCGACATCATCGTCAGCATTCCGGCGACTGCGGGAAACAATACGGATTTCATGGTTTTCTCTCCGTTTTCATGGTCCCTCACCAGCGAAACGGGGCAGTGGCGCATGCGTTCCCGCTAAAACGCCTGCGCCAGCTCACGATTTGTTCGCTTTGCCTTCGGCAAATCGGTCAGAAGTTCGTGAACGAAGGCCAATTTCCGCGCCGTGACGTCTGAAATGACGAAAGGGTAGAGGTCGGGCAGGCCCATGCAGCGGTTGATCGAATTGGAGGCTTCCGACAGCACCAGCCAGCGGGCGAGGATCTTTTCGAAAGGTTCTGGCACCGCGGCGGGCTCCGACGGCGCCGCCTGCAGTCCGCCGCCGGTGTCGCCTTGCGGCAAGTCGTTGGCCTCCACGGTCTCAAGCCGGCCGAGCGGGAAGTTCAGCGCATGGACCATTTCCAACGTGTCGGTGATGTGCAGATGGTGGGCCCATGTTTCCGCCCAGTCCTCCCACGGATGTGAGGTGGCATAGGCCGAGATGTGGCTTTGCTGCCAGTCGGGCGGCGCGCCGTTGGCGTAATAGGCCTTCAACGCCTGTTCGTAGTCGGCGCGTTCGTCGCCGAACAGCGCGCGAAAGGCCTCCAGCCGCTGCGGATCGTCGCGGATCAGGCGGTCCCAGTAGTAGTGGCCGAGTTCGTGGCGGAAATGGCCAAGCAAGGTGCGATAGTTCTCGCCCATCTCGATGCGCCGCCTTTCGCGCTCGGCCGAGTCGGCCTCGGCGACGTTGAGCGTGATCAGGCCATTGTCGTGGCCGGTCAGGATGCGCTCGCCGCCGGGACCGCCGCCGATCGGATCGGCGAGGAAGTCGAAGGAAAGGCCGACCTCGTCCGCAGGGTTCTGCTTGGGCGCGACCGGCAGTCCGAAGGCGAGCAGCGAATAGATGGCGCGCTTCTTCGCCGCCTCGACGCGGATCCAGCGGCGGCGATTGCCGTCCACCGACAGATCCGGGATCAGTTGGTTCAGCACGCAGGCGCGGCAAAAAGCCTGCCCCGGCTCGGCCATCCAGTTGCAGGCGCATTCATCGGCGTTGGTGCACTGGAAGATGCCGTCGACACCCGACAGCGCAAAACGCGCATGCTCGGGATCGTAGAGCACGAGGCTCGAGCAGTTCAGGCACTGGGCGTTCTCGAAATAGAGACGGTGGCCGCAATGCGGGCAGTCGAAGAGTTTCATGTTGGTCTCAAACCTTCAGAGCCAGCATATAGGTGCAAGGCGGCCCGTGCCCAACGCGAACCGCCGGCCGGTGTTCCACATCGATCGGGCTGTTTGTTCGACGATGATCTTCCCGAAACCCGGATTCCGCTTCGCTGGCGCTGCCCTTCGGTTCGGGATCATGCCCTATTTCGCCGCAAGCTGGGCCGCCACCTGTCTTGCCACCGCTTCACCCGACAGCCGCGCCCCGCCGCAGGTCTGGATCAGCGGACCGGCGAGTCTCCGGCGAAGAAGATTTTTTCCGCCACCGGCTGCATCAGCGTCGCACGGGCCAGCGACCGGCCGGGGCGGGCCGCCGCATAGGCGCCGCGCACGAAGCGCTCGCCGCCCCAATTGGTCATCATGGCGCGCGCCACGTGCTTGCGGGTGTCGCTACCGAAAATGCCGCACAGCCGGTCGACGACGAAGTCGATGCCCGCCGCCTCGCCCGCTGCCGACATCTCCCAGGCGAAGTCGCCGCCGACGAAACCGACCATCAGGTCGAGGTCGAACGGGAAGCACGGGAAATAGATGTCGTGCCGGGCCATGCGCTCGATCAAAAGGTCGTCGAAGGGCTGCAGGCCGAGCCTCGTGCCCCGGATCTCGACCGGCAATTTGGTCAGCATGCCCATCGGCAGGTCGAAGAAGGCGCCAAAATGCGTGTCGGGAAGGGCGGGCGAGAATTCGATCTCCTCGAAGGCGAGCACCGCCGGCGAGGCCGTGACGATGACCGCTTTGGCACGAACGGTGCCGCGATCGGTGACGCAGGCGACGCCTGGCACGTCCCAGAGAATCCTGCGCACCGGCGTCGACAATTCGACCGGCAGGTCGGCGCCGAAACGGGCGACCAGCGCGCCAAAGCCTTCCTTGCTGAAATAGTTGGGGTCGAGGTCGGCGGCAGCCTGAAAGTCGAGGATCGAAATCTCGTCCTCGTCGGCACCGAAATCCATCGGCCCGGCGAAGGTTGCCGCGGCGCGCGGCGCATGGCCCTTGGCGAGCAGCGCCGAAAGCCGGTCGTCGTCGCCCTCCTTCACCTCATGCTTGGCCAGCAATTCGAACAGCCGCGCGTCGGCCGCCTTCATCTCGGCCTCCTCGACCTCGCTTGCCTTGCGCTTGCGATAATAGAGATGGTCGACATTCATGTCGTGGTGATGCAGCGTCCAGCCGGCCGCCTGGGCTTCTGGATAATAGGGGTTGCGGTCGGCGGCGTGCAGCCAGGCGCAGCCGATGTCGAAGGGAATGCCGAAATGCTGGTCGCTGGTCCATGCGCGGCCGCCGATGCGGCCCATCGCTTCGAGCAGCTTGAAGGAGAGGCCGGCTGCCTGCAAGGTCCTGGCCGCGGCCAGACCCGCCGAGCCGGCGCCGATGATCACGACATCAACGTCTTCCATGGCTATTTCGCCCCCGCCACAATATTCACTTGATCGTAGGCAAATTCCCCGGCATTCGCCAGCACTGCAGCAGAGACAGTGACAAGTGCGGGTTTCGCTGGCAAATTCGCAAACGGGACGTGATTCAGGCAATCAGGAGAGAAAAGCATGGCATTACTTGCCAAGGGTAGGATTTTTGTGACCGCAGTGGTGGCGGTGCTTGCGCTGGCGACGGGCGCACAGGCGGCGGCCAGCTGTGGCAAGACTGGCGCCGGCTTCGAAGCCTGGAAGCCGGAGTTCGCCGCGGAGGCCAGGGCCGAAGGTGTAGGCCCCAAGGGTCTGGCCGCTTTGGCCGGCGCGACCTACGCAACAAGGACGATCTCGGTCGACCGCGGCATTCACAAGGCTTTCAGCGGCTCGGTGGAAGATTTCATGAAGCGCCGTGGCGGCGCCGCGATCATTTCCAAAGGCCGTGCGCTGAAAAAGTCGAACGCGGCACTGTTCAGCAAAATCGAAAGCAACTATGGCGTGTCGCCAGGCGTGCTGCTCGCCATCTGGGGAATGGAGACCGGCTTCGGTTCGGCCATGGGCAACCAGAATACGGTTTCTGCCATTTTGACGCTTGCCTATGATTGCCGTCGCCCCGAGTTCTTTTACCCGCATGCCATTGCAGCCCTGAAGCTGGTCGATCGCGGCGCGTTGACGGCCTCGTCGGTCGGCGCCGCGCATGGCGAGATCGGCCACACGCAGTTCCTGCCCGGAAATGTCTTGAAGTATGGCGTCGGCAGCGGAAACCTGCGCGACAAGGCGACTGCGCTGGCTTCCACCGCCAACTTCCTCAAGGGTCATGGCTGGCGGGCCGGTGCGAGCGCGGAGTCGAATATCGGCGCAATTGCCGGCTGGAATTCCGCCAGCGTCTATCAACAGGCCATCGCCCGCATCGCCACGGCGATCGATGGCGATTGAATAGAAGTCTCTGTTAGAAATATCTGTTCGGCAGAAAGCCCGGCCATGCGCCGGGCCAACCAAGGCAATAGCTTCAGTTTGAATTGGCAGGTCGCCGGGCGTCAGTGCCGCCCCTCACCTGCCTGCCGGCATCCTCTCCCCGTATAGTGACGGGGAGAGGGGCGCTCTCATCGACGGTTTCGCCAATCGCCAGCGTTGCAAGACGGGCGCCAAGGTTGCGGCCAGCCTCCTTCTCCCCGTCCCTATACGGGGAGAAGTGCCCGGCAGGGCGATGAGGGGCGGCGCTGGCCTCGACAATCGGTCCCGCGGGGACGAAACAGACTGAACATCAGCTCTTGCGGCTGCGTGCCGCCAGCGTGCGCAGCCTTAGCGCATTGAGGCGGATGAAGCCGGCGGCGTCCTTCTGGTCGTAGGCGCCGCGGTCGTCCTCGAAGGTGACCAGTGCATCGGAATAGAGCGTCTTCTTCGACTTGCGGCCGGTGACCATGACGTTGCCCTTGTAGAGCTTGAGGCGCACCGTGCCTTCGACGTCTTCCTGGCTCTTGTCGATCATCGCCTGCAGCATCAGCCGTTCGGGCGCAAACCAGAAGCCGTTGTAGATCAGCTCGGCGTAGCGCGGCATGAACTCGTCCTTCAGGTGCGCGGCACCACGGTCGAGCGTGATCGATTCGATGGCGCGGTGGGCCGATATCAGGATGGTGCCGCCGGGCGTCTCGTAGACGCCGCGCGATTTCATGCCGACGAAGCGGTTCTCGACCAGGTCGAGCCGGCCGATGCCATTGTCGCGGCCGAGATCGTTGAGCGCTGCCAGCATCGTCGCCGGCGACAGCTTCTTGCCGTTCAGTGCGATCGGGTCGCCCTTGAGGAATTCGATCTCGATCTCGGTGACCTTGTCCGGCGCATCCATTGGCGAAACGGTGCGCTGGTGGACGAATTCCGGCGGCTCGCTCCACGGGTCTTCCAGCACCTTGCCCTCGGAGGACGAATGCAGAAGGTTGGCGTCGACCGAGAACGGCGCGTCGCCTTTCTTGTCCTTCGGCACCGGAATCTGGTGCTGCTCGGCGAAATTGATCAGGTCGGTGCGCGACTTGAACGACCAGTCGCGCCATGGCGCGATGACCTTGATGTCGGGGTTCAGCGCGTAAGCCGATAGCTCGAAGCGAACCTGGTCGTTGCCCTTGCCGGTGGCGCCATGCGCAATCGCGTCGGCGCCGGTCTCCCTGGCGATCTCGACCAGATGCTTGGAGATCAGCGGCCGCGCGATCGAGGTGCCGAGCAGGTAAGTGCCTTCATAAACGGCGTTGGCGCGGAACATCGGGAAGACGAAATCGGAGACGAACTCCTCGCGCACGTCGACGACGCGGATATCCTTGATGCCCATCATCTCGGCCTTGCGGCGGGCCGGCTCGAGTTCGCCGCCCTGGCCGAGATCGGCGGTGAAGGTGACGACTTCGGCGCCGAGTTCGGTCTGCAGCCATTTCAGGATGATCGATGTGTCGAGGCCGCCGGAATAGGCGAGCACGACTTTCTTGACGTCTTTTGCTTTTGACATTTGGCGGTTCCGCGATCACGAGTTCTCGGCGGGCGAGGTATCACGCCGTTTCCGGGCTGCGCAAGAGATGAACGCCGCGGACCGTTGGTTCACCGGACACGACCCAAGGCGCTGGATCAGCCTTTCGGCCGTCCAGTTGCTGGCAGCGATGGTTCGTATCCATTATAGGCTTGCGTGTTCCCGAGCCAAAGGGCCGTCCATGTCGTTCATTCCAGACACCGCCACGCTGATCCAGTTCGCCATCGCCACCGTGATCCTGGCGATCACGCCCGGACCGGACATGACCTTGTTCGTCTCGCGCACGCTGAGCCAGGGCCGCGCCACCGGCTTTGCCTCGATGGCCGGCGCGCTGTGCGGCACGCTGATCCACACCACGCTGGTTGTGGTCGGTGTCTCGGCGCTGATCGTCGCCTCGCCGATGGCCTTCTTCGTGCTGAAGATCTTTGGCGCCGGCTATCTCGTCTTCCTCGCCTGGCAGGCGATCACCAGGGGCTCGGCGTTTTCGCCTGAGAAGAAGCCGGGGCCTCGGATTTCGCTGTTGCGCAGCTGGGCCGCGGGGCTCGGCGTCAATCTGCTCAACCCCAAGATCATCCTGTTCTTCATGACCTTCCTGCCGCAGTTCGTCTCCGCGCATGACCCGAACGCGCCGGGAAAACTGTTTTTCCTCGGCTCGATGTTCATCGTGCTGTCGATCCCGGTGACCGCGCCGATGGTGCTGGCGGCGGAGAAGTTCTCGGCGGCGATGAAGGCCAGCCCGCGCGTGACGCGGGTGGTCGACTATCTCTTTGCCGGCGTATTTTCGGCTTTTGCGCTCAAGATCCTGAGTGCCCAGGCGAAATAGGTCTTTTCGGGATCATGGTCCGTCTTGCCACCAGCTACCGGCCCAGCGACCGGCGCTGAGCCAGTAGAAGATGCCGCCGACCATGCCGCCGCCGATCACCGCCAGGATGGCGCTGGTCTCCCGGACCGCGAAGGCCGAGTCACGGGCATTGTCGACCAGGCCGAGGAAAACGGCCGCGACCACCGCGCCCGCCAGGGCATAGAACAGCCAGTCGCGCCGGCCGAGGATCTCGGCGAGCAGGATGACGATCGCCGCCGGCATGAAGGCGAAATAGGCGACGAACAGGGCGACAAAGGGAATTGAGAAATACAGCGAGGCGGTTGCCGTCGGGTGCGCTTGCTCCGGCATGTAGCCAAGCGAGGCCAGGAACAGGATGTTGAGGAAGGCGCTCGCCGCCAGCGCCGCCACCGCGTAGCCGAACAGGATGACGGCGAACCGGACGAGGTAACCAATGAGGCGGCTCATCCCAGATCCCGGCGTGTGAGATGACCGGACTTGCGTCCGGCCAGAAGCCAGTAGACCGTACCGGCAGCAATGCCGGCCGTGGCCAGAAAACCGAGATAGCCCGGATTGAAAACAAAGCTTCCGGCCGAGCGCGGGATGGAAACACCAAACGCGGTCGAGGTAACCGCACCCGTGGCCGCAAAATAGAACCATCCTCGAAGCGCCAAACGTTCGGCGACAAAGATTGCGGGGCCGACGATCAACAGCGCGCCGACCATCACCGTCAACACTGCAAGCGGGAAGGAGCCCAGCCAATCGAATGCGAAAATGATCGACCAGTTGCCGTCTTCGATCCCTTCCAGAAGAGCGATCAGCAGCACCGGCACCAGGATCGACGTCAACACACCGGCAAAATAGCCGACGGCTATCGTGGCGAAGCGCCTCAGCCAGGCGAAGCGGCGGCTCACGCCTCGCCGTGCCCCGCAATCATCATTGCTTCCAGCGCCAGCCGGTCGACCTTGCGCATGCGCTCGGAGTCCGACTTTAGCTGGCCGCAGGCGGCCAGAATGTCACGGCCGCGCGGCGTGCGGATCGGCGAGGCATAGCCGGCATTGTTGATGTAGTCGGCGAACTTCTCGATCGTCTCCCAGTCCGAGCACTGGTAGTTGGTGCCCGGCCACGGGTTGAACGGGATCAGATTGATCTTGGCCGGAATGCCCTTGAGCAGCTTGATCAGGCCCTTGGCGTCCTCGATGGAATCGTTGACGTCCTTCAGCATCACATATTCGAAGGTAATGCGCTTGGCGTTGGACAGGCCGGGATAGGCGCGGCAGGCGGCGATCAGCTCCTTCAGCGGATACTTCTTGTTGATCGGCACCAGCAGGTCGCGCAGGTCGTCATTGGTGGCGTGCAGCGAGATCGCCAGCATGACGCCGATCTCCTCGCCGGTGCGGAAGATTTCGGGCACGACGCCGGAGGTCGAGAGCGTGATGCGGCGCTTCGACAGGGACAGGCCGTCGCCGTCGGAGGCGATCAGGAGTGCCTTCTTTACCGCCTCGAAATTATAGAGTGGTTCGCCCATGCCCATCATGACGATGTTGGACACTTTGCGGCCCTCGGCCGGCACGATGGCGCCGTCGGGCGTGTCGCGGTCGGGGAAATCGCCGAGCCGGTCGCGGGCGGTGAGCAACTGGGCGAGGATTTCCTCCGCCGTCAGATTGCGCACCAGCTTCTGGGTGCCGGTGTGGCAGAACGAGCAGGTCAGCGTGCAGCCGACCTGCGAGGAGATGCAGAGCGTGCCGCGGCCTTCCTCGGGAATGTAGACGGTCTCGATCTCGACCGGCCGTCCAGCGCCGCGCGGCGGAAAGCGGAACAGCCATTTGCGGGTGCCGTCGGAAGAAATCTGCTCCTCGACGATCTCCGGCCTGGCAACGGTAAAATGCTTGTCGAGTTCGGCGCGCAAATCCTTGGAGATGTTGAACATGCCGGCAAAGTCGGAAACGCCGCGCACATACATCCAGTGCCAGAGCTGCTGGGCGCGCATCTTCGCCTGGCGCTCCGGCACGGCGCCGGATGCCACCAGGGCCTCGCCGAGCTCGGCCCGCGTCAGGCCGATCAGCGACTGCTTTTCCGGTTGTGCGGCGCGGGCGCGCAATGCGTCACGGGCGCCATCGGCGGTGAGATCGAATGAAAGGGTCATGGTTGCACTGATATAAGCGGTTTGCGGCCGATTTCACTTATCGTGCCGGACATGAAGCGCGGCGCATAGCACAGGTTGGGGGCGGAGTCATGCGGGGAGAATGCAACCCGATGCACGCCGGCTGACAGCCCGTTGCGATCATCCGGCGGCCTTGCCCCTTCTTCCCGCTGCAAAAAGAACCGATCACATGGTCGTGTATGCGTAACGATTCCCATTGCGCCTTCGAAGTCTGAAGGGGGCAACCATGCCTCTACAAAATGGGAGTATGCAGAATGAACTCTATCAAGCTTGCCGTCATTGCCGGTCTCGTCGGCCTTTCCGCCTCGCAGGCACTTGCCGAAGACGCGATGGGCACAATGACCATGATGAAGGGTGGAGAAGTGATGGCGATCATGCCGGACGGGCATATGGGCACCATGATGCCGGATGCAAAGATGGGCGCCGAGATGATGAAGATGGCCAAGCCAATCAAACACTGCATGATGATGATGACCGACGCCAAGGGCAAAGCCTTCATGATCGATACGTCGACCAAGAAGGCTCAGGCCGAATGTGAAAAAATGGCCATGTGAGACTAAGCCGCCGGTATACACGCCGGCCTGAAAAAGCGAAAAGGCCGGACTTTGCGGTCCGGCCTGTCATGCAAAACGACGCTTTGGCAAAACGAAGCTTTGCCTATTTGCCCTTTTTGCCTACTTGCACTTGGCGATCGAGGACAGCGCCGCCGAAATGCCCTTCAGCGAGAAGACATAGGAGGTGGGATTGCCGCGGCCGGACTTCGCCGTCACCTTCATGTCGGTGCCGGTCTTCATGGCGGCGATCAGCACCGGCTCCTCGGCGGCGTTCTCGACCCAGGCCGACTTGCCGCGCGTGAACATCGAGAACGACTTCTTGTCGATGGTGACGGTGGCCTTGGAGCCTTCCTGGAAGTTGTAGCCGGCGATGAATTGCGGCTCGTAGGACACTTGCTGGCCGGGCCGCTGGCTGACGAAGAAGAACATGTCGCCATGGTCGAGCGTCGGCGGCTGCTTGTCGGTCGGCACGGTCAAGACATAGCAGACCTTGCCCCCCGATGCCTGGTAGCTGTAGGTGCCCCACGCATTGTGCTGGCCGATCTTGGTCGCCGACTGCGCCAGTGCCGGCGCTGCCACGGCCACCAGGACCAGGCTCGTAACTGTAGCAATCAATCCGCGCATCGTTTTTCCCGTATTCCAAAGGTGCGGCGGCAGGCCGGCTTGGCGTCCTGCCCGTCGCTTCATTTTGATTTAATCTGGGTTACCAAACGGTGAATTTCCTTTGAGAAAAGGACCCGCACCCGAGGAAACCGCCGCCATTCCCGCGCCGCCGCCTTGCGAGCGGGTGGCGCGACGTCCCTTTCGCGACTTGGAGGCCACGAAAGCGGCAAGAGTTTGACTTTTTGATTTGCCGCCAAACGCAGGCTCCAAAGGCATTTGCGCGGGCGCCGGCCTGCTCAGCCCTTGTCGGCGATGGCGTCCTTGGCGGCCTGCCGGTGCGCCGGCGTGATGTGGGCGCTGACGGCGGTGATGGCGGCGGTGAGCACGGCGATGTCGTCGGTGAAGCCAAGCCCGAGGACGAAGTCGGGGATGACGTCCACTGGCAGCACGAAATAGCCGAGCGCGGCCAGCAGAATGCCCTTGGCGCGCAGCGGCGTGTTCTTGTCCATGGCGCAGAAATAGGCGGCCACGACCTCTTCCATGAAGGGGATCTGCCGCGCGGCCTTCTTCGCCGTGCGCCAGAATTTCTCGCGCACTTCGTTCTCGTCGCCCAGCTTGCCGCCGAAGCCGAAGAAATCAAAACCGGATTGTTGCGCCATCAGTTTCTCCTCGCGAGCGTCCATGCGCATTCCAGCGCATTCCCCGAGAGCGAAAATGTGGTGAAACCCGACCCAAGCTGCAAGATGCCGGCGCCGATTTGGCAACCGCTGCGCGTTCAGCTTCCGAAAAAGCGGTTCATCTTCTTCGCCAGATCGATATCGAGCGCGGTCACGCCACCGGCATCGTGGGTGTTCAGCGTCACGTCGACGGTCTTGTAGACATTCGACCAGTCGGGATGATGGTCCATCTTCTCGGCGGCCAGTGCCACGCGGGTCATAAAGGCGAAGGCTTCGGAGAAATTCGCGAAGGTGAACGTGCGCTTGATCGAGGCGCCATCGGCGGCCAGCGCCCACCCGTCGAGCCCGGTCAACGCTGCGGCGACTGCTTCCTTGCCCAGTTTCTCTCTCGTCATGTCAGCTTCCCATGCTATTTCGACTGAAGTCGTCACCATAGCGTTGGATCGATGAGCGCGAAGCCCATAAATTCCATTCTTTTCGTCTGTCTCGGCAACATCTGCCGGTCGCCACTGGCCGAGGGCGTTGTTCGCGCCGTGCTGGCAGAGCGCGGATGGGGCGGGGATATGCTGCTCGATTCAGCCGCAACCAGCGGCTGGGAGGTCGGCTCACCTCCCGATCCACGCTCGATCGCGGTTGCGGTGCGTCACGGCATCGACATTTCCCGACAGAGGGCGCGCAAGGTCACGCCGGAGGATTTTCACCGCTTCGACCTGATCCTCGGCATGGACCGGTCGAATGTTCGCGACCTGAAAGCGCTGGCGCCGGCTGCCATGCACGACCGGGTGCACCTGTTCCTGGAGTTCGCCAAGGGCAAGGCGCGCGACGTGCCGGACCCCTATTATGACGGGGCGGAAGCCTTCGCCTCGGTCTACCGCATGATCCGCGAGGCGTCGGAGGCGCTGGCGACAAGGCTCGAGGCACGGGTGTCCTTGCCCGACAACGGCCAGGCTTCCTCAACGATGTAGGGGCCGCCGCCGACCGAATCGCGCGACGACATCAGCACGAAACGGCCGATGCGGAACGGCAATGTCGAGAAATTGCCGCGTGCCGAGAGATACTGGGCGACGTCGAGCGGGGTCGAATTGCGCAAGCGCGCCAGCGTCACATGCGGCATGAACTTGCGTGGATCGGCGGGAATGCCGAGCCGCTGGCAGATGCGGTCGATCTCGCCCTGAAGAGCGGCAAGATCGGGCGAGGCGGAGGCGCCCGCCCACACCGCGTGCGGCTTCTTCTGGCCGAAAGCGCCGACGCCGGACAGGGTCAGCGGGAAGGAGGGGCGGTGGACGCGGTCGAGCGCGTTGGCGATCTCGTCGGCGACGTGACCCGGTACATCGCCGATGAAGCGCAGCGTCAGATGGTAATTCTCGACGTCGATCCAACGGGCCCCGGGCAGGCCACCCCGCAGCAGGGACAGCGAAAGGGCGGCGTCACGCGGTATTTCGAGGGCGGTGAAAAGACGCGGCATGAAGAGCCTCCCTTCCTCGAATCGAATATTAGCCCTAGCGAATCATCGAAAATCAAACGGAGCAAGAGGTTTGTTGGTCACAGGCTTTGTTAAAAGTTTCCCCAACGGAAGCAATTAGTCCGATCTCACGAACCTCCCGGCGCCGCTGCGATCGCCTTTTCGACCGTCGGCAAGATGCGTTCGACCATCTGGTCGACACCTTGAGGGCTCGGATGCAAGCCGTCCTCGAGCTGCATGCCGGGCTGACCGGCGACGCCGTCGAGAAAGAACGGGTAGAGCGCAACGTCGTATTTCCTGGCAAGGTCGGGAAAGATGGCGTCGAAGGCGTTCTGGTAGTCGGCGCCGAGATTGGGCGCGGCGCGCATGCCGGCCAGCAGTACGGCAATCCTGCGCTCCTTCAGCTTGCCCATCATCTCATCTAGGTTCCTTCTGGCGATGTCGGGCGAGACGCCGCGCAGCATGTCGTTGGCGCCGAGTTCGAGGATGACCAGCTGCGTGCCGTCGGGCACCGACCAGTCGAGCCGCGCCAGGCCGCCGCTCGTCGTGTCGCCGGAGACGCCGGCATTGGCGACCGTCACGTCGCGACCCTGGGCGCGAAGGGCGGCCTGTAGTTTTTCGGTAAAGCCCTGATCCGGCCCAAGGCCAAAGCCCGCCATCAGGCTGTCACCGAAGCCGACGATCTTGAACGGCTCGGCACGCGCCGACGAATTGGCGCCGCAAAAGGCGAGGAAAACGATGGAGCCTGCGGCAATCAGGCGTTTGAAAGACATGCGGCAGGCCCCATATACCCGAGGAATTCTTGCGACGGCATCCTGCAAGCAGAGCCCTCATCCCTTGATATAGGACGCTTTCATTTTGACAGAAGCCGTCATCGCGCTGAAAGACGTATCGCTGACACTTGGCGAAGGGGCGTCCTCCGTGCACGTGCTCAAGGGCGTCAGCCTCGATGTGGCGGCCGGCGAGGCGA
This sequence comes from Mesorhizobium sangaii, assembly GCF_014207355.1. Classification (GTDB taxonomy): domain Bacteria; phylum Pseudomonadota; class Alphaproteobacteria; order Rhizobiales; family Rhizobiaceae; genus Mesorhizobium; species Mesorhizobium sangaii. Next base: position 411,022 of record NZ_JACHEF010000002.1, on the reverse strand, counting down.
CCGGCATCGTCGGTCCTTCGGGCTCGGGCAAGTCGACATTGCTTATGGTGCTGGCAGGCCTTGAAAGGGTCGATTCGGGTACGGTCCGAATCGCCGGCGTGCTGCTCAATGGCAAAACCGAGGACCAGATTGCCTCGTTTCGCGGCCGAAACATTGGCATCGTCTTCCAGTCCTTCCATCTCATTCCCAACATGACGGCGCTCGAAAATGTCGCGGTGCCGCTGGAGCTCGCCGGCCATGCCGATCCGTTTTCGGTCGCGGCGCGCGAACTGGCGGCCGTGGGCCTGAGCGATCGCGTCACCCATTATCCCGGCGAATTGTCGGGCGGCGAGCAGCAGCGCGTGGCGATCGCCCGGGCGCTGGCGCCGTCGCCGCGCATTCTCATTGCCGACGAGCCGACCGGCAATCTCGACCAGGTGACGGGGCGTCAGGTCGCCGACCTTTTGTTTGCCAAAGCGGCCGAGCGCGGCATGACGCTGGTGCTGGTCACCCATGATCCGACATTGGCTGCTCGCTGCTCGCGCCAGGTTTCGATGCGATCGGGCCGGATCGAGGCGCCGGCACCCGTCAAGGTGACGGCCTGATGCCGCTGTCGCGGACGCTGAAGCTTGCGGTCCGCTTTTCGCTGCGTGAAATGCGCGGCGGCCTGTCCGGCTTCATGATCTTCCTTGCCTGCATCGCGCTCGGCGTCGCGGCCATCGGCGGCGTCAACTCGGTGGCGCGTTCGATCACCGCCGGTGTCGCCAATCAGGGCCAGACGCTGCTTGGCGGCGATCTCCGCTTCCAGATCAACCAACGCGACGCCAGCCAGGCCGAGCGTGGCTTCCTTGACGGGCTGGGGGTCGTTTCGCGCACCGCCAGCATGCGCTCGATGGCGCGTCTCGCCGACGGAACCGACCAGGCGCTGGTCGAGGCCAAGGCGGTCGACCACGCCTATCCGCTCTATGGCGCGCTGGAAACCGAGCCGGCGCTGTCGAAGCAGGAACTGTTCGGCGAAGAGTTCGGCGTTTTCGGCGCCGCAGCACCCGATCTGCTGTTCGAACGGTTGCATCTGCAGATCGGCGACCGGCTGAAGCTCGGCACTGCCACCTTCGAACTGCGCGCCAGGCTGGTCACCGAGCCGGATGCGGTGTCCGACGGTTTCGGCTTTGCGCCGCGACTGATGATCTCGACCGACGGGCTGGCGGCCACCGGGCTGATCCAGCCGGGCAGCCTGGTCGAAAACGCCTACAGGATCCGGCTGCCCGCCGATGCCGATGAGGCGCGGCTGAAAGCCATCCAGGATCAGGCGGCCAAGGATTTTCCGCAGGCCGGCTGGTCGATCCGCACGCGCAGCAATGCTGCCCCGGCGCTGTCGTCCAACATCGAGCGCTTCTCGCAATTCCTGACGCTGGTCGGGCTGACAGCGCTGGTGGTCGGTGGTGTCGGCGTCGCCAATGCGGTCCGCGCCTATCTCGACGGCAAGCGCGGCGTCATCGCCACCTTCAAGAGCCTGGGCGCTTCTGGCGGCTTCGTCTTTGCCGTCTATCTGGTGCAGATCCTGATCATCGCCGCCCTGGGCATCGTGCTTGGCCTCGTGCTCGGGGCGCTGATGCCGTTCGCCGCCGGTGCCGCCCTCCATCAGGTCATTCCGGTGCCGGCGGAAGGCGGCTTCTATCCCGGTGCACTCGGCATGGCGGCGCTGTTCGGCCTTTTGGTGACGCTGGCCTTCGCGCTGCTGCCGCTCGGCCGCGCCCGCGATGTGCCGGCGACCGCGCTGTTTCGCGAGATGGGCCTCGAAGGCCGCGGCTTTCCCCGCCCTGCCTATGTCGCGGCCGCCGTCGGCATCGCGCTGCTGCTGGCGGCGCTGGCTATCCTGTTTTCCGGCGATCGCCGCATCGCCTCGATCTTCGTCGGCGCCACCATCTTCGCTTTCCTGGTGCTGCGCCTGGTCGGCGCACTGGTGCAGTGGGCGGCCTGGAAGAGCCCGCACGTGCGCTTCGTGGCGCTGCGGCTCGCCGTCGGCAACATCCACCGGCCCGGCGCCTTGACGCCATCGGTGGTGCTGTCGCTGGGGCTTGGCCTGACACTGCTGGTGACGCTGGCGCTGATCGACGGCAACCTGCGGCAACAGATCTCGGGCAGCCTGCCGGAGCGGGCGCCGAACTTCTTCTTTGTCGATATCCAGAGCAGCGATGTCGATGCGTTCTCCGCGCTGATCGGCAAGCAGGCACCGCAGGGGACGCTGGCCAAGGTGCCGATGCTGCGCGGCCGGGTGATGGCGCTCAACGGCGTCGATGTCGACAAGGTCACGGTGCCGGCGGAAGGCGCCTGGGTGCTGAAAGGCGATCGTGGCCTGACCTATGATGCCAGGCAGCCCGACACCGCGACGCTGACTGAGGGCAGCTGGTGGCCGGACAATTATGCCGGCGAGCCGCTGGTCTCGTTCTCGGCCGTGGAAGGCAAGGAGATCGGGCTGAAGCTTGGGGATACCATCACCGTCAATGTGCTCGGCCGCAACGTGTCGGCGAAGATCGCCAATTTCCGCCAGGTCGAATGGGAGACCATGGGCATCAACTTCGTCATGGTGTTCTCGCCCAACACATTCGCAGGGGCGCCGCATGGCTGGATGGCGACGCTGACCGAAAAGACGGCCTCGACGGCCGACGACGCGCGCATCCTCAATGCGGTCACCCGCGCCTTCCCGGCGGTGACCACGGTCCGGGTCAAGGATGCGCTCGACGTCGTCAACCGGCTGGTCGGGCAGCTCGGCACGGCAATCCGGGCCGCCGCCGGCGTGGCGCTGATCGCTTCGGTGCTGGTGCTGGCCGGCGCACTTGCCGCCGGCAACCGGGCGCGCATCCATGACGCGGTGGTGCTGAAGACGCTGGGCGCGACACGCACGACGCTGATTGCCGCCTTCTCGCTCGAATACATGCTGATCGGGCTCGCCACCGCAATCTTCGCCCTGGCGGCAGGTGCTGCGGCGGCCTGGTTCGTCGTCGCGCGCATCATGACATTGCCATCGCATTTCATGCCCGAGGTCGCGGTGGCGACCATTGTGTTTTCGCTCGTCATCACGGTCGGCATCGGTCTCGCCGGCACCTGGCGGGTGCTCGGCCACAAGGCCGCGCCGGTGCTGCGCAACCTCTGATTATTCTCCGGTCGCAAGTCTGGCGCAAACCGCTGCAGGCTTTGGAATTGCTCTGAATTCCGCCGGCGGGGGATCGAGATTTGGTTAAATCGGAGTAATGTTGCGCCGCCAAAGGCCGGAAAACCGCATCGTGGGTGCCTCACGAAGCATTACACCTGGTTACGGTCTTGTTCTTGACGCGAATAACCATCATATTTCGCCATAGGCATGCTGGAGCCCCGCCAGCGGCGCCTGGGTCCGGTGGACCTGACACCCGACGGGGCAGAAGCAATAGAGGACTCCCATGGCTGAACCCATTCGCAACTATCAGACGCGCGCCGTGCCCGGCGCCGGCGTTGATGCAGGCATCGATCAGGGCCTGCGCGCCTACATGATCAAGGTCTACAATCTGATGGGGCTTGGCCTCCTCATCACCGGTCTTGCCGCGGTCGGCACGATCATGCTGGCCACCACCACCGATCCGGCCTCGGCTGTCGCAACGCTGCCGAGCGGCCAGATGCTGACCTCCTTCGGCTACGCGATCTTCGGCTCGCCGCTGCGCTGGGTGGTGATTTTTGCGCCGCTGGCCGCCGTACTGTTCCTGTCGTTCCGCGTCCAGTCGATGAGCGTTGCGGCGGCACAGACGACGTTCTGGGTCTATGCCGGCCTTGTCGGCCTGTCGCTGTCGTCGATCTTCCTGGTCTACACCACGGCCAGTATTTCGCAGACCTTCTTCGCCACCGCCGCGGCCTTCGGCGCGCTGTCGCTCTACGGCTACACCACCAAGCGCGACCTGACCGCCTTCGGCTCGTTCCTGATCATGGGCGTGTTCGGCATCATCATCGCGTCGGTGATCAACATCTTCCTGCACTCGTCGGCGCTTTCCTTCGCCGTCTCGGCGCTTGGCGTGCTGATCTTCTCGGGCCTGACCGCCTATGACACGCAGAAGATCAAGGAGATGTATTTCGAGGGCGACGCTTCGGATGTCGCCGGCCGCAAGGCGATCATGGGCGCGCTGACGCTCTACCTCGACTTCATCAACCTGTTCATGTTCCTGCTGCAGTTCATGGGCGACCGCCGCTAGTTAGCAGCGACGCTTGGACCATTGAGTTCCAGAGGGCGGCCCAACGGCCGCCCTTTTCTTTTGTGGCGGGCTTTGCTGTTATTGCGGCAGAATAACGGCGTGCATAAATAATGAGCAGTATCATTCTTCGGCCCGCAACGGCTGCCGACATCGACCGGATCACGGAAATCTATGCCGACGCGGTCACCCAAGGCACCGCGAGTTATGAGCTGGAGCCACCCAGCCGCGCCGAGATGGGCGAGCGATTCGACACTTTGATGGCTGGCGGCTTTCCCTATCTGGTGGCAGAAAAGGACGGCGCCGTGCTCGGCTATGCCTATGCCGGCGCTTTCAGGCCGCGCCCGGCCTACCGCTTCATCGTCGAGGATTCGGTCTATGTGGCGCCCGAGGCCAAGGGCCAGGGGGTCGGGCTGTTGCTCATGCAAAGCCTGATCGAGTCCTGTCGGGCGGCGGGCTTCCGTCAGGTCATCGCGGTGATCGGCGACGGGCGGCCGGACAGCGCCTCGGTGCGGCTGCACGAAAAGCTCGGCTTTCGCCATTCGGGACGCCTCGAAGGCTCCGGCTACAAGCACGGGCGCTGGCTGGATACGGTGTTCATGCAGCTCCCGCTGAATGGCGGGGCGCTCGCTCCACCCGATCCCGATTCGCTGCCGGAACGAAAATTCCGCCAGCAAAAATAAGCGGTTAGGCCTCGACGAGCTTCAGCTTGCTGTCGAAGATGCCAAGCACGCGGCCGAGCTCCTGGCCGCGCTTAAGGATGCGGCCGCCGGCGGCAATGACGGCAAAAGCGCCCTGCTTGCGTGCCAGTTTCGGGTCCTTGACGATCTGGAACAGCGGCACTTCGCTGGTGCGGCGGAACACGGAAAACACCGCCCTGTCGGTGAGATGATCGATGGCGTAGTCTCGCCATTCGTTGGCGGCGACCATGCGACCGTAGAGCCTCAGGATCTGGTCCAGTTCACGCCGGTCGAACCGGACCGGCTGATCGAGGCGCTCAGGTCGCGCCTCGTGCAGCGGGATCAATATTGCGGATGCGTCAACATCCCCCGTCCCGCCGCTGTCGTCAGTCATGCCTCGATCCTTCAAAATGAATCTTTGCCAACCAAAGTTGGCGCGTTCGCAGCTGAATTGCAAGACCCGGCGAAGCAGGGCGGAGGCGCGCTGTTTCTGCAACGTCCAGTCACTTTTATGAAACGCCTTGTTGGAATTGGTGATGCTTCGCCACATTCTCGCCATTTTTTATCCGCGCTCATGCCCCAATGTCCGACGAGTTTACCCGCGTTGCCTGAGACGGTTCGGTCCGGCACCGGCTCGTAAACCCCAAGCCCCCCGCCCACGGGTCTGCGTCGGATCGAACCAACCTCGGTCTTTCTTCGGAAGGATCGGGTGCGACGATCCCAAAACCTAAATGACCGACGTCAGAAGCAAGCTGACGTCGGTTTTTTGTTTTTGGGGCGGAGCGCGGGACCGTTCTAGAACGTGTCGCGTTGAAATGACCTTGAGTTTGGCCGGCTCAACTATTTCATTGCTATCGTCTGGTTTCGTCGGCGCCGCCCCTCATTGCCCTGCCGGGCATTTCTCCCGTATGGCGAAGGGGAGAAAGACACCCATCACCGATGATTTCGCCAAATTGCCGGCGTGGAATGGCACCGAGGTTGCGGGCAGCCCTCTTCTCCCCGTCACTATACGGGGAGAAGGTGCCGGCAGGCGGATGAGGGGCGGCGCGACGTTCCGTTCAAGGCTTGTGAATGAAGGCGGCGCCCAGAATGGGGCCGGGCAGGCCATCCCTGCCGACTGACTGCAGCAGCACGGCGCAGCCGCCCTTCTTGGAGATCTCGCTCATCGGCAATTCGTAGCGCTGCGCCTTGCCGTGCCACATGCCGGCGGTCTGGATGCCCGAGACCGCGTTCCAGTAGGTCAGCTTGCGGCCGGTGTTCTCACCCTGGCCGATCTTGACCGTCTGCGGCGGGTCGAAATAGACGATGACGACATGGGCATCGCTGGGACCGTTTCCGGCATCGCCGGCGTCGATCATAACGCGGTCGCTGGTCCGGCTGACCTTGACGGCGACCCGCATGCCCTGGCCGCTCTTGGCCATGCGGGCCAGCGCGCCATCGACATCGACGCGGCTGGCGCCGTTGACATGGACGCGGCCGTTGATGACGGCCTGCGGCGTGTAGACGGAGCGGCTGCCGAAGGCGCGCATGTAGTCATTTTGCCGCTCGGTGTTCTCCTTGCGGCTCAGCGTGTCCTGCCAGCCGAGATAATCCCAATAGTCGACATGGTAGGCGAGGGCGACGATGTCTTCCTTGGCGGCAAGCTCGGCGAACAACGCATCGGCCGGCGGACAGGAATTGCAGCCCTGGCTGGTGAACAGCTCGACCACGCCCAACGGCCTATCTATCTGAGGTTTGTCGGCCTGCGTCTTGGCGGGCTCGGCGGATTGGCCGGTGCCGGCAGCCGCTGAGAAGGCCAGCGCAAGGGCCGCCAGCCACAATGTTTTTCGCGAGGCCATGGTCATTCCGATTCCCGCCGGTGGCGCCGGCTTTATTGTCGTTGCTGGAATATGTGGCAGAACCGGAAGTCAACGGGAAGTCACGTTGCGGTGAAATTTTTGCCGTTGCAACCGACCGCAGCGGCGCAATAGGAGAAGGGCTCGCAGTTCAGGGTAGAAACCGATTCGGGCGGCAATCACGATGTGGCAAACTCTTTTCGGTGCCGATCGATCTCTATTGCGAGCGAACCGGGCCGGAACTCTGGTCCGAGCCGGTCAATGCCCTGACAAACCTTGCCTTCATCGCGGCCGGCCTCTGGGGTGTGCGCGAGGTGCGAAGGCTGCGCACCGGCACCTTCGCCGAGGTGCTGGCCTGGTGGGTGGTGGCAATCGGCATCGGCTCGACGATCTTCCATACCTTCGCCACAAGGGGCACGGTCTGGGCCGACGTGCTGCCGATCGCCGGCTTTACGCTGGCTTATACGCTGTTCAACCTGCGCCGCTTCTTCGGCATGCAATGGGGCAAGGCGATCGCCATCTTCGTCGCCTTCTACTTGGTTGCCGGGCTGCTGACGCTGGCGGTGCCGGACTGGCTGCGCCAGGCCTCGAACGGCACGACGGGCTACCTGCCGCCGTTCCTGGCGCTCGCCTTCTTCGGCATATTGGTGGCGGCCAGCGGCAATCGCGCCGGCTGGTACAATCTGGCGGGATCGGCGATCTTCGTCGTGTCCGTCATCTGCCGGATGGTCGACCCGCTGGTCTGCGCCGGCTTCCCGCTCGGCACGCATTTCCTCTGGCACATCCTCAACGGACTGATGCTCGGCGTGCTGCTGGCCGCAGCGGCGCGCTTCGGAGCGCCGAAAATTACAGGAATAGGGGAATAGGGGAATAGGGGAATAGGGGAATAGGGGAATAGGGGAATAGGGGAATAGGGGAATAGGTCTTCCCCTTCCCTACTCCCTTACTGCCCTACTCCCTCACTCCCCTAAGCTGCCAGATCGCGCAGCACGTATTGCAGGATGCCGCCGTTCTTGAAGTAGTCGAGCTCGTCCAGCGTATCGATGCGGCAGATGATCGGCACGTTCTCCACCGTGCCGTCGCCATAGGTGATTTTGGCGGTCATCGTCTGGCGCGGCTTGATGGTGCTCAGCCCGTCGATCTCGACCAGCTCGTCGCCTTTCAGGTTGAGCGACGCCCAGGACGTGCCGTCCTCGAAGACGAAGGGGATGACACCCATGCCGACCAGGTTCGAGCGATGGATGCGCTCGAAGGACTGGGCGATGACGGCGCGCACGCCGAGCAGATTGGTGCCCTTGGCCGCCCAGTCGCGCGAAGAGCCGTTGCCGTATTCGACACCGGCGAAGATCACCAGCGGCACGCCTTCCTTCTTGTATCCCATGGCCGCGTCGTAGATCGATTCCTCTTCCTTCGACGGGTAGTGGATGGTGTAGCCGCCTTCGCGGCCATTCTCGCCCAACATGTGGTTGCGGATGCGGATATTGGCGAAGGTGCCGCGCATCATCACCTCATGGTTGCCGCGACGCGTGCCGTACTGGTTGAAGTCGGCGACGCCGACGCCATGGTCGGTGAGATATTTGCCGGCCGGCGAGGCCGCCTTGATCGAACCGGCCGGCGAGATGTGGTCGGTGGTGATCTTGTCGCCGAACAGGCCGAGCACGCGAGCGGCCTTGATGTCGCCGATCTTGCCGAAACCAGCGGTCATGCCGGCGAAATAAGGCGGGTTCTGCACATAGGTCGAGTTGTCGTCCCAGGTGTAGGTCTGGCCTTCCGGCGCCTCGACGTTCTGCCAGTATTCGTCGCCCTTGAAGACGTCGGCATATTTGCGGGCGAACAGCTCGCGGGTGACGTTCTTCTCGATGAACTCCTGGATCTCGGCCGAGCTCGGCCAGATATCCTTGAGGTAGACCGGATTGCCGTTCTTGTCCTCGCCGAGCGGCTCGGTGGTGAGGTCCTTGGTGACGGTGCCGGCCAGCGCGTGCGCGACGACCAGCGGCGGCGAGGCGAGATAGTTCGCCTGCACGTCGGGCGAGACGCGGCCTTCGAAGTTGCGGTTGCCGGACAGGACCGCGGCAGCAATCAGGCCTTTTTCATTGATGGTCTTCGAGATCGGCGCCGGCAGCGGGCCGGAATTGCCGATGCAGGTGGTGCAGCCGAAGCCGACCAGGTTGAAGCCGATCTGGTCGAGCTCCTTCTGCAGGCCTGACTTTTCCAGATATTCAGCGACCACCTGGCTGCCGGGCGCCAGCGAGGTCTTGACCCACGGCTTCTGCTTCAAACCGAGGCGGTTGGCGTTGCGGGCCAGCAAGCCGGCGCCGATCAGCACGCTCGGGTTCGAGGTGTTGGTGCAGGAGGTGATGGCGGCGATGACGACGTCGCCATGGCCGAGATCGTGGTCGGTGCCTTCGACGGCGTAGCGCTTGTGGATCTCGGCGGCCTTCTTGTATTCGGTCTCCATCGCCTTGGCGAAGCCTTCCGGAATGCCTTCCAGCGCGACGCGGCCTTCGGGCCGCTTGGGGCCGGCCATCGACGGCACGACGGAACCAAGTTCCAACTCGAGCAGGTCGGTGAACACCGGGTCGGCCGAACCAGTGTCGCGCCACAGGCCTTGCGCCTTTGAATAGGCCTCGACCAATGCGATGCGATCCTCGCTGCGGCCGGACATTGTGAGATAGCGGATGGTTTCGCTGTCGACCGGGAAGAAGCCGCAGGTGGCGCCGTATTCGGGCGCCATGTTGCCGATGGTGGCGCGGTCGGCCAGCGTCATGTTGGACAGGCCCGGGCCGAAGAACTCGACGAACTTACCGACGACGCCCTTCTTGCGCAGCATCTGGGTGACGGTGAGCACGAGGTCGGTGGCGGTGACGCCTTCCTTCAGTCTGCCGGTGAGGCGGAAGCCGATGACCTCGGGCAACAGCATGGAGACAGGCTGGCCGAGCATGGCCGCCTCGGCCTCGATTCCGCCGACGCCCCAGCCGAGCACGCCAAGGCCGTTGATCATCGTGGTGTGCGAATCGGTGCCGACGCAGGTATCGGGATAGGCGGTGGTTTCGCCGTCCTCGGTATTCGTCCACACCACCTGGCCGAGATATTCGAGGTTGACCTGATGGCAGATACCGGTGCCAGGCGGCACGACGCGGAAGTTGCGGAATGCCTGCTGGCCCCATTTCAGGAACTTGTAGCGCTCCTCGTTGCGCTCGTATTCGAGCTCGACATTGCGGGCGAAGGCCAGCGGCGTGCCGAATTCATCGACGATGACGGAATGGTCGATGACGAGGTCGACGGGAACCAGCGGGTTGATCTTCTGCGGATCGCCGCCGAGCGAGGCCATCGCGTCGCGCATGGCGGCAAGGTCGACTACGGCCGGAACGCCGGTGAAATCCTGCATCAAGACGCGAGCCGGGCGGTAGGCGATCTCGACGCCGGCGGTGCCCTTGTCGGTCAGCCAGCCGGCGACCGCCTGGATTGATTCCTTGGTGACGGAGCGCCCGTCCTCGTTGCGCAGCAGGTTCTCCAGCAGCACCTTCATCGAATAGGGCAGCTGGGCAATGCCCGTGAGGCCGTTCTTCTCGGCCTCGATGAGATCGAAATAGACATACTCGGTACCGCTTGCGGTCAGCGTGCGGCGGCAATTGAAACTGTCGAGAGATTTTGACACGTGCGATCCTTGTCTGTTCAGCCTGAAAGGGAACGGACGCCGATGGCATGCAATCACGCGCAAAGGTGCGGGTACGGCCATTTCCGCTGTCCGTTCCCAAGCAACCCGAGCCGTTCAAGGCGGCGCGTGCGCTGGTTCGGCGCTAATTCTGTTCCCGCGCCGACCGCTGGCACGGATGCACCGCATATAGAGAATTTTCTGGAATAGTTCTAGACAGTTGCAAAGCAAATTTGTGCGATGCGGCAGCTGCCGCGACACTTAGTTTTCAGGGCAGGCGAGGGATGCGGCTGATCGCCGAAAATCTGGGCGGCGAACGCGGCGGCGACACGGTGTTTTCCAGCATCGGCTTTGTCCTGGAGGACGGGCAGGCGCTGCTCGTCACCGGGCCCAATGGTTCCGGCAAATCGACCTTGCTGCGGGTCATCGCCGGGCTGCTGCCGGTGGCCGAAGGCAGCGTGCGGATCGAAGGCGTTGCGAAGATTGAAGACGGGGGCGAGGCATTTCCGTCTATCGCGTCGGCCTGTCATTACCTTGGTCACCAGAACGCAATGAAGCCGGTGCTCAGCGTGGCGGAAAATCTGCGCTTCTGGCGCGACTTCAATGGCGATGGACACGCCGACGTCGAAGAGGCGCTGGAAACCGTCGGGTTGGGCGGCATCGGCCACCTGCCCTTCGGTTATCTCTCGACCGGGCAACGGCGGCGCGCGGCGATCGCCAAGCTTCTGGTCAGTCGCCGGCCGCTATGGCTGCTCGACGAGCCGACGGCGGGACTGGACAAGGCCTCGGAGGGGGGATTTGCGCAGCTGATGGGGAAGCATTGTGCGGAGGGTGGGATCATCGTTGCGGCGACGCATTTGCCGCTGGGGTTGGATGGGGCGAAGGAATTGAGGATGGGAGCCTCACCCTCCCCCTTGTGGGGAGGGTCGATCCGCGAAGCGGAGCGGGGTGGGGGTCTCGAATGACGCCTGCCGCTCCCCCACCCCGGCGCTGCGCGCCGACCCTCCCCACAAGGGGGAGGGTAAGATGCTAGCCCTGTTCCTGCGCGACATCCGCCTGAACATCCGTGCCGGCGGCGGGGCGCTGACTGGCGTCATCTTCTTCCTCGCCGTCATCGCCACCATCCCATTTGGCGTCGGGCCAGATCTCAAGCTGCTTGCCCGCATCGGGCCGGCGATCCTGTGGATCGGTGCGCTGCTCTCTTGCCTGCTTGGCCTCGACCGGCTGTTCCAGGCCGATCGCGAGGATGGCTCGCTCGATCTGCTGGTGCTCGGCAACGATCGCCACATGCTGGCCTTGACGGTGCTGACCAAATGCCTGGCACATTGGGCGGGCAGCGTGCTGCCGCTGGTGGTCGCCGCGCCCTTGCTCGGCCTGTTCATGAACATGGAGCCGCTCAGCATCGGCGCCACGGCGCTGACGCTGCTGGTCGGCACGCCGGCGATCACCTTCATCGGTGCGGCCGGTGCGGCGGTGGCAGTGGCGCTGCCGCGTGGCGGGCTGCTGATCTCGGTGCTGGTGCTGCCGCTGACCATCCCGGTGCTGATCTTCGGCGTTTCGGCGAGCTATGGCGCGACGGCCAATCCTGATCCGTTTCTGCAGCCCTTCCTCATTCTTGCCGCGCTGACCTTGTTTCTTGCGGTGCTGGGCCCGGTCTCGGCAGCGCTGGCGCTTCGTCATGGAACGGATTGAGGTGACATCAAAGGCTGCGGCGCGGCGCCCGATTGCGAAGCCGATGGTGCGGGGCTAAGGGAAGGCATGTTCGAATTGGGCGACACGACCGGTTTGGAAAGCGGCACCTTGGCGGGGCCTGCCGCATGAGCGCGCACGCCCTCTACGTGACCGCCGCCTATACGATCACCGCCGTGGTGCTGGCCGGGCTGGTCGGCTGGATCCTGCTCGACCAGCGGGCGCGCAAGCGCGAGCTCGCCGAACTGGAAGCGTCAGGCGTGCGGCGGCGTTCCGACAAGGGTGCCAAGCCATGAGCACAGAGACGGAAACGCCGACCCGCAGTCGCCGCCTGTTCGTGATTTTGCCGCTGCTGGTCTTCCTCGGCCTGGCCGGACTGTTCCTGGCGCAGCTGTTGTCGGGGCGCGATGTTTCGGAAGTGCCGTCGGCCTTGATCGGCCTGCCGGCGCCGCAGACCAACCTGGAGGCACTGGAGGGCATCAACCTGCCCGGGCTCGATTCGAAATCCTTCGCCGGCAAGGTCACGCTGGTCAACGTCTTTGCGTCATGGTGCGCGCCGTGCCGCGAAGAGCATCCGGTGCTGCTGGCATTGGCGCAGGACAAGCGTTTCGTGATGGCGGCGCTGAACTACAAGGACCAACCGGAAAACGCCCGCCGGTTCCTCGGCGATCTCGGCAATCCGTTCCAGGCGATAGGGGTCGACGAAGCCGGCCGCACCGCGATCGACTGGGGCGTCTATGGCGTGCCAGAAACCTTCGTCATCGGCAAGGATGGCAAGATCGCCTACAAGTATGTCGGCCCGCTGACGGCCGAGGCGGCGCGGATGGTGTTGTTGCCGCAGATCGACAAGGCACTGGCGGCGCATTGATATTCAGGTGATGCCTGCCTGCAAAACGGCGGCTTCCTGTGCTCCGGGGCTCACGTACCCAAAAGTACGCTCCGCTCCGGTTCTCGGAACCCACCAATCTCGGCTCGGCCTGACCTGAATCTCAACGCGCCTGGGCGGCGCCGAGCAATGGACCTGAGATCAGCCGTAGATCTGCTTGTGGACCTGGTAAAGCATTTCCGAACGGTCGGCGCGCATGTCGGCCAGATCGCGGCTGGAAAAGCTGTCGATTTCGGCGACGAGGCGGTTGTAGTGCTTGCGCTTGGCAATGCTGGTGCGAGCGCGGGTCATGAGATCGTTGAAGATCATAGCAAGGTTCCTTCTGTGCCGCGTTTCTGGCGGCCGGTTGTTCCTCCCTTGATCGATACGAAGCATGACATAGTAGTGATGCATTGCAAAAAGAAGATGTTGCAATGCACCATTGCACGCAGCGCATAGCCGGTTAACCGGCTCTTACCGACAGTTCTGATGAGGTTGCATCGCTTCCTGCCTGCCTTGAGACGTCAAGATACGGTGAAGCCTCATCATCGATCTTGCCAGATCGATTTCCGGCTGGCTTGATCGCGCCTGCAGCGCCGCGTCCTTCCGGATGTACAAAGTACGCTGTAGCACTTTCATTTTGCGCATGATCCTTTCCGAAATCTGAATCGGTTTTTAGGGATCATGCGCCCGACCTGAATGCCGGGAGAAAAAGCATGGCCGCCGCAGATTATTACGAAATTCTTGATCCGCGTTTCGCGCGGCTGTTCAATTCCAACGCGCAAGTGGAAAAGCTGTTCACTGGATGCCAATGGGCGGAAGGGCCGGCCTGGTTCGCCGCCGGTCGCTACGTCGTCTGGTCCGACATCCCCAACAACCGCATGCTGCGCTACGACGAGACCGACGGCAATGTCAGCGTCTTCCGTCAGCCCTCCGGGAATTCCAACGGCAACACCGTCGACCGGCAGGGCCGGCTGGTGTCCTGCGAGCATTCGGGCCGCCGCGTCAGCCGCACCGAGTTCGACGGCTCGGTCACCACCATTGCCACCAAATGGCGCGGCAAGCGGCTGAACTCGCCCAACGATGCGGTGGTCAAGTCGGATGGCTCGATCTGGTTCACCGATCCGAGCTACGGCATCGACACCGACTATGAGGGCGACAAGGCCGAAAGCGAGATCGGCGCCTGCTACGTCTACCGGGTCGACCCCGGCACCGGCGAAGTCGAGGCCGTCATCACGGACATGGTCAGGCCCAACGGCCTTGCCTTCTCGGTTGACGAGAGCAAGCTCTATGTCGCCGACACCGGCCGCACGCATGGCGCGCAGGATCCTGCCCATATACGGGTGTTCAATGTCGGCAAGGGCGGCAAGAAGGTGTCGGGCGAAAAGGTCTTCGCCGACTGCACGGCCGGCCTGTTCGACGGCTTCAGGCTCGATGAGGACGGCCGCATCTGGACCAGTGCGGCCGACGGCATCCACTGCTACGATCCGGACGGGACGCTGATCGGCAAGGTCAAGGTGCCGGAGGTGACCGCCAATTGCGTGTTCGGCGGCAACAAGCGGAATTGCCTCTATATAGCCGGCACCACCTCACTCTACATGGTGCGGCTGATGGTCAACGGTGCCAAAACGTACTGAGCTGCCGTCAACAAGATCGAAGGGGAGGAAATCATGCCATTCGTCAACATCCGCATCGTCAAGGAAGTGATCGCCGCCGATCCGGCGGGCAAGAAGGCGGACATAGCCAAGAAAGTCACGGCCGCCATCATGGACGCCACCGGCCTCAGCAATGACGATGTCTGGGTGGTCTTCGAGGAGGTCAACGCCCGCGACTGGTATGTCGGCAAGACCGATGTGGAGACACTGAGAAGCAAGAAGTAGCCTCAGCGGCTGGCGATGAAGTCCGCGAAAGCGGACAGCGCATTGTGCATAGCCAGCCGGTTGTCCGGCTCAGCCAGGATGGTCTCCACCTCCGGCGGTTTCTTGCCGAGCAGGGCAATCTCCAGCGTATCTTCGCAAAGCGCAAACGACATCGTGCGCATGATCTCGGTCAGCGCGGCGCGGGCAAACAGCGAACGCGGCGAGGCGTGCACCAGCATCGCGGGCTTTTCGACAGCGGCGTCGCGCGACACCAGCCAGTCGAGGGCGTTCTTCAGCCCGCCCGGCACGCCATGGGCATATTCCGGACAGGAGACGATGACGCCGTCGGCTTGAGTGACCGCGCCGATCAGTTCGGATGCCTCGAGCGACGTCCG
Organism: Mesorhizobium sangaii; assembly: GCF_014207355.1. Classification (GTDB taxonomy): domain Bacteria; phylum Pseudomonadota; class Alphaproteobacteria; order Rhizobiales; family Rhizobiaceae; genus Mesorhizobium; species Mesorhizobium sangaii. Next base: position 395,851 of record NZ_JACHEF010000002.1, on the reverse strand, counting down.
CTCGCCCTCATCGTCGGGATTGAAGATCGGCAGGCGACCAAGCCGGTCATAGACTGTGACGCGACAGCCGGGCGGAGCATTCCGCGCCAGGGCCGTGATCAGCGCGGAATTGGTGGAGGCCGCCCGCAGGCTGCCGGAGATGGCAAGGATTTTCTGCAAGGGTCGGAACCAGTCAGGACGAATCGTGGTCCCAAAATCCTACCACATGGTCTGTTTGTAGGCGTCGTCCAGCCAGCGGTCGGTCGCCTCGGCCGAATCGGCCACCGCCAGCTGGTCGTGCAGAATCTGGCCGAGCGTTGGAAGCGTCGCGCGATCGTACCAGGTTTCCGGCTTCCAAAGATTCGAGCGCATGAAGGCCTTTGCGCAATGCATGTAGGCGGCCTTGACAGAGACCACGACGATGCTTTGCGGTTCCTTGCCGTCGACGGCGAGCCGTTCGCGCAAGGTCGCGTCGACGGTGACGCGCGCCTCGCCGTTGACGCGCAGCGTCTCGTTCATGCCGGGAATGAGGAACAGCAGCCCGACCGACGGGTTGAGGAGGATGTTTTCCAGCGTATCCAGCCGGTTGTTGCCGGGCCGGTCGGGGATGGCGATCGTCCTGTCGTCGAGAACGGCGGCGAAGCCGGGCCTGTCACCCTTCGGCGTCACATCGGCATTGCCGGCGCCGTCGGACGAGCCGATCAGCACGAAAGGGCTCTTGCCGATGAAGGAGCGGCAATGGCCGTCGAGCGCCTTCAATTCCTTGCGGATCGAGCCATCGGTCGGTCGCGGCGTCTTGTAGATCGTCCTCAGTTCATCGCGCGTGGTGACGAATTCCATGGCCCTCTCCCCAGAGCTTTGTTTGACGCAATCCAATGAAGTTATGCGCTTTCCTGGAATTGCTCTATTTGCCCGCCTTCTCTTCCTTCCCGGCCTTGTCCTCGAGCGAATGGCGCAGGATCAGCGGCATCTGGCTGAAGGTGAACAGGAGCGTGATCGGCATGATGCCCCAGACCTTGAAGGTAACCCAGGCGTCGGTGGAGAAATTCCGCCACACCACTTCATTGGCAAGGGCCAGGAACAGGAAGAAGAGGCCCCAGCGGAAGGTCAATTTCCTCCAGCCCTCGGCGTCGAGGCTGAAGGCCGAATCGAAGACATAGCCGAGCAGCGACTTGCCGAAGTAGAGGCCGCCGAGCAGCACGCCGCCGAACAGCGTGTTGACGATGGTCGGCTTCATCTTGATGAAGATGTCGTCCTGCAGATAGAGCGTCAGCGCGCCGAAGATGAAGACGACGACGCCGGACACCATCGGCATGATCGGCAAGGTGCGCATCAGAAGCCATGAGGCGATGAGCGCGATTGCCGTGGCGGCCATGAACAGGCCGGTGGCGACGAAGATCGGCCCGCCGAATTCGGCCAGGACAGGGAATTTCCCCACCAGCCACTCGCCGCGCGCATTGGCGAAGAAGAACACCATCAACGGCCCCAGCTCCAGCACCAGCTTGAGCAGCGGATTGACGCCTTCCTTCTTCTGCTTTTGCGGATCGGACGGATCGCGTTCGAGAATGGGTGGGTTCATAGGTTTTCTTTCTTACGCACAATCTGATCCAAAAAGCCTGCAGCTTTTTGGGATATGCTTGTCAGGCAACTCCAGCGATCGCCCTGGCGAATTCGCTTGCTGAAAAAGGTTCGAGGTCGTCGACCTGTTCGCCGACGCCGATGAAATAGACCGGCAATTTATGCTTTGCCGCGATCGCCACCAGAATACCGCCACGCGCCGTGCCGTCCAGCTTGGTCATCACCAGGCCGTTGACGCCGGCGACATTGCGGAAGATCTCGACCTGGTTGAGCGCGTTCTGGCCGGTGGTGGCGTCGACCGTCTGCAACACGGTGTGCGGTGCTTCCGGGTCTAGCTTGCCCAGCACGCGCACGATCTTTTCGAGTTCGGCCATCAGTTCGGTCTTGTTCTGCAGGCGGCCGGCGGTGTCGATGATCAGCACGTCGGAGCCTGCTTCCTTGGCCTTCTCGAAGGCGTCATAGGCCAGCCCCGCGGCATCGGCGCCGAGCTTGGAGGCGATGACCGGCGATTTCGTCCGCTCGCCCCAGATCTTCAATTGCTCGATCGCGGCGGCGCGGAACGTGTCGCCGGCGGCGAGCATCACCGACAGGCCGCCATCGGTCAGCTTGGCCGCCAGCTTTCCGATGGTGGTGGTCTTGCCGGTGCCGTTGACGCCGACCACCAGGATGACATGCGGCTTGTGCGAGAGATCGAGCTCCAGCGGCATGGCGACGTGGCTCAGCACCTTTTCCACCTCGGCCGCCATGATGGCGCGAACCTCGGTGTCCGAGACATCCTTGCCGTAGCGGCTGGCAGCCAGCGCGTCGGTGACGCGCAGGGCGGTCTCCATGCCGAGGTCGGCGCGGATCAGCACGTCCTCCAGGTCCTGCAGGGTCTCTTCGTCCAGCTTGCGCTTGGTGAAGACGCCGGCGATGTTGCCGGTGAGTTCGCGCGACGAACGCGCAAGCCCGTCCCTCATGCGCTGGAACCATGAACGCCTCGGCGCCGGTTCCGGCGCTTTCTGCGGCTCGGCCTTCTGCTCGACCTTCTTGGCGACGGTCACCTTGCCGGGAGCGGGAAGAGGTTTTGGCGCAGGTTGCGGCACGGCCTGCGGTTCGGGCGCGATCTCGGCGCGCACCGGTTGCTGCTCGATCGGAGCCGGCTGGCGAATGGGGGGCGAAATCTCGGCCGGCGGGATTTCGGGTGCCGGCGTTTCGGCTGGAGCCTCGACCGGTGGCGCCGGCACTTCAACAGGCACAGGCTCCGGCTGTATCTGCGGTTGCGGTGGGACGATTTCCGGCCGCTCCGGCGCCGGAATTTCCGGCGGCTCCGGTTCGGGAATCGGCTCTGGCACCACAGGCGCGGCCGGGATTTCCTCCGGCGCCGGCTCCTCGATGGGCGCTTCCGGTTCAACCGGCTGCGGCTCTTCGACCGGGGCAGGCTCAGGCTGGATTTCCGGTTCTGGCGGAATGATCGGCGCCGGCTCGGGCGCCGGTTGCTCGACGGGCGACGGTTCCGGCGCGGGAATTACCTCCGGCTCGACCGTCGGCGTCGGCGCAGTTTCCACCTCGGCCTGCGGCTCGTCGCGCTTCAGAAATTCCGGAACGACCTGTTCGGCCGCCGGCTTCAGCGCATCGAGCGCTTCCCATTTGATCGGCGGCAGCGGGGCGGTCTCGTCGACGCGCTCATCGACCACTTCCTTCTGGCCGAACGAAAATATCTTCTTGAAAAAACCAGCCATGCTTTGCGTTTCTCAGGCGGCGCGGGCGGCAAGGGGCGCGGCGATCAGCCTGGTACCATCGTGGCCGGTGATATCGGCCTCGACGATCTCGCCCGGCACGCCTGTACCAAGTGCGGCAAGGGTAAAACCTTCGGTGCGGCCGAGGCCGTCACGCTCGATCAGGATCGACTGGCGGGTTCCGGAAAGCGACGACAGATGGCGCCGGTACGCAGCTTCACCGGCGGCACGCAGCCGGGCGGCGCGCTGCTTGACCAATTCGCGCCGTACCTGCGGCATGCGCGCGGCAGGCGTGCCTTCGCGTGGACTGAACGGGAAGACATGCAGATGCGTCAGTCCGCATTCCTCGACGATCTTTTCCGAGTTTTCGAACATGTGATCCGTTTCGGTCGGAAAGCCGGCGATGATATCGGCGCCGAAGACGATGCCGGGGCGCAATTTGCGCACATCCTCGCAGAAGCGGATCGACTGATCGCGCAAATGCCGGCGCTTCATGCGCTTCAGGATCATGTCGTCGCCGGACTGCAGCGACAGATGCAAATGCGGCATCAGCCGCGGCTCGGTGGCGATGGCGTCGAGCAAATCGTCGTCGGCCTCGATCGAATCGATGGACGACAGCCGCAGCCGCTTTACATCGGGCACCTGCCTGAGGATTGTTTTTACAAGCTTGCCGAGCTTCGGGGCGCCCGGCAGGTCGGAGCCAAAACTGGTCATGTCGACGCCGGTCAGCACGATCTCGGCATAGCCATTGCCGGCCAGGCGCTTGACCTGCTCAACCACGGCGCCCATCGGCACCGAGCGCGAATTGCCACGGCCGTAGGGAATGATGCAGAAGGTGCAGCGGTGGTCGCAGCCGTTCTGCACCTGGACGAAGGCGCGCGCTCTGCCCTCGATGGCGTCGACCATATGGCCGGCGGTCTCGCGCACCGAAAAGATGTCGTTGACGCGTGCCTTCTCGGTGTCGTTGACGCCGAAATCCGGCAGTGCGCGATAGGAGTTCGCCCTCAGCTTCTCCTCATTGCCAAGCACGAGGTCGACCTCGTCCATGGTGGCGAAATTCTGCGGTTCGGTCTGGGCGGCGCAGCCGGTGACGATGATGCGCGCTGCGGGGTTGTCACGGCGCGCCTTGCGGATCGCCTGCTTGGCCTGGCGCACCGCCTCGCCGGTCACGGCGCAGGTGTTGAAGATCACGGCGCCGCCTTCGAGCGCGCCAAGGCCGGCGCTTTCCGCCTCGCGCCGCATCACCTCGGACTCATAGGTGTTCAACCGGCAGCCGAAGGTGACGACATCGATACCCTGGGAGGCCATCAGGCCGCGCTTTCGGTGTCGCGGGCCCAGGCGCCGGTCGACGGATCAAAGCTGCCGGAGAATTCCCATTCAGCGGCACCGGTGAGGATGACGTGGTCATTTTCAAGCCATTCGACATGCAGCGAGCCGCCGCCGGGCGTCATCAGGCTGACGCTGCGGCCGGTCCGGTTGGTGCGGGCCGCCGCCACGACCGATGCGCATGCGGCCGAGCCGCAGGCCTTGGTCAGGCCGGCGCCGCGCTCCCAGGTGCGGATGACCATGGTGTCGGGTGAGGTGACCTCGGCGATGGTGATGTTGGCGCGCTCGGGAAACATCGGATGGTTCTCGAGCAGCGGCCCGAAGCGGTCGAGTTCATAGGACCAGACGTCTCGGTCGACCCAGAAGATGGCGTGCGGGTTGCCCATGGAGACGACCGAGGGCGAATGCAGCACCGGCGCGTCGATCGGGCCGATCTGCAGCTCGATCATGCGCGTATCGTGGAATTCCTCGGCCAACGGAATATCCTGCCAGCCGAAACGCGGTCTGCCCATGTCGACCGAGATCGACCCATCGGCATGTTCGCGTGCGTTGAGGATGCCGGCGACGGTCTCGAAGGTGAAGACCTTCTGGCCGGTCTCGGCGGCCAGCGCCTGGACGACGCAGCGCATGCCGTTGCCGCAGGCCTGCGCCTTGGAGCCATCGGAATTCAAGATGTCGATGAAAAAGGCGGTGCCCGGCGTCCTAGTGTCGTGGATCGCCATGATCTGGTCGAACCTTGTCGCGGCATCGGCGTTCAGCGCGATTGCCGCTGCCGGCGTCACCCGATCGGCACGGCTACGCATGTCGGCAACGATGATCTCGTTGCCGATGCCGTTCATCTTGGCGAAAGGGGCAGTGCTGGCCATTGCTCCGCGAATTCCGTGTCCGTTTGGCGCTATATGGCGGAAACGAGCAGGAATTACCAGTGCGCAGCAGGGTTACGTCACCGCGAAGATGCCGAGCATCACCAGCAGGAAGATGACCAGAACAATGCCGATGAGGATGCGCGCGCCGGTGGCGGCGGCTCCTGCCAGCGCCGGCATGCCGAGCAGGCTCGCCGCCGCGGCGACGATCAGCAGAATGATGATCCATTTGATCATGGAGAGGCTCCCAGCCAAATTGCGTTGGGGAAGCAACTCGTTTCAGCAATCTGGGTTCCTTGGTGGGCTGTTGGCTAGATGGCTGGCACGTCCCAGACCTCGCCGGGTCGCAAGGCGCGAAAGCGCTGCCGCGGTATACCTTGATCGTCGAGCGCCTCAGTCAGTTTCCGGGCCGGCTCGTCGATCGGTTCGTCGGTGAGCTGGAAGGTGCCCCAGTGGCAGCCGGCGGCATAGGCGGCGTTGCACAGTTGCATGCCGTGTACGGCCTCTGCCGGATTCTGATGCTGCGGCGCCATGAACCAGCGCGGCTCATAGGCGCCTATCGGCAGGATGGCGAAACGGAAGCCGCCATGCTTTTCAGCCATCAGCCGGTAGTTGATGCCATCGTGAAAGCCGGTGTCGCCGGCGAAATAGACGTTGCCGTCCGGCGTCTCGATGACGAAGCCGGCCCACAACGCCATGCGCCGGTCGCGGGCGCCACGCGCCGACCAATGATGCACCGGCTCGACATGGACGGCGACGCCGTCGTCGATCTCGACCCTGTCGTTCCAATCATGCGCCGACAGCCGCATGCCGGGAACCGCATCGCCAATCAGCGCATCGTTGCCGAGCGGGGTGATCACCAGCGGGTCATGGCTGGCCTTCAGCCGCTTCAGCGTGGCGAGGTCGAGGTGGTCGTAATGATTGTGGCTGACAAGGACGACGTCGATCGGCGGCAGGTCGGCAAAGGCGATGCCTGGCGGGTTGATCCGTTTCGGTCCGGCAAAGGAGAGCGGCGATACACGCAGCGACCAGACCGGATCGGTGAGGATGTTGAGGCCGGCCGTCTGGATCAGCAAGGTGGAATGACCGACCATGGTCACTTGCAGCGCCGCGCCTTCGATTCGTCTCGCCGGTTTTGCCTGCGGAACGGGGCTCGGAGTGGGCGCCGGCCATTTCGAGCGCTTGCCGCTCAGCTGCCATTTCAGCAGGTCGGCAAAGCGGCCGGGTGGCTGGCCGTCGGGATTGAAGAACAAGGCGCCGTCGAAATGATCGCTGGGCGGACCGCTGTAGTAACGGTTGGCAGCCCTCTTTCTCGCGGCCAATTTTGCAGCTCCAGCAGGTTTCGGTTTCCAAGAGATAGGACCAATGCCGCCCGGCGCAAGCATTTGGGGTGCCGGACGCTTTGGGCCGGCATGGTGTGACCAGATCCCCAAGGCTGGAGCGACAGGCGACCGGTGACGTCGGGATTGCGATAAATTTGCAACAAATCTTGCTGCAAACCGTATTTTAACCATATCGGGTTGAAATTTCGCCACCTTCTCCATCTTGGTGGGGGTGAGATTGTGCGGACGGCGCCCCCCAGCCGAATCCGACGGAGGTTGGAATGATTTTTTCGAAAAGCGGCCTGGTGGCCGTATCGCTGGCGGCGCTCGTTGCGAGTGGCTGTTCGACCTCACGGTTCTCGTCGATGGACGACCAGCAGCCTGCACCGCTGCAGCCGGCACCGGCCGGTCAGGTGACCGCCAATCAGCTGCCGCCGCCGGCAGCACCGGGCGCCACCGACCCGTCGAAATTCCCGACCGCGCCTGGGAATACGCAGGTTGCATCCTTGCCGCCGGACGGCTCGGCGCCCGCCGGCGCCGCGGACCTGACCGCGGCCAGCGTCGCCGGTGTCTGGAACGCCAGCGTTTCGGGCCAGAGCTGCAAGGTGGCGACCCCGCAGACCAAGTTCGGCGCTGGCTTCCGCGCCGGACCGTTACACTGCCCGGCGCCGATCGACGGCATCAAGTCGTGGAATGTCGCCGGCAAGCAGCTGACGCTCTATGATGAAAATGGCGGCGCGCTGGCGCGGCTCTATTCGTCGGGCGGCTCGAAATTCGACGGCCAGACTTCCAACGGCCAGGCGATTTCGCTTACAAGGTAGGCGACCGCCCCTTATTTGTTTTTACGCAATCCGGACGGAAAACCGCTTTTTCCTGGGATTGCTCGACAACGACGTGACCGATGCATCTGCGTGACGGCCTCCAGACCCATGCGACCGTCAGGCAGCGCTACGACCATCTGGTGGAAACCGGCGTGATCGAACGCGATCCGGCGCAGGAACGGATCGCTGCGGCGCTCGACCGGCTGACCGACGAGATTTCGGCCAAGCGGCTGGCGCACAAATCCAGCGCGCTGGGCTGGCTGTTCGCCCGCAAGCGCGAGACGCTTGAGGGCGTCAAAGGTCTCTACATCCATGGCGGCGTCGGCCGCGGCAAGACCATGCTGATGGACATGTTCTTCGAATTGCTGCCTGTGCGGCGCAAGCGCCGCGTCCATTTTAACGACTTCATGGCCGATGTGCAGGACCGCATCCAGAAGCACCGGCAGGCGCGCAAGGATGGCACCGTCAAGGAGGACGATCCGATTCCGCCGGTGGCCAAGGCGCTTGCCGAGCAGGCCTGGGTGCTGTGCTTCGACGAGTTCTCAGTCACCGACATTGCCGACGCGATGATCCTTTCGCGGCTGTTTTCGGCGCTGTTTGCCAGCGGCGTGGTGCTGGTCGCCACCTCGAACGTGGCGCCGGAAAATCTCTATCGTGACGGTCTGAACCGCCAGCTTTTCCTGCCGTTCATCGGCATTCTGGAGCGGCATGCGCGGGTGCTGTCGCTCGACGCCGACAAGGACTACCGGCTGGAGAAGCTCGCCCGGACGCCGGTCTATGTCACGCCGGCCGATGCGGCGGCCGACGAGATGCTCGACGAGGCCTGGCAAACCATGACGGGGGGCGTGCCGACCGCCGAGACCTCGCTGACCCTCAAGGGACGGCAGGTGGTGGTGCCGGCTGCCGCCGGCGATGCGGCGCGGTTTTCCTTCGCCGATCTCTGCGAAAGGCCGCTCGGGGCCCGCGATTTCCTGGCGATTGCGGGCCGTTTCTCGACCGTCTTCATCGATCACGTCCCGGTTCTCGGCGAAGGCAAGCGCAACGAGGCCAAGCGCTTCATCTTGTTGATCGATACGCTCTACGATCATCATGTGCGGCTGGTGGTCAGCGCAGCGGCCCCGCCGTCGCAGCTCTATCAAGCCAAACGCGGCGTCGAGGTCTTCGAGTTCGAACGCACCGCATCACGCCTGATCGAGATGCAAAGCCGCGACTGGCTGGAGGATTGGGCGGAACGGCGCAAGGCGAAGGCAGCGCCAGAGGCGGAGCAGGCACGGGCCTGAGATAGTTCTCCGGAAGCTCGCGATCCTTCGCCTCCTCTGTCCCGCCGGCGCCAAAGATCTAAAGCGCATACAGATACATCACGAAATCTTCCGCCGGCCCATGCGGCTCCTTGCGCGACTCATAGAGCGCGCGGGCAGGCACATTGCCCGGCTCGGTGCCGACCCAGGCTTCCTCGCAATCATGTTCGCGGCCAACAGCGAACATCGCGTCGAGCATGTCTCTCGCGATGCCCTGCCGCTGGAAGGCCGGCGAAACGCCGACCTCGTCTATATAGAGCTCGCTGACCTTGTCGGGGTGGCGGTGGATGACGGCGGCGCATTGCCCGACGACCACGCCGTCGGCGAGCGCCACGATCATGAAATGGCCGGGTTCGCAGAGATAGGCTGCCAGCCGATCCGGCCTGACCGGCTCGTCGAAGACGTCTTCGGTGACCTGCATCACAAGGGCGTCATCGCCTGGGAATAGCCTTCGGATTTCCATCTTCATTGTGTAAATTCTCTCAAGTCGGCTTACAAACTTTGACGTTTACGTAAGTCCCAATCTATCTAACCGATTGAAAATGCTAGCTCCGAAATAATCGATTGAATTTATTTCGCACCAGGGCTATTTGGTGCGGCGAAAATCCGCGGGTTCCTCGCAGCATTCCGGCCTCTTCCTCGACGCCGCCAACCAAGTCGCCAAGGACTTGGGCGCCGTCACTGACAAAGGGAAAACATCCTGACATGGCACGCAACAAGATAGCGCTTATCGGCTCCGGCATGATCGGCGGCACGCTCGCTCACATGATCGGTCTCAAGGACCTCGGCGACGTGGTGCTGTTCGATATTGCCGAGGGTATCCCGCAAGGCAAGGGGCTCGATATCGCGCAGTCGTCGCCGGTCGATGGCTTCGACAGCCGTCTCACCGGCGTCAACGACTATGCCGGCATCGAGGGTGCCGACGTCTGCATCGTCACCGCCGGTGTGCCACGCAAGCCGGGCATGAGCCGCGACGACCTGCTCGGCATCAATCTGAAGGTCATGGAACAGGTCGGCGCCGGCCTGAAGAAATATGCACCGAAGGCCTTCGTGATTTGCATCACCAACCCGCTCGACGCCATGGTCTGGGCGCTGCAGAAGTTCTCGGGCCTGCCCAAGAGCCATGTCGTCGGCATGGCCGGCGTGCTCGACAGTTCGCGTTTCCGCTATTTCCTGGCCGAGGAATTCAAGGTCTCGGTCGAGGACGTCACCGCCTTCGTGCTCGGCGGCCATGGCGATTCTATGGTGCCGATGATCCGCTATTCGACGGTTTCCGGCATCCCGCTGCCCGACCTGATCAAGATGGGCTGGACCTCGAAGGAAAAGCTCGACCAGATCGTCCAGCGCACCCGCGACGGCGGCGCCGAGATCGTCGGCCTGCTCAAGACCGGTTCGGCCTACTACGCGCCGGCCGCCTCGGCGATCTCGATGGCGGAAGCCTACCTCAAGGACAAGAAGCGCGTGCTGCCGTGCGCAGCGTATCTTTCCGGCCAGTATGGCGTCAAGAACACCTATGTCGGCGTTCCCGTGGTGATCGGCGCCGGCGGCGTCGAGCGCATCATCGAGATCGACCTCAACAAGAGCGAGCAGAAGATGTTCGACGCTTCGGTGGCGACGGTGCAGGGCTTGACCGAGGCCTGCGTCAAGATCGCGCCGCAGCTCGCCTCGAAGTAACCCCAGCAGTCGACCCGGAGACATCGAAGATGAACATCCATGAGTATCAGGGCAAGGCGCTGCTGAAGAGCTTTGGCGCGCCGGTGGCCGAAGGCGTGCCAGTGTTCAAGGCGAGCGAAGCGGAAGCCGCCGCAAAGGCGCTGCCCGGCCCGCTCTATGTGGTGAAGAGCCAGATCCATGCCGGCGGCCGTGGCAAGGGCAAGTTCAAGGAGCTCGGCCCCGACGCCAAGGGTGGCGTCAGGCTGGCGAAGTCGGTGGCCGACGTGGTCGCCAACGCCAACGAGATGCTCGGGCATACGCTGGTGACCAAGCAGACCGGCCCGGCCGGCAAGCAGGTCAACCGCCTCTATATCGAAGACGGCGCCGACATCGAGCGTGAGCTCTATCTGTCGATCCTGGTAGACCGCTCGGTCGGCCGTGTTGCCTTCGTCGTCTCGACCGAAGGCGGCATGGACATCGAGGCGGTCGCGCACGACACGCCGGAAAAGATCATCACCGTCGCCATCGACCCGGAGAAGGGCGTCACATCCGCCGATCTGAAGGCGCTCAACGGCGCGCTGAAGCTCGACGGCGACGCGGGCCGGGACGGCGACACGCTGTTCCCGATCCTCTACAAGGCCTTTGTCGAGAAGGACATGAGCCTGCTCGAGGTCAATCCGCTGATCGTCATGAAGAACGGCCGGCTGCGGGTGCTCGACGCCAAGGTGTCGTTCGACAACAACGCGTTGTTCCGCCATCCCGACGTGCTTGAATTGCGCGACACCACCGAAGAGGACGAGAAGGAAATCGAGGCGTCGAAATACGACCTCGCCTATGTCGCGCTCGACGGCAATATCGGCTGCATGGTCAACGGCGCCGGCCTCGCAATGGCGACGATGGACATCATCAAGCTCTATGGCGCGGAACCCGCCAATTTCCTCGATGTCGGCGGCGGTGCGTCGAAGGAGAAGGTGACGGCGGCGTTCAAGATCATCACCAAGGATCCGGCGGTCAAGGGCATCCTGATCAACATCTTCGGCGGCATCATGAAGTGCGACATCATCGCCGAGGGCGTGATTGCCGCGGTCAAGGAAGTCGGCCTGGAAGTGCCGCTGGTGGTGCGCCTGGAAGGCACCAATGCCGAGCTCGGCAAGAAGATCATCAACGACAGCGGCCTCAACGTCGTGTCGGCCGACGATCTCGACGACGCGGCCAAGAAGATCGTGGCGGCGGTGAAGGGCTGAGCTGGTGCCTCCGCGCAAGATAAACCTGGTCGAGGCGGCGGACGCGAAGATCAAGAAGGTGTTCGATCCGCACATCGCTGGCGACGTGAATGACAGCCAGGCGAAAGTCGCCAAGTTTGGCGAGGTCTTCGACTGGCACGCGCATGACAATGAGGACGAGGCTTTCCTCGTGCTGCGCGGCCGCATCGCCATCGATTTCCGCGACGGTCCGGTCGAGCTCGGCGAGGGCGACTTCATGGTCGTGCCGCGCGGCGTCGAGCACCGGCCACGCTCGCTCAGCAACGAACCGGTGGTGCTGATGTTCGAGCCGGCGACGACGCTCAACACCGGCAATGCCAAGAGCGACCTCACCGTCGCCGATTTGAAGCGGCTCTGACCATGAACGCGGCACCGTCCTTCTCGCTCTCGGCCGATCACCAGCGCCTGCAGGCGCTGGTCGGCGCGTGGCGCGGCGAGGAAGAGGTGTCGGCGACGCAATGGACGACAGCCGGCACCGCAACGGCCGAAGTGCTCGCCGAGGCCGAGTTCGGCGGGCTGTTCGTCGTGCAGCGCTATCGCCAGCACCGCGACGGCGAGGTTTCCTTCGGCTCGCGCAATGTGTTCGGCTTCGACCAGCAAAACAGCGTCGTCACCATGCACCAGTTCGATTCGATGGGCTTCGTGCCGGCCGCACCGGCAACAGGCACGTGGGGTGGCAACACGCTGACGCTGCTGCGCTCGTCGCCGCGCGGGTCGGCGCGGGTGAGCTACGATTTCGACAGCAATGACAGTTACCGCATGCGACTGCAGTTCCAACCCCCCGGCAGCGATGTCTGGCAAGACATGGTGAGCGGCGTCTACAGCCGTGTCTCACCTTCCTCGATCAACGATTTCTAAGAAAAAGGGCCACCATGTCCATTCTCGTCGACAAGAACACCAAAGTGCTGGTGCAAGGCCTGACCGGCAAGACCGGTACGTTCCACACCGAACAGGCGCTGGCCTATCACGGCACCAAGATGGTCGGCGGCATCCATCCCAAGAAGGGTGGCGAGACCTGGACCGGCTCGAAGGGCGAGAGCCTGCCGATCTTCGCCACCGTCGCCGAGGGCAAGGAAAAGACCGGCGCCAATGCTTCGGTCGTCTACGTACCGCCGGCGGGCGCCGCAGAAGCGATCCTGGAAGCGATCGAGGCCGAGATCCCGCTGATCATCTGCATCACCGAAGGCATACCGGTGATGGACATGATCAAGGTCAAGGCGCGGCTCGACCGCTCGACCTCGCGGCTGATCGGACCGAACTGCCCGGGCGTGCTCACCCCCAACGAATGCAAGATCGGCATCATGCCCGGGAACATCTTCCGCAAAGGCTCGGTCGGTGTTGTTTCGCGCTCGGGAACACTTACCTATGAGGCTGTGTTCCAGACCACCAATGTCGGCCTCGGCCAGACCACCGCCGTCGGCATTGGCGGCGACCCCGTCAAGGGCACCGAATTCATCGACGTGCTCGAGATGTTCCTCGCCGATGACGAGACCAAGTCGATCATCATGATCGGCGAGATCGGCGGTTCGGCCGAGGAAGACGCCGCGCAGTTCCTCAAGGACGAAGCCAAGCGTGGCCGCAAGAAGCCGATGGCCGGCTTCATCGCCGGGCGCACGGCGCCGGCCGGCCGCACCATGGGTCATGCGGGCGCGGTCATCTCCGGCGGCAAGGGCGGCGCCGAGGATAAGATCGCGGCGATGGAATCGGCCGGGATAAAAGTTTCGCCCTCGCCGGCGCGACTGGGCACGACGCTGGTCGAGGCGATCAAGGGTTAAGGCAGTAAGGGAGTAGGGCAGTACGGGAATAGGAAGAACGGGACGAGCGCGGCAACCGCCTGCTTCCCCTACTGCCTCACTCCCCTACTGCCCTGCTCCCCTCCAAAAACAGGAGACGGAGCCAGGCTCCGCAAACAAAAATGGCAAGACAAGATCAGGCCAACGACCAATTTTCCCTCACCTCTTTCCTCTATGGCGGCAACGCCGACTACATCGACGCGCTTTATGCCGCCTATGAGGACGATCCAGCCTCGGTCAATCCCGAATGGCAGGAGTTCTTTGCCGGGCTGAAGGACGACGCCGGCGACGTGCGCAAGAACGCCAAGGGCGCCTCATGGGCCAAGCCCTCCTGGCCGCTGCAGGCCAATGGCGAACTGGTGTCGGCGCTCGACGGGAACTGGGGCATCGTCGAGAAGCATCTGGAAAAGAAGGTCAAGGACAAGGCCGTCACCAACGGCATCATCCTTTCCGACGCCGATGTGCACCAGGCGACGCGCGATTCGGTGCGCGCCATCATGATGATCCGCGCCTACCGCATGCGCGGCCATCTGCACGCCAATCTCGACCCGCTCGGCATCGCCAAGCCGCTCGAGGACTACAATGAATTGTCGCCGGAGAATTACGGCTTCACCGCCGCCGACTACGACCGGCCGATCTTCCTCGACAATGTGCTGGGGCTCGAATTCGGCACCATCCGGCAGATGCTGGAGATCCTGACGCGCACCTATTGCTCGACGCTGGGCGTCGAGTTCATGCATATTTCCGATCCCGAGGAAAAGGCCTGGATCCAGGCACGCATCGAGGGCGCCGACAAGGAGATCTCCTTCACCGCCGCCGGCAAGAAGGCGATCCTGCAGAAGCTGGTCGAGGCCGAAGGCTTCGAGCAGTTCATCGACGTCAAGTATAAGGGCACCAAGCGCTTCGGCCTCGATGGCAGTGAATCGCTGATCCCCGCGCTGGAGCAGATTGTCAAGCGCGGTGGGCAACTTGGCATGAAGGAGATCGTGCTCGGCATGGCGCATCGCGGCCGGCTGAACGTGCTCTCCCAGGTGATGGCCAAGCCACACCGCGCCATCTTCCACGAGTTCAAGGGCGGTTCGGCCGCCCCCGACGAGGTCGAGGGCTCGGGCGACGTCAAGTACCATCTCGGCGCCTCGTCGGACCGCGAGTTCGACGGCAACAAGGTGCATCTGTCCTTGACCGCCAATCCCTCGCATCTGGAAATCGTCGATCCGGTGGTGATGGGCAAGGCGCGCGCCAAGCAGGATTATCTGTTCGGCCGCAGCCGCGAGGAGATCGTGCCGCTGGAAGAGCGCGCCAAGGTGCTGCCGCTGCTGCTGCACGGCGATGCCGCCTTCGCCGGCCAGGGCGTGATTGCCGAAATCCTCGGCCTGTCCGGCCTGCGCGGCCACCGCGTCGCCGGCACGCTGCATTTCATCATCAACAACCAGATCGGCTTCACCACCAATCCGCGCTTCTCGCGCTCGTCGCCCTATCCTTCGGATGTGGCCAAGATGATCGAGGCGCCGATCTTCCACGTCAATGGCGACGATCCGGAAGCTGTCGTCCATGCCGCCAAGGTGGCGATCGAATTCCGCATGAAGTTCCACAAGCCTGTTGTGGTCGACATGTTCTGCTACCGCCGCTTCGGCCACAATGAGGGCGACGAACCGGCCTTCACCCAGCCGATCATGTACCGCAACATCCGCACCCACAAGACGACGGTGCAGATCTATGGCGACCGGCTGATCGCCGAGGGCCACATCAGCCAGGTTGAACTCGACCAGCTGAAGGCCGACTGGCGGGCGCATCTGGAATCGGAATGGGAAGTCGGCCAGCACTACAAGCCCAACAAGGCCGACTGGCTGGACGGCGCCTGGTCGGGCCTGCGCACCGCCGATAACCAGGACGAACAGCGGCGCGGCAAGACCGCCGTGCCGGTCAAGACGCTGAAGGAAATCGGCAAGAAGCTGACCGAGGTGCCGAAGGATTTCGAGGCGCACAAGACGATCATCCGCTTCCTCGAGAACCGCCGCCAGGCGATCGAGTCCGGCGAAGGCATCGACTGGTCGACGGCCGAGGCGCTGGCCTTCGGCGCCATCCTGCTCGACGGCAACCCGATCCGCCTGTCGGGCCAGGATTCCGAACGCGGCACCTTCTCGCAGCGCCATTCCGTGCTCTACGACCAGCGCGACGAGACCCGCTACATCCCGCTCAACAATCTGTCGGCGGCGCAGGCCGGCTACGAAGTCATCAACTCGATGCTGTCGGAAGAGGCGGTGCTCGGTTTCGAATATGGCTACAGCCTGGCCGAGCCGAAGGCGCTGACCTTGTGGGAAGCGCAGTTCGGCGACTTCGCCAACGGCGCCCAGGTGGTGTTCGACCAGTTCATCTCGTCGGGCGAGCGCAAGTGGCTCAGAATGTCAGGCCTCGTCTGCCTCTTGCCGCATGGCTATGAAGGCCAGGGACCGGAGCATTCCTCGGCCCGGCTCGAGCGCTTCCTGCAGCTTTGCGCCGAAGACAACATGCAAGTGGCGAACTGCACGACGCCGGCTAACTATTTCCACATCCTGCGCCGGCAGTTGAAGCGCGACTTCCGCAAGCCGCTGATCCTGATGACGCCGAAGTCGCTTCTGCGCCACAAGCGGGCGGTGTCGACGCTGCCGGAAATCTCCGGCGAAAGCTCGTTCCACCGGCTGTTGTGGGACGATGCCCAGCTGCTTCCCAACCAGGCGATCAAGCTCACCAAGGATTCGAAGATCCGCCGCGTCGTGCTGTGCTCGGGCAAGGTCTATTACGACCTCTACGAGGAGCGCGAGAAGCGCGGCATCAACGACATCTACCTGCTGCGCGTCGAACAGCTCTATCCGTTCCCGGCCAAGGCGCTGATCACGGAACTGTCGCGTTTCCGCAATGCGGAGATGGTGTGGTGCCAGGAAGAGCCCAAGAACATGGGCGCCTGGTCGTTCATCGACCCGTATCTGGAATGGGTGCTGGCGCATATCGACGCCAAGCATCAGCGGGTGCGCTACACCGGCCGCCCGGCGGCCGCCTCGCCGGCGACCGGATTGATGTCGAAGCACCTCGCCCAGCTCGCCGCCTTGCTCGAAGACGCACTTGGTGAATAGAACAGATCTGGGCGAATACCTCAGGAAGAAACGGACAGGCACAATGGCTACCGAAATCCGCGTTCCCACTCTCGGCGAATCCGTCAGCGAAGCGACCGTCGGCAAATGGTTCAAGAAGGTCGGCGACACGATCGCCGCCGATGAACCGCTGGTCGAGCTCGAGACCGACAAGGTGACGGTGGAGGTGCCTGCCGCCGCCGCCGGCACGCTGGGCGAGATCACCGTCAAGGAAGGCGAAACGGTCGGCGTCGGCGCGCTGCTGGGTTCGATTTCGGCAGGTGGCGATGCCGCCGTACCGGCGACCAAGCCGCAGGCGGTGTCGCAGGCCTCGTCGCCGGATGCCGCATCGACCGGCAAGCAGGCCGCGGCCGAGACCGCCAGGATCGCCGGCGATGCCGGCGCGGTCGAGCCGCGCAGCATGCCGCCGGCCCCGGCCGCGGCAAAGCTGATCGCCGAGAACAATCTCGCTGTCGACCAGCTCTCCGGCTCGGGCAAGCGCGGCCAGGTGCTCAAGGGCGACGTGCTCGACGCGATCTCGAAGGGCGCGCCGTCACAGCCGGCCGAGACGCCCAGGGCAGCCCCGGCGCCGGTCGCGGTGCGTGCGCCGTCCTCGGGCGACGACGCGTCGCGCGAAGAGCGCGTGCGCATGACCAAATTGCGCCAGACCATCGCGCGACGCCTCAAGGAAGCGCAGTCGACCGCCGCCATGCTGACCACTTTCAACGAGGTCGACATGAGCGCCGTGATGGCGCTCAGGTCCAAGTACAAGGACGTGTTCGAGAAGAAGCACGGCGTGAAGCTCGGCTTCATGGGCTTCTTCACCAAGGCCGTCACCCACGCCTTGAAGGAGATCCCCTCGGTCAATGCCGAGATCGACAGCACCGACATCATCTTCAAGAACTATGCCCATATCGGCGTCGCCGTCGGCACCGAAAAGGGCCTGGTCGTGCCGGTCGTGCGCGATGCCGACCAGATGTCGATCGCCGAGATCGAGAAGGAGATCGGCCGCCTGGGCATCGCCGCGCGCGACGGCAAGCTGTCGGTCGCCGACA
Organism: Mesorhizobium sangaii; assembly: GCF_014207355.1. Taxonomy (GTDB): domain Bacteria; phylum Pseudomonadota; class Alphaproteobacteria; order Rhizobiales; family Rhizobiaceae; genus Mesorhizobium; species Mesorhizobium sangaii. Next base: position 378,076 of record NZ_JACHEF010000002.1, on the reverse strand, counting down.
TGCAAGGCGGCACGTTTACGATTTCCAACGGTGGCGTTTATGGGTCGCTGATGTCGACGCCGATCCTCAACGCGCCGCAGTCGGGCATTCTGGGCATGCACAAGATCCAGGACCGGCCGGTGGTGGTCGGCGGCCAGATCGTGATCCGGCCGATGATGTATCTGGCGCTCAGCTACGATCACCGCATCGTCGACGGCAAGGAAGCGGTGACCTTCCTGGTCCGCGTCAAGGAAAGCCTGGAGGATCCGGAACGGCTGGTTCTCGATCTGTGAGCGGGACTGGTCCGCAATGAGCGGCTTGCTGGAGCAGCTAGGGTTCAAGCTGGGCCGTGCGCTACGGATTTTACGGCGCGAGCCGTGGACCTCTATGTCCACGCCGGCGGTGGTGTCTGCCGAATGGGATCCGGCGCAGGCGAGCAGCAATCTCGGCGTCTTCGACCTGAGCGAAGCGCAAATGGCGGAGCGCGAGATAACCGTCACGGTGATCGGCGAGCTGGATCTACCGACAGGCGAAATTATCGCCTGCGATCCGCTGACTGCCGGAACCGACTGGCCAGCGTTGAACCGCAAGGTCAGACCGGGGCGCTACCCGGTTTCGTTGCTTGAGGCACAAGGCCGTGTGGCTGCCGCGGTGCTGCGGTTTCGGCCCGGCAGGCCGTTTCGGTGGGAGCTGGCAACCTTGCCCGATCAGGATGCATCGACCCTGAAAGGCGACGAGGTATTTGGATATCCCGTCGATGCCGGTCTTGGTTCGTTCATGGACAAGATGGCAATGGCGTTGATGTCTGAGCAGCAGGACAAGCTTGAAGCCAAGCAGAATTACTATGACGACGTCCTGGCGGCCGAGTTTGCGCCCAACCAGGATCGGTTCGTGATGCATCACCCCGTTGCCGGCAATCCTCTCAATATTGCGATGTTCTGGAGCGGCTGGGGTGACGGAATCTATCCATCGTTCTGGGGACTCAGCGCGGCTGGCGAGCCGCTGCTGCTGATGACCGACTTTGAAGTGCTTGAAAACGCCGATGGCCGCGAGAGCCAGTAGGTCGCCGCGATGCAAAGCCCCTTGTCGTCCGCCATCGCATGCCTAGCGGGATCTCTGGCTGTCTTGTTCACCGGCTCGGCCGCAATCGCAGCCTGCCCGATCGAACTCTCCGTCTACGGCGAGGCCCAGAGCGGCAGCGAGATCGATTTTAGCCTGACCGGCACCTCGGCGACCGTCACCAACTCGTTCCGGATGATCCTCGACAACAATGTGGTGCTGAACGGCATCGTCATGTGGAACGAGGGCGTGTCGCGGCCGAACGGCGTGCTGATGTACAAATGCCCCGAGGGCGATGTCACCGGCGAGGAGCTTGCCGCCTGCACGGCCTGGCACGGCGTCATCTACACGTCGGACGACAAGGGCGGCATCGGCCTGCTGCCGGCCGAAGGCGTCGAGGCGCCGAAGACGCTGATCCTGCCGGATCTTGGGCAGTCGTTGCGTCAATCCTCGGCCTATGGCGGCAATGGATTTTCGAAAGTGCCGTGGGATGTGTTTGCCTTGAAGGGATGCCAGGAATGACCGATAAGCAAAAGGTGCTGCTGGTCACCGGCGGCAGCCGCGGCATCGGCGCCGCGATCTGCCGGCTCGGCTCGAAGGCCGGCTACCGCGTCGCGGTCAACTACGCTGCGAATAAGGACGCCGCCGATGCGCTGGTCGCAGAGATCCAGGCCGCCGGCGGCGACGCTCTTGCCGTCAAGGGCGATGTCGGCGTCGAGGCCGATATCGTTGCCATGTTCGGTGCCGTCTACCGCGCCTACGGCCGGCTCGATGCCTTCGTCAACAATGCCGGTATCGTCGACGTCAAGGCGCGCGTCGACGAGATGGATTTTTCGCGGCTGGAGCGCATGATGCGCATCAATGTCGTCGGCTCGTTCCTGTGCGCCCGCGAGGCGGTGAAGCGCATGTCGACACGACACGGCGGCAAGGGTGGCGCCATCGTCAACATCTCGTCGGCTGCCGCGGTGCTTGGCGCCGCCGACAACTATGTCGACTATGCCGCCTCCAAGGGCGCCATCGACACATTCACCATCGGGCTCGCCCGCGAGGTGGCGCTGGAAGGCATCCGCGTCAATGCGGTGCGCCCGGGCATCATCGATACGGACATCCATGCCTCGGGCGGACAGCCGGACCGGGTGGCACTGATCCAGGATACGCTTCCGATGAAAAGAGCCGGAACGGCTGATGAAGTCGCTGGTGCGGTTCTCTATCTTTTATCCGACGCCGCGTCCTATACGACGGGCGCGATCCTGAATGTAAGCGGCGGCCGCTGAGCCCCAATCAAGAAGGACAGTAACATGGCTTATGACGTCGTTATCATCGGATCGGGACCGGGCGGCTATGTCTGCGCCATCAAGGCTGCGCAGCTCGGGCTGAAGACGGCGGTGGTCGAGAAGAACGCGACCTTCGGCGGCACCTGCCTCAACATCGGCTGCATTCCGTCCAAGGCGCTGCTTTATGCCTCCGAGATGTTCGCCGAGGCCGGCCATTCCTTCGACACGCTCGGTGTCGAGATCGCCGCGCCGAAATTGAACCTGAAGAAGATGATGGCGCACAAGGACGCGACGGTGGCGTCGAACGTCAACGGCGTCGCCTTCCTGTTCAAGAAAAACAAGATCGACAGCTTCCGCGGCACCGGCAAGGTGATCGCGGCCGGCAAGGTCTCGGTGACCGGCGAGGACGGCAAGGTCGAGGATATCGAGACCAAGAACATCGTCATCGCCACCGGTTCGGATGTCGCCGGCATTCCCGGCGTCAAGGTCGACATCGACGAGAAGGTGATCGTGTCGTCGACCGGCGCGCTGTCGCTGGAGAAAGTGCCCGGTCATCTGGTGGTGGTCGGCGGCGGTGTCATCGGCCTCGAGCTCGGCTCGGTGTGGGCGCGGCTTGGCGCCAAGGTCACCGTCGTCGAATTCCTCGACACCATCCTCGGCGGGATGGACGGCGAGGTCTCCAAGCAGTTCCAGCGGCTGCTGTCGAAGCAGGGTTTCGAGTTCAAGCTCGGCGCCAAGGTCACCGGTGTCGCCAAGGCCAAGAAGGGCGCGACCGTCACCTTCGAGCCGGTCAAGGGTGGCGCCGCCGAGACCATCGAGGCCGACGCGGTGCTGATCGCAACCGGGCGCCGCGCCTATTCCGACAGTCTGGGACTCAAGGAAGCCGGCGTCGAGGTCGACGAGCGTGGCCGGGTGACGACCGATGGCCATCTCAGAACCGACGTGCCCGGCATCTACGCCATCGGCGATGTCATCGCCGGGCCGATGCTGGCGCACAAGGCCGAGGACGAGGGCGTGGCGGTGGCGGAAACCATTGCCGGCCAGGCCGGCCATGTGAACTACGACGTCATTCCGAGCGTCGTCTACACCAGCCCGGAAATCGCCTCGGTTGGCAAGACCGAGGAGGAACTGAAGAAGGCCGGCATTGAGTACAAGGCGGGAAAGTTTCCGTTCAGCGCCAATGGCCGGGCGCGCGCCATGCTGCACACCGACGGCTTCGTCAAGATCCTCGCCGACAAGGCAAGCGACCGCGTGCTCGGCGTTCATATTGTCGGCTTCGGCGCCGGCGAGATGATCCACGAGGCGGCGGTGCTGATGGAGTTCGGCGGCTCCTCCGAGGATCTCGCCCGCACCTGCCATGCACACCCGACGATGTCGGAGGCGGTCAAGGAGGCGGCGCTGGCCACCTTCTTCAAGCCGATCCACATCTAAAGGCCTTTTCATAAACTCTACTCCGGCGGCCATCTGGCGCGGTTTTCTCCGCTTCCGGTGCTCACGGACCCAAACGTCCGCTCCGCTCCGGTTCTCGAAACCACACCAGCTGACTCACCGGAGCGAGTGTCTGGAAAGGCCTTTTTAGACGACACCCACCCAAAGCAAAACGGCCCGCCTTTTGGCGGGCCGTTCGTATTTGATATCGAGCCTGATCAGTTGGCCGGTGCGGCAGGAGCCGGCGCAGGCGCTGGAGCCGGTGCGGGCGCTGGGGCAGGTGCCGCTGGAGCGGGCGCAGCCGGAGCCGGTTCGGCTGGCTTCATAGGTTCTGCAGGAGCCGGCGCAGGTGCCGGTGTGCTGGCCGCCGGCGCCTCGGCAGGTGCCGGATGCTCACCGCCGCTTCTTCCGAAAACATAATACGCGACAACCGCCAGAATAACGACGACCAGCACAATCAGCCAGGTGCTGCCACCGCCGCTTGGGCGAGGAGCGTTGGTGGACGAATTGAACGGGTCGTTTGGATTCGGTGTGTTCGCCATAAAAGTGTCCTCCGTGGATGAAAAACATCAAACAACAGCCATCAACGCGTTTCCGTCGAATGGGTTTCACACTAGTCGAGGAAAACGCCGAAAACGCGACGCCCGGATCCTCCACCACCATGCGGCGACTCAGTTGACAGCGGTGACAGTATAGCCGGCTTTGCGGAAATCCTCGACCAGGCCTTCGGGACCGGGTCGCCACCGGACTGGCGGCGTTTCGCCACGCAGCGAGCCATACCAACCTATGCTATCGTTGGTTGCGAGGGATTTGCCGGTTATGATGCCCACTGCACAAACTTTTCCCGATCCTGAGGGCGCTCTTGCCGGCGCTCAGTTCGCCGACCGATACGTGCTGACAACCGATGGTCTTGCACTGACCGCAATTGGCGCGGCCGAACGTGTCCTGGGGCGAACACCGCGATGGGTCGGCTGGCTTATGCTGCTGCGCAACCTCGCCGTCAGGCCATTCGGGCTGAAAACGGGGCTGGAACGTGACGTGTTGCCGGAAGGCAGGGTCGGTATCTTTCCGCTCATCAGCCAGGCGCCCGGCAGGATCGTCCTTGGCCTGGACGACCGGCATCTCGATTTCCGCCTCCTGGTGGAGGTGAACGACCTCGGCGCGGGCCGGCAGGAAGTGGCTGCGTCGACGATCGTGAAGACGCACAACCTGCTTGGGCGGACCTATCTCGCTGTAGTCAAGCCGTTTCATCGGATCATCGTTCCGGCGATGCTGGCTCAGGTTTTGATCAAGTAGAGTTAAAGCCCCACGGCCGTGACAGTGTAGCCCGCCTTGCGGAAATCCTCGACCAGTCCCTCCGGACCCGGAAGGTGGAGGGCTCCGACCGCCATGAAGGCATTGCCCCTGGCCAGGATCGGCTGGGCATGATCGACCATCACCTTGTTGCGGCTGGTGATCATGGTTTCCTCGAACGCGGCATAGCCTGCGGGGTCGTCCTGCTCATCAGGCATGGCCGCGCGGAACAGCGGCCAGAACATGCCGGTGTCGCCGCGCTGGTAGAGAACGATCATGGTTTCGTTGATGTCGTTGACCTTGTCGCCCAGCTTCAGCGTGTCGACCAGCCCCTTCATGTGAAAGGCCAGCGGCAAAGAGGCCATGGCGCGCAGCTGGCTGGCAGCCGTTTCCAGTCCCTCGACCGGCTTGCCCGCGGCCTTGGCGCCTTCAGCCAGCTTGACGTCGAGCACCGGGGCGCCGCCGGACTGGCGGGCGAGTTCGCAAGCCGGAAGCGCCATCATGGCCGAAAGCATCCACGGCTTCATCTTGGCGACGGTCGCCGGCGGGATGCCGCGCGCGTCGAGTGCGGCATTCATGGCCGCCGCATCGTCGGGCGACAGCAATGACGACAGCGTCGTGGAGTCGGTGAACATCATCAGGTCCGGCTCTTTGAGCATCGCCGCCATCATCTGTTGCTTGTCGAGCACGTCGGTGGTTTCGATGACGATGGTGGCGGCGGCGTCATAGGCCTCCTGCGCGGCCCGCGGCAGCGCGGTGACGCGCGGGTCGGTCATGTGCATGGTGCCGAACAGGAAGGACGGTTGTTCGCCCGGTTTCTCCAGCTTCCACAGCAGGCCCTTGCCGTTCGGCGTGGCCGCGGCTTCAGTCTCGATCTTCTGATAGGCCGACGGATCGCTTTTCTGCAGGGCAGACAGCATGTCGGCGCCGGTGCAGGTCGGGATATCGGCATGCGCCCTGCCGGCCGCGAGCAGCAGGACGGCAAGGAACGACAGGAAAAACAGGACATTGAGCGCGACAAGCAGCTTCAGCGATACGGAAGCTGCACGGTCGGCGATGGCGATGACGCGTTTCATGGCCTTTGTCCTAGAACCAAAAAGCGGCAAAACGGTTAACCGGCACTGCAAAATTGAAGGTTCATGCCCTTGGATGCGCCGATTCGTAGATTTCGAGCAGCCTCGCGGTGTCGACGCCGGTGTAGATCTGCGTCGTCGACAGGCTGGCGTGACCCAGGAGTTCCTGGATGGTGCGCAAATCGCCACCGCGGCCGAGCAGATGCGTGGCGAAGGAATGGCGCAGCGCGTGCGGCGTCGCGGTGTCGGGCAGGTTGAGCGCCGAGCGCAGCTTGGCCATGTCGCGCTGGACGATGGCCGGATTGAGCGGGCCGCCGCGCGCGCCGCGAAACAAAAGGCCCTTCGGGTCGAGATGATAGGGGCAGAGCCGGCGGTATTCGGCGATCGCCCGCAGCGCCACCGGCAGCACCGGCACCAGCCGCGTCTTGCCGCCCTTGCCGGTGACGCGCAGCACGGTGTCAGTCGCCAATGCCAGATCGGCAGCGGCGAGGCCGAGCGCCTCGGAAATGCGCAGGCCGGAGCCGTAGAGCAGCGTCAGCACGGCGGCGTTGCGGGCTGCGATCCACGGCTCTTCCGCCAGTTGGCCTTCGACGGAAACGACATGCTTGGCATCGCTTGCCGTCAGTGGCTTGGGCAGTGATTTGGGCTGGCGCGGCGCGCGCAAGGCTGCCGCACCGGCCGCATTGACGAGGCCACGCCGTTCGAGGAACCGCAGCAGCGAACGGATGCCGGCCAGGCCGCGGCCAAGCGTGCGGGCGCCGGCGCCGGCGTTGCGGCGGGCGGCGAGGAAGCCGCGCAGATCGGCAGGGCGCAGATTGGCGATGTCCGAAATGCCGGGCGAGCCGCCACAATGGCCCGTGAGGAAATGCAGGAACTGCCGCGTGTCGCGCTCATAGGCCTCGACGGTCTCCGGCGACAGCCGGCGTTCGCGCGCCAGCATCTTGAGCCAGCTTTCACGCGCCGCCTGGAGATCGGGTTTTGCTGGGATGAGGAATTCCTGCATGGCGTGCTTCCAAACTTTGTTTCATGCATGCCGTTGTCCCCAAAATCGGGCTCCACTTTTGGGCGACCTGCATTTGTCTTTATGCACGTCGTCATCCCAAAACCGGTTCCCACTTTTGGGCGACATGCATCAGCCGCCATTTTCCGACAGCCGGGTTAGGAAGCGGTGAAGAGCCATGTCATTGAAATGACAATCGGGGAGCGTTAGAGCAAAGCCAAAGGATGTCACGCCATGAGCAAGCCCCAGAACCCCGTCCAGATGGCCGTGATCGGCGCCGCCCACGGCATCAAGGGCGAATTGCGGGTGAAGACCTTCACCGGTGAGCCGCTGGCGCTGGCCGATTATGGGCCGCTCTATGCCAGGGACGGCCGCGCCTTCCAGATCATCGACATCAGGCCCGCCAACACCGTCGTCGTCGTCCGCTTCAAGGGTGTTGCCGACCGCAACGCCGCCGAGGCGCTCGCCGGCACCGAGCTGTTCGTCGACCGTTCGATGCTGCCCGACGATGGCGAGGAGGACGAATTCTACCATGCCGACCTGGTCGGGCTGGAGGTCCGGGATGATACCGGTGCCGCGATCGGCAAGGTCGTCGCCGTGCACAATTTCGGCGGCGGCGACATTCTCGATGTGACATTGGGCGGACGCAAGGGTGTGCTGATCCCGTTCACGCAGGCGGCCGTGCCTGATGTGTCGATCGCCGAGGGCTTTGTCCGCGTCGACCCGGCGGCGGCCGGGCTGGTCGAGGACGAGGACGGCGATGCGCCGCGCGAGGAAGACTTCGACCCGAAGGGTAGGCCGCGTGGACCGCGCGACGCCGGGGGCAACCGGTGACGTTCAAAGCCTCGGTGCTGACGCTTTATCCCGAGATGTTTCCGGGCGCGCTCGGCCTGTCGCTGGCCGGCCGGGCGCTGGAAGGCGGCACATGGTCGCTGGAAGCGATCCAGATCCGCGACTTCGCCACCGACCGCCACCGCACCGTCGACGACACGCCGGCCGGCGGCGGTGCCGGCATGGTGATGCGCGCCGATGTTTTGGCCAGGGCCATCGACCATGCTTCGCCGGAGGGCGATTTGCGGCCGCGGCTGCTGATGAGCCCACGCGGCAGGCCGCTGACGCAGGCGCGCGTGCGCGAACTCGCCGCCGGACCGGGCGCTGTGATCCTGTGCGGCCGCTTCGAGGGCGTCGACCAGCGGCTGATCGAGGCGCGAGGACTGGAAGAGGTTTCGATCGGCGATTTCATCCTCTCGGGCGGTGAGCCGGCGGCCCTTGTGCTGCTCGACGCGGTGGTGCGACTGTTGCCCGGCGTCATGGGCAACGCGGTGTCGGGCGAAGAGGAGAGTTTCGAGAACGGCCTGCTCGAACATCCGCACTACACGCGGCCGCAGGAATTTGAGGGGCGCGAGATTCCCGAAGTGCTGATATCAGGCAATCACAAGAAGATCGCCGCATGGCGGCGGGCTCAGTCCGAGGCGCTGACGAAAGAGCGGCGGCCGGACCTGCCCGGCGCTCAGCCTTTGCTGAAGTAGTAGAAGGCGAGGAACAGGCCGACCGCGACGACGAAGCCGCGCACCACGTTCTGCGGCACGCGCTTGGCGATCCAGACGCCGGCATAGCCGCCCAGCGCGCCACCCGGGATCATGATGATCGCCTGCGGCCAGGCGACAACGCCGCCCGAGACGAAGACGACGATCGCCACCGCGGCGATGACAATGGCCAGCATGTTCTTCAGCGCGTTCAGCCGGTGGTAGTCGCCGGCTTGGGTCAGGCCGAGCGTCGCCAGCATCATGACGCCCATGCCGGCGCCGAAGAAGCCGCCATAGACGGCGGTGATGAACTGCGCCAATGAACCGGTCAGCGTGCCCACCGCCGCTTCGTGCCCCGGCTTCGGCGCCGGTTTCAGCCACTGCCCGGCGGCAAACAGGGCCGTTGCGCCCAGCAGCAGCCACGGCACCAGGACGCGGAAAGACGGATTGTCGAGCGCCAGCAGGAACAGCGCGCCAGCCAGCGCGCCGACCGCCGAGATCAGGCAGAGCAGCAATGCGCCACGCCAGAAATGGCGGATGTCATCCCAGTAGGCGAGCGTCGAGGTGATGTAGCCGGGAAACTGCGTCACCGAGGAGGTGGCGTTGGCAACGATCGGCGGCAGGCCGACCAATGTCATGGCGCCGAAGGTGATGAAGGTGCCTCCACCGGCGACCGCATTGGCGGCGCCTGACAGAAAGCCCGCCAGGAAAAGCAGGATGGCGTCGAAGATGGACATGGAAGGCCGCCGCGGAAAACTGTGCTGCGCTCGGCTTAGGAAGCCTGGCACGTGGACGCAACCCGGCACCGGAAGCTTATGATGATGCCATGCGGGCAAAAAAGACTCGGGTTCAGGCGTGACAAAGCGCTGAAATAGCTGTATGTGCCCGCCCGTACCGGCAAGAAAAATTCTGCCGGACCCGTCAACAATGACGGTGTAGTCGCCCCTGCCCGATGTCTTGGACACCGATGTCTTCGATAAAGGGCATAGCCGAGCGGTCATTGGAACTGCAAGGCGAGTGTCGGACGCTCTGGCTGTCGGAAGAACAAGAAGTGGATTTTTGAGATGGATATCCTCCGTCAACTCGAGGCCGAGCAGGCCGCCAAGATCGAAGCCAAGCGCAAGCTTCCCGAATTCCAGCCCGGCGACACCGTGCGCGTCCAGGTCCGCGTGACCGAAGGCACCCGCACCCGCGTCCAGGCCTATGAGGGCGTCGTCATCGCCCGCGCCGGTTCCGGCTTCCAGGAAAATTTCACCGTCCGCAAGATCTCCTACGGCGAAGGCGTCGAGCGCGTGTTCCCGGTCTATTCGCCGATGGTCGAAGGCGTCGAGATCGTTCGCCGCGGCAAGGTGCGTCGCGCCAAGCTCTACTATCTGCGTGATCGTCGCGGCAAGTCGGCCCGTATTTCGGAGAACACCGGCGTGCGCGCCCGCAAGCTGAACGATGACGAGCGCGATGCGCTGAACGCCGAGAAGGCCCGCATCGAGGCCGAGAAGGTTGCAGCCGCCGAGGCTCTGGCCGTCGAGACGGCCGCCAAGGAAGCAGCCGAGAAGAAGGCAGCCGCCGAGGCAGAGGCAGCCAAGGCCGCGGAAGCCGCGACCGCCGAATAAGTTTTTCGACAAGCATGTAGAAAGGCGGCTTCGGCCGCCTTTTTTCGTTTTGCAGGAATCCATGCGGATCTGCGATTGACGCCAATTATATCGTGTACTAAACAATCGTGCACAAAATAAATGGAGACACGAGATGACCGCATTGTATTCCACCCAGGCCCGCGCCGTCGGCGGCCGCGCCGGCCACGTCCAGAGCAGCGATGGCCTGCTCAGCCTCGACCTTGCCATGCCGAAGGAACTTGGCGGCAAGGGTGGCGCCACCATCCCGAGCAGCTTTTCGCCGCTGGCTATGCCGCCTGCTTCGAAAGCGCCATGCGCTTCATCGCCGGCAAGCAGAAGCTGCCGCTGCAGGATGTCTCGGTGACAGCCAATGTCAGCCTGCATCCCAATGGTCAGGGCGGTTTCCTGCTCGGCGTTTCGCTGGCGGCCGAGACGAAAGGTCTTGATCAGGCGGCGGCGGAAGCGCTTGTATCGGCAGCGCATGAGGTTTGCCCCTATTCCAATGCCGTCAAGGGCAACATCGAGGTGGCGCTTTCGGCAACGGCGCTTCCGGCAAAGGCAGCATGACCACCAGAACGACCCCTTCGCACCTGGACATCCCGGCGGATTTCGCCGGGATACCGAAGCTCGACCAGCATCTGTGCTTCGCGCTCTATTCGGCGAGCGGGCTGATGACACGACTCTACCGGCCGCTGCTCGAGCCGCTCGGCCTGACCTACCCGCAATATCTGACCATGCTGGCGCTGTGGGAACATGCACCGCGCACCGTCGGCGAACTGGGCGACACGCTGGGGCTCGATTCGGCAACGCTGACGCCGCTGCTCAAGCGCCTGGAAGCGAACGGCCTGGTCACGCGCCGGCGCGATGCCGCCGACGAACGACGGGTGCTGGTCGAACCGACATATCAGGGCCAAGCACTGCGCGAGGGCGCCAAGGCGGTGTCGGCCGCGATGCGTTGTCATTCGCCGCTCGATGGCGACGAATTGAAATCCCTGCATCACTCCCTGACACGGCTGATCGACGGTTTGCGGGAAGCGAGCGCCGATTGACGGGACACCGCTGGGATCGTCCAGGAATCCCCGGATTGAAGGTATTGGTTTCCGTTTTCACATGCGTCGACGCAGTGGACCGTCTTGCATGACGCTTGCGGAAAGCTAAAGTCGGCGCCGGATTTTCCTGCAAGCCCGGCCGATGTCCGGGCGCTTTCACTTCCGGGGAGTGTATCATGACCAAATCGAAACTGCTGCTGGCCGGCCTACTTGCCCTCATGCTTGCGCCCGTTGCCGCCTTCGCGCAGGCTCTGCCCGATCTCGGCGGCAAGAAGGTGGTGGTGGTGACCGAGAACGCCTATCCGCCGCTGCAGTTCATCGATTCGAAGACGGGAAAACAGATCGGCTGGGAATATGACGCGATGAACGAGATCGCCAAGCGGCTGAACCTCGCCGTCGAGTACCAGAACACGTCCTGGGACGCGATGATCCAGGCGGTTTCCGACAACCAGTACAACATCGGCATGACCGGCATCACCATCAAGGACGACCGCAAGCAGAAGGTCGATTTCTCCGACCCCTATATGCGCTCGGAACAGTTCATGCTGGTGCGCGGCGACGAAAGCCGCTTCACCGACGCCAAGACCTTCGGCGCCTTCAAGGACGGGCTGATCGGCGCCCAGGCCGGCACCACGCCTTTCTACACCGCCGTCTACAGCGTGCTCGACGGCAATGAGCAGAACCCGCGCATCAAACTGTTCGAGACTTTTGGTGCGACGGTGCAGGCGTTGAAGTCCGGCGACGTCGATGTCGTCCTGACCGACGGCACCGCGGGCAAGGGCTATGTCGATGCCTCCGACGGCAAGCTGAAGCTGATCGGCGGGCCGCTCGGCACCGAGGATTTCGGCTTTATCTTTCCGAAGGGTTCCGATCTGGTGAAGCCGGTCAACGCGGCAATCGCGGCCCTCAAGGCCGACGGCACGTTCGACACGCTCAACAAGAAATGGTTCCTTGATTACAAAATGGGGCAGTAACCCCTCTTGTTGAGCGCATTGCATACTGATGGCGCGGTAATCCTCGCGCTGAGTCTGCGCTTGAACACCCCCCTCTGTCCTGCCGGACATCTCCCCCTCAAGGGGGGAGATCGGATGTCGCATTGGCTTTCGCCAGTTTCCAACGCCAAAAAATGGGCGGCGAGGTCGAGGCTGCCAATCTCCCCGTTTGAGGGGGAGATGTCCGACAGGACAGAGGGGGGCGCCTTGGCACGTCCCGACATCTGCTTCGCCGGCATCGCCTGATGCAGGCCCCTTCCACCTCAAAATCCGACTTCCCCTGGTGGCTGGTCGTGGCCGTGGCCATCGCGATTGTGGTGGCCGTCTTCGTCGCCACCAGCAACCTCTACGCCCAGGTCTTTGCCACCGTCGCCAAGGGCATCGGCATCACCGTCTTCGTCACCGTGATCGCCTTCGTGCTGGCTTCGGCCATTGGCCTCGGCATCGCGCTGATGGGGTTGTCTGGCTCGCGCTGGCTACGCCAGATCGCCCGCTTCTATGTCGAGATCATCCGCGGCGTGCCGATCCTGGTGCTGTTGTTCTGGATCGCCTTCGTCGGCGCGCCGGCCTTCGTCGCGGGCTGGAATGCCCTGACCGCACCGCTGCAGAATGCCGGCCTCGTGGGCGAATTGCTGGTGCGCGACGTGTCGCTCTTGTGGCGCGCCATCATGGCGCTGACCATTGGCTATTCGGCGTTCATCTCGGAGGTCTTTCGCGCCGGCATCCAGGCCGTCGAGAAGGGCCAGATCGAGGCCGCGAAGGCGCTCGGGCTGACGCGCGCTCAACGCTTCCGGCTGATCGTGTTTCCGCAGGCGATCCGCACCATCTTGCCGCCGCTCGGCAATGATTTCGTCGCCCTGGTCAAGGATTCCTCGCTGGTCTCGGTGCTCGGCGTCGCCGACATCACGCAGATGGGCAAGGTCTATGCCGCCGGCTCGTTCCGCTTCTTCGAGACCTATTCGATCGTCGCCTACATCTATCTCATCCTGACCGTCGGCCTGTCGCTGGCCTTGCGGGCGCTGGAACGGCGGTTGCGCCGCCAGCACGAGGAATAGTTTTTGAGCGAAGGCGGCGCTACGATCCTTGTCGGCATGTCTCGTTGAGGAGCTCACATGATCGTCGACAAAGCCAATGCGGCGCTGGATTCCGTCTACACCGCCGACACGCCGGAAGCTCTGGCCGAGGCCTATGCCGCATGGGCCGCGACCTATGACAGCGAGACCGCTTCGCTTGGTTATTTGCTGCCTTTCCTGATCACCGCCTGGGTGGCGCGCCACGTGCCGGCGGGCGAAGGGCCGCTGCTCGATGCCGGCTGCGGCACCGGCCTGTCAGGGCCGTCGCTGCAGGCACTGGGCTACCGCGATATTGCCGGGCTCGACCTCTCCGACGACATGCTGAAAATCGCCGGCAGCCGCAATGCCTACAGCGAGCTGAAACAGGCGATGCTGGGCGGGCCGTTGCCGTGGCCGGATGGCCATTTCCGCGCCTTCTTCTCAACGGGCGTTTTCACCATCAGCCATGCGCCGGCGTCGAGCCTGCATGAACTCGTGCGCATCACCCGGAAAGGTGGCCACGCCATCTTCACCGTGCGAGACCAGGTTTTTGCGAGCGGCCGCTTCCAGGCCGTGTTCGACGAGCTGGAGCAGGCGAAGACATGGCGGCCGGTCGAGCAAAGCCCATGGTTCCGTTGCTACGCGATCGCGGAGCCTGATGCGTTGGTGAAGACCTTTGTTTTTGAAGTGATGTGAGGGGCGAGCAACCTACGTCCTGCGACGGCAGCTTCCAATTGCCGAAAAGCCAAAACATTGGTATGAGCCACGCCATGGAAGAGCTTTTTGGCGATCCGGCCTATAAGGGGTTCGTGCTGCAGGACAGAAAACGCCTGCCGTCGCGTTTCTCCGCGCGCGTGTCCGGCGCGCTGACCAGCCGACTACCCTAGGCCGACCTGTCCAGGTCGTTTCGCCCGACCGGTGATCCGGCATCTGCTCCTTCCCATTCTCATATCGACGGATTTACGCACATGAGCGCACCGCGCACCCTCTACGACAAGATTTTCGACGACCATGTCGTCGACCGCCAGGACGACGGCACCTGCCTGCTCTACATCGACCGCCACCTCGTCCATGAAGTGACCAGCCCGCAGGCCTTCGAAGGCTTGCGCCTGAGCGGCCGCAAGGTCCGGCATCCGGAAAAGACGCTGGCCGTGGTCGATCACAATGTCTCGACCTCGCCCGAGCGCAAGTTCGGCATCAAGAACGAGGAGAGCCGCATCCAGGTCGAGGCGCTGGCCAAGAACGCCAAGGATTTCGGCGTCGAATATTATTCCGAGAACGATATCCGCCAGGGCATCGTCCACATCATCGGCCCGGAGCAGGGCTTTACGCTGCCCGGCATGACCATCGTCTGCGGTGACAGCCACACCTCGACCCACGGCGCCTTCGGCGCGCTGGCGCACGGCATCGGCACGTCCGAGGTCGAGCATGTACTGGCGACGCAGACGCTGATCCAGCGCAAGGCCAAGAACATGCTGGTGCGTGTCGATGGCCAGTTGCCGGATGGCGTCACGGCCAAGGACATCATCCTCGCCATCATCGGCGAGATCGGCACAGCCGGCGGCACCGGCTATGTCATCGAATATGCCGGCGAGGCGATCCGTGCGCTGTCGATGGAAGGCCGCATGACGATCTGCAACATGTCGATCGAGGGCGGCGCGCGCGCCGGCCTGATCGCGGCGGACGAGACGACCTTCGCCTATGTCAAGGACAAGCCGCGCGCACCGAAGGGCGCGGCCTGGGACGCGGCACTGGAATACTGGAAGACGCTGCAGTCCGACGAAGGCGCGCATTTCGACAAGGTGGTCGTGCTCGACGGGGCAAAGCTGCCGCCGATCGTCTCCTGGGGCTCCTCGCCCGAGGATGTCGTGTCGGTGCAAGGCATCGTGCCGAACCCGGACGATATCTCGGATGAAAACAAGCGCACCTCCAAGCAGCGCGCGCTCGACTATATGGGGCTGACGCCGGGCACCAAGATCACCGACATCACGCTCGATCGCGTCTTCATCGGTTCCTGCACCAATGGCCGCATCGAGGATCTTCGCGCCGTCGCCAAGGTGGTCGAAGGCAAGACGGTCAGCCCGCATGTCGATGCGATGATCGTGCCGGGCTCCGGCCTGGTCAAGGAACAGGCGGAAGCCGAAGGCCTCGACAAGATCTTCGTCGCCGCCGGCTTCGACTGGCGCGAGCCGGGCTGCTCGATGTGCCTTGCCATGAACGACGACCGGCTGAAGCCGCATGAACGCTGCGCCTCGACTTCGAACCGCAATTTCGAAGGCCGGCAAGGCTTCAAGGGCCGTACCCACCTGGTGTCGCCGGCGATGGCGGCGGCGGCGGCGATCGCCGGCCACTTCGTCGACATCCGCGAGTGGAAATAGCGCCGGAACCTGCGGCTTGGAATGCATGCCAGACCCCGGACCGCGGTGTGGCTCCGGGTCTTTTTCATCCGCTCCGTTGCATATTCAGCTTTCGCTTAACTGCTTGTTTGGGCTTGCGCCCTAAGGTCTCCCCTGACGTAAGCGAGGGGAAATCACAGTCCTTTGGACACCGGCCTGTTCATAGCGCTGCTCAATCCGACGATCGCGCTGGCACTCGGCGCGGCCTTCCTCGTCCTATGGTCCTATCAACGCCACCGCCCATATCTCGCCGTGCTGGCGACCAGCTACGGTCTCTCGGCGGTCGGCTTCCTGCTGCAATATTTCACCTTGCCCTTCGGCACGCAGCTGACCAAGCTGACGTCGAATATCTGCTTCACAGTTGCCGGTTGCTGCCTGTCCAGCGCCATCATCCACCGCTATGGCCGCAAGGTGCCCTATGTTGGGATCGGCGTACTGGCCGGCGGTGGCCTGGCGTCGTTTTGCTGGCTCCTGTTCGTCGCGCCGGATCTCACCTGGCGCATCCTGGCGATGAATTTCGCTTTCGGCGGGATCAGTCTTCTGGTCGCCGCCGAACTGCGCCCGGTGCGCCGCAATGGCCCGACCGAAAACATCCTGTTCGTGCTGTCGCTGCTGTCGGGCCTGAACTTCTTCGTGCGCACCCTTGTCGTCGTCATCGCGCACGGACCCTTCACCAGCTATGACGGCTTCTATGCCTCGTCCTACTGGACGACCGCGCTGCTGTCGCATGCACTGCTGTCGCTGCTCATTGCGCTCTGCCTGTTCTCCGCTGCGGCACTTGATGTGATGAAGGCGCTGAAGACCGAGACCTACACCGACCCGCTTTCGGGTCTTCTCAATCGCCGCGGCTTCGAGGAACGAGGCATGCAGCTGTTGCGCCACTGCGCCACGGCCCGCTTCCCGGTCGCCCTGGTGCTGGCCGACCTCGATCACTTCAAGGCGCTCAACGACGTACATGGGCATGCGGCCGGCGATCGCGTGATCGCCGACTTTGCTGCCAAGCTTCGGTTGGCCGCCGGGACGCGCGGCGTTGCCGGGCGTATCGGCGGCGAGGAGTTTGCCGTGTTGCTGCCGTTGAGCGATCTCGCCGCCGCGCGGCTGTTCGCCGAAGCCGTGCGCACGGTCTATTCGGCCGGCCAGGTCGACGGGCTGCCTGCCGGCACCAAGGTGACAGCCAGTTTCGGGGTGGCGGCCCGCAGCGGCGACGAGGCGCTGGAGCCGCTGATGCGCCGTGCCGACGATGCGCTCTACAAGGCCAAGAAGAATGGCCGCGACAGCGTGCGCCTGTCCTACGAGCGCCCGGAAACAATGTTCGTGCCGGAGCCTCTCAAGGTTGGTTGATCCCGCCCCGCCGCGCCAGCGTTAACGTCTTCTTCGCCGCTCGATGCTTAGCTGTCGGCGCGGGTTCGGGAAGAACATGAGCGGCGCGAACTTCATCCTGTTGATCAATGTTTCGGTCGCCGGCCTGCTGGCGGCTTCCTTCATCGCGGTCGCGTTGCATGAGACCGGCCGCGTCGCGCCACGCTGGCTGGCATTCGGCTATCTGCTGGGCATGGTGTATTTCGCCATCGAATTCAGCATTCCCGCCTTCGACAACGCGCGGCCGGTGGTCGTTGCCGCCTTCGCGGTGTTCCTTGGCGCCACCATCGCCTTCAATGGCGGGCTGGCGCACAAATACGGCGTGGCGCCGGCGTGGAAGCAGATGCTGTTCTTCCTCGTCGCCACCTCTGTCGCGGTGTATTTCGTGCAGGACCTGCCGCGCCAGTCGCTGGTCCGCATGATGGCCTACCAGCTTCCCTATGCGGTCATGCAGTTCGTCGGTCTCGTGATCGTGTGGTCGTCGAGGCAAAGGCACGCCCGTCTCGACCGCATCCTGATGGCGGTGCTGGCGGCCAGCGGGCTGCAGTTTGCCTCAAAGCCGTTCATCGCGCATGCGCTCGGCGGTTGGGGCGCCAACCCGCAGGCCTATCTGCAAAGCAACTACGCGCTGGTGTCGCAGTCGCTCGGCACCGTCTTTGGCCTGGCGCTGGCGCTGCTGATACTGGCCATTCTGGTGCGCGACGTGCTCGCCGAGGTGACGTCGAGGTCGGAGACGGACACGCTTTCGCGCCTGCTCAACCGCGGCGGCTTCACCCGCCACGCGGAGCTGGCAGTGCTGGGCGCGGTGCGGCAAGGCGTACCGGTCGCACTGGTCATCGCCGACCTCGATCATTTCAAGAGTGTCAACGACAGTTTCGGCCATGCGTCCGGCGACCGGGTGATCGAGACCTTCGCCGGCTTCCTGCGCGAGGCCGCCGCCAGCCACCATGTCGCCGGCCGCATCGGCGGCGAGGAGTTCGCCATCATCCTGCCGGGAACCAACCTTGCCGCCGCCCGGCTGTTCGCGGAGGGCACGCGCAACGCCTTCGGCGCGCTGCCCATCGACGGACTGCCGGTGGACAATCGCTGCACGGCGAGCTTTGGCGTCGCAGAACTTCACCCGAGCGAGGATTTTGCCGGTCTGATGCGACGCGCCGACCAGGCACTCTATCAGGCGAAGAATGCCGGGCGCGATTGCGTGCGTGTCTCCGCCGGGCCGGCCGGCGGACGAGAGGTTGCAGCCAGCGCTGGTTAGATCCGAATCAACGGCAGGGGCTGAGCTCGGGCATCTCGCCGTCGGGAAGCCCGTACATATAGCTGCGGCCCTTCACGAACACCGGCGGCCGGTAGCAATCGCCGGAGCCGGTGATTTCGTCCGATTCATTCTCGTAGATCACCTTGGGCTGGCCGGCGCTGGTGTAGTCGGACAGCTGCTTGGCCAATTTGCCTTCGCCGACCAGGATGCGCTTGTAGCCGGCGGCGCTGTCGATGACGAGATTGCCGAACGAATCGGCGTAGACGCGGTCCTGGTGACGTGCGCCAGCAAGCGCTGGCGCTGCCAGGCCAACGAGGCAAGCCGCCACGATGAGCGCCACAAGGCGCATTCTTCCCGAGTTCGAACGCATGGCGTCCTCCTTGTTTAGAGGAAAGCCTCCTCGAATCAGAAATTAACCTTTTCTTAACCTTTGTTAAGAGGCCGGCGCGTTTCGCGGCGATGTCTCGGTAAACATGGTTAATATCCGACTGGGTGGAAAACCCGCCGGCCATCTTTCGGCCATGCTTGGCCGCACCATCGCGGCCGGCGTCCAGTTCGGTCGGATGACCTTGATCTTAACAACGCATCGTGGCCAGTTTGCCGCGCGGGAGGACAAGCATATGGCGCCAGGCCGGACGTTTCGGATGACGCTTGTCCTGTCGCCGCTTCTGGTCGCCATGGCCTGCGTGCCGCAGAATAATGCTCCGAAAGCCGCCGTCACCGATGTGTCCGCGCCGCAGCCGCGCACCGCGACCTACAATTGCGCCGATGGCGGCAGGATGACCATCGAGAATCTCGGCACCTCGCTGCATGTTCTCGGGTCCGACGGTACCAGCGAGGATCTGCAGGCCTCGCCGGCCAACCAGAACAGCCGTTACCAGCAGGCGCATGACGCGATTGTGATCGATGGTCGCGAAGCACTGGTGATGAAGGCTGGGTCGACGCCGGTGACCTGCAAGCGCTGACCAGGTGCATTGATATTCAGGTGAGGCCGGCCTGCAAACGGCGGCTTCCTGCGCTTCCGGTGCTCACGTACATAGAGTACGCTCCGCTCCGGTTCTCGGAAGCCCTCGTTTTCGACTCGGCCTGACCTGAACCTCAATGCACCTGAGGGCTATGTCGGACCGGTATGTTGCACTGCAGCGATAGCGAGCCGGCTTTGGCCCAATCACCCCTAATCGATTGAAGCCCCGCGCCTGCCTTTTAGTCAGACTAAATTACGTTTTCGAAACGGTTTTCTGGCTTTGACGCGGTGCAAAAAGAGCATTAGAAACCGGCTGTCCGAAGTCGCATCCGGAAGCGGCAATGCCGCATTTCCACCTGAGGCTCCAGGGACGCCGAACTGGGGGAGCCATGAGCAAATCACCAGCCACCCGCGCAAGACCGCTTTCGCCGCACCTGACCGTGTACCGGCCGCCGATCACCATGACGATGTCGATCATCCATCGCATCACCGGCGGCGCGCTCTATTTCGGTACGCTGCTGGTTGCCATATGGCTGATGGCGGCGGCAAGCTCACAGGCGACGTTCGACTGGGTCAACTGGGCCTTCGGCACCTGGCTCGGCCGGCTGATCCTGTTCGGCTACACCTGGGCGCTGATGCACCACATGCTCGGTGGCGTGCGCCACCTGGTATGGGATACCGGCGCTGGCCTCGAGAAGCACACGGCCTCGAAGATCGCCTGGGCGACGCTGGCCGGCTCGGTCCTGCTCACGCTGCTGATCTGGATCGCGGGCTATATGGCGCGGGGAGCCTGATCATGAGCACTGGAAAGACCGATATGCGCACGCCGCTGGCGAAAGTCCGCGGCCTGGGTTCCGCCCGCGAGGGCACCGGGCATTTCTGGCGCCAGCGCCTCACCGCCATCGCCAACATCCCGCTGATGCTGTTCTTCGTCGGTTTCCTGATCGCACTCAACGGCGCCGGCTATGCGGACGTGCGGGCAGCACTCGCCAATCCGCTCGTGGCGCTGGTGGTGGCCCTGGTGCTCATCTCGGGGGTCATCCATATGCGGCTCGGCATGCAGGTGATCATCGAGGACTACGTGCATGGCGAGGGCATGAAGCTGGCGCTTATCGCGCTCAATACGTTTTTCACCATAGCGGTCGGCGTCGCCTCGATCTTCGCCCTGCTCAAGCTGACATTCGGAGGCTGAGTTGGCCAAGGACACAAAAGGAGCCAACACCGGTTCCGCTTACACCTATGTCGACCACAAATTCGACGTCGTGGTCGTCGGCGCCGGTGGTGCCGGCCTGCGCGCCACACTCGGCATGGCCGAACAGGGCCTGCGCACCGCCTGCATCACCAAGGTGTTCCCGACCCGCTCGCACACGGTGGCGGCGCAAGGCGGCATTGCCGCTTCGCTGTCCAATATGGGGCCTGATTCCTGGCAGTGGCATATGTACGACACCGTCAAGGGCTCGGACTGGCTGGGCGATGTCGACGCCATGGAATATCTGGTGCGCGAAGCGCCGGCGGCGGTCTACGAGCTCGAGCACTATGGCGTGCCGTTCTCGCGCACCGAAGAGGGCAAGATCTACCAGCGGCCGTTCGGCGGCCACATGATGAACTACGGCGAAGGCCCGCCGGTGCAGCGCACCTGCGCGGCCGCCGACCGCACCGGCCACGCCATCCTGCACACGCTCTACGGCCAGTCGCTGAAGAACAACGCGCAGTTCTTCATCGAGTATTTCGCGCTCGACCTGATCATGGAGCCGGACGGCACCTGCACCGGCGTCGTCGCCTGGAACCTCGACGACGGCACCATCCACCGCTTCTCGGCCAAGATGGTGGTGCTGGCGACCGGCGGCTATGGCCGCTCCTATTTCTCGGCGACTTCGGCGCACACCTGCACCGGCGACGGCGGCGGCATGGCCGCACGCGCCGGCTTCCCGCTGCAGGACATGGAGTTCGTGCAGTTCCACCCGACCGGCATCTATGGCGCCGGCTGCCTGATCACCGAAGGCGCGCGCGGCGAGGGCGGCTATCTCGTCAATTCCGAGGGCGAGCGCTTCATGGAGCGCTACGCGCCGTCGGCCAAAGACCTTGCCTCGCGCGACGTCGTCTCTCGCTGCATGACGCTGGAGATCCGCGAAGGGCGCGGCGTCGGCCCGAAGAAGGACCACATCTTCCTGCACCTCGACCATCTCGATCCGGCCGTCCTGCACGAGCGGCTGCCGGGCATTTCGGAATCGGCGAAGATCTTTGCCGGCGTCGACCTGACCAAGGAGCCGATCCCGGTGCTGCCGACGGTGCACTACAATATGGGCGGCGTGCCGACCAATTACTGGGGCGAGGTGCTCAACCCGACGCCGAGGAGCCCGGACAAGGTGTCGCCCGGGCTGATGGCGGTCGGCGAAGCGGGCTGCGCCTCGGTGCATGGCGCCAACCGGCTGGGTTCGAACTCGCTGATCGACCTGGTGGTGTTCGGCCGCGCGGCCGCGATCCGGGCCGGCCAGGTCATCGACCGCAAGTCGACGATCCCGGCGCCCAACGAAGCCTCTGTCGAAAAGATCATGGGCCGCTTCGATCGGCTCCGCCACGCCAACGGCTCGACACCGACGGCAAGCTTGCGCGAAAAAATGCAGCGGGCGATGCAGGAAGACGCGGCGGTGTTCCGCACGCAGGAATCGCTGGAGAATGGCTGCAAGCGTATTTCGGAAATCTGGACCGAACTGAAGGACATCAAAGTGTTCGACCGTTCGATGATCTGGAACTCCGACCTGGTCGAGACGCTGGAACTGGAGAACCTGATGGCCAACGCCATCACCACGGTCTACAGCGCCGAGGCGCGCAAGGAGAGCCGTGGCGCGCATGCGCGGGAAGATTTTTCGGCGCGCGACGACACGGCCTGGCGCAAGCATACGCTGGCCCGGCTCAGTGAAGACGGCAAGGTGACGCTGTCCTACCGGCCGGTGCATACCGAGCCGCTGCTGGCGGAAAAAGACGGCGGCATCAGCCTCGCCAAGATCGCGCCGAAGGCCAGGGTGTATTGACCATGGCGCTGGCGGCCTCGGGATATTCCGCTACGCCCCTTCCGGCCAAGCTCGGCCTGAAGGACGGGATGACCGCCGCCTTCATCGCGCTGCCATCGGAACTCGATGAGCTGGCCGATGCTGTTGCCTTTGCCAATGTCGACCGGCTGGCCGATTGGTCTGACATTGCGGGAACGACCCAAAAATACGATGCGGTCCATGCCTTCACCCGACAGCGTGCCGAGATCGAGGATCGCCTCGGCGACGTCGAGGCGGCGATCAAGCGCGACGGCATGGTCTGGGTGTCCTGGCCGAAGAAGGCATCGAAGGTGGCCAGCGACGTCACCGAGGGTGTTGTTCGCGCCGAGGCGCTGAAGCGCGACCTGGTCGATGTGAAAGTCGCCGCCGTCAATGAAATCTGGTCCGGGCTGAAGCTCGTCATCCGAAAAGACCGCAGGTAACGGTTGAACTGACGCTCCCCAAGAATTCGAAGATCCAGCAAGGCAAAACCTGACCGAAGCCGGATGGCGCACGGTCTCTATCGCGCTTTTCGATGACCTCTGCGATATGGCTGGCGCTGTCGACTTTGCACAGATCGACCGGCTGGCCCGTCTGATCGAGAATTTCGGCGCTCGCCTGAAATACGAGGCCGTCCATCTCTCACAACAATGCGCTTAGAGCGGTTCACCGTTTCACGGAAACGTCGAACCGCTCATGCACGCCGTTCGCCCAAAACCGAGGTCACTTTTGAGCGACGTATATTAGCGATCTCGAAAGTAACTGGCCGTTTGATATTTGCACTCATCAGCATTGCCTTAGTATAGCTTTAAGTGATTCTCGATATCCACTTCGGAAATCGTCGATCGAGTGCGAAGTATGCGCGGATTTCATGCTATTCGTTGCTGGCCAATTGGATCATTGGTCAGCGTCGCGACAGTGGGGTCGCTCACCTGGCTCGTGTCGCTGGTTTATCTTCAGGAGAAAAGGCTGCTGGCGGTCCTTGGCCTGGGCGCTCTGTGCTCGCTTCTCTTGCTGGATCGCCTCCAAGGGGTCAGGACGGATCAGCCAACAAGCAGGTGGTTCAGCGCCTACTTGTCGCTTATTCCTTGTTTTCTCTTCCTTTTCTATGTCTACGTCGAAAGTGTTTTCGGCTATTTCGATTGGGGCGCGATGTTCATGCATGTCGACGCCGGAGTTCTCACGCCCGGTGTCGTTCTCGAATGTCTGGTGAATACGGGAAGCACGATACTGGTCATTTTGGTCGTTCTTTTCGGCCTTGGCGCACTGAAGGCGCGCGGCACGCTGACACGAAGATTGGACGTTGCCTTGATGGCGTTCTTCCTGGCGGCAAACCCGATGCTGACGCGCCCGATCGCGGCTGCGATCCATCTCAACCCGCTGCATGATTTCCTGTCCAAGCGGTTCGTCGATATCACCTCTTTGACAAAACCGGCCGGAACAGCGTCGGAGACCGTCGCGCCAAGGAACCTCATTCATATTTTCATCGAGAGTGCCGAGCGCACCTACATGAACGAGGCGGAGTTCGGCGACGTCACGGGCCCGCTGCGCGAATTCGACAGGCGTGGCGTTTCGGCGACCAACATGGTGCAACTTGCCTACACCAACAACTCCATCTCCGGGATGGTCGCCGCCAACTGTGGAACGCCGCTGCTAATAACGTATTTCACAACGCGCCAGTACATGGAGGAGAATTCGCAATTCCTGCCAGGCCTGACCTGCCTGGGCGATGTTCTGAAGGCGCGAGGCTATCAGCAGAACTTCATTTCCGGTTGGCCGCTCGGCTTCACCGGTCAGGGAGAATTCTATTCCACCCATGGCTATTCATCGCTGTTTGGGGGATCCGAAGTGGTGGCCGCCGTCGGTGGGCGTGGCAGCTCTTTTGGCGCCGATGACGCCCAGGTTCTGGACATGAGCTTCGACGTTTTGCGGCGCGCGAACCGAGACGGCAAACCGGTCTCGCTGACGATCGCCGTCAGTGGTGGGCATGCGCCGGATGGCTACCTGACTGACAAATGTATCGGCAAGACAGGACTTTCCCCACAAGCCCCCAATATTCTCCATGCCGTGAAATGCACCAACATGCTGGTCGCAGACTTCATCCACAAAGCCGAGGCCGAAGGTCTGATGAGGAACACCGTTGTGGCGTTGCAAAGTGACCACCTCAGCGCGCCGAGCACGGTGACGGATCGCCTGAACACGTTTAAACGGCGCAATTTTTTCTCCCTGTCGGGCGATGGCATTCCCTCCAAGGCGTATACCGGGCTTTCGGGCACGATTGACGTATTTCCCTCCATTCTGGAGGCGCTAGGCGTGCCGCTCCCAAATGACCAGGCTGCCCTTGGCGTTTCGCTGCTTGGGGATCGACCGACGCTGGTCCAGGCACTTGGACAGGGCCAGTTCGATGACGCGATCCATGCCGAGGATGTGCTCGTCAGATCATTCTGGCAGCTGAAACCGGCACGGACGGCCGCGGCGTCCGAGGCTGAGCCGCATTAATGCCAGGGTGCACACCGGCGGCAAGTGTTCGATGCCAGATAGCGCCTTGATTTGGCACCCAGAAGCCGATTAAAAGGTCACGTTCAGAGGCACGCCAATGGTCGAACTTACGCTCCCCAAGAACTCGAAGGTCCAGCAGGGCAAGACCTGGCCGAAGCCGGAAGGCGCCACCAATCTGCGCGAGTACCGCATCTACCGCTGGTCGCCGGACGATGACGAGAACCCGCGCATCGACAGCTATTTCGTCGACATGGACGATTGCGGGCCGATGGTGCTCGACGCACTGCTCTGGATCAAGAACAAGATCGATCCGACGCTGACCTTGCGCCGCTCTTGCCGCGAGGGCATCTGCGGCTCCTGTGCCATGAACATCGACGGCTCCAACACACTCGCCTGCACCAAAGGCTGCGACGACATTTCCGGCGCCGTCAAGGTATACCCACTGCCGCATATGCAAGTGGTCAAGGACCTGGTGCCCGACCTCACCAATTTCTATGCCCAGCACGCCTCGATCCAGCCGTGGCTGAAGACGGTATCGCCGGAGCCGGCCAAGGAATGGCTGCAGAGCCACGAGGAGCGTGAGAAGCTGGATGGCCTCTACGAGTGCATCCTGTGCGCCTGCTGCTCGACCTCCTGCCCGAGCTACTGGTGGAACGGCGACCGCTATCTCGGCCCGGCAACGCTGCTGCAGGCCTATCGCTGGCTGATCGATTCCCGTGACGAAGCCCAGGGCGAGCGGCTCGACAATCTCGAAGACCCGTTCCGGCTCTATCGCTGCCACACCATCATGAACTGCGCGCAGACCTGCCCCAAGGGCCTCAACCCGGCCAAGGCGATCGCCGAGATCAAGAAGATGATGGTGGAGAGAAGGGTGTAGTTTTAGTGGGGAAATCACCTCAGCCGTTGCGATCCTTCCCACCCCCCTCTGTCCTGCCGGACATCTTCCCCGCAAGGGGGGAGATTGGCCGTCATCCCGGCTTTCGCTAATTTCCAACTTTGCGAGAATGGTCTGACCGCGCTAAAGCTGCCGATCTCCCCCTTGCGGGGGAGATGTCCGGCAGGACAGAGGGGGTGCTGTCCCGCCGGCCTCAGAAGGATAGCGACGCCATGACAGATACCGACCTTCCCATTCTCTCCCCTGTCGAGGCGCGCGTGCTCGGCTGCCTGATCGAGAAGAAGGAGCTGACGCCGGATGTCTATCCGCTGACGCTCAACGGCGCGCATGCCGCGGCCAACCAGAAGACGGCGCGCGAGCCGGTGATGGCGGTCGAACTTGTCGAGGTCAGGCGGGCGCTGAGCCAGTTGGAGCAGAAGGGCCTGGTCCGGCAGGTCTTCGCCTCGCGCGTCGAGCGCTACGAGCATCAGGTGGCGCAGCGCTTTTCGCTCACCTCGGCGCAGATCGCGCTGATCGGCCTGATGCTGTTGCGCGGCGCGCAGACGGCGCATGAATTGCTGGCGCGAGCCGAGCGCATGGCGCGGTTTTCGTCGATCGAGGCGCTCCGCACCGACCTCGATCTGCTGATCGGCCGCAGGCCGCCGCTGGTGGTTCTGATCGAGCGTGGCCCCGGCCAGCGCGAGGAGCGTTTTATGCATCTGCTGAGCGGCGCGGTGCAGATCGCGGCCGTCGCCGTGCACCAGGCGCCGTCGGGCACTTCAGCTCTCGAGGAACGCGTCAGCGCCCTCGAGGCAGAAGTTGCGAGGCTGCGCGCCCTCATCGAGGCGCTGACCGGCGAAGGCCGCTAACAATCATTCGAGACGCTGGCGGGACAGCGCCCCCCTCTGTCCTGCCGGACATCTCCCCCTCTTGGGGGAGATTGGACGTCACCTCGACTTTCGCCAATCTCCGACGCTGAATGAGGCAGGACGGCAAAGCTGCCAATCTCCCCCTCATGAGGGGGAGATGCCCGGTAGGGCAGAGGGGGGTGACCCGGCGCCGGCGTTGCGAAAGATGCTTCTACAAAATGCAAAACGCCGGCCCTTGAGCCGGCGTTTCTGTATCGAACCCGAGCTCTCACCCAAGCCTGGCGTCTAGCGACACTTTTATGGCGCCGAGTGCCTTGGAGACCGGGCATTCGGCCTTGGCCTTCTCGGCCAGCTCCTTGAACTTGGCCGCATCGATGCCCGGCACCTTGCCGACCACGGTAAGGGCGCTGCCGGTGATGCCGGTGCCGGGAACCAGCGTCACCACCGCCTTGGCGTCGAGTTCGGCGGCGGGCGTGCCGTTTTCGGCCAGGAAATGCGAAAACTGCATGGCGTAGCAGCCGGCGTGTGCCGCGGCGATCAGCTCTTCCGGATTGGTGCCGGATTTGCCGCTCTCGTCCTCGAAGCGCGCCTTGAACGAATAGGGCGTGCCCTTCAGGGTCCCGCTCTGCGTATCGAGCGTGCCCTTGCCCTCCTTCAGATTGCCTTTCCAGACGGCGTTTGCGGTGCGGTCCATGAATTCCTCCTTGGTTGTCGTGGTGGGTTGTCGTGGCGCGGGTTGCCGGGCTTGCGATCGGGGTTGGGGCCGGCGTCCGGTCAACTATAGCGCGCGCAGACGCGAAGGCCACTGCGCTCTTTGGACCACGACGGCGGTGGCTTCGATTCTTTTTTTGAAAAATGCGCGTGCAAAAATGTCGACTTCGATCCGCCTCGCCCGTCCTGCGGGCGGCCACGCAAGTGATGGCCGGATGGAGGATCGCATGGATATGCTGTTTTGTGCGCATTGGAAGAAGGCCGGCCACGGAGCCGGCGGACGGGAGGCCGACTGGATGCACCAGCCCGCGCCGGCGTTCGGCCGGTTTCTGGCGGCGGTTGCCATCATCGGGGTTGCGGTGTGCATTCTCGACCATGCGGCGGCGGGCAAGGACCGGGCCGACACGCTCGTCGCCTCGACACAGCAAGGGAGCTCGAAATGAAATATGTCTGCCTGGTCTATGGCGAGGAAAAGGATCTTCATGCGCTGACCCCGGCAGGGTCGGCCAAGCTCAACGCCGATTCGCTGGCCTATGACCGATCGCTTGAGGAGAAAGGCTTGCTGATCGTCGCCGAGGCGCTGCAATCGGTGACGTCAGCCAAAACCGTGCGCCGGCGCCAGGGCAAGCGGCTGGTCACCGATGGGCCCTTCACTGAAACCAAGGAGCAGTTGCTCGGCTTCGTGATGGTCGAGGCAAAGGATCTCGACGAGGCGCTGGACATTGCCGCGGGCATTCCGTTGGCCGAACTCGGCAGGATCGAGGTCCGCGCCATCTACGACATACCGGGGTCATGATGCCTGCCATGCGTTGCGGCCATTTGGATCGGGACGTTCGGTTGAGCAAACGTGGTTTCATTTCGTGCGCAATTTTTGCGCGTTGAAGCAAGGCAGGAGTTCTCCTATCGTCGCCGGGATTTTGGGGGATTCGGCATGCCTTTCCTGATTGCTATCCTTGGCGCGTTGGGCGCGGCGGCGTTCTGGTGGTACCGGATGAAGGCGATGAACGAGGCGGCGCGTGACGTTGCCGATGTCATCGGTCGGGTCCAGGGCTCCGTGCGCCGCAAGAAACTGCGCAAGCAGGCGGCCCTGTCGCCGCTGACAGCGATCGACGATCCGGTGGTGGCGGCGGCGACGCTGATCACCGCCATCGTTTCCGAGGATGGGCCCGTGCTGCCGAAACGCGAGGCTGTCATTCGCGCGGTGATTTCCGAGATCGCCGACAAGAAGAAGACCGACGAGGCGGTGATCTACGCCAAGTGGGCCGCGTCACAGATCGACGACGCCACGATCGTCATCGACAAGCTGGCGCCGTTCCTGCGCGAACGGCTCGATGTGGCCGAGCGAAACGATCTGCTGCAGATGATCAACCGGGCCGCGCAAGGCGGTGAGAAACGCCTTGAGATCGCCGACCAGCGCATATTGCGGCTGCGGCAGAAGCTCGGCTTCGAAGTCAATTAGGTGTGCTGACGTTCAGATGAGGGTCGGCCTGACCTGAACCTGAACACACGCTGGTACGTCGTGTCAGATCGCCTCGCCTTTCAGCAGTCTTGGCGTGCTGGTGGACAGTCCAGACGCCTGACGGATAAAAAACTCCTTCAGGCGCGGCATGCGCTCGACCAGACCGAGCCCGATATCACGGACAGTGCGCAGCGGGCCGATGTCGTTGGAAAACAGCCGGTTCAGCACGTCCGTGGTGATGCCCATCTGCACGGTGTCGAAGCGACGCCACTGCTGGTAGCGTTCGAGCACGTCGAGCGCGCCGATGTCCTGGCCGAGGCGGTCGGCCTCGACGATCACTTCGGCCAGAGCGGCGACATCCTTGAAGCCGAGATTGAGGCCTTGGCCGGCGATCGGGTGGATGCCATGGGCGGCATCCCCGGCGAGCGCTATGCGCGGCGCGACGAAGGCACGCGCGATGGTCAGGCCGAGCGGCCAAGCGCGCGGCGTGTCCGCGACGCGGATCTCGCCAAGCTTCAGGCTGAAACGCTGTTCGAGTTCGTGCTCGAAGACGAGATCGTCACCGGCAACCAGCTTCTCGGCATCGGGCGTGCGCTCGACCCAGACGATCGACGAACGGTTGGTGCCGTCCTCGCCGGGCTTGAGCGGCAGCGTGGCAAACGGGCCGGCCGGCAGGAAATGTTCCTCCGCGCGGCCATTGTGCGGGCGTTCATGCGCTACCGTACAGACGATGCCGGACTGGCCATATTCCCACCTCACCGTCTTGATGCCGGCCATGTCGCGCAACTTCGAGTTGACGCCGTCGGCGGCAATCAGCAGGCGAGCCTTCAGCGTCGCGCCGTCGGCAAGATGCACGGTGATGCCTGCGCCGTTGGTCTCAAAACCCTGCACGGCAACGCCTTCGATGATGTCGATGCCGAGTTTCTCGGCGCTGGCCCGCAAGGCGCCGTTCAGCACCCGGTTGGCGACCATGTGCGCAAAGGGTTCGCCCGGTGCGACCTCGCCGTCGAAGGTCAGGAAGACCGGACGCACCGGATCCGAGGTGCGCGAATCGGTGATGATCATCTCGGTGATCGCCTGGGCCTGCGGCGCGATCTCGGCCCACACGCCGAGCTGGTCGAGCATCCGGCAGGCGGCGGCGGCGATGGCCGAAGCGCGGCCATCCCTTTGCCAGGCGCCGGCGGGCGCGGCATCGACCAGCGCGATGGCGAGGCCCGGACGCGCCTGCTTCAGCGAGACGGCGCTGGCCAAGCCGACATAGCCGGCGCCAGCGACCAGAACGTCGAGCCCAGACCTTGTTGTCGCGCTTGATCTGGTTTTCGCGTCGGTCTTGCGTTCCATCTTCTTCGCTCCTTGCACGCCGACCGGGTCTTGCGCCCTTGACTGCCTGTCCGTCCTGTCGGAAACCGCCATAACACTTCTGCGGCAAGGGTGCGAAAATATGACGGCTGCCATGGACGAGCTTCTCGACATTCTCGACCTCGAGAAGCTGGAACACAATCTGTATCGTGGTCGCAGCCCCTTGCTCGACTGGCAGCGCGTCTTCGGCGGACAGACCATCGCCCAGGCGCTGGTGGCGGCACAGCGGACCGTCGACCCCGATCGCCACGTGCATTCGCTGCACGGCTATTTCATGCGGCCCGGCGACACCAAGGTGCCGATCGTCTACGAGGTCGACCGGATCCGCGACGGCGGGTCCTTCACCACGCGCCGCGTGGTGGCGATCCAGCACGGCCAGGCGATCTTTTCGCTGGAAGCCTCGTTCCAGCAGGATGAGGTCGGCCTCGAACACCAGGTGCCGATGCCGCAGGACGTCCCGGGGCCAGACACATTGCTGTCGCAGCGCGAATTGCTGGGCAAGTTCGGCGAGGCGGTGCCCGAAGGCATCAAGCGCTACTGGGAGCGAGACCGGCCGATCGAGATGAAGCCGGTGATGCTGAAGCACTACACCAGCCGCGAAAAGCTGGAGCCGAAGCAGAACATCTGGATCCGCACGACCGGTCCGGTTCCGGCGGATCGCGCCACTCAGGCGGCGGTGCTGGCCTATCTTTCCGACATGACGCTGCTCGACACATCGACCTTCGCTCATGGCCGCGCCATTTTCGATCGCGATATCCAGGCGGCGAGCCTCGATCACGCCATGTGGTTCCATCGCAGCCATGCGCTCGACGACTGGATGCTTTATACGCAAGACAGCCCGTCGACACAGGGGTCGCGCGGCTTTACGCGCGGCTCGCTGTTTGCCCGCGACGGCACGCTGATCGCCTCGGTTGTGCAGGAAGGGCTGATCCGTCTCAAGCGATCGCCTGCAGAGTAGGCATTTTGAGAAAATTGCCTAATTTTTAAGCAAGTGATGTGCCGCCGTTGCGGGCACGTCGTCGCTCAAGCGGCCTCAATTCCTTTGTTTACAACAGGTTAACACCCTGCTTCGGCAATTGGCACGGAGCTTGAATCCTCGTGGGCACTCTCCGGCTCTTTGGGTTCGGTGAAGTCGTGCAAACGCGGGGGACCGCAACAGCAAAGGGTGAAACCTTATGAAAATCGTGATGGCAATCATCAAGCCGTTCAAGCTCGACGAGGTGCGCGAAGCGCTTACCGCCGTTGGCATCCAGGGCCTGACCGTCACCGAAGTCAAAGGCTACGGGCGTCAGAAGGGACATACGGAAATCTATCGCGGAGCGGAATACGCGGTCAGTTTCCTGCCGAAGATCAAGATCGAAGTCGCGGTCAGTGCCGACGTAGTCGACAAGGCCGTCGAAGCCATCACCGCGGCCGCCAAGACCGGCCAGATCGGCGACGGCAAGATCTTCGTTTTCGGTATCGATCAGGCGGTGCGCATCCGCACCGGCGAAACAGACACCGACGCGCTCTGAGCGGCGAACACGTATTCCAATGGAGAGTTCAATGAATATTCCTTCCACCTTGAAGACGACGGGACGTGCCGCCCTTTTGGGCTCGCTCGCTCTCGCAGCATTGGGCACGGTCGCCGCCTTCGCGCAGGAAGCGGCTCCCGCCGCAGCCGCGGCTGCGCCGGCTGCCGCCCCCACCCCGGTGCTCGACACCGGCAACACCGCCTGGATGCTGACCTCGACGGCGCTGGTGCTGATGATGACCATTCCGGGCCTGGCGCTGTTTTACGGGGGCATGGTGCGCAAGAAGAACGTGCTCGCCACCATCATGCAGAGCTTTGCCATCACCTGCCTGGTGACGGTGCTGTGGTTCATGTTCGGCTATTCGCTGGCCTTCTCCGACGGCGGCGGGATGAATGCCTATCTCGGCGGCACCTCGAAATTCTTCCATCACGGCATCACCACTGCCTCGCTGTGGCTGCCGGGCGTCGCGAACATTCCTGAATTCGTCTTCTCGATGTTCCAGATGACCTTCGCCATCATCACCCCGGCGCTGATTGCCGGCGCCTTCGCCGAACGCTTCAAATTCTCGGCGCTGCTGATCTTCATGGCTCTGTGGCTTCTGGTCGTCTACGTGCCGATCGCGCATTGGGTCTGGGGTGGCGGCTTCCTCGGCACGGCTGGCGTGCTCGACTTCGCCGGCGGTACGGTCGTCCACATCAACGCCGGTGTCGCCGGTCTGGTCTGCGCCCTGGTTCTCGGCAAGCGCGAAGGCTACGGCACCACCAACATGGCGCCGCACAACCTGGTCTACTCGGTGATCGGTGCTTCGCTGCTGTGGGTCGGCTGGTTCGGCTTCAACGCCGGTTCGGAACTGGCTGCCGACGGCCTCGCCGGTGCCGCCATGCTCAACACCCAGGTTGCCACCGCAGCGGCGGCGCTGGCCTGGATGTTCGCCGAATGGATCGTCGCCAAGAAGCCCTCCGTGCTCGGCATCATCTCGGGTGCCGTCGCCGGCCTGGTGGCGGTGACGCCGGCTTCCGGCTTCGTCAACCCGACCGGCGCCTTCATCGTCGGCATCGTCGCCGGCGTCGTCTGCTACCTCTCGGCGGTCAAGGTCAAGCATATGTTCGGCTATGACGACTCGCTCGATGCGTTCGGCGTGCACGGCGTCGGCGGCATCATCGGCGCCCTGCTCACCGGCGTGCTCGCCGATCCGGCGATCAACAGCCTGTCGTCGGGTGCTTCGCTCGGCAAGCAGATCTACGGCGTCGCCGTCACCATCGTGTGGACGGGCATCGCCACCTTCGTGATCCTCTACATCGTCAAGGCGCTGGTCGGCCTGCGTCCGACGACCCAGGAAGAGGTCGAGGGCCTCGACATCTCCCAGCATGGCGAAGTGGTGCCGTAAGGCCAGCTTAGCCAAGGGGCCGGCGGAACCCTCCTCCCGCCGGCCCCCTTATCTGCCTACGCAATTCCGAACGGAAAACCGCAGCCGCTTTTCCTGGAATTGCCTCGAAAGATCCCGTCGTGACGCTCCCGAAAGGAGGTCACGCATTGAGGCCCGGACACGTTCCGGGCCTCTTTTTTGGTACCACGCCGAGTTCTGTGCGACCCTGCAGACGCTTGGCGGCGCCAACCGACAGGCGTCTTGATCGAGCCGAGGTTCGATCTTTTCTGCCAAACTATGGCGTGCCCTGTGCACCCTGCGAGGCTGCGTGTGGACAGGGATTGAGCAGGATCTCCCGACAAACCGTTCCGGCGGCAACTCTATCCGCCGGCGCCGTCGTCCATCATGGTGTTTGTCAGCGCCTCATAGGCGCTGCTGCATGTCTGGGAATGAGGGCAATTCCTGACAATCAGCACAGGCGCCACCGTCAGGACGGCCGCGATCAAAATCTGCAGGCCGAGCCCCAGCAATCCCAATCCCTTGCCGAAAAGACCCCTGTACAGAAAATACACGCCCTGCATCAGACAGGCGGTGGCGAGGGTGTGCAGCAGCGGGCCGGTCGCTCTTGCAAAGGGCGTCACGTAGCCATCCGGGAAGCCCACCATGCCGAGTTCGACAAACCAGTGCAAAGCGAGCAGGAGACTGAGCCCTGCCCAGCCAAGAACCGCCACGCGAAGGATGACAGATTGCATGCCTCTACCCACAATGGCGGCCCTGCGGCGACGTCACGGCCCGTTCTCAGGTCGCTCCCCTGGGCAGCTAGCGGCTCAACCGGCGGTAACGAGGTTTGATCATCTCAACTTCTTATAGTTAATGCGCCCTTAACCTTCCCGCCGATAGTCTGAGACCCGAATCTGCCGGAGTGCGCCACGCACCCGCGCGAAGCAATGACAGACGGGGATGAGCATGCGTTCAGGGGCTTCAGCACCGCTCGCGCTGGCCGATACGGGGCACGGCATCCAGGCGTTCGCGCGGCGCCAGGTCGGGCGGCTGGTCGGCGCCGGACTGTTCGTGCTGGCCGCCTTCGGCGTCGCCAGCCTTGCCACCTGGAATGTCGCCGATCCGAGCTTCTCGCACGCGACGAACAACACCGTCACCAACGCCATGGGCTATGCGGGTGCTGTATTCTCCGACCTTGCCATGCAGTTCTTCGGCCTTGCCGCCGTCGCGGCCCTGGCTCCGACCGTGATCTGGGGCTTCCTGCTGTTTTCCGCGCGCGGCGTCGACAGGCTGCCCAGGCGCGGGCTTTCGTGGTTCGGCTTCGCCCTGCTCGCCGCGGCAATGGCCGGCTGCGTGGTGCCGCCCAAGACCTGGCCGCTGCCCACCGGCCTCGGCGGCGTGTTCGGCGACATGGTGCTGAAGATCCCCGGGGTTGTCATCGGCGGCTATCCGACCGGGCTGTTCGCCAGCATCATCGCCTTCTTGCTGGCCGCACCCGCGCTGTGGCTCTTTGCCCACGGTTCGGCGCTGATCGGACGCAAGAACGGCTTCGCCGTGATGGAGGACGAGCCTGCCGCCGATCCGCGCGAGGACGACCTCTTGTTCGACAATGACGAGGATGAAGGCGACGAAGGCATTCTGGCGCTTGGCGCCATCACCCACTGGTGGCTGTCGCTGCGCGCCTGGATGCACCGCCGCGCCGTGCGCCGCAGGCAGGAGCGGGAGGAGTATGAGCCGGAGATGGAGCCGCGCGCGAGCGGCTGGCGGCGCGCCGCCGAACGGGTCGAATCGGCCGAGTTCGCGGAATCGCGGATGAGCCCGGATGGCCGCGCCCGCGTCGAGCCCGAATTCTTCGCCGCCATGGTCAATGACCGCAGCATTTCGGTCGATCCGGATGATGACGATGTCTTCGGCGATCGCTTCGACAATGGCGAAGATGCCGATTTCGACGATGAGCCCGTCGTGCAACGCCGTTCGGCGCCGACGGGCAGGGTGCAGCAATTCCGCTCCGATGCCGCCACCCGCGTCGAGGCGCCGGCGCCGCGTCCGGCTCCGGGCGCCCGTGTCCAGCGCGAGGCGCAGACATCGCTGATCGGCTCGGAAAAATTCGAGATGCCGTCGCTGCATTTCCTGTCCGAACCGAAGAACGTGGTGCGCGATGCCAGCCTGTCCAAGGACGCGCTGGAACAAAATGCCCGCCTGCTCGAGGGCGTGCTGGAGGATTTCGGCGTCAAGGGCGAGATCATCGCCGTCCGCCCCGGTCCCGTCGTCACGCTCTACGAGCTCGAACCGGCGCCCGGCATCAAATCGTCGCGCGTCATCGGCCTGTCCGACGACATCGCCCGCTCGATGAGCGCCATCGCTTGCCGCGTCGCCGTGGTGCCCGGCCGCAACGCCATCGGCATCGAACTGCCGAACGCCAAGCGCGAAACCGTCTATCTCCGGGAGATCCTGGCCAGCCGCGACTTCGAAACGACGAAGGCCAAGCTGGCGCTGGCGCTGGGCAAGACCATCAATGGCGAGGCGGTCATCGTCGACATCGCCAAGATGCCGCACGTGCTGGTCGCCGGCACCACCGGCTCGGGCAAGTCCGTCGCCATCAACACCATGATCCTGTCGCTGCTCTACCGGCTGACGCCGCAGGATTGCCGGCTGATCATGATCGATCCGAAAATGCTGGAACTGTCGGTCTATGACGGTATTCCGCATCTGCTCACGCCGGTGGTCACCGATCCGAAGAAGGCGGTGGTGGCGCTGAAATGGACTGTGCGCGAGATGGAGGACCGCTACCGCAAGATGTCGAAGGTC
Source organism: Mesorhizobium sangaii (assembly GCF_014207355.1). Classification (GTDB taxonomy): domain Bacteria; phylum Pseudomonadota; class Alphaproteobacteria; order Rhizobiales; family Rhizobiaceae; genus Mesorhizobium; species Mesorhizobium sangaii. The sequence continues at coordinate 342,279 of NZ_JACHEF010000002.1, read as the reverse complement.
GGCGTGCGCAACATCGATGGTTTCAACGCCCGTGTGCAGCAAGCCGACAAGAAGGGCGAAAAGATCTCGCGCACCGTGCAGACCGGTTTCGACCGCCAGACCGGCGAGGCGATCTACGAGACGGAGAATCTGGACCTCGAGCCGATGCCCTATATCGTCGTCATCATCGACGAGATGGCCGACCTGATGATGGTCGCCGGCAAGGACATCGAAGGTGCGGTGCAACGCCTGGCGCAGATGGCGCGCGCCGCCGGCATCCATGTCATCATGGCGACACAGCGCCCGTCGGTCGACGTCATCACCGGCACCATCAAGGCCAATTTCCCGACACGCATCTCCTTCCAGGTGACGTCGAAGATCGACAGCCGCACCATCTTGGGCGAGCAGGGCGCCGAGCAGCTGCTCGGGATGGGCGACATGCTCTACATGGCCGGCGGCGGCCGTATCCAGCGCGTGCACGGCCCGTTCGTCGCCGATGAAGAGGTCGAGAAGATCGTCGCGCATCTGAAGCTGCAGGGCGTGCCGGAGTATCTCGATGCCATCACCGAGGACGATGGCGAGGACGACGACGAGCCGTCGGGCAAGGGCGGTTCGGGCGGTGGCGGCGGCAACAGCAATTTCGAGGATTCCGATGATCCTTACGATCAGGCGGTTTCCGTGGTGCTGCGCGACGGCAAGGCTTCCACCAGCTACATCCAGCGCCGGCTGGGCATCGGCTACAACCGCGCCGCCTCGATCATCGAGAAAATGGAGAAGGAGGGGATCGTCGGCCCGGCCAACCATGCCGGCAAGCGCGAGATCCTGGTGCCGACCGAAGAGGACAAGTTCTGACCGTGACCCTTGTGATATCTCCTGTCTCGCAACCTTGAACCGTTCAGGGCGTTGAAGCGAATGAGGCGCGTCTGACTCGCCAAACTTCAGCCCAACTGGGGGTCCAAGCACTAGAGCAACTCAGGAATCAGATGAGAGTGACCGACATGAAAAACGATCCTTCAGCGCTCCGCAGTTTTGCTCCCACCCGGCGCCACTTGCTCGGGCTCGGCCTGGCGTTTGCAGGGGCGGCAGCCTTCAACGTGATGCCCGGCTTCCAGCTGCTGGCTTCGGCGCAGGCGGCCGTGCCGCCGGCCGCACAGAAGATCGCCGACCATTTTTCCTCGGTCAAATCGATGAGCGGCGAATTCGTGCAGTTCGGCCCCAAGGGCGAGCAGACCGGCGGCAAGTTCTTCCTCGAACGGCCGGGCAAGATCCGCTTCAACTATGACGGCGCGTCAAATTTCCGGGTCATTTCAGACGGCAAGTCCGTGGTCATCCTGAACAAGAGGCTTAACACCTCCGATCTCTATCCGCTGTCGAAGACGCCGCTGAAGCTGCTGCTCGACGACAAGATCGATCTCTCCGGCGACCGCGTCAAAAGTGTCAAGCAGGAAGACGACCTCACCACCATCCAGCTCGCCGACAAATCGGTGTTCGGCAATTCGAAGATCACGATGATGTTCGATCCCAAATCCTACGAGCTGCGTCAGTGGACGATCACCGACGCACAGGGCAAGGACACGACGGTGATGATCTTCAACGTCAAGGAAGGCGTCAGCTTCGCCGCCGACACCTTCGCCATCGACTACAGTGCGAATCGCGAAGTCAACACCAGGGCGCGGTAGAGCAAATCCAGGAAAGTGTGAAACGGTTTTCCCGGGAAAAGCGCGTAGCGCTTTCCCTGGGGAATTGCGTTAAAACAAAGAGATAGAGCGGTTCTGCGTTTCTGTGAAACGATGAACCGTCCCAGGACCAATCGCGTCAATAGCTGTGGAAAGCCCTGGGTCGCGCCTCGCCGGGCGGGGGCCGGCTTGTCTTTGCGGCTTGCGGCTGGCAGTTTCCCGGACTGACTCCGTCAAAAGGCGTCTTGCCCGCCAGGGCCCGTTGGTTCTGGCTGGCCATACGCTGTCCTGGATTGCCGAATGCCCTTTTCCATTGCCACCTGGAACATCAATTCCGTTCGCCTGCGCATGCCGATCGTCGAACGCCTGCTTGTCGAGCATGCGCCGGATGTGCTCTGCCTGCAGGAGACCAAAGTTCCGGACGAATTGTTTCCCGAAAAGGCGTTCCGTAAGCTCGGCTACGAGCACATCGCCTTCCACGGCCAGAAGGGCTACCACGGTGTCGCCACGGTGGCGCGGCGGCCCATCGAGGTGGTCGAAAGGCGCCGCTTCTGCGAGATCGAGGACAGCCGGCACCTGTCGGTGACAGTGCGGGCCGGCGGCAAGGCCATCCTGTTGCATAATTTCTACGTTCCGGCGGGCGGCGACGAACCGGATCCTGTCATCAACAGGAAGTTCAAGCACAAGCTCGATTTCGTTGCCGAGATGAATGCCATCCGTGCCGAACATGACGAGGTGTCAGGCTCGGTCCTGGTCGGCGACCTCAACATCGCCCCGCTCGAACACGACGTCTGGTCGCACAAGCAGTTGCTCAACGTGGTCAGCCACACGCCGGTCGAGACGGAAAGCTTCGAGGCGATGCGGCTGGCCGGCAACTGGGTCGACCTGATGCGGCTCAATATTCCGCAGGAGCAGAAGCTCTACACCTGGTGGAGCTATCGCGCGCAGGACTGGCAGGCCTCGGACCGTGGCCGACGGCTCGATCACGTCTGGTCTTCGCCAAACCTGGTGCCTCATTTTGCCGGCTACGAGATCCTGCGTCTGGCGCGCGGCTGGGAGCGGCCGTCGGACCATGTGCCGGTCATCGCGCGGTTCGATCTCGATTAGAGCTGGGTCGCGGCCAGACCTCACCCCCCCAAGGTCCGGGCAGCGGGATGACCAACTATCGCTGCCACTAGCCAGAGAAGCGTGGCGCCAGTTCCTCGATGCGGCGGATCAGTGCCTGAAATTCCTCGGAGATACGCTGGTGGAGATTCACCGCGATTTCCGGATATTCTTCGAGGATGCGGCGGAACATCTTGCGGCTGAGCCGTATCACTTCCGAATCGATTTCGGCTGACGCGCTGGTCAGCCGATTGCTGTCTGCGATCAATGCCAGTTCGCTCAGGATCGTGCCGGGGCCGACCGTGCGTATCGGGATGCGTTCGCCATTCTGCTCTCGATAGAGCACGATGCGCCCGCTGACCACGACATAGGCGGAATCCGCCTCGTCGTCCTCGCGGTAAAGCTTGTGGTTGGCAAGCAGTATTGTGTTCTCGGCGCCGAAGGCGAGCAGACGCAATTGTTCCTGCGTGAAGCCCTCGAAGAGCCCCACGGCGGACAGGATGCGAATGTCGTCATCCAACGCCATCTAGCTGTGTCCCCGAACGGTCAGTCCATTCCCTCCCCTGCGATACGATCCACAACCCCCTCCAACTGGATCGTACCCGAATGCGGCCCCGCCCGGCCGCTCATTGGATAATGAAATGTTTAAGGAACCAGCTTGTAGCCACCGCTTTCTGTCACAAGAATTTCCGCATTGGAAGGATCGCGCTCGATCTTCTGGCGCAGCCGGTAGACATGGGTTTCCAGCGTGTGCGTGGTGACGCCGGAATTGTAGCCCCACACCTCCTCGAGCAGCACGTCGCGCGTCACCACCTTCTGGTCGGCGCGATAGAGATATTTGATGATCGAGGCCTCCTTCTCCGTCAGCCGCACCTTGCCGCCACGCGGGTCGATCAGCAGTTTCTGGCTGGGCTTGAAGGTGTAGGGCCCGACCGAGAAGGTGGCGTCCTCGCTCTGCTCATGCTGGCGCAATTGCGCACGGATGCGCGCCAGCAGCACGGCGAAGCGGAACGGCTTCGTCACATAGTCGTTGGCGCCGGCCTCGAGACCAAGGATCGTATCGGAATCGGTGTCGTGGCCGGTCAGCATGATGATGGGCGCCTTGTAGCCGCCCTTGCGCAGGATCTTGACGGCCTCGCGGCCATCCATGTCGGGCAGCCCGACATCCATGATGAGCAGATCGATGAGGCCGCCGCGCGCGGTGGCGACGCCTTTTGCCGCAGTCGATTCCTGCAGCACGTCGAATTCCTCGTAGAGGGACAATTGCTCGACCAGAGTGCCGCGCAGGTCGTCATCGTCGTCGACGATTAGAATGGTGCGTGAAGTCATGGATCAATCCGTTGTTTTGAAAAGAAAATTCAGTTGACCGCTGTCTCTTTATGCGGAAGCTGACCGGCACAACAGCCGATCACAGTGATTTGTTCCGTGGCACGATCATACAAGAAAAAACGCGATCGCAATGCAGCCGGCGCAAATTTGCGAAAAGGGCTGCGCGTTCTGACTGTGCGGGCGAGGCCCGGGAACCCGAGCCAGGGCCTGCTGCAGGCCGGCAGAACGGTGTTTGCCTGTGCGCTGGGGCGGGGCGGCATCTCGGCCGACAAGCGTGAAGGCGACGGCGCCACGCCGCTTGCCCCGATGCGAATCCTGTCGGGCTATTTCCGGGGAGATCAGTTCTCCAGCGGCCGCAAAACCCGTTTGGCGATGACGCCAATCGGGCCTGATCTGGGCTGGTGCGAGGTGCCTGACGACCGCAACTATAACAGGCCGGTCAAGATTCCCTATGGCGCCAGCCACGAACGCATGCGGCGCGACGACCGCCTCTATGACGCCTGCCTGGTGCTCGACTGGAACCTGGCGCCGCGCCGGCGTGGGCGCGGCAGCGCCATCTTCTTCCATCTGGCGCGGCCCGGCTTCACGCCGACCCAAGGGTGCGTCGCGGTGACCGCACGCACGATGGCGCGGCTGCTGCCGCTGCTGTCGGACAAGACGGTGATGAGGGTAGTTAGGTAAGTAGGACAGTAGGGCAGTAGGGCAGTAGGGCAGTAGGGCAGTAGGGCAGTAGGGCAGTAGGGCAGTAGGGCATATGTGTCGGTGCCGTCTTAAACCCCTACTGCATTACTGCCCTATTCCCTTACTCCCCTAATCGCCCGCCTGGCTTCTGCCAGCCGATGTCGAGCAGGCCCAGCCGGCCAAGCTCCCTGTCCATGGCGCGGGCGACGTCGCGGCGCTCGGCGCCGATGTCGCGCAGATGGCGATCGGTGAGGTTCTCGACGTCCTGGTGGACGATATCGTGGCGGGCGAGGCGTATGGCGACCCTGGCATGGCGAAACCAGTCAAGCACCGCCCTAAGCCAGGCCGGCGTGGATACCGGCTCATTCAAAACAATGTGGGACATGGCGTGATCCGTTTCATCCGGATATCAAATCCGGTTTGATGGTGTTGCGATGGATGCATGATGCCGTATTGAAATTTAAATGAGAAACGAGTAGTTCTTTCGAGATTATCAAGTTTTATTTGAGGATAGCATGTCCCGCCTGCTGCCTGGAACGCGAGCGCTGAGGACGCTGGAAGCCGCCGCCAGGCACCTCAACTTCACCCGTGCCGCCGACGAACTCGGCCTGACGCCGGCTGCGGTCAGCCATCAGATCAAGGAAATCGAGGATCAGCTGGGCATCGTGCTGTTCACGCGCACCAGCCGCACCATCCGGCTGACGGCGGCGGGCACGGTGCTGTTCGAGGCCTCGATCGATGCACTCGACCTGCTTGGCCGGGCCGTCTCGCGGGCGCGCAAGCTGACGCGCGGTACGACACTGCTGAAGGTAACGCTCGACGCGCAGTTCGCGTCAAAATGGCTGATGCGGCGCGTCGACGATTTTCGCAGGCATCAGCCCAATATCGAGCTCAGGTTCGACATCGCCTACGAGGTGCGGGATTTCGACCTCGACGACGTCGATGTCGGCATCCGGTTCGGCGTCGGGAAGTACCCGGGCCTCCGCGCCCATCGCCTGTTCGACAACATCATCATCCCGGTGTGCAGCCCGGGCCTGCTGACGTCCGGTCCGCCGCTGCGCGAGCCGCGTGACCTCTTCAACCACACGCTTGCCCATATCGAATGGGCGCGACAGGGCGTGACATGGCCGAACTGGCGGATGTGGATGGCGGCGGCCGGCATCAACGATTTCGACGACAGCCGGACCATCGTGTTCAGGAACTCCACCGACGCCGTTCAGGCGGCGATCGAGGGCAATGCCGTCGCGCTCGCCGATTTCGCCATGGTGGCAAACGACCTCTCCGAAGGCAGGCTGGTGCAGCCTTTTGAACTCGGCCTGCGGGTGGGAGCCGAGTTCGCCTATTTCCTGGTCTATCCCGAGAGTACGGCCGACGATCCGCGCATCGTCGCCTTTCGCGAATGGATACTCGAGGAAGTCGCCAGGACGCGGACCTGACGATCGCGGCAGGTCATCAGCCTGCTGCCGCGCCGAACCAGCCGATTACCACGCCGATGATCAGCAGCACGCCGAGCCAGTGGCCGCCGTCGATGAGGGTCAGGTCCCAGCCGAAATCCTGATAGCGATGGTTGACCGAAAGCGTCGTGGCGACGAAGCCCAGCCAAAGCACGAAGCCGAAGACAAGTCCGGCGAGCAATGACGGCTCGCCGCCGGTCATCGCGCCGACCACCAGGGCCATGATGTAGGCCATGATCAGTTCGGCGATGAAGCTGATGACGAAGGGCAGCGGCGATTTCTTCATTGTTGCCGAATCAATCCTGGCGGCCTTCAGCCACGGCTTGCTCAGGCCCATGTACCAGGCGGCGCCGAACAACCATGCGACGATGGCGGCGGCGATCACCGCCAGCCAGTTCACTGCTTCAAAATCCATGAGTTCCCCCTTCGATGCCGATCTGATGGAACGCCTGTTCAGCCATGGCGTCAAGCAAACCGCCAGACGGTGGTGCGCTTGACCAGGGAATCCTCCAATGCCCGGGTGACGGCCACTTCATAGACCGCCAGCGGTTCCAGTCCCGCCTTCGGCATATACGACCGGCCGGGATCGCCGACCAGGATATCGGCACCGCGCGCCTTCAGCGTCGCGAACCACGGCATCAGCCGGTTGGCGAAGGAATTGTCGTAGAAAACATCGCCGGCCAGGATCACGTCCCAGCCCGCATCGGTACCGATGCAATCCGTGCCGAGGAACTCGATCCCGACATCGTTGGCCTGCGCATTGAGGCGGATCGCGGTGGCGCAAAACGGATCGATGTCGGTTGCGATCACCTTGGCGGCACCGGCCTTGGCAGCGGCAATGGCGACAAGGCCGGAGCCGGAAGCGAAGTCGAGCACGCGCTTTCCCCGAACTGTACCCGGATTGTCGATGATGTAGCGGGCAAGGCCCTGGCCGCCGGCCCAGGCAAAGGCCCAGAAGGGCGGGGGCAGGCCGATCTCGACCAGCTCATCCTCCGTCCGCTGCCACAAATCATGCGCCTCATCGGCAAGATGAAGCAGGATTTCCGGCACATGCGGCGGCGTCATCAGCGCCGTGTTGTCGAGGATGAATTGTTTCGCGCTGTCTGGCGTGAGTGCCGTCACGGAGCGGGTGTCAGGCCGCCCATGCGGCAGACTTCCTTCCATTCGGCCGGCGTCACCGGCTGCACGGAAAGCCGCCCGAGCCGCACCAGCGCCATTTCGGCAAGCTTGGGATTGGCCTTGACCTCTTCCAGCGTCGGCGGGTTCGGCACGTCCTTGAAGGCACGGATGTCGACGCATTCCCAGCGCGGGTCGTCGGTCGTGGTGTCGGGATGGGCAAGCGCGCAGACTTCGGCGATGCCGACCACATTCAGCCCCTCGTTGGAATGGTAGAAGAAGCCGAGATCGCCGATCTGCATCGCCTTCATGTTGTTGCGCGCGGCATAATTGCGCACGCCATCCCATTGCGTGCCGGCCTTGCCCTTCGCCTTCAGCGCCTCGAAGGAGAAGACCGAGGGTTCGGATTTGAACAGCCAGTAGTTCATTTCTTTTGCTCCTCGTTGCGGGTCATGCGCCAGCGACCGGATTTAACTAGCCGCCGGCTTGTTGAACGTCCAGTTCCACTGGCGGATTTCGACGCTTTCGAACAGCCCGGCCTTGGCGTACGGGTCGGCGGCCGACAAGGCCTGTGCCCCGGCCAGGTCCGGCGCCTCGACGACCACGAGGCTGCCGTCGGGCTTGCCTTCGGCGTCCAGGAACGGACCGGCGAAAGCCAGTTTCTTGTCGCCGTTCAACCCTTCGAGAAAGGCGACATGCTCGGGTCGCGTGTCGAGGCGTACCTGCAGGCTCCCGGGCTTGTCCTTGCAAATCAACGCAAACAGCATTGGTCTTTCTCCTGGTCGTGGGATCGATGTTGTGGGGGATCAATCGTCGGTTTCGGTCTTCAGCGGCCGGGTCATCAAGGCCGTCACAGCCTGCCGGATGGTGATGGTGCCGTCCAGTATGGCCGCGACGGCGGCGATGATCGGCGCGTCGATGTTGCGCTCGGTGGCGATGCGGGCGGCGATCGCCGCCGTCGGCACGCCTTCTGCCAGCGCCAATCCGGCCAGCGGCTTGCCTTGCCCCAGCGCCAGCCCGTAGGCGAAATTGCGCGATTGGGTCGACGAACAGGTGAGCAAAAGGTCGCCAAGGCCGGACAGGCCCATCAGCGTTTCGGGCCTGGCACCGAAGGCGGCACCGATACGCCGCAGTTCGACGAAGCCGCGCGTCACCATGGCGGCCTGGGCACTGGCGCCGAGCCCGGCCCCGGTGACAGCACCTGCGGCAATGGCGAAGACGTTCTTCAAGGCGCCGCCGATCTCGACGCCGATGAGGTCGTCGCTCGAATAGCAGCGCAGATTCTCCGCCGAAAAGCGGGCCGCGAGGTCCGCGGCCAATGCCTCGTCGCGTGCGGCCACGACCACCGCCGTCGGCAGGCCCCGGGCGACATCGGTGGCGAAGCTTGGACCCGACAGGGCGGCGACCGGATTTTGCGGCAGGATCTCGCCGACGATCGCCGACAGCAAGGCGCCGGTGTCGCGCTCGATGCCCTTGGCACAGAGAACGAGCGGGATGTCGGCAGGCATGTAGCCTTTCACGGCCGCCAGCGTCGCCCGCAGCGATTGCGCCGGCGTCACCGCCAGCACACAATCGGCGCCAGCGAGTGCCGTCTTGATGTCGCTTGTCGCCTCGATGCCGGGCCCGATGGCGATGCCAGGCAGATAGCGCGGGTTCTCGCCGCGACCGATCGCCGCGACGGTTTCCGGGTCGCGCCCGAACAACCGCACCGAATGGCCGGCGCGCAGCATGGCCAGCGCCAGCGCCGTGCCCCAAGCGCCGCCGCCAAGCACGCTGACGCGCCAGCCGCTTTTGCCCGGTTTTTCCATGGCTTGGCGGTTCATCTCCCGGCCATTCATGCCTTGGCTCCGCGCCGGCCGGAACCGACCATCGGCGTCGAGATGCTGTCCAGTGGCCAGCGCGAGCGCGGCACGAAGTCGAAGCCGTTTTCTTCAGCCATGCCTTCGCGCAACCGTTCGATGCCGGCCCAGGCGATCATCGCCGCGTTGTCGGTGCACAGTTTGAGCGGTGGCGCGACGAAGGTGAAACCGGCCTCGTCGCACTGCCGCTCCAGCGTCGCCTTGATGGTGCGGTTCGCGGCAACACCGCCGGCAACCACCAGGGCGGGATTCTTGGTGCCGGGAAATGTCTCGCGGAAGCGCGCCAGCGCACGTGCGACACGGTCGGCCAGCGCATCGGCCACCGCTGCCTGGAACGAGGCGCAGATGTCGGCGACATCCTGGTCGCTCAGCGGCGCGATGGCTGTCGCTGCCTGGCGTACGGCGGTCTTGAGGCCGGAAAAGGAGAAGTCAGGCTGGGCCGAGCCCTTCATCGGGCGCGGAAAGGCAAAGCGCGACGCATCGCCGGTTTGGGCGGCCTTTTCGACATTCGGTCCGCCGGGATAGGGCAGGCCGAGCATCTTGGCGGTCTTGTCGAAGGCTTCGCCGAGCGCATCGTCGATGGTGGTTGCCCAGCGCTGATAGTCGCCGACGCCGCGCACGGCGAGGATCTGCGTGTGGCCACCGGAGACCAGCAGCAGCAGATAGGGAAAATCGAGCCCGTCGGTCAGCCTTGCGGTCAAGGCGTGGCCTTCGAGGTGGTTGATGGCGATCAGCGGCTTGTTCGCCGCCGCGGCGATCGCCTTGGCGGTCATCAGCCCGACAATCAGCCCGCCGACCAGACCGGGGCCCGCCGTGGCGGCGATAGCATCGATATCGGCTAATGCTGTGCCCGAATCGGCAAGAGCCGCCTCGACGATGCCGTCCAGCGCCTCGACATGGGCGCGCGCCGCGATCTCGGGCACGACGCCGCCAAAGGCGGCATGCTCCTCGATCTGGCTGAGCACGATGTTGGACAGGATTTTTGGCGCAGCGTCACCGTCCAGCGCCACGACGCTGGCGGCGGTCTCGTCACAACTCGTCTCAATGCCCAGAACGCGGATCAATTCGTCGCTGTCCCTAGAGATTGTCTGTCAGCGCTTTCCCCATTAGGAGAAAGCCCGGAAAGGCCTCGGTCTGCCCGGGGGTTATCACGGACCGCACGCCATGCAAACAATCTTGAGAATCGGAACACGCGGCAGCCCGCTGGCGCTGGCACAGGCGCATGAAACGCAGGCGCGGCTGATGGCCGCGCATGGCATGCCGGCGGAGGCGTTCGAGATCGTCGTCATCTCGACCAGCGGCGATCGCATCCAGGACCGGCCGCTGTCGGAGGCCGGCGGCAAGGGCCTGTTCACCAAGGAGATCGAGGAGGCACTGCTGGCCAGCCGGATCGACATCGCCGTGCATTCGTCGAAGGACATGCCGACGCAATTGCCGGACGGCCTGGAACTCAGCGCCTTCCTGCCGCGCGAGGACGCGCGCGACGCCTTTATCGGCAAGGCGGCGAAGACCATTGCCGACCTGCCGCACGGGGCGAAGGTCGGCTCGTCGTCGCTGCGGCGGCAGGCGCTGATCCGGCGGATGCGGCCGGATCTCGACGTGGTGATGTTCCGCGGCAATGTGCAGACGCGCCTGCGCAAGCTAGATGAAGGCGTCGCCGCCGGCACCATCCTGGCCTATGCCGGGCTGAAGCGGCTCGGGCTCGATCACGTCGTCACCGACCTGATGCCGCTCGCCATCTTCCCGCCGGCGCCGGGACAAGGCGCGATCTGCATCGAAACCCGCATCGGCGATGGCGATGTCGAAAAGATGCTGGCGGCCATCCATGATGCGCCGACGGGCCAGGCGCTCGCCTGCGAGCGCGCCTTTCTGGCGGCGCTCGATGGCTCCTGTCGCACGCCGATCGCCGGCTATGCGGCGATCGAGGCCGGAACGCTGTCTTTCGCCGGGTTGATCATCTCGCCCGACGGCACACAGTCGCACACGGTCGAGCTGCAGGGGCCGGCACAGGATGCTGCCCGCATCGGCCAGGAAGCCGCCCGGACGGTGCGGGCCAAGGCCGGCGAAAAGTTCTTCGACGGCTGGCTCTGAAATGCTTCGCGTCCTGGTGACGAGACCGGAACTGGGCGCCTCGCGCACGGCACAGCGGCTTCAGGAGACGGGGTTCCAGCCGATCCTTCTGCCCCTGACCGAAACGGCGGCGTTGCCGGTCGATGCCGGACTGATTCCAGGCTATGCCATCGCGGTGGCCATCACCAGCGCCAATGCCGTGCGGCTTGCTTCCAGGGAACTCATCGCGGCGCTTGCCGGTCTGCCCTGCCATGCCGTGGGAACAAGGACAGCGGAAGCCGCGCGCAAAGCGGGGTTCTCGTCGGTCAGCGAAGGCCCGGGCGATGCCGAGGCGCTTGCCGACAGTCTTGCCGGGCATTTTTCGGGGAAGGTTATTGTCTATCTCTGCGGACGCGTGCGCTTTCCGGTGTTCGAACTCAGGCTGAGGGCGGAAGGTGTCCGGGTCCATGCCGTCGAGACCTATGACACGCTTGCGGTGGGTTATTCTGACGAAGCCATCCTCGAACGCCTGTCCGGCCAATCCGCCGATGCGGTGCTGCTCTATTCAGCCAAGGCCGCCGCCGCGATGCAGGTCCTGATTAGACGGCCCGCGCTGCAAGGGCTCTTTGAAAAGACAAGGTTTTTTGCCCTCTCCACGCGCATTGCGGCAGTGCTTGACGGCACTGCCAATGAAAGAATCCGCATTGCCGCGCAGCCCGACGAGGAAACGCTGCTGGCACTTTTGCGGGCGCGGCCCTGAGCCGCGTCATCACACCGCCCCTTTTCACCGCTTGGTGATGTGCTAGACCATTTTCTGAACCATCATGCGCCGCCAGGCGTTGAGACGAAGCGAATTGTGCGGAGCCCAAGCATGGTCAAGACGCCGAAGATGCGACACTCGAAAGGCCGCCGCGAGCCGGTGACCATCGATCTCGAGCCCGTCGCGGTCTCGCGCATCGCCGACGAGGACGCCGCCAAGCCACAGGCCGGCACCGAGGAGACACCAGAGGAGGCTGTCTCGCAAGCCGAGATTCCCGAAGAACCGGTGCATGCCGACCAGACCGATCTCGAGCCCTGGGAGCATGCCGACGCCCCGGCCGCACCGGAGCAGCCAGCGGCGGCCGAAGAAGCGGCAGCCAAGGGCGCCAGCGAAGCTGAATCTGCCTACCCCGGAGCGTCCGATGCGCCGGCCAGCAAAACCAAAGCCTTCGACTACAATTTCGAGGATGCATCGGCGAAGCGCGCCCAGGCTGACGACAGCAAGGCAAGAACCGAGACACGGGACGACAGAATGGCGCCAACACCAACGGCAAAGCGTGGCGGACTCAATGGCATCGCCGCAGGCATCATTGGTGGTGTCATCGCGCTGGTCGGCGCGGGTGGATTGCAATATGCCAAGCTGCTGGGCGCGCCGGGATCCGGTTCCGGTGTATCGCTCGACGGCGTCAACAGCGAGATCGCCGCGCTGAAGAGCGAAATCGACGGCCTGAAGGAAACGGGTGGCAACACCGACGCATCTGCCAAGGTCGACGGCCTGTCGTCGGCGCTGGATCAGGTCAAGACGGATGTCGCGGCTTTGAAGTCGGCGGTCGAATCCGGTGGAGCGGGCGACACGGCCGGGCTTGCAGCGCTTGGCGACAAGGTCAAGCAGATCGAAACCGCGGTCGCCGCCCTTGGCAAGGCCGGCGGCACGGCGCCGGTCGATCTCGGACCGCTCAACGAAAAGCTGGCTGGTCTCGACGCGCAGGCAAAGTCAGCCGGCGAAGCAACGACGGCGCTGGAGGGCCGGCTCACCACACTCGAGCAGTCGGTGTCGCAGCTTTCCGGCAAGGTCGAGGCAGCGGCGGGACAGCCGAAGATCGCGCTCGCCATCGCCGCGTCGGCGCTCAAGTCCGCGCTCGACCGTGGCGCGCCATTCTCGGCCGAACTCGAAACCTTTGCCGCGATCTCGCCGGATGCGCCGCAGCTTGCGACACTGCGCGCCTATGCTGAAAAAGGCGTGCCGACCCGCGCGGAGATCGCATCGCAAGCGGATGCCGCGGCCAATGCCATGGTCGCCGCCGCGACGCCTGTCGATGAGAATGCCGGTTTCCTGCAGAACCTTTTGTCGAGCGCCGAATCGCTGGTCAAGGTCCGACCGATCGGCGCCGTCGAAGGTGCCGGCGCACCGGAAACCGTCGCGCGCATGGAGGTGGCCGTCAACCAGGGCGACTATGCCAAGGCGCTCAGCGAGTATGGCACGCTGCCCGAAGCGGTGAAGGCCGCCGGCGCGGACTTTGCCGGCAAACTGAAAGCACGCATCGAGGTCGAAACACAGGTCGACGCGCTGATCTCCGGCGCGATGAAGGCATGAGGGCAACACCATGATCCGCCTCTTGGCCTTCCTCATCGTCGTTTTCGCGCTCGGACTGGGCTTTGCCTGGCTAGCCGACCGGCCGGGCGACATGGTCGTCACTTTCAGCGGCTACCAGTACCAGGTCAGCCTGATGGTGGCGGCGGTGGCCGTCGTTGCCGTCGTCGCCGCGGTGATGATCTTCTGGTGGCTGGTCAAGTCGCTGTGGAACAGCCCCTACACCATTTCGCGTTATTTCCGCGTGCGCCGCCGCGACCGTGGCTATCAGGCGCTGTCGACCGGCATGATCGCCGCCGGCGCCGGTGACGGCGCGCTGGCTCGGAAGAAAACCAAGGAAGCGGCCAAGCTGATCCGTTCCGACCAGGAGCCGCTGATTCATCTGCTCGAGGCGCAGGCGTCGCTGCTCGAAGGTGATCATGAAGGCGCGCGGCAGAAATTCGAGAGCATGCTCGACGATCCCGAAATGCGGCTGCTCGGCCTGCGCGGGCTCTATCTCGAAGCCGAACGGCTCGGCGACCGCAACGCCGCCAGGCACTATGCCGGCCGCGCCGCCGTTATGGCGCCGCAACTGGCCTGGGCAGCCGAATCGACACTGGAAGAATTGACCGCGCGCGGCGACTGGGACGGGGCGCTGAAACTCGTCGACGCGCAGAAGTCCACACGGCAGATCGAACGCGATGCCGCCAACCGCCGCCGTGCCGTGCTGTTGACCGCCAAGGCGCAAGCGCTTGCCGGTAGCGATCCGACTGCCGCCAGAACCGCGGCGATCGAGGCCAACCGGCTGCGGCCGGATTTCGTCCCCGCCGCTGTCGTCGCCGCGGCCGCGCTGTTCAAGCAGAACGACGTGCGCAAGGGCTCGAAAATCCTCGAGACGGCGTGGAGGGCCGAGCCGCATCCTGAGATTGCCGAGCTCTATACACATGCACGGCCGGGCGATGCGGTGCTCGACCGCCTCAACCGGGCGAAGAAGCTGCAGGAGATGAAGAAGAACCACGCCGAGTCGTCGATGACGGTGGCGCGCGCAGCACTTGACGCACTGGATTTTTCGACCGCCCGCCGCGAGGCCGAGGCGGCGATCAGGATGGACCGCCGCGAGGGTGCCTATCTGCTATTGGCCGACATCGAGGAGGCCGATACCGGCGACCAGGGCAAGGTGCGGCAGCTTTTGTCCAGGGCGGTTCGGGCGCCGCGCGATCCGGCTTGGGTCGCCGACGGCGTCGTTTCGGAGCGCTGGGCGCCGGTATCGCCGGTCACCGGCCGGCTCGACGCCTTCGAGTGGCGTGCGCCGATGGAGCGACTCGGCCAGCTGATCGACAGCCATGATGATGCATCGGCCGCCCCCGTGCCGGTCATCGAAGCGCTGGCAAAGTCGGTGAGCGAGAGGCCGGTCGAGGTGATCGATGACGCCGGCGGCGAAATTTCTGCGGGCAAGGAGGCTGAAGGCCGCGAGGAAGATCAGGTTCGGCCGATCACGGCCGCCGCCTTCGCCGAGGTGCCGGCCAACGCCGAAGCCGTCGAGCCGGCCGAGGAGCATGCGCGCCTGCCGGACGATCCCGGCGTCGATCCCGACGAGGAAGCGGAAAAGTCGCCGCGCCGGTTTCGGTTGTTTTGAGTTGGGCCGGCCGTGAGGGCCGTTGGGGAATGGAATATGTTTGAACGTGTTCTGTCATTTCTGAGGGATTTGCCGGCCGGCGCCGGCACGCATGCCAGCACCGACGATCCGCGCGTCGCGGCTTCGGCGCTCCTCTATCACGTCATGAATGCCGATGGCGTGCGCCAGGATGTCGAGTGGGAGCGGTTCAAGGCGGTGCTGGCCCAGAGCTACTCGATCAGCGGCGCCGAGCTCGAAGCGCTCGCCGCCGCCGGCGAGCAGGCCGACAATGAGGCGATCGATCTCTATGCCTTCACCAGTGTCTTGAAGCGCCATCTCGATGCCGAGGCGCGTAAGGCCTTCATCGGCCTGATGTGGGAGATCGTCTACGCCGATGGCGAACTGCACGAGCTCGAGGACAACACGGTCTGGCGCGTCGCCGAGCTGATCGGCGTCGAACGCCGCGACCGCATCGAGGCGCGCCGCAAGGCGGCGGAGCAGGCACCCGACGCCACCGGAACATCGAGCGACGAATAGACGGATTTCGCCTGCCCATGCCGCGCCAAACGAGTTCGAAGCCAAAGATCCTGATCGTGCTGCATCAGGAGAATTCGAGCCCCGGACGCGTCGGCCACATGCTCCTGGAAGAGGGCTTCGAGCTCGACATTCGGCGCCCGCCGCTCGGCGATACCTTGCCGGGAACGCTGGAGGGCCACGCCGGCACTGTGGTGTTCGGCGGTCCGATGAGCGCCAATGACGAGGACGAGTTCGTTCGTCGCGAGACCGCCTGGCTGGAAATACCGCTCAAGGAGAACCGGCCGTGCCTTGGCATCTGCCTTGGTGCGCAGATGCTCGTCAACCATCTCGGCGGCAAGGTCGAGGGTCACGGCGAAGGGCTGGTCGAGATCGGCTGGTATCCGCTGAAGGCGACCGAAGCCGGCAAAACCCTGATGCATTGGCCGGAGATGGTCTATCAGTTCCACCGCGAGGGCTTTTCACTGCCCAGGGACGCGACGCTGCTGGCGACGGCCGAGACCTATCCCAACCAGGCCTTCCGCTATGGCGACAATGCCTGGGGCATCCAGTTCCATGGCGAGTTGACCAGGGCGATGATGCAGCGCTGGGTGGTGCGCGGCGCGCATCGCTTCGAGTTGCCCGGGGCGCAGCCCGGCCGCGATCATCTCGGCGGCCGGCTGATCTGGGACATGTATCTCAAGCGCTGGCTGGATGAATTCCTGCGGATGATCTTCGGCAAGCCGGCGCTGCGGTAGACGTCAGTTTCGGCCGTTGAGGTGGCGCACCTTGCGCAATTGCGGGAACAGCACCATCCACAGCCCCGCGACCGCGATCGCGCCGACGCCGCCGACCACGACCGCAGGCACCGTGCCGATCAACGCCGCCATCGTGCCGGCGCGGAATTCGCCGACCTCGTTGGAGGCGCCGACGAAGACCTGGTTGACGGCGTTGACGCGGCCGCGAACATGGTCGGGCGTCCACAGCTGGATCAAGGTCTCCCTGATATAGACGCTGAACATGTCGGTAGCGCCAAGGAAGGCGAGCGCTGCGATCGACAGCCAGGTGATGGTCGACAGGCCGAACAGCACAGTGAAGGCGCCGAACGCTGCAACGAAGCCGAGCATGATCAGCCCCGCATGGTTGCGGATCGGATGGCCGGCCAACCAGATGGCGACGAAGATGGCGCCGACGCCCGGCGCCGAACGTAGCAAGCCTAGGCCCCAGGGGCCGAGCTGGAGGATGTCGCGCGCGTAGATCGGCAACAGCGCCGAGGCGCCAGACAAAAGCACGGCGAACAGATCGAGCGAGATGGCGCCCAGAACGATCTTCTCGCTCCAGATATAGCTGAACCCACCGAAAAGGTTCTGCAGCGTCGGCTTCTCGGTCTCGGTGCGTTGCGCGGGCTTCGGGATGGTGAAGATCAGCAACCCGGACGCAAGCATAAGCACGGCGGCGGTGCCATAGGCGACTTCCGCCGACACGCCATACAGCAGGCCGCCGGCGACCGGGCCGACGATGGTCGCCGTCTGCCAGGCCGACGAATTCCAGGCGATGGCGTTGGCGAAATCCTCCGGCGGCACCAGATTGGCGAACAGCGAGGCCGAGGCCGGGCCGAAGAAGGCGCGGGCGACGCCGAACATGGCGAGCACGACGAAGATCGGCAGCGGTCCGCTGATGCCATGCAGGGTCAGGAACAGCAGCGTCAGCGCGCAGATCGCCTCAACCACCACCGCCAGCGCCATGATCAAGCGACGGCCGAAGCGGTCGGCGACGACACCGGTGACCAGCACCAGCAACAGCGACGGCAGGAACTGGACGATGCCGACCAGGCCGAGATCGAGGGGATCCCGCGTCAGGTCATACATCTGCCAGCCGACCGCGACCGACACGATCATGGTGGCGAAGGTGGTGAGGAAACGCGCCGCCCAATAGCTCAGGAAGGAGCCGTGGCGGAACGCGGCATAGCGCTGGTCCGGCAGGGTTTGTGCGGCAGTCATGGATCGAGGCCCCGTTGCGATGGCATCGGCCGGCGGGGCACTTCCCGGATGGGCGCTGTTCCGGCCAAGGGAACTTCTAACAAAGTTCGCAGCGCGATGTGCGCCAAAATCAGCGCTGGATCAACGAAATTTCACCCTGTTTCTGTTGATTGCACGAGGATGTTATTGCCTGAGCGCCGCGGAGATGGCGTCGAGGCCGCTCCTCAACTCGGCTTCCGTCGGCCAGCCAAAACCGACGCGGAAGAAGCGCTTCGGCATTTCGAACCAATGGCCGGGTCCGACATAGGCGCCATGGCTTTCCAGCAGGTTCACATAGAACCGGTCGAGGTCGAAGCCGGGATCGACGTTCAGGCGCGGGAAGCCGACGACACCGCCTTCAGGCCGTACCCAGTCGACCAGCGGCTCACGGTCGATCCAGGCCTGGACGATGTCGCGGCGCCTGGCCATTTCGGGCAGCAGCGTCGCCAGGAACGCGTCCCGGCGCTGCAGCATGCCGCGCGCGATGCCTTCGTCGATGACGCTGCCGCAGATGCCGATCTGCTCCTTGGCGGCGAGGAATTTCTCCTGAAGTTCCGCATCCCTGGTGATCAGCCAGCCGATGCGGATGCCGGGAATGCCGAAGGCCTTGGACAGCGACGAGACGCTGATCGCCTTCCGGCTCAGCGATGCAGCCGACGGCAGGCGCTTGCCATAGGAGAGGTCGCGATAGGTCTCGTCGACCAGCAAATGACAGTTCCTGCTTTCCGCGAGGGCGACCAGCGCGTCGAGTTCGGCCCGGCCCATCATCGTGCCGGTCGGATTGTGCGGGCAGGTGACGCTGATCAGCCTGGTGTTCGGCTGGATCGCCGCCGCCACCTGGCCGACATCGACGGCGAAGCCGTCGTCGAAGGCCAGGTCGACAAAGCTGATGGCGCAGCCGATCGCCCTAGGGGTCTCGATGTTGGTGGCGTAGTTGGGCCTGATGACGACCAAATGATCGCTCTTCGACAACAGCGAGGTCGAGATGATGAACAGCGCCCCGGCGGCACCGGCGGTGACCAGCACATCATCGGGCGAGATGCCGGCGTCCTGCGCGGCAATCAGCGCGCGCAACTCCTTGTCGCCGCGATGCTCGCCGTAGAAAAGCGTGAGATCGGGCAAGGACAGGCCGATGTCGGAGAGTTTCTGGTCGGCGATCGAACTTTCAGAGAGGTTGTAGCGGATCCGGTCGTAACCGTATTCTTCCGGCGCTTCTTTCTCGATCACCATCCTGGTGTAGTTCATGGCTTCCCCCCAAAGAACCCGTCCGGTTCATCCAAGCCACAAAAACATTGAGCCTGCCAAGGCGGATTCGCCGGCAGGCTTCTGTTCCAGTCGTCCTAAGTGTTGGCTCAGGACCGAATTGCTCAGGCCGAGGCCTTCTTCCTGCCTCTGCCCTTGGCGGGCACGACCTCGGCGGCCTTGCGGCCGAGGCCGATCGACTTCGCCAGCAGCGAACGCGATGCGGCATAGTTGGGGGCGACCATGGGATAGTCCGCTGGCAAGCCCCATTTGGCGCGGTAGGCGTCCGGCGTCAGGCCGAAATGCACGCCGAGGTGACGCTTCAGGGATTTGAACTTCTTGCCGTCTTCAAGGCAGATGATGAAATCCGGCGTCACCGATTTCCTGGGGTTGACCGCCGGGACCAGCGGTGCCGCCACCGGGACCGCCGGCTGGCCGAGCCCGCTTATCGAAGTGCTGACGCTGGCGATGAGATCGGCCAGACCAGAAGCGGGCAGGCGGTTCTTCTCGACATAAGCCGACACGATGTGAGCCGTCAGCTCGAGCAGGTCGATGTCTTTACGGGCGCTGTTGCTATCGTCGGTCAATCTATTCCTCCGTCTAAAGCGAATGACCTGAAAATCGGATTCGATTCCCGGAAAGGATCATGCGCAAGATCAAAATGCTGCGGCGTCCTTTGTGCATCCACGGGATGGGCAGCGTTGTTGTGGCGCGGAATTCCTAGTCGGCAAATCTGCGCAGCGCAATGACTTGATGCCGCGGCACACGTTATTTTGAACAACTATATTAAACAATAACAATATCAAACTATCAGCGCCTTGTCGCGCCACAAACGAAATCCGCCTTCGAAGGCGCGCGTGTTGTCGCCGCGACGGCTGTCGGCGGGCAATTCATCGAGCTTGTCGACATTGCCGCCGCCAATGACGACATAGTCGGGCTGCATGGCGGCGCGGAGCCGGTCGACGACGTCGAAGACATATTTGCGCCATCTCTTCTTGCCGCGCTTTTCCAGGCCGCGTTCGCCGACATAGTCCTCGAAGCTCTTGCCGTTCTTGTAGGGAAGATGGGCGAGTTCCATAGGCTGGGCGACATTGTCGACGATCATCGCTGCACCGAGGCCGGTTCCCAACCCGATGAACAGCATGCGGCCGCCTTCATAGCTGCCAATGGCCTGCATCAGCGCGTCGTTGACCACCTTCACCGGCTTGCCGAATTGCGCGGTGAAATCGTAGCCGGCCCAACCCTTGCCGAGATTGGCAGGGTCGGTGAGCGGCCTGTTGTGGGTGACCGGGCCGGGGTAGCCCATCGAGATGACGTCGTAGGACAAGCCCTCGGCAAGCTTCTTCACCGCATCGGTCATCTGCTGCGGCGTCAGGCCGGGCCCGGAGTCGGCGCGGCGCTCCGTGCCGCCGGCGCTGCTGAGAATCTTGACATGCGAGCCGCCAATATCGATCGCAAGCACGATCTTCTCAGGTTCCGATGCCGGTTGCTTCACCGCCTTGGCCATCGCGTCACCTCCACTCACTTTACCGGATCGATCCAGCCATTGGGCGGCCCGAACCCAGCCATCACGTCCGCCGGACCCCATGTGAGCGGTTCATAAAGGTGCGGCGGCGTGGTGTCGCCGAGCACCGGGCCGACGATGCGCCAGGCCAGCTCGCTGGCGTCCTGGCGGGTGAACAGCTGGCCGTTGCCGTTCATGGCATCGCCGATCAGCCGCTCATAGGGCGGCATGTCGCTCTTGCTGTCGTCGAGCGCCGTCAGCTCGACCTGTTCGCCGATCATGTCGTCGCCCGCCGCCTTGCGCTGGGCGCCGATGGCGATCACCACTTGCGGATCGATGCGGAAGCGGACGTAGTTCTGGTCGGCCGGCTTGATCGGATCGAAGACGTCGAGCGGCGGGCGCTTCAGCCGCACCACCACTTCGGTGACATGCACGGGCATGTTCTTGCCGGCGCGGATGAAGAACGGCACGTCCTGCCAGCGCCAGGTGTCGACGAAGAAACGCACCGCCGCAAAGGTCTCGACCGGTGAGTTCGGCGCCACACCGGGTTCGGCGAGATAGCCGGTGAACTGACCACGCACGACGTCGTCTTTCGCCAAGGTGCGGATCGCCCGCAGCACCTGCACCTTCTCGTCGATCAAATCGTCGGCGGAACGGCCGACGGGTGGCTCCATGGCAAGCAGCAACAGGATGTTGAGCAGATGGTTCTCGATGACGTCCCTGATGCACCCGACATTGTCATAGAAGCGGCCACGCCCCTCGACGCCGAAATCCTCAGCCATGGTGATCTGCACACTCTCGACGAAATTGCGGTTCCAGATCGGTTCCAGAAAGGAATTGGCGAAGCGGAAATAGAGCAGGTTCTGGATCGCTTCCTTGCCGAGATAGTGGTCGATGCGGAAGATCGACGGTTCGTCGAACACCAGATGCAGGACACGGTTCAACCAGCGCGCCGATTGCAGATCGTGCCCGAAGGGCTTTTCCACCATCAGCCGCGCGCCATGCGCGGTGCCCGATTGCTCCAGTCCCTGGACGACGGTTTCGAACATGGTCGGCGGCACCGCCATGTAGTGCAGCGGCCGCTGGGCGGTGCCGAGCGCAGTTTTCAGTTTTTCGAACGTCGCCGGATCGCGATAGTCCCCGCTGACATAGCGCAGCAGGGAGGCGAACTTGGCGAACAATTTTTCGTCGATCTTGCCGAGCGCATTGACGATGCCGTCGTGGGCGCGCGCCTGCAATTGCTTGAGGTCCCAGGCGTCGAACGCCACGCCGATCACCGGTTCGGTGAGCGTGCCCTTGGCCACCATCTGGTAAAGGGCTGGAAATATCTTCTTGTGGGCGAGGTCGCCGGTGGCTCCGAAGAGCACCAGCGTGTCGGACCGTTCCGGGCTCATCGGCGTGTCTCCCCTTGCCGCCGTCACGAGCCGGACTTCGGCTTTTCGACATGGCCGCCAAAGGCATAACGCATTGCCGAAAGCAGCTTGTCGGCGAATTCGGATTCGCCTTGCGAGGAGAAGCGGTCAAACAGCGCCGAGGACAGAACCGGCGCCGGCACACCGGTGTCGATCGCCGCCTTCAGCGTCCAGCGGCCTTCGCCGGAATCCGAGACGCGGCCGCCGAAATTCGCGAGGTCCGGATCACTTTTCAGCGCGCCCGCGGTGAGATCGAGCAACCAGGAGCCGATGACGCTGCCATGCCGCCAAACCTCGGCCACTTGAGGCAGGTCGACATCGAACTGGTAGTATTGCGGGTTTTCCAGGGGGCTGGTCTCGGCGTCCGCCGTTCGTTGCCGCTTGCCGGCATTGGCCGACTTCAGGATGTTCATGCCTTCGGCATAGGCGGCCATCACGCCATACTCGATGCCGTTGTGCACCATCTTGACGAAGTGGCCGGCACCGCTCGGTCCGCAATGCAGATAGCCAAAGGGTGCGGTCCCGGCATCCTTGGGCGGATTGGAACCGGCATCGGCACCGGGCGCCAGCGTGGCAAAGATCGAATCAAGGTGCTGCACCGCCACGTCGGGACCGCCGATCATCAGGCAATAGCCACGCTCAAGTCCCCAGACGCCGCCGCTGGTGCCGACATCGACAAGATGGATGCCCTTGGCGGCCAGTTTCGCGGCCTGGTCGACGGCGTCGTGATAGTAGGAATTGCCGCCGTCGATGATAATGTCGCCGGGTTCCATCAGGGCGGCCACCTGATCGATGATCTTGCCGGTGATCGCCGCCGGCAGCATCAGCCAGACGCAGCGCGGCTTGGTCAGCTTGCCGACGAATTCTTCCATGGATGCCGCCCCTGACGCGCCGTCGGTCACCAGGGCGGCGACGCTGGCCGCGTTGATGTCGTAGACGACGCATTCGTGGCCGTCGCGCATCAGGCGCCGGACCATGTTGGCGCCCATCCGGCCCAATCCCATCATTCCGATCTGCATGGTTTCGTCCCTGTTTCCTGGAGATTACTGGATTTATCGAGGAAGGATCGATTGGCTATCCTGATCGCCTGATATGACGGAGAAGTCGACATTCTCCCAATCGCCGGCTCCGGGCCAGAAAAAAGTGAAGATCAGCGAGCTTCCGCAGGGGAGGCTGGCCGTGGGCAGATCGACAAGATGGATGCCGAAGGCGTTCTCCACTGTCGGGGTGTCGACGGCGGTCGCCCAATTGTCGCTGCTCCAGCGCACAGTCGCCTGGGCCAGCAGCTCGACGCGCAGCGTCTTGCCGGCCGGCAGCGTGCGGATCTTGTTGTTGAAGCGCCATGTCCTGAACGGCGATACGGTCTTGTCCTCAATGTAGCGCTTGACGCCTTGCGGCGGCATGTCGAAGACCGTGCCGTCGCGCACCGAGCGCAACAGCTTGATATGCTCCGAATGCGCCCAGACCAGCGGCATGGCGCTGCCCGAGGGGCGACCGTGCAGCAGTTCGCGCTCGGCCATGTCGGCGCCGTCCCAGGCCTGTTCGGGCAGCAGGCCACCCAGCCCGGCCGAGCCTTCAAGTGCCGCCAGCAGGTCCACCGCTCGGTCCTTGCGTCCGGCTGCAAGCTCGTAATGGGCACGTTCGCCGGCGAGCAACGGCCAAGGCCGGCCCTGGCCGGTGCCGTCGAAGGGCGCGCCATCCTCATGCTCGCCATAGCCATCGCCATTGTAGCGGTACCAGAGCGGCCCCTGCGGCAGGTCGCAGCGCAATTGCGCATCGATGATCGTGACTGTGTCGACGATACGCTGATCGTCGGCTGCCCGCAGGCCGAAGCGGACGAGCGCCAGCGCGTCCGGGCTGACGATCGCCTCGGCCGGCTGGTCGGTATCGCCGGGCGGCCGGTTCTTGATCGGGACATAGCCGTCCTTCGGCGAACCGGCCTCGGCGCTGTCGGGCGGCGCGATGCGCACGTAATAGCCGCCGACGCCGGCTTGCCTGCAGGGTGCCGTGCCGGTGACATAGGTCCAGCGCTCGACCTGGTCGTTCCAGACATCGGCCGTCTCGCGCAGATAGGTCGCGGCATCTTGCTTGCCGCAGGCGTCGAGCAGGTCGGCCGCGGCAAGCAGTGCCGCGATCTCGACGGCAAGCGTGAACGGGCTGTAGCCGGCATCCTCTTCCCAGCGGTCCTCGCCGGTGACGGGCCCGTTGCGCACGACATAGCCGGCGGCGCGCTCGATCATCGGCTGGAAGGCGAGCAGCTTGGCGCGCGGCAGGTGTCCTGCGCGATGCAGCGCATCGGCTAGCAGCAACGGGAAGGCGCATTCGTCCATCTGGATGCCTGGCCAATAGGCCGACCCGTCGAGCCAGGCGTTCTGCGGCCAGTGGCCGTCCGGCTGCTGGATGGAGCTGAGGTAGTCGAGGATTTGCAGGGCCGACGCGGCGTCGCCGGCGGCGAGAAAACCACCGGCCGTCTCGACCAGATCGCGCGGCCAAACCAGATGGTAGCCGCCGAGGTCGTCGTCACCCTTGTCGAAGCCCCACGGAATCGACAGGCTGGCGACCGCCGCACCCGGTATCGCGATCGACCGGTGGGTCGCCAGCACCGCGGTCGAGACGCGATAGAAGTTGATCCCGGATTCGCCATGCCGGTCCAGCGCCAGCAGGCTCTTTTGCCACTTTCGCCATCTCTCGACGTAGGATTTGGCGGCGGGCTCAAAGCCTTGCTTCAGGCTGGCGAAGGCATTTTCGGCCGCCTCGTCGGATGTCGAGCCAAACCCCAGCGCCAGCAAGGCCGTTGTCTTGGAAGCGGTAAAGCCGATCTCGCCGGTCAGCGCGACATTGCCGTCCTCGGCCCGCAGGCAAGCTGGATCGAGTTCGCCGGTATTGTGGAGCTGCTGCCAGCCGTCGGAGACGCCGACATAGCCGGCCGCACCGGTTCGCCAGGGCAGTGACGAGGCCAGTGCCAGGTAGGTGCCGCGCCCCGAGGCGAACAGCACAGGTTTTCCCTTGTGGTCACCGACCCAGGCGGTATTGCCCATGCCGGCATTGACGAGATGCGGCGCCAGCAAGGCGTAGACGCGATGGTCGCCGTCGGCACCCTGGAGCGCTGTGAAGGTAATTTCCTGCAGCAAGGCGGGCCGTGCCGGGTCGGCAAGGATGCGCTTTTCGATCTTGTAGGCGCCATCGGCAGCTGTGTTGACCAGCTTGTAGGCCGGCACGCCGTCCTCGAAGGGTTCGATGGAGTGCGCGGCATTGCGCTTTTCTTCGGAGAAATAGCCGTCGGGGCCGGTGACGATCAGGCCAAGGTCGCGCGTGCAGGCGCTGTCGAGGTGCGGGTAGTAGATCTCGTTGAGGATGCCGTGGCTGATCGTGAACCAGATCCGGCCGCTTGGCGAAAGGGACGTTCCGACGCCACTCTTGGCGCTTGATGTCCAGCGCGCCGGAATTCCCGGGGCGCCCGGAGCAACGTTTGGCGTCACTGGCATTCTGTTGCGATCTCCTGGCCCTTTCCCTAGACCAGGACGCGAACCTTTTTCAATCATTGCACCGCAAGTTGATCGCCACCGCCAATGGCGCCCTCGTTGACAGCGGCGCCGCGTAGCGTCCACTATTCCAGGCACGGGAGGATCGCGAAGCCATGCCGGAGGTGTCCCTGGTCCTGATCGACCGGTTGCTGGCGATTTCGGCGGCGCTTGCCGGCCATATCGATCCCGGCACGGCGTTTCGCGCCACGGCCATCGAGATCGGCACGCTCATTCCACACGACCATATGGATCTGGCGGTGCTGTCGCATGATGGGCGCAGGCATGCCTGTTATGAAGCCGGCTTCCACACCAGCTGGAGCGAGCTTGCCCAGCATCCGCTGCCGACCGAAGTCAGCCCGATTCGCTCGGTGCTGTGGGGCGAGGTGGCTTATCTGCTCTCCGACGACGCGCTGCGCGACGAGCGCTTCCATTTCGCCACGGCCATTGACGGACCGATCTTCGCCGCCAGGCTGCGCAGCCGCATCGTCGTGCCGCTCAGGGCGCGCGGCGGCATCATCGGGGCGCTGAACATAAGCCGGCACGAGGTCGGATGCTACACGCTTGCCGATGTCGCGGTCGCCCAGCAATGCGCGGACCTGATCGCGCCTTATATCTTTGCGCTGATCCAGACCGAGGAGGCGCGCCGCGCCATGCTTGCCGAGACGGAGGCCCGCAACCGCGTCGAATTGCTGCGCGTCGGCGCCTCGCAGTTGACCGAGGGCATGGAGCGCGAACGCCGGCGCATGGCGATGGACCTGCATGACCAGACGCTTGCCGACCTCGCCCGCATCGCACGCCAGCTTTCGGCCCTGCGAGGCCAGGGCGTGGCGCGGGCGGCGCAGCTTGCCGACCTCGAGCAGGAAGTCGCCGGCTGCCTGACGGAACTGCGCCACATCGTCGACGACATGCGGCCGAGCGTGCTTGAACTGTTCGGCTTGCGCGATGCTGTCGAAGCACATCTCAACCGCAGCGTCGCCAGAGCCAAGCCGCCGATTGCCGTGCGCATCGCCGACACCAGCGACGGCGGCGCCGACAGCCTGCCGGAGCCCGTCCGCACGGCGCTCTACCGGATCGTGCAGGAAGCCATCAACAATGCGGTTCGCCACGCCGCGCCGCGCCGCATCGATGTGCTGCTGGCGTCGACCGCAAGCGTGCTGCGGGTGATCGTCACCGATGACGGCCAGGGCTGCGGCACCATCGATCCGGCCGCCCATGGCGGCATTGGCCACATGCATACGCGCGCCGCGCTGATCGGGGCGCGGCTGCGCATCGGGCAGGCTGGCCGCAAAAACGGCGGCACCCGTGTCGTCGTCGAGATCGACCGCCAGCCGTCGCGGGAGTTGCCGGTTGCGGCGGCTGCAGCGGCGTCCGGCCAGCTCGCCGAGTCGGAGACCATGTGATGCTTGTGATGATCGCCGAAAATGACGGGCTGCACCGCACCTTCGCGCGGCGCACCGTCGAGCAATTGTGGCCCGGCGACGTCGAGGTGATCGAAGCGAGCGACGGCGAGGACGCCATCAACCTGGCCGCCGAGCGCGAACCGCCGCATGTCGTGCTCGACCTGCAGATGCCGAAGGCGACAGGGATCGAGGTTGCCAGGGCGATCTGGAACCGCCGCGCCGGCACGCACATCCTGTTCTGGTCGAATTTCGCCGACGAGGCCTATGTGCGCGGCGTGGCGCGTATCGTGCCGCCGGGCTCGGTCTATGGCTATGTGCTGAAATCGGCAACGGAGGAAGGCATGCGCTCGGCCTTGCGCGGTGTTTTCCGCGAGGGCCACTGCATCATCGACCGCGAGATCCGCGGCATCCAGCACCGCGTCCAGGACAAGTTCGAGGGCATCACCGACGGCGAATATGAAAGCCTGATCGACATCGCGCTCGGCCTGACGGACCGGGCAATCGCGGCACGCCGGGGC
This sequence comes from Mesorhizobium sangaii, assembly GCF_014207355.1. GTDB lineage: Bacteria > Pseudomonadota > Alphaproteobacteria > Rhizobiales > Rhizobiaceae > Mesorhizobium > Mesorhizobium sangaii. The sequence goes on along the minus strand of NZ_JACHEF010000002.1, from coordinate 314,957 downwards.
CTGTCGATCCGCGGCGCGCAGAGCCGTATCAAGCACGTCTACGACAAGCTCGGTATCATGCCGGCGGAGGACGGCGCCGGCGATGCATCCGTGTTCAACTCGCGGACGCGGGCGATCTATCTGGCCATGGCGCGCGGCCTGATCAACATCGACGCGCTGCGCCGCGAGCAGGACCGGCTCGACGCCTGGCTGGCGCAGGCGTCGCCCGATCACTGATTGCAGCCCGAGCGGTTCGGAAGACCGTTTGACACTTTTGCTGGAATTGCTCGAGCGCGACTGTGCAAATGCACAGTCGGGCGTGCGCTTTGACCCGTATCGCCACGCCGGTGGCGCAACTACCTTCGATCCCCAATAAGAAAACGTATCGGGAAGCGCTCATGCCATTCGTCGCCATGCGGATTCGCACGGCTGTTCGCGCCGCCGGGCACCTGTGATGTCGGTGTCGGCGCGAGCTCGCCATTCCGGCTTCGACGACGTCATCGGCGATGCGACGATCGAAACGCTGGCGAGCGGCTTCGGTTTCCTCGAAGGGCCGGTGTGGCATCCCTATGAGAAGTGGTTGGTTTTCTCCGACATTCCGGAAAGCCGCATGTACCGCCGCAGTGCCGCAGGCGAGATCGAACTGTTTCGCGAGCCGAGCCACAAGGCCAATGGCAATACGCTGGATCGCCAGGGACGGTTGGTCACCTGCGAGCACGCGACGAGCCGGGTGACCCGCGCCGAGCCCAATGGCAGCGTGACCGTGCTTGCCACACACTTCCAGGACAAGCAGCTCAACAGCCCCAACGATATCGTCGTTGCCACCGGCGGCTCGATCTACTTCACCGATCCGGGCTATGGCAGGGTGGAATTCTACGGCGTGCCGCGGCCGCAGGAATTGTCTTTCCAGGGCGTCTACCGCATCGACGGCGACGGCGCCCGGCTGACATTGCTGGCCGACGATTTCGTGCAGCCGAACGGACTTTGCTTCTCGCTGGACGAGTCGCGGGTGTTCATCAACGACACCGAACGCGGACATATCAGGGTGTTCGGCGTCGAGGCGGATGGCGACCTCAACGGCGGTGCGGTGTGGGCGGTGACCGAAGGCGACGGGCCGGGAGCGCCGGACGGCATGAAGATCGACAGCCGCGGCAATGTCTACTGCACCGGCCCCGGCGGCATCCATGTCTTCGACGCGTCGGGTGCCATTCTGGGGGTCATCCGCACGCCGGAAGACTGCGCGAATTTTACCTTCGGCGACGACGATCTGAGGAGCCTCTACATCGCCGCATCGACGTCGCTGTACCGGCTCCGTGTGCGCGTGCCGGGATTGAGACTGTTTTGAGTTCGGGACCGTCCGTGCTCAAATCAGATTGGGAGCGAGGCCGGGGTCAAAACCGGCAGGAACTGCAGCAGTAGACATCTGGGAGGATTACGACATGAAGAAACTGTTTGTCTTGGGCGCTCTGGCGGCGATGCTCGCCTCGGGCACCGCACTTGCCGACACCAGTGGCAAGAAGATCGCCTTCTCCAACAACTATGCCGGCAATTCGTGGCGGCAGGCGATGCTCGACAGCTATGGCATCGTCACCAAGAAGGCGGTCGCCGACAAGGTCGTCGGCGCGGCCGATATCTTCACCACCGCCGACAAGGAAGTGCCGACGCAGGCGGCCCAGGTGCAGAACCTGATCCTGCAGGGCTATGACGCGATCGTCATCAACGCCGCTTCGCCGGACGCGCTCAACGGCGCCATCAAGCAGGCGTGTGACGCCGGCATCACCGTCGTCTCCTTCGACGGCACCGTCACCGAACCTTGCGCCTATCGAGTCGTCGTCGACTTCAAGGACATGGGCAAGCAGGAAGTCGAGCAGATGGCCAAGTTCCAGCCCAAGGGCGGCAATCTGCTGGAAATCCGCGGCCTTGCCGGCACCTCGATCGATGACGCCATCCATGCCGGGATACTTGAAGGTGTCGCTGCCCATCCCGAGTTCAAGATCGTCGGTTCGGTGACCGGCGACTGGGACCAGACCACGGCGCAGAAGGCGGTCGCGACCATCCTGCCGTCGCTGCCCGATGTCGTCGGCATCGTCGACCAGGGCGGTGACGGCTATGGCGCGGCGCAGGCCTTCGCCGCCGCCGGCAAGCCGCGCCCGACCATCATCATGGGCAATCGCCAGGATGAGTTGCAGTGGTGGAAGGAACAGAAGGACAAGGACGGCTACAAGACCTGGTCGGCGTCGATCGCGCCGGGCGTGTCGTCGCTCGCCTTCTGGGTGGCGCAACAGGTGCTCGACGGCCGCACCGACATCCCGCACGATCTCTTGGTGCCGTATCTGGCCTTCACCCAGGACGATTTCGAGGCCGAGCTGCCGAAGATCGTCAAGGGTGGCGTCGCCAGCCACGAGTACACGCAAGAGGATGCGATCGCGGCCATCAAAGCCAATATCAAGTGAGTGTCGGAGAAGCGTTGCCGTCCGTATCGTCGAGCGGATATCGTTGAGCATGGTTGCAGGGAACGCTGACATCATCAGACTGAACGGCGCCGAAAAACATTTCGGCGCCGTTCGCGCGCTGGGCGGCGTGGATTTCCACGTTGGCCCCGGCGAATGCGTCGGGCTCGTCGGCCACAATGGCGCCGGCAAGTCGACGCTGATGCACATGGTGGCGGGCACGCTGGTGCCCGACAGCGGCCAGATTGGCGTGCATGGCGGCATCGAGGACAATTACTCGGTGTCGCGGGCGCAGCAGCTGGGCATACGCTGCGTCTTCCAGGAACTGTCGTTGTGTCCCAATCTCAGCGTCGCCGAAAACACGCGCATCAACCATGCGTCGCTGCGCGGCTTCGGCTGGCGGCGCAAGGCAGCGGATCTGATCGCCGCCAAGCTCGACGAGATATTTCCCGGTCATAGCATCTCGGCGTCTGACATCGTCGGCGACCTGTCGATCGGCCGGCGCCAGATGGTGGAGGTGGCGCGCGCCTTCACGGTCACGCAGGACCGGCTCGACCTCGTCATCCTTGACGAGCCGACATCGTCGCTCGACGCGCACACCGCCGGACAGTTGCTGGCCTTCGTGCGCCGCTTCGTCGCCGGCGGCAAAAGCTGCATCCTGATCTCGCATGTGCTGGGCGAAGTGCTGCGGAATGCCGACCGCATCGTGGTGATGCGCGACGGCAAGGTGGTTGTCGCCGACGCAGCGGGTGCCTTCGACCGCGACCGGCTGGTGACGGCGATGGGCGGGGCGGAAGCGCGCCAGAAGATCGCGGCGCAGGTCGCCGCCGCCAAACCGGGGGCTAGCCCGCTGCGGGTGCGGGCGCGACCCGCCGTGCAGAAGGACGGCACCGACCTTGTCGCCCGTGCCGGCGAGATCATCGGCCTTGCCGGTCTGGCTGGCCACGGCCAGACCGACCTGTTGCTGGCGATCTTCGCTGCTGCATCGCGCGCCAAGGCCGGCATTGAGGTCACCGCGCCGGTGGCGCTGGTGGCCGGCGACCGGCAGTCGGATGGCATCTTCCCGCAATGGTCGATTGCGCAGAATATCGGTATCCGTTCGCTGGCGCGTTTGCGCAACGGCCTGTTGATCTCGCCGCAGCGCGAGGCCGAGCTTGCTGCAATCTGGCAAAAGAAGATCGGCATCCGCACGCCGGACATGAACAACAACATCTTCTCGCTGTCGGGCGGCAACCAGCAGAAGGCGCTGTTTGCCCGGGCGCTTGGCTCGGACGCGCAGATCGTGCTGATGGACGATCCGATGCGGGGCGTCGATATCGGCACCAAACTGGAGGTCTATGACCTCGTACAGGAAGAGGCCCGCCGAGGCCGCACCTTCCTCTGGTACACCACGGAAACCGAAGAGCTCGACAATTGCGACCACATCTATGTCTTCAAGAACGGCCGCATCGTCGCCAATCTGGGCCGCGATGAATTGACCGAAGAGAAGATCATCCAGTCCTCGTTTGGCGATGCGGCGTGAGATGACGGCCGCCAGCCTAGAAGCCACCACCAAGAGTTCCGCCGAGCGTGGCGCGCTGGCACGCGCCCGCCTGCTGCGTGGGTTGTTGCCGGCGCTGTCGCTGGCGCTGGTTCTTCTCGCCATCGCCTGGCTCAATCCGCGCGCCATCAGCTATTTCGGCTTCAGCCTGATGCTGAACCTGGCGATCCCGATCGCCCTGGCGACGATCGCGCAGATGTTCGTCATCGCCGGCAACGAGCTCGACCTGTCGATCGGAACCTTCGTCGGCTTTGTCGGCTGCGTGACCGCGACCTGGCTGAAGGACGCGCCGCTGATCGGTGTCTTGATCCTGCTCGGCTCGATCGGTGTCTATGCCTTGCTCGGCGCGCTGATCCATCTGCGCAACCTGCCCTCGATCGTGGTGACACTCGGCATGAGCTTCGTCTGGCAGGGGCTGGCCATTCTCGTCCTGCCCAAACCCGGCGGCAAGGCGCCGGACTGGCTGCTGGCGTTCATGGCGTTCAAGCCGCCTCTCGTGCCGTTCCCGATCATCGCCGCGCTGCTGATCGGCCTCATTGTCCATTTCGGGCTGATGCGCACCTCCTACGGCGTGATCCTGCGCGGTTCCGGCGGCAATCCGGCCGCGCTCGGCCGTGCCGGCTGGTCGCTGCTCAAGACCAAGATCGTGCTGTTTGCGCTGGCCGGCCTGTTCGGCGTGCTGTCCGGCATGGCGCTGATAGGCATCACCACCTCGGCCGATGCCAATATCGGCAATGGCTACACGCTGCTGGCGATTGCCGGCGTCATCCTCGGCGGCGGCGAATTCGTCGGTGGCCGGGTGTCGCCGATCGGCGCGGTGATCGGCGCGCTTACGCTGGCGCTGGCCGCCTCGCCGCTGCTCACCTTCATGCACATTCCGCCCGACTGGCAGGTGGCCGCCAATGGCGCCATCCTGATCATCGTGCTGGCGGCCCGCGTCCTGATCAGCCGCAGGGAGAGGTAGCCATGGCCGCGTTGAAACCACTGCTTGCCAAACCCTGGATCTGGTCGTTCCTCGGCGCCTTGTCGGTGTGGCTGGCGACGATCGCCTTCACCGGCGGCTATGGCGCCGGCGGCATGGTCACGGCGGCGCTGTCGCTGGCAGTGTTCACCGTCATTGTCGGCATCGGCCAGATGTTCGTCATCACGCTTGGGCCTGGCAATGTCGACCTGTCGTTGCCGGCCAATATCGGCTTGGCCAGCGCTGTCGCCATGAAGGTGATGGACGGCAACGATGCCATGATCGTGGTCGGGCTTTTGGCGGCGCTCGCCACGGGTGCCGCGATCGGCGCCGCCAACTATCTGCTGATCTGGGCGCTGCGCATTCCGCCGATCATCGCCACGTTGTCGGCCAGCTTCATCATCCAGTCGATCGACATCAGCTATGGGCGGGGGCTGCAGATAAAGCCGCCGCCCGGCTTCGCCGATTTCGCCAACTGGCAGGTGTTGGGCATTCCCGTGCTGGCGATCCTGACCGTGCTGTTCACCATCGGCGCCGCCATCGCCCTGCAGCGCATGGTCTATGGCCGTTCGGTGCTGGCGATCGGCCAGAACATCCGCGCGGCGTGGCTCGCCGGCGTCAATGTCGGCCGCATCCGCTTCCTCACCTACACGCTGTCGGGGGCGCTCGGCGGCATCGACGGCGCGCTGCTCGCCGGCTATTTCCGGGGCGCCAATGTCGATATTGGCAACGAATACCTGCTGGCCTCGATCGCCGTCGTCGTGATCGGCGGCACATCGGTGGCCGGCGGCAAGGCCAACGTGCCGGGCGTCTGGGGCGCTGCGCTTTTCCTGGTGCTGCTTTTGACCATGCTCAACACGTTCGGCGTCAGCGCCGGGGTGCGGCTGCTGCTGACCGGGCTGATCATTGTCGGTGTCATCACGGCCGCGGGTGGGCAGAAGGCGCTGCGGTAGGTGTGATGGCGCACGGCGTGATGGCGGCGGAGGCTGCCGGCAGCGCAGGAGCACGTCAAGGCCGGTAATCATTGTGCCAGGCCAGCATCCGGTTCCCATCGGCGTCACGGCGCTGTAAATCCCATGCGCGCGGTCTAACTCAAAGAGATAGAGCATGATGTCGTCCGAAAACCGCTTCACACTTTTCGGCATCATGCTCTAGCCGCTCACCAGTGCTGGGAGGTTTGCGTGTCCGATTTCCTGAAGGTCAGCCGTGACGGCGATGTCGCCATCGTCACCATCGACAATCCGCCGGTCAATGCGCTGAGCTTTCATGTCCGCGAACCGCTGATGCAGGCTCTCGTTGAATTGCGGGATGATCCGTCGGTCGCGGCCATCGTCATCGCCTGTGCCGGCCGAACTTTCGTTGCCGGCGCCGACATTACCGAATTCGGCAAGCCCGTGCAGCAGCCCGACCTGCGCGCCATCGTGGCAACGCTGGAAACGATCGCCAAGCCGACGATCGCCGCCATCCACGGCACCGCGCTTGGCGGCGGCCTGGAGCTGGCGCTCGGCTGCCATTTCCGCGTCGCCGACGCCGGCGCCAGGCTCGGCCTGCCGGAAGTCAAGCTCGGTCTCTTGCCGGGTGGCGGCGGCACGGTGCGGCTGCCGCGCCTTGTCGGTGCAGGGAAGGCGCTCAAGATGATCGTTTCCGGTTCGCCGATCGGGGCTGAAGAGGCGCATGCCGCCGGTCTGGTCGACGCCGTCTTCGAAGGCGATCTGACCACGCATGCCGTGAACTTCGCCAGGGAAATAGCCCGCAAGGGTGGTCCCTTCACGCCGGTGCGCGATCGAAATGATGGGCTCAAGGAGACCGACCTGGCGGCTTTCGATGCCGAGGCGGCGGACCTTGCCAAAAAAGCGCGGGGCCTCGAAGCGCCGATCGCGTGTGCGCAGGCGGTGCGCAATGCCGTCACGCTGCCGTTCGACGAGGCGCTGGCGGCGGAACGCGCGCTGTTCGTGAAACTCGTCGCCAGCGACCAGTCGCGCGCGCAGCGCCATCTGTTCTTCGCCGAACGTGAGGCGGCAAAGATTCCCGGCAAGGATCTCATCAAGCGCAGGATCGCGCGTATCGGCGTCATCGGCGCCGGCACCATGGGCGGCGGCATCGCCATGGCTTTCGCCAATGGAGGCTACTCCGTCACCTTGCTGGAGACCAGCCAGGAGCCGCTGCAACGCGGACTGGGCACGATCGACAGGAACTATGCCGTCTCCGTCACGCGAGGATCATTGACCGAAGATGCCAAGCGGCAGCGGCTTGCCCAGTTCACGGGGTCCACCGATTATGCCGATCTCGCCGATTGCGACCTGATCATCGAGGCGGTGTTCGAGGATATGGCGGTCAAGAAGGAAGTCTTCGGCAAGCTCGATGTTGTGGCCAAGCCCGGCGCCATCCTCGCCACCAACACCTCCTATCTCGACATCAACGAAATCGCCGCCTCGACCTCGCGCCCGCAGGATGTGCTCGGCCTGCATTTCTTCTCGCCGGCAAATGTCATGAAGCTGCTGGAGATCGTGCGGGCCGAGAAGACCGCGCCCGATGCACTGGCTGCCGTCGTCGACATGGCGCGGCGGATCGGCAAGGTGGCTGTGGTCGTCGGCGTCTGCCACGGTTTTGTCGGCAACCGCATGCTGGCGGCGCGTGGCGCCGAATCCGAGGCGCTTCTACTGGAGGGCGCAACGCCGCGCCAGATCGACCATGCGTTTACCGATTTCGGCTGGCCGATGGGGCCGTTCCAGATGGGCGATCTCGCCGGCCTTGACATTGGCTGGCGCAACCGCAAGGCGCGCGGCCAGACGGCCGTGATCGCCGACACGCTGTGCGAACAAGGTCGTTTCGGCCAGAAGACCGGCCGTGGTTTCTATCTCTACGAGGCCGGCTCGCGCACGCCAGTCACCGACCCGCAAGTCGAGGCGCTGATCCGCGACAAGGCGGCAGAGAGGGGCATCGAGCCGCGCGCGATCGGCGGGGAAGAAATCATCGAACGCACGCTCTATCCCCTGGTCAACGAGGGCGCCAGGATTCTGGAAGAGGGCATCGCCACCCGCGCCTCCGACATCGATGTCGTCTGGGTCAACGGCTACGGCTTTCCCGTCGGCAAGGGCGGGCCGATGTTCTGGGCCGGCCTCGAAGGGCCGGCCCAGCTCATCGAGCGGCTCGACCATTGGCATCAGCGGACCGGCAAGGACGTGTTCAAGGTGGCGCCATTGCTCCGGCGGATGGCGGAGACCGGTTCCTGGGAAGTCGGCGCAGTAAGCTGATCGCGCCACCCAACGTACGGGACCGCCTATCCCTGGTCTCTCGCCAGCACGAAATCGTGCTCGACCTCCCAGAACGGGCCGGCGAATTCGAGGCCCTTGGCGCGCGCCGGATCGTCGATGCTCTTGAACTCAGCCAATAGGCTTTCCTTCACGCCGAACACCGCGTCCGAATTGATGTAGGGGTCGTCGGGGTCGAAGATGTGGGTGGTCAGCGTCTCGAAGCCGTCTGCCTTGAGGATGTAGTGCAGATGCGCCGGGCGATAGGGGTGGCGACCGAGCGCATGCAGCAGCTTGCCGACCGTGCCGTCGTCAGGGATGGGGTAGAATTTCGGCTTCACCGCGCGGAACCAGTAGCGCCCATCGGCGTCGGTGCGGAACACGCCGCGCAGATTGAAGTCGGGCTGGAGGCCCTTCTGCTGCACGTCATAGAAACCCTCGTCATTGGCCTGCCAGACGTCGAGCACGGCACCGGCGATCGGCTTGCCCTCGGTGTCGAGAATGCGGCCATGGATGAACATGTCCTCGCCCTTCTGGTCGAGGCAGATGTTGGCGCCCATTGGCAATTCCGGTGCGTCGGCGAGATGGAACGGTCCGAGCACCGTCGATTCCGAAGCGCCTGACGGTTTGCGGTTGTTGATGGCGTCGACCAGCATCGAGACGCCAAGCACGTCCGAAAGCAGGATGAACTCCTGCCGCCATTCAGTGGAGAGCTGGCCGGTCCTGGTCAGGAACAGGATGGCCTCGAACCATTCGTCCTGCGTCGGTTCGATCTCCTTGACCGCCTCGTGCAGCTTGCGGGTGATGACCTCCATCACGGCCTTCAGCCGTTCGCTTTTGGCGTTGCGGTTGCGGCCGGTGACGACCTCGACCGAATTCTCCTCGGTGAAGAAGCCCTTTTCGTGCGCTTCCATCGTCCGTCCTCACCTGTCCAGAATTGACGTCAGGGCGCGGCGAAGATCCGCCGCCGGATCGCCGCTTATCGCGTCCGCGCGCCAGCCGACATGCTGGTCGGGGCGCACGAGCAGGATGCCGCTGTCGCGCACTTCGCGGGCGCGCGCCCAGTCGCCGGAAAAGTCCTGCCACGGCTGGCGTGGGCCAATCAGGTGGCCAGCCATGTCGATGCCCAGTTCCTTGCTGACGACCTTCGCGGCGTCGAGCCAGCCTTGCCCGCCAATGCCGGTCAGCACGGTGAATTTGCCGTGCCCGGTCAGGTCGAGTGTCGAGACCTTGTCGCCGCGTTCCGAATGCACCCAGACATGCGGCAGCCGGGCGCCCGGCCAGGACGTCGGCTGATGGTGCAGTTCGGCGTCCTTCTCGAAGGCCGGTTCCTCCTGCCCGTCGGTGACGATGGCATTCGACTTGTAGCGCTGGTTCATCTCGACGCCATGGGCGTCGAACTCGTAGACCTTGGCGGCGATCGTCTCGCGGATCTTGGCGCGTTGCGCCTCGGCCGCCGGCGTGTCGTCGCAGCGCGCATCCATGTTCGACTGCATCTTCACCGGGTCGATCGAATCGAGCAGGCCAAGCGCCTTGAAGATCGGGCCGAACTCCTCGATCGACTTGTTGGCGCGGGTGACGATCTGCCTGGCGACCGGCGCGCGCTCCTGCGAATAGCTGTCGAGCAGTTTTGGTCCGGCCTTGCCCTTGATGACATAGGCAAGCTTCCAGGCGAGGTTGAAGCCGTCCTGGATTGAGGTGTTGGATCCGAGCCCATTCGACGGCGGGTGGCGATGGATGGCGTCGCCCATGCAGAACACGCGACCTTTGGAGGTCTGCGTGGCGTACATGTTGTTGACGGTCCAGGTCGATACCGACTGGACGTCGATCTCAAGCTCGGGGTCGCCGACGAGATCGCGCGCCACTTTTCTGGCGAAGGCATCATCGACCTTGGGCGCCGGCTGGTTGATGTCGTAGCCCCAGACGATCAGCCACTCGTCCCAGGGCCGGATCATGCGCACCAGGCCCATGCCGATGCCGCCGACATCGGCGCCCGGCTGCACCACCCAGTAGAGCACAGACGGCCGGTGGGCGACGTATTTCGACAGGTCGGCCTTGAACAGGATGTTCATCGAGCCGCCAACACCCATCTTGCCTTCGAAAGGCAGGCCGGCATGTTCGGCGACCAGCGAATTGCCGCCATCGGCGCCGACCAGATACTTTGAGCGGATGGTGATGTCCTTGCCGGTCAACCGGTCGCGACAGGTTGTGGACACGCCCTCTGCGTCCTGCACATGCGACAGATACTCCATCGACATCCGCGACTGCGTGCCGCGCGAACAGGCGGTCTTGAACAGCAGTGGTTCCATGAAGGTCTGCGGCAGGTCGTTCATGTGCGAGGGCGAGGAGAGCAGATGCTCGGCGCGGGAAAGCGGATGCTTGCCCCAGCTGCGCATGCGGCCGATCTCCTCGCCGGCGAGCGAGGTGCAGAACACGTTCTCGCCCATCAAGTCCTGTTCCGTGGCATGCATATAGGCTTCGGCCTCGACGTCCTTGCCGAGGTCGCGCAGGACTTCCATAGTGCGCTGGTTGGTGATGTGCGCGCGCGGCGTCGCGGCCAGCCAGCGATAGCGGTTGATGACCATGTTCTCGACGCCATAAGTCGAAAGCAGCGCTGCGGTCGCCGAGCCCGCAGGCCCGGTACCGATGGTCAGCACGTCGGTGGTGATGTCAGCCATGCGGCTCTCCCTTTTTGCTTGCTGATAGCGGTCCGCCGGTCAGCCGGCGGCGGACCGGGAAAAGCTGGATGCCGGTGCGCTCGGCAAACAGGCCCCACAGGCCGCGCGGCGCAAACAGCATGATGACGATGCCGATCAGCCCGAGGATCAGGAGATACCAGGAGCCGTAGTCGGCAAGCAGATTCTGCAGGATGTAGAAGACGATGACGCCGACGATAGGCCCTTCGATGGTGCCGATGCCGCCGATGACGACGATGAAGATGACATAGGCGGTCCAGTCGACGACGGAGAAGGCAGCGTCCGGCGAGATGCGGGCCTTTTGCACATAGATCAGGGCGCCGGCCAGCCCAGTGCCAAAGGCTGCCGCCAGATAGACCAGCGTCTTCATGCGGCGGGCGTCGACGCCGACCGAGCGCGCCGCTTCCTGGCTGTCGCGCACGGCGGCGAGCCCCAGTCCCTGCTTCGAGCGCAGCAGGCGATAGACGAGGCCTATGGTGGCGATGGCGAGCAGCAGCGCCAGCCAATAGGTCAGGATGTCGCCGGCGCCTGACGATTTGACGCCGAACAGATCGCCGACCAGCTTCAGCTCCGGCGTGTCGCGGATGGCCTCGCGCGGCAGCGAGGTGCCGGTGCCGCCGCCCAGCATCTTCCATTGCGCCAGCACCAGCCGCACCACTTCGGCGATGACCCAGCTGCCGATGGCGAAATAGGCGCCCTGCAGGCGAAACAGGAAGAAGGCTGTGGGGATGGCGAGCAAGGCGCTGGCGATGCCGGCAAGAAGGATCGCGGCCAGCGGGTCGAGCCCGGCGAGGATGACAAACGCGAACATGGCGTAGGCGCCAAAGCCGACGAAGGCCTGCTGGCCGACCGAGACCAGCCCGGCATAGCCGGCCAAGAGGTTCCAGTTCTGCGCCAGCACCAGCATGGTTAGGATGAAGAACAGGTCCTGCAGCACGCTGCGGGAGACGAACAAAGGCGCGGCGAAGGCAAGCAGGATGACGAGCGCGGCGACGATAGCGAAGGTCGCCGATGCCTTGGTTCGCGTTTCGACTTTCCAGCGGCTGAGTGTGAAATCGGTCATGGCTCTCAATCCACCGCGCGCGGAAACAGACCGCGCGGCCTGACCAGCAGCACCACCAGGAAGGCCAGATGGCCGGCCAGGATCTGCCATTCCGGATTGATCGCGGCCCCAAAGGTCTGGGCGATGCCGATGACGATGCCGCCGAACAGCGTTCCCCACAGCGAGCCAAGGCCGCCGATGATGACCGCCTCGAAGGCGTAGATCAGCCGCGCCGGTCCGATGGTCGGGTCGAAATTGGCGCGCGTGCCGAGATAGAGGGCGGCGATCGTCACCACCACCATGGCGATGCCGGTGGCGGCGGCGAAGATGCGCTTCGGCTGGATGCCCATCAGTCCGGCGGTGAGCGGATCATCCGAGGTGGCGCGAAAGGCGCGGCCGAGCGATGTGCGGTAGAACAGCTGGTTGAGGCCGACGATCACCGCGATGGCCGAGGCCAGGGTCAACAGCGGCATGACGCCGACATTGACCGGTCCAAGCGCCAGCGATGCGGATTCCAGCCCACCGACCGAGATGCGGCGGCTGTCGGCGGAAAACCCTTCGAGCAGGCCGTTCTGGATGACGATCGACAGGCCGAAGGTGACCAGCAGCGGCGGCAGGATATCGGTGCCCAATGTTCGATTGAGAAGATAGAATTGCAGTGCCCAGCCGACAGCGAACATCAGCGGCATCGCCACAAGGGCGGCGACGAACGGGTTAAGGCCAAGGGCGGTCACCAGCGCGAGAATCAGGAAGGCGGCGAGCACGATGAGGTCGCCATGCGCCAGGTTGACCAGCCGCATGATGCCGAAGACGAGGCTCAAGCCGGCCGCGAACAGCGCGTAAAGGCCGCCGAGCTGAATGCCCTGGATGATGGTGTCGAGCGCGCTGGTCATGGGGTTTGCCCCGACCGTTGACTAGCTGGGTGAGATCTGGGCAGTTTCTCTCGCATCGCCGCCCCTCAATGCCCGAAATAGGCGGAGTGAATGGCCTCGCGCGTCAGTGCAGCCGGCGCGCCGGAGAGGGTGATGCGGCCTTCCATCATGCAATAGACGCGATCGCTGACCTTCAGCGCCTGGCCGATGTCCTGCTCCACCATGACGATCGAGGCGCCGGCCGCGCGGATGCGTGGAAAGGCGGCGTAGATATCCCTGATGACGACCGGCGCCAGGCCAAGGCTGATCTCGTCGCAGAGCAACACGCGTGGGTTGGACATCAGCGCGCGGCCGATGGCCACCATCTGCTGCTGGCCGCCGGACAGCGCCGTGCCCGGATTGGTGCGCCGTTCTTTCAGGATGGGGAACAGCTCATAGACGCTTTCGAGGCTCCAGTGCCCGGCAACGGCGCGACCATAGCGACCGATCAGCAGGTTCTCCTCGACGCTAAGCGACGGGAACAGCTTTCGCCCCTCCGGCACCATCGCGATGCCGCGCGCGACGATGTCGGGGGCGGGCAGGGCGCCGATTTCTTCGCCATCGAACAGCACCGCTTCGGGCTGGTTGGCCAATATGCCGGAGATCGAGCGCATCAGCGTCGTCTTGCCGGCGCCGTTGGCGCCGATGATGGCTATGGTCTCGCCTTCATCCAGCGCGATGTCGACGCCGAACAGTGCCTGGAAGTCGCCGTAGCGGGCGGTCAGTCCTCTTGTCTCGAGCAGCGCCATCACACTTCGATCCCGAGATAGATCTCGCGGACCTCACGCGATGCCATGACGGGATCCGGCGCGCCCATGCCGATAACCTTGCCGAAATTGAGGACGAGGAGCCGCTCGACCACCGAATTCAGCGCATGCAGCACGTGCTCGATCCAGATGATCGACATGCCGCCTTTGTGGATGGCGCGGATGGTGTCGACCAGCATGCCGCATTCGCCCTCGGTCAGGCCGCCGGCGATCTCGTCCAGCAGCAGCAGCCTGGGTTCGGTCGCCAGCGCGCGGGCAAGCTCAAGCCGCTTGCGCTGCAGCAGGCTCAAGCCGCCGGCCGGATGATTGGCGCGGTCGATCAGCCCGGTCTCGACCAGGATCTCGGCGCAGCGGTCGCCGACCTCGGCTTCGGTCTTTCTTGCCCCGAAGGCGCCGGCGACCAGCAGGTTCTCGAACACGGTCAGTTTCTCGAAAGGCTGCGGGATCTGGAAGGAGCGTCCGACGCCGGCAAAACAACGCTGCATGGGTGGCAGCCGTGTCACGTCCCGACCATCGAAGGTGATGGTGCCGGCGTCGACGGCGATGTTGCCGGTGATCAGGTTGAACAGTGTCGACTTGCCCGCCCCGTTCGGGCCGATGATGCCGAGCGCCTCGCCCTGCCGCAGCTCGAACGAAACCGCGTTGGCGACCGTGAGAGCGCCGAAGCGTTTCGAGACATTGGAGAGCGCGAGGATGGGCATTGTCAGCCGATCACTTCCATGTTGCCGCCGGTCGGGATGTTGGGCGCGGTCTTGTTGTCGGTGATGACGAGATCGTAGCCGCCACCATCCTTCAGCCGCCATTGGCCGCCGACCAGCGGCGTCTTGGCGATGTTCTTGGCGGCAAAGGGCGGCAGTTTGGCGCCGTCCCAGGCGATCGGCCCGACCAGCGTGTCGAGCCTGGTCGCGGCGATCGCTGCCGCCACCTTGTCACCATCGCCTGCTTCGCCGGCTCGTTTCATGACGTCGGCGGCGATCTCGAACAGCGCGTGGACAAAGCCGATCGGCTGCGTCCATTGCCGGCCGGTGGCCTTGGTGAAGCCCTCCGCGACCTGCGCCGAGCTTTCGCCGGTCAGCGACGACTTGAACGGATGGTTGGGCGTCCACCAAACTTCCGATGACAGATTGTGGCCGGACTTGCCGAGCGCTTCGACCGATTGCGGGAACAAGAGTGCCTTGCCGATCGACGCCACCTTGGGCGTGAAACCCTGCTGTTTGGCCTGGTTCCAGAAGGTGGTGAAGTCGGGCGGAATCATCACGCCGGTGATGATTTCGCACGACGCGCCCTTGAAGGCGTTGATCTGCGCCGAGAAATCGTCGGTCAGGTTCTGGTAGCGGCCAGTGTCGGTCAGCCCGTAGCCGCCCTTGGCCAGCACCGGCGGAAATCCGACCGTGCCGTCGCCCCAGGCGTTGCCGTCGCCATCATTGGGGAACAGGCCGCCAACCTTTTTGTTGGTCTCGACCTGCGCCCACATGTTGGTGAAGACGGCAATGACGTCCTCCAGACCCCAGAAGAAATGGTAGGCATAGTTGAACGGCTTCCACGAGGCCGGGTCGCCGGGATTGCCCTGCTGGCCGATGAACCATGGCTGCCATGGCGCCACCGTCGACAGGCACGGCACTTCCTCGGCCTCGCAGGTCGTGGCGACCGGGTTGGTGGTCTCCGGCGTCGAGGCGACAAGCATCAAATTGACCTTGTCGTTGACGATCAACTCCTTGGCGACTTCCGCCGCCCGGTTGGGGTTGGACTGGCTGTCCTTGACCACCACCTCATAGTTGAGGCCGGCCGCCTTGGTGGCGGCGAGGAAACCGTCGATGATGAACTTGTCGGCCTCGGCGAAAGCCGCCAGCGGACCCGATTGCGGGCTGACATAGCCGAGCTTGATCGGCGCATTCTGGGCGATGGCCGGCATGGCCAGGCCCGAGGTGCCGGCAAGCAGGCCAGTGGCGGCGGTGTTGCGGATGAATTCGCGTCTGGTGATCATTGTTGTTCCTCCCTTTGTTGCCGTCAGTCTTGTGGACGTCTTCCCTCCCACGCGTCCTGCAACAGGGCGCGGATTGCGGCGCGATCGAAGGGCCGCGGATTCCAGTACGGATTTTTGGTCGCGATCTCGGCGGCGCGGTCGAGGTCGCCCTGCTCGAGGCCGAGTTCCCTCAGCGTCAGCGGCGCGCCGACCGATTTGGCGAAATCATGCAGGCGTCCACCTGGGCTGCCGCCGAAGATATCGGCAACGGGTTTGAGCAATTCGGGCACGGCGACGGCGTTGAAGCCGATCGTGTGCGGCAGCATCACCGCATGGGTCTCGGCATGCGGCATGTCGAAGGAGCCGCCCAGCGTGTGGCAGATCTTGTGATGCAGCGCCATGCCGACGGTGCCGAGCACGGTGCCGCACAGCCAGGCGCCATAAAGCGCGTCGCCACGCGCGGCGAGATTCCTGGGCTCCTCGATCAGGACGGGAAGCGCCTGGCTCAGGGCGCGGAGCCCCTCGACGGCCATCAGCGTCGATACAGGGTTGCGGTCCTGCGCGTAGAGCGCTTCCGCCGCATGCGCTATGGCATTGAGGCCGGAGGTGACGCTCATCGCGATCGGCAAGCCGACGGTCAGTTCCGGATCGTAGATCACGACTTCCGGCAGGATTTTTGCATCTCGAACCGTGGTCTTCAAGCCGTTCTCGGTCTGGCCGAGGATCGGCGTCACTTCCGAGCCGGCATAGGTGGTCGGGATGACGATCTGTGGCAGGTCGGTTCGATAGGCGATCGCCTTGCCCAGTCCAGTGGTCGACCCGCCGCCGAGCGCGACGACGCAGTCGGCATTGACTTCATGCGCCTTGGCCAATGCCACCTCGGTCACCTCGACCGGCGTGTGCATGGCCGCACCGGCAAACGTTCCAGCCGCCAGTGCCCCCAGCTTCTTCGCCAGCGCGTCGCCATCGCCGGCCTGGTGCGACGTCGAAAGCACCAGCGCGCGTCCGCGGCCGAGCCTTTCGACCCAGGCGCCGACCTCCAAGGATGCGCCGTTGCCGAAGACGATATGCGCCGGGCTGCCGGAATAGGTGAATTGCCTCGTCATGCTGCCCGGCTCCCCTTGCGCGCCATCGCCATGACGAAGCTGAAGTCGAGCGACCAGCCGGCGCCACCGCTCAAACGCTTGAAGTCGCCGACAAGCTCCGGCTTGACACCGAACAAGGCGTCCTCGTCGAGGCGCGGGTCGCCGCGATCGAACACTTGCGTGGTCAGCGTCTCGAAATTGTCGGCGCGGATGAGAAAATGCAGATGTGCCGGACGGTCGAGCGGATAGTTTAGCCGGCCAAGCATCTGCCCGACCGGCCCGTCATTTGGCACGCCGTAGCCGGCCGGCTTGACCGTGCGGTAGTGGAAGCGGCCGTCCTTGTCGGTGGTGAAGACGCCGCGCAGGTTGAATTCCGGCTGCAAATCGGGCTGCTGGTTCTCGTAGAAACCTTGTGCGTTCGCTTGCCAGGTTTCGACCGTCGCTCCCGATATGGGCATGCCGTCGAGATCAATGACCCGCCCCGACACGGTGAGTGGCGTGCCGACGCCATCCAGCGAAATGTCGGCGCCGAGCGGCAGCCTCGGCGCGTCGGCGCGATAGAACGGGCCGCGTCCGGTGTTGGGCGTCGCACCGTTCGGACGTCGGAAGTTGATGTCCTCGACCAGCGCGCTGACGCCGAGCAGGTCGGACAGCAGCACCCATTCCTGTCTTTTATCATCACTGGCGTGGCCGATTTCGGTGAGGAAGGCGATCGCCTGGCGCCAGTCCGCCGCCGTCGGGCGGGTCTCCCTGACGATCTGGTGAAGATGGTCGACGACGGTCGCGAGGAAACGCGGCAACGGCCCGGCCTTGGCCTTCAACAGGCGCTGGGCGACCATCTCGGCGGAGTTGGTCTCGTTGAACGACGGTCTGCCAGCGTGTGACATGTTCCTTCCCGGTTTCATCTCAGGAAGGGACATTAGCGCAGGCCACACACAAAAATGATGATTTCTGCCCGGTTTAATATACCATATCGGTATGAAGCTCGATGAAAGGCATCTCATTCAGCTGGCGGCCGTGGTGCAGGCCGGCGGCGTCACCGAGGGCGCCGCACTGGTCGGCCTGTCGCAGCCCGCCGTTTCGCGCACGCTGTCGATGCTGGAGAAACGGCTGGGCGAGCCGCTGTTCCTGAAGGGGCGCCGGCCGTTGCAGCCGACGCCGCTCGGTCGGGCGCTGGCCGATCATGGCCAGGTGATGCTGGCGGCGTCGCGCAAGGCCTCGGACATTGTCGCCAATTTCAGCCAGGGCCGCTCCGGTGTGGTGCGGGTCGGCGGCACACCGTTCTTCATGGACGCGCTGATCTCCGGCATGATCGCCGATTTCCAGAACGCCTATCCGGATGTGCGCGTCGACCAGAGCTATGGCTATCTGTCCGACCTGCGCGCGGCCATCAACGCCGACCGGATCGACCTTGCGGTTTGCCCGATCGACCTTCTCGAAGAAGGATCGGGCATGGAGTTCCGCGAGATCCTGCCGGGGCGCAATGTCGTCGCTTGCCGCTCCACTCATCCGTTGCTGCTGCGGCGCAAGCTGAAGACCAGCGACCTGCTCGACTATCCCTGGATCGCACCACCGCCCGGCAGCCCGCTGCTGGACGATTTGCGCAGCCTGCTTTTGTCACTGGGCGCCACGGAGATAAAGATCCGCTATTCCGGCGGCTCGCTGACCAGCGCCGTCAACTACATGAAGCAAACCGACGCGCTGACCGTGCTGCCGCACAGCGTGGTCTTTGCCTTTCGCAAGGACAAAGCGATCACGGCGCTGCCGGTGGCGATCCCGCACCCAGAGCGGGCACTCGGCCTGCTGCGGCTCGCCGATACGCCGCGCGCACCGGCGGTCGATGCCTTCGCCAAGCACATCCGCCAGGGTTTCGACAATCTCAAGCACCTGATCAAGCGCCACGAGCAAGCGGTGGTCTGGGGCGCGTAGAGGTCCTCTATCGAACCCGTGCGTCGATGATCTCGACGAAGCGCGCGAACAGGCCGGCCTGCGATTTGATCTTGAGCTTGCGATAGATGTTGCGGCGGTGAACCTTCACGGTTCCCGGCACGATGCGCATTGCCCTGGCGATCGATTCGGTTGAATGCCCCTGCAGCACCAGGTCGACGACATGCTTTTCGCGCGGCGTTAGCGACAGGCTCTGCCAGATATGGGCGCGATCGAACTCGTTGACCGGAGCGGTCGTCTCGTCCTGCTTTGTCTCGGCCGGCTCGTCGGCCGGGAGCGCAGGCCAGCGCAATCTGGCGAAGCTGATCACCGCCGGCGCCATGTCGCGCAAAAGCCTGGCATCGGCGGTGCCGAACGGACCCGATGCGCGCAGCCGCATCAGCGACAGCACCAGCGCGTCTTTTCCCGGCAAAGGCACGAAGAAGCCGACCTCCTCGGCCAATCTGGTCTGGCTGTAGTAGGAGCGAAAATATTCGCTGGCGTAGAAGCGGTCCGGGGCGAGTTCGCGCATACGCCAGAACCCTTCCTTGCGCTCGACCGCCGCGTGGTGGAACGGGTCGAGCAGGTATGGCCCTTCCTGATAGAGCGCGACGAAGACGTGGCTTTCGGCCGGCGAAAAGGTCTCGAACAGCAGCGGCGGGCGCGCAGCACCGCGATAGCCGAAGATCACGCAATGATCGAAGTCGACGTGCTGGCGCAGCCAATCGACCATCGCCTTGCCGAAGAGGTCGCCGCTCGTCTCCCGCGTCGCGGTGACAAGCGTGGCAAGCTGGCCGTATTCGTCGCTGCGGGACAATCCATACCCCCTTAAACGAGAAAATAGATCAGATATACCACCTGCGAGGTATATACTAGCCGCCATTGGCTCTGGTAGCGTTCCGGAATTGCCCTGTTGCTGGAGCCCGCAGCCTTGACCGCAGTGCCCGACATCGAGTTTCGCGGCGTCACCAAGCGTTATGGCGCGGTGACCGCGGTCAGCGGCATCGATCTTGCCGTGCCGCCTTCCGCCTTTGTCGCCCTGCTTGGACCGTCCGGCTGCGGCAAGACGACCTGCCTGCGTATGATCGGCGGCTTCGAACAGCCGAGCGAAGGCCAGGTGTTCATTCGCGGCCAGGACATGGCCGGCACGCCGCCCTACCGGCGGCCGGTCAACATGGTGTTCCAGCAATACGCGCTGTTTCCGCATCTCGATGTCGAGGACAACGTCGCCTACGGGCTGCGCCAGGCACGGCCGCGGCTCTCGTCGCGCGAGATCGCGTCAAGGGCAGGCGAGGCGCTGGCCATGGTGCGGCTCGCCGGCTATGGCCGCCGCAAGATCCACGAACTGTCCGGCGGCCAGCAGCAGCGTGTCGCGCTGGCGCGCGCGTTGGTCAACAAGCCGGCGGTGCTGCTGCTCGACGAGCCGCTGGCCGCGCTCGACAAGAAGCTGCGCACCGACATGCAGATCGAGCTGCAAAACCTGCAGCGCGAGATCGGCATCACCTTCGTGTTGGTCACCCACGACCAGGAGGAAGCGCTGTCGATGAGCGATTTCGTCTGCGTCATGAATGGCGGCCGCATCGTCCAGCTCGGTCAGCCGAACGAGATCTATGACGAGCCGGTCGATCTGTTCGTTGCCGATTTCGTCGGCAAGACCAATCTGCTGAACGGCAAGGTCGCCGGGCACTCCGGCGAGCTGGTGGACATCGCGCTTGCCGACGGCACGATCATTGCGGCGCGCAAACGGACGGCCTTGCAGAAGGGCGAGACCGTGTCGGTCAGCCTGCGTCCCGAATCGCTCAGTCTCGGCGCTCCCGGAAGCGGCCGGTTCAAAGGCATCGTCCGTAACCGGATTTTCCTCGGCTCGACCGCGGAATACGCGATCGAGGTCCAGGGCATCGGAACGCTGCTCGCCAGAGCCGACCACCTGATCGGCCACGGCAATCTCTTCAAGCCGGGTGAACCCGTCGCCATCGGCTTTGCCGCCGGAACGCCCCTGGCGTTTCCGGACCCCAAGAACAACGGGACCAACCAGAGGGTAACCAAACATGTCGAAATCATATCGTGATGGACTGCCGATAAGCCCTGAAAACTTCGTGGACCAGCTGATGCGCCTCAAGCGCGGCTCGATCGGCCGCCGCGACTTCCTCGGCCTCACCGGCCTCGGCATTGCGACGGCGGTGATGGCGCGCGAGATCGGCATCATGCCGACGCCGGCCTTTGCCGCTGAGAGCCTCGGCGACCGTATGTCGATCGCCACCTGGCCGAACTATCATGACCCGGCGACGTTCGAGAATTTCAAGAAGGACACCGGCGTTGCCGTGGAGGTCAACGTGTTCGGCTCCAACGAGGAAATGCTGGCCAAGCTGCAGGCCGGCGCGTCGGGCTGGAGCCTTTTCGTACCGACCAACTACACGATCTCGACCTACAAGAAGCTCGGTATCATCGAGGCGCTCGATATGGCGAAACTGCCGAATTTCGACGGCACGCAGGAGGATCCGCGCTTCACCTCGGAAGGCACGATCGACGGGACGACCTACGCCGTGCCGAAGAACTGGGGCACCACCGGCTTTGCCGTCAACACCAAGAAGCTGACCAAGCCGATGACCAGCTGGAAGGAGTTCTGGGACACCGCCATGGCGGAGGGCGACGGCCGCACCATGGTGCATGATTACCAGCTGACCACGATCGGCAACGCGCTGAAATATTACGGCTATTCGTTCAACTCGCTGAAGCAGGACGAACTCGCCAAGGCCGAGGAATTGCTGCTGAAGGTCAAGCCGCATCTGTTCGCGGTCTCATCCGACTACCAGCCGGGAATGCGCGCCGGTGACGCCTGGATGACCATGTGCTGGACCAATGACGGCGCGCAGCTGCATCGCGACATCCCCGAGATCGCCTATGTGCTGGGCAAGGAAGGCGGCGAGATCTGGACCGATTTCTACGCCATCCCCAAGGACGCGCCGAACAAGCCCGCCGGCTACGCGCTCCTCAACTACCTGATGAACCCGCAGGTCGCGGTCAAGGAGCACCTGGCCAACGGTGCGCCGTCGACCGATGCGCGGGTCAACAAGCTGCTGCCCAAGGAGGTGCTCGACAATCCGATCCTCTATCCGGCGGCCGATTTGTTGACGCCGCTCGAGTTCGGTGCGGCGGCGACGCTGACCGATCCCGGCCGGGCCGAACTGATGGCCCGCTTCAAGTCGGCCTGAGCGACCGGCCTGATGCAGACAATTGACCGGCGGGCAAATGTCCGCCGGCACCGGGGCGGTTTCAATGCACGGCAATAAATTTCGTCATAATCTGCTGACCGCCTTGCTGCTCGGTCCGGCGGCGGCGTGGCTGGTGGTCTTCCTGGTGCTGCCGTTCATCGCCATCGCCGTGTTCAGCGTCGGCGAGCGCGCGCCGGAAGGCGGCTACCAGGCGGCCTTTACGCTGGCGCAATATGCCAATCTTCCGGCGCGGGCGACCGCCTTCTGGAACACCATGATGCTGGCGCCGATGGGCGCGCTCGCCTGTCTTCTCGTCGCCTATCCGGTGGCCTACTACCTAGCCCTGCAGGCGGCGCAGCGCTGGCGACTGATCCTGCTGGCGCTCGTCGTCATTCCGTTCTGGACCAGCCTTCTGATGCGGACTTATGCTTGGATGTATGTGCTGGGCGGTCGCGGCATTCCGGCTCTGCTCGCTTATGTCGGCTTCGAGGATATCAGGCTGATCAACACGCCGGGCGCCGTGCTGCTCGGCATCGTCTATGGCTATCTGCCGCTGATGATCCTGCCGATCTATGTCAGCCTCGAGCGGCTCGACCGCAGGCTGTTGGAAGCCTCCGCCGATCTCGGCGCGACGCCACTCTCCACGTTCCTTGGCGTGACGCTGAAACTGTCACTGCCGGGGGTGATGACCGGCTTCTCGTTGGTCATGATCCTGCTGCTCGGCGAATATCTGATCCCGACGCTGCTTGGCGGCGGCAAGGTGTTCTTCATCGGCAATGCGCTGGTCGACCTGTTCCTGCAGTCGCGCAACTGGCCGTTCGGATCGGCCATCGCGATCACGCTTGTGCTGGTCTCGGTGGTGGTGCTGATTGCGGCCAACCGCATCTCGACCAGGGTTTCGGGCGCCCGCCGGGTGGATCTGATCTGATGCGCGCCTTCGTCATTGCCGTCTTCGCCTTCCTTTACCTGCCGATCGCGCTTGTGGTGCTGTTCTCCTTCAACGCCGGGCATCATGCGAGCGAGTTCACCGGCTTTTCCGTGCAATGGTACGGCAAGGCGCTGGCCAACCCGTTCCTGGTCGAGGCGCTGAAGAACAGCCTCTTCATCGCCACCACCAGCGCCTCGCTGGCGGCGCTGTGCGGCACTGCGGCCGCGCTTGGCCTGGCGCGCGTCAGTCTACGGACCCGCGCTGTCTTCGATGCGCTTCTGGGTGCCGCGATCGTCGTTCCCGGGGTCGTCATCGGCATCTCGACGCTGGTCGCACTCGTCCAGCTGTTCGCGGTCGTCAACCCGTTCCTCGCCTCGATATGGCCCGACGATCAGCCGCCGCGCCTGTCGCTCGGCTACGGCTCGATCATCGCGGCGCACGGCCTGTTTTCGATGGCGCTGGTGACGATGATCGTCGGTACGCGTCTCGGCAGCCTCGACCGCAACCTGGTCGAGGCGTCGAGCGATCTGTACGCGACGCCGTTGACGACGTTCCGCAGCATCGTCCTTCCGCAGATCATGCCGGCGGTGGTCGCCGGCTTCCTGCTGGCCTTCACCTTCTCCTTCGACGATTTCATCGTCGCCTTCTTCGTCGCCGGTGCGCAGACGACGCTGCCGATCTATGTCTTCGCGTCGATCCGGCGTGGGGTGACGCCGGAAATCAATGCCATCGCGACGATCGTGCTCGTCGCCTCCGTGCTGCTTGTGGTGCTTGCCCAATGGCAGCTGCGCCAACGCAAACCATCAAACTGAAAGTCGCACCATGATCCTCAAAGACCGCATCGCCGTGGTGACGGGTGCCGGCTCCGGCATCGGGCGCGCCGGCGCCATGATCATGGCGAGGGAA
The DNA here is from genome assembly GCF_014207355.1 of Mesorhizobium sangaii. Taxonomy (GTDB): domain Bacteria; phylum Pseudomonadota; class Alphaproteobacteria; order Rhizobiales; family Rhizobiaceae; genus Mesorhizobium; species Mesorhizobium sangaii. Next base: position 291,340 of record NZ_JACHEF010000002.1, on the reverse strand, counting down.
GGCGCGCTGGTCGTCATCGCCGACAGGGACCAGGCCAGCGGCGAGGCCACGGTTTCAGACATCCGCGCGGCGGGCGGCCAGGCCGAGGCGCTCACCACCGATGTCGCGGATGACGCAGCGGTCGAGCAGCTCATCACCGGCACCCTCGACAAGCTTGGGCGTATCGACATCCTGCACAACCATGCCGGTATCCAGGTCGGCGGTACGCTGACCGAAGTCGAGGTCGGCGGCATGGATGCCTCGTGGCGGGTCAATGTGCGGGCGCAGTTCCTGGCGGCCAGGCTGGCCATGCCGTCGATGATCGCGCAGGGCGGCGGGGTCATCCTCAACACCGCCTCCAATTCGGGCGTGTTCTACGACCGCGAAATGATCGCCTACGCCACGTCCAAACATGCCGTGGTGGCGATGACCAGGCAGATGTCGCTCGACTATGCCAGGCACAATGTCCGCGTCAACGCGCTCTGCCCAGGCTGGGTCGACACGCCGTTCAACGAACCGTTCATCGCCCAGATGGGGGGGCGCGAGGCGATCGAAAACTATGTCCGCACCAAGATCCCGATGGGACGCTGGGCCAGCGCCGAAGAGATCGCCGAGGCGATCCTGTTCCTCGTTTCCGACCGCTCGTCCTTCATGACCGGCCAGGCGCTGGTGATCGACGGTGGCGAAAGCATCGGCTGAAGTAGCCGTCTCGGCCTTCAACCAGCCGGCAAATATCGTCATTGCCTGCGAGTTCTGGCGCCTGCGCCGCGCCGACAGCCAATACCGACCGACATCGACCGTACAGTCGAAAGGCTGCACCAACTGGGCGGAACAGAGCTCACGGCTGAACATCGAAATCGGGAGCAGCGCCACGCCGGCGCCCTGGACGGCAGCGTTCGCCATGGTGACCGATGAGTCGAAGACGATGCCCTTGATCGGCGGGCAATGGCACCCTGCCGTCTCGAACCAGCGTAGCCATTCGTCTTCCCTGTAGGAGCACAGCAGCGTTTCGCGCGCGAGATCGGACGGGTCGCGCAGACGCGCGGCAATGTCGGGCGTGCAGGCTGGCGAGAAGCCGCCGGGCAGCAACGGCGTGTTCTCGGTGCCCTGCCAGGAGCCGTCGCCGAAGCGTACGGCAAAATCGAGACCGTCGGCGGCAAGATTGGCCCGGTTGTTGTTAGTCGAGATGCGCAGCTCGATGTCCGGATAGGCCTGGTGAAATGCCGGCAATCTGGGGATCAGCCATCCCGAGGCGAACGTGCCGACCACACCGACGGTGACGATATCGTTGAAGCGGCCACCCTCGAAGCGGTTAAGCGTGACGCTGATTCTGTTGAAGGCGTCGCTCAGTACCGGCAACAGAGCCTCGCCCTCCTCGCTCAAAGCGAGGCCGTGCGGCAATCGGCGGAAAAGCCTGATACCAAGGGCCTCTTCAAGGCCCTTGAGCTGACGGCGGCCTGGGTGACGCGCAGTTCGAGGCCGGCGCCAGTGAAGCTGAGATGCCTTGCGGAGGCCTCGAAGGCGCGCAAGCCATTCAATGGGAGGTGCGATCGCTTCATCATCCCAGCCCTAATTTTTCTTATGGCGGGGGCGATGTTTACTCGTTTGCGATGGCGCCGGATCCGGTCCAGTTCTGCTGCGCGGGGCGATAGAGAGTATGGACATGACAAGCAGACGCAATTTCATCAGTGGTCTCGCGGTGGTTTTGACGGCCCCGGTTGGCGCCATCGCGAAAGCGGCAATAAGCCCGACAAAATTTGATGGGGTCTTGCCGAAAATAAGGCAGATCGAGGCGAAAAGCGGCGGCCGGCTCGGCGTGGCCTGCCGGATCTCCGGAACGACCGCGCAATTCGGCTATCGCGAGGGCGAGCTGTTCCCCATGTGCAGCACTTTCAAGGCACTTGCGGCGGCGTTCATCCTGCATCGTGTCGACGGCGGCATCGAGCAGCTCGACCGCAGCATCAAGATTCCGCACGACGCCGTCATTGCGAACTCTCCGACGACCAAGAAACACGCCGGCGGCTCGATGACGGTGGCACAGCTTTGCGAGGCGGCCGTGACGGTCAGCGACAATGGGGCGGCCAATCTGTTGTTGGAGTCCTTTGGCGGTCCGGCGCAGCTGACAGCCTATCTGCGTTCGATCGGCGACAAGGTGACCAGGCTGGACCGGATCGAGCCGGAGCTGAACGAGTCGCTGCCGGGCGACGCGCGCGACACGACCTCGCCGCTGGCCATGGCCGACAATTTCGAACGGCTGACGATCGGCAACAGCCTGTCGGAAAAGGGCCGGGCGCAGCTTGTCGATTGGCTGGTGGCTAACAAGACCGGCGACGAGCGCATAAGGGCGGCACTGCCGAAAGGCTGGACATGCGGCGACAAGACCGGAACCGGCGCGCACGGCAGTACCAATGATGTGGCCGTCATCTGGCCGGCTTCCGGCAACCCGATCTTGATGTCGGTCTATCTGACCGGCACGAAACAGAGCCTGGCCAAACGCAACGCCGTCATTGCTTCTGTCTCACGGGCATTGGTCGAAGCGATCGCGGCGTAAATGCTTGTATCGGGCGGCGCGGTGCTGCCGCGCCGCTGCATTCATACATGCTTGCGGCCGCCCGCCTCGCGGAACCAGCTGTCGGGGTAGGGATACCACCAGTCCTGGATCGTCGGTTTGTGGTCGATGATCACCATCTTCGAGCGGCGGAAGGCGTCGAGGCCCTGGCGCCCAAGTTCGCGGCCGAGGCCGGAGGCCTTCCAGCCGCCGAAGGGCAAGGCGTCATTGTCGATCAGCGGGTTGTTGACCCAGACCATGCCGGCCTCGAGCCGCTCGGCGGCCTCATGCGCTTCGGCCAGGTCGGTGGTGAACACCGAGGCGCCGAGCCCGAACGGGCTGTCATTGGCAAGCCGGATCGCCTCGTCGAAATCCCTGACCCGGCAGATCGCGGCGACCGGGCCGAAGCACTCCTCGCGCACGATGGCCATGTCAGGGGTGACGCCGGTCAGGATCGTCGGCTCGTAGAACCAGCCGGTGTTGTGCGCAGGCGGAATGCGGCCGCCGGTGATGGCCGTGGCGCCATGCGCGATCGCATCGTCGACCAACCGCATCACCTTCGCCCGCGCGGCTTCGCTGACCAGCGGGCCGATCTCGGTCTTGTCCATGCCGTTGCCGATGCGCAGCGCGCGTGTCCTTTCGGCGAACAGGTCGACGAAGCGGTCATGCACGGCGTCGACGACGAAGAAGCGCTCAGCCGAGGTGCAGACCTGGCCCGTGAGGTGAAAGGCGGCGGTGACGCTGCCGGCGGCGGCGACCTCGAGCGGGGCGTGTTGGCTGATGATCAGCGGATCGCTGCCACCGGCCTCGATGACGCACGGTTTCATGCGCTCGGCACAGGCCACCGCCACGGCCTTGCCGGCGGCGACCGAGCCGGTGAAGGCGACGGCATGGGTGCGGTCCGAGGCGATCAGCGCCTGCGCGGTGGCAGCACCACCCGGCAGGCAGGAGACCAGCCCTTCCGGCAGCGAGCGGAACACGGTCATGTAGTCGAGCGTCGACAGCGTCGTCGCCTCAGCCGGCTTGATGACGCAGGCATTGCCGGCGGCGAGCGATGCCGCGACCGTCCAGCACATCAGCAGGATCGGGAAGTTGTAAGGCATGATGTGGACGGAGACGCCATAGGGCTCGTAGCGTGCATACTGGAACGAGCCGGCCTGCGTCGTGCCGGCGATCTTGCCGGCATCGTCGCGCGCCATCTCGGCATAGTAGCGGAAGATCGGCGCGCAGTTGGCGATCTCGCCGATGGCTTCCGGATAGGGTTTGCCCATCTCGCGCACCATCAGCTCGGCGCAGCGCGTGAAGTCGGCCGCCTCGATGGCGTTGGCGACGGCATGCAGATGCCTGGCGCGGCTCTTGGCGTCGAGCTTTTTCCAGGCAACCTGCGCCTTGGTGGCGGCAGTCAGCGCTGCATCGATCTCGCCATCTGTCACAGCGGCGATCGCGCCGACCGTTTCCAACGTCGCTGGATCGATCACCGGTTTGTTCGCGTCGGCCATCGGCCGGTAATCGGGATTGACGAAGAAAGTCGGCCGGTCAGGGGAGAAATGCATGGATATCCTCTCCGACCCGCTTAGCGGATCATGTAGACCTTCTTGATCGTCTCATGGACGGTGCAAACGCCTTTCCAGTCCTGCGGAAAGAAGGCCGCCGTGTCCGGCTCGATCTCGATGATCTCGCCGGATTCATGCACATAGGTGCAGCGGCCCTCGAGGAAGTGGCAGAACTCGTCGCGGGTGACGCGGCAGTGCCATTTGCCGGGCGTGCAGACCCACAGGCCGCATTCCGAACGGCCCTCCGGCCCCTTGTGCAGCAGCTTGCCCGAAGTGTGGGATTCGCCCTCGATCATAGTCGGGATGACGCCCCAGTCGACGAGATCGGTAATGGCGAGCGGGGATTTCATGATCGGCGTTGTCATATCGATTTTCCCTGGAATGGCATTGGTGCTCACCGGCACATGAAGGCCTTGGTCAGCGTTTCGGTGATGATGGAGATGCCGGTCCAGCCGGCGGGGAAGAACACAAGCGTGCCGGCCTCGACCGGAATCTCTTCGCCGTTGTCATGAACGTAGCTGCCGCGTCCCGACAGGAAATGGCAGAACTCGTCGGCAGGGAAGGTGACCTTCCGCGTGCCTGACGTGCATGACCACAGGCCGCATTCGCTCGATCCGTCCGGGTTCTGCGACAGGATCTTACCCGAGGCACGCGGCGCGCCGGCGAGCGTGTTGCTGCCCGCTCCCCAATCCTCCAGGTCCACGGTCGAGGCCTTCGGCCAATGCGGTGTCGGCATGTCATCAAGCTCCGAGGTTCAAGCCAGCATGTAGACGTTGCGCATGGTCTCATGCACGGTGCATTCGCCCGTCCAGCCGGCCGGGAACATGACCACGGTTCCAGCACTGACTTCTATCACTTCACCGACATCCGACCTGTAGGTCGCACGGCCGGCGACGAAATGGCACAATTCATCGCGCGGGATGCTGAGGCGCCAACGGCCGGGCGTGCAGACCCAGATCCCCGATTCCGGCTGGTTGTTCGGCCCCTTGTGCACCAGCCTGCCCGTGGAATGGGACGCGCCGTCCAACGCATCCGGCTGGGCGCCCCAGTCGACGAGGTCGGTGCGGGTCGAGGCCTGATGGAGGTGTGGTGCGGAGGAGGTCATAGGGAGGCTCCTTCGACGCTAGTTCTGATCCGTCTTCGCTCTACGACGCCCCCCTCTGTCCTGCCGGACATCTCCCCCTCAAGGGGGGAGATCGGCAGCCTTGGCTTCGGCGCCCCTTTTCCAGCGTAAAAAATTGGCGAAAGCAGTCGCGAAATCCAATCTCCCCCCTTGAGGGGGAGATGGCCGGCAGGCCAGAGGGGGGTGCCTTGGCTCGGCATTTCGAGCGTCGCGCTCACAGCAATCTCTCCAGCAATCCAGCAGCCTTTTCCGGGCCGTTCTGTGCGTGCATCTGCGCCGAGGTCTTTGCCAGCCTGGCCTTCATCGCCGGATCAGTCAGGCAGGCTTCGATCTTGGCGACCAGTTCAGCATCGTTCCAGTCGTAACGCGGCATGCCGAAGCCGTGGCCGGTCTCCTCGACGCGGGTGGCGTTGTCGTGGCCGTCCCAGACATAGGGCATGATGATCGCCGGCTTGCCGAAATAGAGGCACTCGGTGAACGAGTTGTTGCCGCCATGGTGGATCACCGCATCGACCTGCGGGATGACCGACGGCTGCGGAAACCAGCTCTCGACGATTACGTTGCCGGGCACGTCCGTGTACTGGTCCTTGTAGCCGCCGACATTGACCAGCGCCCGGTAGCGGGTCTTGCCCAGCGTCGCGATGATGCGCTTCAACAGGTCGACATCGCCGGCGCCCAGGCTGCCGAAGGAAACATAGAGCAGCGGCCCGTCATTGTTCTCAGCGAAGGTCGGCATCGTGTAGGGTTTTTCCTGCCGCACGCAGCCTTCGAGATACTGGAATTTTGCCGGATCGAGCGGATGGCGGCGCTTGAACTTTGCCGCCTCGGGATAAAGCAGCAGGTTCAGGTAGGGCGAGGCTTCGAAGAACTGGCCGATCGGATAGGGCGCCTCGTTGTTGGCGGTGAGGAAGGCGTTGAAGTCGTCATGGATCGGCTTGATCACCGCGTTGAAATGGTCGCGGTAGCGCTGGTGGCCGGCATGGTCGTTCTCGCCGCAGCCGGACAGATGCGGCGGAATGTCCTCGTCCTCGATCTCGTTTTCCGAGCAGGAGATGACGCGCACCCACGGCTTGCCGAACTGCTTGATCGCCGGGAACAGGATGACGTTGTCGACGCAGATGACGTCCGGCTTGATGTCAGCCAGAACGCGCGGCAGATCCTTCTGCGCCCATTTGGCGCTGTCGACGATCGCCGTCCAGCAATCCTTTACGTAATTTTCGACCTGGTCATAGGGCGATTTGCGGAAGTTCGGGATGTGGCCGTTGATGAAGTCTTCCCAGAACTTGGCCATCTGCTCGGGCGGCATCGGCTCGGACAGGTTCACCGGATGGGCTGCGAAGCCGTAGCCCTTGTAGACGTCGACGAAGCCGGGATCGGACAGGAACACCGCTTTGTGTCCACGCGCCTCTACCGCCTGGGCGATGCCGACGGAATTGAGCGCCGGGCCATAGGCCGCTTCGGGAAAAAACGCGATCGTCTTCTGCGCCATCAGGCTTCTCCTTCACTCTGCGAAAATTCTGACATCGGCGGCATCCCAGCCGAGTTCGACCTGGTCGCCCGACGAGACCGGCCGGCGGTCCGCGGCATCGGCGGTGACGCGCACCAGAACTGGCCTTGGCGACAGGGGGGTGCGGACATGCAGCTGCAGGTCGAGCCCGTGATAGGCCAATGCCTCGACCGTGCCGGTAGTGCAGTTGGCGGTTTCCACCGACGGGAAAAGCCGGATGCGCTCGGGCCGCACCGAGGCGACAGCGGACGCACCGGGCGCAAGTGTAGCGGGAACCTTGCCGGCGATCCGTGCGCCATTGACGGCGAGCACGCCATCGGTGACGGCCTTGCCTGGCACGAAATTCATCACGCCGATGAAGTCGGCGACGAATCGATCGGCGGGATGCTCATAGACCGCATGTGGGGTGTCGCATTGCAGCAGCTTGCCGTCCTTGAGCACGGCCATGCGGTCGGCCATGACGAGCGATTCTTCCTGATCGTGGGTGACGATGACGAAGGTGATGCCGACCTCGTGCTGCAAGCGCTTCAATTCCAATTGCATTGCGCCGCGCAGCTTCTTGTCGAGGGCGCCGAGCGGCTCGTCGAGCAGCAGCAGCCGGGGCCGCTTGACCAGCGCCCGGGCGAGCGCGACGCGCTGCTTCTGGCCGCCTGACAATTGCTCCGGCTTGCGGTCGGCGAAGGCAACGAGTTCGGTCGTCGCCAGGATGGCATCGACGCGGGAGCGGATTTCGCTAGCCGGCAAACGCTCCATTTCCAGGCCGTAGGACACATTAGCCCTGACGCTCATATGCGGGAACAGCGCGTACGACTGGAACATCAGATTGACCGGCCGCTTGTTGGGCGGGGTCCTAGCGATGTCGCGGCCGTCGAGCAGGATGCGGCCGTCATTGGGCGTCTCGAAGCCGGCCAGCATGCGCAGCAGCGTGGTCTTGCCGCAGCCCGAAGGCCCGAGCAGGGCGAAGAACTCGTTCTCGCGGATATCGAGCGAGATGCCGTCGACAGCGGTCACCCGGCCGAAATTCTTCGACACGTGATCGATGGCCAGCAGCGTGCGCGGTTCGCTCATTGGCCTGTCATCCCACGGTTGAGCTGCTGCGACAGGGTCAGCGCGGTGATCGACACCGCCATGACGATGGTGGCCAGCGCGTTGATCTCCGGCGTGATGCCGAAGCGGATCATCGCGTAGATCTGCATCGGCAGCGTGGTCGAAGCGCGCCCGGCGCCGGCGGTGAAGAAAGCGATGATGAACTCGTCGACCGACAGCGTGAAGGCAAGCAGCGCGCCGGCGATGACCGCCGGCAGGATGACCGGCAATGTCACCCGCCGGAAAGTGGTGACTGCGGAGGCGCCAAGGTCGGTGGACGCCTCGACGATCGACCAGTCGAAGCTTTTCAGCCGGGCACGCACCACCGAACAGACGAAGGCGAGGTTGAACACGACATGGGCAAGGATGATGGTGTGCAGCCCCATGGTCAGGTTGAGCATCGAGAAGAACGAGAGCAGCGCGATCGCCAGCACGATGTCGGGAATGATCATCGGCGCGAAGATCAGCGCTTCGAGACCCTTGCCATGATGCCGGCGCATCTCGACGCCGATCGCCAGCAGCGTGCCGAGCAGCGTGGCGATGGCCGTCGAGACCAGCGCCACGATCAGCGTGTTGAGCGCTGCGGACAGGATCGCGGAATTGCCGGCCAGCGAGACATACCATTTCAGCGAAAAGCCCGACCATGCCGTCGGCAGCCCGCCTTCGTTGAAGGACAGCGCCACCAGCACGGCGATTGGAATGTAGAGGAAGGCGAAGACCAGGCTGAGCACGAGCCAGAGTGTGCGCCGCGTGGCGGGAGACCGCTCAGCCATCGGCGCCTCCACTCGCCTCGATGGCGCGGCCCGAGGCGCGATCCGCGGCCAGCGCCTGTGCCATCAGCACAAGCAGCATGATGGCGATCAGCATCATGGCGAGTGCCGCGCCGAAGGGCCAGTCATTGGCGGTCAGGAACTGGTCGTAGACGAGATTGCCGATCATCTGGAAGCGGCCGCCGCCGAGCAGCGCAGGGGTGACGAAATTTCCGATCGACAGCACGAAGACGAACACGGCGCCGGCGGCGATGCCGGGCACGGTCAGCGGCAGGATGACACGGCGAAAGGTGGTGATGGCCGAAGCGCCGAGGTCACGCGAGGCCTCGGCGAGTTCGGGGTTGAGACGCGACAGCGGCGCGTAGCAGGCGAGGATGACGAAGGGCAGGTAGTTGTAGACCAGGCCGGCGATGACGGCACCTTCGGTATAGAGCATCGAAGGCGGCTCGCCGGTGTAGCCGAACCAGCGCAGCAGCTGAGTGATCAGGCCCTCGCGGTTGAGCAGCACGATCCAGGCATAGGTGCGGATCAGGTAGTTGGACCAGAACGGCAGTACGGCGAAGAACAAGAGCACCGGCTGCAGCCGGCACGGTGCGGCTGATATGGCATAGGCGGCGGCATAGCCGATCACCACCGCGATCAGGGTCGCAGTGCCGGCGATGCGTGCCGATTTGAGGAAGATGCCGGCATAGAGCGGGTCGAAGACCAGCCCGAAGTTCTCCAGCGTGAAGGTGTATTCGATGCCGCCATAGATGCCGCGGCGGAAGAAGGCGAGCGCCAGCACCAGCGCGCACGGCACCACCATCAGCGCGGTCAGCCAGACCAGCGCCGGGGCCATCAGCAAGGAGGAGCGAAGTCTGGTCTGGGACAATGTTTGGGTACCGCTCAAGGCCGGCAGCAGAAGCGCCGCCGGCCGTGATGTCTGGTTTGCCGCTGCTTACTGCGCGGCCTTGATCTCGCTGACGATCTTCGAATAGTCGCGCTGGGCGTCGCCGACGTCTCGCAGCTGCTCGAACTTGACAAGGTCGGCCACCGGCATCGCCATGTTGGGGAAATCGGCCGGCAGGCTTTCCATAGCCGGCTTGTTCGGCACCTTGTAGTCGATGTTCTGCGCCGCCCAGGCATGGTTCTTGGCGTCGAGCATGAAGTTGATGAACTGGAAGGCCGCGTCCTTGTTGGCGGAAGCCTTCATCACCACCATCGTGTCGACCCACAGGTCGGATCCTTCCTTGGGGATGACGTACTTGACCTCGGGCTTCTCGGCGATGCCGTAATTGCACCAGCCGTCCCATGCCTGCACCATCAGCGCCTCCCCGGAAACCAGCTTCGAATAGAAGGTGGTGTCGTCATAGGCGAGCAGGGTCTTCTTGGCCGAGATCAGCAGGTCCTTGACCTCGGCCATCTTGGCCGGATCGGTCTCGTTGACCGAAAAGCCCTTGTCGAGCTGGCCGGCGGCGAGCAGCCAGCGGTCGGTCGCCAGCATGGTGGTCTTGCCCTTGAGGTCGTCGGAGGGGGCGAGAAGGTCGCTCCAGCTGGTCGGCGCCACCTTCACCAGGTCGGAGCGATAGCAGAGGCCTGTCGTGCCCCAGGTGTAAGGCACTGAGAAATTGTTGCCGACATCGTGCGGCAGCTTGGTCGCTTCGGGATAGAGGTTGGCGAGGTTGGGCACCTTGGCATGGTCGATCGGCTCGGTCAGGCCGAGCTTGTTCAGCACCTCGGCGAAGGGCGAGGAGACGAAGACCACATCATAGCCCTTGCCGCCGGCGGCGATGAGCTTGCCCATGATCTCTTCGTTGGTGGCGTGAACAACCACTTCGCCGGCGACTCCGGTGGCGGTCTTGAAGGCAGCCATGGCGTCGGGCGCCATGTAGCCGTCCCAGTTGGAAATGACAAGGTCGGCGGCAGCCGCCGGTGCGGCCAGCGCCAAGGCCAGGCCAAGTGCGATTGACGGCATCTTCAGCGAACGGTGCCGCAAGAGGGTGGTGGCGGTCATGACAGGTTCCCCATTATGGTTGATCGTCGAATTCATTCGCCGGCTGCGACCCATGCCGCTGCCTCGATCCTGTTCCCTCGGTCTTTTGTGCCGATTGTTCTGACAGTACTATTGCAGAAAAAAGTACGTCAATCCATAATTTGCCAAACGACCGAGGAATCTGGCCGATTATGTCCGTGACGCCGATCGGTCAAAGCATACAGGTCATGTCCGTTCACGAGTATTGTCATGCAAGCCGCCGCCCGACGACCCCGCACCAACCACCTCGACCTGGCGCAGCGCATCCTGGATGTTGCCCGGCAGCGCGGCTTCGAGGCCGGCGCGCGCCTGCCCGAACAGCAGATCGCCTCGCTGTGCAATGTGTCGCGTACGCCGGTGCGGGCGGCGCTTAGCCTGCTTGCGGAACAGGGCGTTGTGCGTTGGGAGGCGGATTCCGGCTATTACCTTGCAGTCGACCTCACGAGCCAGCCGGCTATCGCCGCTGAATTGCCGCTTACCGAGGAGGACGAGCTCGCCGAGGCGATCCTGCGCGACCGGTCGGCGCGGCGCCTGGATCAGACGGTGACCGTCGCGGGCTTGATGCGGCGGTACAATGCCGAGCGCAAGACGGTACTAAAATCGCTTAACAGACTAACAGAAGAGAATCTACTCGACCGTGCGCCCGGCCAGTCTTGGTTATTCCGCCGCGCGCCTGACGACCCGGAGGCGCAAGGCGAAAGCTATGAGTACCGCTTGCTGCTGGAGCCCGCCGCCATCCTGACGCCCGGCTTCCGATTGGACGGCGCACGCGCCGCGGCCTTGCGCCAAGGCATGGAAGCGCTGTCGGCGCTGCCGGACGCCGCATTCGACACACGCGAGTTCCAGCGGCTGGACATCGATTTTCACGGCATGCTGGCGGAGGGCTGCGCCAATCGCTTCATCACCGACGCGCTGGCCGATCACCTCAGGCTGCGCCGGCTGCCGGGCATCTATGCCGGCGTCAACGTCTTCCGGCTGCGGCAATCGCTGCGCGAGCACCTGAATATACTCGACCATCTTGAAAGCCGGCAGTATGAGGTAGCGGCCGATCTGCTTCGCATTCACCTGCGGCTCTCCCGTAACCAGCGACCGCAAGCGGCCAGTCGCGGGGCGCCCGCCCTGTTCGGCATGATCAGCCGGCCGGAATGACGAGGATTAGTTGACGCGCAGAGCCAGCCCGACCATCGCGCTGTTTCCCGAAGCGAGTTTCGGCGCGGCGTTGAATTGCGTCGGCATTGCGCAGGCGCTGCGGGCGAGAGGTGCCCGGCCCGTCTTCATCTGCCATGCCGGCTTCTCCGGTGTCTTTGCCGACTATGGTTTTCAGGAATACCAGCTGCCGACCGACGAACCGCTGAGCGACAGCGATCGCCAGAGCTACTGGCAGGCCTTCGTGCGCAGGCATCTGCCGCATTTCAGGCTGAGCCCGATCGACCAGCTGGAAACCTATGTCGCCCCGACCTGGCAAGCGATCGTCGACACCGCGGTCAACGCCGAAGCGCCGCTGCGCCAATTGCTGGCGCGGCTGAAGCCGGACGCGGTGGTGCTCGACAATGTCATCATGTTCCCGGCCATAGCTGCCGCCGGCTGCCCGTGGGTGCGTGTCGTTTCCTGCGCCGAAACCGAGCTTCCGGACGCGCGGGTGCCGCCCTATCTGTCGGGGCTTGGCGCCGACGACCCGCAACGCGCGGCGTTCGAGGCCCGCTATCTCAAGGCCTCGGCGCCGGCGCATGACCGCTTCAACCGCTTCCGCACCGATGCCGGCCTGGCGCCGCTGCCGAAGGGCCTGTTTCTCGAAGCCTCGCCAGATCTCAACCTTCTGCTGACGCCGACGATCGTGCGTCGCGAGCGAGCCGAGCCGCTCGACCCGGCTCGCTTCGTCTATCTCGAAGGCTGCGTGCGTTCGGAAGGACCGTTCCAGGTGCCTGTATTCCCGCGCAATGAGGGGCCGTTGGTCTATCTAAGTTTTGGCAGTCTCGGCGCCATGGATGTCGGCCTGATCGAACGCATGCTGGCCGTGTTCGACAGGCTGCCGGCCCGCTTCATCGTCAATGCCGGCGGCCTGCGAGACGCCTATCGCGCTGTGCCCGACAATGTTTACCTCGACGCCTGGTTTCCGCAGCCATCGGTGGTGGCGAAATCAGACCTGTTCATCCATCACGGCGGCAACAACAGCTTTTGCGAAGCGCTGCGCTTTGGCGTGCCGTCGCTGATCATGCCCTATTGCTGGGACGGGCACGACAATGCGCAGCGCGCCGTGGAGACTGGCGTTGGCAACCATATCGGCCGTGACGCCTGGACCGAAGGAGTATTGGAGAAAGCCATTCTCGGCCTGCTGGCCGATGACGCAATGCGCGCCCGCCTCAGGGACAATGCAGCCCATATGGCGCTGAAACCCGGAACGGATGTGGCCGCGCAAGCCATACTCTCTGTGATACGGACATGAACGAAATGCCTGACATGAACACGAATACCTCGCTCTCCAGCGGCAACGATCCCAAGGCCTGGCTGGCCCAGCACGGCATCAACGAAGTCGAATGCCTGGTGCCTGATATGAACGGCGTCCTGCGCGGCAAGGCCTTGCCGGCGGCCAAGTTCCTCAAGGCGCTGGAGGACCGCGCACTCTATCTGCCGAGCAGCGCCTTCCTGGTCAGCATCGACGGCCGCTATACCGGTTCGATCGACGAGGGTTTTGCCTACTCGGACCCGGACATGCGCATGGTGCCGGATGTTTCGACGCTCACCCTGGCGCCCGGCGCCGGTGCAGGCAAAGCCTATGTCTTCGCCGATGCCTTTCACATGGACGACCGGCCGTGGATGGCCTCGCCGCGCCATGTGCTGAGAGCCGTGCTCGACCTCTACCGTCAACGCGGCTGGCGGGCGGTGGTGGCGCCGGAGCTCGAATTCTACCTGACCGCGCCCAATCCCGATCCCGACCGGCCGCTGACGGCACCGGTCGGCGGCAATGGCCGTGCCGAGAGCGTGCAGCATCCCTACGACATGGCGGCGCTTGAGGAGTTCGAGCCGGTGGTTCGCCGCATCTATGACTATGCGGCGGCATCCGGACTGCCGCTCGACACACTGATCCATGAATCGGGCACGGCGCAGCTGGAAATCAACTTCCTGCATGGCGACGCGCTGCCGCTGGCCGACAAGGTGCTGCTGTTCAAGCGGTTGACGCGCCAGGCCGCCCAGCAAAGCGGCATGCATGCCACCTTCATGGCCAAGCCGATCGCCGCACAGGCGGGAAGCTCCATGCATCTGCACATGTCGGTCATCGACGAAACTGGCAAGACGCTGTTTGCCGGCAGCGACGATGCCGACACCGAAATGTTCGGCCATTTCATCGGCGGCCTGCAGAAATATGTCCCGGAGATCATGCCGCTGTTTGCACCCAACGTGAACTCGTTCCGCCGCATCCGACCGAACCACAGCGCGCCGGCCAACATCGAATGGTCGCACGACAACCGCTCCTGCGGCCTGCGGGTGCCGGCCGGTGGCCGCGCCGCGCGGCGGGTGGAGAACCGCTTGCCCGGTGCCGATTCCAATCCCTATCTGGCGATCGCCGGTTCGCTTCTCGCGGGCTATCTCGGCGTCGAGCAGAAGCTGGCGCGGTCGGCCGAGGCGTCGGGCAATGCCTACAAGATCAAAAGCACGCTGCCGAAAACCATGGAGGAGGCGCTGGATCGTTTCACCGCTTGCGATCCGGTGCGGGAACTGCTCGGCGAGGATTTCTTCCAGACCTATCTGCGCGTCAAGAGCGTCGAACTCGACCTGTTCCAGGGCGTGGTGACGAGCTGGGAACGCGACCACCTGCTGCTGAAGGTGTAATGATGGGCTTCAATTCCGGTTTGGATATCGGCAAATCCTACTATGTCGCGACGGCAAATCCGTCGCCGGACCATCCCGCCCTGCAGGGCGACGTCGACGCCGACCTGGTTGTCGTCGGCGGCGGCTGCACCGGCCTGTCGGCGGCCCTTCACGCCGCCGAACGCGGGTTGAAGGTGGTGCTGCTCGAAGGTGGCAAGATCGGCTGGGGCGCGTCGGGACGCAATGGCGGCCAGATGATCCCCGGTCTGCGCAAGGGTGCCAAGGGACTGGTCAAGCTCTACGGGCCCGAGCGGGCAAAGGTGCTCTTCGACCTCGCCTTCGAGGCGCGCGGGCTGGTGCTCGACATCATCGAGCGTCATGCCATCGATTGCGACCTCAGGCTGACCGGCCATCTGGTCGGCGCGGTCAACGGCTCCGACCTTAGGGATATCGAGGAAGAGGCGGAGTGCCTGGCCACGGTGATGAAGTTCCCGCATGCCGAAATCCTGTCGGCGGCGGAAGCCCACGCCAAGGTCGACACACCCTATCATGGCGCGATGTACGAGCCGCTTGGCGGCCACATGCATCCGCTGAACTACACGCTCGGCCTTGCCCGTGCCGCGGTCGCGGCCGGCGTCACCATTCATGAGAATTCGGTCGCCGTGCGGTTGGAGCGCGAGCCTTCGATCCGGGTCTCGACGGCCAAGGGGTCGGTCCGGGCAAAATACGTCGTGCTGGCGGGCGATGCACTGCTCAACGGGTTGGAGCCGCGCGTCAACAGCCGCATCATGCCGGTCGGCAACTACATCGTCGCGACCGAGCCGCTGGAGGGCAAGCGCAACGTCATCCCGGCCAATGTTGCGGTGTCCGACACTCGCTTCGTCGTCAATTATTACCGCATGTCGGCCGATGGGCGCCTGCTGTTCGGCGGCGGCGAGCGCTACACGCCATCGCCGCCGGCCGATATCGCCGGCTTCGTGCGGCCGCATATGGAAAAGACCTTTCCGCAACTTCAGGGCTGCCGCATCGATCATGCCTGGGGCGGGCTGGTGTCGGTGACGACGTCGCGGCTGCCACATGTCGGGCACTATGGCGAGGTCTATTTCGCGCATGGCTATTCCGGCAAGGGCGTCATCCTGTCGACGCTGTCTGGCAAGCTTTTGGCCGAGGCCATCACCGGCGACGCTTCGCGGCTCGACCTGTTCTCGACGCTCACGCCCATGCCGTTCCCCGGCGGCACGGCGTTGCGCGGTCCACTCTATGTGCTTGGCATGCTGTGGTACGCGATGCGCGACCGCATCAAGCATTGAGCGCTGGCGGCGCGGCGACGAAGCGCTGGCGCTGTCCCGCCGGCGTTGGGAAGGTTGGACGAGGCCCTTAGACGACGAAAAATTCCTCGATGCGCTGCTTGGCCTCGAGCAGCGCCGGCAGGATTTCCCGTTCCATCTCCGCGACGGTGAAACGCGCGGACTGGGTCGAGACGTTGATGGCCGCGACCGTGCGCTCCGCACGGTCGCAGATCGGCACGGCGATCGAGCGCAGGCCGAGCTCCAGCTCTTCGTCGACGACTGCAAAGCCGTCCGTCTTGGCCTTGCCAATGGCGTAAGCCAGCAGCCGCTTGTCGGTGATCGTCTTCGGCGTCCGTTTCTCGATCGTCGCCTGGCCGAGAAATGCGTCCAATTCCTGAGGCGTCAGGCCGGCAAGCAGGATGCGCCCCATCGAGGTGCAGTAGGCCGGCAGCCTGGTGCCGACGTCGAGCGAGACGCTGAGGATGCGGCGGCCGGGAATACGGGCGACGTAGACGACATCCTGGCCCGACAGGATCGCCGCCGAGCAGGCCTCGTTCAACTCAGCGGTCACGGCGCGCATGATGGGGGCGGCGAAGCTCCACAGCGAGGCGCCGCCGAGCCAGGTGCGGGCGACGGTCAGCAGGCGCGGCGACAGCGAAAACACGCGGCCGGCCTGGGTGGCGTAGCCGGTGGCGACAAGCGTCAGTAGGAAGCGGCGGGCGCCGGCGCGGGTCAGACCCGCTTCCTCGGCCATTTCGGTCAGCGTCATGCCCGAGGGATGCCGGGCCAGGATCTCCATGACGGCAAGCCCACGCTCAAGCGAGCCGACATGGTCACGGGAAGCCGCCTCTTCGTCCATCTCACCTCCGCAGAACGGCATCCTTGCCAGGATTGACTCAATGCCCTCATTAAGCGTAGAAAGTATCGCATGCAAAACATATGTTCGCAATACGAACTTTCTAGGACCCGGAGCCGATGCGATGGTCAAGTTCCTGCCGCTCAAACAGGCCGTGGCCGAGAACCTGCACAACGGTGACTCGGTCGCCTTCGAGGGCTTCACCCATCTGATCCCGACGGCGGCGGCGCATGAGGCGATCCGCCAGGGGTTTCGCGACCTGACCCTGATCCGGATGACGCCAGACCTGATCTACGATCAGATGATCGGCATGGGCATGGCGAGGAAGATCATCTTCTCCTATGTCGGCAATCCCGGCGTCGGTCTGCTGCGGCGCGCCCGCGACGCCATCGAGAACGGCTTTCCCAGATCGATCGAGATCGAAGAGCACAGCCATGCCGGCATGGCCAATGCCTATGAGGCCGGTGCGGCAGGCCTGCCCTGCGCGGTGTTTCGTGGCTATCGCGGCGCCGGGCTGGCAGCGGTCAATCCGAACATCAAATCGGTGACCTGTCCGTTCACCGGCGAGGTGCTGGCGGCCGTTCCTTCGATCCGACCCGATGTCACCTTCATCCATGCGCAGAAGGCCGACCGGAAAGGCAATGTGCTGGTCGAAGGCATCGTCGGCATCCAGAAGGAAGCGGTGCTGGCGGCCAGGCGGGCGGTTGTGACGGTCGAGGAGGTGGTCGATAATTTCGACGATCTGCACCCCAATCTGACCGTGCTGCCGCGCTGGACGATCGCGGCGATCTCCGTCGTGCCCGGCGGCTCGCACCCGTCCTACGCGCATGGCTATTACGCGCGGGACAATGCGGCCTATCTTGAATGGGACGAGATCGCCGCCGACCGCGAAAAATTCCAGGCGTGGATGCAGGCGAACGTCATCGAGAAGAGCGCCGATGATTTCGCGGCCCGTGTCGAGCATCTCAGGAAAGCGGCATGAGCGACAATCCGGACTTCACCCCTAACGAGATGATGACGATCGCCGCCAGTCGCGCGCTGCGGAATGACGACGTCTGCTTCGTCGGCATCGGTGCACCCTCCGCTGCCTGCAATGTCGCGCGGCTGACGCATGCGCCTGACATCACCTTGATCTACGAGAGCGGCACGATCGGCACCGCGCCAGACGTGCTGCCGCTGTCGATCGGCGACGGCGAATTGTGCGAAACCGCCGTCACCACCGTCGCGGTGCCGGAAATGTTCCGATACTGGCTGCAGGGCGGCCGCATCTCGATCGGGTTTTTGGGTGCTGCCCAACTCGACAAGTTCGGCAACATCAACACCACGGTCATCGGCGACTATTTCCACCCAAAGACCCGGCTGCCCGGCGGCGGCGGCGCGCCGGAGATCGCGACGTCGTCGAAGGAAATCTACATCACCATGGCGCAGACCAGGCGCGGCATGGTCGAGAAGATCGATTTCTTCACATCCTTCGGCCATGGCGAGGGCGGCGATCATCGAAAGCGCCTCGGCATCGACACCGCGGGCCCGACCTTGCTGATCACAGACCTTGCCATCTGGAAGCCGGATCCGGCGACCAAGGAATTCACGGTCGTGTCGTTGCATCCCGGTGTCACGCGCCAGCAGGTGCAGGAGACCTGTGGCTGGATCGTAAAGTTCGCGGAGGCGCTTGACGAAACGCCGGCGCCAAGCGAACTCGAACTGACGACATTGCGCGACCTGCAGGCCCGCACCAAGGCGGCGCATGAGGGAAGCGGAAAAGCA
Source organism: Mesorhizobium sangaii (assembly GCF_014207355.1). Lineage (GTDB taxonomy): Bacteria > Pseudomonadota > Alphaproteobacteria > Rhizobiales > Rhizobiaceae > Mesorhizobium > Mesorhizobium sangaii. Next base: position 273,047 of record NZ_JACHEF010000002.1, on the reverse strand, counting down.
AAGGCTGCATGACATGGCCGAGGCCTATATCTGCGATTACATCCGCACCCCCATCGGCCGTTTCGGCGGCTCGCTGTCCTCGGTGCGCGCCGACGATCTCGGTGCGATACCCCTGAGGGCACTGGTCGAGCGCAATCCCGGCATCGACTGGCAGGGGATCGACGATGTCGTCTATGGCTGCGCCAACCAGGCCGGCGAAGACAACCGCAACGTGGCGCGCATGGCGCTGCTGCTCGCCGGATTGCCGAAGGAGGTCCCGGGCTCAACCGTCAATCGCCTGTGCGGCTCGGGCATGGATGCATTGACCATCGCCGCGCGTGCCATCAAGGCTGGCGAGGCCGAACTGATGATCGCCGGTGGCGTCGAATCGATGAGCCGTGCGCCCTTCGTCATGCCCAAGGCCGACGCCGCGTTTTCGCGCAACGCCGAGATCTATGACACCACCATCGGCTGGCGCTTCGTCAATCCGCTGATGAAGAAGCAGTATGGCGTCGATTCGATGCCTGAAACCGGCGAGAATGTCGCCGAGGATTTCTCGGTGTCGCGCGCCGACCAGGACGACTTTGCCGTGCGCAGCCAGGACAAGGCTGTCGCAGCGCAAGCCAATGGCCGGCTGGCGAAGGAAATCACACCGGTGACGATCCCGCAGCGCAAGGGCGATGCGGTGGTCGTCTCGAAGGACGAGCATCCCCGTGCGGGCACGACCGTGGAGGCGCTGGCCAAATTGCCGACGCCGTTCCGGCAGGGTGGCACGGTGACGGCCGGCAATGCCTCCGGCGTCAATGACGGGGCGGCGGCGTTGATCGTTGCCTCGGAAGTGGCGATCAAGAAATATGGCCTGACGCCGATCGCCCGTATCCTTGGCGGTGCTGCCGCCGGTGTGGCGCCGCGCATCATGGGCATTGGCCCGGCGCCGGCGACGCAAAAACTGTGCGCGCGGCTTGGCCTGACGCCGCAGCAATTCGACGTTATCGAGCTCAACGAAGCCTTTGCCTCGCAAGGCATTGCCGTGCTGCGCCAGCTCGGCATTGCCGAGGATGCACAGCACGTCAATCCGAATGGCGGCGCCATCGCGCTCGGCCATCCCTTGGGCATGTCGGGCGCCCGCATATCGGGCACTGCGGCGCTGGAGCTTCGCGAACGCGGCGGCCGTTTTGCGCTGGCGACCATGTGCATCGGTGTCGGCCAGGGCATAGCGATCGCGCTCGAACGGGCCTGATCAGCAGCCTCTTCGTGACCGGCCAAGATCGAGGCTGGTTCAGGCGCGGTCAAATTTGACCATGTGGACAAAAGTCCGGACCCGTTCCATAGTTCCCTGCGCATGACCCCGAAAATCGAAATCGATTTTCGGAAAGGATCATGCGCAGAACCAAGATGCTACAGCGTCCTTTGCGCGTCCGAGGGACGCGCGGCGCTGTAGGCTGACATTTTCACGAACGGCCGGCTCGACACGGCTGTCGAACAGAGGGGAATGCAATGGAAAACCGGAAGAACAGAGTCCAAGTAAAACGCGAAGGGCTTTCGCGACGCAATGTGCTTGAGCTGGGCGCGCTTGGCCTGGCTGCGGCCATGCTGCCAGGCGCCGCCCTCGGCAAGGACAAGAAGCTGAAGGTGGCGGCGATCTTCGCCACGCCGATCGAGGAGCCATGGGACAATCAGATCCATGTCGCCCTGCAGAAGGCCGAGAAGGAACTCGGCATCGAGTACAAATGGTCGGAAAAGGTGCAGACCGCCGATTTCAGCCGCGTCATGCGCGAATATGCGCAAGGTGGCTACCAGCTGGTGCTGGGCGACGCCTTCGCCGCCGAGCGTGAATCGCGCCGCACGGCCAAGCAATTCCCGAAGACTGCCTTCCTGTTCGGCTCCGGCGCCGGACCGGCGGAACCCAATTTCGGCGTCTTCGACAACTGGATTCACGAGCCGGCCTACCTGTCCGGCATGATCGCCGGCAAGATGTCGAAGTCGGGCACAATCGGCGCTGTCGCGGCGATGGGCATTCCGGAAGTCAACCGGCTGGTCAACGCCTTCTTCGCGGGCGCCAAGGAGGTCAATCCCAACATCAAGAAGAAGGTCGCCTTCATCGGTTCCTTCTTCGATCCGCCGAAGGCAAAGGAAGCGGCTGTCGCGCAGATCGACGCCGGTGTCGACGTCATCTATGCCGAGCGTTTCGGTGTTATCGAAGCGGCGGTGGACAAGAAGATCCTCGCCATCTCCAACATGTCCGACCAGTCGAGCCTCGGCCCCGACACGGTCATAACCGGTCCGGTCTGGGACATGTATCCGACGGTCGAGCAGGCGATCAAGCTGGTCAAGGCCGGCGTCTTTACCGCGCAGGACTATGGCGATTTCTCGCGTATGGCAAAGGGCGGTTCGCAGCTCGCGCCCTACCACAAGTTCGACAAGACGCTACCGGCGGACGTCAAGGAATTGGTCGAGAAGAAGAAGGCCGAAATCCTCGAAGGCAATTTCCGCGTCGACGTGGATGAGAATACGCCGGTGTCGGATTGATTTTTCTTACCCTCCCACTTGTGGGGAGGGTCGATCCGCGAAGCGGAGCGGGGTGGGGGGTCTCGTAGGGCGCACCCCCACCCCGTCTTACGATCTTCGCTTCGCTGCGACCGCAAGCCGACCCTCCCCACAAGGGGGAGGGTGAAGAGCTGCGCCAACCCCATCTCACCGGGAGTCCCCTTGCCCGCTCCACTCATCGAAATGCGCGGCATCACCAAGAGGTTTGGCGCCGTCAAGGCGAACGAGGCTGTCGATCTCAGCGTCGCGCCGGGCGAGATCCTTGGCCTGCTGGGTGAGAACGGCGCCGGCAAGACGACGCTGATGAACGTGCTGTTCGGCGCCTATGCGCCCGATGCAGGCGAGATCCTCATCCAGGGCCAGCCGGTGCGGATCGCCAGTTCGGCCGACGCGCTGGCTGCCGGCATCGGCATGGTGCACCAGCATTTCCATCTGGCACCGCGGCTGACTGTGCTGGAAAACCTGCTCATCGGCATACCAGGCAGATCGGGGCGGATCGACCGCGCCGGCGGGCTGGCGCGGCTGGCGGAGATCGGCCGCCAGCATGGGCTGACGCTTGATCCCAACCTGCCGGTCTCGGCGCTGTCGGTCGGCGAGCAGCAGCGGCTCGAAATCGTCAAGGCGCTGTTTCGCGGCGCCAGACTGTTGATCCTCGACGAGCCGACAGCGGTGCTGGCGCCAACGGAAGTCGACGGGCTTTTTTCGGCGTTGCGGTCGATGGCGGCGCAGGGCCTCGGCATCATCTTCATTTCGCACAAGCTCAATGAAGTGCGCGCGCTGACCCATCGCTGCACGGTGCTGCGGCATGGCCGCGTCGCCGGTCGTGTCGATGACCCCGCCAACACGACATCGGCCGCAATGGCGCAACTGATGTGCGGCCACGAGATCGTGCCGCCGGCAAGGGGTCCATCGACACCAGGTGCGGCGGTGCTGACGCTCGATGGCATCTCCACGTCACAGCATTCGGGCACGGCGTTGCGCGACGTGTCGCTTGCCGTCCGCGCCGGCGAGATCCTCGGTATTGCCGGTGTCTCGGGCAATGGCCAGCGCGCCCTGGCGGAAGTGATCTCCGGCGTGCGCCTGCCCGATGCCGGCCAGATGACCATCGCCGGGCAGAAAGTGTCTGGGTATTCGCCCCGCGAGGTGCAGGCGCTCGGTCTCGGCCGCATCCCGGAGGATCGCATGACGACCGGGCTGGTCACCAACCTGCCGCTCGCCGATTCGATGGTGCTGCCGCGCATCGGTACGGCGGCGTTCAGCAGCAGGGGCCTGCTCAAACCGGATGCGATCCGTGCCTTCGCCGAGGCGCAGATAAAGGCCTATGACATTCGCTGCCCCGGACCGATGACCCGCGCCGGGGCGCTGTCCGGCGGCAATCTGCAAAAGGCGCTGCTGGCGCGCGAACTCGCCTTCGATCCGAAAGTGCTGATCGTCTCGCAGCCGACGCGCGGGCTCGACATTGGCGCCGCCCGTTTCATCCACGAAAAGTTCCTCGACATGCGGGGCAAGGGCTGCGGCATCATCGTCATCGGCGAGGATCTCGAGGAACTTCTGGTGCTCTGCGACCGCATCGCGGTGATGTATGAGGGCCGTATCGTCGGCACGCTCGACAGCGCCGATGCGACGGTGGCCCGGCTCGGGCTGATGATGACCGGCGCGGAGGGACATAGCTGATGTTTCGCCTGGAAGTCCGCACCTCGACGCCGGCCTGGTTCAATCTCGCCTTGCCGCTGCTGGCGATCGCAGCCACGCTTGTCCTGTGCAGCGGGCTGATCGCTTTGGCCGGGGCAGGTGTCATCGATGCCTATGGCGTGATGTTCACCGCTTCGCTCGGCGACAGCTATGCGATCACCGAAACGATGGTGCGCGCCGCGCCGATGATCTTCACCGGGCTGGCGGTGGCCGTCGCCTTCCGGGCAAAATTCTGGAACATTGGTGCGGAGGGGCAATTGCTGGCCGGCGCGGTGGCGAGCTGCTTTGTCGGCGCGATCCCGATGCCGGGACCGCTCGCCATGCTGTTGATGGCGGTGGCCGGTGCCGCCGCCGGTGCGGCGGTCGCGCTTGTTCCTGCCACGCTGCGGGTCAAATTCAGGGTCGATGACGTGGTCAGCTCGCTGCTGCTCAACTCGGTCATCTACTATGCGCTGATGGCGCTGATCGAAGGGCCGTGGAAAGACAGTTTCAGCGGCTATCCGATCTCGCCGCCGATCGAGGATTCGGCGAATTTCCCGGTGCTGCTCGAAGGCACGCGGCTGCATCTCGGCGTTGTCGTGGCGCTGCTGGCGGCGCCATTGATCTGGTTCCTGATCGTGCGCACGACGCTCGGCTTCCGGATCAGGGTCACCGGCGAAAACCCGGAGGCCGCACGCTATGGCGGTATCAACGTCGAACGGGTGCTGCTGTCGACCGCGTTGCTGTCCGGGGCGCTGGCCGGGCTGGCCGGCGTCGGCGAGGTCGGCGGCGTGCATTTCCAGGTGATGAGCGACATCTCGCCGGGCTACGGCTATTCCGGCATCGTCGTTGCCATGCTGGCACGGCTCAATCCGCTGGGCGTGGTGCCGGCGGCGATCTTCCTGGCCGCCGTGATGACCGGCGCCGAGGCGATGTCGCGTGCGACCGGCGTGCCGGCCTTCCTCAGCGATGTCATCCAGGGCACCGCATTGCTTGCCATGCTGGTGGCGCTGCTGTTCACCGCCTACCGCATCCGCCGCGTCGGAGCGGCCCGATGAGCGCGGTGTTCGAACAGATCTTTCAGGTCGGCTTCCTGGCCGCGATCATCCGCATCGCCACGCCGCTGGCTTTCGCGACGCTTGGCGAAATGTTCTCCGAGCGCGCCGGCGTGCTCAATCTCGGCATCGAAGGCATCATGCTGTTGTCGGCGATGACCGGCTTCACCGCCACCAGCCTCAGCGGTAGCCTGTGGCTCGGGATTCTGGTGGCAGTGCTGACCGGCATGCTGATGGGCGCGCTGCATGCGCTGTTCACGGTTGCGCTGGGCCTCAGCCAGCATGTCTGCGGCATTGGTGTCACGCTGTTCTCCTCGGGCCTCGCCTATTTCCTCTACCGGCTGATCTTCGGCCAGCAATCGGTGCCGCCAAGCATCAAGGGATTCGAGACGCTGCCGATCCCGGTCCTCTCCAGCATTCCGGTGCTCGGACCGGCGGTGTTCAACCAGTTTGCGCTGGTCTACATGGCGATCCTTGCCATTCCGCTGGCCGCCTTCGTCCTCTACCGCACGCCCTGGGGCCTGTCGGTGCGTATGGTCGGCGAAAATCCGCGCGCTGCCGATTCGGCCGGCGTCAGCGTCATTGGCACGCGCTTCCAGGCGGTCATCCTCGGCGGTGCGCTGATGGGGCTGGCCGGCGCGTTCCTGTCGATGGCGCAGTTCAACGCCTTCACCTTCGGCGTGGTGTCGGGGCGCGGCTGGGTGGCGATCGCGCTGGTTGTGTTCGGCCGCTGGGATCCGTGGCGCTCGGCAGGGGCTGCGCTGCTGTTCGCCTTTGTCGATGCCTTGCAACTGCGCATGCAGGCGAGCGGGCTGGGGCATATCCCCTACGAGGCGTTCCTGATGTTGCCCTTCATCTTCACCATAGTCGCCATGGCTGTCATGTCGCGCAACGCGGTGGCGCCGTCGGCCCTGCTCAAGCCGTTTCGCAGGGAAGAGCGCTGACAGCCAAGGGCTGTCCGCGTCCCGCTGGTCACATCGCGGTAAAGCCGTTGTCGACGAACAGATGCGTGCCGTTAACGAAGCTGGCTTCGTCGCTGGCCAGGTAAAGGGCCGCCTTGGCCACCTCTTCCGGCTCGCCGATCCGGCCCTGCTGCGCGGCCAGTGCGGCGTCGGAGACATCGATGCCGAGCCGGCCGAGATCGGCAACCTCGCGCAGGCCGTGCGGCGTGCGGATGAAGCCGGGGCAGACCGCGTTGCAGCGGATGTTGCGGTCGCGGAACTCGACGGCGATGGCGCGCGCAAACATGTGGCAGGCGCCCTTGGTGGTGTCGTAGAGCACCTCCATCGGAGTCGCCGCCACCGCCGAGATCGACGAGGTGCAGACGATGGAACCGCCGCCGGCCGATATCATGCCGGGCAGCACGGCGCGCGTCATCAGGAACATCGAGCGCACGTTGACGGCATGCAGCCAGTCCCATTCCTGCACCGTCGTCTCCAGGAACGGCTTTATGACGATGGTGCCGGCATGGTTAAACAGGACGGTGATCGGGCCGAATTTTTCGGTCGCGCCCTTCACTGCCGCCTCGACCTGGGCTTCATCGGACACGTCGGCGATAAAATGCTCGGCGACATGGCCGCGTGCCCGGATCGCCGCCGCGGTTGCGGCGGCCGCCTCGCCATTGCGGTCGATGATCGCCACCTTGGCGCCCTCCGCGGCGAACAGCTCCGAGGCCGCCCCACCCATTCCCGTCGCGCCGCCCGAAATGATGGCGACCTTGCCGGCAAGTCTTGCACCCATTTTCCTGCTCCCCTGTCAGACGATTTCGTGTTTGCCGATTGCGCAATGCTATCGCGCGCGCTCCGGGCGGCCAATGCACGAATTGGGTGCGGCAAGGACAAGGCCATAGGTGTATTCAGGGCCAGAGCGATGCTCGGCGTGCCATGTCTAGCGGTGGCCAAAGCACGCCATCCCAGCAACTCGGTACCAATTCTTGATCAGATATCAGAAAATTATTCTGCCCATCTCCGAAAAATAGCAATCGACAAAGTCTACAAGTTTTATAGATTAACCGGCGAGACGGAGGTCGATATGTCCTATATCCAGAACGCCCAGACGGATCGCAGCAGCCAACGGCTGGTCAATGCCCAAGCCTTTCGCCCGGCCTATGCTGGTGCTTTCGCCTATATCGTCTTTGCCCTTGCGTTCGTGTTCACCGGGGCAGTTGTTCTGGGCCTCATTCCCTGAGTCATCAGATCGACCGGGATTAGCTGCCCACCGCTTTCAGGCAATCGGAGTTGAATGAACCGTATCCTCGGTGCGCTTTCGCGCGGCTGGGATTCGAATTTCACAGCATCAGTGATTCCAGAGATGGAGGAGATGGCAATGCCGATCGAGTTCACGCACGTCCCCAGCAAGACCGCCGACGCCGCTGTTCCCTTTTTCTACGACTTTGCCGAGACCGCGACCAAGCTCGGGCTGATCGAGGATGGCGGCTTCAGGAAGATCGTCGTCGACGATTCGGCCGGGCTGTTGACCAATATGGATCTTGCAGCCCAGGTGCTGGACAGGACGTCGTCGCTGGAAGTCGTACTCACTCACTGGGCCGGCGTCGTCGAACCGACGGTGGCGGCGCGCCAGCTTGCGTCGATCGACAGGAAGAGCGGTGGACGACTGACGCTCAGAATGATCGGCGAACCGCTGAACGACGATGATGCTGAAACGCGGCCGGTCGGGCACACCGTCATCTGGCAGCGCATCGACGAATATCTGGTGCTGTTGAAGCGGTTGTGGTCGAACGACCGGCCGTTCGACCATGAAGGCGCGTTCTACAGCATCAAGGGTGGCTATGTGCCGCGCAAGGGTCCGAACGGCGCCGATCTCGTCATCCGCATGGGAGGGCAGTCCGGAACGGCGCTCAAGGTCGCCGGTCGGCACGCCGATGTCTTCGAACTGGCACCAGGTTCGATCGACGAGGTCCGGCAACTGATGGAGCGGGTGCGCGGCGCTGCCGCCGAGCACGGTCGGGCCGGCAAGCTGCGCTTTGCGCTTCCGGTCAGGATTCACCGGGGCGTTGCCGCCACCGGCCACAAGGCGGTCGATGTTGCCGGGCCGCCGGCCCAGGCGGCCCTGTCGCTGCTTGCCTATGCGGCTCTCGGGATCGATGAATTCATGATTGTCGGCGTCGATACGCCGCGCGAGATCGCAACGGTCGGCCGTGAAACGATCGCCCTGCTGCGCAATTCGCTGGCGCGTCGTGAGGCGGAGGTGCCGCAGCCCGGGGCATATGCGCCGCGCGTCCCGCAAGTGGTGCGTGCAGCGGGCTGAGCAGGTGCCCTTGGAATCAACCTGTCGCGCCACTCAGCCGCGACAGGCCTTCGATGACGGCAGCAGACTCCGCCAGGGCGCCGAAGACGCCGTCCTCGACCGTCACCATATGAAGCGCGGCCTCATGGGCTTGCCTGTCGCCGCTGGCACAGGCATCGGAAATCGTCAGGCACTGAAAGTTGCGGTCGCAGGCCTCGCGTAGCGTGGTGTGGACGCAGACATCCGTCGTGCAGCCGGTAAACATCAGATGCGTGATGCCTTGCGCGCGCAGCACAAGCTCGAAATCCGTATAGGTGAAGGCGCTGTTGCAGGTCTTGTCGACGACGATGTCCTGTGGCGCGACGTCGATCTCCGGAACGATCTGAAACCCCGGGCCTGAACGGAGCAGGATTTCGGTACCTTCGAGACCGGCGCGCTTGCGGCGCCATTTCTCGTAAGGTGTCATGTCGGCCATGTCGGCCCGGTAGCCCTGCCTCGTGTGGATGATCCTGACACTGGCCTTGCGGGCGGCGGCGATCAGCCGGCTCACCGTCGGCAGGATCGCCCTCAGTGGCGAGGGGTCATATCCCTGCCTGGCGAAATAGCCCGTGGTCGACAGGAAATCCTGCTGCAGGTCGATGACGACGAGCGCGGTGTTTTCGGCGACCAGCCTGCCGTCATAAGGGAAGTCGAAGGGCGTCGCCTTGATCATCTTTGGCTCCCGGTTTTTGGATCGGCACCATAGCACTTTGCAACAGCGCGACGACACCAGATGCCGGGGGGTCGCAAAGCGCCGGCAGATGCCGGCGGCGCGGATCCGAAATTTCGCGCGATATTGATGGTCGCGACGAATTGTTGATCGTTGCAGTCATCTTCAATGTTGACTAGAAATGTCATGTTTCATATCAACCGGGCATCGGCCTGCCGAAAGCCGAAAACGGGAAATGCGGCGGCCGTACCGGAGAAGAGCCATGACCGTTGCTGGAATTGCTGCCCAGACAGCCTTCCATATCGACGCGGTGCGCTTTGCCGTCGGCGAGTGGGCGCTGCTCGGTCCGGTTTCGCTCGAACTGGAGGACCTTCGACAGCGATGGAACTGACCTTGCCGCACGATCTGTCGCTTTGGGGCATGTTCATGGCGGCCGATATCATCGTCAAGGCGGTGATGATCGGACTGGCCTTCGCCTCCCTCGTCACCTGGACGATATGGCTGGCCAAATCGCTGGAGATTTTCGCCGGCAAGCTGCGCATCCGTCGCGCCATCCGGGCGATCAGCGATGCCGCCACCTTGAAGCAGGCCGGCCGTGCGCTCGACCGCAGCGGCGGTCCCGGCGCGCTTCTGGTGCGGGCGGCCGAGGAGGAGGCCGCGCTTTCGGCCGGAGCGCTCGATCATGTCTCGGGAGAGGGGCTGAAGGAACGGGTCAGCTCGCGCCTGTCGCGCATCGAGGCGGCGGCGTCGCGGCGCATGTCGCGCGGCACCGGCCTGCTGGCGACGATCGGCTCGACCGCGCCTTTCGTCGGCCTGTTCGGCACCGTCTGGGGCATCATGAACGCCTTCATCGGCATCTCTCAGGCGCAGACCACCAATCTCGCCGTGGTAGCGCCAGGCATCGCCGAAGCGCTGCTGGCCACGGCGATGGGCCTTGTCGCGGCGATACCGGCTGTCGTCATCTACAACGTCTTTGCACGCTCGATAGCCGGCTACCGGCAGATCCTCGCCGATGCCTCGGCGGGCGTCGAACGGCTGGTCAGCCGTGACCTCGACTTCCGTACTGTGGCGATGGCAACGGCGATGGCCGCGGAATAATGGCGGCGGACTAACGGAGCAAGGCCATGGCAAGCAGAATCCGACAGACCATGGACGACGATCTCGAAGAAAGCCACGAGATCAACGTCACCCCGTTTATCGATGTCATCCTGGTGTTGTTGATCATCTTCATGGTCGCCGCACCGCTGGCGACGGTGGACGTCAATGTCGATCTTCCGGGCTCGACCGCAACGCCCGCGCTGCGGCCGGAAACACCTTTGTTCCTAACGCTGAAGGATGACCTGACGCTGGCAATCGGCAACGACAGCGTGCCACGCCCGGCGTTCGCCGCCACGCTGGACAGCAGGACGAAGGGCGACAAGCAGACGCGCATCTTCCTGCGCGCCGACAAGGCGGTGGCCTATGGCGACCTGATGGAGGCGATGAACCTGCTGCGCGGTGCGGGCTATCTGAAGATTGCGCTGGTCGGCCTGGAAACGGGTCTCGCGGCCGATGCCCCGGCGCCCGCGACCACCGGAGCAGCAGTGCCATGACGCAAGCGGCCACCTTGCCCGCAGTGGAGTTGCCGCGGTTCAGCCGGCGCGACCTTGGCCTGTGGGCGGGTGCGGCCGCGCTGGTCCTTGGAGCCCATGTCGCGATCGCCTATGCCGTGCAGACCTTCAGCATGGTCGACGAAGCCGATGGCGGCCCGCCACCGGCCCAGGTGATCGAGATGGCGCCGATGGTGGTGATGCCGGCGGTCGAGGAACAGGTGGCCGCGCTGGACGCGGTGACACCCGATCAGACCGAGCCGACGCCCGAAGACCCGGTCGAGAAGGCGCAGCCGGTTGTCCAGCAACCGCACGTCGTCCCGCCCGATGAGACCGAACCCACCCAGACCGAGGTGGCTGAACAAGTCGGCCAGCCGTCGCCGGATGAGGTCGTCCCCGATATTGTCGAGGCCGTCGCACCCGACGTGGTCATTCCATTGCCACAACCCAAGCCGGTCGAGGCGCCCAGCGACAAGAAAGCGGGCGAGGCCAAGGCGAAAAGGCCTGTCGACAAACCAAAACCGCGGCCGAAGAAGGAGAAGGTGGCGCCGCCGAACACGGCAAGCATCGCCAGCGCCGATGCGAAGCCGGCGGCCAGGACGGCCGCGCCGAAGTCGGCGGAATCGGCATCGCGGTCCGGCGATTCCAGCAAATGGGGACTCCCGCCTGGGGGCCTGGATCAAGCGGCACACGCGCTATCCCAGTTCAGCGAGGGCTCGAGGCGTGGAAGGCAAGCCGTATGTCGCCTTCACGGTCGACTCGTCCGGCCGGGTCCTGTCTGCCAGGCTCACCCGGTCCTCCGGGGATGCCGATCTGGACCATGCGGCGCTCGCCGTGCTGCAAGGCGCCACCGTGCCGGCACCGCCACCGGAACTTGGCGCGCGCCAAAGCCGCACGGCACCGTTCGTGTTCAGCCTGCGCAATTAGGGGCGATCGGATGCCGGTTGTGCGGGCAGGATGCAATCAAGGCCGCAATGGCGGCCGCCTCAGACGGCCTGCCCCTGATGATGTTGGCAACCTCGGTATCGGACTGTTCGAACCAGTAGACCACGTCGGCGCTGCCAATATCCGCGGCGGCTCTTTTCAGCAGCGGCAGCAGGCTCTGCAACGCGCACAGTGTCTCCCAACGGTTTGGCCGGAAGGTCGGATCTGCCGCCGCGCAGGCGGCTGGCGCTTGCATGCGGCTACGCTCTCCTTGCGTGAGCGCGATTGTCTTTTGGGTGCGCCTTGGGGTGCAGCGGGTTGCCACTGAGCTGCGGATGCCTGGCCGGCCGTGCGCCGCGAAGGACGTCGAAGGCTTCGGCATAGGCCATGCCCAGCAGATAGGAGATCATGGGAAAACGGCTTGCTTCGGCCATCTGCACGAGCTCATTGGTCATCGACGAGATATATTGAAGACTATCGATCTCCGACTGACGTAAGGATTGGTTTGGCACGTGCTTCTCCTGTCATCTGGTGGAACTCAGGGAACGCGTCACTCGTATATTCAGCCGACTAATTAATTAACTGACCCCGCCGGGGACGGGCATGTTTGCGGGGTCGAGATGGTCAAGGCATAGATCGGCGCATCGATGAGGCGATCGAGACCAAGCAGGCGCTAGAGCACCGAATGACCGAGCGCGGCGGTGGGGCATGCCGACAGGCCATGATTGGTCGCCGCCAGCATCATGTTCTGGCCGATATGGCCGGCCCTGTGAAAAGAAGACAGTCTGCGTGCCGGCGGCAATCGTCAGCTTCGGAGCGGGGGTCACTTTCTTGGCCATTTTCATCCCTTCTTGACCCTAATGGGAACCGTTGAAAGACCCTATCCACGACAAGAAAGGTAAGGTCGGAAGAGTTAATGGTTTGTTAAAATTGTAGTAAAGCAGCGTGCAAAAGGCGGTCGTGTGACTTATCTTTCCTGAGGTTTAAGTGTAAAATAACGATTTTGTTCAGATTCAGAGTTGACAATCGTTGGTATGCGCTCTTTTTGGTACATTCTTATTCTTATTTAGCGTAAACGGCGTGGCCGGAGGGCCTAGCCCAGCCCGTCCCGGGTGAGGCTGACCACCAGCTGGTCGACGCTCGAATCGTCGAGCCCGACGACATGTGCCATGCTGACGGCGTGCCTCGGGCGGATGTTGGCAGTATCGCGCCGCATTATGACTGACACGAAAGCCGGCCCGGCCTCGGAGGCACATCGTGCGCCCGGATTGCTTCACCGCGTCTGGCGCAGCCCCATCGGCCCCGGAAACATCAACAGGAAGGTAATTCAGACAGTGAGCAGAAGCAGAACCCGCGTGCCCTTAACCCGGCCTGCGAGGAAGCGGACAACTATTCCCGCGTGGTCCTGAGGTGGGCCTTTAGCGATGCCAAGGCCACCCGGATCATTGAGTGCCGCAACCAAATCCAATGGATCGTTCAGTACAGGTCAGGAACTCGCGGCGCCCATCCGGCGTGGCGACCTCAGTCCTATTGTCGGACCCGTCAGGCCCTAGAGTGGCTGTTGCCGGGATGGCTGAGGAGATCGCCACAGCGTTGCCCGTCAGGTTCGTTGAGGCGGGGTAGGCGAGACAGGTGGGTTGCCGCAAATTGCCGAGATGGGTGTGGAAAGCGGACGTTCGTTCACTTACAAGCATCGAAATAATGCGAACGTCCAGAAGGGACCAAACCTCCGTGAAAAATGTCCAGGTTATCGATGGTGCCATTAATACAGCGTACAATATCTACGGCATATCTGACGAAGATTTTGAATTAATGTTCCCGAATGGTCATGACATTGAATTCATAGAAGATTTTTGGGATCGCGTTGGAGATAAAGAGGCTACAAGAATAACTGAATTTATGTGGAACAACCTTTTTAGGAAGTCGGATATTCATGGGATACATGGAACATTGTTTTATGAGCTAAAGCCTCAGAAGGTGCATTTGTATCCGACCAAGAGATTTTCGGATGACCCTTCAACGACGAGATGACGGTCGAGACCAGCGGGCTTTTGCGGCACAAGCCGGAAGATAAAGACCTGTCGAACTCGATCGTTGGGAGTGATTTGAACAAAGGCGAAGGGCACAAAGTAGCGACTACCCACCGGAGATGGCCCGAAACGTGGGCCAAACGCGTGGGCCAAACAAAAGAGGCCCTTTCGGCTATGTTATTGATTTTACTGGGAGGTATGCCTTCCAAATTCCGCTGGTGGAGCTGAGGAGGATCGAACTCCTGACCTCGTCATTGCGAACGACGCGCTCTCCCAGCTGAGCTACAGCCCCGTCCAGCGGATGGGGGCATTTATCGGGCGCCGCGCTTTCCTGTCAAGGCGGCGTTTTGCTGAAATCCACGGCTGCCGCGCGTCAGGCCAGCACGCGGAGGACGGCGGCCCTTGCCGGTTTCGCCGGCAATGGCTACATGTCGGCAACAATTGGAGACCGGCATGCTCGCCCTCATTCAAACAATCGTCATGGCGCTTGACCTCTACTGGTGGGTCATCATCGCCTCGGCGATCTTTTCCTGGCTCTACGCCTTCAACGTCGTCAACTCGCGCAACCAGTTTGTCGGCAGCATTGGCAATATGCTCTACCGGCTGACCGAGCCGGCGTTGAGGCCGATCCGGCGCTTCATACCGGACCTTGGCGGCATCGACATCTCGCCAATCATCCTCCTGCTGATCCTGTTCTTCCTCCGGCAGTTCCTGCTCACCACAGTGGCGCCTCTGGTCTTGTGAACCCATGACTGCATGAGCACGCCGTTCCGCATGCGCGATGACGGTATCGACCTGTTCGTCCGGCTGACACCAAAAGCGGCGTTGGACAGGCTTGAAAGCGTCGAGACCTTGGCGGATGGGCGAAGCCACCTGAAGGCCCGCGTCCGCGCCGTGCCGGAAAACGGCGCCGCCAATCAGGCGCTTGAGCGTCTGCTGGCCAAGGCGCTGGGCGTGTCGGCGTCCGCCGTCTCGATTGTCGCCGGCGGCACCGCCCGGCTTAAGACCGTGCGCATTGCAGGCGACCCGGCGAAGCTGGCGAAAGGCATCGAGGCTCTCGGCCAGCAGTCCTGATGCCCTGGGTGGTTCAATCCCCCAGCGGCAGACGCGGATCGTCGACTTTCAACGTGTTCACGCTCTGCTTGATGCGGCGCAGGTTTTCCAGAACCTTTGGTCCGCGCGTCTCGGCGACCGATGTGACGATCATGTCGACGATCGACAGCAGCGCATAGCGCGACGATGTCGGCTTGTAGATGTTGCCGTCCTCGAGCGACTGGAAATGGATGACCGTGTCAGCGGCTTTGGCGAGCGCCGAGTCGGGCGGGGTGATGGCGATGGTGGTGGCGCCATATTGCTGGGCGACCTGCACCGCGTCGATGACCGATCGGGCATAGCCGGAAACCGAAAAGGCGATCAGCGTGGTATCGGGCGTGGCAACGGCGGCGTACATGCGCTGCAGCTGTCCGTCGATCTGCGCCAGCACCGAGACGCCCAGCCTGAACAGCCGGTTCTGCATCTCGGTCGCCATCATCGATGAAATGCCGCCCGACCCGATGCACAGAACGTTGCCGGAGACGGCGATGCGCGCGGCGACGGCGACCAGCGTCGTCATGTCGAGGTTTTCGCTGGCGCGCTGGATGGCGGCAATCGCGGCCTCGGTGATGGCGGAAGCGATGCGCTGCTCGCGGGCGTCGCGGCTCAACGGCTCCGGCGACAGATACTGGCCGCCGATGGCGATGGCCTGCGCCAGATAGAATTTGAAGTCGCGCAGACCCTCGCAACCGAGGTTGCGGCAGAACCGGGTCACCGTCGGCTCACTAACGCCGACGCGGGCGGCAATTTCCGATATCGCCGCCTTGGAGACGAAATCGAGGTCGGCAAGCACGAAGCCGGCCAGCTTGCGATCCGACTTCGTGCCGTCCTGCAATATCAGTTGCAGGCGCGTGATGATGTCGGCTGGCGTCTTCATATCCGTGTCTTCATACGGGCAGGCCCGTCGCCTTGTCGAACAGGTGGATGTTGCCTGGATCGACGCTCACCGGCAGCACGTCGCCAGGCCTGACCGGCACCCTGTCGCGGAACACGGCACGCACCGTATCGGTGCCGATGGCGCCATAGACATGGGTTTCGGAGCCGGTCGGCTCAACGACATCCACCTTGATCGCCATCGCGTCGACAGCCTCGCCGATGACAAAATGTTCGGGCCGGATGCCGGCCTCCACCGCGCTGCCAGCCGACACCTGCTTGCGGGCAAGCGCAAGCCGCCCGCCGCCGGTCGACTCGAACCAGGTTTTCTCAGGCGACGTCTTGAGAGAACCGGAAACGAAACTCATCGACGGCGAGCCGAGGAAGCTGGCGACAAATTTGTTGGCCGGCCGATCATAGAGCTCCAGCGGCGCGCCGACCTGCTGGATCCTGCCGCGGTCCATCACGACGATGCGGTCAGCCATGGTCATGGCCTCGATCTGGTCGTGGGTGACATAGACGATCGTCGATTTCAGCCGCTGGTGCAGCGCCTTGATCTCGACGCGCATCTGCACGCGCAATTGCGCATCGAGGTTGGACAAGGGCTCGTCGAACAGGAACACCGACGGTTCGCGCACGATGGCGCGGCCCATGGCGACGCGCTGGCGCTGGCCACCCGACAGCTGGCGGGGGTAGCGGTCGAGGTAGGAGAACAGATTGAGGACGCCGGACGCTTTCTTGACCTTTGCGTCGACCGTGGCGCGCGCCTCGCCGCGGATCTTCGGGCCAAAGCCGATATTGTCCGACGCCTTCAGATGCGGAAACAGCGCATAGGACTGGAACACCATGGCGATGTTGCGCTGCTGCGGCGGCAGCGCGTTGGCGCGCACGCCGCCGATCAACAGGTCGCCGGAGGTGATCGTCTCCAGCCCGGCCAGCATGCGCAGCAAGGTCGACTTGCCGCAGCCGGATGGCCCGACCAGCACGACGAACTCGCCGCTCTTGATGTCGAGGCTGATGTTTTCGAGGATCTTGTGCTGCCCGAAGGATTTCGACAGATCGCGGAACTCGACGTCGGTCATGGTCACGCTCCCAATATGTCGTCGATGAATGGCAGGCAACCGGCCGTCAGGCCAGCATCCACCGGCATCACCACCCCAGTTACGCCCGATGCGCGATCGGAGGCAAGGAAGGCGACGGCTTCGGCCACTTCCGAAGCGTTGACGATGCGGCCGAGCGGATAGAGCCGCTGCAGCTTGCCGAGGATTTCGGGATCCTTGGCGAGGCGATGGTCCCAGGCGGCGGTGCGGATCGATCCGGGGCAAACCACATTGGCGCGCAGGCCGCTGCGGCCTAGCTCGACGGCAATCGCCTTGGCATAGGCGTTGATGCCGGCCTTAGCCGCGGCATAGGCGGGATTGCCGAAATGCGCGATCGCATTGACCGACGAGATGAAGACGATGCTGCCGGAGCCTTGGGTAGCCATCGCCTTGACCAGCGGATCGGCGAAAGTCATCACGCCGGTCAGGTTGAGGTCGAGCTCCTGTTCGATCTTGTCGGAGTTGAGGGCAGGGAGCGTCTCGGCGCGCGTCCAGCCGGCATTGTTGATGAGAATGTCGGGCACGCCATCCCGGTCGAGGATCGCGGCGATCGCCGCGTCTATAGAAGTCCGGTCGAGAAGGTCGAAGGCGTGGCGGGAGGCAAGGTGCGGGCTGTTCAACGCTTCGCCGGACTGGTCGCAGCCGACGACCCTGGCGCCCCTTTGCGCCAGCAGCGCCACGATGGCCGTGCCGAGGCCACCGCCAGCACCGGTCACCACGATAGTCTTACCTTCGAACTCGGCCCTGCCTTCGAACTTGGGTCGCGAAACCACCGTGCAACATCCTTAGGGAGTTCTGACAACCGTATCCGGCCTAGTCCACGAAATGTAATTAAGCAACAGAATAATCCGCTTGCAAGGCCTCAAATCATCGATAATGTAGGAAAGTAACATAAATCTTCTGGGCCGGTCGCGAAGAGGCGCGCAGGCGCAAAATCAAAACGGGAGACATCGAATGAGCCTTGCAAAATGGACTGTCGGCCTGATGGCCGGAATGAGCATGCTGGCATTTGCGGCGCAGGCGAACGCGGGCGAGGTGCGCGTCACCGTTGCCGAGTACAGCGCCAAGACTGGCCCTTATTTCGAAAGCGTCAAGAAGGAATTCGAAGCGGCGAATCCCGGCATCACCGTCAAGTTCGAAGTGGTGCCATGGGAAGTGCTGCTGCAGAAGCTGACCACCGACATCACCGCCGGCACCAATGCCGATCTGTCGATCATCGGCACGCGCTGGCTGATCGACTTCGTCCAGCAGGATGTCGCCGAGCCGCTCGACACCTACATTAAGCCCGACTTCAAGGACCGCTTCATCGACACCTTCCTGTCGCCGTCGATCATGGATGGCAAGACCTACGGCCTGCCGATCGCGGCTTCGGCGCGCGCGCTGTACTACAACAAGGAGCTGTTCGACAAAGCCGGCATCGCCAATCCGCCGGCAACCTGGACCGAGCTGCAGGAAGATGCGCGCAAGATCAAGGCGCTGGGGACCGGCACCTTCGGATTCGGCCTGCAGGGCAAGGAGATCGAGACCGACGTCTATTACTACTATGCGATGTGGTCCCAGGGCACCGAAATCCTCAACAAGGACGGCACCTCCGGCCTCGGCACGCCGGGCGCGCTCGAAGCCGCCAAGCTCTACAAGTCGATGATCGACGAAGGCCTGACCGAGCCGGGCGTCACCTCCAACAACCGCGAGGATGTGCAGAACCTGTTCAAGCAGGGCAAGGTCGGCATGATGATCACCGCTCCCTTCCTGTCCAACCAGATCAAGGACGAGGCGCCGAACCTGAAATACGGCGTGGCGGCCATTCCGGCAGGACCGACCGGCGCGCGCGGCACCTATGGCGTGACCGATTCCATCATCATGTTCAAGAACTCCAAGAACAAGGACGAGGCCTGGAAGCTGCTCGATTTCCTGTTCACCACTGAGCAGCGCGCCAAGTTCACGCAAGGCGAAGGCTTCCTGCCGGTGAACAAGGAAGAGGCCAAAATGGATTACTATGTGAACAATGCCGATCTGGCGGCGTTCACCGCCCTGCTGCCCGATGCCCGCTTCGCACCGATCATCCCCGGCTGGGAAGAAGTCGCCCAGATCACGTCGGACGCCATGCAGAAGATCTATCTCGGCAGCGCCGAGCCCGAGGCGGCCCTGAAGGACGCCGCTGCCAAGGCCAATGCAGTGCTGAAGAAATAGTGCTGAGGAAATAGGGCGTCTCTCCCGCGCCCGTGGCGCGCCCCGACGATCGGGCGCGCCACTTTTTTCCGGTCTTCGTAAGTGAGGCAATGTCTTGGGAAGAACGAGGCGAGATTGAGCTAAGCTGGCAAGCCAGCGCCACTGTTGTCCACCGCAAACACGGTACAGCCCAGCCGATGCAAAATCGCTTCTTGCCCTATCTCCTGACCTTGCCCAGCCTGTTCCTGGCGGCCGTCGTCATCTTCTGGCCGGTGTGGGACCTGATCCAGATCTCGACGCATGAAGTCAGCCGCTTCGGCCAGCTTCGCGAATTCAACGACTTCGCCAATTTCGCGGCGCTCGCTGCCGATCCCGATTTCATGGCCGCGCTCTGGCGCACCGGACAGTGGACGGTGCTGGTCGTCGGCGGCGCGCTGTTGCTGTCGATCCCGGTGGCGATGATCCTCAACACCGATTTCTATGGCCGCGGCGTCGCCCGCGTCATCATCATGCTGCCCTGGGCGGTGTCGCTGACCATGACCGCCGTGGTCTGGCGCTGGGCGCTGAGTGGCGAAAGCGGCATGCTGAATTCGGCGCTGATCGGCCTCGGTCTCATCGACCACAACATCCAGTGGCTGGCGAGCGCGGAGACCGCCTTTCCGATGCAGGTGATGATCGGCATCCTGGTGACGGTGCCGTTCACGACGACGATCTTCCTCGGCGGCCTGTCGTCGATCCCGGACGACCTCTACGAGGCGGCAGCACTCGAAGGCGCGACACCGCTGCAGCAGTTCCGCGAAATCACCTTTCCGCTGCTGAAACCGTTCATCAACATCGCCATCGTGCTCAACACCATCTACGTCTTCAATTCCTTCCCCATCATCTGGGTGATGACGCAGGGCGGTCCGGCCAATTCGACCGACATCCTGGTCACCCATCTCTACAAGCTGGCCTTCCGCATCGGCAAACTGGGCGAGGCTTCCGCCGTCTCGCTGGTGATGTTCGCCATATTGCTGGTCTTCACCATGATCTATGTGCGGCTGGCGATGCGGGAGCAACGCGCATGACGAGCAAGCTGAAGCGTTCTATCATTGCCTGGCTGCTGCTGGCGCCGCTGATCGTGGTGACGATTTTTCCCTTTGCGGTGATGTTCCTGACCGCGGTCAAGCCGAGACAGGAAGTGCTGTCGCCGACCTGGTGGCCGAGCGAATTCCGGTGGTCGAATTTCTCCGACATGTGGGTGGCCACCGGCTTCGGCAAGGCGCTGCTCAATTCGCTCTACGTGTCTGTTATCGCCACCGTCGGCGCCATCCTGATTTCGGTTCCGGCGGCCTATGCGATGTCGCGCTTCCGCTTTGCCGGCTACGGCGCCTTGCGCCAGTTCCTGCTGATCTCGCAGATGATCTCGCCGATCGTGCTGGTGCTCGGCCTGTTCCGGCTGATGGCGGCCTGGGGCCTGGTCGAAAGCACCACGGCCCTCGGCTTCATCTACATGGCCTTCAACGTCGCCTTTACGGTGTGGATGCTGCAGAGCTATTTCGACACCATCCCGCGCGATCTCGAGGAAGCGGCCTGGATGGAAGGTGCCGGCCGCTGGCTGACCCTGCGCAAGGTGTTCCTGCCGCTCTGCCTGCCGGCGATCGCGGTGACCGCCATCTTCACCTTCATCAATGCCTGGAACGAATTCGTCGTGGCGCTCACCATGCTGCGCAGCCAGGAAAGCTACACGCTGCCGATCCAGGTGTTTTCGCTGGTCGCCGGCCGCTACACCATCGAATGGCACCACGTCATGGCAGCCACGTTGCTGGCGACCTTGCCGGTGGCGATCCTGTTCATCTGGCTGCAGCGCTACCTCGTCAGGGGGCTGGCGCTCGGGGCGGTCAAATAGCCGCTAGAGCGGTTCATCGTTTCACGGAAACACAGGGCCGTTCTATCTCTTTGTTTTGAACAATTCCGGATCGAAAACCGTTTCACACTTTTCCTGGAATTGCTCCCAGCATCCACGGAGTTTTCATGCGCATCTTCACCGCCTCGCTGGCGACGGAAACCAACACCTTCTCGCCGGTGCCGACAGATCGTGCCTCGTTCGAGATGGCGTTCTATGCCGGACCCGGCAAGCATCCGGAGACGCCGACGCTGTGCTCCTCGCCGATGGTCGCCCTGCGCCGGCGCGCGGCGGCCGAAGGCCTGACCGTCATCGAGGGCACCGCCACCTGGGCGGAGCCCGGCGGCCTGGTGCAGCGGCAGACCTATGAAGCGCTGCGCGACGAGATTCTTGGCCAGCTCAAGGCGGCGCTGCCGGTGGATGCCGTCATTCTCGGCCTGCATGGCGCCATGGTGGCGCAAGGCTATGACGATTGCGAAGGCGATCTGCTCGAGCGCATCCGCGAGATGGTGGGTCCGAAGGTGGTGATAGCCTCTGAGTTCGATCCGCACAGCCATTTGACACCGAAGCGTGTCGCGGCGTCCGACATCATGGCCTATTTCCTCGAATTCCCGCACACCGATTTCTACGAGCGTGGCGAACATGTCGTCGAGCTCGGCCTCGCCGCGGCACGCGGCGAGATCAGGCCTGTCATTTCGACCTTCGACTGCCGCATGATCCAGGTGCTGCCGACCAGCCGCGAGCCGATGCGTTCCTTCGTCGACCGCATCAAGGCGCTGCACGGCAAGGACGGCGTGCTGTCGGTCTCGGTCGTCCACGGCTTCATGGCGGCCGACGTGCCCGAAATGGGCACGCGCATCCTGGTCGTCACCGACAATGACAAGGCCAAGGGCGATGGACTGGCGGAACGGCTGGGGCGGGAGCTCTACGCGCTACGCGAAAAGACGGCGATGACGATGCTGAGCGCCGCCGACGGCATCGATCGGGCGCTGGCTGTATGCGCTGAAAACCCAGGCAAGCCGGTGGTCGTCGCCGACATCTGGGACAATCCGGGCGGCGGTGTGCCCGGCGACGGCACCATCGTGCTGCGCCAGATGCTGGCGCGCGGGCTGAACACTATCGGCGTGGCGACGATCTGGGATCCGATCGCGGTGACCTTCTGCCTGGCGGCAGGCGAGGGCGCCATCATCGACCTGCGTTTCGGCGGCAAGGCCGGTCCGCAGGCCGGCGAGCCGATCGACGCGCGGGTGCGGGTGTTGAAGGCCGTTCCGGAGGGCTGGCAGAGTTTCGGGCCGAGCCGGGTGACGCTCGGGCCGACGGCGCTGGTGCGCGTCGAAGGCACCGAGGTCGACATCATCCTCAACACCAATCGCACGCAGACCTTCGAGCCGGATATTTTTTCCAATATCGGTGTCGATCCGAAAGCCAAGGACATTCTGCTGATCAAGTCGACCAACCATTTCTACGCCGGCTTCGAGCCGATCGCCGCCGAGATCATCTATGTCTCGGCGCAGAGTTCCTATCCGAGCAATCCGGCGGTGACCGACTACAAGAAGCTTACGCGGCCGGTGTGGCCGAGGGTGGCGGATCCATGGAAGGGCGACGCTGATAATCTCCCCCCTTGAGGGGGAGATGGCCGCGAAGCGGCCAGAGGGGTCGCTCCGCGTGAAGCGCTGACTTGTCTAGAGGTCTAGAGGGGAAGGCCGAGCCCAGTCGGGCCAACCCCTTCTGTCGCCTTCGGCGACATCTCCCCCTCAAGGGGGGAGACTATTCGGCGCTACACCAGCCCGCGCTTGACCATCATCGCATGGGGCGACGGCATCTTGCCGCGAAACGCCGTGTAGAGTTCTTCTGGGTCCTTGGAGCCGCCGGCGGCGTAGATGTTCTTCCTCAGCCGCTCGGCAAGCGCCGGGTTGAAGGGGTCGCCGGTCTCCTCGAAGGCGGCGAAGGCGTCGGCGTCGAGCACCTCCGACCACATGTAGGAGTAATAGCCGGCCGAATAGCCGTCGCCGGAAAACACATGGCCGAAATGCGGGGTGCGATGACGCATGGCGATGGTGTCCGGCATGTCGAGCTTTTCAAGCGTTTCGGCTTCGAAACGAAGCGGTGCTTCTGGGGCATCCGGGCGCGCGTGATAGGCCATGTCGATCAGCGCCGAAGAGGTGAATTCGACCGTGGCGAAGCCGGCGCCAAAGGTGCGCGCCGCCAGCATCTTGTCGAGCAGCGCCTTCGGCATCGGCTTGCCTGTCTTCACGTGCAGCGCGTGCTTCTCCAGAACCGCCGGCACGGTCAGCCAGTGTTCGTAGAGCTGCGAGGGCAATTCAACGAAATCGCGGCTGACCGAGGTGCCGGAAACCGACGGCCATGTGACATCGGTCAGCATGCCATGCAGTGCGTGGCCGAACTCGTGGAACAGCGTTTTCGCCTCGTCGACCGACAGCAAGGCCGGCTCGCCGGCCGGCGGCTTGGCGAAGTTCGTGATGTTGTAGATCACCGGTTTCGACCCGGGGCCAAGCTTGTAGCCGGACTTGAGCGCGCTCATCCATGCGCCGGAGCGCTTTGACGGTCGCGCGAAATAGTCGGCGAGGAACAGGCCGCGCTCGCTGCCATCGGCGTTTTTCACCACGAAGACGCGCGCGTCCGGATGCCATGCGGCAATGCCTTGCTTTTCCTCGAAGGTGATGCCGAACAGCCTTGTCGCCACGTCGAAGCAGGCGTCGATGACGCGGTCGAGTTGCAGGTAGGGTTTCAGTTCGGCCTCATCGAAGGCGAACTTTTCGGCGCGCAGCTTCTCCTGGTAGAAGCGCCAGTCCCAGGCGGCGAATGTTTCGTTGCTGCCGGCCTGTGTCGCCAGTCGCTGCAGTTCGCTCTGATCGGCGGCGGCCCTTTCCACTGCCTTCTCCCAGACCGGATCGAGCAGTGCATGCACTGCCTTCGGCGTCTTGGCCATGGTGTCGTCGAGCTTCAGCGCGGCAAACGAGCCGTAGCCGAGCAGCTTTGCCTTTTCGGCGCGCAGCTTCAGCATGTCGCGCACAACTATTGTGTTGTCGGTGGCGCCGCCATTCTGGCCGCGCATGGTGAAGGCGCGGAAGGCGATCTCGCGCAGGTCGCGGCGCTCCGAGAAGGTCGTGAACGGCTCGTAGATCGAGCGCGACAGGGTGACGGCATAGCGGCCCTTCTGGCCGCGCATCTCAGCGGCTTCGGCCATCGAGCTTTTCAGGAAGTCCGGCAGACCGGCAAGGTCGGCCTCGTCGAGGAACAGCGCCCAGTCGCGCTCGTCGGCAAGCACGTTCTGGCCGAAATTCGTGCCAAGCGAGGACAATTCCTCGTTGATCTTTGCCAGCCGCTTCTTGCCGTCGGCGTCGAGCTTCGCGCCGGAGCGGACAAACCCTTTCCAGGTCTTCTCCAGCACCCGCAGCGTCTCGGCATCGAGCTTCAGGCTGTCGCGGCGCTGGTAGAGGTCGTCGATGCGGGCAAACAGCCGCTCGTTCATCGAGATTGCCGAGAAATGCCTGGACATTTTTGGCGAGATGTCGCGCTCCAGTGCCTGGAATGTATCATTGGTGTGGGCGCCGGCGCGGCACCAGAAGATCGACGAGACACGGTCGAGTGCCTCGCCACCGAGTTCCAGCGCCTGCAGCGTGTTCTCGATGGTCGGCGCGTCCTCGTTGCCGGCGATCGCCTCGATCTCCGCCTCGTGCGCCTGCAGCGCCGCGTCGAAGGCCGGGGCAAAGTCGTCGTCGCCGATGCGGGTGAAATCGGGCAGGCCGAGCGGCCCTTGCCACGCGGTCAGCGGATGGATGGCGAGGTCGACGGCTTTCGTGGAATTCATGGACAATCTTTCCTTGGTGAAGGCAGGCCGGGCGCTGGTGAAGGCGGGGCAGGGTGAGTTGGTACCGATGTAGGGCGCTGGTTTGCCGCGCGCAACAGTGCCACCGGTCAGGTTTTCGTCAGTAGCCGTCGCAGTTCTCGGCGATCGCCGCTTGCGAGCTGGCGGTGATGCGATTGTCGGTCACCGCGAAGGTTTCCTGCATCAGCATGTCGTTGTCGGGAAAATCGTAGCAGGCGATCACCGTGGTGACGCCGCCTTCGCTCTTCTCAATCCGGTGGCGGATCTCCGCACCCGCGACGGCGCCTTGCCATTCGTCGATCGAGGCGATGAATTCCTGCTTGCTTTGCACGATGCCGAGGTCTTCCAGCTTTATGCGGACGTCGTCGGCGAGCAGGTCGGACAGTTCGGTGCGGTCGGCGACCAGCAGTGCCGAATACCAGCGGCTGATGATGGCGCCATCGTCGGCACGGACTGGAATGATCGAAAACAGCAACGCTGCCGCGACGAAAGTGATCGAACGGCGATCTCCCATCATGTGCTGCCTCCGTCTTCCTGTTCGGCCATGAGCTTACCTGAAAAGCCGGTTGCCGCCTTTCGCTGGCGCGGTCTCTCGGTTGTGGATCATGTCTACGCCATCTCCGGCCGCTCGAAATCGCCGGTCTCCTTGTTCATCACCCAGAGTTCGCCGGTCGAAATGTCGAACCAGGCGCCGTGCAGCGACAGCCGCCCCTTGCCTTCGAGGATCGAGACGCAAGGAAATGTCCTGAGATTGGCGATGGAATAGCGGATCGAAATGCGCTCCAGCGCGGTCTGGCGCTCCGATGCCGTCATGAAGGTGCTCGAGGACACGGTCTCGGCCGCTGGCGCGATGAGGCTCATCCATTTGCCGATGAAGTCGCCGGGAGACAGCGGTGCGGACGTGGTGTCGAGCGCGGCGCGGATGCCGCCGCAGCGACCATGGCCCATGACGACGATGTTCTTGACCTTGAGGCTCTGCACGGCGAATTCGAGCGCGGCAGAGGTCGAATGGAACTCACCGTCCGGCGCGTAGGGCGGCACCAGATTGCCGACATTGCGCAGCACGAAGAGTTCGCCGGGGCCGGCGTCGAAGATCGCTTCGGGGGCAGCGCGGGAGTCGCAACAGGCGACGATCATCGTTTCCGGTGCCTGGCCTTCGCGGGCAAGCTCGCGATAGCGTCCGCTCTCGGTCAGATAACGGCCGCTCATGAAATTGCGGTAGCCGGCGAGAAGATGGTCGGGGAGATGGGGCATGGGCGGCGTCTGGAGCCTTTCCGGAGTTGGATGCGGCAGCTAGTTGCGGTCAGAAAAAGGCTCTAACGGTAAAACCCTGTTACGAGCAATGTAGAATTATGGGAGCTGACCATAAATGGCCATCCGAGGTGCATGGCTCGATCGAGATTCGGCATATCCAGGATCAGGATCGCAAGCGCAGCAATGCCGCTTCAGCTTCCTCGTGCACACCCTCCGCCTTGTCCCATCGGCTAGGATTGACCGCAAGCCTCCTTAAATCGCTCTCCAGGGCCTTCAGCACGTCGACTGGTAAGGCGCTGACGATCGTCACAAGGCAGAAATATTTGAACGTAGGATCGTCCCCTCGAAGGACTCGGAGAACCGGTTCTATGATTGGCCTTCCGAGCGTTGAGAGAAAACGCGCCAGAGGATGAGCGACGGGCCAGTTGCCGTCTGCCGTCCATTCCATCAATTCGTCGAGGATGGGTGCTATAGCAGGGTAACCAGCCTCCTGAATGGTGGTGACGGCATCGAGGTCATGTTTGTCGCGGGGAATGAGGCCTTTTACGTCGATCAAGGGAGATCACCTCAGAACTCATTGCTAACCCTCCCGCATCCGGCAACGTGCGTCAACGGCCGCGTTCCACCACACTTACGCCCAGATGGCGACTGGTATACCAAAAATGTCGCGGCCCGGCGGGTCGGGAAATGGCCGTGCCTCGCCGCCGGCGATGCGACCGGCGATCAGCGTCATTGCGGCGGCGTCGAGGAAATCGTCAGCCGCGGCACCGCGCGGCGGCAGCTGATCGAGAAAGCCCATCTCATAGCCGTGTCGGCACAGCAGCGCCTTGCGCTCTGTCATGCCGGCCCGATTGATGGTGCCCTTGATCTTCTTCGGCAGTTGCATGGCCTGATCGCCGTTCAGCCGGCAGAAAGCAACTTCCGGGTGCGATTCGAAGATGCGGCCGCGCAACTCAGGCTGGGCGACCAGCAGAGCGTCGATCTCGCGGATCTTGGCAAAAATGCCGAACGCCTGGATCGAAACGCCGCGCGGCGGGTCGGATGTGGTCATGGCCACCTCGCTTGCCCGGCGATGCGCTGCATACCAGGCTTCGATGGTGGTGAAGTCGCTTGTATCGGCATAGAGCGCGGCACGGGAAGGGATCGAAAAGACGCTGGATTGCCGTTGACCGAGCAGTGGCCGCACCAGCGCTTCCGGTCCGCGCCCGCCTTTGCTCGAAAACTCGGGCAGACCGATCGGCATGTCGACAGCGAGAACCGCGTCGGCGGGGAGTGATGCAAGCAGGGCTGTGAAGCTTGCAAAGACATCGACAGAGGGTATCGAGCCGGGATCGCGTCGCACGGCGATCCAACCGGCCTTGCAGCCGTCGACGCCGACAGTCACGACGGCCGCGGCCAGGGTCACGCCCTGCGGTCCCGCCCCGGATGCGTGAGGTGACGAAGCTGCACCATCGCCATCGGGTTCGACAGGCTCTGCGCATCGGTTTCGAGCTGCAGTTCGTCGCCGCCGCGCTTGGCGGTGCGCGCCAGGATCTCGTAGACCGCCGCCGTGGTCGACTGCAGCGCCTTGATCGGCGGCTGGCCGGACAGGGTGCGCGCCAGGTAGACGGCCGCCGTCAGGTCGCCGAGACCGTTCGGCGGCTTGTCGATCAGGCGGTGCTCGGCCAGCAGCACCTGGTTGCCGTCGAGCAGCAGATTGCCGGTGCCACCGGTCATCAGCGACGGCGCCGAGGTGACCAGCATGGTCGATGGCCCGGCGTGAAGGGCGGCCGCGATCACCGATTTGAGGTCGGGCAAGGGTGCGCCGGCCATCCATTCCAGTTCGTAGCGGTTGGGGGTGGCGATGTCGGCGATCGGCATCAGCCGATCACGCATGGCAGCGGCAGTCGGTTCCGGCACGTAGAGGCCCCCCGAATCGCCCATCACCGGATCGCAGATATAGACGGCGTCAGGTGACTTTGCCTTCACGGCGGCGACCAGGGAGGCAACCGCCTCGGCCTGGCCGGCCTCGCCGAGATAGCCGGACAGCACGGCGCCGACTTCGCCTAGCCATGGCGCGCGCTCGAGATCGGCCATCAGCGCCTTGAACTGGTCGAGCGGCGGCACGATCCGCGTTGCCCGCCCATGGCCGGGATGCCAGGGCAGGATGATTGTCGGCACCGCCCACACCGGAAAGCCCAGTGTTTCCAGCGCGAAGACAGCGGCGCGGTTGCCGACCGAGCCGCGCGCGACATGGCTGGAGATGACGATGACCGCACGCGGCGCGTCGGTTTGTTCGGCGCTCATTGTTCTTTGATTCCTAACTGCCCCGGATGACGTAAAGCACGAGCCAGACCATCAGGCCCAGCGTCAGCAGCAGGCCGAGTGTGCGGCCAATGCGTGTGCCCCAGACTTCGATCGGGTCGGCACGGTCGGCGTCGGCCGCTGTGACGTGGTCGCGCATGCCTTTCGTGCTGCGCGCCACAAACGAATTGCCGGCCGGATCCGTTTCGCGCGCGATGCGCTCGAGGATGCGGCGCGATTCCCTCTCGCTGTCCTGGCGTTCCGCCATGATGATGTCCCGTTTCGTCCAGACCTTATCGTGTTCGCGCGGCCAATCACAGGGCCTGGCAACAGCACCGGGCGTGCCAGGCAGGCGGCCGCCGGCCGGGCGGTTTTCTTGCCCGCTGATTGTGGTAATGCTTCGCATGCAACTTCTACCGAGGGACCCCATCATGTTTGCCCAGCGCCTTGCTCCACCGTCCATGTTCCGCACGCTGCCCGCCTTCCTGATGATGGCGATCGTGCTGCCGTTGCTGGCCGGCTGCGGCTACAACACCATCCCGACGGCAGAGGAAAACGCCAAGGCCGCATGGAGCGAGGTGCTGAACCAGTATCAGCGCCGC
Organism: Mesorhizobium sangaii; assembly: GCF_014207355.1. Lineage (GTDB taxonomy): Bacteria > Pseudomonadota > Alphaproteobacteria > Rhizobiales > Rhizobiaceae > Mesorhizobium > Mesorhizobium sangaii. The sequence continues at coordinate 244,189 of NZ_JACHEF010000002.1, read as the reverse complement.
GCCGACCTCATCCCCAACCTGGTCGAAACGGTCAAGGGCTATGCCTCGCACGAAAAGGACACGCTCGACGCGGTGGTCGAGGCACGCGCCAAGGCGACGCAGATTACGGTGACGCCGGAAACGCTGAAGGATCCCGAAGCCCTCAAGAAGTTCCAGGATGCCCAGGCAGGGCTGACCAGCGCGCTGTCGCGGCTGATCGCGGTATCGGAGGCCTATCCCGACCTCAAGGCCAACCAGAATTTCCTGGCGCTGCAGGCACAACTCGAAGGCACCGAAAACCGCATCGCTGTGGCGCGGCGCGACTACATCCAGGCAGTCAAGGACTACAATCTGACGCTGAGGACTTTCCCCTCGGTGCTGTGGGCAACCTTCTGGTTCCGCAGCAACCAGCCCTTCGCCAACTTCACCATCGAGGATGACAAGCTGCAGACGCCGAAGGTGGATTTTGGCACCAAGCAGGGCGGGTGAGGGGTCTACAAATCTTCCGATACTGAATCCTGACGAGACGGACCGTAGGCGTGTCCACACCCCCCTCTGTCCTGCCGGACATCTCCCCCTCAAGGGGGGAGATTGGCAGTTTCGTTGACCGCGCCAACCTGGCATTCCTAGCGCTATTTCTCAGCCTCCTCTTCCTCCCGTTCTCTGCCTTCGCCGCCGACCTGCCTGCCCTGACCGGCCGCGTCGTTGACAATGCCGGCATCATCGATGCGGCGACCAAGGCGGCGTTGACGCAGAAGCTTGCCGACTTCGAGACAAAAGGCTCCGACCAGATCGTCGTCGCCACCATCAACAGTCTCGACGGCGAGGAGATCGAACCTTACGCCAATCGGCTGTTCCGCTTCTGGAAACTCGGCCAGGCGAAGGAAAACAACGGCGTCCTGCTGCTGGTGGCCAACGACGACCACAAGATGCGCATCGAGGTCGGCTATGGTCTGGAAGGCACGCTGACCGACCTGCACACCAAGCTGATCATCGAGAACGACATGGTGCCGGCCTTCCGCGCCGGCGATTTCTCCGGCGGCATAGCCAAGGCCCTCGACGACATGATCATGGTGCTGGAAGGCAATCTGGAGGAGCTGGTGGCGCGTGGCGAGCGCAACCAGCAGGCGCCGTTCAATTCCGACGACCTGTTCTTCGCCGTCTTCATCAGCATCTGGGCGATCATCTTCTTCGGCAGCATTGCGGTCTCAGTTCTGCCGCCGATCTTTGGCCAGAAGCTTGGTCCCGGCCGCTACCGCTGGCTCGGCATGACCTTCGAGCCACACCGGCGGTCGTCTGGGGGCGGCTGGTCGTCGGGAAGCTCTGGCGGAGGCTGGTCTTCGGGCGGTGGCGGTGGCGGCTTTTCCGGCGGCGGCGGTTCGTCCGGCGGCGGCGGCTCCTCGGGAAGCTGGTGATGGCATGACAACACGCACCGTCAGCCTGTCGAGACCCGGCCGCTTCGCCGCGGCAGTCCTGATGGCTGTGACGGCGCTGCTCTTCGGCTTCACGGCCTTTGCCGCCGAGCTGCCGGCGCTGACGGGCCGTGTCGTCGACAATGCCGGCATCATCGATGCGGCGACCAAGGCGGCGTTGACGCAGAAGCTTGCCGACTTCGAGACAAAAGGCTCCGACCAGATCGTCGTCGCCACCATCAACAGTCTCGACGGCGAGGAGATCGAACCCTACGCCAACCGGCTGTTCCGCTTCTGGAAACTCGGCCAGGCCGGCGAGAACAATGGCGTGCTTTTGCTGGTGGCCAAGAACGACCACAAGATGCGCATCGAGGTCGGCTACGGGCTGGAAGGCACGCTGACCGACCTGCACACCAAGCTGATCATAGAAAATGACATGGTGCCGGCCTTCCGCGCCGGCGATTTCTCCGGCGGCATAGCCAAGGCCGTCGACGACATGGTCATGGTGCTGGAAGGCAATCCGGAAGAGCTGGAAGCGCGCGGTCAGCGCAATCCCGCCCATAACAGCACTCCCATCGATCCCATCGTCGCGGTGTTCCTGGTCCTGTGGGGCACAATGTTCTTCGGCGGGCTGGCGATGGCGTTCCTGCCGCCGATGTTCGGCACAAAGCTGTCGCCAGGCGTGTACAGATGGCTGGGCACGACGTTTCGTTACGGCAGGGGACCGAGCGGATCGTCGGGCAGCAGCTGGACAACGGGTTCGTCGTCGGGCAGCGGCTGGTCGTCAGGAAGTTCCGGTGGCGGGTGGTCGTCCGGCTCAAGCAGCGGCGGCGGGTTTTCGGGTGGCGGTGGCTCATCCGGTGGCGGCGGTTCTTCAGGAAGCTGGTGAGACAAGATCATGGCGACACGACCGATCAGTCCCGAAGACCATGAGCGCATCACTGCCACGATCCGCGCCGCCGAAGCCAGGACCGATGGCGAGATCTACTGCGTCATGGCTCATGCCAGCGACGGCTATCTCTTCCCGGCCGCCTTCATGGCGACGGCAGGCGTGCTGATCGTCAGCCTTGCCGTCGGCTATGGGCTGGAGGCCTGGTGGCTGTCGATCCGGCTGCCGCATTTCGTCATCGCCCAGTTGCTGGCGCTGGCCTGCGTGCTCGCCTTGTTGTGGGCGCTGCCCGGCCTGCGCATCCATCTGGTGCCGAAGCGGATGCGTTATCAGGCGGCGCACGCCAATGCGATCAAGCAGTTCCTCGCCCGCAACGTCCACCGCACCGCAGCGCGCACCGGTGTTCTGGTCTTCGTGTCGATCGCCGAACGCTACGCCGAGGTGGTGGCCGATTCGGGCATCGATGCCAAGGTCGGCCAGCATGTCTGGGATGGCGTCGTGCGCGACTTGACCGCGCATGCCGGCGACGACCGGCTTGCCGATGGCTTCGTCAAGGCGATCGAAACGGTGGGCGCGGTGCTGGCCGAGCATTTCCCGGTCACGTCGGGCGATGCCAACGAGCTGGACGACCATCTCGTCGAGATCTGAGAGCCTGCCTGCAAACACCACTCAGCCGGGCGCCTGGCGCGGTTTTCTGCGCTTCCGACGCTCACGGACCTGAAAGTCCGCTGCGCTTCGGTTCTCGAAAACCACGCCATCCATCTCGGCTGAGCGCGTTTTCAGGCAGGCTCTCGCCCATGTCATCGACGCGATGATCGTCTGTGAGAAAGCGGTCGGCTGGCCGCCCTGACTCTTGCAATCGGCCAATGCGGGTTTATGGTTAACAAATCATGAATACGCTGACGATCGACATAAGGAAGGCCGAACCGAGCGACGCAGGCGCCATCGCCGAGGTGCACCTGCAGGCATGGCGCGGCGCCTATTCCGGCATCATTCCGCACCGTACGCTGACATCGATGATCAACCGCCGCGGCGCCGATTGGTGGGCGAATGCCATCCGCCGCGCCGCCACCGTGCTGGTCGTCGAAATCGGCGGCGAGATCGCCGGCTATGCCACGATCGGCAAGAACCGGGCCCGGGAACTCAGGCAGCAAGGCGAAATCTACGAACTGTACCTGCGCCCGGAATATCAGGGCATCGGGCTTGGCAGCCGTTTGTTCGCGGCAGCCAAGGCGCGTCTGGCCGATCATGGGCTGAAGGGCATGGTGGTGTGGGCGCTGGAAGACAACCAGAACGCGCTCGCCTTCTACGCCGGCGCCGGTGGCCGTGATGTTGCCGAGGGTGTCGAAATCTTCGAGCAGAAGGCGCTGAAGAAGGTCGCTTTCGTCTGGGAGTGACGGCCCGGCCTTTCGGCCGCTTTGTCCAGCTGACCCTACCCAGCACCATTCGCCGCATTGCGCCGCCGCGCCGCGCCCGCTATCGATCTTTCATCGATAAGAGGGACAAAGCCATGCGCATTGAAGCCATAGCCAGCGGAAAGAATCCACCTGAGGACGTCAACGTCATCATCGAGGTGCCGATCGGCGGCGAGCCGATCAAATACGAGATGGACAAGGAGGCCGGCACGCTGTTCGTCGACCGCTTCCTGCACACCTCGATGCGCTACCCCGGCAACTACGGCTTCGTGCCGCACACGCTGTCGGGCGACGGCGATCCGATCGACGTGCTGGTCTGCAACACCCGTGCCTTGGTGCCGGGCTGCGTCATCAATGTCAGGCCGATCGGCGTGCTGATCATGGAAGACAATGCCGGCCAGGACGAGAAGATCATCGCCGTGCCGTCACCCAAACTGACGCTGCGCTACGAGAACGTCACAGAGTACACGCAGCTGCCCGACATCACGCGTCAGCAGGTGCAGCACTTCTTCGAGCACTACAAGGATCTCGAGCCCGGCAAGTGGGTCAAGATCGAAGGCTGGCACGATTCCAAATACGCCAAGAAGATGATCCTCGAGGCGATCGCGCGGGCCAAGGCCGGCAAATAGCTCAGCTTCGTCATCCCAGGGCGGAGCGGAGCGAAGCGACGCGCAGACCCTGGGATCCATGCCGTGATGCCTGTCGCGGACGCGGCGGAACAGAATTCTGCACCGCTGCGGCGTTGTGCGCCGCGGCATGGATCCTCGGGTCTGCGCTGCGTCGCTACGCTCCTTGCTCCCCGTGGATGACGAAGTTACGGGCGCTGCCGCCAATCTCCGACGAGCTTAGTTATCGACGCGGCCGAAAGCCGGCACGTTGCCGATGATGGTGTGCCGGTCCTTGCCGCAGGCGAACGTCCGCGCTTTCTCGTCGGCCAGTTTGCGCGCCTGATCGTTGGCGGCGGGGTTGCCGGTGGCCAGCACCAGGCCGACCGTGCAGCCATCGCGGGCGTCCATCTGGCCGACCTTGGCGACGAGCAGCACCTCGGTCAGCTTGTTTTCGTGGTCCGGGTTGCTGATCGAGCGGCGGTGGATCGCGGCAAAGGGCACGGCCTTGTCGCCCGTGGTTTCGATGCGCCACTCGATCCTGGCTCCGGACGAATTGAAGCCGGAAAAACTCTCCCAGACCGATGTCATGTCGCTGCCGGGCGGAAAACCATAAAACAGCGATTCGCGAGCGTCGTCATAGGCGATCAGCACGGGGTAGCCGCGATAACCCGAACAGGCGAGATCGGCCCAGTCGCCGTCGCCCTCTTCGGCCTGTGCGTAGGTCACGCAGTCCTTCTTCCAATCGAGATCGGTATAGGCGCTTGATATGTCGCTGGCCCGCGCAGCCTGGCAGAAGCCGGCGAAGACGAACGGGATCAGAAGAGCGCGCATGGCGGACAATCTTTGTTGCAAGCCGCCGCAGCGTAGCGTCAAACGCTATTTCTTCAAGCTCGCTTCAATCAGCAGGTCGGCATTGCGGGCGACTGATTGAGCCGGGCCGCCGAGCCCGAACAGCTGGCCGCTGATATAGGCGCCTTCGATCAGAAGCAGCAGGCCGTCGCCTAAAGTGTCCGCGTCTTGCGCTCCCATCACAACCGCCATGGAGCGCAAGCGGCGGCGCAGTTCCTGCTTGTTGGATTCGCTGACCACGCGGGCCGGATGGCCGCGTTCGGGATATTCGACCGCCGCATTGGTCATGCCGCAGCCGCGATATTCCGCCATCTGCGTTCGCTTGCCGATGCGGGTCAGGAAAGCCTTGATCTGCGCGCGCGGATCGCCGGGATGGGCCGCGACCGCCTCATCGAAACGCTCCCAGTATTCCTGGTCGTACTGCCTGAGGTACGAAGCCGCCAGCTCATCCTTGGACGGAAAGCTGCGATAGAGACTGGGCTTGGTGACGCCAGCGCGCTTGACGATCTCGTCGACGCCGATCGCCCTGATGCCGCGCCGATAGAACAGGTCGTAAGCCACGTCGAGGATCTTCTTGGCGGCCTTCGGTGGCGCCGACGCGTGACCGTCGCTGATGGTCAGATCAATATTTTTGTCCGCTGGCATGATGGAACTCGATTGACAATGTTACCGATCGGTACGTATACATCCTCCCACCCTGAAACGTACCGGTCAGTAACATGATAGTTCAATCCCGTCCCTTTGGCCAGCGCTACGCCTTCGTCGTGGTCGGTGTCATCTTTTTCTGCCTGCTGATCGCGGCCGGGCTGCGATCCGCGCCCGCCGTCATGATGCTGCCGCTGGAGAACAGTTTCGGCTGGCGCCGCGACGTCATCTCGCTAGCAGCCGGTGTCGGCATCCTGCTCTACGGCCTGACCGGTCCATTCGCGGCGGCCTTGATGGAGCGGATCGGGCTGCGCCGCACGCTGCTGGCCTCGCTGATGGTGATGTCGGGCTCGACCGCGCTCAGCCTCTTGATGACCAAGCCCTGGCATCTGTTCATCACCTGGGGCGTGTTTTCGGGCATCGGTTCCGGCGCCGTTGCCAGCGTGCTCGGAGCCACCATTGTCAACCGCTGGTTCAAAACCAATCGCGGCCTTGTCATGGGACTGATGTCGGCCTCCAGCGCCACCGGCATGCTGGTGTTCCTGCCGCTGATCGCCGCGCTGGCGCAATCGGGTGGCTGGCAGCCGGTTGTCATCGCCGTTTCGATCGCCACCGCGGCCCTGGTGCCGCTGGTCTGGCTGCTGGTGCCGGAGCGGCCGGCTTCGATCGGCATGGTGCGCTATGGCGCGGAGGCCGACGACGTGCCGCCGGCGCCACCCGCTTCCCAAGGCAATTTCCTCGCCCACACGTTCTCGACGCTGCGCCGCGCCGCCGGCACCCGCGTGTTCTGGTATCTGTTCGCCACTTTCTTCGTTTGCGGTTTCACCACCAACGGGCTGGTCGGCACGCATCTTATCGCGTTCTGCGGCGACATGGGCATCGGCGAGGTGCAGGCGGCCGGCCTGCTGTCGATGATGGGCATTTTCGACCTGATCGGCACGACGCTGTCGGGCTGGCTCACCGACCGCTACGACCCCCGCAAGCTGCTCGGCGTCTATTATGGGATCCGTGGCCTGTCGCTGATCTACCTGCCCTATTCCGGCTTCTCGGCGACCAGCCTGATCATCTTCGCGGTGCTTTACGGCCTCGACTGGATCGCCACCGTGCCGCCGACGCTGAGGCTTGCCAACGAGGCATTCGGCGACCGCAGCGGGCCGATCGTGTTCGGCTGGATCGTCGCCGGACATCAGATCGGCGCAGCTGCCGCCGCGGCCTTTGGGGGTACGATGCGCGAACTGCAGGGCAATTACGCGCTGGCCTTCCTGATCGCCGGCATGACGGCAATCGCCGCCGCCTGTATCTCGCTTCTGATCAACACCAGCCGGCCGGCCTTCGATCCGGAACCGCAGGCGGCGTAAGGAGAGGCGCTGCCGACCAGCTGCCAATCTCCCCCACGAGGGGGAGATCGGCAATTCCCTGCCTGTTGATCGTCAGAAAACCTTCATGGTTTCGAGATGCGCCTGAAACATTGACGCTTGACCTTGGTGGCAATTTTTCAAGACATCCAGGAGACAGCCATGAACAAGCTCTCGATGACCCGCCGTGCTTTCGTCACCTCCGCCAGCGCCGCCGGCCTGGTCGGCGTGTCAGGCCTGGCAATGCCATACTATTCACGCGCCAGCCAACGCCCGGCATTCACCCACGGTGTCCAGTCGGGCGATGTCGACGCCACCAGCGGCATGGTGTGGACGCGCACCGACCGCCCGTCGCGCGTCATGTTCGAAGTGTCGTCGACCGAAAATTTTACTGATGCCGTCCGCCTGGCGCCGCTCGATACCTCGCCGGCCAGCGACTATACGGTCAAGCGTCTGCTCACCGACCTCGCTTCCGACCAGGACATCTTCTATCGCATGACGGCAGCCGATCTCGCCGACATCAATGCGGTTTCCGAGCCGATCACCGGCCGCTTCCGCACCGCGCCCGCTTCCAGGCGCGACATCAAGTTCGCCTGGTCGGGCGACACCGCCGGCCAGGGCTGGGGCATCGACGAGACCGGCATGAAGACCTACGCCACGATCGGCAAGCACACGCCCGATTTCTTCCTGCATTCAGGCGACACCATCTATGCCGACGGCGCCATGAAGGACGAGGTCGACCTACCCGGCGGCGGCAAGTGGAAGAACGTCGTGCTGATCGACGGCAAGCGCAAGGTCGCCGAGACGCTGGACGAATACCGGGACCAGTGGAAATACAACATGATGGACAAGAACGTGCTGGGCCTCAGCGCCATCTGCCCGACCTTCTACCAGTGGGACGACCACGAAGTGCTGAACAACTGGTCGGATTCGAAGAATCTCAGCGCCGACAACCGCTACACCGAGAAATCCATCCATGTGCTGGCGGCACGCGCGGCGCGTGCCTTCCACGAGATGACGACGATCCGCTATGAACCGTCCGAGCCGGGCCGCGTCTATCGCAAGATTGCCTATGGGCCGCTGCTCGACGTGTTCTTCCTCGACATGCGTTCCTATCGCGGCCCCAACGGCCCGGACATGCAAGATGAGATGACGCCGCAATCGCGCATGCTCGGCGAACAGCAGACGAAATGGCTGAAGCGCGAACTGGCTAACTCGAAGGCAACCTGGAAAATCATCGCCGCCGACATGCCGCTCGGCCTCGTCGTCTGGGACGATGCCGCCAAGAAGGCGGGTGCCGAAGCGGTCAGCAACGGCGACAACGGCCCGGCCAAGGGACGCGAGCTCGAGATCGCCGACCTGTTGCGCTTCATCAAGAACGCCGGCATCAGCAACACTGTCTGGCTGACCGCCGACGTGCACTACACCGCCGCGCACTACTACAATCCCGACAAGGCGCAGTTCCAGGATTTCAACCCGTTCTGGGAATTCGTTTCGGGCCCGATCCATGCCGGCACGTTCGGCCCGAACGATTTCGACATGACTTTTGGTCCGGAGCTGAAATTCATCAAGGCACCGACCGCCGAGCAAGGCCAGAACCTGCCGCCGTCTGCCGGCCTGCAATTCTTCGGGCTGGTCGATATCAATGGCGCCAGCGAACAGATGACGGTGCGGCTGATGGATCGCGACGACAACGAGCTCTACAAGGTCACGCTCGACCCGGTGCGGTCGGCTTAAGCCGACCTTCGTCATCTCCGGGACGACGACCGCCGCCGGCGGTCGTCAGTCGGGATAGCAGACCATCGGGACGTTCGGCCAGACGGCAGTGTCGCAGTTGGCGGCATCCTGCCTCTGCTTGAAGGCGGTGCTGACCGGGCCGGTCACCATCGGGTCGACGCCGTCGGGCGCGTCGGCGAAGACCTGCTCTGCGGATGGCGCAACGGTTGGCAAGGCCGGCCGCGCTTCCTGCTGCGTCGCAGCCGACTGCGCGGCGTTGGCCGCCAGCAGGACGGCAAAGGCAACGGACGCGATGAGCGGCCAAAATCGGTTGAGTTTATCGGTCATGACGTTCGAACTGTCCGGGCCTCGAAAGGTTCCCGCCTTGGTTAACAAAATCATCTCACACGCAGATGCTTAAGATTTGATGAGTATTTGGTATCGCGCGTCCTCTTTCGCAACTGCGAAAAACCCTGTATGAGCCGCGCAACCGAAAGAGGCAGCGCCTTTTGGCCTGCTGCCTGCAACGCTTCCGAGACCAGAACATGAAAATCCGTAATATCGCGATCATCGCGCACGTCGACCATGGAAAAACCACCCTCGTCGATCAATTGCTCCGGCAATCCGGCTCCTTCCGCGACAATCAGCGCGTCGCCGAGCGCGCCATGGATTCCAACGACCTCGAAAAGGAACGCGGCATCACGATCTTGGCCAAGGCGACCTCGGTCGACTGGAAGGACACCCGCATCAACATCGTCGACACGCCCGGGCACGCCGATTTCGGCGGCGAAGTCGAGCGTATCCTGTCGATGGTGGATTCGGCGATCGTGCTGGTCGACGCCGCCGAAGGGCCGATGCCGCAGACCAAGTTCGTCGTCGGCAAGGCGCTAAAGGTCGGCCTGAAGCCGATCGTCGTCATCAACAAGATCGACCGTCCGGACGCCCGCCATGTCGAGGTGGTCAACGAGGTGTTCGACCTGTTCGCGGCGCTAGACGCCACTGACGAGCAGCTCGACTTCCCGATCCTCTACGGTTCAGGCCGCGACGGCTGGGTTTCGGAAAATCCGGAAGGCCCCAAGGACCAGGGCCTGGCGCCGCTGTTCGACCTCGTCATCAAGCATGTGCCGACGCCGACCGTTCATCCCGGCCCGTTCCGCATGATCGGCACCATCCTGGAAGCCAATCCGTTCCTTGGTCGCATCATCACCGGCCGCATCGAGAGCGGCACGCTGAAGTCCAACCAGCCGGTCAAGGTGCTGCACCATGACGGCACGCTGGTCGAAACCGGCCGTATTTCCAAGATCCTCGCCTTCCGCGGCCTCGAGCGCCAGCCTATCGAAGAAGCCCAGGCGGGTGATATCGTCGCCATTGCCGGCCTGTCGAAGGGCACCGTCGCCGACACCTTCTGCGACCCGTCGGTGACCGAGCCGCTGCATGCGCAGCCGATCGATCCGCCGACCGTGACCATGTCCTTCCTCGTCAACGACAGCCCGCTGGCAGGCACCGAAGGCGACAAGGTGACCAGCCGCGTCATCCGCGACCGCCTGCTGCGCGAGGCCGAAGGCAATGTCGCGCTGAAGATCGAGGAATCGCCCGACAAGGATTCGTTCTTCGTCTCCGGCCGCGGCGAATTGCAGCTGGCCGTGCTGATCGAGACGATGCGCCGCGAAGGCTTCGAGATCGCCGTGTCGCGGCCGCGCGTCGTCATGCAGAAGGGCGAAAGCGGCGAATTGCTGGAGCCGGTCGAGGAAGTCGTCATCGACGTCGACGAGGAGCATGCCGGCATCGTCGTGCAGAAGATGTCGGAGCGCAAGGCCGAGATGGTCGAGTTGCGCCCCTCCGGCGGCAACCGCCAGCGCATCGTCTTCCACGCGCCGACGCGTGGCCTGATCGGCTACCAGTCGGAACTGCTGACCGACACCCGCGGCACCGCCGTGATGAACCGGCTGTTCCACGCCTACGAGCCCTACAAGGGCGAATTGCCGGGCCGCACCAATGGCGTGCTGATCTCCAACGAGCAGGGCGAGGCGGTGGCCTATGCCATGTGGAACCTGGAAGACCGCGGCCCGATGGTCATCGATCCCGGCGTCAAGGTCTACCAGGGCATGATCATCGGCATCCATAGCCGCGACAACGACCTCGAAGTGAACGTGCTGAAGGGCAAGAAGCTCACCAACATCCGCGCCGCCGGCAAGGACGAGGCGGTGAAGCTGACGCCGCCGATCCGCATGACGCTGGAGCGCGCGCTGGCCTGGATCCAGGACGATGAGCTGGTCGAGGTGACGCCGAAGACCATCCGCCTGCGCAAGCTCTATCTCGACCCGAACGAGCGCAAGCGGTTCGAGAAGTCGGCCAAGGCGGTCGGCGCGGCGTAATCCCACTTTCTTTTTCTCAGAGTTGAGAGGGGCGGAGTACACCAGTGCTTCGCCCCTCACTTCATTCACCCGCCGGCTGCCGATATGATGGCCTCCCGGTCGGGTTGGCCGGCAAGGTCGATGCGGATCTTGGTCCCCGCGCGGGCCGGCTTGCGCAGGGCTTTGGCCCCGTCTGGGTCCACGACCAGCAGCCGCTTTTCTTCCAGCGCCTGAAGCCGCGATCGCGAGAGGCCGAGTTCGTTGGCGAGCAGCCGGTCAAGCCGCAGCGATGTCGGCATTTCGAGCCGGAGCTGAAGTTCCAACCCGATTGCGCTTTCCCTCGCATCGCCAAGCCTCTGCTTGTGGACGGCGACATCCGGAAACTCCTCGACACGTCCCACACGGCTGCGCAGCGCAACGACATCGAAAGCATGGTGCCGGGCTAGCGACGGATCATTGCTTTCGAGCGCCACTAGCCGCGCCGGTTCGATGTCACGGCGGTTGCAGCGTTCCAATATGCCGAAATTCCAGGAATTGTCGCAGTCGACGCAACGGTAGATCAGCCAGACGTCGATGCGCTTGCCGTTGGCGTTGACGCGGAATTTTTCGCTGCAGCGATAGGCCTTGACGGTGCCACAGCGATTGCAGTTGATGAGTGGTCGAGGTGCGGTCTTGGCCGCGATCGCCCAGCGGATACGCAGGAGTGCAGACATGCCGATAAGCCCTTCCCGTCGGGAAGTTCATCAGGCCGGCGATGTCGAGATGCCCCTGCGGGCACGGCGTGGCGGTAGCTAACTATGATCGGAAATCGGGTGTCACGGCGGAAAGCCCGCGACAGCGGTTCAGCAGTGCCAAACCGGTCTCGAACCGCCGCCCGGAGGAACACATGAAATGAAGACAGGCACCGCGATGCGGTGCCATGCAGTGTGTCGGGGGAGTTGACGAGACCGGCGGTTACTGAGGCAAAGTGACGCTCGAAATTGTTCGCGCGGTTCTTCTAGCGGCACCCGATGGGAACGGCAAGGCCTGCAATCGTCGAGGTCGGCGCTGCCCCTCATCCGCCTGCCGGCACCTTCTCCCCGTAAACGGGGAGAAGCCCGCGCCCCAAGCCTCGGCACTCCTTCAGCACCGCTGACGGTGGCGAAACCGTCGATGACAGCGTCCTTCTCCCCGTTCACGGGGAGAAGATGGCGGCAGCCAGATGAGGGGCAGCGCCAACGCCTCTTCATCGCCAACCGCGTCAGTGCGATGGCCGGCGCCGCCGCGGCGATCGCGGCGAGGTGACAGGGCATAAACCTGTACCGAGGGACTGCGTCAGCGAAAGCGGGAAACGTTTTTTGCTTCGCGGACCCTCGGCAGGAGAGATCACGCTAAAACGGGGCGTCACATCACTTCAATGATCGGCGCGATCTCGACGCTGAAAGCCGGGTCCATAAGGATAGGACAATCCTTGGCCTTGCCGACGGCATCGTCGATGTCCTTTGCTTCGACGATCGTATAGCCGGCGGTTGGATTGCTGCCGCCGTTGTTCTCGACCTTGCCGCCGGGCAGCACCATCTTCGACATGCCGACGGGATTGCCGCCGTCGACCACGGCCGAGCCGAGCTTGCCGTACCAGTTCGTCCAGGCGTCCATTGCCGCCTGACGTTCGGCCTCCTCGGTCGGCATCTTGCCCGAGCCGTGATAGACGTAGAGAAATTTCGCCATGTTCTCCTCCCTTGATCAGCGGCATCGAACCGGGCATGCGGTCACGCCGCCTGGCGATCATCGGACCAAAGCGGCGAACATGCAACGAGAATGCGAGGCAGCTAATGCAAGGCGGATGGCTGCGGCTGCTCACCTCGCCATGGCGTGGTATTCGTCGTTCGGCCGCATGTCGATTGCCGCCGCCACCCGGTTCGACATGTTGAAGAAGGCCGCGGTCGAGGCGATGTCCCAGATGTCGCGATCGGAAAAGCCGGCGTTGCGCAGCGCCGCCCGATCAGCCTCGACGATCTTAGCCGGCTGTTCCGTCAGCTTGACGGCGAATTCGAGCATTGCGGCCTGCCTCGGTGAAAGCTCGGCGGTGCGGAAGTTCATCACCATCATCTCGCCGAGCGCCGGGTCGCCGGACAGCTGGCGTACCGCCGCGCCATGCGCGGTCAGGCAATAGTAGCAATGGTTGATCGAGGAGACGGCGACCGCGATCATCTCGCGCTCCAGCTTCGACAGGCCGGATTCGCCCAGCATCAGGTCGTTGTACATGTCGGTAAAGGCGCGCAGCTTCTTCTCGTCGAAGGCATAGGCGCGCAGCACGTTGGGGACGAGCCCGAGCTTCTCCTCGCATTTGGCGAAATAGGCTTTTGTCGCCTCGCTCAGCTCTCGCGACGCGAGGTCAAGCGCGGTGATTTTGCCGGTCATGGGCCATTTCTCCTCGGGTGGGCGACGGATTGCCGCAGAATTCCGATATTTGTCGGCAAGCCGTCAAACCTTTGTCGCCAAACAGCGGTCATCTGCTACCATAGTCACAAAAGCATGCGACGGGAGGGAATGGCACATGGCCAGCGTGAAAACCGCAGCGAAGTCGAAGAAAAAAGCCACCGCAGCGACAAAAACAGAGGAAAGACCAGCAAGGCTCGCTGACTACCTGCTCGCCCGCGCGCCGGCCGAAGACATCGCCGCCTATGAGGCAGCCGACCTCGAACGCGCCGCCGATCTCGCCGGCCGGGCGGTCGCCGGCCACAAGAAAGGTGAGTGCGTCGTCGCCGTCGATGCCGATTCAGGCGTCGTCCGCGAGGGCCGCCCTGTGACCGTGATCACGGTCGTCAACGACAACATGCCGTTCCTATTCGATTCCATCCTCGGCGAGATCACCGAAAGCGCCGGCGAACCGACGCTGGTCACCCACCCGGTCATCACCGTTCGCCGCGGCAAAGGCGGTGTGGAAGAAATCCTCGGCGACGGCAATTTCGCCAAGGACGACGGCAGCCACGACCGGCTGAGCGTCATTCATGTCCATATCCCGCGGCTGACCGCCGAGCAGGCGACCGGTTTGACCGAGCGGCTGCGCAAGATACTCGGCCAGGTGCACGCTGCCGTCCATGACTGGCGGCCGATGCTGGCCCGCCTCGATCAAGCGATCACGGAGTTCCGCTATTCGGCGGTGCCGCTCGACAAGAAGAGCGTTGCCGAGGCGATCGCCTTCCTGGAGTGGCTGCGCGACGACAATTTCACCTTCCTCGGCATGCGCGAGTTCAAATACACCGGCGGCGAGGAAAGCGGTACGCTGGAGCGCGCCGACAAGCCCGGTCTCGGCATCCTGTCCGATCCCGACGTGCTGGTGCTGAGGCGCGGCACCGAAGCGGTGACGACAACACCGGAAATCCGCGCCTTCCTGCACGGGCCGGAGCCGCTGATCGTCACCAAAGCCAATGCCAAGTCTTCGGTGCACCGCCGCATCTATCTCGACTACATCGGCGTCAAGACCTACACGTCCAAGGGCACGCTGGCGGGCGAATTGCGCATCGTCGGCCTGTTCACCTCGACCGCCTACACGCGCTCGGTGATGAAGATCCCGTATCTGCGGTCCAAGGCCGAAACCATCATCGCCAAGTCCGGCTTCGACCGGCACGATCACTCCGGCAAGGCGCTGATCAATGTGCTGGAGAGCTATCCGCGCGACGAGTTGTTCCAGGTTCCGGTGCCAATCCTGAAGAAGCACGCAGCGGCCATTCTCGGCCTTGTCGAGCGACCACGGGTCAGGGCGCTGGTGCGCGTCGACCAGTTCGACCGCTTCGTCTCGATCCTCGTCTTCGTGCCGCGCGACCGCTACGACAGCGTCGTGCGCGAGAAGATCGGCAGCTATCTCAAGACCGCCTTCGAAGGCCGGCTGTCGGCCTATTATCCGGCCTTCCCCGAAGGCGGGCTGGCGCGCGTGCATTTCATCATCGGCCGCTCGGGCGGCAAGACGCCGAAGGTCGAGCAAGCGGCGATCGAGGCGGCGATCCGCGACATCGTGCGCACCTGGGAGGATGCCCTTTCCGATGCGGCGGACGCCAATGGCGGCAACCAGGCTTTGAAGAGCATCGCTGCTCGGCTGCCGGAAAGCTACCGGGATACGTTCAGCGCGGCGGTGGCGCTCGCCGATGCCGGGCGCATCGCCAGGATCAGCGCCAGCAATCCGATCGCCATCGACTATTATCGCAATGCCGAGCAGAAGCCGCATCAGGCGTCCCTGAAGATCTATCACCACTGCAGCCCGGTGGCGCTGTCGCGGCGCGTTCCGGTGCTGGAAAACATCGGCTTCCGGGTCATCAGCGAGCGCACCTTCGAGGTCGGCGACGACCAGTCCGGCATGGTCTTCATCCACGACATGGAGCTTGAGAACAGCTACGGCAAGCCGATCGACCTTGCCGATGGCGGCGCGCTGTTCGAGGACGCGTTCCTGTCCGTCTGGCGCGGCGACGTCGACAATGACGGCTATAACGGCCTTGCCCAGACCGCAGGCCTGTGGTCGGGCGAGATCACCATCCTGCGCGCCTATGGCCGCTATCTGCAGCAGGTCGGCATTCCGCAAAGCCAGGATTTCATCGCCGCCGCGCTCAACCGCTATCCCGATATCGCGCGCGGCCTGCACGCGCTGTTCATCGCCCGGCTTGGACCGACGGCCGAGACAGAAGGCGTGGTGGCGGCAAAGCACCTCAAGGCCAAGATCAAGGATGCGCTGGAAGATGTGCCGAACATCGACGACGACACAATCATCCGCCGCTACCTCAACCTGATCGAAGCCTCGCTGCGCACCAATCATTTCGTTGCCGATACGAAAGAGAAAGGCCAGTCGCTGGCGATCAAGCTCGATTCTCATGCGGTCGAGGGCTTGCCGGCACCGCGGCCGTGGCGGGAGATCTTCGTCTACGGTTCCGAGGTCGAGGGGCTGCATCTGCGCTTCGGCCCGGTGGCGCGTGGCGGCCTGCGCTGGTCGGACCGCGCCCAGGACTACCGCACCGAGGTGCTCGGCCTGGTCAAGGCACAGCAGGTCAAGAACGCCGTCATCGTGCCGGTTGGCGCCAAGGGCGGCTTCTATCCGAAAAAGCTGCCGATGAGCGCCGGCCGCGACGCCATCTTTGAAGCTGGCACCTCGGCCTACAAGAACTTTGTCTCGAGCCTGCTGTCGATCACCGACAATATCGGTCTCGACGGTGTCATCCCGCCGGTCGGCGTCGTGCGCCGCGACCAGGACGATCCGTATTTCGTGGTTGCCGCCGACAAGGGCACGGCGACCTTCTCCGACACCGCCAACGCCATCAGCGAGAAGCACGGCTTCTGGCTCGACGACGCCTTCGCCAGCGGCGGATCGGCCGGCTACGACCACAAGAAGATGGGCATCACCGCCAAGGGCGCCTGGGAAGCGGTCAAGCGGCATTTCCGCGAGATGAACCGCGACATCCAGACCACGCCCTTCACCGTTGTCGGTGTCGGCGACATGTCGGGCGACGTGTTCGGCAACGGTATGCTGTTGTCGCCGAAGACCAGGCTGATCGCCGCCTTCGACCATCGCGACATCTTCATCGATCCGGATCCCGACATGGCGGCGTCGATGGCCGAGCGCGAGCGCATGTTCGCCCTGCCGCGTTCGAGCTGGCAGGACTACGACAAGAGCAAGCTGTCGGAGGGCGGCATCATCGTGTCGCGCAACCAGAAGTCGATCACCTTGCCGGCGGCTGCGGCTGCGGCGATCGGTCTGGCGAAGACGACCGCCACGCCGGTCGAGATCATGGGCGCCATCCTCAAGGCGCCGATCGATCTGCTCTGGTTCGGCGGCATCGGCACGTATCTCAGGGCATCCGGCGAAACCAACGCCGAGGTCGGCGACCGCGCCAACGATGCCATCCGCATCACCGCGCTCGACGTGCGCGCCAAGGTGATCGGCGAGGGCGCCAATCTCGGCGTGACGCAGCGGGCCCGCATCGAGTTCGGCATGAATGGCGGTCGCTGCAACTCCGACGCCATCGACAATTCGGGCGGCGTCAACTGCTCCGACGTCGAGGTCAACATCAAGATCGCGCTGGCTTCGGCCATGCGCAAGGGATCGTTGACGCGCCCGGCGCGCAACAAGCTGCTGGCCGACATGACTGGCGAGGTTGGCGGGCTGGTGCTGTCCAACAATTACGAGCAGACGCTGGCGCTTTCGATCGCCCGCAAGCGCGGCCTCGCCGACATCGCGCATCAGAGCCGCTTCATGACGGCGTTGGAAGCACGCGGCCTGCTCGACCGCGCCGTCGAGACGCTGCCGTCGCCGGCGGCCCTCGCCGAGCGCGAGGCACGCGGCGAGCCGCTGACCAGGGCCGAGCTCGGCGTGTTGCTGGCCTATGCCAAGATCGTGCTGTTTTCCGATATCGTCGCCAGCGACGTGCCGGACGACGCGCATTTCGATCGTGACCTGATGGGCTATTTCCCGGACCGGATGGCGAAGAAATACGCCGCCGAAATCAACGGCCACCGGCTGCGCCGCGAGATCATTGCCCGCGTCGTCGCCAACGACCTGGTCAATCGCGGCGGCCCGTCCTTCGTCAACCGGCTGCAGGAAGCGACCGGTCGCACCGCCGCCGACGTGGTGCGTACCTTCGCGGTGGTGCGCGACGGTTTTGCCTTGCCGGCGCTCTATCGCGAGATCGACGCGCTCGACAATCTCATCGACGGCCAGGTGCAGCTCGATCTCTACCAGGCGGTCAGCCGACTGATTTACGTGACCAGCGGCTGGTATCTCAAGAACGATGCCGGCACCGCACCGCTTGGCCAGCGCATCGGCGAACTGCAGGAGGCGCGCAAGGCACTGGAGCCCAAGCTCGTTTCGCTGCTGCCGGCCTTCTCGCGCGAGCGTATCGAGGAGAAGCGGCACGGGCTGTTCAAGAGCGGCGCGCCGGAAAAGCTGGCCGGGCAATTGGCGCTGAACGAGGTGGCGGAGCTCATCCCCGACATCGCGCTGACGGCGCGCACGGCCGGCGCCGACATCGTCGCGGCGGCCAAGGCGTTCTTCGCGGTCAGCGATGCCTTCCGCATCCCGCGTGTCGAGGATGCGGCGCGCTCGATCACGCCCTCCGACTACTATGATCAGCTGGCGCTGTCGCGCGCCACCGACACGATCGGCTCAGCGCGGCGGGGCATTGCGGTGGCGGCGCTTACTGGTCATGCGACGGCTACGGATCCGGTTGCGGCCTGGCTGGAAGCCGGCGGCGAGCGGGTGGCGCGCATCCGCGAGCGGCTGCAGGCGCTCACCGAAGGCGGCGACATCACCGTGTCGCGGCTGTCGGTCGCGTCCGGACTGATGAGCGATCTGACGGGGATGTGATTCGCTTCGCGAGGCAGGCGCTGCCCCTCATCCGGCTGCCGCCACCTTCTCCCCGTATAGTGACGGGGAGAAGGGAGCCGGTCACGATTGTCAGCGCCTTGCTGCAACGCTGACCGTTGGCGAAGCCGTCGATAACGGTGTCTTACTCCCCTTCGCCATACGGGGAGAAATGCCCGGCAGGGCAATGAGGGGCGGCGCCATGCTTGTTCGTTGCATGAGCACGGGAAACATGCAGACATGACGCGCGACGCGGGCAGAGCGGATGCTGAGGAGGGGACATGGCCGAGGTAGCAGTGCAGCGGACGTCCAAGGCCGGCATCTGGGGATGGATGTTCTTCGACTGGGCGGCGCAGCCGTTCTTCACCGTCGTCACCACCTTCATCTTCGGCCCCTATTTCGTTTCGCGCATGGCGAGCGATCCCAATACCGGCCAGGCGGTCTGGGGCTACGGCATTGCCGCGGCGGGGCTGGTCATCGCCGTGCTGTCGCCGATCCTCGGCTCGATCGCCGACCAGACCGGGCCGCGCAAGCCATGGATTGCGTTTTTCGCCGCGATCAAGATCACCAGTCTTTGCCTGCTCTGGTTCGCCGCTCCCGGCTCCAACCTGTTCCTCATCGTGGCGCTGTTCTCGCTGGCCTCGGTGGCGGCGGAATTCTCGACCGTGTTCAACGATTCGATGATGCCGCGCCTGGTGCCGAAGAGCGAAATCGGCCGCATCTCCAACATTGCCTGGGGCCTCGGTTATCTCGGCGGCATGATCGCGCTGATCTTCGTCGTCACCTGCATGGCCGGTTCACCCGAGACCGGCAAGACGATCATCGGCCTCGACCCGCTGTTCGGCCTCGACCCGAAACTCGGCGAGGACGCGCGTGCCACCGGGCCGCTGTCGGCCGGCTGGTACTTCCTGTTCATCCTGCCGATGTTCTTCTTCACGCCGGATGCCATCAAGGGCATCCCGATCGGGCCGGCGGTGCGCGAAGGCCTGTCGGAGTTGAAGTCGACGCTGGCCGAGGTGCGCCAGCGTGGCGGCATCTTCCGCTTCCTCGTCGCCCGCATGATCTACCAGGACGGCGTCAACGCGCTGCTGGCATTGGGCGGCACCTTTGCGGCGGCGATGTTCCACTGGTCGATCACCGAGATCGGCATGTTCGGCATCATCCTCAATGTCGTCGCCATCCTGGGCTGCTGGGTCGCGGCGCGCCTCGACACCGCGCTCGGATCCAAGGCGGTGGTGATGATTGCGCTGGTCATGCTGTCCATCGCCACCATCGGCGTCGTCTCGACCGGTCCGGGGTTCACGCTGCTTGGCCTGATACAGCTCTCGACGGTCGATTCAGGCGGCCTGTTCGGCACCGCGGCTGAAAAGGCCTACATCCTGTATGGCCTGTTGATCGGCCTGGCCTTCGGGCCGGTGCAGGCATCGTCGCGCTCCTACATGGCGCGCAGCGTCACGGCGGCGGAATCAGGCCGCTATTTCGGCATCTATGCGCTGGCCGGACGGGCAACCAGCTTCCTGGCGCCGTTCCTGGTGGCAACCATCACCGCCGTCAGCGACTCGGCGCGGCTCGGCATGGCGGTGATCATCCTGTTCCTGGGCATCGGCATGGCGATCCTGGTCAGGACGCCCTATCCGGCGGACCAGCCGGTGGAGTGAGAGACGTTCGATAATTCTACTCCGCAGGCCGCCTGGCGCGGTTTTCTGCGCTTCCGGTGCTCACGGACTTGAATGTCCGCTCCGCTCCGGTTCTCGAAAACCACGCCATCCGACTCAGCGGAGCGAATTCTCAAACATCTCTCTACCGGCAACTAGTGCCGGAAGTGTCTCACGCCGGTAAACACCATGGCGATGCCGTGCGCGTCGGCGGCGGCGATGACGTCGTCGTCGCGCATCGAGCCGCCGGGCTGGATGACGGCGGTGGCGCCGGCTTCGATCGCCGACAGCAATCCGTCGGCGAAGGGGAAGAACGCGTCAGAGGCGACGACCGAGCCCTTGGTCAGCGGTTCGGCAAGGCCCGCCGCCTCGGCCGCGTCGAGCGCCTTGCGCGCGGCGATGCGCGAGGAATCGACCCGGCTCATCTGGCCGGCGCCAATGCCGACGGTGGCGCCGTCCCTGGCGTAGACGATGGCGTTGGACTTGACGTGCTTGGCGATGCGGAAGGCGAATTTCAGGTCGGCCATTTCGGCCGCTGTCGGTGCGCGCTTGGTCACCACTTTCAGCTCGAGGTCGTCGACCACGGCATTGTCCCTGCCCTGGACGAGGATGCCACCGGCGACGGATTTGACCGTCGTGCCAGGCGTGCGCGGGTCCGGCAGGCCGCCGGTGACCAGCAGGCGCAGGTTCTTCCTCGCCGCGACGATTGCGGCTGCCTCGTCGGTCGCGTCGGGTGCGATGATCACCTCGGTGAAGGTTTTCACGATTTCTTCCGCCGCCTCGGCATCGAGGGTGCGATTCATGGCGACGATGCCGCCGAAGGCCGAGACCGGATCGCAGGCGAGCGCCTTGGCGTAGGCTGCCTTCAGCGACGCGCCCTCGGCGACGCCGCACGGGTTGGCGTGCTTGATGATGGCGACGGCGGCGGAGCGGTTCGGGTCGAATTCGCCGGCCAGTTCGAAGGCGGCGTCGGTGTCGTTGATGTTGTTGTAGGAGAGCTGCTTACCCTGCAGCTGGCGTGCCGTGGCGACGCCCGGCCGTTTGTCGCCGTTGACGTAAAAGCCGGCGCTCTGGTGCGGGTTCTCGCCGTAGCGCATCACCTCGACCAGCCTGCCGCCGAAAGCGCGCCACATCGGATGCTCGATCTCCAGCGCCTCGGCGAACCAGCCAGAGATCGCCGCGTCATAGGTGGCGGTGCGGGCAAAGGCCTTGGCCGCCAGCTTCTTGCGGAAATCCAGCGACAGCGAGCCGATGTTCATCTCCAGCGCATTCAGCACCGAGGCATAGTCACCGGGGTCGGTGACGATGGCGACATAGGCATGGTTCTTGGCCGAGGCGCGGATCATCGCCGGGCCGCCAATGTCGATGTTCTCGACAATCGCGGCGTAGTCGGCGCCGGAGCGACGGACGTCCTCGAACGGATAGAGATTGGAGACGACGAGATCGATCGGCTCGATGCCGTATTTGCGCATCGCAGCCGAGTGCTCGGGGTCGTCGCGCACGCCAAGCAGCGCGCCATGCACGCTGGGATGCAAGGTCTTGACGCGGCCATCCATGATCTCGGGAAAACCGGTGAGCTCGGAGACATCACGCACCGCCAGGCCCGCCTCGGCGATCGCCTTTGCCGTGCCGCCGGTCGAGACCAGCTCGACGCCGGCCGCCGCCAGTGCCCTGGCGAAATCGATCAGGCCGGTCTTGTCGAAGACGGAAAGCAGGGCGCGACGGACCGGAACGAGGTCAGGTGCTGGAATGTTCTTGGCGGCGACGGCCATGGGCTGGCGGCCTTTCACGGCTGGTGTGGTGGTTGCCCGCGCCGTAGCACATGACAACGGGAAATCAAACCGGAAGCGCTGCCTGGCTCTTGTTTTGCCGCACGATGTTCATCCGAAAAGTCTGCAAGGTTTCGGCCTCATGCTCGAGGCAGATACGGGTCAGTTGTTTTCCGAGTAACCGGCGATGCTGGTGCGTGTCAGCTGCCAGTGGACTTCGGCGACTTCCGAGGCCTTGAAGGCAAGCACGATCTGGCGGCTGCGGCGCGGGCCGCCGAGACCGGCGAAATAGATCGATTCCTCGACCTCCGGCACCACTTCGCTGGAGGTGAACACCCAGGTGTCGGCCTGATCGCCGGCCAGGACCAGTCGATCGTGTTCGTCCTGCAGCAGGTTGACGTCGGGGTGGACGTGGAAGCGGATGGTGACGAAGTCGCGGCCATTGTTGCGGATCGCCGCATTGCCGGGCCGCAGAAAGCGGTCCCTTCCGGCCAGCACGTTGCCGTTCTGCGACAGTTTCAGCTCGCGCTCATGCAGGAAGCCGAAGCGCGGTACATAGCCGTCATGGCGGGCGATGAAACCTTGAATTCCTTTCTGGTCGGTGCGCTTGCACTGCACCTGCTGCGGCCCGGCGATCAACGGTGAGCCGAGCAGGTCGTTGACACGCAACGAATGGCTGAAGCGTGCCGACGAGGTGTCGTTGATGGTGGCGGTCGAGTGCGCGGCCGTGGCGCGCGCCAGCGGCCGGAACTCGGCGACGCCATAGGTGTCGATGCCGGCGTTGACGACGTAGTGCTGGCGGCCGGACGACAGTTCGAAGGCGAGGCAGCCGGCGTGCGCGGCGTTGGACACGTCGACCGGCGGCGGCAGGCCGGTGTCGGCGATGACGGTGACGCCGCCCATCGACAGGCGCTCGTAGCCGGAATGCGGCGCATGCAGCAGCGGCGAACCGGCGGTGTCGTCGTGACGCAGGATGGTGGCGATACGATCGTGGATAGTGGCGCCCATGCCGTTGAAGCGGGCGAGGCTGCCGTCCTGATGGCGGAAGAAGCGCAGCGCCGGCAGCATGCGGTCGATGGCGCCGATGAGGGCCTGTGGCGGCGTTTCGGCCTGGTTGGCATAGGTCTGGCGCAGCGGCAAAAGGTCGGCGAGGATTTCCAGGACGACCATCGGATTGCGCGAAATGTGACCGCCGTCGGCAAGGATCTGACGGTCGAGTTCCGTGGCCAGGTTGCGGGTGGCGCCGCGCAGCGCCGATGCCGGCGCCGGCAAGGACAGGGCGGCGAAGGCCAACGCGATGCGGGCGCGCAGCCTGTCCTTGCCATCCGGCATTTCGCGCGCCATCGACCTGAGGTAGCGGATCTGGACGGCAAGCGTCTTCAGGAAGGCGCGGTAGAAGGGGAATTCGGCGCCCTGCAGCACGACGGAGGAATGCTGCAGCCAGGCGATGATGCGCTTGGCCGTCGTGCCGGGCTCCCAGGCGATGCCGGAAATATGGCTGCCATGGATGGTGATCCAGTCGGAGACCAGCGCGCGGGCGTTGGCGGCGGCGAGCTCGGTGCCGGCGGCGCGCATGTGGCGCAGCCAGCGAAATCCGTGCAGCGTCTTTTGCCAGCCATGGTTGGGGACGTTGATCTGGAAGGGCGATCTGCCGCCGGTCTCGACCAGATGCCCCGACAGGGGATAACGGCCGTAGTAGATCTCGAGCGCGATCTGCGGATCGGCCAGACGCAGGTCCGGCGGTGCGATCAGCACACGTTCGGGCGTGCGGCCGGAATAGCGCCAACGATAGATCGGCCCGGCACGCAAGCGCCGGCGCGTTTTGCGCCAGAACTCCTTCGCGACAAGCGTCCATAGACGCGTCGTGTTGCTGGCAGCAAGTGCCAAATCCCCTCCTGATCGTCCTCTACCCCGGCGCAAGTTTACATGATTGCACGACTCGTGCGAAGGCGAATTCCATCGGACGGCGCCGGTTCACCCGGTGTTGCCCCCGACCTTCCCTAAAAAATCAGCAAATCCCGGCGGTTAGATATTTAGCCGGCTCGGCGCATGCGGGCGGCGAAGAAGCCGTCGAGGCCCGAGCGTTCCGGCGCGCCGAGGTCCAGATCGGCGGGCGTGGTGCGCAAAGTGCCTAGCGGCGTCAGGAACGGATCGATGCCGGCGATCTCGCCTTGCCGCAGCGGATCGTTGGCTATTTCAGCCGTGCCGGCCAGAAAGGCGCGATAGAGATCCTCGCCCTCGAGCGGGTCGAGCGAACAGTTGGAAAAGACGATCCTGCCGCCGGGTCTTACCAGCGTGACGGCGCGGGCGAGCAGCTTGCGTTGCAGGTCGGCGAGCTTTTCGACATCGGCCGCCGTCTTGGTCCATGGCACGTCGGGATGTCGCCGCACCGTGCCGGTCGACGAGCAGGGCGCGTCGAGGAGCACGGCGTCGAACAATTCCTTCGGCTCGTATTTGGTGAGGTCGGCCTGGACGATGTCGGCGGACAGGCCGAGGCGGTCGAGATTTTGCGTCAGCCGCACCAGCCGGTTCTTCGACGTGTCGACGGCGGTGACCTTGGCGCCGGCGAGAATGAGCTGCGCGGTCTTGCCACCGGGAGCGGCGCAGAGATCGGCAACGCGAAGTCCCCTGACATCGCCGAACAGCCGCGCCGGCAGGCTGGCGGCGGCGTCCTGGACCCACCAGGCGCCGTCGGGAAAGCCGGGCAATTCGGTGACGGGACCGGCAAGCTTTTCCACCCGAATTGTGCCGGTCGGCAGGACGATGCCGCCGAGCCGTTCGGCCCATAGCTCTGGATCGGCCTTGACCGAGAAATCGACCGGCGCTTCGTGCCGATGTGCGGCGAGAATCTGCCTGGCCTTTTCATTGCCATAGGCAGCCTTCAGCCGGTCGGAGAACCATTTGGGCGCTTCGTCGGTGGCGTCGAGAGCGGCAGGCAACTCCGTTTCCTTGGCGCGCGCGAGTGTGCGCAGCACGCCGTTGACCAGGCCGGAAAAACGCACCGTGCGCGGATCGGACTTGGCGTGGGTCACCGCCAGGTCGACGGCGGCGCTGTCGGGAATGTCGAGGAACAGGATCTGGGCCACCGCGACATGCAATATGTGCGACAGGGCGGTGGCGTTGGGCGGCAGTGGCTTTTCCAGCCGGCGCGCCAGCAGCCCGGTGATGGTCATGCGATAGCGCAGTGCGGTGACCAGGATGGCGCGGACCAAGCCGCGATCGCGCAGGTCGAGCGCTCTGTATTGCGGGTGGCCGTTCTCGTGATCGGTCAGCCCGTCGAGCGGCGTCCTGGCGTCGATGACGGCGGCAAGCAGGCGCGCCGCCGCCTTGCGGGCGGCAAGACCGGCAACGAAGTCGCCGCCCGCATTGTGTTCCTGATCGCCTGAAACTGCGCGTCGAGGTCCTCTGCCCGCCACGCTCACGACCACCGGCCTTTGGGCCCGGTCGGGTTGCGCCCCCACGGATTGGGCTTCGGCGCGGCAGGTTCCGCCGGCTGTTCAGGCCGCGCTGCCTGATCCCACGGGCCCGATGGCCGCTGTTCGTCTGCCTGCTGCGGCATCGGCGCCTGGCGTGGTGCGACCCGAGTGTCGCTGCCTTCCATCTGGTGCGCCATCGCTTGCAAAGCAGCGATGCGGTTTTCGGTGCTCGGGTGGGTGGAAAACAGACTGTCCATGCGCTCGCCGGAAAGAGGATTGATGATGAAGAGATGCGCCATTGCCGGATTGCGCTCGGCATCGGGGTTGGGAATGCGTTCGGCGCCGCGAGCGATCTTGTCAAGGGCGGACGCCAGCCAGAGCGGGTGTCCACAGATTTCGGCGCCGCGCCGGTCGGCCTCGTATTCGCGGGTGCGGCTGACCGCCATCTGCACGATCATCGCAGCAAAAGGAGCCACGATCATCGCCGCCAGTACGCCGACAAAGCCGAACGGATTGTTGTCGCGGTTGCCGCCGAGGAAGAAGGCGAAATTGCCAAGCATCGAGATGGCGCCGGCAAAGGTGGCGACGATAGTCATGGTCAGCGTGTCGCGGTGCTGCACATGGGCGAGTTCATGCGCCATCACTGCCGCGACCTCTTCATGGCTCAGCCTCTGCAGCAGGCCGGTGGAGGCGGCGACGGCCGCGTTCTGCGGGTTGCGACCGGTGGCGAAGGCGTTTGGCTGCGGATTGTCGATCAGGTAGGTCTTCGGCATCGGCAGGCCGGCCTGTTGGGCCAGTGACCGAACGATGGCGTAATATTCGGGCGCGTTCTTTTCGTCGACCTCAACGGCGCGGTTCATCGACAACACCATCTTATCGGCGTTCCAGTAGCTGAACAGATTGGTGCCGGCGGCGATGACCAACGCGATCATCATGCCGCCCGATCCGCCGATCAGAAAGCCGACGCCCATGAACAGCGCCGTCATCGCGGCAAGAAGCATGGCGGTGCGAAGTGTATTCATCGTCTGCTCCCGTCTCGGTTCCGCTGAAAGGGGGTCGATCCCTGTGAGCTCATCGCTATATGATGGGAAACACCTGTCGCTGTTTCAATCCGCCGGACATATCGCATGAACGACGAAACCAGTAAAACCGATGCCGAGCTTGGCCATGACGTCCAGCCAAAGGCGCTGACGCCGGAGGCCAGCCGTGCGCTCGCGGAAGCCGAGGCAAGGCGCGTGAAATATCTGGAGAAGGAAGCCGCGGCGCCGAAGGAAATCGGCGGCCGTGGCGGCAAGGAACCCGGCCGCTACGGCGACTGGGAGATCAAGGGCCTGACCAGCGATTTCTAGGCGTTGCCGGGGTGTTTTTATGCCGGTCATTGTCCCAAAATCGCTACGCGCTTTGGGCGACCTGCATCAGGAAGCCGCCGCGCTTCGTATCTGCTCCAGACCAAGCCGGCCCTGGGCGTCGATGACCGCTGTCAGGTTGTTGTAGTCAAGGATAGTTTCATGCGGCGTTTCCATCTTGTGCTGGTGTGTCGCGGTGATCACCACCACCGTGGCGCCGGCCGCCTCGCCCGCCTGGATGCCCGGCGTTGCGTCCTCGAAAACCACGCAGTCGTGAGCGTCGAAGCCAAGCCGTTCGGCCGCCAACAGGAAGCAGTCGGGGGCAGGCTTGCCGTGAACCACGTCTTCCGCCGTGACCATTGTCGCCGGACGCGGGATGCCAGCCGCTTCGATCCGCACCAGCGCAAGCGCGAGCGGCGATGACGTTACGATGGCCCAGCGATCCGGCGGCAGCGCACTTAGGAATGCAGCGGCGCCGGCGATCGCATTGACCCCTTCGACATCGGCGATTTCGGCCCGTGTAATCTCGTTCGCCTCGTGCTGTGGGTCGACCCCGGGAAGTGCCAGCCGGCGCACGGTCTCGATGGCCCGCCTGCCATGCATCGTTGGCAGGAAAGTCGCCACGTCGAGGCCGTGCCCCATCGCCCAATTGCTCCAGACGCGTTCCGCGGCCGCGGTCGAATTGAGCAGCGTGCCGTCCATATCGAAAAGGAAGGCCGCGAATTTCTTGCCTGCGAACATGGTTTTCCTTGAATTGGGGGAGCGCTTGCGGCGGTCGCCGAACCTAACGTCGCGGCGTCGGTATGGGAAGGCGCGAGGGCCCGTTTTTCGATAGTCCCAGGGAACCACAGTCCGTCCTCTCGCGTTTGAGCAAAACTGTTTTCCACGACGATCGAAGGGGGACTGCGATGCTGATCCGGCTCGGCTACGAAATCGCCATAGAGTGCACCGCGGCCACCCCGGTGATTTCGCTGCTCGAGATCCACAAGGACAGGCACGCCGACATCAAGCGACAGACGCGGGTGCTGACGTCGCCTGCGGTGTCGACCAGGCTCTACCACGATCTGTATGGCAATGGCTGCCGTCGTTTCACCGCGCCCGCCGGCGGTTTTCGCATCCTTTATGATGCAGTCGTCGAGGACAGCGGCGAGGCCGACGAAGTCAACACACTGGCCAGGGAAGTGCCGGTCGCGGAGCTGCCCGACGAGGTGCTCGGTTATCTCCTCGGCAGCCGCTATTGCGAGACCGATCATCTCAGCGCCCTGGCGTGGCAGCTTTTCGGCCATGTCCCCTCGGGTTGGGCGCGGGTGCAAGCGATCGTCGACTATGTCCACAACCGGCTATCCTTCGGCTACGGCTATGCGCGTTCGACCCGCACCGCGGCACAGGCCCATGAGGAGCGCGTCGGTGTCTGCCGCGACTTCGCTCATCTGGCGATCACGCTCTGCCGCTGCATGAACATTCCTGCGCGCTATGTGAACGGCTATCTCGGCGACATCGGCGTGCCGGCCGATCCGGCGCCGATGGATTTCTCGGCGTGGCTGGAGGTGTTCCTCGACGGCAAGTGGTACACATTCGATGCCCGCCACAACACGCCGAGGGTCGGCCGCGTCGTCATAGCGCGCGGCCGCGACGCCACCGACGTGCCGCTGCTGCACAGTTTCGGCCCGCACCAGCTCAGCCTGTTCAAGGTGTGGACCTACGAGCAGGAAGGCAATCTGTTCAACCCGCCCTATCATGGCATCGACAGGACGGTCAGCGCGCAGATGCTGGCCTGATCTCTCGGTAGCCGAGGGGTATGTGATCCGGAGGTTGACGCCTGTCCCCGTGGCTTGATCATGGTAAGCGGTTCGTAAACGAGGCCGAAAAAGCGTCTTTCCATTTACCAGTCATTCACCTTTGCGCAGCTCGAACCCAAACAAAAACAACAAGTTGTTGGTGGATGGTTGGGTCTTCTGTGCCGTAGCGGTGTCACCCGGCCGGGATCCTGCATTGTCCTTCCCGCGGCGACGAGGCCGAGGCGAGTGGAGGCTGCAGGATGCGGAATTTCCGCTGGACGCTGGTCCAAAAGGAAAAGGCCGCCGCTTCTTTCGAAGCCGGCGGCCTTCCGTGTTTCCGTCCGTGGCGCGGCCAATGGCGGTGACCCGTGAGGTCACCTACCGCGCATCTCGCGCCTTAACGGGAAGTCTGCTTCCCGAAAGTGCAATCCGCTGAGGCCACGTTCTGGAAAACGAAATCACTCGACATCGGATCACCTCCTTTCGATTTGTTGAACACACTGAGATGATGGGGTCTGAATTGGCAAATGGCAAGGCGTCACCCTCAAAAAGCCGGGTGTGTGTCTTTCCGGCCATTCTGCCCACCCCGTCTAGCCAGACGGGCTGGCCAGACGGGGTGGCTTGCGGTCCGGGGGCAAACGGACAACATTGGCGCTCTGGCTTCGGGGAGGAAGCATGGACGCCACCGACAGGGCCGCGCGGATCGTTCGAACGGTTGTTGAAACGCTGAAGCCGGGCTTTGCCGTCAGATTGTGGACCGGCGAGCGGATCGGTCCCGCCGGCGGTCCGGTGCTGGCCATCAACGACCAGGACATCGTCTGGCAATTGGCGCGCCGGCCAAATTTTTCGACGCTGCTCGAGATGTGGATTTCCAAGACGATCGACGTCGAGGACGGGTCGCTGTTCGATCTCTATGCCTTGCCCTCACAGGGCAAGCTGAGGTTGAAGGCGTTGCCGAAACTGGCGATCCTGCGCGACCTGCCCGCAGTCCTGTTCTCGCGAAAGCAGATGACGCGCCGAGCCGATCTTGCCGGCCGCAACCCCTTCGTCAGCGGTTCGAACAAGCAGGCGATCGAGCATCATTATGACATTTCGAACGCGTTCTACGGGCTCTTCCTCGATGAACGTATGGTCTACACCTGCGCCTATTTCACCGATTTCGCCAACGGCATCGACCAGGCGCAGCAAGACAAGCTCAACCATATCTGCCGCAAACTCAGGCTGAAGCCCGGCGACCGGCTGCTCGACATAGGCTGCGGCTGGGGCGCGATGCTGATCCATGCCGCCAAGCACTATGGCGCCATCGGCCATGGGGTCTCGTTGTCGGAGGAGCAGACACGACTGGCGCGCGAGCGCATCCACGCCGAGGGTCTCGATGATCGGATCACCATCGACATAAAATCCTATACGGAACTGAGCGGCAGCTACGACAAGATCTCGTCGATCGGAATGTTCGAGGCCGTCGGCCTCGCCAACCACGCCACCTATTTCTCGACCATCCATCGCTTGCTCAAGCCAGGCGGAATATATCTGCACCATGCCATCACCCGGCGCGGCAAAGGCAGCGCAAAGAAGACGCTGCGCAAGGGCGCCGAATACAAGGCGTTGATCAAATACATCTTTCCCGGCGGCGAGGTCGACACCATAGGCATGACGCTCGGCAATCTCGAGGCGCATGGCTTTCTCGTCCACGATGTCGAGAACCTGCGTGAACACTATGCCCGCACCTGCAGGCTGTGGGCGGAACGCCTGCACGCGAGGTTCGATGAGGCGATCGCCGAGGTCGGCGAAGCCAAGGCACGCCTGTGGCTGCTTTACCTGACGGGCTGTTCGATCACCTTCGAACGCGCGTCGGCGCAGATTTTCCAGACCGTCGCCACCAAGCGTGCGCGGGGCTCGAGCGGCTTGCCGCCGACGCGGGCGGATCTCTACCGGTGATCAGACGAATCGCATCGCCGCGCCGATTTCGACGCGGGCGGGCTGGTCGACCGTGCAATAGACGCCGAGGTTGTGTGCGTTGTGGCGGACCAGGTTGCGCAGGATGGCCGGGTCGTGATCGAAACCATCCTGCGCAATGATGGTGAAGCCGCAGCGGCGGCACGGCTCGGAGACGGTTAGCAGCAGATCGCCGATCGCCAGCTTGCGGCCGATCCAATCCGTCTCCGGGAACGATCCTTCAACCGGCGCCATGTCGACGACGATGTTGGGACGGAAGCGGCGCGGGTCGGGGACGCCTTCGGGGTGCAATGCCTTCAGCCGTGCCAGCGAAGCCGTGGTCAAAAGGTGGATCGGGGCCTTGCGGTAACGCTCGGCGGTCAACGGTCCGGAATAGCCGGGCGCCGCGTGTTCCCTCCGAAACGGCCGGATCGAGGCCGCGAACCCGAGATAGGCCGAAACGGCGCGATCGCTTTCGGCTCCCGGCGCCACCAGCCAGTCGCCGTCCGGAATGGCAATTTCCAGGTCGCGGGTTGGCGACAACCGGGTCTTGATGCGCGGCACCTTGTGCCATTTCGCATCGCGGTCCGGCCGTGCGATCTCATTGTCCGTGGCATCGACGAGACCGAACATGCGGTCGCCGTCGATGCTTTCGTGACCCACCGAAATGGCGCCCAAGTGCTCGCCGGCGAGCGAACTTGCCGGATAGCGCCAAAGCTCGGTGACCGAACCCACCGCGACTGTCGATTGCATCAGCTTTTCTTGTTCTGCCGGTTGGAGATCAGGTCCTCGACGACCGCCGGATCGGCGAGTGTCGAGGTGTCGCCGAGTGCCGAAAAATCGTCCTCGGCGATCTTGCGCAGGATGCGACGCATGATCTTGCCCGAGCGCGTCTTGGGCAGGCCGGGCGCGAACTGGATTTTGTCGGGCGAAGCGATGGCGCCGATCTCCTTGCGGACATGGGCGATCAGTTCCTTGCGCAATTCCTCGCCCGGCTGTTCGCCGGCCATCAGCGTGACGTAGCAGTAGATGCCCTGGCCCTTGATGTCGTGGGGGTAGCCGACGACGGCAGCTTCCGAAACCTTGTCGTGGCTGACCAGGGCCGATTCGACTTCGGCCGTGCCCATGCGGTGGCCGGAGACATTTATGACGTCGTCGACGCGGCCGGTAATCCAGTAGTAGCCGTCGGCGTCGCGGCGGCAGCCGTCGCCGGTGAAGTACTTGCCCTTGTAGGTCGAGAAGTAGGTCTGCACGAAGCGGTCGTGGTCGCCATAGACGGTCCGCATCTGGCCGGGCCAGGAATCGGTGATGCACAAATTGCCGTCGGCCGCGCCCTCCAGCACCTTGCCCTCGCCGTCGACCAGCTGCGGCTTGACGCCGAAGAAGGGCCGCGTCGCCGAACCTGCCTTGAGGTCGGTGGCGCCGGGCAGCGGCGTGATCAGGATGCCGCCGGTCTCGGTCTGCCACCAGGTGTCGACGATCGGCACCTTGCCGTTGCCGACGACGTTGAAATACCACTCCCAGGCTTCCGGATTGATCGGCTCGCCGACCGAGCCGAGTACGCGCAGCGACTTGCGAGAAGTCTTCTTCACAGGGTCGTTGCCGGCGCCCATCAGCGCGCGCAATGCCGTCGGCGCGGTGTAGAAGATGTTGACCTTGTGCTTGTCGATGACTTCCCAGAAGCGCGACTGCGACGGGTAGTTCGGCACGCCTTCGAACATCAGCGTGGTGGCGCCGTTGGCGAGCGGCCCGTAGACGATGTAGCTGTGGCCGGTGACCCAGCCGACATCGGCGGTGCACCAGTAGATGTCGCCGTCATGGTAGTCGAAGACATATTGGTGCGTCATCGAGGCATAGACGAGATAGCCGGCGGTGGTGTGGAGCACGCCCTTCGGCTTGCCGGTCGAGCCTGATGTGTAGAGGATGAACAGCGGATCCTCGGCCTTCATCTTCTCCGGCTTGCACTCGACCTTCACCGTCGCGACCTCGTCGTGGTACCAGACGTCGCGTCCGGCCACCCAGCCGGTCTTGCCGCCGGTGCGGCGCACGACCACCACCTTTTCGACTTTCGTTCCGGCCTTGGCGGCAATCTCGATCGCCTTGTCGGTGTTGTCCTTCAGCGGGATCGGCTTGCCGCCGCGCAGGCCTTCATCGGCGGTGATGACGAAGGTCGACTTGCAGTCGTCGATGCGTCCAGCCAGCGCGTCCGGCGAGAAGCCGCCGAAGACGATCGAGTGGATGGCGCCCAGCCGCGTGCAGGCCAGCATCGCATAGGCAGCTTCCGGGATCATCGGCATGTAGATGGTGACGCGGTCGCCCTTCTTGACGCCGTGCTTCTTCATCACATTGGCGAGCCGGCAGACATGCTCGTAAAGCTCGTTGTAGGTGATCTTCTTGTCGTCGTAGGGATTGTCGCCTTCCCAGATGATGGCGGTCTGGTCGCCGCGCTTCTTCAGGTGGCGGTCGATGCAGTTGTAGGAGACATTGGTCAGCCCATCCTCGAACCACTTGATCGAGACCTTGCCATCGAAGGAGGTGTTCTTGACCTTGCTGAAGGGCTTGAACCAGTCGATGCGCTTGCCGTGCTTGCCCCAGAACTTGTCCGGGTTCTTGACGCTGTCGGCATACCATTTCAGGTAGGTGTCATTGTCGATCAGTGCGTTTTTCTTCCACGCCGGCTGGACGCGATGGACATGAACCTCGGACATTCCTTGCTTTCCTCCCGAACCAATCCGCCGGCTTGAAACGCCGGCGGGATCGCGGCGACGCGGCCGCGAATTCGGCGGCATTATTACCAGTTCCTTTGCTACGGCAATATTAGACATTGGGTTTGTCGGGAGATTTGGGGGTTTGCGCGGCTGGATGCCGCAGCCAGACTTGCACCGGCTGTCAGCACTCAGGCGATGTCGCTGCTAACTGCATGTTTTCGCGCGGAAAACCCGTTCTCGATCAGGAAAAATCAATAGACAGTTAAGCAACGGCGCGCACAATTCAGCGTTGGGAGGAAAGGAGACTCAACCAAGGGACCGCCGAAGGGGGCTGCAATGCACGACCATTCCGAAATGGACCTGATGCTTAAGGGATATGGCCTGACCACGGCCAAGATCCTCTATCATTTTCCTGATCATCCGCACCTGCTGCAGAGCTACATCTGGCAGGACTACGACATCGCGCCGAAGTTTCCGGTGCTGATCCGCTTCATCGAATTCTGGAAGACGAGGCTCGACGGCCCCCTGCATTCGGTTGTCTACACGCACCAGAAGCTGATCGCGCCGAATGAATGGCGCAAGGTGGATGGCGAGTTCGTGCTGCATTAGGGGGCCGGCGCAGGGCCTTGACCCTCGCTTGCGTTGACGGCCCTGTATGGATGGCGATTGACGGAACGCCTATCGCTTCGTCATCCTGGGGCGCAGCGAGGAGCGGAGCGACGAGAGTAGACCCCAGGATCCATGCCGCGACCTCTCGGCGTTGCTGCGGTCCAGAAATCTGATCCGTCGCATTCCTCGACAGCTGTCACGGCATGGATCCTCGGGTCTCCGCGACGGAGCTTCGCTCCTGCTTCGCCCGTGGATGACGAAGCTAGGGAGGCTCCGCTAATCCCGAACGTGCCCGCCCAAATGAATGATCGTGCCGCTCAGACCGCCGGTGGGTTGAGGCGAGCGAAACCTTCCTGGCGGCGATAGGGGAAATACGGGTAGGGCGCGGTGACCTCGCTTGCCGCGTCGAGTTTCCCGATCTGCTCCGGCGTCAACGTCCAGCCAACGGCGCCGAGATTTTGGCGCAGCTGTTCTTCGTTGCGGGCGCCGATGATGACCGAGGACACGGTCGGGCGATGCAGCAGCCAGTTGATGGCGATCTGCGGGACCGTCTTGCCGGTTTCCTCGGCCACCGCGTCAAGGGCATCCATGACCCGGTAGAGATGCTCGTCCTCGACCGGTGGGCCGAAGCTGGCGGTGTCGTGCAGCCGGCTCTTTTCCGGCAGTTTTGCACCGCGGCGGATCTTGCCGGTCAGGCGGCCCCAGCCGAGCGGGCTCCACACCAGCGCGCCGACGCCCTGGTCGAGGCCGAGCGGCATCAGCTCCCACTCATAGTCGCGGCCGACCAGCGAATAGTAGACCTGGTGCGCGACATAGCGCGGATAGCCGTGCGTGTCGGCTTGCGCCAGCGACTTCATCACTTGCCAGCCGGAGAAGTTGGAGACGCCGACATAGCGAAGCTTGCCGGAGCGCACCAGCTCGTCCAGCGTCGATAGCACCTCCTCGATCGGCGTGCCGGCATCGAAGGCATGCAGCTGCAGCAGGTCGATGTAATCGGTGCCGAGCCGCCTCAGCGCATCGTCCACGGATTTGATCAGCCGCGAACGCGATGAGCCATAATCGGCCGGGCCGTCGCCCATCGGCAGCGAGGTCTTGGTCGAGATCAGCACCGCATCGCGGCGGCCCTTTATGGCTTCGCCAAGCACCTGTTCCGACGCGCCGTTCGAATAGACGTCGGCGGTGTCGAACAGATTGACGCCGGCTTCGAGGCAGATGTCGATTAGCCGCCGCGCTTCGCTGGCGTCGCTGTTGCCCCAGGCGCCGAACAGCGGGCCGGAGCCGCCAAAGGTTCCCGCGCCGAATGAGAGTGCGGGCACTTTCAGGCCCGATGCGCCGAGACGTCGATAATCCATTTTCGTGGCTCCTGGTGGTGTGGAAGGGGATGTCGAAAAGCGATCCGGTTTTGCCGGTGTTACGAGCGGACCGAGACAGGCTCGCCGATCGCAGGGCTGCGATCGAGACGCAGTGCCAGTCCCGCCACGGCGAGCGCGGCGAGCGGCAGCAGGGCGGCGATCCAGGTGAGCGAACCCAAGCCGAGGCCCTGGGCAATCACCGCACCGCCAAGCCAGGCGCCGGCGGCGTTGCCGAGATTGAAAGCGGCAATGTTGAATGACGAGGCAAGGCTTTGGCCCGCACCTTGCGCCTTTTCCAGCACCCACATCTGCAGCGGCGCCACGGTGGCGAAGGCGGCGGCACCCAGCAGGCCGACATAGATCACGGCCATTACCTGGCTGTGGATGGCGAAGGTCATGGTTGCGAGCACCAGGGCCAGCACCACGAGGCTGCCCAGCACGGCCGGCACCAGCCAGCGATCGGCGACCTTGCCGCCGGCGAGGTTGCCGGCGATGAGACCGGCACCGAAGACGAGCAGGATCGGCGACACGGCGGCTTCGCCAAAGCCGCTGATCTGCGTCAGCAGCGGGGCGATGTAGGTGAAGACGGCGAAGACGCCGGCATAGCCGAGCACGGTGGTGGCGAGGCCGAGCAGCACGGGTGTGCGGCGCAGTACGGCGAGGTCGGCGCGCAGGTCGCTCTTTTCTGGTGCCGTCTCGCTGCGTGGCACCAGAGCCAGGATGACGGCGAAGGCCGCCAGGCCAACCACGCTTACCGCCCAGAAAGTCGCCCGCCAGCCAAAGGCCTGGCCGAGCCAGGTGCCGAAGGGCACGCCGAGGATGTTGGCGATGGTCAGGCCGGTAAACATCAGCGCGATCGCCGAGGCCTTCTTGTTGGGCGCGACCAACCCGGTGGCGACCACCGAACCGACACCGAAGAAGGTACCATGGGCAAAGGCGGTGATGACGCGGGCGCCCATCAGCGTCCAATAGTCGGGCGCCAGGGCACAGGCGAGATTGCCAAGCGTGAAGATCGCCATCAGCGCCAGAAGCACGGTCTTGCGCGGCCAGTTGCCGGTGGCGATGGTCAGCAGCGGCGCGCCGATGACGACGCCGAGCGCATAGCCGGAAATGAGCTGGCCGGCGGCCGAGATCGAGACGCCGAGGTCCTTGCTGACGTCGAGCAGCAGACCCATGATGACGAATTCGGTGACGCCAATGCCGAAGGCACCGGCGGCGAGGGCGTAGAGGGCAAGAGGCATGGCGATTTCCACTTCGATGAGGGAGAGCGCCGTCCCGCGCCCCGACCCGAAAGATCGTGTCGCCATGCATTGTGAACCAGACTTGCGCCGGGCACATTTTCTGTGAAATAGATTCACAAATGGCCAGACCCGATATCAATCGCTCCGGCGAGATCGAAGTGTTCGTGCGCGTCGTCGAGGAAGGTAGTTTCTCTTCTGCGGCGCGCGCGTTGCGCATGACGCCGTCGGCTGTCAGCAAGCTGATCGCGCGGCTGGAGGCCCGGCTCGGCGCGCGGCTGGTCAGCCGTTCGACGCGAAAACTGCAACTGACGCCGGAAGGCACCGCGTTCTACGACAGCGGCCTGCGCATCCTGGCCGACATGGCGGCGGCCGAGCAGGAAGCAGCTGCGGGGGCGGCGCCGCGCGGGCGGCTGCGCGTCAACTCCTACGTTCCCTTCGGGGTGCATAGGCTGATCCCGCTCCTGCCGCGCTTCCTCGAACGTTACCCGGAGATTTCGGTCGATCTGGTGCTGACCGACAGTGTCATCGACCTGATGGCGGAACGCGCCGATGTCGCTATCCGCGCCGGGCCGCTCGGCGAATCGCGGCTGGTGGCGCGCAAGCTCGGGCAAAGCCCGGTGGTGGTGGTTGCAGCACCTTCCTACCTCGAGACGCATGGCACGCCGCTAACACCAGCCGATCTCGACAGGCACAACCGCATGGGCTTCGGTTTCGTGCGGCATCTCGACGACTGGCCGTTCCTCGATGCGGCCGGCAACC
The DNA here is from genome assembly GCF_014207355.1 of Mesorhizobium sangaii. Taxonomy (GTDB): domain Bacteria; phylum Pseudomonadota; class Alphaproteobacteria; order Rhizobiales; family Rhizobiaceae; genus Mesorhizobium; species Mesorhizobium sangaii. The sequence continues at coordinate 207,075 of NZ_JACHEF010000002.1, read as the reverse complement.
CCATCATGGTTCCGATCACCGGCAACACGCTGGTCAGCGACGGCGAGGCGATGCGGCTGATGGCGCTGGCCGGCGCGGGCATTGCCCGGCTGGCGCGCTGGCACGTGGCAGCCGATATCGCGGCCGGCCGGTTGGTGCGGTTGCTCGAGGATTTCAATCCGGGCGACGAGGAGGCCACCCACGCCGTCTATGTCGGCCAGGGCCGGCATCTGCCGGCGCGGGTGCGGGCCTTGCTCGATTTTCTTAGCGAGAGCGTACGGCTGACCTGAGGCGAGACGGCTCTCAGGAGCCCTCAGGCTCCCGAGGTGTCTGCGCTGGCGGCTGCTATGCTTTCGGCATGAACGGCGCCGGGCGGCGACCGGCTGCCTGACGCTCCACCATCCAGCCGGGATATTCGGCAGGCAAGGCGCTGACCTCATCGAGGCGGACGAGATCGTCGGTGTCGAGCTTCAGCTGGGTGGCGGCAAGGTTCTGTTCGAGCTGCTCCATGCGGCTGGCGCCAATGATGACGCTCATCACGAAAGGCTTGGCCAGGACATAGCCGAGCGCCACCGTGGCAACGCTCACATCGTGCTTGCCTGCGATTTCGCGCATGACGGCGACGGCCGGCCAGGCGCGCTCCTCGTTGACCGGCGGGAAGTTGAAGGAGGCACGACGGCCCTCGCCATTGCCGGGCGCGCCGGGCCCGTATTTGCCGGACAGCAGGCCTCCGGCCATCGGCGACCATACCATCAGGCCAAGCTTTTCCTCGTTGATGAGCGGCACGATTTCGCGCTCGAGATCGCGGCCGGCGATCGAATAATAGGACTGGATGGTCTCGAAACGGGCAAAGCCCTTGCGGTCGGCGATGCCGAGCGCCTTGGCGATGCGCCAGGCCTGCCAGTTGGAAACGCCGACATAGCGGACCTTGCTGCTGGCAACCAGATCGTCGAGCGCCCGCAGCGTCTCGTCGATAGTCGTCACCATGTCGGTGCCGTGCAGCTGATAGAGGTCGATATGGTCGAGCTGCAGCCGCTCGAGGCTGGCATCGACCGAATCCATGATGTGGCCGCGTGACGAGCCACGCTGGTTGGGACCGTCGCCCATGGCGCCGTGCACCTTGGTGGCGATGACCACCTTCTGCCTGTCGACGCCGAGATCCCTCAGCGACTGGCCGAGCAGCCGCTCGGACTCGCCGAACGAGTAGACGTCGGCCGTATCGAAGAAATTGACGCCGGCGGCGAGCGACCGCGCGACGATCTCGTTGACGCCCTTCTGGTCGAGGCTGGCGATCAGGCCCCATTGGGCGTTTTCGCCGGCGGCGCCGAAGGTCATGGTGCCGAGGCAAAGTTCGGAGACGAACATCCCCGTATTTCCAAGCTGGTTATAACGCATGGTGAGGCTCCAGGTGAATGGTGATGGCACCAATCAAATAGGAACGGTACGTTTCGTTTCCAGTGCTGGCACAACGTGCCTGCCGAATTGGCCCAACCATAGATTTCCGGAGGATGGAAGCGAGTAGGTTAGGTGTCCCAGGGGTTAAACAGCGTCACGCCTGTGTCATCGAAGCCCGTGACGTTACGCGTCACAAGAATGAGATCGTGGACGAGCGCGGTTGCTGCGATGAGCGTGTCCGCGCTGCCGCGAGTTCGCCCTGCTGAGATACGTCCCCACACCAATGCCACGTCTTCCGTCACCGCAAGGATGCGGTCGGCATTGTCGCGGCGAAGTTCCCGCAGCCAAAGATCGAGACGCGTCGCCCTTTCGGCATCGACCTTTCGTTGCTTGACGATCCCACGTTCGATTTCGCCAATGGTGATGACGCTGAGATTCAGAGATTCCGGATCAATCGAGGCCAGCCATTCAGTCGGCTTGGGCAGTCGTCTCTGGACGTCGGAAACAATGTTCGTGTCGAGCAGATACATCAGAGATCGACATCCCGGATCATGGTGTCCGAGCGGCGGTTGACCTCCTCGACGAAATCATCGTCCCAGACGTGGCCAGTCAAAAGATATTCGGCCAGACTTTTCCTCTTTCCAGCCAAGCGGTCGTAGTCTTCGGCAGAGAGCACCACTGCGGCACGCTCGCCGCGCAATGTCACCGTCTGCGGCCCCTCGCTGCGCGCACGCTGAACCACCTTGGAAAAATTGTTCTTTGCATCCTGGAGGTGCCAATTCATAAAATGCTCCTAGCTAGCTTGGCTAGACATATCATTGGCGCTGTCAGGCGACAAGGACTGCAGCACTTGAATTGCCGATCCAGGGGCAGAGGGCGCGGCTATCGGCTGCCGAAGATCGCCGAACCGACCCGGACGCTGGTGGCGCCGAAGGCGACCGCCGTCTCGTAGTCGCCGGACATGCCCATCGACAGTTTGGCGACGCCGGCCTCCTGCCCAAGCTTCTCCAGCAAGGCGAAGTGGGGACCGGGGTTCTCGTCGGCCGGCGGGATACACATCAGGCCTTCGATGGCGAGGCCGTGGACATCACGGCAGCGGGTGACGAAGGCGACCGCGTCGCGCGGTTCGATGCCGGCCTTTTGCGGCTCGGAGCCGGTGTTGACCTGGACATAGAGCTTCGGCGCGCGGCCCTGCCTGGCGATCTCCCTGGCGAGTTCGACGGCGATCTTGTCGCGATCGACCGTCTCGATGACATCGAACAGCGCCACCGCCTCCCTTGCCTTGTTCGACTGCAGCGGACCGATCAGGTGCAGTTCGATGTCGGCAAAAGCCTCCTTCAGCGCCGGCCATTTGCCTTGCGCCTCCTGCACGCGGTTTTCGCCAAAGACGCGCTGGCCGGCCTCGATGACCGGGCTTATGTCGGCTGCGTCAAAGGTCTTGGAAACCGCGACCACCGTCACCGCGCCAGCCTGGCGACCGGCCTCGCGCTCGGCGGCGGCGATCTTGGCCTTGACCGCGAAAAACTGCTGAACGGCGTCGCCCATATGCAAATCCCACTGTTTTGATCCACGTTTTTGACCGACGCGAGACCCATATGGTTGACGGGTTTGCCAAACCATGGTGAACACCCGGACCATATCCAATGAACTGCCGAGCTGTCGCCCGCAGTCCGCATGCTTTTAAGTGAAAAACGTCCCATGGCAACCGAACGATACAATCCGCGCGCGTCAGAGCCCAAATGGCAGAAGGCCTGGGACGCCAGGAAGCTTTTCGAAGCGCACAATGACGATCCGCGCCCGAAATACTACGTGCTGGAAATGTTCCCCTATCCGTCGGGGCGCATCCATATCGGCCACACCCGCAACTACACGATGGGCGACGTGGTGGCGCGCTACAAGCGGGCCAAGGGCTTCAACGTGCTGCACCCGATGGGCTGGGACGCCTTCGGCATGCCGGCTGAGAACGCGGCGATGCAGAACAAGGTCCATCCCAAGGAATGGACCTACCAGAACATCGCCACCATGCGCGAGCAGCTCAAGGTCATGGGCCTGTCGCTGGACTGGGCGCGCGAATTCGCCACCTGCGACGTCGACTACTACCACCGCCAGCAGATGCTGTTCCTCGATTTCGTCGAAAAGGGGCTGGTGACGCGTAAATCCTCCAAGGTGAACTGGGACCCGGAGGACATGACCGTGCTCGCCAACGAGCAGGTCATCGACGGACGCGGCTGGCGTTCGGGGGCGCTGGTCGAACAGCGCGAACTGACGCAGTGGTTCTTCAGGATCACCGACTTCGCGCAGGATCTGCTGGATTCGCTCGACGGCCTCGACGATTGGCCGGAGAAAGTGAAGCTGATGCAGCAGAACTGGATCGGCCGCTCCGAGGGTCTGCTGATTCGCTGGCCGCTGGCCGACGCCATCGGCGGCGAGCATGAACTGGAAGTCTACACGACAAGGCCCGACACCATTTTCGGCGCCTCCTTCATGGCTGTCGCCGCCGATCATCCGCTGGCCAGGAAGGCTGCCGAGACCAATCCGGCGCTGGCCAAGTTCATCGACGAGGTTCGCCATATGGGTACCTCGGTGGCGGCGCTGGAGACGGCCGAGAAGAAGGGCTTCGACACCGGCATCCGCGTCGTTCATCCGTTTGACGACAGCTGGACACTGCCGGTCTATGTCGCCAATTTCGTGCTGATGGAATACGGCACCGGCGCTATCTTCGGCTGTCCGTCCGGCGACCAGCGCGACCTCGACTTCGCCAACAAATACGGCCTGCCGGTGATCCCGGTGGTGATGCCGGAAGGCGACAATCCAGGCAGCTTCCAGATCATCGATGAGGCCTATGTCGGCGACGGCGTGATGATCAATTCGCGCTTCCTCGACGGCATGAAGCCGGATCAGGCGTTCGACGAGGTCGCGAAACTGCTGGAGCAGAAGACCATCGGCAACCGGCCGATGGCCGAGCGCAAGGTGAATTTCCGCCTGCGCGACTGGGGCATTTCGCGCCAGCGCTACTGGGGCTGCCCGATCCCGATGATCCATTGCGAGGATTGCGGCGTGGTGCCGGTGCCGAAGGCCGACCTGCCGGTCAGGCTGCCCGACGATGTCGATTTCGACCGGCCGGGCAATCCGCTCGACCGCCATCCGACCTGGCGCCACGTCAAATGCCCGCAATGCGGCAAGGATGCGCGGCGTGAAACCGACACGATGGACACGTTCGTCGATTCGTCGTGGTATTTCGCGCGCTTCACGGCGCCCTGGGCGCATGAACCGACCGATCCCAAGGCCGCCAATGAGTGGCTGGCGGTGGACCAGTATATTGGCGGCATCGAGCACGCGATCCTGCATCTGCTCTATTCGCGCTTCTTCACCCGCGCCATGCGGGAGACCGGCCATGTCGATCTGGCCGAGCCATTCAAGGGCCTGTTCACGCAAGGCATGGTGGTGCACGAAACCTATCGCGTCGGCTCGGCATCGAATGGCCGTTGGCTGGCGCCCACAGAAGTGCGGCTGGAGGACGTCGACGGCAAGCGCCGCGCCATCGACATCGCCACCGGCGAGGCGGTGACGATCGGCCCGCTCGAAAAGATGTCGAAGTCGAAGAAGAACACGGTGAGCCCGGAAGACATCACCGACGGCTACGGCGCCGACACGGCGCGCTGGTTCATGCTGTCGGACTCACCGCCCGAGCGCGATGTCGAATGGACCGACGATGGCGCCGCCGGCGCGCATCGCTTCATCCAGCGCATCTGGCGCCTGGTGTCGACGGCGGCCGAGACGCTGGCCGGCGTGGAGCCCGTGGCGGCCAATGCCGGCGAGGCGGCAGTGGTTTCGAAAGCTGCGCACAAGATCCTGAAGGCGGTCGGCGAGGATATCGAGAAGCTCGCCTTCAACCGCGCCATCGCCCGCATCTACGAACTGGCCAATGCGCTGACCACACCGCTCAACGAGGTGGCCGAAGGCAAGGCCGATGCGGCGCTGAAAAGTGCCTGCCGGCAGGCCGTGGAGGTACTCGTGCATCTGATCGCGCCGGTCATGCCGCATCTGGCCGAGGAGTGCTGGGAAGCGCTCGGCGGCACCGATCTGGTCGCCGAACGGCCGTGGCCGGTCTTCGATCCGGCACTGGTCGTCGACAACGAAGTCACCTATCCGGTACAGGTCAACGGCAAGAAGCGGGGGGATTTGACAATTGCCCGCGACGCGGACCAAGGTGCGGTCGAAAAAGCGGTACTGTCTCTCGACTTCGTGCAGAAAGCACTCGAAGGTAAGGCTCCGCGCAAGGTGATCATCGTGCCGCAGAGGATCGTCAATGTCGTTGCCTGATCGGGAAAAGACAGAGCTGGGCCGCTTGCTGCGCCGCGTGGCGCTTGCCGGCCTGCTCGGCTCACTTGCGCTGGCCTCGGCCTGCACGGTGCGGCCGCTCTATTCGAGCGAGCCGCTGTCGACGGGCTCGACCGGCAGCGCCAATTCCGAACTGGCGTCGATCAGCATCAAGCCGGTCAACACGCGTTTCGGGCAGCAGGTGCGCAACAATTTGATCTTCGGGTTTGGACGAGGCGCCGGCGAACCGGCCTCGCCGGCCTATTCGCTATTTCTCGGCGTGGGCGAAGCCGTCGAATCCGCGGCACTCGTGCAGGTCGGAACCGACGAAGACGAGCCGACCGCCGGTTCCGTGACGCTGACCGCCAACTACACGCTGACCGATGCCAAGACCGGTGCAAAGATCGCGTCCGGCAGACGCTCGATCACCTCGTCCTTCGACAGGCCGCGTCAGGAATTCGCCGCATACCGGGCGCAGATCGACGCCGAGAACCGTGCCGCACGCGAACTGGCCGAAGCGTTGCAACTGTCCATCGCCCAGGACCTAGTCAAGTACGGCAAGACGGCCGGCTAGCGCTTCACCGTTTCGAACGCTCTCACCTCAAGCGCGGTTATTGCGGGCGATGGTGACATTGATCACGCGCGCCCAAAGTCAGACCGCCCGAGACTGTCGTAGAGATACTGTACCTCACGCCTTGTGGCTCCCCAGGCAGGTTGCCCCGGCGTGAGTGCTGCCTGACAACGGGTCGCTCGTTGCGACCGGTACGATGACATTGCTGTCCCGAGATCGTCGACGATCGCGCCGCCGGGAAGCATCTGTTAACCACTCGCTCCCTATTGCTCGGCAGACGTTTCAGAGCGAGTCGTGAGAATGGAATCCAAGCGTTTTCCCAGGGTCAATTCATTGAAGGCAACTTCGCCCGATGACCCCGGGGTAGAGCGTTTCGAGGGCGTGAGTGGCAGGGCCGGTCGGAAAGCCCCTTCAGCCGCGACAGGCGGCCATGATCGCCCAACTCAGCAGGGACAGGACGGCCGGCAATCCGGAATACACCAGGCGGGCTATTCCGCCCGGGTTGTCGATCTTGGCGGCAGCAGGCGGCCCTATATGGAGCCGAGGGTTGACCAGGGGACGAGCCATGCGTCCCCGAAAATCGGCGACATCGAAAGTCCTGCCTGGCAGGAATATTTCTTCCTCGCGCCCAACGTGCGTTTTACGCGCACGCCTGACTATGAGACCAAGAAGCATCGCCAGCAGAGCGACCCTGTCGTCGAGCAAGGCGCTCCAGACGCGCTCCCAACGCAGCAGGCAGTCACACAGCCCATCGTTGACAAGGCACCACTTGCTCCCTCGCTGCTGGCATTGCCGGTTTCGGTGAAAAGCCGCAATCTGGAAACGGCCCGGTTGCAGGGCAGCAGCGAATCGGCCGCACCAAGGACGTCGCCGCTGGCTGCAGCGTCAGCCGCGCCGGGGCGTGCCAACGACAAGGCACGGCGTGCTCCACCGGTAGCTCCGACGCCGGCTGCAACAAGACGAGCATCCGTGCGCATGGCCGCCGTCTCGGCAGGCGTCGCCCCGACCAAGACAGCCATCCCAGAGACCCTGCGCTGGCCTCATCTTTCGGATCACGCCTTCTTCGAGGTGATGGCGCCCTACCTGGTCGATGTTTCGTCTCAGGCCCGACCTGCCAACCCGGCCACGCCGGCGCCGGCGGCCGCTGGGCGAATTGGCATCAGCTCATCGATGGTGGCCGACGCCACCTCGCTATTTCGTGTCATCGAATGGCTTCCAGGCCAGCCCTCGAAGCCTTTACCTGATATCCGGCCGTCCAACTCGAACCAAGCTGTCGCCCAGCCGAACATGCCGGCGAGCAGTGCGCCATTGCAGGCTGAGGTCGACGCAATCCCCGGTGCGGCAAGGGATGCCGTTGCCGTGCCAATCGTGCCGCGTCGGGACGTCGCCATGCGGGTCGCGGCCGCGTCCCCACGCTTGCCTCTGGCCGGAAAAATCGCGCCTTCGACGGCGGGGGATTCCTATCAGCTCCCCTCCGAAGAGTTGTTGCAGCAGCCACCGGAGGGGCAGGGGTTCTACATGTCGCAGGAGCGGCTCGAGCAGAACGCCGATCTTTTGGAAAGCGTGCTCGAAGATTTCGGCGTGCGCGGCGAGATCATTCATGTTCGCCCGGGCCCGGTCGTCACGCTCTATGAGTTCGAGCCGGCGCCTGGCGTCAAATCCTCTCGTGTCATCGGGCTTGCCGATGACATCGCCCGCTCCATGTCGGCGGTTTCGGCGCGCGTCGCCGTCGTGCCTGGCCGCAACGTCATCGGTATCGAGCTTCCGAACGAAATGCGCGAAACGGTCTATTTCCGGGAGCTGATCGAATCGGAGGGCTTCCGCAAGACCAGTTGCAAGCTGGCGCTCTGTCTCGGCAAGACGATCGGCGGCGAGCCTGTCATCGCCGAGTTGGCGAAGATGCCGCACCTGCTCGTGGCGGGCACCACCGGCTCCGGCAAGTCGGTCGCCATCAACACCATGATCCTGTCGTTGCTTTACCGACTGAAGCCGGAAGAGTGCCGTCTGATCATGGTCGACCCCAAGATGCTGGAGCTTTCCGTCTATGACGGCATCCCGCATCTTTTGACCCCCGTCGTCACGGACCCCAAAAAGGCGGTCACCGCGCTCAAATGGGCGGTGCGCGAGATGGAGGACCGCTATCGCAAGATGGCGCGGCTCGGTGTACGCAACATCGACGGCTACAATGAGCGCGCGGCTGCGGCCCGCGACAAGGGCGAGACGGTCGTGATGACCGTGCAGACCGGCTTCGAAAAGGGCACCGGGGAGCCGCTTTTCGAACAGCAGGAAATCGACCTTGCGCCGATGCCCTATATCGTCGTCATCGTCGACGAGATGGCCGACCTGATGATGGTTGCCGGCAAGGAGATCGAAGGCGCCATCCAGCGTCTGGCGCAGATGGCGCGCGCTGCCGGTATCCACCTGATCATGGCAACGCAGCGCCCTTCGGTCGATGTCATCACCGGCACGATCAAGGCCAACTTCCCGACCCGGATTTCCTTCCAGGTGACATCCAAGATCGACAGCCGCACCATCCTGGGCGAACAGGGCGCCGAACAGCTGCTTGGCCAGGGCGATATGCTGCACATGATGGGTGGGGGGCGCATTTCGCGCGTGCATGGCCCGTTTGTTTCCGACGCGGAAGTCGAGCATGTCGTGGCGCATCTGAAGGCGCAGGGTCGCCCCGAATATCTGGAGACGGTGACAGCCGACGAGGATGAAGAAGAAGCCGAAGCCGATCAGGGCGCGGTCTTCGACAAGGGATCCGTTGCAGCCGAAGACAATGATTCCATCTATGACGAGGCGGTCAAGGTGGTGGTGCGCGACAAGAAGTGCTCGACGTCTTACATCCAGCGCCGCCTCGGTGTCGGTTACAACCGCGCCGCATCGCTGGTGGAGCGCATGGAAAAGGAAGGGCTGGTCGGTGCACCCAACCATGTCGGCAAACGCGAGATCATCATGGGCCGGCGCCCGCAGGTGAGCGCGCCCGACGATGACGGCACCGATTGATCGGCAGGCGCGCGGTTAGCGATTTGACGTCTTCGGTAGCGCAATAAAAAAGGCCGGTTGCCCGGCCTTTTCTGTTTGAAGCGGTGTGATCTCAGCCGATCGCCGTCTTAGCCAATCGATTGGCCGGTCTTTGCCCAGTCGGCGAGGAACTGTTCCAGGCCCTTGTCGGTCAGCGGATGCTTGACCAGTGCCTTCAGCGTCGCCGCCGGCACAGTGGCGACATCGGCGCCGATCAGTGCCGCCTGCTTGACGTGGTTCACAGTGCGAACCGAAGCCACGAGGATCTCGGTCTGGAAATCGTAATTGTCGTAGATCTGCCGGATCTCCTGGATCAGTTCCATGCCGTCGACGCCCATGTCGTCGATGCGGCCGACGAAGGGCGAGATGAAGGACGCACCGGCCTTGGCCGCGAGCAGCGCCTGGTTGGCCGAGAAGCACAGCGTGACGTTGACGAGCCGGTTCATCTCCGTGCGGATGGTCTTGCAGGCCTTCAGGCCGTCCAGCGTCAGCGGCACCTTGATGCAGACATTGTCGGCGATCTTGGCCAGGACCTTGGCCTGCTGCATCATCTCGGAATATTCGGTGGCGGTGACTTCAGCCGAGACCGGACCCTTGACGATGTCGCAGATCTGCTTGGTGACCTCGGCGATCTTGCCGCCGGATTTCAGGATCAGCGACGGGTTGGTGGTGACGCCGTCAAGCAGGCCCAGATCGTTGAGCTCACGGATATCCTTGACGTCTGCGGTGTCGACAAAAAATTTCATGGCGGTCTCCTGACAATTTCGTCGTGCTGGGAAAGGCACGTTCAGTGTTGCCCTTTGATCTAGACCAAAGTCGGGGCAAGGTCACGCTTCATGATCGAAGATTCGCCCTTTGTCGCAGCCGCACCGGTGCTGGTGCCGATGCCCGCCGAACGTCCCTACACCTATGCCGTGCCGGCCGGCATGCGCGTGGTGCCGGGCTCGATCGTGCGCGTGCCGCTTGGCCCGCGCCAGGTTGCCGGCATCGTCTGGGACGGCGCGGTCGAGACGGTCGACGCGAAAAAGCTGCGCCCGATCGAACAGATTTTCGATTGCCCGCCGATCGACCGCGCGATGCGCCGTTTCGTCGACTGGGTGGCGCAGTACACGCTGTCGCCGCCTGGCATGGTGGCGCGCATGCTGCTCAGGGCGCCGGAAGCTTTCGACCCTGAACCATGGATCGAGGGGCTGCAGCGTACCCTCTTGACGCCCGACCGGATGACGGGTGCCAGAGAGCGCGTACTGGAGACGGCCGAAGGCGGGCTTGCCTGGACGCGCTCCGGCCTGGCGCACGCGGCCGGCGTGTCGTCGACGGTGATCGACGGCCTCAGGGCGCAAGGCGTGTTCGAGACGGTGATGATCCCGCCGCGCCCGGTTGTGGCTGCGCCCGACACAAGCTACGCCGTGCCGGAATTGATGCCGGACCAGAGCGATGCCGCGCAGCTGCTGCGCGCCAATGTCGCGGCCGGTGTGTTCAATGTCGCGCTGCTCGACGGGGTAACCGGATCGGGCAAGACGGAAGTCTATTTCGAAGCGGTGGCGGCTGCCCTCGACCAGGGTAAGCAGGTGCTGATCCTGCTGCCGGAAATCGCGCTGACGCACGCCTTTCTTGAGCGTTTCCAGCAACGTTTTGGCGCCAAGCCGGGCGAATGGCACTCGGACCTGCCGCCTAGGATGCGCGAACGCGTCTGGCGGCAAGTGGCGGAAGGCCGCGTGCGCGTCGTCGCCGGCGCTCGCTCGGCGCTGTTCCTGCCGTTCAGGGAGCTTGGCCTGATCGTCGTCGACGAGGAGCACGACCCGGCCTACAAGCAGGAAGACCGCGTCTTCTACAATGCGCGCGACATGGCGGTGGTGCGCGGCCATATCGGCAGCTTTCCGGTGGTGCTGGCGTCGGCGACGCCATCGGTCGAAAGCCGGGTCAATGCCAGCCAGGGCCGCTACAACAGAGCGGTGCTGTCCGCCCGCTTTGCCGAGGCGGCGCTTCCGCATCTCAAGGCGGTCGACATGCGGCGGGCGCCGCCGGCACGTGGCGGCTTCCTGTCGCCGGTGCTGCTCGACCAGATGCGCCAGACGCTGGGGAAGAAAGAGCAATCGCTGCTGTTCCTCAACCGGCGCGGCTATGCGCCGCTGACGCTGTGCCGCGTCTGCGGCCATCGCTTCGGCTGCCCGGTGTGTTCGGCCTGGCTGGTCGAGCACCGGTTTCGCGGCCAGCTGGTCTGCCATCATTGCGGGCACAATGAGCGCCGCCCCGAAGCCTGTCCGGAATGTGGCACGCTTGACCATCTGGTCGCCTGCGGACCCGGCGTCGAGCGCATCGCCGAAGAGGTCGTCGCGCATTTCCCTGACGCGCGCACCATCGTTTTGTCGTCCGACCTGATGGGCGGCGTGCGGCGGCTGCGGCTGGAGCTGGAAGCGATCGCCAATGGCGAAGCCGACATCGTTATCGGAACGCAGCTTGTCGCCAAGGGTCACAACTTCCCCAACATGACCTTGGTCGGCGTCGTCGATGCCGATCTCGGCCTTGCCAATGGCGATCCGCGCGCCGCCGAGCGCACCTTCCAGCTGCTCAGCCAGGTGACCGGCCGCGCCGGCCGTACCGGCAAGAAGAGCCTCGGCCTGCTGCAGACTTTCCAGCCCGACCATCCGGTGATGCGGGCGATCGTCTCCGGCGATGCCGAGGCCTTTTACGAGCGCGAGATCGCCGAGCGCGAACGGGCGGCCCTGCCGCCGTTCGGCCGGCTTGCCGGCGTCATCGTCAGCGCGGTGACGAGGGCAGAGGCCGAGGGCCATGCGCGCGGCCTGCGCCGCGCAGCGCCCGAGGCGACCGACCTGTTCGTGCTGGGACCGTCGGAGGCGCCGCTGTCATTGCTCGGCGGGCGCCACCGTTTTCGCCTGCTGATCCAGGGTGAACGGCGCGCCGACATGCAAGGCTTCATCCGCGCCATGCTGGCCAATGGGCCGAAACAGCGCGGCTCGGTTCGGGTGCAGGTCGATATCGATCCGCAGAGCTTTTTGTAAGGTCGCGATTCGGCGATAGGCTGCCGCCAAGCCGGCAAGACAGGAAGATTACATGAAAACCCTTGGCCTTCTGGGCGGCATGAGCTGGGAATCGACCGCCATCTACTACCGCCTGCTCAACGAGATCGTGCGCGAGCGTCTCGGCGGGCTGCATTCGGCCAAACTGCTGCTGTGGTCGTTCGACTTTGCCGAGATCGCCGAGCGCCAGCATCATGGCGACTGGGACGGCGCCGGCATGCTTCTGGCTGAAGCCGCGCGCAAGCTCGAGGCGGGCGGCGCGGAGGGCCTGCTTCTGTGCACCAACACCATGCACAAGCTGGCCGACCAGGTGGAGGCATCGGTGTCGATCCCGCTGATCCACATCGCCGACGCCACCGCGCTTGCCGTCAAGCGCGTCGGCATGCAGCGCCCCGCGCTGCTGGCGACGCGCTTCACCATGGAGCAGGATTTCTACAAGAGTCGGCTCGCCGACAAATATGGACTTCATCCCGTGGTGCCCGATGCCGCCGGCCGCGACATGGTGCATCGCGTTATCTACGAGGAACTGTGCCAGGGCGTCATCACCGAAACCTCGAAAGCGGCCTACATCGCCGAGACCGAACGGCTGCGCCGCGAAGAGGCCGCCGACAGCGTAATCATGGGCTGCACCGAGATCACCATGCTGATTGGCCAGCCGGACTTCGACATTCCGGTCTTCGACACGACGCGCATCCACGCCGAGGCAGCGGTGGCCTTCATGCTGCCCTGAGCAATTCTCGGAAAGGTGTGAAGTCCGTCCGGAATTGCGTCAAAACAGAAATCACGGCCGGACAGCGACAGTTCCGCTGCCGACCACTTTCAACTTCCACCCGTCTGCCTGCGTGCCGGCGAGATTGAGATGCCCGGCCAGGAAATACAGGCGATCGGTGTCGGGGCCCTTGGCGGTGCAGAAGCGATCCTGCAGATAGGATGGAGGCGTCGCCTGGTAGTAGAGATCCGCCTCGATGCTGGCAGGGTGTGCACCCTTCGGCAAATCGGCAAGCGGTATCGAGTAGCTCAGCGTGTCGCTGCCGCCCGATACATAGTCGGGATCGTCCTCGACGGCGGTTGTGCCGACATCGACGGCGAGCTCCTCGTCGGCGCCCAATGCCTTGGCGATTTCGAGCCGGCTTTCGACCGGCAGGAAGCCCGCCGGCAAGATCCGATTATCTTTCACCTCCGTGCAGATCGACAGGAAGCTGGTCGTCAGTTCGCCTTCCGGCTTCGACTGCGCATTGCAGACCGGATTGGGTGTGTCGGCGGGCGGCGTGGAGACCAGTTCCTGATAGATCTGAACCTGATCCTGTCGCGTGATCTTCTGGTAGTGCGGCTGATGCGGCCGTTCGCCAGGGTGGACACGGCCGGAACAGTCGTCCTTCCACCAGAGCTCGCCATCCAGCGGCTTGTCGTCGGCGCCGACGATCACACCGGCGGCGTTGGTGCGACCGGAGACCCAGAGCTGCTCGCCGTTCTGGTCGAGCACGCTGAAGGTAAGGAACGCACGCCGGAAACCCACTCCGGAGGGAAACTTGTGACCGGCCAGGTTCTTCACCGTGACCTTGGCATCAAGCGCGTCGGCGCTCATGACAAGGTCGCTGACGGAGACAGTGGCGGTTGCCTGCGAGGCCTGGTCCAGCATCGCCTGCTCGGTGAGGACGAGGGGATCGAGAGCCTTCTTGCCCATCATCGGATCGCGCGTCCTGATGCCGAAGACGTCGGGAAACTGCTGCGCCATCTTGACCAGGAAGACGTTGAGACCGACGAGCGTGTGGCGGGCAAATCCCTCGCGAACCGAAAGATCCGGTGCGTTGCTGGACTCGGTCTGCGGGAAATTCAGATTTTCCTGGATGCTGGCGATCTTGCTCATCGTCGGCGATCCGTCCTGTTCCGTCGATGGCATGTGACAACCCTGACAACTGCGCGGCGTGGCGCCGGCGCCCAGTGGAAGCGGGCCGTCCGGCGTGTTGCCGGTTCGATAGGCGCTGAACGCCCATTCCGGATAGGTCGTCTGCTCGTAGATAAGCACCAGGGTGTTGGTGCCCTGCAGGACCGGCAAATGAACCGTGTGGCACGTTCCGCAGACCTCGGAGCTCATGATCGTGGCGTCATGGGCCGGTTTGATGCCGAGTGCGGTATGCATCGGCCCGACTTCCGGTTTCTCGAAGGGTCCTATGAGCGTATCGGGCGATCCGACCATGAAGCTGCCGGTGAAGGTCTTGGCAAAGCCGGTCGCGTGCGGATTGAGCAGCGCCTGCCGCTCGTCGACGCAGGCGTTCTGCGGCTGATCGCCGAGCGGTCCGCCGGCCTTGCTGCTGAGCACCATGCGGTGACAGGACGTGCAGGTGATGCCATCGCGGGCAAGCATGCCGTAATTGGCGAGCGCGGCACTCGGATTGTCGGCCGGCCAGGGCGTCGCATAGACCATATCGCGCGTGAACAGTTCGCATTTGCCCGAGCGCGCCTTCTCGTCGATGTGGAACTGCCGTTCCCCGGCGATGCCGTGGCAGCCAAGGCAGACGTCCTGCACCACGCCAGCCATCTTGGGGTGAAAGCTTTGCGTTTCACTGGCCAGCTGCGCGAAGAATATCGGGTCGCGGCCTCCCAGCCCCATCGGCGAGGTTCGCCAGGTCGCCAGCGGAGACAGGTTGATCAGGCCATCGCCATGCGGGTTTGGCTTGGTCATGTCGAACTGCAGCCCGGTGCTGCCGGCATCATGACAGCCCAGGCACTGGCTCGAGGTCAGGAACGTATCGGACGCATCGGGACCTTTGGCCCCGACCCAGGTGTTGTCGTAGGTTTCGGAAGGCATCCGCGAGACGGTCTCATAGGTCGGCATCTCGCGGACATAGGCCTGCAGCGCGGCGATCACGTCGGCGTTCGGACTGTAGAGTGGCTGGCCAAGACGTGGGTTGCCATCGACCGGTAAAACGACGGTCTGGTGCAACGTTTCTGCCGGCGCTCCCTTGAAGAAATCCTGTGCGAGATAGTTGAGCGGCTTGCCTGGCTCACCCGCAATGTTCTTGGGAGAAGCGAAGGTCAGATTGTTGGCCGCCGAGGCATGACAGTTCATGCAGTACTGGGCGAAGCCCATGTTGGGTATGCTGTTGCTGTCGGCCGGCAGGGCTGGCCAATCCGGAGTCCATCCGCTCTGGCTGCCAAAGCCGTACCAGCCCCAGAACCAGCCATCGTAGGAGGCGCCGGCATCGCGGATCATGATCGCGGCGCCGCTGGTTGGAAAAAGCCTGAGCGGATCGACCGTCCGGCAATCCGACGCCGGCTCCGAAAACATCTCCTTCACCATGATGGCACCGTCGGGAACCGGTGGCGGATGATCGACCTCGCCGTCGGCCGAGCGATTCTTGCGAAGCCAGTCCATCATGTTAGGCGAATACCAGATCATCACCGGCGCATGGGTTCCTTGGTCGAGGCCCTGCCAGGCGCCGTTGACCAGGGTGGCGATGCGGGGTCCGGCCTGGCGCACGACTTTGTCGTGCACCCATCCGGCAGCTTCGTCGCGATAGCAGTAACTGCCGAGATACTGATTGAGCTTGTTCTCGTAGTCGCCCAGGGACAGCGCCGACGGCTTCCTGATCGTAGGCTCGAGCTGCCGGCAGACCAAGGGATCGGTGGGAGCCATGACCGTCGGCCGTTCGGCGATACAGTCCGCACGTGCACCCTGCGCGATCCCGGCAAGGGCGGCCGCAGCGATCCAGATGCTGGCCAGATGCAATGTCCGACAAAGATCCGGCATGATCGTCTCCGAATTTCGAGATCCTGCTTGCCGCACTCCCGTCCGCGCAGATTTCACAGGTGATCGCACAACATGTGAAGTTGCTAAAATAAACAAGAAGTCGACGAAAGGAACATTCGAAGCATAATACTTGCGTTACGTGGCGGCAAGACAGCGATCTATACTATCGAAGAAATTGTCCGCGTATCTCTTGTCCAGGAATTGTTTGTCTGGCAGCCGAATTGGCCGCGAAGCCGCTGGTTCCAAGCGGGAAGCTCACATCAGGCGGCGACGGCATTCCAGTGCGGCCTTGCCGAACCCCGGCTTTCCGGCTGCGCGCTTGACTTCCTGCACGGGCGACATTCAATGCGTCCTGAGTTGCGCGAGGGGGGAAGCAAGATGGATTTTGCGTTTCCATGGCCGATGAGCCAGGGCGAATGGCTGGCCTGGTCGAGCGCCGTCGTCACCGTGCTGCTTGGTCTTTTGTTTTTCCTGGCGCCTAACCTGGCCTTCCGTATCCTGCGCTTGCAGGCCAAACCCGAGAAGGCGGCGGCGATCGCCGAGGGGCGCGGCAGGATGTCGGGCTTCTATCTTGGCGTCGGCCTGTGCTGCATCCTGCTGGCGCAGCCGCTGATCTACATGACGCTTGGCTTCTCCTGGCTGTTCACTGCCTTCGGGCGGCTGCTGTCGATGATGTCGGACGGCGCCAATACGCCTTTCAATTGGGTGTCCATTGTGGTGGAATTGGCATTGGCGGCGTTGCCGCTCGCCTTCGCCTTCGGCTTTCTGCCTTGAATCCTTAGGGTTTCCGGGGCGGAAGGCGGGACTCTTTTGCCGGATGCGACAATAGTGCCTGAAAACCATGCGGAACGACGCATTGCGGTCTTAAAATGCCTGTGCTAGACGGCAATCGACTTTCGGCCGGGGATAGCGGAAGCCGCGCCTCCGTGCTTGAAAAAATGCAGTAAGGTCAAAGATTTAGCCAGAGTTTTTGCTCGCGCCAACAATCTGCGGCCTGTCAGACAAGAGAAAAGACGGTCCGTGGCCCAATCGTCATCGCCAATCTCAGGTGTCGCAGAACGCTACGCGGGTTCGCTGTTCGAACTCGCCCTGCAGGCAAATTCGGTCGCCAAGGTCGAGGCAGACCTCAACAGCTTCGAGGCGATGCTCGCGGGCAGCGCCGACCTGACCCGGCTGATCAACAGCCCGGTGTTTTCCAGCGAGGACCAGGCCAAGGCCATCGCGGCGATCGCCGACAAGGCGGGGATCACCGGCCTCACCGGCAATTTCCTGCGCGTCGTCGCTGCGAATCGCCGGCTGTTCGCCATCCCCGGCATGATCAAGGCGTTCCGCCAGATCGCCGCCGAACACCGTGGCGAGACCGCTGCTGAAGTGACGTCGGCGCATGAGCTGACCGCAGCCCAGCAGACTGAACTCAAGGCGGCGCTGAAGAGCGTTGCCGGCAAGGACGTGGCCATCTCCGTCACCGTCGATCCGTCGCTGCTCGGCGGACTGGTGGTCAAGATGGGCTCGCGCCAGATCGATACGTCGCTCAAAACCAAACTCAATTCGCTCAAGCTTGCACTGAAAGAGGTCGGCTGATGGACATCCGCGCCGCGGAAATTTCCGCAATTCTGAAAGACCAGATCAAGAATTTCGGCAAGGAGGCCGAGGTCTCCGAAGTCGGACAGGTGCTGTCCGTCGGTGACGGTATCGCCCGCGTCTACGGCCTCGACAATGTCCAGGCCGGCGAGATGGTCGAATTCCCTGGCGGCATCCGCGGCATGGCGCTCAACCTCGAAGCCGACAATGTCGGCGTCGTCATCTTCGGTGCCGACCGCGACATCAAGGAAGGCGACATCGTCAAGCGCACCGGCGCCATTGTCGACGTGCCGGTCGGTCCGGGCCTGCTCGGTCGCGTCGTCGACGCGCTCGGCAACCCGATCGACGGCAAGGGCCCGATCAAGGCAGTCGAGCGCAAGCGCGTCGACGTTAAGGCGCCCGGCATCATCCCGCGCAAGTCGGTGAACGAGCCGATGTCGACCGGCCTCAAGGCCATCGATGCGCTGATCCCGGTCGGCCGCGGCCAGCGCGAGCTGGTCATCGGCGACCGCCAGACCGGCAAGACCGCCATCATCCTCGACACGATGCTCAACCAGAAATCGGTGCACGACAACGGTCCCGAGAAGGAAAAGCTCTACTGCGTCTACGTCGCCGTCGGCCAGAAGCGCTCGACCGTGGCGCAGTTCGTCAAGGTGCTGGAAGAGCGCGGCGCCCTCGAATATTCGATCATCATCGCCGCCACCGCGTCCGATCCGGCGCCGATGCAGTTCCTGGCGCCGTTCGCCGGCTGCACCATGGGCGAATATTTCCGCGACAACGGCATGCATGCGCTGATCAGCTATGACGATCTGTCGAAGCAGGCCGTCGCCTACCGCCAGATGTCGCTGTTGCTGCGCCGCCCGCCGGGCCGCGAAGCCTATCCGGGCGACGTCTTCTACCTTCACTCGCGCCTGCTCGAGCGCGCCGCCAAGCTCAACGACGATCTGGGCGGTGGATCGCTGACCGCCCTGCCGATCATCGAGACGCAGGCCAACGACGTGTCGGCCTATATCCCGACCAACGTGATCTCGATCACCGACGGCCAGATATTCCTTGAAACCAACCTGTTCTTCCAGGGCATCCGTCCGGCCGTCAACGTCGGCCTGTCGGTGTCGCGCGTCGGCTCGGCCGCCCAGATCAAGGCGATGAAGCAGGTCGCCGGCTCGATCAAGGGCGAGCTCGCGCAGTACCGCGAAATGGCGGCCTTCGCGCAGTTCGGCTCCGATCTCGACGCCGCCACGCAGCGCCTGCTCAACCGCGGATCGCGCCTGACCGAACTCCTGAAGCAGCCGCAGTTCTCGCCGCTGAAGACTGAAGAGCAGGTCGCGGTGATCTTTGCCGGCGTCAACGGCTATCTCGACAAGCTGCCGGTCAACCAGGTCGGCAAGTTCGAGCATGGCCTGCTCAGCCACATGCGTGCGGCGGGCAAGGACATTCTCGAGGCCATCCGCAAGGAAAAGGCGCTGTCGGACGATCTGCGCGCCAAGCTGAAGGCCGAGATCGACGCTTTCGCCAAGACCTTCGCCTGAGCGAAGCGCCAGTCCGGATGAGACAAGACGGGATCAGGTTTGAAGCATGCCTTCATTAAAAGACCTTCGTAACCGTATCGCCTCGGTCAAGGCGACGCAGAAGATCACCAAGGCGATGCAGATGGTCGCCGCGGCGAAGCTGCGCCGTGCGCAAGAGGCTGCGGAAGCGGCGCGCCCCTATTCGGAGCGCATGGGTTCCGTGCTGGCCAACATTACCCAGGCGATCGGCGGCGGCGGCGATGCCCCGGCGCTGATGACCGGTACCGGCAAGGACGACGTGCATCTGCTCGTCGTCTGCACCGCCGAGCGCGGCCTGTGCGGCGGCTTCAATTCGCAGATCGCCCGCCTTGCCCGCGACCATATCCGCAAGCTTTTGGCCGACGGCAAGCAGGTCAAGATCATCTGCGTCGGCAAGAAGGGTTTTGATATCCTGCGCCGCGACTATGCCTCGATGATCCTTGACCGTGTCGATCTGCGCGAGGTCAAGACGCTCGGCTTCGTCAATGCCGACGCGATCGCCAAGAAGGTCATCCACCTCTTCAACGAGGGCGGCTTCGACATCTGCACGCTGTTCTATTCGCAGTTCAAGTCGGTGATCAGCCAGATCCCGACCGCGCAGCAGATCATTCCAGCCGGTATCGCTTCGGCTCCGGCCGAGGCGGTGGATGGCGGCAGCGCCGTCTATGAGTACGAACCGGAGCCGGGTGAAATCCTCTCCGATCTCATTCCGCGCAACATATCGGTGCAGGTTTTCCGGGCGCTGCTCGAAAACGCGGCCGGTGAAATGGGCGCCAAGATGAGCGCCATGGACAATGCTACGCGCAACGCCGGCGAGATGATCAACAAGCTGTCGATCACCTACAACCGCCAGCGGCAGGCGCAGATCACCAAGGAACTGATCGAAATCATTTCGGGCGCCGAGGCGCTCTAGGCGCGGCTTGCGGGTCATCGACCCGCGAGCGGACCGCGTGAGAAACAAAGGACGAAAAAGGGTAAAGACGATGGCGAAAGCAGCGACCCCCAAGACGGCAGCCCCAAAGGCCGCAACCGCGAAGACCGCAGCCCCGGCGAAGGCGGCAAAGGCTCCGGTAGCAGCCGCGAAGGCAGCTCCGGCCAAGACGGCATCAGCACCGGCCAAGGCCGCCGCAGCCAAGACATCGGCAGTGGCCACCAAGGCGACCGGCGTTGTCGGCAAGGTCCGCCAGGTCATCGGCGCCGTCGTCGACGTGCAGTTCGGCGACCACCTGCCGGCGATCTTGAACGCGCTCGAGACGACCAATGTCGGCAACCGCCTAGTGCTCGAAGTTGCTCAGCATCTGGGTGAAAACACCGTGCGCTGCATCGCCATGGACTCGACCGAAGGCCTGGTGCGCGGCCAGGAAGTGCGCGACACCGGCGCACCGATCACCGTGCCGGTCGGCCCGGGCATGCTCGGCCGCATCATCAACGTCATCGGCGAGCCGGTCGACGAAGAAGGCCCTGTCGACGCGATCGAAATGCGCTCCATCCACCAGCCGGCTCCGACCTATGTCGAGCAGTCGACGGAAGCACAGATCCTGATCACCGGCATCAAGGTGCTCGACCTCCTGGCTCCCTACGCCAAGGGCGGCAAGATCGGCCTGTTCGGCGGCGCCGGCGTGGGCAAGACCGTGCTGATCCAGGAACTGATCAACAACATCGCCAAGGCGCATGGCGGCTACTCGGTGTTTGCCGGCGTCGGCGAGCGCACCCGCGAAGGCAACGATCTCTATCACGAGTTCATCGAGTCCGGCGTCAACAAGAAGGGCGGCGGCGAAGGCTCCAAGGCCGCTCTGGTGTACGGCCAGATGAATGAGCCGCCGGGCGCGCGCGCCCGCGTTGGCCTGACCGGCCTGACGGTTGCGGAATATTTCCGCGACCAGGGCCAGGACGTGCTGTTCTTCGTCGACAACATCTTCCGCTTCACGCAGGCGGGTTCGGAAGTGTCGGCTCTGCTCGGCCGTATCCCGTCGGCCGTGGGCTATCAGCCGACGCTCGCCACCGACATGGGCGCGCTGCAGGAACGCATCACCACCACCACCAAGGGCTCGATCACTTCGGTGCAGGCGATCTACGTGCCCGCCGACGACTTGACCGACCCGGCGCCGGCGACCTCGTTCGCCCACCTCGACGCGACCACGACGCTCAACCGCGCCATCGCCGAGAAGGGCATCTACCCGGCCGTCGATCCGCTCGATTCGACCTCGCGCATGCTCGACCCGCTGGTTGTCGGCGACGAGCACTATGCCGTCGCGCGCCAGGTGCAGTCGATCCTCCAGCGCTACAAGTCGCTGCAGGACATCATCGCCATCCTGGGCATGGACGAGCTCAGCGAAGAGGACAAGCAGACGGTCGCCCGCGCCCGCAAGATCGAGCGCTTCCTGTCGCAGCCCTTCTTCGTAGCCGAAGTGTTCACCGGCGCTCCGGGCAAGCTGGTCGACCTGGCCGACACCATCAAGGGTTTCAAGGGCCTCTGCAACGGCGACTATGACCACCTTCCGGAAGCTGCCTTCTACATGGTCGGCGGCATCGAGGAAGCGGTCGAGAAGGCACAGCGCCTGGCGGCCGAAGCGGCATAAGAAGCGAATAGCGAATAGGGAGTAGCGAATAGGGGCAATGTGAGCCGGGTGGGTTTTTCTACTCGCTACTCACCATTCCCTATTCGCTAGATTGATCATGGCTGAAGCTTTCAAGTTCGAACTGGTTTCTCCGGAGCGCCTGCTGGTTTCCGAGCAGGTCGAATCCGTCGTCATTCCGGGCGCCGAAGGCGAGATGACCGTGATGGCGCATCACGCCCCGGTCATGACCACGATCAAGCCGGGCGTTGTCACTGTTAAGACCGCGTCGGGTGGGGAAGAGCGCTATGTGGTGTTCGGCGGCTTCGCCGACATCGTTCCGGCCGGCTGCACGCTGCTGGCGGAATCGGCTGTGGCGGTGAAGGATGTCGACCGCGCCGATCTCGCGCGCCGCATCCAAGAAGCCAAGGAAGACGCCGCCGACGCCAAGGACGACGAGGCCCGCAGCAAGGCGGAGCAGTTCCTTAGCCAGCTCACGACGCTGGAAGGCGCCATCCTGCCGGCGTAAAAGTCGCTCCGGATGACTAAGTGAAAAGCGGGGCCTTGCCTCGCTTTTTTGTTTGGCGGACAGTCCGGCTGCCTTGGGCATGGGGGGTGGCCGATGACGGAAGAAACAGCTGGGCGAGAAACAGCCTCACGATCCAGGTGGTCGACGGCACTACATCGGATTTCCGGTGTTATCGGGCATAGATCTGGCTTGGCTGGCCAATCTCTCACGTATCGCTTTGATGATCGTGTGGGTGGCACTCGTCGTGCCCTTCGCGCCGCGATCTAAGCCGTATCGAGTCCCGACTCGACTATTCACTTCCTATGCCCAACGCGGCGAAAGCCAGTGTCGGACCATCCCGTCGCAGGTGGACGAGATGGACGGCCACGAGTTCAATCAGCGTCTGGCGCTCGGCGTGGTCGCTGGCGAAGCCGGCGAGGTCGAACACCGCCGTCACGGTCTCATTCGCCGGTAGCTGCTGGCTCAAAAGCGCCGTCAGCGCCGCATCGAGCGGATCGGTGAAATGGCCCTCCGGCAAGGTCTTTCCCCGTGCTGCGCAGGCGGCGATCCAGGCGGCGACCACCAGCGTGAGATGGACCAATTCGGTGCCGGCTTCCATGCACTCCAAGGCCGATGCGACGATGCGCTGCGGCAGTTTCTGGCTGCCGTCATTGGCGATCTGAGCCGTGCGGTGGGCAAGAGCCGTGTTCGAAAAACGCTCGGTGAGTTCGGCCGTATAGGCGGCCGTATCCAGTCCAGCATCCTCCGGCAGCGTCGAACTGGCTTCGGCCCACAATGCATCGACGAACTGCCGGATTGCCGGATCGGCGAAGGCGCGATCGACGGTGGCGTGACCGCTGAGCAGGCCGAGATAGGCGATGCCCGAATGCGCGCCGTTGAGCAGCCTGAGCTTCATGTCCTCGAAGGGGCCGACATCGCTGACCATGGTGACGCCGAATTTTTCCCAGGCTGGCCGGCCTTCCGGAAAATTGTCCTCGATCACCCATTGGCAGAACGGCTCTGTCATGACCGGCCAGGCGTCCTCGACGCCGAGTTCAACCGCAATCCGCGCCCGGTCGGCATCGGTGGTAGCCGGCACGATGCGGTCGACCATGCTGGAGGGAAACGCGACCTGGTCGGCGATGTGGCTGGCCAGGTCGTTATCGGCGTTTGCTGCGAGCCTGGCATCGCGCAATTGGGCGAATTCGACCAGCAGCCGGTGCAGCGTCGCACCATTGGCCGGCAGGTTGTCGCAGCACAGCACGGTGAAGGGCGGTGTGCCGGCGGCGCGTCGCCGCGCAAGCGCCTCGGTCAGGAAACCATGCGCTGTCTTCGGCATTTGCGGATTTGCCAGATCGTGGACGATATCGGGATGAGCGGTGTCCAGCCCGCCGGCGGCGGCCCTGAGATAGGCCTTCTCAGTGATCGTCAGTGTCACGATGCGGGTGCGCGGATCGGTGAGCGCGGCCACCACCGCGCCCGGGTCCTCCGGCGCCACCAGCATCGAGGCGATGGAGCCGATGACGCGAAGCTTCTCCTCGCCGCTGCTCCTGATCGCCAGCGTGTAGAGCCCGTCCTGCGGCGAGAGCGCATCGCGTGTGTCGGCGCTGCGCAGCGAGACCCCGACGATACCCCAGCCGGTCTCGCCAGCCGTCAGGCAGTCGTCGACATAGGCGGCCTGATGGGCGCGATGGAAGGCGCCGACGCCGAGGTGCGCGATGCCAGGGACGACGCGGCTGCGATCATACGAAGGTGTCGCGATTGAAGCCGGCAAAGTATGTGCCGTCATCGCAGAAAGGCGTCTGGTCGGCGTGGCGCGGTTGGTCTGGTCGGACGGCATGAAATCGCCTCGGGGACGGTTGGCAAGCGGCGTAACATCCGATTTCTTGCCATGCAATGGTTGAAAAGTCATCATACAACAATCCATTTTTTGTATGTTGACATTATTTCTTGTCGCCCCTACCGATAGCGGCCCTGGGAGGATCGTCGTGGCACTGACCAACGCGGATTTCCTGTTTCCCGCCGACGCGCATTCGCGCTCGATCGCCCGCGATCTCTACGCCGGCATCAAGGACCTGCCCATCGTCAGCCCGCATGGTCACACCGATCCGCGCTGGTATGCGCTGAACGAGCCATTCCCGGATCCGGCGCAATTGCTCATCGTGCCCGACCACTACATTTTCCGGATGCTGTTCAGCCAGGGCGTTCGCCTCGAGGATCTCGGCGTGGCGACCTTGGACGGTGCACCGGTGGAGACCGACGGCAGGGCGATCTGGCGGCGCTTTGCCGAGAACTATTTCCTCTTCCGCGGCACGCCGACCCGGCTGTGGTTCGACCATGTGCTGGCGCATCTGTTTGGCATCGACGAACCGCTGAACGCGGCGACCGCCGACCGTCACTACGACACCATCGCGACGGTGCTGCAATGGGAGAATTTCCGCCCGCGCGCGCTGTTCGAGCGCTTCAACATCGAGGTCATCGCGACAACGGAAGGCGCGCTCGACGATCTCAAATGGCACCAGATGATCCGCGACAGCGGCTGGGAGGGCAAGGTCATCACAGCCTATCGGCCGGACGCCGTCGTCGATCCCGACTTCGAGGGGTTCTCGGCCAATCTCGACAAGCTCGGCGAGATCACCGGCTGCGACACCGGCAGCTGGGCCGGCTATCTCGACGCGCACCGCCAGCGGCGTGCTTTCTTCAAAAGCCATGGCGCGACCTCGTCCGATCACGGCCATCCGACGGCCGAGACCGCCAATCTCTCCGATGCGGCGGCCGAGGAACTGTTCAATCGTGTGCGTCACGGTTCGGACGACGAGCGCGAAAAGCGGCTGTTCCGCGCCCAGATGCTGACCGAAATGGCCAAGATGAGCCGGGATGACGGGCTTGTCCTGCAAATCCATCCCGGTTCCTGGCGCAACCATTCGCCGTCGATTTTCCAGAAGTTCGGCCGCGACAAGGGTTTCGATATCCCGACCCGAACCGACTATGTGACGGCGCTCAAGCCCATGCTCGATTGCGTCGGCCTGGAACGGGACCTGACAATCATCCTCTTCACGCTCGACGAGTCCAGCTATGCGCGCGAGCTGGCCCCGCTCGCCGGCACCTATCCGGCGCTGAAGCTCGGGCCGGCCTGGTGGTTCCACGACAGCCCGGAGGGCATGCGTCGCTTCCGCGAGATGACCACCGAAACGGCCGGTTTCTACAACACCGTCGGCTTCAACGACGACACCCGCGCCTTTCCATCCATACCGGCGCGCCACGATGTGGCGCGGCGGGTCGACTGCGCGTTCCTGGCGCGTCTCGTCGCCGAGCACCGGCTGCGCGAGGAGGAGGCGCACGAGCTGGCGCGGGACCTTGCCTACACGCTTGCGAAGAAGGCGTACCGGCTCTGAACCGGGGAGAAGCGATGCGCTCGATCTAGCGCGAGCTCGTGGTTCTCGGGCTTGTGTGACCTATATTCCGGCCATCTCGCTCTGGTTGCCGAGCGTGTTCAAATAGGGGGCGACATGGCATCGGATACCGCAACCGACCTCAGGGTCGAGAGAAAACCAAAGCTGTCGGAGACCGTCGTCGCGGCGATCCGCAAGCAGCTGCAGGCGGGCGAGATCCTGCCCGGCCACAAACTGCCGACCGAAGGCCAGCTGACCGAGACCTTCGGCGTCAGCCGCACTGTCATCCGCGAGGCTCTGGCCAAGCTTGCCGCCGACGGGCTGGTCGAGGCGCGCCAGGGCGCCGGCGTCTTCGTCACCGAGCACATCTCGACGATGTTCGGCGCGCTGGCCGCCGACATGGGCAGCAAGGATTCGATCGCGCTCAACGTGCTCGAAGTGCGCCTGGCGATCGAGATCGAATCGGCCGGGCTCGCCGCCATCCGCTGCAATGCCGCGCAAGAGGCGGCGATCCAGGAAGCCTTCTTCGAGTTCGAACGGCTGCTGCTTGCCAGCGAGCCGACCGGTCCGGCCGACCTCGCCTTCCACCGCGCCATCGCCAGCGCCACCAACAATCCCTTCTATGTCGAGATGCTCGACGTGCTCGGCCGGCGCGCCATTCCGTGCGACGTGACCTCGCCCTGGTCGACCGAGCTGGTGCAATCCGACACATATCAGCGCGGGCTGCAGCGCGAGCATCTGGTGATCCTCAACGCGATCACATCAGGCGATGCCGAAGCCGCGCGCGAGGCGATGCGCGCCCACCTCAGCGCCAGCCAGCAGCGCTACCGCGAGCGGCTGCACGCAAGGCAGGTCTTCTACGCCAGTTCGGTCAAGGGCGCTGCCGGTGAATGACCCATCTCAAGTCAGGACTGCAATGAGCCAGAGCCGTACCAACTACACATCGCGCTTCGCCATCGACCCGGTCGCCGCCGCGGCGATGGGAACCGACGAACTGCGGCACAATTTCCACATCGAGGATCTGTTCCAGCCCGGCCGAATCAGCCTGACCTACACCCATTACGATCGCATGATCGTCGGCGGCGCCGTGCCGATTGACGCACCGCTTCAACTGGAGGCGATCAAGCCGACCGGAACCAAGGATTTTCTCGACCGCCGCGAGCTGATCGCCGTCAACATCGGTGGCGCCGGTGTCGTCACGGCCGGCGGCCAACCTCATGAATTGCAGTTGCGCGACATGGTCTATCTCGGCATGGGCAGCAAGGACGTGTCGTTCGCTTCGGTGGACAAAGCCGCGCCGGCTAAATTCTACCTGCTCAGCGCGCCGGCGCATCAGGCCTGGCCGAGCCGGCTGATCCGCATCGGAGACGCCAGGCGTCTCGACCTCGGCAGCAAGGATAGCTGCAACGAGCGCTCGATCTTCCAGTTCATCCATGCCGAGGGCGCAAAAACCTGCCAGCTGGTGGTCGGCATGACGCAGCTGGCGCCGGGCTCGGTGTGGAACACCATGCCGTGCCATGTGCATGACCGGCGCATAGAAGCCTATCTCTATTTCGACCTGGCCGAGACGGCGCGCGTTTTTCACTTCATGGGCGAGCCGGACGAGACACGTCATATCGTCATGGGCAACGAGGAGGCGGTGCTGTCGCCGGGCTGGTCGATCCACTCTGGCGCCGGCACCTCCAACTACGCTTTCATCTGGGCGATGGCCGGCGACAATGTCTACTATGCCGATGTCGACCCGGTGGCGTTGGACGACTTGCGGTGAGCGACCTTTCCGCCTTCAGCCTGGCCGGCAAACGCATTCTCGTCACCGGCGCCAACACCGGCATCGGTCAAGGCATAGCCGTCTCGGTCGCGCGTGCCGGCGGCGCGGTGATCGGCGTCGGCCGCTCGTCGATGGACGATACGGCAAGCAAGATTACCTCGGTCGGTGGGCAATTCGAGGCGGTTGGCGCCGACCTTGCCGACACGGCAGCCGCCGGCCCGATGCTGGACCGGATCTGGGACGAAAGCGGCCCGCTCGACGGGCTGGTCAACAATGCCGGTATCATCCGGCGCGCCGATGCCGTCGATTTGAGCGAGACCGACTGGGACGACGTCATGGACGTCAATTTGAAGACGGTGTTCCTGCTCAGCCAATCCTTCGCCAGGCGTGCGCTTGCTGGCGGGCGGCAAGGCAAGATCGTCAATATCGCTTCGGTGCTGAGTTTCCAGGGCGGCATCCGCGTTGCGTCCTACACTGCCTCGAAACATGGCGTGCTGGGCATCACCCGGCTGCTCGCCTGTGAATGGGCGGCAAAAGGCATCAACGTCAACGCCATCGCGCCCGGCTATATCGAGACCAACAACACGCAGGCGCTGCGTGCCGATCCAGACCGCAGTGCCGCAATCCTGGCGCGCATCCCGGCCGGGCGCTGGGGCGAAGCGGAAGACATTGGCGACACCGCCGTCTTCCTGTTGGCGCCGGCGTCGAACTACATGCATGGCGCGGTGGTGGCGGTGGATGGCGGCTGGCTGGCGCGATGAGGAGGTGACGATGGCTGAGCCGAAGATTTTCGCGCATGCCGGCGAGGGCGCCTGGAAGGCGACGCCGGATGGCAACAGGCGGCGCGTTCTCCTGCACACCGATGAACTGATGATGGTCGAATTCGGCTTCGACAAGGGTGGCTTCGGCGCCCTGCATTCGCACCCGCATGTCCAGGCGAGCTATGTCGCGGAGGGCCGCTTCGAGGTGACGATCGGCGGCCGGACCGAAATCATCGCGGCCGGCGGCAGCTTCATCGTGCCGTCCAATCTGGTGCACGGCGTCAAGGCATTGGAGGCGGGGCGGCTGGTCGACAGTTTCACGCCGCACCGGGCCGATTTTCTCGCCTAGTCCACGACTTGCTTAGCCAAGTCTGGGAGATCGAGTGCGGGGAATGACCCGCGCCCCAAAGAGGCGCGGGTTGTTGCCTGGGCGCTTGTGGCGCCGCGGTACTCAAGACATGACCGCAGGATGTGGAGCCTGCCGCATTATCGTGAACATAGGTTTAACGCGCCGCACAACCGATGGCCGTCCTTGTTCAGGTGATGTGCCGGAGCAGGCTGAAAATCCGCTCGAACGTCTTGCCATAGGGCGGACGCAGCAGACCTCCCGCGCTCAGCCTCGACTGCAGGAAAACCGGCTTCTCTTTGCTGAAGGTGCGGAAACCCCATTCGCCGTGATAGGCGCCCATGCCGCTGGCGCCGACGCCGCCGAAGGGCTGGTTCTCCTGCACCAGATGCAGCATGCAGTCGTTGATGGTGACGCCGCCGGCGACCGTCTCGTGCAGGATGCGTTGACGGTTGCCGCTGTCGCGCCCGAACCAATAGAGCGCCAGCGGCCGGTCCGCGTGGTTCACATGGTCGATTGCCTCGTCGACGGTGGCGTATTCGAAGATCGGCAGCACCGGCCCGAAAATCTCCTCGCGCATCAGCCGCAGGTTCGGACCGGCATTGCGGACCAGGGTCGGCAGCAACTTCCGGCTCTGGGCACCGAACTCCTCGCCGGCCGGATTGATTTCGGTGACATCGGCGCCGGTATCGCGGGCTTCAGTGATCATCTCGCGCAGGCGCTGGCAATGCCGGTCACTGATGATGGCGGTATAGTCGGGATTGTCGCGCAAGGTCGGGTAGAGCCGCGCTATCGCCGTCGCGAGCTTCGCGGCGACGGTGTTTGCCTGCCCTTGCGGCACCAGCAGATGGTCCGGCGCGATGCAGGTCTGTCCGGCATTCAACAGCTTGCCATAGGCGATGCTGGCTGCCGCCGCATCGACGTCGCATGACGGATCGAAGATCGCCGGCGACTTGCCGCCGAGTTCGAGCGTGACCGGGGTCAGGTTGGCGGCGGCGGCGATCGCAACCTGGCGACCGACCGCGGTCGAACCGGTGAACAGCAGATGATCGAAAGGCATCGATACGAAGGCCTTTCCCATCTCCGCATCGCCGGTGATGACGCTGAGTTCGTCGGGCGCGAAATGCTCGCCGGCCAGTTGCGCCAGCAACGTCGAAAAAGCCGGCGTCAGTTCGGACGGCTTGACGAGCACGCGATTGCCGGCGGCGAGTGCCGCGGTCACCGGCGCCACAGCAAGCTGGAAGGGATAGTTCCAGGGCGAGACGATCCCGACGACACCGAGCGGCTGCGCGACGAGGCGATTTCTGCCCGGCAGGAACGGCATGGTGGTGGCAACGCGACGCTCGCGCATCCAGCCCTTCAGATGGGATAGCGCGTGGCGGATGCCGGCGCGCACGACAAACAGTTCTGCAAGGCGCGTCTCGTGCGCGGAGCGGCCGCCAAAGTCGGCGTCGATCGCCGCGCAGATATCGGCCTCATGCCGCTCGGTCAGAGCCAGCAGGCGCTTCAGGCGGTCCTTGCGGACGCCAATGTCCGGGAACGGCTGCGCCTCAAAGGCGGTACGCTGCAACTGGAACCGCTCGCCGAGAGCATCCTGTCTGGTCTGCAGCATAGCGCGCCCTCCCTGGCCTAAAGGTGTGTTGATTTTCAGGTGAGGTCGGCCTGCAAACGGTGGTTTCCTACGCTTCCGGTGCTCACGTACCAAGAGTACGCTCCGCTCCGGTTCTCGAAAGCCATCGTTTTCGGCTCGGCCTGACCTGAATCTCAACGTGCCTTGGTCGGGACAAGCTTACATCGCAGCGGGCGAGGGAATCCAGCGGGGTGCAGGTGTCGCAGGGGAAGGGACAGCCTCTGTCTCCAACATGGGCTCCATCGCCGCCATGGTGCAGTCCGGCAATGTCTACGAACGGAGGTTCCTTCAAAGGGCCGTTGTAGTTGGATGACGGCTGCGCTACTCCAAGGCGTCACCCGGAGAGTCGTTTTGATCGGTTTCCACATCCTCTCCAGTCCACCAGAAATCGTTTTCCGCCCGGTGTCCGACTGATGCAGGCACAGGCTGCGAGCATTCGGGCCGAGGACCCCAAGCGGCGCGTCCTGAAGGACGTGTTCGGCTTCGACGATTTTCGTCCCGGCCAGGCCGATGTCATGGATGCGCTGCTGGCCGGGCGCCATGTTCTGGCCGTCATGCCGACGGGTGCGGGCAAGTCGCTTTGCTACCAGGTGCCGGCGCTGGTTCTGGGCGGGCTGACCATCGTCGTTTCGCCGCTGGTGGCGCTGATGCAGGATCAGGTCGCCGCCTTGCGGCTTGCCGGCGTCGCCGCCGATACGATCAATTCCTCGATCGAACGTGAGGCCAATGTCGCCGCCTGGCGTCGCGTCGCCGCGGGCCAGACGCGCCTGCTCTATCTCGCGCCGGAGCGGCTGATGACCGAGCGGATGCTCGATGCGCTGGCCAGGCTCGACGTCAGCCTGATCGCCGTCGACGAGGCGCATTGCATCTCGCAATGGGGGCCGGCGTTCCGGCGCGAATATGAAGATTTGTCGCGACTGCGCGGCATCTTCCCCAGCGTGCCGATCATCGCGCTGACGGCGACGGCGGACGAGGGCACGCGCACCGACATCGAGGCGCGGCTGTTCGCAGAACGCGTCGAAACCCTGGTGCTGGGCTTCGACCGGCCGAACATCAAGCTTGGCATCGCCGCCAAGCAGGACAGCAAGCGGCAGTTGCTGAGCTTCGTCGAGCGCCACCCCGGTCGCAGCGGCATCGTCTATTGCCTGTCGCGCAAGAAGACGGAGGAAATGGCGGCCTTCCTCGAGAAGAACGGCGTCACCGCGCTCGCCTACCACGCCGGCATGAGCAAGGAGGCGCGCGACGCCAACCAGAACAGCTTCATGACCCTGTCCGGCGTCGTCATGGTGGCGACCATCGCCTTCGGCATGGGTATCGACAAGCCTGACGTGGCCTATGTCTTCCACACCGATCTGCCTGGCAGCTTGGAGGCCTACTATCAGGAAATCGGCCGCGCCGGCCGCGACGGGCGGCCAGCCGAGGCGCATATGCTGTTCGGCCTTGGCGATATCCGCATGCGGCGGATGTTCATCGACGACGAGGATGCGCCGCCCGAGCACAAGAGGCGCTCGCATGGCCGGCTCGACACGCTGATCGGCTATTGCGAGACGGCGCAATGCCGCCGCCAGGTGCTGCTCGGCTATTTCGGCGAGGAAGCGTCGCCTTGCGGCAATTGCGACACCTGCCTCGACCAGGCGCCGCGCGCCGATGGCGGAGCCGAGGCGCGGACCATCCTGGCGGTGGTCGCGCAGAGCGGAGAACGCTTCGGTGCCGGGCATGTCATCGATATCCTGCTCGGCCATGAGACCGAGAAGGTGCTGGCCAGGAACCACCAGAGGCTGGCCAGCTTCGGCAGCGGACTGGCGCACAAGAAGGATTTCTGGCTGTCGCTGATCCGGCAGCTCGTCGCGGGCGGTTTCCTGATACCGGATCCCGTTGGCCATGGCGGCCTCGCCATTGCGGAAAAGGGCCATGCGCTTGGCCGTGGCGAAATGCCGTTCCACTACCGCGTCGAAGTGCGCAGCCCCGCCTTGCGCGGCAAGATGCGCTCCGCCCAGGCCGCGGACATGGAAGGCGTGGATGCTTCGCTGCTGGCTGCGCTGAAGACGCTGCGGCTGCGCCTCGCCAAGGAGCGCCAGGTGCCGGCCTATGTGGTGTTTTCCGATCGCACGCTGATCGACATGGCCGAGCGCCGCCCGGCCGATCTCGACGCCTTCGCCGAAGTGAATGGCGTGGGGGCGGCGAAGCTGAAGGAATTCGGCGAGGTTTTTCTCGCCGCAATCGCTGCGCACCAGTCGGGTGGCTTGGGCTGAGGGCGGCACGCGTCGGCAGCAGCGCACGGCATTGTCCGCACTCTTCCTGCATCCGAGGAAACAAGCGCACTGCGATTTTTCCGCCGGCTGAAAGGATCCGTAAGCCAGCCATTTTCGTGGCCACCTTACGGATCCGTAATGTCGCGGCGAAGCGTCGGTAAGCTAAGATTCCAGCAATGAGGCACGGAGAATGCGAAGGGTGAGCATTTGAATGGTGCAATATCGCGATCGCCGCCGCGGGTTCGTCGCAAAGGGCAGACTTCCGGTTTTCGGCGCGGACTGAACCGATGCGTCTGTACGATCAAATGGGCGGCGCTTCGCTGGATATTCCGCCGCGACATCGCCGCCATCCAGACCAAACTCGGTGCCGAACCCTTCACTGCGATCCTTGAGAAGTATCCGGACATTCCCCTGAAGCCCGTCCGATCCTACCTGACGACCGCGCTCAGGCGCGGGCATCGTCAGGTCGCCGTCGTTGGTCACTATGTCGCGGCGGCGCAGCTTTTCACCGACGCGGCCCTGATCAGGAGCCACACCGGCGGCCAACAGCTGCTGGATCTCTCGACCGTGGTGGGCAACGTCACGGTTGAACTGACCGGCCAGGACAAGTTGTACCGGGAAGCAGAGTGTCGCTTGCTCCTGACCAATCACCGAGATGGGCCTTGCGATTGTGGATAGATCGCTCCTGCGGCTCAGCGGGCAGGGACCCGTGCTTTGGATCGGCGCGCTCAAGTCCGCCTCGGTTGGAGTGCAAGGTCTCGATGAAGCGCGGACGCTGACGAAGGCCATGGAAGGACTGCGACCCAAAACATTGTTGCTGCTGGTGGCCCAGTCGCTCGTACGCTCCCTCGACATTTCCGGTCTTGTTGCCGCGTCCAACGCGGGGCATGTCTTTGCAAAAGACTTTGCCCTGCGCCACCGCATTGCCGCAGACTACGACAGCTTCTGGGTCGAATCCGGGGGCAGCCGGGTCCACCTGACGATGTTCGATCTGCCCCTTACGAAAACGCAGCGTGATCCGGCTGAATACAGGCCGAACAAGCGGGCGCAGCTACGCAGGCGTCAGCATCTCGAGCTGGAGATCGCTCGCCGAGTGGGCGAGGCGATCAAGCCATTGCGCCGCACCTGACAATCTCGTGGACCTTGCGAAATCTTACGCCGCCAGCAACCTGTCGGCAGCCCGCGGCCCTGGCCATCAGGCCCATTCACGTTATGCCCGATACAAAAGCACCGTCACGGTGGCGTCAACCGGTTACACAGGGCAGGAAATATCTCCGACCTTCTGGGAGGAGTGGCGTTTCAGCGTCCCCAGAGGCTGCGTGGGCGTGTCGTCGGTTGGCTTTTAGCGCGGCGACTGGAAGGCTCCACGCCTTGAAAGCGGGATAGCGAAATCAAGGTCAAGCTGCGTTCTCCGTTCTGTATCGGCGACGGTCGGAGACTGGGAGAGATGGATACCATGCACGGTAGGCGTCTGGAAGTTGGCAGGGCATGGATGCGGGGCGGCCCGCGTGCAGGCGCCTGGCTGAGCGGTGAAATGACCATGCGGCGCCACCTAGCAGCGATCCTGGCTTGCGACGTGGTCGGCTATTCGCGCCTGACGGAGCGCGACGAGCGCGGCACGCTCGAGCGGCTGAAGATCTACCGCAAGGACCTCCTCGAGCCGCTGGTCTCCGAGCACCAGGGTCGGATCGTCAAGCTCACCGGCGACGGCATGCTGTGCGAGTTCGCGAGCGTCGTCAACGCGGTGACCTCGGCGATGGCGATCCAGCAGGCCCTGGCAGAACACGAGGCGGAGACGCCCGAGGAAGAGCGGATACGCCTGCGCATCGGTGTCAATCTCGGCGACGTGGTCTGCGAGGAGGACGGCGACCTCTACGGCGACGGGGTCAACATCGCCGCCCGCCTCGAAAGCATCGCCGATCCCGGCACGGTGGTCGTCTCGGGCACCGCCTACGACCACCTTCAGGGCAAGCTCGACTGCGGCTTCACGCCGCTCGGCGAGCTGCGCCTCAAGAACATCGAGCGGCCTGTGCGCGCCTACCGCGTCGAGACCGACGCCAGCGCCACGGCGGCCGCACCGCCTGCCCTGCCCGAGAAACCCTCGATCGCGGTTCTGCCTTTCACCAACATGAGCGGCGACCCCGACCAGGAATATTTCGCCGACGGGCTGGTGGAGGACATCATCACGGGATTGAGCCGGGTGAACTCCTTCTTCGTGATCGCCCGCAACTCGTCGTTCACCTACAAGGGCCGGGCGGTGGACCTGCGCCAGGTCGGGCGCGAGCTGGGCGTCCGCTACGTGCTCGAAGGCAGCATCCGCAGAGCAGGATCGCGGGTGCGCATCAGTGGGCAGTTGGTGGACGCGATCAGCGGACACCATGTCTGGGCCGATCGCTTCGAGGGCGACGTGAGCGACATCTTCGAGCTGCAGGACAAGGTGACCGAAAGCGTCGTCGGCGCTGTCGAGCCGAGCATCCGGCTGCAGGAGATCAAGCAGGCGCGCATGAAGCCGACCGAGTACATCAGCGCCTACGACCTCTACCTGCGCGCGCTACCGCGCTTCTACAGCATGACGCGCGAAGGCTTTGCCGACGTGCGCCGCCTCATCAACGAGGCGCTCAGCATCGACCCTGGCTTCAACTTGGCAAAGGGACTCGGCGCCTATATCCGCAGCCTGTCCGTGAGCCAGTGCTGGCACGAGCCCGACGATGTCCGAGTCGCCGTGCGCATGGCGCGCGAGGTGCTGGCGGAAGCGCGCGACGACCCCACGAGCCTGCGCTTTGCCGCGCAGGTGATCGCCTACAGCGCGAAGGACTACGAGATGGCCCTGGGCGCGATCGAACGATCCCTGCTGCTCAACCCCAATTCGGCGCAGGGCCATACCGGCAGCGGATGGGTGAACGCACATGCCAGCCGCCCGCTCGTCGCGATCGAGCACTTTCACAGGGCAATGCGGCTGAGCCCGGTCGACCCCGAGAAGGGCATCGCGCTCTCGGGCATCGGGATGAGCTACCTGATGCTGGAGCGCTACGAGGAAGCGCTGGCATGGGGAGAACGCGCGCTGTACGAGATGCCGAACTACGGCTCCTCGCACCGGGTGGTGATCATGGCGCTGGTCAAACTCAACCGGCTGGACGAGGCGCAGGCAGCGGCGCGGCGGCTGATGGAGGCGTTTCCGACCTTCACGCTCACCCTGCAGAGACAGATCAATCCGTGGCTGGACAAGGTGTTCGCCGAGCGTTACGTCGAGGCGCTGGGCATCTCCGGCGTGCCGGAGTGATCGTCGAGCCCGCTTATCCCGTGGAACACCACAGGACCGGTGCGGCCTCCTACGGCGGGGTAGCTATCCCGCGCGCCTTTAGCGTGGACTGAAGTCCTATACCAAACGGAAGGTTTGGGGTTCAGTGTGGTTTCGGTCTGTTGCTCATGTAGTCTACGGCCACGACCGCGACGAACGCCAAGACGACGATGGCTGTTCCACCAACCCAAAAAACGGACATTTTGCCTTCCCCCGAGCGGAAGTACTCTACGCTCAGAGAGCTAGAGCCACAATCCGGCTAGGCAATGAGTGGTAAATCGGGGCTCGGGTTTGGTTAGTCGACCATGTCCCGCAGCGGGTCGGCGGCCGGTACTTCCTGACCAGTTCGAC
Source organism: Mesorhizobium sangaii (assembly GCF_014207355.1). Lineage (GTDB taxonomy): Bacteria > Pseudomonadota > Alphaproteobacteria > Rhizobiales > Rhizobiaceae > Mesorhizobium > Mesorhizobium sangaii. The sequence goes on along the minus strand of NZ_JACHEF010000002.1, from coordinate 171,005 downwards.
CGTACTGGCTTCGACCGTGACGCGGCCAAGCACCTGCACGGTGACACGGCGAAGATCCTCGTCGACATAGATCACTTCACCCTCGAATCTCATCCTGTCGCCCGGCTTCGCCTTTGGATCGATGATCGAATAGGGATTGTTGGCCGTGAGGATGTGCAGGGTTACGCGATCCTCGATGCGCTTGCCCATAGTGGCGAAGATCGCCACCCTGTCACCGATATTGATTTCCCGCGCCATGAGTAGGATTCTGGCGCGGCCCGCCGCCGCCTTCCTGATCGGCGTCTCCGCCATGTGGGTATCGGATATCCTGTTCGAATTCATCGTGCGGAAGTTCAAGCCGACAACACTGAGAGGGAATCGTCACATGAAAAGATTTCTTGCTGACGCCGCAGAAAGTTTCCAATTTTGGCCGGATCTTCCGCTCATGAGAGCATTCGGTTGCACCTGCGCACTTCTCGGCGTTCTGTTGCTCACAACAGGTTCCATCTTCGCGGCGGATTCCTCCGTCGTCGCGCCTGGTGCGAAGTTGGAAAAATTGGGCGAAGGTTATGGATACACCGAAGGTCCGGCAGCGGATGTTGATGGCAACGTGTTCTTCACCGACGACCCGAACGATCGTATCGTTAAGTGGAGTGCGGTAGACGGGAAATTCTCCGACTGGCTCAAGCCAGCGGGACGCGCGAATGGAACTTACTTCGACAAGGTCGGCAATCTCATCGCCGTCGCCCCCGATAAGGGCGAACTATGGTCCATTGCGCCCGACAAGAAGGTTACGGTGCTGGTGACGAACTTCGACGGCAAGGTGTTCAACGGCCCGAATGACTTGTGGATTCGTCCGGACGGCGGCATCTATTTTACCGACCCTGATTTCGATTCATATCACGACCGCAGCACGCGGGTGGAGGGCCAAAACGTCTACTTCGTCACGCCCGACCACAAGACCGTCACGCGTGTCACGACCGACCTGACGAAACCCAACGGCATCATTGGCACGCCCGACGGCAAGTTGCTTTACGTGGGGGACTACGGCGCGAGTAGGACCTATGCCTACGATATCCAGCCAGATGGCGAGCTCACGAACAAACGCGTCTTTTGCAAACTCGGTTCTGACGGCATGACCATCGATTCTAAGGGCAACGTCTATCTCACCCAGATTGGTGTGGCTGTATTCGATCAAACGGGAAACAAGATCGAACAAATCGACGTACCCGAGACGACGACAAACGTAACCTTTGGTGGCAAAGATAACGACCTGCTCTTTATCACCGCCACCGGCAGTGTTTACGGTCTCAAGATGAGGGTGAAGGGGGCGCGCTAGAAGCCCGTCAGAAATCGTACTGCAAGACCATTGCCGACACCCTCGCCGCCCGCGAAACCGCCTTATGTCAATTGCGGGCATCCGATGTGCTGCAAATCGACAAAGCTTGATATCCAGGCGCTGATCGACCGGCTCAGGCCGGACCATGGTTCCATGCATTGGGATCTGGTCGGGCTCTTTGGCTGCTCGGAGGCGATCGGCAGCGGCGCAACCGCGGCTGGAAGCAGTTTCGATCGACAACGCTAGACGGCTGGGCTGGGACTTCAGTCTTGGTCCCGCCAATAGGCTTAATTGCGAAGTTGCTAATATGCCCATAGTTTAGGCAGCGCGGGGACAAACGCCGCCGAAGCTCGATCTAGCGAGCATCCCACCTTCTATTCGGAGATTTTTGGCTGGAATATCGCGCTGCTTTGTTGAGTGAAGATAGTGAGAAGTCTAGCCCTTACCACCACCGTCATTGCATCGATAGCTGCGGCTATCGTGCTGACATTTATGGCAGCTAAAAGATTTGAGCTACGGCGCCCAAATCCGATCGAGGCTCATATCGAGAGGAACATCTGAGGGGCCAACGAGGCGGTACGCTAGGCGCCGCAGGCCTAGCGATCGGCGTCGGAATCGCCGTCGGTATGGCGCTCGCCGGCTGAGGTCTTCGGCTTGCGGGGCAGATAATCAGGCAGAGGCTGTGCATCGGGATCTGCAAGGGCGGCGGCGGTGATGGCGGCATCTTCCTTGTCAGTCATGCCGTTGTGAAGCGCCCTGGCGGCCTGACGCGCCATCTCCCGGTTGTTAGAGGCTTTCAACATATGGTGTCCATCGCGCCGTAAGTGGGCTGCTGTCAAGGAGCAAGCAAGCTTCGCCCCCGCAAGGGCGCGCTTGATTATTTCAGAGAACGGCCATTGGCAACTAGACGGCTGGATATTGGCGCGGAACCAACCTCCAGCCGCGCCGTTTGTGTCGGGCGCTGCCGGAAACTTGCACACAGGACCTTCCGGCCCTGCATTTGCCCGCTGCTTCCCCCCGAGGCAGCGGGCTTTGCTTTTTGGCGCTAACGAGGCTTGGCACCCTGCCGAAATAAGCGGATGGCGGGCCCGACATCTTTGCCTTTGGGAACTCCGAGACGCCCCCGCAAGGGCGCGCTTGACGATTTCAGCCCCGGCAGCGACACGGCGCCGAGCCTATGGCTCGCTACAGGGCCAATCTTCAGGCCTCGTCAAGCCAGAAGGCAACTCGGTCCGGGCGTCTCCGCAAGCCATGTTGATCTGCCACTGGGACAGCCCCGCCGAATTGGAAAGATCGAGGCCCTCGATACGGGTCAGAAAGAGAAAAGCGCGGTCAAAGTCTATCGGCGCGGTGAACGTCGCTCCTCGGAAGTCCGCCCGCGCGAGATTGGCAAACGAAAAGCGGCTGCCGCTGATATCGGCGTCATGGAACTGCGCTCGCCCCAATTCCGCCTTTGTGAAATCAACATTGGTCAGATTGGCGTCCTGGAAATTCGAGCGCTGCACTTCCGCGCTCGTAAACACAGCGCCCTGCGCGTCCATATGGCTGAAGTCGGTCCTGTAGGCCTCGATTTTGTCGAACCGGGCGCCTTTGGCGGTCGAGTCGGCCAGGGAAGCACGCACAAGCGTTGCCTTCTCAAAATTTGCCGCAAGGAGATTGCTGTTCCTGAGGTCGGTCGAAGTGAAATCAACACCGATCAGGTTCGCCCCGCTCAGGTCCTGTCCTTTTAGGATGAGAATCTTTTTGTCACAGTCCTGCCAATTGACGCCAGGCGTCGCGGCTGCGTCGCAATTTTGAGCGGCAGCGGCGTTCTGCCAAGCAAATACAATGCAAACCGCTAGAACCAAGCCGGATGTGCCGTAAGCTCTGGTTCGTCTCAAAGTCATTGTTGCTGGACCTCTGCTACTCGCCGACAATCAACCTTACCACATCTGCTGACACTCGAAAGCGACGGCATTTTGCCCGCTAATCCCGCTAGTCCCCACCGCCAAATGAAAAGCCTGCCACCGTGAGGCAGCGGGCTCGATTCGTTTCGTGCGCGGAATGATTAGAAGGCTCTTTTAGCCGGCCATCGGCGTCAGAGCGTTTATCAGTTGGACCTGGTCAAAGTCATCCCATTCGATGAACGTCCTGCATGATGCCATGAACTCGCCCTTGCGCGTGGCTTCGGCCAAGTTCGTCGGCCGATGATCGAACAGGGCTTGGCGCGTCTTGGTGACGAGCGCGTTCGCCCGCGCCACGGCTGGCGACTTCGGGTTATCTCCGGGCTCGGCATCATATTCCGCCAGAGCCTTCACGTGCGCGGCGATCAAGGTGCCGAGTTGACCGGCATGATTAGGTGCGGTCTGGCTGTTTTTTTGCCGTTCGTCCTGATTGTCTCAAGCGTCGCAACACCTGCCTTAAGCTTCGCCAGACCTTCGCTCAGCACAGCTTCGATGGCACTGCGTTCCTGCATGTTATCGATGTCGGCCAACGCCATTAGCGCCGCGAAAAACAGATGCTTTGCCATGCTGAGGTTGTCGAGCGCGTCGATCGTGTGAAACGTCCCGTCGACGGGACCTTTTGACGTGTCGCTCATGACTGCACCGCGCCATGCTGCACAATAAGAGCGAAGCCAAACGAATGATCGACAGTAACCTGCCACTCCCCGCCGTGCATACCTTCCAATGCGGCGGAAAGCTCCCTTGCGAGGCGCATGACGCGCTCCTCTGTGTGTTCCGGCGGTTGGGCAGCGGGAAGCCTTGAAACTCCCGCCGCAGCGGTTGCGGCTCCTATGGCTGGAACAGATGCGAAGGCGCCCAGGATAGCGCGGCGGGAAAATCTCCCGATGATCGGGCCTTCGTTCTGGTCAGAAAAGCGGTGCATAATCCATGTCTCCTTCGGTTGCAGTTTCCTTGGGAAACGCATTGGGAAGGAGGCAAACGACGATGACAGATAGTCTGTTAAATCAATCTGTTAGGCGAGAAATCAATGGCGGAGAGGGAGGGATTCGAACCCCCGATGGGCTTGCACCCATGCCGCATTTCGAGTGCGGTGCATTCGACCACTCTGCCACCTCTCCGCGGTCATGGTCGGCCGTTGCCGGCGCGGCGCACTAGATAACGGCTGAACGGGCAGGTTACAAGGCCAATCCGCGAGTTATTTGGCTTGCCGGACAAGCGGCGGATTTGCGCAGATGTCTGGGGTCAAGCCCATACGGATTTCCGGCCACCCGACGCATCCTCGCCTGCCGACTACGACAACGCCGTGCGATCATGTCGACATGGCCAGATGCTTGCCGAGCTAATAACCACCTCGGCAACGGCTTCGCCTTGACTTGCACCCAACCTTCGGTTAGGGACAGCGCGCAATCGGCGTGGAGGGTTCTTCCGCGCCGCTTGTTTTTTGAACCCGCAGACTGACAAAAAGACGGCCGAACCGCCAGGGCGGTTCATCAAGGCCGACCGAACAGCGAAAGGCAAAAAATGTTCGCAGTCATTAAAACGGGTGGCAAGCAGTATCGCGTTGCCGCCAACGATCTCTTGAAGATCGAAAAAGTCGAAGCCAATGTCGGCGATATGGTCGAGATCGGCCACGTGCTCGCGCATGGCGAGGGCGAGAATGTCACGTTCGGCGCTCCGTTCGTCGATGGCGCGGTGGTCACCGCCGAAGTCGTCGAGCAGGGCAAGAACCGCACCGTCATCGCTTTCAAGAAGCGCCGCCGGCAGAATTCGCGCCGCAAGATCGGCCATCGCCAGCTTTTGACCACCGTGCGGATCTCGGAGATCCTGCTGGGTGGCGCCAAGCCGACGAAGACGGCAGCCGTCAAGGCGCCGAAGAAGGAAGCCAAGGCAGAGGTTGCCACCGAAGCGAAGGCGGAAGCCGCGCCGAAGAAGGAGCCCAAGGCCAAGGCCGCCGAGACCGCGGCAGCGCCGCTGTTCAAGGCGCCGAAGGGCGAGCCGGACGACCTGACCGTGATCAAGGGCATCGGCCCGGTCGCTGCCAAGGACCTCGCCGAACAGGGCATCATCACCTTCGCCCAGCTCGCCAAGCTGACCGACAAGGATGTCGCCAAGATCGACGAGCACATGCCCTTCAGCGCCGACCAGATCAAAGACTGGCGCGAGCAGGCCAAGGAATTGGCGGCGAAGTAATTTTCTGGCGATAAGGTCGCCGGAATCGGACTTGAAACGGAACGCGAACGCGTTCATAAGGCCTTTTAGGCGCCTTGCGGCGCAACGGAGTTAGTTAGATGGCACACAAGAAAGCTGGCGGCTCGTCGCGCAACGGTCGCGACTCGCATTCCAAGCGTCTGGGCGTGAAGAAGTTCGGCGGCGAAGCCGTCATCCCGGGCAACATCATCATTCGTCAACGCGGCACGACCTGGCATCCCGGCGTCAATGTCGGCATGGGCACGGACCATACCCTTTTCGCGCTCGAGACCGGCGCCGTGACGTTCAACAAAAAAGCCAACGGCCGAACCTACGTATCGGTCAACCCGATTGCCAAAGCCGCGGAGTAGCCGGTTCCGCACTAGAACACCGGCGCCCATCTCGGGAACCGGTGTCTGGCAAAGCCAGGAAAAGGATCAGGGGAGATGGGTTTCCATCTCCCCTTTTTCTTGGCCTGGAGGACTTTCACATGGTTGCCGAAGCGGAAGACACCGAAGACGAAAGTTACGCGATAGACTGCCCGGTCCTGGTCACCGAGCGGCTGGTGATGCGGGCGCCCCGCGAAGACGACATTCCGCAACTGGTCGAACTTGCCGACAATCGCCATGTCGCCGAAATGCTGGCCCGCATGCCGCACCCCTACGGTGAGGCCGAGGGACGCGCCTTCCTGGCCATGACCAAGTCGCGCCGGAGCGGCATTGCCTATGCCTTGACGCTGGCCGGCACCGACACCTTCGTCGGTTGCGCCGGTCTCAACACCACCGATCGCGGGCTGGAGCTCGGTTACTGGATTGGCGAGCCTTACTGGAAGAAGGGTTATGCGACCGAAGCAGCCCATGCGCTGGTCGACCTCGCCTTCCAGAAGACGTCGATCCAGGTGCTGCATGCCTCGACGCGGGTCATCAATCCGGCCTCGCGCCGGGTGATCCACAAGTGCGGCTTCCAGTATGCCGGCCAGGGCATGTTGAACTCGATCGTCGCCGGCCAGGTGCCGGTCGAGCGCTACCGGCTCGACAGGAAGACCTGGACGAGCCTTAGGAACTGGGTGCATTTTTGAGGTGTATCGATATTCAGGTGAGGCCGGCCTGCGAATGGCGGTTTCCTGCGCTTCCGGTGCTCACGTACCTTAAGTACGCTCCGCTCCGGTTCTCGGAAGCCACCATTCTCGGCTCGGCCTGACCTGAATCTCGACGCACCTCGCGTCGCATCGAAATCATAGGGTTGAAAAAATCAGCCCAGTTCGACCCACACCGGAAGGTGGTCCGAACCGACAGCCTGGCGGTCGACCCACAGACGCTTCAGCGATTTGGCCAGCGAAGCGCTAGTGAAGACGTAGTCGATGCGCTTATGGCGGCTAGCGTTGGCGGGCTGTTTGGGGTCGACCCAGCTGACCAGATCGTCGCCGGTGACATTGAGGCGCATGGCGGCATCGACGGCAAAGTCGGCGGTCAGCGGCATGCCGAATTCATGGTCCGGCCGGCCGGCGAGTTCGACATATTCGGGTGAGCCGGCCAGCATGTTGAAATCGCCCATGCCGACGAAGGCTTCGGGGTGGGGCAATTCCGGCAGGCCGATCTCGGCGACGCCGGACAAGGCGCCGCCTTCGAGCGCATAATTCAGCAGGCGTCGGCGCAGGAACTGGATCTGGCGGGCGCGTTCGACCGGGCTGCGGTGATCGAGATGGATGGAATAGAAGCGGATGAAACCCAACGGCGTCTCGATCAGCGCTTCCAGCGCGCCGCGCTGGAAATTCATCATCTCGAAGCTGCGGCTGCGCGGCAAAAGCAGGTTGCGCGACAGATGAATGGGCGTTTTCGACAGCACCATATTGCCGAGCTGGAAGGTCGTGGTGATGGCGCGGCCGTTGTCGATGCGCGAGCCGATATTGGCCTCGAAATTGCTGCCATAGACGGCGAAATAGTCGGGCAGCGCCTCGCCGATCTCGGCGACCATGTCGCGGCCGCCATTCCGGGGATTGTTGCGGGTGACCTCCTGCAGCGCGATCACGTCGGCGCCGCGCACGGCGTCAGTGACGCGCTCGACATCGTACTGCCCATCGAGGCCAATGCCGTACTGGACGTTGTAGGTTACAAGCTTCATTCCGACATCTCTCCAGCCGGTCCCAAGCGGCCATTGTCACAAAACGGCCTCGCCCTTCGCCGCGCCTTGGTTTAGAGCAAGGCCGAAGATTTAGAGCAATGCCCCAAAGCCACTAGTAGAAACTGCACAAGCCATGAAATTTCTCGATCAAGCCAAAGTCTACATACGCTCCGGTGACGGCGGCGCCGGTTCGGTGTCGTTCCGGCGCGAAAAATTCATCGAGTTCGGCGGACCGGACGGCGGCGATGGCGGCCGTGGCGGCGATGTCTGGCTGGAGGCGGTCAACGGGCTGAACACGCTGATCGATTATCGCTATCAGCAGCACTTCAAGGCCAAGACCGGCGTCCATGGCATGGGCCGCAACATGACCGGCGCCAAGGGCGCCGATGTCACGCTGAAGGTGCCGGCCGGAACACAGGTGTTCGAGGAAGACAACGAGACCCTGATCTGCGACCTGACAGTGGTCGGCCAGCGCTTTCTGCTGGCCAAGGGCGGCAATGGCGGCTTCGGCAACCAGCATTTCAAGACCTCGACCAACCAGGCGCCGCGCCGCGCCAATCCCGGCCTGCCGGGCGAAGAGCTCAACATCTGGCTGCGGCTGAAGCTGATCGCCGATGCCGGGCTGGTCGGGCTGCCCAACGCCGGCAAGTCAACATTTCTCGCCGCCGTCACCGCGGCCAAGCCGAAGATCGCCGACTATCCGTTCACGACGCTGCATCCCGGTCTCGGCGTCGCCCGCATCGACGCGCGCGAATTCGTCATCGCCGACATTCCGGGTCTCATCGAAGGCGCGCATGAGGGCGTCGGCATCGGCGACCGCTTCCTTGGCCATGTCGAGCGCACGCGCGTGCTGCTGCACCTGGTCTCGGCGCAGGAGGAAAACCCAGGCAAGGCCTACAAGACCGTGCGCGCCGAACTCGACGCCTATGGCAACGGCCTGACCGACAAGGTCGAGATCGTCGCGCTCTCCCAGGTCGACACGCTCGACGCCGATGCGCGCAAGAAGAAGGTCGCCTCGCTGAAGCGCGCCGCCGGCCGGGCGCCGATGCTGTTGTCGGCGGTCACCGGCGAAGGCGTTGAGGCGGTGCTTCGGGCGCTGATGGCGGTGGTGGCCGAGGCGCGGGCGCAAATCTCGGCCCCGGTCGAGACGCGCTGGGACAAGTAGGACCATGCAGTCGCTGAAGACATACCGGCGCATCACCGTGAAAATCGGCTCGGCGCTGCTCGTGGACCGCGCCACGGGCCTGAAGCGGGACTGGCTGGCCTCGCTCGCAGACGATATTGCCGTGCTGGCCCAGGGTGGTGCCGAAATCCTGGTCGTCTCCTCCGGCGCCATCGCACTTGGCCGCACCATCCTTGGATTGGGCAAGCGGGCCTTGAAGCTCGAGGAGAGCCAGGCCGCAGCCGCCGTCGGGCAGATCGCGCTCGCCGGCGCCTGGTCGGATGCGCTCGGCAGAGGGAGCCTGAAATCGGGCCAGATCCTGCTGACGCTCGGCGACACCGAGGAGCGCCGCCGCTACCTCAACGCGCGGGCGACCATCTCGACGCTGCTCAAGATGAAGGCGGTGCCGGTCATCAACGAGAACGACACCGTGGCGACCTCTGAAATCCGCTATGGCGACAATGACCGGCTGGCCGCGCGCGTCGCGACCATGATGGGCGCCGACCTTTTGGTGCTGCTTTCCGATATCGACGGGCTCTACACGGCACCGCCTGCACGCGACCCCGGCGCAAAGTTCATTCCAGTGGTCGATCGCATCACCCCGGACATCGAGGCGATGGCGGGAGCCGCCGCTTCGGAACTGTCGCGCGGCGGTATGCGGACAAAGCTCGATGCCGGCAAGATCGCGACCGCCGCCGGCACCGCCATGATCATCACGTCGGGCACGCGGCTGTCGCCATTGATGGCGATCGAACGCGGCGAGCGCGCCACCTTCTTCCGGCCGAGCAGCAATCCGGTCAAGGGCTACAAGACCTGGATCGCCGGCCAGCTCGAACCCGCCGGGCGGCTGACGGTCGATGCCGGCGCCATCGGCGCGCTGTTGTCGGGCAAGTCGCTGCTGCCGGCCGGCGTCAAGCTGGTCAGCGGCAATTTCTCGCGCGGCGATACGGTGGCGATCCTGTCGCCCGAGGGCCGCGAGATCGCGCGCGGGCTGGTTGCCTACGATGCCGCCGATGCCGTAAGGATCGCAGGGTTGAAGACGGCCGAGATCGAAACCGTGCTCGGTTACGAGGCGCGTTCGGCGATGGTGCACCGCGACGACCTTGTGGTGAGTCATTCTGGCGACCAAGTACGGGCTGGTGACCAAGTACGGGCTGGCGACCAGGTACGGGCCGGCGACCAAGTATCGAGCGGAGGATGAGCCATGCTGAAGCTGCATGAAAAATCCGGGGACGACACGGTGGCGCTGATGGCCGATATCGGCCGCCGCGCCCGCGCTGCCGCCCGACCGCTGGCCATCGCCACCACCGCCGCCAAGAACGCCGCACTGGTCGCCATGGCCGAGGCAATCGTCGCCGGCGAGCAGGATATTCTCGACGCCAATGCCATCGATGTCTCGAATGGCGAGGAATCCGGGCTGTCGGCTTCGTTCATGGACCGGCTGAAGCTCAATCCGGCGCGCATCCGCGCCATGGCCGATGGCATCAGGGAAATCGCCGAACTCAGCGATCCGGTCGGCGACGTCATCGCCGCGTGGGACCGGCCGAACGGCCTCAATATCGAACGCGTGCGCACGCCGCTCGGCGTCGTCGGCGTCATCTATGAGAGCCGGCCGAATGTCACGGCGGATGCCGGCGCGCTCTGCCTCAAGGCCGGCAATCCGGTGATCCTGCGCGGCGGCTCGGATTCGCTCAATTCGTCGGCGGCCATCCATGCCTGCCTGGTCGAGGGGCTGAAGGCCGCCGGCCTGCCGGAAGACGCCATCCAGCTGGTGCCGACCACCGATCGCGCCGCCGTCGGCGAGATGCTCAAAGGGCTCGACGGCACGCTCGACGTCATCATCCCGCGCGGCGGAAAAAGCCTTGTCGGGCGGGTGCAGACCGAGGCGCGGGTGCCGGTGTTCGCCCATCTCGAAGGCATCTGCCACCTCTACATCGACCGCTCGGCCAAGCTCGACATGGCGGTGCGGATCGCCGTCAACGCCAAGATGCGGCGCACCGGCGTCTGCGGCGCCGCCGAGACGCTGCTGGTCGACCGCGCCGTTGCCGCCACGCATCTGGTGCCGATCCTCGACGCCCTGCGCGCCGCTGGCTGCGAAATCCATGCCGATGCCGAGGTGCTAAAAGCATTTGCCGACGCCAAGCCGGCCACTGATCTCGACTGGGTGACCGAGTATCTCGATGCCATCATCGCGGTGAAGCTGGTCGATGGCGTCGCAGGTGCGATCGACCACATCGAGACCTTCTCCTCGCATCACACCGAGGCGATCGTCGCCGAGGACGCGCAGGCGGTGGAAAAATTCTTCAACGAGATCGATTCGGCGATCCTGCTGCACAACGCCTCGACGCAGTTCGCCGATGGCGGCGAGTTCGGCATGGGCGCCGAGATCGGTATCGCCACCGGCAAGATGCATGCGCGCGGGCCGGTCGGCGTCGAGCAATTGACCTCCTTCAAATACCGCGTGCACGGGTCGGGACAGGTGAGGCCTTGAACACTTGTCTTACCCTCCCCGTTGTGGGGAGGGTGGCGAGCATAGCGAGCCGGGTGGGGGAATAACGCTGAACTCTGCAACGCCCCCACCCCGCTCCGCTTCGCGGATCGACCCTCCCCACAAGGGGGAGGGTAAGGACGCTATTTCCCCCCGCTATCTCAAGATGCCGCATGCCGAAAAGGGGCTCGCTGTCGGCCTGTTCGGCGGCTCGTTCAATCCGCCGCACGCCGGCCATGCGCTGGTCGCCGAAATCGCGCTCAGACGCCTGGCGCTCGACCAGTTGTGGTGGATGGTGACGCCAGGCAATCCGTTGAAGAGCACGCGCGAACTGGCGCCGCTCGGCGAGCGGCTGCAGCTCTCGGAGCAGATCGCCAAGAACCCGAAGATCAAGGTCACCGCGTTCGAGGCGGCGCATCACGTTCGCTTCACCGCCGACGCGCTGGCGCTGGTCAAGGCGCGCAATCCAGGCGTCGATTTCGTCTGGATCATGGGCGCCGACAGCTTGCGCGATTTCCATCGCTGGCAGCGCTGGCGCGAGATCGTCATGACCTTCCCGATCGCCGTCATCGACCGTCCGGGCGCGACACTGTCGTTCCTGTCGTCGGTGGTCGCCAAGACGTTCGACTATGCGCGCGTCGACGAAGGGGATGCGCCAAGGCTTGCTCGCATGAAGGCGCCGGCCTGGACCTTTATCCACGGACCGCGCTCGTCGCTGTCGTCGAGCGCGATCCGCAAGCTGGCCAAGGGTTGAGCCGCTCACCCAGCGATGTCGCTTTTATCGCTTCCTTTGCCCGTTTCATGGGCAATCCTGAGCAGGCATGACTATCCCCAGGAAACACGCCGAAGCCGGGCAGGGCGATGAGCCCACGCCGCTGATCGCGATTGCCAGCGTCATCGCGTCGATGGCGCTGATCGCCGTCGGCAATGGGCTGATGTTTGCCTATATCCCGGTTCGGCTCGGAGCCGAGGGCTTCGATCCGACCTGGGCCGGGCTGATCATCACCGGACTTTCGGCCGGCGGTCTCGCCGGCTGCATCCTGACCGGACCGCTGGTGCAAAGGGTCGGCCATGCCCGCGCCTTCATGGTGCTGTCGGCACTCATCGCGCTGGCTAATGCCGCTGTCGGCGCCGGCCCGCATCCGTTGCTCTGGATCGCTGCCCGCGCGCTCTACGGCTTTGCCATATGCGGCCTGTTCATTGTCGCGCAAAGCTGGCTGAACGATGCCGTTGCCAATGCCATCCGCGGCAGGGTGATGGCGTTCTTCTACGTTGCCTATGTCGCCGGTCTCGGCGTCGGCTATGCGACGCTGGCTTTTGTCGACATCAGAACCGCGGACGCGCCGCTGATCGGCATCGCCTTCACGGCACTGTCGATCCTGCCCGTTGGGTTGACCAGGCTTGCCCAGCCGCCGCCGCCGCAAGCGGCCTCGGTGGCGCTCGGCCGGGCCTGGCGGATTTCGCCGGTCGGCGTCGCCGGCATGCTTGCGGTCGGCGGCCTGTCGATGTCGATCGCCGGCTTCGCGCCGATCCATGCCACCGCCAAGGGCTACAGCCAGGCCGACGTCGCATTGCTGCTTTCGGCGATGCCGGTCGGCACGCTGATCCTGCAGATACCGCTCGGCTGGATTTCCGACCGAACCGACCGCCGCTATGTGCTGATCGCCGCAGCCGCGCTCGCCATGGTCGCCGGCCTGCTCGCGCTCGGGTTCGATGGCGGCGCGCTGGCGGCTCTGGTGGTGATCTACATCGTTTGGGATGGCGCCTCGGAATCGATCTATTCGCTGGCCAGCGCGCATGCCGCCGACCGCGCCGGCAAGGACGACTTGGTGGCGCTGTCCAGCTCGCTGTTGTTTGCCTGGTCGCTTTCGGGCTTCATCGTGCCCGGCATCGTGACCGCGCTGTCGGCCGTCTTCGGGACGCAGGCCTTCATCTATGTGGCGATCGTCATCGCCTGCGCCTTCTGCCTGTTCGTGCTTCTGCGCGTGGTGACGACGCAGGCCGTCCCCGCCGCCGAGACCGGCAGTTTCGCGCCGATGACAGCGCAGGCGCCGTTGCCGGTCGAACTCGCCTTCGGACCGGACGAGCAGCCCCGGAACCGGGGCAACTGATTGGCTAGAGCATGATCTTTTCCGAAAAACGAAAGCCGCCTTCGGGATCATGCCTTATTGCCGGCGGGCTTCCGGCGCTGGCGCTTCAGGTGGCGGCAGCGGGATCGATATGCCTTCCGCGTCGAATTCCTGCTTGGCGCGCTTGGTGAGATCGGTCTGGGTGGCAAAGAAATCCGCGGCCGATGTCCAGTAGCGCAAGGCGATGGAGACCGTGCTCTCACCCAATGAAGCGATGAAGGCGATCGGCGCCGGGTCGCGCTTGACCCTGCGCTCGGCGGCGGCGATGGCAAGCAGCGTCTTCTGGGCGCGGTCGATGTCGTTCCAGGAGCCGATCGAGAGCGTGATGTCGGTGCGGCGGACGCCGTTGCGCGTGTAGTTGCGCACCGGCTGGTTCCACAGCGTCGAATTGGGCGCCAGGATGTAGACGCCGTCGGCGGTCCTGAGCTTCGTCGCGAACAGGCCGATCTCCTCGATCGAGCCGGCAATCGAACCGACCTCGACGGATTCGCCGATACGGAACGGCCGCAGTGCCAGAAGCATGATGCCGGCGGCGATATTCTGCAGCGTGCCTTGCAGCGCCAGGCCGATGGCAAGACCGATGGCGCCGATGGCGGCAATGATCGACGCCGTCTGCACGCCGAACTGGCCTAGCACCATGATCGTGACGAGGATCAGGATGGCGTAGCGGACGATCTTGGAGAAGAAATGCCGCAATGTCGCGTCGAAGCCATGGATGTGGCCGAGACCAGCGGAGATGGAACGCTCGGCAAGGCCGGCAACGATATAGCCGACAACCAGGAGGATGACGGCGCCGATGGCCGAGAAGGCGTAGGAAACGATCAGCGTGCTGAGTTGCGCAAGACCGGCCTGGACGGTGAGAAGGGTGTTCTGCGGGTCGATGGGCATGGGGGAAAATCCGGTTGGTGGGCGACCCGATAACCCTTGCAGGCGCCATGGGTTCCGATCTTTTCCGGCATGCGGTGGAACCGCGGGACCGACAATACGTTCGTGCGCGACAGGGCGCCGTCTTGAAACTGCAACGGAACTCTGCCTATCTAAGTGGTGTCACCTGCTTTTGGGGGTGATTTGGTTGTTCTTGCTGCGAAAGGAAATACACTGAGAACAGCACTGCGGAAGAAGGCCGATATCATGCCTTCGCCGGCCGGGATCAGCGTAAACGACGCCGTGTCCCGCGCCATCAAGACAGTCCTTGCCAGTCTGGAAGACTCCAAGGCCGAAAACATCGTCTCAATCGACATTCAGGGGAAATCGAGCCTCGGCGACTACATGGTCGTCGCGTCGGGCCGATCGCACCGTCATGTCTCGGCTGTCGCCGATCACCTGCTCAAGGCGCTCAAGGATGCCGGTCTCGGCACGGCGCGCGTCGAGGGGCTGGCAGGCGCCGACTGGGTCCTGATCGATTCGGGCGACATCATCGTCCATGTCTTCCGTCCCGAAGTCCGCGAATTCTACAATCTCGAAAAGATGTGGCAGGCGCCGGACCTCGAGGAAGAGACCCTCCACTGAGCCGTCTTTGTTTTGATGCATGCCCCAAAACCAGTTCCCACCATTGGGTAACATGCATTAGCGGCTCATAGAGGCGAGGATGAAGGTATCAGTTCATGCCGTGGGCCGGATGAAAGCCGGCCCCGAGAAGCAGCTCGCCGACCGCTATTTCGAGCGCTTTGCCAAAAGCGGCCCGGCGGTGGGGCTAGAATTTGCCGGCGTGGCCGAAATCGCCGAGGGGCGCGCGCAGACCGCCAACGAGCGCCGGCGCGACGAAGGCCAGAAGCTGCAGGGGCAGTTGCAGCCGGGCACCGCACTGATCTTGCTCGATGAACGCGGCAAGAATTTCTCCTCCGAAGACTTTGCGGAACGCATCGGCCAGCTGCGCGATGGCGGCCGCAAGGCGTTGGTCATCGCCATCGGCGGCGCCGACGGGCACGATCAGCCGCTGCGCGATCAGGCCGAACTGGTGATGTCGTTCGGATTGTTGACCTGGCCGCACCAACTGGTGCGCGTGATGCTGGGGGAGCAGCTGTACCGGGCCGCGACCATCCTGTCCGGCCATCCCTATCATCGTTCGTAAACCGGTGGATTGGCGCAACCCGCACGGATTTCCGCCCCAATGCGCCGCCAGATTGTGCCAATTGGGGCTCTCGAATATCGTTTAGGGGGGCTTTCGAACATGGTTGATGGTTCGTTAACGAAGCCACGCATAGAGTCCGGCTTCAATGTCTGAAGACTGGAAATCAGGAATGGGCTCATGGCGCGCGCGCTGCGGCATCGCCGCAGCGGTGGTCGTGCTGTCGTTGCATGGGGCGTGGGCCGAGAACACGCTCGACCTTGCCCCCGATCCCGACCAGAGCCGCGCCGAATACGAACAGGTCTCGAAGGAGATCACGCTGTCGTCCGAGCGCCTAGCCAAGCTCGCAGCCGACATCGCGACGATCAAGAAGGACCATGCCTCGATCACCGCCGCTTTGATCCAGTCGGCCATGACCGAGCAGAAACTCGGGCAGGACATCGAGGATATCGGAGCCAAGCTGGAAGGGCTGAAGGGCCAGGAACAGAAGATACGCACCTCGCTTGCGGCACGGCGCGACGTGCTGGCCGAAGTGCTGGGCGCCCTGCAGCGCATGGGACTCAACCCGCCGCCGGCGATCCTGGTCAAGCCCGAGGACGCGCTGTCGTCGGTGCGCAGCGCCATCCTGCTCGGCGCCGTGGTGCCGGAACTGCGCCAGCAGACCGATAGCCTGCTGGCCGATCTCAAGGAGCAGTCGCGGGTGACGGCCTCGATCGAGGCCGAACGGGCGCGGTTGACGGCGGCGGTTGGCGACCAGACGGCGGAAAAGAAGCGGCTCGGCATGCTGCTGGAGGCCAAGCAGAAGCTCGAGTCCGACACGCAAACGCAAATGGCCGCTGAAAAGCAGCGATCCGAGGCGCTGGCCGCCAAGGCCGGCAGCCTGAAGGACTTGATCGCCTCGCTCGAAGCCGACAAGAGCCGCAAGGCGGCCGACGTGGCCAAGGCCGCCGAGCAGAAGACGGCGGACGGCGACAAGACATCGGCGCCGGCGGAGACCCCGGCGGAGTTGGCGTCCCTGCCGGTGCCGGAAGGCAATCGGCTTGCCGCAACGGCACCTTTTTCGGCACTGCAGGGGCAGATCGCATTGCCGGTGACCGGCCGCATCAAACGGCGTTTCGGCGCCGAGGACGGTAACGGCGCGGTGATGCTTGGCGACATGGTTGCGACACAATCGGGAGCCATCGTTACCGCGCCGGCGGATGGGAATGTGCTTTATGCGGGGCCGTTTCGCTCTTATGGTCAACTCTTGATCCTGAACGCAGGCGACGGTTATCATGTCGTTTTGGCGGGGATGAGCAGAATCAGCGTCGCGACTGGCCAATCAGTGCTCGCAGGAGAGCCGGTCGGCGCGATGGGAGAGGCCCGGGTGGCGAGCACCTCGGTTTCGAAGAATGGAAATGCCACGCCGGAACTCTATGTCGAGTTCCGCAAGGATGGAAAACCCGTCGATCCGGCCCCATGGTGGGCGGACCGTTTTTCTGGAAGGACGTGAAATGATGCGGAAACTGTCGCTTCTGTTTGCCGGTGCGCTGATGGGCGCGTCCGCCATGAGTCTTGTTTATGGCACACCCGGCTCGGCGGCGAACGCTGCAGGGTCGGAGACCTACAAGCAACTGGCCATCTTCGGCGATATCTTCGAGCGGGTGCGGGCACAGTATGTGACGCCGCCCGACGACAAGTCGCTGGTCGAGAACGCCATCAACGGCATGCTTGCCTCGCTTGACCCGCACTCCTCCTACATGAACGCGGAGCAGGCGCAGGACATGCGCGTGCAGACCAAGGGTGAATTCGGCGGCCTCGGGATCGAGGTCACCATGGAAAACGACCTGGTCAAGGTGATCACTCCGATCGACGACACGCCGGCCGCCAAGGCAGGCGTGCTGGCCGGCGACTATATCGCCAAGATCGACGGCGAGGAGGTTCGCGGCCTCACCCTCAACGACGCGGTCGAGAAGATGCGCGGCCTGGTCAACACGCCGATCAAGCTCACCATCCTGCGCCAGGGCGCCGACAAGCCGATCGAACTGACGGTCGTGCGCGACATCATCAAGGTCAAGGCGGTCAAGTTCCGGGTCGAGAACGACATCGGCTACATGAAGATCACCTCGTTCACCGAAAAGACCTATGACGACCTTGAGAACGCCATCGACACCATCAAGAAGCAGGTGCCGAACGACAAGCTCAAGGGCTATGTGCTCGATCTGCGCCTCAACCCGGGTGGCCTGCTCGACCAGGCGGTGAGCGTCTCCGATGCCTTCCTCAACCGCGGCGAGATTGTCTCGACGCGCGGTCGCGATCCGAAGGACGTCACCCGTTTCGACGCCAAGCCCAAGCAGGTTGACGACATCAACGGCAAGCCGATGATCGTGCTCGTTAACGGCGGCTCGGCCAGTGCGTCGGAAATCGTCGCCGGCGCGTTGCAGGATTTGCGCCGCGTCACGGTGGTCGGCACGCAGTCCTTCGGCAAGGGTTCGGTGCAGACCATCATTCCGCTCGGCGAGAATGGTGCGCTCCGGCTGACGACGGCGCTCTATTACACGCCGTCCGGCAAGTCGATCCAGGGCAAGGGCATCACGCCCGACATCAAGGTCGACCAGCCGCTGCCTCCGGAACTGCAGGGCAGGGACCTGACGCGCGGCGAATCCGACCTCAAGGGCCACATCAAGGGCGCTGACGAGAGCTCGACCGGTTCAGGCTCGGCAGCCTATGTGCCGCCGGATCCGAAGGACGATCTGCAGCTCATCTATGCCGAGCAGCTGCTGCGCGGCCAGAAGACCGATCCGGCCTTCCCGCCCAATCCGGAAAAGGCAGTTCTCAACCAGTAAAGCTCTGGAGCGGCGCTTGCGCCGCTCCAGTTTTTTGTTTTGGCCTCGGATTTTCCCAAAACCGGATTCCACTTTTGGGTCCGATGCCAGGGGCCGACAACAGGTCTGGCCGCCTGATGGAAGCAATGCGATGCTGCCGGGACCGAAAGGTTCCGGCAGTTTGATTCGGGGCAAGGTGAAGCCCTGGGATGCGGGCGATAGGGGTGCGCCAGGATTGATGAATTCGCGCATGACTTTTCGAAGCGGTTTCGTCTTCGGAGCGATGCGCCCCGGGGATGCGACTTGGCTGACATAGGCAAGGACATCGAACGCCCGCTCGGACAGACGGTCCGGTCGCCGCGCGCCGCCGGCAAGGTCAGCGCCGGCGCGATCGCGGCAACCGTGGTCGTGCTGGCGGTGGTCGGCGCCTCCGGTGCGATCGCGCTGAGGGAAAAGCCGTTCCGCAAGCCGCAAGAGGTCGCCGTGTCGACGCCGAAATTGACGGCGGCGGCCGAGCCCGCTGCCGCGCCGGCCGCATTGGCCCCGGTCGCCGCAGCCAAGCCGGAGGCGCCCACCAAGACAGGCGGGCCGCAGATCATCCATGTGCAGACGGAAGAGGGCGACGGCCCGCCCAAGGCGGGGATCGTCATTCGCGACCCGTCAACCATGGGCCAGAACCTGAAGATCGCCCATATTCCCGACAAGGCGCTGATCGAAGCTAGCCAGACCGGGCCTTTGCCCGTCCGCGCCGCCGATGGCCGGCGGCCGTTCGACGTCTATGCGCGGCCGTGGTCCGGCGCGCGTGGTGCACGGGTGGCGATCGTCATCGGCGGGCTTGCGGTTTCGCAGACAGGCACCCAGGCGGCGATCGCCAAGCTGCCGGCGGAGGTGACGCTGGCCTTCGCGCCGCAAGGCAACAGCATCGGCCGCTGGATGCAGGCGGCGCGGCAGAGCGGCCACGAGATCGTCATGCAGGTGCCGCTCGAACCGTTCGACTATCCGAACATCAACCCCGGCCGCAACACGCTGACCGTGGCAGCGAGCGCGGATGAGAATTTGAAGAACCTGCACTGGGCGCTGTCGCGGACGACAAACTACACCGGCGTCATGAACTATATGGGCGCGCGCTTTTCCGCCGACGCTACGGCGATGGAGCCGTTCATGGCCGAACTCGGCAAGCGGGGCCTGGCCTATATCGACGATGGCTCGTCGGCACGCAGCCTGGCGCCTGACCTGGCGTTGAAGGACGGCGTGCCCTTCGTCTCCGGGGATACGGCGATCGATGCCGTGCAGGATCGCGGCGCCATCCTGAAGAAACTCGACGGGCTGGAAGCCACCGCGCGCGCCAAAGGCTTTGCCGTCGGCATCGGCTCGGCCTTCGACGTGACGGTCGACACGGTGTCGTCCTGGGTGACCGAGGCCAAGAAGCGCGGCATCGAGATCGTGCCGATTTCGGCGGTGGCCATCGATCCGCAAAAAGGCTAGCCATCGGAAAACGGCCTGGAAAACGGACTGATGCCAAAGACAAAAAAGATCGACCGCGAAACGCTGCCCTATCGTCCCTGTGTCGGACTGATGATCCTCAACGCCGAGGGCCTGGTCTGGGTCGGGCATCGCATTGCCGAACCGGACAGCGAATTCGCCGGCACGACACAGCTCTGGCAGATGCCGCAGGGTGGCATCGACAAGGGCGAGGAGCCGTTGCAGGCGGCCGAGCGCGAGCTCTATGAAGAGACCGGCATGCGCGGCGTCTCGCTGCTCGCCGAGGCGCCGGACTGGATCAATTACGATTTGCCGGACCATCTCGTCGGCGTCGCCTTCAAGGGGCGGTATCGCGGCCAGACGCAGAAATGGTTCGCCTTCCGCTTCCACGGCGATATCAATGAGATACAGATCAATCCGCCGCCGGGCGGCCACACCGCCGAATTCGACAAATGGGCATGGCGGCCGATGCAGGACCTGCCCGACCTGATCGTGCCGTTCAAGCGCCATGTCTATGAGGACGTGGTGGCGGCGTTCCGGCATCTGGTGCAATAGCCTCGACGCGAACGACCGCAGTTGCCGCGCCCGGCCGGCGGCCCTATTGATGTCTAGTGCGCGTCGCGTCTGAACGGGTTCAAGCGCCGCGCTTTGGGCCTAGTTTATGCATGTCGTTCTCCCAAAACCGGGGACACATGCATTGTTCGCCACGAGAAGGGTCGCCATGGACGACGCCCCCAAAAGGTCGCTGCCCGAGGACATCGCTACCACAAGCGAAGCGGTGGCTGGCGCCATCCTGACCATCGACCTTGGCGCGATCCGCGAAAACTACCGGCGGCTGAAAGCGCACCTGGGCAGCGTGAGTTGTGCCGGCGTGGTCAAGGCGGACGGCTACGGGCTTGGCGCGAGCCAGGTGGCGGCGGCTCTCGTCGGCGAAGGTTGCGATATCTTCTTCGTCGCGCTTCTGGGCGAAGGCATCGCTTTACGCCGCTCCCTTGGACCGGGGTCCGCCATTTTCGTGTTGAACGGCATTCCGCCCGGTGCAGAACCGGACGCTGTGGCGGCAAACCTTTCCGCCGTCGTCAACAGCCCGGAACAATTGGCGGCCTGGCGTGCTGCGGCCGGCCGCGCCGGCCGAAAGCTGCCGGCGGCGATCCAGGTGGACAGCGGCATGTCGCGGCTCGGCATGGCGCCCCGGGATGTCGAGCGCGTTGCCGCCGATCCCGATGCCTTCGACGGCATCGATGTCCGTTTTGTGATGAGCCATCTGGCTTGCGCCGACGACCCGGAGCATCCGGCCAACGAGCGACAGCGACTGGCGTTCGAGCGGCTCCGCGCACTGTTGCCGAAGGCGCCGGCCTCGTTCACCAACTCGTCCGGCATCTTCCTTGGGCACCACTTTCACTATGATCTCGCCCGGCCGGGTGCCGCGCTTTACGGGATCAATCCGACACCGGCTAGGCCGAACCCGATGCTGCCGGTGGTGCGGCTGCAGGCCAAGGTGGTGCAGACGCGCACGCTGGAGGCCGGCGTCGGTGTCGGCTATGGCCACAGCTTCCGCACCACGGCCCCGCTCACGGCCGCGACGATTTCGCTTGGCTATGCCGATGGCTGGCATCGCCGCGCGGCATCCGCGGCCTGGTTCGATGGCGTGCGGTTGCCGTTCCTTGGCCGGGTGTCGATGGATTCGATCATTCTCGACATTTCCGCTTTGCCACCCGGCAGGCTGGGTGAGGGCGATCTCGTCGAACTGCTCGGCCCCTCGCAAAGCGTCGACGACGCGGCCAGCCATGCCGGCACCATCGGCTACGAAATCCTGACCAGCCTCGGCCCCCGCTTTCATCGGCGTTACGTCGACGGTTGAGCGGTTTGGCCACGCTTGACAAGCGGACGCCTGTCGGCAAGGTTCAGTGCATGAGCAACCTCGCCCATATCAGAACCTTGTTCAGGGTTTGCCCGATCGCGGGATCGTAGCCCCGGCGCGGCCGCCTTCTTGGCGTCCGTCCGAACCGGGGCATCCATACATCCAACACCGCTATCAAGCCTGACAGCCCTCGCGGCTGCCGGCTTTTCATCAAGCTCCCGTCAGCACGGCGGCAAGCGCGCATCCATTCGATGCGCCAATCCAAGAGGTTTGCCATGCAACATGCAACCGGACTGCGCCCACCGAACCAACTCGTGGTCAGCGATGCCGACCACGACAGACTGACAGGCCTGGCGAGAGCGGCGCTCGAGCGCACGCCTGAGACTGCCGAAGAGCTGCTTTCGGAACTGGACCGGGCCGTCGTCAGGGACGCGGCGGCGATGCCGGCCGACGTGGTGCGAATGGGCTCGACAGTGACAATCCGTGGCGAAAGCGGGGACACCCAGCGCATCACGCTGGTCTATCCCGGCGATGCCGATATCACCGAAAACAGGATCTCGGTGCTGACGCCGATGGGGACTGCGCTCATCGGTGCGACCGTCGGGCAGGCGGTGTGCTGGAGCAGCCGTGGCGGCAGGGAGATGTCGGTGACCGTCGAAGCCGTCGACTCGCCCGCCTTCGGCCCGCAGCGGCCCTGATCGTGGAGATGGTGATGACAGGCACGAACTGTTGCTTGACGACCAAGGACTTTGCCGTCCTCGAAGTCATGCTTGAGCGTCGACGGGCATTCGCGGACCCGATGGTGGGCATGCTTGAACACAAGCTTTCGAACGCGGATATCGTCCAGATCGATGTGGTCGAACCCGATATCGTGACGCTGAACAGCAGAGTGGTGTTTTGCATCGACGGCGGCCCTGCCGAAACGCGAACCCTGGTGCAAAACGAGGTGCGCGGACCGGTCGGCTCCAGCCTGTCGATCGCCACGCGGCGCGGGCTTTGCATGCTTGGCATGGCGCAAGGCCAGACGGCCATGATCGAACAGGCCGACGGCAGGCAAGAGTCGATCCTGATCAAGGCCGTGCTCTACCAGCCAGAGGCTGCGCGGCACACAGTCAAGGGGAAATCCGTGGCCGAGGTGAGGCGACCGCATGGGCTCACCCTGGTCTACAGCGCCGCGGCCGACAGGCGGCCTCTTGGCGAGACGGCTGGAATGCGGCAGACAGAAGACGACGACCCCGGTCCCTCGGCGGCGTGAACGGGCAACAGTGCATGGTCACGAAAATCGGAATCGATTTTCGGAAAGGATCATGCGCAAATCGAAAATGCGGCCGCGTCTATTGGCGTCCGGAAGGACGCGCGGCGCGGCAAGGAGTGAACGATGAAAATCATGGTGCTGGGCGGTGGCGTCATCGGGGTGACCACGGCGTACTATCTCGCCGAGGCCGGCCACGAGGTGACGGTGGTCGATCGCCAGAAAGGCCCGGCGCTGGAAACCAGCTTCGCCAATGCCGGCGAGATTTCGCCCGGCTATGCCTCGCCCTGGGCCGGGCCTGGCATTCCCCTGAAGGCGATCAAGTGGCTGCTGATGAAGCACGGCCCCCTGGTCGTGCGGCCGGCCTTCGACCCGCATATGTGGACATGGCTGGTCAAGATGCTGCGCAATTGCACGGCCGAGCGCTATGCGATCAACAAGGCGCGCATGGTGCCGCTGGCCGAATACAGCCGCGACACGCTGAAGGCGCTGCGCGAGGCGACCGGCATCGCCTATGACGAGCGCGCCCAGGGCACGCTGCAATTGTTCCGCACGCAAAAACAGCTCGACGGCACCGGTGGCGATGTCGAGGTGCTGAAGAAGTATGGCGTGCCCTACGAGATCCTCGACCAGGATGGCTGTATCGCGGCGGAGCCGGGCCTGGCCGGAGTGCGCGAAAAGTTCGTCGGTGGCCTCAGGCTGCCGCGCGACGAGACCGGCGACTGCAAGATGTTCACCGACCGGCTGGCCGAGCTGTGCGTGGCCCGCGGCGTCAAATTCGAATATGACTTCACGGTTTGGCGCGTCATCCGCAGCCGCAACCGCATCGCCAATCTCAGCACCAGCAAGGGCTGGATGACCGCCGACGCCTATGTCATGGCCATGGGCAGCTATTCGGCGGAGTTCATGCGTCGGGTGAAGCGGCCGATCCCGGTCTATCCGGTCAAGGGCTATTCGATCACCGTGCCGATCCAGGATGCCGCCCTGGCGCCGGTGTCGACGGTGATGGACGAAACCTACAAGGTGGCGATCACCCGGCTGGGGAACCGCATCCGGGTCGGCGGCACGGCCGAGATTTCCGGCTTCGACCTCAGGCTGCACGAATCGCGACGGCGCACGCTGGAACACTCGGTCGGCGATCTCTTTCCGGGCGCCGGCGCCATGCGGGACGCGACGTTCTGGTGTGGGCTGCGGCCAATGACGCCGGATGGTCCGCCGCTGATCGGCCGCACCGAGCTTTCCAATCTCTATCTCAACACCGGCCACGGCACGCTCGGCTGGACCATGGCCTGCGGCTCGGCCAAGGTGCTGTCCGACATCATCTCGAGCCGGGTGCCGGACATCGATGTCCGCGACCTCGCGCAAGAGCGCTATCTGCGATAAGGGGGGTCGCGACGGCGTCGCTCAAGTTCTTGCTTTCATGCATGTCGTTGCCCCAAAACCGGGGACCACTTTTGGGCGACATGCATCAGAACGCCTGCCTGACCCAGTCTTCGTCGAACAGCAGCCGATAGGCCCACGGGATCGTCACGCTGGTTGGGACCGGGTTCGAATGGGCCAGATAGTCGTCATAGATCGCCTTCATCCTGGTGTAGAAGGCGGGGTCGAGCACCATCATGCCGTTCTCCGAGTCATGGAAGAAGCTGCGGTTGTTGAGATTGACCGAGGAGATGGCGACCAGCCTTTCATCGATCATCATGATCTTGGAATGCAGCACGACATCGGGTGCCTTGAACTCGCGAATGTCGATGCGGTCGTCATATTTCTCGACGAACAGTTTGTTGAGCGCGGTGAGGAACCTGCCGCCAATATCGCCCTTGAGATCGATACGGCCGACAATGTCGATCCTGACGCCGCGGGCGAGCGCCCGGTCGAACGCTTGGGCGAGCTTCGGCGTCAAATTGAGGTAGGGATTGACGATCTGGATACGGTGCTGGGCGGCGTCGACCAGCTCGACGAAATAGTCCTCCAGCGCATGGCCATCCGCGTAGGGCACGGAGATGAAGTGCCGCGCGGTGCCTGACGGGCGGCGGCCGTCGGACCGGACCGGAATGGAGAAGGGTCGCGCGATGTTGGTGTCGGCGTCGCGCAGCCACACTGTCGAGAGATGCGCAGCGAGTGTCTCGACCGTGGTCCGGTCGGTGAACTCGATGTCGAAGTCGCTCCAGTTCGAATAGTAGTTCAAGGAAAAGCCGTCGGTCCTGCCATATTGCTGCAGATCCGGATAGCGCGACAGATCGATCGGCTGGTGGAACAGGAAGCCGTCATGGATGTTGCGGCCGCCGATGATGACGCGCGAGCGCCCGGGATCCTCAGCCAGCGTTGCCAGCATCTTGATGTGGTGGGTCTTGTGCAATTGTGAGATCTGCTCGTCGATCGGCGCGCCCCGATCGGCCCGCCAGCGGTATTCCTGCAGCTCGACATTGGGGAATTCCGCCGCCAGCCGGTGCAGCAGCGCATCGTCCTTGTCGCGCTCCAGCACGTCGGTGACCAAGATGCGCACCTTGGTGCCGAGCGCGGCATGGTGGCGGATCAGCCGTTCGATGATGCGGCCGGAAAAATCGGCCTTGAACTCCAGCGAGGACAGATAGATCAGCTTCAGCCTTGGCGCCTTCGAGAAATCGAGCGGCAGCTCCGGATCGCCCTTGTTGATGGCGCTGTCGGACAGCGGCGCCCCCATCAGCGCGTCGACCTTGGCGTTGAAGCCGTCGCGTGACTTGCGCAGCAGGCGCGGCTCTCCAATCGGCAGGGCGCAGGTCTGCGACAGCCAGCGGCTGGCATAGAAGGCGCGGCTGAGCGGGTCGAGGCCGGCGGGATCGGGCGTCGGGCAACGCTGGTAGCGGCTGTCGAAGGCGGCCAGCGCCGGGTCGGCGGTTTCCTCGCGCCGGATGGTGAGCGGCGTGCCGGCCGGGACAAGGCTGGAGCGGATTCTTGCAGTGCAGTGGTTCAGGCTGTCACTTGGGAACAGGCTGACCGTGTCGTCCTCGCCAGACAGGCGAAAGCGGAATGCCATGCCCGCGGCAATGGTGCGCGAACCGGCGCCGTCGCGCAGTGCCAACGCGCCATCGCATGAGCCCTCGATCTCGGCTGGTTGTTTGCTCGCCTGGCGCAGCACGATCTCGACGCTGCGCGCCTGCAAGCCGGAGAAATCGAATGTCTTGGGCGCCGAAGGCCGTGCCTCCGCGTCGATGTAGAGCGTCTGCCGCGACACCCGCCAGCGTCCGTCGAAATGGCCATCGCCGCTGCCGCCGCCGGCCGCCGGCAGATGCGTTTCGGCAACCGGCCCAGCCAGGCGCTGCAGCGTCCGGTAGGTCGCCTGGAAATCGCTGTTGCGGATTTCATGGCGGTCATGGCCGAAAGGGCCGGTGCCATTGGCCCGGTCCATGGCGCCGAGCTGGTGGTCGGCGAGCAGCGCCAGGAACCGCTTTTCATAGTCGCTTGTGCGGGCGTCGCCAAAAAATTGAGCGGCGGCGACCTGCGGTCCTGGCGTGCTGGCCGATAGCGAGGGGCGAGCGCAGGCGTCTTGGCCCTGCAGCAGGTCACAGGCATTGCGGCCGGGCGAGCCGGCACAGCCGGCAAGGACAGTGAGCGCCAGCCCGGACAGGGCCACGACGATGGCTGCGTGGCGATTCACCCGGTCGCCCCGGCCTTCAGGACGCTCAGTTGTGCCGGGTCGCGCGGCGGCATGAAGCCTTGCGGGAATACCTTGCAGACGGGGATGGCGAAAGTGGCGATCAGCAGCTCTGCCTCGCCGCGCATCTTGCGGGGCGCTGTCTTGTCGTCGCGTATCGTTTTCGCCGAGGCGACAAGGGCACCATCGCAGTCGCAATGATTGTGGCGGGCGATGTAGCAGGCATCATGGATCCGGCAGGCTGCGTCGAGGTGGTCGACCGGCCGCGCCGACAGGTCGCCGGTACGGGTGCCGGGGCCGCAATAGTTGCCGAAGACGAAAGGCGAGGGGCGCGCCATGGCATAGCGGATCGGCTTGGGCAGGTCGGCCTCCGGCACCTTGGTCCATGGATTGGCGCATGCGGAAAGGAAGAGCAGCGGCAAGATGGCAAGAACGGCTCGCATGTCTATCCGCGCCAGCTTTCTGAAAGATTTCCCACCAGGCGACCGGCCCGTGGCGGCGACTGCACGCCTGATGCCACACTGGCCGGTTTTGTGGCAAGGAAAAGGCGGCGTGTCTAAACGAACAGGCTTCTCTCCCGCTCCACCGCCTTGGTGATGAAGCTGGCGACGATCTGGACGCGGCGCAGCGGCCGAACCGATTCGTGATAGACCAGCCAATAGGCGCGGCGGATGGGTGCGACAACGTCGACGGGTACCAGTTCCGGCATCGAGCGGGCGACGAAGGTATGCAGGATGCCGATGCCGGCGCCCGAGCGCACCGCTTCGGCCTGGCCGAGCGCCGAGGAGATGGCGAAGCTGGTGCGCCAGTCCGGGCTGAACTCGGCCGCATAGTCGAGCGAGGGGCTGACGATCAGGTCCGGCACATAGCCGATGAGCGTGTGCTGTCCAAGCTCGGCGGCTGTTTTGGGCAAGCCATACGCCTCGGCATAGGCGCGCGAGGCAAACAGGCCGAGCGAATAGTCGACTAGCTTTCCCGCCACCAGCCGCCCCTCCGTCGGCCGCTCGACGGTGATGGCGATGTCCGCTTCGCGGCGCGACAGGGAGAAGGAGCGCGGCACCGGCACAAGCTGGATCGTCAGTTCGCGGTGCAGCGCCGTCAGTACGCCGAGACGCTCGGCCAGGAAGGCGACGCCAAACCCGTCCGGCGCGCCGATGCGCACCGTGCCTGAGACGTCGTCACCCTCGCCGGCGACGGTCGAACGCGCGGCGATCATGTCGCCTTCCATGCGCTCTGCAATGTCGAGAAAGCGCTCGCCGGCCGGCGTCAGTTCGCTGCCGGTGGTCAACCGGCGAAACAGCTTTGTCCGCAGCGCATCCTCGAGTGCGGCGATACGGCGCGAGACGGTGGCATGGTTGAGCTCCAGCCGCCTGGCGGCGCCGAGGATCTGGCCGGCGCGCGCTACGGCCAGGAAGATGCGGACGTCATCCCAGTTCATGGGGATGGTCCGATCCAATGATGAGCGCTGTGGAACTCAATCTCTCAATCCGTACAGCAGCAATTGCACCCGATCATTTGCGAGAATTGATGCCCTCCCGTCAACCGCTATCTACTTTCTGCACAACGGTTGCGTTCTGGCTCGCGTTGCCATCCGTCGGGCAAAGGCGGACAATGCGCCATCACAAACCCAGGGAGAGAAATCATGATCGACTACGGTCATTTCATCGGCGGCAAGCATGTCGCCGGGACCAGCGGCCGCAAGCAGGATGTCATGCAGCCGATGGACGGCTCCGTGCGCGGCACGGTGGCGCTGGCTTCGCAGGCGGAACTGCGCGCGGCGGTCGAAAATGCCAAGGCGGCACAGCCCAAATGGGCGGCAACCAACCCGCAGCGCCGCGTGCGCGTGCTGATGAAGTTCCTCGAACTCGTCGCCCGCGACTATGACGAGCTGGCCGATATCCTGGCGCGCGAGCATGGCAAGACCATCGCGGATGCCAAGGGCGACATCCAGCGCGGGCTCGAAGTGGTCGAGGTCTGCATCGGTGCACCGCATATGATGAAGGGCGAATTCACCGACGGTGCCGGCCCCGGCATCGACGTCTATTCGATGCGTCAGCCGCTCGGTGTCGTCGCCGGCATCACGCCGTTCAACTTCCCGGCGATGATCCCGCTGTGGAAGATCGCGCCGGCCATCGCCTGCGGCAACGCCTTCATCCTGAAGCCGTCGGAGCGCGACCCGGGCGTGCCGATGCGCATCGCCGAGCTGTTCATCGAAGCCGGCCTGCCGGCAGGCATCCTCAACGTCGTCAATGGCGACAAGGATGTGGTCGATGCCATCCTCGACGATCCCGACATCAAGGCCATCGGCTTTGTCGGCTCGACGCCAATCGCCCACTACATCTATTCGCGCGGCACCGCCGCCGGCAAGCGCGTGCAGTGCTTCGGCGGCGCCAAGAACCACATGATCATCATGCCCGATGCCGACATGGACCAGACCGTCGATGCGCTGATCGGCGCCGGCTACGGCTCGGCCGGCGAGCGCTGCATGGCGATCTCGGTGGCTGTCCCGGTCGGCAACGACACCGCCAACCGGCTGATGGAAAAGCTGATCCCGCGCGTCGAAAGCCTGAAGGTCGGACCTTCGACCGATTCTTCGGCCGATTTCGGCCCGCTGGTGACGGCGCAGGCGCTGGAGCGCGTCAAGGGCTACGTCGATACCGGTGTCAAGGAAGGCGCCAAGCTGGTCGTCGACGGCCGCGGGTTCTCGATGCAGGGCTACGAGGATGGCTACTATATGGGCGGCTGCCTGTTCGACAACGTCACATCAGACATGCGCATCTACAAGGAAGAGATCTTCGGTCCGGTGCTCTCGGTGGTGCGGGCGCCGACCTATGAGAGCGCGATCAAGCTCGCCAACGACCACGAGATGGGCAACGGCGTCGCCATCTTCACCCGTGACGGTGACGCGGCGCGCGACTTCGCCTCGCGGGTCCAGGTCGGCATGGTCGGCGTCAACGTGCCGATCCCGGTGCCGATTGCCTACTACACCTTCGGCGGGTGGAAGGCGTCCTCCTTCGGCGACCTCAACCAGCATGGCCCGGACGCATTCCGCTTCTACACCAAGACCAAGACGGTCACCTCGCGCTGGCCGTCCGGCATCAAGGACGGTGCGGAATTCGTCATCCCGACGATGAACTGAAATCCGACAGCTATTTCACAGGAAGGGGCGCGGCATGGTCGCGCCCTTTTTGCGTTGGATTCATACGGTCAGAATGGCACCGGTCCGGAACAAGGAATCTCCGCAACCTAGCAAATTCCTGATCGTCGACCGGGAATTTCCCCGGGGATGGTCATGCACCGATCTCCAGCCGCGTGATCCGGCCGTCGGCCAGTGTGAAGTTGTAGTGCAGCGTCGCCGGGCTGCCGGGGAAATTGCCTGACACGATGCCTGCGATCCGCCATGTGTCGCCATTGACCGTCGCGTCGACGACCTCAACGGTCACCCGGTATTTGCTTGTCGTTGCTTCCATCCAGTCGCGGATGGCGGCCGAACCCTGACGAGTTTCACCTTCGTCCCTGACCGTGGCGTCCGGCGAGAAGGGCACGAGCATCGCGTCGATGTCGTGCCTGTTCTTGGCGGCAAAATAGTCTGTCAGCGGCTGCGGAAGTTTTGCGGTCATGGTTTCGTCTCCGGTTCCAGGTCCTGCCGTAGACGCGAAGGTCCGCGGCCTTGTCCGGCTCCTAAATTGAGATATGCTGAAAAAATGACAAGAACCGACGAAAAAGTAAGGTACTTACCCGAAAGTAAGGCAGGGCCCGAAAGTAAGGTTGCTCCCGAAAGCAAGGTTGAGGCGCTGACGCCGGTGTCGGCGGCGAGCGGCGTGGAAAATGTGCTGCGCATCCTTGAAGGCCGCTGGAAGCTGGTGATCCTGTTTCACCTGTTCGGCGGCAAGGTGCTGCGCTTTTCCGATCTCGAACGGGCGATCCCGGCGATCTCGCAGAAGATGTTGATTCAACAACTGAGGCAGATGGAAGCCGACGGGATCGTGCGCCGCATCGTGCATCATCAGGTGCCGCCGAAAGTCGAGTACCGCCTGACCGATTGGGGGCAGGCGCTATGTCCGGCTCTCGACGCCCTGCTGAAATGGGCGGCGCTTCGCGACCGCGTGGAAACCTGACGCGGATCGAAGCCGCACGGCGCGCCGCCAGGGCTGAGATGCTGCTTGTTTTCGGTTCGGGACCTCACCATATCGAATCCAGGGAATGTGATAAGAATTCCCTGACGACAGACCGGAAACCAGAAGGAGTGACGTGATGAAGACGTCGGACCCGGCCTGGAACGCTCCGGCATAACGAGGCTGTCCATGTGCCTACCTTTGCCGGATCGTGAAGGCGAAGGAGGTGCCAAATGGCACACAAATTTTCGTTTCGATGGATCAGGATGGCCGTGATCGGCACCGCGCTGGCGCTGTCGACACTGTCGGCACAGGCGCAATTCATCTGCGGTGGCCACAGCGACCTTGTCGCGGGACTGGCGCAGGCCTTCCAGCAAAAGCAGATCGGCTACGGTGTGGTCGGGCAAGCCGCCATTGTCGAGATCTATGTCTCGGCAAGTGGGACATGGACCATGCTGGTGACCGACGTGCAAGGCCGAAGCTGCATCTTCGCGACCGGTGATGGATGGGAGAATACCGTCTCCGTCACCGCGACGGCGCAAGGGATCTGAACCGCCCGATCAGCGGCGGGTAGCGGCCACCTCGGCGTGGCCGCGCAGCAGTGCCATCAGCCGCTTGGCATCCTTGGCCGCGGCCTCTTCGTCGCCGTCAAGGATCGAGCGGATCAGCGCGACATGATGCTCGGCCGATTCGGCAAGCCCGGTGTCGGCCTTGTAGCGGAACCAGAAACGGCGGCTGTGGGTCTGCAGAGGGGCGGCCAGGCGGGCAGCGAAGGGATTGTCGGCGGCCAGCGCCAGCGCTTCGTCGAGCGCCTTGTCGGCCTGGATGAAGGCAAGCACGTTGCCCGAGATCACCGCCTTCTGCATGGCCAGGGCTGCTTCGTGAAACATGTCGGCGGCTTCGCGCGTGACGAAGCGGGCGGCCGACCGGGCCAGCACCACCTCGACGCCGCGACGCGCATCGAGCACACGCAGCCAGTCGCCGGGATGCAGCGGAGCGATCGCTATGCCGGCGCGCGGCCGCACGTCGAGCAGCCCTTCCCAGGCCAGCCGCTGGATTGCCTCGCGCACCGGCGTGCGGCCGAGCGCCAGCCTTTCGATTAGGGCGCCCTCGGTGACGAAGCTCGCGGGGGCCAGTTCGAGCGTGACGATCATATGCTCGAGCACGCGGTAGGCCTTGGCCGCCGCCGGCTCGAATGCAACGCTTGAGTCCATGGATATCAAAGGCGATCTCCTGATATATCCAGGATATATCATAACAGATTCCGCATTGACAGGTGATTTTCTAGCAGATATACCACTGATATATCAGATGGAGACATGACCATGTGGACCGGAGTTTTCCCCGCCGTCACGACCAAATTCACCGCCGACGATCGCCTCGACCATGCCGAGATGGAGCGCTGCTTCGACCTGCAGATGGAGGCCGGCTGCGACGGCATCATCGTCTGTGGGTCGCTCGGCGAAGGGCCGATGCTGTCGCCTGACGAGAAGATCGAGGTGCTGAAGACCGCGCAGAAGGTCGCCGGCAAGAAGCCGGTGCTGTTGACGGTCAATGAGGCCGGCACCCGCGAGGCGGCCAGCATTGCGCGCCGCGCTGCCAAGGAAGGCGCCAACGGCCTGATGGTGGTGCCGAGCCCGATCTATCACACCAATGCGGAGGAGACCGTCGCGGCGCTGCGCGCTGTCGCGGAGGCTGGCGACCTTCCGGTCATGATCTACTCCAACCGGCTCGCCTACCGCGTCGACGTCACCGTCGACCAGATGGAGGAGCTGGCATCGGACAAGCGCTTCGTCGCCATCAAGGAATCCTCCGACGACATCCGCCGCTCGACCGAGATCATCAATCGCTTGGGTACTCGCTACGACCTGTTCACCGGCGTCGACAATCTCGCTTTCGAGGCGCTGTCGGTCGGCGCCATCGGCTGGGTCGCCGGACTGGTCACGGCGTTTCCGCGCGAGACCGTCGCCATCTACCAGCTGATGAAGCAGGGCCGCCGCGAAGAGGCGCTCGCCATCTACCGCTGGTTCCGGCCGCTGCTCGATCTCGACGTCTCGACCTATCTGGTGCAGAACATCAAGCTTGCGGAAGTGTTCGCCATTCAAACCAATGACCGCGTGCGTATGCCGCGCCAGCCGCTGTCGGGTGAACGCCGCAAGGCAGTCGAAAGGATCGTCAAGGACGCGCTGGCGGTACGGCCGACACTGCCGCAGTTCTGAGGCTTTCTTCTCACCTTCACGAGGAGAAGATGCCGGCAGCCGGATGAGGGCAGCGCTTACGTGCAAGCAAATTCCAAGTCGACAGAGGAGGGGCGCCGCCCCTCATCCGCCCCTCAGGCCCCTTCTCCCCTTGAACAGGGAGAAGGGGAAGACATCGCCATCGTCGGTGGCGGCATCATCGGCATCTGCGCCGCCGCCTGTCTTGCCGAGGCGGGGCGCAAGGTCACGATCTTCGATCGCACCGGCATTTGCGAGGAAACGAGTTCCGGCAACGCCGCCGCCTTTGCCTTTTCCGACGTGCTGCCGATGGCGCACAAGGGCATGATCCGGCAGCTGCCGAAATGGCTGGCCGACCCACTCGGTCCGTTCAGCATTCCACCCGCCTATCTGCCGAAGCTTCTGCCCTGGCTTATCCGCTTCTGGCGCGCCGGCGCGCCGGCAAAATATGAAGCGAGCCTCACAGCCCAGGCGGGCATGATGAAGCTTGCCGAAGCCGAATGGATGGGCCTGCTCGATCGCTCCGGCACGCGAGGCATGCTGCGTGAGGACGGCTCGCTCGAACTCTACGAGAGCGAGGCCGAGTTCCGCGCCTCGCTGCCCGGCTGGGCCGTGCGGAAGCGCTTCGACATTGGCTTTCGCCATGTGGAGGGCGATGAACTTGCAGCCCTGCAGCCTGGGCTCTCGCCGCGCTTCGTCAAGGCCACGTTCGTGCCGGGCTGGAAGACGATCGCCGATCCAAAACTGCTCGGCAAGGCGGTGTGGGCGTATGCGCAGACCAGGGGTGCACGCTTTGAGTTGGCCCAGATCGAGCGCGTCGCCGCGGATCAGGATGGCGCGACATTGACGCTGGCCGACGGCACCACCAGGCGAGCCCGACACCTTGTCGTCGCCGCCGGCGCCTGGTCGCATCTGCTGGCGAGGCAATTCGGCGATCGCATTCCGCTGGAGACCGAGCGCGGCTACAACACGACGCTGCCGAAGGCTGCCTTCGACGTGAAGCGCCAGCTGATCTTCTCCGGCCACGGCTTCGTCATCACGCCGCTCGAAACGGGCCTTCGCGTCGGCGGTGCGGTCGAACTCGGCGGCATCGAGAGGCCGCCCAACTATGCGCGATCGAAGGCGCTGCTACAGAAGGCGCAAAAATTCCTGCCGGGGCTCGATCCGGCCGGCGGGCGCGAATGGATGGGGTTCCGTCCCTCGCTGCCGGATTCGGTGCCCGTCATAGGTCGCGTGTCGGGAAACCGGCCGGTGGTCTATGCCTTCGGCCATGGCCATCTCGGCCTGACCCAGGCGGCAGCCACCGGACGGTTGATCCGCGATCTCGTCCTGGGGCAGACTCCGCCGATGGATCTGGCCCCCTTCAGTCCACAACGATTTTGATTCTTTCGGGTTTTGATTTTTCGAGGAGCGTCATGGCCAAGAAATCCTTCTTCTGCATAGACGGCCACACTTGCGGCAATCCGGTGCGGCTGGTGGCCGGCGGCGGCCCGCTGCTGCAGGGCTCGACGATGATGGAACGGCGCGCGCATTTTCTCGCCGAATATGACTGGATCCGCACCGGGCTGATGTTCGAGCCACGCGGCCATGACGTGATGTCCGGCTCGATCCTCTACCCGCCGACGCGCGAGGATTGCGACATCGCCATCCTGTTCATCGAAACCTCGGGCTGCCTGCCGATGTGCGGCCACGGCACCATTGGGACGGTGACGATGGCGATCGAGCACGGGCTGATCAAGCCGAAGACGCCGGGCGTGCTCAGGCTCGACACGCCGGCCGGCCTGGTCATCGCCGAGTACAAACAGGTCGGCGACTATGTCGAGGAGGTGCGCATCACCAACGTGCCGTCCTTCCTCCATGCCGAAGGTTTGACGGTCGAGTGTCCGCAGCTCGGCGAAATCACCGTCGATGTCGCCTATGGCGGCAATTTCTACGCCATCGTCGAACCGCAGAAGAGCTATCGCGACATGGCCGACTATTCGGCCGGGGACTTCATCGCCTGGAGCCCGGTGGTGCGGCAGCGGCTCAATGAAAAATATTCTTTCGTGCATCCGGAGAACCCGGGCATCAACCGGCTGTCGCACATGCTGTGGACCGGCAAGCCGACCGTGGAGGGCGCGGACGCCCGCAATGCCGTCTTCTATGGCGACAAGGCGATCGATCGCTCACCGTGCGGCACCGGCACTTCGGCGCGCATGGCGCAGCTTCATGCCAAGGGCAAACTCAAGGCCGGCGACAGCTTCGTCCATGAATCGATCATCGGTTCGCTGTTCAAGGGCAAGGTCGAAAAGGACGTCACTGTCGCTGGCAAACCGGCCATCATTCCCTCGATCGGCGGCTGGGCGCGGATGACCGGATTGAACACCATCTTCGTCGACGACCGCGATCCGTTCGCGCATGGCTTCGTCGTCAAGTGATATCGTCAGGCCTTGCATGTCGCCCAAAAGGGGGCTCGGTTTGGGCGAACGACATGCAAGGACTTTAGAGCTGACCCGCCTCGGCATCGACCGAAACCTCCCGGCGAAACCAATCGGCGAAGGTAAACGCGGCGGGCGAGGCATCCACCGACATCGTCAGGAAGTAGCCCTTGTCGCGGTTGGTTGCGATCAGTGACAAAACAATCAGATCGCCCCGCCTCAGTTCGTCCCGAAAAACGTCGACGGGACAAAGCGCCACGCCGTGGCCGGCGATGACCGCCGTTGCCAGAATGTTGAAGTCGGCGAAGACGGGCCCGTTGCCGACGTCGACATTGGGCAGTCCGGCCTCGGAGAACCACTCGCGCCAGCCGTGGCGGGTCTCGTCATGCAGCAGGTCGGCGCCCGCTATTCCCGCGGCTGTTCGCAGATGGTCCCTGCCGGCGAAGTAGTAGGGGCTGCACACCGGCCGGTTCAGGCGTGAAAACAGCTTGAGACTGGTGACGCCGGGAGAGGGGTCCGCCCCAAGCGTGATCAGAACGTCGTTCTCACCATCGCCGAGCCTTTCCTCGGCGCGGGCATAAGCCACCCGCATGCCGATATCGGGATGGCTGGCGGTGAAGTCCGGCAGGCGGGGTACGAGCCAGCGGCTGGCAATGGAAGGTATGCAGCCTACGGATACTGTCGCCTCGGCCGCATTGCGCCTGATACGCCGGCATGTGGCGCCGAGTTCGGCAAGTGCCCCGCTCGCCGAGGCCTGCAGGATAACCCCGGCATCCGTCAGCCGTACCTTGCGCGCATCCCGGTGGAAGAGCGGCACGCCCAACCACTCCTCCAGCCGCCTTATCTGGTGACTGATGGCCGGGTGAGTGACGTGCAACTCCTCGCCGGCAGCGGAGAAACTGAGATGACGTGCAGCGGCCTCGAAAGCACGGACGGCGTTCAGCGGGATGTAGTCCATATGTAAAATTTACTAACATATCAGTTGAGAAGCAATCATTTGAAGGCGCGCATATCTTGCGGCATTTCTGCGGTCCGGTTTCTGGACAAGCCCAGATCCGCCCAAGGAATACGTACCTTTTGACGATATGCAGGGAAAACGACATGTTCACCAGACAATTGGCTGATGTAGAAAAATCTGACTTCTTCGTGGATTGGGGCAATGGCACCAGCCACCGCCTGCTGACACAAAAGGACGGCATGGGGTTCACCGTCTGCCATACCGTTGTGCGTGCAGGCAGCGAATCGCGCCTCCACTATCGGCGGCATTTCGAGGCCTGCTACTGCATCGCCGGCGCCGGTGAGGTCGAAGACATGTCCGGTGAAGTGCATCGTATCGAGCCGGGCACGATCTATGTGCTCGATGAACATGACGATCATTATCTGCGTGCCGATACCGCCGGCGACATGATCCTGGTCAGCGTCTTCAATCCTCCCCTTGATGGCACCGAGCGGCATGTCCTGAGCGAGAATGGCGGATCCGCCTACTGAGTCCCGAGGAGCCATCGTTGCCTCGATCGGCGGCCGGTCGCCAATGACCGGATGAACACCAGCTTCATCGACGACCACGATTCGTTCGCGCAGGGTTTGTTGTCAGCTAAGGGGAATCCTGACCTAGGGGAAAGCGAAGGAATGAAAAACGGATCGTGTCAGGAACGCAACGATTCCTCTCATCACCTAGTTTTGACGGTGATTTCTTCGAAATGGGGCGCATGATGCGGTCGAATCGTCAAAGACATTGCGTTATGCCAATGGTAGGGTCCGCGATAGTCCAAGGGGCCGGATGGGAAAAACGGGCAATCGAACGGCGTGCCGGCAAAACACGCATGACGGTTGAAAAATGACGTTGCAATCCGGGCTCGAAACTTTACGACTAGGGGAAATACGAAAAGGAATGCGTCTGCATGGGCGACATTCCAGGGGAGCCACGTACACATGCAGTACTTTGTCCAGCAGCTTATCAACGGGCTGACGCTGGGATCGATCTATGGGCTGATCGCGATCGGCTACACGATGGTCTACGGCATCATTGGCATGATCAACTTCGCCCATGGCGACATCTTCATGGTGGGCGCTTTCACGGCGCTGATCGTCTTCCTCGTCCTCGGTGCACTGTTCTATTCGGTGCCCGTCGTCATCGCGCTTCTGGTCATGATGATCGTGGCGATGCTGCTCACCAGCCTCTACAACTGGACGATCGAGAAGGTGGCCTACCGGCCGCTGCGTGGTTCGTTCCGGCTGGCGCCGCTGATCACCGCGATCGGTATGTCGATCGCGCTGTCGAACTTCGTCCAGGTGACGCAGGGGCCGCGCAACAAACCGATCCCGCCGATGGTCAGCCAGGTCTACAACATCAACGGCATCAGCGTGTCGCTGAAGCAGATCATCATCGTTCTGGTCACGGCGGCGCTGCTGGCGCTGTTCTGGTACCTGGTCAACAGGACATCGCTGGGTCGAGCGCAAAGAGCGTGCGAGCAGGACCGCAAGATGGCCGCACTGCTCGGCATCGACGTCGACCGCACGATCTCGATCACCTTCATCATGGGTGCGGCGCTCGCCGCCGTCGCAGGCACCCTGTTCCTGATGTATTACGGCGTCATTGCCTTCTCGGACGGCTTCACGCCGGGTGTGAAGGCGTTCACGGCGGCGGTGCTGGGCGGCATCGGCTCGCTGCCGGGCGCGGTGCTCGGCGGGCTGATGATCGGCTTCATCGAGAGCATGTGGTCGGCGTATTTCTCGATCGACTACAAGGACGTCGCGGCGTTCTCGATCCTGGCGATCGTGCTGATCTTCCTGCCTTCCGGCATTCTGGGCCGGCCAGAAGTCGAAAAGGTCTGAGATCATGGCGGTCACCGTATCTCCGGAAAGCGACGTCGTCGCCAGCCCTGTCCAACGCGGCCTTAAGGAAGGGTTCTATGCCGGCGCCATTTCGCTTGGCCTGTTCGTGCTGTTCATTGGCCTGAAGACCGGCCAGAACATCTCCAATGAACTGGTCGTCACCACGCGCTGGGGCTTGCTTGTCGCCGTGGTGATCGCCACGGCTGTCGGACGCTTCCTCTATGTCGCCTATGGCCAGCCTTTCATGGCCAACCAGAAGATCGCCGACGTCGCCACCGGCCTGTTGCCGGGCAGCGTAGCGTCGCGCTTCTTCCAGTTGCCGTGGTTCATCGCGGCCGTCACCGCGGCGGTGCTGCTGTTCGTTTTTAACAACTCGCTCGCCGGATGGGTTGGAGCAGAACCGGCCGGCTATCTGCAATTCCTGCGGGCCCTGGCGATCATCTATGTGCTGGCCTGCGTGATCTACTATTTCAGGGCCTTCATCCATGCCAACTTCACCAAGCTCGGCATTGCCGCGCTTGTGCTCTACCCGATCCTCGTGGTCGCGGTGCTGTCGCTGAACGCGTGGTCGATTGTCGGAGGGCTGCAGGGCTCACTGAAATGGGTCGACAATTTCGGCATCCAGATCCTGATCTATGTGATGCTGGCCTGGGGCCTGAACATCGTGGTCGGTCTCGCCGGCCTGCTCGACCTCGGCTACGTCGCCTTTTATGCACTTGGCGCCTATGCGTATGCGCTGCTCGCCACCCAATACGGCCTGTCGTTCTGGATCCTGCTGCCAGCCGCCGGCGCCATGGCCGCCCTCTGGGGCGTGCTGCTCGGCTTCCCGGTGCTGCGCCTGCGTGGCGACTATCTGGCTATCGTGACGCTGGCCTTCGGCGAGATCATCCGCCTGGTGCTGATCAACTGGCGCGAGGTCACCAACGGGTCGGCCGGCATTTCCGGAATTCCCAAGGTCAGCTTCTTCGGCCTGATGTCGTTCAACGTGTCGGATTCGAACTACATAGCCAAGGTGCTGCACATCGCTCAGTCGGGTGCCTACTATAAGATCTTCCTTTATTATCTGATCCTGGGCCTGTGCCTGCTCACTGCCTTCGTCACCATCAGGCTGCGCCGCCTACCGGTCGGCCGTGCCTGGGAAGCGCTGCGCGAGGACGAGATCGCCTGCCGGTCTCTGGGCATCAACACGACGACGACCAAGCTTACGGCCTTTGCCACCGGCGCCATGTTCGGCGGCTTCGCCGGCTCGTTCTTCGCCGCGCGGCAAGGCTTCGTCAGCCCGGAATCCTTCGTCTTCCTGGAATCGGCTATCATCCTGGCCATCGTCGTGCTCGGCGGCATGGGCTCGCTGGTCGGCATAGCGGTTGCCGCAATGGTGATGATCGGCGGCACCGAGGCGCTGCGCGAACTCGACTTCCTCAAGCAGATCTTCGGGCCGGACTTCACCCCCGAACTCTACCGCATGCTTCTGTTCGGCATGGCCATGGTCATCGTCATGCTGTGGAAGCCGCGCGGCTTCGTCGGCAGTCGCGAACCGACCGCCTTCCTCAAGGAGCGAAGGGCTGTCTCCAGTTCCTTCACCAAGGAGGGCCACGGCTGATGAATGCGAGCACACCCATGAACGAGGCCATCCTGCAGGTCGAGCACCTGTCGATGAAGTTCGGCGGCCTGGTCGCCATCGGCGACCTGTCCTTCACCGCCAAGCGTGGCGAGATCACCGCGCTGATCGGACCCAACGGTGCCGGCAAGACCACTGTGTTCAACTGCATCACCGGCTTCTACAAGCCGTCGGAGGGCATGATCACGCTCAACCGCAACGACGGCTCGAGCTATTTGCTCGAACGTCTGCCCAACCACGAGATTCCGGCGCGCGCCAAGGTGGCGCGAACCTTCCAGAACATCCGCCTGTTCTCGGGCATGACGCTGCTGGAGAACCTTTTGGTTGCCCAGCACAACAAGCTGATGAAGGCCTCGGGCTATACGGTACTTGGCCTGTTCGGCTTCAGCGGCTACCGCAAGGCCTCGGCCGAATCCGTCGAGCTTGCCAGGCACTGGCTGGAGAAGGCCGATCTCGTCGACCGTGCCGACGATCCGGCAGGCGACCTGCCGTACGGGGCGCAGCGGCGCCTCGAGATCGCCCGCGCCATGTGCACGGGTCCGGAGCTTCTGTGCCTGGACGAGCCGGCCGCCGGCCTCAATCCGAAGGAATCGGCGTCGCTCAACGAACTGCTGATCGACATCAAGAACACATCAGGCACCTCGATCCTTTTGATCGAGCATGACATGTCTGTGGTCATGCAGATATCCGATCACGTAGTGGTGCTGGAATATGGCCGCAAGATCTCGGACGGCAGTCCGCAATCGGTGCGTACCGATCCGCGCGTCATCGCCGCCTATCTCGGCGTCGACGACGAGGAAGTCGAGGCGGTCCTCACCGAAGTCGGCGACGAAGACGTCATCGAACAGCTCGATACAGGGCCTGATGCCGCGCACGGTCCGGGGACATCGTCCTCGTATCTCGCCGGGCCGGTGACCGACACGGTCGGCCATAGCGAGGGCGAGCGGGTCACCGTTTCGAAAGGCGCCTCCAAGGCGGCGCAGGTCGACGCAAGATCGCTCGCAGCGGCAAACAAGGCTGCTCCGCTAGCTGCCGTACCGGCGGCGAAGCCTGCTCCAAAGGCAAAGCCCGCCCCGAAAGCAGCGTCAAAGGCGGCAACTGGGGCGGCAGTGAAGTCGGCAGCGCCGACAAAGCCGGCAACCAAGGCTCCAGCGGCGAAGGCTCCGGCGGGGGAAATCTCCAACCGGCTGGCGGCGCCGCGCGGCGGCAAGGCCGACAATCTGACCCGCATCAAGGGCATCGGCACGGTCAACGAGAAGAAGCTCAACGAGCACGGCATCTTCCATTTCGACCAGATCGGCGCCTGGAAGAAGGCCGACGTCGAGGCCGCCGAGGCCTATCTTGCCTTCGACGGGCGCATCGCGCGTGAGGAATGGGTCAAGCAGGCCAAGCTGCTCGGCCAGGGCAAGGACACGGAATTCTCGCGCCGCGTCGATGCGGGCAAGGTGGCGACCAGCCATTCTTCCGGGAAGACTGCAAATGCAGCTTCGGGGAAGACCGCAAGTGCGGCTTCCGGGAAGACTACCGCTGCCAAGCCTGGGGCGGGCAAGCGCGGAGGGGGCAAGTGATGGCCGGGACAACGCTGCTCGATATCAAGGGCGTGCAGACCTACTACGGCAACATCCGGGCGCTGAACGGCGTCGATGTCACCGTCAACCAGGGTGAGATCGTGGCGCTGATCGGCGCCAACGGCGCCGGCAAGTCGACGCTGATGATGACCATCTTCGGCGCGCCTCGTGCGCGGGCCGGCACCATCACCTTTGCCGGCACCGACATCACCCAGATGCCGACGCATGAGATCGCGCGCATGCGCATCGCCCAATCGCCCGAAGGCCGGCGCATCTTCCCGCGCATGACGGTGATGGAAAACCTGCAGATGGGCGCCAGCCTCGACAACCTCAAGCACTATGACGAGGACGTCGAGAAGGTGTTCACGCTGTTCCCGCGGCTCAAGGAGCGTATCGCCCAGCGCGGCGGCACGCTGTCGGGCGGCGAGCAGCAGATGCTGTCGATCGGACGTGCGCTGATGGCGCGGCCGAAGCTGTTGTTGCTCGACGAACCATCGCTGGGTCTGGCGCCGCTGATCGTCAAGCAGATCTTCGACGCCATCCGCGAGCTGAACCGCACCCAGGGGCTGACCGTGTTCCTGGTCGAGCAGAACGCCTTCGGCGCGCTCAAGCTCGCCACGCGCGGCTACGTCATGGTCAACGGCAATGTGACGATGAGCGGCACAGGCAAGGAACTGCTCGCCAATCCGGAGGTGCGCGCCGCCTATCTCGAAGGCGGACACCACTGAGTTTGGAGCGGAACGTGTGCATCCGATATTCCGCTCCAAGTTGTTTGTTTGTCGCATGATCTTTGTCCGAAAAGTCTGCAACTTTTCGGGATCATGCTAGGGAGACTTCACTATGCAGGGCATTCTTTACGAGGAGCCGTCGATCTGGCAGTTCTTCTTCGTCACCTGCCTGCTCGGCGGCTGGGCGGCCTGGATGACGGGAAAGGCAAGCGCCCAGACATGGCGCAGCTTCATCCATTTGTTCGTCTATATGCTAGGCCTCGGCATAGGCATCCGCTTCATCCATCACGCGCTGTTCGGCGGCACGATGTTCTCGCTGCACTACTACATCGTCGACACCATCGTGCTGATGATCCTTGGCTTCGTCGGCTATCAATACACACGAACAAACCAGATGGTGACGCAGTATAATTGGCTCTACGAAAGAGCTTCAATCTTGAGCTGGAAGCCGAAAGGCTGAGGTTCATCATTAACGCCGCTTCGGGGATGAATCGGCGTGACAAGTGCCTGAAAATCGGCAAACTATGCTTTCTGCGATAAGGGTGGGCATCGCATGAAAGCTTCATCCAC
Source organism: Mesorhizobium sangaii (assembly GCF_014207355.1). Taxonomy (GTDB): domain Bacteria; phylum Pseudomonadota; class Alphaproteobacteria; order Rhizobiales; family Rhizobiaceae; genus Mesorhizobium; species Mesorhizobium sangaii. Next base: position 128,492 of record NZ_JACHEF010000002.1, on the reverse strand, counting down.
GCCCACTCCGTAAATGGGAGCGTTTAAATGAAAAAATCACTTTTGTCCGCCGTCGCCCTGACCGCGCTCGTCGCGTTCGGCGGCAGCGCGTGGGCTGATGTACTGATCGGCGTTGCCGGTCCGATCACCGGTCCGAACGCAGCCTTCGGCGCACAGCTTCAAAAGGGTGCGGAAGCGGCTGTCGCCGACATCAATGCCAAGGGCGGCATCAATGGCGAGCAGATCAAGCTCGAGGTTGGCGACGACGTCTCCGATCCGAAGCAGGGCATCTCGGTCGCCAACAAGTTCGTCGGCGACGGCGTCAAGTTCGTGGTCGGCCACTTCAACTCGGGCGTCTCGATCCCGGCATCCGAAGTCTATGCGGAAAACAACATCGTCGAGATCACTCCGGCTGCAACCAACCCGCAGTTCACCGAGCGCGGCCTGTGGAACGTGTTCCGCACCTGCGGACGCGATGACCAGCAGGGTAGCATTGCCGGCGCTTATCTCGCCGCGAACTTCAAGGACGCCAAGATCGCCGTCGTGCACGACAAGACCACCTACGGCCAGGGCCTTGCCGACGAAACCAAGAAGGCGATGAACGCCAAGGGCGTGACGGAAGTCATGTATGAAGGCATCAACGTCGGCGACAAGGACTTCTCGGCGCTGATCGCCAAGATGAAGGAAGCCGGCGTCTCCATCATCTATTGGGGCGGCCTGCACACTGAAGCCGGCCTGATCATCCGCCAGGCGGCCGACCAGGGCCTCAAGGCGACGCTGGTTTCCGGTGACGGCATCGTGTCGAACGAGTTGGCTTCGATCGCGGGCGACGCGGTTGCGGGCACGCTCAACACCTTCGGCCCGGATCCGCGCCTGATCCCCGCGAACAAGGAACTCGTCGAGAAGTTCCGTGCGCAGGGCTTCGAGCCGGAAGCTTACACGCTTTACGCATACGCTGCCGTGCAAGCGCTTTCGGAAGCAGCGGCGGCCGCCAAGTCGAACGACCCGCAGGAAGTTGCCAAGGCGCTGCATGCGAATGGCCCGTTCAAGACCGTGCTCGGCGACCTGTCCTATGACGCCAAGGGCGACCCGACGCTGCCCGGCTACGTCATGTACGAATGGAAGAAGGGCGACGACGGCAAGTACACCTACATCCAGAAGATGTAAGCCTGTCGGCCTCGATCTTTACGAAATGCCCGGCGCCTCGCGCCGGGCATTTTCTTTTGAGCCTCGCTCCGTTCCGGACGATCCGGCAAGCCGATACAGCCGGCCTTTAGCCGGAAAATGATCCGGCCTTGAATGGCAGCGCCGCGGCTTTCTTGCGCGTTCGACCGAATGCGACCGACTTTGGCGCAAAGATTCCGGTTCAATCGATTTAATTCAGCGTCAATTTTGTTTGCACTGCAGCATTTTCGCGCTAATCATGACGCCCAGTTTCCTCCCCGACGCTGTCCGGAGTTCGTCCTTGGCCATTACGAAGATTCTCGTCGCCAACCGATCCGAAATCGCCATTCGCGTCTTTCGCGCGGCCAACGAACTTGGCCTCAAAACCGTGGCGATCTGGGCCGAGGAGGACAAGTATTCGCTGCATCGCTTCAAGGCCGACGAGAGCTACCAGGTCGGGCGCGGACCGCACCTGACCCGCGACATGGGACCGATCGAAAGCTACCTGTCGATCGAGGAGGTGATCCGCGTCGCCAGGCTTTCGGGCGCCGACGCCATCCATCCCGGCTACGGGCTTTTGTCGGAAAGCCCCGAATTCGCCGAAGCCTGCGCGGTCGCCGGCATCACCTTCATCGGGCCGAAGCCCGATACCATGCGCCGGCTCGGCAACAAGGTTGCCGCGCGCAATCTGGCGATCGAGGTCGGCGTGCCGGTGATCCCCGCCACAGATCCGTTGCCCGACGACATGGACGCGGTGAAGAAACTGGCCAAGGAGATCGGCTATCCCGTGATGCTGAAGGCATCGTGGGGCGGCGGCGGGCGCGGCATGCGCGCCATCCGCTCCGAGGCCGATCTTGCCCGCGAGGTCATGGAAGGCAAGCGCGAGGCGAAAGCCGCCTTCGGCAAGGACGAGGTCTATCTCGAAAAGCTGATCGAGCGCGCCCGCCATGTCGAGGTGCAGGTGCTGGGTGACACGCATGGCAATGCGGTGCACCTGTTCGAACGCGACTGCTCGATCCAGCGCCGCAACCAGAAGGTTGTCGAGCGGGCGCCGGCGCCATATCTCGAAATGTCGCAGCGCGAGGAGCTTTGCGGCTATGCGCTGAAGATCGCGCGCGAGACCAGCTATGTCGGTGCCGGTACGGTCGAGTTCCTGCAGGATGCCGATACCGCCAAGTTCTATTTCATCGAGGTCAATCCGCGCATCCAGGTCGAGCACACCGTCACCGAGCAGGTGACCGGCATCGACATCGTCAAGGCGCAGATCCACATCCTCGACGGCTTCGCTATCGGCACGCCGGAATCGGGCGTGCCGGCGCAGAAGGACATCCGGCTGAATGGCCATGCCTTGCAGTGCCGCATCACCACCGAAGACCCCGAGCACAATTTCATTCCCGACTACGGCCGCATCACCGCCTATCGTGGTGCCACCGGCTTCGGCATTCGCCTCGACGGCGGCACCGCCTATTCCGGCGCGGTCATCACCCGCTTCTACGATCCGCTGTTGGAGAAGGTGACGGCCTGGGCGCCGACGCCGGCCGAGACCATCGCCCGCATGAACCGGGCGCTGCGCGAGTTCCGCATCCGCGGCGTCGCCACCAACCTGACCTTCCTCGAAGCGATCATCAATCACCCGAGCTTCGCCGACAATTCCTACACGACCAAGTTCATCGACACGACGCCGGAGCTGTTCCAGCAGGTGAAGCGCCAGGACCGCGCCACCAAGCTCATCAACTATCTGGCCGACGTGTCGGTCAACGGTCATCCCGAGGCGCGCGGCCGGCCACAGCCGAAGGCCGACGCGGCCGCACCCATCGTGCCCTACCTCAACGGCAATGTGCCGGGCGGCAGCAAGCAGAAGCTGGACGTGCTCGGACCGGAAAAATTCGCCGCCTGGATGCGCGCGCAAAAGGAGGTGCTGGTCACCGACACGACGATGCGCGACGGCCATCAGTCGCTGCTGGCAACGCGTGTGCGCACGCATGACATCGCCGGCATCGCCGGCACCTATGCGCGCGCCCTGCCGCAGCTTCTGTCGCTCGAATGCTGGGGCGGCGCCACCTTCGACGTCGCCATGCGTTTCCTCACCGAGGATCCATGGGAGCGACTGTCGCTGGTGCGCGAGGCAGCGCCCAATCTGTTGCTGCAGATGCTGCTGCGCGGCGCCAACGGCGTCGGCTACACCAATTATCCCGACAATGTCGTGCAACATTTCGTCAAGCAGGCGGCCAGCGGCGGCATCGACCTGTTCCGCGTATTCGACTGCCTGAACTGGGTCGAGAACATGCGCGTCGCCATGGACGCGGTCGGCGCCGAGGGCAAGCTGATCGAAGCGGCGATGTGTTACACCGGCGACATACTCGACCCGGCGCGAGCCAAATACGATCTCAAATACTATGTCGGCCTGGCCAGCGAATTGCAGGCGGCCGGCGCCCACATCATCGCCGTCAAGGACATGGCCGGCCTCTTGAAGCCTTCCGCCGCACGCGTGCTGTTCAAGGCACTGCGCGAGGCGACCGATTTGCCGATCCATTTCCACACCCACGACACGTCGGGCCTGTCGGCGGCGACGGTGCTGGCTGCGGTGGAGAGCGGCGTCGACGCCATCGACGCGGCGATGGATGCCTTCTCCGGCAACACATCGCAGCCTTGCCTTGGCTCGATCGTCGAGGCGCTGAAGGGCACCGAGCGCGACCCCGGCCTCGACCCGCAATGGATTCGCAAGATCTCGTTCTACTGGGAGGCGGTGCGTAATCAGTACGCCGCCTTCGAAAGCGACCTCAAGGGACCGGCCTCGGAAGTCTACCTGCATGAAATGCCGGGCGGACAGTTCACCAATCTCAAGGAACAGGCGCGCTCGCTCGGGCTCGAGACACGCTGGCACGAGGTGGCGCAGACCTATCACGACGTCAACCTGATGTTCGGCGACATCGTCAAGGTGACGCCGTCGTCCAAGGTCGTCGGCGACATGGCATTGATGATGGTCAGCCAGGACCTGACCGTCGCCGATGTCGAAAATCCGGCCAGGGATATCGCCTTTCCGGATTCGGTCGTCTCGATGCTGCGCGGCGATCTTGGCCAGTCGCCCGGTGGTTGGCCGGCAGCGTTGCAGAAGAAGGCGCTGAAGGGCGACAAGCCAATCACGGTGCGGCCGGGCTCGCTGCTCAAGCCGGCCGATCTCAAGGCCAGCCGCAAGGAGATCGAGGAGAAGCTCGAGCGCAAGCTCTCGGAGTTCGAATTCGCCTCGTGGCTGATGTATCCGAAGGTGTTTTCCGACTTCGCCGGCGCGCAGGAGACCTACGGCCCGGTCAGCGTCCTGCCGACGCCGACCTATTTCTACGGCATGAAGCCCGAAGACGAGATCTTCGTCGACATCGAGAAGGGCAAGACGCTGGTGGTGCGCTGTCTGGCCATCGGCGAGGTCGACGACAAGGGCATGGTCACCGTGTTCTTCGAGCTCAACGGCCAGCCGCGCCGCGTCAAGGTGCCCGACAGGGCGCATGGCGCGTCCGCCGCCAAGGCCCGCCGCAAGGCCGAGCCGGGTAACGAGGCGCATGTCGGCGCGCCGATGCCGGGCGTCGTCTCGGCGCTTTCGGTTGCCGCTGGCCAGGCCGTGAAGGCCGGCGACGTGCTGCTTTCCATCGAGGCGATGAAGATGGAGACGGCGCTGCACGCCGAGCGCGACGGCACGGTCGCCGAGGTGCTGGTCAAGGCCGGCGACCAGATCGATGCCAAGGATCTGTTGATCGCCTTCAATTGAGGTGTGTTGATATTCAGGTGATGCCGGCCTGCAAACGCTGGCTTCCTGCGCTTCCGGTGCTCACGTACCAAAGTACGCTCCGCTCCGGTTCTCGGAAGCCACCCTTTTTCGGCTCGGCCTGACCTGAATCTCAACACACCTCGGGGCGTGCGCAACCCTTCATGCCGCATCGATACTATCTTGACCCGCCGCGCTTGGTCGGGCATCGAACCCGCTCAAATCCGTCACGGTCGGCTTCCGAGTCGTGACGCATAAAAGACGCGGAGAAGAAAACATGGCCGACGATATCACCGAGACCAGCCAGACTGTTGCCGCCGGCCAGCTGCGTGCCTTCATCGAGCGCATAGAGCGGCTCGAGGAAGAGAAGAAGACCATTTCCGACGACATCAAGGAAGTGTTCGCCGAAGCCAAGGGTACCGGCTTCGACACCAAGGCGATGCGCACGATCATCCGGCTGCGCAAGAAGGACCAGGCAGAGCGGCAGGAGGAGGAAACCATCCTCGACCTGTACAAGGCCGCGCTCGGCATGGTGTAAGAGCCTGTTTGGAAATTCTACTCCGGCGGCCATCTGATGGCGTTTTCTGCGCTTCCGTTGCTCACGGACCAAAGTCCGCTGCGCTACGGTTCTCGAAACCACCACCATATGACTCGCCAGAGCGGATTTCGAAACAGTCTCTAGGGAGCCGGCAACAGTCTCAGCCCGGGCGTGATGCTGGAGCGTCATCGAAGCATGAGCGAATTCGACTTCGGCGCCCGCCGCGCCTCTGAATTCCGCCAGCGCGGTTTCTGGACGCTGTTCGAGGAACGGCATCCGGAGGAAAAGGCCCTGCTGGCGAGGCGCGGACCCTGGTTCTGGCAGCGCGGGCTGCCCGGCTTCGCATTGGTCCTTTCCATGTATGTGGCGCCGGCGCAGAACCATGTCGGCGTCTTCTTCGGGCGCAACGAGAAGTTCGGCGCCACGGGAGCGTGGTCGCGGTTGAAGCCGTTCCAGCCGGCGATCGAAGGCAAGTTGAAGCTCAGGCCGGAACAGAGTTGCCAGGGCCTTGGCATCAATTCGATGTGGCGGGTGAATTGCTTTGCCGAGGACAACTGGCCGGCGATGACCGACTGGCTGGTGACGGAGACCTCACGCATCGAGCGCGCGGTCACCGAGGTTCTGGCGGACGGCGAACAAGCCTGAGCGTGAAATTCGCGCCTGCCAGCCGCCGATGCGACGAGCGTTTTGCGATCAGTTCGCCTTCGCCGTATCGCGACCGATCTCGTCCAGATGGTGCTGCAGCGTCATATGGTCGAGCGTACCCACCGGCAGATTGACAAACAGCGAGATGCGATTGTTGAGCATGCGATAGGCATCGGCGAAGGCGAGGTGCACCTCGGCCTCGGTGCCGCGGGCCTTGGCCGGGTCCGGTATCGCCCAAAGCGCCGTCATCGGATGGCCGGGCCATATGGGACAGGCTTCGTTCGCGGTGTTGTCGCAGACGGTGAAGACGAAGTTCATTTCCGGCGCGTCGGGCGCGGCAAATTCGTCCCAGCTTTTCGAGCGGGCGAAGCCGGTGTCGAAGCTGAGGGTTTCGAGCAGTTGGAGTGCGTAGGGATTGACCGTGCCCTTCGGTTGCGAGCCGGCGGAAAAGGCCTTGAACTTGCCGGCGCCGATCCGGTTGAGGATGGCTTCCCCCATGATGGATCGCGCCGAATTGGCGTTGCACAGAAACAGCACATTGTAGAAATTGTCGCTCATCTCAAGACCTCCCCGGCAGGCGACTGGATGATGGGGCGGCAAACTCCGTCGGGACGTCGCCGCTTGGCAAAAGTATACCGAAAAGAAGCGGCGTAGAAAGGTTTCGCGACCGTGACATCTGGCCAGGTCACGATGTCCATCGTCGCCTGGTGTTGACAGTTTGTTGCGTTTGACGTTCCTGCCGACGCCGAAGCAAGGGTTGCGCCGATGAATGTTTCAAAGCTTCCCGATGACGAGACCGACACGGCAAGCCCGGGCTTCTTCCGCGCGCGCTGGCAAGGCCTGGTGCCGCTCGATCGGCTGTTCTGGCGCGACCTCGTCCTTGTCGGCATGGCGATCAATGTCGCTTCGTCAGTGGCCGCGATCGTCCTGCTCGCACTGAAGCTGCCACTCGCGCTGGTTCTGGCGGTGCATTTCGCGCCGGTGCCCTACAATATCTTCCTGACCTTTGCCGTATGGCGAACCACGGAAAAGGCCACTGGCGCCAAAGCCTCGCTGATGACGCTTGGCGCCACATTGTGGCTGATCCTGTCGGTCGTGGTCTGACAGTGGGATAGGGCACCTATCGCGCAATGAAAAAGGGCGGCCGCAGCCGCCCTTTCCATTCATCCGACGGTCGGGTCAAGCTGTTGGCTCGAATTTCAGCGCGACGCCGTTGATGCAATAGCGCAGGCCGGTCGGCGGCGGGCCGTCCTCGAAGACATGGCCGAGATGGCTGCCGCAGCGGGCGCAATGGCATTCGGTCCGGACCATGCCATAGCTGCGGTCGACGGTGTTCTCGACCGAGCCCGGCACCGGGTCGTTGAAGCTCGGCCAGCCGGTGCCGCTCTCGAACTTCAGCTTGGACTCGAACAGCGGCTGGTCGCAGCCGACGCAGGAAAACGTGCCGGCGCGCTTCTCATAGAGCAAAGCGCAGCTTCCCGGCCGCTCGGTGCCGTGGCCGCGCATGACGGCATATTGCTCCGGCGTCAGCCGGGCGCGCCATTCGGCGTCGGTGCGGGTGACGGGGTAGGTGTGGGTGTCCATTCGATCTCCTCAGCCTTGCCGGCTCGTTGTTGATTGCAACCTCATATTCGCACCAAGATAGGCATTTGTTACAGCCCTGCCCAGTACGGGGCACTTCTGGACGAGCAATCATTTCCCTTGACGCTCAATGCTTCCTTGAAAGCTGCCTGGTCGCGGCTTCGAGTCCGGCCAGCGTCAGCGGGAACATGCGGCCGCCGAAGATGTCGCGGATCATGGCGATCGAATGGGTAAAACCCCAGTTCTTCTGGCTCTCGGGATTCAACCATACCGCGTTCGGCCATTGCTGCAGCATGCGGCCGAGCCATACGGCTCCGGCCTCCTGGTTCCAGTGTTCGACCGAGCCGCCGGGGTGGGCGATCTCGTAAGGGCTCATCGAGGCGTCACCGACGACGATCACTTTGTAGTCCGGCCCATATTTGTGGATCAGGTCGAAGGTCGGGATCGTCTCGGCATGCCGGCGACGATTGTCCTTCCACACGCCCTCATAGAGGCAGTTGTGGAAATAGAAATATTCGAGTTGGCGGAATTCGGCGCGGGCGGCCGAAAACAGCTCTTCGACGCTCTTGATGTGGTCGTCCATCGAGCCGCCGACATCGAAGAACATCAAGAGCTTCACCGCGTTGCGTCGTTCGGGCCGCGTTTGCACGTCGAGATAGCCGTGCTCGGCGGTGGCATGGATGGTGCCCGGCAGGTCGAACTCCTCTTCGGCGCCCTCGCGCACCCAGCGGCGCAGCCGCTTCAGCGCGATCTTGATATTGCGGGTGCCGAGTTCGACGGCGTCATCGAAATTCCTGAACTCGCGTCTGTCCCAGACTTTTACGGCGCGGCGGTTGCGGCTTTCGTGCTGGCCGATGCGCACGCCTTCGGGATTGTAGCCATAGGCGCCGAAGGGTGAGGTGCCGCCGGTGCCGATCCATTTCGAGCCGCCCTGGTGGCGGCCTTGCTGCTCCTGCAGCCGCTGTTTCAAGGTCTCCATCAGCTTTTCGAAACCACCTAGCGCCTCGACCAGTTTTTTCTCTTCGTCGGTCAGGTGCTTCTCGGCGAGCCGGCGCAGCCATTCCTCGGGAATATTGGCGACATCGACGGCATCAGGCCCGCCCAGCGCCTCGACGCCCTTGAAGACATGGGCAAACACCTGGTCGAAGCGGTCGATGTGGCGTTCGTCCTTCACCAGCGCGGTGCGGGCCAGATAGTAGAAACCCTCGACGTCGTAATCGACCAATCCAGCTTCCAGCCCCTCCAGCAACGATAGATATTCCCGCAGCGAAACGGGAACACGCGCCGCCTTCAGTTCGAGGAAGAAGGGGATGAACATCGTCTATCTACAGCAAATCATACTCGATGAAGCCGGTCCGGCGCGCGACATAGTCGTAGAGCTTGCGCGCGGTGGCGTTGGACTCGTGCGTCATCCAGTAGACATTCTTGACGCCGATTTTTGCGGCTTCCAGCTTCACCGCCTTGATCAGCTCAGCACCAATGCCCTTGCCGCGCACATCCGGGTCGGCGAACAGGTCCTGCAGATAGCAGTTGTTCTGCTCCGCCCAGCAGGAGCGGTGGTAGAGATAGTGGGTGAGGCCTACGGCCTTGCCGTCGAGCGTGGCGATGAAACCCTTCGGCTCGAACTCGCCTGCCGTGAACAGCCGCTTCCAGGTAACGGCGTAGACCTCCTCCGGCAGTTTGGTTTCATAGAAGGTCAGGTAGTCGGTCCACAGGCGCCGCCAGTCGGCGTGGTCGGACTGCGCAAGCGGGCGGACAGTGATCTCGGTCATTTCGATCCCTCTGAAATCTGGAACCCGATCCATAAAGAACCAGGAGTGGGAAACATCCTTGCCTATCCTGCCGGCAAATCATACTCGCGAAAAGCGGTCGCGAGCATATGCAGCGCCTCTCGTGCCCGTGGCGCCAAGGCTTGCGAATGCAAGACGATATCGCAAGGGGGGAATACTCTCGCCGTCATCAGCCTCATCATCTTCGGCGCGAAGACCGTCGCGCCGCAGGAGGCAAGGGGGCAGCTTCCGCCCAGACCGCGGGCGAGGCCCGTTCGTAGCGCTCCGACACCTGCACGGACAGTCTTAGCCCTGCCGCCTTGCCATGAAGGCCAGCCGCTCGAACAGATGCACATCCTGTTCGTTCTTCAAAAGGGCGCCATGCAGCTTGGGCAATGCGTTCTTCGGGTCGGCGCGCAGGTCTTCCGGCGCGATGTCGTCGGCGACCAGCAAGCGTATCCAATCGAGCGCTTCCGAAGTCGACGGCTTCTTCTTCAGGCCGGGCACATCGCGGATCTCATAGAACTGGGTCAGCGCCGCGCGCACTAGGTTCTGCTTGATGCCGGGATAGTGCACATCGACGATCTTGTGCAGCGTCTCGACGTCGGGAAAGCGGATGTAGTGGAAGAAGCAGCGGCGCAGGAAGGCGTCCGGCAGCTCCTTCTCGTTGTTGGAGGTGATGATGACGATCGGCCTGACCGCGGCGCGGATGGTCTCGCCGGTCTCGTAGACGAAGAACTCCATCCGATCGAGTTCTTGCAGCAAATCGTTGGGAAACTCGATATCGGCCTTGTCGATCTCGTCGATCAGAAGCACGACCTTCTTGCCGGCCGCGAACGCCTCCCAAAGCTTGCCGCGCTTGATGTAGTTCCTGATGTCGTTGAAGCGCTCGTCGCCGAGCTGGCTGTCGCGCAGCCGCGACACGGCATCGTATTCGTAAAGGCCCTGCTGCGCCCTGGTGGTCGACTTGACGTGCCATTCGATGAGGTCGAGGCCAAGGGCTGCCGCAACTTGCCTGGCGAGTTCGGTCTTGCCGGTGCCGGGCTCGCCCTTGACCAGCAAGGGCCGTTCCAGCGCGATCGCCGCGTTGACCGCCACCATCAGATCCTTGTCGGCGACATAGGCCGCCGTGCCTTCGAAACGCATTGTTGCTCCTTAGAGCGGTTCACCGTTTCACGGAAACGTCGAACCGCTCTATCTCTTTGTTTTGACGCAATTCCGGACGGAAAACCGTTCACACTTTTCCTGGAATTGCTCTTGGTTGGTGATGACGACCGTAAGGACGCCGCGCTGCCTGTGCAAGGGTGGCTTGTCGGCGGCGGCGAGGGCGTGGATCCGACACGGAAAGAATGCCAGTCTCACTGGCGCTTGGTCGACCAGCAGCCTATATTGGGTGGGACGGTCTGTGCTTCCCGGCAGGAGAACATTTTCCCCGGGGCCTTAACGATCCTTAGGGAGCTGTCCCTGGGAAGACCCGTGGGTTTTCTCACACGGCGCCCACCTACTTTGTAGGTTCCCGGGATCGCTCTCTCCACCGGTTGTGTGGATCGTCACTTTTCGCAACGCATCCATGTATTTCGGTGGATGATGCGGTAGAAAACGTCGCTCCTAAAACTCCACCCAGATCTGACTTTTTCTATCGTCTGCGCATGACATCCTCAAAACACCTGAAAAAGCAGCTTCGCCTCGAGGCACTCGGGCGCCGCGACGCGCTCGATGAATTCTGGCGGGTGGAGATCGCCCTCGAAATGGCCGAGACGGCGCGCGATCACCTCGCTGTCGAGCCGGGTCAGATCGTCTCCGGCTTCTGGCCGATGCGCTCGGAAGTCGACGTCCGGCCGCTGATGTTCGCCTTGCGCGAGAAGGGAGCCAGGCTTTGCCTGCCGGCGATCCTCGACAAGTCGACCATCGTCTTCCGCGAGCTGGTGCGGGGCGCGCCGATGGTCGAGATGGGCTTCGGCACGGTTGGCCCGCATGAGGAGGCCGAAGTGCTCGACCCTTCGGTGATGCTGGTGCCGCTCGCCGCCTTCGACGCGCGCGGCCATCGCATCGGCTATGGTGCCGGCTACTACGACCGTGCCATCGCCAAGCTTGTCGACAAGGGGCAGACGCCAAGATTGATCGGCATCGCCTTCGACTGCCAGGAGGTGGCGCTGGTGCCAGATGAGGACCACGACGTCGTCATCCCGGAAATACTCACAGAGAGTGGGTTGCGCCGCTTCTCGCCAAAATTGTAGATAAGCACAATGGACGCATGATCTTTTCACAGACGTCATGCAGCTTTTGCTTCGCTGACATTCGGTGCGGGATCATATGAGACTTCTCTTCCTCGGCGACATGGTTGGAAAAACGGGACGCACGGCAGTGTGGGAACAACTGCCGGGACTGATCTCCGATTTCAAACTCGATTTCGTCATCGTCAATGGCGAGAATGCCGCCGGCGGCTTCGGCATCACCGAAGAGATCTTTCGCGAAACGATCGCGGCGGGCGCCGATGTTGTCACCACCGGCAACCATGTCTGGGACCAGCGCGACGCGCTGGCCTTCGCGCCGCGCGAAGAGCGCTTTCTGCGCCCCTCGAATTTCCCCAAGGGCACGCCCGGCCGCGGCTCCGGCGTCTACATCGCCAGGAGCGGTGCGCGTGTGCTGGTCGCCAACATCATGGGCCGGGTGTTCATGCACCCCGAACTCGACGATCCGTTCCAGGCCGGTGAGCGCGAACTGGCCGCCTGTCCGCTCGGCGAGCAGGCGGATGCCGTGATCATCGACTTCCACGCCGAGGCAACCTCGGAAAAGATGTGCTTTGCGCATTTCGTCGATGGCCGCGCCAGTCTGGTGGTCGGCACCCACACGCACCAGCCGACCGGCGATCACCAGATCCTCAATGGCGGAACCGGCTACATCTCCGACGCCGGCATGTGCGGCGACTATGATTCCTCACTCGGCATGGACAAGGAGGAACCGCTCAACCGTTTCCTGTCGAAAGTGCCGAAAGGGCGCTTCGAGGCAGCGACCGGACCGGCGACATTGTGCGGCGTCGGCGTCGATATTTCCGACCGCACCGGGCTGACCGAGAGGATCGCGCCGTTTCGTCGCGGCCCGCGGCTGGAGGAAACCGCACCGTCCTTCTGGTCGTGACATTGATATGGACGCAAGCAGTACCTAATTGCCGGCGACACTGCTCTAGATCGTAGAGGGGACGACCTCCATGCAGCTCATCGATTTCCTGGCGCCACATCTTCACTTCGTGTCCGATCCGACGGCCTGGGTTGCGCTGCTGACGCTGGTGGTGCTGGAGATCGTGCTCGGCATCGACAATCTGATCTTCATCTCGATCCTGACAAACAAGCTGCCGGAAGCGCAAAGGGCGCGGGCCCGCCGGCTCGGCATTTCGGCGGCGCTGATCATGCGGCTGGTGCTGCTGGCCACCATTTCGATCATCGTCCAGCTGACGACGCCGGTCTTCACTGCCTTCGGTCACGGGTTTTCCTGGCGCGACCTGATCCTGATTGCCGGTGGCCTGTTCCTGGTTTGGAAGGCGACCAAGGAAATCCATCACACGGTCGATCCCGACGATCACCAGGACACGATGCTGGGGGAGACCCTGCAGATCAGCCTCGCCGGCGCGATCTTCCAGATCCTGCTGCTCGACCTCGTCTTCTCCATCGATTCGATCATCACCGCCGTCGGCATGACCGATGAGATCGCCATCATGTACATCGCCGTGATCGTCGCGGTCAGCGTGATGATGCTGGCGGCCGGACCGCTGGCAAACTTCATCGCCAAGAACCCGAGCATCGTCATGCTGGCGCTGGGCTTCCTGCTGATGATCGGCATGACGCTGATCGCCGACGGCATGGGCTACCATGTGCCCAAGGGTTACATCTACGCGGCGATGGGTTTTTCGGCCTTGGTCGAAGGGCTCAACATGCTGGCGCGGCGACGCAGGAAGGCGAAGTCCGGCGAGGGGCATTGACGCTGGCAGGAGCATAGCCGCATCGCGAGACCTTGGATCGCCGGATCAGCCAGTATGCCAGCCATGCGGTCAGCATCATCGACCGGCTGAAGCCGGACCTGGAGGCGTGAGCGATTGCAGCGGCGTCGCGGCTGGACGAATTGAGCCGATTTATCTATAAGCCGGCCATTCCGACAGAGAACGCCGTGCTTCCACGAGTTGCACCTGGGACGCTCTGAAATTTTGAATTCGAGTATTTCTGCAGAAGACGAGGTGAGATCACCTCGCTTCGGGATGCTCTAGCCGAGAAGACGACAGGGGTGCCATGGCTGGCCATTCACAGTTCAAGAACATCATGCACCGCAAGGGCCGCCAGGATGCGGTGCGGTCGAAAATGTTTTCCAAGCTGGCGCGCGAAATCACCGTTGCCGCCAAGAGCGGGACGCCCGATCCGTCGATGAACCCGCGCCTGCGCCTGGCCGTGCAGAACGCCAAGGCAGTGTCGATGCCGAAGGACAACATCCAGCGCGCCATCAACAAGGCCTCGATGGGCGATGCCGAGAACTACGAAGCCGTGCGCTATGAGGGCTACGGACCCGGCGGCGTCGCCGTCATCGTCGAAGCCCTGACCGACAACCGCAACCGTTCGGCCTCGAACGTGCGCGCCGCCTTCACCAAGGCCGGCGGGGCGATGGGCGAAACCGGATCGGTGTCGTTCATGTGGGATCGTGCCGGCGAGATCTATTATCCGGCATCGGCCGGCAGCGCCGACAAGGTGATGGACGCGGCGATCGAAGCTGGCGCCGATGACGTGGAATCCGATGAGGAAGGCCACACGATCTACTGCGCCTTCGAAAATCTCGGCGAAGTGTCGAAGGCGCTGGAAGCCTCGCTCGGCGAAGCGGAATCGGTGAAGCCGATCTGGAAGCCGCAGAACAGCGTTCCGGTCGACGAGGATCGGGCACAGTCGCTGATGAAGCTGGTCGCCACGCTCGAGGATGACGATGACGTTCAAAGCGTCTACGCCAACTTCGAAGTCGACGACGAGACCATGGCCAAGCTCAGCGCGGCATGAGCGGAGCCCGGCCATAGATATGAACGCGGCTCAGCTTCCCGCCATCCGCATCACTTATTGCACGCAGTGCCAGTGGCTGCTGCGTGCCGGTTGGATGGCGCAGGAGCTGCTGTCGACCTTCGGCACCGACCTCGGCGAAGTGACGCTGGTGCCCGGCACTGGCGGCATCTTCACCATTTCCTGCAATGATACGCTGGTCTGGGACCGCAAGCGCGACGGCGGCTTTCCGGAAGCGGCGAAGCTCAAGCAACTGGTCCGCGATGTCATCGACCCGGACCGTGATCTCGGTCATTCCGACCGCAAGGGTCATACGCAAAAAGACCCCGCCTGAGCGGGATATTTTGCTTTTCGCAGAACGCTTCTCTCTTTGTCTCGACGCAATTCCGGACGGCTACGGACTTTTCCTGGCGTTGCTTAGAGCAATGAGAGAATGAAGCAGGCCATCGCCATGATGGCGGTGATGGTGCGGACGTGGTTCCACATCACCCATTGGCTCAGATGGTTCGCCCACACAGCGGCGCCGTTGCTGCTGGCCGGGTCGACGGCGGCGAGCGCATCGTTGAGCGGCACGTTGAAGACCATGGTCACGATCGGGTTGCCGATCAGGTAGATCACCGCGCCGGCAAGCAACCAGTACGAGCCGGACTGGCTCCAGCCCATGATGGCGGCGGCGATAAGCACCAGACAGAGCAGGCCGGTACCGAAAAGCGCCGTCATGAAGGTCGGGGTGATCACCGTGACGTTGATCGAATTCATCGCCGAGATGCCGCTGGGGACGGGCAGTCGGGCAAGCGCCGCCATGACGAAATTGGAAAAAGCGAAAAACACGCCGCCGACGACGCCCGAGCCGATTGCGGCAATGATGGTAAGGGTGGGAAGAAGCTTGATCATCTCAGTTGCTCCAGATTCGGCTAGCGGCGGTTTCGGTTGCGTAGGTGGAGAAGTCTCTTGGCTGGCGGCCAAGTACGCGCTGGACGCCGTCGGTCAGCGTCTCGTTGCGGCCGTCAAGCACTTTTGTGAACAGCTCATTGAGCAGCCAGGCGAATTCGGGCGGCAGGTCGTGCGCGGCCACGGTGGCGGTGAATTCGTCATGCGAAATCCTGACAAAGCGGATATCGCGCCCGGCGGCCTTGCCGATCTCGGCGACGGCGTCGGCGAAGCTCAGCAGCCGCGGCCCGGTCAGTTCATAGAGCTGGCCGATATGCCCTGCCTCAGTCAGCACGGCAAAGGCGACGTCGGCGATGTCATCGGCATCGACAAACGGCTCGCCGACATTGCCGACCGGCAAAGCCACTTCGCCCTCAGCCAAGGATTCGACAAGGAAGCCTTCGCTGAAATTCTGCGAGAACCAGGCGCAGCGCAGGATCGTCCAGTCGGCGCCAGAGGCCTTCAGCATCTCTTCGGAACGTTGGGCTTCCGCCTCGCCACGCCCCGACAGCAGCACCAGCCGGGTGATGCCGTTTTGTACGGCAAGCCTGGCGAAGGCGCCGATCACCTCGGCGGCACCCGGCACGGCCAGATCGGGATAGTAGCTGATGTAGACGGCGCTGACGCCTTGCATGGCCGGGCCCCAGGTCGCGGGGACCTCCCAGTCGAAGCGCGGGGTACCCGAGCGCGAGCCGATGCGCACCGGCAGGCCCCGCGCCGTCAGTCGCTCGGCAAGGCGGCGGCCGGTCTTGCCCGTGCCGCCGAGGATCAGGATGGGGTTTGTTGTCGTGGTGTTCATGGCTGTTTTCCTCTGTTTCAAAACATGAGCAATCCTCACATTTGCAAAACGTGATAAACCCTCGTATTTTGCGAGTCAAGCGATTTTGTTGGCACTGGAGACAGCCATGGAAGACACCGCGCCGGTTTCGTCACAGGAGCAGATTGCTTCGCCGCGCCGGGCGCCGAGCCAGCAGCGCAGCCGCGAACGGGTCGAACGCATGCTCGCCGCTGCCTCGGCGCTGATTGCCGAGCAAGGCAGCGACGCCATGCGCATGGGCGAAGTGGCGCAACGGGCAGGGGTGTCGATCGGCTCGCTCTACCAGTTCTTTCCGGACAAGCGGGCGATCGTCTGGGCGTTGGCCGAGCGCTACACCGCCGAAAGCCAGGCGTGCATCTCGGCGGCACTCGCCGACGTCGGCGACGCCGAAGGCCTGGGCCAAGCATTTTCGGAGCTGGTCGATATCTACTACGGGCTGTTCCTGGCCGAGCCGGTGATGCGCGACATCTGGTCGGGCACGCAGGCCGACAAGGCGCTCCGCCAGCTCGAACTCGCCGACAGCCGGGCCAACGCCGAATTCCTCACAGCGGTGCTGAAGCGGCTGCGCCCGGCGGCCGATCCGACGGCGCTGGAAACCACGGCGTTCCTGGTCTGGCAGATGGGCGAGGCCGCCGTGCGGCTGGCGATCTCGGTCGACAGGCAAGAGGGCGACAGGCTGGTCGAGGCTTACAAGCGGATGGCGCTGCGGGAACTGTTGGCGGAGTAGGACGCGATGAAGGTCGAGCAACAAAAAACCCGCCTCGAGGGCGGGTTTTCCGATCTGCGAAAAAGGTCGTCGGGCTTAGAGGCCGAAACCTTCGAAACGCTTCTTGAACTTCGACAAGCGGCCACCGCGGTCGAGCAGGGTCTGCTGGCCGCCGGTCCAGGCCGGGTGGGTCGTCGGGTCGATATCGAGGTTCATCGTATCGCCTTCCTTGCCCCAGGTCGAACGGGTCATGTATTCGGTGCCGTCGGTCATGACGACCTTGATGGTGTGGTAATCGGGATGGATGTCGGTCTTCATGGTTCGGTTCCTGGCTTGCCGGCGCTGCCGACGGGCATAAGCCTGCGTCGATGCGCCCCTTTTTAAAACTCGAAGCCGCAGCTATTGAGGAGCCACGGCTTCTAAAACGGTCGGCGAGCCTATACATCAGCCGGAATTGAATCACAAGGCCGCGGCAAGCGCATATTGAGGCGCATTGCCCAGAGGCGGCTAGAGGAAACGCAGGAATGGCGCAAACCAGCAGCGCAGACGAGCGCCGGCGCTCGCTCAAGCCGCTCAGGCGCGTGTTCCCGTATATCACGCATTATCGCACGCTGGTCGTCGGCGCGCTCATTTCGCTGGTCATCGCCGCGGCAACGACGCTGGCGCTGCCGCTGGCCGTACGGCGCATGATCGACCATGGTTTCTCGTCGGCCAACACCATCTTCATCGCCGAATACTTCGTCGCCCTGGTGGCAATGGCCGCCGTGCTGGCGGCCGCCTCGGCCGGCCGCTATTATTTCGTCATCACGCTCGGCGAGCGCGTCGTCGCCGATATCAGGCGCGATGTCTTTACCCATGTGACGACGCTGTCGCCGTCCTTCTTCGACACCGCGCAGTCAGGCGAGATCGTGTCGCGGCTCGCCGCCGACACCACGCAGGTCAAGTCGGCGGTCGGGGCGACGGCCTCGGTGGCGCTGCGCAACGTCATCCTGGGCCTCGGCGCCGTGGGGATGATGGTCGTCACCAGCCCGAAACTGTCCGGTTTGGTTATTGCCGCCATCCCGGTCATCGTGCTGCCGCTGGTCGCCTTCGGCCGTTCGGTGCGGCGCAAGTCGCGGCAGGCGCAGGATACGCTTGCCGATGCCACCGCCTATGCCAGCGAGCAGATCGGCGCGGTGCGCACCTTGCAGGCCTTCACCAATGAAAAGCTCGTCACCGGGCATTTCTCGGGCGCCGTGGAAGCCGCTTTCGAGGCTGCGCGCGCCTCGATCTTCGCGCGCTCCTTCCTCACCTTCTTTGCCATTTTCACCATCTTCTCGTCCGTCGTGGCGGTGCTGTGGTTCGGCTCGCGCGACGTGCTCGACGGCTCGATATCACCCGGCACGCTCGGCCAGTTCCTGCTCTATTCGGTCTTTGCCGCCGGTGCGCTCGGCGCGCTGTCGGAGGTCTGGGGCGAGCTTGCGCAGGCGGCGGGTGCTGCCGAACGGCTGACCGAGATCCTGGCCGAGAAGCCAGCAATCCAAGCGCCGGCCGATCCGAAGCCGCTGCCGGCGGTCGCCAAGGGCGCGATCGTGTTCGATGATGTCTCCTTCTCCTATCCGGCAAGGCCCGACCGCGCTGCCGTGCACGGCTTGAGCTTTCAGGTCATGCCCGGCGAGACGGTGGCGATCGTCGGTCCGTCAGGGGCCGGCAAGAGCACCGTCTTTTCGCTGATCCTGCGTTTCTACGATCCCGAGACCGGCAAGATCCTGATCGATGGCGTCAATGTGCGCGAAGCCGATCCCGTCTCGGTCCGCGAACGCATCGCCATCGTGCCGCAGGACGTCACCATCTTCGCGGCAAGCGCGCGCGACAATATCGGCTTTGGCCGGCCGGGCGCTACCAAGGCGGAGATCGAGACAGCGGCGAAGGATGCGCTAGCCGACGAATTCATCCTCAAGCTCGAAAAAGGCTATGACAGCCAGGTCGGCGAGCGCGGCGTGACGCTGTCCGGCGGCCAGCGCCAGCGGGTGGCGATCGCTCGCGCCATCCTGCGCGACGCGCCGATCCTGCTGCTCGACGAGGCGACCTCGGCGCTCGACGCAGAAAGCGAGACGCTGGTGCAGATGGCGCTGGAACGCCTGATGCAGGGCCGCACCACCATCGTCATCGCCCACCGGCTGGCGACGGTGCTGAAGGCCGACAGGATCCTGGTCATGGATGGCGGCCGCATCGTCGAGGAAGGCACGCACCAGAGCCTGGTCGCCAAGGGCGGCATCTATGCGCGGCTAGCCAAGCTGCAGTTCGAAACCGGCGCCAGCGCTTTCAGGGGCGCGGCGGAGTAGTCGCAAACAGCCGCGCTCCTGATATACCGACCGCCCTCTACGCGGCTCCGTATCGCTGCTTCAGATGGTTGACGAAATAGCTGGCGTCGAGCTTTTCGCCGGTGGCGCGTTCGAGCAGGTCCGGAGTTGACCAGCGTGACCCCTGCGACCAGATTTTTTCGCGACGCCAGGCGTTGATCGACGCGAAATTGCCTTTGGCGAGATCGTCATCGGCGGCAGGATGCTCGCGTGTCAGCGCCGCCCATTGCTGCGCCGCCATCATCGCGCCCAGCGTGTAGGAGGGGAAGTAGCCGAAGGCGGCACCCGGCCAGTGCACGTCCTGCATCGGCCCGTCGGCCGGATTGTCGATGGTGGAGAGGCCGAGATAGTCGCGCATCTTGGCGTCCCAGGCTTCGGGCAGGTCTGCCACCTCCAGCCTGCCCGAAACGAGTTCCTGCTCCAGTTCGTAGCGCAGGATGACATGCAGCGGGTAGGTCACCTCGTCGGCATCGACCCGGATCAGGCCGCGCTCGACGCGATGCACATGCGGCAGGATGTCGTCGAGCGACCAGGCTTCGCCGAGATGCTTTTCGACCACCGGCAGCGCCCAGCGCCAGAAAGCCGGGTTGCGGCCGAGCTGCTTTTCGACGAACAGGCTTTGGCTTTCATGCACGGCCATGCCGCGCGCCTTGCCGAGCGGCCAGTGCGCCCATGCCTTCGGCAGGTTCTGTTCGTACAGCGCATGGCCGGTCTCATGCAGCACGCCCATCAATGCCGACAGGAAGTCCGAGGTCTTGTAGCGGGTGGTGATGCGCACGTCGCTCGGCACGCCGCCACAGAAGGGATGGTGCGATACCGACAGCGACCCGTGCGTCAGGTCGAAGCCGACCGACGTCATCATCGCAAGGCCGAGCTCGCGTTGCCGGTCGACCGCATAGGTGCCCGAAAGCGGCTTCAGCGGGCGCTTGCGCAGCCGGGCCTCCTGTATCGCCAGCGCCTCCGGCACGAAGCCTTTCAGGAAAGCCTTGAGGTCGGTGAAGACAGGCGTGATGTCGGCGGCGCGGTTGCCGGGGTCGTATTGCTCCATGAGCGCGTCATAGGGGGCAAGACCGAGCACGTCGGCACGCAGCGCCGCCTCTTCGCGCACCAGTTCCACCACGCCCTCGAGCGCCGGCAGGAAGCCCGCCCAGTCGTTCTTGGCGCGCAGGTCGCGCCACAGCTGCTCGCAACGCATGCGCGCGGTGGTCTGCCGTTCGACGAACTCGACCGGCAGGCAGGTCAGGTTGGTGTACTGCCGCCGCAATTCGGCGACCGCGGCCCGTTGCTCCTCACTCAACGCTTCCTGTTCGGCCGCGGCGAGCCAGTCGGCGATCTCCGGGGCCGTTGCCCTGGTGTGGTACATGCCGGCCAGCGCCGACATTGCCTCGGCGCGTTTCTCGCCGCCGCCGACAGCCATGTGGGTGGCCTCGTCGGCGCCGAGAATGGCCAGCGCATGTTCGAGCGCTTCAAGCTTGTGGCCGAGATCATCGAGTTTCTGAAAGGACATGGCAGGTTCCGTGATTGAGGACGGCGCGAAAAGATACCAACGCAAAAGCGTTTGCAACCCTGCGGCACTGTGCGGCGGATGCATCTTGCACTGGTGAGGTCACGCGTGAAATGCTGCCGGCGACACGTGAAGGGGGAACAGCATGATCGGCAACATCCTGGTCGGACTGGTGGCCTTGATCCATGTCTACATCGTCTATCTCGAAATGGTTCTGTGGGACACGCCGCGCGGGCACAAGGCGTTCAATCTGAAGCCGGAATTCGCCAGCGCCTCGAAGGTGCTGGCCGCCAATCAGGGTCTCTACAACGGCTTCCTCGCCGCCGGCCTGATCTGGGGGCTTTACCTCGGGACAGCCGGTTTTCAGGTCAAGGTCTTCTTCCTGTTGTGCGTGGCCATTGCCGGCCTCTATGGCGCGGCAACGGTTGGCCGCAAGATCCTGTTCATTCAGACCGTGCCGGCGGTCGCCCTGATTGCAGTCTGGCTTGGTTGGTAGGAAGCCGGGCTGGTAGCAAACTGGGCTGAGAGGAAAAAGGACGCCCGCGGGAGAGGGGCCCCGAAGGCGCCAGGTGGTCCCTTCC
Source organism: Mesorhizobium sangaii (assembly GCF_014207355.1). GTDB lineage: Bacteria > Pseudomonadota > Alphaproteobacteria > Rhizobiales > Rhizobiaceae > Mesorhizobium > Mesorhizobium sangaii. The sequence goes on along the minus strand of NZ_JACHEF010000002.1, from coordinate 107,152 downwards.
CGGCGCAGGATCTCGAAGGGAATCATGCGCGAGATCGAAGTGCCAAAGCAGCTTGGCGTTCAAGCTTTCAGCCGTTCGGATAGTTTCCGCCGTCGGAGCCATCGCCCATCAGGGTATCGCTGCCGATATCAACCCTCAGACGCTGGTCGACATTGTCGAGACGGCGCAGCAGCTCATGGTATTGCGCGGCCGGTATCCTGCCGTGATCCGATGCCGCTATTTTCTCGGCCGCCTGACTGATGCGGGCCGTCTGCATTTCCAGTCGTTCAGCAACGGCGGGCGTGATGTTGTTGGCCTGCCTTGCATCGACTATGCCCTGGCGGACGCCCTGAACTTGTTCGATGAGACCTTGGACGCGCGGCCCCGCAAAGTCGGTCGGGTCGCCAGCGTCGAGAGCGCCTCTGTGATGGCCCGCGGCATAGGCGCCGGCAAGCGGAACGGCGATAAGGATCGCCGTGAGTGTTGCAGTTCTAAGCGAGGTGCTGGGACTAAAAGAGCGCATCGTCGCGTTCTCCTCCTGAAGAGAAAGGCGGCGGTTGTCTCGCCTGCCTTCCGGCTGCGGGCCGTCCGGTTCCGTCGCGTCGCGATGGGGAGTCATCGCCGGCGGTTCTCGGCCCAGGCGGGGAAGCTAGGACCGCAATACGACGATGTGTAATTAAAAAAAGATAATCTTTTCAGGCCTTGCCGGCCTCGCTCTACGCCCTAGAGTTGAGCCGGCGAACAAATTCGCGTGATGCCGCGTGATGATGGATCAACGTTCGGTGAGCTTCAGTTCAATACGCCGGTTCTTGTTGCGCGCCTCTTCGGTGTCGGCGGGGTCGAGCGGCTGGAACTCGCCGAAGCCGGCGGCGACCAGGCGCTTGGCCGGCACGCCGTTCTCGATCAGGAACTTCACCACCGAGGTCGAACGCGCCGTCGACAGCTCCCAGTTGTCGCGGTAGCGGCCGGTGCCGGAGAGCGGCTTGTTGTCGGTATGGCCGTCGACGCGCAGCACCCAGTTGATCTCGGGCGGGATTTCCTTCTGCAATTCGATGATGGCGTCGGCAAGTTTCTTCATCTCCACCTTGCCGGCATCGTTGATCACTTCGGAGCCGGTCGGGAACAGCACTTCGGACTGGAAGACGAAGCGGTCGCCGACGATGCGGATGTTCTCGCGGTCGGCGAGGATTTCGCGCAAGCGGCCGAAGAAGTCGGAGCGGTAGCGGTTCAATTCCTGCACGCGCTGCGCCAGTGCGACGTTCAGGCGGCGGCCCAGATCGGCGATCTTGGTGTTGGAATCACGGTCGCGGGTTTCGGAGACGTTGAGCGCATCCTCGAGCGCACCGATCTGCTTGCGAAGTGCTGCAATCTGCTGGTTGAGAATCTCGACCTGGCTCAGCGCCTGCTGGCTGATCTGGCGCTGGCTGTCGAGTTCGCCCGAAAGTGCTACGGCACGCTGGTTGGCGGCGTCGCCGGCACCAGCACCTTGCGCCAGCAATTGTTCGAGCCGGCTCTTTTCCGCTTCCGCCGCCGACAGCGATGCCTGCAGATTGGCAAGCGAATCTTCCTTGTCCTGCGTCGTCGACCGCTCCAGCGCCAGAAGCTGGGTCAGTTCGTTGATCTGCGAATTGAGGCGCGAGAGCACCGCATCCTTGCCGGAGATTTCACGGCCGAGCAGGAATTGCGCCAGCACGAAGACGGTGAGCAGGAACATGATCGCAAGAAGCAGCGTCGACAGCGCGTCGACGAAGCCCGGCCAGTAATCGATGCGGCGATCGGTGCGCCGTCCACGCGCCAGTGCCATGTCAATGCACCCCGGGCTTCTTCAGGGCGTCGGCGATCTTTTCCAGCGTGTTGCGCATCGCCTTCTGCTCGTCGGACTGGGCCTCGACCCAGTCGCGCATGATCTGCTGCTCCGAGCGCATGTTCTTGACCAGGCCGGAAATGCCGTCGGCGAGATTGGCCATGGCGGTGGCGACGCGCGGATTGGAGCCGCCGCCATTCTCCTGCATGCTGCGCAGCCTTTCCGACAAAACCCGGATCTCGTCGGAGGATTCGGTCTTGGCCTGGTCGGAGACGACGATGTCGGACGACAGATCTGTGACCGAGGACAGCCAGTTTTCCAGTTCGGTGTAGAAGCGCGTCTGGGCGCGGCCGGCCTGCAGGTCGAGGAAGCCGAGCACCAGCGAGCCGGACAGGCCGAACAGCGAGGACGAGAAGGCCGTGCCCATGCCGGCCAGCGGCGCCGAAAGGCCCTGCTTCAGCGAATCGAGCACCGCGGCGGCATCGCCCGTACCCGGATCGAGCGATTCGATGGTCTCGCGGATCGAGGCGATGGTGTTCAACAGACCCCAGAAAGTGCCGAGCAGGCCGAGGAACACCAGCAGGCCGACGAGATAGCGCGAGGTGTCACGGCTCTCGTCGAGGCGCGTGGCTATGGAATCAAGCATGGTTCGCATCGAACTGGTCGAGAAGGCCGTCGCCGAGGAGCGGCCGATCATCGCCTTCATCGGCGCCAGCAGCACCGGTTCGGTGGTCTCCGAGCCGGCACGGAAGGAATTCACCCAGCGCACTTCGCGAAACAGCCGTCCGACCTGGGCGAAGGCCAAGAGGATGCCGACCACCAGCACGCCGACGATCAGGCCGTTGAGGCCGGGATTGCTACCAAAGGCGGTCGAGATCTGGCGGGTCAGGATGGCGGCGATGAAGGCGACGATGACCAGGAAGATCATCATTGTCAGCAGAAAGACCTGCGGGCTCGACAGTTTATGCGGATCGTAGATCAGGACATCAGAGCGTCTGCCCATGCCGAAGGATCTGAGAAAAGCCATCCGTGCCCCGTTTCCGATGCCGCCGATCACGTAGACCGCGACTCTAAACGGAATTGTGACCAAATTGAATGGCGCTTGGCAATATTGCCGCGTCTATAAGCCTGTGTCAGAGGCGATTGATGACCAGACAGTCGACCATGGCGGCCAGATGCAGGCCGGCGCCGGTGACGACGAAGCCGTGCCACAGCGCATTGTGGAAGCGCAATCCCTTCCAGGCAAAGAAGATGACGCCGCAGGAATAGACGATGCCGCCGGCGACGATCAGCGCGATCGATGTCGTCGGCAGGGTCTGGACAAGCGGCTTTACCAGGACGATGCCGCTCCAGCCGATGGCGAGATAGAAGACGATCGCCAGCCGGTCGAAACGGCCGGGAAAAAACACCTTGATGGCGATGCCCAGCGCTGCTGCGGTCCAGACGAGGACGATCATCCAGCGCGCCAGCGGCGAGCCTTCGAGCTGAGCCAGGAAAGGCGTGTAGGTCGCGGCGATCAGGAGATAGATCGCGGCGTGGTCGAACCGCCGCAAGATCCATTTCGCCGGCGACGACACCGGCCACAGATTGTAGGTCAGCGACACGGACAGCACGGTGAGCAACGAAACCACATAGAAGGCAGCGGCGATGTATTCGCCCGGCCCGACGCGAAAGGCCGCCAGCGCCAGCAGCGCCGAACCCGCCGAGATCGCCAGCACGATGCCGACCGCATGGACGATGCCGTCGGCGATCATCTCGGCGCGCGAATAGTGCCAGCGTCCGATGAACGGGATGTCGTGGTGGGGCCTGATGTCGTTCACTGCCGGGTTCCTGCGCCGAGCACTCTAACTTGGGCGCTCGCCGGCCAGTATTTCAAGCTTCCATTGCGGTTTTGCGACTGCGGCGTGTCAGTCAGCGCGCCGAGAGCGGCTTCTTCACGGCCTTCAGCAAAGCGCGCTGGATGACCTCGTTGCCGGCGACCACCGAGCCGTTGTCGAGCATGTCCTGGCCGCCGTCGATATCCGAAACGAAGCCACCCGCCTCGCGGATCAGCAGCAGGCCGGCGGCGACGTCCCAGGCCGACAGGCCGGTTTCCCAAAAACCGTCCATGCGGCCGGCGGCGACATAGGCGAGATCGAGCGAAACGGCCCCCAAGCGGCGCACGCCCGAGACCTCCGCCATGACGTTGCGCAGTTCGACGAGGAAATTGCCGTGGTGGCCGCGGCCGAGATGCGGCACGCCGCAGCCGATCACCGTGTCGACCAGCTTGATGCGGCCGGCGACGCGCAGCCGGCGGTCGTTCATGAAGGCGCCGCCGCCGCGTTCAGCGGTGTAGAGCTCGTCCATTGCCGGATTGTAGATGACGCCGGCAACGATCTGTCCCTGGCGTTCCAGGGCGATCGAAACGGCAAAGAGCGGGATGCCGTGCAGGAAATTGGTGGTGCCGTCGAGCGGATCGACGATCCAGCGGTGCTGGCCGTCGTCGCCTTCGACGACGCCGCGCTCCTCCATCAGGAAGGCGTAGCCCGGCCGTGCCTTCGACAGTTCGGCAAAGACGATGTCCTCGGCCTTGCGGTCGGCCTGGCTGACATAGTCACCAGGGCCTTTCATCGAGACCTGCAGGTTCTGCACCTCGCCGAAGTCGCGCGACAGTGAGCGGCCGGCTTTCATTGCGGCCTGGACCATGACGTTGAGAAGGGCTGAGCGTGCCATAGTGCTTCTTCCTGCTGCTGCGCTTCAAGCGCTGCCTTGATGCATGTCGCTGGCCCAAAACCGGGGCCACTTTTGGGCGACATGCATTAGTCCGCGCGGCGCACGTAAGTGATTTCGTTGGTGTCGACGATGATGCGTTCGCCGGCGCCGATGAAGGGCGGTACCAGCACACGGATGCCGTTCTCCAGTACCGCCGGCTTGTAGGATGACGCGGCCGTCTGGCCCTTCACCACGGGATCGGCCTCGGTGATAGTCAGCGTCACATAGTCGGGCAGAGAAATACCGATCGGCCTTTCTTCATAAAGCTGGACCGTGACCATCATGCCGTCCTGCAGGAAGGCGGCGCGATCGCCGACGAAGTCCTTCGCCAATTCGAGCTGCTCGTAGCTCTGGGTGTCCATGAACACCAACGCGTCTTCCTGCGCGTAGAGGAAGGAAAAATCCTTGAGATCGAGCCGGATCTGCTCGACCGTCTCGGCCGAGCGGAAGCGCTCGTTGAGCTTGGTGCCGTTGATGAGGTTCTTCAGTTCGACCTGGTTGTAGGCGCCGCCCTTGCCTGGCTTGACGGTGTTAGTCCTGACCGCCACCCACAGGCCGCCGTCATGCTCGATGACGTAGCCGGGACGGATTTCGTTGCCATTGATCTTGGCCATAGTGATCTGATCCGGGAATGAGATGTTCGCTGGGAAAGCGATTTCGGGCTCCCAAGACCACAAATCGCCAGAAGAGGCAAGGGAGCGGGCAGGCTGGGGCCAAGCGACGGCGATGAAACACCCAGGTTCGGTCGGTGCAATGGCATGCAGGGTCAGTCGCCCCGGTCGATCACCGCGCCGACGGATTTGGCGATGGCATCGGCGAGCTTTGTCAGTCGATGGATGTGCGGCAACCGCATGACGACAACGTGCATGGACAGGTCGAGATCGCTTGTCTCGACGAGCATTACGCCGTTCGGCAGATGCTGACGCAGGAGACGCATGGGCATGAGGCCGAGCCCGTGACCCCGGCGCACCCACTCCATCTGCATGACCGGGTCCCGGATTCCCGATCAGGGCAGGCGGTTTGCCTTCTGCAGCGCCTGCTTGGTCTGGTCGTCGCCCAACCCCTGGAGGAAATCGTCCATCTGCGGGTCGATGAGACCGGCGCGGCGGGCGACGATGTACCAGGCGGCGGCGAGGACAAGATCCGGATCGGTGCCGATGCCTTGCATGTAGAGCTTGGCGAGGCGGTTCTGGGCGGCGACATTGCCGCCCTCCGCCGCTTGCTTCATCCAGCCGAAGGCGGATTTCAGGTCGCGGCCGCCACCGCGTCCCTCGATCATCCAGGCGGCGAGGTCGATCTGCGCGGTGTCGTAATTCTGCCGCGCGGCCAGCGCCAGCAGGCGCCTTGCCTGGGCGTCGTCGCGCGGTTTGCCGCCGACGCCATTGGCATAGATCTGCGACATCGCATATTGCGCGTCGGCGAGGCCGGTGGCGGCGGCACGCTCATAGTAGGAGACCGCCCTGGCGAGGCCGGCGTCGCCGGGGTCCTGCTGGACCAGCATCTGCGCGAAATTGAACTGCGCCAGTTGGTTGCCGGCTTCGGCGGCGGCCTGCATCAGCGCATAGGCCCCTTTCTCGTCCTTCTTGACGTAGCGGCCATCGAGCAGCATCAGCGCATACTGGAACTGCGATTCCGGCACGCCCTGTTCGGCGGCAAGCGCGTACCATTTCGCCGCCTCCGCGGCATTGACCGGTACTCCCAGCCCGCGTGACAGGATCTCTGCCACCAGCGTCTGCGCCGCCGGGTCGCCGTTTTGCGCGCGCACCAGCGCGAGATTATAGGCCGTCTTGTAGAGACCGCGCTGGAAAGCGCCATAGGCGGCGTCGGCAGGTTTTGCGCCGAAGCGATCGGGGTTGATGGCATCGGCAGATGGCAGCGGCGCCGGCTCGGCCGTGGTGGCGGGCTGCGGCAGCGGCTTGTCTATCGGCTTGTCCGTATGCACGCCGGCCTCCTGCTTGGACTGCGGCAGCGGGATGTTCTCCGCGGCCGCTGCCTGGACCATGAGCACCGCGAGCAGAGCCTGGAGGGGAAGCATCGCCGAGGGCACGTCAGTCCTCGAAGCGCGGCGCGGTCTCGTCGAGCAGCGCGTTGGCGCTGGCGACCGCTGTCCTGGGGTCGGTGCCGTCGGCAAACACGGCGCTCGACAGTGCCACGAATTCGGCGCCGGTGGCGCCCACCGCTTCCACCGAGTCGATGTCGGATCCGGCCATGACGATGCAAGGGATCTGGATCATATCGGCCCACCATTTGCCGAGCGACAGGTTGCGCGGGTGCGGTTCGGGCTTGTTGTCGTAGCCGAAGCGACCGAAGAAGATGTAGTCGGGCCGCGTCTCGCCAAGCTCGAGCGCGTCGTCACGTGTCTTGGCGCCGCCGGCGCCGACCATCATCTTTGCCTGGAAATGCTCGATTGTCTCGGCGAGTTCAGCCTTGGGGACCTCGACATGGATACCGTCGGCCTGGACGCGGCCGGCTATGCGGGTGTCGCCGGCGATGACGACAGCGACGCCCGCGGCCTGCGCGGCCGGCACGATCTGTTCGGCGAAAGCCTGGAAGGAGGCCTCGTCCATGCCGTTCTCGGGCAGGATCAGCGAGGCGACGTCGCCGCCTTCGAATGCCCCGGCGATACGGGCCGCCGGCACGCCGGGCGGCGCGATCAGCACGATGCGACAGCGGTTGGGGGGCGTTGCGTCATTCATGGTTCTTCGATCCCGCGTTTCGCCTATGCCGGGCGAAGATGGTTGGATTGCGGCATAGAGCAAAGTGCCCACTTTGAACAGGCGGGCGGCTAACGGGCGGCGGAGCGGAGATCGCTTGCGGCTTTGACGATCAGGTTCAACACTTTTGACGGGTCTTCGATCCCGAGAAATTGCGGGATGGGATCAAGGGCCGGAAGCCAGCCGGTCATCCTTGGATAGCCGAAGTATGGTGTGGCGGTAGATCCAAAGCGCAGATTCCCGCGCGATCCTTTTTCGCCATTCAGCTGAACGTCGGGAAGACGCTCCAGATCGATCGACCTAAAGCTGGAGAAAGGCGCGCTGCGGGTGATGAGTATCCGCTTGTCGGTGATTGCGTAAGAGACACGTCGTCTCAGCCACGCATCGAGTAGAAACCGGCCAAAAACAAAAAACAGCCCTATGCAGACGAACATCCCTCCCCAGGCATAGAAGAAGAGCGGCGCCCCTTGCGTTACCGCGGTATAGGTCCAGAAAATCGCGAACCCGCACCAAAGCAGACTGAAGGGAATGAGAAAAAGATCGCTGGCCGCGAACAACAAGCCATGCCTGGGGGAGCCGCTCCACAAGATACGCTCGTGGGGCAACAGCCGTCTCTCAAAGGCTCCGATCTCCACGCCACCACCCCGTCGCACGCGCCCGGGGCATTCATCGCATGAGTCACGGCAGCGACGCAAATCCCGCTACGCCACGCGTTGCGGCAAATCCTGCACCCGTCGACGCATTGTTGCGATCTATCGGGCCGCCTGGGAACGCCCGGCCGGCGCCTTCGACTTCCACAGCGTCCAGCCGAGATTCATGCCGGCGGCGGCGATCAGGATGGCGGTGGCGCCGACAATCTGGCTCGGATGCAGCCGATGGCCGAAGGCCATGACATCGACCAGGATCGCCACCACCGGGTAGATGAAGGACAGCGAGCCCTGCAGATGCGTTGGCAGCTTCTGGATGGCGCCGTACATCAGGATGTACATCAGGCCGGTGTGGACGATGCCGAGCGTCGCCAGCATAGTCCAGCTCCACGCATCGGCGGGAAGCTGGGAAAGGTTGGCGAAGGGCGCCAGCATGACGACACCGACGCAGACCTGGATCAGCGCGATCGGGTGCGGGGGCGTGCCCTTGAGCTTCTTAGTGACGATGGCGGCGACGGCCCAGAAGAAAGCCGCGCCCAAAGCCATGACGATGCCGGTAAAGTAATCCGTGCCGACATCGCCGGCATCAGGGGCGGCCTGCACGATCAGCACCATGCCGGCGAAGGCGATGGCCAGCCAGGTCAGCTTGGTCAGGGTCAGCCGCTCGGCGAAGAACACCGCGCCGAAGCCGACCAGCATGAAGGGCTGGGTGTTGTAGACCGCGGTGGCGATCGAAATCGATGCGCGAGAGAACGCGCTGAACAACAGCAGCCAGTTGACCACGATGGCGACGCCGCCGAGCACGGCGAAGCCGATGACGCGCAGCGACAAGTTGTTGCGCAGCAACCCAAGCCCGGTGCAGATGACAAGCAGCGTCAGCGCGCCGAACGCGCAACGCCAGAACACTGCATCCATGATCGGCTGACCGGACATGACGACGAACCATCCGATCGTCCCCAGGATCGCCATTGCGGCCGACATTTCGACCGTACCGCGCACTGTATCGTTCACAACCAACCTCCGAACCCGTTGAGCCGGCATAATCTCATGCGGGACCGAAGCTTTCCATCTGATGAGAAAGGTAGTATAGGATAGTGACCTAATTATATTAGGCCTTTCCTCCAAATTTGCGGGAAATGTAAAATGCTTGACGATCTCGACCGGCGCCTCCTCGAAATCCTGGTCAAGGACGCGCGGACCTCGCTGAAGGAATTGGCTGCCCAAGTCGGGCTGTCATCGCCGAGCGTCTCGGAACGGCTTCGGCGGCTGGAGGAACGCGGCGTCATCCGGGCGTTCACCGTCGAGATCGATCCGCTGGCGCTCGGCTATACGCTGCAGGCCATCGTGCGCATCCGGCCTTTGCCGGGCAAGCTGCACATCGTCCAGAAGCTGATCGAGGAGATCCCCGAATTTGGCGAATGCGACAAGGTGACGGGCGATGACTGCTTCGTCGCCCGGCTGTTCGTGCGCTCGATCGGCGATCTCGACGGAATTCTCGACCGCATAGCCGACAAGGCCGAGACGAGCACCGCCATCATCAAGGCACAGCCGATCCGGCGGCGGCCGCCACCGCTCGACGCAACCGCCTCGCGTGGGGCAAAGATCTTGCAGGCTTCCTGATCGACGCCGGGTGAAACGCCGGCGGCCGGTGGGCTAATATTTGCTGTCGCTCCGCGGGGGAATCTGGGCTATTCAGGCGTCGATACGCTTTCCCCTCCAGCCCAGCCCCTCCTCATGTCAGGCCTGCTTCTCGATCCGTGGTTCTACGCGGCTGCCATTCCGGCGGTCATTCTGGTCGGCCTCTCCAAGGGCGGCTTCGGCGGGGCCGTCGGTTTCGTCGGCGTGCCCTTGATGGCGCTGACCATGCCGCCGGTGCAGGCGGCGGCCATCCTGCTGCCGATCCTGTGCCTGATGGACATCGTGTCGGTGTGGACATGGTGGGGTGTCTACGACCGCAAGATGCTGGTCGACATGATGCCGGGCGCGGTCATCGGCATCTGTCTCGGCTGGCTGACGGCAGCACTGGTCACCGAGGAGGCGGTACGGCTGATCGTCGGCGCCGTCGCCATCATCTTCGTCCTGCGCTGGCTCTATCTGCAGTTTCGCCATGGCGCCGACCACGCGGTCGCGCCCAACCGCGTCGCCGCCGCCATCTGGGGAACGGTCGCCGGCTTCACCAGCTTCGTCGCCCATGTCGGCGGCCCGCCGTTCCAGGTCTATGCCTTGCCGATCCGGCTCGATCCCAAAATTCTGTCGGGCACCGCGGCGATCTTCTTCGCCGCAACCAATGCGCTGAAGCTCATTCCCTATTTCGCGCTTGGCCAGTTCGACACCGCCAATCTGACGGCGTCGGCGGTGCTGATGCCGCTGGCGCCGCTGTCGACCATCGCCGGCGCCTGGCTGGTGCGGCGGATGCGTCCGGAAACCTTCTATCCCTTCACCTACGCAACCGTGGCTGTGGTGGCGTTGAAGCTGCTGTGGGACGGCATCGCCGGCCTTATGTAGAGGGCGCGGCGGCCGTGCGGCCGCCCTCATCATCACGGCGGTGTCAGGCGGCGCTCGGCACGAGGCGACGGTCGACGCCAAGGGCCAGAGTAGCGCCGACCACGACGACCAGCACCATGCCAGCAAGAATGCCGATGTCATGCACGCTCGGCTTGAGCACCATGTCGGCGATGACTACCAGCATCACTGCATAGTCGAAGCGTGCCGCGCTCATCATGCGCTGGCCGATGGCCAGAACAGCAGGCGTGACGCCGTCCTTGGCGATCATCGCGCCCATGCGCTCGCCAGTTGGCTTGAAGATGAACATGCCGATCGAAAAGGTCGTGGCGTAGCCTACCAGACCGATGATGATCCACAGATCAGAGAAGCCAACCCAGAAACCGCACATGATGAGGCCGAAGATCAAGGTCAGCATCGACATCGGCGCGAAGAAACGGCCACCCAACTGCCCGCTGGCGCGCATCGCCTGCAACTTGTCCTCGATGTTGCCGGCGCGCTCGGCAAGCACGCCGAGGAGGAACAACACGAAGCCGCCTCCGACCCATAAAATGGCCGTGACGACATGGAGGAATTTTACGATCGAGTACCAGTCCATGGTTGCTCCTGGAGTGTTCTGGAGGGGATGCCGGCAGGGCGCGATTTGCGCCAGCCGTCAGAGGAGCGAGCGTTTAGCGCGGCGCCCGTTTCGGAATGATGTCGCGAAAAAACCGGTTCTGTTTCCGCCTGCCGCCAGCGCACGAAGCCACTGAGATGGCGAATGCGCTGGCTGGTTTTCTGCTATTGGAGAAGTGTCGGGAGGGGTTGGCGCGACATCGTCTGGAAACATTGCCGATGCTAGTGCGCCAATGCCGGGAGCCCGGTGGCGACAAGATTCGCCTGACAATCAACCCATTCCCGCACACGGGAAGAGGCAATTCGAGGGGACATTATGCAAGGGGTAGCACGGAATTTCTTCACGCTGGCTATCATCTATTCGCTGTGCGGCATGGCGCTCGGCCTGCACATGGCGATCAGCCAGGACCATAGCCAGATGCCGACCCACGCCCACACGATGGTGGCCGGATGGCTGATGTCGGCGGTCTTCGCCTTCTTCTACCATCTGTTTCCGGCAGTTGGACAAAAGATGCTCGCCACCATCCATTTCTGGCTGACGGCAATCAGCGGCATCGGCCTGTTAATCGGTCTCTATTTCCTGCTCGCCGGCAATGCCGCGATCGAACCGCTGGTCGGGATTTCTTCGATCGGCTTCTACGCGGCCATGCTGCTGTTTGCCTTCATCGCCTTGCCGGCCGTCTGGAAGAAAGCCTGAGCCGAGAGCCTGTCTAGAAACTCTACTCTTGCGGCCATCTGATGGCGTTTTCTGCGCTTCCGGTGCTCACGGACCCAAATGTCCGCTGCGCTCCGGCTCTCGAAACCACCACCATATGACTCGCCAGAGCGAATTTCGAAACGGACTCTGAAGCAAGGTTCGGGCTGTGCTGTTACGGCACAAGACGGCGGCGTTCGATCAAAAAACACGCACGCCGTTAAGGCTTCATTAAGCTTTACAGGTGTTTACTATGTCCATCCAGTGATCTGGATTCTTACCGAGTGGTTGGAGCCACTTTGTTTGACGCCTCCCTGTTAAACTCCTGAGAGCCGCCTTATCCGCGGCTCTTTTTTTGTCTGGATTCCGGGGGCGTCCGATGTCGGCTCGCCGTTAACCTTCTGTTAAACATGTGCTTGCCTTCGCGGGTGACGAAGCGCATTTTGAAGCTTCAGTCAGATAGGCTGCCGGGTGTATCGGCAGTGAGCCGAATCAGCCGGCTGTAGGTGCAGGGGCGTAGCAATGAACGAGCCTTCGACGGGCAGTGCGAAAACCGTCAAATTGGCGGAGCGCCGGGTTTTCACGCAATCCTTCAAGCCGCTCTACCAGGAAGGCATGGGCCTGGTCGAACAGGCGGCGGAGTATCTCGACGGCAAGGGCCGGGCCGAAGCAAAGAAATTGTCCAGGCTGGGGGCCACGCTCTATGCGGCCGAATCGATGCGGCTGACCACAAGGCTGATGCAGGTTGCCTCCTGGCTGCTTTTGCAGCGCGCGGCGAATTCCGGCGAGATGACCCGCGACCAGGTTGCGTCGGAAAAGTCCAAGGTGCGCCTCGACACCGCTTCCGCCCATGACGAAGCCGCCGGCTGGGCCGAACTGCCCAAGGATTTCCTCGACCTCGTCACCCGCTCGCTGCGCCTGCAGGCGCTGGTGCGCCGCATGGACGAGGAGATCTACGGCTCCGACGCCGTGGTCGACATGCAACCGGCGGCCCGCCGACCCAATCCGGTTTCCGACCAGATCAGCCTACTGAACACGGCTTTCGCTCGCGGCTAGACGTCGGCGCCATTCGTTTCCGGTTTGTTCACATTTCGCTGGCATCGCTGTCCACCGGAGGTAAACTCGCCGGATGGGGGAAGCGATTCGCATCATCGGTATTGATCCGGGGCTCAGGCGCACCGGCTGGGGCATCGTCGAGAGCCTCGGCAATTCGTTGCGCTTCATCGCCTCGGGCACCGTGCGTTCCGACGACAAGGCGGCACTGGCGACACGGCTCTGCCAATTGCATGACGGGCTCGCCGAAATCCTGCACACCGCCATGCCGCACGAGGCGGCGGTCGAACAGACCTTCGTCAACAAGGACGCGGTGGCGACGCTGAAGCTCGGCCAGGCTCGCGGCATCGCCATGCTGGTGCCGGCGCGTGCGGGGCTCGTCGTTGCCGAATATGCGCCCAACGCCGTCAAGAAGGCGGTGATCGGCGTTGGCCATGGCGACAAGAAGCAGATCCACATGATGGTGAAGGTGCTGTTGCCGAAGGCGACCTTCGATACCGAACACGCCGCCGACGCGCTGGCCATCGCCATCTGCCATGCGCATCACCGGCAAAGCGTCGCCTATCGGATGGCAGCGTTGGCATCATGAGGGGCTGTTGGGCATGATCGGCAAACTCAAGGGCACGCTCGACGAGATCGACGAGGATCATTGCCTCGTCGACATCCATGGCGTCGGCTACGTCGCCTATTGTTCGGCGCGCACGCTGGCCGCGCTGCCGGCGCCGGGCGAAGCCGTGGTGCTGTTCATCGAGACCTATGTGCGCGAGGACATGCTGCGGCTCTACGGCTTCCAGTCGCAGCTGGAGCGCGAATGGTTCCGGCTGCTGATGAACAATGTGCCAGGCGTCGGCGCCAAGGTGGCGCTGGCCATCCTGTCGACACTGGCGCCGGCCGATCTCGCCAACGCCATCGCACTGCGCGACATCGCCATGGTCTCTCGTGCGCCTGGCGTCGGCAAGAAGGTGGCCGAACGCATCGTCACCGAGTTGAAGAACAAGGCGCCGGCCTATGCCGGCACCGCCTCGGGCACCATCGGCCTGAAGCAGGAACTCGGCGAAGGCGTTGCTCCGGCGCCGATCACCGACGCCGTCTCGGCGCTGGTCAATCTCGGCTATTCGCGCGACACGGCGGCCAATGCCGTGGCAGCGGCGCTGAAAACGGCGGGCGAGGATGCCGATGCGCCGAAGCTGATCCGTTTCGGACTGAAGGAACTGGCGCGGTAATGCGGTTGTTCGGAAGGGAAATTCCGACTACTATATCGCAGGTAAGAAATTTCTCAGAAAGTAAGAAAATGGGCGCGTTTGCCAGTCTGACTTCGAAGGGTCAGCTAACAATTCCAAAGGATGTCCGGGACGCGCTGTCGCTGAAGACGGGTGACATGGTCGCCTGGACGGTCGTGGATGGCTATCTGATCGGAACGCCGCGCAATCTCGACTTTGCCGATCTTGCAGGATTTCTGGGCGATCCGCCTGGCGGTCCTGCGTCACTGGAGGAAATCGATTTCGCGGTGCGGGATGCCGTTGGCAGGCATGTGGTCGGGGACAGTTCGCAAGGCGGACGAAAGGGCGGCGGGTGACGTCGATAGGCATTGATACGAACGTTCTGCTGCGAATGGTGCTGAACGACGATGCAGAGCAAAGGGCAAAAGCCCTTGCATTCGGTGAAGGCCTTAGCGAGGCCGTTCCCGGCTTCGTCAGTTTGATTGTGCTGGTCGAATTCAGTTGGTCGTTGATTTCACGCTACCAGCTGCCGAAGGAGCAGGTACAGGCGGCCATCCAGAGACTGCTGAAGATCAAGACGCTGGTTTTTGAGGATTTCGACGCCATCGTGATAGCGCTCGAAAGATCGAATTTACCGCAGGTAGACTTTGCCGATGCGCTGATAGCCGAGCACAATCGAAATCTGGGTTGCTCGCATACTGTCACGTTCGATCAGCGGGCCGCCAGGTCAATTGCCAGCATGGAGTTGCTTGCATGAGCCTGTCGCCCCGTCTCATTGCCCCCGAAAAACGCGGCGAGGATGCCGAGCAGACCCTGCGGCCGCAGACGCTTGACGATTTCGTCGGCCAGGCGGCGGTGCGGGCCAATCTCAAAGTGTTCATCGAGGCAGCCAAGGGCCGCAACGAGGCGCTCGACCATGTGCTGTTCGTTGGGCCGCCAGGTCTCGGCAAGACGACGCTGGCGCAGATCATGGCGCGCGAACTTGGCGTCAACTTCCGCTCGACCTCCGGCCCGGTCATCGCCAAGGCCGGCGATCTCGCGGCCCTGCTCACCAATCTCGAAGAAGGTGACGTGCTGTTCATCGACGAGATCCACCGGCTGAGCCCGGCGGTGGAGGAAATCCTTTATCCGGCAATGGAGGATTTCCAGCTCGACCTGATCATCGGCGAAGGGCCGGCGGCGCGCTCGGTCAAGATCGACCTTGCCCGCTTTACGCTGGTCGCCGCCACGACGCGGCTTGGCCTGCTGACCAATCCGCTGCGCGACCGTTTCGGCATTCCGGTGCGACTGAATTTCTATTCGGTCGAGGAACTCGAGCAGATCGTACGGCGCGGCGCGCGCATCCTGCAAATGCCGCTCGGCGACGATGGCGCCCTAGAGATCGCGCGGCGCGCGCGCGGCACGCCACGGATCGCCGGACGGCTGCTACGCCGGGTGCGCGATTTCGCCTCGGTCGCCGGCGATGGCCATGTCGATCGCCAGATTGCCGATGAGGCGCTCACCCGGCTGGAGGTCGACGCGCTCGGCCTCGACGCCCTCGACCGCCGGTATCTGTCGATGATCGCCCGCAATTTCGGCGGCGGCCCGGTCGGCATCGAGACGATCGCAGCCGGCCTGTCCGAGCCGCGCGATGCCATCGAGGACATCCTCGAGCCCTATCTGATCCAGCAGGGTTTCATCCAGCGCACGCCGCGCGGCCGGATGCTGACGGCCAATGCCTGGCGGCATCTCGGGCTGGATGCGCCGAAGGATCTGGCGCAGCAGCAGATCAACCTGTTCCAGGAAGAGTAGCGGCTCGGGCGACTGGACACGGGACCTGCGATCAAGCATCCGTGACTGTCCTTGCGCAAAATCTCCTCAGCTTCGCCGACTTGCCGGCGCAATCGTGGACTTCAACACGGCCTTGGCGATTGTCGCCGCGATTTAGTGCCGGAGCCGAGCATGATAACCAGACGCGGGTTCCTGCACTTCGTCGGCGGGTCGTTTCTGTCTGTAGCCGCGTTGAGCGCCTATGCGGTCGGCATCGAGCCGATGCTGCTGACACATGTGAAGCGCTATGCGCTGACGCCGCCGCATTGGCCGGCGGGATTGAAACTGCGCATCATCGCACTCGCCGACATCCATGCCTGCCGGCCGTGGATGACGGCGGAGCGGATCGCTTCGCTTGTCGAAGACGCGAATGCGCAGCAAGCCGACCTGATCGTCCTGCTTGGCGACTACATCGCCGGCATGCCCTTGGTGACGGGGCCGGTGACGCCGTCACAATGGGCATCCGCGCTGTCGGGCCTCAAGGCGCCGCTCGGAGTGCTGTCGATCCTTGGCAACCACGACTGGTGGGGCGATGGCTTTGCGCAGCGAGCCGGTGCCGGCCCGACCATAGCGCGCAAGGCCCTGGAGAAGGTTGGCATACCGGTCCTCGAGAATGATGTCGCGCGCTTGGAGAAGGACGGGCGTGGCGTCTGGATCGCCGGGCTTGCCGACCAACTGGCCCTGCTGCCGACCAGGGACCGCAGCGGCTTCACGGGACTGGACGATCTCGACGGCACGCTGGCCAAGGTCAGCGATGCCGCGCCCGTCATCCTGCTTGCGCATGAACCCGATATTTTTCCCACCGTACCGTCGCGGGTGTCGCTGACTCTGTCGGGCCACACCCATGGCGGACAAATTCGGTTGTTCGGCTATTCGCCTGTCGTTCCGTCGCGGTTCGGCAATCGGTATGCCTATGGCCATGTCGTCGAGAACGACCGCAATCTGATCGTCTCGGGCGGGCTTGGCTTCAGCATTGTGCCGGTGCGTTTCGGGATGCGCCCAGAAATCCTGTCGATCGACCTCGGCTGAACGGTCAATGCAGCGCGCGGATTACGTCCATCACATCAGGTTCGGCCCGGTCGCCGTTGAAGGCGTCGACGATGCCGAAGGCGCCACCGTAGCTCCACACCGACCATGAGAAGCCATGCGCTCCGGCGCGCGCGATCATGTCCCTGACATAGGCGGCCCGGTACGCGGCCGGCATTACATATGCGTTGCCATACTCCTGGCGGATCATGCCGAATTCGCCCAGCGTGATGTTCTCCGGCTTGATGCCGTTGGCGTTCGCCCACGCCTCGACCTTTTTAAATGGCGCATCCATCAGGCCGAGCAGCTTGTCGGGGCTGTCCATGCTGGCGACTTGTTCGTCGAGATAGGCAAGCAGGCCGCTCTGCCGTGTCCATGGCGCCTCGGCCTTGATCCTGGCGCGGATGGTGTCGAGCGTCACCTCGAGCTGCGCCTGCGGCACCGCCGTCAGCGGAAAGGGCAGGCCGGTCACATAGGGGATGAAGTCGCCGGCCCAGGTCGCGCCCTGATGGGTGAGCAGGAACGGATCGTAGGAGTGGAAGGTCCAGATGACATTGTCGTCAGGGATCGTCTTCGGATCGATCTTCTCCAGTGACGTCGCGGCCGAATAACAGGCGCCGGTCAGCACAAGTGTCAGTTTCGTTGCCGAGGAGCGCGCTGCCGCGAACAGCTTCTGCTGACGGTCCGGCCAGAGGCTGGTGCCGTCGCTGTCGCAGTCGACGATCGGCTCGTTCATCGGTTCGAAGGCGACCCTTTCGGGATCTTCGCCGGCCAGCGTGCGGGCCATCTTGCGCACCATGTCGACATAGGCGTCGAAGGTCCGCGGGTCGTCCATCACTTCGGCCATGCCGATCTTGCGGCTGCCGCCGGCCGGGATCAGGTGCATGTCGACGATCACCTTCAGCCCGGCGCGGTTGACCATGCGGACCGAGTCCAGCATGCTGGCATAGAGGTCGTCGCGCAAGGTCACAGTTTGGCCAGACAGGAAAGGCGACGGGTCGACCGGCATGCGCAGGAAATCGAAGCCCGCATCCTTCAGCGCCTTGAGGTCGTCATCCCTAAGGAATTTGCGCCATTCCGGATAGGGCAGGATCGCCTTGGCATCGCCCCACTGGTCCTCGCCCGGCCAGGTCGTCCACTGGTCGAGATTGAGGCCGCGCTTCATCGAGAAGGTGGCCGCCTGGCCCGGCAGCGACAGAGCCACCAGCACGAACAGCGCCGCCATCAAGGTCTTGATCATCGCCGTCAACAGTGCCATCCGATGCTATGTCGCGCGGAAAACAGGTGCCCCGTCGGGACTGAAAAAGGAAGCGCAATGGACGATCATGGTGAATCGGCGGCGTTGCTGGCAGGGCTTTCCGGCGCGCTGACGGAATTCGGCCACCGGCTGATGGCGCGCGTCTATTACGCCGACACCGATTTCTCCGGCGTCGTCTACCATGCGCGCTATCTCGAATTCTTCGAACGCGGCCGCTCCGACTATCTCAGGCTGACCGGCGTGCATCACACAGAGCTCGCCGACGGCAAGCATGGCGAGAAGATCGTCTGGGTGGTGCGTCGCATGGAGATCAATTTTCGCGGCCCCGCCCGCATCGACGACATCCTGACGATCGACACCCGCACCGAGGACATTTCCGGCGCGCGCATCTTCATGGCGCAGCAGCTCAAACGCGGCGACGAGGTGCTGGTCGAGGCCAAGGTCGAGGCGGCGATCATCGGCGAGAATGGCCGGCCAAGGCGCTTTCCGAGGGAATGGATGGCGGCGTTCATGCCCAAGGGTTCTCTCGCGACCGACTAGACGGACTGCGACCGATGGCGATTGCATGAGCCATGCCGCTGGGCGCGGCAATGCGCCGCGCCTTATGTACTAACCCATCCTTAACCATAACGGTTCATGAAGAGATTGGTGAAGTTTGGCGCTATCGAGCGCCTTCGTTTCACCAATATTTGCCCTGAAAAGGCCACCAACGGCACGGTTTGGGGTTGTTACGGTAGCTGCGTGCGAACCGACCACAAGGGATGCCAGGGGCAGCCGCCAGCTTCGCCCGGAAAATCTTAAGGACGTAACGATGGAAAATATCGCACTCGCCGAACCGGGCGCGCAATTGTCGATTTGGGCGCTGTTCATGCAGGCCAGCTGGGTGGTCAAGCTGGTCATGATCGGTTTGCTCTGCGCTTCTGTCTGGACCTGGGCAATCATCGTCGACAAGCTGGTCGCCTATGCCCGCATGCGGCTGTCACTCAACCGGTTCGAGCAGGTGTTCTGGTCCGGGCAGTCGCTGGAGGAGCTTTACCGTACGCTCGCCGACCGCAAGACCACCGGCATGGGCGCCATTTTCGTGGCGGCGATGCGCGAGTGGAAGAAAAGCTTCGAGAAGGGCGCCAAGTCGCCGCTCGGCCTGCAGACCCGCATCGACAAGGCGATGGACCTGGCGCTGACCCGCGAGATGGAAAAGCTGGAGGGGCGCCTGGGCTTCCTCGCCACCACCGGCTCCGCGGCACCTTTCATCGGCCTGTTCGGCACCGTCATCGGCATCATGACCTCGTTTCAGGCGATCGCCGGCTCCAAGAACACCAGTCTCGCGGTGGTCGCGCCCGGCATTGCCGAAGCGCTGCTGGCGACGGCCATCGGCCTGCTCGCCGCCATCCCCGCCGTCATCGCCTACAACAAACTGTCGTCCGACGCGAGCAAGATAGCGGTGCGCATGGAAGGGTTCTCCGACGAGTTCTCCGCCATACTCTCGCGCCAAATCGATGAAAAAGTGGCCCCCAAGGCCTGAGGAGTAACTGATGGGTATGTCCGTTGGCATGGGAGGACGCGGTGGGCGCGGCCACAGGCGGCGCGGCCGTCACCATGCACTGATGTCGGAAATCAACGTCACGCCGATGGTCGACGTGATGCTGGTGCTGCTGATCATCTTCATGGTCGCGGCGCCGATGCTGACGGTCGGCGTGCCGATCGACCTGCCTGACACGCAGGCCAAGGCGATGAATGCCGACACGCAGCCGATCACCGTCTCGATCAACGCTGCCGGCCAGATCTATCTGCAGGAAACCGAGATTCCGATCGAGGAGCTGGTGGCCAAGCTGCAGGCGATCTCGAAGACCGGCTATGAAGAGCGCATCTTCATCCGCGGCGACAAGTCCACCGACTATGGCACGGCGATGAAGGTGATGGCTCGTATCTCGTCCGCTGGCTACAAGAACATCGGCCTGGTTTCACTGCAGGAACAGGATCAATAGACGCGAGATGAAGACCGGCCTCACCACATCGGTGATCTTGCATACGGCGGTGCTGGCCTTCGGCCTGTTCACGCTGTCGGCGCCGGCTGCACTCCCGTCCGCCGATGTCGAGTCGGTCGCGGTCGACATCGTGCCGATGGAAGCCATTGCGCAGACATTGCAGGGCGACAAGAAGGCCGTGATGCATGAAAAGCCGGCCCCTGTGCCGACGCAGCGGCCGGACATCGTGCCGGTAGCGCAGAAGGTCGGCGAGAACAGCGTCGACACCGACAAGCCGGTAACGCCGGAAGCCAAGCCGAAGCCGGTCGACATGACATCGGCCCCGCCGCCGGCGCCGACCCCGATCGAAAAGCCGAAGCCGGAGGACGTGCCGAAGCCGCAGGAAAAGCCCAAGCCCATTCCGGCAACGGAAGTGGCGCCGGCGCCGACGCCCAAGGAAGAGGTGAAGCCCGAGCCGGTCAAGCAGGCGGACCCCAAGCCGACACCGGCCAAGCCGGCGCCGACCCCGCCGCCGCAGGACAAGACCGCGGCCATCGATCCGACGCCCGAGGTCAAGCCTGACGCTGTCGCTGAGGCCATAGCCAAGGATCCACCCACCGAAGAGACACAGCTGCCGAACTCGGCGCCCTCGCCGGAAGCGCGGCCGAAGCCGCAGCCGGCGCAGGCCGAAAGCGCCAAGGCGCCGGAACGCAAGGATGCCGACAAGCCGGTCAAGGAAGCCTCGTCGAAGCCGAAGTCCGAAGACAAGCAATTCAACGCCGACGAAATCTCGGCTCTCCTCGACAAGCAGAAGCCGTCGGGCGGCGGCGCGAAGCGCTCGACCCAACAGGCCTCGCTCGGCGGCGACAAGGATCAGGGCCAGAAGCTGTCGAAGTCGGAAATGGGCGCCCTGGAAAGCCAGCTCGGCGGCTGCTGGACTCTTCCGGTTGGCCTTGAAGGTTCGGAAAACTTCGTCGTCGTCGTCCGCTTCAACCTGGATGCCTCCGGCAAGCTGGATGGCCGCCCGAATGTTGAAAAGTCGAGCGGAAACCGCCAGTTCGACGAAAGTGCCGTTCGCGCCGTGCAAAAATGCGATGTCACCGGCCTGCAGGTCCCCGCAGGCAAGCAGGACATCTGGGCCGACGTCCGCGTCACCTTCGATCCAAGGGAGATGCTGGGCCTGTAGGCCCGAGTATCCGAAAATCAGTATGAGAAGCGAGAAGACATGAAATCAATCCTCAAGCCGCTCCTGATGATCGCAGCAATGGCGATGGGCATGACCGCGGCCGGCACGTTGCCGGCCCTGGCGCTCGTCGAGCTCAACGTCAACAAGGGCAATGTCGAACCGCTGCCGATCGCCATCACCGATTTCCAGGGCGGCGACGCGCTTGGCGCCCAGATCTCCGAGATCGTCACTGCCGATCTGAAGCGCTCGGGCCTGTTCGCGCCGATCGACAAGAGTGCCTTCATCGAGAAGATATCCAATCCGGACGCAGCACCGCGCTTCGACGACTGGAAGGTGATCAACGCGCAGGCGCTGGTCACCGGCAGCGTCGGCAAGGAGGCTGACGGCCGCATTCGCGCCCAGTACCGGCTGTGGGACACCTTTGCCGGCCAGCAGATGTCCGGCGAGCAGTTCTTTGCCAACGACGCCAATACGAGGCGCGTCGCCCACATCATCGCCGACGCGATCTACGAAAGGCTGACCGGCGAGAAGGGCTATTTCGACACCCGCGTCGTCTTCATCGACGAATCCGGCGCCAAGAATGCGCGCAAGAAGCGCCTCGCCATCATGGATCAGGACGGCGCCAACGTGCGCTATCTCTCCGACGGCAAATCGATCGTGCTGACGCCGCGCTTCTCGCCGAACCGCCAGGAAATCACCTACATGTCCTATGAAAGCGGTCAGCCGCGGGTCTACCTGCTGCAGATCGAGACCGGCCAGCGCGAACTGGTCGGCAATTTTCCCGGCATGACCTTTGCGCCGCGCTTTTCGCCCGACGGCCAGAAGGTGATCATGAGCCTGCTGCGCGACGACGGCAATTCCAACATCTTCGCCATGGACTTGCGGAGCCGTTCGACGACGCGGTTGACCAATTCGACCGCCATCGACACGTCGCCGTCCTATTCGCCCGACGGCAGCCAGGTGGTGTTCACCTCCGATCGTGGCGGGCGCGCCCAGATCTATGTGATGGGCGCAGACGGCTCGGGCCAGAACCGCATCTCCTTCGGCGACGGCGTCTATTCGACGCCGGTGTGGTCGCCGCGCGGCGACCTCATCGCCTTCACCAAACAGACAGGCGGCGAATTCCAGATCGGCGTCATGAAGACCGATGGCTCGGGCGAGCGGATCCTGTCGTCCGGTTTCCAGCAGGAGGGGCCGACCTGGGCGCCGAACGGCCGCGTGCTGATGTTCTTCCGCGATTCCGCCGGCGGACCGAAGCTGGTCTCCGTCGACCTCACCGGCCGCAACGAACAGTCGATCCCGACGACGAACTTCGCCTCCGACCCGGCATGGTCGCCGTTGCTGGAGTAGGTCGGGCAAGGAAGCTGGGCTTAAGCATCCCTTGCTCCGGCTATCCTGCTGCATTGCTGAAAGAGGCCCCGCAGGGCCTCTTTTCACGTCACGGTCGCGTTTTGGCCGCATTTACGCCTACGGTCCGCGCGAAATGTGGCTTTGGCCAAACGGCTGCGGACGGGCAGCCTAAACCAAATTTTAACCGTGTTTCTTGAATGCCGGTTAACCCAAACGTGGTTACTGGGTGATCAACGAAATCACTCGAAATGCGAAGGAGAGGCGGCATGGGCCGTATCGCAGCACTTACCAGAAACCCGGTCATGATCGCGCTGGTGGCGATGCTCGCCATCGCCGGTTGCGCCTCGAAGAAGACGCCAAACAATGCCGCCGACCTTGGCCTCAACGGCGCCGGCGCGGCAACGCCCGGCTCGGCGAAGGACTTTACCGTCAACATCGGCGACCGCATCTTCTTCGATACGGACTCGACCTCGATCCGTGCCGACGCGCAGACGACGCTTTCGCGCCAGGCGCAGTGGCTGAACCAGTACAAGCAGTATGCCATCGTCATCGAAGGCCATGCCGATGAACGTGGCACGCGCGAGTACAATCTGGCGCTCGGCGCCCGCCGCGCCGCCGCCACCCGCGACTTCCTCGTCGCCAAGGGCGTTTCGGCCAGCCGCCTGAAGACGATTTCCTACGGCAAGGAGCGTCCGGTCGCGGTGTGCGACGACATCTCCTGCTGGTCGCAGAACCGCCGTGCGGTCACCACGCTCAGCGGCGCCGGTTCCTGAGCCTTCGTGCAGCCGACCGGAGCGTCAAGGAGGCGCTACGGTCTAGCGGCAAAAATACCACACACCCTTGCGAAAGGCGGCCCCTGGGCCGCCTTTTTCATATCCGGATGCCCGAAACAAAATTTGGCCGAAGTCTCGGCTCCTGCTATGAGCCGAGGGCGCTTGGCTGGTCCCACTCTGATTGGAAGGCGCGAACAAGCTAACGAAATCACGGCGAGAGGCACATGCATTTGAGATCGGTTCTAAGCGGCACCCTTGCGCTGTTGCTCCTATCAGGCGTCACGGCTCTGGCGGGCACAGGGCAATCAACCGACAGCGGCTTTTCCTTCCATCTGCCCAGCATCGAATTGCCCGGCATTTTCGGCCAAAAGAAGAAACCGGATCAGGTTCAGATGGTGCAGTCCGACGGTGCCGCCGTGACCGGGCTGGAAGAGCAGCTGCGGCAGATGAACGGCAAGATCGAGGAACTCAATTTCCAGGTCCTGCAGATGCAGGAGCAGATCCGCAAGCAGCAGGAAGACAACGAGTTCCGCTTCCAGCAGCTTGAAGGCGGCACGCAAGGCGGGCAGCCGCCGGCACAGAAGAAATCGGACGCCACCACCACTACGGATAGCAACACCGATGTGGCAGCGGCTCCGGCAACGCAGGCGCCGGCCGATGCGGGCACCGCGCCCGCCGCCGGCCAGGAGGTCATCGTCGAATCGCCCAATGGCGACCCCGGCAAGGTGATTCCCGGAACGGGAGCGCCGGAAAAGACTTTTGGCACCATTACCGTCGACAAGAACGGCAATGTCATCGATGCCGGCGGCAGCACCCAGGCGACCGCGCCGGTTCAGGACACCGCGCCAGCCAGCGGCGCTCCGGCCAAGGCCGGCAAGTCCAATGGCACGGTGGTGGCGGCATTGCCCGCTACCAACGACCCCGAGGAACTCTACCGCAACTCCTATCAGTTCATCCTGTCTGGCGACTACAGCACCGCCGAACAGGGTTTTCGCGATCATATTTCCCGCTTCCCCAAGGATGCGAAGGCGGCGGATGCGCATTACTGGCTTGGCGAGTCTTTGCTCGGCCAGCAGAAATACCGCGACGCGGCCGAGACTTTCCTCGCCGCCAGCAAGGACTATCCCAAGGCCAAGAAAGCTCCCGACATGTTGCTGAAGCTCGGCGTGTCGCTGGTCGGCCTCAAGCAGCATGACGTGGCCTGCGCCACCTTTAGCGAGATCGGCAAGCGCTACCCCGACATCTCCGGTGCGCTCAAGGAACGCGTCAAGCAGGAAAAGGCACTGGCGGCGTGCTGATCCTTTCCGTGCCTGTCGCTGCCCCGAAAGCGCGACCATCTTTGGGCGACATGCATTGATGCTCGATATCGAGCCTGACCTGTCGAAGAGCCTTTTTTCGCATATCGATTTTACCAGCGGCGCCGTTGCGGCCGTGTCCGGCGGCAGCGACTCGACCGCCCTGCTCCTGCTTCTCAAACACCATCTCGACCGCACTGCACCGGCAACGAAGCTGTTGGCGGTGACGATCGACCACGGTTTGCGGCCGGGTTCGGCGACGGAAGCGCAGGGGATGGCGAGGCTGTGCGCCACGCACGCCATTGCGCATCGCATCCTGACATGGTCCGGGCCCAAGCCATCGACCGGTCTGCCCGCCGCGGCCCGGGAAGCGCGTTACCGGCTGCTGGCCGAGGCTGCACAGGCGCAAGGCATCGGCCTGATCCTGACCGGCCATACCGCCGACGACCAAGCGGAAACGGTATTGATGCGGCAGGTACGTGATGAGAGCGGGGGCCATGCCGACACGGCAGGCCGCGGGCTTGCCGGCATGGCGCCGGCCACCTTGTATGACTGGCGCAGCTGGATCGTGCGGCCGCTTCTCGGCACGCGGCGCGCGGCGTTGCGCGACGTCCTGCGGCGTCAACATGTCAACTGGGCCGACGACCCGACCAATGTCGACGAGGCTTTCGAGCGGCCGCGCCTGCGCGCTGCGCTGGCCGACGGCGACGGCGTGCAGCGCATCGACGATGCGCTGACGCTGGCCGCGCGTGAGGGCAACGCGCGCCGGCAGCTTGGCCTGGCTACGGCGGACCTGATCCGCCGTTTCGCGACCCAGCCGGCGGCCGGGCTCATTCGTCTTGATCCCGGCTTGCTGAACGCCGGCGAGCAACAGGCGACCGTCTATGCACTGCGCCTTCTGCTGGCCACGACCGGCGGGATTGCCTTTCTGCCGGACCAGGCCCGCAGCGAGGCGCTGTTTGGCCGGCTGAAGGCCGGATTTCTTTGCGCCACATTGTCGCGGACGGTGGTCGATTCCCGGCGCTCCGGCATCTTCCTGCGCCGCGAGGCGCGCGGCCTGCCGCCTGCCGCCGCAGTCGCTGAGGGCACTCTCTGGGATGGCCGCTGGCGCATCACATTGAACGACAGCAGCGGCGCATTGTTGATCGCCCCGTTCGGCGCAGCAGCCAAGCGGCTGCCGATCGGCGAGGAGGAGACCCCACCAAGCCTGATGCGCGCCGCGCTCGCCGCCGAGCCGGCGCTATGGCAAGCCGGTGAATGCCTTGGTCTGCCGGGGAGCAGCCGGGCGCCCGCGGTGGTCGAGGCGCGGCCAGCCGTTGCCCCCTTTGCCCGATTCCTGCCGTCCTTCGACCTGGCGCCGGCGCGGGCCGTCGCAGGGCTGATTGGCGCGGCCCCGCTTCCGGCCTTGCCTTTCAGTGGCCACAGTGCCGGTTGATGTTGGGCGAAAGCTTAACCCAGACCTGCTGTTCTGCTTGGCAAGGGGAGGCGCTCTCCCTATGTTAGGCGCAAGTTTCCTCTCATGACGTGTGTCCGACGCGCGGACGCCAACGGGACAATTGATGAATCCGAACTATCGCAATCTCGCGCTCTGGGCGATCATAGCGGTCTTGCTCATCGCCCTGTTCAATCTGTTCCAGACGCCGCAGACGCGAGGGGCTTCCAGCGATGTGCCTTATTCGCAGTTCCTGCAGGACGTCGCGGCCGGCCGGGTCAAGACGGTGACCATTGCGGGCGCTCGCATCACCGGCACCTACACCGACAATGCCAGCGGCTTCCAGACCTATTCGCCCGGCGATCCGTCGCTGGTCTCGCGGCTCCAGGACAAGAACGTCACCATCAATGCGCGGCCTGAGACCGACGGTTCCAATTCGCTGTTCGGCTATCTGATCTCGTGGCTGCCGATGATCCTCATCCTCGGCGTCTGGATATTTTTCATGCGCCAGATGCAGTCCGGCTCCGGACGAGCCATGGGCTTCGGCAAGTCGAAGGCCAAGCTTTTGACCGAGGCGCATGGCCGCGTCACCTTCCAGGACGTTGCCGGCGTCGATGAAGCCAAGGAAGACCTGGAAGAGATCGTCGAGTTCCTGCGCGATCCGCAGAAGTTCCAGCGGCTCGGCGGCAAGATTCCGCGCGGCGTGCTGCTTGTCGGCCCTCCGGGCACCGGCAAGACGCTGCTCGCCCGCTCCGTTGCCGGCGAAGCCAATGTGCCGTTCTTCACCATCTCCGGTTCGGACTTCGTCGAGATGTTCGTCGGCGTCGGCGCCAGCCGCGTCCGCGATATGTTCGACCAGGCCAAGAAGAACGCGCCCTGCATCATCTTCATCGACGAAATCGATGCCGTCGGCCGCCATCGCGGCGCCGGTCTCGGCGGCGGCAATGACGAGCGCGAGCAGACGCTGAACCAGCTGCTGGTCGAGATGGACGGCTTCGAGTCCAACGAAAGCATCATCCTGATCGCCGCCACCAACCGGCCCGACGTGCTCGACCCGGCGCTGCTGCGGCCGGGCCGCTTCGACCGCCAGGTGGTGGTGCCGAACCCCGACATCGTCGGTCGCGAGAAGATCCTCAAGGTGCACGTCCGCAACGTCCCGCTGGCGCCCAATGTCGACCTCAAGGTCGTCGCTCGCGGCACGCCGGGCTTCTCCGGCGCCGACCTGATGAACCTCGTCAATGAATCGGCGCTGATGGCCGCACGACGCAACAAGCGCCTGGTGACCATGGCCGAGTTCGAGGACGCCAAGGACAAGATCATGATGGGTGCCGAGCGGCGTTCGTCGGCGATGACCCAGGCCGAGAAGGCGCTGACCGCCTATCACGAGGCCGGCCACGCCATCCTGGCGCTCAACGTGCCGTCGGCCGATCCGCTGCATAAGGCCACCATCATCCCGCGTGGCCGGGCGCTCGGCATGGTCATGCAGTTGCCGGAAGGCGACCGCTACTCGATGAGCTACAAATACATGATCTCGCGCCTCGCCATCATGATGGGCGGCCGTGTCGCCGAGGAGTTCAAGTTCGGCAAGGAAAACATCACCTCCGGCGCTTCCTCGGACATCGAGCAGGCGACCAAGCTGGCGCGCGCCATGGTCACGCGCTGGGGCTTTTCCGACAAGCTCGGCCACGTCGCCTATGGCGACAACCAGGAGGAAGTGTTCCTCGGCCATTCGGTGGCGCGCACGCAGAACGTCTCGGAAGAGACCGCGCAGATCATCGACGCCGAAGTGCGCCGCCTGATCGACGAGGCCTATTCGACGGCAAAATCCATCCTGACCAAGAAGAAGAAGGAATGGATCGCGCTGGCGGAAGGGCTACTCGAATACGAGACGCTGTCGGGCGAAGAGATCAAGCAGTTGATCGCCGGGCAGAAGCCTTCGCGCGACCTTGGCGACGACACGCCGCCAAGCCGTGGCTCGGCGGTGCCGAAGTCCGGCGGCCGGCGCAAGAAGGGGCCAGAGCCTGAAGGCGGCATGGAACCGCAGCCGTCAAGCTGACAGAGGCCACTGATTTCAGAGAAACAAACGCCGCGGCCTCAAACCGCGGCGTTTTGCTGTTCGGCGTTGGTCACAGGCCGTGCGGCGCGAGCACGCTTGCCTTTCCGGGGCGTTGCCCGTCGGACCGGCCGGCATGTTGCTTGCCCCATCTGGCGAGCGGGATCAGGGCATTGTCCAGCTCGATACCGAATTCGGTGATCGAGTATTCGACCCGGGGCGGAACTTCGGGGAAGACCTCGCGGTGGACGATGCCGTCGGCCTCCATTTCGCGGAGCTGCTGGATCAGCATCTTTTCACTGATGTCAGGCACCAGGCGTTTCAGTTCACCGAAGCGCGCCGGCGCCTTGTGGATCTGCCAGAGCAGCAACGCCTTCCATTTGCCGCCGATCACCTCCAGCGCCGGCCCCAATCCGCAACTATCTGGCTGTTTCTTTCCCATGTTTCATCCAATTCTGAGCATTCGGTGGGTGGCTTACATTTTTGTCGGTACTTGAGAAAAACCAAGCCGGTCCATAACTTCAAACCACATCGCCGGCACCGGCGAACAGCACAACAACATATCGGTACCTTGCTTCGGCCTGCAAAGGCCGTCGGCGGTCGAATTTTGGCGAAAGGGATGGATCATGACACGATACGCAAACAAGAAGGCCGTGGTGATCGGCGGAACGCACGGCATGGGGCTTGCCGTGGCGGAGGCCCTGGTCGAAGGCGGCGCCGACGTGCTGGTCACCGGCCGCGATCACCGCAACATCGAAGCCGCCCGCGCCAAGTTGTTTTCGCGCGCCCATGTCGTGCAGTCGGACATCGGCGACATGGCCGATATCGTCACGCTCGGGGCCGAAGTGGGCCAGAAGCTCGGCCAGATCGACTTCCTCCACATCAATGCCGGGGTTGCCAATCTCGAACCGGTGGAGCGGGTCACCGAGGACAGCTACGACCGCATCTTCAACATCAACACCAAAGGCGCCTTCTTCACCGCACAGCGCCTGCTGCCGCTGATCAAGGATGGTGGCGCCATCGTCTTCACCTCGTCGATCGCCGATGAATCCGGCAACGGCGGAATGAGCGTCTATTCCGGATCGAAGGCAGCACTTCGCGCTTTCGCCAAGGTCCTCGCCGCCGAGCTGCTGCCGCGCCGGATCCGCGTCAATGTGGTCAGCCCCGGCTTCATCGATACGCCGACAATGGGCGTGGCGAGCGCTTCCGCCGAGGAGCGGGCTGCCTTCATGGCGATCGGCGACGCGATCACGCCGATGAAGCGTCACGGCACCATCGATGAGGTGGCGCGTGCGGTGCTGTTCCTGGCCTTCGATGCAACCTTCACCACAGGCGCTCGGCTGACCGTCGATGGCGGCCTTGGGCAGGACCTGAGCCCCTTGCCGGCTTGACCTTCCGAACCCGAACCACGGAGAGAGACACAAGATGAGTGATATAACTGTAATCGGGCTTGGCGCCATGGGCACGGCCCTCACCGAGGCGTTCCTCGACAAAGGCCATGTGGTGACGGTGTGGAACCGTTCTCCGGCAAAGGCGCAGGCTTTGGCGGCCAAGGGCGCTATCGTGGCTGCGAGCGTCGAGGACGCCGTCAGGGCGAGCCCGGTGATCGTGGTGTGTCTTCTGGTCTACGACACGGTCCACGAGGCCCTTGCTCCCGTATGGGAAGCGCTGTCTGGCCGCACACTGGTCAATCTCACCAACGGCACGCCCGAGCAGGCGCGGGCGATGTCACAGTGGGCCGTCACGCACGGCGCCAATTATGTCGATGGCGGCATCATGGCGGTGCCGCCGATGATCGGCGGGCAGCACGCCCTGATCCTCTACAGCGGCTCCCGGCAGGGGTTCGACATGCACTCGGAACAACTCGGTGCGCTCGGCACCAGCAAATATCTGGGCGAGGATGCCGGCATGGCACCGCTCCACGATATCGCGCTGCTGGCGGGCATGTATGGCCTGTTCGGGGGCGTGATGCAGGCGCTGGCGCTGACAGGATCGGCGGGAATTCCAGCCGGCGAATTCGTGCCGTTGCTGATGTCATGGCTGCAAGCGATGCAAGGTGGGTTGCCGAAATGGGCCGAGCAGATCGACGCCGGCGATCACACCAGCGATGTCGCCTCCAATCTCGGCATGCAGGCCGAGGCTTATGTCAATCTGATCGATGCCAGCAAGGCTGCAGGCATCAGCACCGAACTCATGCTGCCAATGCAAGGCCTGATGAAGCGCGGCGTGGCCGCCGGCAAGGCTAACGCCGATCTCACCAGCCTGGTCGAGCTTCTGCGGTCACAGAACAGGTCGATTGAGACTGCTTGAAGGCAACAAAAGGCCCGCGAAGCTGACGCCTCGCGGGCCTTTGTGTTTGTCGAGCTATGTGGCGCTCAGGTCTTCAGCTTGGCGTTGCAGAGGCTGTAGAAGCCGCCGCCCTTCTGGATCCACTTGAGGCCGCCAAGCGCGTTGGCGTCCTTGAGGGCATAGTACTGGTCGAGACAGGTATGCATGCGGCCCTTTCCGGGGGTCTCGCTGGCGTATTTCGGCGAGATCGCCGACGGGAAAGTGACGCCCTTCGGTGCAGCCGTCGTCGGCTTTGCCGGCTCTTTGGTGTAGTTTGCCTCGCTCGGAGCCGGCACTGTGTCGTCATCCGACGCGGCGGCACCGCATTCGGTCTTGCGGAAGTCGTTCCACTTCATGCCTTTCAGCGTGTTGGCCGTCTTGGCAGCCTGATACTTGGTGCTGCATTCGGCCATGGTCAGGCCCTTGCTGTCGGCGGGAGCCGCGGCAGCCTTGGTGGTTGCCGGCTTGGTGTCGGCGGCAGCAGATGCGCCGGCGGCGCATTCGGCTTTGCGGAAGTCGTTCCACTTCATGCCGTTCAGCGTACCGGCAGCCTTGGCCGCCTGGTACTTGGCGCTGCATTCCTTGGCCGTCAGACCCTTGGCGGTGCTGTCGGCAGCCGCGGCGGTGGTCGCCTTGGCTGCCTTGGCCGGCTTCGTTTCAGCAGCCTTCTTGGTGTCGGCTGGCTTGGTGTCGGTGGTGGCGGCGGCATCGGTGCCGCACTGCGCCTTGCGGAACTGGTTCCAGGTCGCCCCGGCGAGTGTCCCCGCGTCCTTCGCGGCGTTATACTTCGTGCTGCACTCGGCCATCGTCAGCGCGTTGGCTGGCGAAGCCAGGAACAAGGTCGCGACAGCGAGGCCGGTCAAAGTAGCAAGTCGGTGGATGAGCATAGCGTTTCTCCGTTGCAGCAGCCCATGATACGTCCCTGCAAATCAATAACGCTCAACGGTCGGTTGCGCCAGATGCTAAGTGGCGTATGTACCGCCGAAAGCTGGCTCCTCCCGACAAGGTGATGAAATTGTTGCCTGTTGCTGGATTGTGAGCAAGATTTTTCCAGGTGCATGCGCGCCGAAATGCTCGCATGACTGGTATATTGCAGCGTGGCAGTCTCAGCATGTGGGTTGCAGTCAGGTTGTGTGCAGCGCACAACAATGCTTTTCTAAGGATTGGTAACATACAATCACACAATGTGATCATGGCGCCCTGGCCAATTGTGGCATGACGTGCCGGCAAAGAACTGTCGAGGAATCTGGTTAGCATGGCAGGGAATTATTTCGGCACGGACGGCATTCGCGGGCGCGCCAACAAATTTCCGATGACCGCTGAAATCGCGATGCGGGTCGGCATGGCCGCCGGCCTCTCGTTCCAGCGCGGCAGTCATCGTCATCGCGTCGTGCTCGGCAAGGATACCAGGCTTTCGGGCTACATGATCGAGAATGCGATGGTGTCCGGCCTGTGCGCCGCCGGCATGGACGTGTTCCTGCTCGGCCCGATCCCGACGCCAGCCGTCGCCATGCTGGTGCGTTCGCTGCGCGCCGATATCGGCGTCATGATCTCCGCCTCGCACAATCCCTACTACGACAACGGCATCAAGCTGTTCGGCCCTGACGGCTACAAGCTCTCCGACGAGATCGAAGAGCGCATCGAGGGCATGCTCGACAAGGACATTGAACTGACGCTCGCCGATTCCGACGGGCTTGGCCGCGCCAAGCGCGTCGATGGCGTGCATGACCGCTACATAGAATTCGCCAAGCGCACCTTGCCACGCTCAATGTCGCTTTCGGGCCTCAGGATCGTCGTCGACTGCGCCAATGGCGCCGCCTACAAGGTGGCGCCCGAGGCACTGTGGGAACTGGGTGCCGAAGTCGTCGCCATCAATGTTGAACCCAACGGCTTCAACATCAACAAGGAATGTGGCTCGACCCATCCCGCGGGTCTGCAGAAGAAGGTGCACGAAGTGCGCGCCGACATCGGCATCGCGCTCGACGGCGATGCCGACCGTGTCGTCATTGTCGATGAGAACGGGGCGATCGTCGATGGCGATCAGATCATGGCGCTGATTGCCGAATCCTGGCACCAGAGCGGGCGGCTTGCAGGCGGCGGCGTCGTGTCCACGGTCATGTCCAATCTTGGCCTCGAGCGCTTCCTCGGCGACATGAAGCTGCAATTGCACCGCACCAAGGTCGGCGACCGCTATGTCGTGGAGCATATGCGAGCGCATGGGCTCAATGTCGGCGGCGAACAGTCGGGCCATATCGTGCTGTCGGACTTCTCGACCACCGGCGATGGCCTCGTTTCGGCGCTGCAGGTGCTGGCCTGCATCAAACGGCAGGGCAGGCCGGTCAGCGAGCTGTCGAAGAAATTCGAACCGGTGCCGCAGCTTTTGAAGAACGTCCATATTTCCGGCGGCAAGCCGCTCGAGGAAGCGCCAGTCAAGGCAGCCATCGAGGACGCCCGTCACCGCCTGGGCAAGGCCGGGCGGCTGGTCATCCGGCCATCCGGCACCGAGCCGCTGATCCGCGTCATGGCCGAGGGCGACGACCCGCAACTGGTCGAGGCCGTCGTCAACGATATCGTCGAAGTCATCTCGGAAACACGCAGCGCCGCCTGATCCCCAGCGCGCCCGAAGGGCGTCGCGCCGCCGCATATCCACTCGCAAAAAGCCCGCCCTTCCGGCGGGCTTCTTGTTGGCCAGCAGTCGGTCCCGGTCTCGAAAATCGCGCCCCGATTCCTCGAAGTGTAGAGATTCGTGGTTAAGCAACAGGGTTAAACGCCTTTTAACCTTTGCAATTCATTATCCACGACTGAAAGCAATCGCATTTCGGACACGATCGCCGTTCCGAACTTCCTAGGGGTGACAAGCATGTTCAATACAGCAAGAAAGGCCCTGCTCGCTGCGCTGTTCGCGGGGCTGACCGGCCCGGTTTTCGCAGCCGACCTCCCGGTGGTTGAAGAGGCTCCGCCGCCGGTCTACGAGCAGCCGGCCGATATCGGCGGTTGGTATATTCGTGGCGACATCGACTATCACAAGTCGGATGTGCGCGGCGTCGACTACATGACTTACACCATCGATCCCTGTAATTGCCTGATCACACCCGGCAACAAGAGCTTCGATTTCAGCAATCTCAAGGGCGGCTTCTCGCTTGGAGCAGGCGTCGGCTACAAGGTCAATGACTACTTCCGCACCGACCTGACGGCCGACTACTGGTTCAAGTCCAACTTCGACGGTCAGACGACGGGCACGGCAGGCGGTTCGCCGGTCCTGGTCACGTCGGCCGAGTCGTCGAAAATGAGCGCCCTCTTGCTCCTGGCCAATGCCTATGCTGATCTTGGCACCTATCATGGCATCACGCCTTACGTCGGCGCCGGCATCGGCGGCGCGCATGTCAAATGGGATACTGTCTATGACCCGACACCGGGTGCTACCGAGCGCAATGACGGCTCGTCCAACTGGCGCTTCGCCTACGCTCTGATGGCCGGCGCTTCCTACTGCCTGACTGACAAGATCATCCTCGATGCGGGTTATCGCTACAGCCACATCGAGGGTGGCCGCATGTTCGAATGGGACGCGAGCAGCGCCGGGCCGGGCTTCGACGGCGGCATCAGCACACACGAGGTGCGCGGTGGCCTGCGCTATCAGTTCGGCGGCAACAACGGTTGCGCCGCGCCGGTGGTGGCCTATCAGCCCGAACCCGAGCCGGTCTACACCAAGTAACGCTTGCATTCCCAGCAAGTTCGCGAACCGCCCGGCATCGACCGGGCGGTTTTCGTTAGAGCGGTTCTGCGTTTCATGGAAACGCAGAACCGCTCTATCTTTTTGTTTTGACGCAATCCGTTTGACACTTTTCCTGGAATTGCTCGTGGGTCGCCCGCAATGAAAACCTTCCGCGGGAAATGAATTTGCTAACGCTCTGTTAGCCTTAACCGGCACTTAACCACTATGGTTAACAATGCTTCCTGAAACGATGGCTGCCGTTGCAATTGCGGCGCCAAATTCGGGAGTCGGGTCCATGACAGTTATATCGCGTATAGCGCTGGCGCTCGGCGCACTTGCCCTTATGCCGCTGACGCCCACGCTTGCCGCCGACTATGATCCGCCGATCTACGTCGACCAGGCGCCGGACTACGTGCCCGTCGAGGTCGGCTCGGGCTGGTATCTGCGCGGCGATGTCTCCTATCTGGTGCAGAAGAGCTTCGAGAATGAGAATTTCACCTTCACGCCGGCGAGCTACGACGACAAGGAAGATCCCATCTTTGCCAGCATCGGCTTCGGCTACCATTTCAACGATTATCTGCGTGCCGATCTCAATCTCGGCTACCTGCCCGGCAACAAGATCAGCGTCGGCTACGACAATTCAGCGATCGTGACGCCGCCGGTAGAGTCGACCGTGGCATCGGCATCGCTGAAGAACTACGCCTTCTCGGGCATAGTCAACGGCTATGTCGACCTTGGTACCTATGTCGGGATCACGCCCTACCTCGGCGCCGGCATCGGCGTTGTCCGTAGCACGCGCAAGCTTTCGGCGAACTTCATCGACAACAATGACCCGACGAGCCAATTGATCCAGCAGGACGACAAGACCAAGTACTCGCTGGCCTACACGTTGAATGCGGGCCTTGCCTATCAGGTGTCAAAGAACGTTTCCGTCGATCTGGGCTATCAGTATTTTTCCGCCCCCGACGCCGAATATGTGACTGCCGAAAGCCTGACCTCCTTCCCGGTCCACAAGGGGATCAGCAACCATCAGCTCAAGCTCGGGCTACGCTACGATCTCTGGTAGCAGGCTCGCCACGCACGAAAACACTGGCGGCGGATCTTCGGATCCGCCGTTTGCGTTTGAGGTCACGACATCCCGACATTACTTGGGCGACGTTTAAGAGGCTGACTCATGTCGGTGGCAAGCAGCTAACTCAAATCCCAGGTTGGCTAGAGTTGGTAGCATGCAGAATGCTATTCACCACGTCGCGCTCATCGGCACTGACTACAACCGGTCGTGACGGTTCCACGTCGAACTCCTCGGCCTCGATCTGATCCGAGAGGTCTATCGGGAGGAGCGGCAGTCATGGAGGGCGGATCTGCGGATCGGACCCGTCCAACTGGTATTGTTCTCCTTCCCCGCACCAGGGATGCGGCCCTCCCATCCAGAGGCGACAGGCTTGAGACACCTGGCATTTGCTGTGGTGGATCTCGATCCGGTAATAGCGCGGTTGGAAGCCGCCAACGTTACCGTTGAGCCAATCCGAATTGACCCACATACCCATCAACCGTTTACATTTTTCAGAGACCCAGATGGATTGCCGCTGGAACTGTACGAAGTCCCTATAAGGAACGGGTCACTTTCGTGACGACGTCATCGATGCGGGAATGGCAGTCGAGCCATCTCTTCGCGAGGCATATTGAAGGCCATAAGGCGGGCCGTTTCGCACCGTCTATCCAATCTTACCGAGTCGGGTCCGACTTGGTCAGCCAGTTGCGCACCAGTTCGGTGGTCCGCCGCTCCTGAAGGCCCTCCATGACGAACCCTGTGGCAAAATTCGCCTTTGGCGCGGCACTTGCTATGATTTCGCGGCTGTTCCCAAGACCGTAGCCTCCGTGCAGATTGAACGGGATTATAGTCTTTCCGGAGAAGTCCTGATTGGCCAGGAATGAACGAACAATCGGCGGCGCCGAAGCGCCCCAAATTGGAAAGCCGAGGAACACCGTTTTATAAGAACTGAGATTGCTGACGCTCGCTTTGAGTGGTGGCAGGAAATTTCTCTCGCGTTCGTGCGTCGCCTGCTCAACCGTCGCGAAATAGTCGGCGGGATAGGGCGTGGCCGGCTCTATCTCGAACAGGTCGCCGTCGAGGTCACGGCTGAGAAGGGCGGCAATGGTGCGGGTGTTGCCGCTGCGCGTAAAATAGGCGACCAGCGGCTTGCCGCCCGCGCCAGATTGGGCGTTGGCCGATGCAGCGGACATGGCGCTGACGGCGGCCAGCGGGAAAAGCAGCGAAGACACAAGCATCTCCCGTCGAGTCTTTTTTGTGGTGTTGGGCATCATTGTGCTTGGCTTGGTACGCATCACGATCTCGGCGCCGCTTCCACGCCCGAATAGGCCAGGACTGCATCGGGTAGCCGCTGACCGTGCACCTCGATCGCCGTAACCGCTCCATTCAGCTCCGCAACCTCTGACGGCGAAAATTCAATCGAGGCTGCTCCTATGTTCTCGAGCATGTGGGCCATCTGAGTCGTGCCGGGAATGGGAACTATCCAAGGCCTCTGCGCCATCAGCCATGCAAGGGCGATCTGGCCGGGTGTTGCGTTCTTACGCTCGGCCCAGTCTTTGACGAGAGCAACAAGCGCAAGATTGTTCGGCAAATTGTCCGGCGAAAAACGGGTCTCAATGGCGCGGATGTCTCCGGGGGCAAAACGCGTAGCCTGGTCAATCGCCCCGGTCAGGAAACCAACCCCTAGCGGGCTCCATGGCACGAAGCCGATGCCGAGTTCCTCGCAAGTCGCAAGGACCGATTCCTCCGGTCCGCGCCACAGCATCGAGTATTCGCTCTGCACCGCCGTCACCGGCCGCTCGGCATGGGCGCGCCGAAGAGTCTTGAGACCCATTTCGCTGAGGCCCCAATGGAGAACCTTGCCCTCTGCCATGAGATCTCCCACAGCGCCGGCGACGTCCTCGATCGGCACCTCCGGATCGACGCGGTGCTGGTAGAGCAGATCGATCCTGTCGGTGCGCAGCCGCTTGAGCATGCCCTCGACAGCGAGCTTGATGTGATCGGGCTTGCTGTTGAGCCCCGGGAGGCGTTTGCCGGTCTCCAGATTGATGTTCCAACCAAATTTCGAGGTGATCGCGACTTTGTCACGGAAACCCTCGATACCCTCGCCCAGGATTCGCTCGACCTCATGGGGGCCGTAGGCTTCGGCCGCGTCGAAAAAGGTTACGCCGTGATCAAAGGCGGCCCGGATGATGTTGCGCATCTCGGTTCGTGTGGGGACCGTCATCTGATAAGTGCGGCTCATATTCTGGACGCCGAGCCCGACGGCTGAGACTTCAAGGGAGCCCAGTTTCCGGCGCTTTGACACGCCTGCCTGCCGCGCATTTGCGATGGTTGGCGAAGCTCCATTCGACTGAGCGTAGGCACCGCTTGCGAGTGGTGCGGCTGCCAGCACGCCTGCCGCTGCAAGCAGGCTGCGACGGCTTACTCGGGTGATTTCTGATCGCATTGCTTATTCCTTCCTTCGTGAGTTCATCCAACGCGAGCGATGCGTTCTCAGAGCCCCGTCATTTTGAGGACGGCCTCGGGTAACCGCTCGCCTTGCACTTCGATTTTGGACAGACCGACGCAGATCTCGGAAAGATCGGCCTCGGTCAGATCGACATCGGCGCCGCCGACGTTCTCTTCGACGCGTGAAAGCTTCTTCGTGCCGGGGATCGGCACAATCCAGGGCTTCTGCGCCAGCAGCCAGGCGAGTGCGACCTGAGCGGGAGTTGCGGCCTTGCGATCGGCAACTGTTTTGACCACATCGACCAGCGTCATATTGGCCTTGCGCGCTTCAGGCGAGAACCGGGGTACGGAATTGCGGAAGTCACCCGGCTCGAATTTCGTATTCTCGTCGATCTTGCCAGCCAGGAAACCGGCGCCGAGCGGGCTGAACGGCACAAAGCCGATCCCAAGCTCCTGCAGCACCGGCAGCAGCTCTGCCTCAGGACCGCGCCAGAACAGGGAGTATTCGCTCTGCACGGCCGTGAGAGGGTGTATGGCGTGGGCGCGGCGGATGGTGCCGACACCTGCTTCGGAGAGCCCGTAGTGCCGCACCTTGCCTTCGGCGATGAGGTCCTTCAAGGCGCCGGCCACGTCCTCGATCGGCACGTTCGGGTCGACTCGGTGCTGATAGAACAGATCGATGTGGTCGGTGCGTAGCCGTTTGAGGGCGGCCTCCGCGACTGCCTTGATGTGCTCCGGCCGGCTGTTGGTCCCGCCGTTCCGCTTGCCGGTCGCAAGGTCGATATCAAAGCCGAACTTGGTGGCGATGACGACCTTGTCCCAAATCGGCTGAAGAGCTTCGCCGACCAGTTCCTCGTTCGTGAACGGCCCGTAGGCTTCAGCGGTGTCGAAAAGGGTGACGCCGAGATCGAAGGCACCACGAATGATGCGAACTGCCTCCTGGTGGTCGCCCGTCTGACCGTAAGTCGACGCGAAGCTCATGCAGCCAAGGCCGATCGCCGAGACTTCCAGGTCTTTTCCAATTGTGCGCTTTTTCATGTCTTTTCTCCGGTTCCTTAGTCTGCCTGCCGCAGCATGCCGGAAGCAGGCCGCGCGGCGCTGTTGCTCCTGCTGGCCGGCAGGATGAACGCTGCCGCCAGGGCGATCGCGACGATGTTCATGACGGCCGCGCCCAGCATGGCGGCATTGATCTGGTGGCCAATCACCGCAACTCCCGAGGCGGCGGGATCGGCCGCGGAAGCAAAGACCACGATCAAAACGCTGAGACCGATTGATCCGCCGAGCTGGTGGGCGACGTTGACCATCCCCGAGGCGGCACCTTGGTCGCGAGGTTCGACGCCGTGGACGGCCGCGGCCGTTAGCGGTGCCATGGCGGTACCATTGCCTATGCCAATAAGGATCATAGGGAGAGCC
Organism: Mesorhizobium sangaii; assembly: GCF_014207355.1. Taxonomy (GTDB): domain Bacteria; phylum Pseudomonadota; class Alphaproteobacteria; order Rhizobiales; family Rhizobiaceae; genus Mesorhizobium; species Mesorhizobium sangaii. Next base: position 68,072 of record NZ_JACHEF010000002.1, on the reverse strand, counting down.
AGCTGCCAGTATGTTGCGCCGGCGCCGGCCTGGGCCAGCCAAATCAAGCCGGCCGCCATGAAGACCAGCGCGCCCATGAGAAGGCTAGGTCCGCCCATCACTCGAGTGAGGCGTGGGATCGTGACCGCCGATCCGAAAGTCAGGACGGTCATCGGCAAGAAGCCCAGTCCGGCCTGAAGGGCTGTATATCCCAGCACCTGCTGCATAAACTGCGTCGTGAAAAAGAAGAACGATACCATCGAGCCGATGTAGAGCATACGCCCGGCATAGGCGGCCGACCTCTCTCGGCTGGCGAAAAGGCGCAGGGGCAATACTGGAAAGGCGGCACGCCTCTCGAACCAAAGGAAGAAGGCCAGGACGACTAACGCTGCAACAAGGGATAGCACCGTGACTGGGGTTAGCCAGCCGTGATCCGCTGAATTGACCAGACCGTAGACGAGCAACCCCATGCCGAGCGTCGAGGTCACGGCGCCGATGATATCGAACCGACCCTGCATGCGCTCGCCGTCCGGAATGACACGGTTGATGGCGAAGAGGAGGGCGATGCCGATCGGAATGTTGACGAGGAAGCCGATGCGCCACGACAACAGCCCGGCAAAAATTCCGCCCAGGACCATGCCGAGACTGGCGCCGGCTCCGGCAACGACCGAGTACCATGACAGGGCGCGGGTGCGCTCGCTGCCTTCGGCAAAGGTGCTAGAGATCACCGCCAGCACGCTCGGCGCCAGGATCGAAGCCCCAAGACCCTGCACGGCGCGTGCAGCGATCAGCTCGTAAGACGTTTGCGAGAGGCCTATGACGAGCGAAGACAGCGTGAACAGCGCGATGCCCAGTTGCAGAACCCGTCGCCGGCTGAAGCTGTCACCGAGACGAGCCGACAAAAGCAGAAAGCCGCCGAAAAACAGCAGATAAGCGTTTTGCACCCACGTCTGCATGATCGGGCTCATGGCCATGGTGCGACCGATTTCCGGCATGCCCGTGTAGACGATGGAAAGATCCAGCAGAATCATCAGGTAGACGGTCAACACAGTGGCGAGAACCGTGTTGGGAGTCGCTACTTGCCCAGGTCGCACAGTCATTGGCGTTGCTTTCGTTAAGGGCGGAATGTCCGCTCATCTCGTGACGGCAACCTAGGCCCATTCATTCATTCGATTAGATGGTAATATCGGCAAGAACCAATAAGGGGCACTAATGAATGCGGCGAGAGGACATGACTGACCTGCTCGCGCTCGTGGCCGTCGCCAGGGAGCGCAGCTTCACCCGAGCGGCCGCCCAGATGGGAGTTTCTCAGTCTGCGTTGAGCCAAACCATACGCGGGCTCGAGGATCGGCTCGGGATCAGGCTTTTGACGCGCACCACACGCAGTGTGTCCACCACGGAAGCCGGCGAGAGGCTGATCAGGGCGGCTGTGCCGCGACTGGAAGAGATCGAGGCGGAATTGGCGGCGTTAAGCGACTTGCGGGACAAGCCCGCCGGCACGGTGCGCATCACCTGCAGCGAAAACGCAGCCGATACAGTCGTGTGGCCGAAGCTGGCCGCAGGTCTTGCCGGGTTTCCGGACATCAAGGTTGAGTTGTACATCGATCATGGCTTCACAGACATTGCTGCAGAGCGCTTCGATGCCGGCGTGCGTTTGGGAGAGAGTTTGGAAAAGGACATGATTGCCGTGCGCATTGGGCCCGACGTACGGCTCGTGCCGGTGGGTTCTGCCGCCTATTTTTCACGAACCCCCCGGCCAGAGACTCCGCAAGACCTCATCCGGCACAATTGCATCAATCTGCGCCTGGCCACGTTAGGCGGTCTTTACGCCTGGGAATTTGAGAAGGACGGCCGCGCCCAGCGCGTTCGCGTCGACGGGCAGCTGACCTTCAACACCATCAGGTCTCTGGTGACGGCTGCAATCGCCGGCTACGGCATTGCTTTCGTGCCCGAGGACAGCGTCTCCGAGCACCTAGTCAAAGGCACACTGATAGAGGTACTCGGCGAGTGGTGTCCGCCCACGTCTGGTTTTCACCTCTATTATCCAAGCCGGCGACAGAACTCGCCGGCGTTCCAGACCGTTGTCGAGCTGCTGCGCCACCGAAAGTGATGCATCAGCCTAGAGCCATCGTCCAAAAAGACTGATTTCGAACATGTCCGAGCTGTGGGCCGCCAGCTCTCGGCCCATTTCGGTCGTTCGATGATAGGCGTTGCGATGGCGTTTCTGGCGCAATTTCCGACATTCGTTGCCATTAGAAAAATACAGATTGCGCCCTTTGATACCGGGCTCGGCGTTGCGGAGCCTGCCAACCGTCCAGGATTCGCAGCAAGTGCAGCAGGCTGCTCGACGGCTTGGACCTCTCGCCCATTCTGGCCATTGGTCGTGAAGGCACTCGAGTGCTTCCCAGGAACTGGCAACGATGCGCCCCTTGCGGATTTCGGGACCAGTCTCAGTGGTTTGGGAAATCGAAGGTCCCTCACAGCTTTCACCGTTTCCGCTGATCGATTACATCGACTTGTTGTAATGGCCTGCCGAAGTTCAAAAAGGACCAGGTCTTTCCAAATCGCACAGCGCCGCGCTGATACTAAGGTTTGAGCTGGCCTGACTAATCAGACACCCGAGTAAACCCTAGTAGAATGGAAGGCACCCCGACTCCTGCAATAGTCTGCAAGGCTAGCAGGTGTGAACAACACCCTTGGCACGAAGGTTGAATCGACCGTAGGGCTGGCCGAGAGGCCTGCCTTCGTACAACTCGGAGGTCCCGATGTCCAACCAAGCTTTCAAACAGGTTAAGTCACGCTTTGAGCTGACGCGCACCAAGGTGATGGGCGCGGCACTCATACTGGTCGCCATCTCCACTCTACCGGTGGCGGCGGAGACCGGATCGCCTCCCTGCGCCCCGCGGCCAGAACTCCTGAAGCAACTTTCCAGTCGATTCAAGGAAGCGCCCGTTGCCCTCGGTCTGGCCAAGAACGGCTCGGTCATTGAAGTGCTGACCAGCGACGACGGCGAGACATGGACGATCCTGATCAGCCAGCCGAACGGCCCAAGCTGCCTCGTCGCGTCCGGCGAAGGCTGGGAAGAATTGAAGCGGGTCGGCGCCAAAGGCGAGCGCGGCGCCTGATCACGTAGAAGGAGGCCAACATGGTTGATACCTATTCCCTGGCAAGTGCGCCGCGACAGAAGTTGCGGTCCATCGTTAGCCCGGTCGCCCCGAAGCTGGTTCGAGAGCAGCCAGAAGACTCGGCGTCGCAAGCCGCTGTCCGCAAGCCGTGGGACACGCGCTCTGACGATATGAGCGGGGCACCGCTCGCGTTCCTGTCGCGGTTCATCGTTCTTCAGGCGATCGGCGCCGCCGGAATCGCCGGCCTGTGGGCCGTCGGCATTGCCGGCAAACCGTTTGCCGGCAACAACGCGTTTCTATGCTGGTTGATCGCAGCCATCGGCGCCCTGGGCATTCTGTGCGTCTTCTTCCGACGCTGGCGCGATGTCGATTGGCTGGCGACCCATGTGGTGCGGATCGGGCTGCTCGGAACCGTGGTTGGGCTGATCGTCGCGTTCTCGGCAGCGCGCGCCGGCGGCTCGGCCGACCCCAATGCAATCCGTTCGATGATCGGGTCGGTGATCGACGGCATGTATGTCGCGCTCTATGCGACGCTGCTCGGCATAGCCACGAACCTGTGGCTCAAGATCAATCTTCGCCTGCTGGGCAATTTCGATGGATGAGGAAACTCTTACTGTCTGGCTCGACACCGCTCTCTTGATGCTCGGCGGCTTCGTCCTCATGACCACGCTCATGATGACGGTGATGAACCCGCCTGCCAAGGCGAGCGAGACCGATGGCGTCACGGCGCCCGGTAACGTCACCGTCGAGACGCAGTGGCCCGACAAGCTCGACGCCGATGTCGATCTGTGGGTCCAGGCGCCCGGCGATGTGCCGGTCGGCTACTCCAACAAGAGCGGCAAGGTGTTCGATCTGCTGCGCGACGACCTCGGCATGGCGCAGGACATGACCGACTCCAACCATGAGGTCGCCTATTCGCGAGGAGCTCCCGCGGGCGAATACGTCGTCAATGTTCACATGTATCGCGGTGTGAACGTCACATATCCCGTCCCTGTGAAGGTAATCGTCAGCGTAAAGCCCGATACCGCCAAGTCGTCAGCGCCGCTGGCCACAACGACGGTCCAGCTGCGCAAGCCCAACCAGGAGCTTACCGCCGTGAGATTCAAGCTCGATTCGACTGGCCAACTGGTGCCAGGCAGCATCAACAGCATCTTCAAACCCCTACGCGTGGCGGCCTCCCAATGATGATCGCTCCCGTCATCTTCGCTCTGCTGCTCGGCGCGTTCATCTTCGTCATCCTGCCGCATGCAGGTTTTGTCCGCCGCACCCTCTCGGTCGGCATCTTCCTGGCGCTGATCACCGTCGTCTATGTCGGCGCCAGCGAGCTTCTTGGCCGTCCCAAGCCCCTGACGCTCGAGTGGCGTGACACGGCAAAGGGCCAAGTGGTGGGCGCCGTGCCGGTTGAGAACCAAGCCATCTACGTATGGCTCACCACGCCCGGCTCGACTGAGCCGCGCTTCTATGTGCTGCCATGGAGCCAGCAAGCCGCGCAACAGTTGCAAGATGCGATGGGTAAGGCGGAAGCCGACGGCACTGGGGTAGAGATGAAGATGCAGGCCACCGACGCCGGTCTCGATACACGCGAGCCGATGTTCTACGCACGGCCGCAACCGGCCCTGCCGACAAAGGACTATCAGCGCGGCGTGCGCCCCCTTGTCTATACGCAGCCGGGGTCGTGAAGCGTGATGGGTAAACGCAAACAGAATGGAGCGCGCCTTCGAGTTCGCGCTCACGGTCGCTCATTTGGTTTGACCGCGCCCCTCCGATGTTGAGCGTCTATCCGCAAAGCAAAACTTCTGAATCAAAGACGCAAGCAATCTGGTTTGATCTGCGCGACCCCGATCCGACAGAACTCACAGAAGTCCAGAAGCTGACTGGCGTCGCGGTGCCGAGCCGCGAATGCCTTGCCGAGATCGAAAGCTCAAGCCGGCTCAAAGCACGCGACGGCGTGCTTTCCATGAGCGTTCCGATGGTTATGCATGTCGAAGGCGGGGTGCCGCAGGTTGCACCTTTCGGGTTCGTACTTTCGCGCGAGCGCTTGATTACCGTTCGCTTCGCTGCGTTGCCGGCCTTCGACGCGGTCGCCGGGCGGTTCGACGGTTCCGGTCGCCGCCCCGCCCCCCAGTCTGGAGGTGCTCGTCGATCTTTGCGACGAGATCGTCGACCGCCTCGCTGATAACCTGGAGCAGCCCGCGACCGAACTGCGCACCCTGTCGACAACCGCCTTCCACGTACCGGACAGCGGGGGCCGCAAAGCAATCCACTCCAACCGGGTCGTTCGGGGCCAACCGCGCCACGTTGATCGACTGGGGGACTATCTCTCGGAGAAGCGTGACGTCTTGCAGGGCCTGGTGCGTGCCGTCGATTTCGTGAGTGAAATGACTGCGGACTGGGGCGGTGGACAAATGATGTCGCGAATGAACGGTCTCAGGCGGCGAATGTTACGGCGAGCTGCTCGAAGGACCGTATCGAGCCGCTCACCCGGCAGACCATGCCGGGCGAAGTGAGCCCGTCAGGATCTGCCTTGCGCGCGCCTTGCCGGGTCGTGAGCGATCCTTGCGAGCGCATCGACGCTTGCCAAGCCGGTTTCGGGCTGGGTGCCCGGTCGTGCCGCGTCCAGTCCGGCGATATCGACACCGTGATCCATTCCATACTCTCTCGTCGTGGCCGAGCATCGCCCGGCGCGCTGTATCGCCGAAGCAAATAAGAAAACCCGCTACCGGAGGAGAGCGTTGGCAGCGGGTTTCTTTTATTAGCTAACCTCAGACAGGGAGGATGCGTGGCTAGCTTGGCGCCGACCATACCTGTGCAAGTAGATGGCCGACACGTAGAAAACTACCGACGGCGAGGCCATTCAACAATTGCACAAGGGTATTACCGTCATACGCGAAGGTGCTAGGGGCCTACGCAAAGATTTGTTTCCGGCGCCCGATGTTGCATGCCTGTTGCATGAACTGAGGCGCCAGAGCCTTACGACTCTGAAACGACGAAGACCTGATATCCTCATGATTAAGGGCAGATCACTTTCGCTTTTGACTGTCGCCAAGCGGCGAGGATTTATTCGGCCTGCATCCACACACTCGGACACTTTGGGCTCTGTATCCACGCCCAATCAACCATCATTCGGTCGAAGTCGTAGACGTCGTTGGTCATGTTATCCATGACCTGCGAGTTTGGTCCATACGAGTTGAATTTGCCTGGTACGCCGAGCTTCGCTTGCGGTCTCCGACCGGCGAGCTTGCCGTATTGCGCCAAAAAAGGCGGCAGTCCTGCCGGCAGGCGGGCGGATGCCTCGGCTGAGGACGCCTCTAGCCATCCGGATTGGCTCGTTATATCCGAGCCAAACGCGCTGAAGACGGCGTAGGAAGCATGCAAACTGAAGTGCGGCCAGGGTTTAAAAAGCCAAGTTGACACGCGGCTGCCTTGGACAGGTCTATCATCCTGCTTTTCACGAATGGTCCGCGGTCGTTGATGCGGACGACGACAGATCTTCCGTTCTGCCGATTGATCACCTTCAACGTCGTGCCGAACGGCAATGTGCGGTGTGCTGCCGTCATAAGGGCCGGGTTCATGCGCTCGCCGGAAGCCGTGTTCGAATGTAGTGCATACCAGGATGCGCTGCCGCACTGGGAGGATACGCCTTCAATAGGCAAACCTAGAACGTGCCGCTCGCCTCGGAGGAGCAGGTCACGTCGCCTTTTCGAGGTCTCAACCCCTTCGAGCAAGAAAACCCTGACCTCTTCTTCGGGCTCGAGCCACTGCTGCCTGCTTGGAACGTTGGAGCAGCAGGCTGTCAAAGGCAAGGCTACTCATTTATGGGATGAGCGGCTCCGGTAAACCTTCTCTCCTTCGAGCCGGGCTGCTGCCTTCCATGCCGCGCCATCCCCAATCGTGCCGCCCCGCGTGATCAGGGCCTCGGGGTAGATCACGAACGACACGACGAGCGCAGGTTCAACGGCCCGAAGGACCAACTCGGCCGGATCGGTCGTCAATCCGCTCTCGGCCTGGTCGAACCGCATGCCCGACGAACGGAGCAGCGCCACCTTCGGGACCGACGAGATGCCGCCACCAGTTGGGCTCGGGAGTCGCCAGCGATCCATGCTGGATGCGAGGCTCCAGATCAAGCGTGTGCGGCCGCACGAAGATCTGCAACATCCGAAGCGGCGGGTCACCGGCGAGCGTGCGCTCCTCGTGCCAGAAGCTGCGGCCCGCATTCATGACCATGAGGTGGTCCGGGTCGGTGATGAGGTTGCCCGTCGTGCGGTCATCGTGCCGCATGACGCCATGGGGCACATAGGAGATGATCTCGTCCTGCACGTGCTCGTGCATCGTGATCCAAGTGTCGGGAGCCATGAACGACTCGGCAATCAGCGCGAGTGGGCCATAACCATGGTCAGGATGGCCGGGGATGTTGAGCCCCGGCATGGCAGCGTGGACGACGAACATGCCCTGGTCGATCACCATGGGGGCTCTTTCGGCCTTGTAGCGCATGCCTTTCCTCCTGAACCTCAGGCTGCTAGCGAAGTAACGAACAGGCGCTCGATCTGCTCATGCGCCGAGATCATCGCTTGTTCCACGGCCTCAGGTCCCATGTTGGTGCCTTCGGCGCGAACGATGGCCACGTCAGTGATGCCCGTGAACCCGAGCACACCACGCAGGTAGGCCTCCTGGTGGTCGAGGGCGGCCTCCAGGGGCGTGCCGGCGTACATCCCACCACGCGAGGAGGCGATCACGACGCGCTTGCCCCCGGCGAGCCCCACCGGGCCGGATTCGGTGTACTTGAAGGTGCGGCCGGCCTGAGCGATGCGATCGATCCAGGCCTTGAGCGGTGTGGGCAGGCTGAAGTTGTACATGGGCGCCCCGATCACGACCGCGTCGGCGGCGAGGAACTCCTCGACCAGATCGTCCGAGAAAGCAATCTGCACCCGCTCCTCATCACTCAGGCCCGTCAGGTCGCGGGAGCGCATGGCCATCATCACTCGCCCCGTCAGGTGGGCCGGGGGCGCGGCCGCCAGATCGCGATAGGTGACCCGAACGTGAAGATCGGCCTGCTGCCAGGCGCTCACAATGGAGGCGGTCAGCTTGCGCGAGGTGGAAAAGTCGCCGAGGGCGCTAGAGTCAATATGAAGAAGCGTTTTGGTCATGGTAATCCTCCGGGACTGGCCCAATTGGCCGTCCTTTCTGTCCCACTGAACATAACCGTCGAACGACGTTGCCATTAGGAGGCCTCCATGGCACTCACTGTTCCAACAATGGAACGACGGTGGCGGCTATGCAGGATCTCAACGACCTCTATTTCTTCGCCAAGGTGGTGGAGCACAAGGGCTTCGCGCCCGCCAGCCGGGCGCTCGGCATTCCAAAGTCAACCCTGAGCCGGCGCGTGTCGCTTCTGGAGGAGCGGCTGGGCGTGCGGCTGCTTCAGCGCTCGACCCGCCGCTTCGCTGTGACCGAGATTGGGCAGGGCTACTATCGGCATTGCCTCGCCGTGGTGACGGAGGCCGAGGCGGCGCAGGAGGCAGTCGAGCGCGTCCAAGCCGAGCCGCAGGGACTCATTCGGGTGAGTTGCCCGATGGTGCTCAGCCTGACCACCGTGGCACCGCTGGTTTCGCGCTTCCTCGCAGAGCATCCGCGTGTGAAGATCCACTACGAGGTGACGAATCGGCGCGTGGACGTGATCGAGGAGGGCTTCGACGTGGCGCTCCGGGTCCGAATGCCGCCGTTGGAGAGTTCGGATCTGGTCATGAAAGTGCTGGGAGAAAGTACCTTGCTGCTGGCAGGGAGCCCGGCGCTACTCGACCGGCTGGGCCGCCCCCTATTACCTGCCGACCTGACGCGCTTCGAGAGCCTGGGCTTCAGCTTGGCCGGCCGCGAGCACGCATGGCGGCTGACGGGGCCGGACGGAACGGTGGAATCGGTGCCCCACCAGCCGCGACTGACCACCGACGAGATGATGACTTTGCGCCAGGCCGCGCTGGACGGTGTCGGCATCGTGCAACTGCCGGACTACATCCTGGCGGGGGACATCGCTTGCGGGAACCTGGAGGTGTTGCTGCCCGACTGGTTACCACCGAGGGGCATCATCCATGCAGTCTTTCCGTCCCGCCGCGGCCTCCTGCCCGCCGTGCGCCGTTTCATCGATTTCCTTGCGGTCAAGATGAGGGAACCTTGACGCGCTGCCTCTTGACGACCTTGGTGGGACTACATGGCCTAGGTAGAGTGCGCAACCTACTCTCGCCATTGGATCCGGTCTGAGAGGGCATCCGCCACTGCCGGCGCGCCATCCTCGTGGATCCGAGCGAGCCTGGCGGCCCGCTCCATCCGCTCCAGGCGGGAGAGATAGGAATCGAACTCGAGCGGCAGTGCCTGGTCCTCCAGGGTGCGAAAGCGCGCGAGGTCTTCGGGCTTCATGGTGAAGAAAGCGAGAAAGCGGGGTATGTGGCGCGCTCTTCGTGTTTGCAGAACGGCATACAAGCGTAAACTAGAGGGTGGTCGAAGTCACGCACCTGCGCGTTCGACATGTACTGTGCAGACACACCGTCGCGAGGGTAAGCTGCGATGCAGGCTGTAAGTTGGCTGGCGCACAGGGCGTTAAGCAGGGTTTCCCGGAGCCCAGGGGTTCGCATCGGGCCGCAGATGCCAAGCAGGCCGATACAGTGCTTGAACAACCTCGTCGCCGTAGTCTTTCATCCTACCGCAAGTAGGTGAGCTCCAGCCGGCAAGATTCCGCAAAGCTGCGAAGGATGTCATGGCCAGCGATCTCGGACTTGAGCGTTTCCAGAGCAGACGAAGGGGCCTCGTAGGCTTTGACGATGCTTGACAGGACAGCCTCAGCAGCCTCGATCGTGACTGGCTTGGCAAAGAGGCGGAGCTTGTTGATGGTGGCGTACATCGGAACCAGCTTGGCCGGGTCGTCCAGGCGTTCCTGGACCACGCCGTCAGCATAGGCCTTCGATGCCTGATCAATGAACTCGGCGAATAGCCGCTCGCGGCGCGACCCTTCCTTATCGAGCCGTTGGTTGCGATCTTGATGATTTTGCGTGAGCCAAGTGGTGGCGAATGATGCCATAGCGCCAATGGCGGAGCCCGAGAGCGCGGATACGGCCGAGAGAGTCGCTGCGTCCATCATGGGAGTGTCCTCGGGGTCTTCAGCTGGTCCCTGACATTGGGAGCAGTTGAGAAGGAGTCGCCAGGTGAGCTCCTGGTTAACGTCATCGGACCTCCTGGGTCGTGATGCCGTGATGCGGCAGCGGCCACTTCAGCCGGACGAGGTTCGCTGATCCTGAACCAGGCGACATACAGAGCCGGGACGATGTCGCCAGGTTGAACGACCTGCCCAACAACGGCTTTACGGCTGATGACTCTGCCATCGATACGGAAGGCTAGATTTTCCTCGGTCCGCGCGCGGACATGGCCGGTGAGCGATATAGGCTCCCCTTCAGCGCTGGCGGCGGCAACAACGGTTCGGACCGGCCGAATGTCGGGCGGCGGCGGTGCGGATGCGCCGATGCTCACGAACAGAACCAAACCCAGCGAAGCATAAACGATAGCGGATTTCATGACCGACCTCTTGGTTTGCTGTCAGGCCTGATGAAAAGCTGAAGCATGGACAATTCGAGCTTGCTTATATACATTCTTGTATGTATGTAAAGAGGCGTCGCCGTGAATGATGTAAAAAGGGCAGAAGGACTGAATTATGAGGCGGACTAAGGCCGAGGCCGAACAGACCCGCGAGGCGGTTTTAGCCGCCGCAATCGATGTCTTCCTCAAGCGCGGCGTGACCCGCGGTACCCTTGAACAGATCGCTAGTGCCGCAGGGGTAACCCGTGGGGCCATCTACTGGCATTTTCGCGACAAGCTGGAGATATTCACCGCGCTGGAGCGGCGAGCCAACGTGCCAAACGAGGAGCTCGGTGACCGCCTCAAGGCCCGCCTCGCCTCCGAAACTAAGCTTGATCCGCTGGCCGAACTGGCGGGCGCTATAGGCGAAGGGCTGCAGTCGTTCGAAATCCATCCCGAACGTCCCCGCATTCTAGCGGTGCTGTGGCTCCGGTGCGAATATTCCGACGACATGCTGCCCGTCGTTGCGCGCCAGCGGGATGCGGACCTTGCGCTGCAGCAATGGTTCGAATCCGTCATCGGACTGGCCGCCGCGCGTGGCCGGCTCGCACGCGCATTGTCGCCAGCAATGGCGGCGCGCTCGCTTCTTCTATTGGTCAATGGATCGGTTCTTGATTGGCTCCGGGGGCCCGGAGAGTTTGAGCTCACAGCCGGCACGATGCCGATGGTGACAGGGTTTCTCGAGGCAATCAGTGCGAAAAGATCGTCAGGACGGCAGAAGTAATGTCCGCTTTGATCAACCGCCCTCAGGGGGTGATATGAGAACGGCTCCATGGCTCGTGGTCGCACGGCCCGTGCCCGTGCGCAGCCTCAGCAGCTGTCGCCTTGGTGTGTTGCTTGGTCTCGACAACGCAGTTTCCAATCAAATTCGTGCACACGAATTGTTTCCGCTGCTTGATCGTCGACCCGTACACATGAAGCAAGTTGGCCGGGATGAGATTGGGAAGTTCTCTTTCGCGAACCCGGTGTTCTGGAGAATCGAACAGCAAGATCGCAGCGCAGTGCTTAAATGTCGGACGGAAACTTTTGGCGTTCGATAGGAGCTTGACGCCAACTGAAACCAGAGCATGGACGCCGAATGCAGTACAAGCAGCCGACCACAGTGCCCGAGCGGATGCGCAGCCATTGTTGAAGTCAAGGACGCGTGAACAAGCGCCGAACCTCGTCATCGTGGGCGTTGTTACCGGGCTAGTGCTGGCCACCCGATTGGGAGATACGCTGGGCCGTCGCGGCAGAGGGCTAGCCACCCTGATCGACCGCAGATGGTTCCACGTCTGGAAGCCAATGGCTTCACACTTTGCTGCTGACGTGCCTCGTCTGGGCTAGCTCATTCATCGTGGCAGCCCGCCGTTTTTAAAAGGAAGGATCAGCAACCTTGAATGTGCAATCCCAGAAGAAATTCGGAACAGCGGAGTCGCGTCTCCCTTTCGAATGCGTTGCGTTGGTGCTGCAAGGCGGTGGGGCACTTGGAGCTTACCAGGCTGGCGTTTACGAAGCCCTTGCGGAAGCCGGCATTCATCCGGATTGGGTTGCCGGCGTCTCCATTGGCGCCATCAACTCCGCGATCATCGCTGGAAACGAGCCGGCCGAACGGGTTGCGAAGCTGCGGACCTTCTGGCGCGAGATCACTGCCAATCCGCTTCTCGACTGGACTGCCGCCACAGACGTTCTCGCTCCGAAGGGCAATCTGCCGCGCGCACTCTTCAATCAATTCAGTGCAGCCTGCGCGCTCGTCGCCGGGGCCCCAGGCTTCTTTAGCCTGCGGCAGCCCGCGCCCTGGCTGCACTCGGATGGCTCGCTCCAAGGTACAAGCTTCTACGACACCAGCCGCCTGAAGAGCACTCTGGAGCGGCTAGTGGACTTCGACCGGATCAACGCGGGCGGCATGCGTTTCAGTGTCGGCGCGGTGAACGTGCGGACAGGAAATCTCGTCTACTTCGACAATGAGACGCATACGATCCGGCCCGAGCACGTGATGGCCAGCGGCTCGCTTCCGCCTGGCTTCCCTGCTGTCGAGATCGAGGGCGAGCTCTACTGGGACGGCGGCCTCGTTTCCAACACGCCGCTGCAGTGGGTCGTCGAGCACGGGACGCGGCAAGACACGATTGCCTTCCAGGTCGACCTGTGGAGCGCGCGCGGTGAGGTTCCCAGCAACCTGGCCGACGTCGCGGCGCGGCAAAAAGACATCCAGTATTCGAGCCGCTCGCGCGCCCATACCGACCAGTTCAAGCAGTACCAGCGCGCCCGGCACGCTCTCGCCAGCCTGCTTTCGAAGCTGCCGGCCGACTTGCTTGCCAGCGAAGAGGCAAGAATGCTGGGCGGGATTGCAGACCACAAGGTCTACAAGCTTGTGCACCTCATCTACCGCGCAAAACAGTATGAAACCCACTCGAAGGACTACGAATTCTCACGGCTGGCCATGGAAGAGCATTGGCGGGCTGGTTACTTCGATGCCGTGCGCACGTTGCGCCATCCTGAGGCACTGAGTCGGCCAGACAATCTGGACGGAGTGAGCACGTATGACCTTGCTGTCGACGGGCGGGAATAGGGGTCAGCCGCCGCAAAAACCCGACTGACGTCCGCCTGCCCGTCGCGAGCGAGACCCCAGCTCCTCCTGAACGCAAGTGAGCCGCTCGATCCAAAGGAATTTCACCCATGCACCAAGACACCGTCCGGGCGAAGGCTTTCGCCATGCCCCTGACCAGCCCGGCCTATCCGGCCGGGCCATATCGCTTCCGAAACCGGGAGTATCTGATCATCACCTATCGTACCGATCCGCAGAAGCTGCGCGACCTGGTGCCGGAGCCGCTTCAGGTCGTCGAGCCGCTCGTGAAATTCGAGTTCATCCGCATGCCGGACTCGACCGGTTTTGGCGACTACACCGAAAGCGGGCAGGTCATCCCAGTCTCGTTTGGCGGACGCAAGGGCAGTTACACCCATTGTATGTTCCTCAACGATCACCCGCCGATTGCCGGCGGACGTGAGCTTTGGGGCTTTCCGAAGAAGCTTGCGAGTCCGACTCTTCGGACCGAGACCGACACTCTGGTGGGCACGCTCAACTACGGCCCGGTCCGCGTCGCGACGGGCACCATGGGCTACAAGCACCGAGCCGCCGACCTCGCGAGCGTGAAGGCCTCGCTCGCCGAACCGAACTTCCTCCTCAAAATCATCCCGCATGTCGACGGCACGCCGCGCATCTGCGAGCTCGTGGAGTACCACCTGGAGGAAATCAATCTGCAGGGGGCCTGGACCGGCCCGGCAGCCCTGAACCTCTGGTCCCACGCACTGGCCCCGGTCGCCGAGCTGCCGGTCCTGGAAATTGTCTCGGCCATACACATCGTCGCCGACCTGACGCTCGCGCTCGGCAAGGTCGTGCATGACTATCTCGCAGAAGCCGAGCCTCGCCATCGGAAAGGAAGAATCCATGAACTTGCAGACTGAGATCTCATCGAACAAGCGCGCCGATGGAGCCGGCGGACGGCTCCTGGACAAGGTGGCGGTGATCACTGGAGCCGCGAGCGGCATCGGCAAGGAGATTGCGCTCAGCTTCGCCCGTGAGGGAGCAAAGGTGGTCATCGCGGATCTCGATCAGACCGCGGCGGAAAAAGCCGCGTTCGAGATCGATCCGATGGGCAAGCGTGCGCTCGGGGTTGGCATGGATGTCAGCAGCGAGGAGCAGGTGGAAAGCGGAATGGCGAAGGCGATCGAAGTCTTCGGGCGCCTCGACATCCTGGTCAGCAACGCCGGCGTCCAGATCGTGGCGCCGATCGTGGAGTTCGAGTTCGCGAAATGGCGGAAGCTGCTTTCCATCCACCTCGATGGGGCTTTCCTGACGACCCGTGCAGCCTTGCGGCAGATGTACAGCCAGAACAGCGGCTGCATCATCTATATGGGATCCGTGCATTCCAAGGAGGCGTCGCCGCTCAAGGCTCCTTACGTCACCGCCAAGCACGGCCTCGTTGGCCTGGCGAAGGTCGTGGCGAAGGAGGGGGCCGCGCACGGCGTGCGCGCCAACGTGATATGCCCCGGGTTTGTCCTGACGCCGCTCGTCGAGAAGCAGATTCCCGAACAGGCTCGCGAGCTTGGGATCTCCGAGGCGGACGTGATCAAGACCATGATGCTGAAAGAGACGGTCGACGGCGAGTTCACGACCGTCCAGGACGTGGCGGAAGCAGCGCTGTTCCTCGCAGCCTTCCCATCGAACGCGCTGACCGGCCAGTCGATGGTGGTCAGCCACGGATGGTTCATGCAGTAGCGGGTTCGGAGAAGCGCGCCTTATCGCGCGCGATCTCCCACCTTCTGAAGGATCAATCTCCGCAACTCGTCATACGATTGTGGATCGGCGCTACGTCTGGCCCGGTTCCGTCGTTAGCATCGTGAACGTAGGTGGTTTGTTGCCTTCGCCATCGCGCCACAGGCCGGCGGAAGTTGAAGATTGGCCCGCCTTTGGGACCGCAACCATGCCGATTAAGACTCCTGAGGTGGATATGCTTGCAAACGGCTAGCGATTTTCGCGCGGCCGAACGTTGGCTATTGCCTCCGCAAGGTGCGAGCTGTGGCGAGAGGTCCCAACAACTCCGGAACCGTTTCAGACCACGATGAATTCCCTAGGTCGAGATCGTCGTGCGCGTAAGTACAGTGGCCAGTTCGCCATGATGTTTCATATGGTGTCGTGAAAGGCCGTGGCCATTCGTACGGCAGCCGCGCCGCAGCGTGTGTTCCGCGCCCATGCCAGCGAGCTAGCTCGATAGCGCAGTGATTCGGCTCTACAATCCGAGACATAAGCCGACAGAACAAGCACTCGGGCCATCGCTCGCCTATGCGAGCGCACAACGTTTGGCCTCGCGGGCCGCCTGACATACGGTTCAAGCCGCGCGAAAGGTTGCCAAAGATTGTCATTAGCTCATCCACGGAATTGCTGACGACGCGTGATCGGGGTTTGAGATGAAGGCGAGCAAGTCGGCGTTCACCCGATACTGGTGCGTGGCTGGCGATGCCGTGCCGCGTCCCGGAGGCGGGAAAGTTTTGCTTTCGGCTCGTGCCTGAAGCATCGAGAGGCCGTTCGGCTGCAAGTGCGGCGCGTAAGCCGGCCAACAAGACGTCGCGGGCTCGGCCGACGGAAAAAAATCCATCCTTGTTCATGGTATCCATCCAAAGTGCGTGGCTTTGAACATCGGGCTCACCATCACGATCATCGGGTCGACCTGCACGGTCGCATTCGGGGAGGGGCGAGCGAAGAAGCGCGCGACACTCGATGACCGTGATGGCTTGCGAGGAAGAAACTGCGCCGATCCGGGCCGCAAATCTATTCTACACAACGTCTGTGATGCGATACACATCGTCGGTGATGCGATACCAACGTGTAGGAACGCAGAGAGATGTGCCCGATCGAGACAGGCAAGTTCTCATAGACGCAAGTCCGCTTGGATCGGGGCGCGACCAACGCGGCGCGGCAGGGGCCAAACACGTCGCGTGAAAAAGTTCATCGGCAGATCTGGAGCAAATCAAGCGCGCGATTGGCAGGACGCCCCAAATGCAGCCACGTGAAAAACCGCAGAGCACAACGCCGCACTCACGTGGCATGCATTCTTCCCAACGCTTCAACTGCAAAGGAAACGAGTTGATGAGCTGAGAGCTCGCAGTCCCTGGAAGGCAGTGTCCAGGTAAGTCTGGGGTCCCATAAGACGAGGATTGAGGCGCAAAAGCAGGAAGCGGCCGCCCCAACATCCGTCGGTGGGAACTCCCTCGTTCCGATGCCGGCACGAATAAGCCTTCCCACCTGACCGTGAAGCCGATTTCGATGGTGTCTGAATGATTGCCAATTGCCATTTGCAGCAAGGACGATCAGTTTAAACATTTGGTGGTCACTGTGAAATGCCTGCAGCTTCAGCCGATGTTGTGCAAGCACAGTTTCTTTCAGGCGGTCTCGCGCGGTCACCGGTTCGCTGTCGGCCAACCGGGTAATGCAGAGATCGTTTTCGAAGAAGTTCGCAGCAATGGCATCCCACATCGCTGCCTTGGAAGGGAATATTCTGTACAAGCTCGCTGGGGATTTCCCGAGCAGTCGGGCAATGTCTGCGACGTTTGTTTTCGAAGGCCCGTAGAGGCGGCATGCTGCCATGCCAGCTTCGATGATCGGCCACTTTTCATCCGCCGAAGGCTCGTTCCTCGTTGTCGACGTAAGGTCCATCATTCCATCTCAACACTCTCGAGATCTGTTTCGGCCCCCTTGTCTTTTCGAGGCTCGGGAAAGCGTCCGGCGCAATCCACGGGCGCCGGAGAGTCCGACTTCATCACATAACCTTTGGTGTGAAAGCGCCTCGCAATCAGTAGGAAATCTGCCCGTCCACTATCTGCCCCCCGTCCGGGGAAAGCTCGCGCTTCAAGATTTCGCGAGCCTTCGGGCTGATGACCGAGGCTGGAGCAGCAACGGCCAGACGCGCTGCTGTCCCGGCGAAATTGGCGGCGCTCACCCCAAACCGGTCCGCAATGCTGACCTCTCCCCCGGCTAGGCTCTGCCCTGCCAGCCGCTTTCCAAGGAGGCGCACTATATCCGGGGTGTCGGCAAAAGCGTTGTGGCCGAGCGGATCGCTAGACGTGATCGCGCTCGTGTCGATGACCGAAACGCCAAGTTCTTTGAGCACGGGAGCATACGGCGTGGGATCGGTTCCGCCGACGCGACCGACTCCTCCCGAGAGCAAGCTTGAGACTTGCAGAGCCTTGTCATTGGTTGATGTTAAGATTGTGAAATGCGGCCGCCTCGGCCCCATTTCGATGAATTGGCGCCGGAATACGTCGATGTCGATATCCGGCGACGCGAGAACCACATTCCTGACTTTGGCCGGGATCGTCTTGTTGCGCATGGCGATGTCGCGGAGTGCCTCGGCAGTAAGCCACGCGCCCATTGAGTGGGCCAGGATCGTTACGTCGGCCACATCTGGACTCTTCGTTGCCTGAAGGATCAGGTCCTCCAAAGCATGACGCGAATAATTGGTGCTTTCCTTGTCGTAGAGATAGTCGAACACATCGCCACGCGAGGGCCAGGTGAAGAGTATCGGCTCTGCATCCGTCCCCGCGTCATGAACGATTTGAGCAAAGCGTAAGACGGCATCGGCGTACGTATTGTTGAAACCATGGACGAAAATGAGCACTTGCCGCTTGCCGTTGCGATTCTTGCGAACCCATTCGAGAAGCTGCTGCTCCGATGCGACTTTTCCGACGTCGAGTACGGCAAACTCCTTCTCGGGATCAGCTCTGTCGAGCAAAGGCAACTGGACCTTTCCAATCGTGCGGTTCCGATCCGGCGGAATGGAGACGACTATTCTGTTGAGGGAGATCGCCGTTCCGCGATCGCCAGTATAGAGTTGGCCGGGATTGCGGGACGGCTTGCGCGTCGTCGCGACCAGCATATCCACCTGGCTTGCATCGCTGGCGGCAAGGGCCAGGGGCTGAAAGACGTGTTCGGCTCGAGTGGCGCAGCCGGTCAGCGGACAGAGGATCGCAGGGACGAGGAGAAACCGCCTGGACGGGACGCGAAGGCCCGCCATCGCCTTATGCAGAAGTCCTATCCATCGGAGGGGTCCCAAATTCATCAGTACGCCTCGGATCATCTAGATTGCTTTCAGCGCGGTTTGCATGGCAGGCAGTCCACAACCACGCGACATGGAGTGGGCACTGGGAAAAATCATGTCCCCGAATCGATGCCGGGCCGCTTGAGCAGGCGCGGCCGCGAGCGACATCGCCGTATGCGGCCTCAACTCGTGTCCCCCTCGTCAGGTGCATCGCAGGCGGTCATCGCCGCTGCCTTGGGCGCGCCGGCGCTCTGATTGCTTCGAGGAATCCGATCACCATCGGCGTGGTGCTGGCTGTGAGTTCAAATTTTGCGGGCGCGCGTAGCCAGTCGAGAACCGACCCATTAACCAATAGAAGGAGCGCGCGCGCCGCCAATTCCGGTGACAAGGCGGGCGCGAGTAGCCCACGCTCAGCGGCCTGTCCGATTACGGACTCAAACACATTCTGCAGCGCGATGTCCGCATCTCGCTGGCGCGCAACAACCGGCTGCATGTCGTCGGAATATTCGCACCGGAGCCACAGAATCGTTAGGATCCGGGAACGTTCGGGATCGGTTTCGAACGCCCGCAGGCCCTGGCCGATAGCGCTAGCCAGCTCACCCAACGGATCAAGTCTAGGGTCAGCTACGAGGCGAGTCTTCAAACGGTCGCCGAGTTCCTCGTTCGGCGCGTTGGCCCGCCTTTCCAGCGCCATAAATATCTCTTGCTTGTCGTGGAAATGCCAGTAGATGGCCCCGCGGGTCACGCTTGCGGCACTAGCGATCTGTTCAAGGGTAGCACGGGTTACGCCGCGCTCAAGGAAGACATCGATTGCGGCGGCTAAAACCGCCTCGCGTGTCTGTTCGGCCTCGGCCTTAGTGCGTCTCATAAATCATTCCTTCCGCGGCGTCCTTTTACATACATTCTTGATTTCTTCGTTATATATACATACACGAATGTATATTGGCAAGACCGCATAGGCAAGCCGTCACAAGCCATTGCCTAAGCGGCCTGTCGTGACGATATTTGGTGTCGCGTTGCTCGGCTCTCGCGTTAGGCCGCTCGTCAGATGCCCAGAAATATCGGAGCGTCCGTCGATGCGCGGAGTGCCATGGTTTTATCACTCCAGCCGGCCGTGTGCGGCCGCGTCCTGACAAAGCTGACCGTGACCCTCAGAATACATCATAATATACTCGTCCATATTGGATGATCGTTTCTCGATCACGCCGTGTTGGCAGCCAGCATATACTTTGGTATCGCGCAGCAGGCTCAGTGGATTGCTCAGCCAAACGCTCACCCGGCCAGTTCAGTGCCCGCCGGATGGCTAGTGCCAGCGGATGCAATTCCAGTGAGGTTCAGGCTGCCGGATGAAGCAGGCGAAAGTGGTGCCACGACCGGATCGAGGTGCCAAGTGGCCGAGCTAGTAGTCGTTTGCCGACGTAGCAGGGAGGCTGATGACAAGGCCCTGAAAGCGCTTGTGCGCGGAGTTTCTATCGCAAGCGGCAGGCTGTGCTCGACCTTCGAGCGGCTCGCTCCTCGACCGTGGTGCAGTTCATGGAAAAAGTGCCGAAAAGTTAAGATGTCTATACCGCAGAATAATAGCGGGCGGAGTTGCCCAGGAGTTAACAATGCTCCCCACCGAAAAGTATTCCCGAACGGCTTGAGGCCTCTGTCTGGCGACAGTCAGGCAACTTAGGAAATTCTGGGTGGCGAACTCTCGACAACCAACACGCCCCGACTAGGCACCCGGTTGTGTGGTTGACCTGCAATGTTTGGCTGTTTGTGATTGACCACGCAACGACAGGCGAGGAATTGGGCGATGGGAGCCTGCTCTCTGCTTACAAAATACCTGTCGACGGTGCGGGAGTTCGTGGCACCGCGTTACAGGCGGAACTCCGCTACCTGCACTGCCTTAGGCCCGCCTTTAGCTAGGCGCGCTAGCTTGGTCGAACTGCCTCGGCCAAACGGCACGGGTCTGTTCGGCTGTGGTCTTAGTGCGCCTCATAACTCCATTCCATCCGCTCTTTTTTACATACATTCACGACGAACCCTATTTACATACATACAAGAATGTATATAAGGCTCGAATTCTCCAGGCTGTAGCCATTCATCGGGCCTGACAGCAAACAAGAGGTCGGTCATGAAATCCGTTATCGTTTGTGCTTCGTTGGGCTTGGTTCTGTTCGTGTGCGTCGGAGCATCCGCACCGCCGCCGCCAGACATCCGACCGGTCCGAACTGTTGTCGCCGCCGCCAGCGCCGAAGGGGAACCCGTCTCGCTCACCGGCCATGTCCGCTCGCGGACCGAGGAAAACCTGGCTTTCCGCATCGATGGCAGGATGATCGCCCGTCAAGTCAATGTCGGCCAGGTCGTCCAGCCGGGCGACGTCATCGCCAAAATCGATCCGCAGCCACAGCAGGACAGCTTACGCGCCGCAGAGGCCCAGAATCAGGCGGCGCAAGCGGCCCTCCACGAAGCCGCCAACACTCTGGAACGTCAGACATCTCTCCTGCAGCAGGGCTTTACCACCAAGGCCCAGTTCGATGCTGCCGAGAGAGCGCATCTCAGCGCCAAGGCCGAGGTCGATTCCACGGCGGCAGCGTTGCACTCGGCCGAAGACCAGTTCGGCTACACCAAATTGGTGGCGGATTCCTCGGGCGCGGTGATCGCCACCGGCGCCGAGGCCGGAGAAGTTGTAAGAGCGGGCCAGACGATCGTCACGGTGGCGCATGACGACGGCGCGGACGCCGTGTTCGACGTGCCGGCAAGTCTTATGCGCCAGGTCTCTCCCGACGCATTGATCGAAATCGCGTTGACCGATGATCCGTCCGTCCATGCGGTTGGCCACGTGCGGGAGGTGGCGCCTCAGGCCGATCCGGTCACCCGCAGCTATCAGGTCAAAGTCGGACTGACCGAGTGGCCGAAAGCCATGCGCCTCGGTGCTACGGTGACCGGCCTTGCCCGTATGCAGGTAGCCGGCGGTATCGAGCTGCCGGCAACCGCGCTGACGACTACGGATGACCGGCCGGCCGTGTGGATTGTCGATGTCAAAACGCAGCAGGTCTCCCTTCGAGCCGTTGAATTGCAGCGCCAGGACTCATCCAGCATCGTGGTAACTCGTGGAGTTGAGAAAGGCGAAATCGTGGTGACCGCGGGCGTGCATGCGCTTCGGCCTGGCCAGAACGTCCGCCTGTTGGGAGCCGCTCAATGAACCGCTTCAATCTCTCCGCCTGGGCCATCGCTCATCGTTCGGTCGTCTACTACCTGATGCTGGCGATTCTCGTCCTTGGCATAGGCGCCTATATGCAACTGGGCCGCAACGAGGATCCCGCGTTCACCATCAAGACCATGGTGGTGCAGGCAAGATGGCCGGGTGCGACCCTCGACGATACGCTACACCAGGTTACCGAGCGCTTGGAGCGCAAGCTCCAGGAGACGCCGCATCTCGACTACCTGAAGAGCTACACCAAGGCCGGAGAATCGACGGTCTTCGTGTATCTGAAGGGTTCCACGGCTCCGAAAACGGTCACCGATACCTGGTATCAGGTGCGCAAGAAGGTGCATGACATCGAGCTGACTTTGCCGCAGGGCGTGATCGGCCCGGTCGCTGATGATGAGTTCGGCGATACCTATGGCATCATCTATGGTTTCACCGCCGACGGGTTCTCCAATCGCGAATTGCGCGACTACGTGGAAGACATTCGTTCGAGACTCTTGCAGGTGCCCGATGTCGCCAAGGTCAATTTGATCGGCGCCCAGCCTGAACGCATCTACATCGAGTTCTCGCCTCAAAAGCTCGCCGGCTACGGCCTGACGGCCGACACCCTGACGACGGCATTGCAGGCTCAGAACGTTGTGGTTCCCTCCGGCGAAATTGTTACCGATCAGGAAGGGGTCAAACTGCAGGTAAGCGGTGCGCTGAAGTCCGAGAAGGATATCCTCGCGGTCAATTTCGCCGTCGGTGATCGCATAATCCGCCTCGCCGACATCGCTCAGGTGCGACGCGAGGACGCCAACCCGCCGGACCCGATTTTCCGCATCAACGGGAAGCCCGGCTTGGGCCTCGGGATCTCCATGCGCGAGGGCGGCGACGTGCTGGCGCTCGGCCACAACATCGAGGAGACGATACAGGAACTGAAGAAGGATTTGCCGGTGGGCATCGAACCCACCATGGTCGCCGATCAGCCTGAGACGGTCCACCACGCAATTGGCGAGTTCATGGAAGCACTAGTGGAGGCGATCGCTATCGTGCTCATTGTGAGCGTTTTGAGCCTCGGCTTCCGCGCCGGCTCCGTCGTCGCTATCTCTATCCCGCTGGTCCTCGCAGCCGTTTTCGCGGCGATGATGGTCTTGGGCATCGACCTGCAACGCATCTCGCTCGGCGCCCTCATCATCGCTCTCGGCCTGTTGGTGGACGATGCCATGATCACCGTCGAGACGATGGTGAGCCGTCTGGAGCGCGGCGACGACAAGCCGACGGCGGCCGTCTTCGCCTACGCCTCGACCGCAATGCCGCGGCTTACAGGGACGCTGGTCACCGTTGCGGGCTTCGTGCCCGTTGGCTTCGCGCGCAGCAGCGCAGGCGAATACACGTTCTCGCTGTTTGCCGTGGTGGCACTATCTCTGCTCGCGTCGTGGGTGGTGTCGGGCCTCTTTGCGCCGGTGATCGGCGTTGCGCTTTTGGCTCAGCCCAAGCATACCCATAGTGAAGTGCTGAGCGCCCCCATGCGCCTATTCAAGCGCTTCCTGCTGGCTGCGATGCGGGCCAAGTGGATCACCATCCTTGTAACGGCAGGCCTGTTCGCGGCAGCCCTGGCCGGGACCCGCCTCATCCCGGAGCAGTTCTTTCCCTCCTCCGATCGGCCCGAGCTCCTAGTGGATTTGAAGCTGCAGGACAATGCCTCGATCCTGGCGACACGCGACGTGGTGCAACAGTTCGACGAGATTGTTGCCGCCGATCCGGATGTCGAGCATTTCTCGACTTATGTCGGTCAGGGTGCCATCCGCTTCTATCTGCCGCTCGACGTGGCCCTGGCCAATCCCTTCTTCGCGCAGTCCGTCATCGTGACGAAGGGCCTTAAGGAACGCGAGCAGGTGCGCGCGCGCCTTGAGAAGGCCTTGGCAACGCGTTTCCCGCAGGTCGTTGCGCGAGTCAATCCGCTGGAGCTCGGGCCCCCCGTGGGCTGGCCGGTGAAATACCGAGTGGACGGGCCGGACCCCGAGCAGGTTCGCAAGATTGCCATGCAGCTTGCCAATGTAGTGGGCAAGACTGCGGGCGTGCGCAACGTCAACTTCGACTGGGTCGAGCCCTCTCGGGTCATGCGTATCCACGTCGACCAGGATCAGGCGAGGCAGTTGGGGCTCAGTTCCGCGGTGGTGGCGACCGCGCTCAACGCCGTCGTGTCCGGCACGACAGTGACACAGGTTCGCGACGACATTTACCTGATCGACGTCGTCACACGCGCCGAACAGACACAGCGAACGTCTCTTGAGTCGCTTCGCTCGCTGCAGATACCTCTGCCGGGCGGGCAGGTGGTTCCCCTCAGGCAGATCGCAAGCTTCGACTATTCCCAGGAATACCCAATCGTCTGGCGGCGCGATCGTGTGCCAACCCTGACCGTGCAGGCCGACGTGATGCCGGGCGTGCTGCCATCCACGGCGGTCAAGGCCATTCAGCCACAACTCGACACATTCGCTGCGACACTTCCAAGCGGCTATCATATCGCGACCGGAGGTTCAGTGGAGGAGAGCGGCAAGTCCCAAGCTTCGGTCATGGCCGTGCTGCCGGCCATGGGGCTTTTGGTGCTGACCATCCTGATGTTCCAGCTCCAGAGCTTCCAGCGCATGTTCCTGGTGTTGAGCGTTGCACCACTCGGCATGATCGGCGTGGTGGCGGCCTTGCTCCTGGCGCAGGCTCCGCTCGGCTTCGTCGCGATCCTCGGCGTGCTGGCGCTGACCGGCATGATCGCGCGCAACTCGGTCATCCTGATCGATCAGATCGAGACCGAAAGGGGGACCGGCAAACACCCATGGGAGGCCGTGGTGACAGCTACGATCCACCGGACGCGTCCCATCCTGCTCACGGCAGCTGCCGCCACGCTCGGCATGGTGCCCATCGCGCCGACTGTCTTCTGGGGCCCAATGGCCTTCGCGATCATCGGCGGCCTCCTCGTCGCGACGGTGCTGACTCTGATCTTCCTGCCGGCTCTATATGTCGCCTGGTTCCGGATCAGAGAACCCGGTCAGGCTTCGGTCGCCGCTGAGACTGCAGAGACAGGAAACCTTGTGCTGCAGGCATAGTAGAACGGCGAGCCACGGAGGGCACCGTAGCTCGCCATCGCCTTCGACGCTGTTCAAGACGGGGCTCGGAAGCCTGAAGTCGCGCTTCTAGGTGGCAAATGTTTGAAGCTCTGGAACTGCAGACGACCGACGGCGAAATTGCTGTCATCAATTTGGAGAGCGCGCGCCGGCGATCGTGGAATCGCTTCTTTGCAGATCCGCTGCGGGAAGGGGTCGCGGAGACCGTGGTCGAACACGAGCAGTTGACGGCGCAGTTCGTTGGCGACGTGCAAGCGCTGGATCGGCTTGAGGCCTTGGTGGGGCAACTCGCCCAAGTCGAGGCGGCTTCGGCACGCACTGCATTGATCCAGGCCCAGGTGGCTTCGATGATGCATCGCTTTGCGGAGGCGAGGCACTTCCTCGCTCGAGCCGACATCGGCGGAGCCCTGTCAACTGATGTCAATCGCATGCTTTTGAATGTCGATCAGGCGTGCGGCGCGAATCTGGACAAGGTGTTGGATGAGCGACGCGAGACCGCACGACAATCCGGTCGAATAGAAGATCTGGTGGCGCTGGGTGCGCTGCTGGCGGATTTACGCGAATTCACCGACGCCGATCGCATTTATGGGCAAGCGTTGGAGGTCTATCGGGACGTCTCGCCATTCCCGGTGGCCTGGGTTTGCTTTCAGCTGGGCATGCTTTGGGGAGAACTCATTCCTGAGCCCGAAATCGACCGCGCGGCGCATTGGTATCGGACAGCCATAGGCTACTTGCCGAGCTACACCAAAGCACGCGTGCACTTGGCGGAAATATACTCGTCCAGCGGTCGAGCCGGGGATGCGGAGGCCCTACTGATCCCGGCCATCTCGGGCGGCGATCCCGAAGTGCGTTGGCGCCTCGCTGACGTGCTGGCTTTGCAGAAAAGATATGCCGAAGCAGAAGTGCAGATGCAGGCCGCCCAGTTTGGTTCGAGGCTCTTCTTGAACGGCACTTGCTCGCATATGCCGATCACGGTGCCGAGTTCTATGCCGGAAGCGGTAACAATTGGCGCCGAGCGCTCGACCTGGCGCGCGTCAACATGACGAACCGCCCGACGCTGCGCGCCTTCGAGCAGGCTCACGATATCGCATTGAACGCCGGCGATATGGAAGCCGCATCTCAAATCTTCGCAGAGGCCATGAAGCAATGGGGAAGCGCCACTCCTTTTCGGTCGTCGCGTCTCGCGAAGTCACATTCCGAGGAATGGGAAGGAGCAGCCGCATGATAATCGATCGCCGAGAGTTCATTGCCAGCGCAACCTTGGTTTTTGTTGCCCCGGCCATCCGTCAGTTGCCATCGCAACAAACTTTCTCCGCTGCAAGTCAAAGCGGGGTCGATTTCATGATCCATGGGTGGAGCGTTCAAGACGACTGCGCGGGAGCCAACCAGGTGTGGATCACCGTCAGTAATTCGTGGCGGGCCG
This sequence comes from Mesorhizobium sangaii, assembly GCF_014207355.1. Lineage (GTDB taxonomy): Bacteria > Pseudomonadota > Alphaproteobacteria > Rhizobiales > Rhizobiaceae > Mesorhizobium > Mesorhizobium sangaii. The sequence continues at coordinate 42,060 of NZ_JACHEF010000002.1, read as the reverse complement.
CGTGGCGATGAAATTGCAATACCTGTGATGCCTAATCGGCCGGTCAAGGCTGGAACGGCGTGCTCAGAGCCGGATCCGCTTTGTCATCCAAGCAAGGAAAATTGTGAAGCCATCTTGCGGCGTTTCGGGCGAAGGATGGTCATTGTTGACAGACCGCGTCAACGCTATTCCTGACTCCCGAGCCCGGCTCCCCACGCCGCCAGTTCAGACCTAGGTATATGTTACCCATACGCATATTGTGTGCGGCTCAACCTCTGTACAATAGATCAGTTTCAGCTCTGGGAATATTGTTGCCTACAGCTCTGGGAATATTGTTGCCTACAAAACGAAGAACCTAGACTAGGGCACAACAAGGAGAAACGCCATGACCGCGCCAATCCACACTACGTCAATGCACGCTTTATTGAATGCTATCGGCCAGCAGCTGACTGACGACTATTTGCCGACGGTGCGAAAGCCGCTGCCAGGAGAGCTCAAAGATCTGGTTGCTCAACTCGTTGCGCTCGAAGCTAGTTCGCGAGGATCAACCGGGCCCGGCCGCACCGGTCGGGCTGAGATGAGCAGGTTTTCACATGAGCCAACTGCCGAACGTACAATTCGCCCGCCTGCTGCTCGAAAAGATAGCCGAGGCGATCCCCGAGATTGAGGTGAGCAACAGCTTCACCCTGGCAACGGCAGGCCAACTGATCACCATGGAGGACGCCATCTGGCCCGAGGCGCGTGTCGCCGTATGCAGTTCATCGAGAAGGTCTGGGAGGCCCGTCCCGGAAGATAAGGCCTTCCAGATGATTTGCGCCTGATCGCCTTCAACGGGCTGGTCATGATCAGCGGCCCGCCGGCCGGCGCGTGGCTCCCACGGCGTATCGCAGCCTGAGGCGGCATCCATCCAATTCTACTGCCATTCATCGCGGCCATTTAGCACTGCTGGCATCGTCAGCCTGCGTGGCCTGGCAATCACCCCCAACAGCCGCCAAGCACAGCTGACACTCGAAGCGGCTGTGAACAGGGTCACGCCCCAATCACTCTGAAGGACCGGGTTCGGACCGCCGAGGTAAGCGTGATAATCCCTCAAAGCTATATAGGCTGCCTTGGGCGCTAGATCGGGTCTGGCGCTCATTCAACCGCCGAGACTAGAATCGTCACCCCGCCGGTGGCAAAATTCGCGATCGGCAACGACCGCTTTTCCTTCGGGCGAACCCAATGCAGCGCCCAATGCCGTCTCGCTTTCGAACCAGGCCTCGAACATCCGATGGTAGGGCGGCTTGTCGCCAGTGGGCGTGCCCACAACTTTCGCTTTCTCATGGCGAAGGACACCAGACATCTTCGCCACGAGCGGCATGTGCGTCGCCGTATAGTAATTCTCGAATGCGGCCGGGTCAGTGGGATTGCCATATAGCACAGTGAGCTTGATCATCGTTCGCTCCCAAATTCGCTGCTGACGGTCCAATCAACATCCAACGGATGATGATCCCGAGGTCATACTACTGCCTTCGAGGGTCTCGGCAAACCGCGCATGATCCGCGCCTAACCGGCTACACGCGATCAAGTATGTTCATGCTTTGCCTTGAAGATGCTTGAACTTGATAGCGCTGCCATTGAGAATACCCTCGGCGACGAAAATGATCTGAGTGCGGCATGAGCGGACCAGCCGTCCGCCGGCCGATTAGCCGGCTGATCTGTAAGTCCGGATTGGCAGGAGCGGACTGTCGATGGTCTCCGTGACGCCCCGGTGTTACCCGGCCACCAACGGTATTTATGCCACGCATAGCGCGTTGCCTAACCCATTGGATAGCGAGCTCTAGAACTAACGCCCTCAGGCTTTCGACACAGTGTCTACTGCCATTCGTAGGCAGAGGTCGCCCAGTCGCAACACGTCGGCGGAAACTCCGGGAAAGCGTGAGAAAAGACGTTGCAAACTCCAATGGTTATTCCTCAGCGCAATAACTGGTTGCTCTCGTCATACCAAGGGCTCTCAGCACCGCCTCGACAGCTTGGCGTGTCAGTTCGGGTCGGGTGCCACGCTCGAGAATCCCACGAGTCACTTGCAGCCATATGCCCATTACGATGTCGACGGCGAGCTCCACGTCCTGCAGGCTCATCCGGCCCTGGACGAGTGCTTCGGCGATGTCCGCTTTGAGATTGGCGCGAACACCCCGGCCGAATTCAGTGGGGGACTGCGCGCTCTGAACGACAAGTCGCGCCCATCCGGTATCGGAACTCGCCTTTTCAAGGAATTGCGCAAACCCGAACGACAGACGGTCAATCGGATCCTTCAGCTCGATTCGACTAGGCGTCAGCAGCTCATCAAAGCTCTCCCCGAGGCGGGCGCCCACCGCGGCAGCCAGTTCATCGATGCTCTGAAAGTGATAGTAGAACGTACCCTTGGCGACGCCAGCTGCCTCGACCAGCGCATCTATCGTAAGGCCTTCAGGGGGCTTCTCCGCCAGCAGTGACGCACCGGCCTCCAGAATCTGCGCCCTAGTCCGGGCCCGCCGCTCGCGGCCAATCTCCGCCCTGCGCGCTAAATCGATCTTTGCCATTCCGTTATGTCCTTGTTGCATTGCAGCCTTGCGCCATTGTCATATTGACTATATAGTCGATTTGACTCAGTGGTTCAATATGAAAATTGACCGCCGAACCTTCACCGACGCCCTGACGTCGATTCAGGTCAGTCGATGGGCCAAAAGGGTAGCCGTTTATACGTCGGCATAATAGCGGGACCCGTTGCTGTGTTGTTTGCTGTCATTGGAGTAGTGCCGAAAGGTCAGGAGAGAAGCATGTTAGAATATAATGCCTCGCAATCCAGTGACCGCGATTCACGTGGATCGGAAGCTCCTTATATGCAAATCGACCCGCGCCTGTTGCTCTCATCGATCATTCACGATTTCAACAATCTGCTCACCCCAATTGTGAATATCTTGGAAGAGTTGCAGCTCCGCCGCGATAGCACGCGCAGAGAGCTCGGAAAAATCGATGCTGCCATCTACTGCGCGTTTCGGGCGAAGATTCTCGCCCGGCAACTTATCGACTTTGCAAACCCGAGGCCGGCAATGCCCGAACCAACAGATATGCACCAGCTGCTCGCGGATCTCGAACTCGTGCTTGCGAGCGTCCTCTTACCAAACATCAGATTGACCTTGGAAATAGCGGACCGGCTTCCACCGGCCATAATCGACCAGCAGCTCGTCGAACGAGCTCTTCTCAATCTCGTTTTGAACGCACGCGACGCCATGCCTGCTGGCGGTGACCTTATCATTGCTGCTGACTTGGCGTTTCCGCCTTCAAGCCAAAAGACTTTGCCAAAACGGATGATCCGGCTTTCCGTTAGCGACAACGGCGTTGGCATGGACGACTGGACGCTCAAAATGGCGGGCCAGCCGAATTTCTCGACAAAGACAAACGGAACCGGTCTCGGCCTGGCGACCGTCAGGCAGATCGTGGAAAGTCTGGGGGGCGGGCTCTCGATGACCAGCAAGCACCGACATGGCACCACCATCGATCTGTGGCTGCCCGCAACGTGGGCGAGTTCGAGCAAAGGAGCTGGCAATAGGCGGGAAGGGGAATAGCATCATGGATGTCTCTGCTCTGCTCGCAAGATGCCTGACGGCGCTTTGGGAGTGCTTGGTCCCAAGCTACCGGCCGGAACTTCATTACATGCGCGGCCCAGGCCCTGCATCAGCACGGCGCAAGATTCGGGTTGAATCGGAACCGGCGCTGCCTCTCCTGCGCAACTTTCGACGATAGGCAAGTCAATGCCCGCCTGTGAAGAGGTCGCCCGATTCGGTCTGCCTCATGGCCCAGTGACGAACCCCGATGCCGGCATGAAATCGGCAGCGGCGGCATAAGGCAGCCTCAGTAACTCCCACACTGAAGGGCTATTGGTTTGCCCCAAAAAGACACGCCGCTCGTCGCTGCTCGGTCCGTCCGATGCTCGCTGAATATGTGAAGGTACTACTACAATGATGTGTATAACATGCTGCCGCGTTTTTTACGGGCGACCCGTCCAGTATTACTTCTGCTCAGAGATGTGTTGGGAAGACACCAAGGCAAACACCCCATGGCGGATTCTCGCAAATGATTGGGGTGGCTCCTGGCCGCCTGTTAAGCTCATTACTGCGGCGCAATTCCCCAAGCCATCTGAGCCAAGCCAGCGCACCTTAAAACTCCGACGGGATAGAAGTACCCGTGGTATGCTGCAGCAATATGGATTTCCCGCAGGTCCAGTCCCCAGCGATTCTCGAGAAGCCGCAGAGATACGTCAACCACTCCACCGGTGAGGTGGTCAGCTAATCAGCTAAGGAGACCCGCATTCAAAGACGCGCTCGACGGCGAATTCCACTGGTGCGGTCTTCGTGCCATCCAGGGGCTCGTCAAGAGGCCTTCAGGATCCAGAACGTGTGGCGGTTCACCGTCTTCCAGCCGTGGGGCAGGGGAACAAGTCGCGGTCTACTTTATCGCAAGCATTCTCCCAGCTGAGTTCGCCTGAGTGAGCCCAGCATACGGCCGAGGCGGCAGAGGTCCACCTGGGAAGATGTGGGCACGAAAACGGTAACACTTGCCGCCCACCGCGACCAGCAGCGCGCCGATGACGAGCGCTCGTCGCTATCTATCCCTGTCCAGAACAGCTTCAGTCAGGCGAGATGGATTCTTGTGCCCGTGTTCGCACTATGAGCGCGTCATTTTGCCGCCCTTTTGATCCCCGCTCGGACGGCAGCCGAAGCTTTGCACACTGACCTGCCTAAGCTACCCCAACTTCCCGCCAAGTTGTCCTGGGCATCCCAGCCGTACGAGCCCCAATGTGACTGCAACGAGAGATGCAGTTGGGGCCCCCGACGTTAGTTGGGCTGGTTTAGAAGGTTTGTCCAAACGGCTAGGCCGGTATACCTCGGCATAATACCGGCAGCAGCAGCAGCAGTGTTAGTCTCACTGCGGCCTCTGGGATCCCCCACTAGGGGCCAACCTGCCGCGCCGGTGTGCACTTTGACCGCAACAACATGGCCGCTTAACCGGCGCGGCTACCCTTCAAAGGGCGTCGACGCTCGAATTTTGTCACGACCCTATTTGACGAGCCTACTCTTCGAGCGAGATGGTCTGCGAGATTACCCCGAGCGCCTGATTGGATTAGCGTTGAGAGAATCCCCCGAGCGGAGCGCGTTGACACGAAGCAGAAGTGATGGAACCCTGACTAGAACTGCTGATGCCAGTCTCCGAGCTGGAGGCGATGGCAGATGCGAAGAAAGCGGTGTGGTGATGGACGACACCGTCCAAGGCGTCCCGAAAAGGCGCGCCAAGAAAGTCAAAAACACCAAGCAAGGCGCTGCCGATCCCGGACGGCAGACGATACAGACGGGCCTTTTTGAAGGACACCTCGCCGTCTGGGACGAGGGCGATCGCATCTTCACGCGCCAAGTGCTCCAGGATCAGAAAGCGGTGCCGCAGCCCGTTCTGGTCGTGCGGCTTACGGCCGAGCTCCCTACCCGCGCCAGCCTCGACAGACTCGCACACGAGTACGCGCTTCGCGACGAGCTCGACAGCGCATGGGCAGCGAAGCCCCTGGCTTTCAACAAAGAAGCCGGCCATAGCGCGCTCGTCCTGGAGGACTGCGGAGGCGTGCCACTTAGCCAACTGCTAGCACCGCGAAAGGAGGGAATGGCGATCGAGCTTTCGACCTTCCTGCGGCTTGCCATCGGCATCACCGCAGCGATCGGGAAGGTCCATGAGCGCGGTCTCATTCATAGGGACATCAAGCCGGCGAACATCCTGGTGAACGAGACAGACGGTCAGGTTCGTCTCACCGGTTTCGGCGTGGCGTCGCGCCTTTCGCGCGAGCGCCAAGCACCCGAGCCTCCCGAGGTGATCGCCGGCACTCTGGCATACATAGCGCCGGAGCAAACGGGCCGCATGAACCGCTCCGTCGACTCGCGCAGCGACCTCTACTCGATCGGCGTCACGTTTTACGAGATGGTGACTGGTAGGCTCCCGTTTTCCGCTGCGGACCCCATGGAGTGGGTGCACTGTCACATTGCCAGGCGGCCGGTGCCACCGTCAGAAGGTTCGACGAAAGTGCCGCGCGCCGTCTCGGCAATCGTCATGAAACTGCTGGCGAAGAACGCCGAGGAGCGCTACCAGACCGCCGACGGGCTGGAAGCCGACCTCCGGCGCGCCCTAACCGAAACCGATGATCGCGGGTGGGTCGAGGAATTTCCGCTCGCTGCCCAGGATCTGCCCGACAAGTTGCTTATTCCTGAGCAGCCATATGGTCGCGAGGTTGAGATCGCCATCCTGCTTGCCGCCTTCGACCGGGTTGTTGCTGCGGGCGGGCCTGAGTTGGTTTTGATTTCCGGCCCGGCCGGGACCGGCAAGTCCACGGTCGTTAACGAACTCCATCGCGCGCTCTTGCCATCGCGCGGGTTGTTCGCATCTGGCAAGTTCGACCAGAACCAGCACGATGTTCCCTACGCCAGCCTGGCGCAGGCACTCCAGGGACTTTTCCGGCCTCTGCTGGGCAAAAGCGACGCCGAGCTCGATCCGTGGCGCTCAGCACTCTCTGAAGCTTTGGGCTTCAACGGCGGGCTGATGGCGACGCTCTTTCCGGACCTCGAGTTGCTGATCGGGCCACAGCCGCCCGTCGCGGAGTTGCCACCACAGGACGCCAAACGTCGTTTCCATTTGATCGTCAGACGCTTGCTGGGGGTGTTTGCCCGACCGGAGCATCCGCTGGCGCTGTTTCTCGACGACCTTCAATGGCTGGACGCTGCGACGCTCGACCTGCTCGAGGATCTGACCACGCACCCGGACCTGCGTCATCTGCTCTTGATCGGTGCGTATCGCGACGACGAGGTCGCGCCTAGCCACCCGCTGATCCAGCGGCTAACCGCGATCCGGCAAGCTGGTGGGCGAGTGCACCAAGTTGGACTGACTCCGCTCAGGCTGAACGATGTGAGTTGCATGCTGGCTGATGCTCTCCATTGCGCGAACAGCCGTGTCCTCCCACTCGCGCGTCTGGTGCACAAGAAGAGCGCCGGCAATCCCTTCTTTGCCCTTCAGTTCATCTTAGCCCTGCCGGAGGAAGGGCTGCTTGGCTTCGATCGCCCCCACAGGCGCTGGGATTGGGACCTCGAAGGCATTCGGGCGAAGGGCTACACTGACAATGTCGCGGATCTGATGCTCGGCAAGCTCAGACGTCTGCCAGCCCCAACGCAACTTGCCCTGCACATGCTGGCTTGCCTCGGCAACCGCGCGACCCTCGATACTCTGACCATGATACGGGGCGAAAGCGACGAAGCGGTGCACGGGGCATTTTGGGCTGCCGTACGGGCCGGGCTGGTGTTGCGCGAGCAGGTGGCCTACCGGTTCCTGCACGATCGGGTACAGGAGGCGGCTTACGCGCTGGTTTCAGAAGTCGAGCAGGTGGTGGCGCATCTGACGATCGGTCGCTTGCTCCTGGCACGCACGCCTCCGGAGGCACTTACGGAGCGCATTTTCGAGATTGTCGGCCACCTCAATCGAGGAACAGCACTCATCGTGTCGGGCAGGGAGCGCGAGCGCCTCGCCGACCTGAACTTGGCAGCCGCCCGCCGCGCAAGGGCGTCGGCGGCATACGCTTCGGCGCTGACCTATGCAGGCTTGGGAGCCGCTCTGCTGCCAGGCGATGCATGGGAACGCCGGTACGAGCTTGCCTTCGCGCTCGAGCTGCTGAGAGCCGAGTGCGAATTCCTCACTGGTTCTACGGCGGAGGCGGAGGCGCACCTTGCACCCTTGTCGCAACGTGCCACGAGCCTAACTGACCTGGCCCGTGTCACTCGACTGCGGGTGGACCTTTCCATGAGTCTCGGCCGGAGCGACCTGGCAATTATGGTCGGGCTCGACTATCTGCGTCGCGTGGGGATCCGGTGGACGCCCCATCCCACCAGAAATCGGGTGCGGCGCGAATATACGCGGCTGTCCGGACAGCTCGGAGACCGCCCAATTGAAGCGTTACTCGATCTCCCCCCGATGGTAGATCCGGTCGCGCTGGCCACGATGGATGTCCTTACCTCACTCGTAACCCCTGCTTTGTTCACTGACGAAAACCTGCGCTGCCTCGTGATCGGACGTATGGGGAACGTCAGCCTGAAGTACGGTAACAGCGACACGTCGCCCTATGCTTACACCGCCGTAGGCACCGTGCTGGGACCTCACTTCGGCAAGTACGAGGAGGGTTTCCGGTTCGGCCTCCTCGGGTTGGACCTGGTCGAGCAACCTGGAATGGAGCGTCTGAAAGCACGTGTTTACCTCGCTTTCGGCAACCTTGCTAAGTCCTCTCCACGGCATGTGAGGACGGGCCGCGCACTCGCTGGACGGGTCTTTGACGCTGCACAGCAAGTAGGCGATCTCACATATGCGGTGCTGAGCCGCAACAACCTGCTGACCTATCTTCTTGCCGGCGGTGAACCGCTGTCCGATGTTCAACGTGATGCGCAAGCGGGTCTGGACTTCGCACGCCAGGCCGGCTTCGGAGTGGTCGTCGCTTTCATTACCGGGCAATTGCAGCTCATACGAACACTTCGTGGGCTGACGCCGGTGTTCGGCTACTTCAACGATACAGGATTCGATGAGTTTCAATTCGAGCGAGATATCGACGGCAAGCCGGGTAGTTGCTTGTACTGGATCCGCAAGCTGCAGGCGCGCTGGCTTGCCGGCGACTACGTCGCCGCGCTTGCAGCGGCCTCGAAAGCGCGGGGCCTCCTCTGGATGACACCTGCCATTTTCGAACGGGCGGAATACCATTTCTACGCCGGCCTTTCGCTGGCCGCGCTTTGCGACGAAGTCTCGGCCACCGAGAGCTCTCAACACCGGAAGGATCTGCGTGACCACCGCCGGCAACTTGAGGAGTGGTCCAAGCACTGCCCGGAGAATTTTGGGAGCCGCGCAGCGCTGCTCGGAGCGGAGAGCGCGCGGTTGGACAGGCGGACGCTGGAGGCTGAACGCCTCTACGAACAAGCCGCCCAGCTTGCCCGTACGAACCTGCTGCCTAACGACGAGGCGATCGCTTATGATCGCGCTTCAGCCTTCTACCGCAGCCGCGGGTTTGACCAGATTGCCGCGCTTTACCTGCAGAATGCTCGCCGCTCTTATCAGCGCTGGGGAGCCGACGGTAAGGTTCGGCAACTCGACGAGCTCTTTCCACAGTTGCGGAACGAAGAAACGGCAGCCGCTGCGACAAGGACGATCGAGGCGCCGGTAGAGCATCTCGACCTCGCCACAGTGATCAAGGTTTCGCAGGCCGTATCGGGCGAGATCATCCTAGAGAGGCTTATTGAGACCGTCCTGCGGATTGCACTCGAGCAGGCGGGAGGCGAGCGTGGGTTGCTGATCTGGTCGCAAGGAAGCGAGCCGCGATTGATGGCGGAGGCCAGCACGAATGGCAATGTGATCGAAGTCGATTTGCGCGACGAACCACTCGAGTCTGTCAGGTTGCCAGCTTCGGTGCTCCGCTACGTCATGCGAACAAAGGAAAGCCTGATCCTCGACGCAACCACTCTCAACGAAGCATTCGACGAGGATCCGTATCTTATTCAGCACCCTGGGCTCTCGATTCTATGCATGCCATTGCTCAACCAGGGCGCCTTGTCAGGTGTGCTCTACGTCGAAAATAATCTCGCCTCTCGCGTGTTCGCGCCTGCACGGATGCCAGTGCTGAAAATACTCGCTTCGCAAGCGGCGACTGCGCTCGAGAATACCGGCTTGTACCGCCATCTGGAAGAACGCGAAGGTCGAATCCGCCGACTGGTCGAGGCTAACATCATCGGGATTTTCATCCGGGATATCGACGGCCGAATTGTCGAAGCGAATGAGGCTTTCCTCAGCATGGTCGGCTATGGTCGCGACGACCTTCTTGCCGGTCGCCTATCTACCGCGGAACTGACGACGGAGGAATGGCGGGGTCGTGATGCCGAGGCCGAGGCCGAGCTGAAGTCGGCCGGTAGCGTTCAACCGTTCGAAAAGGAGTACCGGCGCAAGGACGGCTCCCGAGTGCCGGTGTTGATCGGCGAGGCAAGCTTCGAAGGAAGCGCGAACCAAGCCGTCGCTTTCGTACTCGATTTGTCCGAGCGTAAGCGGGGGGAGGAAAGACTTCGAGCGAGCGAGTCTCGCTTCCGAATATTTGTCGATCACGCGGCCGACGCATTTTTCCTGCACGCCGACGATCTGACCGTCATAGACGTCAACCGGCAAGCCTGCGAGGGCCTCGGCTACAGCCGCGAGGAACTGATTGGAATGCATCCGCGCGAGTTTGATGGAGGTCTCAACCAAGAGGCATTGGCGACGGTGGTTGATCATGTGGACGCCGGACAGACGACGACTTTCGAGACCCTGCACAGGCGTAAGGATGGGACCGTATTCCCGGTCGAAATTCGCGCCGGCAAATTCCAACTGGGAGAGGAGTGGTTTCGTCTTTCACTGGTCCGTGACATCACCGATCGTAAGCGGGCGGAGAATGCCCTACAACTCGCGCAAGCGGAGCTGGCTCATGTAAGCAGGTTGACCACGATGGGCGAGCTTGCGGCATCAATCGCCCACGAGGTCAGACAGCCTCTCACCGGTCTCGTCGGCAGCGGCAACGCGGCTCTTCGTTACCTGGACGCGGATCCACGCGACATCATCTCCGCTCGTCGCGCCGTGGAGCGCATGGTCAGTGATGCATTCCGCGCATCCGAGGTCATCGACCGGATACGGGCAATGGCCAAGAAATCACCGGAACGTCGCGAATGGTTGAGCATCAACGAGGTCGTTTTGGAAACGATCGCATTGGTAACCACGGACCTTCAACGGGCCGCCGTCACCCCAAACACCAAACTATCGAGCAACTTGCCCCTCGTTCTCGGAGACCAGGTCCAGTTGCAGCAGGTCATTCTCAACCTACTCATGAACGCCAAGGATGCGATGGCGGCTGATCCGATAGGATCACGCAAGCTCACGATAAGCACTGAGCAGTCGGCAGACGAGACCGTCCTGGTGGCCGTGCGTGACAGCGGGCCGCCGATTGACTCTGCGAAGATCGAGGAAATGTTCGAGGCGTTCTACAGCAGCAAGCCAAAGGGCATGGGGCTCGGCCTGACCATCAGCCGTTCGATCATCGAGGCTCACAATGGCCGGCTCTGGGCCGTGCCAAACGGTCTTCGTGGCGCTATTTTCCAGTTCACGTTGCCAGGTGAGGGGAAATCGCAATAAGCTCCATCGTCCGACCTGCCGGCATGATCGGATCGAAGTTTGGGGCGCGTGGATGAAGGACGTTGTCTACATCATTGATGATGACGTGTCGGTCCGGGAGGGCGTCGGGGATCTCTTGCGCTCCGTTGGGCTTGAGGTGCAGACCTTCGCTTCGGGTCAGGAGTTTCTGGACACAAAGCGCGCCGACACTCCAGGGTGCATCATCCTCGATGTTAGGCTGCCGGGGCGGAGTGGGCTTGAACTGCAGAAAATTCTCCAGAATCTGAGCATTCACCTTCCAGTGATTTTCATAAGTGCCCACGGCGACGTTCCGATCTCTGTGCGGGCGATGAAATCCGGCGCCATTGAGTTTCTGACGAAGCCGCTGCGTGAACAGGAGTTGCTCGACGCAGTCCATGCCGGGATCGAACGGGACCGTGCTCGGCGGGAAGAGGCCAAGCTGATCGCCGACCTCCGCACGCGCTACGATTCCTTGACGGCCCGCGAGCGAGAGATCATGCACTTGGTGGTCACCGGCAGCGTCAACAAGCAGATTGCCGGCCAAGCGAGTCTGAGTGAGGTGACCGTAAAGGTCCACCGCGGTCACGTTATGCAGAAGATGCGGGCGAAGTCTCTCGTTGATCTGGTCCGCATGGCGGACAGGCTAGGCGTCACTGCACAGCCGGCGCGCGCCAAGTAGCGTCGTTCGGCGACACGACGCTAGATCGCGACCCTTCAGTTGCCGTTGCGCTCGTTCGACTCCTCCCGGCGCCGCATTCCTAGCACCTACGGGCGATAGGGACGGTGCTTGATGGGCGCAAGCCCTAATGTCATAATTTGTGCGGAGGATATAGGGTTGAGCATCGAGATCCCCCACCCACAGTCGACCGTCGTCGTCATCGACGATGATCCGGCAGTCCGCGAGACGCTCGGCAGCCTTGTGCGATCCGTAGGGCTGCAAGCGAATCTTTTCGGCCACGTGCGCGAATTCCTCGCCGCCGCCCGCCCAGAGGGGCCCGCGTGCCTCGTGCTCGACGTCCGGCTTCCCGGACGCAGCGGCCTTGAATTCCAACGGGACCTCGCCACCGATAACATTCATATCCCGATAATTTTCATCACCGGGCATGGCGATATCCCGATGACGGTGCGGGCCATGAAGGACGGTGCGATCGAGTTCCTCACCAAGCCATTCCGCGACCAAGACCTACTCGACGCGATCCAGTTGGGCCTCGAGCGGGACCGCGCGCGGTTGGATGACGATAAGTTCTTGACCGAGCTGCGCGCCCGCTTCGAGAGCCTCAGTCAGCGGGAGCAGGAGGTCATGGCGCTGGTGGTGGCCGGACGGGCGAACAAACAGACTGCCTACGAACTGGGCGTCAGCGAGATCACCGTCAAAGTTCATCGTGGGCAGGTGATGAGAAAAATGAAAGCTGCCTCCCTGCCTGATCTGGCGCGAATGGCCGACAGGCTGAACATGGGGTCTGAGCGGGCGCACGAAGGGGTCAGCTCCCGCACGACGCAGCCAATTTAATGTAGGTGGTAAAATCGGATTACTGCGGGCACGGTACTGGCCGGAATCCGGCTTGTCGATGGCAGGGCCGGACGGCGAGAGCTGAACAGGATATCGCGGAACGGCAGTCTCAACAGCTGGAGGTACCGTTGCCCAGGGCCGCACGGAGACAGCCGAGTAGATCGCCCTCCGCAAAGGGCTTAGGCAAGTAGCATCGCACTCCGGCGTTCAGCGCGCGCATCCGGATCCTTTCATTTGGGTAGGCGGTGATCAGAATGGTCGGAATAGTCTTCCCGGCCCCTGCGAGACGTTCATGCAGATCGAGCCCGCTCATGCCGGGCATGTTGACATCTGCAATCAGGCAGTCGGTGCGGCCAAGATGGTGGGAGGCCAAAAAATCCTCCGCAGAGCCAAACGCCTCGGCGGAAAATCCCACCGATCTAATCAGACCCTTGGTGGTTTCTCGAACCGACTCGTCGTCGTCGACGACCGCAATGACTGCCTTTCGCTTCAACTTCGGAACTCTCAATCTCGCGCCAATCGCAACGCGCACTGCCGTGCACGTCCTAATCTACTGAGATCCTCAGCTGATCAAAAGGAGCTATGCATTATACGAAGGTATAGTCAGCGCGGCTGCCTTGCTCGTGTCGGCGGCGTGCCTGGCCTGTGCCTGCTCTCGGGGAAGCGCGATTTCGAAGCGGGCGCCGCGCGGTTCATTCGGGCGAGCCGAGAGCTGCCCCCCATGCGCTTCCACGATGGACCGGCAAATCGACAGCCCCATGCCCATCCCGTCCGCCTTGGTCGTGAAGAAGGACTGGAAGATGCGGCCGACAGTCTCCGGATCGAGCCCCGGGCCTGAATCGTGCACCGTCACGACGACGTTCTGCGCCTCGTCGTTTCCGGAAGTGATCAGCAGCTCTCGCGGCTCATGATCGCGCATCGCCTCAATTGCGTTGACAACAAGGTTGAGGAGCGCCTGTTGCAGCTGGACCCGGTCCCCTTGGATGGGCGGCAAATCGTCGGCGAGCCGGGTACGGAGCACTGCTCGATTTCGCTCGATATCGCTGCGTGCCAGCGCGATTACATCGAGCACAACGTCGTTGATGGCGAGCCGATCCATCTTGACCGGAGACTTGCGGACCAAAGCACGGATCCGACCGATCACGTCGGCCGCGCGGTTACCGTCCTTCAGAATGCGGGTAAGCATCTGCCGCGCCTCATCGAGGTCCGGCGGCTGCCTGTCCAACCAGCGCAGCCCGGCACCGGCGCCATTCACAATGGCGGCGAGCGGCTGGTTGATCTCGTGGGCGATCGAAGCGGCGAGCTCGCCCAACGTGCTCATGCGCGCAACATGCGCAAGTTCGGCTTGTGCGAGTTGTAGAGCATTCTCCGCCCGCTTGCGCTCGGTGATGTCGTTGTTGGTCTCCAATACGCTGGTCGGGTTGCCTTGCCGGTCGCGCTGCAGGGCCCATCTGCTCGCCACTGCCACCTCCGAGCCGTTGCGCTTGGTATAGACGAGTTCGCCGTCCCAGCGGCCGAGGGAGTGCAATTCGGCATTTATCGCAGTGAGCGGTGCGGGAAAGCGCGTCTTCAACAGGTCGTGCGTAACCCGCCCCACGGCTTCTTCCGCGCTCCATCCATACAATTCCGCGGCGCCGCGGTTCCAATAGGTAATGACGTCGTCCATGTTGCGGACGAAAATCGTGTCTTGCGTGAGGTCGAGAAGAGCGGCCTTCTCGCGCTCGCCTGCTTGCGCCGATTGGCTCTGCAGGACGAGATATGCTGTCACTGCGATCACAGTGCCCCTGATAGACATACGCAGCAGGGCATCTTCAGTCGGCCCGATCGGAGGCGAGATCAGATAACTCAAAACAAGAAGTGCGAGGCACCCGGCGGCGACGAAGACAAGGTTCCGGCCATAGCAAAAACGCGCGGCCAAGAGCACGACCACGACGTAAAGTAGCGGGTAGGAGATGTCATTTGGATCGATCGTGTCGGCGATAAAAGCCCCGGCCGCTATCGCTGCGGTCGCGATGCGAAGGAGCACGGCGGAACGGTTCCGTCGTGACGCCGCGGGCGCGGATTGCACGGTTGCGAGCTTCAAGACTCCGCTCCTGCGCTGTTCAGGTCATTTTACACTGCGGCGGCGTGCCAAGTCTATGTGACTGCGAGTGTGTCCGGGGAAGGGAAGCTCGATGCTGTTCCAGGCACAAGCACGAGCCACAACCTTGCCTCGGCGTTGCCCCTGCCAACGATAGTAGCGGCCAGCGCAAAGACGCCGTCGCCCAAAGCGTAGACCCCGAAAAGCAGAACGTGAAAAGGCTGATGGCGGACCATATCAGCGACAGCGCTCCGAAGATGATGGCCGCGAGGCCACGCAGTAAAAGAAGCCACCAATTGCGGGCTGCGGGAGCGAGATGACGCTTACTGAATAAGATGACTGGCTGGTCATAGCTAAATCCTCCGGCGCTTGGATCGATGCCGATAGGCTGCGCGAACCGCGGGCGTTTCGGCCGCCCGCGGTCAATCGATCATATAAGCAAAGAGCCTGTAATTCGAGAATTCGAATCCCGGCACTCGACAATAGTCAGGCCGCGAGAGCTTCCTTCGTGAGCGCCCACGCTTGTTTCAGCTTGGCGGACCGAGCCTCGTAATCGGCTCGCATGGCGGCTATACGATGCCTGATTATCTCCTTCGCATCTGCTTGTGCCTCGGCTACCTGCTTTTCCATCGTG
Source organism: Mesorhizobium sangaii (assembly GCF_014207355.1). Taxonomy (GTDB): domain Bacteria; phylum Pseudomonadota; class Alphaproteobacteria; order Rhizobiales; family Rhizobiaceae; genus Mesorhizobium; species Mesorhizobium sangaii. The sequence goes on along the minus strand of NZ_JACHEF010000002.1, from coordinate 26,625 downwards.
GCGACCTTGGCGTCCATTTCCTTGTTCAAAGCATCGATTCTACCCTGGAGCCGCGCGTCCGCCTGTTTAAGACCCGTCTTGGCTTGGTCCAGTTTCGTACTGAGCTTCGCTTTGGTCTCGGCATTCGCTTGCGCGAATTCGGCTTGCAGTTGTTCGAAGTCCGCGTCTTGCGCAGCGACGTCTTTGGCGATCAGCTCGTCCTCGAAATCGGCACGCCAGGTCCGCAGCACGGTGCCGCCCAAGGCTTCCACGCGCGCGTCCAATGGGGTCGTCCAAGTCTCGGCAATTTCAGCAACGATCGCGGCCTTGCCCGGCACCAGCTCGTTTGAAACCTTCATCATAAAGTCCTCGCCGACGCCATAGTTGACCACGTCAATCAGGCTCCCAAGCAGAACGCCCCCCGCTGCTCCGGTGACCATGCCGACCGGACCACCGATCACACCTAGGAGGCCGCCGAGCAATGTGCCAACCGCGGTGCCGAGCGGGCCGGCGTCAGCAGTCTCTTTCACCGTGAAATTGCCTTTAGCGTCCTTCGCTACGACGGCCATGCCGTAGAGCGTTAGGCTCCCATCAGCATGGAGTCCATTCAATGCGCGCGTGCCTTCATACGCACCCGCTTCATTCGGGAATATGACAACGACGAACTTGCTCATTGACGCCTCCTGTTAAAAGAAATGCCGGGTTAATAGTCCCATACGCTAATTATGACTAACTGAACGGGAGGTGGCTTTGATCCATGTCAACTGCGCCGCCGTCCTACTCTCCAAATTGCGGCATGGCGCTTGATCCGGGATTGCTAAGCTCACCCGCCTCCTTGATGTTGCAGCGCTATGGGGGCTTCATTTCGCGTTTCTATGGCCCCTTTGGCAGCTTTCGCTGGATCGCGCTTTCGATTGCGACCGCCTTGGCCATCAAGACATACCCAGCTGTTGCAAACGGCTTGGGCACGATGCCAATCCATCGCGACTTTTCGAGCAGTCACGCTCAGGTATGCGCCGAAGGGTCCGTTGACGTCTCCGGCTTTCCGGACCGGACGTACGATACCGCTACCGCCGTAGAAAGCCCTCACGACCGGTCCACCATATCCCTGCATTGCTCCGCGGTTTGCAATGCCGGCGCACCACGTTGGTTGCCTTCATGACGTTCGCCCTTGAAGCGAGTTAGACGGATCGCGCGCGCTGCGCGCCCGGCAATGAAGGTCTGTCGCGCCTCCTGCAAAAATGCAGTCGAAATTCGACTTTTATCAGTCCGACAGCGGCCGGTCTGGCGGTGACGCCGCACGACGAGGTAGCCGGTCAGTCCCGGTATACAGAAGTATAAATTCGGAAGCGCAACCGGCTGGCCGCGTGATGAGATCTTTCGTTTCCACTAGAGCAGTTGACCAACCTGACAATGGCGTGAGGCGTCGGCGCTCCATAGTATTTCAAGCCGAAGGACGGAGCTAGTTACATGCTCGACCGGCTATATCTACAAACACTCTGCATGGACTGCGCCCGGAACGTTTTGGGCGGCGCCTGCTCGACTGCGGCGGAGAGTTCTCCCCGCGCCCTAGACCGCCCGCGGTCATGCTGCGGAGGTACTCGCCGGCAAGCAGCCTAGCACCGCGTGACCATTGCTCTGCGCGGCGCGGTTGCCTGTCCGGCATTCCACTACCTTGAACGAGAAGAGTCCACTTCATGCTGCCTTCCGCGAAACGCGCAATACTCTCGACGATCGCCCTTGCCGGGGCGGTCTTGCCTGCCCACGCCCATGTCGGCGCCGGGCTGACATCGTCCTTCACGGCCGGCTTCGCCCATCCACTCCGCTTCGATCACGTGACCGTCATGATCGCAGTTGGACTGTGGGCGGCCCAGAAGGGTGGTCGCGCGATCTGGGCGTTGCCGGCTGCCTTCATCGCTGTGATGCTCGCCGGCGCCGGCTTCGGCCTGGCGCATGTTCCGGTGCTGTTCGTCGAGCCCGCGATCCTCGCTTCGATCGTCGCGCTGGGCCTGATGGTTGCGCTCGCCGTGGACCTGCCAGCGCGGGTGGCGTCGCCATTATCGCGACCTTCGGCTTCTTCCACGGTCACGCGCACGGAACGGAGATCGCGGCCGGAACCGGCGGGCTGGAGTACATGGCCGGCTTCGCAGTGCCGACTGCTCTGCTGCATGTTCTCGGCATATCGGCCGCATTTGCTCTGGGTTCGCGGTTGCAGGGCCTGGTGCGCGGGGCGGGCGCTGCTTGCGCGCGCTTGGTGCCGGCCTCGCCCTTGGCATGATTTAGAGCTGCGCCACGACGCCGGGCGAAGTTTGGACGCCAACGATTGGGCTGAAGCGCACAGGCGTCTTGGGCTCGCGGGAAGGATGGGAAGATGAACTACGCAAAAGATCCGCGGCGCGAACAACTGGTCAATCTGCGCCAATGGAAGGCCGAACAAGAGCGCAAGGCAGCACGATGGCCAGCGTTCATTCCCCGCTCGCCGAAGGGCCTTTGGTTGCTTTGCGTTCATCTGGCTGCCAGGCCGACCCCATTATTCGTCACGGCTTTTGCATCCGTGATTCTCGTATTGACTGTATGGTAGAAATGACTTAGTAGTTCAATTTGAAATGGAGTCGGATTGAATGGCTCGAAATGATGGAGATCACGATGGCGGCCTCGGCTCCCGGAGACGTGGAGATAACCATGATTATCTCTGAAGTGCGAGTGTCCGCCGGGATTGGGTTACTCCGGACCCCGCAGTGTGAATAGCCATGTTGAAGTCGTCCCCCAACTCTCCTGACCGCTTTCTTGCATCGGAAGCCACGATGTTTTCTGGACCCGGGGAGGTCACGCGCGAGTACGTCGACAACATGCTTCTCACCGCTCTGCAGGAGGCGCATTCAGTGGCGCGCTCCTACGATACGAAGGCGCAGATCGTCGGCGTCGGCTACATCCTCGCCGTCAATCTGGCGCTGCATTTTGGCGATCTCTTGCCGACACATCCGCCGATCGGGCCGCTGTTCTATGCGGGAGTCTGGGGGATAGTCATCATGCCGATCGTGCAGTTTGGCCAGGTCCTTTATCCGAGCCGACGGCGCGTGGAGAAGGAACTGAAAAGCAAGATGTCCGGTGCTTCGGCCGTCCCGCCGATCTATTATTTGGATCCCCAGTCCTTTGCCGATGTCCGCGACGTGGTCCGCCAGGCATTGAAGTCCGATTGGACCTCGGTGCTTGCCGCCGAATTGCTGATGACCTCGCGCGCCAGAATCATCAAGCAGACACGCTTCCATCGCGGCCTGATGATGGCTGTGGTCGCCTTCATCGCACTTAGCAGCCAGCAGATTCTCCTAAGTATAAGGATCGTATAGATCGCAACAATTCACGGCTTTCCACCAAATCGTGGAAATGTGAATTGATATATCTGGAAAAGTGTCCACGTGATTGTCACGGAATATACTCCTGATTTCGGCTTGAATTCAGATTAGTGATGCCTGTAGCTAGCGGAATGAGTAAATGCGCCATACTCCATTATTACTGACTGTCTTTTTGGCTGCTGTGCCGCTCTCTGCCCACGCGCAAGGCATCCTCGATCCGCAGGGCCCGGTTGCCGCCGGCGAACGGCAGATTCTTTTCAACTCGCTGGGCATCATGCTGGCGATCGTGATCCCGACGATTGTCGCCATTCTAGCCGTCGGCTTCTGGTATCGCGCGTCGAATTCGCGCGCCCGTTACCTGCCGGATTTCAACCATTCGGACCGTCTCGAGGTGCTTGTTTGGTCAATCCCGCTCATGACTGTGCTTCTGGTTGGCGGCGTTGCCTGGCTTGGCGCGCACGAGCTCGATCCGCGCAAGGCGCTTCCCTCCAGTGTGAAGCCCGTCACCGTTCAGGTCGTCTCGCTCGATTGGAAATGGCTTTTCATCTATCCGGAAGAAGGCATCGCGAGCGTCAATCACTTGACGATTCCCGTTGGCAGGCCCGTCAGTTTCGAGCTGACCTCGGCCGGCGTTATGAACAGTTTCTTCGTGCCCCAGCTCGGCGGCCAGATCTACACGATGTCGGGAATGCTGACCCGTCTTCAATTGCAGGCCGACCACGCAGGAATTTACCGTGGGATGTCGGCGCAATTCAGCGGTGACGGCTTTGCGGACATGCATTTCGACGTTGATGCCGTTGAAGCGGGAAACTTCGCCCAATGGGTCGAGACAGCGCGCAGCAAAGGTTCTTCGCTCGATGCGAGCACTTACGCGCATCTGACAAAGCGGAGCGCAGGGATCGCGCCGGTCACATACCGAGCAGTCACGCCCGGTCTATTCGACGGCATCTTAGCCGCCGAAATACAGCATGAAGATATATGCACCCGGACATCGATGAGGGCGGAAAGATGAGCTTACTTGGCAAGCTGAGCTGGGACGCTATTCCGTTGGATCAACCGATCGTCATGGGTGTCTCTTCCGTGATGGTTTTGGTCATCGCGTTCATCCTTGGCTGGATCACCTTGAAAGGCCACTGGCCGTACCTGTGGCGGGAGTGGCTCACCTCGGTTGACCACAAGCGGATCGGCGTAATGTACGTCATTCTGGCGCTTATCATGCTCCTGCGGGGGTTTGCGGACGCGTTAATGATGCGCGCACAGCAGGCTGTTGCGGCTGGAGACGCGCAAGGATATCTGCCGCCCGAGCACTTCGACCAGGTATTCTCCGCGCACGGCACCATCATGATTTTTTTCGTGGCGATGCCTTTCGTGATCGGGCTGATGAATTTCGTCGTGCCGCTGCAGCTCGGCATCCGAGACATGGCTTTTCCGACGCTGAACTCGATCGGCTTGGGATTGACGGCGTCGGGCATCCTCCTGACGAACATCTCTCTGGTCGTCGGTGAGTTCGCAAAGACCGGTTGGGTCGCCTATCCACCGCTCAGCGAGCTGCAATTCTCTCCCGGTGTCGGCGTCGATTACTACCTTTGGGCGTTGCAGATCTCGGGTGTGGGAACGTTGATGACGGGCGTCAATTTTGTCACCACGATCCTGAAAACACGGGCTCACGGAATGAGCTATATGCGGATGCCGGTGTTTTGCTGGACGGCGCTCGCATCGAACCTGCTCATAGTCGCAGCGTTCCCTGTGCTGACTGCGACTTTTGGGATGCTGCTCCTCGATCGTTATCTCGACTTTCATTTTTTTACGATCGATGGGCAGGGCAACGCAATGATGTACGTCAACCTGTTCTGGGTGTGGGGCCACCCCGAAGTGTACATCCTGATTCTGCCTGCGTTCGGTGTATTTTCGGAGGTCGTCTCGACCTTCTCCGGCAAGGCGCTGTTCGGCTATCGCTCCATGGTCGCAGCGACGCTGGCGATTTGCGTGTTGTCGTTCATCGTCTGGCTGCACCACTTCTTCACGATGGGTGCCAGCGCCAATGTCAACGGCTTCTTCGGCGTGATGACAATGATCATTGCCGTGCCGACGGGCGTCAAAGTCTTCAACTGGCTGTTCACGATGTACGGCGGGCGCATTCGGTTTTCCGAACCGATTTTGTGGTCGCTTGGGTTCATGGTGACGTTTGTAATAGGAGGCATGACAGGCGTTCTGATGGCCGTGCCTCCTGCGGACTTTCAACTTCACAACAGCCTGTTCCTGGTCGCTCACTTCCACAACGTCATCATCGGCGGCGTCTTGTTCGGGATGATGGCGGGCTACAAGTATTGGTTTCCGAAGGCGTTCGGTTTCAAACTCGACGAGCGCTGGGGCGTGGCCTCGTTCTGGTGCTGGCTCATCGGATTCTATCTCGCCTTCATGCCGCTCTATGCGCTGGGCCTGATGGGCATGACTCGACGCATGCAGCATTACGACGTCGTCAGCTGGCAGCCCTGGCTGGTAGCAGCTGCGGCCGGGGCCGTGGTCATTCTGGCAGGGATCGTCTGCCAAATTATTCAGCTCGTCGTCTCGATCCGAGGCCGCGAAACGCTAAGGGTCACCGCGGATCCGTGGAATGGTCGCACGCTGGAATGGGCCACCGCCTCGCCGCCGCCGGCGTGGAATTTCGCGACGCTCCCGGTGGTCACCGACATTGACGCCTTCTGGCAGCAAAAGAAGGGAGCGCACATTGAACATGCGCAGACGGCGCAGTCGAGCGGGTACGAGCCGATCGAGATGCCGAAGAACAGCGCTATCGGCTTAGTCATCGCATTCTTTGCTGTGGTGGTTGGGTTTGCAATGATCTGGCACATCTGGTGGATGGCAGCGCTGGGGGCCTTGGGGATTTTCCTGGCTACGCTTGCCTTCGCCTTCCGCGAAAAAGAAGAGATCGAAGTTTCCGTTGAGGCGATAGCCAGATTCGAAGAAATGCAGCATGCGGGGGTGGCAGCATGACCATCACTGTTGCCCACGATGGCCATGTCCAAGACCATACCGCAGCCACTGCAACCGGGGTCAGTCCCGTTTCAAAGCGGATCGTCGTGACCTACGGCTTCTGGATCTTTCTCCTCAGCGACATCGTCATGTTCTCGGCCCTCTTTGCCGCCTATGCGACACTCTCACGCGCGACTGCTGGCGGTCCGAGTGGCGCCCAGCTCTTCGATCAGGTGGGCGTTGCGATAGAGACCGCCTGCCTGCTCGCCTCGAGTTTCACTTGCGGACTGATGTCTTTGGCCATCGATTCGCGACGATTTGGCGCGACTTACCTGTACGCTCTGCTCACATTCGCGCTTGGTGGTGCGTTCCTCGCCCTCGAACTTCGCGAGTTCGCCCACATGATTGCAATCGGCGCAGCGCCACAACGTAGCGCATTTCTTTCAGCCTTCTTCGCCCTTGTCGGTTGCCACGGGCTGCACGTCGCTGTCGGCCTGATCTGGCTCTTGGTGATGATGGTGCAAGTCAAAATCAGGCGGTTTAGCGCGGCCGTGGAGCGTCGCCTCCTCTGTTTCGCCCTATTCTGGCACGCGCTCGACATCGTCTGGGTTTGGCTATTCACGGTCGTCTATTTGATTGGAGCGAACCAATGACCATCATGCAATACGGTCATGCGCCCGGAGACGCAGGAGAGGTTTCAACACGCTCTACCCTGATCATTTATATGACAGGGTTGTTTCTAGCTGTCGTACTAACGGCGACGTCATTCTGGGTCGCCAACACGTCAATAATCTGGTCGACAGGCGTGCCGCTGGGATTGTCGGTATTGGCAATCGCCCAGATGGGAATTCATCTAGTATTCTTCCTGCATATCACCACTGGGCCTGACGATACAAACAACGTGCTCGCACTCGCGTTTGGCGTTCTGATTGTAATCTTGGTCGTCGCCGGCTCGCTTTGGATCATGACCGACCTGAACGAGAATATGGCTCTGCCGGCTGAGCTAATGGATTTGCACATGCAGCACTGAATAGGACGGGGATAGGTAGAACAGGAAGTAGTGCTGCTTTCCCAATCACAGCGTGAGAAGCACGCCTAGAACAGCAGCCTCTAAAGGCGAGAGCGAACCATGAAGTGGCGTTTCGAGGACATCCTGACGTTCATCAATGTGGTCGAGGCAGGAAGCGTGACTTCCGCAGCGACCCGTCTGAACACGTCAAAATCGGTAGTAAGCAAGCGCATCAGTGATCTTGAAGCGGCGCTGCGGGTGGAACTGTTCCGTCGATCCGCAGGCAGCGTCAAGCCCAACGAACTTGCGCGCTCTTTGTACGAGCAGATTGTGCCGCTCGTCCAAGCGATGACCGAAGCCACTGAAGGCGTATCCGACCGGACTGAAGGTTTGACCGGCCGACTCAGGATGGTCGTTCCGGTCTCGTTTGGTACCCAATTTCTCGGACCGATCATCGCAGAGTTTGCGAGTCGACATCCGGATCTGGAAATAGCGGTGGATTACGAGGACCGGCCGGTGAGCCTGACCCAGGGCAACTATGATCTCGGTATACGCATCGGACAATTGAACGAGTCGAGCCTCAAGGCTCGCAAGCTATGCGATTGCGCGCGAATGGTGTGCTGCAGCCCCGAATATTCAAGAAAATTCGGCCTACCCAAAAGCATCGCGGAACTGGCGCAGCACACCTGCATCGACTACGCGCATGTTCGCGCCAGCGACCTCTGGCAGTTCGAGAGTGAAGGCGACCGCGGGAGACCGATACCCGTCCTGATGCGCAGCCGAATTGTGGCCAACAATTTCGAGGCAATCAAAGACATGGCGGTCGCTGGATTGGGGCTGGTACTGTTGCCTGAATTTCTGGCTGCCGGACCTCTTCGTGAGGGAAGTCTGATCGCTGCTATGCCCCACATTGCAGCTCGGGCCGACACGATCTCGGCCGTTTATCCGTATACCCGCCATGTCTCACCCAAGGTGCGAGGATTCATCGACCACCTCGTTGCCGCTTTCGTCCCACCGCTGCCCTGGCACCCGCGTGTGAACGATGCAGGCAATCCCAGAAGCAACCGAGCCACAGATCTGACGTCGTTCGCGGCTTAGGCAGGCCGCAGGTCGAACCGCTGATTCGTGTCTGGTGAGATGCCGTTGTTCAAGCAGAGTCTTCGGACCAGCCTTAGCGCTGCGGACGTTAGCTGACTAATTCGTACCCGTGGATGCGCAGCCGAAGGTCATCAGCTCATTCGGATACGCGGCTGCACCAGTGCGTTGATCCGCTCGGCCACCCACAGCAAAGCCGCGCGGAAAGGCCCGTGAAGCGAGAGCTGGTGGCGCCGGTAGAGCACAGCGTGACTGAGTTGTGCGAACCGACCCTTGATGAAGCCGCCCTTGAAAAATCCGAAGCGGCCCAATGTGCCGAAGGCATTATATTGGCTGAGCGCTACCAATGCGCCGAAATCTTGGAACCTGAATGGCGGCACCGGCGTGCCTTTTTTGAGGAAGGCCGGCAGATGGCGGATCAGGTGCAGAGCTTGCTGGCTGGCCACTTGTGCACTTGCGGGCAGCGGTCGCTCTCCACCCTCCGGTAAAAATGACGCGCAGTCTCCCAATGCGAAGATGTACGGGTCGCCCTTGGCCATCAAGTCTGGGCCGATAACGATCTGGCCGGCGCGGTTCAGTTCCAACCCGCTCTGGTCGAAGTTGCTGGAGGCACGGATGCCTGCTGCCCAGACCTTCAGCGCCGCAGGGACACTTTCGCCGCCCTCGAGAAGAAAACCTCCCGCATTGGCACTAACGACCTTCACGCCGGTGCGCACGTCCACGCCCAGCTTTCGCAATTCCGATATCACCGAGGTGGAAACCTTCTCCGGAAACGCGCCGAGGATACGGGATCCGGATTCCAGCAGGGTCACGCGAAGCCGGTGGCGGATGTCGGCGCCGCCGTAGCTGGAAGCCAACTCGACCATCCTGCTGAGTTCCGCGGCCAGCTCCACGCCAGTGGCGCCGCCGCCGACGATGCCGATGTCGATATAGCCGCGCTCCGCCAAGCTGCGGACCACCTGCGCGCGAAGCCGGGTATTGAAGTTTTCAGCCTGGTCCTGGCTGTCGATGAACTGGCAGTGTTCGGCCACGCCGGGCGTGTCAAAATCGTTCGCGCGGCTTCCGAAGGCAAGAACGAGCACATCATACTCCAGATCGCGACCCGGAGCGAGGATCTCTGCGCCCGCCGACAATGGCGCCAGGCGAATGTGCCGAGCCGTGCGATCAATCGCGTCCACCTGCCCAGGCACATATTCGAAGTGATGTGCGCGCGCATGCGCGAGGTAGTGCACCTGCTGCTGGTAGATGTTCCAGGTGCCAGCGGCAAAGGTGTGGAGCATTGGCTTCCAGACGTGGAACCAGCTGCGGTCGATCAGGGTCACTCGCGCTCTGCCGCGGTGGCCCAGCGTATCCCCCAGTCGGGTGGCCAGCGCCAGCCCGGCCACACCGCCGCCCACGATGACGATGTTCGGCACTTGTTCAGGTGAGCCCGGCTTTAGCGAACGCTGAGGGGTTTGAGCAGTGCTGCGGTCGGCTTTTGCTTGCTGTGGCATCTCTATGTCCCTGCAGTTCTTGGAGATAGGCGTCACCGCATTATCGGACGCCAGCTGTTTTCGCCAGACATCTAAGCACATGTTCCATGTTTTGAACGTTCTGATGTGGCGAACACTATGTTCGCGAAATAAGGTTCAGGCAATCAAGTTTCACAAATCATTATTCTAGCAACGATAATTGTTGACAATCAAATTTCTCTGTCTTCTACCATCAATAAGTCGTGTACAGGCCCAAATTTTTCGGAAGCGTCTGCCGATAAATCCAATGTAGTCCACTCACGATTTCGTGACGGTGTTCGATGCGTAAGAACCCAGGGTTCGTCGAAGCAGACTTCCAATCGAGATCTCCCCAGCCTACTTGATCAACATGGATCGGCGACTAAGCAACGGCACCAATTCATCTGAGCGAAGACGAGGAAAAAAGTGCCTCGGCGGGGCCAAGCACCTATCAGCCTGGACCCCGGCGCGCGGTATCAATCCCCAATTCAACCTAACGAGGTTTTCCCAATGACTAACAAGCACGACACTTCAACAGTGCAGTCCGGACCAAGCACAAGCCCCGCCTCTTGGGACCTGCGTCACCCCGGCCTCCTCATGAAGGACGGCGATCGTGAAGTGCACGAGTTCACGGGTATGTGGCCACTCAAGCCGGATGCCGACCTTGTGAAGCTGACGAATACGCTCGCATTCCACGAGTTTTGGAATCCACCGGAGTTGAACTTCGCCGAAGCAACCACGCTGCTCGGGCTAATTCGCGCTGGACGCTGGTTCATCGGCACGAGCGTAGATTTCGGCCCCACACTCTACTTCGTCGCGCAATTTGATAGCAGCCTGGATAAGTATTTCGACGATTTCGCGCTCAACGGGCGCGAGAACCTGGAAGCGGTCTGGGGCCAGTGCATCGGCTGTCCCACGGGTCCCGACGCGACGGCTCGCGACATGGTCCAGTATATCGCGCGCGGTCAGATCAAGACCCTGGCTTGCTACGATGCCTTCCCTGGTCTGAGCAACAGCCAGATCGAAAAGCAAGCCGACTGGTACACGAAGACCCAGAACTTCCAGCGTGCAGTCGCCAAAGGCAGCGACAAGATCCAGGACTTGGTCGACACCTTCCTCAGCGAGCTCGCCAAGCCTTTCCCGCACGTGCGTAGCGCGGCGGCCATAGACACCGACGTCGCCGACCAGCCGCAATACACGGACGTCGCCGAGCGTCTGGGCGTGAAGAAGGCCGCGTAGGGCCGCATCATTTCCGCCGGCGTTGGTCGACCCCAAGGTCGAGCCACGCCGGCGGCGTCGCTCGATCACGACAGAGGATAGCAAATCAAATGAGCATTGCAGCTGCTTCCCGGGCTCTGAGCGCAGCGGAGCTTAGAGCAAATATCGGCGACATTCAGGACAATGTCATTGTCCCCATCCTGATGCGATATGGGCGTCACATCTTCCTCAAATTCGAGGATGGCGCGAAGGCGCGTGAATGGCTGCGAGTCATGATGGCGCGCGTGAACGCCCTATCGGGCGAGCACGGATCTCGCTTCACAGTCAACGTCGGCTTCACTTTCGAGGGGCTGAAGGCGCTGGGCCTATCCCAGCGGTCACTTGACAGCTTCCCGAACGCTTTCCGCATCGGTGCCGCTGGCCGGGCTGGTCTCGTAGGCGACGTCGGCCCCCACGCGCCGGAGCATTGGGAGGGTGGCCTCGGCGGACCGGACGTTCACGCGATGGCTTGGATTCGGACCGATTCAGACGAGAGTCGTGATGTCGCAATGCAGGTCCTTGCCGCTCAAATGGAAGCGATGGGCGGGATCGAGATCCGCTTTGTACAGGATACGATGGCGCTCGCTCATGCCAACGGGATCGGCTCAGAGGGTGAGCATTTCGGCTTTGCCGACCCAATTTCCCAGCCTCCCATCGAGGGTGCGGATACGCCGTGTTACCCCGGCGACGGTGTACTGGAAGCTGATGGAAAGTGGCGCTCGTTGAAGCCGGGCGAGTTCGTGCTGGGCTACGAGGATGAGGCCGGGCCCGGCGGCACCGGGGCGCCGGAGCCGTTCGAGTTGCGTGTCAATGGGACCTATATGGTCTTCCGCAAACTCCATCAGGATGTGGCTGCTTTTCGCAACTATCTGCATACCGCAGCCAAGTCGCTCTACGGTTCCGACGATCCAGGCCATCAAGAACTGGTTGCCGCAAAGATGATGGGTCGTTGGCGCAGCGGCTGTCCGATAGACCTTTCGCCCGATAAGGACGATTCTGCGATCGCGTCGGACCCCATGCAGCGCAATAACTTCACCTACGAGGGGGACGACGACGGCGTGCGATGTCCGCTCGGCGCGCACTTGCGGCGCACAAACCCGCGCGCGACGCCATTGAAGCGCGCGACTGCTGTCCGGCGGCACCGGCTGATCCGGCGCGGAGTCGAATACGGTCCGCATCTGGCAGACGGAGCCTTGGAAGATGACGGTGTCGATCGGGGCCTCGTGAATCTATTCATCCAGGCTGACATCGAGAGGCAGTTCGAGTTCATCCAGCAGGAATGGATGAATGGGGGCGAGTTCATCGGCCTCGATTCGACCGAGCAGGACCCGATCAACGGCGCCGGCGGAGAAGGCTCGCAGATGATGGTACCAGGCGCCAAGCAACCGTTCCTGTTCGATCTTCCCACGTTCGTGACGGTAAAGGGAGGTGAATATCTATTCGTTCCCGGACTAAAAGCGCTCGAAGGGCTCATCGAGCAGAAGTTCTGATCTCCGCGCGGTGAAGGAAGCGAACGATGGCTATCGGGAAGTGCAAGGGGAATTCCACGCCGCGGCTCTGCGGGCTGACCACCATGACGCTGGCAATAGCAGTTACGAGCGTCTGCCTGCTGATGGCGGCGCCAGCTGCTTTCGCCCAAGCCGTTGCCGCGCAATCGCCCGGGCATGGTGAAGCGCATTTCTGGACGCTTGGCGAAGCGTTTACTTTCTTGTTCGTCACGCTTGGGCCGCTCAACGTGATAGGCCCATTTGCTGCAATGACGGAGGGCTATGGCGCGGCGTCTAGGCGTCGGATCGCGCTCAAAGCCTTTCTGATTGCGATCATCGCTGCCGTTCTTGCCGCCACGGCGGGAGCGGCCACGCTTCACGCCTGGGGCATTTCGGTAGGCGCGTTACTTCTCGCGGCTGGGGTTATGCTGTTCCTGATCGCGTTGCGACCGGTTTTGGCAGGTTACAATCCGAGGCAGTCCCAAGCGCAAACGTCGGCGCCAGTCTCGGTCTCGACAGCGTCGGAGTTCCAACTGGCCCTTGCCCCGATCGCTTTCCCGACTCTCATCACGCCGTATGGTCTTGCACTGTTGGTCTTGCTGTTCACGCTGCAACCTCTCGGCTCCGGCGGTTTCTGGATCTTGGCGACCGCGGCCTTCGTGCTTGTGCTGGATCTGGCGGTCATGCTGGCGGTCGGTGGAATCGCAAAAATCCCGTTCAGCAAGCCTGCGCTCGATATTCTCGGATGCGTAATGAATGTGCTCCTCGTTGCGCTGGGACTGCAGGCCGTGGCGGACGGCGTCGGTCTGCTCGCTAGTCAGAATTTCTGAAGCCATTCAACGGAGTTAAGCACGATGTCAGACCATTTCAGTGGGCCAGCGGTGATAGGCGATCCAGCGGTGGACATCACCGACTTTTATGCATTCCCGAGCCCCGGGCGCCCCGGGAATCTCGTCCTGATCATGGATGTGTTTCCGTTGGCGACGCCGCAATCCCTTTTCAGCGACGTTGTCACCCACCGGTTTCGGCTGCGGCCTCTCACGCGGTCGGATGGCAGCATCACCGTCGGCGCCAAGGAACATAGGATCGACGTTCGTTTTGGCGATGTTCTGGAAGGAGGCGCGATCCAGAAAGGACGCATTGCTACATCCGACGGGCGTGAGGCGAGCTTTGTCGTTGGCACGCCGCTGGAACAGGATGGCATGCGCGTGTTCGCGGGACTGGTGAGCGACCCGTTCTTCATGGATGTAGAGGCAGCGCTCCGGACGGATATGTCGGGCAAACTGTCTCTCAACACGGCGGTAAACACCGTCGAGCTTCGCGATGTCTTGTCGATCGTCGTCGAGATCCCGTTCGATCAAATCGTCGAACAGTTCGGCGGCGCCACACTGATCGCGGCCATCTCGGAAACTGTGGTAACGCGCCGCGGCAATCCGATTCGCCTCGAACGCGTCGGCCGGCCAGAGATGAAGAACGTCATCATCGCGAACTCGGCTCGCGATCCGCGCACGAAGGGCGTGGAGCTGCGCGATCTCTACAATCGCGAAGACGCCTTCGCCCTCTCCAACGTGTATCGCCCCCTCTACGAATCGCGGCTCGACACGAACCTATCCTTCTGGGATGGTCTTGATGGCCACACGGCGTGGCCGGTGGGACCAGACACACCACACCCGTTGCGCGATCTGCTCATCGACGATTTCCTGGTGCTGGATCTCTCGCGGCCATTTGCGCCAGGCGGTTTCCTCGAGATCGAGCGCGCTCTGCTCGCTGACCGCTCCCACATGACGGCCGGCGGTCGATGGCTCGACGACGACATTCTCGACGAGCTGTTGACGCTAATGGTGAATGGCGGGCAGGGCGAGCGCTTGGGCGACGGCGTCGATGCTCCCACCCAGCCTGCCAGCTTTTCGTTCCCTTACGTGCGCGAGCCTAACAAGCGGGCTGACATTCCCCTGCCGGCATTTTTGAGGAACTAAAGAACATGAACGGATTGAAGCGCAGAGGCGCCTCCGTGGCCGGAGAACACTCTGACGGCGGGCGAGAATTGGACTCTCTCGGCAGCGCTCGCAGTGCTCTTGCGCAGCCGGGCCGCGCAGTTCGGTCCTGACAAACTCCCAATAAGGAAAAACGAATGACCGTCATTGTCGATCGCAAGAGCATTGGCCGCGGCGAGCCGCTTGGCACCGCAGTCCTGGCTCAGCTCTTCACCGAAGCCCGGACTCACAACCATTTCCGCGACCTTCCTGTTCCTGACAGGCTGCTCCGTCAGGCGCTTGACCTCGCCAAGATGGGCCCGACCGCAGTGAACCAGCAGTCTTTGCGCGCGCTCTTCCTGCGCTCCGATCAAGCCAAGGAGCGGCTGCGTCCGGCGCTCATGGCCGGCAATGTCGAAAAGACCATGGCTGCTCCGGTTGTGGCGATCATGGGCCATGACGTCGAATTCTATAAGCACCTGCCGTTCCTGCTCCCACACGCCGATGCGGGGAGCTGGTTTGCCGGTAATCCGGACTTCGCTGCGCGTAGCGCCGCTCAGAATGGCACGCTTCAGGTCGCGTACTTCATTCTCGCCCTGCGCGCCGTCGGTCTGGACGCCGGACCGATGAGCGGCTTTGACTCGCTCAAGGTCGAGCAGGAGTTCTTCCCTGACGGCAAGATCAAAGCCAACGTCATTATCAACATCGGCTACGGCGAAGACGCCAAGCTGTTCCCGCGCAGCCCGCGCTTCTCGTTTGAGGAGATGGCGACGATACTTTGACGGTTGCGACCGACGAGCTTGGCGTAGCCGATCGCGAAGCGCAGCCCCCTTCAAGCCAAGAAGACCACTACGCGCGTGGAGATCACTCCACCGATCTTACAGGAGAAATGAACATGGATTTGTTACAAGGCAAGAGCGCCGTCGTGACCGGCGCAGCATCAGGCATCGGCAAGGCCATCGCGAAAGCGTTTATCGAAACCGGCGCGAGCGTGCTGCTCTGCGATCTGAATGCGAAAGCAGTCGATGAAGCAGCTCGCGAGCTCGGCGATCGAGCGATCGGGCGCGTCATCGACGTGTCAGACGAGAGCCAGGTTGAAGGCGCGATGCGCGCGGCTCGCGAGGCATTCGGATGGCTGGACATCGTGGTCAACTGCGCCGGCTTTGGCGCCATTGCGCCACTCACGGAGCTCACTGGCGACAAGTGGAAATCAGTCCAGGCCGTGACTCTCGGCGGCGTCTTTTATGGGGTGAAGCACGCCGCCCGGCAAATGCTCGAGCAGGGACGTTCCGGTGTCATCATCAATATCTCGTCGGTGAACGGACGGCAGCCCGGCGAGGGGCAGGTAGCCTACTGTGCGGCAAAGGCCGGCGTCGACATGATCACGCGTTGCGGTGCGCTCGAACTAGGCGGTCGCGGCATCCGTGTCGTTGGCATCGCGCCGGGCCTGGTTGAGACGCCCTTGACGCGGAAGGAGTTGGAAGATCCCGAAATGCGCGAACTCTTTCTCAGCATTGTCCCGATGAAGCGTCCGGTTGCCGCGGAAGAGATTGCTGCAGCCGCGGTATTTCTCGCGTCGGACCATGCCCGATCGATCAACGGGGACACAATCGCGATCGACGGCGGCTCCTTGACCCGCGGTTATCCGGCCTTGCTGACCGGTTTGAAAAAAGCATCATGATCGACCCTGGTCGCTACACGAGTGGCAAAATCGCCCTCGCCAACCTCTCGGCATCGATCGCCAGCCTGGAGCTCGGTCGTGCCGAGGGTGCTACCTTTGACAGGTCGGTTGCGCTGTCGAAGTTGCTGTTCGTGCGCGGCGACGTACTTGGTTGTATCGCAAACCATGACCGGGCGGAGTTCGTCGCCACCGAGGCGATTGCCCGGTCGTCCGACGCTGCCAGTACGCTCTACATTCGCGCACAGCTCGCGAGCCGTTTCCATCGGTTCGAGGAAGCAAGCGAGCGTCTCTATCAAGCGCTCGCGGCCGGATATCCGCGAAACGATATTGATGGCGAAAAGGCGGCGCTGCTGCAGGCGACGGGACGATACGAAAACGCGTTGGTCATGCGCGAAAGACTGGCGGATGACAATCCTGGCATTCACACGCTTGGCGCGCTGGCGTCGCTGCTTGCCGAGATGAATCGGTGGACGGACGCAGAGGTCACGTATGCAGCCGGGATCGAAGCTGACGACGGCGTGTCGCCGCTCCCCTGCGGCCAACTGCTGTTCGAATGGGGCGTAGGCGCGATGCGCCACGGTGACCTGGACCGAGCGGAATCGATCTTCGTCGAACTTGACGCGATCTTGCCCGCGCACGTTCCGGGACGAGGACATCGCGCCGAAGTGGCGCTCGCGCGCGGACAGGTGGACCTTGCGATGAAGCTCGTCCTGCCGTTGCTCGAAACCTCCGACGACCCAGAATATCGCGCGATTTATGCGGAGACCCTGGCCAAGTTTGGGGACAGCAAAGCTGCGACCGAAGCGGAACGTGCCGCTACAGCGTACGAACTGCTGCTGGCACGACGGCCAGACGCCTACGCCGATCACGCGGCAGCCTTCTTCATGGGGATCGGCAACCGACCGCAGCGTGCGGTCGAGCTGGCATTGGCCAATCGGAAAATCCGCGACACACCCCGTTCGCGCAGGCTTTTGGCCAAGGCATTGCGCAATGCGCAACAGGTCTCGGGGGTTCAGGAGGGGGGGCCGTATGAGCATCTCCGATACCATGCCGGAAAGCCATCCGCCTCGGCGCAAGGTTGGCACTCTCACGGAGCGACAAGGTGACAGACGTTCTTGTGATCGGCGCGGGTCCGGCGGGCGCGATCGCCGCTCTGCGCGCCGCGGATCTGGGCGCCCGGACCGTGCTGGTCACCAGTTCTGCATTTGGTGGCATGGCCGCCAATGATGGGCCAGTTCCAGTACGGACCCTGGCGTATGCGGCGCGGTTGTTCCGCGGGGCCCGACAGTTGGATCAGTACGGCATTGCTGTGGGAGAGCCGATCCTGGATTACTCCCGACTGCTGGCTCGCGTGCGCGAGATCCTTGGCGATGTAGTTGCGCATTCCTCCTTGCGCGAGCAGATCGATGCCGCCGGAGTCACGGTTTACGAGGAAGCTGGCAATGCGAGTTTCGCCGATCCTCACACCATCGTCACGGAAAGCGGGCTGCGGCTCCACGCCGAAAAGATCATCATATGTACAGGAGGTGTCGGTCGCCGAGATCTAACACCAGGGTTCGAGCTGACGAACACCCACAGCAGCGCCCTGGCTTTGACCGAAGTTCCTTCATCGATGCTCGTGGTCGGCGGCGGGGCTACCGCAGTGCAGGTCGCCTCGATTTTCAAAGCTTTCGGTTCGCAGGTCCACCTCTTCGAGAGAGGACCTCGCATCCTCTCAACTGAAGATGCGGACGTAGCATCGGCGGTCACAGCCGCCTTCCGCGAGGCGGGTATGATCGTGCGTGAGAATTTCGGCGACATCGAGTCTTTCGAGAAAACGTCGACTGGAGTACGGATGAACTTCCGAAAGGACGGCACACGCGATTGCGCCGAGGCTGCACTGATTGTGATGGCGACCGGCTGGGTAGCCGATACCGCTAAGCTGAACCTCCCTGCAGCGGGCGTGCTGAGCGATCATCGCGGGTTCGTGAAGGTGGATCCCTATCTGAGAACCTCGGCCTCCAATATCTTCGCCGCCGGCGATGTGACTGGTCAACTAATGCTGGTTCCGCATGCCATACAGCAGGGTTTCCTAGCTGCGTCGAACGCGTTACTTGGCCCGACGACACGTCTCGACGAAGGCGTAAATACGAGCGCCGGATTTACGGATCCGGAGTATGCGAGCGCGGGCATGACGGAAGCGAAGGCCCGTGAGACGCATGATATCGTGATCTCGACAATACAGTTTGATTCCACGATCCGCACAATCATCGACGGGCGCAAAGTTGGATTCTGCAAGCTTATAGTAGATCGCCGAACCGCGAAGATATTAGGCTGCCACGTTGTTGGCGAACGCGCAGTGGAGATTGCTCAAGTCGCGGCAATAGCGATTTCTGCTGAGATGCGGGTGGATGATTTGGCTCGGGTACCACTCGCATTTCCCACCTATACGGGAAATCTTGCCTACGCGGCTGCAGCTGCTGGCCGTCAACTCGACCTGCAGGTGGGCTGGGCAGGCGACGCGGCTTCCCGATATTGAAATGAGGTGTCCGATGATCTCCATGCCGATACTGGGCCTTGGCTTTCTTATGGGAATGCGGCACGCGCTCGAGGCAGACCATATAGCGGGGGTGTCCAGTATTGCTGCTGGCCGAACCAGAATGGCTGATATTGTCCAGCATGGCCTGACCTGGGGACTGGGGCATACGCTGACACTTTTTTCATTCGCGGGCGCCGCGATCATGTTGGGTCGGACCATCCCTCCTGTATTTGCGGGGCACCTCGAAGCCGCGGTTGGCGTCATGCTTGTCGGCCTTGGGTCCCACGTGTTGTGGCAGCTATGGCGCGACCGCATGCGCCTCCCGCACAGGCATAATGTCCGCCATTTTCATGTCGGCGACCGGATTCCAAATGGGAGCATGGAGCGTTCTCCCGAGCATGGATTTCGTTGGCGTTCGCTGGCCGTGGGACTGATGCACGGCATGGCCGGGTCGGCAGCACTGCTGGTGCTTGCGGTGTCCCAGGTCGCGGACCCGCTTCAGGGCATGGTCTATATTATGCTGTTCGGCATGGGCTCGATGATCGGGATGGGTGCATTGTCGAGCGTCATTGCGGTGCCGCTCATGGCGTCGGCGCGTCTGCTCACCGGAATGAACCATAGTCTGCAAGCAGCCGTCGGCCTCCTCACGATCGGAATCGGCGCGACGACGATCTACACAGCTCTCGTTCATGCAAATGTTTGACCGGGCTGAACTCAAACGTTCTCGCTGTGCGCGTCGGCCGACGTCTTGTTCAGGTTGCCGTGAGAGAAAGCTTCGGTGTAGCCAGGATCATCTCCACCAAGCTATTGTCCGACCGGAAACTTCAAGAACAATCCCATGACGATGGACCCGGCAACCATCTCGGCCGTATCCGCGCTCTCGGGCTCCGCCATTGGTGCTATGGCATCATTCGCCACCACTTGGCTCACGCAAAATCATCAAGATCGCATCCAACGGCTCGATAAGGAAGGGTCGCGCCGCGAGCGGCTGTTCGCCGAGTTCATTGATCAGGCATCGAAGGCCTATGCTGACGGCGTGGTCCAGGAACGCCTGGACGACCCGGCCAAGCTGGTTCCGATGTACGCCACCATCAACAAGTTACGCCTCTTTGCCAAGCCAGTCACGATCGAGGCTGCTGAGGCTGTCCTGGCAAGCATCGTCAAAGCCTATGAGGCCCCTTCGTCTGCTCTGGAAACGCTCAAGGCGGAGGTCGCCGCCCATGATATCCTGCGCAGCTTTGCGGAGTCTTCCCGGCTGGAGCTCACCACCTTGCGGTAGGAGGAAAGACTATGGCGACGAGGTTGTTCAAGCACTGTATCGGCCTGGCTGGCATCTGCAGCTCGATGCGAACCTCTGGGCTATGGAAGACCCTGCTTAAGACCGTGGTCCTTGCCATGGGCGCCAGCCAACTTACAGCTTGCATCGCAGCTTACCCTCGCGACGGCGTGCCTGCACAATACGTGTCGAACGCCGAGGTGAGTGGCTACCCCGGCGACATACGCGTGTGGGGCGACTCTTATGCAAGTTTCCCGACCGATCGACTCGTTCTGTTTCGAGATCAGCGGATAAAGGCGGCTAAGACGGACCCATCTATAGAACTGCGAGAGCTCAATGCGCTGACCCTTTCCGGCGGTGGCAGCAGTGGCGCCTTCGGAGCCGGAATTCTCGCCGGATGGGCCAAGGCCGGAACCAGGCCCAGGTTCGACATTGTCACCGGTATCAGTACCGGCGCTTTGATCGCGCCATTCGCATTCCTCGGGCCGGCCTACGACGATGAACTGAAGCTGGGCTTTACCAAAATCAATGATAACGACATTTATACCAAGCACAGCCTCCTGGGTCTCGTTTCGAGTTCATCTTTTACAAGCAACGCGCCCCTCGCCAAGATGCTCGACCAACATATCACGTATGATATGCTGGATCAGATCGCCCGGGAGTCAGGCAAGGGGCGGCGACTCTTCATCGGAACAACCAACCTCGACGCCGATCGAGCGGTAATCTGGGACATGGGTGCCATCGCAGCGAGCAGCCGGCCGGATCGATTGAAGCTCTTCAAGCAAGTTATCCTCGCTTCCACCTCCGTTCCCGGCATTTTTCCGCCGGTCCAACTGGAAGTGACCGCGGCAGGCAGGACCTATCACGAAATGCATGTCGACGGTGGCACCAGCAACGAGGTCTTTCTGATGCCCGCTGGGCTGAGCCTGCGCGAGTTCGACCAAATCTTCCATACTCGGATGAAGGCGCGGCTTTATATCATCCGCAACGGCAGGACTATGCCGGAACCAAGCATCGTTAAGGCCACACTGCCTGATATCGCGGAAAAGGCCGTTTCTTCGCTCATTAAAACGCAAGCAATCGGCGATCTCTACCGGCTGTACGCCACCGCAAAGCGTGACGGCATCGACTACAATGTCATAGACATCCCCACGGACTTCACTGTCGAAGCAAAAAGCTCATTCGATAACAAGTACATGCGTGCGTTGTACGAAAAGGGCTACGAGATGGGCCATGCCGGCGTGCCGTGGAAAAAGACGCCGCCCGGATTTTCGAATTGAGCCGATTTTAGCCGCCAAAGGCGTGCAGGAGCGCTTGGACGACTTCCCCCGGGGCTCGACCTTGCGGCAAGAACATCGCCTTGACCTCCACAAAGGCGGCTGTTCAGTTATGGAAGTTTAGCGGCACACAGCGGCAAGCTCTAAAACCCTTGGACCCGCATCTCCGGTTAGTTCAGTCATGCATAGTCAGGCACGAGTCCGAACACTCGTGCACGTGTTTCGATCGCAACAAGATCCATCGCTGACCGCCTAGGCGCGTTCGGTTCTCCAGAACTCCGGGTTCGATCTTCGCGGCCTGTGATCCCGTGTCGCGCGATCCTACTTCCATGACGGATCGGTGATCACGAAACTTGATTCCGGCTTGGCCCTAGTAATCAACGCGCCAATCCGGTTGAGGGCACCACTGCTCGCGCAGTGTTTCGTGGATTGATTGGCCTGCGCTGAGCATCAAGGGAAATTCCATGACGAAGTTCTTTTGTATACAGCCTGATCGGCTGGGATTTTTAGGGTCGCGTGGGCGGGCAGGTAACAACGCTCGGCCACGCTTGCTGCGAGCGTTGTTGCTGCCACTGGTGATTTCGGCAAACACCCCATTCCTTGCACACGCGCAGGAGCAAAGCGCCTCTCCCCGCAGCGTTCAGCGCGAGCCGCTGAACGAAACGCAGATGGACGTGATGGTGGCGCGCATCGCGCTCTATCTCTGTGAGAATCTTCGCCAATGGGATGATCGGCGCAAGATTGTGGAGGTTGCTGTATGAGGAGCCGCCTTCTTGCGCTCGCGCTCATTTTCTCCGCGTCGGCAGCTTCGGCTCAGGACCCTGCTCACAGCAGCAGTGCCGGCGACACGACTTCGACCGACCCCACAAGGCGCGTCTTCCAACTCGGGTTGCCAGCCGACCACATGTTGGGCGACTGGGGCGGGCTGCGGCAAACACTCGAAAACGCCGGAATCACAGCCAATCTAGGCTTGGTTACCGACTTAGCGGGCAATCCCAGTGGCGGCCGTTCCAAGGGCGTAACCGCCCCGACAAGCGTCGGGCTTAGCCTCTTGGCTGACCTCGATCAGATCGCGGGGATAAGCGGCGGCTCACTCTTCATGTCGACCTCCGAGCGATGGGGTCGAAGCCTGTCCGCGGATTATGTAGGAAACGTCTTCAGCGCACAGCAGATCTACGGATTCCAAACCTGGCGATTGATCGATCTTTCCTATCAGCAGCAGCTGTTCGACGACCGCCTCGAGCTTCGTCTTGGACGCTTCGCCGCGACGGATGACTTCATGTTTTCAGCCTACAGCTGCGGTTTGGTTTCCAACGCCTTTTGCGGCAACCCATTCGGCATCCTGATCGATGCACCAGGAATTAGCGCCTACACAGGGGCTTGGGGGGCGTTGGCGAAGGTCAAGCCGACGCCGCGCAGCTATATCATGGGCGCCGTGTACAATGGCGATCCAGATGTCCGCGCCGACGAGCACCACGGTCTCGACTTTTCTATGCATGGACCGGCTTTTGCGATGGCCGAGGTTGGTTATCAGATCAATGGACAGCCGGGCGACAGTCAATTCCTTGGAAATTACAAGCTCGGAGCCTGGTATGATGGTAATCGGCTCACGGAGTTCCAGTCGGGTGATCCGGTTCACGGAAGTTGGGGCTTTTACGGCATTTTCGACCAGGTGATTGTGCCGTTCGGCGCTCCGGGCAGCAATCGTGGCCTCGGTGTGTTCGGTTCGTTAACGTTGGCGCCGAGCCCCAACAAGCAGCCGTTATCAGCTTTTTTCACGGCGGGTATTTCGGCGCGCGGTTTCTTTGACAGCCGACCGCGAGACGCAATTAGCCTAGGCTTTGCATACGGTCGCTTCAGTGACGACCTGCGCCAGGCTCAACGCGAGGGGCAATTGCCTGGTCCGATCGGCGGTCAAGGCCGTGAGGGCGTTCTGGAGGCCACTTACCGGATCGACGTCAGGAACGGCGCGATGTTTGTCCAGCCAGACATTCAATATATCATGCATCCGGGAGGCACCGACGCTGTCAAGAACGCGGTGGTAGTGGGCGCGCAGCTCGGTATCAATTTCTGAGTAACGTCAATTCATTCGTTCCGCCAGGTAAACGCGCCTGAAATATGGCAGCGTAACCCAACGCTCTGACTTCCCATGCCCGCGGCAAAGCGGTTACTCTCCACAGGTGCGGCCCCCTATTGGCGGGACGGCGGTTCCAGCTTCTGACGGCGTACAATTCATCGATGCAGATCGGGCCGGATGCGCCGCAGTCATCGCGTCTCATCACAATGCGCGTTTCGGCTGTCACGAATGGCCTTACATCGGAGCTTGTGCAAAACGGGCAGGGATAGCGGTCACCGCGCCGAACGCTTTTTGCCCGTTGCTCTTTGCCGGCTTTCGGCCGAGCCCGCTCGACTTCGCCAAGATAGATCGTTGGGCACATAGTTCGGCGCAACCATGGGGTAGTCAACCTTCAGGCCCCATTTGGCCCGATACTCGTCAGGTGTTATGCACATAGTGCAAGTTGACTTGGCGCTTCAGGGATTTGGAGGTTGGCTAATTAGCAGATGCTTGGCAACAGGCCAAAAAGATGAGGGCCAGTGCCTACCGGCACCAGCCCTCTGGCCCGCGCCTTCCAAGGAGGACACCTAAGCGACAGCGGCCGGCCAAGGGCATACCGCAGGGGACCAGCCATTGACCAGAATGACCGGTCCCCAAATCGCAGCCGGCCGGGGACTTAGGGGTGTGGGGACTTTAGGCCGGCAGTGCGGGCTATATGGACCATAGTACCATTAGCAGGTGCTTGGATAAGGAAATCGATGCGGCGCATCACGCGTGGTGTCGAAGGCGACGAACGCGCCAAACGAGTCACCTCGCGCATGGTGAGTTCGCATGCACGTGTTTCGATCGCAACAAGATCCATCGCTGACCGCCCAGGCGCGTTCGGTTCTCCAGAACTCCGGGTTCGATCTTCGCGGCCTGTGATCCCGTGTCGCGCGATCCTACTTCCATGACGGATCGGCGACCACGAAAGTTGATTCTGGCCTGGCCCTAGTAATCAACGCCAATCCCGCTTGAGGGCACACAGGTGTGCCCGCGCAGTGTTTCGTGGATTGATTGGCCCGCGGTGACCTTCAAGAGAAGTTTCATGACGAAGATATTTTGCTTTCAGTCTGATTGGCTGCAATTTTTAAGGTCGCGTGGCCGGGCAGGACCCAACGCCCGGCCACGCTTCCTGCGGGCGTTGTTCCTGTCGCTGGTGATTTCGGCCAGTACCCCATTCCTTGCACACGCGCAGGAGCAAAGCGCGACTGCCCGCAGTGTTCAGCGAGAGCCGCTGAACGAAATGCAGATGGAGGTGCTGGTGGCGCGCATCGCGCTCTATCCCGACGAACTGGTCGCTGCGATTGCGGCTGCGTCCCTATATCCGCTGCAGATCGTTGAAGCCCAAAGGTATCTGGACAGGGTCAACACCCAACCGGAGGCGAAGCCCGACAAAAGTTGGGACGGGAGTATCATATCGCTTATGAATTATCCCGAAATCATCAGGATGATGAGCGATGATCTCAAGTGGACTCAACAGATGGGAGACGCGGTGGCCTATCAGCAAAAGGAGTTGCTGGAGGCCATCCAGCAATTGCGTGGAAGGGCTGTCGCCAAGGGGATTATCAAAAGCGACGACAAAACAGTGATCGTCCAGAAGCGGGAAAGGGTCACCATCACGCCGGCCCAGGCTGACAAGATCTATATCCCCGTATACCGGTCAGAGGAGCTCTACGATTCCAGCAGCGGGTCGGAAGGGGTCAGCTACAACTCCCGTTCCTACTCGTCTTATTATGACCCGACGGCAACTTACTACGCCGCTTATGTCACTGGAGCTGCTTGGGCTGCAGCGGTCGATTGGTACGAGGGGGAGACTTGGAGCGGCTACGGCTCCTGGGGGAGGAATGTCGACGTCCAATGCAACTACTGCTTCAACGATCGAAGCTTCAGCGGCAACATAAGTCTAAACCAAGTGGATTGGACGAAGGTCGACAGCTCCAGAATATCTTTTGATCGATCGAATTTGAGCAGGCTCGATCAAAACACGCTGGTGCGGGAGCTGAAAGCGGACGGCAGCAACAATCTGACCGAAAGGGCGGCGGGCCTCAATCCGCATCGAGCAGAGACCCCACTGAGTCGTTCATTCCCAACCGTCGGGAGGACCGGGCTCGAAAACCTCAAAGCTGGCAACCCGGGCGCCCCTGGGATGCCTGCCGCTGGGCCAAGATCGCTGGGCGGGAGCCGCGTAAATTCCCTGCCAGGAAAGTCTCAGCTCGCGCCGCGTGTCGGCGCGCACGGCAGAAGCCTGCCCGGGGGAGGTGACATTCTGCATCGGCGCGGCCCTCATGCCTTGCAAGGCCACGGGCCTCGGGGCTTGGCGAAGCATGGCCCGCGGCGCCCGGGTGTTGTAACCAGACCTCCCCGATCACAATTCCGGCCGCCTGGTCCACAGCATAGAGGCTTGGTCGGCGCACCTCGGTTCGGCGCGCCTGCCGGTGTTGGCCGCCCACCAATGCCCCCTCCGGGTGGCCCTCCGCCGCTCTAACGCCTTGGGCGGCAGCTTGATGCGTCGCGTTCAGGCCTTTGCCCGGCCGGCAGCCTTGGGTGGTCAGCGCAGCGCCTGCTTGGCGAGCTCCGAGACGATCTCATAATTCTGCGGCGTGACGAAGCCGGCACCGGTGTCGACATTCATCGGCGCCAGACCCAGCACCACCTGCTGGCAGAGGCTGAGGATCGGCAGATAGCCTTGCAGGAATGGCTGCTGGTCGGCCGTCAGTTGCACCCAGCCGCCCTTGAAGCCCTCGACGATCTGCGGGCTGGTGTCGAAGCCGAAATTGAAGATATCGCCGGGCTTCCTTCCCGCGGCCTGCATGTATGTAGGCACATTGCCGAGCATCTGGCCGCCGGGATAGCCGACCGCCTTGACGCCGGGATTGTTCAGCAACGCGGCGGTGATCAACGGGATCGCGAGATTCGGATCGGCTGCCCATTCGGTTTGAGAATTGATTTGAATGACATCGATACCGGCCTCTTTCAGCGCGGCGACTGTCCCGCGCTCGCGCGCGCCCCGACTCTCATTCTCGAACGGGCCGATCATGATCGCCTTGTCGCCAGCCTTCAGCCCGGCCAGCTTGAACGCCTCGGCGCCGAGCGCGCGGCCCTGCTGCTCCTGCTGGGCGCCGACATAGCCGCCGCCGAACGCCGCCGTCACCGTCGGCA
>NZ_JACHEF010000001.1:1805703-1934572 GCF_014207355.1 Mesorhizobium sangaii | reverse complement strand
TCTGACCCATCAACTGCTCCTAAGTGCGCTCATAAGAGCACGCTTAAGACCACTCGTTCATCACCCGAACAAGGCGCGACACGCCGGATGGATACTCTCGGGCGCAGGATTGTGAAGCAGCTCCTAGAAGGGGGCTTCACGGTCCGCGCCGCATCCCGCCACTCGGCGCGCGTGGGCCCGATCTTTTCATCGACTGGAAGGATGCCCGAAGCAGTCGAGGCGGATATATTGGATGCGTCCTCGATCGGCTCGGCCATCGCCGGATCAGAGGCGATCGTGAATGCTGTCAGTCTTTATGTCGAGCAGGGAGTCCAGACATTCGAACGCGTGCACGTGAAAGCCGCGGCTGATCTCGCCGCCGCGGCGCGCGATGGCAAGGTCAACCAGTTTATCCATATTTCGGGGATCGGCTCCGATCCTAAATCGGAATCGAATTACATCGGGGCACGTGGGCGCGGAGAAGTAGCGGTGGAGAGCACATTTCCCGGCGCTTTCATTGTGCGTCCCGCCGTCATGACAGGACCAGACGACGCTTTCCTCACGACTATCGTGAGCCTGATCCGCCTCCTGCCGGTCTATCCGGTGTTCGGCAATGGGGGCACACGGCTTCAACCGGTCTACGTGGAAGACGTCGCAGAAGCAGTGAGCGTGCTGATCGACAGGCGAAACCACAGGGGTTCCTCCATATTCGAATTCGGTGGCCCGCGCATCTATACCTATAACGAACTTCTTAGGGAGATCGCCCGACAGCTCCATACGAACATCAAGCTGATGCCGGTGCCGTTTGCGGTGTGGAACGCCTTGGCTGGCGTCGCGGAACTCCTTCCGGTCGCGCCCATAACGCGCAACCAGGTCGATCTTATGCGTCACGACAATGTGGCAGCAATCGACGTGCCGGGCCTGAAGGAACTCGACATCGAGCCACGGGACATCGACGAAGTGATCCGCTTGATCGAACAGCGCGCGTGACGCAGCTTCGCGCTCGGCCCGGCGCCAGCCCGCGGCCAGCCAAAGGAGCCGAAGCCACGCCACGTCGTAGCCCTTATGGTCACATCGATCAGATCAAGGTGAAGACTCGGGATTTCCGACAGAATCCCCCGACAATTGGTCCGTTTGGACTTCTTCAGTGACAACTTCGAAGCCCGCGAGTCTGGATGAACCGAAACTGGTTGAGAGCGCAACATCAGTCGCGTCGCAACCCGTTGCCATCAAAACCCGACCTATGCGAGGGCGGTTATGCCGAGCGTCAAACGTGAACCAGTGACCGCTTAGATAAGCTTGGAACCATGCACTGAAATCCATGGGATCCGGCACCGGAGGCACGCCGATGTCGCCGAGATAGCCAGTGCAATAGCGTGCCGGAATATTCATGCAGCGGCACAGTGAGATTGCCAGGTGCGCAAAATCGCGACAGACGCCGGTTCGATCTTCGAAGGCGCCATAGGCTGTCCGCAGCGGATTGGCGGCTTGGTAGTTGAAAGTGATGTGATCGTGCACGAAATTGCAGATCGCCTGAACTCGGGTCCATCCAGGCGTGGTATTGCCAAAGTTCGCCCAAGCGAGGTCACCAAGCCGATCGGTGTCGCAATAGCGGCTTCCGAGCAGAAACCTAAGAACCTCGTCGGGGAGTTCCTTGATATCGTGCTGAACGGCGTCTGGCTGGACAACATCGGACTTTCCATTGTCGTATATTTCGAAGCTCGTCGATATCGTCGTCAGCCCTGCCGGCGCTTCTATTCTCGTGCACGCGTTGCCGAAAGCATCAATGTAGCCGCGTGCCTCGATCGGGCGATCAAAGCCTATGACCTGTTCTGTGAGCAGATCGACGCGGCGTGAGGGATGGATCTCAAGGACCAGCAGCATTGGTGTCGGCTGCGGGCATTCATAGGTAAGGTTGAAACCTGCGCGGATCCGCATCGATGCTCCAATACTCTGATTCAGGAACCGGGCAAACTCCAGGCTTGTCGAACAGTTCCGGAGAACATCAGACGGTGCTAATTTTTGTTGCCGCCGGGTTCCTTCGCCACCTTCACCTCAACGCTCATGCCCAGAAAACTCGACGCGCTTCCGGAGTAACTTCCGGAAAGCGGGATGGCTTGCCGGGGATGCCTAGCCACAGCCACCCTGATCAAATCCCGGTTGCCCACAATGCCGTTGGTGGGATCGAATTCGATCCAACCGGCACCAGGCAAGTAGACCTCGCACCAGGCATGCGTTGATCCTCCGCCGCGGACAGCATCACTGTCGCGGCTCGGCACATACACATAACCGGTCACGAAGCGAGCAGCGAAGCCGAGCGAGCGGACCGCTTCCATCATGAAAAGTGCAAAGTCCCGGCATGTGCCTTTGCGCAGATGCAAGGTGATGAGAGGCGGTTGCGTTCCGGTTTCGAACCGACGGGAATACACGAAGCTCTCATGGATGGCGTAGCAGAGCGTCATCAGCAATTTGCCGGTCTCGGTGTGTCCTGCGGCACTCACGAACCGCCGTGCCCATTTGCCGACCTCGTCGCCATCATCGGCATGATGGCGCTCCATTGTTTGCGCGAGGTCGGCCACCTCGTCTGGATCGTAAGAGAATGGATAATTCAGCGCGGCCTCATCGATACGGAAATCAGGCGCATGCTGCGGCGTGTGATCGAGCCGGATGTCTGTCGCGAAATGGAGTTCATTGGCCGAACCGTTGAAATCGATCACGGCTACGCAGTTTCCAAAAACGTCATGGATCCATCGGACCTCCCTCGGCTCGGGACTCACAGATAGGGCGTGATCCAGAAGTCGTTGATCGAAACTGTCGCGCGGCCTGAACATCAGCCTGTGCTCGCCAAACCTGACCCGTTGGCTATAGCGATACAAGGTCGTGTGCTTGACTGAGAAAATCGGCATCGGCGTCCGTCAATAACTCGCTGGCACGTCCGCAGCAACCTAGCGCCTAATCGGAACCGGCACGAACTGTTTCCGCTCCATGCGATCCTGCCGGCAGGGTGGCGGCCTCGGGCTTGGTCAGATGAATTCCAGTCCGCTGGCTGGAGCACAACTTGCCTGTTTTTGTGGTAAGGCGCCACGTCCGCCCGGGGGCAGTTGTCAGCATAATGAAGGTTGGGCGGCCAGCGCCAACCCGAATGACGGCCATGCGCAAGGGCCAACGTTGACATTCACTTTTGTCGACGTTGCTCCAACTCGGCGACTATCCGCCCATCCAGTCGCCTGACGGGCAGATGTTTGGTCAGAAGCGCCAGCTTCGCCGTTTCCTCCAGTTCCTCCGCGGCAAAGACAGCGTCGCGGAAACTGCGTCCGGAAACCACCGGACCATGATTGGCCAGAAGGACGGCCGCATGGTCATGCGCCTTGGCCAGCACCAGCGGCCTGACGTCGGCCGACCCCGGATGAGTATAGGGCAGAAGGGGCACGCGACCGACGCGCATCACCACATAGGGCGTGATCGGCGGGATGGCATCGTCGGGGTCAGTGTCTTCAAGGCAGGACAATGCCGTGGCGTAAGTCGAGTGAAGATGCACGACACCCGCCGCCTGCGGCCGCGCTTCATAGAACGCCATGTGGAGGGGTATCTCCTTGGTTGGGGTATCACCGGACACGGCCACGCCTTGGGTGTCCAGCTTCGACAGTTTGCTGGGTTCCAGATAACCCAGGCAGGAATTGGTCGGCGTGACAAGGAAACCATCGGCAAGCCGAGCCGACAGGTTGCCGGACGAGCCGGCGGTGTAGCCGCGCATGAACAGGGACTCGCCCCAGCGGCAAAACTCGTCACGAAGCTGCTGTTCTTCCAGGGTCATGAGGCGTCACCTTTCAGGGCATCGAGCGCGCGTTCGAAAAAATCGTCGGTGCCGAAATTGCCCGATTTCAGCGCCAAGGCCAGCCTCGGCTCGCCGTCGAGGATGAGCACCGGCACGCCGGTGTCGATCTCCGGGCCGACTTGAAGCGCCGACGCGCCGAAAGCAGAGGCGACCGCGCCGGAGGTTTCGCCACCCGCAACCACGAGCCGCCGAAAGCCGGCAGCCACCGCCTTGGCGGCGAGCTCGGCGAAAACTGTCTCGAACAATCCTGCCAACCGTTCGCGGCCATGTCGGGTCTGTGCCGCAGACACTTCGGAAGGCTCCGCGGTCGCATAGATGAGCGGTCCGGCATCCTTGTGGCTGACCAGAAAATCGAGTCCGCTTGCGATGGCAGCGTCCGGATCGAGCACGTCGGCGGCATCGAGTTGCATCGAAGGATGCCCGTTCCCATAGGCGGCAATCTGCCGGCGTGTCGCAGAAGAGCAGCTGCCGGAGAGGATGAAGCCAGGCCTGTTGTTCCCCACGAACCGCTGCCGATCGCCGCTCGCCGGGTGGATCCCAAAATTGCTGGGCAGGCCCATGGCGATGCCCGAGCCGCCGGTGACCAGTCGATGGGTTTTGGCTATCTTGCCCAGCGCTGTGAGATCGTCGTCTGTGATCGCATCGGCGACGATAAGTTTTTCGCCGTTGCGTTTTGCAAGATTAAAGGCGGCTTCAGCACCGCCCGAACGCAAACTTTCCAGCGGAAGATGGCCGACCTTGAGTCGCGTCTGGCGCGATAGCCATCGCCTGATATCGGGGTCGGTCATCGGCGTCAGCGGATGGTTTTCCATGCCGGACTCGCTGAGCAGGCGGTCGCCGACGAAGAGGTAGCCGTTGTAGAGCGTGCGGCGGTTGGCGGGAAAGGCAGGGCAAACCAGAGCCAGCGGCGCGTCCAGTTCCTCCAGCAGGGCTTGCGCGACCGGTCCTATGTTGCCTTGCGGTGTGGAATCGAAGGTCGAGCAATATTTGAAGACGATCTGCTCGGCGCCGTTGGCAACCAGCCAGCGGCAGGCCGCCAGGGACTGCGCTACCGCATCGCCGGCCCCAACCGAACGCGTCTTCAATGCAATGACCGCGGCGTCGATCTCGTCCGCAAGGTGTCCGGTCGGTGTGCCGACATACTGAACAGTCCGAGCGCCGGCCTTGGCGAGCGTGTTGGCAATGTCACCGGAACCGGTGAAATCGTCGCCGATGACGCCGATCTTCATTCGTCGTGGTCGCTTGCCCGCTGGCGCCAGAACATCGTCGTCAGCTGATCGAGATGCTCGCGCATCGCCTGTTCGGCACGATCGGGATCGCGCGCGACGATCCCATCGTAAATGGCGCGATGCGCCTCATACGCCGTCTGCTCCTGACCGTCGGCGGCCAGCGTCACAATGCGCTGTTCCTTGAGCCATTCGGAAATCTGGTCGTGGAGGGCGACGAAGACGAGGTTGCGGGCAATACGGGCGAGTTCGAAGTGAAAGGCGATGTCGGTGCTGGTGAAACGGTCACGGTCGCCGATCGCCAGCCGATTGGCTTCGAGCGCCTCACGCAACGAGGCCAGATCTTCTGACGTCGCCGTCCGGGCGGCTTCCCGGGCGAGGCCAACCTCGAAGAACATGCGCGCGCCCTGAAAGGAACGCTGTCCCAATTCCGTCGACAGCATCTGCCTGACCGCAGGTGCCATGCCCGTGAAAATATGGCTGGCGGTCGGCATCAAGACTTTGGCGCGAGCACCATTGGTGAGTTCGACGAGGCCCGCCTTCTGCAACGAGATCAGTGCTTCACGAATGGCTGGGCGGCCGACGCCGAAGCGCGATTGCAGGTCACGCTCGGGCGGCAACTGGTCTCCGGGCTTGAGTTTTCCTGAGAGGATCTGTCCCTCGAGATGTGTTGCCACATGCTCGAAGAGTTTTTTTCGTTCTATGACAAGAGGGTCGACCATAGACCTTTCATACCATCATGCTTGACAACCATGCAACAGCTTGCAATGCTGAAAACACAAGATTGAAAAAAAGCGGGAAGACAAGGCCGGGCTCCATGAGCATCGGCTAGCACCGGTTTGGGCGCCCTCAAGGCAGCTCCGCCCCCCTGCAAATCAACTTGCTTTTGAGACGGCGATTGCGATCGCCAAGGGAGGAAGATGCATGAAAATCGCCATTCTGGGCGGCGGCGGAGCTATGGGCGGGATATTCGGTGGATATCTGGCCCGCGCCGGCAATGACGTCACGCTGATCGACGTCTCCAAGGCGGCCGTGACGGCGATCAATGACAACGGGCTGACCATCGAGGAAAAGGATGGTTCGCAGCCGGTGATAAAGGTGTCTGCAAGCGACAATCCTGCAAGCGTCGGGCCGGTCGATCTCATCATCAATTTCGTCAAATGCTATCACACCGAAGCTGCCGTTCGGGCTGCAGCCCCCATGATCGCTGGGGATACCGCCGTGCTCAGTCTGCAGAACGGCTGGGGCAATGCACCACGCATCGCCTCGATCGTTGGCGAAGACCGCGTGCTGGTCGGGCTAACTTATCATGGCGGCACCTTGCTGGCGCCGGGCCGCGTCAAGCATCCTGGTTCTGGCATGACCTATATCGGCGAACTGACCGGCAAGCCGACCGAACGCCTGGGCAAGGTCATCGACGTGTTTCGTGCGGCGCAGATCGAGACCACTCAGTCCGAAAGGATCCTTGACGAGGTCTGGAAGAAACTGGCGCTGAATGCCTGCACACTGCCGGTCGCCGGGCTGTTGCATTTGATGTCGCACGAACTCGTCGCCTTCGAAGGCACCAAACTCCTGATGGCCGCTATCCTCAAAGAGGTCGTGGCCGTAGCAAACGCCCAGGGCATCGCGCTCGACTATGACGAACGCTGGGCTGCGATCACCGGCCTGCTGGAGAAGGCGATCGGCGGCAAGGCTTCGATGCTGCAGGATGTCGAAGCCAAACGGCAGACTGAAATCGAGGTCATCAACGGTGCCATTGTCGATGCAGGCAAGCGCACCGGTGTGGCCACGCCTGTCAACGAAACGATGGTCTGGATGATCCAGGCCAAGCAGGCCCACTACCTCCAGGTTAAGGCTCAATAGGGCCATGGCGCCGCGGCTCGAAATCAAAGGCCTTTCCAAGTTCTTCCCCGGTGTGCGGGCACTGGACGACGTCTCGATGAGCGTCGAGGGCGGTGAGATCCGTGCATTGCTCGGCGAAAACGGCGCCGGCAAGTCGACCCTCGGCAAGATCGTCGCCGGTGTCTACTCGCGCAACAAGGGCAGTATCCTTGTCGATGGCGCCGAAACCGCGGACCTCGATGAGAAAGCAGCGGGCGATCTCGGCATCGGCATCGTGCATCAGGAAGGCTCGCTCGTTCCGCAGCTTTCTGTTGCCGAGAACATCTTCGCCGGCCGGCAGCCGACGCAATGGTTGGGTCAGGTGGATGTCCGAGCCATGCGCGATCGTGCAAGGGTGCTTATCGCGCAGCTTGGCGTCGCCATCGATCCGGCACTGAAGGTGTCGACCCTTTCGCCGGCGCAATCCCAGATCGTCGAGATTGCCAAGGCGCTGTCGCGCGACCTCAGAATTTTGATCCTCGACGAGCCGACCGCGGCATTGACCCTTACCGAAACCGAGAAATTGTTCGACGTGGTGCGCCGCTTGGCGGCCAACGGCGTTTCGGTGATCTACGTTTCGCACCGCCTTGCCGAGATTTTCGCGCTCTGCCATTCGGTGACCGTCCTCAAGGACGGGAGGCTTGCCGGAACACGCAGTGTCACCGAGACCTCGACCGACGAACTGATCCGTCTGATGGTCGGACGCGACGTGCATTTTTCGCGTGCGGCGGCAGGGCGCAAGATCGGCGACATCGTGCTCGAGGCCGAAAATGTCGACGCGCCGCCGCTGGTGCGGTCGGCATCGATCACCGTGCGTTCAGGCGAGATCGTCTGTCTCGCCGGGCTTATCGGGTCCGGTCGCAGCGAATTCTGCGAGGCGATCTTTGGCGCACGCCGACGGCGTGGCGGCTCGATCCGGATTGGCAGCAAGCCTATCGATCCGAGAGGTCCGTGGGACGGCAAGCACGCCGGCATCGGCATGGTTCCGGAAGACCGCAAGGCGGCGGGTCTGTTCCTTGGCATGGACATCGTCAACAATGTTGCCGCGACGGTTCTTTCCAAGGTTTCCTCGGGCGCCAATTTCTCCAACCGCAAGGCCGAGGCGCTGGCCAAGAATTTTGTCAACGAGCTGCGCATCGCGACGCCGAGCGTGCGCCAGATCGTTGGCAATCTCTCCGGCGGCAATCAGCAGAAAGTGCTTCTGGCCAAATGGCTGGCGATGGAGCCGCGCCTTCTGATCGTCGACGAACCGACCCGCGGCGTCGACGTCGGGGCACGATCTGAAATTTACCGGCTTCTGCGGGCGCTCGCCGACAAGGGCGTTGCGCTGCTCGTTGTGTCCTCGGACCTGCCGGAGGTGCTTGCGCTTGCCGACCGCATCGTCGTGATGGCGGAAGGCAGGACGGTTGGCGAATTGCCAGGCGACGGGGCAAGCGAGGAACAGGTGCTGCGGCTGGCTACCAGATACACCGCTTCGGTTGCTGAAGTCCGCAAGGAACCAGGAATGGCAGAGGCATGACGATGCAGATCACGCAACCGATGGCCGAGAATGCCGAGCACCGGCGCGAAAACCTTTTCGTCCGTATCGTGCGGCGCCTCGCCGATTCCAGGGAATTGACGCTCTTCGTGCTCGTCATCGCGCTCGCGCTGGCGATGAGCATCGTCTATCCGAACAACTTCCCAACCGCCTCCAACATGAGGGCCGTGCTGCTCAATCTCGCACCGGTCGGCATTCTTGTCTGCGGCATGATGCTGCTGATGATCGGCGGCACGTTCGACCTGTCGGTCGGCTCGACACTCGCTTTCTCCGGCGTCTGGGCCGCCGTTGTCGCCGGATGGTGGGGCTGGCCGGCGGAGGTTGCTGTTCTGGTGGGCATCCTGGTTGGCGCACTGTGCGGTCTGGTCAACGGTTTGATCGTCACCCGCATCGGCATCAACGCGTTGATCGCAACCCTTGGCACACTCACCATCTATCGCAGTCTGACCTATGTCACCGCCGGCACTGGCGTCACCCCTATCACCGATGCCTTCGCCGAATATGGCCGCGCCGCCGATCCGCTGCTCAGGATCCAGTCGCCGTTCTGGGCAATGCTGGTGCTCGTGCTCGTCGGCGGCTGGCTGGTGGCGCGGACACGCTTCTTCCGGCAGTTCTATTTCATCGGCGGCAATCCGCGCGCGGCCCAGCTCTCGGGTATCCGCGTCGACCGGCTCATCCTGATCGGCTTCGTCATCATGGGAGCGCTGGCGGGCCTTGCCGGCGTTCTGGGAGCGGCGCGTCTCAACAGTGCGGTCGTCAACGCCGGCGTCGGCATCGAACTCAAGGTCATCACCGCAACCGTGCTCGGGGGAGCGAGCCTGAAAGGTGGTGAGGGCACGATCCTCGGCGGCATTCTCGGCGTGCTTTTCATCGCATTGATCGAGAACGCCATGATCATCAATGCGATCGGCGTGTTCTGGCAAGGGCTAGTGGTGGGTCTGGTCCTGCTGTTCGCCGTATCGCTCGATCGTTTCAAGACTAGCGGCCGCGCCTGATTTCAGGCGAGGACGGGAGGAGGCATTCGGACAACCGGATGACATGCAAGGACTGAAAATACAAAAACATCAGGAGGAAACGGGCATGAAATCGATAGTGAGAACGATACTTTCCGGCGCAGCGCTTGCTGCCACCGCATTGCTCTACACTTTTCCGGCTAGCGCACAGGAATCATCCTTCGGGCCGGCCGATGCGAAGGAGACGTATTACTGGATCTCCAACAAGGCCAACCTGCCGCTGTTTGTGCAGTATGACTATGTCGGCATGAAGCGGATCGCCGAAGAGCTCGGCGTCAAGGTCATCGTTGCCGGGCCGACCGACTTCGACGTGCCGGGCTTTATCTCCGCTGTCGACCAGGTCTGCGCGCAGAAACCGAGCGGTGTCTCCGTCGTCGGCGGCTGGGACCCGTCGCTGACCGAATCCGTCAAGAAATGCATGGAGCAAGGCGTGCCGACGGTCGTCGATGACGGCGATCTGCCCGACTCCGGCCGTCTCGCCTATATCGGCACGAACTGGACGCAGGTCGGCGTCGCCCAGGCCAAGAAGCTGATGGAAATGCTGCCGAAGGGTGGCAAGGTCGCCTCGATGTCGATCATCAACGCCGGCAACATGCGCGAAGCTGTGGCTGGCTTCAAAGCCTATGTCGAAGCCAATGGCGGCGGCAAATACACCATCGTCGCCAATGAGGATGACGGTGGCGACGCACAGAAGGCGGCGCAGGTGACGGCGGCGATCCTGGCAGCCCATCCAGACATCGCTGGCCTCGCCGGTTTCGATTCCGAATCCGGTGCCGGCATCGTCACGGCACTGCGTGAAGCCGGCAAGAATCCCGGTGACATCAAGGTGACCGCGATGGAGCAGACGCCGGACTTCTTCAAATCGGCAAAGGAAGGCTGGGTCGACGGCATCGTCGTGCAGAATCGCGAGCTCTTCATCTACTACGCGGTCAAGCTGCTGCATGACTACAACACTAACACGTTGAAGTCGGCCGGCCTCTCGTCGAAAGACGGCGGCCGTCCGATCCCGGACTCGCTCGATACGGGCGTCATCCTGATCACCAAGGACAATGTCGACAAGGTGCTGACCGCTCTGAATGTGAAGTAGGCTCAACGCAGACATCGCGGAGTCTTGGATCAAGGCTCAAGCAGCGTCCGGCGGCGTTATCTCCCTGCCGCCGGACGGCCAATTCAAACGTCATCTGGCAAGACCGAAACCATGTCGAACACCGCAGCAATGGGCGAACCGCAGATTCCGGAGGATCTGGATATCCACGATCCGGCGTTCGTCCGCGACCCGTTCACCGCATATGACCGGTTGCGCCTGGAGTGTCCGATCGCCCGCTCCAACAAGCATGGCGGCTTCTGGCTGATGACTCGCTACGAGGACGTGCGCGCCAGCGCCATCAACTGGCGCGACTATACGTCCAGCGTCGCAGGCGTTACCGCTATTCCGGTAATCACCCCGCGCACCGAACCGATGCTGCCGATCGAGATCGATCCGCCGCGTCATTCTCGCTACCGCGCCCTCGTCAATCCGGTGTTCACGCCGGAACGGGTCGCGGAAATCACGCCGTGTATCGGAAGGCTCGCTGCCTCGATCCTCGAACGCATGGCGGAGAAAGAAAGCGCCGATGCCGTGGCTGAATTCTGCGTGCCGGTCGCGATCGCTTCGCTCGCCGCCTTCACCGACGTGCCGCTGGCTGATTCCGAACATTGGGTCGGCTGGATCACCAAAATGTTCAACGTCAGCGATCCCGTCGCCGGCGCGGCTGCGAGCCGCGATCTCGTTGTCTATATCGACGGGCTGATAGCGGCGCGCCGGGCGGCCCCGACGGGCGACTTCATCAGCATGCTGATGGCCGCCGAGATCGATGGCGAAAGTCTCGACGACGGCCAGATACGATCCTTCATGACAGTGGTTTTCGGCGCCGGATTCGAGACCACCGCCGACGGCCTCTCGGTCATGTTGCACTGGCTCGCCGAACACCCGGCCGATCTGGCGCGGCTTGCCGCGGAGCCGGCACTAATACCGACGGCAGTTGAGGAATTCCTACGTTTTTCCTCACCGATCCAGATTTTCGGCCGCAACGCCGCGCGTGATCTGTTTGTGCATGAACGCCGGATGCGGGCCGGCGACATCGTCGCACTGGGCTTCGGCTCAGCCAACCGCGATCCAACCGTATTCGAGGCGCCAGATGAATTGCGCCTCGATCGAAAGCCGAACAGGCATCTCACCTTTGGCGCAGGGCCACATCTCTGCGCTGGCGCCGGCGTTGCTCGCATGGAATTCGCGGTGACGCTGGAGGCTCTGATCGAAGCCGGAATTGGCCTTGCCCTCGATCCTGCGGTCGCGCCACGCTGGAAGACCAGAGGCGATCGGCGCGGTTTTGCAAGCCTGCCCTTGCTCATTGATAGAAAGAAGGCGCATTGACCATGACTTTCCCCACCACCCGCATGCGTTTTCACGGCGTTGCCGCCTACGAAATCCTTACGCGCGACGGATTGCGCATCTTGTGCGATCCGTTCCTGGATCAGAATCCGGGCGCGGCAACAAAATCGACCGAATTCGATCGTGTCGATCTCGTCATCGTCAGCCATGCCGCCTTCGACCATCTCGGCGACACCGACAAGATCGCCGCGAAATATGGCTGTCCGGTCGTTTGCGGCGGCGAGGTCAAAGCCTGGCTGATGGACCGCGGCATTCCAGCCGGCCAGATCCGCGCCACCACCTGGGGCATAAGGGTGAAGGTGGCGGGCATCGAGATCCAGCCGCTCGAGTGCCATCACTGGTCGCAGATCAGGCTAAAGGACAACTCCTTCATTTCCGGTGTGCCGATGGCTTTCATCGTCTATGCAGACAATAATCTGCGCTTCTACCACTATGGCGACACAGCCATCTTCTCCGACCTCAAACTGCAGGGTGAGCTCTACAAGCCGAATGTCGGCTGCATCGGCATCGCCAACCCGCAGGAAATCCTGCATCTCAACCCGATGCCTGGCGAAATGCTGACCGGCGAGATGAGCCCGTATGAAGGCGTGCTCGCCACGCAATGGCTCGGCCTCGAGACAGTGCTGCCCTGCCATTACATCAAACTCGATGGTGATAAGGATGTCGCCGAATACATGAAGCACCACCGGGAAGCGAAGGCGCGCGGCGAAGCCATTGCCGATCCCTATCTGCTGCGTGCCGGCGACTGGATCGAATTCGACCGCGACGGCAAGGTTCTTGGTCCGGCCAAGGCGGCCTGACGCGATGCGTGCAGCAATCTTTGACGCACCCTTTTCCATTCGCATGGCCGAGGCGCCGAAGCCGCAGCCACGAATGGGAGAGGTGCTGGTTCGAGTCAAAGCTGCAGGCCTGTGCGCCGGCGATCTTTACATCTACACAGGCAAGAACCCCTACGTGACCTATCCCCGTATCGGCTGTCACGAGATCGCCGGTGTCGTCGAAGCCTATGGTCCCGACACCGCCGGTCCGGCAATCGGCACACGTGTAGTCGTCGACCCATTCATCGGCTGCGGGCACTGCTATCCCTGCCGGATCGGCAAACGGAACTGCTGCGCCAACCTCACCATTGTCGGTGTTCATCGCGAGGGCGGCTTCGCCGATTTCGTCACGGCGCCGGTCCGGAATCTCAACGTCGTGCCGGAGACGCTCACCGACTTCGAGGCGGCTTTCGCAGAACCGGTGGCCATCGGCGTCCAGGGCTGCCGCCGCGGCATGGTCACCGCCGAAGATAACTTGCTGGTGCTTGGCGCCGGGCCGATCGGGCTAGCGATCGTCGAAGTGGCTCGCGCCGCAGGCGCAAAGGTCTACGCCACCGATCTCTCCGCCGAGCGCCTGTCCACCGCCGCCGACCTCGGCGCCATACCGGTCGCCGGTGGCGCCGGC
This sequence comes from Mesorhizobium sangaii, assembly GCF_014207355.1. Taxonomy (GTDB): domain Bacteria; phylum Pseudomonadota; class Alphaproteobacteria; order Rhizobiales; family Rhizobiaceae; genus Mesorhizobium; species Mesorhizobium sangaii. The sequence continues at coordinate 1,921,227 of NZ_JACHEF010000001.1, read as the reverse complement.
CTTCTGGAACGTGTGCGCGAAATCACCAATGGCGAAGGCATGCCCGTAGTCATGGAAGCGACGGGAGCCGCGCCGGCGATGGAACAGACCATTGATCTCGTCACCGCCGGCGGACGCATCGTCATCCTCGGCCTGGTCAAGAAGGGCCAGGGTATCACCTTCCCCGGCCTGGACTTCACCCGCAAGGAGGTGACGATCCTCGGCTCGCGTGCATCGGTCGACTGTTTTCCCGAGGCCTTGGCCCTGCTCGCCACCGGCAAGATCCATTACCCGAAGATCGCAAGTTCTTTCGCACTCGGCGAAGCGCCCGACGTCTTCCAGAAACTCGCAGAAAATCCAATGGCCCTGCACAAGGCCGTATTCATTCCGGAGGATTAGATGAAGCTCGTTACTTTCTCCCATCGCAAGGGACGCCATGTCCATCATGCCGGCGTGCTCGACGGCGATCAGGTCGCGTGCCTGACAGAGGCCGGCATCGCCGGCAGTGTGATGGAGATCGTGCTTGGCGGCAAAAAGATGCTGGATCAAATCCGCGGTGGTGTCGCCAAGGCGCCGCGCTATGCGTTGACCGAGGTGACGCTCGAAGCGCCGATCCGGCCGAGCAAGGTTCTCTGCTCCGGTATCAACTACAAGGGCCACGCCGAGGAAAACCCCAACGCGAAAATGCCGACCGAGCCATTCTTTTTCACCAAGCTGCCAACGTCAGTGGTTGGGCCCGACGTGCCGGTCGAAAAGCCTGATAGAACCGAGCAGATGGATTACGAGGTGGAGTTCTCCGCCGTCATAGGACGAAAGCTGCACAGGGCCAAGGAAGCCGACGTGATGCCGGCGATCTTCGGCTACACGCTGCTCAACGACATTTCGGCGCGCGATGTGCAGTTCAAGGACAATCAGATCACCATCGGCAAGAACTTTGCCGGCTTCTCTCCGATCGGTCCCTGCATCGTGACGGCTGACGCGATGCCGCATCCCGACAATGTCGCACTGAAGACGCGGCTAAATGGCAAGACGCTGCAGGATGGCAGCACCTCGGACTGGCTGTTTTCGCTGCCAGTGTTGATTTCCTTCCTGTCGCAATATATTCCGCTCGAACCCGGCGACATGGTATCGACGGGAACGCCGGCCGGCGTCGGCATTTTCCAGAAGCCGCCGATCTTCATGAAGGCTGGTGATGTCGTCGAGATCGAAGCCGAGGGCATCGGCATCCTCAGAACCCCGATCGTTGCGGGGTAGGAAATGGCGTCGGGTGCGATCCGCATTGGAGTAATCGGCTGTGGCTTCTACGCGCAGAACCATCTGCATTCGTGGAAGGATCTTGCGAGCGAAGGCGTAATGCTTGCCGCCGTCTGCGATGTCGATGCCGGCAAGGCCGAAGCGGCCGGCCGTGCTTTCGACGTCCCGTTCTACACGGAGGCCGCCGCCTTGCTTGCGGTCGAAAGGCTTGATGCGGTCGATATCGTCACCCGCCACGACACGCATAGGGCGCTCTGCGAATTGGCGATAGCGAAAGGCGTCGCCACCATCGTGCAAAAACCGTTCGCTCTGAGCTGGGAAGACTGCGTTGCCATCGTCGAGGCGGCCGACAAGGCAGGCGTTTGGCTAGCGGTTCACGAGAACTTTCGCTTCCAGACGCCGATGCGGCATGTCCGCCGCGTCATCGACAGCGGCGCAATCGGCACGCCGAGCTGGGCTCGGATAATGTTTCGCACCGGCTTCGATGTCTATCGCACGCAGCCCTATTTCTATGACGAGGAACGCTTGGCGATTGCCGATGTCGGCATCCACGTGCTCGACCTCGCACGCTTCTTTCTGGGCGAGGTCGGGCGCATCTCATGCGAGACTCAGCGGCGCAATCCCAAGGTGCGGGCCGAGGACACGGCGACGATGCTCCTGCGTCATCGCAGTGGCGCCGTCAGCGTCGTCGAATGCACATACGAGGCGCGACGCGACCCCGATCCGTTCCCCGAAACGCTGGTCGAGATCGAGGGCGATAACGGGTCAATCATCGTTCTCCCGGGTTCGCGCATGCGGGTTACCAGCAATGGGACGACGACCGAGGAAGACATTGGCTCACCGCTGCGCTCGTGGACCAGCGATCGCTGGCACGTCGCGCAAGAGGGCGCGTTCGTTGCCTGCCGCCATTTTCTCGATTGTCTCCAGCGCGGCGTGCCCGCCGAGACGTCGGGAAGCGACAACCTCAGGACTTACGCTCTGGTTGACGCCGCATACCGCGCGGCGGAGGAACACCGGGCGATCGTTCCGACGCTGTGGGAAGGAAGTCCCAGCGTCGCCTCAAAGGGCCGGAGGGCGCAATGACGACGGGGCGGGAAAAGACGCCAGGACGCGGGAAGGGAAGGGCGGGCGCTGCCTTTGCGATCACCGTGGCATTCGAACTTCTTGAGGGCGCATTTCCGGAATTCCATCGGCTGGTTGCTGAGAATGCGGCGCTCTCCGTCAAACTCGAGGCGGATTGCCTTCGCTTCGACGTGCTGACGCCGGCGGACCCGGCAACTGCCACTCATGTCTTCCTCTACGAGATCTACACGGATCGCGCTGCCTTCGACCTGCACCTCGCCTCGGAGCATTTCCTGCAATTCGACCAGCGTTCGCGCGACCTTGTCATCAGCAAGACGGTTCTCGCCTATGCGGTCCAAGAGAACGCGAAGATTAGGGAATCGACTTGACCGGCAACGTCAGCGATTTCGATCTGTTCGGCACGGACCAGGCGGTTGCCGAGCGCCGGATCCTCACCGCGGGACCGCTGTCGGCCATCCTCGAAGACGGCAACCTGCGCACCATTCGCTTCGCCGGTGTGGAAGCGGTGCGCGCGATCAACTATCTGGCGCGCGACGCGTCCTGGGGAACCTACAAGGCCGAGCTTTCAAACCTTCAGATTTGGGAAGGCGAGGCTGCATTCGAGGTCAGCTATGAAGGACTTTGCGTTGGTCCGCAGGTGAGCTTTTCCTACCGGATGAAAATTGTCGGCAAAGCCTCCGGCATGCTGATCCTTGAGGCGGAAGGCGTTGCCCTCGCCGACTTCCCGACCAATCGCACGGGATTCGTCGTCCTGCATCCATCGGAAGCTGCGGGCGCACGGCTAACCATCCGACACAGCGGCGGCGAGATCGAGGAGACGACTTTCCCCGAGACGATCAGCCCGGACCAGCCGGCCTTTGACATATCCGCGCTCACCCACGAGCCGGAGCCTGGAATGATCTGCACCGTCGCCATGCAAGGCGACGCTTTCGAGATGGAGGACCAGCGCAACTGGACCGACGCGTCGTTCAAGACATATGTCCGCCCGCTGACGAAACCCCGCCCTTATGTTATCGCCAAGGGTTCGAAGGACACCCAGCGGGTCGTTGTCTCCATCGAGGCCAAGTCATCGGCGTCTCGACCCCGAGCCGCCGACAGGGCGACACTGACGCTAGGTGGACCTGCTGGACGGATGCCGTCCATGGCCCTCTTTCTCGATCCAGATGATCTGCCCGCAGCCGTGGCCGCAGCATCCCAGCTTGGCCCGGCACAGGAAGTCATTGTCCGCTTTGACAGTGGGCGCGGGCATGATGAGCACATGCTGCGCAAAGCGGCCGGCTTTTCCGCTTCGATCGGTGCGCGGCTAGCAATCGAGGCGATCTTTGATACCATCGACCCTGGGGCCGAGGCGAAGTCCGTCGTCGATGCAATCCGTTTGTCCGGTGTCGATCCGAGCGCCATCCTGGTTTCACCAAGGCGCGAATTCAAGACACGGGCGTCAAACATGGTGCCTACAGGCGAACGGCCGGTCGGCGATGTGGAGGCTGCGCTTAAGGACACGGCCACCGAGGCTGCCATCGGAGCCGGGACGCCTTCCTTCTTCACGGAATTCAATCGCAACCCGCCGGCCGGTGATCCAGATTTCGTCTTCTTCAGCAACGCAGCCATCGTTCATGCGGCCGACGATCTATCGGTGATGGAAACGTTGAGCGTCTATCCGTCCGTCATCGCCACGGCGCGACGGCTAAGTCCACAAAAACCGATCTGGCTTGGACCATGCACGATCGGCATGCGCCACAATCCCTACGGGCAGAGTGTGGCAGCAAATCCTGCCCGAGCGCGAATACCCGCTGCAAGCGAGGACCCCCGCCATGGTGCATTGTTCGGGGCGGCTTTCACGGTGGGTGTCGCGGCACAGGCTGCTGCAGCGGGCGTTGATCGTCTCATAATCGCGTCCCCAACCGGTTCGTTCGGCTTGCTCGGCCCGACCGGAATTCGTCATCCTCTCCAGGCGGTCCACGCTGAGCTTGCGACAGCGGCTGGTGCCGAGCGCTACGAGGTTTTGGTCGATCATCCGGGTATTGCCGCCATTGCTTATCGTTTCGGCGAATACATCCGCGTCATGGTTGCAAATCTCACACCGGCAGCCGTCAACGTTTCGGTCCCCCCCGGGACGCAGTTGGTAGGCGTCATTGACAAGAGTGCTAACCTGATGAAGCCACTTCACAACCAACCAACACTGGAACCATACCGGTCAGTGGTGGTCCAATGCCAACCAACCGGTAAGCCGACGCAGGTTGGCTGAACAGGCATATTCGCGGATGGTTTCTTCGCTCATCCCGAGGGTCGTCACAGTGTTACAAAATGATCGGTAAGTCATTGAAATCATAATGTCATCTAGAGTTCAAACCACTCTCGCAGCACCATCCGAACCCCTTTCAAATTACTGGTTAGTGGCGACTGGTCCATTACATTGCAGGCCTCTCGCGAGCGCGCCCACCGAGCTTTTTTCTCAAACTGACGGCGATAGCGCTATAACGTCACGTAGAAGGAGTTTTCTGCATGACGATGATCACCTGCGGGCTTATACACGCCTTGCCGTTCGAAGCCCGCCGTGGCTATAACCGAAGGGAAGCCGCATCCTATGTAGGTGTCAGTCCGACCCATTTTGACAAGCTCGTCAGCAACGGCATCTTTCCAAGGCCGTTCGAACTTCTCGGTCGGAAGGTTTGGGACGTCCAGACACTTGATCGTGCCGTTGACGCCCTGTCGGGCATCGAGACGCTTGCAGCACGTTCTCAGGTCAGCGACGAGGATCATCTCGACGGTGAATTGGCAGCGTTCGAGGCGAAGCATCATGGTCACGCTTGAATTGAAGGGCCTACACCGGGTCACGGCCAAGGGTAGGATCTATTGGTATGCCTGGCGCGGCGGTCCGCGCCTTGCTGGGATGCCAGGCACACCGGAATTCCTCGCCTCCTACAATGATGCGATTGCCAGTCGCACGACACCTGACAACAACCGCTTTCGATCGTTGGTCACGCAATACAAGGCGAGCGCTGACTACAGAAAGCTTGCCGAGTCGACGCGACGTAACTGGGGTCCCTGGCTCGACCGGATCGCTGGCCATTTCGGGGAGTTGCGCATCGCCCAGTTCGATCGGCCGGACAAGATCAGGCCGGTCATCCGTCGGTGGCGAGCCGCATTCGCCGAGACGCCCAGGTCAGCCGACTACGGGATGCAGGTGCTCTCGCGCGTGCTCTCATACGCTGTCGACCCACTCGGCAAGATTGCCTCGAACCCTTGCGAAGGGATCAAACAGCTTTACAGCGGCTCTCGCTCGGAAATTATCTGGACAGACGGGAACATCATGGACCTGAAGAAGACGTGCTCGGCTGAGATTGCCCACGCCGTCGACCTGGCTGCACATACCGGCCTTCGCGTCGGCGATCTCATTCGCCTATCCTGGTCCCATGTCGGCGAGGATGCCATAATCATCACCACCGGCAAAAGCAGACATCAGCGCGAAGCCATCATTCCGCTGTATCAGGAACTGCGCGACGTCCTCGGAAGAATACCGAAGCGCTCACCTGTCATTCTGACCAGTAGCAAGAAGCGCCCGTGGACTGTCAACGGTCTGGCCAGTTCGTTCTCCGACGCGAAGAAAATCGCATGGCCGAAAGGTGATGACCTGCACTTCCACGATCTCAGAGGCACAGCTGCGACCAAGTTCTACGTCGACGGCCTAACAGAGCGTGAGATTGCCGAGTTGATGGCATGGGAGGAGGAGCACGTGGCGCGAATTATCCGACGTTACGTCGGTAGGCAGGCAGCGATCAAGGAACGCATCCGCAAGCTCGACGGGGCCAGAAAGAGAACATAGCCTGTAAAACCTGCTGTAAAACTGCCTCTCGGCCAAGGGTGCCGGATCAACCTCGATCCCTTGTAGGGTAAGCTGGAGCGGGTAGCGGGAATCGAACCCGCGCGTTCAGCTTGGGAAGCTGACAAGCTACCATTACATCATACCCGCGCGAGCCCTCGTTAACACGCGGGTCGGTGTTCGGGCAATCGCAAAGCGGCTTTACAACGCAGGTTGCGGCGATGAGTTTCGGCCTGCGATTGCTATCTTGCCCTGGCGAACTTGTTGCCGGCGGCAAAACTTGGCCAGTACTTCGAGATGGCCAATGTCGCGCCGGCGGAAGAGAAGTGACCATAATCGAAGTAGAGAAATTGCCTGCTGTCGGCATCGGCGTACGAACAGCCGGCCGCATCGCACAGATATGCCAGCGGATCTATGAAAGTCGCCCCTTTGGCGAACGGCAGCACCCGCTTGTTGATGCCCGGATCCATGGCCGTCGGCCAGGACGTGTTCCCGACATGCTCCCGTCTGGCAAAGAAAGCGATCTTCTGGACGTCGGCGATGAATTCCGGTGACTGGCCGATGACATAGACCTTGACGCCCATGTCGCGAAGCCGATCGATCGTCTTTTGCAGGCCATCGAAGCCCCTGACCTGGTAGTCGGTCCATCGACCGCTCAGGATCACCGCCCGAATGTTGGCGTCGCGGATAATCGACAGGGCCCGTTCGTTGAAAAGGGTGCAGCTTGGCCGGGCATAGGAAAAATAGGTGAGGTCGGGCGGGCAGCCAGCATAGGTGTACTGGATGACATTGGCCTGGATTTTCTGGGCGTTGGCGTCGAGTCCTGAAACATAGTGGGCGGCGAACGAATCACCCCACAGAAGCACGTTGGTGGCAAAGCCTTGGGTGCGGGTGCAGTCGGCGAGGTTCCAGGTGTCGATGCGGGCCCCTTCGTTAAAACAGACGCCGTTGCGCCAGTCGCCGACCCGGATCGGCTCGGTCGAGAAGTCCGGGAACCGTTGCGGAAAACCACCGCCGAGTGCGCCGGCCAAGCCGCCGACACAGAGCAGGACGATCGCCGTCGCCGAAAAGGCGAAGATCGGCAATGGGGCGGTGAACGCCCGTTTCCGGCGAAACGGCTGCTCGACATATTTCCAGGAAAATGTCGCCAGGGCGAAACTGGCCACCATCATCGCGATGACCGTCGGCACGCCGATGGCCTTCAGCGAAAGATAGTGGACGAAGGAATTGATCGGCCAGTGAATGAGGTAGAGCGAATAGGAAATGAGACCGACCCAGACCAGCGGCGCGAACCGAAGGACGCGGGTGGCAACAGGTGCCGGCCTGTCGGCACCGGTATGATCGTGGCCCGCATAGATGAGCAGGGCCGTTCCGATGCAGGGGAACAAGGCATTGTAGCCCGGAAATGGGTCGCTCTCCGAAATCGTTAGAAAGCCAAAGGCGATCAGGGCAAAGCCGGCGAGGCCGATCAGTTCCATCGCCAACCGGCTGGCAAGCGCAGGTGGCTTCTTCAGCATCAGCATGGCGCCAAGCGCCAGTTCCCAGAGGCGCGTCGGCAACAGATAAAAGCCGGCGGTCGGCGCCAGCGAGGTTGCCATGACCGCCACGGCAAAGCTGCCGATGGCGATCGGCAGCAGTACCGTCAGCCAGCGCTTCGAGACATATCGGTAGATCAAATAGAGCAGGATTGGCGCGAAGATATAATACTGCTCTTCGACCGAAAGCGACCAGGTGTGAAGCAGGGGCCGCAGTTCGGCGTCGATGGAGAAATAGTTCGTCGTCTTCCAAAAATAGATGTTGGACCAGAAGGTCGAGGCGGCGATCACGCTCAAGCTGAATTCGTGCAGGTCCGACGGCAGCAGGATGAACCAGGCGGCAGTGCTGGCGAGCAGGATGACGAAGGTCAGCGCCGGCAGGATGCGCCGTGCACGGCGCCAATAGAAGCGACCGATCGAAAACTGGCCGCGCTCGAGATCGTCGAGCAGGCTGCCGCTGATCAGATAGCCCGATATGACGAAGAAGATGTCGACGCCGGTGAAGCCGCCGGGAATGGCGGAGACGCCGAAGTGGAAAAGCAGGACGGGCAACACCGCCACGGCCCGAAGGCCATCGATGTCGCGCCTGTAGTTCATCCGGGCAGGCTCGCGCGCCGCGGCCGGAGGCTTGGGTTCTGCGAGCTCAAGACGCCGCTCATACGGCGATGTCCCGCTCGTGCAAAAAATTCCGGCTCGTCGGTCTCACATGCCTATCCTCTGCGGTGCAATTTTGCTGCACCGCAACATGAGTGTCAAGGCATGTGCCCGTTGGAATGCTGGCGAGGCCGGTCCGCGCCGGCGCGGCGGGATCAGGCGCCGGGCAGGTAGATCACCGCATGATCGTCCGAATAGGCCCGCCTCCAGCCCAGTTGGTCGAAGAAGGGAATGCGATTGTCGTCGGCTGCAATCAGCGCCCAGCCTATCGCGTATTTCTTCAGCTGGGCTTCGAGAAGCGGCTTGCCGTTGCTGTGTCCCGTCTCGTCATCGGCTTTTGTGAAACCACCGAGGAACAGCTGGTCCGTCCGACCGTCGATATAGGTCTTGATCCCGTGGAAGATCAGCGTGCCGCCGAAATTGTAGGAATTCAGCACGTTGCCGGACAGATGATGGCTTTCGGCGAATGCCAGCGCCCCGCTGGCCGACGTATTCGGGCTGGGTGCGACCTGATAGACGCTGCCTAACACGGCAGCCGCGCCGATCAGAAAAACAGCTGCCACGCCGCAAATCGCGTAGAACTGCCTGGCGACGAAATTTTCCAGTCCGTCGCGCTTTTCAGACAGCCATGCGGTGACCGACAGTGAGGGACACTGCTGTGCGACCTCCATCACGGTCACCAACGGGACCAGGAGGAAGAACAAATACATGAACCGCAGATGGGCGAGAAAGATATGCAAGGTGAAGACGATGAACAACGCTTTGGCCCAGCCAATTCGCACCCGCGACACCAGCAGCCCGAACAGCGCCAGCAGCATCACAACTTCCTGGAGAGGTGAATCCTGCACATTGAACGGTCGCCATTCCACGATCAGCGACACCGCCTCATTGCCATAGGCCACGGCGAAGGTCGCCAGGATAGCGTGGACACCGTAGGGGTGGATCAGGCTGACGAGCGGACAAAGCAGACCGAATGCGATCCATTTCACCACGAGGGTCGGTTTCGAGAAACCTGTGCGCGTCAGCAGATCAAGACCGGCGAAAGCTGCGATGACGAAGCCCAGCGTGAAGGTCGCGTGCAGGTTCGCCCACAACACAACCAGCACAAGCAGCCACCAGGGCGGCCCCCGTTCTTCCCTTGCCGCACGAAAGAGCACTGCCGTCCAGATGACGATGATCGGCAGGGTGAAAATATGTGGGCGCCCGGTATAGATCGGGCCGATCGCGACCGCCGCGACAAAGGCCACCGTAACCGCCAGGATCGGCTTCAGCCATGTGCTTAGAAACCACCCCATCAGGAAAACCGTCAGGGAAATCGTGGCGATGATCAGCGTGACCACGCCGTTCCAGCCTCCAGCCCGGTAGGCAAGAGCCAGCAGGACCTGCCCCAGCCACTCCTTGGCGATCCATGGCTGGCCGGCAAAAGTATAGGAGTAAGGGTCGGTCGTCGGAAATGTTCGGTTTGCCAGGAAATCCAGCCCGACCTTTACCTGCCACCAACTGTCGGGATCCTGCAGGACGGAATTGGCAAAGGCAACCATCAACGCCGCCGCGACACAAGCCGTGAACAGGCAGAATGTCAGGCGGATCCGCTCGTCGTCCGTTGCGGCCTCCACACTGGCCTGGGCGTTGTCCATGGTGCGCCGCCTTTAATCGTTTGCGATGACAGTTTGGTTCAAGGAATTCGACTGGTCGGCATCCGCCGAGGCCCATCGGTCACCGGAAGGTTGCCGTCGGCTGTGTCGTCTCCGCGACCTCCGCGCCCCACAAACACGAAGTGAGCCGAACCGAGGTAGAAGATGATTGAATAGACGCAGATTCCCGCGAGGTGAACCAGAGGGCTTTCGGTGATGCCTGCTGAACGGGCGGCGATCACGACTGCCAGATTGATGCTGTACGCGACCAGGAAGACGCCGCCATATCGCAACAGGGTTCCTGACCGGAAGCCATCGACTCGTGTGAAGGTCCATTGGCGGTTGAGGAAGAAGCCGAGCACTAGGCCGGCGGCGTAGCCCGTGGCGTTGGCGAGGATGTCGCCAAGACCCAGTGCAAGCCCGGCCAGAATGACCGCGTATCCCAGCGCCGTGTTCAACAGGCCAACAGCGCCAAATCGCAGCATCCTCGGATAGTCAAATGGCAGGTTTGACCGCATGCGCAAAATATTGGGCTCCGACAGGAATCTTGGTGAGGAAACACTCGAATGGCCTCAGCCTCGCTAGCAGCCGGGGAAAGAAAATCCGATACACGATCCGGGTGTTGGCTAGACCCGCCGCGGCCATGCGCCTGCGCATCTCGCGCGCATTTATCAAGACCGCATTCTCGTCGAAGGCGCAATTTCGCACCGCGTGCGTGGTCAGCGGGTTCCACGGATTGTGCTCGAAAACAAAGAAGCTGCCGCCTTCGGCCAGCACCCTGCCGATCTCCGCGAGCAGTCCAATCTGCAGATCCTCGGGAATGTGGTGGAAGACGCAAGCCGCGAAGGCCAGGTCGAAGCTGCCGTCGGCAAAGGGAATTGTCTCGCCGTCGAAATGCGTGAAGGCGCCCTGGCCGGGAAAGCGCTTGCTGGCGATGTCGAGCGATTCCCGCGAAGGATCGAGCAAGGTGATCTCGCTGTCGGGAAAGGCGTTGCGCATATGGCCGAGCGAATTGCCGACACCGGCGCCGAAATCGAGTATCCGTCGTGGTGTCACACCAGCCCGCCGCAGCGTCGCGGCGATGTCGTCGATCTTGTATCTGGCGAAGAAGTCAGGCGTTTCACCGCTCAGCCTTATGCTCGCGGCATGCTGTTCCTGGTATTCCCGCGCAAACTGGTCGAACTCCGCCTCAAGCACGTGCGGCCCTCTTTGCCATCTTCTGCAGGCGATGGACAGGCAGATCCTTGTCGCTGACAGCCCGGCTGCGCGAAACGATCTCGTTGACGAAGTAAAGCGGCCGCCGCTTTGTCTCCATGTACATGCGTCCGAGATACTCACCGAAAATACCAAGCACCATAAGCTGGACGCTGCCCAGGATCAGCACGATCGCGGCAAGGCTGGTCCAGCCGGGCAACACGTTTCCGACCGACCATTCGATGAGGGTGTAGCAGAGCACAACCAGCCCCAGAAGCCCGAACAACATTCCGAGCAGCGAGGCGAACCGTAGCGGCGCGATGGAAAAGCTGGTCATCGCGTCGACCGCCAGAAGAACCATCTTCTTCAGGGGATAGTGGGTGGTGCCGGCAAAGCGCCGGTGTCTTTCATAGGGGAAGGCCACCTGTTTCAGCCCGATCCAACTCACCATGCCGCGAATGAACCTGTAGCGTTCGGGCATCGCGTTCAGATGGTCGAGCGCGCGGCGGCTCATCAACCGGAAATCCCCCGAATTCGCCGCGATCTCGACATCGACCATGCGGCGCAGCAAGCGGTAGAACATCGAGGCAGAGGCGAGCTTGAACCAGCTTTCCCCGTCGCGGCTCTGCCGCTGGCCGTAAACGACGTCGAAGCCTTCATTCATCTTCGTCATCATAGCGCCGAGCAGCTCAGGCGGATCCTGCAGGTCGGCATCGAGAATGAGAATGCGCTGGCCGCGGCAGAATTCGAGCCCCGCACTCAACGCGATCTGGTGGCCGTAGTTGCGGGCAAGGTCGATGGCGACGACATGGTCGTCCTTTTCAGCCAACTGAAAAATGGCCTCTCGCGTGCCGTCAGTCGCGCCGTCGATGACAAGGACGATCTCATACGAGGAGCCCTGTTCCAGGCATGTATCCGTTACCCGTCGATGAAGTTCGGCCACCCCATCCAGCTCATTGTAGCATGGGACGACCACCGACAACATGACAGCGCTTCGCGCGGTGTTTTTCTCCATCTCCACCAAAAGCCCCTTGCTCCCGCTATTGGAATGGCAATAGCGGGAATTGGTTAGAAAACAGATAAACCAGCGGCCACAGCCTTTGGTCGGCCTGCCCTTCTGCCAACAGCCGCTAAAATCACGGCCGAACCTGCAGTTCCATGCGAATGCGGGCGCCCCGCCAGGGCCCGGTCAATACCCGAATGGTGCCATTGTGCAGCAACGCGATCTGCCGGGCAAGGTTCAAACCCAGACCCGCCCCGTGCGACTGCGGCTGCAGGCGGTAGAAGGGCTCGAAGACGTTCTCGTGCTCTTCCGCCGGAATGCCCGGGCCTTCATCGCGCACTTCGACGCCGCCGGTCTCGTCGATGGCTAGGGTGATCGTGCCGCTGCCGCCGCCATGCTCGATGGCATTGCGCACGAGATTTGCCAGCGCCCGCTCGATTTGCAAAAACGTTGACCTCGACATGGGCCTCGTCGGGCGAGGGCTCGAAGGCAAGGTCATAGCCGGCCTCGATGGCAAGCGGACACGGCTGACAAGGTCTCGGAGATCGATGACCTGGCGCTGGTCCGTCGGGCGGTCGAGCAATTGGTGGTCGAGCAGCTGTTGGGCAAGATGCGACAGTCGCTCGATGTCATGCAGCAGGCGCGCGCTTTGCGGCTCCTGTCTCAGCAACTCGGCGCGTGTGCGCAAGATGGCGATCGGCGTGCGCAGTTCATGGGCCGCATCGGTGAGGAAGCGGTTGTACCGGTCATAGCCTTGGGCTAGGCGCGCCAGCGTCTGGTTGAACGCCAGCACCAAGGGCGCGATTTCCTGCGGCACATTCTTGACCGGCAGCTGCATCGCGCGCGTACCGATATCGATGCGAGCGGCCTGCTGGACGGTTTCGACAAGGCCGGCAAAGGACCGGCGCACCGCCGCGGGCGTGGTCACCAGGGTCGTGGTTCCCATGACAAGGACGATCGGCAACAGCAGGATGACGATGATGACCGCGAGGGCCGGGAGCGCTTTCTCCCAGTTCCTGCTGCCGTCCGGATTCCTGGCGACGTCGATCGTTGCCGAAATGTTGACTTCGAGCCCTTCGGTTTCGTCGCGCGATGACCGTGTCGCGGCGATGATCTGCACCGTGCCGGCCTTGGTCGAAACCCTTTCGAGATAGGCTTCCGGCCTCCGATCATCTTCGGAAAATCCGATGGTGGCATGGTCGGCCTCGCCAAGCAGATCGCCGAAATTCCTGGCGTACACGTCTGGCACGTTGCCGAAACGGACGCTTTGGCCGCTGCCGTCGCGGACGATGTACCAGACATTGGGGAAGCCCCTGCGAAAGGTGGCAAGCCCGTCGGTCTGATGGACGATCAGCTTGCCGTTCCCGTCTCGGTCGACGGCGTCCTTGATGGTGGCGACTGCAGCCTCATTGTCGATCAGCAGCTGCGGATTGGCGATCCACAGCGCGGCTGCGCACAGCACGATGAAGATGAGAAGCGTCGCCGCCTGCAGCAGAATCAGACGCCGCACCAGCACCCATTGCAGCGAGCGCATGCGTGGTTTTTTCACGAAGCCGCCCGCAGGAGATAACCGAGGTTGCGGATGGCCCTGATCTCGATGCCGGCAGCGACATCGTCGAGCTTGCGCCGCAGCCGCGAAATGTGCGCATCCAGTGCATTGGAGCCGATCTCGTCGTCAAGCGCATAGACGGCTTCTTCCAGGGTGCTACGCATGATGGTCCGGCCCGGCCTGTGGATGAGCGTTTCGAGCACCAGCCGTTGGCGCCGCGGCAGCTCCAGCGCCTGGTCCTCGACAAGCGCCTCGCGATGGCGGAAATCATAGGTGAGGCGGCCGACTACCGTCTGGTTGGCGCGCGTGGTGAACGAGCGCCTGTGCAAGGCATTCAGCCTGGCAACCAGTTCCACCGTGGCGAACGGCTTGACCATGTAGTCGTCGGCGCCGGCGTCGAGCCCGGCGACCCGATCGTCGAGGACGCTCAATGCGGTCAGCGCGATGACAGGCACATCCAGATGCAGGGCCCGCAGGCGCGGTATCAGGGTGAGGCCGTCGCCATCCGGCAGGCGGCGGTCCAGCACCACGGCGTCGTGATATCCGAGCCGGGCCATGGCCTCGGCCAGTGTCGCGGCATGGTCGACGATGATGTCCTGACGCTCGAGCGCCGTCTTCAGCACCGAGGCCATTTCCGGTTCGTCCTCGATCAGCAGGATGCGCATGCGCATTTTCCTTCAAGGCAATTCATTCGCATTCCAGCTGCGGTTGGCGAAAATTGGTGATGAACCATCGGCCGCCCGAAGAGCGGGCGTAGAACGTATAGAAGCATTCCTGACGTTCGATATAGCCCGGCGTTTCGGTCTCGTCGTATTCCGTGTTTTGTGTGCCGAACCTCGCCGCTGGAGGTCCCGGAAACCGCATTGGTGGATATTTTTCGCCACTGATAGGCTCGTTCGCCCCGGCCGAGGTCAACGACGGCGGTTGGCGGACCGTAGTCCAGAACGACCGATTCGACCGGTTGCCCGATGTAGTTCTTCATGATGTCGGAGGCGCACCCCGTCAGCGCCAGAACGATTGCGACAAAGACCGCCTTTGTGATCCACACAAGATGGTTTGCGCTGCGCTTGGGCATTATCTGATTCCCCTCATCAAGGTCATCCGCGGCACCTAGGGTGTGAAGATTGCATCGACATTACGCAGGAGCTGGCCGGGGTGCTGTCTGCTTTGGGGGTGTCGATGTAGGCTCCGATCGAGGGCACGCAATTGCGCGGCACCCTTTGCCTCAGGGCACCGCGCAAGGCCTGTTCGAACGGACTGCAAGATGGCCGGGTTCAACCGAGCCGGGGGCCTACCCTAGAACCGGTAGTTGAGGCCCGCCTTCAGCTCATGGCTGCCGATCGTCGCCTTGGATTTGCCGAAGGCCGACGTCGTTTCGACGCCGGGTGTGCGGACATAGTCATATTCGACCTTGGCCGAGAGGCCGCCGGCGAGACCCTGCTCGATACCGGCGCCCAAGAGATAGCCGAGTTTCCATCCGTCGGTGCTGCTGACCTTGTCGCCCTTGTCGAATTTGGTCATCGCAACGCCCCCGGTTCCGAACAGCAGCGTCTGGTCGAAGCTCACGCGGGCCCTAGCCTTGGCGGCACCGCGCCACTTTTCCTTGATCTTGCCGCCCTCGACGTCGTGCTCGGCGCCGCCCAGGTAGGAGCCTTCGATCTCGGCCCCCACGGCTCCCGGGCCTACTTGCTGATTGTAGCCGGCCTGGACGCCGCCGCTGAGGCCGTTTCTGCCGGCAAACGGGTTCGGCATCCCTGTGAACGCCGTGCCGCCATGCACGCCGACATAGGCGCCGCTCCATTGAAAGGCAGGAGGATCGTTGTAGGCAGGCGAAAGATCGGCAGCCAATGCCGAGCCGTTCAGGCACATGGCAAGCGCACTTGCCGTCAGCCGCATCATTGCTGGGGGGACATTGCATTACTCCAACACGCACGCGCATCCGACGACACGCAGGTTAATCGCTTGGGAGCCTGACCGTTGGGACGGTCGCGCTCCGGCTCACTTGTCTTGCCGGGAGCGGTCGCGCTGGTCACGGGAACTGACGCAAGGCAGTCGTGGTGGGTGACCGGATCTTTCGCGCAACCTCTGCCTGAAAGACGTGGATTATCTCGCAGGCGAAAATTGCACGCACATTGCAGGAAATCGAAAAGTGAAGATTTTTTGCTTTATTTTCAATAAATTAAAGCAGTTCTGTTTACTCATTCTTAGCAAATCGGCATGGGTTCGATCGGTATCATTCGCACCACAGTGTTGCGCTCTGACTCGCCCGCGGCCTCGGCTATCCAGGCAAACCTGTCGGCTTGAAGCCGGGAAGCCAAGTGCGTATGTCTGGGCCGACGCCCTCGAGTCTGGGCACCACAATCGGGGAGACGGGCCTTGTCCGCATTGACGCGCTTTCTCGGCGACTCGCCGCTCAGGGTGATCCTGAAGCTGGTTGTGGTGTCGTTCCTCGTCGGCCTGGTCATGAATGCCTTCGGCTGGTCGCCGATGGATGTGTTCTATGGCATCCGGAAGTTCTTCACCGATCTCTGGAATCTCGGCTTCCACGCCATCGATCGCTTTCTCGGCTATATCCTGCTGGGTGCGGCGATTGTCGTGCCCGCCTTCATCCTGCTCAGGATCGCCAGCTACCGGAAGTAGAGCATGATCCCGAAAAGTGGGAACCGGTTTTCGGACAAGATCATGCGTAAAAGGATTATCTGATATAGCTTGACGCCACCTCGAACAGGATGGCGTGGCGCGCGGCGAGCGTTGCCACATCGGTTGAATAACCGCCACCGATGACGCCGCAGACGGGAATGCCGAGCGTGCGAAAGTGGCGGATCACCATGTCGTCGCGGGCGCGCAGGCCGTCATCCGATAGCGACAGCCGTCCAAGCCTGTCCTCGGCGTGGACGTCGACGCCGGCATTGTAGAAGACGATGTCCCAATGCGCTTGGGCCGACAGTTCCGGCAGAATGGCGGCGAGCCTTCCGACATAGGCAGCGTCCCCCGTGCCGTCAGGCAACGCGACATCGAGGTCGGAGGCGATCTTGCGCGCGGGGTAGTTGCGGTCACCATGCATGGAAAAGGTGAACACGCGCGGATCGCCCGCGAGAATGTCCGCCGTACCGTCGCCCTGATGCACGTCGAGGTCGACGACCAGGATGTTTTGTGCGGCGCCCTCGGCAAGCAGGACCAGCGCGGCGACAGCGACATCGTTGAAGGTACAGAAGCCGGCGCCTTGCGCGCGCCGCGCATGATGGCTGCCGCCGGCGGTGTTGCAGGCGATGCCGTAGCGCAAGGCGAGCCGCGCCGCCAGCACCGTGCCGCCAGTGGCAAGCTGCGCGCGCAGCGAGACACGTGGGCCAACCGGAAAACCGATCTCGCGCTCGATTTTTTCAGGCACCGAGCAGCTGATGACCTGGTCGACATAGTCCGCCGCATGGGCAAGCTTGAGCCATGATGCCGGCGCCGGTTCGGTGGTGTTGAGCGCGCCGGGCCCGGCCAGACAGCGTGCGCGCAAGGCGTCCATCAGCAGCGGATATTTGCTCATCGGAAAGCGATGGTTGACGGAGAAGCCGGCGTCGTAGTCGGGATGGTGGACGATCTGCAGGGGCATGAACTGGATCCGGCGGGCTCGCGCCAGACCGGGGATTCGGTTGGCCGTCACAGGATGGGTGATTGCGCGATGCCGGGAAAATGGGGCACACCGGCTGTTCGATCAAGCCGCAATCAGCAAGGCAGCAATCCTTTGGACAAGGGTGCAACCCCAGCCGACGCCAGATACTTCGTCGTCACCAATCGTTCCGTGCTCGCCATCGCGGTGCCGATGACGCTTGCCTATCTGACGACGCCGATGCTCGGCTTGGTCGATACAGCGGTTGTCGGCCAGTTCGGCGACGCTGCCTTGCTCGGCGGCCTTGCCGCCGGCTCGCTGATCTTCGACGTTGTCTTCACCACCTTCAATTTCCTGCGCTCGGGCACCACCGGCCTCGTCGCCCAGGCCTTCGGGCGCGGCGACGAAATGGAGGAACAGGCGGTGTTCTGGCGCGCCGTGCTGATCGCGATTGTCGCCGGCATCGTACTCGCGGCACTTGCGCCACTGGTTGCCATCGCCGGGCAAAAATTCATGGGCGCCGAACCGCGCGTCAGCGAGGCGATGGCCGTCTATATCCACATCAGGATGCTCGCGGCCCCCTTCTCGCTGATCAACTATGCAATCCTCGGCTATGTCCTGGGGCGCGGCGAGGGCGGGCTCGGGCTGATGCTGCAATTGGTGCTGAACGGCATCAACATCGCGCTCTGCTTCCTGCTTGGATTGAAGCTTGGCTGGGGTGTCGCCGGCGTCGCCTGGGCAACCGTCACCGGGGAGTTCCTCGCCATGCTGCTCGGCCTGGCGATCGTGGTCCGCCGGTTCCGGGCGACCCCCTCCTTGCCACGCCATCGCCTGCTCGACATGGCCGCCTTCCTGCGCATGCTGTCGCTCAACCGCGACATCATGATCCGTTCGTTCTCGTTGCTCGCCGCCTTCGCGCTGTTCACCCGGCAGGGTGCGCAGTTCGGCACGGTGACGCTGGCCGCCAACGCCGTGCTGATGAATTTCTTTCTCGTTGCCGGTTATTTCCTCGATGGCTTTGCCACCGCCGCCGAACAGCTTGCGGGCCGTGCCGTCGGCGCGCGTGCCGCAACACCGTTCCGGCAGGCCGTGCGGCTGACCTTGTTTTGGGGATTCGGGCTGGCGGGTGCGGCGACCCTGGTGCTGCTGCTGGCCGGCGCCAATTTGGTCGCTCTCGTGACGACCTCGGAAGAGGTCCGTTCAGTGGCCGATACCTACCTGCCGTGGGCAGCGTTCACTGCGTTGAGCGGCGTGCTGGCTTTCCAGATGGATGGCGTCTTCATCGGTGCGACCTGGTCGCGTGACATGCGCAACATGATGCTGCTGTCGTTTCTGGTCTTTGCAGTCGCGTTGCTCACCTTGGCGCCTGCCTTCGGCAATCATGGCCTGTGGGCGGCCCTGCACATCTTCCTGCTGGCGCGGGGCTTCAGCCTGCTGACGATCTTGCGGCTGCGACTGCGGACGGCGTTCAGCTGAGCGGTTTCGACGCCCATTGATCGAGATGGCTGTCGCGCAACTCGCGAATGGATCTGAGGCGCCCCGTTTCGGCAAAGCGTGCCATCCCGGCGACGATCCGGCCCGGCAGTGCGGGGCCGGCATAGATCATGCTGGTGTAGAGCTGAACGAGATCGGCTCCGGCGCGGATCTTTTCCAGCGCCGCGTCGGTGGAATCGACGCCGCCGACGCCGATGAAGGCAAGCTCTGGCCCGAGCAGTTTGCGCATCCTGGCCAGCACGATGGTCGATCGTTCGAACAGCGGCCTGCCGGAGAGCCCGCCGGTCTCGCGCGCGGCGTCACCGCTGCGCAGCCCTGGCCGGGAGATGGTGGTGTTGGAGACGATGACACCGTCGATCCGCTTCTCGGTGACCTCTGCGGCGATGTCTTCCAGCTCGGCCTCGACCAGGTCCGGCGCGATCTTGAGGAAGACCGGCGGCTGCGCCGTTGCGGCGGCGCGCGCGGCCATGACGCGTGACAAAAGCTCGCCGAGCTGCTCGCGCGCCTGCATGTTGCGCAGGCCCGGCGTGTTCGGCGAGGAGATGTTGACGGTCAAATAGTTGGCGTAGGGCGCAAAGCGGGTGACGCCGCGCTCATAGTCGCCGATGCGATCGGCACTTTCCTTGTTGGCACCGATGTTGACGCCGACGATGCCGCTCCGGCTCTTGCGGGCAGCGAGGCGCCTTTCGGCGGCTGCGTGGCCTTCATTGTTGAAGCCCAGCCGGTTGATCACCGCTTCATCCGCCGTCAGCCGGAAGATGCGCGGCTTCGGGTTGCCCGCCTGCGGCAGCGGCGTGACCGTGCCGACCTCGGCAAAGCCGAAGCCGAGCCCAAGCAGCGCATCGGGCACCTCGGCGTTCTTGTCATAGCCGGCGGCCATGCCGAGCGGGTTGGGGAAATCGAGGCCGCAGACCGTCACCCTTAGCCGCGCATTGTGCGTTGTCCGCGCGCCGACAGGCAGGCCGCATCGCAGCGCCGCGATCGACATGCCATGCGCGGTTTCCGGATCGAATGTGAAAAGCAGCTTCTGGCCGAGCCTGTCGAGCACGCTCATTCCGCCTCCAGTGCCGGGAACTGGTGGGTACCGTCGGCGCCAAGCGGCAGCGGTCGAACCCATAGCACGGCCTCCAGGTCCAGCGCGCCGTAGAGATGCGGAAACAGCGCGCCGCCCCGCGAGACTTCGTATTTCAGCGCGGCGCCCAGACGCGAGCCGTCGATGGCGACCAGCAGAAGGCCGGCCTGGCCGGCAAAATGCTTCGCCGCCGTT
This sequence comes from Mesorhizobium sangaii, assembly GCF_014207355.1. Classification (GTDB taxonomy): domain Bacteria; phylum Pseudomonadota; class Alphaproteobacteria; order Rhizobiales; family Rhizobiaceae; genus Mesorhizobium; species Mesorhizobium sangaii. The sequence goes on along the minus strand of NZ_JACHEF010000001.1, from coordinate 1,901,163 downwards.
TCCTTGACCTGCCCTGCCGTGGAGAAATGGATGAAGCCGTCGGCGACATCGATCGGCGCGCCGGTGAAGCGGCCCTTGGCTTCGGCCTCGCGCCAAGACGCTTCCGGGGTTATCTTGTAGATAAACTGAGACATGGTTGCGCTATAGTCCGAACCAGCCAATCGGGAAAGACCGCGCCAAGGGTCTTCCCCATTTCCGGCGCAAACATGCGATAAGTCAGGCTTTGGCCATGGAGGACAACATGCGTCTGCAGCACATCTTGATCCCCGCCGCGCTCGTTTCGCTGGTCGCGGCTTCAGCTTATTCGGAAGAAACCGACCGCTACCGGCTGGAAAAATCTGACAACGGCTTTGTCCGCATGGATACGCAGACCGGTGCGATGTCGATCTGCGAGGAACGCTCCGGCCAGCTTGTCTGCAAGATGGCGGCCGACGAGCGCGCCGCTTTCCAGGATGAGGTCGACCGCCTCCAGACCTCGATGAAGGCGATGGACGAGCGCGTCACCAAGCTCGAGAATTCGCTCTCCGCCCGCCTCGAATCGCAATTGCCGAGTGAGGAGGATTTCAACAAGACGATGAGCTACATGGAGCGTTTCCTGCGCAGTTTCATGGGCATCGTCAAGGATATGGACAAGGACAACGGCGCCCAGCTCAACTCGCAGAAAACCTGAGCGCTCGAAACAGGGAAAACGCGGCGCGCTGGCTTTGCCGCTTGAAAACAGCGCGCAGCCCCTCATAATCGTCCAACTGGTCCCGCAAAGAGCTAAAAAATCATCGGGATTCGGGGAGGGATATTTGCCGTCAGGCTATTCTTTCGTCATCGCCGACGATCACCCGCTGTTTCGCGGTGCGCTGCGCGAAGCGCTTGCCGGCATCGGCAATGTCGCGGCAATCCACGAGGCCGGTGATTTCGAGAGCGCCAAGGCGCTGGTCGTGGCCAACGAGGATGTCGATCTGGTGCTGCTCGATCTGTCGATGCCGGGCGCCAGCGGCCTTTCCGGCCTTATCTCGCTGCGTGGCATCCATCCGGCGGTGCCGCTGGTCGTGGTCTCGGCGCATGACGATCCGGCAACCATCAGGCGGGCGCTCGATCTCGGCGCTTCCGGCTTCATCTCCAAGTCGGCCAGTATGGAGGAGATCCGCGACGCCGTGCAGTTGGTGCTTGCCGGCGACATCGCCGCGCCCGTCGGCATCGATCTCGGCGTCGAGCGCGATCCCGAGATTTCCGACCTGATCAAGCGCCTGCAAGCGCTGACCCCGCAGCAGACCCGCGTGCTCGGCATGCTGGCCGAGGGCCTGCTCAACAAGCAGATCGCCTATGAGCTCGGGGTCTCCGAGGCGACGATCAAGGCGCATGTCTCGGCCATCCTGCAGAAGCTCGGCGTCGACAGCCGCACCCAGGCAGTGATCCTGCTGTCCAAGATCGGCAGCGACCCGCTGCAGCCGGCCGGCTGACACGCGGGTCTCGTCGGAATCGTCATTCGGCGGCCGATGCCAGCGGCCTGACCCTTGCCATCATCGAACGCAGCACAGCCGGTTTCAGCGGCTTGTTGATCACCGGAATCTCGAGCTCGCCCGCGGCCGTGCGCACCTCGTTGGAGCGGTCGGCGGTGACCAGCACGGCCGGCAGGGCGTCGCCATGGATCGCGCGCAACCTGACGATGATGTCGAGGCCGGTTTCACCGTCGAGATGGTAGTCGGCAAGGACGATGTCCGGGCGGTGCATCGTGGCGCTCGCCAGATCCCGCGAGCCGGACACAGTGTCGACATTGCAGCCCCAGCCCTCGAGCAGGAGCCGCATGCCTTCGAGGATGCGGGCATCGTTGTCGATGCAGAGCACATGCAGCCCGGCCAGCGAAGCTGTCGCGCGGGCAGGGGCCCTGGTTTCGATCTCGCGTCGCGGCTCCTGCACGGCGGCGACCGGCAGGATGACGGAGAAGCGCGTACCCTTGCCGGGATTGGAAAAGATCCGGATCTCCAGGCGCAACACCCGGGCGATACGATCGACGATCGAAAGGCCGAGACCCAGTCCCTCTGCTTCGCGCGCGCCTTCGTCCAGCCGGGTGAATTCGTGAAAGACGGTATTCAGTTCGTCGCCGGCAATGCCGATGCCGGTGTCGATCACCTGGATTTCTGCCAGGTCGCCGCGCCGGCGAACGCCAACCAGCACACGGCCGTGGCGCGTGTATTTGATGGCGTTGGAGACGAGATTCTGGATCAGGCGGCGCAGCAGGTTGCGGTCCGTCATCACGGTCAGCGACGACGGCATGATCGTCAGGCCGAGTTTCTTTTCGGCGGCCAACGGTCGAAAATCATTGCCGATCTGGCGCAGCAATCCGTCGAGGTTGAAGGCGGTGTCGTCCGGCTTCATGGCACCGGCATCGAGGCGGGAGATGTCGAGCACGGCGCCAAGAATGGTCTCGACCGATTCCAGCGCGGATTCGATGTTGACCGCTGCCTTGCCGGCGGGCCCCTTGCCGGCCTTCTCGATCAGCGACGAGCAATAGAGCCGGGCGGCGTTCAGCGGCTGCAGGATGTCGTGGCCGGCGGCGGCTAGGAAGCGCGTCTTACCGAGATTGGCCTCTTCGGCCAGCATCTGCGCCTGCGCCAGCTCCTCGTTGACGCGGGTCAGCTCGATGGTGCGGGTCTTGACGCGCTGCTCCAGCGATTCATTCGCGCGCTTCAGCGCTAGGTCCTGTTCGACGCGTCCGGAAATGTCGGCATAAGTGGCGACGATGCCGCCGTCTGGCATCGGGTTGGAACGCAGCTCCAGGATGCGGCCGCTGGTCTTCAATTCCATCTGCCACGGGCTGACGAAGCTGGTCAGCCGGTTGAGCATGGCCACACGCTGGTCGGCTGGAATGTCGCCGCGCTCGGCAAGATGGCGCAGGATGCGGTCGAGCGAGACGCCGACCTGGCCCATCTCGTCGGGCAGGTCGAACAGCGCCCGGTACTGGCGGTTCCAGCAGATCAGGCGGAAATCGCGGTCGAAGACGGTGATGCCTTGCTCCATCTGGTCGAGCGCGATCTGCAAGAGGTCGCGATTGTGCTGCAGCGCCTCGGTGGCGTCGTCGAGCAGCCGGAAGGCATCCCTGGATTCGCGGTCGTGGCGCCGAAACAGCAGCGACAGGATCAGCCGCGCCGAGGATGAGCCGACGGCGCTGGCCAGCAACTGTTCGGAAAAGCGGATGACGTCCATGCTCGCCTGCTCCTTGCCGTGCAGCGAGGCGCCGTTGGTCTTTTCGAACGACTGGAAGGAGCGCTCGGTGCGCTCGACGCCGAGATAGCGCGAGATCGTGTCCTTGAGGTCGTTGACGGTGATGGCGGTGCGGAAGCGGCGTAGGCTGGGCATCGGCCCGGCATCGCGGGGCACGAAGATCGAGGCCTGGATGCGTTCCAATGGCACCGACGCGCGCGACAGGGAGCCGAGCACGAAGAACACCGCGTTGATCGACAGGCTCCACAACACACCGTGGTTCAGCGGTTCGGCGACTGTGCCGAACAGCGCCTGTGGCCGCAGCGCCTCGAAACCGAACAGCCCGTGCGCGATGATGTCGGTGTCGGGTGCGGCAAGCGATGGAAGCAGCAGCGTGTAGCCCCAGACGAGGATGCCGGCGACCATGCCGAGTGCAGCACCCCGTCCATTGGCGCCACGCCAGATCAACCCGCCGATCAGTGCGGGCGCGAACTGGGCAATGGCCGCGAACGACATCAGGCCGATCGACGACAGGCGCGCGCTGTTGGTGCTCTCGCGGTAGTAGAGGAAGGCGATGAACAGCAGGATGAAGATCGCCCCGCGCCGCACATTGAGGATCAGCGTCGACCAGTCTTCGTTTTCGGAGGTCGAGGTCTTGAGCAGGCGACGCACGAACAGCGGAATGACGAGGTCGTTGGAGATCATGATCGACAGCGCCACGCTTTCGACGATCACCATGGCCGTTGCCGCCGAAAGGCCGCCGATGAAGGCTGCCATCGCCAGCAGGTCATGGCCGCTGAACAAAGGCAGCGACAGCACATAGAGATCGCTGCTGGTCCCGGTGCCGACCAGCGATAGGCCGGCAAAGGCGATCGGCAGCACGAACAAATTGATTGCCACCAGATAGAGCGGAAACACCCATGTCGCGGTGCGTAACTCGGCCTCGCCGCGGTTCTCGACGATGGTGACGTAGAATTGTCGCGGCAGCATGATGATGGCAAAGCCGCTCAGGCAAGTCAGCACCAGCCATGTGGCAAGCGAGGTGTTGTAGCCCATTGCCTGCCGCACCTGTGCGTTCTGCGCCAACTTGTCGAACATGTCGCCCGGCCCGCCGAAAATCAGGAAGGTGACCATCAGGCCGATCGCCAGGAAAGCGGCGAGCTTGACCACGGTCTCGACTGCAACTGCCAGCACCAGCCCATCCTGGTGTTCGGTGGCATCGGCATGGCGGGTGCCGAACAGCACCGCAAACAGCGCCAGCAGCATGGCGACGACCAGCGAGATGTCGCTGACGAACGGATCGAAAGAGGGTGGCGAGCCGGTGTAATGCTCGACCATCAGGCTGACCGAACCGGAGATCGCCTTCAACTGCAGTGCGATATAGGGCACCGCGCCGATGGTCGCGATCAGCGTCGCGATCGCCGAGACCGTGAAGCTCTTGCCATAGCGGGCGCCGAGGAAGTCGGCGATCGAGGTGATCTTCTCAGTCTTGGCCAGCCGCACGATGCGGTTGAGCAGCGGAAACCCGAACACGAACACCAGCACTGGGCCGGTATAGATGCCGAGGAATTCGAGGCCGCGCTCGGAGGAGAGGCCGACCGAGCCGAAGAAGGTCCAGGACGTGCAGTAGATGGCAAGGCTGAGCGCGTAGATGAACGGCCGCGCCCGGCTCGGCCCGGATATCGCCGAGCGGCGGTCGCCCAGGCTGGCGATGGCGAACAGCAGCGTCACATAGGCGATCGCGATGATGACGATGAACAAGCCCTGCACGCTTGGAATTTCCTCCTTGCCGTCTTTTTATCCTGCTTGTCCGAACGCAACCACAGCTTCGCGTCCGAGTCCATCGCGGCTTTGGAAGCATGGTAGCGACATTCAGACAACAACCAAGCTGACGCCCGAGGTTCCGCCAGGTAGGGAGAAACCGGTTGCTTTCTCTCTTTTGCCCATGTTGCAACCCCAGGTTTTTGTTATGTTGCCCTCAGGTCGATGCCGCAAGGACGGAACGGCAGAGCGGCCGGTCATGACAAGGAGGGTCGAATGCTGAAGGAATTCCAGGAATTCATTTCCAAAGGCAATGTGATAGACCTTGCGGTCGGCGTCATCATCGGCGCGGCCTTCGGAAAGATCGTCACTTCGCTGGTCGACGACGTCATCATGCCGATCGTCGGTGCGATCTTCGGCGGACTGGACTTCAACAACTATTTCTTTGGACTGTCCTCGGCAGTCAACGCCACCGCGCTGGCGGACGCCAAAAAGCAAGGCGCTGTCTTCGCCTATGGCAGCTTCATCACCGCGGTACTGAACTTCCTCATCCTTGCTTTCATCATCTTCCTCATGGTCAAGGCGGTGAACAACCTGCGCAGGCGGCTTGAGGCCGAGAAGCCTGCGGCACCTGCCGCGCCGCCGCCCGCCGACGTTGCACTCCTGACCGAAATTCGCGACCTGCTCGCCAAGCGCTAACCTCTCGGGCAGCTTTGCTGGACCAAAACCCCGGTCGTTTGCGGCCGGGTTTTCTGTTTTCGCATCTGGTATGGAGCGCTGATTGACGCTCGAGATTGGAACGAACCCGCCATGACCTTGATCGACAGCTTGCGCGCGGAAGCCCGTGCCGCGCCGGAAAGCGGCATTGTCGCCGTCGTCAATTACGGCCGCCTGCGCGAGGGCATGATCCCGCTCTGGGCCGGTGAGGGCGACCTGCCGACGCCCGCTTTCATCACCGATGCCGCGTCAAAGGCGCTGGCCGGCGGCGAAACGTTCTACACCTGGCAAAGAGGCATCCCCGATCTCAGGCAGGCGCTTTCCCGCTACTATGCCAGGCATTTCGGCAAGACCTTCCCCGAGGAACAGTTCATCGTCACCGGGTCCGGCATGCATGCCATTCAGCTGGCTCTCGACGCGCTCGCCGGCGCCGGCGACGAGGTTGTCTATCTGTCGCCGGCCTGGCCGAATTTCGACGCTGCCGCGGCGATTTCGGGAGCCGTTCCGGTGCCGGTCACGCTCGATCACTCCGGCAATGGCTGGTCTTGCGACGTCGAGAAGATCGCGGCGGCGATCACGCCGCGCACCAAGGCGCTGTTCATCAACACGCCGTCGAACCCGACCGGCTGGACCGCCGACCACGAGACCTTGCAGGCGATCCTCGATCTCGCCCGTGCCAAAAATCTCTGGATCATCGCCGACGAGATCTATGCGCTGTTCCACTACGGCCATGGCCGTGCGCCCTCCTTCCTCGACATCGCGACGGCTGAAGACCGCATCCTGTTCGTCAACAGTTTTTCCAAGAACTGGGCGATGACCGGCTGGCGCGTCGGCTGGATCAAGACCCATCCGGCCTTGCAGCAGGTGTTCGAGAACCTGATCCAGTATTCCAACTCGGGCGTCGCCCAGTTTATGCAGCGCGGCGCGGTCGCCGCCCTTGATGAGGGTGACGGTTTCATTGCCGAACAGGTCGAGCGGGCGAGGAAGGCCCGGGACCTGGTCTGCGACATTCTGGGTGCCACCGACCGCGCCCGGTTCACCGTGCCGCAAGGCGCGTTCTATCTGTTCTTCACGGTCGACGGCATCACCGATTCACGCACCGCTGCTTTCGACATCGTCGACAAGGCCAATGTCGGCCTGGCGCCCGGCACGGCCTTCGGCCCCGGCGGCGAAGCCTTCCTCAGACTGTGCTTCCACCGCCGCCTCGACCAGGTCGAAGAAGCGGCGCACCGGCTGGCGAAGTGGATGAAGACTGTTTGAGCCGCTGCCGACGAAGCCCGATTTGAAAATCGCTCCGGCGAGTCAGCTGGCGTGGGTTTCGAGAACCGGAGCGCAGCGGACATTTGGGTCCGTGAGCATCGGAAGCGAAGAAACTCGCGTTAGATGGCCGTCAGAGTAGAGTTTTAAACGGACTTCAGCCGCCTGACTTGGGCACCAGCAGCGGAATGACCCGGTCGCTCTTGGCGACGGAGGGGCGGCCGGCGGATCCGTACGGTATGCCCAGCGCATCCCAGGTCTCGACCAGCGCGTCCTGCAGTTCGGCGATCAGCGCGTCGGAATGGAACGGCGTCGGCGTGATGCGCAGCCGCTCCGTGCCGCGCGGCACGGTCGGATAGTTGATCGGCTGGATGTAGATGCCGTGCACGCCAAGCAGGCGGTCGCTCGCCATCTTGCAGAGTTCCGGATCGCCGACCAGCAGCGGCACGATATGCGTCGGCGACTCCATCACCGGCAGGCCGGCGGCCGAGAGGATCTGCTTGGTTCGCGTCGCCTGCCGCTGCTGCGCGTCGCGCTCGGCCTGCGAGCGCTTGAGATGGCGGATCGAGGTGGTCGCGGCGGCGGCGATCGCCGGCGGCAGTGCCGTGGTGAAGATGAAGCCCGGCGCATAGGAGCGCACGGCGTCGATGACAGCACTGGTGCCGGTTATGTAGCCGCCCAGCGTGCCGAACGCCTTGGCCAGCGTGCCTTCGATGATGTCGATGCGATCGGCCAGGCCTTCGCGCTCGGTGATGCCGCCGCCGCGCGATCCATACATGCCGACGGCATGGACCTCGTCGATATAGGTCATGGCGTTGTGGCGCTCGGCGAGCTCGACGATCTGCTTGATCGGCGCGATGTCGCCATCCATCGAATAGACGCTTTCGAAGACGATCAGCTTGGCGCGTTCGCGGCCCGCCGCCTGCAGCAGGCTTTCCAGATGCGCGACGTCATTGTGACGGAAGATCTTCTTTTCCGCACCCGAGCGCCGTACGCCTTCGATCATCGAAGCGTGGTTAAGCTCATCCGAGATGATCAGGCAATTGGGCAAAAGCCGTGCGATGGTCGAGATCGACGCTTCGTTGGAGACGAAGCCGGAGGTGAAGACGAGGGCCGCTTCCTTGTCGTGCAGGTCGGCAAGCTCCAGCTCGAGCTCGACCAGCGGGTTGCTGGTGCCGGAAATGTTGCGGGTGCCGCCGGCGCCAGAGCCCATCTTGCCCGCCGCATTCTGGAACGCCGCGATGACATCGGGATGCTGGCCCATGCCGAGATAGTCGTTGGAGCACCAGACGGTGATTTCCTCGGCGCGGCCATTGGAACGCCAGATGGCGCGCGGAAACTTGCCTGCAATACGCTCGAGGTCGGCGAAGACGCGGTAGCGACGCTCGGCATGGAGCTGATCGATCGCTTCCTCGAAGAACCGCTGATAGTTCATGTCGACTTCCCAATTTTGCGCGGGATCATAATCATTGCCCTATTGGTCGTCCACCGGGCCAATTTGGTCAAAATGCCACGCCCCGGACCTGTTCCTAACGACCACGGATCGTGGCCTATTCCCTTGATGTGGATCAACTTTGTTTCAGGACGATGCCTTGAGCCGGAGAGACTGTTACTGATTTAACATTCTGGTCTTGTATGGCCCTGCGGCAAGCTTTCCAATAAGGCGGCTTTTGAGACAGTTTCCGATAAATCTTGAGATGCGAGGATGCGGATGACGGTTTTGGTGACAGGCGGTGCCGGTTATATCGGCAGCCATATGGTCTGGGAGTTGCTGGATGCCGGCGAGAGCGTGGTCGTTCTCGACCGCCTTTCGACCGGCTTCGAATGGGCGGTGGCGCCCGAGGCAAAGCTGGTCGTTGGCGATGTCGCCGACAAGGAATTGGTCGGCTCGATCATCAGGGACAACAAGGTCGACGCGATCATCCATTTCGCCGGTTCCATCGTGGTCCCGGAATCGGTCGCCGACCCGCTAGCCTATTACGAGAACAACACCTGCAAGACGCGCACGCTGATCGAAACCGCGGTGCGCGAGGGCGTGCCCAATTTCATCTTCTCCTCGACCGCCGCCGTCTATGGCGGCGCTGGACTGGAGCCGGTGCGCGAAGATGCCCGCCTGGCGCCGGAATCGCCCTATGGCCTGTCCAAGCTGATGAGCGAATGGATGCTGCGCGATGCGGCAATCGCGCATGGGCTCCGCTACACCGCGCTGCGCTACTTCAACGTCGCCGGCGCCGACCCGAAGGGCCGCACCGGCCAGTCGACGCCGGGCGCTACCCATCTGATCAAGGTCGCTTGCGAAACGGCGCTCGGCAAACGCCCCTTCATGCAGGTGTTCGGCACCGACTACCCGACGCCGGACGGCACCTGCATGCGCGACTATATCCATGTCAGCGATCTGGCGGCGGCGCATCGCCTCGCCCTGCAGCGGCTGCGCGACGGCGGCGCAAGCCTCGTCGCCAATTGCGGCTACAGCCATGGCTATTCGGTGCTCGAGGTCATCGACAGCGTGCGCCGCGCCTTCGGCCATGATTTCGAGGTGAAGATGGGCGCTCGCCGTCCCGGCGACGCCGCGGCGGTGGTCGCCAATTCGGATCTCGCCCGCGCCGAACTCGGCTGGACCCCGCAACGCGACGATCTCGACCAGATCGTCGCCGACGCTCTCGCCTGGGAGCGCATTCTGACCGGCAAGAACTCCGCACGGGGCTGAGCCGGGCTCTCCCCAGGGCTCGCAAGGCGCCCAGCAAAGCGCTATTGAAGGCATTCGCGGGAGGGCGCTGCGCCGCGAAGAGCTTTGGGGGATGGCATGAAAATAACGGTGCTTGGGGCCGGCGTTGTCGGTACGGCGGCCGCCTATTATCTGGCCAGCGACGGCCACGAGGTCACCGTCATCGAGCGCCATCCGGCGCCGGCGCGCGGCACCAGCCAGTCGAATGCCGGCCTGGTATCGCCGGGCGACGCCACCGCCTGGGCCTCTCCGGCGGCGCTGAAGACCTTTCTGCGCGCGCTCTACAACCATGATCTCGGCATCAAGGTGCGGCTGCGCTTCGATCCCTATTTCCTCGCCTGGAGCCTGCGCTTCCTGCGCCAGTGCACGAAAGAGCGCTTGCGCGCCAACAGCCGGGTCAAGCTGCGCCTGGCGCTCTATTCCCGCGACTGCATCAACGCTATCTCCGCCGATACCGGGATCGGCTATGACGAGCGCAAGAAGGGCATCCTCTATTTCTTTCGCTCGCAGCACAGTCTCGACACAGGCACCGACAATTACCGCTATCTGGCCGAGCATGGCCTGCCGATCGAGATCGTTGGCCGCGACCGGCTGATCGAGCTTGAACCAGGTCTTGCCGGTGTGAAGGAAAAGATCGCCGGCGGCGTCTATTCGCCGATCGATCAGACCGGCGATTCCCGGCAGTTCGTGGAAAAGCTCGCCGCCTACGCCGCCGAGAAGCTCGATGTGAAATTTCTCTACGGCACGACGGTCGAAGGCCTGGACATCGATGGTGACCGGGTGCGTGCGGTGATGACCTCGGCCGGTCCGATTGTCGGCGATGCCGTGGTCATCTCGATGGGACCGGAGAGCGGCTTGCTTGGCCGCCGCTACGGCATCGACCTGCCAGTCTATCCGGTGAAGGGTTATACCGCGACGATTCCCTTGGAGGACGAGAGCAAGGGTCCGACCATGGGCGGTGCCGACGAGGACCAGCTGATTGCCTATTCCAGGTTGGGCAACCGGCTGCGGCTCGCCTCAACCGCCGAATTCACCGGCTTCGACCGCACCCACAGGCCAAGCGACTTCGCCGCCATGTTCAGGACGGGCAAGGATCTCTTCCCCGGTGCATTCGACGAGAAGAAAGCCGAACTCTGGGCTGGGCTGCGGCCGATGATGCCGAACTCAGTGCCGGTCATCGGCCAGGCGCGCTACAAGAACCTCTATCTCGACACCGGCCACGGTCATGTCGGCTGGACCATGGCTTGCGGCTCGGGGAAATTCCTTGCCGACCTGGTCGCCGGCCGTAAGCCGGAGATCGACCCGCAGGGACTGGTCTACGGAGGCTAGGAATGTCCGGACCGCAAGTCGCCATCGACCTTGGCCGCATCGAGCGCAACACGCGCACGATCGTCGAGCGCTGCGCACTGTCGGGCATCAAGGTGTTCGGCGTCACCAAGGGCACCTGCGGCATGCCGCAAGTGGCGCGCGCCATGCTGCGCGGCGGCGTCGCAGGCATCGCCGAGTCGCGTTTCGAAAACATCCGCCGGCTGCGTGACAGCGGCATCAACGCGCCGATCATGCTTCTGCGCAGTCCGCCGATGGCGCGCGTCGAGGAAGTGGTGCGCACCGTCGACATCAGCCTGCAGTCGGAACTGACAATCATCCGCGAGATTTCACGCATCGCCGAGCGCATGGGCCGCGTCCACGACATCATGCTGATGATCGACCTCGGCGATCTCCGCGAAGGCATCTGGCCGAACGATCTTATTCCCACAGTCGAACAGATCCTGCAATTCAAGGGCGTGCGCATCGCAGGCATCGGCACCAATCTCGGCTGTTTCGGCGCCATTATGCCGACCGAGGAAAATCTCGGCCAGCTCGTCGCCCACGCCTACAAGACCGAGCGCTTGTCCGGCAAAAGCCTCGACTGGATCTCGGGCGGCGCCTCGTCGTCGCTGCCGCTGCTGCTCGAAGGCAAGCTGCCGGCCGGCATCAACAATCTGCGCGTCGGCGAAGCGATCCTGCAAGGCGGAGTCGAAACCTTCCGCGATGTGCCGTGGGCTGAACTCGAACCCGACGCCTGCCGCCTGACCAGCGACATCATCGAGGTCAAGCTCAAACCATCGCGGCCGATCGGGCAATCCGGCTACGACGCCTTCGGCAACCAGCCGGTCTTCCCCGACGAGGGCGACAGGCTGCGCGCCATCGCCAATATTGGCCGTGAGGATGTGCTGGTCGAAGGACTGACGCCGATCGCCAAGGGGGTGCGGGTGCTAGGCGCCTCGAGCGACCATCTGCTGTTGGATGTGGCCGACGCCGATCCGCCGCCCGCCGTTGGCGACCGCGTCGCCTTCCGCATGAGCTATGGCGCCATGCTGCTGGCGATGACCTCGGAATATGTCGAAAAGGCCCCGATGCACGATGTCGAGGACTTTTCCGGCCGCAAGATGGTGTCGATATTGGCGGAACAGGGCGCTGCCGGCATCCTGGCCCGGGAGGGTACCGGCGCGCGGCTGGAAGCGATGAATTTCGATGTCGTCGAACTGGCCGATATCGAGCGGCCGCCATCGGGGCTGATCCGGCTGGCCGCCGGCGTCGACCGCCGCATCGCGCACAAGGCGCTGACCGCAACGGCGCGCGCGACGCACTCCTTCGGCCTGATCTGGATCGATTCCATCGCCGCCCTGATGCCGGAGGACGAGGACGGCATCGACCTGCCGGAAGGCTCGGTGCTGGCGCGCGCGCTCGGCCTCGACCACAAGGCGGGCGCACTGCAGCCGCAGCTGTCACCGGAAAATGTCGTCATCATCGGCCTGCGTCACGCCGATCCGGCGGAAGTGCGGGTGCTCAAGGATTCGCGCGTCTCGGCCTTCACCATGACCGACATCGACGCCATGGGCATGCGCGACCTGATGCACGAAGCGATCCGCATCGCCACATCAGGCACGCAGGGGTTTCATGTCAGCTATTCGCCCGATGTCACCGAATTCGCGGGCTGGGCGGCAGGTTCCGGAGGCCTCACCGTGCGCGAAACCCATCAGGCGATGGAGGCGATCGCGCTCTCCGGCGGGCTGTTGTCGATGGATGTTTCGGGCCTGACCGCGGATCTTGAGCCTCGGATCGGCACCGACACGGTCAACTTCGTCATGTCGGCCTTCGGCAAGCGGATATTGTGATCAGCATTGCGCTTCGACTGCCGCGCGCCATGCGCTGACGTAGTCGACCCAGGCTGGATCGGTCGGCGGCTCCATTCTTTCGCCTTGGCCCTGGGCCGTTGCCCGGTCCGTTGCCAGCAATGCGGCGCCGATGCTGGTGCCGGTGGCGGCCTCCGACGCGACAACGGCGCGCGCCGTGCTTGCCGCCAACATGCCGACGAAGAGCCGGTTGCGGGCAAAGGGCCCCTCGACCGTGGTCGGGCCGTCGGCGCCGATCAGGTCGAGGCAGGTCGCCGTCATCAGCGCCAGATAGAACGAGATGGCGGCAAAGCGCTGGCCGTTGCTCATGCCGTCAGTGTTGAGCCATGTCGCGGCATGATGCGGGAACGGCCCCGACCCTTGCTGGGTCGAAGGCAGCAGCAATGTTTTTCGCGCCAGCACGGCGCCGACATCATCTTCGGTCCAGTTGTCCGGCTGGCCTTCCGTCAGAACGGAAAACTCGCGGCCGCCCATGAACCGCGCCGAGGGAACGGGATCGCCCAACGCGCTAACGTTGACCAGCGTGTCGCGCGCCGCGTCCAGCACGATCTGTTTGCCGCCGACCGCCATCGACACCACCCAGGTGCCGGTCGAGACCACGGAGAAGGGTGGCGCGTCGGACAGAAGATGCGGCAGCAGTGACGCGTTGGAATCGTGCAGGCCGCAGAACACCGGCGTCTGCGGAGCGAGCCCGGTTCGCGCTGCGAGCGCAGGCAGGATCGGGCCGAGGCGGTCTTTGGCTGGCCGCACAGGCGCCATCAGCTCGTGCCAACCCAGGCGATCGACCAGCGACGAAAAATCCGCTGTCCACGGGCTCCACAGATCGGTGTGGCAGCCGAGTGAGGTCACCTCGTTGGCGGCGACGCCGGTCAGGCGCAGCGCCCAGTATTGCGGATACATCAGCATGGCGGCGGCCTTGGCGAACTCCGCCGGGAAGCTTTTCTGCTGCCAGAAGAATTGCGCACCGAGATTGAGGCCGAGACACAGCCGCGGCGTGCCGGTCTCGGCAAAGGGTGGGCGGATCGCGTCATAGTCCGCTGCCATCCTGTCGGGGCCGTCGAATTCATAGTCAAGCACTGGCAGCACCAGTTCGCCCGCGGCGTCGACCAGCACGCCCGTCGCACCATGGGTGGTGATCGATATCGCGTCGATACGGTGTTCGCGGTTGAGGCTAGCAAGGCTGTCGAGGATGAACGTCCACAACGCCTCGATATCGTGATGCGGGTAGGGCGCCTGCTGCACCGGCGCATTGGCCATGCGGCGCAGCGCGACCTCGCTCAATGTGGCCAAGTCGACCAGCGCCACCTTGGCATTGGTCTTGCCGATATCGATGACGGCGACGTGGCGGAGTGCGCTCATGCCATATGGAACACGGTTTCCAGCGGCACGGCCACCGGCTCGTTGTCCGGCTTGGTCTCCATGATATCGGCCATGTGAGCCCACCAGCGCTGCATTACCGGATGCTTCGGTAGATCGTCCATGCCATGGCCGTCTCGCCGCCACAGCACGCCAAACAGGATGTTGGTCTCTTCGTCGAGGTGGATCGAGTAATCGGAAACGCCGGCCTGCTTCAGGAGAGCGACCAGTGACGGCCAGATCTCGTCGTGGCGCTTCTTGTACTCAGCCTTCATGCCCGGCTTGAGCTTCATCTTGAACGCGTATTTCTCGGGCATCACCGTCCTCCGCGCAGCCGCCGCCAGACGATCGGCAGCGCGATGACGATGATCAACAGCAGGCCGATGAAGATCGACATGACGATGCCGGGCACGTTGAGCAGGCCAAGCCCGAAGGTCACCAGCCCCATGATGAACGCGGCAAGCACGACGCCCAAAATGCTGCCGGCGCCGCCGAGGATGCTGACCCCGCCAAGCACCACCATGGTGATGACTTCGAGCTCATAGCCCTGAGCGATCGACGGCCGCGTCGAGCCGAGCCGCGAGGTGATCAGCACCGAGGCGATGCCCGACATCAACCCGGTCAGGCAAAACAGGATGAACTTGATGCGGCCGACGCGCACGCCGGAAAACTGCGCCGCGACCGGATTGTTGCCGATGGCAAAGACGCGGCGGCCGAAGCTCGTCCGGTGCAGCACGAGCCAGTAGACAATAGCCGCGACGAGGAACAGCACCAGTTCGAACGATACCACCCACCACACATAGCCCTGGCCGAAGAAGGCGAAGCTCTCGGGGTAACCCTTGTAGGCCTGGTCGCCGAGGATGATGAAGGCAATACCGCGAAACAGGCTCATCGTGCCAATGGTAACGACGATCGACGGCAATCCCAGCCGTGTGACCAGCAAACCGTTGAAAGCGCCGCAGCCGAGCCCGACGACGATACCGATCAGCACCAGCACCGGCGTGCCGGCGCCCGCCTGCACGGCCATGCCCATCATCGTCGACGCCAGCGCGATGATGGCGGCGACCGAGAGATCAATCTCGCCGGAAATGATCAGCAGCGCCATGGCGAAGGCGATCAGACCCTTCTCGGTGAAGTTGAAGGTGAGATCCGACAACGAATAGGGATCGAGAAAATAGGGCGAGGCGAAGCTGTTGATGGCGAAGATGGCGACAGCCACCACGACCAGCAGTGCTTCCCAGGAGAAGATCGCCGAACTCAGCGGTTTGTCGAGCCGGTCGGGAATGTGGCGCGGGGCAGGGATGTCGGTCATGTCACCGCCTCCACCTTTTTGAGGATGATGCGACCCTGCTGGCGTTCGCCGCGCGCGTTGAGCACGACGGCAAGGATGATGGCGCTGCCCGAAATCGCCATTTGCCAGAAGGGCGAGATGTTGATGACCGGCAGCGCGTTGGAGATGATGCCGAGGAACAACGCGCCGAGCACCGCGCCGCCGACCGAGCCGATGCCGCCGGCGATCGAAATGCCGCCGATGACGCAGGCGGCAATGATGTTGAGCTCATAGCCATTGGCGACCTCGACCGAGGCGATCACATAGCGCGATATCCAGAGGTAACCGGAAAGGCCGCCGATCATGCCGGAGATGCAAAAGACAATGAATTTCGTCCGGCCGACATCGATGCCGGCATAGACCGATGCCGTCGGGTTGACGCCGATCGCGTAGATCGAGCGGCCGAGTGCTGTGCGCGTCATCAGGACGAAGAACAGCGCGATCACCAGAATGGCGATCCACGACAGCACCGGAATACCGAGGAAGGCGGCACGCTGAAAGCCGATGAAGTCGGGGCTCATCTTGTCGGCATTGACCCAGGCACCGCCCGACAGGACGAAAGTGGCGCCGCGATAGATGGTCAGCGTGCCCAATGTCACCACGATCGAGGGCATGTTTAGCCGCCAGACCAGCAGGCCGTTGATGGCGCCGAGCACCAGGCCAACGACCAGTGCAATGACGATCAGCAGCGGGATCGGGATTGCCGGGTGCGCGGCGTTCAGCATCGCCACCACCATGCCGGTGAAGCACAGGTTGGACGCCATCGACAGGTCGATCGACCGGGTCAGGATGACGACCATCTGGCCGAGCGCCAGGATCATCAGGATCGAGGTGTCGTTGAACACCTGGCGCAGATTGCCGGGATCGGCAAAGGCCGGGAAACGGGTCGAGATCAGTCCGACCAGCACGGCGATTGCCGCAAGCAGCCAGATTTCGCGGTATTTGAGCAAGGCTTTCATGCCGCGATCCCCGCTGCCGACCTGACCAGCGTCTCGGCGTCCAGTTCCTTGTTGTCGTAGACCGCCGCAACGAGACCCTCGCGCATGACGACGACGCGGTCGGACATGCCGAGGATTTCGGGCAATTCGGACGACACCATGATCACCGAAAGGCCTTGCGCTACCAGCTCGGCCATGAAGCCGTGCACGGCGGCCTTCGAGCCGATGTCGATGCCTTTGGTCGGCTCGTCGAGGATGATCACCTTGGGCGCGGTCGCCAGCCATTTGGCGATGACGATCTTCTGCTGGTTGCCGCCCGACAGCGTGCCGACATCCTGGCTGAGCGAGGAAGCGCGCAGGTCGAGCCGCTCGGTGTAGGAGCGGGCGAGCGCGAACTCTTCCGACAGCCGCAGCAGGCCGGATCTGGAGGTGCGCTTGAGCGAAGGCAGCGAGACGTTCTGGAAGATCGGCAGGCCGATCACCACGCCTTGCTTGCCGCGCTCCTCCGGCACGTAGACGATGCCGGCATCGATCGAATCCGCCGCCGATTTCGGTGCGATCGTCTTGCCTTCCAGCGTGATCGTGCCGCCAGTGGAGCGGGTGATGCCCGAGATCGCTTGCATCACCTCGCTGCGCCCGGCACCGACAAGGCCGTAGAAGCCGAGGATCTCGCCCTTATGCAATTCGAAGCCGATGTCGTTGAACTCGGTCGGGTGCGACAGGCCGGAAACGGAAAGCACCGGCGCGCCGATCTCGGCCTTGCGCTGCGGAAAGATGTGGTCGACGGAGCGGCCGACCATCATGCGCACAATCTGGCTCTGGCCGGCATCCTTGATCAGGCCTTCGCCGACCATCTCGCCATCGCGGAACACCGTGTAGCGGTCTGCAATGCGGTAGATCTCGTCGAACTTGTGGCTGATGAACAGGATCGCCTTGCCTTCGCTCTTGAGGAATTCGATGAGCAGGAAAAGCTCCTCGATCTCCTTCATCGAAAGCGCGGCCGTCGGCTCGTCCATGATGACGATCTGGGCGTCGATCGACATCGCGCGGGCGACTGCGACGAGATGCTTGTTGGCGATGCCCAGGTCCTTCAGCCTTGTGTCGGCGTCGATATGGCCGGCGTGCATGGCATCGAGCACTTCGCGCGCATTTTTGCGCATCGTGCGCCAGTCGATGGTGCCGAAGCGCGTGCGCGGCGCGTGGCCGAGAAAGATGTTTTCAGCCACCGTCAGGTCGTCGAACAGCACGGTTTCCTGATGGATGGCGGTAACGCCATAGCCGAAAGCGGCGTGCGCGCTGGGCAGAGTGACGGCTTGGCCGTCTATGCTGATGGTCCCCGTATCGGGCTGGTAGATGCCGGTCATGATCTTGACCAGCGTCGACTTGCCGGCGCCGTTTTCGCCGATAAGGGCTGTCACCTGGCCCGGATAGAGCGACAGGCTGACATCGTGCAGCGCGCGCACGCCGGGAAAGCTCTTGGAGACGCCGGACAGCGTCAGGCGTGGGGCTGCATTACCCTCCCCCTTGTGGGGAGGGTCGCGAACAATGTGAGCGGGGTGGGTGTTGTCTAGCATATCAAGGTCCTGGTGTGTGGAGATGTCGCCACCCCACCCCGTGTCGCCGATCTTGCTGCGCAAAGCCGGCTCGCCGACCCTCCCCGCAAGGGGGAGGGTGCAAGCGTCCGAGATCAATAGATCTTGGAGAACTTCTCGATGTTGCTCTTGTCGAACTGGAAGGGCGGAGCCATCGCAGCCGAGTTGGTGTCGTCGAGCGTGACCTTGCCGACGCGGCCGATCGACAGTGTGGCGCCCGGCTTGGCCTCTTCCTTCTTCACCGCCAGATCATGGGCGAGGTAGACTGCGGAGTAGCCGAGGTCGATCGGGTTCCACAGCGCAACTGCCTGCGAGGCGCCGTTGTCGATGAACTTCTTGAACTCGGACGGCAGCGCGAGACCGGTGACGTTGACCTTGCCGATCAGCTTCTCGTCGGTCACCACCTGTGCCGCGGCAACGACGCCGACAGTGGTCGGCGCGATGATCGCCTTGAGGTTCGGGTAGGACTTCAGCAGGCCCTTGGCTTCATCCGTGCTCTTGGCCGAATCGTCATCGCCATAGACGGTGGCGACGAGTTTGATCTTGGGGAATTTCTCCGGCAGGATCTTCTTGGCCGCGTCGATCCAGGCGTTCTGGTTGGTCGCGGTGGAAGACGCCGACAGGATGGCGACGTCGCCGCCTTCCGGCAGATAGTCGGCGGCAAGTTTGATGATGGTCTCGCCGATCAGTCCGGTGTCGGACGGGTTGAGGTGAAGCTGGCGGCCTTCCTTGGCGACGCCCGAATCCCAGGAGATGACGGTGATGCCGCGCTCCATGGCCTTCTTCAGGACCGGAACCAGCGCATCGGCGTCATTGGCCGAAATGGCGATGGCGTTGACCTTCTGGGCGATCAGCGAATTGACCACTTCGATCTGCGCCTCGGCGGTCGCCTTGGTCGGGCCGGTGTAGATGATGTCGACATCGCCGAGTTCCTTGGCCGCCTCTTCGGCGCCCTTGTTGGCGGCATCGAAGAAGCCGTTGCCGAGCGACTTCACCACCAGCGCGATCTTGACGTTTTCCGCGTAGGCTGCATTCACGAACATGGCGGCCGAGAACGCCGCCGTCACCATCAATTTCTTCAAAAAGCTCATCGAATATCCTCCCTTGAGCGTTGCATTCCATCGCCGCTGCGGGCGTGAGTTGTTCTCAGGCCTGCAGTGAAGATTCTTCCTTGTTGGTTGCCGACCCGCGGGCGACGATCAGTGTCACCCCGGCGGTCTCGAGCATTTTGGCCTCGCGATCCTCGATGCCGTCGTCGGTGATGACGGTGGCGATGCGCGACAGGCCGCACAGGATCAGGCTGGAGCGTTTGCGGAATTTCGAGGAATCGACCAGCACCACCAACTCGTCGGCCTGGTCGATCAGCTTCTGCTCCGCCTGGATCAACAGCGGGTCGCCTTCCATCAGTCCGAGCGGCCCCAGCCCCTGCGCGCCCATGAACATGCGGCGTGCGTAGAAGTTGCGGGTCACGTCATTGTCGAAGGGCGACAGGATGATGTTCTGTTCGCGGTAGATGGTGCCGCCCGACAGCATGACCGTGTTCTTCGAATGCTTGAGCAGATGCTCGGCGATCGGGAACGAATTGGTGAAAATCGGCATGCGGCGGCCGGTCAGGAAATGCACCATCTGGAAGGTGGTGGTGCCGCCATTGATGATGATCGGTTCGCCGTCCTTGCAAAGCTCGACCGCTTCGCGGGCGATTGCCCGTTTCTGCGCGGCGTTGAGCGTTTCGTTGACGGAAAAGGGCCGGCCGGCAAGGCCGATGAACTGCGGCGGCGAGATCGCCTCGGCGCCGCCGCGCACCCGGCGCAGGCGTTTCTGCACGTGGAGTGCCGCGATGTCGCGCCGGATCGTCGCCTCGGAGGACTCCGTCAGGTCGACCATTTCCTGAACCGTCACCACAGGTTTTTCCTGGACGGCGGACAGAATGATCCTGTGGCGCTCTTTTTCGTGCATGGTTCCTCCCTGCCCAAACATCTAGGCACCCAAAGCGCGCAGTGTCAATCATTTCCAATCATATAATTTCATTGTGCAGTGCAATATGATCGATATTGATCGTTTGTGATTGACAAGTCGGGCGCTTCCGTGGAAATTCGGACCAAATGGGCCGCACCGTTTGCGTGCCTTCGGGAGGATCATCCATGCTCGACAAGCGCACCGGCGCGCGCCTCGCCAATCTGTGGGACGAGGCCAAGGCCCAATCGATGAGCGAGCCGGAACTTCTGGTCTATCGCTCGAACACGCTCGGTTCCGACAAGCGTGTCACCAACTATGGCGGCGGCAACACCTCCTCCAAGATCTGGCAGAAGGACCCGCTCACCGGCGCGGACGTCGAAGTGCTTTGGGTCAAGGGCTCGGGCGGCGACAGCGCCTCGATCAAGCTTGACGGTTTCGCCACCCTCTATATGGACAAGCTGCGCGCGCTGAAGGGGCTCTATCGTGGCCTCGCGCATGAAGACGAGATGGTTGGCTTCCTGCCCCACTGCACGTTCAATCTGAACCCACGCGCGGCCTCGATCGACACGCCGCTGCATGCCTTCGTGCCGAAGCCTTTCGTCGATCACATGCATCCCGACGCGATCATCGCCATCGCCGCCGCAAAGGATTCGAAGGCGCTGACCAGGGAGATCTTCGGCGATGCGATCGGCTGGCTGCCGTGGAAGCGGCCGGGCTTCGAACTCGGCTTGTGGCTGGGGAAGTTCTGCCTCGAACATCCCGCCGCCAAGGGCGTCATCCTGGAAAGCCATGGCCTGTTCACCTGGGGCGACACCCCTCGGGAATGCTACGAGACGACGATTTCGGTCATCAATCAGGCGATCGAATGGTTCGAGCGCCGCTCCGAAGGCCTCGCCATCTTCGGCGGCGAAGCCGTCAAGTCGCTCGACGCCGCCGAACGCCGCGCCATCGCCGCGAAGCTGATGCCGAGGATCCGCGGCCTGATCTCGGAAAAGAGCCACAAACTCGGTCATTTCGACGACCAGCCCGCCGTGCTCGAATTCGTCAACTCCAGGGATTTGCGGCCGCTCGCGGCACTAGGCACCTCGTGCCCGGACCATTTCCTGCGCACCAAGATACGCCCGCTGGTGATCGAATTCGATCCGGCCAAGCCCGATGTCGATGCCGTCATTGCGCGTCTCGCCGACGACGTCGCCGCCTACCGCGTCGGCTACCAGGCCTACTACGACAGCTGCAAGCATCCGGATTCCCCCGCGATCCGCGATCCCAATGCGGTGGTCTATCTGATGCCTGGCGTCGGCATGTTCACCTTCGCCGGCGACAAGGCGACGGCCCGCATTTCGGGCGAATTCTATGTCAACGCCATCAATGTCATGCGCGGCGCCTCGACGGTCTCTTCCTATGTCGGCCTGCCGGCACAGGAAGCCTTCGACATCGAATACTGGCTGCTGGAGGATCTGAAGCTGCAGCGCATGCCGAAGCCGAAGACGCTTGCCGGCCAGATCGTGCTGGTCACCGGCGGCGCCGGCGGCATCGGCCGCGCCACCGCCAACCGGCTGCTGCGCGAAGGCGCCTGCGTCGTGCTGGCGGACATCGACCAGACAGCACTTGCCAGCGCCAATGACGAACTGGCCAACGCCTACGGCAAGGATTTCGTCCGGCCGGTGCTGATCAACGTCACCTCGGAAGATCAAGTGATCGCGGGCTTCGCCGAAACCGCGGTCGAATTTGGCGGCATCGACATTCTGGTGTCGAATGCAGGTCTCGCGTCCTCGGCACCGATCGAGGAGACCACGCTGGCACTGTGGAACAAGAACATGGACATCCTGTCGACCGGCTATTTCCTGGTCTCGCGGGAAGCATTCCGGCTGTTCAGGGTGCAGAAGATCGGCGGCAACGTCGTCTTCGTCGCGTCCAAGAACGGCCTCGCCGCCTCGCCCAATGCCGCAGCCTACTGCACCGCCAAGGCCGCCGAGATCCATCTGGCGCGCTGCCTGGCGCTGGAAGGCGCGGAAGCGCAGATCAGGGTCAATGTCGTCAACCCGGACGCCGTGCTGCGCGGCTCGAAGATCTGGACCGGCGAGTGGAAGGAACAGCGCGCCGCCGCCTACAAGATGTCGACCGACGATCTGGAGGAGCATTACCGCTCGCGCTCGATGCTGAAGCGTTCGGTGTTTCCCGAGGACATCGCCGAAGCGATCTATTTCTTCGCCTCCGACATGTCGGCCAAGTCCACCGGCAACATCATCAATGTCGACGCGGGCAACGCGCAGAGTTTTACGCGATAATCGTTTGAAGGCGATGCCGGAGCGCTTCCCTTCTCCCCGTCTCTATACGGGGAGAAGGTGCCGGCAGGCGGATGAGGGGCAGCGCCGACCGAACGCATCTGGGAGGAAAAACAGTGTCCGAATCCATCATCTCCGCCGACCTCGTCGACAAGGACAATGCGGCGCGCAAGGCCGATCTCGAGCGTGACTACGCCTCGCTCGGCGAGCGCCTCGACCGTCGCGGCATCGCCATCGACGCCATCCGCGACAAGGTCGAGAAATTCGCCGTGGCGATCCCGTCCTGGGGCGTCGGCACTGGCGGCACCCGCTTTGCTCGTTTCCCCAGTGCCGGCGAGCCGCGTGATATTTTCGACAAGATCGAGGACTGCGCCGTCATCAGGCAATTGACGCAGGCGACGCCGACGGTGTCCCTGCACATTCCATGGGACAAGGCCGACCCGAACCGGCTGAAACAGGCGGCCTCGCGCTTCGGCCTCGGCTTTGACGCCATGAATTCCAACACCTTCTCCGATGCGAAGGACCAGACGCTTTCCTACAAATTCGGCTCGCTGTCGCATGCCGATGCCGGCACGCGCCGGCAAGCGGTCGAGCACAATCTCGAATGCATCGAGATCGGCAAGACGCTTGGCTCCAGGGCGCTGACGGTGTGGATCGGCGACGGTTCGAACTTCCCCGGCCAGGTCAATTTCGCCAGAGCCTTCGAGCGCTATCTCGACGCCATGAAGGAGGTCTATGCCGGACTGCCGGACGGTTGGAAACTGTTCACCGAACACAAGATGTACGAACCGGCCTTCTATTCCACCGTCGTGCAGGATTGGGGCACCAACTACATGATCGCGCAGGAACTGGGCGACAAGGCGTTCTGCCTCGTCGACCTTGGCCACCATGCGCCCAACGTCAACATCGAGATGATCGTGTCGCGGCTGATCCAGTTCAAGAAGCTCGGCGGCTTCCATTTCAACGATTCGAAATATGGTGACGACGACCTCGATGCCGGTTCGATCGATCCCTACCGGCTGTTCCTGGTCTTCAACGAACTGGTCGATGCCGAGCTTTCAGGCGCCGAGGGTTTTGACCCGGCCCACATGCTCGACCAGAGCCACAACGTCACCGATCCGATCGAAAGCCTGATGCTGTCGGCGGTCGAGGTACAGCGCGCCTATGCGCAGGCGCTGCTGGTCGACCGCAAGGCGCTAGAAGCCTATCAGGACAGCAATGACGCGCTGATGGCAACGCAGACGCTGAAGGCCGCCTATCGAACCGATGTCGAGCCCATCCTCGCCATGGCGCGGCTGAAGACCGGTGGCGCCATCGATCCGGTCGCCGCCTACCGGGCCGCAGGCTACCGCGCCAAGGTGGCGGCGGAACGTCCTGCGGTCGCCGGCGGCTCGGGCGGCATTGTCTGACATCTGAATTGATCCGTCTGGTCCATCATTGACGGGTGGACACGGTGATCCCGACGGGTTCTTCTAGGCGTCCCCCCGCCTGGAGAACCGCCATGCCTCTCACCCGTCGGACACTGATCGCCGCCAGTCTTTCCATCACCTTCGTCCTGGCGCCATTGACGAGCGCCTTCGCCGCGTCACCCGCGCCAGCCAAGGGCGAGCACGGCATGGTGGTGACAGCCCAGCATCTGGCGTCGGAAGTCGGCGTCGAGATCCTGAAGAAGGGCGGCAATGCCGTCGATGCGGCAGTCGCCGTCGGCTATGCGCTCGCCGTCGTCTACCCCAATGCCGGCAACATCGGCGGCGGCGGCTTCATGACCATCCGGTTCAAGGACGGCAAGTCGACCTTCCTCGACTTTCGCGAGCGCGCGCCGCTGGCGGCGACCAAGACCATGTATCTCGACAAGGACGGCAACCCGGTGAAGGGCGCCAGCCTCGATGGCTATCTCGCGGTCGGGGTGCCTGGTTCCGTCGCCGGCTTCGAGATGGCGCGCGAAAAATACGGCACCTTGTCCAGACAGGACCTGATGGCGCCGGCAATCGGCTATGCCAAGGACGGATTCGTCCTCAATCAGGGCGACGCCGCCTCCTTTGCCGGCAGCGCCGACCGGCTGGCGAAAGACCTCGCGGCTGCCGCCATCTTCCTGAAACCCGATGGCAAGCCCTATGGTATCCGCGAGCGCCTGATCCAGCCGGACCTTGCCGCCTCGCTCGCCGCCATTTCCGAGAAAGGCGCTGATGCCTTCTACAAAGGCGCCATTGCCGACGCCATCGTCAAGGCGAGCGGCGCCAAGGGCGGCATCCTGGCCAAGCCGGACTTCGAGCAATATGCGGTTCGCGAACTCAAACCGGTGACCTGCACCTATCGCGGCTACGAGATCACATCCTCGCCGCCGCCAAGCTCCGGCGGCGTCATCATCTGCGAAATCCTCAACGTGCTGGAAGGTTATCCGTTGAATTACCTTGGCGCCGGTTCCGCCGAGACGGTCCATGTCATGGTCGAGGCGATGCGCCATGCCTATGTCGACCGCAATTCAGCGCTCGGCGACCCCGATTTCGTCGACAATCCGGTCTCGAAACTGCTGGACAAGGCCTATGCCAAGGACATCCGCGACAAGATCGATCCGTTCCGGGCCGGCGTGTCGCGGGACCTGATGCCGAAGGGCTTTGGCGAGAGCAAGCAGACGACGCATTATTCGATCATCGACAATGACGGCAATGCGGTCGCCGTTACCTACACGCTGAATGGCTCGTTCGGCGCCGGCGTCGTCGCTGACGGCACCGGCATCCTGCTCAACAACGAGATGGACGATTTCACTCAGAAACCTGGCGTGCCCAACCTCTACGGTCTGGTCCAGGGCGAGGCCAACGCCATCCAGCCGAAGAAGACGCCGCTGTCGTCGATGAGCCCGACCGTCGTGGCCAAGGACGGCAAGCCGTTCATGGTCATCGGCAGCCCGGGCGGTTCACGCATCATCACCATCACGCTGGAAGCCATCGTCAACGTCGTCGACCATGGCATGAACATCCAGGAGGCGATCGACGCGCCGCGCATCCACCACCAGTGGCTCCCCGACACGGTTTACATCGAGCCGTTCGGCCTGTCGCCAGACACCGAAAAACTGCTGGCCGGCATGGGCTACCACCTCGATCTCGGTGATAAGACCTGGGGCCAGGCTGCGGGCATCCTGGTCGGTGGCAAGAGCCTGGCGGAGATTGAGAAGGGCGGCGGCGCGCGCTACAATGGCGCTATCGACAGCCGTGCCGCATCGGGCGAAGCGCTCGGATACTGATGTCTTAACTCACAAGCCGGTCGTCACGAAATCAGCGTGACGGTCGATGCTATCAGCAACAACGCGGCGATGCCGACAAACAGCGCGTAAATGCGCGGTCGGTCGAGCAGCAGCGCGTTTCCCGATACCCAGGCCGATGTGGCGCCGCCAAGTGCAAAGAGGAACCCATTGCGGTGGCCGAAGGTCATCGACGCGGCCATCAGCCCACCAATGATCAGCGCGCCGAATACGATGATCACGGCAACCGCATATTTCTCGAAGTCGTTGCCGCTTCCCATGCTTGGACCTATCGCGTTCAACGTCGGCAGATCATCCGGGTCGAAGGGATTGCTCGACCCATATTCGTCTTGACCGGCAGGCTCTCGCATTACTCGTTCTCCGTATAGCGGCAACAAATCATCAAGCCTTGCCGAGCGCAACCCGATCGCGCTGCCCTCGATGCGTTCGGCACGGACTTCTACACCTTCCGCCGCAGCTTGCCGCCGACTTTTTTGATTCGTGCCCTGGCCGTTTTCGATCTCGGATAATCCTGGGCACACTTGCCCGAAGGCTGCCGTGGATCACGCCATCATGGAACGGATTCGTGGACGAAAAATGATGCCGAACATGGATTGGTCATCCAGGCGGCGATTTTCGGTGGGGCGTGACGTCGCACTGGGCGTGGCGTGGCCGAATCGCCTTGCCGCCGCCCGCCGACAGGGTTGCGAGGCCACACGCCTGATCGCCCAGGGACGCGTCGCATCGTCACAGTTGCATGTGCCGCGTTTCAAGCCGCGGACGGTCTGCGACGTCGCTTCGCCCCTTGCTATGCCGCCCAGGATGACGAAGCGTGAAAATATCCATTGATGACCAAGGCATGCGGCCGTCAAACCTGTGCCCGACACGGTGATTTCTATCCGCGAGCAGGCGGCAGCTCGAACACAGTGGCGCCGTTCTCCTGGCCGCGTTCGACATAGCCGATCAGGTGAAACCATCTTGCGACATCCGACCCCTGCAGCCAGCTGCGCGAGTGGATGGGCAGGTTGCCGGCGAGTGCCTGGATGTGCCTGATATGCCGCTTGCAGAAGCGAATGGTCGCGGCACGGAAGAAATCCTCCTGTGCGGCGAACAGCGTATTGGCAGCGTCGCTGTTCTCATGCCAGGCGATGATCGCCACGGTCTTGTCGCCCTCGACAAGTGCGTGCGCACGGCCTTCTTTCAAGTTCATCATCAGATTGTCGTACGCGATCTTGCTGTCCTTGCCGGCAGCGACGTATTCATCCGACATCCGCTTCGACAGGCCGCGAAAGACATCCTCGAGATCCCCGAGCGTTGCAGCGCGTGCTCTCATTTCTCCTCCTGGAGCCCCGGCAGGCAGTTTGCCCTAAGGTTGGGGGATCACCAAGCAAATCAAATCCGCTGGTGGCCCAACGAGCGCAAAGTTGTTTCACCGGGCGATGTTCTATGACGGCACGGGCGGGCTTCCGCGTCTCCGGTATAAACCGTAACCGGTGTTCAGAATGAACCCGGAAAAAATTGTGCCCAGAGGCGGATTCGAACCACCGACACGCGAAAATGCACCCCGACCATCAAGGGCGGTAGTGCAGAGGCGGAAGGCGTTTAGCGGTTCAATAGCCATTGTAGGTGATGCCGGTAACGTACCAATAGGTCAGCATGATAGCGGCAACGATAACAACCAGCCGGAGGAAGCCCCTAGCTGGACCGGGATCCATTCTCGACTCGTAGACAAAGCCGGTTCCACTGCACTTTGTGCAGTTCATCCTCAGTGGTCCAGCGCCCGGCACCTGGCAGTTAGGGCGCACGACTTTGACTTGGTGCATAACGCACCCCCTTTAGTCCAGCGGTAGCTTGAATGCCAAGCAACGCTGCGGCGTACTTGAATTTAACGGATATTTGGAGGTGGTACATCATGTCTAAAGGTAGTAGTGGGGGGTAGAGATTTCTTGACCTGTTTTCGCGTACTCTTAGCAGGCCATGGCTGGCAAATCGGTACCATATCCACCAATGCGGCGATCATCGCGTTAAATTCAAAAAGCGGCGAGGAATTTCATGGGATCAGGCGCCCCGCTTGGCATTTCAGTTGGTGCGTGCCGACGTGAATCTCTGCCCACGAAGAACGTCTCATTCATGAGCGCGTCAAGGCAAACGACTGCATAGGGAGGCCGAGGGCGCAGTGCGGCAAATTATTAAGCGATTTCAGATGGATAATGGTGCCCAGAGGCGGATTCGAACCGCCGACACGCGGATTATTTATCCGCCAGTCGTATCTGACGCAGGCTGAGCATAACGCGCTGTCATCGGCCGACCCTGCAACCCTCTATTTGATCGTCGACTGATGGATGCCGTCTCAGATCCTCGCGTAAAAGGGCTTTGCCAAGAGTTCGACGTGCGGATCGTCGGCCCGCATCTTTATCCCCAACCGGGCGAAACCCGTGGGCACCATCCGGCCGATCATCGATCGGCATGGCGTCGAGCATGCGCGGCTCGTGCTGTGCATCCTGGCTGAAGGCCGGGGCAACCAACGCCCTGATTGACGAAACGTCGCTGTGGGCCATCAGCGACCTGTTGCGGGCATGTCCCGATCTGGTCGAGGGAAAGACGTCGGCACTGCTGGGTTCTACGCGCTTCCCCTGGGTCCGATCATGGCCACTGTCAACGAACTCCGTGGCGTGGTCCACCAGCGGCACGCCCTGGCTGGGATGATCTATGCTCGTCAACTCAGGTCGGCGCCGGTCGCGTTCAAAGCGGCCGACCGTGGCAAGATGCGGAAGGTGAGGAATAGCGAAGGCGAGAAGCGGGCGGCCTGACAAGGAACCATGCCCTGTCGCTGTCGTTGTGGGCCAAAGGGTTCATGATGATGACTGACGAACAGGGCAAAGCCCCTAGCAACCCGGATGATCCTGTCGTGCGTCGTCTCGTCAATGAAACCGGCATCACGCAAATGCAGGCCCGCGAGCTAATCGCACTCCTGGGGGCGCTTAGCTGGGCGTCGCTATTGCGGGAAGCGCAGATTCTGACCGCCGGTAAACGGTAGGGCGTCCAGGCGCCGGGGGTAATCCCCTACGGATGGGTGCCGTTTGGTTTCCAGTCCTTTGCGATGCCGTCGAGAGCCATCCTGATATCGTCTGGACTGTCGATCCCGCCGCTGAAAAGAGCGATCAGGCGCCGCGCCAAATGCTCCCGCGCCGGGTGCGAGCCCTCGATGCCGGTTTGCTCGCAATACTCGTCAAGAATTCTGGTGAGTGTCGCCAACTGTACGTCGTCAGCTATGCCACGATAGGTCATCGCGCGTAACTCCCTGATAAGGGCGAAAGCGTGATCGACTCTTTCAA
Source organism: Mesorhizobium sangaii (assembly GCF_014207355.1). GTDB lineage: Bacteria > Pseudomonadota > Alphaproteobacteria > Rhizobiales > Rhizobiaceae > Mesorhizobium > Mesorhizobium sangaii. The sequence goes on along the minus strand of NZ_JACHEF010000001.1, from coordinate 1,872,302 downwards.
GCGCTCGTTGCCTTGCTAGATCGAGCGACAAAGGAACTGTACGCTTCTGACAATCCGTTAGCGAGTCAATCGTTCTATGTCGATCCGAAGGTGACTTTGATCTGAGACGACCGGTCTTTGGACTTCAGTCGTAATTGAGCTATCGCTAATATGCCTCTAGCTTAGGCAGAGCGGCCGGCGTCCCTACATCCCAACACCTTGCCCAACGGCGCGCCGGTCGGGGAGCGAGGAAGCATGAGCAACTTAGGCACAGGGGGCCCTGGAAGCGCTCAGACTGGTCGCCGAAGAATAGCGCATACGAGGTGAGCCCCCTCGTCGGCCCGCTGCTTGCCGCTGCCATTGCCTATTTCGAGGTGCAGTCATGAACGTTGACATCCGCAAGCTCTCCTTCGTCAATAGCAAAGGACGCCAGCGCCATTTCTGGCGTGTAGTGCCGACTGGCGACCTTGTGCAGGAACGAGGCCATCGGCTACAAGATGGCGTTCGAATATCTGGCCTATGAGGCAGGGAACCGCGACAGCGGCGGTCCTATGCTTCTTCCATGGATCGTTCAGGACATGCCACGCGACCTGTCGCCTGTCGAGGTCGCGTTCCTCACAATCGTGGCCCTATCGGCGGGCGATGAACGCCACGATGGAAATCGCGGCCAAACAGCCCGCAACCGCCGGCTGAATCCGCCACCGTGGCGTATTTATGGCCCGCTGCCTCATGGTGGCGGGCCTGCACCGCTAGCATTGATTACTAATTTAGCGATTGCTTATATCAATCGGAAGCCTTCTTTGCAGGAAAGCCCCCGCTGTTAAGGACCTGAGAAGCTCGGCCTGTCGTTATTATCACGCAGCCAATCGGTGGCTGGTGAGGCAACGCAAAACAGGAGAGTGTCATGAATAATTTCGTGAAAACCTTCGCTGGGAGGCTGGCTAGCGGCGCATTCATTATTGCCCTGTCGCTACCCGCTACGGCAGGTGGCATTGGAGTTGGTGCCGGCGCTTCCATAGGTGGTAGCGGCGGCGTGCATGCCGGGGCTGGCGCATCAATCGGCGGGGCAGGTGGTATCGGTGTCGGAGCCGGCGCAACCGTCGGCGGCGCGGGCGGCGTGAACGCTGGCGCTGGCGCTAATGTTGGCGGGTCGAGCGGCGTCAGCGCCGGGCTTGGAGCTTCTGTCGGCGGAGCCGATGGCGTCAATGCCGGTGCAGGTGCCAATGTTGGCGGCGCGGGCGGAGTGACTGCTGGCTTAGGCGCAAATATAGGTGGCACCAGTGGGGTCGGCGTCGGCGTCGGCGTCGGCATTGGCGGCGGAACCAATCCGAGCGACCCATCAAATCCGAGCAACCTCTCAAATCCAACCAACCCGAGTAATCTCTCGAAGCGAAGCAATCCTGTGCGCAATCTGCCCAGCGTTGTCGCCGACATGTCTGACAGCCAAGTGGTACGCATGAAAAGGCGTTGCGTTGATATACTGGGCAATTCCGGTTCCTATGACCGGGATCTGCGTCAGTTGTGCATGCTGATCACCCGCCGCTGAGTCTCCAAGACCTGCAATTTGCGTCAAGAGCCCGCTGCCACATGGTGGCGGGCTTATCGCTTTCTGGCCTTCGCCAGTTGCAGTAGGGTCCATTCCCAAGCCAAACGCACCAATCCCCTAATGAGCCGCATAGGCCCTCCCCATGTCGCGTCCATGTCGCACGGACCTGCCGATAGCCGGAGGAAACCCTTTGGAAATCAACGGTAGTGGTTTGCAACATGGCGCGACATGGAATGCCTGGAAACACAAACGTTTAGTTTGCATAAGGCTTTGAACTTACTTGGGAAAGGGATGGTGCCCAGAGGCGGATTCGAACCACCGACACGCGGATTTTCAGTCCGCTGCTCTACCAACTGAGCTATCTGGGCCTGTTCCGGCAAACGAAATCTCGTACACCGGATCTCATGAAGCGCCATGGGCGCCCCTTGAAAGCGCGTGGGTTATAGCACGGGAATCCGGCCTGTCCAGCGCCCAGATGGCGATTTCAGACAGGAAATGAGACGCCGTGCGATGGCCCGGTTCCGGTGCGGTGTCGATGGCCGGAACGGCGTGCGGCGCTGCTCCATTTCGGCCGGAGGCACCTTGTCCGCGTCGCCGTCACGGGCCGCAAAGGCGTGGCCCGTCTTTTAGCCGACGATCGAGATGCTCGGCATTGGCGGCGCCGGGCAAGCGTCGCCTGGTCGCCGCGTTCTATCTGGCGCCGGGCATGCCCCTGCGAAAATCGGAGGGCGACATGCCGGCCAGCTTGCGGAACGATTTGTTGAAGGCGCTGAGCGAGCCGAAGCCCGAATCCATGGCGACGCGCAGCACATTGGCGTCCTGGTGCATCAAAAGCGCCTGCGCATAGCTTAGCCGCAAAAGGTTGACGTACTCGTTGAGCGTCATGCCGGTCGATTTCTTGAACAGGCTCATGGCGTATTTGGGATGGATGTCGGCTGCCGCCGCGATGTTTACGCAATCGATGTCGTAGAGGAAATTCTCGGCGATGAAATCGCACATGCGCCCGACATTGCGCGATGACTGCTGGTCGAAGGCGCTGCCGGTTTCCTGGCCGATCGGGGTTGCGGATACCAGCCGGTAGGGTTCGAACCGCACCCGCTCCAGCCGCAGCAGCAATTCGTTGACGGCGTGTTCCGCCTTGGCCTGGTCGCCGGACCGGGCGTAGCGGTTCCAGCGTTCGAAATTGTGGTTGTCGGACTGGTCGGTGGCGCCGGTCACCAGCGTCGCACCCGTCATCAGCCGATGCCGGATATCCGTGGGCAGGTGCAGCCGGAAGAAATGCACCAGCGGCAGATGCGCTCCGGCATAGAGGGCGTCGTCGGACAAATCGTCCATCTGGTGCGGCAGGCCGCCCCAGAACAGGCACATCTCGCCGGCAGACAGCGAAATCTCGTGGTCGTTCATGCGGTAATGAACGCTGCCGCGCACGATGAAATTCACTTCGACCTGGGCATGCCAATGCGGTTTGAGCATCACCAGAGGACTGGTGTGAAACATTTGCAGCAGCAGCGGCAAGCCTTCCACGCTGCTGGCACCAGGCTGGTAAAACGGTCGTTCCGGCATCTTACTTTCCGCCAATTTCATATTCCCTTTGACGGCGACAGCCCCTGCCCACTGCATAGTCTAGCCACGCTCACAGTGAGAGAGCAAATGGAATGGGAGGATTTCAATGCGCATCACAATGACCTGCGCCGCGCTCGCGCTCGCCCTGGGCTCTGCCCCGGCCTTTGCGCAGTCCGGCGAAATAACGATCTGGAGCTGGAATGTCGCGGCTTCATCGCTGAAGGCGACCGTTGCCGGCTTCAACAAGCAATTTCCCGACGTCAAGGTGACGGTCCAGGATCTCGGCAACCAGCCGACCTACGACAAGTCGATCGCCGGCTGCGCCGCCGGCGGCGTCGGCCTGCCTGATATCGTCACCATCGAGAACGGCGAGGCCGAGAATTACTGGAGCCAGTTCCCCGACTGCTTCGTCGACCTGCATACGTTGGGCTACACCGCCGAGGACCAGAAGAAATTTCCCGACTTCAAGCGCACCGAGCTCGAAGTCGGCGACAAGGCGTATGCGATGCCGTGGGATTCGGGTCCGGTGGCGGCCTTTTACCGCCGCGACTTCTACGAAAAGGCCGGCGTCGATCCGGCATCGATCAAAACCTGGGACGATTTCATCGCCGCCGGCAAGAAGATTCAGGCCGCCAACCCGGGCGTCTCGATGACCAATGCCGATTTCAACGGCGACAGCGAATTCTTCCGCATGATCTCCAACGAACAGGGCTGCGCCTATTTCGCCGAGGATGGCCAGTCGATCACGATCAACCAACCCAAATGCGTCGATGCCATGACCAAGGTCAAGGAGATGAAGGACGCCGGTATCGTCTCCTCCGCCGACTGGGGCACCAAGATCACCAACAACACAGCCGGCACCGTCGCCACCCACGTCTATGGCGGCTGGTACGAAGGCACCATTCGCACCGAATCGGCCGGTGAAAACGGCAAATGGGGCGTCTATCTGATGCCAAGCCTCACCGCCGACGGCCCGCGTGCCGCCAATCTCGGCGGCTCCTCGCTGGCCATCACCTCGGCGTCCAAGAACAAGGAGGCCGCCTACGCCTATCTGAAATATACGCTCGGAACGAACGAAGGCCAGATCACCATGCTGAAGGACTTCGGCCTGGTGCCCTCGCTGGTGTCGGCGCTCGATGACCCCTATGTCGCGCAAGGCCTGCCCTACTGGGGCGGCCAGGCGGTGTGGAAGGACATCCTCGGCACCTTGCCCAAGGTCGTTCCCAGCCGCGGCACGCAATTCCAGAGCGACGCCGAAATCATCGTCCGCGCCGTGCAGACCAAATATCTGGCCGGCGGCTACCCCGACGCCAAGGCAGCGCTCGACGATGCCGCAAGCCAGATCGCCGCGGCGACCGGATTGCCCGTCAAATCTTGATCTGGACCGAGACGGTCCCGGACGGCATTGATGCTGTCCGGGGCCGAACGCGCCACGTGTTTCAGCATGGGCGCGTCACCCCCTTGAACGCGGAAAGGAGGCAACAATGCGCTATCAGAATGCCACGGCGTATCGCTTCCTCGCGCCCTATCTGCTGATCTTTGCAATCTTCTGGGTGTGGCCGATCATCGATTCCTTCATGATCTCCTTCCAAGCGACGCGCACCGTGCCTTGGCGGTTCGCGCCCACCTTCAACTGGGGCCGATTGATCGGCGACCCCGCTTTCTTCAACGCGCTGAAGAACACGCTGCTCATCCTTGTCATCCAGGTGCCGGTGATGATCACGCTGGCGCTGGTGATGGCGGTGCTGTTGAACTCGCCGCTGCTCAAGGCGAGGGGCCTCTATCGCTTTGCTTTCTTCGCCCCGGTCGTGGTCGGCGAAGTTGCTTACTCGGCGGTCTTCCGGCTGATGTTCAACCTCAACTTCGGCATCATCAACAAGCTCTTGAACAGCGTCGGCCTACCCAGCGTCGACTGGTTTTCCAACGTCACGCCGGCGATGGCGCTGATCATGATCGCGGTCACCTGGCGCTGGGCCGGCTACAACGCCATCATCCTGCTCGCCGGCATGCAGTCCATTCCCGAAGATGTCTACGAGGCGGCGACGCTCGATCGCGTCAGCAAGCTCAAGCAGTTCTTCTTCATCACGCTGCCTCTCCTGAAACCCGTCATCGTGTTCTGCCTCGTGCTGTCGATCATTGGCACCATGCAGTTGTTCACCGAGCCCTTCCTGATCACCGAGCGCGGCGGGCCCGGCGGCGGCACCGAGACGCTTGGCCTGTTGCTTTACCGCCAGGGCTTTCGATCGCTCAATTTCGGCTACGCGTCGGCCGTCGCCTACACCATGGCTGGGCTGGCGATCGCGATCACGCTGGTGCAGCTGTGGCTGACGAGGGAACCGAAATGAGTTCACTCTCCTCCGCCAGGTTGGGACGCAGCATCGCACTGCATCTGTTCCTGACGCCGCTGGCGCTGATCTGGCTGTTTCCGCTGTGGATGATGGTGGTGTTCTCGACCATGCCGGACAACGGCATCTTCAGCCCCGGCATCGAGCTTTTGCCGCACGGCAATTTCTTGGACAATTTCAACAATCTGCAGCGCGACACCGACTTCGTCGGCGCCATCGGCATTTCTGTCTCCGTGGCGGTGACCTACACGTTCCTGTCGGTGATGCTGACGTCGATGGCCGGCTGGGCGCTGGCCCGCTACCGGTTCGTCGGCAAGGGCCTGGTTGTCGCCATCATCCTCGGCACCATCACGCTGCCCTATGCTGTGGTGCTGATCCCGCAATTCATCATGGTGGCGCGCGATTTCAAGCTCGCCAACACCTGGGTGGCGCTGATCGTGCCGCCGCTGTTCAATTCGCTCGGCGTGCTGTTCATGCGGCAGAGCTTCTCGATGATGCCGGACGACCTTTTCGATGCGGCGCGCGTCGAGGGGGTGAAGGAATGGCGCATCTTCCTGTTCGTCGCGCTGCCGCTGGCGCGGCCGATGCTGGCGGCGCTCGCCATCATCCTGTTCCTCGCGTCCTGGAACAACTATTTGTGGCCGCTCCTGATCAACAGCCAGCCCGGTTCGATGACGGCGCCGGTGGCGCTCGGCACGCTGATCGGCCTCACCAAGGTGTCGTGGGGCGGCATCATGGCGGGCGCGGTGATGCTGACGGTGCCGATGCTTGTCGTCTTCGTGCTGCTGCAGCGCCATTTCATCGCCGGCATCGCCGCCGGCGCGATCAAGTAAGGAACAGCATGGCAACAGTCACGCTCAACAATGTCATCAAACGCTTCGGGGTCTTCGAGGTCGTCCACGGCGCCAACATCGACGTCAAGGACGGCGAGTTCGTCGTCTTCGTCGGTCCCTCCGGCTGCGGAAAATCGACGCTGCTCAGGATGATCGCCGGGCTCGAGGACATCAGCGGCGGCGAGATCGCCATCGGCGGCAAGCTCGTCAACGATGTCGAGCCGGCCGACCGCGGCATCGCCATGGTCTTCCAGTCCTACGCGCTCTATCCGCACATGAGCGTCGAACAGAATCTGAGTTTCGGGCTCAGGATGACCGGCAATCCGAACGCCGACACCGACCGGCGCGTCAAGCGAGCCGCCGAAATCCTGCGCATAAACGAGCTGATGAAGCGGCGTCCCAAGCAATTGTCGGGCGGCCAGCGCCAGCGCGTTGCCATCGGCCGTGCCATCGTGCGCGAACCGCAGGTGTTCCTGTTCGACGAGCCGCTTTCCAATCTCGACGCCGAATTGCGTGTTCAGATGCGGGTCGAGATATCGCGCCTGCACAAGGAACTCGGCACCACCATGATCTATGTCACCCACGACCAAACCGAGGCGATGACACTCGCCGACAGGATCGTCGTGATGCGCGCCGGCCATATCGAGCAGATCGGCCGGCCGCTCGATCTTTATGACAATCCCGACAATCAGTTCGTGGCGGGCTTTGTCGGCTCGCCGAAGATGAACTTCATCAGCGGCCGCATTGTCGGGCGCGATGCACATGGTGTGGTGGTCGAACTGGCGGGTCAGGAGAAGACCCGTGTCGCGCAACCGCTGACGGGTGCTGCACCCGAAGCAGGAAGCCCCAAAATCGGGAGCAAGGTCATGGTGGGCGTGCGTCCCGAACATTTCGGCAGCGCCGGGGAGGGCGACACCGACCTTGTGGTACGCATCGACGTGGTCGAGCATCTGGGCGGCACAAGTTTTCTCTATGCCAGAACGGCGAACGGTGAAGACGTGGTGATCCAGCGCGACGCGGCAAAGGTTCCCGATGTGTCCGAGATCACCGTTTCCATCGGTAAATCCTACCTGTTCGATGAAAAAGGGCTGCGGCTGCGCTGACGGTTTCCAGCCTTCAAGGAGCCAGCCTTCAAGGAGAATGACAATGACTTCAACAACGCCCATTCGCTGGGGCATTCTCGGCCCAGGCAGCATCGCCCAGGCCTTTGCCGGTGGCGCGGCCGCTTCGCGCACTGGCAAGCTGGTTGCCATCGGCGCCCGCAACCCGGCTAAGCCGGGTCTCGCCGAAAGTTTCCCCGGCGCCCGCATCCTAGATGGCTACGATGCTCTGCTCGCCGATCCCGACATCGACGCCATCTACATTTCGATACCGCATCCCGGCCACGCGCAATGGGCGATCAGGGCGGCGGAAGCTGGCAAGCATGTGCTTTGCGAAAAGCCGCTTGCGCTGACCGCCTTCGAGGCCGACGCCATGATCCATGCCGCGCGCAAGGCCGGCACCTTTCTCGGCGAAGCCTTCATGTACCGGTTGCACCCGCAGACGCTGAAGCTGGTGGAACTGATCAGGTCGGGCGTCATCGGCGATATCAGGATGATCAAGTCGAGTTTCGGCTTTGCCATGCCGGGCTTCATGCCGGAGCACCGGCTCTATGCCAACGATCTTGCCGGCGGCGGCATTCTGGATGTCGGGGGCTATCCGGTCTCGATGGCGCGGCTCATTGCCGGGGCGGCGGCGGGCCTCCCCTTCGCCGAGCCGGACAAGGTGGTTGGTACTGCCCACCTTGGCCAGTCCGGCGTCGACGAATGGGCCTCGGCGCTGCTGCATTTCCCGGGCGGCATTATTGCTGAAGTTTCCTGCAGCATCTCGCTCAACCAGGACAATGTGCTCAGAATCTTCGGCACCATGGGCCGCATCGAGGTGCCGGACTTCTGGTTCGCCGGCGGCAACCGTGACGTCGGGCTCGGCCGGATCGACGTGATCGGATCCGACGGCGCGCGCGAGACCATCAGCGTCGACGAAAAGCGCCATGTCTATTCGTTCGAGGTCGACGCCGCCGGTGAGGCCATCCTCGCCGGCGCCCAAGAATTCGCCTGGCCGGGCATGGACTGGGCCGACAGCCTCGGCACCTTGCGCGTCCTCGACAGATGGCGGGCGGCGGCGGGCCTGGAATACGGGATCGAGAAGGCCCCGCAGCGCACCAACACCATCTCCGGCCGGCCCTTGCGCTCCAGCGGAACGGCGATCTCCAAGCGTACCATTCCGGGCCTGTCGAAGCCGGCGTCGGTGGTGGCGCTCGGCTTCGAGGATTTTCGCACCTTTTCCTCGGGGTCGATCCTGCTCGATGCCTTTTTCGAGGCCGGCGGCAATCTCTTCGACACCGGCTATGTCTACGGCGGCGGTTACACCGAGGCGCTGCTTGGCGAGTGGCTGAAAAACCGCGGCGTGCGGGCGCAATCGGTGGTCATCGCCAAGGGCGCGCATTCGCCGCTCTGCTATCCCGATGTGATCGGCAAGCAGCTTGAACAGTCACTCGACCGCCTGCAAACCGACCATGCCGATGTCTACTTCATGCACCGCGACAATCCCGATGTGCCGGTCGGCGAATTCGTCGATGCGATGGATCGCGAGGCGAAGGCAGGCCGCATACGCGGCCCGTTCGGCGGCTCGAACTGGACGATGCAGCGTATGGACGAGGCTATTGCCTATGCCGAGCGGACCGGCAAACAGAAGCCCGGCGCATTGTCCAACAACTTCTCACTGGCCGAAATGCTGGAACCGATCTGGGCCGGCTGCGTGACCTCCTCGACCGACGAATGGAAGGCCTGGCTGACGTCCCGCCAGATGCCGAATTTCGCCTGGTCGAGCCAGGGGCGCGGCTTCTTCACCGATCGCGCCGGGCGCGACAGGCACGACAATGAGGAACTGGTGCGCGTCTGGTACTCGGAGCGCAATTTCGGCCGCCGCGACCGGGCGGTCGAACTTGCCGCGCGGCTGGGCAAGAGCCCGATCCATATTGCCCTGGCCTATGTGCTCAATCAGCCCTTCCCATCCATTCCGCTGATCGGGCCCCGCACGCTGGGCGAGTTGGACGACAGTCTGCGAGCACTCGACGTCACGCTTTCGCCGGCCGATCTCGAATGGCTGGATGGCGGCAGCCGGCACGCCGCCTGATGCATAATGAGAACCCAAGGCGGTGTCAGGTCTCGTCCGAGACCCTGGCGCCGTGCCTGGCCGGGGTTCTCATGCTGGCATACATGCCGGTGGTGCGGAATTGGCTGGGCGTGATGCCGTAGCAACGGCGGAAGACCTTCGAAAAATAATTCGCGTCCTCGAAGCCGCACAGGATGGCAACTTCCTTCACCGGCAGGAAGTCCACTTTGGTCAGCAGCTTCGCCGCGCGTTGCAGGCGCTGCTGTAGCACGAACTCTGCGGGCGGCAGGCCTTCGCTCTCGGCGAAACAGCGCGAGAAATGAGCCCGGCTGAGGCCACTGATCTGGACCAGGTCGGCCACCGGCAGCGGCCTGTCGAGATTGGCACTGATGTGATCGATGACCGGCTGCATGGCACTCTGTTTTTCAGCAAAGGCATGTGAGCCGAAGACATCGTCGTAGAGCGCCATCGCAGCTTCGTAGGCGACGGCGGAAGCGGCACCCGGCGAAGCGGCGCCCTTGATGAGGCGCAGGCTGCAATCGGCAAGATGGTCGATCGTCGCCGGCTGCAGCCGAAACACCGGGCCCGAAGTGCCGATTATGGATTTGTGGATGCGCAGCGCCTCCTCGCCATTCATCGAAATCCAGAAATATTCCCAACGCTCATCCTTGGCCAGCCAGTAGCGGTGGTTGTGCGGCACCAGCACCAGCAATGTGTCGTTCTTCTGCAGGCGGTAGTTGCGGTTCTCATAGCGCAGCCGGCCGGTCCCGCTGATCGTGTGCTGGAGCACGGTGAACGGTGTCTGGCCGCGCCTGCGCCCGTCCCAGTCGTAGATCTCGTCCTCGCGGACTTCATAACCCGTGCTCGTCGGCATGGCGTGCAGGCGCTGGCGACCGCGCGGCAACGAGATCGTCCGCATCGACTGTCCGTTGGCTATCAAATCCTGCAGCACAAAATTACCCTTGAAAGCATAATCCTTCTCTGGTCGCGCTCGCGAATAAGCGCATACTCCCCCTCGAAAAGCGAGAGCGATCCGCAGCCGAGGAGCGGACAGGGAGGTTGGCAGGCTGGATTCCGGCTTGTCCTGCATACATGTCACGGCATGTGGCTGAACCTTTGCTTGTCGTTCCTTGCCTGCCATTCGAACGAAATGAGGTCCGGCTGATGAGTTTCAAAATCGCTATCATTGGTGCCGGCAGCGTTGGATTCACCAAGAAGCTGTTCACCGATATTCTGTGCGTGCCCGAATTCACCGATATCGAATTCGCGCTGACCGACGTCAGTGCGCACAATCTTGAGATGATCAAGGCGATCCTCGACAGGATAGTCGAGGCAAATAGATTGCCAACCAAGGTGACCGCGACCACCGACCGCCGCAAGGCAATCGAAGGCGCACGCTATGTCATCAGCTGCGTGCGTGTCGGCGGCCTCGAAGCCTATGCCGACGATATCAGGATTCCCCTGAAATACGGCATCGACCAATGCGTCGGCGATACGATCTGCGCCGGCGGCATCCTCTATGGCCAGCGCAACATTCCGGTGATCCTGGATTTCTGCAAGGACATACGCGAGGTCGCCGAGACGAACGCCAAATTCCTGAACTACGCCAACCCGATGGCGATGAACACCTGGGCTGCGATCGAGTACGGCAAGGTCGACACCGTCGGGCTCTGCCACGGTGTTCAGCACGGCGCCGAGCAGATCGCCGAGGTGCTGGGCGCGAAGTCCAGGCAGGAGCTCGACTATGTCTGTTCCGGCATCAACCACCAGACTTGGTTCATCGATTTGCGCCTGAACGGCCGCGAGATCGGCAAGGACGAACTGGTCGCCGCCTTCGAGGCGCATCCGGTCTATTCCAGGCAGGAGAAGCTTCGCATCGATGTCTTGAAGCGCTTCGGCGTCTACTCGACCGAAAGCAACGGCCATCTTTCCGAGTATCTGCCCTGGTACCGCAAACGGCCCGACGAGATCACGCGCTGGATCGACATGTCCGACTGGATCCATGGCGAGACGGGCGGCTATCTCCGCTACTCGACCGAAACCCGCAACTGGTTCGAAACGGAATACCCGCAGTTCCTCGAAGCGGCGTCACAGCCGATCGATTCCAAGAAGCGCTCCAACGAGCATGCCAGCCACATCCTGGAGGCGCTGGAGACCAACCGCGTCTATCGCGGCCACTTCAACGTCAAGAACAATGGCGTGATCACCAACCTGCCGCAGGACGCCATCATCGAGTCGCCCGGTTTCGTCGACCGCTTCGGCATCAACATGGCCGCCGGCATCACCTTGCCGGAAGCCTGTGCGGCCACCTGCATCTCCTCGATCAATGTCCAGCGCATGTCGGTCCATGCCGCTATCGCCGGCGACATCGATCTGCTCAAGCTCGCCGTATTGCACGACCCGCTGGTCGGCGCGGTTTCAACCCCGGAGGAGGTCTGGCAGATGGTCGACGAAATGGTCGTCGCCCAGGCAGCCTGGCTGCCGCAATATGCCCACGCGGTTCCGGCCGCCAGGGCGCGGCTGTCGACATCCGGGGTCAAGACCCGCGAATGGGCGGGCGCGGCGCGGCGCAGTGTGCGCTCGATAGAGGAATTGCGCGCCGAAAAAGCTGCGCTAAAGCAGGCCGGCTGAATTTTCATGCGGTGATGGTGGATCTACGGGAGGCGGATCCACTGCCACGAAGCCGTTTGGATTCGAGGAGAAGCGGAGCAGGTATAAAAGCTCCGGAACAAACAAGAGGGAGAGAGACAGTGAGGAATTTACGCAATATCGGTCTTGCTGCCGGACTGGCGCTGAGCGTCTCGGTCTCGGCACTCAATGCATACGCTTCCGAGCCGACTGTTCCGCCGGCGCCGACACCGTTCCCCGCCGAGGGCAAGATCAAATATGTGGCGCGCGACTCCATTCTGGAGTTCAAGGCGCTGCCGCAATATCACGAGCCCGACTGGGTCACCGAGAAATACGTCAAGACGGGCAAGCTGCCGCCAGTGAAAGACAGGCTGCCTAAAGAGCCGCTGGTCTTCAAGACGGCCAACATGCCTGACGGCGTCGGCGTCTATGGCGATACGATGCGCCATGTCATCGGTGGCCGGCCGGAAGGCTGGAACTATGGCGCCGGCCAGACGCAAGGCTGGGGCGGCATTGACATCGGCCTTTCCGAATGTCTGACGCGCACCGCGCCGCTGTTCCAGGTCGAGGCCAAGGACACCGAACCGCTGCCGAATCTGGCCAGGAGCTGGGACTGGTCGAAGGACGGCCACAAGCTGACCATGCATCTGATCGAGGGCGCCAAATGGTCTGATGGCGTGGCCTTCAACGCCGACGACGTCATGTTCTACTGGGATGACGAGGTGGTCGACCCGAACGTCTCGCCGCTCAATGGCGCGACGCCGGAAACCTTCGGTGTCGGCACGACGCTGAAGAAGATCGACGACTACACCGTCGAATGGACCTTCAAGGACGCCTTCCCGAAACAGTACCTCTACGCCATGGCCTATGGTACCTTCTGCCCCGGCCCCGCGCACATATTGAAGCCGCAGCATCCGAAATATTCGAAGAACACCTACGACCAGTTCAAGAATGCCTTCCCGCCGGAATTCATGAACATGCCGGTGATGGGCGCCTGGGCGCCGGTCGAGTACCGGCCGGACGACATCATCGTCATGCGCCGCAACCCCTACTACTGGAAGGTCGACGAGAAGGGCAACCAGCTGCCCTACCTCAACGAACTGCAGTACAAGCTGTCGACCTGGGCCGACCGCGACGTCCAGGCGGTCGCCGGCTCCGCCGACTTCTCCAATCTGGAGCAGCCGGAAAACTTCGTCGCCTCGCTGAAGCGTGCGGCGGAGGCGAACGCGCCGGCCAGGCTGGCCTTCGGCCCGCGGCTCATCGGCTACAATCTGCGCATGAACTTTTCCGCCAATGGCTGGGGCAACCCGGACGAGCGAAGCCAGGCAGTCCGTGAGCTGAACCGCAATGAGGACTTCCGCAAGGCTGTCACCATGGCGCTCGACCGCAAGGCGCTGGGAGACTCCCTGGTCAAGGGGCCGTTCACCGCCATCTATCCCGGCGGCTTCTCCTCGGGCACAAGCTTCTATGATCGCAAGTCCACCGTCTACTATCCCTTCGACCTCGCGGGCGCCAAGGCCGAACTCGCCAAGGCCGGCCTCAAGGATGCCGACGGCGACGGTTTCGTAAACTTCCCGGCTGGCACTGCCGGCGGTAAGAACGTCGAGATCGTGATGCTGGTCAACAACGACTACGGCACCGACAAAAGCCTTGCCGAAGGTGTCGTCGCGCAAATGGAAAAGCTGGGCTTGAGGGTCGTGCTGAACGGCCTCAACGGTACCCAGCGCGACGCCTCGCAGTATTCCGGCCGTTTCGACTGGTTGATCCGGCGCAATGACCAGGAACTGACCTCGGTTGTGCAGAACACAGAACAGCTTGCACCTGTCGGCCCGAAAACCAGCTGGAATCACCGTGCGCCGGAAAGCGGCGAGGTCGACCTGATGCCTTTCGAAAAAGACCTCGTCGCCATCGTCAACAAGTTCGTCGCGTCTGAGGACAACGACAAGCGCGCCAGCCTGATGAAAGAGTTCCAGAAGATCTCGACCGAACACGTCTACAATATCGGCCTGACGGAATATCCCGGCGCGCTGATCGTCAACAAGCGCTTCTCGAACATTCCGCAGGGCACGCCGATCTTCATGTTCAACTGGGCCGAGGATTCGATCGTCCGAGAACGCGTCTTCGTCGCGGCCGACAAGCAGGCGAAATACGAATTGTTCCCGCAGGAGCTCCCGGGCAAGCCCGGAGACAAGGGTCCGATGTAAGTTTACCTCCCCTGACCAAGAGAGACCCGGCCGCGCCGCTGGCGCGGCCGGGGCAAACCAACCTCCGAACGACCCTCAATGAGAGCGTCCGGCGAAATGAGGAAGCCGACCGTCCATGCTGCGATTCCTGCTTATGCGCGTAGCGTCGGCAATACCGGTCCTCGCAATCTTGAGCCTCGTCACCTTCGCCATCATCCAGGCGCCACCTGGTGACTATGCCGACTACATCCGTTCGCAGCTGATCAACCAGGGCGGCGCGTCCTTCGCCGAGGCCGATGCGCAGGCCCAGGCCTACCGCGTCGAACACGGCCTCGATAAGCCGCTGCCCGTCCAGTATCTCAACTGGATCGGCGGAATCATTACTCGCGGCGATTTCGGCTACAGCCTCTACTACAACAAGCCGGTGGCCGATGTCGTCGGCGAGCGCCTGCCGAGAACGCTGCTCCTGGCACTGGTCTGCCATCTGCTCGCCTCGGTGCTGGGCATCACGTTCGGCATATGGGCGGCGACAAGGCAATACACGTGGATCGACTCGACGCTCTCGGCCATCGCCTTCCTCGGCATGACCGTGCCGCGCTTCCTGATGGCGCTGATCATCGTCTATCTCCTCGTCTTCCAGTTCAACCTGTCGGAGATCGGCTCATTCTTCTCGCCGCAATATGGCGGCGCGCCATGGTCTTGGGCGAAGTTTGTCGACCTGGTCAAGCATGTCTGGCCGGTCGTGGCGATCGCCACTTTCGGCGGCCTCGCCTACAATATGCGTGTCATGCGCGGCAATCTGCTGGATACGCTCAACGCGCAATATGTCGAGACGGCGAGAGCCAAGGGCCTGACCGGTAGTGCCGTCGTCATGCGGCACGCCGTGCCCAATGCGCTGCATCCGCTCGTCATGTATCAGGGTGTGGTGTTGCCCTACATGCTCACCGGCGAGATCGAGACGGCGATCATCTTCGCGCTGCCGACCGTCGGCCCGGCGATCGTCGGTTCGATGGCGGTTGGTGATGTCTATGTCACTGCCACCTTCATGATGGTGCTGTCGGCGACACTGATCGTCGGCAATATCATCGCCGACATGCTGCTCGTCCTGCTCGACCCGCGCATCCGCCAATACGGAGAGAGCTAGATGCTGGCCCGCGATCCATCACCTCCACCGCTGCCGGCGGAAGGACCCATCGTCGCCAAACCGGCGCGCGGCAATGAGAGCTATATCGCGCTCGTCTGGCGTCGGTTGAAGCGCTCCTGGACCGGCATGGCCGGGCTTGGGCTCGTCGTTCTGTTGCTGGTGATGGCCGTGTTCGCCGAATTCCTGGCGCCGATGGACCCGAAGGCGACCGATGTCGGCTTCGCTCCGCCGCAACTGCCCTCTTTCCACGACAAGGACGGCAATTTCGTCGCGCGGCCACGGGTCTATGCGCTGGCCGATTCGGCCGACCTCGATCCGGTCACCTTCCAGCCCGTCGTCGGGCCCGACTACGACCATCCGAGGCTGCTTGGCTTCTTTGTCGAAGGCGCGCCCTACAAGCTCTTCGGGCTGGTCCCGGCGGACAGGCATTTCTTCGCCTCGATGGACGGCCAGCCGGTGCATTTCCTCGGTACCGACAAGTTCGGCCGCGATATCCTGTCGCGCGCCATACATGGCTCGCGCGTCTCGCTGATGATCGCGCTGACGGTCGTCTTCATCATAACCGTCATCGGCACCACCGTCGGCATGGTTTCCGGCTATTTCGGCGGCCGGTTCGATATCTGGATGCAGCGCTTCGTCGAACTGGTGCTCGCCTTCCCGCAGCTGCCGCTCTATCTTGCGCTGACGACGCTGATCCCCGTCACCGCGCCGACCAATGTCTTCCTCGCCTTTGTCATCGTCGTCATGTCGGCGCTGGGCTGGGCGCAGATGTCGCGCGAGGTGCGCGGCAAGACGTTGGCGCTGGCGCGCATCGAGTATGTGCGCGCCGCAATGGCGGTCGGCGCCACCGACCGGCGCATCATCCTGCAGCACATCTTGCCCAATGTGATGAGCCATGTGATTGTCGCCGTCACCTTGGCGATCCCGACGGTGGTGCTGCTCGAATGCTTCCTCGGGTTCCTCGGCTTCGCGGTCAAGCCTCCGCTGATCTCGTGGGGCCTGATGCTGCAGGACACCGCGACCTATTCCGTCATCGGCACCTATCCCTGGATCCTGTCGCCGGTCGGTTTCGTGCTCGCCACCGTTTTTGCCTTCAACGCGCTGGGCGACGGCCTGCGCGATGCCGTCGATCCGTATTGAGGTGGCTGGGATGACCGTCGCACTCGCCGAATCCTTCGCCCCTACCGTCCGTCATGACCATGACGGGCGCCAGGACCAGCCCATCATCGACGCCCGCAACATCGAGGTCGCCTTCAAGGTCGAGCACGGCGTTGTCGAAGCGGTCAAGGACATCTCGTTCCAGCTCTATCGCGGCGAGACGATCGCCATCGTCGGCGAATCCGGTTCCGGCAAGTCGGTGACGGCGCGCGCCGTCATGGGGCTGCTGTCGCGCCGAGCCACCGTGTCGCCGAAATCGAGCATCTGTTACGATGGCCAAGACATCCTGAAATTCCCCGAGAGCGAGCGGCGCAAGCTGCGCGGCAACCGCATCTCGATGATCTTCCAGGAGCCGATGAGCTCGCTCAACCCGATCTATACGGTCGGCAGCCAGATCGTCGAGGCGATCCGGGTGCACCGCAAGGTGAGCCGCAGGCAGGCCTGGGCACGGGCGCTCGAACTCTTGCGGCATGTCCAGATCCCCGAGCCGGAGGCGCGGCTCAAACAGTATCCGCACCAGCTTTCGGGCGGTCAGCGGCAGCGCGTAATGATCGCCATGGCGCTGGCCAACGATCCTGACGTGTTGATTGCCGATGAGCCGACCACCGCGCTCGACGTCACCGTCCAGGCGCAAATCCTGAACCTGATCCGCAATCTGCAAAAAGAACTGCGGATGGCGGTGATCCTGATCACCCACGATCTCACCGTGGTGCGCAAGTTCTCCGACTATGTCTACGTCATGCAGCATGGCGCGATGTGCGAGCACAACGTCACCGAACGGCTGTTTGCGGACCCACAGCATCCCTACACGCAGCGGCTGCTCGCCGCGGAGCCGCGCGGGCGTCCGCAACCGCTTCCTGAGGGCAGCGGCGCCATCCTCGAAGCGAATGATGTGCGCGTCTGCTTCATGCTGCGTCACGGCAGTTTCCTGAGGCCGGACTGGCGCGAGTTGGTCGCCGTCGACGATCTCGGCCTCAAGCTTTGCCGCCATGAGACGCTGGGGCTGGTCGGCGAATCCGGTTCCGGCAAGACCACATTCGGCCAGGCGCTGCTGAGATTGATCGACACCAAGCGCGGCGAAATCCGTTTCGACGGCCAACCGATCCAGGGCCTGTCACGCAACGAGATGCGGCCACTGCGCTCGCGCATGCAGATCGTTTTCCAGGATCCTTTCTCTTCGCTCAATCCGCGCATGACAATCGGCCAGATCATCGAGGAAGGGCTGGTCGTCAACAGCATCGGCGCGACGCGGGTCGAGCGGGTCGACCGGGTGCGCGAGGCGCTGGTCAGTGCCGGCATGCCGGGCGATATACTGTCGCGGTTCCCGCACGAATTCTCGGGCGGTCAGCGCCAGCGCGTCGCGATCGCCCGCGCAATCGCGCTCGAGCCCGAATTCATCCTGCTCGACGAGCCGACATCGGCGCTGGACCTCTCCGTCCAGGCGCAGATCATCGACCTCCTGCGCAAGCTGCAGGACGAGCGGGGCTTGAGCTACCTGTTCATCTCGCACGACCTCAAGGTGGTGCGTGCGCTGTGCCACCGCGTCATCGTCATGCAGCACGGCAAGATCGTCGAGCAGGGACCCGTCGACGAGGTCCTCACCAATCCCAAGACCGCCTACACCGAACGGCTCGTCAGGGCCGCTTTCGATGTGGCTTGAACATATGCCGGAGGTTAGCGTGGCAAGAAATCCCAAGATCACATTCATCGGCGCCGGCTCGACGGTGTTCATGAAGAACATTGTCGGCGACGTGCTGCAGCGGCCGTCGCTTTCTGGCGCGACGATCGCGCTGATGGACATCAATCCGCAGCGGCTCGAAGAGAGCGCCATCGTCGTCAACAAGCTGATCGCGACGCTCGGCGTCAAGGCGAAGGCCGAGACCCATTCCGACCAGCGCAAGGCGCTGGCGGGCGCCGACTTCGTCGTCGTCGCCTTCCAGATCGGCGGCTATGAGCCCTGCACTGTCACTGACTTCGAAGTGCCGAAGAAATACGGCCTGCGCCAGACGATCGCCGACACGCTTGGTGTCGGCGGCATCATGCGCGGCTTGAGGACCGTGCCGCATCTGTGGAAGATCTGCGAGGACATGCTTGCCGTCTGCCCGCAGGCGATCATGCTGCAATACGTCAACCCGATGGCGATCAACACCTGGGCGATATCAGAGAAATACCCTGAGATCAGGCAGGTCGGCCTCTGCCATTCGGTACAGGGCACGGCAATGGAGTTGGCGCACGATCTCAACCTTCCCTACGAAGAGATCCGCTATCGCTCGGCCGGCATCAACCACATGGCCTTTTACCTGAAATTCGAGCACCGCCAGCCGGACGGTTCCTACCGCGACCTCTATCCCGATCTCGTGCGCGCCTATCGCGAAGGCCGCGCACCCAAGCCCGGCTGGAATCCGCGCTGCCCCAACAAGGTGCGTTACGAGATGCTGACGCGGCTGGGCTATTTCGTCACCGAAAGCTCGGAACATTTCGCCGAATACACGCCCTATTTCATCAAGGAAGGCCGCCCAGACTTGATCGAGAAATACGGCATTCCGCTCGACGAATATCCCAAACGCTGCATCGAGCAGATCGAGCGCTGGAAAGACCAGGCGCAGGCCTACCGCTCGGCCCAGCGCATCGAGGTCGAGGAGTCGAAGGAGTATGCCTCTTCGATCATGAATTCGGTGTGGACGGGCGAACCCTCGGTGATCTACGGCAATGTCCGCAACAATGGTTGCATCACCTCGCTGCCCCGGGATTGCGCCGCTGAAGTGCCGTGCCTGGTCGACGCCTCCGGCATTCAGCCGACGTACATCGGCGACCTGCCGCCGCAATTGACGGCGCTGATTCGCACCAACATCAACGTGCAGGAATTGACGGTGCGGGCGCTGATGAGCGAGAACCGCGATCACATCTACCATGCGGCCATGATGGATCCGCACACCGCAGCCGAGCTCGATCTCGACCAGATCTGGTCACTGGTCGATGATCTCTTGGCCGCCCACGGCGACTGGCTGCCTGCCTGGGCGCGTGTGGGGCGCAAGAACGAGGCCGCCTAAACGCCCCGGCCTCACTTCGGCTCGTCGTTGTCCGTCTCTTCCTCGTCGTCGCGGGCGGAGATGACATAGGCGCCCTTCAGCCAGCGGTTGAGGTCGATGTCCTTGCAGCGCGTCGAACAGAACGGATAGGTCTCGCGCGCCGAGGGCTCGCCGCATTCGGGGCAGGGGCGCTTCGGCCGCAGCGGCGTGACCTTGTCGTCCAGGCTCACGGCCGGGCTCCCACCTGCCAGCCGCGATGCACCTTGAAGCCTTCGCCGGAAAGCAGCGCTACCGTTTCATAGAGCGGCAGGCCGACAATGTTGGTGTAGGAGCCGACCAGCTTGACGACGAAGGCGCCGGCGAGACCCTGGACGGCATAGCCGCCCGCCTTGCCGCGCCATTCACCCGATGCCACGTAGGCGTCGATCTCCTCGCGCGGCAGCCGCTTGAAGCGCACCCGCGTCTCGACCAGCCGCTGGCGCAGTTTGCCGCCCGGCGTGATCAGGCAGATGCCGGAATAGACTCGGTGCGAACGGCCTGAGAGCAGCCCTAGGCAATTGGCGGCGTCGTCGAGAGTTTCAGCCTTGGGCAGGATGCGCCGCCCGACGGCGACCACCGTGTCGGCGGCCAGCACGAAGCCAGGCGCATAGTCGGTCTCGGCCGTCAGCGAAGCGAACGCCTTCTCGGCCTTCTCCTTCGACAGCCGCTTGGCCAGCGAGCGCGGGTGCTCGGCGCGCAGTGGCGTCTCGTCGACATCGGCCGGCAGCACGCGGTCCGGCTCGATGCCGGCCTGCTGCAAGAGCTCGATCCGGCGCGGCGAACCCGAGGCAAGCACCAGCTTCTGCAAAATGCTCATCGCGGACCAGTCGGGCTTTGCTTACTTGAAACGATAGGTGATGCGGCCCTTGGTCAGGTCGTATGGCGTCATCTCGACCAGAACCTTGTCGCCGGTCAGCACGCGGATGCGGTTCTTGCGCATGCGGCCGGCTGTATGGGCGATGATCTCGTGTTCGTTTTCGAGTTTCACCCTGAACATCGCGTTGGGCAATAATTCCGTCACGACACCCGGAAACTCGAGGACTTCTTCCTTCGGCATTCGATACCTTTGCTTGGATGGTAGTTCCAGCGCCCTGGCCGGAATTTCGGCGGAACCTATATGATAAACGCGCGCTTGTGAACACGCTTAATCCGTCGCGTTTTTTGCTTCTGGAAGCAAAAAACGTCGACCTATGCGCGCTTTCAGCCGCTCGCGCACGTCGCGGTAGGCCGCCATGATCTGCTCGCGGGTGCCGGTGGCGTCGGTCGGGTCCGGCGTCGGCCAGTATTCGACCTCGACGGCAAGCGAGCGGGTGAGTTCGAGCGCCGCATGGTGTGCTTCCGGCGCCAGCGTGACGATGAGGTCGAAATAGTCGTCCTCGAGATCGTCCATCGTCCTTGGGTGACGCTCGCCCAGCGACAGGCCTTCCTCGGCCAGCACCGCATCGACGAACGGATCGCGCTCGCCGGCGCGAACGCCGGCCGAAGCGACGAATACGGTGGCCGGCAGCGCCCGTCGCGCCAGCTGTTCGGCAATTGGCGAGCGCACGGCGTTCATGCCGCACAGGAACAGGATCGAGCGAGGCAGGGCAGCCAGGGCTAGCCCCGCCAGTGCAGCACGCAGACCAGCGTGAACAGCCGGCGCGCCGTATCGAAATCGATGTCGATCTTACCGGCCAGCCGGTCCATCAGCGTCTGCGAACCCTCATTGTGCAGGCCGCGGCGGCCCATGTCGATCGCCTCGATGTGGCTCGGCGTCGAGGAGCGGATGGCGTCGTAGTAGCTTTCGCAGATCATGTAGTAGTCCTTGACGATGCGCCTGAGCGGCGTCAGCGACAGGATGTGGGTGACGACGGCATCCCCGTCCTCGCGCGCCACGGCAAAAACCAGGCGCTGCTCGGCCAGCGACAGTTTCAGCCGGTACGGCCCGGGGCCGCTGTCATTGACGGGTTGAAAACTGTTCTCCTCGATCAGGTCGAAGATCGCCACCGCACGCTCATGCTCGACATCGGGCGTCGAACGGCCGATCGATTCATCGAGTTCGACATCGATCAGCCTGGCGCGGGTTTGATCGGAGTCCGACATGGCGGCCTACATGTTCAGCCGTATGGCGACGGAGCGGCCGTGCGCATCGAGGCCTTCGGCCTGGGCGAGCGCGATCGCCGCCGGCGCCAGAATCCGCAGCTGCTCCGGTCCAAGCTTCAGGATCGAGGTGCGCTTGACGAAGTCGAGCACGGACAGGCCCGACGAGAAGCGCGCCGAGCGTGCCGTCGGCAGCACGTGGTTGGAGCCGCCGACATAGTCGCCGATGGCCTCCGGCGTGTGGCGGCCGAGAAACACGGCACCGGCGTTGCGCATCCGCGCCAGAAACCCTTCGGCATCGTCGATGGCAAGTTCGACATGTTCGGCGGCGATACGGTCGACCAGCGGCAGCGCGGCGTCGATCGTGGCGATCTCGATCACCGCGCCGAAATCGCGCCAGCTCGCCGCAGCCGTTTCGGCGCGCGGCAGGCTCTGCAACTGGCGTTCCACGGCCTGTTCGACCGCACGACCGAAGGCCGGATCGTTGGTGACCAGGATCGACTGCGCCGACGCATCGTGCTCGGCCTGGGCCAGCAGATCGGCGGCGATCCAGTCCGGATCGTTGCTGCCGTCGGCCACGACGAGCACTTCCGAGGGCCCGGCGATCATGTCGATGCCGACGGTGCCGAACACTTGGCGCTTGGCCGCAGCGACATAGGCATTGCCCGGGCCGACGATCTTGGCCACCGGCTTGATTGTTTCGGTTCCGTAGGCAAGAGCGGCGATCGCCTGCGCGCCGCCGACGCGATAAATTTCCGACACGCCAGCGATATCGGCCGCCACCAGCACCAGCGGATTAATGATGCCGCCGGGTGCGGGCACCACCATGACGATGCGCTCGACGCCGGCCACCCCAGCCGGTACGGCGTTCATCAGCACCGAGCTTGGATAGCTCGCCGTGCCGCCCGGCACATAGAGCCCGACCGCCTCGATCGCCGTCCAGCGCCAGCCGAGTTCGACACCGGCGGCATCCGTATAGCGATCATCCCTGGGCCGCTGCCGCTCATGATGCGAGCGGATGCGGTCGCGCGCGAATTCCAGCGCCTCGATCGTCTTAGGGTCGGCGGCCTTGTAGGCCCGGGCGATGTCGTCCTTGGATACGGCAATGCCGAGACTTGCGAGGTCGGCGTGGTCGAATCTCCTGGTATAGTCGATCAGCGCCGCGTCGCCCTCGGCGCGAACGCGCGCAATGATGTCGCGCACCGCGGCATCGACATCGGCCGACACCTCTCGCTTGGTCAAAAGGAAGGCGGCGAAACGCTGCTCGAAATCGGCATCGGACTGACGAAGCGTGATGGCCATCGGACGCTCAAGCCTTGTGGACGGGACGCGAGGTGGCTTCCCACGCGCCGCCGATGTCGGCAAGACGGGCCTCGATGCACTCGACATCGAGCATGATGGTGCCGCCGCCAGAAAAGATCAGCTCGACGATACCGGCCGGCTTGCTGATCTCGATGAAACTGATCGCCAGCAGCGACAGGACCTCGGCCGGCTTGTCGCGGGCGATGCCATTGGTCTTGGCGCCGAGCACGCGGTCGAAATGCAGCACCGCCTGCCGCCGCTCATTGTGCTGGCGAAACAGGCCGGATTTGGCCTCCCAGACAAAGCGGTTCATGGTCAGCACGAAACGCTTGGCCGAAGGCAGGAACTCGAGGTCCGAGACCTTCATCACGGCATCCTGGACATGGGCCGAAACGATGCTCAGATCCTGGTCGTCGAGTGCGATAAGCTTAAGGGCGGTCATGCGGATTTCGCACCTGAAGGTTGATTGTTCAGCCTTCTGTTAGAGCATGATCCCGAAAAGTGGAAACCGGTTTTCGCAAAAGATCATGCTCAAGCAGCAATCTGGAGCCTCATCTCGACGTTGGTCGGGATGAAACAGGCTCTAGGCGGTCTTTCCGGTCCGTGCAACCGCGTCACGGATTCTGCCCAGGGCGATAACCTCAGGTTTGTGCTGCCCCTCATCGCCCTGCCGGGCACTTCTCCCCGTTTTGGGGACGGGGAGAAGGACGCCGTCATTCTTGATTTCGCTAGTGGCCTACGTTGCAAGATAGGCGGCTAGGTTGCGGGTCAGCGGGCTTCTCTCCGTTCACGGGGAGAAGGTGCCGGCAGGCGGATGAGGGGCGGTGCCGACATTAACAATTGCTGTTCCGACATCCTCCGCAGAGGCTTTCGACTGCCTCGGAGCTGTTAAGCCGAAATCCGCTCGATCACCGCGCCGCAGTTGGACAGCTTTTCTTCCAGCCGCTCGAAGCCGCGATCGAGATGATAGACGCGGTTGACCGTGGTCTCGCCTTCAGCCGCGAGACCCGCAATGACCAGCGAGACCGAAGCGCGAAGATCGGTCGCCATGACCGGCGCGCCCTTCAGCTTCGG
Source organism: Mesorhizobium sangaii (assembly GCF_014207355.1). Classification (GTDB taxonomy): domain Bacteria; phylum Pseudomonadota; class Alphaproteobacteria; order Rhizobiales; family Rhizobiaceae; genus Mesorhizobium; species Mesorhizobium sangaii. Next base: position 1,848,247 of record NZ_JACHEF010000001.1, on the reverse strand, counting down.
CACGCCGTCGACGATCGCCGTCTGGCCCGAAAGCGTGATGTGAGCGCCGAGCCGGGCCAGTTCCTGCACATGCATGAAGCGGTTTTCGAAGATCGTCTCGGTGATGCGCGACTTGCCCTTGGCCATGGTCATCAGGCCCATGAACTGCGCCTGCAGATCGGTCGGGAAGGCCGGGAATGGCGCCGTCGTCACATCGACCGGCGAAATGCCGGCGCCGTTGCGCCTGACGCGAATGCCGGAATTGGTCGGCGTGATCTCGGCGCCGGTCTGTGCGATCACGTCGAGCGCCGTCTGCAGCAGTTCGGGTCGCGCGCCTTCGAGCACGACGTCGCCGCCCGTCATCGCTACGGCCATGGCATAGGTGCCGGTCTCGATACGGTCGGGGATGACGCGCACGCGGGCGCCCGACAGCGATTCGACGCCATCGATGGTGATGGTTGGCGTGCCTGCGCCGGAAATCTTCGCGCCCATGGCATTGAGGCACTCGGCGAGGTTGACGATCTCGGGCTCGCAGGCGGCGTTTTCGAGCACCGTCTCTCCCTTGGCCAGTGACGCCGCCATCATCAGCACATGGGTGGCACCGACCGAGACCTTGGGGAACACGTAGCGGTTGCCGACGAGGCGGCCGTTCCGGGTCTTGGCGATGACATAGCCGGTGTCGACGTCGATATCGGCGCCCAGCACCTGCAGGCCTTCGAGGAACAGGTCGACCGGGCGCGTGCCGATGGCGCAACCGCCTGGCAGCGACACCTTGGCCTCGCCCATGCGGGCCAGCAGCGGGCCGATCACCCAGAACGATGCCCGCATCTTCGACACGAGCTCGTAAGGGGCCGTGGTGTCGACGATGTTGCGGGCCGAGAAATTGATGGTGCGCGAATAGCCCTCATTCTGCTTCTCGCGGCGGCCATTGACCGAATAGTCGACGCCGTGATTGCCGAGGATGCGGATCAGCTGCTCGACATCGGCCAGATGCGGCACGTTTTCCAGCGTCAGCGTGTCGTCGGTCAGGAGCGAGGCGATCATCAGAGGCAGCGCCGCATTTTTGGCGCCCGAGATCGGAATGCTTCCGGCAAGCTTGTTGCCGCCGACAATTCTGATGCGATCCATGGAAGAACGTCCCTCTCGGTCAAAAAAATGCCGGTTCAATCGGTTGAGTATCGGCCCGTCTAGACCATTGGCCGGTCTGGTTCAAGAAATAGGATTTCGTCCACTGCGGTCCAAGAGTGGCCGATTTGAGTTAATCTTTTTGCATTTCCTTCGCCGAGCCGAGCCCGTCCGGTCGTTGGTCGGCTTCGCCGATACGCCGCGAGCGCGACTGCGCCTTGCGCTTCTGCAGATTGGCGCGCAATTGCTCGGCCAGTCGGTCCTTGCGGTTCGTACCGCCCTTTTTCGTTGGACCATCCTTTTTCAGTGGAATTGCCTTGTCGTTCATTGTCCCGCCCCGGCCGGCGACCAGCCAGCCCGCTAATCAGGGATAGCCAACATTGTGGCGCCGCCATGTCATGAAAAGCGATCCGGCAAAGGCATTCACAGAAGCGTTGCACTTGGCCTTGCGCTTGCCGGTTCGATATGGCAGAAGCCCCGCCATCGGCGGCTGCGGTAGCTCAGTGGTAGAGCACTCCCTTGGTAAGGGAGAGGTCGAGAGTTCAATCCTCTCTCGCAGCACCAGTCCATCCCATTGAAATCGCTGAAGTGCATGACGCGCACGCGTTCTGTCCATTCTGACGTTACAAATGACGTAAAAAGACGGATAGAATCGATGGCTGGGCGAGTTCGAAATCTAAATCGAGACGGCCGCTATTCGGCAGGCTTGTGATCCCGAAGGACATTCGGCCCTTTATGGAGTGCAGGACAGAGCTGTGAACACGCCTTGGGCGGTTACGATAAGACGGCTCTGAAGGCACTGCCAGGCGCTGCCGCTGCTCATCATCATGATCGCGTTGTTGCGCAGTTCCGGCGTGGGGTCGCTGGACAACTGACCTTGCCGATGGTTAGCGACGGTGAGTTCTCGGCGCTCCGACGGGGGCGACCAAGCGCCTGAGAAAATGCCTCCCAGCATCTGCTATCAGCACACATGCGCGGATCGTCTTGGTCCGGAGATCGAACGGGCGGACCATTGATTCTCGGCCGGCCGCCTGCTTCTCAAGATAGCGCGCGAGTGCAATTTCGTGGCGTTGCGGCGCAACCGCATACCACAGGCGCGGGTTCTGCCCGGGATCATCATGCCAGATGGGCCACTCGTTCGGGTGCAGCATAGCATCCTCCTCCTGAGACAAGGGCTGCCTCGTCCGGGTAATCTCGCCCCCGCCCGTGAGAAATGCGTTGGAACCAGCGTGATGAACTCGTGAAAAGCGTCACGCCGGCAAAATCGCGATTGAAATAGGGGCAGGTAGGGGAAATGATTGCCGGTGGGAGCTATGGCTGTGGCGGATTCGATGGCGCACCCTCATCTCTGTCTGCTCGGTGGTTTCGATTTTGCCAGCGATGCAGCGACGGTTCCGCTCCTCGGCCGCAAGGCGCGTGCCATGATGGCTTACCTGGCCCTCCAGTCCGGACGCTCGCAATCGCGCGAGAAGCTCGCTTCCCTTTTGTGGGGTTGCAACAGTGAGTCCCAGGCCCGGACGAACCTGCGGCAGGCTTTGTCTGCCGTCAGGAAGGCCACTCACGCATCGGGGGGCGGGAGGTTCCTCACTGAGGGCGACACCATCAGCCTTAATCTCGATGATCTCGATTTCGATGTCGCCCGGTTCGAGGCGCTGGCCGCTGGCTCCGCCCCCGAGCAGCTCGAGCAGGCGCTTGCTGTCTATCGTGGCGATCTCCTCGAAGGCTTCGATCTCAAGGAGGAGCCCTTCGAAGACTGGCTGCGCTTCGAGCGCGAGCGATTGAGGGCAATCGCCATTACAGTTCTGGACAAGCTCGTCGCATACCATTCCGCGACAAGCGATCTTGTTCAGGCGTGCGGGCGGCTACGCGCCTGCTGGCTTTTGAACCCCTGCGGGAAGACATTCACCGCGCCTTGATGCGGGCCTATGTAGCCCAGGGCCGCCTCAACCTCGCCCTGCAGCAGTATGAGCGCTGCCGTGATGCCTTGCGGCGGCAGCTCGGCTTGCAACCCGAGCCCGAAACCCGGAAGCTTTATGACGACCTTCGGGCGCGCCGCATGATACCGGACGCGGCTTTTCCAGCGCCCGGAGTTTCACCTTCGCTACAAACGCGATCCCAAGCCGCTAAGCGTCTGGATTTCTCAGGTCAGCCCATCAGCCCGCCGACGCACTACGTCAAATCGGCGGGGATCAACATCGCCTATCAGGTGACCGGTGACGGGCCGATCGACCTGATCTACGTGCCTGGATGGGTCTCCAACCTGGACCTTTCCTGGTCGTCGCCGCGGCTGGCGCACGTGTTCCAGCGCCTCGGCAGCTTCTGCCGCCTGATCCGCATGGACAAGCGCGGCACAGGGCTGTCCGACCGCAATGTCGGTCTGCCGACGATGGAAGAGCGGATGGAAGACGTGCGGGCCGTGCTGGATGAGGTCGGCTCGAAGCGCACGGTTCTGTTCGGCAGCTCCGAGGGCGGCCCCATGTGTATGCTGTTCGCGGCGACCTATCCCGAGCGCACTGCGGCGCTCGTGCTCAACGGAGCCTATGCCAGTGGCAGATGGTCGAAGGATTACCCCTGGGCGAGAACGAGCGAGCAGGTCGAGCAAGATCTAGCAGTCGTCGAGAGAGAGTGGGGAGAGCCCGCGGACATGAGCAACGCCGCGCCCAGCCTGATGAACGACAGTTTCGAGCGAGAATGGTTCGCCGCCTACCTCAGGAATTCAGCCTCTCCCGCCGACGCGATAGCGCTCTGGCGCTGGGGGACCGAAATCGACATTCGCGACATTCTGCCGGCCATTCACGTTCCGACACTTATCGTGCAGACGACGGGCGACCTCTGGGTGAAGCGGGAAGAAGGACGCTACCTGGCAACGCATATCGAAGGCGCCCGATACATCGAGCTTGCCGGCCGGGATCACGTGATCTGGGGGGAGAATTCCGATCGCCTCGTGGACGAGATCCAGGCTTTTGTCACCGGCGCTTTGCCAGCGGTGCCGGGCAAGCGGCTCCTGGTGTCGGTGCTTTCCGTGGAGATAGGAGGCCCTTCCTCTGGGGCCGGCACGGATCTGATTGACCGACACGCCGAAGAGATCCGTGGCGAACTGCTCGGTGCCGAAGGCAGGCGGATCAGACGCACGGCAAGCGGATTTGTCGCCGTGTTCCAAGGCCCGACGCGATCGATCCAGTGCGCGATCGCGATCCGTCAACGCCTGAAGCAATCCGGTCTCGATGTCCGCTCGGCAGTCCATACCGGCGAATGCGAGGAGCGCGGCGATGATTTCACCGGGATTGCGATCGAGCTGTCATCGCGGCTGCTCGGTCATGCGCGGCCAGGCGAGATCATTGCCTCGCGGACGGTTCGTGATCTCGTGGTCGGCTCCGGCCTGATGTTTGAAGAGCGCGGCGATACGGAACTTGCCGGGCTTCCCGGGAGCTTGCAGCTTTTTTCCGTCGGTGGGCCAGCCTGACGGCGATGAGCCTGACGTCCGGCCTAGCACTCGTCGGCGGCATGGAACTCGAACATCAAGATCGTGGCCACGGAATTGGCCCCTTTGGGGGAATCTCCACGAACTCAACGTGGTTCCGTCTGGTTGAAGCGACAACTTCGCTCGATAGCCTTCTTTGCCGCAAGTGGTTCGCGCACCTGACTCGTGTTATCGTGGTTCCGGGAGACGGCGGACGCGCCGTGAGTGCCCGCCCGCTCCCTTCATGGGAGGAATAAATGGCTTATTACGTATTGCTGTCAAATTTCACAGATCAAGGTATCAAGAGCATAAAGGATACCCAGAAGCGTGCCGAAGCCTTCAAGGCGATGGCCAGCAAGAACGGCATCAAGGTTCACACCCTGTTGTGGACGCTTGGTCAACACGATGTCGTGGCGATTGCCGAAGCCGACGACGACATTGCCGCGACTGCGCTAGCCCTGTCGATCGCATCGCTAGGCAACATCAGAACCCAGACACTGAGAGCGTTCGACGCGGCAGATATGGCCAAAATAATGGCAAAGATGGCCTGACCGCCACCGTGCCGTGAACGGGCGATCGAAGCCCGCTGGCGAGGGGAACGGCGGCCTCGCTCATATCCTTGAAGCGAAAACCCTGGGACGAGGCCAGGGTTTTTTTTATGAGGGACATTCAACGAGCTATTCCGGTCTGGTCGCAGTCGGAACCATCTGCATGGCGGCTGCCAGAACTGCGGCTTGGTGGCTTATTGGGCGAGGACTCATCGTGATCGCGTGCCCGTCGGACCTCCAACCCGTCGGCTGGCCTTGTATTCAAGTAAATGCTAATAGACATCGGGCCGGCGGATGCCGTTCCAGCTTCGCTCGGCCCATGACGGCAGCTGATATCGAGGGGGACGCATGCGGATCGCAATGATCGGGGCGGGCGGCATCGGCGGCTATCTCGGCGCAAGGCTCGCCGAGGCGGGGGGCGACGTCAGCTTCATCGCCCGCGGTGCCCACTTGCAGGCAATGCGCCGGGACGGCCTGCGAATTCAAAGCGATATCGGCAACGTCTTTCTCCCCAATGTGTCCGCGAGCGACGCGCCCGCCGACATCGGTCCCGTCGATCTCGTGATTTTCGCGGTCAAGCTCTACGACAGTGAGAAGGCTGCCGCCGCGCTCGGACCGCTCATCGGCAGGAATACGCGTGTCGTGACGTTGCAGAACGGCATCGACAGCGTCGAGATTCTAGGCCGCCATGTTCCTGGCGACCAGGTGATTGGCGGCGCCACCTACTTGTCCGCATTCATCAAACAGCCGGGAGAAGTCGTCCACGCTGGCGGGCTGCGTCACATCCTGGTCGGCGGGCACCGCGAGCCTCTCATCAAGGACCTTCAGGCGCTCTGCGATCGTGCTGTTGGGCTTGAGCTGAAGCCAGTTGCCGACATCGACAATGTGCTGTGGGAGAAGTTCGTGACACTCGCGGCCTTTTCCGGAGGGACGTCGCTCATGCGCTCCGGGATCGGTCCGATCCTCGACGACCCCGAGGCTCGTATCTTCATCGAGCAACTGCGCGACGAGGGGATGGCGGTCGCGGCCGCGGCCGGTCATCCCATGGCCGAGGGGTTCGAAGGGCGCGTTGTGACCAGATGGACCGCATTCCCACCGCACGTAAAATCGTCGATGGCCAACGACCTCGAAAGGGGCAAGCCAATCGAGGTCGCCTGGCTGTCCGGGCGCATGCACGAATTGGGCATCAGGTTCGGTGTTGCGACCCCCGGCCACACGGCGGTCTTCCGCGCCCTGCATCTCTACGCAGCGGGTGCAGCTCCGTAGCGGCGCCTCGTCAACGTTCCTTGGGAGGATATCATGGCCAGTTCGTCGAGCGAGAGCATGCCGGTGGCGACCGTTAACGAGGCTACCGGCTCCCAGGACATGTTCAACAAGGAGCTGGAGACGTACCGCAGGATCGTGGCCACAAACCTCATGTTCCACCGCGAGGTCTACGGGCTCCTGCGCGATCTGCTCGTCGAGCATGCACCAGGGTCGTTTCGATTCCTCGACGTGGCGTGCGGCGATGCCGCTGCCTCTGCCGCGATGCTGAAGACGTCCGCGATCGGCGGCTATGTCGGCATCGACCTGTCGGAAGCGTCGCTAGCGCTTGCCGCTCGCGCACTCGAAGGGCTCCCATGCCCGGTCGAGCTGCGCTGCGGCGATTTCGCGCAAGCGATGGCGAACTGGTCGGAACCCGTCGACGTAATCTGGATTGGCATGTCGCTGCACCATCTAGCGACCGAGGGCAAGGCGAAGCTGATGCGGCACGCCCGCAGGGCCTTGGGCGGCGTGGGCCAGTTCGTCATCTGGGAGCCGGCCCTGTTCGAGGGAGAAGATCGCGCCGCCTGGCTCGCCCGCTTCTCGTTGCTGCGAGACAAATGGTCGACAGTTTCCGACGAGGAATTCGCTTCCATGGAACGGCATATGCTTCTGGCCGATTTCCCTGAAACCGCCGACACTTGGCTCGGCATGGGGCGAGATGCCGGGTTTCGCCGCGCCGAGGAGATTTTCATGATGCCGAACAGAATGGGCAGGGTATTCCGCTACTGGAACTAGAGCAGTTCACCGTTTCACGGAAACGGCGAACGGCTCTAACTCTTTGTTTTGACATAATTCCGGACGGAAAACCGTTTCACACTTTTCCTGGAATTGCTCTAGCCAGCGCATCGGGGCGATCATGTCATCAGATCTGAAACCGGATGAGATCCCGCCGGGCGACGCTCCAGTTCCCGCCGCCGTCGTGCTGGTCGGCCGCTCGGGTCGCCTGCGCCCGCTCGACGCCGGGCGCGACGCATCCCGTCTCTACCCGCTGTCGCATGACGAGCACACGGACGCCACTTGGGTCGACATGAAGGTTGGCCCGTTCGCCGGCGAGCAAGCGTTCGCCGACCACGTCGCCGAACTGGTGGCCGACAAGAAACGCGCCTTCTTTGCCGTCGCCGGCCTCGACGACAAGCCGCTGGGGTGGCTCTGCCTGATGGAGGCGAGACCCTCCCATCATGTCGTCGAACTCGGCTATGTGCTCTACACGCCGCCGCTGCAGCGCACACGGCTCGCCACCGAGGCGCTCTACCTGATCCTGCGCCATGTCTTCGACGATCTCGGCTACCGGCGCCTCGAATGGACATGCACCTCGACCAACCTGCGCTCGCGCAAGGCGGCCGATCGGCTCGGCTTCGTCTATGAGGGCACGCTGCGCCAGGGCCTGTTCCTGAAGGGCAAACCTTGCGACATCTGCGTCTATTCGATGCTTTCCAGCGAATGGCCGGACCATCGCTCAGCTTTTGAGGCCTGGCTTGATCCCGGAAATTTCGACGCCGGGCGGCAGCTTCGCTCGGTTGCCGAGATCAGGAGCGGCCTCGGCGCCAAAGGGTTATGCTAGCGAAAGCGTATCATGCAGCGCCTAGTCCTCTAGCATCTTTTGCCCGGCGGCAACGGACCGGCCTGTTCGCTTTCGTTACAGGCAACTAGGCCAGTATTCGGCGATCTATTTCATCAACGCGGACAACCCCGGTCAGACCCATTGTCACTTCGAATTCTTTACGGATGAGATCGATAGCCTTGGCGACGCCTTGTTCGCCGGCAGCACCCAGACCGTGAACATAGGCCCGGCCGATCATGCACGCCTTTGCCCCAAGAGCCAACGCTCGCATCACGTCTTGGCCGGAGCGAACGCCTCCATCTACCAGAACCTCGAGATCGGCGCCCACCGCATTCGCAATTTCGGGCAGCACAGAGATCGTTGACCTGCCGCCGTCAAGTTGACGTCCCCCATGGTTCGAAACCACTAGGCCATGCGCCCCAATTTTCGCCACGTCACGCGCATCTCTGGCGTCGCCGATGCCTTTAATGATCAATTTTCCAGGCCATATGTTTCGAACCCACTCCACGTCCTTCAAAGTTGGGCTCGTATTGAATTGCTCATTCATCCAGGCAGCAAGCGATTCCATTTTCGAGTTGCCGGATTGTCCGGCGAGATTCCCGAACGTTTTCCTCTTGCTGCGCATTACGCTGGAAACCCATGCCGGCTTGCTCGCAAAGTCGACGAATTTGCCGAAAGTCCACCTCGGCGGCACCGTCATGCCATTCTTGATGTCGGCATGGCGTTGCGCCAACACCGGCAGGTCTACCGTCAAGACAATTGCGTCGCATTTCACGGCAATTGCGCGTTCTACAAGCGATTTGACGAAGCCGCGGTCCTTTAGCAAACTCAGCTGAAACCAGAAGGGCTTTTTGACAGCACCTGCAACATCCTCCATCGAGCAGATGGACATGATCGATAACGTATAGGGGATGCCCGCCGCCTGCGCCGCTCGACACGCGTGGATCTCTCCATCGGCATGTTGAAGCCCTCCCAAGCCGACAGGCGCCAGAACCAGCGGCATTGAAATTACCTCGCCCAGGAGCACGGTAGACGTGCTCCTCTTGGATACGTCGACGAGGACCCGCTGCCGTAATTTGATGTTTTCGAAATCCGCTCGATTCGCGTGCAAGGTCTGCTCGCTATACGAACCGCGGTCGACATAGTCGAAAAATGCTTTTGGCACCCTTTTCTTATGAAGCTGCCGGAGATCTTCGATACAAGTGATCGTTTTTGAGTTCATGTCTTTTTCCTCCCGCTCGGCTGACTGTCTATCCACCCGACAAGTTCCATCACCTGCATGGCCGCGCTCAATACGTCCGCATCGGCTCCCCTTGCGCCGACAATCTGAAACCCGATCGGAAGTCCTCTATTTGTTAGACCAATTGGCACAGAGCATGCGGGCTGCTGACTGAGGTTTATGGGAAAGTTGAAGCATGCCCACTCGGTCCATTCCTGATAGATGGATCCAGGCGGGACATCGTGCATGAGCGGAAACGCCGCGACCGGCGTGGTCGGTGAGATCACCAAATCGTAGATCCTGAGAAGTTGATCCATTTCGGCGCCGAAGGCCGAACGGTGTAACAACGCTTCCGCGTACTCAGATGCCGAGAATCGTCCACCGATTTCCGCTGCGCGAAGCAAACCCGGGTCCATTTGAAACCGGTCTTTCTCGGCGATCTTGGACACCCTGTTTGCCGCACCTGCAAACCAGAGGACGTTGAACGCCGCCAATATGTTTCCACCCGGCAGGTTGATCGGCTCGACTGTTGCGCCCGCCTCGTCCAGCAGGCGGGCGACGCGAACGACTGCAGCGAGGATTTCTGGGGCGACTTCGCCAACGATCGGTGTTGACCACAGGCCGATCCGCAAACCCTGCCATTCCCGCTGCCGGCTAAGCACCGTAGATGCAAATTCTATTGCAGGCTGGTTCCAGTCCCGGGCGTCGCGGACCGTCATGGCGTCGAGCATCAGCGTGGCATCCTCGACCGTGCGAGCGATCGGTCCTAGGTGACCGAGAGTGCCGAACGCGCTCGGCGGATAATATGGCACTCGGCCAAAGCTCGGCTTGTGGCCGACTACCCCGGTGAAGGCGGCAGGTATCCGCACCGATCCGCCCCCGTCTGTGCCGAGATGCAGGTTCCCACAACCGGTGCGCGCGGCAACAGCCGCGCCTCCAGACGATCCGCCGCATGTCAACGCCGGGTTCCATGGGTTCGACGTCGCTCCGAACATCGGACTATCGGTGACTGCCTTCCAGCCGAACTCAGGCGTTGTAGTCGCCCCTACCAACAAGACGCCTTTCGCTCGCAGTGCTGCGACGGAAGGCGCATCAGCTTGAGAACGCGCACCAGCAGTTACCCCACTGCCAAAGCGGGTGGGCCAGTTCTTGACCGTCATCAAATCCTTGATCGTAGCTGGAATTCCGTCGAGGGGGCCAAGCGCCGCCCCGTCTAGCCATCTGCGCTCGGATGCTTTGGCGGCGGCTATCGCCCCCTCATCGTCCAGGAAGGCAAAGGCATTGAACCGTGCGTTGATGCTCGCCGCTCTGGTGAGCACGGCCTGGACGACGTCGACAGGGGATGCCTGTCTCTTCAGATAGAGGCCAGCAAGCTCGGAGGCAGTAAGCCGGCTCAAGATATCAGCGTCCAAAATCGTCGCGGCACCACCGTGTCGAACATCTGTACCGTTTTCAGGGCCGGCAGTCGGGACGTCTTTCATCTCTCCGACCATGTCGATGACTTGGGTCAAAGCTGAAATTTTTGTAACATTTCACCGATATTTCTTCTAGCGCCTAACGACCGAATGTGTCAAGTGTGTCCGATCGATGGGCTCCACTGCGGCCAACCACGGTTGAACGATGAACAACGAAGGTATTTTCGCATTGCCGGCGCGGCGACGTTTGACCGACGAGGCCTACGACCTCATCAAAAACGATGTGATCCTGTGTAGATTGAAGCCCGGGGCTGACGTCACCGAAGCGGGACTGGCCAGCCACTATGGACTCGGTCTGGCACCCATACGCTCAGCTCTGTCGAGACTTAGCCAGGAAGGGCTGGTCAACACCGTCCCGCGACGCGGCTACATCATTGCTCCGGTCAGTGGCAGGACGGCGAACGACGTCTTCGACCTTAGGGTACTGCTTGAACCTGCCGCGGCACGGGCAGCCGCGGGGCGTGTCGATGAGAAGATGCTTCGCACGCTGGGGGCCGGCCCCTTCCTTCGGGACAATGCGCCAGACGATCTGCAATTCCTGAGAAACAACAGAGACTTTCACGTTGCGATCGCCCGGGCGTCCGGAAACGAGCGGATGGTCCGGGTCATTGAGTCTTTGCTCGATGAAATGCAACGATTGCTTCACATCGGATTGTTCTCCAACCGAGATCGGCGGCGTCTGCTGCTGGACCATGAGCTTCAACGACAACAGCATGAGGAATTGATCGACGCGCTTGTGGCAGGAGACCCCAAGGCATCGGAGGATGCGGCCCTGCGGCATGTGCAGCATAGCCGTGAACTCGTCATGAACGCCCTTGGCAACATCCTTTCCGTCACGCTGTGAACCGCCGACGCCGATAGGCGTGATCGCGGGCGCGTGTATCTCTCGAACGCGATAATCGGCAACCAGTTCGTCTTGCGGGCATGCTTCGTCAATCACCGGACGACAGACAACGATGTGCTCGAAATGGTGTCCGAAGTGATTGCGGCGGCCGGCGAACTGAACAGTTGAGGTGCGGTCGGCGTGTCATCCTGAAGGTCTTGCCAGTAGCCGGTTCGAGGCGCTGCCGGCATGCGCCCGATCTATGCCAGGTGTTTGATCCCTGGCTTTGATCGGGCATCATTGTCGTCCTAATCAACGGATGTGCTGTGGGCCAAGTTCTTCATGGGAGCGCCACGACGACATAGGCGATCCGCCGAGCGATACAACATAGTCAAGAGAGCCTGAGGACACTGGCCAAACGCTACGGGATCAAACCGGAAGACGGCTCGAAGTGGAAGACGCGGACGTCGGAAGGTCCCGAATTCACAGGCCGCGTCACCGACCAAGCGGCTGCCGCGACAAGGCGAGGAGTTCGGCCTCGTCGGTGATTCCGGCCATATAGTTGGCGATGATGCGGGAGGCCAGCGCTTCTCGGCTGGCATCAGAGTCGCCCTCGCGCTTCGCCTTGTCGAAGACACGCCCAAGAAGTCCCATCTCGGACGGCGTGAAGTTGCCCGCCTCTTTGAGCTTGCGATTGATGGACATGCCGCCTTCCTTCCTTTCGAAAAGTATACGCGCATCTCACCCAAAAAGGACGGACTGAACGAGCCACAGCTTCGATTGCGTCCTTTTTGATTTCGCTCACAACCCGCGATCTTACGCCACCGACCAGCCGCCATCGATCAGAATATTGGCGCCGGTGATCATCGAAGCTGCGGGCGAAGCCAGGAACACGACGGTTCCTGCGACATCGATCGGATCGCCGATGCGGCCGAGCGGGATGTGCCCCAAGACATGGGCGTGAAAGTCCGGCTCGGCGAGGGACGGCCGCGTGCCGTCGGTCCAGATGAAGGTTGGCGCCACGCTGTTGACGGCGATCTTGTGCTGCGCCCATTCGGCGGCGAGGCAGCGCGTCAAATGGTTGATCGCCGCCTTGCTCATGCAGTAGATCGCCTCGCCCTTCAGCGTCACCGTGCCGGCCTGCGAGCTGATGTTGATGATACGTCCGGATTTCTGCGCGATCATCAGCCTTCCGACCGCCTGGGTGGTGAAGAACGTGCCCTTGAGGTTGACGTTCACTGTCAGGTCGAAATCCTCCTCGGTGACGTTTTCGGCCAGGTTTTCCGGCCCGAGCCCGACATTGTTGACCAGAACGTCGATGCGGCCGAAGGCAGCGTGCGCCTCGGCGACAGCGGCCCGTACCGTGGCGAGGTCGGTCAAATCCATCTGCACGGGAAGCGCGCGCCTGCCCAAGCTCTCGATCACGGCGACAAGCTCCGCCCCGTCGGCCTTGCTGCGCACGCCGACGATCATGTCGGCCCCCGACCCGGCACAGGCAAGAGCGCAGGCGCGGCCGATGCCGCGCGAGGCGCCGGTGACCAGCACGACCTTGCCGGCCAGATCGAATTTCGGCGTGAATTCTGTCATTGCAACCTCCCCTGAAAGGCTCTGGCTTCTTTTTTGAGCATGTTGTCTAGCGAAACCCGGATTCCACTTTTCGGGATCATGCTCCAGGCCAAAACCATCGCGGATGGTGACGGCCTCTTCGCAGAACACTATCCGGTCGCCGCTTGAAAGCCAGCCGGCATCTGGGCTCACGACAAGAACACCGCTTGCCCCGGACTTGACAGCTTGTGCGACGGGCTGACCGATCTCGGCGCCGCCCGCAGTGAGAAGGCGATGGTTCGGAAAGAAATCTCGCAGAGGCACAAGCCTTGCTGGCCGGACTGCACTGACGCAGCGATTTCCCTCGGGAACCAGGCGCTTGCAACGACGCGTGACATCGTTGATCGTCTGGCGTATATTGACATAAAGATATCCTTATGTGACATGAATAGGCTTGTCGCCAAAGGGATAAAAAATGTCGCAGAATTCTGCATCGCTGGACGCATTGTTCGGCCCCGTTGCGGCAAGGCCCGACGGTTCGGAAGTGCTTGCGGCGCTGACGGCGGCTGCGCGCGAACGCATCCTCATCCTCGACGGCGCCATGGGCACGCAGATCCAGGGTCTGGGTTTCGACGAGGGCCAGTTTCGCGGTGAGGCCTTCGCCGGCTGCGCCTGCCACCAGCAAGGCAATAACGACCTTTTGATCCTGACCCAGCCCGGGGCGATCGAGGAAATCCACTATCAGTACGCCATGGCAGGCGCCGACATCCTTGAGACCAACACCTTCTCCTCGACCTCGATCGCCCAGGCTGACTACGGCATGGAGGATGCCGTCTATGCGTTGAACCGCGACGGCGCACGGCTGGTGCGGCGCGCAGCGTTGAGGGCGCAGCAGCAAGACGGCAAACGCCGTTTCGTCGCCGGCGCGCTGGGGCCGACCAACCGCACGGCGTCGATGTCGCCTGACGTCAACAACCCAGGCTATCGCGCCGTGACTTTCGACGATCTGCGCCTCGCCTATGGCGAACAGTTGCGCGGGTTGATCGACGGCGGCGCCGACATCATCCTGATAGAGACCATCTTCGACACGCTGAACGCCAAGGCGGCGATCTTCGCCTGCAACGAGATCTTCATCGAGAAAGGCGTGCGCCTGCCGGTGATGATCTCCGGCACGATCACCGACCTGTCCGGCCGCACGCTGTCCGGCCAGACGCCGACCGCCTTCTGGCATTCTGTGCGTCACGCCAGCCCGTTCACCATTGGCCTCAACTGCGCGCTCGGTGCCAGGGCCATGCGCGCGCATCTGGCCGAGATTTCGGACGTCGCCAACACTTTCACCTGCGCCTATCCGAATGCAGGCCTGCCGAATGAATTCGGCCGGTATGACGAGAGCCCGGAATTCATGGCCGCGCAGATCGAGGATTTCGCCCGCGAGGGGCTGGTCAATGTCGTCGGCGGCTGCTGCGGTTCGACGCCGGATCACATCCGGGCGATCGCCGAGGCGGTGCGGAAATATCCGCCGCGCGCCATCCCCGAGATCGAGCCGAAGATGCGCCTGTCCGGGCTGGAGCCGTTCACGCTGACCGACGAGATTGCGTTCGTCAATGTCGGCGAGCGGACCAATGTCACGGGGTCGGCCAAGTTCCGCAAGCTGATCACGGCGGGCGACTATGCCGCCGCGCTCGACGTGGCGCGCGACCAGGTCGCCAACGGTGCCCAGATCATCGACATCAACATGGATGAGGGGCTGATCGATTCGAAGAAGGCGATGGTCAGTTATCTCAACCTGATCGCCGCCGAGCCCGACATCGCCCGCGTCCCGGTCATGGTCGACAGTTCGAAATGGGAGATCATCGAGGCCGGCCTGAAATGCGTGCAGGGCAAGCCGCTGGTCAACTCCATCTCGATGAAGGAAGGCGAGGAGGCGTTCCTGCATCATGCCAGGCTGGTGCGCGCCTATGGCGCGGCGGTGGTCGTCATGGCCTTCGACGAGGAAGGCCAGGCCGATACCAAAGCGCGCAAGGTCGAGATCTGCACCCGTGCCTACAAGCTCCTGACCGAGCAAGCCGGCTTTCCGCCGGAAGACATCGTCTTCGATCCGAATGTCTTCGCCATCGCCACCGGCATCGAGGAGCACGACAATTACGGCGTCGACTTCATCGAGGCCACCGGCGAGATCACCGCGACGCTGCCGCATGTCCATATTTCCGGCGGCGTGTCCAACCTCTCCTTCTCGTTCCGCGGCAACGAGCCGGTGCGCGAGGCCATGCATGCCGTGTTCCTCTACCACGCCATCCAGCGCGGCATGGACATGGGCATCGTCAATGCCGGCCAGCTTGCGGTCTACGACACGATCGAGCCCGAACTGCGCGAGGCCTGCGAGGATGTCGTGCTCAACCGCGTGCCCAGTGCTGGCGGCACCGCCACCGAACGCATGCTGGAGATCGCCGAACGTTTCAAGGGCACGGCGGGCCAGGAAGCCAGGGAACGCGATCTCGCCTGGCGCGAATTGCCGGTCGAACAGCGGATCAGCCACGCGCTGGTCAACGGCATCACCGAGTTCATCGATGCCGATACCGAGGAAGCGCGACTGGCGGCCGAGCGCCCGCTGCATGTCATCGAGGGTCCGCTGATGGCCGGCATGAATGTCGTCGGCGACTTGTTTGGCGCGGGAAAAATGTTCCTCCCGCAAGTGGTGAAGTCCGCGCGGGTGATGAAACAAGCGGTCGCTGGACTATTGCCGCACATGGAGGCCGAGAAGCTGGCCAACGCCGCCAACGGCATCGACAATGGCGAGCGCCAGACGGCGGGCAAGATCCTGATGGCGACGGTGAAGGGCGATGTCCACGACATCGGCAAGAACATCGTCGGCGTGGTTCTCGCCTGCAACAATTACGAGATCATCGACCTCGGCGTCATGGTGCCGGCGGCCAGGATCCTGCAGACGGCGCGCGAGCAGCACGTCGATATCATCGGCCTGTCCGGCCTGATCACGCCGTCGCTCGACGAGATGGCGCACATGGCCGGCGAGATGGAGCGCGAGGGTTTCGACATTCCACTGCTGATCGGCGGCGCGACGACCAGTCGCGTGCACACGGCGGTGAAGATCCACCCGCGCTATACGAGGGGTCAGACCGTCTATGTCACCGACGCCAGCCGGGCGGTCGGCGTGGTCTCGTCCTTGCTGTCGAACGAGACCAAGGGCGGCTATGTCGACGCGGTGCGCGCCGAATACAAGAAGGTCGCCGATGCGCATGCCCGCTCCGAAGCCGACAAGCTGCGGCTGCCGCTGGCCAAGGCGAGAGCCAACGCGCATCGGATCGACTGGTCGAGCTACGAGCCGCCAAAACCGTCCTTCACAGGCGTGAAGGTCTTTGAGAACTGGGACCTCGCCGAACTCGCGCGCTACATCGACTGGACGCCATTCTTCCAGACCTGGGAGTTGAAGGGCCGTTATCCGAAGATTCTCGAAGACGAGGCGCAGGGTCCCGCCGCTCGCCAGCTTTTCGAAGATGCACAGGCGATGCTGAAGAAGATCATCGCCGAAAAATGGTTCGCGCCACGCGGCGTCATCGGCTTCTGGCCGGCCAATGCCGTCGGCGACGACATAAAACTGTTCACGGACGAAGCACGCTCGCAGGAACTGGCGACCTTCTTCACCTTGCGCCAGCAACTGACCAAGCGCGACGGCAAGGCCAATGTCGCGCTGTCGGATTTCGTCGCCCCGTCGGACAGCGGCAAGCCCGATCATATAGGCGGCTTCATCGTCACCGCCGGCATCGAAGAGGTGGCGATCGCTGAGCGTTTCGAGCGGGCGAACGACGACTATTCCTCGATCATGGTCAAGGCGCTGGCGGACCGCTTCGCCGAGGCCTACGCCGAGCGCATGCATGAGAAGGTGCGCCAGGAGTTCTGGGGCTACGCGGCAGACGAGAATCTGGCGCCGGACGAATTGATCGGCGAGCCCTATCGCGGCATCCGCCCGGCGCCCGGCTATCCGGCGCAGCCCGACCACACCGAGAAGGCCACACTCTTCCGGCTGCTCGACGGCGAGGGCAATGCGGGGGTGAGCCTGACCGAAAGCTATGCGATGTGGCCAGGCTCGTCGGTGTCGGGCATCTATCTGTCGCATCCCGAAAGCTATTATTTCGGCGTCGCCAAGGTCGAACGCGACCAGGTCGAGGATTATGCGCGCCGCAAGGCCATGCCATTGGCCGAGGTCGAGCGCTGGCTCGGACCCATCCTCAACTATGTACCCGTGCCCCATGCCGAGGCGGCGGAGTAGCAGCGGGCGCCATGCCATCGTCGGCATTTGCGCTGGTTGCTGGCTTGTGATCCATGGCGTGGCGGTTACACCTTCTGGGTAGCCGTCTTTGCAGTTGGAGCGCCAGATGACCGTACTCACACGCCGCAGGCTTTTGAAAACGGCAGCGATTGCCGGCGCCGGCGGGGTAGGGCTCTCGGCTATGGGCAGGTTTGCCGGCTGGGCCTCAGCAGGGCCTGAGCCAGTGGTGCTGCAGACGGCCAAGATCCAGGCGAAGCTGATGGATGTAGGCCAGACCAGGGATGTGCTGAGCTATGGCGACGCCGGAATGCCGCCGGTGCTCAGGATGAAAAAGGGCGAGCCCTTCGCCGCGCGTCTCGTCAACGCCATTGACGATCCGACGACGATCCACTGGCACGGCATCCGCGTGCCGAACAAGATGGATGGAGTGCCGTTCCTGGTCCAGCCCTATGTCTATACCGGCGATCATTTCGACTACGCCTTCACGCCTCCCGACGCCGGCACCTTCTGGTATCACCCGCATTGCAATACGCTGGAACAGATGGGCCATGGCCTGACGGGGGTGATCGTGGTCGAAAACCCCGGCGATCCGAAGTTCGATGCCGAGATGGTCCTCAATCTGCGCGACTGGCGGCTTGGCGACGACGGCCAGTTCATCGACCAGTTCCGGCCGCGCGATGCCGCAAGAACCGGCACCTACGGCACCGTGCGCACCGCCAACTGGCTCGATCAGCCGCAATATGACGCGCGGGCCGGCGGGCTGGTGCGGCTCAGGGTCGCCATCACCGATGTCACGCGGATCTATGCTTTTCTCGTCGACGGGGCGGAGGCCACCGTCATGGCGCTCGACGGTAATCCGGTGCCGCCACGTTTTTCACCCGATGCCCTGCTGCTTGGACCCGGCCAACGCATGGAACTGGCCATCCGCATGCCCGACGATGAGGGTGCGATTGTCAGCCTGCGAGACGTCAGGGGCACCAAGCCCAAAGTGCTCGCGACCCTGCGCGCCACTGGAAGCTCGCTCAAGCGCGACATTCGCGATGTTGCCCCGCTCGAGGTCAATCCGGTGGCGGAGGTCGATCTCACCACCGCCCAGCATATTTCGCTGGCACTCAGCGCGACTGCGGAAAACGTCCCGAGCGATGGCATCTGCGGTTCGCTTGGCTACAGTTTCTGGGCAATCAACAAGGTTCCGTGGCCAGGCGATACGCCCGATCCAACCGCGCCATTGGCCGAACTGAAGCTCGGCAGAAGCTATGTCATCGACATGGAGAACCTGACGCCGCAATCCCATCCGATGCATCTGCACGGCATGAGCTTCAAAGTGTTGTCGTCCTCGACGCGCCAGGTTCAACCGCTGATTTCGGACACCTATCTCATCCAGCCCAACGAGAAGGTGAGCCTGGGCTTCGTCGCCGACAATCTTGGCGACTGGCTGCTGCACTGCCACATCATCGAGCACCAGAAATCGGGAATGACGAGCTATGTCAGGGTGGTCTGAAGCCGGGTTCGATGGCTCGGAGATGGACCGGGAGAGTGTTCTAACGCTGCATTGACGAGCGAGAAATTGCCGCTGGCTTGCGGTTTCGTTGGCAAAAGGGGGCAGTTCCCTGCTATTGCCGCCTCCAAATCGAGAAGCATGGACGTTTCAGCATGACCAATGTCGCCTTGACCGGGCTTGCCCGCGATCTCGCCAGGCGTGCCGCCGAAGGCCGCCCGGTGCGCATCGGCGTTATCGGCTCGGGCGAGATGGGCACCGATCTGGTGACGCAAGGCATGTTGATGAAGGGCATTTCGGTCTGCGCCGTCTCGACACGCCGCCCGCACACCGCGCGCGAGGCCATCCGTATTGCCTATGGCGATGAAGCGATGGCGGTCGAAGCCGACACCGCCTCGAAAGTCACCGGTGCCATCGAGAGCGGCAAGATCGCCATCACCTCCAACGAGATGCTGGTGACCAATCCGCTGATCGACGTCGTCATCGACGCCACCGGCAAGCCGGGTGTTGCCGCCGATTTCGACCTCATGGCGATGGAGCACGGCAAACATCTGGTGATGATGAATGTCGAGGCCGACGTCACCATCGGCTGTTATCTCAAGCAGCAGGCCGACCGGCTTGGCGTCGTCTATTCGGTCGGCGCCGGCGACGAGCCGTCTAGCTGCATGGAACTGATCGAGTTTGCGTCGGCGCTCGGCTACACCATCGTCTCCGCCGGCAAGGGCAAGAACAACCCGCTCAACCATGATGCGGTGCCGGACGACTATCGCGAGGAAGCGATCCGCCGCAACATGAACCCGCGCATGCTCGTCGAGTTCGTCGACGGCTCGAAGACCATGGTCGAGATGTGCGCCATCGCCAACGCCACCGGGCTGGTGCCCGATGTGCCCGGCATGCACGGCCCGAAGGCCGATCGCGACGACCTCGCCAAGGTGCTCATTCCGCGCGAGGATGGCGGGCTGTTGTTGAAGAAAGGCGTCGTCGACTACACGGTCGGCAAGGGTGTCGCGCCCGGCGTGTTCGTCATCGTCGAGGCGACGCATCCGCGCATCATCGAGCGCATGGACGATCTGCATATCGGCCACGGCCCCTACTACAGCCTATTCCGGCCGTATCATCTGACCTCGCTGGAAGTACCGCTGACCGCCGCCCGTATCGTGCTTTTCGGCAAGCCCGACATGGTGCCGCTGCCAAGGCCAGTGGCCGAGGTGTGCGCCGTCGCCAAGCGCGATCTCGCCGCCGGCGAAACCTTCGATGCGATCGGCGAGACCTGCTATCGCTCCTGGACCATGACCGTAGGTGACGCTCGTGCCCAACGCGCCGTGCCAGTCGGCCTGCTCGAGGGCGGCAAGGTGCTGAAACCGGTCCGGAAAGGCGAACTGCTGACCGCCGACAATGCCGCGCCCGACCAGACGACGCGGCTGTTCGCCTTGCGCCGGCTGCAGGACGAGATGCTGTACGGAACGAACTGAGTTTTACTTCCCCAACTCGATCGACCGCAGCCGTGCTGCTTCCACCGCCTGGGTAAGCAGATTGGTCAGCCTGTCCTCGCCCATCAGCACGCCAAGCGCGGCTGCTGTCGTGCCGTTGGGGCTGGTCACCTGCTGGCGCAGCACGCCTGGCTCCTCGCCGCTTTCGGCGGCGAGCGAGGCAGCACCGTAGACGGTCTGCATGGCGAGCAGCTTGGCGGTCGCCGTCGACAGGCCAGCCTTCTCGGCGGCCACGGTCAGTGCTTCGATGAAATGGAAGATATAAGCCGGCCCCGATCCGGACACGGCGGTCACCGCATCCATCAGGCTCTCGTCGTCAATGGTGGCCACCTCGCCACTCGCCGACAAAAGGTCGGCAACGAAACGCTTGGTGTCGTCGGAGACCAGCCTGTTGGAAAACACCACCATCATGCCCTTGCCGATCGAAGCGGGCGTGTTGGGCATGCACCGCACGATCGGCGCGCGGCTGCCCAGGATCTCCTCGAAAGTGGCGGCTGGTGTCCCGGCAGCGATGCTGACGAAGGTGGTGCGGCCGTCGCCGAAGCGCTTGTAGGCGGCCGTCACGTCGCGGATCACCTGCGGCTTCACCGCAATGACGACGAGATCGGGCACGGCGTCGGCCGGAATGCCGCCGGCATCGGCTGATGTGCCGCAACCCAGCACTGCTGCTCGATTGCGCAGGTCGGCATTGGGCTCGACCACGAAGACCGCCGATGGTTGAAGCTTGCCGGATTTCAGCCAGCCCGAGAGCATGGCGTACCCCATATTGCCGCAGCCGGCGAGAACAAGCCTGATCGTCATGGAACCCTCCAAAGGATGGCCTTCACATAGACGCTAGCGGTTCGGTGGGGAAGACCCGTCAGGACAGACGGGAAGACCGCTAGCCGCGATCGGGGTCGCGCACTGCCATCGGCCGCAGCGACACTTGCCTCAGGCCAAGCACGCCGAGCACGAAGAACAGCCAGACCGGGTCGCCGCGGTGGAAGAAGAAGCTTTCGAGGAACGCGTTCAGCGCGGTGAACAGCACCACCATCATGAAGAAATCGCCGAGATAGATGTTCTCCTTGCGCAGCGGGATGCGCATGTAGTCGCGCATCGGCGCGATGAGGAAGGTGTAGACCGCGACGCAAAGTGCCGGAATGCCCATCAGCACGGCGATGTCGAGATAGCCGTCATGGCCGTGCACGATGGTTCTGATGTCCCACGGCCGGTCGAAGGGCTGGTCCTGGTTGAGCAGCAGCGGCGTGCCCCAGAAGCTTTCATAGCCGTAGCCGGTCCATGGTTTCTTCGCCAGCATGCTGCCGGCGAACTCCCATAGCGTCGTGCGTCCGGTATAGGTGAGGTCGGGGAAATAGATCGCCGCCAGATGTTTCACCGGCGGCAGGAAGACGATGCCGAGCGTGCCGACGGCCGTGCCGATCATCGCCAGCGCAAACAGGACCGGCGTGCCGAGCCGCATGCCCATCAGGCTCGGAAACATGACGATCAGGATCGAGAACGGCACCAGGCCGGCCGTCGTCTTGGAGCCGGTGTGCAGCATGAAGATCATCGCCGCGCAGAAGATCGCCGCCCCCCAAAGCCGCTGACCGCGCCGGTAGAGATAGAGGCCGGCGAAACTGAGACACGCCATGATCGGGCCGGCGATGTTCTTGTGGGTGAACACGCCGCGCCACAGGCCGGCATGTTCGGGCTCCTGTGAGTCGGCAGTGTGCATGGCCTCGTGCGGAAAGACGATGAGGCCGAGATAGGACA
This sequence comes from Mesorhizobium sangaii, assembly GCF_014207355.1. Classification (GTDB taxonomy): domain Bacteria; phylum Pseudomonadota; class Alphaproteobacteria; order Rhizobiales; family Rhizobiaceae; genus Mesorhizobium; species Mesorhizobium sangaii. The sequence continues at coordinate 1,826,182 of NZ_JACHEF010000001.1, read as the reverse complement.
GGCCCATGACCACCACGGCGGCGAAGATGATGACTTTTGAGAAAGCTTCGGCGTCGCGCGGCAAGACCAGGATCGTCGCCATCGTCAAAATGCCGATCAGCGTGAACGAGGCGGCGCGCATCGCCGTGGGCGGGTCGGTTGCCAGCACCACCGACAGGAAAAAGAAGCCCAGCATCAGCACCCAGGACGGGCTGAGCAGCGAGCGCACCACGCGCGGATCGGCAAAGGCCATCAGCGAGAAGATCGACATGGCGCCGAGCGAGCCGAAGCCAAGCTGGTTGACGATGTCGCCACCTTGGCCGGTCGGTTCGGCGCCGGCCGGCTGGAACGGCCGGAAGGACACCATGACGACGGTGAACAGCAGTGCTGCGATCGCGGTCGCCACGCCTTCGCGCGTGAACGCGGCGCTGAGCGGCGCGCGCTCAGTTTTTCTCAGGCTGGCGGTATTGCTCATTGGCATATCCGAATTCGGCCAGCACGCGGCCCAGCGCCACATGGACGGGGTAGATGGCGATCGCCGGCGATCCTGTCCGCGCCAGCCGGAGCATGCCGCGGAACGGCGAGGCGGCAAGCAGTGCCAGGCTCTTCAGCAACACCATGGCGCCGGCCAGCGGCGTGCCGGCGCGTTTCTTCTTTTCGACCAGTGTCGAGATCACGCCGTTGCGCAGGCTGCGGGCACGGATCCAGTCGGCTTCGACACGCCGCGCCGGAACGGTTTCATGCACTTGTCCCTCGGCGCACCAGCCAAGCACGAAGCCTCTCTGTGCGGACCGGCTGAGGAAATCGGAATCACCGCCACCCATGAAGTTGAATTTCAGGTCGAGAAAGGGCGGACCCATGGCGATCAGTACGTTGCGTCCGAGCAAAAGATTGCCGGACGAATAGAGCGCCGGCACGCGTCCGGTTTCCCGGTAGGGCGGCGCGAACACCGGATGCTCTGCCCATTTCGCATGGGCGGGGTCGGCAAAGTCGGGCACCTGCGGACCGCCGACGATATCGGCGCCGAGCGTTTCGGCTGCCCCGCACATCCGTTCCAGCCACTGGGGATCGGCGATCTCGTCATCGTCGATGACCAGGAGATGCCTGAAGTTGGGGAATTGGAGGATCGCTGTCTGCCAGCCGGCATTGTAGGCGCTGCAATTGCCGCGCTGATGGGCGATGATGACCAGACCTGAAATCTCGCCGCGCTCGAACAGCGGCACCGCCGCTTTGGCGCCAGCGCGCGCTCCGGCTTCGTTTTCCATGACGATGACGGCAAAGCGCCTGCCGGTTTGCTGGGCGCGCAGCGACGCTAGCGTTTCCAGCACCTGCTCGGGCCGCTTGAAGGTCGGCAAGGTGACGACGACTTCGACAGCCTCGACGTCAAGCCGGGGCGAGCGCCCCGCGATCGATACCGAACCGTCCGATGGCAAAGGGATCATCCGTGTCCAGCCAAATGGTGAGTTGGGTTCTGGTAGCACCACGATGATAAGGTTTCGTTAATCACCTTGTACGGAGAAGCCTGCCAGGCAGCGGCATTCGCTCGTTGATTGTGCTCGCTTAATCAAGGGTTCACCGCACTTTGCTACCGGCTACACCACAGGATAGGTGAGATGCATCTGCTGTTCGCCACATCGATCGTGCCCGACGGCGCCCTTGCCTCGGGTTATGAGATCGCCAACGCTGCAATCATCGCCGCTTTGCGGCGCGCTGGCGCGCGCGTCACCGTCATCGGCTTCACCTGGCCGGGAAAACCCGCAGACGATCCCGAAAACACCGTGGTGCTGGGTGCGATCGATGTGCGCACGGACAGTGCCTCTGCACGACAAAAGCTGGCCTGGGTCGGCAAGGCGCTGCTCTCGGGCCTCACCTTCGCCTCGGTCAAGTTGCGCGCAGTACCAGACAGCGACGTTCTCGCCGCGGTCGCACGCGCCGGTCCGTTCGACGGCTATGTGCTGAATTCCGTGCAGTTCGCCGGTGCCTTCGAAAAACTGTTCGCCGACCGGCCCTCGATCTTCGTCGCCCACAATGTCGAGCATCTTTCGGCGCGGGAGAATGCCGCTGCCGCCGGCAGCCTCTTCCAGCGCCTGCTGTTTGGCCGCGAGGCGAGGTTGCTCGAGACCATGGAAGAGCGTCTCTGCCGCCGCGCACGCTTCATCTTCACGCTGGCGGAGGAAGACCGCGCGGCACTCGGTGTCGCCTCCGACGACCGCTCGGCGGTGCTGCCTTTGGTGACGGGCGCACAGGCGCCGACCGAGAAAGCTTTGCGCCGCATCGACTGCGATGCGGCGCTGATCGGCACCTGGACCTGGCAGCCGAACCGCATCGGCCTCGACTGGTTCCTGGGCAAGGTGGTGCCGCATCTGCGGCCCGGTTTCCGCGTCCGCATCGCCGGCAGCATGCCTTCGGGCGTCACGTCGAAGCATCCCGGTGTCGAATTCGTCGGCCGTGTGCCGGATGCGCAGGCTTTCGTGCGCAGTGCTGCCGTCATCCCGCTGATCAGCACCGCCGGCAGCGGCGTCCAGTTGAAGACCATCGAGACCTTCGAGCTCGGTCTGCCCTCCGTCGCCACCAGCCGCTCGCTACGCGGCATCGATCATCGCCCGGCCAATTGCGTCGTTACCGACGATCCGGCCGATTTTGCCCGGGCCCTGGAGGCCGCGGCAGCCGTCATCCACGACGTCGACGGCTGCGCTTTCCGTCGGTCGCAGGTCAAGGCGCTCGATGCCGCCATCCGGCTCGGTCTCGAAAAGCTCGGGCCGGTCAGGCAGGAGGCGTTTGCATGAACATGCATGCCGCCCGCACCCCGTCAGGGCTCGACACCTTGAAGACGATCCTCGGTATCCCGGTGCTCGCCATCCGCTGGAACGATGCGGTCAGCCTGCTGAACCGCCTGATTGCCGAGCGGCGCTTCACCAAGGTCAGTTTCCTCAACGCCCACAACGCCAACCTCGCCTCCACCGACCCGGCCTTTGCCGAGGCGCTCGATGATTTCCTCATCCTGCCCGACGGCATCGGCGTCGATCTGGCGGCGAAACTTCTTTATGGGGCGCCGTTTCCGGACAATCTCAACGGCACCGATTTCGTCCCCGCCTTCCTGCAGGCCTCGATAACGCCGTTGACGGTGGGGCTGCTCGGCGCGACCCGCGTCAATGCCGAAGCGGCGTCGGCCAAGCTTGCGGCACTTGCCGTGCAGCACAGCTTCGTGGTCATCCATGACGGCTATTTCTCGCCTGCCGAGGAGGCGGGAATAGTCGACCGGATCGAACAATTGCGGCCGGATGTGCTGCTCGTCGCGATGGGCGTGCCGCGCCAGGAATTGTGGATCGCACGCCATATCGACGCGCGTCACTGCACGCTGCCGATCGCCGTCGGCGCATTGCTCGATTTCCTGAGCGGCGCGGTGCCGCGGGCGCCCTTGTGGATGCGCCGGCTGCGGCTTGAATGGCTGTTTCGGTTGGCCGTCGAACCCGGTCGCTTGTGGCGCCGCTACGTGGTCGGCAATCCCTTGTTCCTGCTGCGCGTCGTCAGGCAGAAATTCTCGCGTACTTCGGAAGTTGCGGGAGACATCCATTGAACAGCCGGTTCGTCCCAGGCGCCGCTATCGAGCCAAGCTCGCTTCGGCAGATACCGACGGCGGCAATAGTGACGGCAAGCTATGCGCCCGATTTCGAGCGTTGCCGGCTGTTGTGCGAAACGCTCGACCGCCACGTCTCAGGCGCGGCGCACCACTATATCCTGGTCGAACATCGCGATATCCAGCTCTTCCGTCAGTTGGAGAACGGACGCCGCAGCGTCGTCGATGAGCGGGATTTGCTGCCGCGCTGGCTGCACGCGTTCGACGATCCGCTCAGCCTGTTTCGCAGGCGCGTCTGGCTCAGCCTGAAGACGCAGCCGCTGCGCGGCTGGCACGTGCAGCAATTGCGCCGTATCGCGATATCAGCGCGTGCCGGGGAAGACGTGCTGATTTTCTGCGATTCCGACGTCGCCTTCCTCAAACCTTTCGACTGCGGCGCCTTCTGGCGCGACGGCAAGGCGCGGCTGTTCCGCCGCGACGGGGTGCTGGCAGATGAAGGTCATGAGGAGCATCGGATCTGGTCGCGCAACGCCGGTGCGGCACTTGGCATCGACCCGTCCCGGACATCGGTCCATGACTACATCTCGACACTGATCGCGTGGCGGCGAGACACCGTGCTGGCTATGTGCGGCGAGATCGAGAAAGTTCATGCGCGTGGCTGGGTCGAGGTCGTCGGCTCGGCACGCAAATTCTCCGAATGCATGATCTACGGCCGCTACGTCGACGATCTGCTGGAGGGGGCCGGCCACTTCCACGGTTCGGAGGAGTTCTGCCGCGTCCACTGGACCGGGCAAGCGCTGTCGGACGACGAGTTCCGCCGCTTCGTTGGCGCCATGGCGCCTGAGCAGGTGGCGATCGGCATGCAGTCTTTCATCGGCACCGATATCGGTCGCATCCGCCGTCTGATCGGGCTTGAATAAAGCATGATCCCGAAAAGTGCGACCCGGTTTCCGGAAAAGATCATGCTTGAACGAAGCGGGTCCTAGACCGGCTTTGCCGGCTTGCGCATCGCCGAATAGGTGAGCAGCGTCGAGGCGAGATACAGAAGCAGGAAAACGACATTGAGCGACAGCACCAGGTTCGGTGTGTCGAGGATGGTCGTCAGCACATAGGTCAGCAGCACCGCCTTCAGCCCGGCAAGCAGGCCAAGATTGAGCGCTCGCACCAGCGTCTGGCCGCGGGCGAACAGCAGCTCGGCCTGGTATTCGACCAGATTGCGCAGTCCCGGGACGCAGATCGCCAGCGCCACCAGGGGGGCGGCCTCGGCGACGTTCTTGCCGAGCGCATTGGGGAAGAAATGCAGCACGATGCCAAGCGTCAGCAGCGCCAGCGTCGAGACCGCAAACACGCCGCCTTCGATGCCGCTCTTGACCGCCAGCCGCGACAGCAGGTCCGGCGCGCGCATCATGCGCTGCACCAGCATCATCGAGAAGGTGCGGATCGGAATGGCCGTCAGGTCGACCAGCCGCATGATGATGGCGTAGATACCAGCCAGGTGCGGCCCGCCGATCGCCAGGACCAGCAGCTTGTCGAACTCCATCTGCAGGTAGAACAGCACTTCGGCACCGGCCACGTAGATGGAGTCGGCCAGTCGCCGGAGATAAAGCTCGATGCGCAACCGCAACCGCTGGCGAGGGTAGAAGAAGCCGAAGGCAATCAGGAGCGAGGCGGCATTGGCGCCGATATAGAACCATGACCATATCCAGACGCTGTGTTGCGCCCAGAACATGAACAGCACCGCGCCGAGCGCCCGCAGCGCCGTCGCCAGGATGGCCAGCAACGCGGCGCGGCCGAACTTGCCCAGGCCGTTGTTGACGATCAGCGCCACCTCCACCGGCCGCCACAACAGCGCTTCGGCAAAGACGATCGCCGCAAACACCGACAGCGGCACGGTGTCTGCGAAGAAGATCAGGTAGACGCCGAACGAGGCTGCGGCGAGCAGCGGCAACGACAGCAGGCCGAGCAGCAGGAAGCCGGCGGTGAAGGTGCCGATCAGATTGGGGCGGATGGTGGCTGTGCGATAGAGCGCCGAGATGAAACCGAAGGCGAGGATGCGCGATAGCATGACGCCGGCCGCCGATGCGGTGGCGAACATGCCGAACTCGGAAATCGACAACGTGTTGGCCAGCGCGATGAAATAGGCGAGTGAAAACACCAGTCGCCCGCCGGCGCCGCTGATCGCCGAGAAATAGTCGCGCAGCAGCCCCCGTCGTTCGGCCAAAAAAGTGCCGATCCGGGCGAGGGTGGGCCGCCTTTGCGGTATGTCACTGGCTTGCGTCATGTCTCCAGGAGAGCTTAGGTCGGAAAACTTAACGTGCCGTTCTGGAGCCCAGGGGCGTGTTGAAAAATTGGTGCTGGCGGAGGGACAAACCGCGGCTTCGGCGGGCGAAAATTAACCTTTTGTTTTCCATGCCTGTTTAGCGTGGCTTAACGAATGGCAAGTGCCGTTTGCAGGCCGCCAAGGGTAAAGCTCCAGACGATGGTCGACAGGGAAAACCGTGAAGACTGGAAGCGCGAGCGTTCGCTGCTGGCGCTTGGCAAGGCTGTGCGCGGCGACGACGAACCCGACGCATCCCTGGTCTCGATCGGAGACCGGGCGGACCCGTCATGGCGCGAGGATGCCGCCACGCGCCATCGTCTCGCCCGGTCACAGCGCGAAGCGCGGACGAATCCTTCGCAGCGCGAAGCGCTGTCGAACCCGAAGCTGTCGGATGCTGTTGCAACAGATGGATATCAGCCTGGCTATGAGCCTGCATCGTCTGCGCGGGTGGCGCCCGGACGCAGTCGATCCGCCGACGATTTTTCTGCGACCGGGTCGGCATCATCGGACTATGCGCAAACCACGCCACGGACTGCTGAAACCGGAGGCTCCTATCGCTCCGATCGAACATCCGAACCTTACCATTCAGGCGACGCGCGGGCGTCCCGCAACGACGGCGCGGACAGCCAGCAATGGAAGCCGCTGATCGATCCGATGCAGGTCGTTCGCGGCGTTGGCAAGTCGAAGCTGCTGATCGTGGCGACGACGATATTGGGTGCCGGGCTCGGCATCGCCATCGCGCTGTCGACGCCGAAGAAATACGAAGCCACCACAGAACTGATCGTCGATCCGCGTGACCTGAAGCTCACCGACCGCGACCTCACCCAGTCGGTCGTCGCCTCCGACGCCACGCTGGCCATCGTTGAAAACCAGGTCCGGGTTCTGACATCAGGCACTGTTCTGAACAAGGTCGTCGACAAGCTCAATCTCGTCAACGACCCGGAATTCAATGGGCAGGGCAGCAGCGGCCTCAGCGTCATGTCGCTCATCCGCTCCGTCCTGTCACGCCACGACGGGCCGGGCGGTGTCGACGAGACCCGCCGCCGGGCGCTTACGGTCGGCAATCTGGGCGAAAGCCTGTCGGTCGAGCGCGGCGGCAAGACCTTCGTCATCACCGTCAGCGCCACCACGCAGAATGGCGAGAAATCAGCTCTCATCGCCAACACGATGACGGATGTCTTCCTGCAGACCTTTGGTCAGATCCAGTCCGATACCGCCGGCCGCGCCACCGACGAATTGACCGCCAGGCTTGATGAATTGCGCAAGGGCGTCGAGGCGGCCGAACGCAAGGTCGAGGATTTCAGGGCCACGCACGACCTCGTCGACGCGCAGGGCCACCTCATCAGCGACGACGAGATGCTGAAGCTCAACGAGCAGCTGTCGGTTGCGCGTGCCCGCACGCTGGAACTCAACGCCAGGGCCGCTTCGGCGCGTTCGGTCGACGTCAACTCGGTTCTCACCGGCACCTTGCCAGAGGAGATCAACTCCAACACGATGAGCGATCTGCGTTCGCAATATGCGTCGCTCAAGCAGGAGGCCGACCGCGCCGCCATCCGGTTCGGTCCGCGGCACCCCGAACTCCAGGCGCTCAATGCCCAGCTTGCCGGTGCACGCGACCGCATCGCCGCGGAGCTGCGGCGCATCGGCTCGTCGCTGCAGGTCGACCTCAAGCGCGCGGTCCAGCTTGAACAGGATCTCGCCTCTCGTCTGGCGCAGCTGAAGGTTCGCAGCGGCGACGTCAACAGCGATCTGGTGTCGATGCGCGAACTGGAGCGCGAGGCCGCCGCCAAGCGTTCGGTCTATGAACAGTATCTGCTGCGCGCCAAGGAGACCGGCGAACAGAAGGACATCAACACCGCCAACATCAATGTGATCTCGAAGGCGTTCGCGCCGCTCGAGCCGAACGGGCCATCGCGGGTCGTGGTGGCGCTTGCCGGGCTGTTGCTGGGCTTTGCCTCCGGCGTTGGCCTCGGCGCCATGCGTGGCGCCTATGAGAGCTTGCGTGACACCGCCACATCGCGCTCGCGCCGCGACCGCAGCATGGACGAACGCCGGACGCCTTACGAAGACAAGGCATATCAGGCAGCACCGCCACCAAAACCACCGGCACCGCAGCCGGCGGCCCCGCCACCACCTGCACCGCCGCCGCCACCGCCTGCACCACTCCCGCCTGTTCAGCAGGTTGACATCACGCCGACCGAAGGTCCCGGTCGCATCAGTGCGTTGCTATCGAAGCTACGCAAGGCCATGTCCCGCAAGCAGTCCCCGGACACCATCGATACCGGTGAATGGGTCTCGCCCTTTGCCGATGGGAAGCCAACGGAAGATCTGTCGCACCCCGCCTACTCCCAGCCGGCAACGGCCTTTGCACCTCTGCAGCCGGCCGCGGCAGCCTATCCGCCGCTGCCTTTCCGGCCCGGCGGCCACGGTCCCTATCCGCAACCGACGGCGCAGCCGCCATTGCCTCCCAACATGGTGCCGCAGCGACCGTATTCGGGTCCGCAGGCGTATCCCTATGGGCAGCCGATAGGCCTTCCGCAGGCGCAGCACTGGCAGGTGCCACAGCAGCCGGGCTATCCCTATCCGCAGCCCATACCCCATGCCGGGCAGATGTCTTATCCGCCTCAGCCCGCTTCCGCGCCTTATCCGCAACAGCCCGCCTCGCCGCAGCAGGCACCTCAGCCTGACGAGCCATCGGTGGAGGCGCCGCGGGCCGGGGCGGATATCGAACCGCACGCGCCGATCGACGAGATCCGCGCCAGCCTGCGCGAATTCCGCGAAGCGGTCCGCGAACTTACCGAGACCCGCGCGCGCCGCCGCTACTTCTGAGCCACAAAATAAGTCGCGCTGCCGAACAAAAACATGCCGGTTTCGCGTAAACGGCATGGGACGGCGCTTTGACGGGATTGCGTGTTGGAATTTTCGTGAAAATGCCGCGCTGCATAGTGCCATAGGCACGCTCCCGGGCTCGATCCGGGCGCGTGGTTTCGCGGCATGCGTCAGACAGGGATCCAGGGTGCCGCATTCATGTTTCGGATGCGGTCCGCTTGGGCGGAACGGTGTTGAGGGTGGTCCATGGCCGAAGTGATTGATGGTAAGAGCGTCGCCGAAGACGTGGTGCGGACGGTCAAGAGCCTGACGGCCGAACTTGTCGCGAAAGGCAAGGCCAAGCCCGGTCTTGCCGTGGTCATCGTCGGCGAGGATCCGGCCAGCCAGGTCTATGTCGCATCCAAGTCGCGCACCGCCAAGGAATGCGGCTTTCATTCCGTCCAGCACACGCTGCCGGCCGAAACCTCCGAGCCGGCATTGCTGAAGATCATCGGCGACCTCAACGCCGATCCGGCCATCAACGGCATTCTGGTGCAGCTTCCGCTGCCCGCCCATATCGACGCCGGCAAGATCATCCAGACCATCGCGCCGGAAAAGGATGTCGATGGCTTCCATTTCATCAATGTCGGCAAGCTCGGCACCGGCGAACTCGAGACCGCCTTCGTGCCTTGCACGCCGGCCGGCTCGATGCTTTTGATCGAGCGGGTGCGCGGCAAGGACCTGTCCGGCCTCAACGCGGTCGTCGTCGGCCGCTCCAACATCGTCGGCAAGCCGATGGCCAACCTGCTGCTTGCCGCCAACTGCACCGTCACCATCGCCCACAGCCGCACCAGGGATTTGCCGGCGCTTGCCCGTACCGCCGATATTCTCGTCGCGGCCGTCGGCCGGCCGGAGATGGTCAAAGGTGATTGGGTGAAGCCCGGCGCCACCGTCATCGATGTCGGCATCAACCGCATACCGGCGCCGGAAAAGGGCGAGGGCAAGTCGCGCCTCGTCGGCGATGTCGCTTATGCCGAAGCGGCGAAGGCCGCCGGCGCGATCACGCCGGTGCCCGGTGGTGTCGGGCCGATGACCATTGCCATGCTGATGGCCAATACGTTAGCCTCAGCCTACCTTGCGGCCGGATTGAAACGGCCGTCCTTCTGACCCACCAGAAAGCCGCAGCTTTGCCGAACCCAACTGTTCCTGTAGAACGGCCGGTCATGACAGATCCCGTTCAAGGCGGCCGGCAGTTCGCTTTCCTGCTGGTCGACAAGTTCTCGATGTTCTCGCTGGCCGCGGCGATCGATACGTTCCGGTCGGCGAACCGTTTGCTTGGCCGCGATTTCTACGGCTGGACGACGGTCTCCGCGGATGGCGATCCGGTGATGGCCTCCAATGGCCTGCCGCTCAAGATCGACTATGCCGTTGCCGACCTGCCGCCGGTCGACATCCTCTTCGTCTCGGTCGGACTGACGACGGAATTTCCCGGCAAGAGCAAGGTGCTGGCGGCGCTGCGCAGCTGGGGCCGGCGCGGTAACGCGCTCGGTGCGCTGTCGGTCGGCTCCTACCTGCTTGCCGAGGCCGGCCAGCTCGAAGGCTATCGCTGCACCATCCATTGGGAAAACCGCGCCGGCTTCGTCGAACGCTTCCCCGACATCAACTGCACGGGTAACGTCTTCGAGATCGACCGCAAGCGCTACACATGCGCCGGCGGCACCACCTCGATCGACCTGATGCTGGAGATCGTGCGCGGTGATTTCGGCTCCAACCTCGCCAATGGCGTCGCCAACCAGTTCCAGCACGAACGCATCCGCTCGGCCGGCGACCGCCAGCGTGTCGGGCCGGAACGCGATCTCACCGGCAAGTCGGAGAAGCTCAGGCGCATCGTCGAACTGATGGCCGACCACCTCGATGAGCCGTTGTCGGCGGTGCAGCTGGCCAAATCCGCCGGCCTGTCGGTGCGTCAGGTCGAGCGCCTGTTCCTGCGCCATCTCAGCGTCACGCCCGGCCGCTATTACATGCGGCTGCGGCTGGAGCGGGCGCGCGAATTGCTGCGCCAGACCAACATGCCGATCCTCGATGTGGCGATCGCCACGGGCTTCACCTCGCATTCCTATTTTGCCCAGAGCTACCGGCTGCAATTCGGCAGGCCGCCCTCGGAAGAGCGTCGTACGACCTACTGAGCGACGATTTTCGCTGCCGCTCAAAAGTTTGACATTCCGTCCCCTCACAGCCGTGCCCGGCCTTGTGTCCTGACGCCGCGTCAAATAGCTTCCCGCCCGGATCGGGGCGGAGTTGAGGAGATTTCGATGGCGGGATTTGCACGGAGCGTCGCTGCGGCGATCCTCCTTTTGTCGATGACGACGTTCGGCTTTGCCGCAAACAAGGTCATCATCATTCTCGATGCCTCCGGTTCCATGTGGGCGCAGATCGACGGCAAGCCCAAGCTGGAAATCGCCCGTGAATCGCTGAGAGCCGTGCTTCAATCGGTTCCCGCCGATGATGAAATCGGCTTCATGGCCTATGGCCACCGCGAAAAAGGCAGCTGCGACGACATCCAGTTGATCGTGCCGCCACAGGCAGGCTCGGCAAGCGCCATCTCGGCCGCCGCCGACAGCCTGAAATTCCTCGGCAAGACACCGCTGACCGCCGCCGTCAAGCAGGCGGCCGAAGCGTTGAAATACACCGAGGACAAGGCGACCGTCGTCCTCATCACCGACGGGCTCGAAACATGCGGCGGCGATCCCTGCGCGCTTGGCAAGGAACTCGAGGCGTCCGGCGTCGATTTCACCGCCGACGTCGTCGGCTTCGGGCTTACCGCCGACGAAGGCAAGCAGATCGCCTGCCTCGCCGACAACACCGGCGGCAAATACATCCAGGCCTCCGACGAGAAGGCGTTGCAGGAGGCGCTTGTCGAGACCGTGGCGGCACCAGCGCCAGCACCCGCTCCTGAGCCGGCTCCCGCTCCCGCCCCGGCGCCTTCGCCGGAGCCCGCGAAACCGGAATTCAACTTCCAGCCGACGGTGGTGATGGCCGAAGGTGGCCAGCCGATCACCGATGGCAACGCCTGGGAGATCTACAAGGCGAACTCCGACGGCTCGCGCGGGGATTCCGTGACCACCGAATATGGGGCCTACAACGGCAATCTCGAGCCCGGCGACTATGTCGTCGTTGCACGCGACGACGAAGCCAAGGTGGAGCAGAAGTTCAAGATCGAGGCCGGCAAGGTCTACAAGCCGCTGTTCACCTTGAACGCGGGCACCATGCTCATTCATCCGCGGCCGAGCCAGGGCGCCGACATCAGTGACGAAGCCCATGTCGACTTCACCTATCCCGGCGGCAACACCACCCACTATGGCGACACCAAGATCATCGTGCCGGCGGGTGAGCAGAAGGTCACGGTCCAGATCGGCAGCGGCTCGGTGGTCGAGACCATCCAGCTGGCCGCCGGGCAGACGGTCGAAAAGGACGTCATCGTCGGCGTCGGGCACGTCCTGTTCAACGCCTATTATGTCACCGGCGGCGACAAGGCCGACAGTTCCGGCCTCGGCTTCCAGATCGTCAAGGCCAAGAAGAAGATCGATGGTTCACGCGACGATGTCGAGCATTCCTACGGACCGGACAGCAAGTTCTGGCTGCCGCCGGACGACTATGTCGCGCTCACCACGCTTGATCTCGCGACCGTCGAGCAGCCGTTCAGCGTTAAGGTCGGCGACAATCAGGACATCAAGGTACCGCTCGATGCCGGCGTTCTGGCCATGTCGGCCCCTGGCGCCTACTCGATCGAGGTCCTGTCGCCGAAAAAGGACATCCAGGGTAATCGCAAGGCGCTTGGCCTGAGCTATGGCGACGCCTGGCAGCAAACCATTCCGGCCGGCGACTATGTGGTCGTCCGGCACATGTCCGATGGAGGCCATGACAAGGAAATGCCGGTGACGGTCAAGGCTGGCGAGCGGACCGAGATCACTGTTACGCCATGACTGCCGTCTGACCGGCAGCAAAAAGGGCGGCTGTCAGCCGCCCTTTTTCATCGACAGGACGATTTCGTCACGCCGTGCCGAAGGCGCTGGCGCCATGGTCGGCACGGCCGACCAACTGGCGGAAGCCGGCAAACAGCTCGCGGCCGAAACCGAATTCATTGCCGATGAGGTCGGCATCCGCCGTCCGGCGCAGTGCGAACTCGCCGGCCGGCACCAGCACTTCCAGCGTTCCCGCGTCGGCGTCGAGCCGGATGATGTCGCCATCATGGATCCTGGCGATCGGTCCATCCTCGACTGCTTCCGGCGTGACATGGATGGCGGCCGGCACCTTGCCGGAGGCGCCCGACATGCGCCCGTCGGTGACCAGCGCCACGCGCTGGCCGCGGTCCTGCAGGATGCCGAGCACGGTGGTCAGCTTGTGCAGTTCCGGCATGCCGTTGGCTTTCGGTCCCTGGAAGCGGATGACGGCGATGAAATCACCGGTCAGCGTGCCTGCCTTGAACGCCTCGTTCAGCCCTTGCTGGCTGTCGAAAACCTTGGCCGGCGCCTCGATGATCCGCCGCTCCGGCTTTACTGCAGAGGTCTTGATGACGGCATGGCCGAGATTGCCAGACAGCACCTTCAGACCACCGGTTGCCTGGAACGCCTTTTTGAACGGCGCCAGCACCTTCTCGTCACCGCTTTCGCGCGGCGAGGCTTCGCGCACCACGCCGCCGTCGGCGCCGAGCTTGGCCTCCACCGCATAGGGCCGCAGACCTTCGCCCCACACCGTCTGCACATCCTCATGCAGGATGCCTTCGTCGAGCAGTTCGCGGATCAGGAAGCCGAGCCCACCCGCCGCGTGGAAGTGGTTCACGTCGGCGAGACCATTCGGGTAAACTCGCGCCAGCAGCGGCACGGCCTCCGACAGGTCGGAAATGTCCTGCCAGGTGATGGCGATGCCGGCGGCCGCCGCCATGGCGATCAGGTGGATGGTGTGATTGGTCGAGCCGCCTGTGGCATGCAGGCCGACGACGCCGTTGACGATCGAACGCTCGTCGATCATCCGGCCGACCGGCGTATAGGCATTGCCGAGCGCGGTGATCGCCAGCGCCCGCTTCGTCGCCTCGCGGGTCAAGGCCTCGCGCAGCGGCGTGCCGGGATTGACGAAGGAGGCGCCCGGCGTATGCAGGCCCATGATCTCCATCAGCATCTGGTTGGAATTGGCCGTGCCGTAGAAGGTGCAGGTTCCCGGCCCGTGATAGGACTTGGACTCGGCCTCCAGCAGTTCGGCGCGTCCCGCCTTGCCTTCGGCATAGAGCTGGCGGACCTTGGCCTTTTCGTCGTTCGGCAGGCCGGTGGTCATCGGCCCTGCCGGAATGAACACCGCGGGCAGGTGGCCGAAGGTCAGTGCAGCGATCACCAGACCCGGCACGATCTTGTCGCAAACACCGAGATAGACGGCGGCGTCAAACATGTTGTGCGACAGGCCTATCGCCGCAGCCATGGCGATCACATCGCGCGAAAACAGCGACAGCTCCATGCCGGGCTGGCCCTGCGTGACGCCATCGCACATTGCCGGCACGCCTCCGGCCACCTGGGCGATGCCGCCGGCCTCGCGCGCCGCGTCCTTGATCAGCGCCGGAAAGGTCTCGAACGGCTGATGCGCCGACAGCATGTCGTTGTAGGAGGTGATGATGCCGAGGTTCGGCACCGTGTCCGCACCCAGCGCCAGCTTTTCCGAGGGGCTGCACACCGCAAAGCCATGGGCGAGGTTGCCGCAGGACAGCACGGCCCGGTTGGCGGTGCGGTTCGACGCTTCAGCGATGCGGCCGAGATAGCGCTCGCGGCCCGGTCTGGAACGCTGGCGGATGCGCTCGGTGATGGCTTCGATGTCGCGTCTGGCGGTCATGGTGTCGGTCCTTTCAGGCGAGGTCCCGGAACACGCTCCAGCTGTCTGCCGGGACCCTCAGCACGTTCAAATCAGGGCGCCCAGAAAACCTCTACGGGCTTGGGTGCGGCGTCGAGCACGGCGCGGATCGGCTTTCGCGGTCCAGGTGCAACCGCACTGTCGAAGGCGGTGCGCTTGTCCTCGCCTTCGATGTGCAGCGCGATGAAGCCGGCATCGACAATGCGCGCCAGCGACAAGGTCAGCCGCGGCTCGACGGCGCTCGCCGCATGAACCGGCAGCACGATCCTGTCGGACGACGGGTCGAGCAGCTTTGCCAGATCATCGGCATCGGGAAAGAACGAGGCGGTGTGGCCGTCCGGTCCCATGCCGAGCACGACGACATCGAGCGGCCAGGGCAATGACTGCAGCGCTGCGTTGTCGGACGCCGCCGCATCCTCGATGCCGACGGCTTCGTGATAGAGCGGTACGAACCGTGCCGCTTTTGCCGCGTTCTGCAAGAGATTGGCGGCCACCAGCCCGGCATTGGAGCGCGGCGAGGAGGCTGGCACGAAACGCTCGTCGACCAGCGTCACAATCACCTTGTCCCAGGCGATGGGTATTACCGAAAGGGCGGCGAAGAATTTGGCCGGTGTGGTGCCGCCGGAGACGGCGAGCAACCCTGTGCCGCGCTCGGCGATTGCCTTGGTCAGGCGCCCGGCGACATGATCGGCAAGGGCGGCCGCCAACTCCTGGCGCCCGGCGAAGCCGTTCCAGCTATAGGCGGCGCTGTTCAATTGCTCTCGTGCCATGTCCGCCCGTCACGTTCGATCAGCGCAATGGAGGCCGACGGTCCCCAGGTGCCCGCTGTGTAGCCCTGCGCTTCCTGTCTGGCGCTTTCCCAGGCGTTCTGGATCGGGTCGATCCATTTCCACGCCGCCTCGACTTCGTCGCGACGCATGAACAGGGTCTGGTTGCCGCGGATGACATCCATGATCAGCCGTTCGTAGGCGTCCGGCGCGCGGCCGTCGAAGGATTGCGCGAAGCTCATGTCGAGCGAGATCTGGCGCAGCCGCATGCCGCCCGGACCCGGATCCTTGATCATGATGAACTGCTTGACGCCTTCGTCCGGCTGCAGCCGGATGACCAGCTGGTTGGCGAAGATCGGCCCGGCACTGTCGCCGAAGATCGAATGCGGGATCGGCTTGAACTCGATGACGATTTCCGAAACCCGGGTCGCCAGCCGCTTGCCGGTCCGCAGGTAAAACGGAACGCCCGCCCAGCGCCAGGTGCCGATCTCGGCCTTGATGGCGACGAAGGTCTCGGTGTTGCTGTCGTGGGCAAGCTCCTCGACATAGCCCTTCACAGCCCCGCTGGCCGAGGCGCCGGCGCGGTACTGGCCACGCACAGTGTGCTTCGGCGCCTCGTTGCCGTTGATGCGCTTCAGTGCCCTGAGCACCTTCAGCTTCTCGTCGCGCACCGCGTCGGCATCCATCGACGAGGGCGCTTCCATGGCAACCAGGCACAAAAGCTGCAGCATATGGTTCTGCACCATGTCGCGTAGCGCGCCGGCCTTGTCGTAATAGGTGACGCGGTCTTCCAGCCCAACGGTCTCGGCCACGGTGATCTGCACGTGGTCGATATGGGCGGAATTCCACAGCGGCTCGTAGAGCGCGTTGGCAAAGCGCAGCGCCATCAGGTTCTGCACCGTCTCCTTGCCGAGATAGTGGTCGATGCGGAAGATCTGGTTTTCGTGGAAATTGTCGCCGACCAGATCGTTGAGTGCTCGCGCCGAGGCAAGGTCACGGCCGATCGGCTTCTCCAGCACGATGCGCGAGTTCGGCGTGATCAGCTTGTGCTCTTTCAGCTTGTGCGAGATATCACCGAACAGCGCCGGCGCCACAGCCAGGTAGAAAGCGCGGATGCGGTCGCTGTCGCCGATCGCCTTCTTCAGCTTGTCGAAGCCGGCGCCGGTCGTCGCATCGGCCGAAACGTAGGAGAGGCGGGCAAGGAAGGTCTTCAGTTCCTTGGCGTCGATATCGGCAGCCTTGACGTGGTCCGAGATCGCCTGTTTGGCGAAGGCCTGGAATTCCTCGTCGGTCATCTTCGAGCGCGACGTGCCGATGATGCGCGTCGGCTCGGAGAACTGATGGTCGCGCTGGCGATAGTAGAGCGACGGCAGAAGCTTGCGTTCCGACAGATCGCCGGTGCCGCCGAAAATGATGAAGTCGAAAGGATCGACGGGGATGATCTGGCTGGTCATGGTCTGTCCGCTCTGACGCCGGTCGCTGTGACGCGGCTGATATAATCTAATCGATTTAAATTTTCCAGTGCCATGGTGTCACATCTGAGTGTTGCGCCTGCCTCTTGACAGCCCGATACCTCGGAGGCTTGTCGACAGGCGCGGCCCCGGAAGCCTTCGCAGTTGCAGCATAGAGCGGGATCGAAGCGAAAGCCAAAGGAGAAATCGGCGATGACCGCACATCTTTCGATGAACCTGGCTAGAAGTCGTGGCCCGGTCAGAAGTCATGGTTTTGCATGTGCCGCGGGCACTCCGGCCGATCGTCACCAATCATGAGCGGGAAGAGCATGCGTCTGGAAAACAAGGTTGCCGTGATCACCGGTGCTGCGGCGGGCTTTGGCGAGGGCATCGCCAGGCGCTTTGCCGGGGAAGGCGCCAGGGTCGTCGTTGCCGACCTCAACGCCAAGGGCGCGGAGCGTGTCGCCAGCGAAATCGGTGAGGCGGCGATCTGGACCCAGACCGATGTTTCACAGCGCTCCGAATTCGACGAGATGGTCTATGCCGCCAAGAGCGCATTCGGCCGGATCGACATCATGGTCAACAACGCCGGTTACACCCATCGCAATGGCGACATGCTCAACGTCGACGAGGAAACCTTCGACCTGATCACCGCCGTCAACATGAAGGCGATCTATCACGCCGCACGCGCCGTGGTACCGATCATGGATCGGCAAGGCGGCGGCGTCATCCTGACAACGGCCTCGACCGCCGGTCTGCGGCCGCGGCCCGGCCTTACCTGGTACAATGCCTCGAAGGGCTGGGCGATTACCGCCACCAAGTCGATGGCGGTGGAACTGGCGCCGAAGAACATCCGTGTCAACTGCCTCTGCCCGGTTGCCGGCGAGACCGGCATGCTGGAGAAGTTCATGGGCGCCGACACGCCTGAAATCCGCGAGAAGTTCCGCGCGTCGATCCCGCTCGGTCGGCTTTCGACTCCACTCGATATCGCCAACGCCGCACTTTGGCTGGCGTCGGATGAAGCCGCCTTCATCACCGGTGTGGCGTTGGAGGTCGACGGCGGACGCTGCATCTGAGAGCGCCGACGCAAATCAAAATGCTGCACGGCGTTTCGGCGGCGGGTCGAGACAGGCGTCAGGCGCCGGTCTTGATGTAGGTCTTGTAGATCCAGCCGGTCTTGCCGTTGTAGGTGATCTGGCACCACTTCTTGCAGCTCATCACTTGCACCGAGCTTTTGGCTGGCACGGTGAGGATAGCAGCGGCATTTTTCTTCGGGCCGCTGCGCATGGTCACTGCCCTTAGGATCTGTCCTGTTCCGGCGGCCTCGACCTTGCCTGGCTTCGCATTGGCCTGGCTGTCGTCGCCTTCCGCCGCCGCGGGCTGCTCTGACGGCACTTGCGGCTGTACCGCCGGGATGGCTGCGGTTTTCGCGCCATCGGGACGGCTAGCCGCCGGCGGAGTGGGTGCGGCAACCTTGGCAAGTTCGCTGGCGGCAACGCTATCTGCTGCCGGTTGCGCAAATGCCACCGCGGCTTTGCCCGGTGCTTGTTCAGCCTGGTTCGCCACCTTGCCGGGAGCAGGTGCCCCGGCAGAGGATGCGGCCTTCGACTGCGAACCGGTCCAACGCGGATCATTGGCTGGCAGCGCCGCAATGGTGGCTTGCGCGGCCGCCACGGCTGGTAAAATCTTGTCCGATTTGGGCGCTGCCTGTGGCACGGCTGCTGCAGCCACTGCTGCTCCCCCCGGAGCGATTTTCGTCGTTTTCACCGGAATGGTTGGAATGGTTTGCTCGGGGCTCGCCGCCGCTTGCCTGTCATTGGCCGGCAACGCCAGCCATAGCGCCACCGCGGCCACGCCAAGCAGTGCGGCGGTGCCGATCGCGGCGATCACCAGATGCGAATTCGAGCGGACCTCCTGCCAGAAGGACGGCCGCATGTCATATCCGAACTGCATGGCAAAGCGCCGACGTTCCGGCGTACCGAAACTGAAGGGCTCTCTCACTCTTGCCACCTCCATAAGCGGGCCGATGTTCTTCCGATCAAATGCCAAGAACCTGGCGCCAGATCTGCATCAGTCCCAAGAATCAAAGCGGGCAAGCCCGCAGAATTCCCCGTCAGTAACCCACAACCGGCATCTTTATATCGCTGATTGTGGCATCACTACGCCCTCGTTAGGGATTCTGCTCCTTTGGAGGGGATTCCGCAATGTGCCGTTACGGCAACAAATATTACAACAATATTACATAGATGAGAGCGATCCTGTCCGTCTGGAGCACGATCCCGAAAAGTGGCATCCGGTTTTTCGCTCGAGATCACACTCTAAAAACCGATAGTGTCTCAATTCCACCGGGACAGAACAGCTTCTAGATCCTGTCGCGCAACGCGAACCAGTTGAGCGCCAGGAACAGCAGCGGCGCGCGGAAGCGCCGGCCACCGGGGAATGGCGGGATCTTTAGATCCTCGATCAGCTTCAGCCGGTCGCGGTTGCCGGCGACGGTTTCGGCATAGAGCTTGCCGAAGAAGTTCGACAGCATGACGCCATGGCCGGAATAGCCGCCGGCCGAGATCACATTGGGCATCACTTCGCGCACGAACGGCTTTCGCGGCACCGTGACGCCGACATAGCCGCCCCAGCCATGCGTGATCTCGACATCCCTCAGTGCCGGGTAGAGTTCCGTGATCTGACGGCGGATGTGGATGTGGATATCCTTCGGGTCGTTGACGCCATAGACTTCGCGTCCGCCGAACAGCAGCCGCCCGTCCTTCGATCTGCGGAAATAACGCACGACGAAGCGGGAATCGTCGACCGCCTCGCCGCCCGGCAGCACCGTCGAGTTCGCGCCCAGCGGCACCGTCGCGCCGATGAACGAACCGATCGGCATGATGTGCGCGGCACTCACCGGTTCGAGCGTGCCGCCATAGGCGTTGACCGCGATCAGGCATTTCTGCGCTGTCAGCGTGCCTCTCGGTGTCGAAACCTTGACCTTGCCGCCACTGGAAATGATTGCGGTCGATGGCGTCTCCTCGAACAGCTGTGCGCCGGCCTGCGCCGCCACCTGCGCGGTGCCGATCACCAGCTTCATCGGGTGGATGTGGCCGGTGCCGGTGTCGCGCGTGCCGCCGAAATAGGCGGTCGAGCCCAGCCGCTCCGCCGTCTCCTTGGCATCCATGAACGAGATATGCGGGTAGGAAAAACGGCTCGCCATGATCTCGGCATGCGCCTTGTAGTCGTCGACATAGCGCGGCTTGTGCGCCACCGAGAGCTGGCCCGGCATGTAGTCGATATCGATCTGGTTGGCGGCGGCGAACTCGAGGAGATGCGCCTTCGCCTCTTCGGCAAGGTCGAACAAAGCCTTGGCGCGGGAGAGGCCGTATTCGTCTTCCAGGTCCTCGACCCAGGCGCGCTGGCCGGTGCCAAGCTGCCCGCCATTGCGCCCAGAGGCACCATCGCCAAAACGGCAGGCTTCAATCAGCACGACATTCGTGCCCGCCTTGGCAAGGTGAGCAGCCGCCGAAAGGCCAGTGAAACCGCCGCCGACGATGACGACATCGCACGTCTTGTCGCCATCCAGCGCTGGATATTCAGGCCGTGGGCCGGCAGTGTCCTCATACCAGGAACGGCCGGGTGAAATCGGGGATTGGTAGGGCATGATCCTCAAGGGAGTAGGGCAGTAAGGGAGTAGGGC
>NZ_JACHEF010000001.1:1557811-1805604 GCF_014207355.1 Mesorhizobium sangaii | reverse complement strand
CAGTAGGGCAGTAGGGCAGTAGGGCAGTAGGGCAGTAGGGCAGTAGGGCAGTAGGGCAGTAGGGCAGTAGGGCAGTAGGGCAGTAGGGCAGTAGGGCAGTAGGTAGGACTATTCAGGTGATAATTTGCGGATCAGAAGCCGCAAGAGCGTTCCCACGCTCTCACTGCGGGTCATCAAGGATTCTACTGCCTCATGCGAGGCGATTCCGACGCGTTGGGCAATCAGCAGATGAGTCTCCAGCTCCTTGAGAGATCCCTGCGCGATCCTCAGAAATTGTTGATAGGAAGCTCGGCTCTCTCGACCATAGCCTTCGGCGATGTTGGCGGGCACGGAGGTAGCTGCCCGACGCAGCTGAGTTGTCATTCCGTAAAGTTCTTCTTTCGGCCAGGCTTTTGTCGTCTCGTAGATTGATACCGCCAAGTCCATTGCCTGCTGCCAGACGATCAGATCCCTGTACGACTCGATCTTCGCCATCGTCTAGTCGTTCCTACTGCCCTACTGCCCTACTGCCTTACTCCCCTACTCCCTAAACATTGAGCAACAGATACTCCCGCTCCCACGGACTGATCACTTCCATGAAGGTCTCGAATTCCGCTCGCTTGATCGCGGCATAGGTCGCAGCGAAGGACTTGCCCAGCAGTGCGCAAAGTTCCTCATCGCCCTCGAACAGGTCGACGGCTTCGAGCAGGCTGCGCGGCAGGTCGATCTCCGCCGCGTTGGCGGTGGTCAGCACGGGAGGCTCGGCCTTGATCATGTTGGTGATGCCGATCAGCCCGCAGGCAAGCGATGCCGCCAGCGCCAAATAGGGATTGGCATCGGAGGAGGGGATGCGGTTTTCGACGCGCCGCGCCGCCGGATCCGAGCGCGGCACGCGGAACGCCGTGGTACGGTTGTCGTAGCCCCATTTGTTGTTGACCGGGGCCGACGCCGCCTGTGTCAGCCGGCGGTAGGAATTGACATAGGGCGCGAACATCACCAGCGCGTTCGGCACATGCTTCTGCATGCCGCCGATGAAATGGAAGAAGTCTTCGGTTTCCGAGCCGTCTTCCGCCGAAAAGATGTTCTTTCCGGTCTTCTTGTCGATGATCGACTGATGGATATGCATGGCCGAGCCCGGCTGCCCCTGGATGGGCTTGGCCATGAAGGTGGCGTAGATCTCATGTTTGAGCGCGGCCTCGCGAATGGTGCGCTTGAACATGAACACCTGGTCGGCCAGCTCGATCGGGTCGCCGTGGCGCAGGTTGATTTCGAGCTGACCGGCGCCCTCTTCATGAATCAGCGTGTCGATCTCCAGGCCTTGACCCTCGGAGAAATGGTAGATGTCGTCGATCAGTTCATCGAACTCGTTGACGCCGGCGATCGAATAGCCGGCGCCGCCGCCGATCGCGCGCCCCGAACGGCCGACCGGTGGCGTCAGCGGATAGTCCGGATCGGGGTTCTTGCGCACCAGATAGAACTCGATCTCGGGCGCCACCACCGGCTTCAGCCCGCGCTTGTCGTAGGCGGCAAGCACGCGCTTGAGCACATTGCGCGGCGTGAACTCGACCGAGCGTCCGTCCTGGTGGACGAGGTCGCAGATGACGGCGGCCGTCGGGTCTTCTTCCCAGGGCACCACCGTCAGCGTCGACAGATCCGGCATCAGCTTGAGGTCGCCATCGTCTTCCGGATAGTGGAAGCCGTTGCCATCCTCTGGGTAGCCGCCGGAAATCGTCGTCATGAAGACAGCCGACGGCAGTGCCAGCGAGGTGTTGGAGGTGAATTTCTTCGACGGCATCATCTTGCCGCGTGCGACGCCGGCCTGATCAGGTGTGATGCACTCGATGTCCTCGATGCCACGCCATTCCAGCCAGGCGCTGGCTTCCTTCCAGTTCTTGACGCCACGTTGGTTTTTCACGAAGGCAGGCGTACGCGCCCGTCCTCCGCGGCTCGACGGACGGACTTCCTTTTTTGCAGGCGGCATCATTCACCAGATTGGGTTGCGGATTGTGGAGTATAGCCGTGCGCCCCTGTGGAAGGGAAGGGGAGCCACGCCGGGCATTGACCGAGGCGGTTGAAAATCACGCCAATCGGCCTAGTTTCGGCCGCTTCAATTCCCAATCGAGACCCCAATCCCAACCGAGACTTTGCATGCCACACGACAACAAACTGACGACGATCGGCTTCGATGCCGACGACACGCTCTGGCAGAACGAGCAGTTCTTCCGCATGACGGAAAAGCGCTTTGCCGCCATGCTTGCCGACCATGGCGAAGCCGGGCACATCTCGGCGCGATTGCTGGAGGCCGAAAGACGCAACCTTGCCGTCTATGGCTTCGGCATCAAGGGATTTACGCTGTCGATGATCGAAACGGCGATCGAGGTCACGCAAGGCCGTGTGCCGGCTTCGGTGATCTCAGAAATTCTCGATGCCGGCCGCGAGATGCTGAGCCATCCGATCGAGGCCCTGCCGCATGCGCGCGAGGCTGTCGAGAAGCTTGCCGGCGCATTCCGCCTCGTGCTGATCACCAAGGGCGACCTCTTCGACCAGGAGCGAAAGCTAGCTGGCTCGGGCCTCGGGGACCTTTTCGACGCGGTCGAGATCGTCAGCAACAAGAGTGCCGCCACCTATGCCCGCCTGTTCAGCCGCCACGGCGATGGTCCGGCAAGAAGCATGATGGTCGGCAATTCGCTGAAGTCGGACGTGGTGCCGGCCATCGAGGCCGGTGGTTGGGGTGTCCATGTGCCGCATGAACTGACCTGGGTGCTGGAGCATGTCGAGGCTCCGGTGGCCGAGCCGCGCTTCCGCGAGATATCCGATCTCGGACAGCTGCCCGGACTGGTCGAAAGCATTGTCAATCCGGGCTGATCGCGGGGCCTTCCTGTTTTGCGCAATTCCGGACGGAAATTGCTTAGCGGTTGATCAGGCGATCGATCACCGGCTGCAGCCGTTCGGGTGTGATCGGCTTGGCGACCACAACGTCGATGACGCTCGACAGGCCCAGGCTCTCCGGCGTGCCATTCTTGGTTGAAAGCAGGATCACCGCCGGGAGCGACTTGCCGGAGGCTCGCCGCAACGCGTCGATGCTGGACATCAGATTGTCGCAGTCCTTGTTGTCGACGCCGCCGTCAAGGACAACCGCACCGGGAATGAGGGAGCGCAAAATCTTAGCCGCCATGTCGGGAGATTCCGAGATTGGCTTGAGCCCGGACCGCTCGACGATCTTCGAAATCACCACGCGATTGATTGGCGATCTGCAGACGACGAGCACTTGCGATGGATCGCGGATCGTCTCTGTGTTTGAGTCGCGGGCAACAAAATCCAGGTGTCTTGGAGTCTCGCCTTCACGGTTCACTGGGCACACAAGTCGACCAAGAAGCTCGCCCCTATTTCAATGCAGAGTTGAATCTGGAGCGCAATTGGCGCGAGATGACCGCCCATGTCAAGTTGAAATAAAAGGCCTCGACATCATCTAAGCGAGCGGTGAATTTCAAGTAACGCTACTGTACTGAGCTGTCCACCGGCACGTTTCATAAAAAGAAAATTCACCTGCGCAGAGACTGCGCAGGTGAAGGGTCGGTTGCACGAGTTCGCTCAGCCGTGGCTCTGCTGCGTGACGATCACCGGGATCAAGAGATCGCCCCAGTTTCCGTCGCCGCCATGGTGCCGTGCCGAGCGCACGAGCTCCACCGAGACACCGGCCTCGACCGCCTTCATCACCGACTGGTTGAGGCGGTGCAAATCGTTGGCCAGCATGCGGATCGTCGCTTGCTGGTCGACGGTCATCGTCGTGGACTGTTCCTCGGCGCGTTCCTTGACACGACTTATCGATGCCATTGGTCTTCTCCTTGTGTTCCAAGCCCTGTTGGGCGTTTCCTCTGTGTTGTTCTGTCTGCTATTCGGCGGCCGGCTTGAATTGCGCGTGCTCGGTCGATTCATGCATGGCGGTGGTCGACGATTGGCCGCCGGTGATCGCCATCGACACGGCGTCGAAATAGCCGGTGCCGACCTCGCGCTGGTGCTTGGTCGCCGTGTAGCCATTGGCCTCAGCCGCGAACTCCGCTTCCTGCAACTCGGAATAGGCCGCCATCTGCCGTGCCTTGTAGCCGCGCGCCAGTTCGAACATGCCGTAGTTGAGCTGGTGGAAGCCGGCGAGCGTGATGAACTGGAACTTGTAGCCCATCGCGCCAAGCTCCTTCTGGAACCTGGCGATCGTCGCGTCGTCGAGGTTCTTCTTCCAGTTGAAGGATGGCGAGCAATTGTAGGCGAGCAGCTTGTCGGGGTGATGCTTGCGCACCCCCTCGGCGAATTTCCTGGCCTGCGCCAGGTCCGGCTTCGAAGTCTCGCACCAGATCAGGTCCGCGTGAGGCGCATAGGCGATGGCGCGGGCAATGCAGGGCTCGATGCCGTTCCTGACGTGGTAGAAGCCTTCCACGGTGCGCCCGGCGCCGTAGTCGACGAAAGGCTGGTCGCGTTCGTCGATGTCGGACGTCAGCAGCTTGGCGGCTTCCGCATCGGTGCGCGCGACGACCAGGGTCGGCGTGCCCATCACGTCCGCCGCCAGACGCGCGGCGTTGAGGTTGCGGATGTGCGCCGCGGTCGGGATCAGCACCTTGCCACCGAGATGGCCGCACTTCTTTTCCGACGCCAGCTGATCCTCGTAATGGACGCCGGCCGCGCCCGCCTCGATGAAGGCCTTCATGATCTCGAAGGCGTTGAGCGGCCCGCCGAAACCGGCTTCCGCGTCAGCGACGATCGGCGCGAACCAGGTCTCGACCGAAAGCCCGTTGCCTTCGGAGGTCTCGATCTGGTCGGCGCGCTGCAGCGTGCGGTTGATGCGCTTGACCAGTTCGGGCGCTGCGTTGGCCGGATAAAGCGACTGGTCCGGATACATCGCGCCAGCCGTGTTGGCGTCGGCGGCAACCTGCCAGCCCGACAGGTAGATCGCCTTCAGCCCCGCGCGCACCTGCTGCATCGCCTGATTGCCGGACATGGCGCCGAGCGCGTTGACGAAGTCCTCCTCGTGGATGAGCTTCCACAGCCGGTTGGCGCCCATTTCCGCGAGGCTCTGGCGGATCTGAACCGAACCGCGCAGCCGCTTTACATCCTCCGGAGAATAAGGCCGTTCGATGCCGTCGAAACGACCTTCCGGCGCCGAGGGGACGAGGTTGTAAAAATCAGTCATTGGTCACTCCGAAGGATTGCTGCATCATGTCCGGGCGCCGATCATCTGCGCACCGCAATATGACTGAATTTACATTGCAGCGCGAAATGGGCCAGAAAAATCAAGGAATTTGGACTAACATAAGGGAAAACCTGTGTTGTGTTTGACGGCGAGCCGCTGTAAATTTGTCATGATTGTAAAAGATTGGATGCGTGAAGATCACTGCGAAGTCATGTAAATCTTGTCAAGGGTAGTCGATGGCTGACCAGAAGATCTTTGCCGGACCGCGCATTCGCCGCATCCGCAACGCCAAGGGCCTGACGCAGACGGCGATGGCCGAGGGGCTCGGTATCTCGCCATCCTATCTCAACCTGATCGAGCGCAACCAGCGGCCGCTGACGGTGCAATTGATCCTCAAGCTGGCGTCCGTCTACAAGGTCGATCCGCACGAACTGCAGGGCGAGGCAAGGGGGTCCGTCGCTGCCTTGAAGGAAGTGTTCACCGATCCTCTGCTGGTCGGCGAGCTGCCGGGAGATCAGGAACTGATCGAGCTTGCCGAGGCTGCGCCCAACGCGTCCGCGGCGGTGGTAAAACTGTTCCGCGCCTATCGCGAGCAGGCCGAGCGCCTGTCCGACCTCAACGAGCTCCTGGCGCGCGAAGGTCGGGCAACCGCACTTTCCGGCGCCCGCTTGCCGATCGACGAGGTGCACGAGATTTTCGAGCGCCGGCCGAACCATTTCGAGGCACTTGAGGAAGAGGCCGCGGCCTTCACCTCGGTGCTCGATCCCGGCGACGATCTGTTCGGCGCGTTGAAGGCCTGGCTGAAGCGCGAATACGGCATCGTGGTCAAGGTGCTGCCGGTCGCCACCATGCCGAACTGGCGCCGCCGTTATGATCGCCACTCGCAGCGCTTGTTCCTGTCCGAACGGCTGTCCCCGTTCGACCAACTGCGCGAAGTGGCGATGGAGGCTTGCCTGATCCGCATGACGGTCGCGGTCGCCGGCGAAATCCAGGCGCTCAAATTGACCACCGACGAGGCCCGCCGTCTCGCCCGTTTCGAACTCGGCCGCTATGCGGCGCATGCGCTGATGATGCCCTACCAGGCCTTTCACGCGGCTGCCGTGCGCGCCCGCTATGATATCGACGTTCTGCGTTCGCGCTTCGGCGTTTCCTTCGAACAGGCGGCAAACCGGCTGACCATGCTGCAGCGGCAGGGCGTCCAGGGCGTGCCGTTCTTCATGTTGGAGGTCGACAATGCCGGCAACCGCTTCCGCAAGGTGGGCAGCCAGGGCTTTCCGCAAAGCCGCTTCGGCGGCGGCTGTCCCAAGCTGCCCGTGCATGTCGCTTTCACCCAGCCCGGCCAGATCTTCGTCGAGGCGGTGGAAATGCCCGACGGCGCCGAGTTCCTGTGCATTGCCCGCACGCTGGAAGGTCCGCAAGGCGCCTTCTCGGAGCGTCCGCGCCGCACGGCGCTGCTGCTCGGGTGCGACATCGGCTTTCGCGATGACATCGTCTATGGCGCGGCACTTCCGGCCGCGGCAGCCACCACGAAGGCCGGCAGCATCACGGCGACGCCGGTCGGGCCCGCCTGCCGGCTTTGCGAACGCGTCGGCTGTCTGGCGCGCGCCGAGCCGCCGGTGACGCGTCCGCTCGGCCTCGACGAGATGGTGACCGGCCTGAGTGCCTTCGACTTCCAGTGACGCTTGCCCCAAGTGACGCCGGGCCGGGTGCCACAATTGTCGTCGGTCTCTGGCTCACCCCCGGCCTTCGCCTTTGCGTTACGCGAACGGAGCATCTTTTTGTCGTCCCTTGCGCATCGTCCCGTCCACAAAAGCCCGACAGTCGCGCCCATGACCGACACAGCACCATCACCGAGCGTTGTTTTGTCGACCGTCTCGCCGCGCGAGGAACGCGTCGGCATGCTTTTGGTGTTCCTGTCGGCGCTGATGTGGAGTTTCGGCGGCACCATTGCCCGCTTCATCACCGTGGGCGACAGCTGGACGGTTATTTTCTGGCGCTCGGTCTGGGCAGCGGCCTTCCTGATTGGCTTTATGGTCTGGCGCGACGGCTGGCGCGGCACGCTGAAATTATTCCGCGACATGGGTCTGCCCGGCCTGGCCGTCGGGGCCTGCTTCGCCACGGCATCGACCGCCTTCGTCGTCGCACTTGCCTACACCACCGTCGCCAACATCCTGCTGATGCAGGCCGGCGTGCCGCTTCTGGCGGCGCTGTTTGCCTGGGCGTTGTTTCGCGAAAGGGTGACTGCCGCGACCTGGCTGGCGATCGCCGCCGTCATCACCGGTGTCGCCATCATGGTGTCGGAATCGCTTGATGGCGCCGTCTCGCCGATAGGCGATGGGCTGGCGCTCTTGATTGCAGTCATGTTCTCGATCGCCACCGTCATCACCCGGCGGTTCTCCGGCGTGCGCATGACGCCGGCCACCTGCCTCGGCACCATGCTTGCCGCGGGCTTTGCCGCCTCGCAGGCATCGACATTCGCCGTGTCGGCCAGTGACATGGGTTTTCTCTTTGCCTTCGGCGTAGTCAATCTCGGTCTTGGCCTTGCCTTCTTCGCCACTGGGGCGCGGCTGATCCCGGCGGCCGTCGCCGCATTGCTCGGCACGTTCGAGCCGATCCTCGGCCCGATATGGGTCTGGCTCGTCCATTCCGAAGTACCGTCGGGGCGCACCATCATCGGCGGCGCGGTGGTGGTGACGGCGCTGCTCGTCCATATCGGGCTTGAATTCAAGCGCCAAGCACGACCCGAGCGTGCAGGGGTCACCGGGGTGCCATCGCCTAATTGACGCCGCGTGCAGCTTTGCCATTGACAAATTCGCTGCCGCGCGGGCAGGCTGAGACTACGCAACAACAAGACAGGCGTATCTTGCCAAGTCTCCCTGCCGGTCAGATTGAGACCGGACCACATCGTCGTATCTCTGCCCACGCCACGGCGAAAGCCTTTGACGGTATCCGCACGCCTCCCAGGCCGCGACAGGGACACAAAGCCACCACCC
Organism: Mesorhizobium sangaii; assembly: GCF_014207355.1. Lineage (GTDB taxonomy): Bacteria > Pseudomonadota > Alphaproteobacteria > Rhizobiales > Rhizobiaceae > Mesorhizobium > Mesorhizobium sangaii. Next base: position 1,797,450 of record NZ_JACHEF010000001.1, on the reverse strand, counting down.
GCCGCTCATCGAACCGCCTGCATGCCGTCGGCGGTTGGCGCTTGTTGCTTCCTGGAAAGCTCAATAGTCTGAAACAAATGCCCGGCCGCGCGGGGTCCGCGACGAGCCGGCGAAGGAACACTCATCAAAGGAGAATAGCATGATCCGCAAAGCGCTCTGGCTTTCGGCGACCTCAGTATTTCTGACGCTTTTCACCGTCGGTGGCCATGCCGAGGATCGCGTCGTCAACGTCTTCAACTGGTCGGATTATATCGACAGTTCGATCATCGATGATTTCACCAAGAAAACCGGCATCAAGGTCGTCTATGACACCTTCGATTCCAACGAAATCCTGGAAACCAAACTGCTTGCCGGCGGCAGCGGCTATGACGTGGTCGTGCCCAGCGGCAACTTCCTCGCGCGCCAGATCCAGGCCGGCGTGTTCCAGAAGCTCGACAAGTCGAAACTGCCGAACCTTTCCAACATGTGGGACGTCATTTCGGAGCGAACCAGCAAATACGACCCCGGCAACGAATATTCCACTAACTATATGTGGGGCACGGTAGGTATCGGCTACAACATCAAGAAGGTGCAGGCAGCGCTCGGTACCGACAAGATCGACAGCTGGGATACGTTCTTCAATCCGGAAACCTTGGCCAAGCTGAAGGATTGCGGCGTCTATGTGCTGGATTCGCCGGCCGACATGATCCCGGCAGCGTTGAAATATCTCGGTCTCGACCCGAACAGCAAGTCGGCCGACGATATTGCCAAAGCCGAGGAGGTTATGATTAAGATCCGGCCCTCCATCCGAAAGTTCCACTCCTCCGAATACATCAATGCTCTGGCAAACGGCGACATTTGCCTGGCAGTCGGCTTCTCTGGTGACGTCTTTCAGGCACGCAACCGCGCGCAAGAGGCCAAGCAGGGCGTCGAAATCGGCTACGCAGTGCCGAAGGAGGGGGCGCAGATATGGTTCGACCAGATGGCGATACCGGCCGATGCGCCGCATGTCGCAGAGGCGCATGAATTCATCAACTACATGATGACGCCTGAAGTGATCGCCAAATCGTCGAACTATGTGCTCTACGCCAACGGCAACAAGGCGTCGCAGCAGTTCGTCGACAAGGCGATCTTGGACGATCCGGCAATCTATCCGGACGCGGCGACCTTGGAGAAGCTCTATACGGTCCAGCCTTACGATCCCAAGACCCAGCGTCTGATCACGCGCAGCTGGACCAAAATCGTCACCGGCCAATAAGCAATCTGAATTGGTCCCGGCAGCCACCTGCCGGGACCAATTCTTTCTGGGGCAAGAAGCAAGAAACAGGACGGAGTGGGACATGAAATCGCTTGGCAGCATCCGCAGGGATTTTGCGCCGTGGAACGACCCGAACGCCAAGCCATACATCCAGTTTGACAATGTCACCAAGAAGTTCGGTGACTTCACCGCCGTCAACAATCTGTCGCTGACCATCTTCGAGCGCGAGTTCTTCGCCCTGCTTGGCGCGTCGGGTTGCGGAAAGTCGACGCTGCTCAGAATGCTTGCCGGCTTCGAGGAGCCGACAGCCGGCCGCATCCTGCTCGACGGCCAGGATCTGCGCGGCATTCCGCCATACCGGCGACCGGTCAACATGATGTTCCAGTCCTATGCGCTGTTCCCGCATATGACGGTCGAGAACAATATCGCCTTCGGCCTCAAGCAGGACGGCATGCCGAAGCCCGAGATCGCGTCTCGCGTCGCCGAGATGCTGAAGCTGGTCAAGCTCGAACAGTTCGCCAAGCGCAAGCCGCATCAATTGTCCGGTGGCCAGCGCCAGCGCGTCGCGCTCGCCCGCTCGGTCGCCAAGCGGCCCAAGGTGCTGTTGCTCGACGAGCCGCTCGGCGCGCTGGACAAGAAGCTGCGCGAGGAAACGCAGTTCGAATTGATGGACCTGCAGCAGAATCTCGGCCTGACCTTCGTCGTCGTCACCCACGACCAGGAAGAAGCGATGACCATGGCCGATCGCATCGCCATCATCGATAAGGGCGAGGTGATGCAGGTGGCGACGCCGGCCGAAGTCTATGAAGCCCCGACATCGCGCTTTGTCGCCCATTTCGTCGGCAACGTGAACATGTTCGAGGGCAAGGTCGCCGAGCAGACCGCAAACACGACACGCATCGCGGGTTCGAGCGGAGCCCAGATCGTCGTCGACAACGCCGCCAAGACGGCTGCAGGCGCCGATATCGTGTTCGCCATCAGGCCGGAGAAGATCAAGATTTCGTCCAAAAAGCCGGCCGATGCGGTGAATGCACTTGAAGGTGAAGTCTATGACATCGCCTATCTCGGCGACATGACCGTTTTTCACGTCAGGCTGGATGACGGGCAGATGGTGCGCGCCAGCACCATGAACGCGGCCCGCATCACAGAGGATCCGCTGAGCTGGAACGACCGCGCCTGGGTTTCTTTCCGGCCCGACGCCGGCGTCGTGCTGACGCGGTAGGAGGCGGTCATGTCGAACGCCGCCGTCACCTCCGCATCAGCCCCGGCAACCAATGCCGACCAGTCCATCCTGGCCAGGCTGGGAGCGGCTTTCGTTGGCCGCCTGGTCATCATCATCCCCTATGTCTGGCTTCTTTTTTTCTTCCTCATTCCCTTCATCATCGTCTTCAAGATTTCGCTGTCGCAGACGGCGATCGCCATGCCGCCCTACACGCCGGTGCTCGACTTCAAGGACGGCATCTCCGGGTTCTTCGCCGGCTTTGGCGCGCTCAGCTTCGACAACTACGCCTGGCTGACGCAGGATGCCCTCTACTTCAACGCCTATGTGACAAGCGTCATCATCGCCGCGATCTCGACGGTCCTGACGCTGATCGTCGGCTACCCGATCGCCTATGGCATGGCGCGCGCGCCGGCAACGATCCGTCCGACATTGCTGATGCTGGTGATCCTGCCGTTCTGGACCTCGTTCCTGATCCGCGTCTATGCCTGGATCGGCATCCTCAAGCCCGAGGGGCTGCTCAACCAGTTGCTGCTTGCCACAGGCATCATCAGCCAGCCCCTGATCATCCTCAACACCTACACGGCGATCTTCATTGGTATCGTCTATTCCTACCTGCCGTTCATGGTGCTGCCGCTCTATTCGTCGCTTGAAAAGATGGACTATTCGCTGATCGAGGCCGCCAAGGATCTTGGCTGCCCGCCGACCAGCGCGTTCTGGAAGATCACCTTCCCGCTGTCGCTGCCGGGTGTCATCGCCGGCTGTCTGCTGGTGTTCATCCCCGCCGTCGGCGAATTCGTCATTCCCGATTTGCTCGGTGGATCGCAGACGCTGATGATCGGCAAGACGCTGTGGAACGAGTTCTTCGCCAATCGTGACTGGCCGGTGTCGTCGGCCGTGGCCGTCATCCTTCTGCTGCTTTTGACCGTGCCGATCATGTTCTTCCAGCAGGCCCAGGCGCGCGCCCAGGAGCAGGACAAATGAACACCACCTGGAGCCGCTTCAACGTCACCTCGATCGTGCTGGGCTTTGCCTTCTTGTACCTGCCGATCGTCCTGCTCATCGTCTTTTCCTTCAACGAGTCGAAACTGGTTACCGTCTGGGGTGGTTTCTCGACCAAATGGTACGTTTCGCTGTTCCACAACCAGGGCCTGATGGACGCCACCTGGGTCACGGCCCGTGTCGGCGTCATTTCGGCCACGTTTGCGACCGTGCTCGGCACGCTGGCGGCGCTCACCTTGACCCGCTATACGCGGTTCAGGGGCAGGTTGCTGTTTTCCGGCATGGTCTTTGCGCCGCTGGTCATGCCGGAAGTCATCACCGGCCTGTCGCTGTTGCTGCTGTTTGTCGCCATCGGTCTCGACCGCGGCTTCCTGACTGTCACGCTCGCCCACATCACGCTCACCATGTGCTTCGTCGCCGTCGTCGTGCAGTCGCGCCTGGTCAGCTTCGACCGCTCGCTGGAAGAAGCTGCGATGGATCTGGGCGCAACGCCGGTGAAGACCTTCTTCCAGATCACGCTGCCGGTCATCATGCCGGCTATCGTGTCCGGCTGGATGCTGGCCTTTACGCTTTCGCTCGACGATCTGGTCATCGCCAGCTTCACCTCCGGGCCTGGAGCAACAACGCTGCCGATGAAGATCTACAGCCAGGTGCGTCTCGGCGTGACGCCGGAGATCAACGCCGCTTGCACCATCCTGATCGCCGTTGTTGCGGTCGGCGTCATCATCGCCTCGGTCGCCAACAAGCGGCGTGAGGTGCAGCGCCAACTCGACGAGCGGGCGGCACAACGCGGCTGAAGCAATTCCAGGAAAAGTGTGGGTGCGGTTTCCCTAGGAAAAGCGCGTAGCGCGCTTTTCCTAGGGATTTGCGTTAGGACAAAGCGGCGCTAAGGCCTATTCCCCTGAAACGCCGCGGCTGATCGGGGAGATGAACGGCGTGGTCCACGTCCCACCGACGAAGAACGATGCTTGGTTGGGGCCTTGCTGGCCGTTGGCCTGCGTTCCCGCCTGGTCCGGCTGGATGATTCCGCCGGACAGGGCCAATCCTCGTCCGGCGTAGGACGCGATCCCGGACAGCCAGAGCTTGTATTTCGCCGAATTGGCTTCGGCCTTGTCGATCCGCGCCACGCCCTTCGTAATGCTGGCCTTGATCTCGGCACCGTCGATCGGCAGTGTTCCGTCGGAGACGTCGTCGAGCGCGAAGAAGCCGCCTTGTTCGGTATGCTTGAGGAAAGCGGGCAGGTTGAGCTTGTTCAACGCACCCGGTCCGAAGGTTGCAGTGACCGAGCCGTCAGCATTGTCGAAGATGGAATCCCAGGTTCTGCCCGGTCCCTTGAGGATAACCGAGACCGTTCCAGTGCCGACCGGAACCAGCCGCGTCATTCCCGCCGCCGTGCCGAAGGCACCGCCGTCGATATCGGAGGCCAGCAGCCGGATCTCGACCTGCGAGCCCTCCGGCTTGCGGTCGAAGCGAAGGCTGCTCTGGATGTTGCCGCCGAAGGCCGAGGCATCCGAGATATCGAAGACGGAAAGACCATCCTTGACCTGTGCGGTGGCGGCGACGTCGGCCAGTTGGATAGGCCCCGCCGTGGCGTGCGCTGCCGACAGCCTGAGATCGAGATTGATCTTGTCGGCGAAACTTGTGTCGATGTCGCCGGGTTCCGCCCCGCCGGCCGGCGCCAGTGGCGTGAAGGCCGACAGAAACGATCTGAGGTCAAGGGTGTCGAAGGCGAGCGTGCCGGAGATCACCGGCTGCGCCTCGCCCAGCGAGAGATCCAGTGCGCCCATTCCTGGATTGTTGTCCAGCGCGATCGCGGTATTGTCGAATTTGACGCGCCCTGCCGTCGCCGTGATCTTGCTCGAAATGCTGACCGAGCCGATCGCAGCACTCGGCGCGATACCGGCCTGCGACCATTCCAGGACACGCCGCAGCGAAGGCGCCGAGAATTTCGCCTGGCCGTCGAAATAAGCGTTTTCGGACATGCTGGCCGTGCCGTCGAACGAGAAGGTCGCGGGTGCCGCCTTGAAGGACAGCGTGAGCGGTGCCGTACCGCCGGCAAACAGCACAAGCGGCTTCGGCGAGGCGACGTCCAGCGCGACGCTTTCGCCGCGCCAGATCCCTGTTGCCGACAGCGTCGCATTGCTGTTCATCGCCGCCCAATTCGCCTGGCCGGACAGGCTGCTCAGGATCTCGACGTCCTTGCCGGCGATGGACGCCACCATGCGGCCGTCGCGGAACTCCACCGTGCCGAACGTGTCGGCCGGAAGCTTGTCGAGGTCGGGCTTGGCGGGGTCGGCATTGACCACGCCGCGCGCCGTGTCGATGGAACGCGTGATGCGCCCGCCTGTCGGGACGGCAGGCAGGAACAAGCCGGCCGGTGTTCGCTCAACCCGGATCGTCGGCCGCACCAGCCGCGCCGTCGAAAACTCCACGTCGCCGCGCAAGGCCGCCATGGCGGAAAGGTCAACCTCGACCCGTTCTGCCTCGACCACCGGCGGCGCCTCGGTATCGGTCCATTGCGAAAGCGTCACATCGGTCAGGATCGCGCGGAATTTCGGCCAGACCTCGATGCGCGGCGAGCCGTCGATGGCGACCCGGAAGCCGCTCCACGCACTCATCTCCCAGGCGATGCGGTCGCGCACGATCCGGGTGGAGGCGATCAACGGCAGCGCGGCCACGACCAGCGCGATGACGAGCACGGCAGTGCCGATCGCCCATATTCCGCGCCGGATCAAAGATGATGGCATATCGCCCCGTATGTTTCCATTCCGACAAAAATCGCCTGACGGGTGTAACCCCAGTCGTCACTACGACTTAGGGCTGAGGCATTTCAAGTCTTTATGGCCCGGCGATGGCATTTGCGCACATCTGGTCTCACTGACCGAACAAAATCTTGCTCTGCTGCGCTGCGATATGCATAAGCGGTGGCGACCGCGGAGGAACGATCATGGCTGCCGAAGTACCGCTCTGGACCCCGACACAAGACCAGATTGATGCAGCACCCTTGACCGCTTTCATGAAGGCCGCGGCAGTGAAAGCCGGCGTAGCGTTTTCTTCGTATTCGGAGCTTCACCGCTGGTCAGTCGAGGACCGCGAAGGGTTCTGGAGCCTGGTCTGGGATTTCAGCGGCATCGTCGGCGACAAGGGGACCAATGGGGGCGAGCGCGTGCTCGTCGACGGCGACAGGATGCCTGGTGCCTCCTTCTTGCCCGACGCGACGCTGAATTTCGCCGAGAATCTGCTGAAGAAGACCGGCGCTGGTGAGGCAATCGTGTTTCGCGGCGAGGACAAGGTCGAGCGCCGGCTGTCGTGGAACGAACTGCGGGCGCTGACCTCGCGGCTGCAGCAGCTTTTCCTGTCGCTCAAGGTGAAGAAGGGCGACCGCATCGCGGCGATGATGCCCAACATGCCGGAGACCGTTGCCGCCATGCTGGCTGCCGCGTCGATCGGTGCTGTCTGGTCGTCCTGCTCTCCCGATTTCGGCGAGCAGGGCGTGCTCGACCGCTTCGGCCAGATCGAGCCGGTCGTCTTCATCGCGCCTGATGGCTACTGGTACAATGGCAAGGCTATCGAGGTCGCCGACAAGATCGCCGCGGTTGCGGCCAAGCTTGGCACGGTGCGCAAGGTTCTGGTCGTCGACTATCTCGGCACCTCGAGCGATGTCGCTGATATCATCGACAAGGCCGTGGCGCTGGAAGAGGCGCTTTCGCCCTTCGCCGTCAAGCCGGTCACCTTCGAGCGCCTGCCGTTCGCGCATCCGCTCTACATCCTGTTCTCGTCGGGAACGACCGGCATTCCCAAATGCATCGTCCATTCGGCCGGCGGCACGCTGATCCAGCATGTCAAGGAACATCGGCTGCATGCCGGTCTCACCGACGGCGACCGCTTCTTCTACTTCACCACCTGCGGCTGGATGATGTGGAACTGGCTGGTGTCGGGGCTCGCCTCGGGCGCGACGCTGCTGCTCTATGACGGCTCGCCATTCTACCCAAACGGCAACGTGCTGTTCGACTTCGCCGATGCCGAGAAGATGACCTTTTTCGGCACCTCGGCCAAGTTCATCGATTCCGTGCGCAAGGCCGCTCTCAAGCCGATCCGCACGCATGACCTGTCGAGCGTGCGGGCGATTTCTTCCACCGGGTCGCCGCTGTCACCGGAGGATTTCCGCTTCGTCTATGACGGCATCAAGAAAGACGTGCATCTGGCGTCGGTCTCCGGCGGCACCGACATCGTGTCCTGCTTCGTGCTCGGCGTCCCGACGCAACCGGTGTGGACCGGCGAGATCCAGGGACCAGGCCTTGGCCTTGCCGTCGATGTCTGGGACGACGACGGCAAGCCGATCAGCCAGCAGAAGGGCGAGCTTGTCTGCACCAAGGCATTTCCGTCGATGCCGATCGGCTTCTGGAACGATCCCGAGGGCAAGAAATACCAGGCAGCCTATTTCGAGCGTTTCGACAATGTCTGGTGCCATGGCGATTTCGCCGAATGGACCGTGCATGGCGGCATGATCATCCACGGCCGCTCCGACGCGACGCTCAATCCGGGCGGCGTACGCATCGGCACGGCGGAGATCTACAACCAGGTCGAGCAGATGCCGGAAATCCTCGAAGCGCTGTGCATCGGCCAGGATTTCGACAACGACGTGCGCGTCGTGCTGTTCGTGCGGCTTGCGGCCGACGTCAAACTGGATGACGATCTGGAAAAGCGCATCCGCTCCAAGATCCGCAGCGGGGCGAGCCCGCGTCACGTGCCGGCCAAGATCGTCGCCGTCACCGACATCCCGCGCACCAAGTCCGGCAAGATCACCGAGCTTGCGGTGCGCGACGTCGTCCACGGTCGCGCCATCAAGAACAAGGAGGCGCTCGCCAACCCCGAGGCGCTGGAGCTGTTCAGGAACCTGCCGCAGCTGGCAGAGTGACCGGGCCGGCATGGTTAACCAAATATGTCGCGAGAATTTACCTAGATTTCATGAGTGGTACACATTCGTAAACTTTCCGCGGCGCCGGTAAGGAGTTGTTAAGGGCCGGCGTCGATAGTCGCACGTAACTTGAGGGAGAAATCCCGTTCCTCTGCCCCCGGAGGATCTGAATTCGCTCAAGCCCCGTTGTGACAGCAATCCCATCTCTTAAGGCGTCCTCTTGGGCGCCTTTTCTTTTTCTGATGCATGTTGCCCAAAAGTTGGTCCAGGTTTTGGGAGAACGACATGCATAAGCGCATCGCCTGAATCCGATCAGACGCCATGCGCTTGAGGCCGGACTGCTTTCCGGAATTGCTCTATTCGGCGAGCACGCGGGTCGACGGAAACGCGACCTCGACCAGGGTGCCTTCACCCGGTGTCGAGTTGATGGTGAACCTGGCGCGGTTGGCTTCCACCATCGCCTTGGTCAGTGGCAATCCGAGGCCGGTGCCGTCGCCGCGTCCCCGCTTCAGCGCGTTGATCTGCTTGAACGGCTTCAGTGCCTGCTCGATCTCGGCGTGGCTCATGCCGATGCCGGTGTCGCGCACCCGCATGACGACGTCGCCCGATGTCTCATAGGCGGTCGAGACGATCACCTGGCCGCCGGCCTGCGTGTAGCGAATGGCATTCGACAGAATGTTGAGCGCGATCTGGCGCACGCTGCGCAGGTCGGCCACCACTTCCGGCAGCCGCGACGCGAAGCTGGAGCGGATGATGACGCGCTCGCGGTTGGCCTGCGGCTGCATCATCGCCACCGTCTCGGCCAGCGTGTCGTTGAGCGACACCGCCTCGTAGGCCATCTCCTGCTGGCCGGCCTCGATCTTCGAGATGTCGAGCAGGTCGTTGACGAGGTCGAGCACATGGTTGCCGGAGCGATTGATGTCGCGCAGATAGTCGCGGTAGCGGTCATTGGCGACAGGTCCGAACTTCTCGTCGACCATCAGTTCGGAAAAGCCGATGATGGCGTTGAGCGGCGTGCGGATCTCGTGGCTGATGCGGGCGAGGAAATCGGTCTTTTGCGAGGAGGCACGCTCTGCCACCGCGCGTGCCTGGGTCAGGTCCTCTTCGGCCCGTTTCCATTGCGTGATGTCACGAACGACGGCACAGAAGCCGCTGTCGTTGGGCAGCCTGCCGATGGTCATGAACAGCGGGATGAAGCGCCCCTGCGCCTCGCGCCCGATCACCTCGCGGCCGTCATTCATCACGCTCGCCACGCCGGGCTCGGACAGTCCGTTGAGGTAGTCGCGCGCCGCGCGCTGGCTTTCGATCGCAAACAGCGAGGCGAACGGCTTGCCGGTCACTTCGTCGCTGTCGAAACCGAACAGCGCTTCGGCCGGCCGGCTGATCGAGCGGATGTTGCCGTCACGGCCGATCAGCACGACGCCGTCAGTGGCGGTGTCGATGATGGTGCGCATCTCGGCGATGCGTGCCTTGAGCTCGGGAATGTCGGGCTGCGTCTGCTCGTCGCCAACCACGTGCAGGGCCACCGGCGTGTCGTCCCCGCCGGTGCGGCGCACGACCAGCATCAACGCTTTGCCGTCGCGCCAGGGGACGGAGCGCAAGATGGCCTCGATCGGGAATTCCTGCCGATCGCGCGTCTTCAGTCGCAACGCTTGATCGGTGCCGTCGAAGGTGCCATCGTCGGCGTAGGGGTCTGCAAACAGCGCGCCGAGGCCGCCGGCATCCGCCAGGTCGTCGAGCGCCTCATAGCCGGTCAGGTTGAGGAATTCCTCGTTCGCATAGTGCAAATGGTCGCCGGAATGGATGAGCAGCGGCACCGGCAGCTTGCTCAGAAGCGAGGTATCGGGAGCCTTGTGCTCATCTCCGGCCGAAAAAGCCGACGGCATGAACCCTTCGACCTTGAGCGGCGGCACATTAAGGCGCGGGCGATCGACGCGCACGGCGGCGCCGCTTGCGCCGGCGGTTTCCGCGACGGACGCAACCGCTTGCCGGTCAGGGGCCGCGGCTTCCTGGTCGGGCTGCGCCCAATCTTCACTATCCTCGGCATCGCGAAAATCCGCCGATGTCATGCTGTCGTCATCGACGGTGTCATGTGTCGCAACGGCGGCAGCCGGTTCTTCGCCGGTGGCGACGGACTTGGTGATCTCTGGTTGCGCCGCCACCGGTTCGGAAACCGGGGCCTTGTCACTGCTGTGCGCGACAGGACCGCGTTCGTCATCACGGTCGGCATAATCGAGCAACGAGCCCGGCCGGGTGTCGGCGGGTTCCTCGTTACCGGCTTCGTCCGGGTGACCGCCGTCAAGCCGCGCCAGATCCTCTTCGTCCTCGGCATCGACATCCGTCTCGGATGGCTTGACCGGCATCGTTTCGGTCTTTGGCTGCTCGCCGGCAAGCGTCGGCTCTTCGTGCGAGGCCACATCCGGTGTTGACGGAATCTCGCCGACTGCCGGCGCCGTCGGCACCTCCGTCGCGGCTTCGGCAGGTGTCGCGGCCGCCTGTCCCCTGGGGTTGCTGGGCTTCTCGGCCTCCGGCGGCTCGACCGGGGAACTGTCTTTCTTCAGCCGCTCGCCGATCTCGCGGAACGCGCTGCGCTCCAGCGTCGACAGGCCCTTGTCGTTGGCTGGCTGGCGATGTTCGGCCAGCCGGATCACCTTGTCGGCAAAGCGCCGCTCCGGTTTCGGCACGATGGTCAGCGCCGGCACCTCGCCCTTGAACGGGTCCGAAGCCTTCGGCGCTTCAGCATTCGGCTGTTCAGCTACGGGTTCGACAGCTTGCGGCTCCAGCGTCGCCGGGGCCTTGCCGTTGGGCACAAGCGCCATGCCGATGGCTTCCGGATCGACGACCGCGTCACTGGCCCGGGCAACACCGAAGCCACGGAAGCCTTCAAAAGCACGGCTGCGGCCATAGACAGGCAGCGCCGCGAGGTCGACAGGGATCTTCAAATCGGATCCGGCTACCGGCCACAGCACGGAGCGGCCGGACCAGGTATCGCGCCGTTCCAGCAAGCCGGCGATCTCGCCGGAGGGATCGAGGCCGAAAGTGGCCGCCACATCCCTGAAGCGGCGGCCGATCACGTCGGCGGCCGGCTTGCCGACGATGTCGGCGAATTCCGGAGACAGTGTGCTGAACTTGCCTTCGGCATCGGTGCGCCAGACGAAGCGCAGTGGCGCTGCCGTGCGGTCGATCGACCGCACGACCGGGCGTTCGACAGGGGCGGCGGCCTTGGTCTCGCGCTGCGTCGGGTTTTCCACCGCACCCGCCGCGACGGCGGCAGGGGACTCAACCGGCTCGGCTGCAGCGGCCCGGTCGGCCCGCCTGTCTTCTTCACCGGCATTGAAGTACCAGTGATCGTGCTGCGCTGGCGTAGTGGCGGCGGTCGCCGGGTCGTTATCCGCCGCCTTCGCAGGCTGCCCCGCTGGATTGGCATTCTCAGACGCTGCCGGCATAGGGATGATCTCGGCGGCTTCCGGAACGCTCGGTCCGTGCACGGCGGGGTGTTCGATGCCGATTGCCGGTCTGTTGTCCTGGCCCGGTTCCGGCTGGGCAATCGCGCTTTCCGCAGCCGCGCTTTCGACTTGGGCAGGCGCTTGCGCGTCCGCGACGCTGTCGTCAACAGCGGACATGTCGTCGAGTTGGTCCTCGTCGATCACCACCAGCAGATGCCGTTCCTCGGTCAATCTGGCCAGGCCTGCCGGATAGGAGGTCGCGCCACCAGGGACGAGGCGCTTGACGATGCGGTCGCTCTCATCCGCGACGTCGGCAACCAGCGCCGCCAGCGTCTCCGGCAAGATGCCGAGTGCCGAAAATCCTTCCGAGGCCGCCTCGACATTGCCCCTGGCATCGACAAAGGCGATGAAATGGCCGTCTTCGGTAAAGCCGCCGATGGCGCGAGCGGCGATTTCGCCGGTGCTGCGCGAGCCCGTCTGCGCTGCCGGCACGGTCAGCATGATCGCCTTTTCGGCGTCCGGCATGATCACTGCACTGGCCAGGAAACCGACGGCACGGCTGCTCATGCCAGTTGCCAGCCGCACTGTGATGGCACGGTCGCCGCCGATCTCGGGAAATCCGATGGTCGCCATGATCTGGCGTCTGGCGATCAACGGCAGTTGCGCGGAGGCGCCGATGATCGCCTCGATGTCCGGGTAGCCGAACACTGCGGCTCCTGGTCCATTGGCCCAGATCACCTGCTCCAGATCCGTCGAAAGAATGGCGATCGCGTCGCCGGCGGCAAAACGCTGGCGGACCGCATCGAGCACGGCGACGTCGAGGAAGGAATATTCGGACGGCATGCGCTTGGCGAACCCTCACGGAGCGGCAAATTGCGGTTAACGCTTTGTTAATAAAAGCCGGCGGCGCGAAGGTCCACAAGCCAGAACGTGCAAAGGCTGGAATCTGGGCTCTTGGTTAACGGCCCAAAAGAAATTTATGGTGCACTGCAACAAAGATATTGCAATGCACAAAATTTGCCTTTATATTGCCATCATACAGGAACGAGACGGCTTTCTGTCAAAGCCGCTGACGCTGAAAAGGATGGAAAATGTCCAGGACCAAAACTGCCGACACGATCGAAAACGTTGAATTCCCGAGCTTCGACGCTTCCAAGGCCACCGACCAGATGCGCGCTTTCGCCGAAAAGGGCGTTGAGCAGTCGAAGGAAGCCTACGCCAAGCTGAAGACCGGCGCCGAGGAGACCCAGAAGGCTCTGGAGTCGACCTACGAGACCGCCAAGACCGTTTCGAGCGATCTGTCGCTCAAGACCATTTCCGCTCTCCGCGCCAATGCCGAGGCTGGTTTCTCGCATCTCGAAGCCCTGATCGGCGCCAAGTCGCTGTCGGAAGTCGTCGAGCTGCAGACCGCCTTCCTGCGCAAGCGCGTCGAAATGACCGTCGAGCAGGCCAAGGACTTCCAGACCGTCGCCTCCAAGGCGGCCGAGGACGTCTCCAAGCCGATCAAGACCGCCTTCGAGAAGGCGATGAAGGAAATCAAGGTTGCCTAACATTTGCGCATGATCTGAAGATGCAACAAAAGGTCGCATTTTCTTAAAAACGATCACGCGTATAATGGTAGCCATCAAGCAATACCCGGCGAGTGGAACCTCCTCCCTCTGCTCCCGGGGTGACCAGCCAGCACCTCCTCCCGCTGGCTCGTAACAGGAAAAGGCCGGCACCTCCTCCCGCCGGCCTTTTTCTTTGCCCGGCGAAAAGTCGATGCTGTTTGTGGGCAAGCGACCTTTGCCTAGCAAAAGTCTTGAAATAAGATCCATTAGCCCGTAAGGACGCATCGCCGAACGACGGAGCGGATCACGGAAAGCAAACTTTCCACCTGGTCCGGCTCGGTGAACGTGCCGTTGTAGCTCAGATGGTTAGAGCGCCGGATTGTGGATCCGGAGGTCGCTGGTTCGATCCCAGCCAACGGTACCATCGGCTTTCTAAAGGATTGAATTCAATATAGAATTTTCTGCCGCTAAAGGCTGGCGCTGCGGAGTTTTTTTGCTGTTCTGCGGCAGAAAGGCAATGTCCGGGCGGGGCGCAATCAGCGTAAGTAGACCGTCCCGAAACTTACCCTCCGCTGATCGCCATGATGACGAACACCTTCGTCCCTGGTTCGAGCCGCGTATCAAGCTTGGCGCGCTCGCCGTCGATGAAGACGTTGATGTGCTTCCTGATCGCTGGCGTCGAGTCGCAGAGCCGATCGCGCATTCCCGGCCATCGACGGTCGAACTCGTCCATCATCTCGTCCACCGTTGATGCCGACATCTTCACCGAGCGTGTCGAGCCCGGGAACAGGTCGACCAGCACGCCGGGCAGTCTCACGGTGATTGCAACGGCCTGAGCGGGTCGCGGGTGACGCGTATCGTTCGGCACGGTCCTTACCTCTCGACCACCATTGTCTCGACCGAGGTGATGACGGGCAGATGCTCGGCGATAGATTCAAAGCTATCGCCCTCGTCGGCGCTGGCAAATACCGTGCCGCTCGATGTGCCGAAATAGACGCCGACCGGCTCCAGCCGGTCCGTCGCCATCGCTTGCCTCAGCACGCCGAAATAGGCGTTTTGCTGCGGCAGGCCTTCGCGCAGGCCCTGCCAGGTCTTGCCCGCGTCGCGCGTGCGCCATACCGCGGCTTTCGCATCGGGCACGTAGCGGCCCGCCGTGTCGCCGTTGAGGGGGATCATGAAGGCCGTGTCGGGGTCGCTCGCGTGGGCCGCCACCGGGAAGCCGAAGCTCGACGGCAGGCCCTTCTCTATGCTCTGCCAGTTCTTACCGCCGTCGTCCGAGCGGTACATGCCGCAATGGTTCTGCTGGTAGAGTCGGTCAGGCCTCCCTGCAGCCATGACGAGATTGTGCACGCACTGGCCGAACTCCGGATAATTCTCACCCTCTGGTAGGAAATCGGCACGGGTCCCTTTGTTGCGGGGCTCCCATGTCCTGCCGCTGTCCGACGTGTGGAACACGCCGGCCGCCGAGATGCCGATCCACATCTGGTTCTCGTCGTTCGGGTGAAGCACGAGCGAATGCAGGATCAGGCCGGCGCCGCCGGGGGTCCACTGTGGCCGTGACGGATGTTTTTGCAGCCCTTCAACATGCTGCCAGGTCTCACCGCGATCGTCGGAACGGAACAGGCCGGCAGGCTGTACGCCGGCATAGAGGCTGCCGTTCTTCGCCGCGACGGTCCACACCGCCTTGATCGGCTCGGCGCCCCCCTCATAGGCGAGCCCCTTGCTCGAATGGGTCCAACTCGCGCCGAGATCTGTCGATTTCCAGACCGCCGGGCCGAACCATTCATTGCCGCCGCCGCCAAAGATCGTGCCCGTCGCCGGATTGCCGACAACATGGTTCATCGGCCATGTTGCGCAGAACGGACCTTTAAGGCCCCACGATTTGCGCCCGGAATCACTTTCTAGGGTGAAAGCACCTTTGCGGGTGCCGATGAGAACGAGCACATGCTTCGCCACGATCAGGTCCTCTTGCCTGCGACAGGTCTGCCCCCTCGACCTGTCGTTTTTTCTTCGTTGGCACTCGCTGCCAGATGAGGAACGTTACGCCCAAAAGCAATAACGTCAACATGCCGCCACCGAGCCCTGTTTTCAACCTCGCCGCAACCGCGATCAGGCGCTTTTGATGGTGTCTCTGTTGCGCCGTCCAATCAGCGGTTGGCCTAGACACTAGGACCAAGACAAGACGCCAGAGCCATGTCCTTCGACACCGACGAGGCTTAGTTATTTTCCGGTTTGCCCCACTTGCTCAAGAGCGCCACGGATCACTCCATCTGTAGGGCTTGGCAATAGGCCCTCCCGTCCGGTTCCAGCTGGTGGTCGCCAGTGGGCATCACACCCGCGAAACTTGGGCGCGCCGCAAGAACAGCTGCGTGCGCTGCGGTCGAGAAGCTGATCAGGTTCATTCCTCCTTATTGTCCTCGGGTTCGCCAGACCATTTGAGAACATATGAAGGATATGGCTTGGCGAACCACCGCTAACTGTTTGTTTTGTTGAAGAGGCGACGTCCCTCCTCGACTAAAATAATCGTTGTCTGCCAATAGGTTACGAAGCGGTTCGCCAAAGTTGAGTCAAGGAGCTGGTCCAGCCACTCGCCGATCGCATTTAACTTCTACGGATGGCAGCTTTGGGTCGCATCAGGTCGTTGGAGTGAACTTTGCACTGCCTGGAAGCGACATCGTCTGCGGGCATTCGGGCTGTCCGGAAATTTTCAGGCCACGTCCCGGCGAATTGGCTTGCGATCATCAGCCGCGAACACCGCGCTCGCCTCGCTGACGATAGAGACATGGTCCCTGGCGGCCTTGCCTGCTGCCACGCTGTCTCCGCGCATGATTGCGGTGACGATTAGGTCGTGTTCCTGCCAGGATTTGGCCAGCCGTCCGGGCAGCATGAACTGCGCGCGGCGGAAGGGTGCCAACCGGCTGCGGGTCATCACGGTGAGATCGTGGATATGCGTATTGTGGGCGCCACGATAAAGCCGGCTATGGAACTCGTGGTTGAAATACTCATAGTCCTCCTTGGCGCCCAGCTGCACCATCCGCGCCGAAGCCTGGTGCTCGATCTCGAGCCGGCGACGCTCGTTGCTGGTCATGCGCTCGGCCGAGAAGCGCGCGCAGATCGCTTCCAGTTCGGCCATGCTCTCGAATATCGAGGCGAGATGCTCCTGCGTCACGACGGCAACGATAGCGCCCCTGTTGGGCCGCCTCTCGACCAGGCCCATGGCGCTGAGCTGGCCGAGCGCCTCCCTGACCGGGGTGCGTGATACGTCAAAGCGGGCGGCGAGCGAGGTCTCGTCCAGCTTTTCGCCGGGGCGCAAGTAGCCGGTGACGATCCGGTCGCCGATCGCCCTGACCATCTGATCCACGGTCGTGCCCGACCTGATCAAGCTGCGCTTCCCCGACAAGTTTCCTCCGTCACGTCTTCTCGTGGAGTCGGCCGACTCGTTGGCCTTTCAATTCCGATATGCCCTCTATGCCTCTATTTTAATCTGCCTGTCAAACTGGCTACTTTCAAGGCAAAAAGTGCATGCAATTGCCTCCAGTATGGGCACAGGCCTTCGATCTGATAACTGATTTTATTGGATAAATTTCAAATCACAAACTGGCATGCTGATTGCATGCACTTTCTTGACGGCATGTTAACCGACCCGGAAAAGGGTCCTAAAGGGGAGCATTCACTATGACCGACAGATTCATGCTTAACCGCCGCCAACTGCTCAAAACCTCCGCCGCCGGAGCCGCACTCGGCCTGGCCTCGGCATCCTTTCCGATCAGCCGTGCCTTCGCCGCCGCCGCCACCGTCGGCTTCATCTATGTCGGCCCGAAGGACGACTATGGCTACAACCAGGCGCATGCCGAGGGGGCGGCGTCGCTGAAGGGCATCGAAGGCATCTCAGTCGTCGAGGAGGAAAACGTTCCCGAGACGGTCGACGTCCAGAAAACGATGGAATCGATGATCAACCTCGATGGCGCCTCGCTGATCTTCCCGACCTCCTTCGGCTATTTCGATCCGCACATGCTGGCCATGTGCGCGAAATTCCCCGACGTGCAGTTCCGCCATTGCGGAGGCATGTGGAACAAGGACAAGCACCCGATGAATGCCGGTTCCTATTTCGGCTATATCGGCATGGGCCAGTATCTCAACGGCGTCGTCGCCGGCCACACCTCGAAGAGCAAGAAGCTCGGCTTCGTCGCCGCCAAGCCGATCCCACAGGTGCTGCTCAATATCAATTCCTTCCTGCTCGGCGCGCGCTCGGTCGACCCGACCATCACCTGCCAGGTCATCTTCACCGGCGAGTGGTCGCTGGCGGTCAAGGAGGCGGAAGCCACCAACGCGCTGGTCGACCAGGGCGCCGACGTCATCACCTGCCATGTCGACAGCCCGAAAGTGGTGGTCGAGACGGCGGCCGGCCGCGGCGCTTTCGTCTGCGGCTATCACGCCAACCAGAGCCCGCTGGCGCCGGAAAAATACCTCACCGGGGCTGAGTGGAACTGGGCCAAGGTCTACAAGATGTTCGTCGACGACCTCGTCGCCGGCGCGCCGCTGCCAAATTTCACCCGCGGCGGACTGGCCGACGGCTTCGTCAAGATGAGCCCGCTCGGTCCCGCCGTCGGCGAGGCGGCCCGCAAGCAATTCGACGCCACCCTGGCCGAAATGATGAAGGGCGGCTTCTCGGTCATCAAGGGTCCGCTGAAGAGCAACAAGGGCGCCGTCGTGGCGACGGAAGGGCAGGCCTTCGTCGAGACCGCCATCGAACTCGAAAGCATGGACTATCTCGTCGAAGGCGTCGTCGGCTCGACCGCCTGAAGCTGAGCGCGGAGACGGCGACCATGACGGATACGGTCAGCAGTGCGGAGGCGCCGGCCATGCTCGGCGCTAGGGGATATCCGGCGGCGCTCGAATGGATCGCCAGGCGGGCGGAAGCTTTCGTGATTCCGCTCGCGGCGCTGGTCGTCGGCATGGTCCTGTTCAGCCTGTTCATTGCGTTGGTCGGCAAGTCGCCGGTCCAGCTCTATGAAACCATGTGGCGCGGCGGCTTCGGCTCGTGGTTCTCGATCCAGAACTCGCTGTCGCGAGGAGCACCCTTGCTGCTTGCGGCGCTCTGCGTGGCGCTGCCGGCGCGGCTCGGCCTCGTCGTCATCGGCGGCGAGGGCGCCATCGTTCTCGGCGGCGTCGCCGCCGCCGCCACCGGCGTGGCGCTAAGCGGCGCGCCATCATCAATCGTCATTCTTGCCATGGGCGTGGCGGGCATGGCCGCCGGCGGCATCTGGATAGGTGCCGTCGGCGCGCTCCGCCACTACCGGGCCGTCAACGAAACGATCTCCAGCCTGCTGATGGCCTACATCGCCATCGCCCTGATGAACCAGCTGGTCGAAGGGCCGCTGCGCGACCCGGCCTCGCTCAACAAGCCGTCGACGCAGCCACTGGCGGACATCTACCGCATCGGCAACATTCCGGGCATGGAGGTGCATTGGGGGCTTGCCGTCGGCGTCGTCGCCTGCGTTCTCTCGTGGGTGCTGATCGAAAAGACCCGCTGGGGCTTTGCCGCCCGCATCGCCGGCGGCAATGTCAGGGCAGCGCAGGTTCAGGGCCTGGCGGTCGGGCCGCTCATCGTCGGCTTTACCACGCTTGCGGGCGGCTTTGCCGGGCTGGCCGGCATGTTGGAAGTCGCCGCCGTCCAGGGCAGCGCCAACGCTTCGCTCGCCGCCGGTTATGGCTACACCGGCATCCTCGTCGCCTTCCTCGCCCGCCACAACCCGTTGGCCATCATCCCGGTCGCCATCCTGCTTGGCGGCATCGACGCGTCCGGCGGGCTGATCCAGCGTCGCATGGACCTGCCCGACGCCACCGTGCTTGTGCTGCAAGGCATGCTGTTCATCGTCATCCTGTTCAGCGAAACCTTGTACGGCCGCTTCAAGGCCTTCAATCCCGATTTGTGGCAGAGGGCCTCCTGATGGACGCGACCGAGATCGGCCTCTGGGGCGTGCCGCTCGCCATCCTCGGCGGCGCCATCCGCGTGTCGACGCCCTTCATCTTTGTCTCTCTGGGCGAGGCCATCACCGAGCGGTCCGGTCGCATCAATCTGGGGCTCGAAGGCACCCTCGTCTTCGGCGCCATGACCGCATATGCGGTCGCGGTCATGACCAACTCGCCGTGGCTCGGCCTGCTGGCCGCCGCGGCCGCCGGCCTTTGCTTCGGCCTGTTCCATGGCTGGATCTGCAAATTTCCGAAAGTCAACGACATCGCCATCGGCATCGCGCTGATGCTGTTCGGCTCGGGGCTCGCCTTCTTCTTCGGCAAGCCGTTCATCAAGCCGAAGGCGCCCAACCTTCCGGCCATTCCGTTCGGCGCCTGGTCCGACATTCCGCAGGTGCAGGCGGCACTCGACGTCAACGTCCTGTTCCTGATCGGGGCGGCACTTTCGCTCGTCCTGTGGTGGGCATTCCGCAACACCCGCGCCGGCCTCATCGTGCGCGTCGTCGGCGACAGTTCCGACGCCGCGCGCGCCATGGGCCTCAACCCGAACACAGTGCGCCTCCTCGCCACCGGCGTCGGCGGCGCGCTGGCCGGCATCGGCGGCGCCTATCTGTCGCTCTACTACCCCGGCAGCTGGACCGAGCGTATCTCGTCGGGGCAGGGGCTGATGGCAGTGGCTCTGGTCATCTTCGCACGCTGGAATCCGCTCGGCTGCTTTGCCGCCGCCCTTCTGTTCGGCGGCGCCGGAGCGCTCGGACCGGCGCTGCAGTCGGTCGGCGTCACGCAAGGCTACTACCTGTTCTACGCCGCTCCCTACATCCTCACCTTAATCATCATGATCGCCACCTCGTCGCCGACCCGTTCGCTTGCCGGGGCGCCAGGCGAATTGTCGATCACCAAATGACTGGAGTTTTTGCCATGAACGCCAGAGCCGAAATCACCCAGCGCTATATCGACGCCGACCCGTATCCATGGCCCTACAATGGCGAACTTCGCCCCGACAACACGGCGTTGATCATCATCGACATGCAGACCGATTTCTGCGGACCGGGCGGCTATGTCGACCATATGGGCTACGACCTGTCGCTGGTGCGCGCGCCCATCGAGCCGATCAAGTCTGTGCTGTCGGCCATGCGCGCGAAAGGCTACACCATCATCCACACACGCGAGGGCCACCGGCCCGATCTCGCCGACCTGCCGGCCAACAAGCGCTGGCGCTCGCGCCGCATCAATGCCGGCATCGGCGACCCCGGCCCTTGTGGGCGCATCCTGGTGCGCGGCGAGCCGGGCTGGGACATCATCCCCGACCTCTATCCGGCCGAAGGCGAGCCGATCATCGACAAGCCCGGCAAGGGTTCGTTCTGCGCCACCGACCTCGAGCTGATCCTCAACCAGCGCGGCATCGAAAACATCGTGCTCACAGGCATCACCACCGACGTCTGCGTGCACACCACCATGCGCGAGGCCAACGACCGCGGCTTCGAATGCGTGATGCTGGAGGATTGCTGCGGGGCGACCGACTACGGCAACCATCTGGCGGCCATCAAGATGATCAAGATGCAGGGCGGCGTCTTCGGCGCGGTGTCGAGCTCGGCGTCCTTCGTCGCCCAATTGCCGTGAGGTTCGACCATGCATGAGGGCAGCAGAAAAGCCGTCGGCGTCGAGACCATCGGCATGACCATGCGTTTCGGCGCCTTCACGGCGCTGGGCGACGTCTCCATCAAGGTGCCGACCGGCTCCTTCCACGCACTGCTCGGCGAGAACGGCGCCGGCAAGTCGACGCTGGTCAAATGCATGATGGGTTTTTATCACCCGACCTCCGGCGACATCCTCGTCGATGGCCGGGAGGTGGCGATCGCCAGCCCGCGCGATGCCTCGGCACTTGGGCTCGGCATGGTCTACCAGCATTTCACGCTGGTGCCCTCGCTGACGGGCGCGGAGAACCTCGTTATCTCGCGCGAAAAGGTGCCCGGCATCATCGACTGGCGCAAGGAGCGCGGCGAGCTTGCCGTGTTCATGGAGCGCATGCCGTTCAAGCTGCCACTTGACGTCAAGGTGGCCGAGCTCGCCGCCGGCGAGAAGCAGAAGCTCGAAATCGTCAAGCAGCTCTATCTCGGCCGCTCCTTCCTGGTGCTGGACGAGCCGACCTCGGTGCTGACGCCTGGCGAAGCCCAGGAGGTCCTGGGGCTGGTGCGCGGTATGACCAAGGCGGGCGACCTCACCGTGCTGATGATCTCGCACAAATTCCATGAGGTCACTGCCTTCGCCGATGATGTCAGCGTGCTGCGCAAGGGCAAGCTGACGGGAACCGGCCGCGTCGCCGACCTCGATCACAAGGCGATGGCGGCGATGATGATCGGCGACCAGCCGATCGCGGCACTCGACAGCCGCGCCGCACCGAAACCCGATGCCGAGATCGTGCTCAAGGTCAAATCGCTGAAGGCGCCGGATCGAACCGGGCTGAAGTCGATCCGCATCGAGGATCTCGGCGTGCATTCGGGCGAGATCGTCGGCATCGCCGGCATTTCCGGCAATGGCCAGAAGGAGTTTCTGGAAGTGCTGGCCGGCCAGCGGCCGCGCGACGCTGGGGAGGTGCTGGTGCGCGGCTCCACCTATGCGGCGACGCGCGCCGAGGCGCGTGCGCTCAACGTCCGCCTCATCCCGGAGGAGCCGCTGAAGAACGCCTGTGCGCCGAAGATGACGGTGGCCGAGAACATCTCCTTCCGCACCTTCGACATTGACAGCAACGGCAAACCGGTGAGCTGGATCAGTGCCAGCGCCATCAGGGCCTTCAGTGCCAGGCTGGTCGAGCAGTTCAAGGTCAAGACCGCATCGCTTGCCTCGCCGATCGCCTCGCTGTCGGGCGGCAATGTGCAGCGTGCCGTGCTTGCCCGCGAGCTAACCGGCGAGGTCGACCTGCTGATCGTCTCCAACCCGTGCTTCGGCCTCGACTTCTCGGCCGTGGCCGAAATCCGCGCCCGCATCATGAAGGCGCGCAATGCGGGTGCCGCAGTGCTTCTGATGTCGGAGGATCTAGACGAACTGCTCGAGCTCTCGGACCGCATCTTCGTCATGTCCGACGGCGCGCTGGTCTACGAAACGTCGATCGCGCAGGCCAGCGTCCAAACCATCGGCGAGCATATGGCGGGACATCACTAATGGCGGAAATCGCAGCGCAGCCATTTCCGTTCGCCTTCAAGCCGCGGACCATGGCGCTGGTCGTCATCGATATGCAGCGCGACTTCGCCGAGCCTGGTGGCTTCGGCGCCAGCCTCGGCAACGATGTCAGCCGGGTGACAGCGATCGTGCCGACGGTGAAGCGGCTGATCGAGGGGTTCCGTGCCGCCGGCCTACCGGTGATCCACACGATGGAGTGCCACCGGGCCGACCTGTCCGACCTGCCGCCGTCTAAACGCAGCCGCGGCAATCCGTCGATCCGCATCGGCGATGTTGGGCCGATGGGCCGCGTGCTGATCGTTGGCGAGCCGGGCACAGCGATCCTCGACGAACTCGCGCCACTGCCCGGCGAGATCGTCATCGAGAAGCCGGGCAAGGGCGCCTTCTATGCCACCTCTTTCGGCGAAGACCTGAAAAGGCTCGGCGCCGAGCAGCTGGTCTTTGCCGGCGTCACCACCGAAGTCTGCGTGCAGACGACGATGCGCGAGGCCAACGATCGCGGCTATGAGTGCCTGCTCGCCGAGGACGCGACGGAAAGCTACTTTCCCGAGTTCAAGACGGCGGCGATCGCCATGATCAGGGCGCAGGGCGCCATCGTCGGCTGGACGGCGACGACCGACCAGGTGCTCGAGGGAATTGCCAATGCCTAATCTTGCCTTTGCCGGCCTGCTCGACGGCGGCTGGCGTGATCTGGCGTACGAACATTTCCGCGACGGCATCAGCGTGCACTGGCTGCTGAAGGGCGGGCCGGTCGAGCCGTCGGTCGCGATCCTGAAATACCTGCCCGGCGCTCGCGTGCCGCGCCACCGCCATGTCGGGCTGGAGACCATCGTCGTGCTCGAGGGGACGCAAAGCGACGAGAATGGCGATTATCCGGCCGGCAGCGTAGTCTTGAACCCGGTCGGGACCGAGCATTCGGTGTGGACGAAGGGGGGCTGCGTCGTGCTGATCCAATGGGACCTGCCGGTGATCATTCTGGGGCAGACCAAATGAGCGAGATCCGCTTCGACATCGGCAGTTTGCACGCGGCCTATCGGGACGGCGTCGGCGTTGGCGATGTGATCGCGACGATTTACGCCCGCATCGAGACCGCCGATGATCCGGGCATCTTCATCCATCTCGCCGCCAGGGCGGATCTGCTTGCCGCGGCCGAAGCGCTCGGGCCGTTCGATCCGGTAACCAAGCCGCTGTGGGGCGTGCCCGTCGCCGTCAAGGACAACATCGATGTCGCCGGCATGCCGACCACTGCGGCCTGCGCCGAATATGCCTACATGCCCCAGGTGGACGCCACCGTGGTGGCCCGGCTCAACGCTGCCGGCGCGCTGGTGGTCGGCAAGACCAATCTGGATCAGTTCGCCACCGGCCTTGTCGGCGTGCGCACACCGTACCCGATCCCGAGGAACGCCATCGATGCCAGTCTGGTGCCCGGCGGCTCCTCGTCGGGGTCGGCGGTGGCGACGGCGCGCGGCATCGTCTCTTTCGCGCTCGGCACCGACACGGCAGGCTCCGGCCGCATCCCCGCCGGCCTCAACAACATCGTCGGGCTGAAGCCGACCGTCGGTGCGTTGTCGACGGGCGGCGTCGTGCCGGCCTGCCGCACGCTCGACTGCGTGTCGGTGTTCGCGCTGACCGTCGACGACGCCTATGCAGTGTTCTCCGTCGCAGCAGCGCGCGATGCGGCCGATCCCTATTCGCGCGACATCGCCGTCCAGCCGCTCGCCGCACGCCCGCCGGTGCTGAGCGTCGGCATCCCGGCAAAGGCCGACCTGAAATTCTTCGGCGATGCGGCGATGCAGGCCGGCTTCGAGGCCTCGCTCGCCATGCTGTCGTGGCTCGGCTGCCGGCTGGTCGAAATCCCGTTCGGCGATTTCTACGCCACCGCTAACCTGCTCTATGAGGGCGCCTGGGTGGCCGAGCGCTATGCGGCGATAGCCGATTTTATGGAGGCCAACGAGGCGGCCATGCATCCGGTGACGCGCAAGATCATCGGCGGCGCCAGGAAGCTGTCGGCGGCGGACGCCTTCCGCGGCCTCTATGCCTTGCAGGCCTACCGGGCCAAGCTCACCCCGGTCATCGCCTCGGTCGACCTGTTCTGCGTGCCGACCGCGCCGACGCATTACACCACCGTCGCCGTGCTCGCCGATCCGGTCGAAACCAACAGTCTGCTTGGCACCTACACCAATTTCGTCAACCTGCTCGATATGTGCGGCATTGCCGTACCGACTGGCACGCGCGATGACGGCCTGCCGATGAGCGTGACGCTACTTGCGGCCGCCGGACTGGACGGCCTTGTGGCGTCCGTCGCGCGCGATCTCCATGCCGCGAGCGGTCTCACCCTCGGCGCGACCGGCTGGCGGCAGCCGAGCGCGCAGCCTGTCGGCGCATCGGCCGAAGACGGCACGATCGAATTGGTGGTGGTCGGCGCTCACCTCTCGGGAATGCCGCTCAATGGCCAGCTCAGGGAGGCTGGTGCCCGGTTCTGCCGGGCGATGAGGACGGCCTCTTCATACAAGCTTTATGAGCTCGCGGGCCAAGCCACGCCCAAGCCGGGACTGGTCCGTGTCGGAAACGGCGGCACTGCGATCGAGGTGGAGGTCTGGCGGCTCCCTGCCGACGCTTTCGGTCACTTTGTGGCCGCCATCCCGCCGCCTCTGGGCATTGGCAGTGTAGAACTTGATGACGGCAGCATCGCCAAAGGGTTTTTGGTGGAATCCGTGGGCTTGCTAGGCGCTTCTGACATCTCGTCATTCGGCGGCTGGCGCCGCTTTTTGTCAGATCGCGTTCCCGTTTGAACACTTCGTCAACGCACTTTGCGAAGGCAAGAGCGGCTGGGGTCCCGACCGAGGTAGGTTGAATTGGCGCATGCCTCGCACGCTCGTTCATCGCAGCGCCTTAGGTCGTGACCGTGCCGATCTCGGCGCTTCGCCGAACGATCATTAGGATCATGCCCGCACAGATTCCTGGCGTCGTCGTGGACTGCCGGAATGTGCCGCCGGATCCAACCGCGACGGCATCGATGTGATCAGCTCAACGGGTGGGCAAGGGTCACAATATCCTCGACATCCTGGCGGCTGGGCGCAAAGCGCTTGAGCACCAGCGGATCGTGCCCTGGCACGATGTGAGTGGGCGAACTGGCAAGCTGCTTCATCCGTTCCACCCCGAAAATCACATCGCTCAGCGGATCGAAGACCGGAAAGGGCTTCTCGCGCTCCATATTGGCATAGAAATGGGCAGCATCGGAGGCGATAACGACCGCGCCATTTTCTGTTTCGACGCTCATGACCTGTAGCCCACGCGGGTGGGGGTGGCTTGGGCGGTCACCGGAGTCAGACAAACGCCATCAGTGCTACCTATTGTGATACAAAAACAGGGCGCGGCGCTGGGTTGACAGCCAAAAGCATCAGCGGGGGAGCCGGCGTTCGCGCGGGAAAGTGGCAGCACGATCGCATATATGACAAGTTTGATCACAGCGCGGTGCGATCCCGTCTGCCGCCAAAGCTCACCACGCCTCTGTCCTTTGCTGCTCTTTAGGCTGCGCGGGCGAAGCGATCGACCCTGAAATCGTCCAGCAGTGTTTCGCAACAGTCGGTCATGATGAGTTCGGCCATGGCGTCGCCCACACCCGGGCCGAGCTGGAAGCCATGTCCGCTGAAGCCGAAGGCGTGGAACAGGCCTGGCGTCGTCGCCGAGCGCCCCATGACCGGCAGCATGTCGCGCACATAGCCCTCGCAGCCGGACCATGTACGGATGATCGCGACTTGCGCGATTGCCGGCAGCAGCCGCGCGACGGCGCGCAATTGCAGGGGAAGGCGCATAGGATCGGCGGTCGCATGGCCGGGATCCAGGTTAACCGCCACCCTTTCGGCCGCGCCGCCGAAGACGATGTTGCCCCGCTCGACCTGGCGCAGATAGGCGCCATAGTCCTTGTCGCGCGTCCAGATGCCGACCACCGGCAGGATCCGATGCGGCAGCGGCTCGGTCACGCCCATCTGCGGGCCGTAGGCGTCGAGCGGGATCACTTCGCCGAACTGCGCGGCGATGCGCGCGCCCCAAGCTCCGGCGGTGTTGAGCAGGCAGCCGGCGGCGAATGTACCTTTTGAACTGGCGACAAGGAAACCGGAGCCCGTGCTGGTGATCTTCCCGACTTCAGCTCCCTCGACGATTTCCGCGCCCAGCTTGCGGGCTGCCTCGGCAAAGGCAGGTGCGATCAGCCGTGGATTGCCGCTGCCATCTTGCGGCGAGAACGACGCCGCGATCGCTTCTGGACCGAGGCCGGGAAAGCGGGCACGAATCTCGCGCGGGCCGAGTTCCTCCAGTTCAAGCCCCCAAGGGCGCGCTGCCTCGGCATAGGCCCGCATGTCGGCGAGACCGCCTTCATCGAAGATCAACCTGATATGACCGGTGGCGCGGAATTCCACGTCGCGGCCAAGCATTCTTTCGGCCTCGCCCCACAGCTTGAGCGAGCGATGGGCCAACGGAAGCTGAGACGGATGACGCCCCGTGCGCCGGATGTTGCCGAAGGAGGCAACGGTCGCTCCGGTACCGATCCGGTTGCGCTCGAGAAGCGTCACGCGTGCGCCGCGCCTGGCAAGGAAATAGGCCGAAGCCGTCCCCATCAGGCCGCCGCCCAACACGATCACATCCATAGTCGTTCCTTAGCGCAGAGCAGTTGATCCCTGGATGTATCCATCTTGTCTGCGCCCCGGCATTGCGTCAAAGATGGGTTTGGGCAAGACCCATAAGCTTTACCTATGGAGTGGCAATGCGGGCCCGGCAGCTCGAAGTGTTCATCGCCGTCATGCGCGCGGGCACCGTGACCGCCGCGGCGCGGATGTTGAACATCTCCCAGCCTGCGCTCAGCCAGATACTGCTCCACACCGAGGACGAACTCGGCTTCACGCTGTTCGAGAGGGTGAAGGGCCGGCTGCGGCCGACCCCTGAGGCGCTGGAGATCTTCGCCGATGCCGAGAGGCTGTCGGCGGGGCTCGAGGGCTTGCGCCGCAAGACCACCGACCTACGTCTGGGTCGAACTGGGCTGGTCCGGGTCGCGGCTTCGCCACCGCCGGCCATGGCGATATTGCCTCGTGCGTTCACCGGATTCCGGGCGCAGCATCCCGATATTTTGCTGCGTTCCCATATGGCGCCGATCGCCGCCATCATCGACATGCTGCGCGCCGGCGATGCCAGCCTCGGCGTGGCCATGGACGACCGTCTGCCTCCAGATATCGAGGCGGAGGTTATCGGGAGCGTCGGCTTTTCATGCCTGCTGCCCGCCGGGCATGTGTTAGCCGGGAAAGCCGAGCTGACGCTCGCCGATCTCGCCGGGGAAGAGTTGATATCCTATCGCGGAAACACCCGTCCCGCCGACGAACTGGCCCATGCGGCCCGCGCGCAGGGTGTGGCGCTTTCGCCGTCGCTCGAGATCGACGTGTCCATCTCCGCTATCGGCTTCGTCCAGGCCGGTCTGGGTATCGGCCTCGTCGATGCGTTGCTGCCCTGGCACCAGTTTGCCGGGCTTGCCGTCAGGCCGCTTGCAAATGGGCCGGAATTTCCGATCGCGCTGCTGACCTCGCGCACACGGCCACTTTCGCGGGCCGATGAGATGATGCGCGAGCAAATCCGTGCGGCCTGTTCCGCGATCCTCGGCGAACATCGCGCCAAAGCATAAGCAAGACTTATATCCTTGCCTCTCATCCATCTTGGACCCCGACTGTCCGCTCGTGCCAGTTTTGGTCGGCAGACAGGAAGGGACGCATCATGGACAGTGCCATCGCGGTAAATGGGACGCGGAAAGAGGCCGACTGGAAGGTCGGCGTCGATATCGGCGGGACATTCATCGATTTCTGCGCGCTTGAAGCCCGTTCAGGTCGCGTCGCCTCGCTGAAAGTGCTGACGACGCCGGAAGATCCGGGCGCCGAGCTGATGACGGGCCTCACCCTTCTGGCTGAACGCGAAGGCTTTGATCCTACGCACATGACGCGCTTCGTGCATGGCACGACCGTCGGCATCAACACGATCATCCAGCGCAAGGGTGCGCCGCTGGCGCTGTTCACCAATGCCGGTTTCGAGGACGTGATCGAACTCGCACGGCTGCGAATGCCGGACATGTATTCGCTGTTCTGCGCGCGGCCGGACCCGCTGATCTCGCGCGACATGGTGTTCGGCATTCCGGTCCGCATGCGTGCCGATGGAAGCGAATCCCAGGCACCGGACATGGCGGCGGTGGCCAGCGCGGTGGCGGCGGCGAAAGCGAACGGGGCGCAGGGGATCATCGTCTCCTTCCTCCATTCATGGCGGAATGCCGCGCAGGAAGCCTCCGTCAAGGCGACGATCGCGCGTCTTGCGCCCGACCTCTTCGTGTTCTCCTCGGCCGAGGTGTGGCCGGTCATCCGCGAATACGAGCGCAGCTCGACCGCCATTCTCAATGGCTATGTCCATCCGCGCGTCTCGTCCTATCTGACGGCGCTGGAAGAGCGGCTGAAGGACCACGGTGTGCCGGCCCGCCCGATGCTGACGAAGTCGAACGGCGGGCTGATGAACGCTGCCGAAGGCAGGCGCGCCTGCGTCAACATGCTGCTGTCGGGAACGGCCTCCGGCGTCATCGGCGCCTCATGGCTGGCGCGCCGGGCCGGAGAGGACAAGGTTCTTACCCTCGACATTGGCGGGACCTCGGCCGACTTCGCGCTCATCATCGACGGCGAGGCGCAGTTCGGGACAGGCGAACTGATCGGCGAGTTTCCGCTCCATATCCCCTCCGTGTCGGTGAGCTCGATCGGCGTCGGCGGCGGCTCGATCGCCAGTGTCGACGCACAGGGGGTGCTGCGGGTCGGGCCGGAGTCGGCCGGTTCGACGCCAGGACCCGCATGCTACGGCCGTGGCGGCGAACGGGCGACGGTGACGGACGCCATGGTGGTGTGTGGATGGCTTGGTCACAGCGAGATGGCCTACGGCCAGCTCAGGATCGATACGGGGCTGGCGCATCGCGCGGTCGGAGAGCTTGCCGCCCGGCTCGGCCGCCCGATCGAGCAGACCGCGCAGGCGATCCTCGACATTGCGATCTCGGAGATGTTCGTCGAGGTCGAGAAACTCGCCTCGCGCGCCGGCGTGGACTTGCGCGATTTCACGCTGATGCCCTTCGGCGGCGGCGGCCCGATGCTAGGCGCCTTCCTTGCCCGCGAACTCGGGATGAAGCGTGTCATGGCGCCCCGCCGTCCCGGCGTGGTGTCGGCGCTGGGCGGGCTCGTGGCGGATCTGCGCGGCGACTTCATCCGCACCATCTTCAGCCCGCTGTCGGACATCTCGCTTGCCGGAATTCGCGGCGCCTTCGAGGCCCTCGCACAAGAGGGTCGCGACTGGGTCGAGGCGCAGGGGCATGAGGGGGCGGCCGAACTCAACCTATCCTGCGACATGCGCTATGTCGGGCAGAGTTATGAGATCGAGGTCGTCCTTCATCCGGAATGGCTGACGGACGGCAATGCGGCCGCCGTCGCGCAAGCCTTCCACCTCACCCATGAGCAGCTCTACGATTTCCACGACCCGGACGGCGAGATTGAACTCGTGAATGTCCGGCTGTCCGCAGTGGGCGCGGGGCCGAAACTTTCCTTCCCGGAGAGCAACGAGATCGGCGCTGCCGCCATCCCGGCGCGCCGGATCCCGGTCTACACGGGCGTGGCCGTCGAGACCATCGACCTCCACGACCGGCAAGCCCTCGTGCCGGGCAGTACGTTCCACGGGCCTGCCGTGGTCGTTCAGGAAGACACCACCTTCGCCATTCCCGCTGGAGCGCAGGCACGGGTCGACCGCCATCTCAACCTTCTGCTGACCTTCGCGGAGTGACGCCATGTTTGACCGGACAAACCTACAGGTTCTGGCGAACCATGCCCGTGCCGCAGCCGAGAACATGGCCCACACGCTGCACCGAACCGCGCACTCCGCCTTCGTCAAGGAGACGCAGGACTTCACGGTGATGCTGATGGACCGTTCAGGCGCGACCTTCGCCGTGCCGATGGAACTTGGCGCCACCTGGTATCCGGGGCTCACCTATCACCGCGCCATCGCGATGGTCGACAACTATCGGCCGGGAGACGTTGCGTTCACCAACGATCCCTATTCCGGCCACGTCGCCACGCACGCACCCGACACGCATCTGTGGAAGCCGGTCTTCGTCGACGGCGAGATCGTCGCCTGGACTGGGGGGCATATCCATAACACCGACATGGGCGGGGCCGTGCCGGCTTCGCTTAGCCGGGCGCTGACCGAAATCCATCAGGAAGGCATCCGCTTTCCCCCGATGAAGCTTGTGAACGAGGGCGTCTTCGACGAGACGATCCTGCGGATCATGAGCACCAATGTGCGCAAGCCCGACCTCAACATCGGCGACATCAAGGCGCTGGTCGGTGCGCTCAACACCGGCGAGCGCAAGATCCAGGCGATGGTGAGGAAGTTCGGCAAGGCCGGCTTCATCGAAGGCGTTTCCGCGCTTCTCGACCATGCCGAGGCGCAGGCGCGCGAAGTGCTGCGCGCCATGCCCGACGGCACATGGGAGTTCGCCGATTATGCCGACGAGGATTCGGTCGAGGCCAATCCCTGCCGGCTGAAGCTGACGCTGACGATCAAAGGCGACGAGGCGGTGCTCGACTTCACAGGCTCCGATCCGCAGCTCGGCTCCTCGCTCAACGTGCCTTCAGGCGGCGACCCGCGCCACACTATGCTGCTGGTGGGCGTCTACTATGTGCTCTACACGCTCAACCCGAAGCTCCTGCTCAATACGGGCCTCACCCGGCCGTTCACCTGCATCGCACCCACGGGCTCGGTGCTGAACCCGGTATACCCCGCCGCCGTGGGCATGCGCTCGCTCACCTGCGCCCGGCTGCGGTCGGTCATCTTCGGCGCTTTCTCGCAGGCGGTGCCGGAGCGCCTGCCCGCGGCACCCGCCGGCAACAACTGCATCGTCAATGTCATGACCACGGACGAACGGACCAGCCGGACCGTCATCGCGGCGGTGAACCCGGTGGTGGGCGGCGGTGGCGCCATGCCGCATCGCGACGGAACCAACGGATCGGGCGCCGATGCCGCCTACCTCAAGAACACGCCGATCGAGATCACCGAGACCGAGACTCCGGTCGAATTCGTGAAATACGGGCTCGCCAGGGACAGCGGCGGCGCGGGCCGGTGGCGCGGCGGGCTGGCGACCGAGATGGCCTTCCGTGTCTTCGCCCCCGATTCCAGGATCACGGCGCGAAACCGGGACCGCAGCTTCTTTCGTCCCTGGGGTGTGCTGGGCGGCAAGGCGGCCGGCCTGTCCGACATGCTCGTCAATCCGGGGACCGAGCATGAGCGGCGGCTGGGCAACATCGACACAGCGGTGCTGCAGCCCGGCGACGTGCTCGATATCCGTTCCGCCGGAGGCGGCGGGCGCGGCGATCCGCATGAGCGCGAGCCCTGGCGCGTCGCGCAGGACGTGCGGCGCGGCTATGTCTCGCCAACGGCTGCCGAGCGCGACTATGGCGTCGTCATCCGCCAAGGCGAGGTTGACGAGCGGGCAACGGAAAGGCTGCGCATGCGGCAGGAGCCGGCCGCCGGCCATTTCCATTTCGGCCCGGAGCGCGAAGGCTACGAAGCGCAGTGGACCCCAGCGGCCTATGACCGGCTCACCGCCATACTGAGGGACTTGCCGATCCATTGGCGGTTCTTCGCCAAGACGGAGATATTCCGTCGCATGAAGGGGCGCACAGGGCCGGAAGGCGTCCAGGCAGCGTTCGATGCGGTCTGCGAGCGGTTCCCCGAACTGCCGCATCCTCGTCCCGTGCGAGAGGCAGCGGAATGATCACCGCCGGCCGCATCGTCCGGCTGGCCGAGCGCGACCGGGCGCAGTTGCATTTCTTTCTCGACGGTGAGAGGCGCAGTACACTGTCGGGCGACACCGTGCTGACCGCCATGCTGGCGTCAGGGCACGCGTTGCGTAAATCCGAGTTCGGACCCGAGCCGCGCACCGGCTTCTGCCTGATGGGAGCCTGCCAGGATTGCTGGGTGTGGCAGGACGAGGGACCGCGCCTGCGGGCGTGCTCGACACTTCTCAGCGAAGGCATGCGGTTGCGCACGATGCCACCGGAGCGCTGGCCGTGAGCGAGACCCCGCCGCCGCGGATCGTGATCGTGGGCGCCGGCCCCGCCGGCATAAGGGCGGCAGCCACGCTGGTCGAGGCTGGGCTCCACCCGGTGGTGGTCGACGAAGGGCATTGCGCAGGTGGGCAGATCTATCGCCGCCCGCCCGCCGGGTTCACCCGCACACCGGAGCAACTCTACGGGTCGGAGGCGGCGAAGGCGCGAGCGCTGCATTCGCTCTTCGACCGGCTGGCCGCAGAGGGGCGGCTCACCCATTGTGCGGCGAGCTCGGTCATCGCAGTGCATGGGGGTCGGCTGCACGTGCTCGGGGAGGGTGGTGTGCAGGTGGTCCTCTATGACCGCCTCATCCTTGCGACCGGCGCATCCGACCGTGTCGCTCCGGTGCCGGGCTGGCAGGGCGCCGGCGTCTACAGCCTTGGGGCGGCGCAGATCGCACTCAAGGCGCAGGGCGTGGCGCTTGGGCGGCGCATCGTCCTGATAGGATCGGGGCCTTTGCTGACGCTGGTCGGCGCCCAGCTCATCAAGGCTGGAGCGGATGTGGCCGCAGTGCTCGACACTTCTCCCTGGCATCAGCAGATGCGCGGGTTCTGGCAGCTTGCCGCCCGGCCGTTCGTCACGCTGCGCGGTCTGGCCCTGCGGGCGAGGCTTGGCGGCCGCTACCATGCGGGCGTGACGCTCGAACGCGTCGAGGCCGACGGGAAGGGAGTCACCGCAATGCGCTGGCGCGACGCGGGCGGAAGGCTGCGTTTCACTCCATGCGACATGATCGGCATGGGCTGGCACCTGCGGGCAGAGACGCATCTGGCCGACCTTGTGGGATGCACCTTCATTTATGACGAGCAATGGCGGCAATGGCTGCCAAGGACCGACCAGATGGGTCGTGCCGGCAACGGAGTCTACCTGGCCGGCGATGGGGCTCGTCTTCTGGGAGCGGATGGCGCGGAGGTCGCTGGGCGTCTCGCAGCGGCGGCATGCCTTGCCGATCTCGGACATCCGGTGCCTTCAGGCAGCGCCGATTTGCGCAAGCTGGCACGGCTCGAGCGCTTTGCCCGCGGCCTGGCTTGCGCCTTTCCCTGGCCGGCAGCTATGGCGCGGGCACTTCCCGATGAAGCGGTCGTCTGCCGCTGCGAGAACGTGACAGCCGGAGCCGTACGCCAGAGCGTGGATTTCGGCGGCGGCGAGGCCAACAGGGTGAAATCGCTATCGCGCGTCGGCATGGGGCGATGCCAGGGGCGCTACTGCCAGTTGGCTGCCGTCGAACTCGTGGCGGCGCAGGCCGGCTGTGCGGCCAACGCTGTCGGCCGGTTTCGCGGACAGGCGCCTGTCCGGCCGGCGCCTGTCGGTGCCTTCCTCCGGGACGGCGGATGCAATTCCGGAGTCCACACCAGGAAGACATGGATCACGTCTTAGAAATCGGCGACCTTCCCCCAGGCCGAAGCATCGAATCGCCGCGGATCATAGGACTTCGGATCGACGATCGGTTCCGACCCGGTCACCAGATCGGCGACGAGGTGCCCGGCGCCGGGTCCGATGCCGAAGCCGTGTCCCGAAAACCCGGCAGCCAGGAAGAAACCAGGAATGGTATCTATCTCGCCGATGGCAGGCACACCGTCCGGCGTGCTGTCGATGTAACCGGCCCAGGCCGCGCTGATCCTGGTCTGGCGCAGCGCCGGCAGCAGCTCGAGCGCGCGGGCGTGGGTCCGGCGGATAGTCGCCTGGTCGGGGGCGGGATCAAGGATGCGCATTCGCTCCATCGGCGTCGGCTGGTCGAGCCGCCAGTGTCGCAGCGTTTCGTGGCCCGAGCGCATGCCCTGCAGACCGCCGGGCGCGAGGCTTCGCCACCGCTTTAGAAACATGGGCAGGAACTGCGATGAAAATCGCAGCTGCTGCGGCGTGACGTCCACGCGGCCGCGTCCGCTTATGGCGAGCGTGTAGCCACCGTCGCCGCGACGCGTGGCCGAGATCCGTGCCGTGTGCAGCGCATCCGGCAGGCCCTCCGTGCCGGGCGAGACGGACAGGATGGAGGAGCGGACCGACGCCTGTGGAAAGCGGAAACCGAACTGATGGCAGAAGGAGGAGGCCCACGCGCCGCCGGCCAGGACCGCCAGCTTCGTCCGGATCGTTCCGCTTTCGGTGACCACGCCGCTCAGGCGGCCGCCCTCGGTCTCGATACCGCGCGCGGCGCAGCTCTGGTGAACGGAGCCCCCAAGCTTGAGAATGGCACGGGCGACCGATGGCGCGGCGCGCGACGGGTCGGCGGTGCCGTCGGTCGGCGAGAAGACGCCGCCCTTCCATGTTCGGCCCGTAGCGCGGCCTCTTTCCCCGGCCTCGGCGCTGTCGAGCATATGCGTGGTGACGCCGGCGGTTCTCGCGAAGTCGCGCCAGCGCGCCCAGCCGGCCAGTTCCGCTTCGTCATTGCTGAGATAGAGCAGGCCGCAGCGGCGAAAGCCGGTGTCCTCGCCGGTTTCCGCTGCAAGGCTGTCCCACAGATCGAGGCTGCGAGTCGCCATCGGCAACTCGCGGGCGTCGCGGTTCTGCTGGCGGCACCATCCCCAGTTCCTGCTGGATTGTTCGGCACCGATGCGTCCCTTTTCGACAAGCGCGACCTCCATGCCGCGCCTGGCCAGATAATAGGCCGCGAAGACACCGACGATGCCGCCCCCGATCACCACCGCGTCCGCGGACTGCGGCAGTTCGCCAGATGTCTCGATTTGCTGCAGCGGTGCGCGCATGGTCTCTCTGCCTTGACGCGCCAATGTAGCGTGTTGCGCAGGCAGCCGCTGCTGCAGTTGAGGCCGAAGCAGAATTTTATTTCGAAAGCTCCGTTAAAATCGGGAGTGCCGGTGTTTCAACGCGGATCCATTCGGATGGACAGGCCGGCGGGCCGTGGTAGTGTCGATGGAAATTGGTACGGCAGCATTTTGTGCTGCGGCATGCGTTCTGCGGAGACGGTCATGAAACTGGATCGGATCGACATCAAGATTCTTCACGAATTGCAGAAGAACGGCCGCATCACCAATGTGGAACTGGCCGATCTGGTGCATCTGTCGCCAAGCCCGTGCCTGATGCGGGTCAAGAAGCTCCAGTCGGAAGGCTACATCGAGGGCTATTCCGCGCAGATCAATATCGGCAAGCTCGGCCAGACGCTGACCGTGTTCACCGAGATTACCTTGAAGAACCATCGCCAGGTGGACTTCGCCCGCTTTCTGGCCGTGGTGGAGAAGATCGACCAGGTCATCGAATGCCACCTCGTGTCGGGCGGCTACGACTACCTGATGAAATTCGTGACCGCCGGCATCGGCGAATACCAGACGATCATGGAGCGGCTGACCGACATGGATATCGGCATCGACAAGTATTTCAGCTTCGTGGTGCTGAAGTCGCCCATCGTCAAGGCGCACATGCCGCTACCCAGCCTGTTTCCCAGGTGAAGCGGCTGCTTCCTGAAACGGTGGCCCTTTTGTCATGTAGTCAGCGGTGGCCGTACTGGCTGACGAGTTCGGGGTCGCGGACGAGGCCGTCGAGCCAGGTCGGGTCAAGCTTCGGCACGGAGGAGAACAGAAGCTTGGAATAGGGGTGGGTGGGAGCCGTCAGCTTGTCGGGCGTGATCTGCTCCACCCGTTCCCCGTTGTACATGACCATGATCTCGTCGCAGATGGCCTCGACGACGGAGAGGTCGTGGCTGATGAAGATGTAGGAGAGTCCCAGCTCGCGCTGCAGCTCCTTGAGCAGCTCGATCACGGCAGACGCCACCACCGTGTCGAGGGCCGAGGTGATTTCGTCGCAGATGATCAGCTTGGGGTTGGCGGCCAGCGCGCGTGCGAAATTCACGCGCTGCTTCTGGCCGCCAGAGAGCTCCGATGGGTGACGGTAGCGCAGGCCCCTTGGCAAGCGCACCATGTCGAGCAGCTCGTCGACGCGCTTCGAGCGCGCCTGCCTGTCGAGCCGGTGATAGAAGGCCAGCGGACGGGAGATGATGTCCTCCACCGGCTTGGCCGGATTGAGCGCAGTATCGGCATACTGGAACACGATTTGCATCTCGCGCAGCTGGTCCTGGCTGCGCTTCCTGGCGGCTCGCTGCAGTTGCTTGCCGTCGAAGACGATGTCGCCGGCCGCCGCCGGGTGGATACCGGCGATGACGCGCGCCAGGGTCGATTTTCCGCAACCGGATTCGCCGATGACGCCGAGATTGCGCCCCTTCTCGACGACCAGGCTGACGGAATCGACCGCGCGGATGAGAGGCAGTCCGTCAGCTCGAACCGCGCCGTAGCCGGCCGTCACATTGTCGATGCGCAGCAGCTGCTTTGTCGCGGCATCCGCGTCCGCATGCGCTTGCCGCGGCTTTGGTTCGAAGGCGGCCAGCAGTTCGCGCGTGTAGGGATGCTGGGCAGCCGAAAGAATTGTCGCCGTGGTGCCGGTCTCCTGCACCTCGCCGCCCTTCAGCACCACGATGCGGTCGGCGATCTGGGCGACGACCGCGAGGTCATGGGAAACATAGACACCCGCCACGCCGCCCGCCCGCATGACCGACTTGAATGCCTTCAGCACGTCGATCTGCGTCGTCACGTCGAGTGCCGTCGTCGGCTCGTCGAAGATGACCAGCTTGGGATCGCTGATGAGCGCCATGGCCGCCGACAGCCGCTGCAACTGCCCGCCCGAAACCTGGTGCGGATAACGGGTACCGATCCCTTCCGGGTCGGGCAGCGACAAGGCCCTGAACAGCTCGACCGCGCGCTGCCGCGCCTGTTCGGGCGGCATCAGCTTGTGGATCCGCGTGACCTCGATGACCTGCTCCATGATCGTGGAGGAGGGGTTGAACGAGGCGGCTGCGCTTTGCGGGACATAGGCAATGTCGGTACCGCGCAGCCTGGCGCGTTCCTTTTCGGAAAGGGCAGCCATGTTCCTGCCGCCAACATTGATCTCGCCGCTGGTGATCCGGCAGCCGGGCCGCGCATAGCCCATCAGCGAGAGGGCCACCGTGGTCTTGCCGGAGCCGCTTTCTCCGATCAGGGCGACGATCTCACCGTCGGCGATGTCGAGGCTGACGCCCTTGATGATTTCGACAAGCCGTCCGGAGTCGGTCTTCGCCTCGATCCGCAGGTTCCTGACCTCGACCAGATTGCTCATGCGTCCCGGTCCCTGATCTTCTGCGGCAGGTTGTCGATCAGCAGGTTGACGCTGATGGTGAGGCTGGCGATTGCCAGCGACGGCACGATGACGGCGGGGGCCGCGAAAGGCAGGCCGCCGATGTTCTCGCGCACCAGTGCACCCCAGTCGGCGAGCGGCGGCTGGAGACCGAGTCCCAGGAAGGACAGGCCGGAGAGCAAAAGCACGATGAAGACGAAGCGCAGGCCGAAGTCGGCCAGCACCGGGCGGATGATGTTGGGCAGGATTTCGGACCCGATGAGGTAGGCGGTGCTCTCGCCACGGACACGGGCGACGGTGATGAAGTCCATGGTGTTGATGTTGACGGCGAGCGCGCGCGCGAAGCGGAAGGCGCCGGGGATATAGATGACGGCCAGCGTCAGAATCAGCACCGGGATCGACGAGCCGACCGCGGCGACGACCACAAGGCCGAACAGCTTGCTGGGGATGGAGTTCATGGCGTCCAGGAAGCGGCTGAGGCAGGTGTCGAGCCAGCCACCGGTGACGGCCGCAATCATCCCCAGCACGACGCCCGAAAAACAGGCGATGGAAACGGCGGCGAGCGATATGCCGACGGTGTAGCGGGCGCCCATCAGAACTCGCGAGAGCATATCGCGCCCAAGATAGTCCGAGCCGAGCCACAGTCCCTGGCGCATCGGGCCGAAATAGTCGTCATCGACTATGTCGCCGATCGAATGGGGAATCACGTAGGGCGCAAGGATCGCGACGAGCGTCCAAGCCAGGATGACCAGCGCGGCCACGACGCCCACGAGGCTGTAGCTGTGGCCCAGGAAGAATCGTCGGGGGGCTGCGGCGCGCGCCATCGTCATCTGAGCCTCGGGTTGGACATGATGGCGACGACATCGGCGGCGGTGATGAGGAAGAGATAGCCGAGGCAGAAGATCATCGCGCAGCTCTGGATCAGCGGCAGGTCGCGGGTCGCGACCGCATCGACCATCAGCTTGGCGATGCCGGGATAGTTGAAGATCGTCTCGACGATGATGACGCCGCCGACCAGATAGGAAAGCGAAAGCGCGACCGCGTTGACGATCGGCCCGAGCGCATTGGGGAGCGCGTGCCTCAGGACCATGCGGCTGCGCGAGGCGCCTTTCAGAAGCGCCATCTCGACATAAGGCGTGGAGAGCGTCTCGATCACCGCGGCGCGGGTCATGCGGATCATCTGGGCGGAGATGACGAAGGTGAGCGTGATCACCGGCATTGCATAGATGCGCACGAGATCGGTCAGCGAATGCGCCTCGTTGACCGAGGACAGCGCCGGCAGCCATTTGAGATAAACGGCAAAGAGCAGGACCGCGAGGGTCGCGACCATGAATTCCGGCACGGAGATGATGCCGATCGACAGGATTGTGACGGTGCGGTCGTAGAGAGAGCCTCGCAACATGGCGGCGGTGATGCCGAGCGTCAGCGCCAGTGGCACCGAGAGCAGCGTGGTGATGCCGGCGAGCTTCATGGTGTTGACCAGGCGCCCGCCGATTAGCGCCGCGACCGGCATCTCGTTGGCATAGGAAGTGCCGAGGTCGCCGTGGAGCAGGCCGAGAAGCCAGAGCAGGAAGCGCAGGATCGCCGGATCATTAAGATGCATAGCCTCACGCAGGCCGGCGACCGCTTCAGGAGTCGCCGCCTGGCCGAGCAGGATCGACGCGGTGTCGCCGGGTAGCATGCTGGTGGCGAAGAACACGGCGAACAGCACGATCAAAAGTGTGACGGCCGCGATCCCCAGCCGCTTCAGCACGAGGTTGAGAACCCCAGATGTCATGGAAGCGCTCCCTGCGGTTGTTCGGCCAAGCAATCTTGCGCAATGAACTGCCGGGGGCTGGCTGACCGGCCCCCGGCAGGCGTCTCTCAGGCTTCGAGCCAGAGATATTCCGCCATTGCGTAGCCCATCATGCCACCGAGCGGGTTCGCCTCCAAACCCTTCACCTTGCTGGAGAGGGCATCCACGTTGGAAATGTATGCCGGGATGATGGTGCCGGCCTCCTCGGAGACCATAGCCTGCATCTGGCCGTAGATCTCCTTGCGCTTGGCCTGATCGAGCGAGCCGCGCGCCTCGATGAGCATCTTGTCGAACTTCTCGGACTTGTACTGGCTTTCGTTCCACGGCGCGTTGGAAGCGTAGAGGAGTGAGAACAGGATGTCCGGCGTCGGGCGCGGATTGATGTTGCCGAAATGGATTGGCGCCTTGAGCCAGTAATTGTCCCAATAGCCGTCGGCCGGGACGCGCTGGACGTCGAGTTTCATGCCGATATCCGCGCCGGCGGCCTGGATGATCACCGCCATGTCGATCGACGAGGTCGCGGCGTCGGAAGCGATCACC
Organism: Mesorhizobium sangaii; assembly: GCF_014207355.1. Lineage (GTDB taxonomy): Bacteria > Pseudomonadota > Alphaproteobacteria > Rhizobiales > Rhizobiaceae > Mesorhizobium > Mesorhizobium sangaii. The sequence continues at coordinate 1,757,324 of NZ_JACHEF010000001.1, read as the reverse complement.
GGGATGGACTGGCCAAGCAGGCCTGCCTTCTGGAAGTGGAACTTCGCCTTGTCCGGGTCGAAAGCCTTCGGCTTGACGTCGGGGTTGTGGAAGATATTTGCCGGCGAGACGGGCTGATCGTTGCCGATCTCGCCGAGGCCGCGCAAAGCCGATTTGACGATCTGCTCGCGGTTGACGAGATACTTCATGCCGGCAACGAAGTCGGCCTTGCTGCCCGGATCCATGTCGAGCCGGATGTTGAGGTCGGTGTAGTTGCCCGAGGTCGTCTTCGACAGCTCGAAGCCCTGCTGGCCGCCGATGAGCTTCATCGCGCGCGGATTGATCGAGGCCGCAAAATTGATGTCGCCGGAAAGCAGGGCGTTGACGCGGGCGCTGTCGTCGCTGATGGCGATGAACTCGAAGGAGTCGAGATAGGGCTTGCCCGACTTCCAGTAGTTCTTGTTCTTGGTGACCACCGACCGCACGCCCGGTTCGAACGTTTGCAGCACGAAAGCGCCGGTGCCATTGCCCTTGGAGAAGTCGGTGGTGCCGTCCTCGACGATCATGAAGTGATGCAGCGCCAGGATGGTCGGCAGGTCGGCATTCGGGTCGGCGAGCGTGATTTCGACGGTCGACTTGTCGACCGCCTTGAAGCCGGTCATCTGCGCGGCGATCTTGGCGACCTTGGAGCCGACCGCTTTGTCGAGATGGCGCTTCAGCGAGTAGACGACGTCGTCGGCGGTGAGGTCCTTGCCGTCGTGGAAGGTGACGCCCTTGCGCAGCTTCACCGTCCAGGTCTTGGCGTCCTTGCTGTTGAAGCTCTCGGCCAGCTCCATCTGCGTGACGCCATCCTTGTCGAGGAAAGTCAGGCGGTTGTAGAGCGAGCAGCAGCGGACATAGTCGGTGGAGAGCGACGCCTTTGCAGGATCAAGCGTGTCGGCGGTCGATGACGACCAGCCGGCGGCCTTGAAGTTTCCGCCGGAAACCGGCTCAGCGGCGACGGCATCGGTGGCGCGGCCGAGCACCAGGCTGCCCGCGGCAACCGCGGCGCCGCCGGCCAACAGCATCTTGAGAAGTTCGCGGCGGCTCGCGCCCCGCCGAATGGCGTTTTCGACCATGGCATCGTCTGCGCTGGTCCAGTTTGTGATCTTGTCGGTCATGTTATTCCCCTTTCTGTTTGTTTGGTCGGGATGCTCGTCTTGTTGCGGCTTTCCGGGCTTGGGCTCAGGTTCGTTCCTTCAGGCTTTCCCGCACGGCCGCCGCCAATGCGGCCATTGAGGTGAAGTGGTAGTCCGGCGCGGTGAAACGCTCCGGCTCGATCGTGCCGCCATAGCCCTTCTGGGCGTGCCGGCGTTCGATCCAGCAGTTGGTCAGGCCAAGTGTCCGGGATATGCCGATGTCGTGATACTGGCTTTGCGCGACGTGCAGGATGTCGTCCTTGCTGTCACCCCGGGAGGCGACGAAATCGAAGACCTTCTGGAAGAACGCCGGATCCGGTTTCTCCGTTCCGGTATCGTCGGCGGTGAAGGTGGCGATGAAGGGCGATCCCAACTGCTGCTCGAAATGATTGAGCGCCCAGCGCCGGGCATTGGTCATGGCAACCAGCTTGTGTGACTTCGCAAGCTCGGCCAATGCCGCCGCGCTGTCGGGAAAGCCTTCCCAGGTGCTGGCGGAGTCCCGCAGGCGGACGCCGTATTTCTCCTCGGCCGGCAGGCCGAGCCGCGGCGCGATGACCATGTAGACACGCAGGAGATCGTCGGGGAACAGCCCCGCATCGGGCATGTAGCGGGCCTGCCGATACAGGGCCAGCGCGGCTTCGCCATCGATGGAAACGCCAGCGTCACCGGCAATCCCGGCCAGGCAGGTCGTAATGCCACCTTCGAAGTCGATCAGCGTCCCGACGACGTCGAAGGTCATGTATTTGAACTCGCTAAAGCCCCTGGCCAAGACTGGCTCTCCTTTGCGCGCGGCCGAATTGCATGGTGCTGAACAGAACAAAATTCCGTGCTGTCCGGGGCGTCGGCCTTTTCAAAGGCTCAAAAATTCGGGTCTTCTGGCCTTGTCTTAAGGACAGTCTGGCACTTCCCCCGCGCTGGATTCGCCGAAAAGGCGTGAGGGCGCGGCACAAAATTGCGAAATCGTCTGCCCCGGCGCTATTTCGAAACACGCGGTATTCGTCGCCCGTCATGCCAGGGCCTGGCGGACATCAGCATCGTCCAATGTTTGGTCGAGCGTCCGGCGCGTGCGCTTGATGATCGCATCGATGTCGTCGTCGGTGCAGCAGAGCGGGGGAGCGTAGCCGACAACGCCATTCGCAAAGGCACGGATGATGAGACCGTTGTCCCAGGCCCTGTCGAAGACGCGCCGCGCCGGCATGGCCGATGCGGGAAGCGGTGTCTTCCTCCTTTTGTCGACCACCAGTTCGATCGCGGCAAGCATGCCGCGACCTCGCACGTCGCCGACGAGCGGATGGTCCCGCAGGCCCTCCAATCCCGCCATCAGGCGGGCGCCGGCCTTGATGCCATTCTCCAGAAGGCCGTCTTCGTAGAGCTTCAACACTTCGAGAGCGACGGCGGCGCTGACGGGATGGGCGGAATAGGTATAGCCGTGGCCGACCGCAGAAGCGCCCGCGCCATCGGCGATGACATTGTAGACATGATCGGCCATGAATACGGCGCCCATTGGAACATAGCCCGAGGTCAGTCCTTTCGCTGTCGTCATGAAATCGGGAACGATGTCCTCGTCCGTGCAGGCGAAGAGGGGCCCCGTGCGGCCGAAGCCGGTGATCACCTCGTCGGCGATGAACAGGATGCCGTACTCCCGGCAGAGTTCGCGCATCGCCTTGATCCAGCCCTTCGGCGGGACGATCACACCGCCCGAGCCCTGGATCGGCTCGGCATAGAAGGCAGCGACCCGCTCCGGTCCGAGCTCCTCGATCTTGGCCTTCAGCGCGGCGAGCGATGCGGCCGTGATCGCGTTCGCGTCCTCGCCTACCGGGTTGCGATAGGGGTAGGGCGAAGGGATCTTGTGTTGCCATTCAAAGGGAATGCCGAAACCGGCGTGAAAGGCGGGCAGGGCGGTCAGGCCTGCGCCGACCACCGACGACCCATGGTAACCCTGTTCGATGGAAATGAACTGGTCGCGTTGCGGCTCGCCTTTGGCATTCCAGTAATAGCGGACGAAACGGATCGTGCTGTCGACGGCGTCCGACCCGCCAAGCGTGAAAAAGACGTGATTGAGGTCGCCCGGCGCGCGCTCGGCCAGTTCTGAGGCAAGCCGGATGGCGGGCTCCGAACCGAGATCGAAATAGGCAGTGGCGTAGGGAAGCTCGCGCATCTGCCGGGCCGCCGCCTCGACGATGCTGTCATGGCCGTAGCCGGCATTGACGCACCACAGCCCGGCGAAGCCATCGACGAGTTGCTTGCCGGACGCGTCGGTTACGGTCGCCCCTTTCGCCGATTTCAGCACGCGCACGCCGAGCGCCTCATGGCCGCGATATGAAGCGACCGGATGGATGAGATGGGCGCGGTCGAGTTCGATCAGGGAATTGGCGAGCATTCTATCCTCCGGACTAGCCGAGCGCCTGGTTGGCGAGGGCGTAAACTTTTGGCCTGGCCTGTTCCGAACCCGCCCTAGGCGGACGGTCCATGGCGACGCCGCCACCGGCATGGGCGAGGCCGATGTCTTCGAGCCAGCTGGCAATGCCGGTCCGGCTGTCGGTATCCACACGCAGAAAGGCGCCGGGGCGAGGCGCGGCGAAGAAGCTGATCAGGGCCCTGGCGTCCGCGGCACTTCCCGCGATGACCGGACCAATCACCTCGCCGCGTCCAAACGGGCGGATCGCGGCATAGGCTTCGATGGCGCCGTTGCGGCGGATGACCGCTAGTTGGCCGTGCTCGGCCAGCGCATCGATCAGGGCTTCGCGGTCGGCGCCATAGGCGTCGCGGTCCAGCGCCTTGATGTCCCACAGATCGTCCATGCGTGCGGCTTCCACGCCGTCGGGCGCGCCGAGTTGTGCAACCGTGCCCTGATGCTGCAGGATCGTGCCGGAGGGCACAAAGCCCAGTTTCTCATAGAGAGGCATGCCGTCAGTCGTCGCGACGAGCCGCAGCGGACGGTCGCCGGCGAGGGCGAGGGCCTGATCCATAAGCCGGCGCCCGAGCCCCTTGCCACGCACGTTCCTGTCGACGATCACCATGTTGATCATGGCGCAATCCATGCCGTAGGGCGTGACCAGGATGGTTCCGGTGACGCGGCCCTCGTCGTCGAGCGCGACCGCACCGCTTGAGAGCTGCAGCGCCATCTGCCAGTCCTGCGGGCGATGCGGCCACTTCTCCTGGCGAGAAAGCGCCACCGCTCCCTCGATATGGTCCGGCCCAAAGTCCTGGATTTCGATCTCGCCCTGCGGCATGGGGTGTGTCCCTATCGTCTGAGGCCAAGTCTCGGCCATCAGCGCGCCGCAGATCATCTGAAGGCTTCGGCTTCGACAGTATCTTTCGCCGTAGCGCGAGGCGTGCGCCGCATCTTGTGCTGGCACCCTCCACGGCGGACGCGCTTCACGCCTCGCACGGCGCCGCTTGGGCACGGCGGATGCTACAGCGTGCCAAACCGGATGGTGGATACGGAACTTTCTGCTTTCGGGAGGGCGATTTCGGTCAGGTGGGTCGCCGCCAGCCGTCCTATGATGAAATACATCCCAGCGCGGATGTGCTTCCACCGGAGATCGACGGACATGGCTTCCTTCAGGCCCAAATACATCACCTTCGACTGCTACGGCACGTTGACCCATTTCCAGATGGCGGAAGCGGCGCGCGACCTCTACGGCAGCCGGCTCGACGAACCGCGCATGCAGGAGTTCATCAAGAACTTCGCGGCGTATCGGCTCGACGAGATCATGGGCGACTGGAAGCCCTATGCCGACGTCGTTCACAACGCGCTCGAGCGCTCCTGCAAGCGCAATGGCGTCGCCTTCAGCGCTGACGACGCCAGGATGGTCTATGAGCGTGTCCCGACCTGGGGACCGCACGCGGACGTTCCGGCCGGCCTGGCGAAGGTGGCCAAGGAGATTCCGCTGGTCATCCTGTCCAACGCCATGAATACGCAGATCATGTCCAATGTCGAAAAGCTAGGCGCGCCGTTCCATGGCGTCTACACGGCCGAGCAGGCACAGGCCTACAAGCCTCGCTTCCAAGCCTTCGAATACATGCTCGACATGCTGGGCTGCGGTCCGGAGGATATCCTCCACTGTTCGTCTTCGTTCCGTTACGACCTGATGTCGGCGCACGATCTTGGCATCAAGAACAAGGTCTGGGTCAACCGTGGCCACGAACCGGCCAACCCGTACTATGGCTATGTCGAGATATCAGACATTTCGGGTCTTCCAGGCGTGGTCGGTCTCTGAAACAGGCGGATTGCCGATGAAGTTCGTCTCCTACTGGCACGACACGGCCCCTGTCTTTTCCGGCGGGGCGCAAGGCCCGGTCGAGGGGCACTACGATGCCGCCATCATCGGCGCCGGCTTCACCGGTCTTGCCGCGGCGCGCCAACTGGCGAAGGCCGGCGCCAAGGTGGCCGTGCTGGAGGCGGAGCGGGTGGGCTGGGGCGCATCCGGGCGCAATGGCGGGCACTTGAACAACGGCCTCGCCCACAGCTATCTCTCGGCCAAGGCGGAGCTCGGCAAGGAACGCGCAATCGCGCTCTACCGGGCGCTGGATGACTCCGTCGACACCATCGAGGCGCTGGTCGCCGAGGAAGGCATCGACTGCAACTTCCGCCGCGCCGGCAAGCTGAAGCTCGCCTCCAAGCCGCAGCATTTCGAAGCGATCGCCCGCAACTTCGAAGCCCTCCATGCCGAAGTCGATCCGGATACGGAGCTGCTGTCGGCGGCAGATCTCAAGTCCGAGATCGGCTCGCCCTTCCACGGCGCGATGCTGTCGAAGAAGAGCGCCATGATGCATATGGGCCGCTATGTGGCAGGCTTGGCCACGGCCGCCGCCCGCCACGGTGCGGTGATCCACGAGAACGCGGCGGTGACCGACCGCAAGCAGGCCGGCAACAGGCATGAGCTGACAACCCCTCGCGGGCGGATCAGCGCCGACAATGTGCTGGTGGCGACCGGCGCCTATACCACGCCGAATTTCAGTTATTTCCGCCGCAGGATCATCTCCGTCGGCAGCTTCATCATCGCCACGCGGCCGTTGAGCGATGCCGAGATCGCCGCGACCATGCCCGGCAACCGGACATGCGTGACATCGATGAACATCGGCAACTACTTCCGGCTTTCGCCGGACAGGCGCCTGATCTTTGGCGGTCGCGCCCGCTTCTCGGCGACATCGGACCAGCGCTCCGATGCCAGGAGCGGACAGATATTGCAGGCAGGCCTTGCGGGGATCTTCCCACAACTCGCCAAGGTCGAGATCGACTATTGCTGGGGCGGGCTGGTCGACATGACCAAGGACCGTTTTCCGCGGGCCGGCTACCATGACGGTGTCTGGTACGCGATGGGCTATTCGGGCCACGGCGCGCAGCTTTCCACCCATCTCGGCATGATCCTGGCCGATGCCATGCTCGGCCGGGAGGACCGCAATCCACTCAAGGGGCTGGAGTGGCCTTCCATTCCCGGCTATTCCGGCAAGCCCTGGTTCCTGCCGATGGTCGGCCTTTACTACAAGGCACTCGACCGTATCCAGTGATCGTCGAACCGGGCCGGCCGGGCTGTCAGCCCAGCCCGCCCATGTGGAAGCTCTTCATCTCGAGATATTCCTCGATGCCGGCCTGCGCACCCTCACGGCCGAGGCCGGACTGCTTGACGCCTCCGAAGGGGGCGACTTCCATGGAGACCGAGCCGGTGTTCAAGCCTACCATACCGAACTCCAGCGCCTCGCCGACGCGCCAGGCGCGTTTCAGGTTCTCGGTGTAGAAGTAGGAAGCAAGCCCATAGGGCGTGCCGTTGGCGAGCGTGATCGCCTCCTCTTCCGTCTCGAATTGGAAAAGCGGCGCGACCGGGCCGAACGTTTCCTCGGCGGCGAGCTGCATGTCCTTCGTGGCGCCGGTCAGCACCAGCGGCGCGACATACTGAGCACCCTCCGGCAGCACCGGTTTCTCGGTGATGATCTCAGCACCCTTGGCGAGCGCGTCCTCGACGTGGTGGTTGATCTTCTCGACCGCCGCCATGTTGATCATCGGCCCGATGGCGACGCCGGGCTGCGTGCCCGGCCCCACCGTCATGGCGTTGACGCGAGCCGAAAGCTTGGCGGCGAAGGCTTCGTAGACTCCGGCCTGGACGAGGATGCGGTTGGCGCAGACGCAGGTCTGGCCGCCGTTGCGGAACTTCGAGACAAGCGCGCCCTCGACGGCGAGATCGAGATCGGCGTCGTCGAAGACGATGAGAGGCGCGTTGCCGCCGAGTTCGAGGCTGAGCCGTTTGACGGTATCGGCGGCCCCGCGCATCAGCAGCGAACCGACCCGCGTCGAGCCGGTGAAAGAGATCTTGCGGACGGTCTCGTTCGCCACAATTTCGTTGCCGATTTCGACCGGCATGCCGGTGACGATGTTGATGACTCCGGCGGGGATGCCCGCGCGTTCGGCAAGCACGCCGAGTGCCAGCGCCGAAAAGGGGGTGAATTCGGATGGCTTGATCACCACCGTGCAGCCGGCGGCCAGCGCCGGCGCGACCTTGCGGGTGATCATCGCGTTGGGAAAGTTCCACGGCGTGATGATGCCGCACACCCCGACCGGCTCCTTCAGCACGATGATGCGCCGGTCTGGCGTCGGCGACGGGATGGTGTGGCCGTTGATGCGGCGTGCCTCCTCCGCGAACCATTTGACGAAGGACGCGCCGTAGCGGATCTCGCCCCTGGCCTCGTCCAGTGGCTTGCCCTGTTCTGTCGTCAGGATCAGCGCGAGATCGTCCAGATGCGCAAGCATCAGGCCATGCCAGGCCTCCAAGAGACCGGCGCGCTCGGCATTGGTCTTCTTCTTCCAGTCGCCATAGGCGAAAGCGGCGGCCTCTATGGCCGAACGGGTCTCCGGACCAGCCATGTCGGGCACAGCGCCGATCGCCGCCTGGGTCGCCGGATCGACAACATCGACCGTCCTGCCAGAGCCGGCCGCGACCCATTCACCGCCGATCAGGCCGGCTTCGCGGAAGAGGTTTTTGTCTTTCAGGTTTTTCATAGAAAACGACCTTGCAATCAGATGAGCGCCGCGACGACAGCGTGGGTGATGGCGTCGGTGCGATCCTTGCCGGGAATGGTGCCTATGCCTCTGGCGGTTGCGGCCTCGACCGCCTTCGTGACGCGGCCGGCCGCGGCCTTTTCGCCGAGATGATCGAGCATCATGGCGCCGGACCAGATGGTGGCGATCGGATTGGCGATGCCCAGATGTGCGATGTCGGGTGCCGAGCCGTGCACCGGCTCAAACATGGACGGCGCCGAGCGGTCGGGATTGATGTTGGCCGAGGCGGCGTAACCGAGCCCGCCCTGGATTGCCGCGCCGATGTCGGTGAGGATATCGCCGAACAGGTTGGAGGCGACGACCACGTCGAGGCTCTCCGGCGCCATGATCATGCGCGCGGCGAGCGCGTCGACATGATAGCTGGTCACTTCGACGTCGGAGTACTCTGCGGCCAGCTTGCGGGTAATCTCGTCCCAGAACACCATCGAGTATTTCTGCGCGTTGGACTTGGTGACGGAGGCGAGCTTGCGCCGCCGCGACCGCGCCTGTTCGAAGCCGAAGCGCAGGATGCGCTCGACGCCGGCACGGGTGAAGATCGATGTCTCCACGGCGACCTCGTCCAGCGTGCCTTGATGCACGCGCCCGCCGGCGCCCGAATATTCGCCTTCGGTGTTCTCGCGGATGCACAATATGTCGAAGTTTTCCGCCCGCAGGGGTCCGGTGACGCCCGACAACAGGCGGTGCGGCCGGATGTTGGCGTACTGCACGAATGCCTTGCGGATCGGCAGCAGCAGGCCGTGCAGCGAAACGGAATCCGGCACCTCCGCCGGCCAGCCGACCGCGCCGAGAAGGATGGCGTCGAAGCCGCGTAAGGTCTCGATGCCGCCCTCAGGCATCATGCGGCCCGTATCCTTGTAGAATTTGCAGGACCACGGGAACTCGGTTCCGGTCAAGGCAAAGCCGAAGTTTTTGGCCACAGTTTCCAGTACCGTCCAGGCGGCGGCGGTCACGTCGCGGCCGATGCCGTCACCGGGGATCAGGGCGATCGAGTAGGACTTCATCGGCATCTCTTCACAGGCTGATCAGGACGCTCTTGGTCCTGCGGTTGGCGAGATAGGCCTCGCGGCCGAGGTCCTTGCCGATGCCGGAGCGCTTGTAGCCGCCGGTCGGCAGGATATGGTCGCGCGAGCGGCTGTAGCGGTTGACCCAGACGGTGCCCGCTTCGAGCTTGCGCGCGAAGCGGACGGTGCGGGACAGGTCTGAAGTGAACAGGCCGGAAGCCAGTCCGTAGGTCGGGTGGCTGGACAGCGCCAGCGCCTCGTCCTCGGTCTTGAAGGTCTGGACGGTCAGGACCGGACCGAAGATCTCCTCGACGATCGCTGGATTGGCCTGGTCGACATCTGCGATCAGCGTCGGCTCGTAGAAATAGCCTGGGCTGTCCATGACGCAGCCGCCGGTCAGGCATTCGCCGCCGGCCTCGATCGCGGCGCGCACGATGCCGTCGACACGCGCCCGCTGCCGCTCCGAGATAACAGGCGAATACTGCGTCGCGTCGTCCCAGGTCGGGCCGGGCCGTACCGCCTTCATCTTCTCCAGGATCGTGGCCGTCAGCCTGTCGGCCACGCTCCTCTCGACGATCAGCCGCGTGCCGGCGACGCAAGCCTGGCCGGCGTTGAAGGTGACGCTGCCGGCGATCGCCGTCGCCGCCTTGTCCAGGTCGGTATCGGCAAAGACGATCTGAGGGCTCTTGCCGCCGAGTTCCAGCGTCATCGGCTTGACGCCGGTGCGGGCGACGTTCTCCATGATGGCGGAGCCGGCGCGGGTCGAGCCGGTGAACGAGACCTTGGCGATCTCGGAATGTCCGGTCAGCGCCGTACCGGTCGTCGGACCGTCGCCCAGCACCACGTTGATCAGCCCTGCCGGCAGGCCAGCCCTGACGGCGAGCTCTGCCATATAGACGGCCGAGAAGGGCGTCATTTCCGACGGCTTCAGCACCACCGCATTGCCCGCGGCCAGCGCCGGACCGAGCTTCCAGCCGGCCATGGAGATCGGAAAATTCCAGGGCGTGATCGCGCCGACCACGCCATAGGGCTCGCTGATGATCATGCCGAGGCTGGTGTCGTCGGTCGGCACCAGTTCGCTGCCTTCCTTGTCGGCGAATTCGGCAAAGAAGCGGATCTGCTCGGCGGTTATGGCAATGTCGCCGGCGACGAGCTGGCCGACTGGCCGGGTGGAGCACAGCGCCTCGATCCTGGCCAGCGTTTCGGCTTCCGCCTCGATCAGGTCGGCCCAGGCCTGGAGTGCCCTGGTGCGCTCGCGTGGCCGGACGCCGCCCCAGTTGCTGGCCTTCAGCGCCGCCTTGGCGCTCGCCACCGCATGGTCGACCATATCGACGCCGGCCACGGGGCTGGCGGCGTATGTCTTGCCATCCGACGGCCGGCGCATCTCGATCGCACCCTCGGCCGCGATCAGCTTCCCGCCGATAAAATGGCCGACGGGAAGGGAGACGGTATCCGGGTCGAAGCTCAAGCCCATGGGCGCCCACTCTCAGCTGCTCTGGAGGACCCTAGCGCGGGCAACAGCGCAGCATGCATCGTTCGAAGATCGGTCGCGGATGATTGTTGCGTGCTGGCGATGAGGGACGGCAAAATCTGTTGCGGCGGCGCCGGCTCGCGCAGACCCACTACCCTACCGTGACGTAGATCTTGCGCACCGTTTCGATGGTTTTCCAGACACCGGTGAAGCCGGGCTTCATCACGAAGCTGTCGCCGGCGCGGTAGGTCACCGTCTCGCCGGCGTCTGGCGTGATCTCGATCACGCCCGAAAGGATGTGGCAGAACTCGAAAGTCTCGCCCTTGATCGAGCGCGTCTCTCCCGGCGTCGCTTCCCAGACGCCGGTATGGACGAGATCGTCCTTGGCGGCGTCCTGTGCCCAGGTCTTGAAGGCGGGGTCGCCGGCTATCACCCGCCCGGGCTGCGCCCGGGATTCGCGCGGCGGGAAGGCAGGGCTGGTATCGACGGTTTTGAGCAGGGACAAAGGACGGCCTTTCAGGTTGGACTTCAATAGCCGCGCGACCGGTCGACGAGCCCGATGGGGTCGAGCCCGGCGCGGTGGCGTCGGATGTTTTCAATGACGGCGCGTGCGGCGCTCGCGGGCTGGGTGACGCTGGCGACATGCGGGGTCAGGATGATCTTCTGATGCGACCAGAAGGGATGGCCCGCGGGCAGCGGTTCGGGATCGGTGACGTCGATCATCGCCGCCGCAAGGTGGCCGCTGTTCAGCGCGACGAGAAGCGCTTCATGATCAAGCTGTGGCCCTCGGCCCGCGTGGACGAGCGCCGCGCCCTTGGGCAGTTTCGCGAACAGGTCGGCATCGAGGAAACCGCGCGTGTCTTCGGTCAGCGGCAGCAGGCAGACCAGTATGTCGCTGGCCGCGAGTATCTCCCCCAGCCCAAGTTCGCCATGATGACAGGTCACGCCTTCGATCTGCCGTGGCGAGCGGCTCCAGCCGGCGAGCGGGAAACCGAAGGGCTTCAGCCGGTCGAGGACGGCCTGGCCGAGTTGCCCGAGGCCAAGCACGCCTATCCGGCGCGACCCGGCCTGCAGCTGTGGGATGTCACGCCATTCGCCGGCGCGTTGCTGTGCCAGATAGGCGGGCAGGTTGCGATGCAGGGCGAGCACGGCCAGCGTCACATACTCCTGCATCATGCGCACGATACCTTCCTCGACCGTGCGCACGATCTTCACCTGTTCCGGTAAGGTATCGAGGCGGAACTGGTCCACGCCGGCGCCAATGGAAAACAGGAGCTCCAGGTTCCTGTAGCGCGCGAGGTCTTCTGGCGCGGTCCAGGTAATGAGATAGCGCACCGCGTCGGGATCGACCGTCGCGGCATCCATCGTGAAGGGTACGTCCGGCAGTTCTTTGACGAAGGCTTCGGCGAAGATCGTCCCGCGCCGCGCATCGGAATTGAACAGGAATGTCATTCCGGTTCCCCTTCAAGCCGCGCAGTGGGCGCCCAGCGCCTCGATCAATCGCTGGCAGGCGGCGAGCTCGCTGGTGAGAATGTACTCATCCGGCTTATGGGCGCGGTCGATGTCGCCCGGTCCGCAGATGATCGCATCGACCCCGGCAGCCTGGTAAAGTCCGGCCTCCGTGCCGTAGCTGACGGCGGCAAGCGGCACCTCGCCTGTCAACTCGCGCAGCAGTCCCGCCAGTGCCGCGTCTTGCGGCAGCGACAGCGCCGGATACGCACTCATCGGCGTCCACTCGACCCGAAAGCCTTGCGCCGCAAGGTCCTCTGCCCGCACTCTTACCGGCGCAAGCAGGCTGGCCGGGTCGACGCCTGGAATGGCGCGCGCCTCCAGGTCCAGTGTGCAGGTGTCGGGGATGATGTTGACCGACTGTCCGCCCGCCACCACGCCCGCTTGCAGCGAGGAGTAGGGCGGCTCGAAGGCAGGGTCGAACGGACCGTTCGCCAGCCGCTGGGCTTCGCTCACGGCCGTGCTCAGCGCACCGGCCATGGCGTGGATGGCGTTGAGGCCGAGATCGGGCCGCGAGGAATGGCCCGAGCGCCCGTTGATCGTCACGCGGGCAGCCGCCTTGCCCTTGTGGCCGCGCACGGCGCGCATGCCGCTCGGCTCGCCGACGATCACACCGAGCGGCTTGGCGCAAAGTTCGGCAAGGCGGGCGATCAAATGCGGCACACCGCGGCATCCCACCTCCTCGTCATAGGAGAAGGCGAGGTGGATTGGCCTGGCCAGGCCCAGTCCCGTCAGCGCGGGTACGGCCGCGAGCGCCGCGGCCAGAAACCCCTTCATGTCAGTGGTGCCGCGTCCGTAGAGTCGCGCGCCCTCCCGGCGCAGCGCGAAAGGAGCCGAACTCCATTGCGGCTCGCCGGCGGGAACGACGTCCATGTGGCCGGACAGGATGTAGCCCGGGACATCGGCGGGGCCGATCGTCGCGAACAGATTGGAACGGTCGCCTTCGGGCCCCGGCAGCACGGTGACCTGCGTGCCGTGCTCCGCGAGATAGGCCTCGATCCAGCCGGCGATATCACCGTTCGGCTTGCCTGCGACCGATGGAAAGGCGACAAGACGGTCGAGGATGTCGAAGACGTCCATTCCAGCCCTCAAAGCATTTCGGGTCCACCGGGATCGATCCGTCGACCATACGCTGCTAGATTTCCGGAGAGGATGTGCGCGTTCTTTCGCGATTGCGTGCCGAAAGCGGAAGTGTTTCAGTTGAATCTAGCGTTGGTGCGCGGCTTTCGAGCAAATCGTACCGGTCTGCTTGTTTAGCGTTGGCAGGGGCAGAGAGTGGCCATCGGTGCGTCGCCCTCTGGTACGATAATCTTGCAGGGGGCATGGAATTGAAGCCGTCCGGAAGCTTGAAAATCGATACCTTCTCGATGCGCGTCGGCGACATCGAAAGCGTCGAGCTGGACCGGTTGCATGCGCTCTCGCTCTCCGTGGGATGGCCGCATCGCGCCGAGGACTGGCAATTCCTGCGCGAATCGGGAGAGGGGTTCGTGGCGCTCGATGAGATCGGCCGGGTTCTCGGTTCGGCCATGTGGTTCGCGCATGGTGCCGATTTCGCAACCGTGGGCATGGTCATCACCTCGCCACGACTTCAGACGCTGGGGGCCGGGCAATGGCTGATGAAGCGGGTCTTTGAAAACGTCGTCGGCTGCGACTTGCGCCTCAATGCAACGCGCGCGGCAAGGCGGCTCTATCTCTCGCTCGACTTCCAGCCGGAGAAGACCGTCTATCAATGCCAGGGCATCGCCCGCATGCAAACGACGGGTAGGCCGGCAAAGAGTCGAGGCGATGTCCGGACTTTGGACGCAGGGGATATTCCCGCTGCGATCGCGCTCGACGCGGCAGGATTTGGCGTGAGGCGGGCGGCGCTGATCGAAAAGCTTTTCGCGCACTCGGCCGGCTATGGTCTTTTCAAGGGTGACAAGCTGAACGCTTTCGCGCTCTGTCGGCCGTTCGGGCGGGGCCATGTCGTGGGGCCCGTCGTGGCGGAGAGCGACGCCGACGCTGTAGCGATCGTGCGGCCGCACGTGGCCGACCATTCGGGGTCTTTCCTGCGGATCGATACCCACATGGACAATGGCGAGTTCGCCGCCTTTCTGGCACACAGCGGAATGCCGGTTTTCGACACGGTGCTCACCATGTCGCTGGGCAAACGCCTCGCCGATTTTGCCGTCGGCGATGCAACCACACCGGTGACCTATGCGCTCGCCAGTCAAACTCTCGGGTAGTTCATTCCAAGGACGCGGGCCGTCGCGGCTGTCCACGCTGGCACTCTCGCGGCGCTAGCTGGGAGAACCGACATCGAGGCAAGACGGTTTTTGCAACCATGCTCATCGCCGCCCTCGCGATCGTCGCCGGTATCGCCTTTCTGATAGCCCTTGCGGGCATTCTCGTCGCAACCGAGATCAGGTTCGCCATCGGAGCAGAACCAGCCCTCAGTCATCAGGTTGCGGCTTTGCTGTCGATCTCCTCCGTTGTGCCGAGTTCGGCCTCGCCCTCGGTTCCCCGTGACAGATGGTCTTGGGCGCCTTCGGCCTGCCAGCGGAGCGGGTGCTCATCATCGCCGCCGTCCTCGAAGTCGGTGAAATCGCCTTCGCGGTCGGTGTTGTCAGTGCCGGCCGAATGCGGCCCCCTGATTGGCCATCCAAGCGTGTATTCGTCGCCGGCCGAGTCTTCTAGGTCAGGATCCGGCGAGAGGTCGTCTCACATGCCGATCAGAACTTCGATCGACGTCGACAGCGCCTTCCGGCTGGTGCGGTCGACCCGCAGGGTCGGATGTGGCGCTACAGGCAGCGCGATATGATAAGCAAGGCCGCCGGCCTCCTGATGGCCGGCATGGCTCTCTATCCGCTGCTTGTGCTAGCCATACGAAAAGCCCGTCCGTTCATCTTATTTTGCGTGGCAAATAGCTGTTGACCTTGGTTTATCTGTCCCTGAAGAGTTCTTGGGAGGGGCAGATGGAACGTTTCCGACGGTTCGACTTTCGCAATGCGATCGTGCTTGTTGCCAGCATGGTGATTTTCCCTCTTTTGATCGGCAGACCGTTCTTTCCTGCTTGGTTCAAGCCGTACGCGCTCCCGCTGGCACTCCTCGTCCTTGTTGGAATGTTTGGGACGGTGGCTCTTTACAACAAAGTCTGGACCGGCAACGCGCTGCCCGGGCCGAAAAACGTGGATATAAAGCGCTCTCACATTGTCGTATTAATATTGATAATCGTCATTCCCGTATTGAAACTTCTGTTTCATTTAATTCATGGCTAGACCAAACGAGAGCCCCACCGCGCGTTCTGCCCGACATTGTTCATTCCAACGAGATAGGATCGTAGTCCTGGGGCGTCATTTCTCGTCATTGTGCATGATGGCAGGCTGAGGCTGAGGAAGTCAGCGCCCCTAGCGTAGCGCCTCAGATGTTCCTCTCGAAGGTATGAGCCACGATCGGATCTGGCGCCGATAGCTCAAACCCTTTAGCTGCCATAAAGGTCAGAACGATAGCCACAGCTATCGACGCAATCACCGTCGCGGTGCGAGCTAGACTTCTCATGATCTCTACTCATGTACGCAGCGCAAAACACCAGCAAATTCTCTCGGACGGGTAGGTCCGCCCTATAAAGTTGGGATGCTCGTGGCGGGTTGCAACTAACCCTTAGTCTAGGTCCAGCTTCGGCGCGGCAATGCGGGTCGGAAGCGGACCCGCGTTTCCCTATCCCTTCGGCAGCAGCACCGGCAATTCAGAAAGCACCGGCTAATTTGTGCAACGCTGGGCGCGGAGCGCCGCCGCCAGAGCTAGTGCTCCAAAAAGGAGTGGACAACGCACCCAGGGCGGCTTGCGCTTGCGCTCGACTGGCGCAATCCTCACCTTAGGGGAAGCGAGGAAGCATGAGCAGCTTGGGCGTATGGGTCATACTCGCGACGGCGACCATGGCGATCCTTTACCTGTTGTCGTATGTCTCGATCACGATGTAGGGATCTTGGCGTTTCGGTGATCTCTAAATGGCCGGTGCGAGGCCGCACTGGCCACTGCGATTTGATTTGGACGTCTCCCGCGCTGCCTAAACTATGGGCATATTTAAACTGCGCATTGCGCTAGTCGACCTCGATAATCTTCCGACCTGGCTTCTTGGCGGCCGTTCGACGACGTTTGACCGGAGAGGGCTGCTTGGCAGATTCCTCGACGGAAAGGCGCTGCTCTCGCAGTCGCGCCGTCTTGGCATCTCTCGCTACACGCTCAGCCTCGATCGCCAGTTTCGATTCGCGATCAGCGCGCTCAATCCGTTCCTTGTCGACGCGTCGATGGATCATGAAAGCCTCCCTGGCCGATGGAAAGACCCCAACGACAGCGACGGGGCATGGTTCCTTTGCGGGATTTGACTCGCAATAAATTGTCCGAAAGCGTACACTTCCAAGCTCGTCCGCCTTCTACGGCACACGGACGCTTGGTAGCCAACTCAGGTGCTCCGCCAGCTACGGGGAGGCTGAAATGGCAGAAGACCATTCAGACAACAGGATGACGGCTTTCGATTGCGAGGTCGTGCGCAGCGCCTTCAGAAAGTCCGTTGTGGAAAGGCGCATCTCAGAAGAGGGCCGACGCCAGTACGCCCGACTTCTGGCGCTCGAACTCACCGATTTGGACGATATCGAACCCGATATTCTCGACTGGATTGTACGGAAATAGCCATTCCCCCTGAGGCTGGAACGTATCCCCTATAGCGGCGTTGGCCGTTGCAAGAGAGCGTGTCCGTATGGCCGACGACCCAGTAAACCACAATCTAGGGACAGCCCGGTCATTCAACGCTTGATCAGGGAAACAGGCATCACGGCAGAACAGGCACGTGACCCCATTAGCCTATTGGGCGAAAGCAATTGGCCGTCACTCTTACGAGAGGCCAGGCTGTTGAGGCCGCGCCGCTAGAGAAGCGCAAACAGGCCCGGATAGCCCGACCTGCTCGTCTAGGTGACACAGGATTTGCAGGCCGGGCCTATTTGCCGGCAGTGTTGCCGGCGCCCGATCCTGCTGCGAACGTCCACTCAGCACAAGCCAAACCCCCTTACAAATTCGTAAGGTCGAATGGTCGATCCTGTTCGCAAAAAGCCCGCCACCTTGGGCAAAGGTGACGGGCTTCGAAAAATGGCCAGTAGGGACTTTAGCTGGCCAGTGTGGAAACGTGGCATCAAAAAATTAGTTGCACCTAATATGCAAAGAGCCCGCTACCTTTCGGCAGCCGGCGTTGACGCTCGCTCGCACGGGTGAACTCACTCGGGGTAGCCCCCAACGTCCTCCGGCCCCGGCTTGTTGAAAAGTATAAATGCCAAGGGATTGCCGGGCTCGGACATTGCATCGCTGCGCAGGCCCGATATCTCTCCAGCCACGCCGCTTGCGTACTCCGCAACCACTTCGCCGAAGCTATCGCGCTGTATGGACACCTTCTGTCCGGCTTCGACCTTGTCGTTGAGCTTCACCAGATGCTCGACGAGCCCGCCGGCGGTAGCCAGGATCGGGAACGCACTGTTGCCGACAAAGACGTCCACGTCCTTGCCCGTACGTCCCATCGGGCCGGCAACGATGCCGTGATGCTTGAGGACGTTCATCGTGCCTTCCACGAACAGGGAGATCATCTCGAGGTCCAGGACACGTGCAGCGCCGATCTCCGGACAAAAGGACGGAATGCCCGCGTCGATGAACGCGTTGTGCAGGACACTGGGATACACATGATTGTCGAAGATCTGGCCGACCGGATAAAGCTCCAGCATTGCCTTGATCTCGGGCACATCCATGCCGCCAATGTTGAAGGCCGCGACATCGAATCCGGTTGTCCCGGTGTGGAAATCGATCGCGAAGTCGGCGTTCGGCCGGAGCAGCCGGTTGAACAGGAGCCCTGCTTGCCGGCTGGCCGCGGTGACACCGTTCTCGTTCCCGGGCCATTCCCGATTCATATCGATCAAGTCAGTGCCCCTGCCGAAATTGGGCCATCTGCGCTGCATGCCTTCCATGGCCGGGCGGGACACGTCCGTGACCGCCATCACGGTGCCCGACATCTGCGCCGGGTCGAGCTGGCTCATCACGGTCTGGATCGTATGCACGGAACTCATCTCGTCGCCATGCACGCCACTGACCAGCACGCCGCGCTTGCCCGGCTTTGCCCCCTTGGCGACGGTCACGGACACATACCAGTGCTGTCCGGTGGGCATCTCCACGCCCTGGAAATACAGAAGGTGCTTCTTGCCGGGTTCCAGGTCGTTGACGTCGAGCGTGCTGACGACTTTCTTCCCCTGGATCACATCGCCGACATAGATCGTCGCTGACGGCGCACCCGCTGCCGGAGCGGACGAGGAAGTCGCCGAGTCCTCGGCGTTCGCGGCGCCGGCGTTGGCCGCCAAGGCGGCCGCGGCGCCGACCGTTGCAATGGATGCCATTAGAAGATCGCGGCGATCAATGCCCTTTACAGATTTGTCCGACATGATGGGGCCTTTTTTGCAGAAAATCCCCCGCGACTTCAAAATACTGGTATGCCGCCGAACACGCAAGCTTGCATGATTTCTGTGCCGCAAGCACAGAAGTTGTCCGGGTTAGGTATCACACGACTTGTGATGCACCGCATGGCGGTGATCGGCTTGGCAGGCTCGACAGCCTGCCGCACAATGGCGCCGTGGTGATGTTGCTTGCCGTGTGCGGCACAACGCACAAGGAGAGCTATCTCGACATCGTCATGGTCGGCGTTGTCGGTTACTTGGTGGCGGTGGTCGCGTTCGGCTCCTTTTGAGACGAAGACCATCCAGACCCCGCCCGCTTAGTCTAGAAGTCCCTTGACAATACGCCTCTCGAGGAACTGATACTACGGAAACCAAAGCAACGTCACGGAGAGTTCCATGCCTCGTCCCTTGTTTGCTTGCCTGGGTCTCGTTCTCAGTCTTGTCGTGCCGCTGGCTCTGCCGGCGCCCGCCCATGCCGTCACGATCAACATCAATATCGGCACCAGCCTCAACAATGGCCGGGCGATCACATGCCGAGACGGCGAGAGGCTGCTGCGCAGCCGTGGTTTTTGGGACGTCCGGCGAGTGGATTGCCGCGGGCGCCTTTTCGTCTATCGGGCACGCCGCGCCACCGGTCTGTTTGAAATCGGCTTGAACGCGCGCAATGGCCGTGTCGTAGACCTGCGCCGCATCAGGCGGTGACCTCGTCGCAGATCCGCCGCCGCGACCGGCCTTTCGGACCGGCCAAACAATCGCATGAGGCGGCCGTCGCAAGCAGCGATCACATCCTGGCGCGAGCGGCAAGATGTTGCTTCAGTTGCGCTATCTGGTCGGCCGACCACCCCTGCGGATCAGTCACGGCGAGCCATGCATTGACGTAGTGTTCGGGCGCAAAGACATGTCCGTAGCCCATCGGCGAGTTGGTCGACACGGCCATGTCGAGGGCGAGCTGCAGCATCGATACGACCGGGTACCACCGCAGCTCCGGCGAGACGTCCGGGCCGCGCGGCGCATTCATCCAGTCCGGACGGCGATAGAAATCGCTATAGTCGAAGAACGTCAGTGGATCGCTCGCATACTGGAGGTAGACGATGCGCAGCGGGCCCCAGGGCGCGTCCCGCGGACCGGGGTCGCCATTCTGGTTCATGAAACGCACGAAGGACCCGTCCCGGAATTGCGGCAGCCAGGCCGGTGACCCGGCATTGCGATGCTCCGTCACGCTGCGCCAGATTCTGCTCTTGAACGGCGGACCGCTCCACAGAGCCCCCTGGACAGGGTCACCGAGCATCTCGAAAAGCTCCATCGATCTCTCGGAATTCATCGCTCCCAAGCTCAGGCCATGCAGATAGAGTTTCGGCCGGCTCTCGTGCGGGAGCGTCGTCCAGTATCCATAGACTGCGGCAAACAAAGCCCTTGCAGCCTCCGAGCCGTATTCCGGCTCGAGCAGCAGCGATAGCGGGCTCGATAGGTAGGAGTACTGCTGGGCCACGCTCGCCACGTCGCCGTGGTGGAGATACTCAACCGTATCCATCGCAGCGGGATCGATCCAGCCGCTGCCGGTGGGCGTGATGACGACGAGTACGGAGCGTTCGAAGGCGCCGACGCGTTTCAATTCATCGAGGGCGATTTGCGCCCTTTCCTCGGCCGTGTCGGCGGCCCCGAGCCCAACATAGACCCGGATAGGTTCGAGCGCATCGGCGTGCGTGAACGCGCGAATCTCGGCGGCGGTGGGTCCTGTCGCGATGAATTCGCGTCCTGCCCGTCCAAGTTCCTTCCAGCGGACGAGGGAAGCCGAGCTGCCGGTCTTGAGCGGAGATTCCGGTTGCGGCCGGTCCGGCTCGATGAGGGCGTCAACCGCCGCGAAGGACGAATCGGCCAAGTGCAGCACGTAGCGGAAGAGCACGCCGTTTGCCATCGTCCAGAACAACAGTATTGCGACTGCGAAACCGATCACCTTCGAAACCCTGCGTGGGACGAAGCGGCCCGACCTTTCTGAAATCCAACGGGAGATGCCTTTGAAGAGCCTGGCAAGCGCGATGACCACCAGGAACGTGGCGATCGCAATGAAGCAGACCTCAACCGGATGCGCGCTCGTCACGGGTACGAGCTGCATCAGTCGACGGATCGAGTTCTGCCATTCCGCCGCCCACCACAGAAACAGTATGGCAATGACGGCGCAAGCAGCCGCGACAGAAATCTTGAGGGCGAGCAGAAGCCGCTCACGCGGTTCCGGCAGTTCCATATAGGTCCATAGCCAGCGCCAGGCGACTCCGATGCCGTATCCGACGGCGAAACATGCCCCGGACAGCACGCCTTGGGTCAGGTACGTGCGTGGAATGAGCGTCGGAGTAAGCGAGGCGACGAAGAACAGCGTGCCCAAAACGAGGCCGCCGGCGGAAAGCGAGCGCCAGAACCTTGTCACCCAGCTGCGCATACGCCCGTTTCACTTCCCTTTTGGATAGATCGTCTCGGGATGAATACGAGAGGCATCATGGCTCGCTCTCGCGTTTAATAGAAGGACGCAGGTGCTGAAATTTCCGGTTGCCTCGTCCGGCAGGTCGCAACATGTGATCAGTCGCATTTGGGGTAGCCAAAAATCCCCTTCGCAATTTGATGGCCGACGTATGCAAAGGTCGCCTGCGACGTCAGCTTTCAGGAAACGGCAAAGCTGGCCTCTACGGTCGAGATGCGGCGCTAAGTTGCCCGTTCCAGCAGCCGGCTCAGGCGGGCAAATCTGACCCGTTGTCGACCTCAGCCAGGACAAGTCCCAGTTGCAGGGTCTTCAGGAAGGAAGAAGCTTCGCCGCTCGCAAGGGGTGAGTTCGCGAGGCACGGTGCGCCGGGCGAAGTCAATGAGGTCGCCGGGTGTCTGGAAAACGCGAACGACACGGACCCTTTCTTCGCCAGAAATGATTGCGATCCGGCTGCCGTCGGGGCTGAAAACTGCCCGTGTAAGGCCCGGTCGAACGGTCGCTTCGTCCTGGCTGGCAAGGACCGCAATCTGGCGTCCCGATTGCGTTGCCCATAGCCGGACCGTGCGATCTTCGGACGATGCGGTCACGACATACAAACCGCTGGGACTGAACTGGGCGCTGTCCACCGCGCCGCCGTGGCCCCTGAGAACGGCCATTTCCCGTCGGCTCGAGACGCTCCAGATCCGGACGGTTCCATCGCCTGAGGCCGTCATCAGCGACTGACCGTCGGGGCTGAAGGCGACCATCGTCACCTCGTCGGTATGTCCCTCCAGCGTTACGACGCTGGCTCCGTCCGCGGTCGACCAAATTCTGGCCGTGTGGTCGAGTGAGCCCGTGGCGACCAGTTGACCGTCCGGGTTGAAGGCCGCTGCCGTGATGCGGTCCCGGTGCCCCACAAGGGCCTTAAGCTCAGCTCCGCCCGCCTTCAGGAGGTGGCCCGCATTGTCTTCCCTGGCAGCAAAGATCAGACGTCCGTCGGGGCTGAGAATGGCCTGCGGCAGCTTGCTGCTTGTATTGATGACGGCCAGCTCGGTACCGGTCGCCGCATCCCACAGCTGGGCGGTGCCGTCGATCGACGCGGAAACAAGCGATTTGCCGTCGCGACCAAACTGGATCTGGATCAGTCCGCCATGTGCTCGGAACTGGGCGGTCTCGAATCCCCTGGCAACCTCCCAAATTCGGACCTGGCCCCCAAGAGATGCCGTCGCGACGCGCCTTCCATCGGGACTGAACGTCGCGCGTTGAACGATCTCATGGGTATCGAGCCGGATTATCTCGCGCCCGTTCACGACATCCCAAAGATGCGCCGCGCTGTCGCCGCCACCGGTCAGCAGGTGAATATTGTCTGGACTGAAGACCGCGAAAGTCGGCCGATATTCATGAGGGAGCGTTGTCGTCAGTGCGCCGTCGACGTCCCACAGCCGAGCCGTGCCATCGTGTGAAGCGGTGAGAAGAACGTTGCTGTCAACCGGGCTGAATTCGAGATGCTCGACCAAAGAGTCATGACCGGCGATCGTCGTGACCAACGAGGCGCGTTCAACGTCCCAGATGCGGACCGGCCCATTGACCGAAGCGGTCGCCAGGAAGCGGTCGTCCGGGCTGAAAGCACCGTTCATCTCCTCATCGCGTTCATCCGCGCCGATATCGGCCAGCTTCAAACCCGAAACCTCCTGGCCCAGCAGGTCGCGCAGCGTTCCTGACGCTCCATCCCAAATCCGGGCGGCGCCGTCGAGTGATACGGTGGCGATCCGCTGACCCCCGTGACTGAAAATCACGCCGTTCAATTGCGTGTCGCTCTTCTGGCCGTCTAGCTTTGCGATCTCCGTTCCTTTCGACGCATCAAAAAGGCTGGAAGTGCCGCCGTATGAAAGCGGGCCGCATGCGCCAGCCAGCAGCCGGCCCCCGTCCGGGCTGAACGCCAGGCTATAGGGCCGTGAGTTCACCCGGATTGACCGCGTCAGTGCGCCATCTGCGGTATTCCAGATCGAAACAAAGTGCTTGCGTGCCGTCGCGAAGCTGTGACCGTCCGGACTGAAGCCAGCCCGTGCATATCCGTCGCTCCTTACACTCACGACTTTTCTTCCGGTCCGAGCGTCCCAGAGCGCTGCATCGCTGTTCTCCCCCGCCGTCAACACCTGGTTGCCATTCGGGCTGAAGATTGCGGTTGGATAATTGCCTACCGGCTGCAGGATGAAGAGCTGTTCTCCCGAGAGGGCATTCCAGACGCGTGCAGTGCCGTCCCTCGCGGCCGTCAGGATACGGCTCCCGTCCGGGCTGAATTCAGCCCTCTCGACTGCCCCTCCATGACCTTTTAGAACCGCAGTTTCGGCACCGCTGGAGATGTCCCAGACGCCCGCAGTTTTATCGTAGGATGCGGTGACGATGTGATCGCCGCTCGGATTGAACGCCGCATCCGCGACGCCGGCGCCATGCCGGAAGATTTTGATCTGATGGTGTGCCAGCAGGGCCTTGAAGAGGGCTGCCTCCGCCTCAAAGAGATATGGCCGCTCGGACTGGTCTTTCGAGGGCAGTGCTTCGAGCGCCAACAGGATCGCAGCCTCGGTGTTGCCTGTCGCCGTGGACTGCTGTGAAAGAAAGGAAAGCGAAAGAGACTGGTTGCGCAGCGCCTGGTCGCGTTGCCACCTTGCTTCCTCCTGCGCCCTGAAGGCGACCAGTGCGCCTGCGCCCGCCACGAGAGCGAGCAATATCGCCACAATCGCGGCATTGCGCGTACGTCCGGCTAGCCGGTTTGCCGCAGCAGCCGCGAGGCTCCGGCGCTCGGCCTCCCGCTCCAGGCGCTCGCGTTTTGCCTCTTCCGCGGCCTCGATCAGCGCCAGCTCTGCCTGCCGGTCCTTCTCCTCTCTCAGCTGATGGGCTCGCAAAGACGCCTCGATGTATTCAAGGACGTCATCGTCGACCTCCTCCCGTCTTGACGCCAGCAGCTCTTCGCCCTCCGCGAGACGTTTGCCGGACGGAAGGAGAAGCTCTCGATTCCTGTTCTCCAGGTGCCAACGGTGGGCGTCGGCCCTCAGGCGGTCGCGCGTCTCGAGGAAGTTCCGGTTTGCATTCACAATGTCACTGGCGCGCGGCCAACGGCTCAACAGTGCTTCATGTGCAACGCGGACGAAGACATGCCCTGCGGCGTCCTCATCGCTGACGAGGAGCCGTGCGTCGATCAAGGCCCTGACGAGAGCCGATCGCGCGGGAGTGCCTGCAACTTCGATGAGCGGGGCCGGACGTGCCGTCACCGTTTCATCGCTTGGACTTGCTGTGGTGAGGGCGCCCAGTACCGCGGGTAAGGCCTCCTGGATCTCGGGCGCGAGCAAGTCTACGACTTCATCGGCGCGGCGCGCGATTGCGCCTTCGAGCCCGCCGAGCGCGCGATAATGCGCAAAGGTGAGAACTCGGTGCTGGCGGCCGGCCTGATACAATGCGTCGAGCACAAACTCGAGAAGCGGCAAAGATCCGGGATCGGCAGCTGCTGCCTCCTGCAGCACATCGTCGAGCCGCCCCAACTCGGCGCTCTCCTCAAAGCGGAGCCCGGCAACGCCCGCCGGTTCGCGGATGATCTGCCCGATCTCTGGACCAGTCGGCGGCAGGAGTTCGTAGCTGGAGAGGCCGTCCTTGAGCGCCGAGAAACCCTGGACCTCTCCGCAGCGGTGAAAAAAGTCCGAACGGATCGCCGCGATCACCCAGACCAGTCCGCTCGCGGCTAGCACCGCCATGAGCCGCACAAGGGCCTCACGCGTAGCCGGCTGCCTCTCTGTCGTGAACAGCTCCTCCAGCTGATCGATGGCGACAAGCAATCTGATCTGCGAGCGGGCCGACCCGGCGGCCTTGCCAAGTGCCTGTCGGACCATCGCCAGCGCCCGATCCGGCGCGCTCCTGCAGAGCAGAGCAAACTCCGCGGCTGTTCCTTCGCGAGACAGCTCCGGCAGAGCAGCTTCGCTAAGCAGTGCCGCAGCCAACACAGCGAATGCATCCGGTCCTTCGGAGAGGCGGATCAGGCAGCGGCGCCACAAGGATATGCCCGCCACGGCTCCAGGCCGGGTCAATGATGGCAGCAGGCCAGCGCGCAGGAGGGAAGACTTGCCGCAACCGCTCATCCCGTAGATGAGCAGGAATGCCGTACCGCTGGCTGCCTGCCGCTCCAGTCTTGCAGTGCAGGCAGCAATCGCCCGCGCTCGGCCGAAGAAGAGATCGGCATCTTCGAATTCGAAGGCATCGAGACCGCGAAATGGCGACCTGACCGTTTCCTCCGAAGCAAGGGGTACGCGGTAGATGCGCAGGGCGCGTCCGACGTTCTTCAGCTTGTGCTCGCCGAAATCGACGAACTCCAGCGAGAGTCGGTCTTGAGCCTGGGCGTGGACCGCTTCCGTGACGCAAATCCCGCCCGGTCGTGACAATGTTTGCAGATGAGCGGCGACCTCGACGGCCTCGCCCGCGAGGTAGTCGCCCTCGGCGACGACATAACCCAGGTGAATGCCGATGCGGAAACGCAGGCGCTTTGTCTCGGGAACTTCGCAGTTCCGCCTATCGACGTCGTGCTGGATCTCGCCCGCACACCGCATCGCCTCGACAGGGCCGGTAAACTCGGCGACCACGCTCTCTTCGGCGCTCCAGAACACACCGCCTGCATGTTGAACAAGCAGCCGATCGATGATCTGCCTGTATGCCCGGAAAGTTGCAGCGGAGATCCGCTTATCCTTGCCTGTCGGCTGACCCCCGGCGGCCAACTTGGCGGCCAGGATGGTGGCCATTCTCGGTCCGGCATTTGAGGGAAGGACCAGCCTGTAGCCGCGCCTCGGCACTGTCTGCACGACGGCCTGCCGATTGTCGTTGAGCGCCGCACGGATCTCGTGAATGCATTGCACCAGGCTGTCATCGGTCACGGCTATCCCGTTCCAGACCGCCTTCATCAGGTCGTCCTTGGTGATGACGCGATCAGCGTTCTCCAGAAGGTGGCGAAGCACCGCGAATGTCTGGTGGCGAAGTGCGATTGTCCTGTTGGACTTGTCGCGCAGGGTCTCGCTGCTCAGATCGGCGGTAATGCCGTTGAGTACGAACGTCGTGGGCGGCGAGCTATTCAAGCCGGTTCCCTCACGCACGAAGCCGCAGTCCAATTCTTCGATCTTAGCACGGTTCGCGCTGCGAAGAGTCATCACCATTCGGACCGGTGGGGAGCAGATTTCGGCGAATGATCGGAAGCCATTCGTGACCCAAGAGACGCCTCGGGCCGACAATTGCAATGCCAGCGAGAGGCTAGCCATGGACTACCTGGTGCAGATTGCTCGATGTGCGGGTGCAAGACCGGTGCTACGGCTCACGGGCGTCTGCCTGCTCGGTCTGTTCTTCGCGATGGCGTCACAGGTTCACTCGACCGACCGTCGCGCAGACGACCTGGCCGAAGTCGATCTGCAATTGATCCTTGCCGTGGACGTCTCGCCCTCGATGAGCAAAGTCGAGCAAAGAGTGCAACGCGACGGCTACGTCGATGCCTTCCGCCACGCGGACATCGCGAGGGCAATCAAGTCGGGAGAGCGGGGCAGGATCGCCGTGCTCTATCTGGAGTGGGCGGGGCCACGTCAGCAAACAGTCATTGTGCCTTGGACAATTGTCGAAAGCCTCGAAGACGTTCTGACTTTGGCGGACAGGCTCGCGGCGCTGCCGTTGACCGAAGGCCGCGGAACGTCGATTTCCGGCGCATTGTCGGCCGCGAATGATCTGTTCGCGGAGAGTGGCTTGCGCAGCCCGCGCAGGGTTATTGACGTATCCGGCGACGGACCCAACAATGCCGGAGCGCTCCTTGACCCCATCCGGGAGGTTCTTCTGGCGGAAGGCGTGACGATCAACGGGCTGCCTATCGCAATGCCCCGCATTGGCGGGGCCGACGGGTTTGCGATGTACGACCGCTCCAACCTGCAATCCTATTTCGAGCGCTGCGTCATTGGCGGGCCAGACGCATTTACAATCGGCGTCACCGAGGCCGCCATGTTCGCCACCGCGGTCCGTCGAAAGCTGGTACGTGAAATCTCCATGAACAAGGGTCAGGTGATCTATGCCGCCTACACCGCGCGTTCAGACCGCACGGTCGATTGCAACGGGATCGCTCAGGTGCCGGGCCGGTAATCCTGCAGATCGGCGGCTTCGAGCATCCAGTTGGCAAAAGCAGCCATTCAGCTCACGATCCAGCGTGACCTCGGTTGCAGGCCCGCTGACTAATCTGCCAGGGCAACTGGCTTGCCATGCGGTGTATTCAGGTAAGCGTTTCGCCAATCCTGTTGGCGTCTGTCCACCTCGGCTCGTAGGGCGAACTGGCTCCTGTCCAGGATCTGCTCCAGAGCGCTGAGAAAGGCCCCGTAATAGATCGCGTCGGTGTCCATGGAAGTATCGGTCACCCGTCGATCAAGCTCGGCGCCCAGGGTCTGAGACCAATCCTCGGCTTCGATCTTTCCGTCGGCGATGAGCAGGTCGACCAACGCAATGACCTGAGCGTGCCATTGCTCGGAGAAGACAGGTTCGCCATCGCGATGGCGCCGCGCGCGACGGGCAATCTCAGGCCGGCTCAAGATAGCTGTCCCACATGTCGATCAGCAGGCTGTCTGCGCTGTCGCCGGCTTCAGGCCAAAGATCCGACATGCGAAACCGCACGACGTATGTCTGCTCGCGCCGTATCGTGCCGACAGCTTTCTCATCGGGCAAAGGCTGTGGTCCGTTCATGCTGTCGACAATCCCGAGCCGGCCGCGGACATACCCCGTCAGCCGCGTGTGCATTGTGGCGATGTCGCGCCGTGCCACAACCTTGTCGCCAGCTTTGAACCTCGCCCCTGTGGGCGGGACCTCGACCGCAGGCCTGGGCGACTCGTATTCGAAGGTTCGACTTGAGGCCCTGCCATCGAAGAACTCCTGAACGCCCGCGACGCCTTCATCCACAGACGTGACCATCATGGCCAGAATCCATTTCTCGAAATAGTCGAGGCCGAGGTAGGCGTCCGGGGGAAGCCTTTCCAAGACGTGGCGATACCAATCGAGCGTCCAGCCCGTGCGATCCGTCGTCAGCTTTTTCATCGACATCATGGCGATCGCCCATGTGCGGGCCCTCCATTCATCGGAAAACAGAGCCGAGTCATCTTCTGCGACGTTAGGGATCGGTCTGAACCCTTGTCTGCCGCCGAGGTCGTGTACCGTATCCATCACCCCACCTCCTGCTTTGGCGACAGATCCCTCATCGTCCCGATCATTGCATTGCGCGTCACGAGGCCGGCGAGGTCCTCTTCGGTCCAGCCATCCGTCCTTTCTGGACGCTGCGGGACCACCATGTACCGGCGGTCCGAGGTCGAGTCCCACACCTTGACCTCAACCTTGTCCGACAGGTCGGTTCCGAATTCGGCGAGAACGCCACGCGGATCGCGAACCACTCGCGCCCGGTACTCGGTCGACTTGTACCAAGATGGAGACATTCCCAAGATTCCGACTGGATAGCAGGAGCACAACGTACAAACGACAACGTTGTGGATCTCAGGCGTGTTGAACACTGCGACAAGGGGGTAATCCTTCCTGACGCTTGGGATGATTTCCGAAAACGCCTCGGCCGCATGTTTCGCCAGGCGTTCGGCGAACTCGCGATCAGTCCACGCCCGCGCGATGACCTTGGCTCCATTCATCGGACCCACGTTTTCCGAGTAGTCGTCGAGCCACTTGTCCACGGCGTCGGCCGCCAGAAAGCCTTTCTCGACCAGAACCGTCTCCAGTGCTTTCAGGCGAAGCGCCGGTTCAGGCGGAAGATGGCTGTGCAATTCCCGATGAAGTTTGGCAACCTTGTCGGAATCGTATGAACTCACAGCTGATCTCCCTGAGTATCATCCTTGCTTCGACCGCGCCCGGGGGGCCTTAAGGGTTACGGGGCTAACTCCCCGCTGACTATCAAGGACCAGACTATTGGAGCAGTGCACTCGAGTCATTCAATTTCTGACCTTACGTCAGCTTGGAGGTCAAAGCCGATGTCTGGAGCTTTGAGTCCCTGCAAGCGGCGATGCGCCCGGCCAAGATCCGCATCGTCCACGGCGAGCGATACCTTGAAAATCGTCACCATTTGACGATGCCGACGCCGGCGATATTGTGAACGGCATGACCGACCAGCCCAACCGCCCGGACGACGATCCCGATCGCCAGATCGATCACCAGCAGGAAACAGGTTTACAGCGCAGAGTTCCCTTGCCCGCTGGCTACCGACAGGGTGTCATCTCCGCGATCACCGTGCTGCTCGGATTTTCGCTTCTTTTCCTGCGGTACTGGAATTTCGAAGTTGAAGGTGGATGGACGGTTGCCTCGATCCTGGCGACGCTCCTGCTGGCAATGGCCATCGTCCTTCAGTTCGTTGCGCTGTGGCGGTCGTTGCTCCCACGAGACGACGACGAGCCGGTTTATCAGGTCACGCTGCGCTGGTTCCTCGCCTCGATCATCGCTCTCCTTGCGGGCGTGCTGCTCGCCGGGCTGACGGCCTCGCACGTCTTCAATCTTTAGTCGGGCGAAACCCGTCTCTGCTGTCCGGGCCGCAAACATCCCTCGCTCATTCCGACGACGCCGATCAGCAAGCTTTGCTGCCAGTGGTCGCCAGGGGCGTTAAGCCTTGCGCAATCTTCGCGGTCTATCGTCACAGGCAGATTGGCGAGGGAACATGAAACGCAAGCCGCTTCTGCTTTTTGCCTTCCCGTTTCTCATTCTTGCGATCCTCGCTGGGGAACGCATGGCGACCTTCTTGTTGGGAGCCTATCCAGCCAGCCCGACCGCGTGGTGGATATGGCTTGAACTGCGCCCGTTGTCGACGATACTTTGGCAGCAGATCGATTTCAATCTGGGTGAATCGATGGCTGTCGACGCCGCCATCCTTGCCGCCGCATCGATCGTGTGCTGGGTAGCATGCCACACCAGAAGGTCGGCTTTTTTCTTTCTCGCCAACCACATCGCCCTGATCTTCGCCGGGCTGATGGTCGCGGTCGGCAGCCACTCGGAAACGGCGAGCACGATCGCTACCTTCACCTCGCCCAGCGGTTTTCCGTTCTCGCTGACGGTCAATTTCACCTTGAAGGGCAGCCTGTTGCTGGTTCTGGGCACTGCAGCCTGTGCATACTGCCACGTCGCCTTCCTCGCCGAAGCGCGGGCGCGGTCCGAAGCCCGGACCGTCCGCATCTTGGCCTTGCGGCGCGATCTCTAGAGCAATTTTCCGTCCGGAGTTGCGTCGGGACAAAGCGTTGGAGCAGGCGGCGTTCGCAACCTGCGCCCTGCCCAAATCCATGCCCTACGATGTCTAATTGATCCTCTTGTAATAGACCTTGCCGTCAGGCTGCTGGATGCGCTGGTAGTTGGAGCTTGGGGGAGGGGGTGACGCCGGTGCGGCCCTTTTCCTGGGCGCACGCGGCGCTTCGATGACACCGGATTCGCTCGCGCTCGCGCCTTCGACAGCTTCGGGCGCCTCCGCCAGCGTGCTGGTGGTGATCTCGGGCGGTTCCGGAGCACCCGACACGGCCTCGCCGCCGGCGATCGGCCTAGTCAGTGCCAGCTGGGCAACGTTGCTATTGATCTCGTTGAAGCTGCCTTGCAGTTGGCTGTCCAGTTTCTCGAAGCGGCTCTGGAAGCCGTTGTTGACCGTGTCGAGCCGTGCCGCGATCCGCTGCTCGAACGCTCCGAGCTGCTCCAGCCGCGCTTCGACGAAACGCAGGTCGCTCATGCCGCGATAGAGATAGATCGCGGCCGCCATGTTGACCACGGTGAGCAGCAAGCCGCCGCTGGCGATGAGAATGCCGATCGTCTTTATCTTGCTGGGTTTCTCGATGGCGTCCTGTTCGGGCTGTTCGTGGTTTCCGATATCGATAGCCGGCATGTCCGGTTCGCTGATCATCGTCATTGGACCACCACCTTCGCGCCGACCGCGACGCGCTTGAAAAGATCGATCACATCGGTGTTGGTAAGCCGAAAACATCCCGATGTCCCGTCGAAACCGACACCGGACGGATCGTTGGTGCCGTGTATCCGGTAGAGCGTGTCGCGACCGTCGCGAAGCAGGTAGAGCGCCCTTGCGCCGAGGGGGTTGTAGGGGCCGGCGGGCACCATTTTCGGCAGCTCCGGTTGGCGGGCCCGCATTTCCTGCGGCGGGCGCCACTCCGGCCATTCGGTCTTCGCTCCCACCTTGACGACGCCCGTCCAGCCAAAACCGTCGCGCCCGACGCTGATCTGGTAGCGGAGCGCCTGGCCCTGGCGAGTCACCAGGTAAAGCGCTTTCTCGTTCTTGCGGATGATGATCGTCCCCGGCTGCTCTGTGGTTGCAAAGGCAACCGACTTGCGCAGGCTGGGCCCCATCGCCGGCAACGGCGGCCGATCCGAAAGGCTCGATCTCGCCTGGGCTAAGTCTTGGACTGGTAGCGCCAACGCCACGCCCAGCAGGCTGGCGTAGGCCAACCCCTGGGCGATCCGGTAGCTAGCGTGCAGCAGCGTCATCGAGCCGCTCTTTGAACATCCGCTTCAGGTCCTTGTTGAAGCGCGCCCGCCCATCGACTTCCGAAGGCAGGATCGCACGATTCAAGGCGTCGGTCAGCAGCGCATTGTCCAGCGGGACCGACTTGATGTGCGGCGCCTTGAAGATCTTCTCGAGCTCGCTGCGCGAAAAATGGTTCCCGAACCATTTGCGCTTGTGCTTGTTGGCGACCAGCGTGATGCTGACCGCATTGCCGCGCAGCTCGCGGATCTTTCTGTAGAGCCGCTTGCCTTGCCGCAGCGAGGCGACGTTAAGCTCGAAGACGATGAAGATCTCGTCGCTCGTCGACAGCACGGAGTTGTGCCAGGGCGTCTCGATGTTAGGCAGGTCGATGACGATGTCGTCGAAGCGGTAGGCGACAAGGTCCAGAAGCCGGAACACGAAATCGCTGCCATGCGGCTCGAACGGCAGTTGCGGCCTTTCGAAGGCATAGAGGGTGAGGCCGGACGGGCGCGACAGCTTGATCACATCCATCAGTTCGACATCGAGCCGTTCCGGCTGGCCGATGATGCCCGCAAGATCGAACTGGTTGAACAGGTTGAGATAGGCGCCGCAATTGGCGCTCTGGAAATCGAGATCGACCAGGCAGGTGGAAGCCGCGCGTTCGGCCGATTTCGAGGCCAGGTGTTCGGCCGCCGACAAGGCCAGCGTCGTGGCGCCGGCGCCGCCGCTGGCGCTGATGAAGGTGATGATCCGGCTTTTGGTGCCCTGGTTGCCGGTGTCGTGGAAGGTCACCGCGTTGAGCAACTCCTTGCCGTCGAGCGGCTTGTGCAGCCAGTCCGAGGCGTTCATGCGCACCAGCACGCGCGTCTGTTCCGACGACAGCTCGTCGGAAACCGCGATCAGCGGCACGGCCGCCCACAGGGCACGTGCCTCGACGATACCCGGCCTGCCGAGCAACTCGCCATTGCCGAGATCGAGGATGACGATGCCGGGGCGCGTGTCCGCGGGCGGGCCCTTGAGAAAGTCGCCCGTCTCGGAAATCCGGACATCGTAGATGGCCAGTGCATCAAGCCGCGTCGCCACCTCGCGCTTGAAGTTCGGATCCGACGAGAACAGCGCCACCTGCTTTCGCTTGGTCGGCGTAACTTTGGTGTTGATGGCATTCATGGATAGACGCTCTTCATATCTTCGCCCGTGACTGTGCTCAGCATGGAGGGCATGGCGATGCTGGTGAACCTCAGGAAGAAGAAGTTGAATGTCAGGTTTTGCAGACTGACGGTGATCGTCGGCACCGGTCCACTCAAACGGGTCTGGTAGCCAAGACCGGTGGCCGTGTAGGTGATGACAATGTTGTCGCGGCGCAGACCCCGGAAGAAGTGGCACATGCCGGAGCGCTGGTTTGCGCCCAGCGGGGGGCACGTGTTGTCGTTGGTAACCGCCGTGTCGCCTCGAAAGATCCGACTGAAATCGTTGGCACTGAATTTGGTGGAGTCGCCGTTGCAAGCTCCGGTGTTGCCGGTGTACTTGCAGACGAAAGGCGCATAGGCCCCGGCAGCAACCGGCGCGCCTGGATTCGCGGTCGGCGCGGCTGTCGCCAATGCCGTTGCAACGGGATTGGAAATGGATGCAAGTCGGGCTCCGATCTGCACGGCCTTGGTCGCTTCATTCCATTGATAGAACGCATAGCCGAAATCGACGAAGCCCAGGACAAGCGTGAACAACAACCCCGAGACGATGGTCATTTCCACCATCGCCGCGCCGTCTTCCGATTTTGCAAAACGCTTGAGCATGGTCAGAACCGGATCAACCGCTCGTCGTGCGAGCCATGAATCGTGAGCGGCCCGATGCCGATGAACGACAGCATTCCAACACCCGCGTATGGGTAGGAGCCGACCGCGCGGACGGTGCAGACTTGTGCCGTGGTGGAGCGATATTGGGTAACGCCGCCCACCACGGTATCCTTGCATGCGTTGTTCATAGTCACCGTCGCATACGATGTCGCTCCTGATGTCTGCCAGCCGCTGATGCGCGGGCTGCCGGTGCCGGTCGGGTTGCCGAACACCGCGATGTTCGCGGCAATGGCGGAACAGTTGATCGCCCCCAGCCCGGCGTCTGTATACATCTGGCTGTTGCAGCGCGCGGCAAAGCGAGCGCCGTCCGTAAGCCCTGCCTCCATCAGCAGCTTGTCATGGATCAGGTTGCCGAACTCGAACACTCCTGCCGACAGGATCAGCATCAGTGGCGTGATCAGTGTCATCTCGACAATCACCGCGCCGCGCTGGTCGCGTCGAAATCGACTGAGATAGCGGGACAGCATCTTGAACATGGCGGTCACCGGTAGAGCTGCGCTTCATCGCGCAGGTAGTTGTCGAGCGTGCCACTGCCGCCCTTGCCTGTGATGTCGACGAGTTCCACCATGATGTCTTTCCCGTCGATGATGGGCTCCGTGATGAAGAAACTGGCAAATCTCCTGGCCGGAACATTCGCGCGGCCATTAAATTTCGTGCCCGCAGCCTGAAGCGCGTTGCAGTCCAGGACTGCCCCGTAAAGCAACCGGCGATCCGGGATTGAGATCGGCGTGCCGGCCCCAGCCGGCGGTTGGCCTCTTTCGCCGCCGACGGACGCGTCCGAAACAATGTTGTTGTCTATCTCGTAGCGATAGACCTCATACCGCGTCGGGAGGTTGGCACCGGTGCCAGATAGAGCCGCAGGCACGGCACGCAAGGGGTGATTGGCAGCCCAGTAGCGCGCGAAGTTCCAGTCGCCGGCGCCCATGCGGCCGCCCATCATGGTGCAGGTGCCAGAGATATGGCACGAGTCGCGTTCAAGCCCGATGCCCTTGGTCGGGTCCGTTTGGTAGTTGACCTTGTTGCTCTTGACAAATTGATCCCAGTTTATGGCACCCTTGCGCACATTGACCGCGGGTCCGTCCGAAAACGAGGACGCATTGATGCCGAAGCGCGAGTTGATGCCATCTTTCACCGGACCGGAATTCTGTCCCGGCTCGGTGTCGACGCCGTCGCGCGAATAGCAATTCTGCGGCTTGGAGTCAGCGAGCATCTTCTCGAGCTGGTTGGCGCCGTTGCCAAACGGCGAAGCCAGGAAAGCGAAGTTGCCGGGAGCGTAAGACCCGTCTCCGCGCAACTTGATTTGGCGGCGGCGGTATTGCCTGCTTTGTGCCGCCTGTTCCAGCGTGACGCCGCCGGTGATGCTTGTATCCTCATACGGGTTGCACATGAAAACGGGCGTGTAGTCACAAACGCCCGACGTGAACCCGGCAGTCGCCCGGGCAGCAACGTTGAAGCCGTTGCTGGCCGAATTGCCCGTCAGAAACGACGCGGGGAATATCGCGGCGAAACCAGTTGGCGCCACCTTCACTTCAATGAATGCGGTTTCATCTTCGCCGATAGATTGCGTTGCATTGGCATAGTTTGCGCTGGTGACAAGCGTTCCGTCTGACGCGGGTAAGGACTTCAGGAAACACCACGAAATGTTGCCGGCGCTGTTGCATCGTGCGGTGCCGCCCGGTTGCCCGGAAGTCAAGTTGAACCGGCCAGTAGCGCCAACGGTTGAGAACGTGGCCTCGTTGGTGACCAGCGTCGCCATGGCGCGTTCGGATCTGGCCCATGACCCGGGCAAGCCATCAAGCTCGGCGGCTCCAGCCAACGCAAAGGCATCCGCCGCCTTCTGCAAATCGTTGTGCAGGTTGTTGACCCGGCTCATGTCGATCGCCAACAGCGAAAAACCGATGATCGCCGGCAGCGTGACGCTGACGAGGATCAGCGCTATTCCCCTCTGATCGTGCCAGAACGCGCGAATGGTCCGCAGCATGGCCTTACTCTTTGCTCCCCTGACGCCAGGTTCCCTCGTTTGGCCTGGCGGACTAAAACCGCATCCTTCTGTTCAATTCACGGCGTCGTCGTCGTCGTTACAGCCGCCCCAGCCCCGCCGACATTGACATTGATCGCTGGCGGCGGCGGTGGCGGTGGCGGAAATTTGTAGTTGTTTGCAACAGCGGCGGCGCGCGGGCCGTCGCCTTCGATCCTGGTGTTCCTTGAGGCCGGATTGAACGGGTCGACCGTCTGCAGCAGCGAATTGAACTTCTGTGTGTCGCCAGCGGCCAAGGTCACAGTATCGTAGTTGTTCAGATAGTCCGCGGCACAGCCCGACAGCGCGCTGGCGCACAGGATGAGGATCAAGAGGCTATTTCTTGACATAGATCATCTTGTCCTTCGATTTGAAGTCGAGCATGTGGCCATAGGGGCCGGTGACGCCGTCGCCTGTTTCATATTTTCGGATCATGTCCTTGTTCACCTCGAGCTGGCCGAGCACGAAGAATTCCGGGTCGTTGGCGGGGCGCGTCTTGTCGAACGGCGTCGCCAGTTGCTCGCTGGGCTTCACCGGCCGCACGAGATGCGGCGTGACGATGACCACCAGTTCGGTTTCTTCCTTCTGGTTGCTCGAATTGCGAAACAGCGTCCCGATAACCGGCACCTGGCCGAGCCATGGCACCTGGTTCTGCAGCTTGGTGGTCTTGCTGGACAGAAGCCCGCCGACGGCGAAGCTCTGGCCGTCGCGCAACTCGACCACGGTTGCCAGCTTGCGGTTGGTGAAGATCGGATCGCCGGCGGTGGTGAAGCCGGTCAGGTCGCTGACCTCCGGCGCCAGCCTCATGTGGATCTTGCCGTCATCGAGTACGACTGGCAAGAACACCAGATTGACGCCGAATTGCTTGTAGACGATGTTTATCTCGCCATCCTTGTCGAGAGAGCGGATAGGCACTTCGCCGCCGGCGTTGAAGCTGGCTTCCTCGCCGGAAAGCGTGGTGAGGTTGGGGTTCGCGAGCGTGCGCACCACGCCCTTGGCCTCGAGCGCCTCTATGTACAAGTCGACTTTGATGTTGTTGTCGATGACGCGGGTGAGCAGTGCTCCGAAGGGAGTGGAGTCGGACAGGAGGTTGCTGAGAAACCCGCCCGATCCTAGCACCACATTATCTTTGTCCACGGCAGCAATGCCAGTTCCGGTTATAGTCGTGCCTCTGCTGTTGGTGCTTCTGATCGACACGCCGAGATCGCGGCCCGCATTTCGCTTGGCCTCGAGCACGCGCACTTCCAGATTGACCTGCTGGCTGTCGTCGACGATAACGGAATTGATGATGGCGTCGGGACCATATTGCTGCGCAACTTCCATGATTGCCGCCAGCGTGGCGCCGTCCTTGACATGACCGGCAAGCCTGACCCTGCCGTTGACCGATCCCACTTCGATGCGCGACTTTGGCGCCACCTGGCGAATCGCCTGCGCCATGTCGCTGACGTCGACGCCGACCTCGATCTGTATGACGCCGAGCGAATGCTTGTCCGTGGAAAACAGATTGACCGTGGTGGTGCCGGCGCCCTTGCCGATGACATAGAGCGTGCGATCGGTCATCGGCTGGGCATCGGCGATCTTCTCGTCACCGACGACGATGTCGCCCAGATTGGCATTCACCTGGATCGTTACCGATTGCGACATCGGCAGGAATATCTTATGGACGCTGGGGTTCGACACGTCGATGAAGCGGTCGGCTGCCTCAGCCGCAAGGCTCGATAGAAACAGCGCTGCCATACAGAACAACGCGGCCGCCGCCATCCTCAACCAAGTCCCCTGCATACCCGTCTCCCCACTCGCTGCCGGTGGCAGCCACTTTATTCGCCGTATCTTATCATTGTTGTCGCGGCACGTCATATGTCTCAAGCTTCACACCCCGAAAAACGCCCACACTAGCACGCGACGGCGGCTCGGGTGTGACATATTTGACTACTTCCTTAACAACTTCGCGCACTTCCGGGGCCGTTGCCACGGCCGGAGCCGGCTTCATCTTGCTCAGATCGTCGAGCTTGTTTCCGACCCGGTCGACTGCCTGTGCCAATCCTGCAATCTTGTCGTCGGCACGCTTGCGCGCGTCCTCCGCGAGCTGGCGATCGGCTGCGGCAGCAGCGTCGGCTGCAGCCTGCCTGTCCAGTTCGGCTTGCCTTTTGGCGACGTCAGCCGGCATTTCCCCGGTCAGGTCGGAAAGAGTCACGCGCTCGGTCGTCTCGCCCTTGCTGGCAGCGGCCTGGCGCAGCGCCAGGGACAACTGGCCTGCGCCGGCGGCCAAGGTCAGCTTCTGTGCATCCTTGGTGCTGGCCTCGAGCGTGACCGATTTCACGACCGTCGGGCTGTCCTTGCTTTCATCCGCAACCTGGTCGACGGCGAGCACCTTCATGCTCTGCAGCAGCACGTCGACAAAACTCTGGTCCGCGCCGTCTTCGCTGCGCACCGTACGCGTCAGCAGCACATCGACCCGGTCACCCGGGAAGACGAAGCCGGCGACGCCAAGCACGTCGTTGACGCGGATGGACACCGCTTTCATGCCCTCGCCGAGCACCGCCGATAGTGTGGCGCGCTGGCCGGGGCCGGTAATTTTGGTGGCGAGGATCGGTTCGTTGACGCCGATCGCCTGCAACGCCTGCTTCGAGCCGTCACCGGCGAGCAGTTCCTTTGTCGTCTTGAAGGCGCCGGCCGGAACAGCGCCAGATGGCCATGCAACTTCACGCAATTTGTCGGCGTCAAGCGTGTCGCCGAACTTCAGCCCTACCGCGGCGACGACGACCGTATCGCGCGGGACGTCACTTGTTTGTGCCATCGCATTTCGCTGATTGGCCAGCCAGATGTTGGCGAGGACAACCGCAATAACGCCGAACACGCCGGCGAGAACAACCATAATGATAGTGTTGGCACGCATGACCCAGCCCCTTGTTGCCCGGGCGAACGCTCGTCGCCCGCCCCTTGTAGAGCTTTGGGCCCGGACCAGCCGGGCCCAGAGTGTTGGCTTAGCCCAGATTGAGCGCGTTGGTCAGTGTGTTCCACGAGGTGGACACATAACCGCCGACCAGAACAATCGCCGCAATTGCCGCGGCGCTGATCAGGCCGATCAGGATCGAGTATTCGACCATGGCAGCGCCGTTTTCGTCGTCGCGGAACTGCCGGGTCATCGTCATGAGCTTCTTCATGTCAATTTCTCCCTTTTGGAGGTTTGAACCCGACGAGACGAGCCAGAGATGAAATCCATACCCAAGCATCCCCCGTCATCTCAATCCTAGGTCTCACGAAAAAGCAGAGTCAAATGGGATTAAGGGTTCGTTAACGTTTGAATACCTTATCCAGCAAGGTTCGAGCCGATTTTAATTTTAGCAAGACCTTGATTCGACTAATTTTTCAAGCGCTCTTAACCATTCGTTCACAATTCCGTCTCAGTTGGGGGTATGCCGCTCATACATTAGGTGTACCGCATATTCCTTTATATCTAATGGGTTACGCCCTGTTCATGACGCCGCACCGTGTGTTCCGGTTTGTAAGGTTCCGTGAGGTTGGGTGGGGGGACGCCTCAGGCAAAATAAAACGATATTTTCCGGTGAGCGGCCTTAACTATGTTACAAGTATTGGCTTGCGGTTCGCTGCCGGACGCTTGCCCCCTCCCGTGGTTAATGGTTAGTTTAGGCCGCACGAATTTAGCGGGGGCTAACTGTGTTGAGTCGATCGGAAACGGGGCAGGCGGGGAGTGGCGAGCGGGTCGCGAGACATCTGCCGGAGCGCGCATGTGACGTGACCCAGATGGGCTTGGTCGACGGTGTCCGCGCCAAGAAGTCAACAAATAGTCTCTGGGCAAGGGAATTCGGGGGCAACACAAAATGTTAGGCCGTTTCATCAAGGGATCAGCCGAGCCGCTGGTGCAGCAAGTAACCCAACGGGCGCCGCTACCCGTTGCCGCGCCGCCAGTTCCGGATCTTGCGCCGCACGGCGACGAGTTCCTGGCGCTGAAAGTCGACCTCCATCGACATCTGATCGACCGGTTCAATCTCGCGGCGCTTGATACGGCGTCGAAGGACGAGATCCTGAACGAGATCCGCCCGATCGTGCGTGAGTTCGTTCGTGGCCGCAACGTGCCGCTGAATGCTCGCGAACTCGACCAGTTGACCAGCGACACCGCCGACGAGATGCTGGGCCTCGGGCCGATCGAGCCGTTGCTCAAGGACGATTCCATCGCGGATATCCTGATCAACACCCACAAGCGCGTCTTCATCGAGCGGCGTGGCGTGATCGAGGAAACCGCAATACGGTTCCGCGACGAGGCACACCTGCTGCGTATCATAAACAAGATTGTCTCTGCCATCGGCCGCCGTGTCGACGAATCCGCGCCGATGGTCGATGCCCGACTGGCAGACGGTTCGCGCGTCAATATCGCGGTGCGGCCGATCTCCGTGGATGGGCCCCTGGTGTCGATCCGCAAGTTCTCAAAGAATCCCTATTCGCTCGATCGCCTGATGGCGTTCAATTCCATCCGCCCGCCGATGGTCGATCTCCTGCGCATCGCCGTGCAGTCTCGCAAGTCGATCCTGGTTTCCGGTGGCACCGGCAGCGGCAAGACGACCTTGCTCAACGCGCTGTCGAGTTACATCCCCTCGAAAGAGCGACTGATCACCATCGAGGATGCGGCCGAATTGCAGCTGCAACAGCCGCATGTCGGGAGGCTGGAGACGCGTCCGCCCAATGTCGAGGGCAAGGGCGAGGTCCGCCAGCGCGAGCTGCTGAAGAACGCGCTGCGCATGCGGCCCGATCGCATCATCGTCGGCGAGGTGCGCGGCGAGGAAGCCTTCGACATGCTGCAGGCGATGAACACCGGCCATGAGGGGTCGATGACCACCATCCACGCCAACACGCCACGCGACGCGATCTCGCGGCTGGAGCAGATGGTCGGCATGGCCGGCATGCCGATGAGCAACGATTCCATCCGGGCGCAGATTGCCTCGGCCATCGACATTGTCGTGCAGACGCAGCGTCTTTCGGATGGCGGCAGGCGCGTAACATCCATATCGGAGCTGACCGGCATGGAAGGCAATGTTGTCCAGCTTCAGGAAATCTACCATTTCGTCCGCCGCGATGTCGGCGCCGACGGCTCCATTATCGGTGACTTTCGTGCCACGGGTGTTCGACCGCGCTTTGCCCAGGAGGCGGCAACGCTTGGCCATCAGTTCGCCAAGGATGCCTTCAATCCCCAGGTTCCGCTCTGATGCCGACCGGACAGACCTTACTCTACTTCATCTATGTGCTGGCAGCAGCCTCGGTCATTCTCGCCGCGGAATCGCTCTACGTGTCATTTTCAGGGCGGCGCGCGCGCATCACCACCGTCAACCGGCGTATCAAGCGGTTGAGAGAGGACGCCCCCGCCGAACAGACGTTGCAGGGGCTGTTGCAGGAACGTGGCCTGACGGCGAGTGGCGACTTCATCTTCGGCGCCGTCGCGCTCAACCGGCTTTACACGCAATCCGGCATAACCGGCAATCCTTTGGCATTTGCCGTGGTGTTCCTGTTGGCCGGTCTGGTGGTGGCGCTGATGCTGCCATTGCTTCTGGGTTATTCGGTCACGGTTGCGATTATTGCCTTTTTGCTTGTCGGCTTTGCCTTGCCGCTTCTCGTCTTGCGCCGTGCACGGAACAAGCGAATCCAGAAATTTGCTGCCCAACTTCCCAACGCACTCGACATGATCGTGCGTTCGTTGCGTGCTGGTCATCCGACATCAGTGGCGATTGGGCTTGTGGCACGTGAGATGCCCGACCCGCTCGGCACAGAATTCGGCATCGTCTCCGACGAAATCACCTTTGGCCTCAGCCTTGAACAGGCCGTGCGCAAACTCTCCCAACGCGTCGGCTTCGAAGGTCTCCATCTCCTCACCATATCACTCTCCATTCAGGCCAAGACAGGCGGCAACCTGACCGAGATGTTATCGAACCTTTCATCTTCGCTCCGCGAGCGGCAGAAATTGAGGCTGAAGATCAAGGCGCTATCCGCCGAGGGTCGAGCATCGGCGTGGATAATTTCTCTATTTCCCCTGGTCATGTTTGGAATACTATTTATAGTTGCCCCTAGCTACTATGGAGATGTTTGGGGTAGCCCACTGATCACGCCGGTATTCCTGATATTTGGAATATTGGCGCTTTTTGGCGATTTCATCATGTTTCGAATGGTCAATTTCGATTTCTGAGGAGGGCGCGCCATGACCGTTTTTGCAAGCCTTCAGAATTCGGGATTGCTCATCTCGCTCGCCGTTTTCATGGCGGCGATGGCGCTTTTCCTGTGCGGCGCATTTATCATCTTTCCGGCTATGCAGACACGGAAGCTGGTTGCGCAAAGCCTGTTGGCCGAGGGAATTACCAGCCGTCGCTCGCTGATGGGCCAGGACCACCTGGCCAAGATTTCGGCGCAGCGTCCAGTCGAAGCGTATTTTCGGTCGATAGAAAAGGAACGGGACGAACCGAGCGCCCTGGACGCGAAGCTTTTCCGCGCCGGCTTCTATCAATCAAGCGCGCCCGCGATTTATACCTTGTCGCGCCTGGCTGCAGTCTTGATAGGCTTCGCGGTGACGTTCGCGATCCTCTCGCATATACTGCCGTCTCGGGTGCCAGGAGTCATAATCTTTGCCATCGCCGCCGTGTTCGGGCTGGCCTGCATAGTCATCCCGAGCATCGCTCTCGATCGGTTCGAGAGTGCACAAAAGCAGGTCTATCGCCGTGGCTTTCCCGATTTCATGGATATGATGATCACCTGCGCCGATGCCGGCATGAGCCTCGAGGCGGCGGTCGAGCGCGTCGGGACAGAACTTGCAGCCACCCACAAATGGCTCGGTATTCAGCTGTCAATCATGAACCTGCAGTTGCGCGCCGGCAAGCCGTTGCGGGAAGCACTGCGCGAGCTCGCCGACCGAATCGGCCTCGAAGAGGCGAGATCCCTGGCGGTGCTTTTCCGGCAATCGGAAGAACTCGGCACCAGCCTGACGGACGCTTTGCGGGTCTACAGCGACGAAATGCGCAGTCAGAGAATCCTGCGTGCGGAGGAGATCGCCAACGCTCTTCCGGTCAAGATGATGATTCCATTGGGTCTTTGCATCTTTCCTGTCGTGATGATGATTGTCATGCTGCCGGTTGTCATCCGAATGAAAGGCGTTTTCTTCTAGTTCCATATATGCTTTGGTTCTAAAACTAGAGTCGGAGGGCTCTTGGGGGACAAAGAATGACAGGACCAATGCGTTTCGCAGCCGTAGCAGCCAGTCTGTTGATGATGGCGCTTGCCGGCTGTCAAACGAACGACTCCCTCGACGGTGTCGTTCGCACCAACGAGCCGTCGAAAGGCGACTTAACGTCCTTTGGCGATGCTTTCGACGGACTAAAGACGGTCGCCGATGTCGAATATCA
Organism: Mesorhizobium sangaii; assembly: GCF_014207355.1. Lineage (GTDB taxonomy): Bacteria > Pseudomonadota > Alphaproteobacteria > Rhizobiales > Rhizobiaceae > Mesorhizobium > Mesorhizobium sangaii. Next base: position 1,714,451 of record NZ_JACHEF010000001.1, on the reverse strand, counting down.
TGCCTCGGACCAGGCCGTGGCCGAAGCCAAGAACCAGTTCCGCGCGGAAAACTACGGCAATGCCGGCGCCTTGTTCTTCAAGGCGACGCAACTGTCCCCCAATGACGGCAACGCGTGGATGGGGTTGGCCGCATGCAGCGACCGGATCCACCGCTTCGATCTCGCCGACCGGGCCTATGCCCGAGCCTTCAAGCTGGTTGGCCCGACGGCAGAATATTACAACAATGTCGGCTATTCCTACCTGCTGCGCGGCAAGCTGCAGGGTGCACGCAGCAATTTCCTCAAGGCCTATGAACTGGCGCCAAAAGATCCGACCGTCGCCAACAATCTGAAGCTGCTGTCGTCGAGCGTGCAAAACATCGAGCGCTAGCATGCTGCTTGTCGAATCGCTGCTGCTAATGGCGCTCGCCATCCCCCTGCTGGCAAGGATTGCTTGGCTCGACTTCACCACCCAGCAGATAGCCAATCGCGACGTGCTGCTGCTGCTCTGTCTGGGGGCGGGGTCGCAGTTGCTGCTGTCGCTGCAGTCCGGATCTTGGTGGGACATGGGGTTGAGTGTCGCTGCCGGGCTTCTGTTGTTTGTCGCACTCTTCCCTTTCTGGGCGCTGCGCAAGGTTGGCGCCGGCGATATCAAGCTGATGGCGACCGTGCCTTTTCTGGTCGGTGGCAGCGCGCTCGTCGTTTTTTCCTTTCTGATGCTGCTTTTTGCTCTCGTCACGGCGCTGGTCGTGAAAAACCCGACGCTGCTGCCGGAAGGCGCCTTCCGCGGGTACATTCAGCATTTGGATCGCAAAGGTGTTGTGCCGTTTGGAGTGCCGATTTCCTTGGCGTCGATATGTACGATCGCATTCCAGATCGTAAGCAGCTTTGTCGCCCCCGGAAGTCTATTTGCCTAACGGGTGTGATTCACAAAATCACTCGGTGGATTTCGCCGAAGCTTTGATAACCAGATTAACCTTTTGGGAACCATTAACTTGCCGTGGAGCCGGCAAAATGCTTGGATTGCATCTTGTCGGTGGGGCTCCAAATGAACATTTCCAATTCTGAAAGGGATCGCATATCCGTTTGCTCTGAGGCGCCGACGGAAGGTGTTCAAGAAGGCATTCTTCAACGATCCATGCGCTTGCTCCCGTCACCAGCGACGCGTGACTTTATCGGTCGTGCAACGCTGACATTTTACTTCGCGTTCGGCGCGGTCATCAAGGTGGCAGCTTTGATATTGGCTCTGCGCGATACTGTGTGGACGACAGCATCCAGCGTCGACTTTGCGGCGGACGTTGCCTCTCTCGGCTTCCTGGCGCTCATGGGTTTTTCAACCGTGACGCGTCTTCCACCGGTGAAGACAGCGCAGGGAATTGAACCCCGAATCGCGGCGCTGATCGGCTGCTTTGCCACGGTGACTTTGGTGGTTGTGCCTCGTGTTCAGATACTTCCGCAACTTGAACTTTTTGCGGACCTCATCATCCTCGGCGGTTTCACGCTTTGCATTTGGTGCCTGTGGTGGCTCGGCAGATCGTTCAGCATCACCGCCCAGGCTAGGCGGCTTGTCACAGCAGGGCCATATCGGATTGTACGGCACCCCCTCTATGCCTGCGAAGCGATCGTCCTGGTCGGCATAGTCTTGCGCAATCCGACGTGGCAGACAGTCGCAATTTGCGCGATTGCTCTCACCTTCCAATATCGGCGGCTGGTCAATGAGGAAAAGGTCTTGCAATCGGCCTTCCCCGAATACGAGGCCTACAAGCGCAAGACGCCGATGCTATTTCCTTCCTTTTCTTCATTTTGGTGAGCGAATGCAAGCGCGCCAATGCGCATACCCTGGCCCGACGATCTGAGGCGCAGCAAAACGCGCCTTCATCAATTGCGCTATGCCGGGGATAGCCAGCAAAATGGCCGTATACCTCTATATTAGCTTGTGCTAACGTATAGAGGTCGCAGCCCAAAACACCCCAAACGACCCCCCGGTGCTGCGATTACCGAGCGCCGGCAAACATGCGCTCACGAGACTCTCCAGTTTGCCGGCGCTCGGTCCCCTCGGGGTGATAACGTGGGCGTTGCAGCAACGCTTTGCGCCGGGTTGGTTTTGTTTGCAATTGTGACAGACAAAGATCCGTCATAGCGTGCCGCCGAGGCATATTAGTTCAGGCTTGCATTGATATGCAAAAACTGAAACTGTTCGTTCGGGGTAGAAATCATGCAATGGGGCGAAAGACAACCGGGTCGATGCTTCCCGGAATCTTTCGAGGGCGAATGTATTTTCCACAGTTTCTGGTGGGAGCAACGGCGGCGTTGGCCGTCATCTTTGGCTGGATCTACAGCGTCACGGGCTCGTTTTGGGTCTCGTTCGCGTGGACAGTCATCAGCGCCGTCGTGCTGCAGGTGGGGTATTTCGCCTGCCTGCTCGTCATGATTTTCCGCCGCGTCGATGAAGCGACCGATGCCGATCGAGCGGTTCAGAAGAAGCCCGACGGAGCGTCTCCCGCCAAACACGACGGTATCTCCTTCTAAGGCAATCCCGGACGGAAAACCGTTTCACACCTTCCTGGAATAGCTCCAACTCAGTCATGGTCTGTCGTGGCAAAGCCGGGCGGCACAATCGCGGACTACTTCGCGATGTCTTCACCGAAGCTGTCTTTCATCGCGCGCAGCCGAGCGACATGGTGATGCCAGCGACTGCGCGAGACCTGCTGCCTGTATGTCAAAGTTAATAGACGAAGACATTAGCTTGTTCTAAAGTAGGTGAGTGCTGTCCTGGGGGTGGTGGGCAGGCAAGCATGGGGCCGTCGTTTGTAGGAAACGACGGCCTTTCCTTTCGACGGCTAGCTGGCTTCAGGGTTTTGTCGGCGGGCAAAATGTTCATACGTGATTTGCCAGAGGTCGCTCTCGGAAGATCTTTCCTCGCCGATCCAATGGAAGCTGTCGGCAGTGGTCTCGGTGAAGCGCCATCGGGTTTTCAAACCGTGCGAGTCACTGCCGAGCTGGACGATGTCCTTGCCCTCGGCCCGCCCGATCTGGCGCGAGTGATCCTGGTTGAGCGGGTCGTTCCATATGATGTGCCAGCCATCGATCCCAGGATCGAAGATGCGCAAGGTCGTGCCATACATCGTCGACGGCGCAGGCCGCTTGGGCCTGATCCGCACGTCCTGGATCGCACGGCCGCCGAGCACCCAGCCAAAATGGCATTCTCCATTCCACTTCTGGATTGTGCCGTCGTCGAGGTGGTGGACCGTGTCCATTTCCCAGCTTCCAATCAGCCATCCATACAGGTCCATGTCTATCGCTCGGTCGGCTGGGGGATCTTCGGATCCGAGAGCGGCGAGAAACGGAGAGATCGTCATCGTCCTACTGCCTTTCGTTTCCAGGTAGACGAGCCAACCGCCAGCTTTTGCCCCACCCGCGCATTGTCGCGCGTCCGCCTGCCGCCTCAGCGCCGCCTCGTGGAATTCTGCGACCAATCCCGTGTCGGTGCCGAGCCATTGCCGCCACAATTTGCAGCGTTTGCGGTGCCAGCCTGCGCAGCTTCGCCATATCCGCGAAGGATAGGCCATTTGGCTTAATTGCGAGATTGCTAATATGCCTATAGCTTGATCGTCGCTGGTCCCTCGAAGCCCCAGCCGGCCGGCACGGCCCCAGCGCCACCCCGAAGGTTGCTACCGTGCCGGCCAACCAGGTGGCTGCCGTTCCCCACTTCGATTGGATTTAGCGTGGTTGGGGCGCGCCAGGTGCGACAGGTGCTAGGCGGTCTTGCGTTTGGGCGAGGCGCTCTTCTTAGGCGTCCCCAACCCTTCCTGTTCGAGGCTCTTTTTCAGCACCTCGGCCAGGTTGATGACGTTCTCTCTCGGCTTCGGCGCCGGCTTCGGTGGCTGCTTACCCCTGCGTTTGGCATCGATCATGGCAATCAGCGCATCTTCGTAGGTGTCCTCGAACTTCGAAGGATCGAACGTCGTCACCTTCTTGTCGATGAGCATGCCGGCGATTTCGAGCAACTCGGGATCATATTTCTGCGTCTTCAAGCCATCGAACACGCTGTCCTGCGAGACCATTTCATTGTGGTTGCGCAACTCGGTCATCACCATGCCCTTGCCATAGGGCTGGATCAGAACCTCGCGGCCGCGCTGATAAAGCACGACGCAGGATCGCGCGGCGACGCCCTTGTTCCTCATGGCATCGCGGATCACGCAGTAGGCCTCCAGTGCAGCTCCATCGGCCGGGATCAGATAGTAGGGTTTCTCAAGATAGCGCGTATCGATCTCGTCAATCGACACGAACTCGCCGACCTCAAGCGTATGCTTCGATGTCAGCTTCAGCGCCTTGATGTCGTCAGGCTCGATCTGGAGGAACTCATCCTTTTCGACCTCGAAACCCTTCACCTGGTCTTCCGCGTCGACCGGCTTTCCAGTCTCCTCGTCGGCGTAGACGCTTTTGACCGGAAGACCGTCCTTGCGATTCAAAATCCTGAAATGAACCTTCGACGCCTCGCTGGTAGCGCCGACGATCTTCACGCCGCAGGACACCGAACCAACCTTCAAAAAACCCTTCCAGGCAGCACGCGGCGCGACCATTTTTTCTCATCCTGTTTCCAGTCAGGGCAAACGGGTTTCCGTGCAAATCGTTCCTCCGGCTTGGACGCCGGGATGGGCAAACCGCACGAGCCAGCGGGGTGCGATCCGTTGGCAAGCTCTTTGTGGATGCGACAGCCTCACTATCGAAAGTGCCGCGGCCAGACGTCTAGCGGCGTTGCTTGACGTTGGCCAAGCCAAGGGCGACGGCAGGCTTCCCTGGCAGGTCCGCAGCACCTATCTGTACGCAACGAGCAACGCGGGCGGCACAAATTGGCGCAACGATCGGGAAGTGCTGATCTCCCACTGCACGGCGGTCGCGTGCCCAAATGGCTCGGTGATCGCATGACGCGCCTTGGCGCGGTGATGTGCGAGGCGATCGTCCATCACTATGGTCGCAACGAATTGCTGCGTCGCCTGGCACACCCGTTCTGGTTCCAGTCTTTCGGCGCGGTGATGGGGATGGACTGGCATTCCTCCGGCATCACGACAAGCGTTATCGGGGCCCTGAAACGTGGCCTGTCTCCACTCTCCGGCGAACTCGGCATCCATGTCTGCGGCGGGCGTGGCACGCATTCGCGCAAGACCCCGCACGAACTGGCATTGATCGGCGAGCGCGTCGGCTTCGACGGAACGGGCTTGGCCAAGGCCAGTCGACTGGTCGCCAAGGTCGATAGCGCCGCCGTCCAGGACGGCTTCGATCTCTATCTTCATGGCTTCATCGTCACCGATGATGGCGACTGGGTCGTGGTACAACAAGGCATGAACGGAGAGAGCAAGGTGGCGCGTCGCTACCACTGGCTGTCCGAGGGGCTGACGAGCTTTGTCGACCAGCCGCATGCCGCGATCGAAGGCGCCAATCAGGGTGAGATCGTCAATCTGACCGACCGGCGCGCCGATGCTTCGCGTCACGGCCAACTGGAGCTGCTGCGGGATCTGGGACCCGATCGCATCGTCAAGGAGTTCGCCTTGCTGGAGCATGGCTCGCCGCCCGCGCCCGCGCAGCCCCTGCTGCCGCATTTGATCATGCCGGCGCATCATGACGTCCGCGAAAGCGACGTCGTCATGCGCCGCCTGCACGGCAACATCGCCGCTGCCGTCGAACGCGGGCCTGCGGATTTTCCGGAGCTGCTCATGGTGCCGGGCGTCGGTGCCCGCACCGTGCGTGCATTGGCGATGGTGGCCGAGGTCGTTCATGGAGCGCCATGCCGGTTCTCGGACCCCGGCCGGTTCTCGCTGGCGCATGGCGGCAAAGACAGACACCCGTTCCCCGTGCCGCTGAAAGTCTATGACGAGACGATCGGCGTGCTGAAATCGGCCATTCACAAGGCGAAGCTCGGCCGCACCGAGGAAATCGATGCATTGAGACGGTTGGACAACCAGTCACGCCAGGTCGAGCGCTATGTCACCGGTCCCAGCCTGAAGGAAATCGTGGCAGGCGAGTTTGACCAGTCGCACATGCTGGGCGGACGCAGTGTTTTCGGATGGGAGCCGCCGCCGCAAGCGCAGCCGATTAGAGCTGGCAACAAGGAATGAACTCAGCCGAAGGCCTCCATCCCCGGCTTTGAAATTCTTTGCGAAGGCTCCAACAACATGCCGGAGCCTTCGCGGTTTACGGGATTTCAATAGATCCAGTAGGATCGGCGGAAACATCTCCGGCGCCAGCGGCCTCGACGCCAATAGCGACGGCAAACCACTCGCCATCCACGCCGCCGCCTCCATACACGCCGCCGCCTCCATCGATAGTACTGCACGGGTTCGACGTCATTCTGGCTATCAGGACCCGGCTCCACAAGGTCGTCTACCGGCTTGTCCAGCTCATTGAGAATGCCGTTCCCAGTGCTCGGGATGCCCGCCAGCGCCCTCACGGGGCGAGCTACGGTGACCACGGCCGCAGCGCCCGCCAATCCTAACATTCCAGTCAGAAATAATCGCCGATCCATGCCAACCTCCATCGTTGATCAATGCGACAATGGAGGAAATAGAGCAGTTGGTAGAGGCGCCTAGATGCCGAGTTAAATCTGTTCAAAAACTCAAAGTTGGTGTTGGTCGAGATTCGCGATGGCAGTACTTGCGAGCTGGGCAATGAAGGCTTCAACGCCGCGCCCGCAGAAGCGCCGGAGGCCGTCAGATGTCAGCGACTCCCGGTAAAGCCTAATGGCTCTATTTCACGCCGATGCCGGCAGTCAGGCCGCCATCGATTTTGTAGTCCGCGCCGGTGCAGAATCCGGCTTTGGCCGAACAGAGAAAAGCGATGAATTCCGCCACCTCCTCCGGCTCGCCGATGCGGCCTATGGGGTGTGCTTCGCCGAAGCGCTTGTAGGCGGCCTCGACATCGGCATCGGTGCCGTTTTCGCCGCGTGCCGCTTTTTCCAGGATCGGGGTGCGGATCGAGCCCGGGCTGACGGAATTGACGCGGATTCCCTGGCGTGCGTAGTCGAGCGCCAGCGAGCGCGTCAGCGTATGGATCGCCCCCTTGGTCGTCGCATAGGCGGCGACATTCTGCTGGCAAGCGTGACCCTGCACCGAGGCCACGTTGACGATGGCCCCGCCGCCCCGCCGGATCATTTCCGGGATGCCGAAATGCGCGGTCAGGTAGATCGAGCCGACATTGACCGACATTGCCTTGTTCCAGGTCTCGAAATCGGTGCTGGTGGCGGTTCCGTATGGATGAACCGCCGCCGAATTGACGATGATATCGAGGCCGCCGAACCGTTCGAGGCCGGCCGCGACCGCATCGCGAACCTGATCCGGCACGGAGACGTCGGTGTCTATGACCAGCACGCCCATTCCGGTACTTTCCAGTTGCGCTTGCATCGCCGCGTTGGCCGCGCGGTCGATGCCGCAGGCGATGATCGCGGCACCACCTGCCGCAAGACGTCTGGCACTGGCGAGGCCAATCCCGGTCGTACCCGTCACCAGAGCAACCTTGCCGTCGAAATCCTTCATTTCGGGTACTCCATTATTTGCCGTCGAAGGCGGCTCTTGTACATGCATAAAAACAGGGACCTAAGGCGCGTCGCCTGAATCCGCTCAAATGCGACGCGCTTTGGTTTGACACTCATTGCCGTCCAACAATAGGTTGCCGTCCTCGCAGAAGGAAAGCGGTAATGGAACAATGCTGGCGCTGGTATGGACCGGACGACCCGGTGACGCTCGATCATGTCAGACAGGCAGGTGCGACGGGTATCGTATCGGCGCTGCACGACATCTACGACGGGCGCGCCTGGCCGCTCGAGAACATTCTGGAGCGCAAGCGGATCATCGAGGCGGCAGGGCTGACCTGGTCGGTCGTCGAGAGCATTCCCGTCCACAATTCCTTCAAGATCGGTGCGCCGGAGCGCGAGCGCTATGCAGGCTACTATCGCGACACGATCCGCGCCCTTGCCAAGGCCGGCGTCACCACGGTCTGCTACAATTTCATGCCGGTGGTCGACTGGACCCGCACCGATCTGGCCTATCGGCTTCCGACGACGGGCTACGCCTTGCGTTTCGATGCGATCGATTTCGCGGCCTACGACCTGTTCGTGCTGAAGCGCAGGAATGCCGCGGCGAGCTACAGCGCCGCCCGCATCGCCGAGGCGGAGACGCGGCTGAAGGAGTTGAGCGACGAGAAGATCGAGAGGATCGAGCGCAATTTGATTGCCGGCCTGCCGGCGACCGAGCGCAGCTACAACCGTGACAGTTTTCGCGAGGCGCTGGCGGAATACGATGCGATCGGGCGGAAGGAATTGCGCGATAACCTCGCCTGGTTCCTGCGCGAGATTATTCCGGTGGCCGAGCAGGAAGGAGTGCGCATGTGCATCCATCCTGATGATCCGCCCTTCTCGCTCTATGGCCTGCCGCGCATCGTTTCGACCGCCGAGGATGCGCGCTTCATCCTCAACGCCGTCGACAGCCCGGCCAATGGCTTGACGTTCTGCACCGGCTCCTATGGGACGCGCGCCGACAACGACATCGTCGCCATGGTCAAGGAGTTCGCCGACCGCATCCATTTCGCCCATTTGCGCAACATCACCATCGAGGAGGATGGCTCGTTCTACGAAGCCGAGCATCTCGAGGGCGGCACCGACATGGCGCATGTCATCCTCGCTTTGATGCAGGAAGAGGCGCGCCGTAGCAGGGAAGGCCGCGCCGACTGGCGCATCCCCATGCGCCCCGATCACGGCCACCTGCTTGCCGACGACATCGGCAAGACCAGGATCAATCCCGGCTACTCGCTCATCGGCCGGCTGAAAGGCCTCGCCGAGCTGCGCGGCATCATGCGCGCCGTGGAGACGTTCGGCCTGGCTTGAAGTCATCAGGCAGGCGGCGTGAGGAGGGATACGGGCTCAACGGCCAACCTGCGGGGCCTTCAGTTCATGCCGAAGTCCGCGTAAACCTCTCCATCTATGTCTCGTCGCATTGTGCATAGAACATCCGTTGGGAATATTATTTGCCCCCAGGCCATGATATGCAGCGCTGACTTTCTTCTGTCGGTGCCCAGATTGGAGAGCCCATTGCTTTGATCGGCAGGCCCTGCGTGGCACCTTGGATGCACGATCCACGCCTCGAGTGCTTGCCGATGGTCGCTTCTACTTCTCCTCGGCAAGGGCGGAGAAAAGAAGGAACCTGCCCATGCCCAGAATTGTGCCGGTACTCGATCTGAGCCGTCTCGAACAAGGAGCGTCCGAGCACCGCACCTTTCTCCAGGATCTGCGCACGGCGGCGCGCGACGTCGGCTTCTTCTATCTCAGCGGCCACGGAATTTCGGCGTCGGAGACCGATGAAGTACTGGATGCCTCGCGCCGGTTCTTCGCCCTGCCGGAGACCGACAAGCTGGCGATCGAAATGGTCAAGTCCTCGCAGTTTCGCGGCTACACGCGCGCCGGCGGTGAACTGACCAAGGGCGCCGCCGACTGGCGTGAACAACTCGACATCGGCGTCGAGCGCCAGCCCATCCCGCAAGGGCCGGGAATTGCGCCTTGGACACGGCTGCAAGGACCGAACCAATGGCCGTCGGCACTGCCCGATCTCAAGCCGGCGCTGCTGGCGTGGCAGACCAGGGCTACAGCTGTGGCGATCCGGCTGCTGAAAGCCTTCGCGCTGTCGCTTGATCAGCCCGAGGACGCCTTCGATGCGATCTACAGGGACTCGCCAAACCATCGCATGAAGATCGTGCGTTATCCCGGGCGTGACGCGACGGATGGCGACCAGGGTGTCGGCGCGCACAAGGATGGCGGCTTCCTGACGCTGCTGCTGCAGGACGACAACAAGGGGCTACAGGTTGAATATGACGGCAGCTGGGTGAATGTGGACCCGCTCCCCGGAACGCTTGTCGTCAACATTGGCGAACTGCTCGAACTGGCGTCGAATGGCTATCTGCGCGCCACCGTTCACCGCGTCGTGACGCCACCTGCCGGCGTCGAGCGGATTTCCGTTCCCTTCTTCTTCAGCGCGCGGCTGGATGCGACGATACCGCTGCTAAATTTGCCCGAGGAATTGGCGGCCGAGGCACGCGGACCGGCAAGCGACCCGGACAACCCGTTGTTCCGCGATGTCGGCACCAATGTCCTGAAAAGCCGTCTGCGTTCGCATCCCGACGTGGCGCGCCGCCACTATGCCGATCTTCTCCAGACCGGAGCGGTGCGCCCGTGAAGCCCAATGCACGTCGCCACACAATAGGGAGATCGACTGCATAGGCAAAACCCCAATGCCGAACAGATTTTCGCCGTTCTGCCTGTTCTTTGGAACGTCATTCGTCGCCAAGTCGCGGAAATAAGCTCAAACAGGTAGAATCGTTCGGTGGTTTCCTCCCATTCCGCTGAGCGGTGTTCCCCTCTGAAGGTTTGAACCTTCTTTTGGCCGGGCCGCATTCGCGCCCGGCCATTTTTTATGCCACGGTCGTGGATCGCAAAACGGAATTGCTGCAAAAACCGGGCGCGGCGCAACGGAATACCTTCCCGGGTTGGTCGGACGGGCCGATCCTAACGATCAGGATTCGAGCAATGGCGCTCGATCGTATTGATCGGTCGGAACGATTTCATGACACAGAAACAATTGCGGCTTGGCGCTTTCATGCGCCCCGTCAGCCTGCACACCGGCGCCTGGCGCTATCCGGGCGCCTATCCTGACGCCAATTTCAATTTCGCGCATCTGAAGCGCTTCGCCCAGACCCTGGAGGCGGCGAAATTCGACGCCTTCTTCATGGCCGACCACCTGGCCGTCCTCAACATGCCGATCGAGGCGCTGCGGCGCAGCCACACGGTTACGTCGTTCGAGCCGTTCACGCTGCTGTCGGCGCTGGCCGCCGTCACCGATCACATCGGGCTGGTCGCAACCGCATCGACGACGTTCGACACGCCCTACCACATCGCTCGCCGCTTCGCTTCGCTGGACCATATCAGCGGCGGCCGCGCCGGCTGGAACATCGTCACCACATCCAACCCCGATGCGGCGCTCAACTTTGGCCTCGACGAACATGTCGAGCATGACGAGCGCTACCGGCGGGCACGGGAATTCTATGATGTCGTAACCGGTCTGTGGGACAGCTTCGCTGACGATGCCTTCATCCGCGACGCCGAAAGCGGTCTCTATTTCGATCCGGCGCGGTTGCATGTGCTCGATCACAAGGGCGAGCACCTCTCGGTGCGCGGGCCGCTCAACATCGCCCGGCCAATCCAGGGCTGGCCGGTCATCGTCCAGGCCGGCGCGTCGGAAGCAGGGCGGCAACTGGCGGCGGAAACGGCGGAAGTCATTTTCGCCGCGCATGCCGATCTCGCCGCCGGCCAACGTTTCTTCGCCGACGTCAAAAGTCGTGCGGAGAAACTCGGCCGCTCGCGCGACGACATCAAGATCCTGCCCGGCGCCTTTGTCGTCGTCGGGGACAGTGTCGAGGACGCGCAGTCCAGGCGGGCGAAGCTCGACAGCCTCGTCTACTACGAGAGCGGCATCGCCTCGCTGTCGATCGCGCTCGGGCATGATGCATCCGGTTTTGACCCGGACGCGCCCTTGCCCGAAATTCCGGAAACCAATGCCAGCAAGAGCGGCCGCGAGCGTGTCATCGAACTGGCGCGCAAGGAGGACCTGACCGTCAGGCAGCTTGCACAGAGGCTGGGTGGCTATTCCGGCCTTGCTTTCGTCGGTACGCCCCAAACAATCGCCGACGAAATGGAGGAATGGCTGGTCACCGAGGGCTCGGACGGGTTCAACATCATGTTTCCCTATCTGCCCGCCGGGCTCGACGATTTTGTCGAGAAGGTCGTGCCCGAATTGCAGCGACGTGGGATCTTCAGGCGGCAGTACGAGGGAACGACATTGCGCGAGAATCTTGGCCTGAAGCGGCCGCCCAACCGGTTTTTCGAATAGAGTGTTCTTGACAGCGAGGTTGTCTCCAAATGTCAGCCCAGACAAACACCCGCATCGTGCTTGCAGCGCGACCGCAAGGCCGGCCGAAGCCAGGCGATTTTCGTATCGAGACGGTTGAAGTTGTCGAGCCAGCGGAGGACGAAGTCCTCCTGCAGATCCTCTATCTGTCGCTTGATCCCTATATGCGCGGGCGGATGAACGACGCCAAATCCTATGCCAAGCCGGTCGCGATCGACGGCGTGATGGAAGGCGGCACCGTTGCGCGTGTCGTCAGATCCCGCCATGCCGGCTTCGCTGAAGGCGATCTCGTCCTGTCGCACTCGGGATGGCAGAGCTTTGCACTGTCGGATGGCGTCGGGCTGCGCAAGCTCGATCCCGCGGCGGCGCCCGTCACCACGGCACTCGGCGTGCTCGGCATGCCGGGCTTCACCGCCTATGCCGGCCTGCTCACGATCGGACAGCCAAAGCCTGGCGAGACGGTCGTCGTGGCGGCGGCCAGCGGCGCGGTCGGGTCAGCCGTTGGACAGATCGCGCGCATCAAGGGAGCGCGTGCCGTCGGCATCGCCGGCGGGGCTGACAAATGCGCTTTCGTGCGGCAGGAGCTCGGCTTCGATGCGGTCGTCGATCACCGTGCCGATGATTTTGCCGCGCAGTTGAAGGCGGCCTGCCCTGATGGCATCGACGTCTATTTCGAGAATGTCGGCGGCCCTGTCTGGGATGCGGTGTTCCCCCTGCTGAACGATTTTGCCCGCGTGCCGGTCTGCGGGTTGATCGCGCAATACAATGTCATCGCGGAGTCCGGCATCGATCGGCTGCCGACGCTGATGCAGCAGGTGCTCCACCGCAGCCTGACGATCAGGGGATTCATCCAGCGTGAATTCGTCGACCAGCGCCCGGCATTCTACCGCGACATGGCCGACTGGATAGCATCCGGCCGCGTTCGGTACCGGGAAGATATCGTGGATGGAATAGAGAACGCTCCGCGAGCCTTCCTTGGCCTTCTCGAGGGTAAGAATTTCGGCAAGCTCATCGTGCGGGTCGCCGGAAGTCCCTGAGGGCTGTGCCCAAGACGATTCCGGCAATTCGAATCCAGAAATGGTCGCTCATTCCTTGGCCCGGATGGAGACTCTAGTTGTTGAGGCTCCCATCGAGCTCGACGTTCTTGAAAGAACCGTCCAATGGTTGAGCGCTTTCACCTGCTCGACGCCATCCAGCACCATACTGCCTGCGACATAGACGATGATCGCAAGGCCAAGCCAGCCGATCCAGCGATGCCTTGCCAGCAGCGCCGCCACCAGCGTCGAGGCAACCGCCATCAGCACCACCGACAGGATGAGGCCGAAGACCAGCGCGTCCATGTCGTCGCTGGCAGCACCGGCCACGGCGAGCACATTGTCCAGCGACATCGAGACGTCGGCGACGACGATCTGCAGGATCGCGGTGCGCAATGCCTTGGCCGGTCGGGTCGCCGCATGGGTTGCCGCCGCAGGATCGGCGTCTGCGCCGTCATCGGCATCGCCGGCCGATCGCAATTCCCCGAACATGTTCCAGCAGACCCAGAACAACAGCAGGCCACCGGCGAGCATGATGCCCGGGATCGCCAGCAACTGCACCGCCACCACGGCAAAGACGATGCGGATGACAGCCGCTGCGGCAATGCCGGCGACAATCGCCTTCTGCCGCAGCGCCTTTGCCAGGCCGGCGGCGGCCATGCCGATCACCACGACATTGTCGCCCGACAGGACGAGATTGATGGTCACGACTTCCAGATAGGCGGCGATCGTCGCCTGGTCGATCCCAAAAGGCATCCGGTTGCGTCCCTGTCGTTCGCACTTTTCCTTGCCCGGCAGGGCTCAGCAAGACGGTGGATCGTACCATGAATATGGGGCTTCGCGTCCGGGAACATAGGGGTTGCCCGTTGCCACCGCGCTCGTCCTGCGTCAGCGTCGATGGCGGCATGAACTCCAGCACATTGTCGGCTTGGACGCGGTGGCGGCATTCGCTGCCCCGTTTGTCGATGCGCATGATCCGGAGTGTCTCGGTTTGAAGGCTCGCTGGTCGCGATCCGGGCCGAACTCCTGTATGCTTTCCACAAAGCATGGGGAGGCTTCATGCCATATGCCGTCCAGACATGCCCGGATGACGTGGATTGCCTTTATGCGCTCCCCGCTGGACGCAACTGCGCCGAGGCCGGGACCACGTGGATGGTATAGAGAGCGCTTTGCCGAGGAATAACGGAGGTGTGGGTAATGGCTGAAGATATGCCCGTTCAACCGATTCGCCGCGATCTCCTGCTTGGAAGCTGGCGGATGACGTCTTGGATGACGAGAGACGTTTCGACCGGGGAGCGGCAGCCAGCCCTGGGTCAAGAACCTCATGGCATCGTCATCTATACACCTGAGCGCGTCATTTTCTTTATCCTTAGGAACGATCGCAAACCGCCGGAGCGTTTGCCGCCATCCGACGAAGAGAAGATTGCGTTGTTCGACTCGATGTTCGCCTATTCGGGCAGCTATACGGTTGAGGCAGATCGGGTGGTCCATCATGTCGACATGAGCTGGAATGAAGCATGGAGCGGCACGGAACAGGTGCGGTTCTGCAAAGTCGACGAACATACGCTGACTTACACCTCGCCCCCCGCCCAAAATCCGTTCGACGGGCGCGAGATTATTCACGAAGTGACTTATGTGCGAGAGAAATGACCTGGGTCGATCTGCCTCTCGGGTCTCGGCATTGTCCGTATCGCAAAATTTCAAACTGAGACACTAGCTGATGGCGAGCAGAGTCGACATTGCATCAGGATGTCACTATATACCGGCGGCTTCGACCCGCGCGCCTGAGGGCAGCGCCGCCGAGGCGACTGTAAATGTGTTACGGATTGCGCCATCTATTGTGACGAAAATCGGCTCGGAAACCGGAAAAAAGCAAATAGAAACAGTGGCGCAAAGCTGGGCGTGATCCCAGCCAACGGTACCGACCCCTCAGAAACAGAATGCTCTTGACCCCTCGATTTCCTTTGACGCTGTGGACCTTGGACAAGATCGGCTTGCCGGTTGGCGACGACTCGGTTCGTATGGGAGCATGCATCCTTTGCGGGGTGTCGGCGTTTATGATTACCAACCGGCTTTGCCGCCAGGGAACAGCAGTATGAGTGAACACGCGATCGAGTTCTTGCGGGGATGGATTGGCGAAAAGGTCCACTGCCAGTCATCCCACGCCAGGATCGACAAGCAGGCCGAGACTCTGGCCAAGGAATGCGCTGCCAAGGCGGCAGAGGTCGGCATCCCCCTGGAGGATATCCAGGAAGAGGTCGGCGACATTCAGGAACTGATTGCCTCCCGGCTCGAGGAAGCGGCCGAGGCCGACGAGAACCAGCAGGCCCCCAACAAAGCCGCGGAATAGCCGCTTAGAGCAATTCCAGGAAAACTGTCTGAAACGCGGGCTATTCGGCCCGCGTCTTCGTATCAGTCATCCCTTCGGCCAAATTTCTCTTTCAGCCACACTTTCGGCAACGCCGGCACGAAATTGCCGTCGCGCCCGCTCATGTCGTCATTGGCGACCAAGGCGTTGAGGATCGATTCCTCCACGCTCTGGATCACCGCATCGAAAAAAGGATCGATGTCGGCGTCGGGAACAAAATCGGCGCTGGCGATGCGGCCGGATGGCGCCAGCGCCGCGCTCGCATTGGCCGTTGAGAAGGCGATAAAGATGTCGCCTGAACTGTGATAGCCGAAGCCGCCTGTCATGGCGACGCCAAGCGGCACACGGCGGGCCAGCCGCTTCATCTGATGCGGCAGGAATGGTGCGTCGGTAGCGATGACGGCGATGATCGAGCCCTTTTCGGCGCGCTGCGTGCCCTGCCGGATTGCCGGCTCCGGCCCGGCGCGCAGACCGCGAACCGTAAGATTGTGACGCTTGCCGAAATTCGACTGCACGAACGCGCCGACCGTGTAGGCGCGGCCTTGCCATTCGACGATGCGCGACGCGGTCCCTGATCCGGCCTTTAAGCCGAAGGTGATCATGCCGGTGCCGCCGCCGACGCTGCCTTCCTCGATCGGTCCGCTGGCCGCACCGTCAAGTGCCTGCGCGACATGCTCTGATGTCAAATGGTGGCCGTTGATATCGTTGAGGAAGCCGTCATAGGTCTCCGCTGCCACCGGCAGGCCCCAGCCGCTGTCGAGTGCCGACGGCAGCACACGTTGCATCCAGCGCAGCGTGCCATCGCGTGAAACACCGCAGGAATGGGTGTTGGTGATGGTGATCGGGAAGTTGAAAGCGCCGGTTTCCTCGACGATGTGCGAGCCGGTCAGTTCGCCATTGCCGTTCTGGCTGAAGATGCCGGCAAAGACCGGCGTGGCAAGATCGGCGCGCGGTCGGGGCAGGATCGCGGTGACGCCGGTACGCACCGGTCCCTGGCCGACGACGAGTGCGCCATCACCTGAAATCAGCGTCGTGTAACCGACTGCGACGCCGGGCACATCGGTGATGGCGTTGAACGGACCGGGCGTGCCGTCGAAACCGACGCCGAAATGTCGCGCTCGCGGCTTGCCGGAAGGCGTTGCCAGATGGTTCGGATTGTCGGTCATGATCTCAGAACAGCGATCCCTGATTGCCGGGCTCTTTGGCCTTGCCCGCCGGCTTGGCCACGGCTTTCGGTCTTGCCGTGCCGCTGGTGGCAATCGCATCGGCGGTGCCGTCGGCGAACTCCAGCGAAAGCGCCATTCCCGACGCCACTTCGGCAGCATGTTTGATCACCGCTCCGTCGGCGTCCTTCACCAGGGCGAAGCCGCGCGCCAGGACGGCCTTGTGCGAAAGCGTGGTCAACAGGCGGTCGGCCTGGCTCAATTGTCCGCGCAAGCGCTCGAGCCGGACGGAGATCACCCGATCCTGCCGCCGCGCCAGTCCTGCCAGCGTCTCTCCTTGCAGCTTTTGGCGCCGCGCGATCGGGGCCGGAGACAGCCGCGTCGCGGTGCGCGAAAATCGTGCGCGCCGTTCGCGTACTATGGCAAAAAATGCCGCCTGCGCGCGGGCGAGGTCGCGGCCGGTCAGCGTGCGGGCTTCATTCATGCGCCGCGACAGCGTGGCCGGCGTCAGCCTTTGGCCTTGAAGTCGCGCCCGCTTGCGGTCGACGCTGACGGACAGCGCCCGGCCAAGCCGGCTTGTCGCCTCGTCGAGGCGTCGGCGCGGCAGCGCCAGCAATTGATCGGGCGAGGGCAGAGCGCGGGCGGCCGCACGCGCGGCTTGCCGCTTGCGCTCGAAATTGCGCAAGACCGCCGCCTTGAGCCGCGCGCCAAGGCTGGCAAGCGTCGCTTCGAGGTCGGCCTTCACCGGCACGGCAATTTCGGCGGCACCTGTCGGCGTGGGCGCCCGGCGATCCGCGACGAGGTCGATCAGCGTCCAGTCGGTCTCGTGGCCGACAGCCGAGATCACCGGGATGGCGGAGGCGGCAACGGCGCGCGCCAGCGCTTCGTCGTTGAAGCCCCAAAGGTCTTCGAGGCTGCCGCCGCCGCGCGCCACGATCAGCAGATCGGGGCGCTGGATGGCGCCGTCCCAGGCCAGCGCGTTGAAGCCATTGACCGCGGCGGTCACTTCCGCGCCTGCCGTCTCGCCCTGCACACGCACCGGCCAGACCAGCACATGCAATGGGAACCGGTCCTTGATGCGGTGGATGATGTCGCGGATGACGGAACCTGTTGGCGAGGTGACGACGCCAATGACGCGCGGCATGAACGGCAGCAAGCGCTTGCGGCCGGGGTCGAACAGGCCCTCGGCCTGCAGCCGGCGCTTGCGCTCTTCCAGCAGCGCCATCAGGGCGCCGGCGCCGGCTGGCTCCAGATTGTCGATGACGATCTGGTAATTGGATTTGCCGGGATAGGTGGTGAGCTTGCCGGTCGCAATCACCTCCATCCCCTCCTCGGGGCGGAATTTCAGCCTGCTCATCGTGCCCTTCCACACGACGGCGTCGAGCCGCGCGCGGTCGTCCTTCAGCGCAAAATAGGCATGACCGGACGAATGCGGCCCGCGATAGCCGGATATTTCGCCACGCACCCGCACATTGCCGAACACATCCTCGACCGTGCGCTTCAGCGCGCCGGAAATCTCGCTCACCGTGTATTCGGTGGCGTTGGTGCGTGATTCGGATGCTGCCTCGCTCATTGGCCGATTGGGGAACGGTTGAACGCTCGCGTCAAGGCGCCTGTGACGGACCACACGTCATAACGTGATCTTAAGCCTGCTTTGATTGAGTTGCATCCAACGAAGCTGGCCAAGGACGCATGAGCGCAAGCGGACATCGCAGCCCATTGACGTATCAGGTCACGCTGACCGTGCTGGCGCTTGCCGCTTTTGCGCTGGTCATGGTCGTCGGATTTGGCTTCTACGCGGCCGTGCAGACCGATCGTGCCTCGCTTGAGCGACAAAAGATATTCTTCGCCAACGGTTTGCAGGATCAGATCGCTACCGTGGAGCGCGAGCAGGAAAGTATCTCTGTCTGGGACGATTCCATCCTCAACGCCAAGGCCGGCAACGAGCAATGGATGGTCGAGAACATCAGCGTCTGGATGTACACCTACTACGGTCACAACCGTGTCTATGTGCTGGACGATGCAAACCGGCCGATCCACGCCATGCAGGAAGGTAAGGTGATGCCGCTGGCCGTCTATGGCGCGGATGAGCCTGCTTTGCGGCCCACCATCGAAAAGCTGCGCCAGCTGATCACTCAACCGCCGCAAGGGAACGCATCCGGCGGCCCGACCAAAATGGTCGCCGAGGACCTCGTGTCGCTTGGGGGCAAGCCCGCGATCCTCAGCATCGCACCGCTGGTGCCGAGTTCGGACCGTGTCACCCAGGCGCCGGGCAGCGAATATCTGCATGTCTCGATCGAGTTCATCAACGACGCTGTCATCGGCAAGATCGCCGAAAAATACCTGCTCGATGGCGCGCACCTGCTGCTGTTGTCGCAACCGATCAGCTCAGCCGCCATTCCGCTGATGAATTCACGCGGAGTGATTCTCGGCTACATCGGCTGGGATCAGGAGCGCCCCGGTCTGACGCTGGTGCGCAAGGCGGGCCCTGCATTGGTCGCCGGCGTGCTGTTTGCCGCGGGTGCATTGATCTTTCTCCTGCGGCGCCTGCGGCGGACATCGCTGGCGCTGCAGACCAGCCAGGCGCAGGCGCAATATCTCGCCTTTCACGATACGCTGACGGGCCTCCCCAACCGGGCTCTCTTCGAGGACAGGTTGCGGCGGGCCTTGCTGACGACCGGGCGCGATACGGCAAGGATGGCGCTGTTTTATCTCGATATCGATCGCTTCAAGCATGTCAACGACACGCTCGGCCATCCCGCCGGCGACGAGCTTGTGCGCCAGACGGCGACCAGGCTGCAGCAGACGGTCCGGGAAATCGACACGGTGGCGCGGCTCGGCGGCGACGAGTTTGCGATCATTCTGGTCGATGTTCGCGACATCAGGGCGGCCGAGGATGTTTCGGAACGGCTGCTGCGGAAGATGCAGGAGCCGTTCAGGCTGATGGACGATCAGGTCTTCGTCAGTGCCAGCATCGGCATTGCCCTGGCGTCGGGTCCGCAAGTCGATGCTGACGATCTGCTGCGCAAGGCCGATATTGCGCTTTACGAGGCCAAGAAGAACGGCCGCGGTCGCCATCAGGTCTTCGCCGGCGACATGGACGACCTCTTGCTGCACAAGCGCAAGGTCGAGAACGAGCTCCGCAGCGCCCTTGCTGGCGGGACCGGGATAAAACTGGCCTATCAGCCGATTTTCACCGCGGATGGCAGGACGATCGCCGGCGCCGAAGCGCTGATCCGCTGGGCGCATGAAATCCATGGTGCGTTGCCGCCCCAGCAGTTCATCGCCATTGCCGAGGAACGCGGCATGATCGGCGAACTCGGCAAATGGGTGCTGGGCGAAGCCTGCCGGTTCGCCGTCGGCACGCAATTGCCTTGGGTGGCCGTCAACGTGTCGCCGCTACAGCTGCGCGACGGCGGGTTCGCCGACGAGGTTGCGTTGATCCTTGCGGAGACCGGGCTGGCGCCGTCGCGGTTGCAACTCGAGATCACCGAAAGTGTGCTTCTGGAAAACAACGACACCACCAGGACGATACTGGCGGCCTTGCGCCAAACCGGCATCAGGGTCGCGCTCGATGATTTCGGCACCGGCTATTCTTCGCTGAACTACCTGCGCCGCCATGCCATCGACAAGCTCAAGATCGACCGTTCCTTCGTGCGCCTTCTCGACAATGATCGAAGTTCCACCGCGATCGTCAAGGCGTTGGTCGACCTTGCCATTGCTCTTGACGTCGAGGTCACCGCCGAGGGGGTCGAGACCGAGGAGCAAAAGGCTCTGCTCGTCGGCATGGGCTGCCATCAGTTGCAGGGCTATCTGCTGTCACCGCCGCTGGAGCCGGCCCAGATGCTGGCCCTCGCAGGCCCGTCGCCCGGTGAGGGCAGGTCGGCATCGGCTCTTGGTTGATCTTCCTGTCAGGGAGGATCTGGCCTACCAGCCCGGCAGGATCTGGTTCGGCTTCGTCCGCTTCATCTTGGCATAGGCGAGGGCGGCGAAGTCGAATGTCCCGGTCTCTTCACCGATCGGCACGGAAATATTGTCCAGGCTTTCCGAAATGTGGCGGGCAAGCGCATCGACGATCTCCGGCCGCGACGTCTGGCCGCGCATGATGCCGATGCGGCAATCGGGCAGGGCGCCGAAGCCGTCGGCTTCACCCAGCACCCGCATGCCGGGCCTGAGCGCGCATTCCGGCAACACCGAGATCGCCAGGCCGGAAAGCACAGCCGCGGTGATGACGGTTGCCGAGAAGCTGGTGAACAGGATGCGATAGTCGCGGTTCTGCTGGTCGAGCACATCGACGGCGGCGCGCCGCCAGATGCAATTCGGCCGGCCAAAGGCCATCGGCAGCGTCTGCTGCTCGTGCGTCGCATGGTTGGCGGAGGTGACCCACAGCAGCGGCTCGCGCCGCACCACCTCCGACTGGCCGCGTACATCATTGTGCGTCACCAGCGCCAGGTCGAGATTGCCGCGCTTGATATGCTCGACCAGTCCTGGCGTCGGCTCGCAGATGACGGTCAGTTCGACGCGCGGATTGGAGCGCGTGAACCGCGCCATGATCTCGGGCAGGAAACGATCGGCATAGTCGTCGGGCGTACCGATGCGGATCGTGCCTTCGAGCCGCCGGTCGTCGAAGGCGGCCAGCGTTTCGCGGTTGAGATAGAGCAGCCGCCGCGCGTAGGAGAGCAGCTTGTCGCCTTCCTCGGTCAGCCTGTTGGTGCGCCCGTCCTTTTCGAACAGCGGCTTGCCGATTCGCTCCTCCAGCCGGCGCATCTGCATCGACACCGCCGACTGGGTCCGGTGCACCTCTTCGGCCGCCCGCGTAAAGCTGCCGGTGTCGGCAATCGAGATGAAGGTCTGCAACTGATCGAGATCGAGTGGCGCTTTCATCGGGTCCAATCCATCACTAGTGTTGATGCCTAGGATTAGAAACATTCGTTGGATTAATCAATCGGTCGATGGCAAATTGTGATTGTCCACATGAAGGCATGTGAATCGAAGCCGAAACGGCCGCTGTCGCCAGCGCCGATGGCAGGGCTTTGTCCGTTCGAGTCTGAAGGAGACCGACATGACCACGTTTGATTTCGCCACCAAGACCTCGCGCATCACCTCGCGTCCGGCCGTTGCGACGCGCGTGGCAAACACCGTCTCCAACGTTTACCGCGCCTGGAAAAACCGCCGCGCCTTCTATCGCCTTGGCGAGATGTCGGATTCCGAACTCGCCGATATCGGCCTGACCCGCGCCGACCTCCATGTCGCCATCGACATACCGTTTGGCCGCGATCCGACGAAGATCTTGCGCGCAATCGCCAGCGATCGCGTAGAAACGATCGAGGATCTCGCCCGCAAGGTGGCCTGATAGCCTAGCTTGGTTGCTATCGCATCGGTTGCCGTGAACCTTTTTAAGGTTCGACGCGACTGACGAGCATGCAGGCCCCCACTCCCTGCCGGATCCCCGCCGGCCCGCCTGCACTCTGGCCCGGTCCTCCCAGGACCGGGCTTTTCTTTTGAAGGACCAATCAGGCTACCGCCGATCCATATCCCGCTTGAACTGGTCGAAGATCGTTTCCACGCCCTTCTGATACTCGTCACGCTGCTGGGCGCCGGTCTCGAACATCTTGCCGAACAGGTCGTCGAACGGGTTCCTCGGCCGGCCGCTCGGATTGGTCTGCGGCTGCGGCTGCTGCGGTGGTGCCTGTGGCTGTGGCGGTTTGGGCTGTCCGCCCCCGCCGAAGCCGCCACCGCCGCCTTGCCGCAGCATCTCCTCGAAGATCTTGCCCAGTGGGTTGTCGCCATAGGGGCTCTGGGTCTGCTGCGGTTGCGATTGCCGCGGCTGCGACGCCCCACCGCCGAACATATCTTGCAACACCTTGCCGAGCGGATTGTCGCCATAGGGATTGGGTGCCGGCTGCGGTTGGCTTTGCGGCTGCGGGGCGCCGCCGCCGAACATGTCCTGCAAAACCTTGCCGAGCGGGTTGTCCATCGGATTCTGGGGCTGCGGTGCCTGGCGTGGCTGTGGAGCGGGGGCTTGCATGCCGCTTTGCCGCATCATCTGCTCGATGATCTCGCCGAGCGGATTGTTGCCGCCGCCGAGGCCGCCAGCGGCTTGCATCTGGTTTGTCGTCTGCTTGAACAGCCCGCCCATGACCATAGAGGCGATCGCCGGCAGCATCTGTTGCAGGATCTGCTGGCTGACGCCGCTGGCTTGCGCCGCCTGGCTGGCCACGGCCCGCGACAGGTCCTTCGAGCCGAACAGGTGCCCCAAAATCCCGTTGCCCTCATCGACGCCTTGCGGCGAGAAGGCTCGGGTTGCGTCCTCGAAATACTTGGCGTGCTGGCCGCTTGCCATTGCCGTCATGAAGGCGCCGAGCCCATAGGGATCGGCAGTGTTGCGCTGCAGCCCCTGCGAAAAGGCCGGCAGCAGAGCGGCAACGGCCGCCTGTGTCTGCTGCATCGACAGGCCGTATTGTTGGGCAAGGGCCTGCATGCCGTTGCCGTTCTGGGCCTGCGCCAGCATATCGAACAAGGTAGGCATCGGCTTTCTCCTCCGGGAAATCCTAGGGTGGAGAGCCTAATTCGTTTCGATGGCCGATTGAAGCGGCTTTTGCCAATCAATCGGCCGCGCCGACGCTTGCAGGGTCAATAGGCGTATTCCATGAATACCGGCTCGATCGAGCCGCCCCAGCGCGTGTGGTAGGCGGAGAGCATCTCCTCGGCGCTGGTGGTGCCGCGTGCGACGACTTCATCGAGCGTGTTGAGGAACGAGGTTTCATCGTAGCCGTCGCGGTTCTTGCGACCACGGTTCTTCAGACCCATGCGTGAGATGACCATCACGTCGCGGGCGATCTCGCGCAGCGTGGTGTTGCGGAAGGGCGCGGAAATGCCTTGTTCCGGCACCGCGTTGCGCATCGCCAGCACTTCGTCATATGTCCAGCTTGAGGTCAGTGCCTCGGCGGCATCGAGCGCTGCCTCGTCATAGAGCAATCCGACCCAGAAAGCCGGCAACGCGCAGATACGCCGCCACGGCCCGCCATCGGCGCCACGCATCTCGAGGAAACGCTTCAGCCGCACGTCCGGGAACAGCGTCGACAAATGGTTCGCCCAGTCGCCCATCGTCGGCAGCCCGTCCGGCACTTCATTGCGGGCGGCCCCGGCCATGAACTGGCGGAAGGTGATGTGCGTCATGTCGTGATAATGGCCGTCGCGGATGACGAAATACATGGGCACGTCGAGCGCCCATTCGACATAATCGGCGAAACCGAAATCGGGCGAGAAGCAGAATTCGAGCAGGCCCGAGCGCCGGTTGTCGGTGTCGCGCCAGATGTCGCCGCGCCAGCTCTGCAATCCATTTGGCCGGCTCTCGGTGAACGGCGAATTGGCGAACAATGCCGTCGACAGCGGCTGCAGCTTCAGAGATACCTGCATCTTGCGCCGCATGTCGGCTTCGCTCTCGAAGTCGAGGTTCACCTGGATCGTGCAGGTGCGGTACATCATGTCGAGACCCTTGGTGCCCACCTTTGGCATGTAGCGCGTCATGATCTCGTAGCGCGACTTCGGCATTTTCGGCGTCTCGGCCAGCGACCATTTCGGGCTTCCGCCAAGGCCGAGAAAGCGAATGCCCATCGGCTCGGCGATCTCGCGCACCTGCGCCAGATGCGCATTGCCCTCGCGGCAGGTCTGGTGGATCGTCTCCAGCGGCGCGCCTGACAGCTCGAACTGCCCGCCGGGTTCCAGCGAAATCGCACCCTGGCCGGTCGGCTCGACCAGGCCGATGATGCGGCCGTCATCGATGATCGGATCCCAGCCGAGTTTCTGCTGCATGCCTTCGAGGATGGCGCGGATGCCGCGCTCGCCGCCATAGGGCACGGGCGCGTTGCCATCGACATAGAACGGGAATTTCTCGTGCTCGGTGCCGATGCGCCACTTGTCGCGCGGCTTGTTGCCTTCGGCCAGATGCTCGACGAGCTCATCGACGCCTTCGATCGGGCGGAAATCGGTAGTGTCGCGCGCCATGACAAAGCCCTCCGCACGTGATCCCGAAAATCGGCTTTCGATTTTCGGAAAGGATCACGTGCCCCTTCAAAATGCTACAGCGTCCTTTGCGCGTCCGAAAGGACGCGCGGCGCTATAGGACGGCCGCACGACCGCCGGCGCTAGATGGACGAAATGTCAGTAGTCGATCAAGCGAAAAATCCTGAGCCACAGGTCAACAGGAATTGAACGATACGGCGCTCTCCGTCCCTTGCAAGAAATGAAGTCTCACCAGTCTCCGACGGTTGCCTGGATCACCGCAAGTGCCGCCACCGCCGCCGTGTCGGCGCGCAGGATGCGCGGTCCGAGTGGAATGGCTGTCACGAAGGGCAGGGCGCGCAGCATCTTGCGCTCGTCATCGGAAAAGCCGCCTTCGGGCCCGACCAGCAGCCCAAGTTTCTTTTCCCTGACCGCCTGCAGAGCCGGCAGCGGATTGTTGGTCGAGGCGTCCTCGTCGCAGAAGATCAGCCGCCGCTCTCTGTCCCAGCCGGTCAGCAGGCGGTCGAACTTTTCCGCTTCGCGCACCTCCGGCACCGCCAGGATGCCGCATTGTTCGGCGGCTTCGACGACATTGGCGCGCAGGCGATCGATACTGGGCTTGGCCACTTGCGTGTGCTGGGTGATGACCGGCTGCAGGATGCCGGCGCCCATCTCGACCGCCTTCTGCACGAGATAGTCGAGCCGGCCCTGCTTCAGCGGCGCAAAGCAGTATGTGAGATCGGGCAGCGGCGGCTGCGGCCGTTGCAGCGCCAACACCTTCAGGCGCACCGCCCTTTTTGATTTCGCCGCAATGGCCGCCGACCACTCGCCGTCACGGCCGTTGAACACCAGGATTTCGGCGCCTTCTCCAAGCCGCAACACATGCAGGAGATAGTGGCTCTGCTGCTGACCGGCGTCGAACTCGATCTCTGGCCCGAGATCGTCGGGCACGAACAGGCGTTGCATCTTGTAATTGGCGCGCATCGCCGAGGAATGAGCGAGCCGCCCGCCGGCGTCAAGCCTCGGCGGTCGGATGCCACGCCGGCCGAAAGCCATGCTGCAGGACGGCGAGCGTGGTGGCCGGCGTCAGCAGCGCCAGCACCTGGCTTTCGAGCAGGCTGAAATCGCCGGGTGGGCCATATCCGGCAAAGGACCAGCGCAGCGCTTTGCCGCCGCGCAAGGCATAGGCGGTGCCGCCATCAGCAAGCATCGCACCGTCGGGAAGACAGGCAAGCTCCTTTAGGGCCAGCATCGGCGGCTTGCCACCGGACGCCAGTCGCTCCTTGTGCAGCCGCTTGTCGACCTGCGGCGCGCGTGGCTCGGCAATGCCGTAGGCATCGCCGAAGCGGCCGACGAAATCCTTGGCCCGTTCGCGCTGGCAAAAGAAGCAGGGCCGATGCCCGGCTGCCAGTGCCGTCACCTCGTCGAGGAAGAACAGCTCGGTCCAGCCCGCTTTGCCACCCAAATGGTCGTCGCTCTTCCGGTTACGCCCCATCGGCTCTCGCCGCACGCCGCGGAATTGGCAGACGCAAACGATCCAGGCCGGAAGCGCCCAGCGCTTTTTCAGCAATGTCTTTGTCTCGGGATCATGGATGATGCCGCGATTTCCGGTGAACAGCCCGCGCTCGGGCACGGCGTGGATGGCGCCGAACGGATCGACCCGGTTCTGCAGTGGCATAGCTTTCTCCCGCAACACGCATCTTGGCTGCAATGCAGGCGGCATGATATCGCTCGTCGCATCATTTTCATGTCAGCAGGGTTTTTGCGATGCGGGTGCTGGTGGTCCAGAACTACGACAATACCGGCCTTGGCCAGGTAGGCGCGGCTCTGGCGGAAGCGGGCGCCGACCTCGATCTGCGCCTGCCCTACAAGGGCGATCCGCTGCCGGATGATGCGGCCGGGCACGATGCCATGGTGGTGCTCGGCGGTGGCCAGAATGCACTGGACGATGACGACTACCCCTATTTCCCGGCTCTGCTCGAACTGACCCGTGATTTCGCCGACAAGGACCGTGCAGTGCTCGGCATCTGCCTGGGCAGTCAGCTCGTTGCCCGCGCCTTCGGTGGCGAGAACCGCATCGGTGGCGCCAACGAGTTCGGCTGGCACGGCGTGTCGCTGACGCCGGACGCCAGGGCCGATCCGGTGCTGGGCGCGTTGCCGGAAAAATTCCCGATCTTCCAGTGGCACGACGACACGTTCGTGCTGCCGGAGAACGCCGTGCGGCTTGCCGGTAACGATGTCGCCGAGAACCAGGCGTTTCGCGTTGGCCGCGCGGTCTACGGCTTCCAGTTCCATTTCGAGGCCGACCGCCCGATGGTGCAGGACTGGAGCACCTCCTTTGCCCCGACCATCGCCGCGCGCCACCCCGACTGGGCCGGCAAGCTCGATGGCGAAATGGCCCGCAACGGGCCCGACGCCGACGCTGCCGGCCTGGCCATTGCCCGCGCCTGGGTCGCAACGATCTGAGCGTCCAACCCTTGGCGCCTCGCCGCGTGACATAATTGGCACGCGGCGGTGAAACCGGCTGGGGAAAACACCTTTCATCCTTGGCTTGTGTCCGCCCGTCATCCTAGAAGGCGCGCGCTCTGCATCGGCTGTGCAACCGCGATGAACCTTTGGTGTGACCCGCGCGACACACCGTCGATACAGAACGCGCCTAGAAGCGCGAAATCGTCGAAACTTTGAAGCGAATTCTCCGTTTCAACGCATTGGTAACCGCCTGGTGCACAGATGCAGCAAGCTCAACAAGAGATGACGTCCGTGAAAGCAGCGCTTCTGTCCTTTGCCATGTTGTCCGCCATCGTGCTGTGCGGCCTCGGCATCTATTCCGCCGACGCAGCCAACAACCACAACGCCGTCGACGGCTACGGCGTAACCGCCTCGCTTCGCTAAAAGCCGGAGCGTTTTCGCGTCCTCGGACGCGCCGCTCACGCTTCCTTTGTCGTCCCAGGCTCCTTGATCGTGATCGTCAGGATGCGTTTGTCCGGGCCGTCGACGACGAGCGCGGTGAGCATGCCTGATTGCCAGGCTAGCGTGTCGACATTGACGCGGTTGGCCATCACTTCCGCTTCCGGCACCGGCGTGTGCCCGTGCACCACGATCTTCGGGAACAGGCCCTGGTAATTGTGGAAGATGTCGCGGATCCACATCAGATCCTGCGGGTTTTGCCTTGCCAGCGCGATGCCCGGCCTGATGCCCGCATGGCAGAAGAAGAAATCTCCGAGCGTCAGCGAAAGCCGCAGCGATCGCAAAAAATCGATGTGGGTTTGCGGCACCGCCTCGACCAGGGATTCATGTCCTTTGCGCACGGCGGCCTCGGCTTTGCCGAACCACATGCTGGTGCCTTCGCTGATTGCCACGCCGTAGGACAGCGCCGTCTGGATGCCGCCGAAACGGATGAAAAGCCCTTCCGGGTCGGGCTTCTTGAGAAAGTCGAGAAAGCCGACGTCGTGGTTGCCGGCCAGCATCACATGGCGCGAGTCGCGCTCTCGCGCCTCGATCAGGAAGTCGATGACGCCTTTGGAATCCGGTCCACGGTCGACATAGTCGCCGAGATGGATGACACGCCAGTCGGCAGGCAAATCCCGCTCGATCTCATCCTCTATGCGTTGATGCATGGCGGCCAGCAGATCGAGCCGGCCATGCACGTCACCGATCGCATAAAGACGCACACCTTCCGGCCCATGCGCGTCGAGAAAATGGATGCCGGGTTCTGCCAACTCTGCGCCGTCTCCGTGGTCAGGCTGTCACGGACTTAGCGCCGGAGCTGGTCCTTGCCCATGTCGGTGACCAGACGCTTTCCGCACAGAGCCAGCGTGATGTCCATCTCCTTGCGGATGATTTCCAATGCCTTGGTAACTCCTTCCTTGCCGAGCGCACCCAGGCCGTAAAGAAATGGCCGGCCGATATAGGTGCCCTTGGCGCCGAGGCAGAGCGCCTTCAGCACGTCCTGGCCGGAGCGGATGCCGCCATCCATGTGGACTTCGATCGTGTCGCCGACCGCGTCGGCAATCTCCTCCAGCGCCATGATCGAAGACGACGCGCCGTCGAGCTGGCGCCCGCCATGGTTGGAGACGATGATGGCGTCGGCGCCGGTCTTGGCCGCCATCAGCGCATCTTCCTTGTCGAGAACGCCTTTCAGGATCAGCTTGCCACCCCAGCGTTCCTTGATCCAGGCGACATCCTTCCACGACAGATGCGGATCGAACTGCTCGGTCGTCCAGGAGGACAACGAGGCGACGTCGCCGACGCCCTTGGCATGGCCGACAATGTTGCGGAAGGTGCGGCGCTTGGTGCCGGCCATGCCCATCCACCAGCGCGGGCGCATGGCGATGTCGGCGATGTTGGCCAGCGTCATTCTGGGCGGCGCCGAAAGTCCATTGCGGACATCCTTGTGGCGTTGTCCGAGTATCTGCAGGTCGAGCGTCAGCACCAGCGCCGAGCACTTCGCCGCCTTTGCCCGGTCGATCAGGTCGAGCACGAAATCCTTGTCGCGCAGCACGTAGAGCTGGAACCAGAATGGCTTCTTGGTCACCGAGGCGACGTCCTCGATCGAGCAGATGCTCATCGTCGACAGGGTAAATGGCACGCCGAACTCCTCGGCCGCCTGCGCCGCCAGCATCTCGCCATCGGCATGCTGCATGCCGGTCAGGCCGGTCGGCGCCAGCGCCACCGGCATTGCCACCTTTTCGCCGATCATGGTCGATTCCAGCGAGCGGTTGCTCATGTCGACCAGCACGCGCTGGCGGAATTTGATCTTGGCGAAATCCTCCTCGTTGGCCCGGTAGGTACTTTCAGTCCAGGCGCCGGAATCGGCGTATTCGAAGAACATTTTTGGCACGCGCCGGCGCGCGAGGTCCTTGAGATCGGCGATGGTGAGGATTTGGCTCATGAGGGTCCCCGCTTATCAGTCCTGGGAGCGTGTGGGTTCATCTGGCCCCTTCAGAGCGTTGCCTGAGCCTCAGCCGCGAGACGCGTTGCCAGTCGCCGCTGCGCTCGGCCTCGGCCATCGACCGCTCGACATAGATCATGTGGTCCATCGCCGCTTGCCGCGCGGCCGCAGGGTCACCGGCCTTCACAGCGGCATGGATCGCCCGGTGCTGGGCAAGCAGCGCGTCGCGCGCGCCGGGCACGGTGAACACCAGCAGCCGGTTCTGGAACACGCCTTCCGACAGCAGCCGGTAGCAGGAGCGCAGCGTGTGCAAGAGCAGGATGTTGTGCGCGCACTCGCAGATCGCGTGGTGGAACTCGACATCGATCTCGGCTTCGTCGTCGAAATCGCCGGTCCGGTGCGCTTCGTCCATGCGCGCCATGATGCGGTCGAGCAGCGCCAGATCCTCCGGCGTGGCGCGTCGCGCCGCATATTCGGCCGCGACGCCCTCGATCTCGCGGCGGTATTCCAGATAGTCGGCCACCGCCTTGCGATGCATCGAGATCAGGTCCGCCACCGGCTTGGTGAACAGCTGGCCGATGATGTCGGCGACATGCGTGCCGCCGCCGGCCTTGGTCGTCAAAAGGCCGCGCCCTTCGAGCGCCTTCAGCGCATCGCGCAGGATCGGCCGCGACACGTCGAACTGGCGCGCAAGTTCGCGCTCGCCCGGCAACCGGTCGCCGGTGCGCAGCACGCCTTCGAGGATGAGGCCCTCGATCTGCTGCACCACCTCGTCGGCGGTGCGCGAATGCTCGATCCTGGAAAAAATGTCGCTCAAAAGAATGCCTGGAAGGTGAACCGCTGTCGGGCAGGATAAAGCCTGCGTCGCCAACTGGTCAAATTATTTATCCAATTGGCCGAAGCGGGTCGATTCTGTCACCTGACGCCATATCGTCTTCGGCTAAACTTTGTTGTTTGCGTCATCTGGCCATTGGCCCTAGAGGGACGCAATGTAAGAGGGTCTAGAGAACCCCGGGGGACAAGCCGTGTCAGACGACCCGTCCAATCTCGAGTTCCTGCCGCGCGCCAAGGGCAGCGTCATGGGTTTTCCCGCGCATGAAGGCCGGCCCGGTGCGCTCGGCGAGGTTCATGCCCGGCCGCATCCGCTGATCGAAAAGCCGCGTGTCCTGGTGCAACTCGCCTTCATGACCGAGGGCGGATCCAGTGTCGACCATGCGGTGCTGTCCGAACTGTCGCGGCGCCTCGGCATTGCCGCGCCCGACCGCCAGGCCCGCCACCACGCCATGAAGTGGGGCAAGGGCTCGCTGCGCTGGGAGCGGCACACGGAATTCTCGACCTATCTGTGGGAAGGCCCGCTCTCCGAAAGCGGCAGGGCGCAGGAGGACTCGCCGTTCGGCAACGGATTTTCGCCGCCGGGAACCGTCATCTCGGGGATCAGGCTCGAAATCCGCAAATGGACGCAGGCGAGCGAGCGGCTGATCGCCGGCTTTGATCCAACCAGCCTGTGCTATTCGCTGGTCGAACGCGGCAACGCCGCCATCGTCACCGATTTCCGCCAGGATGGCGACGGCATGACCCGCATGCTGGTGCTCGACCGCGGCCTGACGCCGGCGCGCACTGGGGCGCTGTCGCAACGGCTGATCGACATCGAAACCTACCGAACACTGGCCATGCTTGGCCTGCCATTGGCGCTGACGCTGTCCGGCCGCGCCCGCCGCATCGAGGACAGGCTGGCGCAGACCACGCTGGAAATGAAGGTCGCCGAAACCCGCGATAGCCAGACGCTGCTGGCCGACCTGACCGAGCTTGCCGCCGAGCTGGAGGCGGACGCCGCGTCGAGCCTCTACCGTTTCGGCGCCAGCCGCGCCTATGACGGCATCGTCGTCGAGCGCCTGGAAGCGCTCGAGGAAGAAGCCGTGCCCGGCTACGACACCTGGGGCGGGTTCCTGCAGCGCCGCGTCGCACCGGCCATGCGCACCTGCCGCTCGGTCGAGGAGCGCCAGGCCAATCTGTCGCGCAAGCTGACCCGCGCCACGACGCTGCTGCGCACCTGGGTCGATGTCGAGGTCGAGAAGCAGAACCGCGACCTGCTGGCGTCGATGAACAACCGCGCCCGCCTGCAACTGCGCCTGCAGCAGACCGTCGAAGGTCTCTCGGTCGCCGCTGTCTCCTACTATGTGGTCGGCCTCGTCGGCTATGTCGCCAAGGGCGCCTCCATCTTCGGCCATGCCTTCGCGCCGGAGGTCGTCACCGCGGCTTCGGTACCAGTCGCCATTCTGCTGGTCTGGTGGGGCGTGCGCCGCGTGCGTCGGATGCATTCCGAGCCCAGCAAGCTGGCGGGCGAATAAGACTTGTATCCGCAGCGGCAGATTGCCGCTGCGGAAGCCCGTCCGACCGCAACTTTGGACTTTCCACCAAAGCGGGATTTGCAACCGCCGCGCTTCACTGGTAAAAGATTTTGACCAGTCAAGCGAAACGAGGCTGCTGATGTCCGGCCTGGCCATGCCGAAACCAGACGACGCCACGATGCGCCGGCGCGACGAGATCGTCGCCGACATGCGCATCATCGTGCCGGGCGAGGGCGTTGTCGACGCCGCCAATTCCATGCGGGCCTTCGAGAGCGATGGCCTGACCGCCTATCGGCAGCTGCCGCTGGTCGTCGTGCTGCCGCAGACGGTGGCGCAGGTTTCCCGCGTGCTGAAATACTGCAACGACCGCAACATCCGTGTCGTGCCGCGCGGTTCCGGCACCTCGCTGTCTGGCGGCGCGTTGCCGCTGGAAGACGCGGTGCTGCTGGTCATGAGCCGCTTCAACCGCATTCTTGCGATCGATTTCCCCAACCGCGTCGTTGTCGCCCAACCGGGCGTCACCAATCTCGGCATCACCACCGCCGTCGAGCAGGAGGGCTTCTACTACGCCCCCGATCCATCCTCCCAGATCGCCTGCTCGATCGGCGGCAATGTGGCGGAAAATTCCGGCGGCGTGCACTGCCTGAAGTACGGCCTCACCGCCAACAATGTGCTCGGCATCGAGATGGTGCTGATGAATGGCGAGGTGGTGCGGCTCGGTGGCAGTCACCTTGACGCGGAAGGTTACGACCTGCTCGGCGTCATGACCGGCTCCGAAGGCCTGCTCGGCGTCGTCACCGAAGTCACCGTGCGCATCCTGAAAAAGCCGGAGACCGCACGCGCCCTGCTGATCGGCTTTCCGACCAGCGAGCAGGGCGGCCAGTGCGTCGCCGACATCATCGGCGCCGGCATCATTCCGGGCGGCATGGAAATGATGGACCGGCCGGCGATCCATGCCGCCGAGGACTTCGTCCATGCCGGCTATCCCCTGGATGTCGAGGCGCTGCTGATCGTCGAGCTCGACGGGCCGAGCGTCGAGGTCGATCACCTGATCGGCCTTGTCGAAGAAATCGCCTACAAGAACGGCTCGACCACCTGCCGCATCTCGCAGTCGGAGCAGGAGCGTCTGAGCTTCTGGGCTGGCCGCAAGGCGGCCTTTCCGGCGGTTGGCCGTATCTCGCCCGACTATTACTGCATGGACGGCACCATCCCGCGCAAGGAACTGCCGCGCGTGCTTGCCGGCATGCGCGAGCTGTCGGAGACTTACGGTCTCGGCGTCGCCAATGTCTTTCACGCCGGCGACGGCAATCTGCATCCGCTGATCCTTTACGACGCCAATGTGCCGGGCGAACTCGACAAGGCCGAAAGCTTCGGCGCCGACATATTGCGGCTGTGCGTCAAGGTCGGCGGCGTGCTCACCGGCGAACACGGCGTGGGCGTCGAGAAGCGCGACCTGATGCCGGAGATGTTCAACCAGATCGACCTCGACCAGCAGATGCGGGTCAAATGCGCCTTCGACCCCAATCATCTTTTGAATCCCGGCAAGGTCTTCCCGCAGCTTCGCCGCTGCGCCGAACTCGGCCGCATGCACATTTCCGGCGGCAAGCTGCCGTTTCCGGACATTCCGAGGTTTTGAGTGTGACGGCCCATCGGAATGGGGGTTCCTCGCCCCCGCAGAGCGGGGGAGAGGTGGCTCGGGCAAAGCCCGAGACGGAGAGGGGGACGCCCGACATGCCGAGCGGGCGTTCGCCGGAAAAGATCGCGCGTGCTCGCGTGCTCCGGCATGGTGACAATCCGGCGGAAGCAACCCTTTGGAACGAGCTGAAGGCCAAACGGCTTGGTGGCTACAAGTTCGTGCGTCAGATGCCGATTGGGCCATACTTCGCCGACTTCACCTGTCGCAGCAAAAAGCTGGTCATCGAGCTGGACGGAAGTCAGCATGCCGAGAGTTTCTATGACAGGCGACGTGACGAATTCATGCGGGGTGAGGGGTTCTCGATGTTGCGTTTTTGGAACGTCGATGTGCTGAGGAGTCCTCGGAGCGTTTGGGAGACAGTTCTTGCGGCACTGGAAGGACAACTCCACCAGGATGTCATCGCCTCAGACCCGAGGTTCGTTTTCGCGGCCAGGAAGATCGGAGGCGACGCTCTATGATTGCCCCCTCTCCGTCTCGGGCTTTGCCCGAGCCACCTCTCCCTCGCTTCACGGGGGCGAACCAGAAATAGCCATGACCACACTCACCCCGACCACATCGGACGAAGTCGTGTCCACCGTTGCCTGGGCGGCGGCGGAGGAATCGCCGCTCGAAATCCTTGGCCATGGTTCCAAGCGCGGCATCGGTCGTCCGCTGCAGACCGAACACACGCTCGACCTGTCGAACCTCAGCGGCGTTACGCTCTATGAGCCCGCCGAACTGGTGCTGTCGGCCAAGGCCGGCACGCCGCTGGCCGACATCGAAAGGCTGCTGGCGGAAAACGCCCAGCAACTCGCCTTCGAGCCGATGGATTACGGCCCGCTGCTCGGGGGGCAGCCTGGCAAAGGCACCATCGGCGGCGTGCTTGCCGCAAACCTTTCCGGCCCGCGCCGGTTGAAGGCGGGCGCGGCGCGCGATCATATCCTGGGCATCAATGCCGTTTCAGGCCGCGGCGAGGCGTTCAAGTCCGGCGGCCGCGTGGTCAAGAACGTCACCGGCTACGATCTGTCGAAGTTGATGGCCAACAGCTGGGGCACGCTGGCCGTGCTCACCGACGTCACCTTCAAGGTGCTGCCCGCCGCCGAGACCGAGGTCACGCTCGCCGTCCGCGGCCTGCTCGACGACGCGGCTGCTGCCGCCATGGCCCTGGCGCTTGGTTCCAGCGCCGAAGTGTCGAGTGCCGCCCATCTGCCGGAGCGGATCGCCGCGCGCGTCGCTGGCGGCACGCTTGGCAGCGAGGCCGCGACTTTGCTGCGCGTTGAAGGTTTTGGCCCCTCCGTCGCCTATCGCATCGCCGCGCTGAAAACGCTGCTCGGCAAGGCCGGGCCACTGGAAGAGATTTCCGGCGAGGCTTCACGGCTGATGTGGCGCGATGTGCGCGATTGCAGGCCCTTCGCCGATGGCAGCGAGAAACCGGTCTGGCGCGTGTCGATGACGCCGGGAGAAGGCCACCAGATGGTTCTGACGCTGCGCATGCAGGCAGCCGTCAGCGCCTTCTATGACTGGCAGGGCGGGCTGCTGTGGTTGCGCATGGAAGAGGGTGATCCGGAGGCTGCTTTGCTGCGCGGGCTGTTGAGAAAACATGGCGGCGGCCATGCGACGCTGGTGCGCGCCGCCCCTTCCCATCGCGCCGCCCTGCCGGTGTTCGAGCCGCAGGCGCCGGCGCTGGCCGCACTTAGCGCGCGGCTGAAGCAGGAATTCGACCCTAGAAACATCCTCAATCCCGGCCGCATGGGTTAGGACTTAGCGCGATGCAGACCAATTTTTCGCTTGCCCAGCTTGCCGATCCGCATGTCGCGGAATCCGAGAAGATCCTGCGCAAATGCGTGCATTGCGGCTTCTGCACCGCCACCTGCCCGACCTATGTCACGCTCGGCAACGAGCTCGATTCGCCGCGCGGCCGCATCTACCTGATCAAGGACATGCTGGAGAACGGTCGCCCGGCCGACAAGGAGATCGTCACCCATATCGACCGCTGCCTGTCCTGCCTTGCCTGCATGACCACCTGTCCTTCGGGCGTCAACTACATGCATCTGGTCGACCACGCCCGCGCCCACATCCAGGAGACCTACAAGCGCCCGCTGCTCGACCGCCTGACCCGCACCATGCTCGCCTTCGTGCTGCCCTATCCCGCGCGTTTTCGCGCAGCACTCAGGCTGGCGAGACTGGGCAAGCCGTTAATCGGCCTGTTCGAGAAGGTCCCGGCGCTGAAGCCGCTCAGCGCAATGCTCAAGCTCGCTCCGGCGTCGATCCCCAAAACGTCACCGATGGCCTCGCCGGGTATCCATGCCGGGCAAGGGACCAAAAAAGGCCGCGTCGCCATCCTCACCGGCTGCGCGCAATCGGTGCTTGATCCCGCCATCAACGAAACGACGATTTCGCTACTGACGCGGCTCGGCGTCGAGGTCGTGGTGCCGCCGGGCGAGGGCTGCTGCGGTGCGCTGGTTCATCACACGGGGCGGGAGCAGGCAGCGCTTGCCTCGGCGAGGCAAAATGTCGACGCCTGGACGCGCGCCATCGAACAAAGCGGGCTCGATGCCATCGTCATCACCGCATCCGGCTGCGGCACGACGATCAAGGATTATGGCTTCATGCTGCGTCTCGATCCGGCCTATGCCAACAAGGCCGCGCGGGTGTCGGCGCTGGCCAAGGACATCACCGAGTATCTGGCCGGCATCAACCTGCCCGAACCGGTGCGCAAGCCGGGCACGATCGTTGCCTATCACTCGGCCTGTTCGATGCAGCACGGCCAGAAGATCACCCGCCAGCCGAAGGAATTGCTGGCCAAGGCCGGATTCATGGTGCGCGAACCGCGCGAGGGACATCTGTGCTGCGGATCGGCCGGCACCTACAACATCCTGCAATCCGAGATTTCGGCCAGGCTGCGCGACCGCAAGGTGAAAAACATCGAGGCGACGGGGGCCTCGATCGTCGCCACCGGCAACATCGGTTGCATAACCCAGATCGCATCCGCGGCGAAGATGCCGGTGGTGCACACGATAAAGCTGCTCGACTGGGCCTACGGCGGGCCGAAGCCGGAAGGCGTTGCGGAAGACAGCGTGATCGCTGCGGAGTAGACCTCTGCGGCCTGTCTCGGTGCTTACTCGGCCGCCAGCCTGTCAACCGTGCCGTAGGTCGCCTCGTAGAGCGCGCGCTGCCGGCTGAGCGCCACCATCGTGTTTCGCAGCAGGATCGCGACCGTGATCGGGCCGACGCCGCCCGGCACCGGCGTGATCCAGGAGGCGACTTCGCGGACGCTCTCGGTGTCGACGTCGCCGACGATGCGGCTGGACCCGTCAGGCCCGATTTCGGAATTGATGCCGATGTCGATGACCGCCGCACCCGGCTTGACCATGTCGGCCTTGATCAGCCGCGGCTTGCCGACGGCGACGAACAGTGCGTCGGCGCGACGGGCATGCGCGGCAACCGATCGGGTCATGTGGTGGCAGACCGTCACCGTCGCGCCTTCGCTCATCAGCAGGAAGGCGATCGGCTTGCCGACAATTTCGGAGTGGCCGACGATGACGACTTCCAGCCCCTTGAGATCGAGTCCAGTCTCCTTCAGCAGCTCGACCGAGGCGGCGGCCGTGCAGGGCGCGAGGTCGAGCTGGTTGTAGACGATGTTGCCGATCGAAGCCGGATGCATGCCCTCGACATCCTTGAGCGGATGCACCGCCGCCTGCAGCGTCCGGACCGGGATATGTGCCGGCACCGGCCGCTGGATGATGATGCCGGTGACGCGCGGATCGGCGTTCAGTCCGTGGATGGCCGCTTCCAGTTCGCCTGATGTGATGGTGGCGGGAAAGCGCCGTTCCTCGAAATCGATGCCGGCCAGTTGCGCCTTGGCGCGCTGGTTGCGCACGTAGACATCCACCGCCGCGGTATCGCCGACGGTGATCGAGATCAGCTTGGGCGGAAACCCCTCGGCTTTGGCGATCGCTGCATCCTCGCGCACGGCGGCGATGATGCGCTGGGCAACCGGGCCGCCCTTGAGATAGCGGCTGTCGTCGGACAGGGACATGGGTGAACTCTTTTGCTTGGTTGCCGCCGACATAGCAAAAGAACATCGCCAAGGGCAGCGCGAAAGCGAACCGTCATGCTTTTTGCGCGACGTGCCGACCAGGGAGTGCCCCGCTGATCGTCAGGCTCCGGTCGAAACGGAAAGGGCAACGCGGTTTCCCGTGCTGCCCTTCCTGACTGGCCGCATCCCCATACGGCCCGTCCCCCGTTATCTCCTGGACTGGCCGTCAAAAGCGAGGTGCTTGCCGGCCAAGTGATTCGCAATTCGAACTATATCACCTCGACCGTGGTTCCGACATTGACCCGTTCATAGAGGTCGACGACGTCCTCGTTGCGCATGCGGATGCAACCCGACGACACCGCGCCGCCGATCGTCCATGGCTGGTTGGTGCCGTGGATGCGATATTCGGTCGTGCCGATATAGAGCGCGCGTGCGCCGAGCGGGTTCTCCAGGCCGCCAGCCAGATAGGTCGGCAGGTAGCGGCCCTTGGCGGCTTCGCGCTTGATCATCTGCGCCGGCGGGCGCCAGTCCGGCCACTCGCGCTTATTGGTGATCTTGTGCGTGCCCGACCATTCGAAGCCGGGTTTGCCGGTGCCGACGCCGTAACGCCGTGCCTTGCCGTTCTTCTCGACCAGAAAGAGGAAATTCTGCGTCGTATCGATGACGATCGTGCCCGGCTTCTGCGGGCCGTCATAGGCGACTTCCTGCGGCAGGTAGATCGGGTTGATCTGTGGACGCATGACCATGCGCTTGGATGGCGGCTGCACGGCCGCCGTCTGCACCCGGTCGGGCTGCCCCGGCTGCGCGTAGCGCAGGCGCGGCTGCTGCACGACCTGGCGGTTCTGGCGCACGATGCCGGGCGCATGGCCAAGCTGCAGCACCCAGGGGGCGGAAAGGTCGGGGCTCACCATCACCGGCGGCCTGTCGGCATAGCGGTCGCCAGCGGTTGAAGGCGTGACGCCTGCGGCAAAAACAGCCACGGCGCCGAGCACGGGAAACAGAACTGTCTTCATCGGAACGCACCTTGATTGTCTGAAACAACCGGGTGGAACGCCCCCCGGTTCGGCGATCATTGGCGCGCAAGCAGCAACCGAAACATGAATCGGAATGCGTAAAATGCGCCGTTGTCAGTAAACCTTTTGGTGTGGTTACCGCCGGGTTCAGGAATCTGGTAAAGCCGCAGTAAATGCAGCGCAAAGGCGTATTAACGAACGGGTTTTTGGCTATGGAAAAAGAAAACACCGGCCTGCTTGCCGGCCCCGACGGTGTCGCGCGTTGCTTCTGGCACGGCAACCTGCCCGACTATCTGCACTACCATGATCATGAATGGGGCCGGCCGGTGGCGGACGACCGCAGGCTGTTCGAAAAGATCTGCCTCGAAGGTTTTCAGTCGGGCCTTTCGTGGCTGACCATCCTGCGCAAGCGGGAGAATTTTCGCGAGGCCTTCGCCAATTTCGAATTCGACAAGGTCGCCGCCTTCACCGACAAGGATGTCGAGCGCCTGCTAGGCAATGCCGGCATCATCCGCCATCGCGGCAAGATCGTCTCGACCATCAACAACGCCAAGCGCGCCCGCGAGATGGCCGATGAATTCGGCTCGCTGGCCGCCTGGTTCTGGAAGTTCGAACCCGGCAAGGACGAGCGTCCCGAAATCGTCGACCTCGCCCATCTGCGCGCCAACCCGACCACGGCGGTCTCGGTTCGCATTTCGAAGGAGCTGAAGAAGCGCGGCTGGAGCTTTGTCGGCCCGACCACGGTCTACGCCTTCATGCAGGCCATGGGCCTGGTCAATGACCATCTCGAGGGCTGTGTCTGCCGCAAGCAAGTCGAGAAAGAGCGGAAGGCTTTCAAGCGGCCGAAGTAGCGGCGCTTGCACCCCCCTTGTGGGGAGTCGCCCGACGGCGCGGGTGGGGGTATCTTTCAGGTGCCGTTGGCGCTGGCCAGGAAAAGCCCGGCGACAATCGCCACCACCGTGGCCACGGTCGGGTAGATCACCAGCAGGCCGGTCATCAATGCGTCGCGCATGGATGGTCCCTTGCCGGTGTCGGCCGGTATCTCGAACGGACCAGCAGCCTGGCTGACCATTTGCCGGGCGTGGAGGTCGGCTGGACGCAGGCGCGCGGGCACTTCGCCTGCGCCGCCGTCGACGGCATGGAATCTTGCTGCGCTGGTCATGGCCCGAACCCTTCGTGTCGGCGCGACTTATCGGCTGCGATTGTGTCGGCACGATGCCGTAGCCATGGCGGGATTGTTTCATTTTCGGTGCGTTCTTGTTTCAGGGTGGTTCGGTTCGATCTTCTCCCGGCAGGGAGAGGCAAGGCGGCAAACCCTTGCCGCACAAAGCTGCATCGGTTAGGACACGCGCGCTGCGGAAATAGGAAATTTCCTATCGCACAGCGCCACGAAACACCGAGTACCCATCCCATGGCCGACAAATCGGAAAAGACGAAAGCGCGGCTGCCGCGCGGTTTTGCCGACCGCAGTGCGGAAGACATTCGCGCCGTCGAGAAGATGATGACGACGATCCGCTCGGTCTATGAGCTCTACGGCTTCGAACCGGCCGACCAGCCGCTGATCGAATACACCGATGCGCTGGGAAAGTTCCTGCCCGACCAGGACCGGCCGAACGAAGGCGTCTTCTCCTTCCAGGACGATGACGACCAGTGGCTGTCGCTGCGCTACGACCTGACCGCGCCGACGGCGCGCTTTGTCGCCGAGAATTACGAGCGCCTGCCCAAGCCCTATCGCAGCTACCGCTCCGGCTGGGTGTTCCGCAACGAGAAGCCAGGCCCCGGCCGCTTCCGCCAGTTCATGCAATTCGATGCCGACACGATCGGCACGCCGGGCGTGGCGGCGGACGCCGAGATGGCGATGATGATGGCCGACGTGATGGAAGCGCTCGGCATCAAGCGCGGCGACTACGTCATCCGCGTCAACAACCGCAAGGTGCTGGACGGCGTCCTGGAGGCGATCGGCCTTGGCGGCGACGACAATGTCGGCCGCCGGCTGACGGTGCTGCGGGCGATCGACAAGTTGGACAAGCTGGGGCCCGAAGGCGTGAGACTTCTGCTTGGGCCGGGGCGTTGGGATGGCGGCAAGGAAGGCGAGGGCGATTTCGCCAAGGGCGCCGGGTTGAATGACGGACAAGCCGAGGCGGTGCTTCGCGCAACAGCAAGGAACACACAGGCCGGCCAGGATTCCAGCGTCAGCACGAATGCGGTCTATCAGGAAGGCGTCGGCGAGCTCTCGACGATCGAAGCCCTGGTCCGGGCTGCGGGATACGCCGAAGACCGTATCGCCATGGACCGTTCCGTCGTGCGCGGCCTTGAATACTACACCGGCCCCGTTTTCGAGGCCGAGTTGCTGGCCGAGATCCCCAATGAGGACGGCCAGATCGTCCGCTTCGGCTCTGTCGGAGGCGGCGGCCGCTATGATGGCCTCGTCTCGCGCTTTCGCGGCGAGCCGGTACCGGCGACCGGTTTCTCCATTGGCGTCTCCCGGCTGATGACCGCACTGAAAAACCTCGGCAAGCTCGACAGCGCGGATGTGATCGCGCCCGTCGTCGTGCTGGTCATGGACAGGGACACCGACAGCCTCGGCCGCTACCAGAAGATGGTGAGCGAGCTGCGCGCCGCCGGCATCCGTTCTGAAATGTATCTCGGCGGCGCCGGCATGAAGGCGCAGCTCAAATATGCCGACCGGCGCGGCTGCCCGGTGGCAATCATCCAGGGCGGCGACGAGCGCGCCAAGGGCGAGCTGCAGATCAAGGACCTGATCGAGGGCGCCCGCATGTCGGCCGAAATATCAGACAACGCCGAATGGCGCGCCGCACGTCCAGCGCAGGTGACGGTGGCGGAAAGTGAGTTGGTAGCAGAGGTGAAGAAGATCCTGGCGGCGCAGGCGGCTGATCGCGCGAAAGGTGGCGCTTGAACACCCCCCTCTGGCCTGCCGGCCATCTCCCCCTCAAGGGGGGAGATTGGCAGCTTGAGGCTCGGCGCCTCTTCTTCAGCGCTGGAGATTGGCGAAAGCCTACTCGACATCCAATCTCCCCCCTTGAGAGGGAGATTGCCGGCAGGCCAGAGGGGGGTGCCTCGCGCCCGTCTGATCGATGACGTCCCGCTACCCCGCCATATCAGCCGACATCATCAACCTCTTCGCCACGCGCAACACGCATGCCGTCGAAGTCGCCGTGCTGCAGCCGGCGGACCCCTTCCTCGACATGGCCGGCGAGGATCTGCGCCGGCGTATTTTTCTCACCGAAAGCGAGACCGGTCAGGCGCTGTGCCTGCGGCCGGAGTTCACCATTCCCGTCTGTCTCGACCACATAAGATCGCAGGCCGGCACGCCGCGCCGCTATTCCTATCTCGGCGAGGTGTTTCGCCAGCGCCGCGAAGGCGGCAACGAGTTCTTCCAGGCCGGCATCGAGGATTTGGGCGATCGCGACACCGCCGAAGCCGATGCCCGCTCGCTGGCCGACGCGCATGCGCTGCTTGCCCTTGTGCTGCCCGGCCAGGCGCTGGCGATCACCCTCGGCGACCAGACCATTTTCGAGGCCGTGCTGGCGGCCCTTGGCCTGCCGCGCGGTTGGCGCATGCGTCTTGCCCGTGCCTTCGGCTCGGCGCCGATGCTGCAGGCGGCGCTCGCCGATCTCGCCAACCCGCCCCGCAACGGCCAGCTCTCCGGTCCGGTCGCCGCGCTCGTTCTCGACGGCGATCTCGAAGGTCTGTCCGCGCATATCGCCAATGGCATGGAAGAAGCCGGCCTGTCGGCTTCCGCCGGGCGTTCGCCGGCCGACATTGCACGGCGGCTGATCGAGAAGGCCGAATTGCGCAGCGTGCGGCTGTCCAACGAGGCCTTCGCGGCGCTGAAGAGTTTTCTTGCGATCGATGTGCCGCTCGATGGCGCGGCCCAGGCATTGGCGACCTTCGCCGGCGGCGCCGGGCTCTCGCTGGGCGCCGCACTGGAGAATTTCGCCGCCCGCGCCAAGGCGATCGAAGCGCATGGCTTGCCGACGGGAAGTATCCGCTACGACGCCGCTTTCGGCCGTCCACTCGACTATTACACCGGCCTGGTCTTCGAAATCGCGGCGCAAGATGGCGAACGCCCGCTCGTCGGTGGCGGCCGTTACGACCGTCTGCTGACGCTGCTTGGCGCCAAGGCGCCGATCCCCGGCGTCGGCTTTTCCGTCTGGCTCGACCGCATCGACGCATTGCGGGAGACGGCGCCATGATCACGCTGGCAATCCCGTCGAAAGGCCGGCTCAAGGAGCAGGCGCTGGACGTGCTGGCCAAGGCTGGGCTCGCCGTCAGCCTGCCTGGCGACCAGCGCTCCTATCGCGCCCGCATCGAAGGCTGGGAAAGCATCGAAGTGGCCTTCCTGTCGGCTTCCGAGATTGCCGGCGAGATCGGCCAGGGCGCGGTCGATCTCGGCATCACCGGCGAGGACCTGGTGCGCGAGAACCTTGCCGACTGGGAAACCCGCGCCGAAATCGTCGCTCGTCTCGGCTTCGGCAATGCCGATGTCGTGGTCGCCGTGCCCGACATCTGGCTCGACGTCGACACCATGGCGGATCTTGACGATGTCGCTGCCGATTTTCGTCAGCGCCATGGCCGGCGGCTCAGGATCGCCACCAAATATTGGCGGCTGACGCAGCAGTTCTTCTCGCAAAAACACGGCATCCAGGTCTATCGCATCGTCGAGAGCCTCGGCGCCACCGAAGGGGCGCCGGCGGCGGGCCTGGCCGATGTCATCGTCGACATCACCACCACCGGCTCCACGCTGCGCGCCAATCATCTCAAGGTGCTCGGCGACGGCCTCGTCCTGCGCTCGCAGGCCTGCCTGGTGGCGTCAAGGAAGAAGCGCGCGGCGGCGGATGAGGCGTTGTTGCGCGATGTGGCCGCGAAGATGGCGGCCATCGTCAGCTAAGGTTGCTCTCCAGTACCATCGACGGGATTTCCACCATCCCGGCGGGCTGATAGGCTCGACCCGTCCTGGGAGGAGACAGCGATGCCGATCAATCTCGACGAGCTGAAGAATGCCACCAATTTGCGCGGGCGTGGATCGCGCGATGGCGGTGTCTTCGTGGCACCCGTCGACGGCACGGCGCACGTTTCCGGCGAGCGCACGACGCCGCTGCTCAACAAGACCATACCCGCGCTGTTTTCCGACACCGCCAGCAAATACGCCACGCTCGATGCCGCGGTCTTCGTCGACCAGGACAAGCGCTTCACCTGGAGCGAACTGTCGGACACGGTCGATGCGTTGGCCGCCGGCTTCCTGGCGCTGGGCCTGGAAAAGGGCGATCGTGTTGGCATCTGGTCGCCCAACCGCTGGGAGTGGCTGGTTACGCAATTCGCCACCGCGCGCATCGGCCTGATCCTGGTCAACATAAACCCGGCCTACCGGCTGACCGAGCTCGACTATGCCTTGAACAAGGTCGGCTGCAAGGCGCTTGTGACGGCGGTCAAGTTCAAGACC
Source organism: Mesorhizobium sangaii (assembly GCF_014207355.1). Taxonomy (GTDB): domain Bacteria; phylum Pseudomonadota; class Alphaproteobacteria; order Rhizobiales; family Rhizobiaceae; genus Mesorhizobium; species Mesorhizobium sangaii. Next base: position 1,670,528 of record NZ_JACHEF010000001.1, on the reverse strand, counting down.
TCCGACTATCTCGGCATGATCGAGACGCTGGCGCCCGAGATCGCGACCGCCACACCCGGCAAGCTCAAGGCAAAGGCATTGCCGGCGCTGAAGATCGTCATCCGCATGGGCGAGGACAACTCACCCGGCATGTTCAATTTCGCTGATGTACTGGCCATGGCCGGGCGCGACGAGCATGACAGCCTCGACCGCATCTCCGAGGGGCTGAAGCCCGGCGACGCCATCAACATCCAGTTCACGTCAGGCACCACAGGGGCACCCAAGGGCGCGACGCTGACCCACAACAACATCGTCAACAACGGCAATTTCGTCACCTCGGCGATCAAGCTGACCGTCGACGACCGGCTTTGCATCCCGGTGCCGCTCTATCACTGCTTCGGCATGTCGATGGGCACGATGGGCTGCGTGTCGAAAGGCGCGACCATGGTTTTCCCGGGCGAGGGGTTCGATGCTGGCGCCACGCTGAAAGCGGTGGCGAATGAGCGCTGCACCGGTCTTTATGGCGTTCCGACCATGTTCGTCGCGCTGCTCGATCATCCGGACTTCCAGTCCTTCGATCTCTCCAGCCTGCGCACCGGCATCATGGCCGGCTCGCCATGCCCGATCGAGGTGATGAAGAAAGTGGTGTCGCTGATGCATATGTCAGAAGTGACGATCGCCTACGGCATGACCGAGACCAGTCCGGTGTCGTTCCAGAGTGGCGTCGACGACCCGCTGGAAAAACGCGTCTCGACGGTCGGCCGCATCCACCCTCATGTCGAGGTCAAGGCGATCGATGCCGATGGCGCCACCGTCGCCGTCGGCGCGCCGGGCGAACTGTGCACGCGCGGCTATTCAGTGATGAAGGGCTATTGGGACGACGACGACAAGACCCGCGAGGCGATCGACACCGATGGCTGGATGCACACCGGCGATCTCGCCACCATCGATGGCGAGGGCTATTGCAACATTGTCGGCCGGGTCAAGGACATGGTCATCTGCGGCGGCGAGAACGTCTATCCGCGCGAGGTCGAGGAATTCCTCTACCGCCATCCCAAGGTTAGGGAAGTGCAGGTCTTCGGCATTCCAGACCCAAAATATGGCGAGGAGTTGTGCGCCTGGATCGTGCTCAAGCCAGGCCAGATCGCCACCGAACAGGAGATCAAGGCCTTCTGCGCCGGCCAGATCGCCCACTACAAGATCCCGCGCCACATCCGCTTCCGCACCGAACTGCCGATGACGGTGACCGGCAAACCGCAGAAGTTTTTGATGCGCGAGGCGATGGTCAAGGAACTGGGATTGGTGACGCAGAAGACGGCGTAAGGGGAACAGCGCTTCGATTTGTCAGTGCACTGAATGCAGCCAAGGTCGCGATCCCGCGGCATCGTTTGGAGCCGCGGGTTGACGTTGTTTGTGAGGGTCGAATGGGCGTCTGCCGGACATTGGCGAAGGCGCTCCATGAGTTTTCCGCAAGTTTCGCATGGGGGCTTGAATGAGTGGTTTCGGGCGATCGGTGACCTCTTATGCAATGCCCTTGGCCGCTTTGGTGATGGCTGTCGCTGTCAGGGCAAGCGGGCTGTCGGTGGATCAAGGTTCGCTGAGCATCAGGATCCTTGTCGGAGCGCTTTCGTGTGCGATTATGTTCACCACCATTTTCGTGGTGCTCGACCACGCTGAGGCGGTGGCTCGGCGAGTAGGAGAGCCCTACGGCACATTGGTGCTGACTTTCGCCGTGACGGCAATCGAAGTGTCGATCATCGTCTCCATGATGCTGCATGGAGAGAACAACCCCACGCTTGCACGTGAGTCCGTCTTTTCAACGGTAATGATTACATCTACCGGCGTCGTCGGCATGTGTCTCGCGCTTGGCGGCTGGCGTCATCGCAAGCAGGCAATTGTTCGACAAGGGACCAGCGCATATTTGGCGGTTCTGGCCGCACTGACCGTCATGACGCTTGTTCTGCCAACCTACACACAAACTACAGGGCCCGGCACATTTTCAGCCGCTCAACTTGGCTTCGTAAGCGTGCTTTCAGTGCTGCTTTACGCAAGTTTTGTGTTCGCACAGACTGTCCGGCACCGAGACGACTTCGTCCAAGGACTAGAACACGACGTTTCGACGCGGACCGTCCCTCATGAAAGCGTCGCTGCCGGCACTTTGCTCCTGTTGATCGGGCTGATTGGAATTGTCATGCTCGCCGAGCAAGTCGCCGCAAGTGTTGAAGATACGCTCGTTGCCTACCAGGTGACTCAGTCCGACAGTATTGTGGGAGCATTGATCGCCGGGTTGGTTTTGATGCCGGAGGCCATTTCGGCGGTTCGCGCTTCACTTCACAATGAGCTGCAACGCGGCTTGAATGTTGCGATGGGTTCCGCCTGCGCTACAATTGGTTTGACAATACCGGCAGTCGCAGCCGCCAGCCTGCTGACGGGGAGAGGGTTGACCCTGGGGCTTCCTGCAACCGACACAGTACTTCTAGTCTTAGCACTCTTCATATGCAATGTGAGCTTTAGTACCGAAAGAACAACATTCCTGACTGGCATGGTCCATATCGTGGTATTTTTTACGTATATATTTCTTATATTTGTACCATGACCGATTTGCGCCCACATCCGCAGTTGGCTGTGATTTAAGGAATTCGGAATCGGAGGCGGCACGCTGATGTTGGACAACTACGAGGTGGACGGGTTTGGCGTGATCCACCAGATCGACTTCACCCCGATCAAATACGACAAGCAATACATTTCCTATTACGAGGACCTGAGTGACCGGACCATCAAGCTCGGATATCAGCGACTTGGCTGGGTGCTGGGAATCACCGGCGAGATTCCCCGGTCCGTGCTGGAGATTGGATATGGGACGGGGACATTTGTCGAAGCCGCGAAAATAACCGGGGTCGCCGACTGCGCCGGCTGCGACATCGCCAGGTTTCCGCTGCCCAAGGGCGTTCGCTTTGTCGATTGGGATGAGGCGCTCGCCAACTCGTGGGATCTCGTCGCCATGTTCGACGTGCTGGAGCACATCCCGGATTTGGGTTTCCTCGCCCGCCTTCAGGCCCGTTACCTGGCCGTGGCCGTCCCTTATTGCCGCTGGCGCGAGCTCGGCGCCGACGGCGACGCGTGGTTCCGGACGTGGCGTATGCGTCTCCCCAACGAGCACCTGCACCACTTCGACCGTGACTCGCTGGGGGCGCTCCTCGCACACAACGGCTTCCAGTGCGTGACACTGAACGGCTTCGAGGACGGAATTAGACTGCGGCCCGGCGAAGCGGGTCCGAATATTCTGTCGGGCTTCTTTAGAAAGCTATAGCCCGATTTCCCCGAGGGCTCGACCAAACGGGCGAGTCAGGTATGGGCTTGTCGTTGGGACGCGACAGGATCGGCAAGAAAGGCGCGGGCCACGGCCCGCGCCTTTTTCGTATTCAAGCATCTAAACCTCAGTCCTTCTCGAAGACGCGCGCCTTGGCGACGACGCCGGCAAGGGCGCCGCCGATCAATGGTGCGACGATGAACAGCCAGAGCTGGCCGATCGCCGCAGTGCCGGAAAACAGCGCCGGGCCAATCGAGCGGGCCGGATTGAGCGAGGTGCCGGTGACCGGGATGATGGCGAAGTGCAACCCTGCCAGCGTCAGGCCGATGACAAGCCCGGCGAACGCCGTCGAGTGCTTTTCAGCGGTGACACCGAGGATCACGGTGACGAAGGTGAAAGTGCCGATCAATTCCCACAGGAACGCCGAGCTGACGCCCCATTTCGCCACGTCCCAGCCATTGGCGCCGAAGCCGCCAGTGTGTCCGCCGGCCTGGCCGGAGACGATGATCCACAATGCCAGCGAAGCCAGGATGGCGCCGATGATCTGCGCGATCCAATAAGGGATGACGTCCTTGGCCGGCAGCCGGCCGGCAAGGAAGACACCCAGCGTCACCGCCGGATTGAGATGCGCGCCTGAAATCGGGCCGATCGCATAGGCCGCCGCAATAAGGCCGATGCCGAATGCCAATCCGATGCCTTCCTGGCCGAGCGGCAGCGCACCGCCGAAGCCGCCCGTCACCACAGAAGCCGTACCGATGAACACCAACAGAAATGTGCCTAGAACTTCCGCCAGATAAGTCTTCATTGCCCTCTCCTCGTATCGATCCGCCGGTCCACGTTTTCCGTGCCGCGAATCATGGCGGCAAGAGTATTCCCAACCGAAAAACTTGGAAAGCAGAGCGGTTGCGCCACATGCGGTGCTTGCTCGCCCCAGTCACGAACATTAGAGATCTGTCATCTATTGATCGATCTGTTGTTCCCGGCCGGAGACATTTACTTGTCGCGCAGATCAGCTGGCCTCGGTCGGGATAACCTCGTCGCCGTGAGACGGAAGCGGGGTTCAATCCGGTCGAGAAAGGCTCTAAGAGCAGGCCCGAAGATCATGTGCTCGATTAGATGGGATGACGAATGCGACTGGGCGGACGGCTGGCAGCAGCCATCGAAGTTCTGGAAGACATCGGCCGGCGTCACCGGCCGGTTGCGGACGCGCTGAAGGATTGGGGCCTGTCGCACCGTTTCGCCGGCGGCGGCGACCGCGCCGCGATCGGCAACATCGTCTATGACGCCTTGCGCCGAAAACGTTCCGCCGGATGGCTGCTCGGCGAAGACACGCCACGCGCCATCGGCTTCGGCGCGCTGTTGCTCGAATGGGGCCAGACGGCGCAGTCGCTCAACGATGCACTCGACGGTGACAAATTCGCGCCGCCGCTGCTGACCGCACCCGAGCTTGAGGCAATTGCCGAACGCCGGCTCGCCGATGCGCCGGACGCGGTGCGGGCCGACATACCGGATTGGTGCGCGCCGCTTTTCGAGAAAACCTTCGGCGCCACCTGGGCCGACGAGGGTGCGGCGCTGGCGACGCGCCCGCCGCTCGACATCAGGGTCAACACATTGCAGGCTAACCGTGACAAGGTGCTGGCCGAGTTGACGGGAACCGGCGCCAAACCAGCCGCAATCGCGCCGCAAGGCATCCGCATCCCGCCGATCGATGGCGACGGCAGGCATCCGAACGTGCAGGCCGAGCCGGCTTTCCAGAAAGGCTGGTTCGAGGTCCAGGACGAAGGCTCGCAGGTCGCGGCTGCCCTTTCCGGCGCCGAGGCCGGCATGCAGGTGCTCGACTACTGCGCCGGCGCCGGCGGCAAGACACTGGCGCTGTCGGCTGCGATGGACAATCGGGGCCAGATCTTTGCCCACGATGCCGAAAAGGCGCGGCTGGCGCCGATCTTCGACCGCATCCGTCGCTCTGGAAACCGCAATGTGCAGGTCGTCACCAAGCCGGCAGAACTCGCGCCGCTCGGCAACCATATGGACATCGTGCTGGTCGACGCGCCTTGTACCGGCAGCGGCACCTGGCGGCGCCGTCCCGATGCCAAATGGCGGCTGACGCAAAGACAACTCGACGCCCGCAAAAGCGAGCAGTCGGCGATCCTCGAAGCGACCAAAGCCTATGTCAAGTCAGGCGGCCTGCTGGTCTACATCACCTGCTCGGTGTTCGACGAAGAGAATGGCGAACAGGTCGCGGCGTTCCGGCATCGCAACAGTGGCTTTGTCCCGGTCGATCATCGCGCGCTCTGGGACAGCCGTTTTCCCGGCCATGCGGCAGCCGCGCGGATCGGTCCGGCCGGGGACGTCTCGCTGTCCCCGGCGCTGAGCGGCACTGACGGATTCTACTTCTGTGCGCTGCGCAGGTCGGCCTGAGCCCCATCCGATATCGCCAATCCTTGACGTGTGCCGGACCTCAGCCGGCGGCCGAGGCCGATTGTTGCAGTGCAGCAAAAGCATTTGCCTGCCGCCCATGCCTCTGCAATAAGCTTATCCGCATAAAGGAAGGCAGCGGCCATGGCAGCAAAGATCGTACCCGCCCCGGACTATGAGGATCGCGTCAGAACCTCCTTCGCGCGTCAGAAGGCCATGGCCACGATCGGCGCCGAACTGACGCTGGTGACGCCGGGCATCATCGAGATCGAGATGCCTTATTCGGCGGCACTGACCCAGCAGCATGGTTTCCTGCACGCCGGCGTCATTTCGACGGCGCTGGACTCGGCCTGTGGCTATGCTGCCTTCTCGCTGATGCCGGAAAACTCCGGCGTGCTGACCATCGAATTCAAGGTCAATCTGTTAGCGCCGGGCAGGGGCGAGCGCTTCCTGTTCCGCGGCTCGGTGACAAAACCCGGCCGCACCATCATCGTCGCCGACGGCCAGGCCTATGCCTTCGCCGCCGACGGCGAGGCCAGGCTGATCGCCACCATGACCGGAACGATGATGACGGTGGTCGGGCGTGATGGCATCGAAGGCTGATCCGATGGGTAGGATTGGGCGGCTTGGCGGCAAGGGCGTCCTTTTCGTGATGGCTGCCGAGGCTGAATATGGTCCGCACCTGAAGCGATTGTTCGCACCTCTCATGACGGGTGTCGGACCGGTCGAGGCCGGCGTCAGGCTGGGCGCCGAACTCTCCCTGCTGAAGTCGCAGACAGCCCTGCCGGACCTCGTCGTGTCGCTCGGCTCGGCCGGCAGCCGGACGCTGGAGCAGACGGAAATCTACCAGGCCGTCTCGGTCAGCTACCGCGACATCGACGCCTCGCCACTCGGCTTCGAAAAGGGCGCGACGCCCTTCCTTGACCTGCCGGTAACCGTGCCGCTGCCGTTCAGGATTCCTGGCGTGAGGGAGGCAACGCTGTCGACCGGTGGCGCGATCGTTACCGGCGCCGCCTATGACGCGATCGCTGCCGACATGGTCGACATGGAGACCTTCGCCTGCCTGCGCGCCTGCCAGTTGTTCGACATTCCGCTGATCGGGCTGCGCGGCATTTCCGACGGCGCGGCGGATCTGCGGCATGTCGGCGACTGGACGGAGTATCTGCACGTCATCGACGAGAAGCTGGCGGATGCGGTCAGGCGGCTGGAACAGGCGATCGGCGATGGCTTGCTGGGCGCCTGACGGCAAACAGCATCAGGCCGCCAAGCTTGCCGGATCGCCGAAATCGATGCGCGAAATGCGCCCGCGTACGGCGCCGGTCGCATCGACATAGTCGATTGCTCCCGGCGAATGATCGAGTTTCCAGGAGCCGGTGGGGCCATCTCTCCATTCGACCTTGTAGCCGTCGTCGAGCAGCGTCCAGATCCCATGGAAACGAGTACCGTCGGGCAGCAGCATATGCGCCCGGTTCTCGTTTTCGTAGTGGATGAAGGCATCCTTGCCGCCCATGTCGATGACATGCGTGGTGCCAACCATGATAACGGCCAGCGTGTTCCTGTCGAGAATTGTCATGGTCTCTGTCCGCGTGCTTGAGTTCGATAGAGGCTCGACGAGGTGAATGTCGTCAAGTATCTTGACTATATGGAGTTTGAAGAAAATGGTCAAGGAGCTTGACGAAAAAATCGACACCCTTCCCGATCACGTCGGCTGGCGCCTTTGGCAGGCGAGCCGTGCCTGGCAGGCCGAATTCGCCGCCGCGATGCGCGCCGCCGGTCACGGCTGGTTCACCGAAGCGCGCGCCGGACTGCTTGGGTACATCGGCAGGAACGGCATGCGCCAGTCGGCGTTGATCGAACGCTCGGCAATCTCCAAGCAGGCGATCCAGCAACTGCTCGACGGCCTCGAGGCGGAGGGGATCGTCGAGCGAATGCCCGATCCGCAAGACGGCCGCGGCAAGCTGGTGCGCTACACCAGCAGGGGGCTGGATGCCTTGCGCGACGGCGATCGGGTCAAGATGGAGATCGAGCGGCGCTATGTCAGTCGCATTGGCGAGGAGCGGTTCACGGCACTGATGGGCGCTTTGCGGGCGCTCGCGGCCCGAGAGGCTGCGGCGATGGATGAAGACGCTGGCGCTGAAGGTGAAGTCGTGGAATCGAAGTGACAGCAAGGCCTCGCAACCCATTGCGTCGACTCATTTCTTTCTCTAAACGCTCGCCATGAAAACAGCCAATCATCCCGACACCGTCCTGATTGTCGATTTCGGCAGCCAGTTTACGCAACTCATCGCCCGCCGCATCCGCGAGGCCGGCGTGTTTTCCGAGATCGTGCCGTTCCAGTCGGCCGAGGCGGCTTTCAAGCGCATCAATCCGAAAGCCGTGATCCTGTCCGGCGGCCCCGCCTCGACGTCGGACATCGGCAGCCCGCGCGCGCCACAGATCGTCTTCGATGCCGGCGTGCCGGTGCTCGGCATCTGCTACGGCCAGATGGCGATGTGCGTGCAAATGGGTGGCGTCGCCGAAAGCTCCGATCATCGCGAATTCGGCCGCGCCTTCGTCGAAATCGAGAAGGACAGCCCGCTGTTCGAGGGCCTGTGGGCGCCCGGCCAGCGCCACCAGGTGTGGATGAGCCATGGCGACCGGGTCATCTCCTTGCCCAAGGGCTTCGAAGTGTTCGGCAAGTCCGAAGGCTCGCCCTTCGCCATCTTCGGCAATATCGAGCGCAAGATGTACGGCATCATGTTCCACCCCGAAGTGGTGCACACCCCGGATGGCGCAAGACTGCTGCGCAACTTCGTCCACAACATCGCCGGCATCGAGGGCGACTGGACCATGCGCGCCTACCGCGAACACGCGGTCGAGACGATCCGCAAGCAGGTCGGCAAGGGCAAGGTCATCTGCGCGCTGTCGGGCGGGGTCGACTCGTCGGTCGCCGCCCTTCTGATCCACGAAGCGGTCGGCGACCAGCTCACCTGCATCCTTGTCGACCACGGGCTGATGCGCAAGGACGAGGCGGCTGGCGTGGTGGCGATGTTCCGCCAGCACTACAATCTGCCGCTGATCCTGGTCGATGCGTCGGACAAGTTCATCTCGGCGCTGGAAGGAGAATCGGACCCCGAGAAGAAGCGCAAGACTATCGGCCGGCTGTTCATCGAGGTGTTCGAGGAGGAGGCGAAGAAACTCGGCGGCGCCGATTTCCTGGCGCAGGGCACGCTCTATCCCGACGTCATCGAAAGTGTCTCCTTCACCGGCGGCCCGTCGGTGACCATCAAGTCGCACCACAATGTCGGCGGCCTGCCCGCGCGCATGGACATGCAGCTGGTCGAGCCGCTGCGCGAACTGTTCAAGGACGAGGTGAGGGCGCTCGGCAAGGAGCTCGGCCTGCCCGAAAGCTTCATCGGCCGGCATCCGTTCCCAGGCCCTGGTCTTGCCATCCGCTGCCCGGGCGGCATCACCCGCGAAAAGCTGGAGATCCTGCGCGAGGCCGACGCCATCTATCTCGACGAGATCCGCAAGGCCGGCCTCTACGACGCCATCTGGCAGGCCTTCGCCGTACTCTTGCCGGTGCAGACTGTCGGCGTGATGGGCGATGGCCGCACCTACGAGTTCGTCTGCGCATTGCGCGCCGTGACCTCGGTCGACGGCATGACGGCGGATTTCTACCACTACGACATGGCGTTCCTGGGTGCGGCCGCCACCCGCATCATCAACGAAGTGCGCGGCATCAACCGCGTCGTCTACGACGTCACCTCGAAGCCGCCCGGCACGATTGAGTGGGAGTGATTCAGACCCACTCAAACGCCGCCGAAAATACGCCAATCTGCGACGTAACACACTGAAAACAAAAATAAGTCCCTTCAGGGACAATCAGCGACAATCGGCACGCAGAGATTGGCTTTGACGGACCGTCTGACGGACCTCCCGCATATTGCCCACCCGAATTTTTCTAAGTACCGTCAGAGCCAATGAGGCTCGTGACGGTACTTTTTTGTGCCTTAAGGCATTGAAGGAAAAGGGAAATGCCTGCGACGGAGCCTCGAAATTGTACTGACGGTACTTTTCAGGAGGCAATGGGAATGTTGACGGACATCGCTCTTAAAGCGCTGAAACCAAAAGATAAAATCTACAAGATTGCTGACCGTGACGGCATGTACGTCCGCGTCATGCCCAGTGGCGCGATCTCGTTTCGGCTGGATTACAGGCTGAATGGACGCCGCGAGACGGTCTATCTAGGCAGATATGGGAGAGATGGAATCTCGCTCGCGTTGGCGCGAGAAAAAGTGCCTCGACGCAAAGCGCGCTATTGCCGATGGCCGATCGCCGGCGATCGAGAAGCAGCGCGACAAGCGTCGCCTGAAAGAGGCGAAGAGCTTTGGCGAATTCGGGGAGAAGTGGCTCACTTCCGCACCGATGGCCGACAGCACGCGCGCCATGCGGCGCGCCATCTTCGAGCGGGAGCTTCTTCCATCTTGGCGCAATCGCCTGCTGACGGAGATTACGCCGGATGACCTGCGGGCCCATTGCGGCGCTATCGTTGAGCGGAATTGTCCCAGTTGAATGACTGGAAGACGGCGCGTGACGATCATCACCTGATTGTGGAAGCGATCGCTGCCAGGGACGCCGACACGGCCTGCCGCGAATCCCGCCGTCATATCCGGGAATCGAGGGATGGCAGCCTGGACCTCATGCTCAGACAGCGGGATATGCGCGACCTGTATCTATCCCGAAACGACGAGTTGCAGACGCGACCGGGTCTGGCCGTTTAAGTCCGCAGGCTCAATTGTTGCTAACGACGCTCGATTCCGAGCGTCAATGCAGGCTACATCACGCAACAAGCTGCTCAGCGATCGCCTGCGCCAGCAGCAGGATGCAATTTGACATCCAGTGCTCGATACCAGTTGGTCGCGACAGGCGAACCCAGCACTCGTGCTTGTCCCGCGTTTCGCGCAGGCGCCTGCTTTCCAATCAGATGAGAGAGAAAGTGATGCCCTCGGGTCGCCTCATGTCTGAGGGGTGGGTCGCAATGAAGAATTATCCAGCGAGAGGCTGGATAAGCGCCGGCGTGCCTTGCTTTTCGGGCAGAATGTGAGGAAGGCGCCCAAATGCCAGTCCTCTGCGGGCAATCTTCTCGGGAGGCAACGCTATGCCGGTGTGGTTAAACGCCAAGGAGCTTATCCCACACTGTTGAGCGTGGCGGCCCGACTGCAGCCAACGATTCATCAAACGCGGCCTGCCTATGGCCTCCCCCCGAAGCTAGGAGGGAAACGCGCCTAGCTGCATCAAGAGGCCGAGGAGGTCGGGCTGACCGTATTCTTTGACGATCTTGCCATTCTCAAGGTGATAAATGTTCAGAGCCTGGACGCGGATCGTCTTGCGAGTTGGCGGCACGCCCATGAATGGTCCGGTATGGGTGCCGTTCATCGTGAAGCGGGCCGCGATCTTGTTCTCCTCGGTGATCGCCTCTTCCAACGTCCATTGGATGTCGGAAAAGCCTCCTCGCATCATTGCGACGATCGCCATGTAGCCGGCAGGTCCGGTCATCGGCTCTGGCCTACCGGGGACATGGAAGATGGCATTCGGCGAGACGAGCTCGTTCGCCAGCTTTTCATCCGCCGAGTTGATGAATTCGACGAACCTGGCCATGAAAGAGGTGGCGGTGCTGCTCATAACAAACGTCCCAATTTGGCTGCAGCCGCGGTAGCGGCGATACTGACAGATGTACGGTTGAAACAGGGCGGGATAAACCGCGCCAATGGTTGCTGACCTACAACAAATTCGCTCGAATTAGGCCCCGTCGCCTTATGTAGGTCTAGTAATCGCGGCGCTACCGTCCAAATTTGGCTACGGCGAAATCCAAAAAGCTCCGAAGCTTGGCGGTTATGCGGCGATCGGGAGCGTAAATCACGTTGAGCGGCCGGGTCGGCGGGAGATAGTCCGGTAAAACCCCAACAAGTTCGCCGCTTGCCAGGGCCTCACTCACGATTTCGCTCGGCTGTAGCAAGACGCCTATCCCCGCCACAGCCGCGCATAGCAGGGGCTCGCCGTGATCGGCCATCACACGGCCAGATACCGGAACCACAACCCTTCCGTCCGGGCCGTCGAACGTCCAGTGCGTCCTCAACTCGGTGAAGGAAAAGCCAAGACACTCATGCTGTTGGAGATCGAGAGGGTGCCTGATGGCTGGATGTGTCTTAAGGTATGCAGGAGAGGCGCACAGAACCAGTCGGTAGTCAGCCAAAGGTCTGGCAATGAGGCCGCTATCGCCAAGTTCGCCGGTTCGAAAGACCGCATCATATCCCTCGTCAATAACATCGACCGCTCGATTGGAAAGCGTCAATTCCACAGAAATCTGCGGATGGGCCTTCAGGTATTCCGGCAGACTAGGACTTAGGCTGCGTATGCCGAAGCTGACCGGTGCGTTTATCCTCAGCCTGCCAGTTGGAACCGACTTTGTTTCCTCGGCTAACCCCTCTGCCATCTCAACTTCGGCGAGGATGTGCTTGGCTCGCTCATAATAGCCACGGCCGAAGTCCGTTAGGCTTTGCCGGCGTGTGGTTCGGTTTAGAAGGCGGACACCAAGGTGGTCCTCCAACGCGCGAACGTATTTTCCGACGAGCTGCGGCGAGGTCGACATGGCTTCCGCTGCGGCTGAAAAGGAGCCGAGCTCCACAGCCTTAACGAAGACGGTCATGCCGGCGAAGCGGTCCATTTCCATACAATTCGTTTCAAGTGTTGCTCTCTTACGCCCACTTATCGCGAATACGTTTCATATGGAAGAGTCGCGGCCGGTTCGGTCTGAAAATCCCGCATGGGACTGTGGCGAAGCAAAATGCCAATGTTTACGAGCAATTCCGACAAGGTTCCTGAACACGTCTATGCCTCGGCGGCATCTTGTCGGAATGGCCAGCTGGATCGTCGCGAATTCCTGGCACTGGCAAGCGCGTTCGGTGCATCGGCGCCGATGGCTTACGGGCTTATCGGTGCGTCGTTGACGCCGGCCCTGGCGGCGGAGCCCAAACGCGGTGGCACCTTAAAGGTCGCGATGTTCGTCAAGGATCCGAAGGACCCGCGGACCGCGGACTGGTCGGAGATTGCCAATGCACAGCGCCAGACGCTCGAGCCGCTCGTCAAATACACTGCCGACTACACGTTTGAAGGCCGCCTGCTCGAATCGTGGGAGGTGAACGCCGATGCGACGCAGTTTGTGTTGCATTGCCGGCGCGGCGCGACCTGGAATAATGGCGACGCGTTCACGGTCGATGACGTTATCTTCAATTTGCGGCGTTGGTGCGAGCGGGATGCTGCGGGCAACTCCATGGCCGGGCGGATGGGCACGCTCATCGACCAGGCGACCGGCAAATTGCGCGAAACAGCGATCGAACGCCTCGATGACATGACCCTGCGCATTACGCTTCAGCGGCCGGATATCACGTTCATCCCCAATCTGGCCGATTACCCGGCACTGCTGGTTCACAAAAGCTTCGACGAAAAAGGGGCAACCTTCAGCGGATGCCCGATCGGAACCGGACCGTTTGAGTTGATTTCCTACGATGTCGGCGTTCGCGTTGTCTTGAAACGTCGTACACATGGAAACTGGTGGGGTGGCGAGCCTCACCTCGATGGCATCGAGTTCATTGATTATGGGACGGACCCGAACGCAACCTTCGGGGCATTCGAAGCGCACGAGATCCACACGAATTACGAGTCTCCCGTAGACCAGCTGGCAGGCTTGGATGGACTTGGGCTGGTAAAAGGTGAGGCGACGACCGCGGGGACTCTGCTGGCTCGAATGAATGTCACCAATAAACCTTTTGACGATCAGCGGGTGCGCAATGCGCTGCAGTTGGCCGTTGACAACAAGGTTGTGCTCGATCTTGGCTACAGCGGCGCCCGCGACGTGGCCCACAACCACCATGTCTCGCCGATCCATCCCGAGTACGTCGAACTGCCCGCAATCAGCCGTGACATCGACAAGGCCGCCCGCTTGCTTCAGGAGGCCGGTCGCACGGACTTTGAGTTCGAGCTGATCACGGCCGACGAGGACTTTCACCGCAACACGGGCGACGCTATCGCGGCCCAGCTGCGTGAAGCGAAGATCAAGATCAAGCGGACCGTCCTGCCGGGTTCAACCTTCTGGAACGATTGGACGAAGTACCCGTTTTCAATGACGACTTGGAACATGCGGCCACTTGGCGTCCAGGTCCTTGCCGTCGCATACCGGACGGGCGAGGCGTGGAACGAGAGTGCATGGTCAAATCCTGAATTCGACACCAAGCTTAATGCAGCATTGGCCATTCCAGATGCCGAGAAGCGCAAAATTTCGATGAAAGAAATTGAGGCCATGCTGCAGGATGCTGGAATTCTGATCCAGCCCTACTGGCGAAAACTCTACAAGCACTGGGTCCCCGCCCTTAAGGGTGTGCGGGTCCATCCGACGCAGGAACACGAATACTTCGATGCTTGGCTGGATGAAGGCTGAACCCGGAACCCGCTGTCATGCAAAGCGAAATGCGATCGATCGTCGTCAGCCGCTACGGCGGTCCGGACGTCCTTGAGTGGAAGGCCGTTCCGGTCCTTGCGCTAGGCGCATCGGAGATCAGGATCAGGACCATCGCCGCCGCGGTCAACCACACCGACCTCGAGGTAAGGGCGGGCAATTGGCCTATCCGCAAGCCAGACCCCTTTCCATACGTGCCGGGCGTTGAAGTCGTCGGCGAGGTCGTTGAGACCGGAGGCCTGGTGGCGCGTGCGCTTATCGGCCAAAAAGTGATCACGATGATGCAGGGCCTCGGCGGGGTCCGGGCCGATCGGCCCGGAGGCTATGCCGAGTTCGTCACGGTCAAAGCCGATGCGGCTGCTCAACTGCCCGTTGGCACGGATCCGGTTGCTATGGCAGCGATTGGGCTGGCCGGCGTCACCGCGCACGAGGGTTTACGCCCTCTTGGACCTCTCAAGGGGCGGCAAGTCATGGTCACCGGCGCGGCGGGCGGCGTGGGTTCGGCGGCGGTTTCACTTGCCAGCGCACTGGGCGCACATGTTCTGGGCATCGTGTCGCGGCCGGAGCAGGCTGATTATGTTCGCTCGCTGGGGGCAGGACGCGTCCTGGCTTCAAGAGCCGGTGAACTGTCTCTGGTCGAGCCGGAAAGCGTCGATGGCGTTTTCGATACGGTGGGAGGTGCCGTCTTTGAAACATCGCTCTCCGCCCTGAAACCTGACGGGACGTTGTCCCTTGTTGGCGCGGTAGGGGGTAGTGATGTCCGGTTCGATCTCTGGAACCTGATCCGGCCGGTATCGCTGACTGGTTATTCATCGGAGAGCCTTGACGGGGCGGCCCTTGAAGTTGCCGTCGCAACGCTGGCACGCCTCGCTGCACAACACGCTATGCAGACGCCCAAATGGACAACGATGCCACTCTCTGATGCTTCCCGTGCCCATACCGCACTCGAACAGGGGGGGATCAAGGGGCGTATCCTGCTGGTTCCTTAAAGGCTGCCGATACCGGCGCGGCGATCCCGCAGGTTAACTTTAGCGCGAGAGATGGTTCATCTTGACGCCTAAGCGTTTTGCTACCTACGCCTTGCGGTGAAGGGTTCGTGTCCGGTTGGGTGGGTTCCGCTCTCGCGCTCAAACCCAGCGATGCTTTCGAAGTCGAAGAACTGCTGGATCGCGAGCGCCGAGGCACCGCGCGACCAGACGTTATTGTCCCAGTCAATCTCGATCGGCGGCGGTGTTGCGAATGAGGATTCCTTGACGGTGGCAACGAGGGGGTCGATGAGCGCTGGGCCAAAGCGGACTGCTTCTCCGCCGACGATAACGACTTCCGGGTCGATGAGATCGATCAGGCCGCTGAGCCGACGACCGATCTCACGGCCGACTTCGCTCAGATAGTCGAGCGCAAGTCCTTCGCCGGCTTCGGCGGCCTGCTGCAGCTCCGCCGGCGCCCTGCGGGAGCGCTTGCGGATCTCCATCCACGCGCTCACCATGGCCGGTTCGGTGAGACGCCGATCCCAGTCCAACCGGTCCTGAGTCGCGGTCGAACCACCACCGTCCTCGACAGGGAAACCGATCTCGCCGGCAGCGAAACGCGCCCCACGATGGATCTGACCATTGAAGATCAGTGCCGCACCGACACCCGTGCCCACGATCAACACCAGAACCGAATTTCGTCGCCGTCCGTGCCCGAAGAGCTGCTGGGCTATGGCAAACGCATTCACGTCATTGTCCACCCAGACCGGTACGCTGATCTGTGACGTGATCATTTCCGCGATAGGCACGTCCCTCCAGCCCAGGCGCTGAGAGACCAGGCAGACGCCGCGATTGACGTCGACCATTCCCGGCATCGCCATACCGATGCCGACGAGTTTCTGTCGACCCTCGCGCCGATCACGCAAGAGCATGGCCACGCCATCCTTGACCGCATGGGCGACGGCCACGGGGCCGTGGTCAGAAAGGGACAACTCGAAGGCGCCTAGTGCACGGGTGGAAAGATCCGTGAGCGTGCCCTCCAGCCGGCCCTCCGTCAGCTTGAATCCAATCGACCAATGTCTGGCATAGTCGATGCTGAGTGGTGTCGGCCGTCGGCCGCCGCTGCTTTGGGTGCTCTTGCCTTCCACGACGATGCCTTCGTCGATCAATTCGGCCGTGACGCCCGTCACGGCAGCCGGGCTCAGGCCAGTCATCGCAGCTATCTCGACCCGGCTTAGGTCACCTTCCCGCCGGAGGCAGTTGAGGATCAGGCGCCGGTTCATCGCCCGTGTCGTATTTTGATCCGCCTTGAGTCTCATGACTTACTTCATTCTGTGAATTAAGTATTGCGCGCGCATGATGCCCTATGAACGTTGACGAGATCAAGCCGCGTAACGATCTGGCTGATCGCTCCCGGGGAGGGGTTCCGGACCGATTTTACACGACTGCTGGCGCCGAGGGGCGGCAGCGGCAGCCAATTATTGCAACGCACGCCTCTTTCCCGCGAGGGCACGGAGCATCGCCTCCTGTTTGCCCGACGGCGGAGCTGTGCGGGGAGGACAGGCAGGTATGGTACCACAACTGAGGTCGTCTTCGCCAAGCGCC
The DNA here is from genome assembly GCF_014207355.1 of Mesorhizobium sangaii. Classification (GTDB taxonomy): domain Bacteria; phylum Pseudomonadota; class Alphaproteobacteria; order Rhizobiales; family Rhizobiaceae; genus Mesorhizobium; species Mesorhizobium sangaii. The sequence continues at coordinate 1,653,757 of NZ_JACHEF010000001.1, read as the reverse complement.
CAATGGGCTATGGTCCGCGTCGACGCGCACCAGGCGTCGAGCAGTCCGTCCGTCTGGACGGATGGCGTGGTCACCCCCGACTTCAAGGGTTTTGGCGGCTGCTTCAACGAGCTTGGGTGGAAGGCCCTTTCGCATCTCGACGAAAACGAACGCGGCGAGGTGCTCGGTGCCCTGTTCTCCACCGATGGCTGCGCCTTCAACTATTGCCGGCTGCCGATCGGCGCCAACGACTATGCGGAGAGCTGGTACAGCCACAACGAAACCGAGGGGGACTTCGCCATGGAGACCTTCTCGATAGCCCGCGACCGACAATATTTGATCCCATACATCAGGGCCGCGCGCGCGGTGCGCGGCGACGACTTCTATCTCTTCGCCTCGCCGTGGAGCCCTCCGACCTGGATGAAGTTCCCGCGGGCGCACAACAATGGAACACTGGTCTGGGAACCGCGCTATCGCAGCGCCTATGCAAACTACTTCGCTCGCTTCGTCAAGGCATACGAGGACGAGGGGATCCCGATCAATGCGGTGCACGTCCAGAACGAGCCAGACTCGGATCAGAAATTTCCGTCCTGCGTTTGGACCGGCGCGAAGATGCGCGACTTTATCCGCGACGATCTGGGACCTGCCTTCAGGTCTGCAGGCCTCGACGCCGAAATCTGGGCGGGCACGATCGAACGCGGCGACTTCAACGGCTGGGCGGGTACGATCCTGTCCGATCAGGTTGCGGCCGCCTTCGTCAAGGGGATGGGATTCCAGTGGGCTGGCAAGCACGGCGTGCAACGAACGCGCCAGGCTTTTCCAGACCTGCCGATTATTCAGACCGAGAACGAATGCGGTGACGGCGCCAACAGTTGGGATCAAGCCCACTACGTCTTCGACTTGATTCAGCACTACCTGAGCAACGGAGCCGAGGCTTATCTCTACTGGAACATGGTGCTGGAGCCCGGAGGCGTAAGCACCTGGGGCTGGCGCCAGAACGCGATGGTGACGGTCGATCCCACCACGCGCAGCGCCACTTTCAATCCCGAGTTCTACGTGATGAAGCACTTTGCCGGCTTCGTGCGACCTGGCGCGGCCGTATTGAGGACTGGTGGCCCGATGGCCGCAAACACCCTGGCTTTCCGCAATCTCGACGGCGGCGAAGTCTTCGTCGTGCAGAACGCGCAGGCTACCGAGAGGACGATCACGGTCCGGGGCAGCCGTGAATCGGCAACTGTGAACCTCGCCCCCTTTTCCATCAGTACGCTCACTCTTTGAACCAAGCGGCGGGCGACGCGCCCTCCGCCCCATAGGGAGGAAATCGAAATGAAGAGATTTTCAGGCTTGCCCATGCTGGGGGCAGCATCGCTGTTGGCGACGCTCTTTGCCTCTACGGCGTTCGCGGACGTGACGGTCCACGTTCTTCGGCCGGAGGTACCGAACACCGAAAAGGCCTACCATCAAAAAATGGTCGCAGACTTCGAGAAGTCGCATCCAGGTGTTGATATCGCTTTCGAATACATCGCCAACGAGGCCTATAAGCAGAAGCTCACAACGCTGCTGCAGTCGGATCAGAAGCCGGACCTTATCTTCAGTTGGGCGGGGGGCGTCCTCACGCAACAGGCCAAAGCCGGCGTTCTCCAGGACATCTCCGCATCCGTCACCAGCGATTGGTCGGCGTCGATCGCGAACGCCGGCTTGTCGGCGTTCACTGTCGACGGAAAAGTCTATGGCATGCCAGTCAATGCGAGCGACGTGGTATTTTGGACCAATCTCGATCTCGCAAAGAAGGCCGGCGTTGACCCCGAAAGCATCAAGACTTGGGACGATTTTCTTACAGCGGTCAAGAAGGCACAGGCTGCCGGCATCACTCCGATCATGGTTGGCGGCAAGGACAAATGGCCACTGCACTTCTACTACGGCTATCTGTGGGTGCGCGAGGCCGGCAAGGACGGCATGGCCGCAGCTATGGGTGGCGAAGGCGACGGTTTTGCTTCGGCCTCCTTCGTGAAGGCTGGCGAGGACTTCAAGAAACTCGTCGATCTGCAGCCCTTCGAGCCGGGTTTCATGGATACCACCTTCGAGCAGGCAACGGGCCAGTTCGGCGACGGCAAGGCCCTGTTTCATCTAATGGGTGACTGGGAGTACGGGACCGAGAAGCAAAATTCGGTCAGCGGCAAGGGCATTCCGGACGACAAGCTCGGAACCATCAGCTTCCCCGCGGTTGCAGGTGGAGCCGGCGAGGCGACCGACACGTTCGGGGGCATCAACGGCTATGCGGTCATTGCCGGCGCACCACCGGAGGCGGTCGAATTCCTGAAATACATGACCGACGCCGAAAATCAGAAGCTGGCGGGCGCGCAGGGCCTCTTCATACCGATCGCCAAGGGCGTGGAAGGAAGCATCGCCAATCCCTTCTTCCGCAAGATGTCCGAGGCGCTCGCTGTCTCCAAATTCCATCAGATCTTTCTCGATCAAGCGCTCGGATCCGATGTCGGGGCCACGGTCACAGACGTAGCCGCGGATTTGGCCCAAGGCGTCGTCACGCCAGAGGCGGCTGCAAAGACCGTGCAGGACGCCTGGTCAATGCGCTGATGGCTTCGGCCGGGCGCGAACTCCGCGCCCGGTCTTCCAATCCATCCAGGGAGGATGAAAATGACCGAGCTTGCTGCGCCCGGACTGGCTCCGAGCATGCGTAGTGGAAGGCGCTTCACCAGCCAAACCAGCGCACTCCTTCTGATGTTGCCGCCAGCGCTGGTGCTTTTCACATTGTTCGTGGCGTTACCTCTGTTCGACGCTGCGTACTACAGCCTGTTCAAGTGGGACGGCTACGGCACACCGACCGATTTCATAGGTCTGGACAATTTCAAGCAGGCCCTTGGCCATGCCGTCTTCTGGCAAGCGGTGCGCAATACGTTGATCGTGCTTGCGGTTTCCGTTTTCGTTCAACTGCCCGTCGCGCTGGGTCTCGCCTTGTTGATCTACGAAAAGACCCCTGCCAATACGCTGTTTCGCCTCATCTTCTTTCTGCCTTTCATCCTGGCCGAGGTAGCTTCGGGTCTGATTTGGAGTTTCGTGTTCGACGGCAACACCGGGGTGGCTGCCGCTCTCTTCCATGCGCTGGGAATGGAGCCAGTCTTCATCCTCGCAGATCGCCACTGGGCCTTCGCGGCCATTACGCTGGTTATCGTGTGGAAATACTTTGGGTTTCACATGATGATCTATATCGCCGCTCTGCAAGGCGTGCCCAAGGAAATGCTTGAGGCCGCTCGGCTGGAAGGTGGCGGGCGCTGGGCTATCGTGCGCCATGTTCAGGTGCCGATGATCGCCTCGGCCATCGGCGTGTCGGTGTTTTTCTCCATCGTCGGCTCGCTGCAACTTTTCGACGTTGTGATCCCGCTCACCAATGGTGGCCCATCCAACTCCACGCATACGATTGTCACCTATCTCTACACGTTTGGTCTCACCCGAACGCGTATCGGCTTCGGCAGTGCCGTCGGTGTCATGCTGTTCGTCACTGCTGTCGCTGTCGCCGTTCTCTACCAACGCCAGATAAGCAAAGGGGGCCGGTCATGAATGCGTTCAGATTTCTTCCAGCGCTTGGAAAGGCCGTCGTCCTGCTGCTTTTCACCGGCTTCGTGCTCGGGCCGTTGACGGTCGCCGTCTTTGGCGGCTTCAAGAGCAATGGCGAACTGCGCGTCAATCCCTTCGGCATTCCGCAACAATGGGACTTCGAGTTTTACGCCGCCATGCTGGGCGATCCGGCCTTCTGGCGCTACATGGGAAACTCGCTGATCATCTCGCTGTCGACCGTGTTTCTGACCCTGATCGTCTCAGCGGCGGCGGCTTATGTCTTCGCCCAGATCCGCTTTCTCGGATCGAGAATGATGCAAGCCTATCTGCTGGCGGGCCTTGTCTTTCCGTTCGCCACCGCAATCCTGCCGCTGTTCATCAAGGTGCGTGACCTCGGACTGCTCGACAGCTACTGGGCCGTTATCCTGCCCCAGACAGCTTTTGGCCTCTCGCTCTCGATCATGCTGTTCAAGACATTCTTCGAACAGTTGCCGAAGGATCTCTTCGAGGCGGCGCATGTCGAAGGCTGCGGCTATGTCAGGTTCTTCTGGCAATTCACGCTGCCACTCTCGACGCCGATCCTGGCGACCGTGGGGGTGTTCGTCTTTGTCCAAAGCTGGAACAATTTCCTGCTGCCGCTCGTCGTCATCAACTCGCGGGAACTGTTCACCTGGCCGCTCGGAATGATGCAGTTTCGAGGCGAATATCTCGCCGAGTGGAACCGCACCCTGGCTTTCATATCGCTGACCATCCTGCCTGCGGTCGCCTTCTTCATCGTGGCTCAGAAATACATCGTTGCCGGACTGACGGGAGGGGCGGTCAAAGGCTGACTGTTTCTGTTGGACACCAAAGAAACCAAGGGAGGAATTCATGGCCAACGTTGAACTATCAAGCATCAACAAGACCTTTGGCGCTGTCGAGACCATACCCAACCTGACGCTCTCAATTCCTCACGGCTCTTTCACCGTGCTGGTCGGTCCGTCCGGTTGTGGCAAGTCCACCCTGCTCAGGATGGTCGCCGGCCTGGAGAGCCCGACGAAAGGGTCGATCGCCATCGGCAATCGGGACGTCACCCACGAGGAACCGTCAAAACGCGGCATCTCGATGGTGTTCCAGTCCTATGCGTTGTTTCCACACATGACCGTCGAACAGAACATCGACTTCGGTCTGCGGCTCGCCAAGGTTCCGCAGGCGGAACGTGAAGCTCGCGTCGCAGCGGCTGCCGAGGTGCTGCACCTCAAGCCGCTGCTGAAACGCAAGCCGGCGGCACTCTCCGGCGGCCAGCGCCAGCGCGTCGCCATCGGGCGCTCGATCGTCCGTAACCCGGAGGTCTTCCTGTTCGATGAACCGCTTTCCAATCTCGACGCGGCACTGCGTACCCAAATGCGCGTTGAGCTCGCAGATCTGCACAAGCGGCTTAACGCGACGATGATCTATGTCACCCACGACCAGGTCGAGGCGATGACGCTGGCAGACCAGATCGTCGTGATGAATGCCGGACGTATCGAGCAAGTCGGGTCGCCGATGGAACTCTACGACACGCCGAACACCTTGTTTGTCGCCACCTTCATCGGGTCCCCGCGCATGAATTTGATATCGGGACAGAGCGCAAAAGCAGAAGGCGCAACCACGATCGGCATACGCCCCGAACATATTGCGGTAGACGATGCCAATGGCATCTGGTCGGGCAGGTTGCGTTTCGCCGAGCATCTCGGCAACGAGACGATCGCCTATGTGGAGTCGGATGTAGGCGAAATTATCATACGCCTCGCAGGGCACCATGGCCTCAAGGAAGGGACACTACGCATGACACCTGACCGGCTCCACCTGCATCGCTTTGATGAGAACGGTCGGCGAATTTCGGCTGTAAACTGAAACCCATTGCCGGATCATTGTTGATCCGAACGTTCAAGTTTTGCCCCAGGATCCGCGCTTCCTGTGAGCGATACGCGTCGATTTTGGTAATCGACTCGGAACTGATCGAGGTGCGACTTACGCGGCCTGGCGTCTAGCGGCGAAAGCGCCGGGTGGTGTTCCGACATGCCGCGAAAAGGCCATGCTGAATGAACTGACCGACCCGTAGCCGACACGCCGCGCGAGTTCGGCCATCGCGATGTTTCCCCTCATCAGCATGTCCTTTGCCACTGCCATCCGCCAAGCCGCTACATATTCCATGGGCGTGGATCCGACCTCGCCGTGAAAGCGGTCAAAGAAGGTGGAGCGCGACATGCCTGCTGCAACGGCCAGGCCTTGAACGGACAAACTCGCACCGGGGTCTGCATGGATCTGCCGCAGCGCCAAGGCAAGTTGTGGATCGGCAAGGCCACGGAGCAAACCGGGTTCTGCCATCGTGCTTTCGACGGAGCGCAAGGCCTCGACCAGCAGCAGTTCCAAAAGCCGCCCGAGCACCATGTCGCGGGCCGCACGATCGCTTTGCGTCTCTTCCTGGATCATCTGAACGAGCGCGATCAGGCGTCCCTGTGCGCGCACATGGATGACCGCCGGCAGGAGCGAAACGAGCAGTTCCCGGTCCGGCGAGGCAAAGCTGCAGTGGCCCACCAGGCACCGCACCTCGGTCGGTGCGTCCTGTTCGCCCAGGCGGAACATGCCTGGACCGGTCTCCAGCGGCAGGTGCGGGGCGCCGCTTGGCGGCGGATTAATGCTCGACATGGTGAAATCGAAAACTTCCGGCACCAGCACGAAGTCACCCGCTTCAAGGACAAGCGGCGCACGGTCCCGAATAGTCAGCAGGCAAGTGCCCTCGACCATGGCGCAGTAGAACGGACTTGCCATGTTTGTCCGCTCGACGCGCCAGCGGCCGCCGCCGTTGACAAGCTTGGCGATCGAGGGCTCCGGCTTGAGCAGCGCGACAACACTGGCGAGGGGGTCAGTTGTCAAAATAGCCACAATTCGGACTTTCACTGAAAGATTTTGGACTTACGAATATAGGAAGTCCGGCATTTCGTCCATATCTCGTCGTAGCAACGACAGGAAATACATCAATGCCCAAAATTCTTATCACCGGTGCTTCGTCGGGTTTCGGTCTCGCCACGGCAGAACTCTTCCTTGCTCTGGGTTGGGAGGTCGTCGCGACCATGCGCACCCCGCAGGCACACACAATGCCGGTGCACGATCGCCTGCAAATCCTGGCGCTCGACGTCACAGATGCAGCCAGCATCGCGCAGGCCGTCGCAGACGCCGGTGTTGTCGATGCGCTCGTCAACAATGCCGGGGTCGGCATGTTGAACGTGCTGGAGGGCGTAGACATCGCCAAGGCCCGCGAACTTTTCGAGACCAATGTCCTCGGCACAATGGCTATGACCCAGGCTGTCCTGCCGGGCATGCGCGCGCGACAAACCGGCGTCATCGTCAACATCAGTTCCAGTGTCACGCTGCGCCCGTTTCCGGCACTGTCGGTCTATAGCGCCAGCAAGGCCGCCATCAATGCGTTCACGGAAAGCCTCGCCCTCGAGGCGGCGCAATTCGGCATCCGTACCCGGCTTGTCCTGCCAGGTTCAGCCCCGACGACCGCCTTTGGAAAGAACGCCGTGGCACGCATGGGGATGAACGTCCCGGCGCCCTATGAAGCTTTCGTACAAGACTATTTTGCAACGATGCGCAGCTCGACCGAGAAAACACAGGCTGACGACGTGGCGCAGGCCGTATGGCGAGCCGTGACGGAGCCGGATGCGCCGATGCGCCTGCCCGCAGGTGCCGATGCAGAAACAATCTTCAGCCAAACAACCACCCAGGCCAACGGCTGAGTGCGCTGCTCTCTTTGACCCGGCGACCCGCTGGGGCGCCAAAAAAAGGATGACAACACATGAATAATCTCATCGATATGTCGCGCTCCATACCAACGCCTGAAGCCATGCCTGCCGCTGCCGTCTTTCTCTCGCCGCGGTCAGGTCCGAAGTTGTCAATCGAGGAGTGTCTGCTTTCTTTTCGTTTGATCCAAGACCCGTCAGTCCGCATCCCACCCCAACTGAAACATTCGCGACGCGGAACACCGTGACTATGCCGAGCCGCAGAGGCGTTTTTACCGAAAGTCCCGTGGTTTAGGCAGCTTGATCGGCATAGTCTCCGATTCGGGATGGGATCCCTATCCGCACATCGACCAGATCGAGGTGAAGACACGGGATTTCAGATAAGCGCGTGGGATCGGATATACCCAATAGCCGTCGGTCGTGCCGAAAACGGTCGTTTCCGGGCACACACACTGCTCTCACCCTATTTGCTGATATAAGCCGCCAGTTCGTCAGGCGTCCCCATTGGGAAGGCCTCTTTGAGATAGTTCAGAAAAGCTGACACCCGAGCGCTCAGGAGCCGCTTGGACGGGTAGAGCGTCCAAAGAACAATGTCAGGTCCGTCGACCTCGCCCCATTCTACCAGCGTGCCGTCTGCGAGATCGTGGCTTACGAGCGACAAAGGTAGGCGGCCGGCGCCAACGCCGGCTCGCACCGCGTCCCGGACCATGAGAAGGGATGTTAGCGCCAGAACGGGATCGATCATAATTGGGGTCGGGCCGGTGGCGGTCATCACTTGCCAAGTCAGTCGATCGCTCGCCGATCGTACGACGGCGGGCGCTGTCGTGTTCGCCGTCGGCCGGGCGAGACCCGGGCTAGCGGCGACCACCAGTCGATCGTGCAGGAACGCTCGCCCGACAAGGGTTTCATCCGGATCCGGGTTTACCCGGATCACCAGATCAAACCCCTCCTCGATCATATCCACAGCGCGGTCATCCGTGGAGACCTCGAGCCGAACTTCCGGGTACTTCAGCGCAAAACCGGCGGCGATCTTGCCCATTGCGGTTTGAGAAAAAAGCAATGGTGCACTTATCCGCAGTTTGCCTCGCGGCCTCTGTCCGCCCGAGGCAATCGCTGCTGCGGTTTCGTCCAGTTCGGTCAGCAAATGGCCTGCCCGTTCGTAGAGCGCCCGCCCTTCCTCGGTCAGTTTGAGTGCCCGCGCGCCACGCTCGACAAGTCGCAATCCCAGGCCAGCCTCAAGTTCTGCCACCCGTCGCGATAAAGTCGCCTTGGGGCGTGTGGCGGCCCGTGCTGCACGGCCGAAGCCGCCGTGGCGGGCCACGAGCACGAAATCCGCGAGAGCCAGCAAATCCATCCGTTCCACCAATGAGACGTTGTGTCCAATATTAGCGTCTATCGCATCATATGTGAACCACTCATATTCACGACAACAACCTACCCACTGCAAACGTCTCACCCAACGAGGAACAAAGCCATGACCAAGTCCACAAACGACAATCCCCGCGCCGCGCAGACCAAGATATTGGTTTTGGGGGCGACGGGGCCGACTGGCCGTCTCGTCGTCAGCCAGGCATTGGCACGCGGATATGAGGTGACGGCACTGGTCCGGTCCCCCGAAAAAGCGGCGGAGATGAAGGGCGTTCGGCTTGTTGCCGGCGACGCCCGCGACGAGAAGACCATGCGCCAGGCAGTCATCGGGCAGGATGCCGTCATCAGTGCCCTGGGCACTCCGGCCAGCCCATTCAAGCAGGTGACGCTGCTCTCAACCGCGACCCGCGCGCTCGTCAAGGCAATGAAGACGGAACACATCTCGCGCCTGATCACCATCACCGGGATGGGCGCGGGCGACAGCGCCGGCCATGGCGGGTTCCTGTTCGATAACGTGATTTTCCCGCTGCTCCTGCGCAACGTTTATGCGGACAAGAACCGGCAGGAAGCCGTCATCCGTGAGTCCGAGCTCGATTGGACTATCATCCGGCCATCCGTTTTGAACAAAAAGCCGGGGCGCGGCACCGTCCGCACCCTGACCGATCTGTCCGGATTCAATGGCGGGACTATAGCGCGGGAGGACGTTGCGAAATTTGTCCTCGACCAGGTGCATAGCGACGCCTGGGGGCATCGTTCGCCACTGATTACATGGTGAAGGTCGTCACGCCCCGTCGTCAAACCAGCGGCGGTTGCCGGCAACCCGTTGGCGCATAAAGTCGACGAAGGCTCTGGCAGCCGGGCTGCGTTCCTTGCCGGCAGGCATGACTAGACCGACATCGACGGCTGGAACGCTCCAGTCTGGCAGAACGCGAACGAGATTGCCGGCCTCGATCTCAGGCGCAGCCACATATCTCGCCGTAGCCGCGATCCCAGCCCCGTTAAGCACCATGCGATCTATTGCCTTGGGGTCATTGGCTGTGAGCCGAGCGGCGGCCTCGACCTGGTGCTCCACACCGTCCTTGTCGCGAAGCGACAAACGCCGTGGGAGACCATCGCCCCGGGGGATGAGGAGCAGATCGTGGGTGCGCAGCTCGTCGATCGACCTGGGCCAACCGCGCCGTTCGAGGTAGGAGGGTGCGGCGCATAACAGGCAGGCGATTGCTCCAAGCCTTGTCGCGACCAGATTTGAATCGAGCATCGGGCCCATGCGGAAGGCCACATCAGTCTGTTCGGCGACAAGGTCAACCGTCCTGCTCGTCAGTTCCAGAGACACATCGACGGCAGAAAACGCGAGTGAAAACACAGGAAGAATTTCGGTCAGCACCTCCATGCCAAAGCCGATTCCAGCGGTAAGCCGCAGCCGGCCGCGTGGATGCGACGCCAAGCTGGCGGCCATATCGACGACCTCGTCAACACGTGTAACGATCTCGTTAAAATGACCGAGCAACGCCCGCCCGGCCTCGGTCAGTGCGACCTCGCGAGCGTACGTGCGCAAACTTTACTCCGCGGTTCCCACCGATCGCAGCATTTGCGGTGGATCAATGCCCGCGCTGTCGATTGCCTCCAAAGTGTCGAAGCGCTGGCATGACGGTGGCGCTACCTTGTCGCAACGGAGCCGAAATCTGATGAAGCTCATGGCATCCCTCTCCATGGCCACATACCCGGATGCGAACACACCAAAGATCGCATCGAATGCAGTCGCACTCGCCAAGAATATCGACGCGGCGCTGCATGCCGTTGCCATCAATGTCGACATTCCCGACGTTTCGAACGCTCTCTCAAATTATTTGCTGGACCTTCCCTATAAGATACAAGAGGTCGAGGCGACCAGTCGCAAGCGCGGCAAAGAACTGCTCGAGACAATCAACCAAGGAGCCGCGAACGGCGGTGTAATCCTCACCACGCAGGAGTTGACCGCACAACCGGCTTTGATGGGCGATGTGGCCGCGGAGTACTCCCGCTATTTCGATGTCTGCCTGGTCGGCTGGGCGCCGGCCAACCAGACGGCGAGGATGTTAGCTGAGGCGATTCTGTTCGGCTCGGGTCGACCGACCCTGCTTCTTCCCGACTCCACGGACGTTGGGACCCTTGGACATGTCGTTGTCGCCTGGGACGGCAGCCGTGTGGCCGCACGGGCTATTGCCGACGCACGGGCCTTTCTCGAACGAGCCTCCATGGTCACCGTTGTGACCGTGACCGACGAAAAGCCGTTTCCGGGACAGGGAACCGGCGAACGCCTTGCCCTGGGCTTGAGGACGCGTGGGCTGGTGGCCGAGGCTGTCTCTATCCAGGCAGGGGACAGTTCAATCGGGACAGCTCTTCAGGAGCATGCTCTCAAGATCGGCGGCAACCTGCTTGTCATGGGCGGATACGGCCACTCCCGCGTCAGGGACCGTGCTTGGCGGTGCCACCGAAGGCATTCTCGCGGATCTGCGCCTGCCAGTCCTCCTGTCGCATTAGGTCGTGGCGAGATGAGAGGCGGCACGGATCCTATCCTGCGTTTCCACGGCGCAGCCCATGGCGTCACCGGCTCATGTTATGAGATCGAGACGCCGCACTCGCGCATCCTCATCGACTGCGGCCTGTTCCAGGGATCGAAGTCCGAACGGGAATTGAACTACGGTGCGTTCCCGTTTCCCCCGGACGCGATTGACGCCGTCATCCTGACGCACGCGCATATTGATCACAGCGGCCTTTTGCCGAAACTGGTCAAACAGGGCTTTTCTGGTCCCATCCATACGACCCGCGCCTCCATCGATCTTTGCTCGGTCATGCTGCCGGATTCGGCGCATATCCAGGAAATGGAGGTCGAGCACCTGAATCGTCGAAACACGCAGCGCGGTCGCCCGCCCGTTGAGCCGATCTACAGTCAGCAGGATGCCGCCGCGTGCATGACTTTGTTCCGGGCTTTGGAATATGGCGAATGGACCACCATCGCCGATGGCCTTCGCGCCCGCTTCTGGAACGCGGGCCATCTGCTTGGTTCGGCATCGGTGGAGCTCGAGATCGACCGACATGATGCGCCGCTGCGCATCATGTTTTCGGGCGACATCGGCCCAGGCCACAAGCTGCTTCAGACCGATCCCGAGGGGCCGGCAGGCGTTGACTATCTGATCTGCGAGTCGACCTATGGCGACCGCGATCGGCCGGACGTTTCGCCCGAACAGCGGCGATCCCAGCTCGGTGACATCGTGCGTGGCGCCGCCGAGGCCGGCGGCCCCCTCATCATCCCGTCCTTCGCCGTCGAGAGGACGCAAGAACTGCTGGTTGATCTGTATTTGCTCATGAAAGCAGGGGAGGTGCCGTCAGCCCCGGTCTTCGTCGACTCGCCGCTGGCAACACGCGCCAGTGCAATTTTCGAGCGGCATGCCAATGAGATCGAACAGGGCAACGCGCTGCGCCAAGCCCTCAACGCGAAGGAGCTGCGCTTCACCGAGACGATGGAACAGAGCAAGGCGATCAACCGCCTGAGCGGCTTCTTCGTGGTGATCGCCGCCAGCGGCATGTGCGACGCGGGGCGTATCCGCCACCATCTCAAGACCAATCTCTGGCGCCGGAACGCCACGGTGATGATGGCCGGATATCAGGCCCAAGGCTCGCTTGGCAGGATCCTGCTCGACGGCGCGCAGCGTGTGCGCATCCAGGGTGAGGAAGTCGAGGTCAAGGCGCGCATCAGCCTGTTCGACCTCTATTCCGGCCACGCCGACGCCAGCGAACTGGTCGCCTGGCTCAAGGCCCGAACTCCGGTGAAGCAGCAGGTGTTCTTGACGCATGGAGAGGAAGCCGGTCTCGGTGGCCTGCGCGGAAGGCTTGCAGGCCTGATACCCCAAGACAAGATAATCATCCCGAGGCTGGATGATGCTTTCCAATTGACCCCCGGTCGCAGTTTGCCGGTCGAGGTCAACGAGCCCCGCCGTTTGAGGCCGGAAAAGATTGCCCGCCTCGACTGGCACAATGACCTTTCGAAGCTTCTCCTGAACGTAAACGAGGCAGTCAGCGCCGCAGCCGACGAACGCAGTCGCGCAGCGGTGATCAGGCGCATGCGCAGGGCGCTTGAGTACAAGGACGCATAGGGGCTGCGAAGCGATGAACTGAAAGCGCGCGAGCGCGTTGGTGTCCATTCGCTACAGACCGACGAACACAAGCCCATGCCGCAATCCAGGCGACAGGGCGCCCTAACAGGCGATGGGAGCCAGACATGAACGATCATACGACAGAAGCAGCTTCCGGTAGCCGGCTGTCCGACCACGAGTTGCGCGACATCGATGCCTATTGGCGCGCTGCCAACTATCTGACGATTGGCCAGATCTACCTGCTCGACAATCCGCTGCTGCGCGAGCCGTTGCGGCGGGAGCACGTCAAGCCGCGCCTCCTCGGCCATTGGGGAACGTCGCCCGGCCTAAGTTTCATATATGCGCACCTCAATCGCGCGATCCGGCTCAGGGACGCAAATGTGATCTATGTCTGCGGCCCCGGCCATGGCGGCCCGGCAATGGTGGCCAATACCTATCTGGAAGGCACCTACAGCGAGCTCAATCCCGACATTGCTATGGACGAGCAGGGGATGCGCAAGCTGTTCCGGCAGTTTTCGTTTCCCGGCGGTATACCGAGCCATGCAGCACCGGATGTGCCCGGTTCGATCCATGAAGGCGGCGAGTTGGGCTATTCGCTTTCGCATGCCTATGGCGCCGCCTTTGACAATCCGGATCTCGTGGTCGCCTGTATCGTCGGTGACGGCGAGGCTGAAACGGGACCACTTGCAGCCGCGTGGCATTCCAACAAATTCCTCAACCCGGCGCGCGACGGGGCGGTGCTGCCGATCCTGCACCTGAACGGCTACAAGATCGCCAATCCAACCATTCTGGCCCGCATTCCCGAAGACGAATTGCGTGCGCTGTTTGCCGGCTACGGCTATGAGCCGCTGTTCGTGGAAGGCCACGAGCCAGCCCTGATGCATGAGCGGATGGCGAGCGTGCTCGACGATGCGTTTGATCGGATCCATTCTATCCAGCACGCCGCACGCAACGGACCTGCGGCGACCGCGCCACGACCAAAATGGCCGATGATCGTGCTGCGCAGCCCCAAGGGCTGGACGGGACCGAAAGAGGTCGACGGTCTGAAGACCGAGGGCTTCTGGCGCTCGCACCAGGTTCCCTTGTCTGGCCTTGCGGAAAATCCCGCCCATCTCAAGCTGCTCGAGGAGTGGCTGAAAAGCTATCGGCCCGAGGAACTGTTTGATGCCAGCGGCGCTCCTGTCGCCTCGATCCGCGCTACGGCACCCCAGGCGACGAGACGCATGAGCGCCAACCCGCATGCCAATGGCGGCTTGCTGCGCAGGTCGCTCGAACTGCCCGGGTTGCATGATTACGCGATTGCGCTCAAGCACCCCGGCGGCGCAAAGGCGGAGTCGACGCGGGTCATGGGCAGTTTCCTTCGTGATGTCATGCAGCTGAACGAGGCCTCGAAGAACTTCCGGATCGTCGGCCCGGACGAGACTGCCTCGAACCGCCTTCAGGACGTGTTTGAAGTGACCGAGCGTGGCTGGATGGAAAAGATCCTGCCCGAAGACGTTCATCTCGGGCGCGATGGCCGGGTGCTCGAAATCCTCTCCGAACACACCTGCCAAGGCTGGCTGGAAGGCTACCTGTTAACCGGGCGCCATGGCCTGTTTTCCTGCTATGAGGCGTTTATCCACATCATCGATTCCATGTTCAATCAGCACGCGAAATGGCTGGATGCCTGCCGCGATATCCCGTGGCGGCGGCCGATCGCATCGCTGAATTATCTGTTGTCCAGCCATGTTTGGCATCAGGAACACAACGGCTTCAGCCATCAGGACCCTGGCTTCATCGACGTCGCCCTCAACAAGAAGGCCGACATTGTGCGGGTCTACCTGCCACCGGACGCCAACACCCTGCTGTGCGTGACCGACCATGTGCTGCAGACCTGGAACCGCATCAACATCGTCGTCGCCGGCAAGCCGCCATCATGGCAGTGGCTGTCGATGGACAGGGCAATCGTTCACTGCCGGGCAGGGATCGGCATCTGGGACTGGGCGTCAACGGACGATGGGGCTGAGCCCGACGTGGTGATGGCTTGCGCTGGCGACGTCCCGACCCTCGAAACGCTGGCCGCAGTGCAAATCCTCAGGCAACAGGTTCCTGATCTGAGGATCAGGGTGGTCAATGTCGTCGACCTGATGACTCTTCAGCCAAAGGAACACCATCCGCACGGCCTGTCGGATCGCGAGTTCGATGCGCTGTTCACCGCAGACAAGCCGGTCATCTTTGCCTATCACGGCTATCCCTGGACCATCCATCGCCTGACCTATCGTCGTACTAACCACGACAACATCCATGTGCGCGGCTATAATGAGGAGGGTACGACCACGACGCCCTTCGACATGACGGTGCTGAACGGCCTCGACCGCTTTCATCTCGTCCAGAGCGTCCTCGACTGGGTTCCGCAACTCAGGACCGTTCGGGTCGCGCTGAAGCAGGCGATGGACGGCAAGCTGCTTGAACATCGAGCCTATATTCGCGCCCATGGGCAGGATATGCCGGAGATCCGTGACTGGAGGTGGGGGCAGGATCCTGATGCGGCGCAGAAGCGTCCAGACTGAGCGATTGCCCGTCCTTGGGGTGGCTATATTTCGGATGGCTTCATGACCGATGCGATCCTTGTCCTGAACGGTGGTTCTTCGAGCCTGAAGTTCGCCGTCTTCGAGCGACGCGACCAGCTACCGCTGCTGCTGCGCGGCAACGTCTCCTCTCTCGGCCATCAACCACGGCTGCGCGTCGAGGCTGCGGCCGGCAGGTCCAAGATCGACAGGAGCCTGGGCGAATCACCGATCGATATGGACAAGGCGTTCGCGGCGGTTGCCTCTGTGCTCGCCGAAAACGATCTCCTGCGTCGCATCGACAGTGTCGGGCATAGGATCGTTCACGGCGGGCGCGATTTCACAGGGGCGACGCTTCTCGACGAAGGCACGCTCAAAGCACTGCGCTTGCTCGAACCCCTGGCGCCCATCCACCAACGGATCAATATCGAGATTGTCGCTCTTGCCACTGAACTCCTGCCTCAGGCCCCCCAGATCGGGTGCTTCGACACGGCGTTTCATTCGACCCGGCCGGCGCTTGCCAGAATCTACGGGCTGCCACGCGCGATGACCGAGGCGGGTATCATTTCCTACGGGTTTCATGGGCTGTCCTACAGCCATATCGCTTCGAAGCTGCGAGACCGATACGGCGTGGGCGCCGGCGGCCGGACGATCGTCGCCCATCTCGGCAGCGGCGCCAGCCTGTGCGCGATGAGAGCAGGGGCAAGTGTCGCCACCACCATGGGATTTTCGACACTCGATGGTCTCGTTATGAGTACCCGTTGTGGCGCAATCGATCCTGGGGCCATTCTCTATCTTCTGCAGGATCAGAAGCTGTCGCCTAAAGAACTCACGACGCTGCTTTACGAGAGCTCCGGCCTGCTGGGTGTGTCCGGTGTTTCCGGAGATATGCAGACGCTGCTTGGGTCGAAAGACCCGGCGGCGGCACAAGCCCTTGACCTCTTCATTTATCGCGTCGGGCGTGAGATGGGCTCTCTGGCAGCCGCGCTCGGAGGGCTCGACACGCTGGTGTTTACCGCCGGAATCGGCGAGCACGCAGCTCAGATTCGGCGCAGGATATGTGTCGAGGCTGGATGGCTTGGCGTCACGGTCGATGATGATCACAATCTGCGTGGCGACGATTTGGTGAGTGCCCCGAATTCTCGGGTCGATGTCCTTGTCATCCCCGCGAATGAAGAAAGCGCGGTGGCTAGCGAGATGCTCGTCTTCTGAACCAGGTGCGGGTTGATCTAGCAGTTCGACCGCTCCTGACCAGCGCTTCAACCTGTTGACTTGGATCAAGGCAATGAAACGCGGCTTGGCTTAGCTTTCTCATAAATGGAGAAGCTCGCAATGCCTATCGAATCGACCGTAGTCATAACCTCTATAGTCCTCGCATTCGTGTTCTTTTCGGCCATATTGGCATTTGGACAGATCACTTATAACCGACCCGCTACGCCAGGCGCTCGCCGGCGAAACTAAGTTCTGGGGAGGTGATGAAGAGGAGTTGGTCGGGCCTGCTTGTACCGTACAACGGGTCGTCGCTCTTACGTGAGGCGCGGATACTCGAGAAGGCCCTAGAACTGCGTGAGGCGACGTGCCTCCCTCCGCAGGTTCCCGAGGTGGCGCCTTGGGGCAACTAGCGATTGATCGCATGTTTTGCACGGTGACTTGTCATCTTGCCTGTGACCGAAAGCTAGGCGGCTGACCGCGCCCCCAGCTCCCGCCGAACCAGGACAAGCGTTGCATCGTCGGGATCGGTCGTGACGGTGAAACCCATGTCGCGCTCGACCTCGATCGCAGCACGGTTTTCACGGCTCTCGATCGACTCGATCGCTTTGAGGCCGAGTTCCTCGCCATATTTCGCAATATAGGTGAGCAGCTCCCAGCCAACGCCCAAATGCTTGCGATCCTGGCGAATGCAGATCGCAACCTCGCCGTTTCGATCGGCTCGATCGCTTGCCAGCGTCGCAACCGCGATCAGCATCCCGTCTGTCGAGAACGCCAGAAAATTGTGGATATGGGCGTCGTCTGAACGCGTCATCGCCACCAGCCGATCATGCGAGACTTCCTTCACAGCGCCGAGAAAGCGGAAGCGCAGGTCGTCCGGGGTCACATGAGTGAAGAACTCGGCCAGCGTCGGCTCATCTTCAGGGCGCGCGCGGCGCACTTCGAAGTGAAAGCCGGTATGGGTGGTAAGTGTGTTGTCCATCGTCATCTGGTCCTTGAGTTGGGGTCGGTTCTGCGGCGTCATTGTCGTCTCTCTTGCGCAGGCAGGCGCCCTCATTCGCCCAAGGTTTGCAACACCTCCTGCTTGACGATTTCGATGCTGCGCAGGTTGATCAGGCGGATGACGCCCTTGTCCTTCAGCCGGGTGAAGACCCGCGACACGGTCTCGATGGTGAGGCCGAGATAGTCGCCTATGTCCATCCGCGACATTGGCAACTCGACCTGCCGCAACCCGCCCTGCCGCTCCGCCATGTCGACGAGGAAAGCGGCGACGCGTTCGATGGCGTTCTGGCGGCCGAGGACCAGGAGGTGCTCCTGTGCGCGGGTCAAACCCTTCAGCGCCAAAGGCAATAGTTGATGGGACATATCCGCCCCGCCAGAGAGCCGCAAAACGCGGACAGCTGTGGCGTTGACGGCCTCTGCGAAGAAATGATGTGTTGCGTCTGCCTCGAACCCGAATGTCTCTCCGGCAAGGTGAAAGGCGCTGATCTGCCGACGGCCGTCGGCAAGCAGACGGTAGATGCGCACCGCGCCGAACTCGACCTGATAGAGGGCCCCAGCCGTCTCGCCTTGGGCATAAATTTCCGCGCCGGCGGGAAAAAAGCTCACCGGTTGCAGCGGCGCCGGGTCGAACACGTTCGGCAGGCCTGGCTGAGCAGAATGCGACGGCAATGAAATTCTGGAGGCGATGTAGGCGTGCATGGCTGTTTTCCCGGTTGTTCCGTGGCACAGAAATCGCGCGAATCCGGGGACCGCGAAATTAGGTTTTGTCCCTACGGGAAACTACCTAGTCGTGCGGATTGTTGATCTACATCAAGTGTCCAGGCGCGCCGGTCGCTTATGCCTTCCTTCGCTTTGGGCGATAGCAATAGGGAGTCGTTTCGAATTCTTGCATCGAAACGGCTGGTGGGCAGCGATGTATCTTCCGCAATTCCTGGTGGGAATGTTTGTCACCGCGATCATGGTCGCGGTGTGGACCTGCGCGGCAACGGGCTCGGTCTGGACAGCACTGGGCTGGGCGATTATCGACTTGGTCGTTCTGCAGGTCGGATACTTCGTCTTTGTCATACGCCTGGTTTTCAAAGGCGCGACGGCAGACGCTGAAGCAGACTCGGCGTCACTCAGCCATGTTGCGCCACCCCAAAGAGACGGTACGTTGCTATAGCCGTCCCCTATGATCGCGACGCAGCCCTATCAAATCACTCACGGCACGCGCCTTGCCATGCTTTGCCAATCTCTGGGACAAGGTTGAATGCGCATTGCAATCCTGTCTGACATCCATGCCAATCGCGAGGCGTTCGACGCGGTGCTGGAAGCTGTCCACGAACGCGGTCGTCCAGACGAGTTGGTATTGCTCGGCGATCTGGTCGGCTACGGTCCTGATCCCGTCTATGTGATCGAGAAGGCTGCCCATCTGGTGGCTGACGGCGCGCTTTGTATCATGGGCAACCACGACGAGGCAGTGGCGTTGAATCTAAGCAACTTGACTGAGAACGCGCGGTTCGCCGTCCAATGGACTCGCGAACGCATCGCTCCGGCACATCTCGATTTCCTGGCGCGATTGACGCTCTCGCTGCGATCCGACGACCGCCTGTATGTGCACGCAAGTGCGGAGCGACCGGGAAAGTGGCCCTATATACGCGACGTGGACTCAGCGGAACGCTGCCTCTCGGCAAGCGACGCCCGCTTCGTTTTCTGCGGCCACACCCACATTCCCGCCATCTACTACGCGCTGCCCGGTCGCCGGCCGATGCATTTTCAGCCGCATGACAATGTGGCCGCACCCCTGTCGGAGATGAGGCGGCACCTGGTGATAACCGGCGCGATCGGCCAACCGCGCGACGGCAACCCGGCGGCGTGCTTTGTTCTTGTCGACACGCAGCGGCAAGAGGTCACGATGGTTCGTGTTCCCTATGATCACGAAGAAACAGCCCGCAAGATTCACGCAGCCGGCCTGCCTGGATGGCTTGGCATGCGGCTGAAGATCGGCCGCTAGGCAAGGATACGTACTTGATGCAAAGGTTTGACGCAGGGGCAGTCATCGATGATTTCGAGCTGGTCGAAAAGCTACCCTCCGGCGGCATGGCCTCGCTTTGGCGGGCGACCAACCTGCGGTACGATTTTCCGCTAGTGCTGAAGATCCCTTTTCTCGATCCGGGCGCGGATGTTTCCGTCATTATTGGTTTCGAGGTGGAGGAGTTGATCCTGAAACGCCTGTCGGGACCGCATGTGCCGCGTTTCGCTGCATCCGGCAGCCTGGCGCAGGTTCCCTACATAGCCATGGAGTTCGTGGTCGGAAAGGGCCTTGCAGATATCGTCGGTAACGCGCCTCTGCCTGTCGACGAGGTGGCAAGGATCGGCATCGAGATAGCGACGGCGCTCGCCGCCCTGCACCGGCAGAAGGTCGTACATCTCGATCTCAAGCCAGAGAATGTCATTCTCGCCAAGCGCGGTGCGGTGCTCCTCGACTTCGGGCTCGCCCGACATGCAGAGCTTCCCGACCTTCTCGGCGCGGAAAGCTCAGTGCCGATGGGCACCGCCGCCTATATTTCACCTGAACAGGTGCTCGGGGAGCGATCCGATCCCGCAAGTGACCTGTTCGCGCTGGGTTGCATCCTCTATCAGCTGGCTACGGGTGAGGAGCCGTTCGGGCGGCCGGCGACTTTGGCGGGAATGAAGCGCAGGCTCTATCATGCACCTAGGTTGCCGCGGGATATCAACGACGCCATTCCGCGGTGGTTGGAAGCCATCATTCTGAAATGTATGGAAGTGGACAGGTCTCAACGATACATCGAGGCAGCACACATCCTGTCCGATCTGAGGAGCCCCGATCAGGTGGTCGTTGCCAAGCGCAAGCCCCAGAACGAGGGGGGGTGGGCTGCGATCACCAGCCTTTTTCGCAAGACGGACGACAGGTCGCTCGTTGGCAGGCCGAGTTCGACAAGGACACAGGCCGGACCGTCGATTGTTCTTGCCGCAGTCGACCTGGCCAATGGCAGCGATGCGCTGGCGGGCGAGGTTCGCAACGAAGCCGCCCGCGTGCTGGCCTCGCGGGACGATACGCGGCTGGCCTGCGTGACGGTCTTGAAGACCGAAATCATCGGCGAGACGCCGGCCACCGACGAAACAGGGCGCTCGGTCTATTTGAAGCGGCTCGTCGCTCTCAAGGATTGGGCCCATCCACTGCAGTTGCCGGAAGACCGCATCAGCTATCATGTGCTTGAGGCGGTCAGCCCCGCCGATGCGATCCTCAACTATGCCGAGCACAATGACGTCGGGCACATCGTCGTTGGAGCGCGGGCATCCTCGGCAATCCGCCGCCACCTCGGCAGCGTCTCGACCAAGGTCGTGGCACAGGCCCTTTGCTCGGTTTCAGTGGTCCGATTGAAGGCGGTCGAGGAACAACGACAACGGCCGCTTTGATGCGCTTTGATCAGGATTCAGGGGCGTCTTGATCAGGATCAATGATGGCTTAGGTCATTGCCGCCAGCGAGAGCGGCGAGAATGAGTGTACGATACATGATGGCTCCCGTCGGGGAGGTTGGGCGCGAATGTTGCGCCTGCGGTTTCACCGTCGTTGGTGCGACATAGCCAATTCAACCTGACAGCTGCATCCGCGCCGCAGATGGGCTGGCGCCGGTCGGTTTGATCTGGCGCAACGACGGCGGGGTGACGCCGCGAGCAGGATGACGGCTGGGACGTAGAGCACTTTGGCTGCCGTCCTGAAGGAGATTGCCATGAGAACCATGTTGAGGAGAGCAGCGCTCGGGTTTGCCGCGGCGATGCTCATGGCCGGCAGTGCCGGCGTCGTCCAAGCTGCTTCGCTTGTCCAGATCTCGCTGTGGGACAAGGGCGCGAGTATGGAGATGCCGATGGGGCTCGCCTATGCGGCGGCCGGACTCGATCTCGCCAAGGCGACGATGGGCATCAAGGCTTCGCCGGGTGCCGTGAAGGCCGGGGAGGTCACATTCAAAGTGATCAACGACTCCAAGGACACCGTCCACGAAATGATCGTGATGTACCTAGCCGAACCCGGCAAGCCACTTCCTTACCTTGAGGCCGAGAACCGGGTCGACGAAGACAAATCCGGCGATAAGGGCGAGGTGTCGGAGCTCGATCCCGGCAAATCAGGCACATTGACCGTCGATCTGAAGGCTGGAAAGTACCTGCTTATCTGCAACGTGCCAGGCCACTATGGTGCCGGCATGTGGGCTGAATTTACCGTCACTCCATGAAGCAGGGAGCGCCTTGGCCGGAAAGCTGCGCTGTCGCCTTTTCGATGCTTGCGGGTCGCTAGTTTTGCCGGCGGCGCACCGCACGAAGTGTCTGAGTGCTGGGTTCGGATCGCCGCGCTAAAGCGCTCGCTCGCCGAGACTGCGCATCTGGCTGATCCACTTCGCGCGGGTCGCATCGCTGGCGCCAGCGACCATGCCGTACAAGGTCTCGCGCACCGGACTGATGCCGACAAAACGGAGAATACTTCGCCGCATGCCGGCGATGCCGTGTCCGAGGAACCATAGCCGGTAAAGAGCGGAAGGCATGCCCATCGTCACCACCACGCGCGCCGAGCGGCCGCGAACAGTGTCCTGGTGAAGCCGCCGCTCTTGTCCGGGTACGCAAAGGCCGTGCCCGGCCGCATGACCTGTTCCAGAAATGCCTTGAGCATTGCCGGCATGGTTCCGAGCCACAGTGGGAAGACAAAGACGATGTACTCCGCCCACACGATCGCCTCGGCTGCATCCTTCAACTCGTCGGGAACCGCACCATGTTCGAAATCCTGCATCGTCCGCAGCATCGGAAAATCAAGTGCTGCCAGATCGACCCGGCGGACAGCGTGCCGCGCCTTTTCCGCGCCTTCGCCATAGGCGTTGGCAAGACCGCGGCAGAGCCGGTCTGGCGACGGGTCGGGATGGCCGACCACAATCAGGATGCGTCGCGACATGGTCTACTCCCAGGGAGCCTGGCCCCGAGGCGTCAAGGCCGTTCGACCCGTGCCACCTGGAAGGTGTGCATGGCACCGTTGCGCTCGATCGACACATATTCACCGGTCACGAACCGTTCGTCCCCGAGATGAAAGCCGATTTCGTCGTCGCGGTCGCCTTCGGCGTAGTCAAAATACCACTGTCCGCCGGGCTTGCGCTTCAGCTGGCCGATCAGATCCTCCTCATCGGGGCGAAACCGGCGAACACGGCAAGCGGCCCTATGCGATTTCCACTCTTCCGCATCGATCCGGCCTTCGCCGGTCAATGGAGCCAGCACGTCATAGCCCTCTTCGCGGTCGCCCTCCGGGTGGCCTTTCTCGCGCGCGAGCAGCAGCCGGACATTGCGAAACTTTGGGGTGAGGTCCTTCAAACTGGTCATGGCGAACTCCTTTCAGGAAGTTTCATAGAGTGACCACGGAACCTGGCCTTGATCCGCATCAAGAAGGCTTGAAAGTCTCGTTTCTCTCAGAGGCTCGGCAGCAGCAGCATCGCGCCGTAGCCTGCGGTCGCGGCGATCAGGGTTGCGACGGCCAGTGGCAGCCAGAATCTGACCCGCCCGGCAAATATTGCGAGCGACAGGCGGCCGATCGCGTTTGCTGCCAGCGCTGCGAGAACGGCTTGGCCCACGGTCTCGACAGATACGGAATGCTTGACCAGCCGCAGCGCGCCAAGCACCGAGACATCGACATCGAATGTGCCTGCCAGCGCAGAACTCGCCAGCAAGCCGCGCCCTCCAAATTGAGCGGCCAACCCGGCACTCGCGGTCGCGACGATCGCAAAGAGCAAGGCGAATAGCAGTAGCGGGCCCAGTTCGAATGGATTGCGCGCGATAGCGCTCCCTTCGCCATACCCTCTGTCGCGAGTGAGCAGCAGTGTTCCGCTGGCAGCGAATGCGAGGGCCGCGGCAATTGTCGGAATGGCGACCGAGGCCAACACGCTTGGCTCGATGATCAGAACCACAGTGCAGACGCGCAGTACCGAAACCATGGCGGCCAGCGATGCCGCGCCTGCGAGCGGCAGCGGATTGCTTGTCGACACCGCATTGCGGGCAAGTGCCAGGGTCACGGCGGTGGAAGAGACGATCGCACCAGCGAGCGAGCTGACGAGGAGACCACGCGTATTGCCCAGGATGCGAACAGCCACATAGCCGGCGAACGAAATCGAGGCCATCAGCACTGTCAGGAACCAGACTTCCCAAGGATTGAAACCGCCCCACGGGTCCATCGTCCGGTTTGGCAGCAGGGGCAGAACGATCGCCGTCATCACCGCCAGGATCAGCGCCGAGCGCAGTTCAACCCAGGTCAGTCGCTTCAAAAGACCGTGCAGGACCTCGCGGCTGGCCAGGATTGCTGCCAATGCCGCCCCACCGGCAGCAGCAGCCCGATAATCGCCGGCGACGGCAAGCGACCCAAGAGCGAAAACGCCAAGGCCGGCGATCACGCTCGTGACACTGAAATCCTCATCATGGGCGGCCTCGCGGGCCTTGTACCAAGCGAAGATTGCCGCAAAGGCGATGAATCCACCGACCAGCACGGATACTGCTCCGAGTGCGTTGGCGAGCGCGGCGAGAACGCCGCCGAGCAGGCCGGATATGCCGAATGTCCGGATGCCGGCCGTGCGACTGCGAGCGGGCGCATCCCGCTCCTGCCAGCCACGCTCCAAGCCGACGAGGAGACCTATCGCGAGGGCAAGTCCGAGCCGGGCGATGAGCGGATCCATTGGCGCGGCGACGTTCAGGCGGCGACCGTCGGCAGGCGGTCGCGAACCCACCTGACGATCTGGCCTGCCGTCATTGCGCCGGATGTGCGCGCGATTTCGCGTCCGCCGTGAAAGAGGATCATGGTCGGGATGCTGCGAATGCCGAGCCTGGCCGCAACAGCCTGCTCATTGTCGGAATTGAGTTTGACCAGGCGAACATGCGGCTCCAGTTCATTTGCTGCCGCATTGTAAGCCGGCGCCATCATCTTGCAGGGGCCACACCACGGTGCCCAGACGTCGACGACAACTGGAAGGCTGCTGCGAGCGATCTGACAATCGAAAACTCGGGTGTCGACGTCTTCCGGGTGACCCGAAAACAGCCGATTCCCGCACTTTCCGCATTTCGCCTCCATGGCATTGCGGACCGGCGGCAAGCGGTTGACCCCACCGCACTTGCTGCAAACCACCAGATTCTGCTGTGCCATGGTCATTCACCGATCAGCTGTCGTCTACTATGCGCGCCACGGATGTCCATCGCCAAGGGTGCGCAACGCGTTCAGGATAACCGCCACGTCAATCCCTTCCTGAAGCAGCGCTCCGGCAACCGGGGTGATCTGCCCCATGGCCGCCGCGATCATTGCCAGCCCCGACAGCGCCAGCCCGGCGATGATGCTTTGCAAGGCGATCGATCGCGTTCGCCGTGCAATCCGAACTGCACCGGCGACGGGCTGCAGCCTGTCGGTCAGCACGATGACGTCCGCTGCCTCGGAGGAGGCGGTGGCACCACGTGCGCCCATGGCGACACCGACCGTTGCGGCGGCTAGGGCAGGGGCATCGTTGATGCCGTCGCCGACCATCATCGTCGGTGCCAAGGCCTTCTCGGCTTCGACCGTCGCGACTTTTTCGGCAGGGGTCGCATCGGCGACAATGGCGTCGAGGTCGAGCAAGGCGGAGATGCGCTTGGCCGCCACTCTGTCGTCGCCTGTGAGCATAATCGTGCGCGTGATGCCGGCCGAGCGTAGCTTGCTGAGTGCGTCGGGTCCATCAACACGCAGGGCGTCTCCGAACGTGAAAATACCGGCAAGCTGTCCGCCGAGTGCTACAAAAACCCTGAGCACCGGCTCGTCCCGGTATTTTTCTTCGCCGCTTTTCGCCCAGCCGGGCAGCGCCTTGTTGGCGAGCACGAGAGCCCGCGATCCGGCGGCGATCGACATGTTGTCGACCCGGCCCTTCAGGCCCGCACCGCGATGCTCGCGGACATCACGCGGATGCGAAAGCATCAGCTGTCTGCCGCGCGCCGCCCGGATGATCGAGTCGGCGAGCACATGGTGCGAGGCCTGTTCCAGGGACGCCAACAACTGCAGCAATTGGTTCGCTTCACGGCCGGGTGCGGCTTCGATTTCGATCAGTTCGGCGCCGCCGATGGTCAAGGTCCCCGTCTTGTCGAAGATCGCGGTTCGGACTTGCGCAAGCGCCTCCAAAGCCGCGCTGCCTTTCATCAGGATGCCGGCACGCGCGGCGCGGGACACGCCGCCGATAAAGGCAACCGGGGCCGCAAGGATGAGCGGGCAAGGTGTCGCAACGACCAGCACGGCCAGCGCCCGGATTGGATCGCCGGACATGTACCAGGCGGCACCTGAGACCAGCAACGTGGCTGGCAGCAGGAACAGTGCAAAGCGGTCGGCCATGCGGATGAACGGGGATTTTGCGGTTTGCGCTGCAGCCACCATGCGAACGATCGCGGCATAGGTGCTTTGCTCTGCCAAGGCAGAAGCCTGCATGCTGAAGGTCTCGCCCGCATTGATGGTGCCGCTGCGCAGCATATCGCCCGCTGTCCGCCGTTCCGGCAACGGTTCTCCGCTCACCGCGGACTCGTCGAGAGAGGCCGAAGCATCGAGCAGGATGCCATCGACGGGAAGCAGTTCGCCGGCCCGGACCAAAAGCTCGTCGCCAACAGAAACGTCTTCGACGGAGATGGTCTCTGTCCCCAGCGTTGACGTCCGGTGTGCGACACGCGGTGACCGGTCGGTCAATGCCTTGAGGTTCCGTTCCGCGCGGCCGCGGGCGAAATCCTCAAGCACCGTGCCGCCGGCATACATGATCGCGACCACTATTGCCGCCAGGGGTTGGCCGAGCAGCAGCGCGGCGGACATCGACACCAAGGCAATCGCATCGACACCGAAGCGGCCTATCCAGAAATCACGCAGAATGGAGATGGCGAGAGCCGCCACCACGGGCAAGGTCGCCACCGCCCAGATCGTGTCGGCTTCAAGGGGGCCGAGCCCTGTTCGCCAGGCTCCGATTCCAACGGCGAGACCCAGTATGGCAATGACCAGCAATGCGCGCCGCAGAGCCGACTCGTTCATACAATGTCCCACAACCCTGATGGCCCTGGCGCTAGAGTTCGCGGACCATCTCCTCGAGCAGGCGCCGCACATCGTTCGCGACCTGCGCAAGCTCACGATTGCCGATAGCCCCCATTGAAGCGACCGGATCCACCGCTGCGACCTCTACCTTTCCTGGTCCAACCTCCGTGACGATTACGTTGCAAGGCAGCATGGTTCCGATCTTGTCTTCGGCCTGAAGCGCCCGCCATGCGAAATGCGGATTGCACGCGCCCAGAATAACATAGGGCCTGAACTCTGCACCAAGCTTAGCCTCCATGGTCTGCTGGACGTCGATCGAGGTCAGAACGCCAAACCCCTTGCTTGCGAGCTTGTCGGTCACGTGGTCGATTGCCGCCGTGAACGGCATGGCGATGATCTTGCTGAAATAGTAACTCATCCAACTCTCCAATCGTTGATCGCAACCGCTCGTCGCCACTTTGCGAGTGACCTTGCGTAGGAGCTAATCGCGATGACCGGAGAACGCTTTGATCCAACGCAACGAACGGGCAAGATCGACTGGCGATTATCGCCACGAACAGGAGACACAGAGGGTGACGATCCGAAATCTCGAACATGCGTTCGCTCCGAAGTCGGTTGCCGTGTTTGGGGCATCGGTGCGCGACGGCTCTGTCGGGCGTGTCGTCTTCGACAACATCGTCAATGGCGGCTTCGAAGGCGACATCTGGCCGGTCAACCCGAAATATTCGCAAGTGGCTGGCCGACGCTGCTACGCGAAGGCGGCCGACCTGCCAGGCATACCTGACCTCGGTGTCATCGTTACGCCGCCGGACACGGTTTCCGGCATCGTGCGCGATCTTGGTGACAAGGGCACAGGGGCGGCTGTCGTGATTACCGCCGGGCTTACGCGCGAGAACGGCCTGCGTCACGCGATGCTCGACGCTGCCAAGCCCACTCTTTTGCGCGTCATCGGGCCGAATACGGTCGGGCTGATGATCCCGCCACTGAGGCTCAATGCCGGATTTGCGCATATGGCCGCCAAGCCGGGTAACATCGCGCTGCTGTCGCAATCCGGCGCCATTGCCACGTCGTTGATCGACTGGGCGGTCGACAACAATGTCGGCTTCTCGCAGATCGTCTCCCTGGGTGACATGGCGGATGTCGACGTGGGGGATTGTCTCGACATGCTGGCGGGCGACATGCACACACGCGCCATCGTGATGTATCTCGAAACAATTCCCAATCCGCGCAAGTTCATCTCGGCCGCCCGTGCGGCGGCACGGGTCAAGCCGGTGATCGCGATCAAGTCGGGTCGGCACGAGCAAGCGGCCAAAGCGGCCGCGACCCACACCGGCGCGCTTTCGGGGGCTGACCGTGTCGTCGATGCGGCATTGCTGCGCGCAGGCATCCTGCGCGTCAAAGGCTTGACCGAGCTGTTTGATGCCGCTGCAACGATCGCCCGCTTCACTCCCCTCAAACGAGCCCGCGTCGGCATTGTCACCAATGGCGGCGGGGCAGGTGTACTGGTCATCGATCAACTCATCGACTGCAAAGGGGAACTGGCCGCGCTTTCACCAGCCACCATCGACACCCTGAACGCCGTATTGCCGCCGACATGGTCGCACGCCAATCCGGTCGACATCATCGGTGACGCCCCGCCTGAGCGGTACAAGGCCGCCGTCGAAGCCGTGGCGGCCGACCCCGGAACGGACGTCGTCCTGGTGATGAATTGTCCAACGGGGCTGGGTTCGCCGCTTGCCGCGGCACGCGCGGTTGCGGAACTCGCAAGGGAAGGGATGATCGCCGGCAAACCGGTCCTGACCTGCTGGCTCGGGGAGCACACGGCGCGCTCCGGGCGGCAAATCCTTCAGGATGCCGGCATTGCCAGTTTTGAAACGCCGGCCGACGCGGCAACGGCCGTCTCCTACCTCAGCGAATGGTCGCGTGCCCAGCGGGCATTGATGCGCACACCGTCGAGCCGCAGCGAGGACATAACGCGCGACCGGGAAGCCGTGCTCGCCATATTCAGGCAGGTCGCGAGGGAGGGGCGGCGAATGCTGACCGAGCCCGAAGCCAAGGCAGCAATTTCCGCTTACGGCATCACGGTGCCCAAGACGGTCGTCGCCAGATCTCCTGCCGAAGCGGAAGTGGCGGCCGGCAAGCTCCTGAAGACGTCTGAACACATCGTCGTCAAGCTGCTGTCCAACGCGATCTCGCACAAATCGGACATTGGCGGGGTGGTCCTTAACATTGCCGATGCCGCTGCCGCCGGAGCGGCAGCACGCGCAATCGAGGCGCGTGTGCGTAAGCGCGCACCGCAAGCCGATATTGAAGGCTATGCCGTTCAGCCGATGGTGGTTCGAGAACGGGCGCAGGAGCTCATCCTCGGTATGAGCCGTGATCCGATCTTCGGGCCGACCATCCTGTTTGGCGCAGGCGGCGTCGCGGTCGAGGTGATGGATGACACAGCGATTGCCTTGCCACCGCTCGACGATGTTCTTGCCGGTGACCTGATCGCGCAAACGCGGATCGGCCGCCTGCTTGCCGGGTTCCGCGATCGCAAGCCGGCCGATCGGCAATCGATCATTGCAGCACTTAACGGTCTATCGCAGATGATCGTTGACTTTCCGTGCCTTGTTTCGTTGGACATCAATCCGCTGCTGGCCGACGCCGAGGGCGTGATTGTGCTTGACGCTCGCATCGAGATCAAGCCGGAACGCGTGGAGGAGACGGGGCCGAACCCGGCACTTGCCATCAGGCCTTATCCGTCGGGTTGGGAAAAGGCGTTTTTGGGAGGCGGAACGCACTATCACATCCGCCCTATCAAGCCGGCCGACATCGCTCTCTATCCCGAATTCCTTGCCAGGATTTCTCCTGATGATCTGCGCCTGCGTTTTCTGTCGCCGCGCAAAAGCTTCTCCGACCAGATGTTGAAGCGGCTCACCCAACTCGACTACGATCGCAACATGGCTTTCGTCGCTCTGGAGACCAGCACTGGCGTGCTGGCGGGTATCAGCCGCCTATCTTGCGATCCGGACCACACTGTCGCCGAATACGCCTTGCTTGTGCGTACGGATCTGCAGGGTCATGGCCTGGGTTGGGAATTGCTCAGCCGAATCGTCGACTACGCAAAGGCAGACGGGATCGGCCGGATCGAAGGCATCATGCTCAGCGAAAACAGCAAGATGCTTGCCATGTGCCGCGAGTTTGGCTTCTCGATAAGGCGTCATCCGAGTGAGCCCGGCCTTGTCGAGGCAACTCTCGAACTCCGTTGAAGCCGATCGCCCTGCCGCAACAGTCAGGAGGCCGTGCGCAGGGTCTTAGCAGTATCGTTCTCTGAAAGCCCTCTCAATTCCTCGACAATGTCGACGAGCTTTCGATCGGCGTTGATCTTGCGCCAAGTGGCCTGGGTGGCATTTCGCTGCAATTGGCGCGAGAGGATATCTATGGTGGCGTCAGAAGGGCCCCCCTTGCGGCCGCTGACCCGTTGCCAGAGAACAAGCGGATCCGCTTCCAGCCAGAACCCGGCGACAGCTACGCCTCTGTCACGTGCCGCCTTCTCGATGCGGTCGCGATCGGCTGATCGGTCAAACACAGCATCGGCAACAACCGAACGACCCTCGGAAAGGATCAGGCCGGCCCGCCATGCCATTTCCCGGTAGACGCGGTCGGAGACCTCCGGCCGGTAAGCCTTGTTCGGCAATCTGGTCTCGGCGGGTACTCCATGCATGGCTTTGCGAATGCGGTCGCTTTCGACAATGCGGGCGCCGGGCGGCACCCCGACATGGGCGGCGAGCGCTTCTGCAACGGTCGTCTTGCCGGAGCCACTGAAGCCACCGATGGCAACGAGTCGCGGCGGAGTTTCCTGGAGAAAGCTTCGGGCAAGTTCGAAATAGGATCTGGCCTCGGCAGTCAACTTGTCGGAATCGGCACTGCCCTCCGCGACCTGCGTTGCGGTGACATGCGCACGAACAGCAGCTCGCACCGCCATAAAAAAGGGTAGCAGGATGAAACCGTCCTCATCGTCGGCTTCGTCGAGGTAGCGGTTCATCACAAGATTGGCGAATTGCGGAAAACCACGGTGCCAAAGGTCCATCAGCAGGAAGGCAAGGTCGTACAAAACGTCGATGCTGGCGATCTGGTCGTTGAATTCGATGCAATCGAAGAGGCGGGGCTCGCCGTCGAAAAGGCAGATGTTGCGCAGGTGCAGATCGCCATGGCACCGACGGATCTTGCCTGCGGCTTCGCGACGATCGAGCAGTCCGGAATGCCGGGCGAGGGTGGTGCGGAAGGCCTCGGCAAAGCTCGTGACCTCTGCTTTTGCGAAAACATGACTGGTGGCAAAGCCGGCCTCGTTGATGTCAAGCACACCTGCCATATTGGACGACCCGCTGCCATTGTGAATCGTCGGCGCAGCACGGTGGTAGCCCACGATCATGCGTGCGACGGCGGTCATCAGCCCAGGCGTCAGTTCTCCAGCGGTCGCCATCCGATCGAGAAGCTTGGACTGATCAAAGCGGACCATCTCGATCGCCGCGTCGACCATTTGCCCCGTACCGTCAAAAGCCAACTTGCCGTCGGCTTGCCGCGTGATGCGCCGGACCCCCAGATAAAGGCCGGGTGCGGTCCTTGAGTTGAGTTCCACCTCTTTCTCGCAAGCGGTTAGCCTGAGGGCCGGCGCCGAGAAATCGACATAGGGCAGCTTGACCGCTCGTTTCATCTTGTAGGCGCGTTCGCCTGTCAGAAAAATGCGCGAGATATGGGTCTCGATCGCCTCGACAGCCCCGGCAGCGCCATATGATGCGGGATCGAGCAGAAACGCGGCAGTGGCTTGTTGGTCTTCGACGATCATGTCCGCCTCGTTCGTGTCTGCACCATCGATGCATTCCGCCTTCGGGTGCTATTGCTGCAGCGTCTGCACATAACCGGCCAACTCATGGATACGTTCAGTGGTGACGATTTCGCCGGCTTTCGGGCCGTATTTCCTGGCGTCGCCGGGAAGGAACTGGCGGCCCCAGACCGGCATGTGGCGATCGCCATGCTCCGGCACGATGGTGCGGCCGTCGATCATCGCGAAAACGCGCCAGTAGGGGAACGAGCCGCCATTGTCTCTCGAAAGCCGGGTCAGGTCAGCTGGGCGCTTCACCAATTCGTCGCCGAGCGGACCATCGCCTCTACCTTCGGGACCATGGCAGACGGCACAGGAATTCATGTATTCCGCCTTGCCGTTGCCCAACTCCTGGGCGGCGGCATTGAAGGCCAAACCTGCGAGAGCTGCCGCGACCAGGAATTTCATCTGCGTTTCCCCGATTGATTGGCGGAAGCCTACAGCCTTGGCTCGCGAGGACGTTGATACGGATCAAATGGGGCCGCACCCAGGGGTTTGATTCAGCGCAATGAACGCACCGGCCCCTCGCGCCTAAGCTTCAGCAACGATTGAACCTTCACGCGGAAATGAGGAGTTGTTGCCGTGACTTTCAAGACACTGCCTACGGTTACCGGACCGAACCAGGGCGAGGGCGATCTGAAGCTCGCCGCCGGCCTGTGCGAACAGATCGGCGCCCATCTCTCCGTGCTCGTTCTTGAACTGGCCGCACCGCCCTCAGGCGGTGCGTATGCCGCCGTCGTCTCGCCAGCCTGGCTTGAGGAGCGCCAGGCCGAGGTCAAAAGGCTCAAGAAGCGAATCTCCGCAGTCGGCGCCTTTCTTTCGAAGAGTCCGGTATCGGCTGATCTGAGCGACGACTACCCCGATACGGCGTGGGCGGACGAAGTCATAGGAAGGCGCGCCCGCTATGCCGATCTGACCATTCTTGGCCCAGATCTGCTCACAAGCCCGACGCTGAGGGATAAAGTCATCCAGGGCGCGCTGTTCTCATCGGGAAAGCCTATCCTGCTAGTTCCCGAGGGCGCGCGGCCCAACGCTGAGGCCGAAACGCATCTTCGTTGCTTGGGACGCCCGCATTGAGTCATCGCGCGCCGTTCGCGAGTCGCTCGACATGCTGAAAAGCGCCGAAGAAGTTCACCTCGTCATGGTCGACCCGATCGAGGACGAGTTCCATCACGGTGCGGAACCCGGAGCAGATGCAGCGACCTATCTTGCCCGGCACGGCGTGAAGGTTACCGTCGAACGACTGCCGAGCGCGAACCATTCGGTCGCCGACGTGCTTCGCCAGCATGCGGGCGACGTTGCGGCCGAGCTGATGGTCATGGGCGCCTATGGTCATTCCCGGCTGCGCGAGCGGATTTTCGGCGGCGTCACCAAGTCAATGCTTGAGGGGCAAGCGCTGCCGGTCTTGATGGCGCGATAGCATTTTCAATGGGAAAAGGCCCCGTGCGGGTTGCGCCGGCCCTTTCATTTCTCGCAGGGCTTGATGGGGCGACTACTCGCTCGCTTCTCGTCCGGATACCTTCTCGATCAGGAGCCGGAAGAAAACGTGCGGTGCACTGCCGGCTGTAGGAGGAACGGCGGGCTTGAGCGCGCCAGGTTCCCACCAGTCGGAGTGCTTGCTCAAGACCGACCAGGCATGATCTCGCTGAAGCTTGTGGCCGATCCGGTCAGGCAGTTCTTCGTATCGGCCATCAACAACGACGCTTCTCCATCCTCGCCCCTGGCCATGTTCGTCAACCTGGACGCAGACCAACGGATTGGCCCGCATCCATTCGATCTTCTTGCCCGGCATGGAAAACGCGTAAAGATGAGCATCCGAATGGGCGTAGTGGAAGGGCACGACGTAGGGCTGCCCGTCCTTCGCACATGCCAGGTGGCCAACGCGATTGGTTGTCAGGATTTTCGTGCACTCTAAGGCGGAAAGCGTGCGGACCAGCATCAGTGCGATCTCCTGTTCTTCTATCTAGCTTTTGAACCATGGCCAGCGACGTGCCGCTGGCCGGCCTTGTACAACTGGGCAGCCTCCTCCATCGCGGCGATCACTTCGCTGTCAAAGAGCTGCGGAAAGTGCAGGTAATGGTAACCCAGGGTACGGAACCGCCCTGGCTGGCTAAGGCATACCACGCGATCCGCTTCCATTGCCAAATCAGCCACCGTGTCCGGCGGAGAAACGGGAACTGCAACGATGATTTCCCGTGGCAAGCGATGCCGCAGCGCACGGATCGCGACCTTCATGGTTGTGCCGGTCGCTGCACCGTCATCCACTATGATCGCAGTCTTGCCAGCGATCGGCAGGGGCCGCCGGTTGCCTCGGTAG
This sequence comes from Mesorhizobium sangaii, assembly GCF_014207355.1. Lineage (GTDB taxonomy): Bacteria > Pseudomonadota > Alphaproteobacteria > Rhizobiales > Rhizobiaceae > Mesorhizobium > Mesorhizobium sangaii. The sequence goes on along the minus strand of NZ_JACHEF010000001.1, from coordinate 1,619,953 downwards.
GCAATGCACCGGCGCTCGAGTTCAGGACGTTCTTGAGCTATCAAGACACGAAGCTCATCGTCGTCGAGCGAATAAGCCTCGACGATCTCACGGTTCAACACCACGTCCCCGGGATCGCCATCGACGATTGCGGCAACGGCCAGTTCGGAATTGCCTGGGGCGCCGACCTTGCGGACGATGAGCAGATCGAGAGGAGCATTGAGAGCCTTAGCCACTTCCGCCGCGACAGGAACCCCACCTCGCGGCAATGCCAGCACGACAGGCTGGTGCAGTTGAAGCTTGCTCAGCTCCATGCCGAGCTTCGCTCCAGCCTCTTCCCGGTCGCGGAACATCGGTCAATCCACCGGCCACAATTTTCGAAGCGACTTCTTCATCGAATTTCTGACCTGCACAATTTCGCCATGCGAAATATGACGGTCGAGTAGCTTGAACACCGCGTTGATCGCGACATCGAAATCGACGTCGTCATCGTAGCCGAAACTGGTTCTGACGCTGAGGACAAAATCACTTTTCTTGCGCTCGCACGCAGGCACCGATGGATTCCAGCCTTCGAAGTAGATGCCACGAATCAAAACAGGCAGTTGCGCCGAAAGATCGGCCATCTCCGCTGGCGACAGCCAGTCTCGCACCGTGTGCAGAACGGACCTCAGAAGGCGACACGCGCTCGGTTCGCTCCAGCAAAGATCCCTGGCAAGCTCGTTGACCCACTGTTGCGCCTGTTGAGCAGCGTGGGTGAAGCCGGAAAAGGAGGTATGGGACATCTGGCTCATAACGTACTCCTTGAAGTTTCCATCTTCATCCTGAAGCGTCGAGGACGTCTCTGCATTGCGCCGGATCAATTGGCCCGCAACTCAGCGGTGCGCTATCTCAATTTGAGATGAGCCGATGGAACGACCCGCTCTGGAGTACCGAGCGCGTCACACCACCAAAAGTCGTTTCCCGCACACGGCTATGACCATAGCCGCCGAGCACAATGAGATCGGCCGCAATCTCCTGTCCGATCTGGAGCAGGATTTCCGCCGGTTCGGAGCGGCGCGCATCCGAGACTTCCGATCGCGCCTTCACCCCGTGGCGTGTCAGGAAGAGTTCGATATCCGCAACATTTTCCTGAGGTGCAGGACCTCCATTGTCCACGGTGGCGATCACGACATCCCTGGCGTTGATCAGGAAGGGCATGGCGTCGACGACGGCACGTCGTGCTTCCCGGGTGTCATTCCATGCAATCAGGATGGTTTCGGCCCTGATCGGGGCAGGGGTCTCCGATGCCGCAAGTATCGGACGGCCAGCTGCAAGGATCAGGCTTGCGGTGTCCAGGGTGCGGTGATGGTCGACCAGCAGATCGCTCGTCGGCGAGCCAGTTACGATCAGGTCGGCGGCACGTGCATTGAGCGCAAGCTGCCGGGTCGGATTTCCTATTGCGCCGCGCCACGAGGCGCGATTGCTGCCGTTGACAGCGCTTAGGAATTCCTCGCTCAAGCAGTTGAGGCGACCTTCTATATCCTCCACCTGGGACCACGTCGCCTTCGTCGCGGCCCTGTCGTCGACGCCAGTTGGCATGACAAAATGCGGCTCGGCCACACAGAAGCCGATCAGATCGGCCTCATGCCGTTGAGCGAGATCCCACGCCATCGAGATGAGCGGCGCGACGATGGCGTCCACGTCCAGTTGAACCATGATCGTCTTGAAAGCCATCGCTTCAGCCCATTTGCGGTTGAAGTGAGCTAGCCACGAAGAAGGGGAAAGGGCCTTGATGCGTGTCAAACATGGCAACGAGACAAGACGGCGCTCGATGCCCGTGCATTCCGGCAAAGGTCATGCGACTGTTGATCCTGATCAACGACCTGACAGCGAATGGCGGTAGCGTTTTCTGGCGGGCACTTTGTTTGCCGCCTCACAAAGGAGTAACCGATCATGCAGACCCATCCGGAGCCGTCGCAATTCGGCATGCAACCCTTGGCGATGGCCGAAAATGGCCAGAAACTCATCCTCGCTGCCGCGTCTCTTCAGGCGCATACCTTCAAGGCGATGATGCGCCATCAGATCGAGGCGCTCGCGTTTTTGAAACATCGTTATGAGCAGGATGTGAAGCTGGCCGAGGATCTCATCGACGGTTCGGAGTTCAACGACGCCTTCGACATCTTCTCCACCTTCCTGCAGAATGCAGCATCGGAATACGCCACGGAAGCCGGCAAGGTTGCGGCACTGACTTCCAAGCTCGCTTCGGAAACGGCCAGGCGCGTGCGCAAGGAAGCCAGAACCGCTATCGAGGACGTGGCGGCGAAGACAGTCGCGTAGATTGGAAATGCGGGGCCAGCAACCATGAGCGCCTGTATGAGGAGTACTGGTCACGGCCGTCGTCTACGGGTTTCCGCGCTGGCAGCGCTGTTGCTCGGTTCCGTGCTGCCAGCCTTGGCCGATGGCGTAACGGAACACGGAAAGGCGTTGGTGGAAGTCAATTGCGCCCGCTGCCATGCCGTTGGAAAAACCGACAAGAGCAGCCATCCCGACGCGCCCGCCTTTCGCACCCTGTCAAAGCGCTATCCGATCACGGATCTTGAGGAAGCCCTCGCCGAAGGCATTTCGACCGGCCACCCGGACATGCCTGAGTGGATTGCCAGCCCCGAGCAGGTCGAGGCAATCATCGCCTACATCAGCAGCTTGCAGCAACCGTGATCGAGGCCACTGAGACGGCAGGCGCCCGAGCCTGACGGCTCCGCGGGCCGATTGCGGCGCCAGCAGGCTGGCCCAGAATGATCTAGAGCAACATCCGGTCGGCGGCACGGTAGAACGTCCGCGCATGCGCCACTATCTGGGCCTGCGTAGGATGGTCCGCCGGTTCGACGCCGACGATGCGATCCTTCAAGTGGGGATGGTGGTCGCGGATATGCTTGGCCAGTTCATCCTTTGCTGATCCTGGCCCCACGATCAGCCATTCCTGCGCCGGCTCCAGGGCCTTGACGACTTCGTGGTAGAAGGCATTGTTTTCCGGCGCATGTTTGCCGTCGACGGTGCCTGCCTTGTTATGGGTCTGATGATGCGCCAGCGTGGTGGCAAGCCTCAGGCCCTCGACTGTCTCACGGTCGAAGAAGAACACCTTGGCTTCTCGATGGTCCAGCCAGGCGACGGCATGTTGGGTCTGCATACTGATACATCCTTGAGTTATTGTTGAGAGATGGGCGCAAACTTCGCCGCGAGGCGGCGAATGCCTCACGCGGACTGTGACTCCAGCGTTGCCAGGATCGAGCCGGGTTCGATGACGGCATTTGCTGTGGCGACTATCGTTGCGCGGCCATCTGCCGGAGCGACGATCTCGTGCAGCGCGTCTTCAACGCGAACTTCGGCTATTCGCTCACCGGCCTTGACTGTGTCGCCACTGGCAATGAACCAGCGCTCCAGAATGCCCTCAGGCAACATGCTGGACGCCCATAGCGCTTCGTCGACTTTGATGTACTGCATCGCAATTTTCCTTTGCGTCGAATGATAGGCCAGTCGCCAAACTGGGCATTGATCACGATCAAGGAGCAGACAGGACGCAAGCCCGTGCGCGGGCGCCGATCGGCGCCCTGCGTCTATGTCTCGACCAAGCACGCGCTGGCTGGGCTGACGAACAGGCCGGTGATGTAGCCCCCGGCCACAACATTCGCGTCAAAGCCGATATCGGGAGAGCTCTGGACGCCGAAACGATCGGCCAGCTGGCGGCCTTGCATCCAACCGACCCTTGGGAACACCAGAGGAAGTCTGGGTGCTGACATGCTTCCTGCAGTCTGCCAATGCCAGCTTCATCACCGGCAGCTACCACCTCGTGGATGGCGGCCACACAGACAAATGATTGTAACCCTCGTCCGCTCGGAACGACTGACACGCATACTTGCCCACAATCGCATCGCGCGATTTCAAAAATGATCCAGATCAAGGCGCGAACCTGCGCTTGAGGGATCATTGGACGATGTGGAGCCCAATCCTAAGCGCACCGTACGGTCGCGACCTCGAACTGGCCGTCTTCGACGAGGAGGGGGAGCATGCGCTCGTATTTCCTTGCATAAGGGGTCGCGAAGGCTGGAGGAATGCCACTACTGGCGCCCGTGTTGACATCAGACCGACCCACTGGCGCGATTGGGAGCCGGAGCAGGCCAAGGCCAGATTTGACAAACCTCTCGAAGGCTCTCCCTAGGGCCTGGATTCCACGATCAACGCCATGCGCACAAGATGTGAAAGGCTGCCCGCGCCCATCTTGCTCATGACATTGGCACGATGGATCTCGACCGTGCGCGGGCTGATTCCAAGGTCATAGGCTATCGTCTTGTTCGGCAGACCCGACACAAGCCCGTCCAGCACCTGTCGCTCGCGCTCCGACAAGGTCGACAGACGCCCGCGGATATCCGCTGACTGCGGATGCGCCGCATTCGCCTGGTTGCGGTTGGCCAGCGCCGAGCGGATCGCTTCGATCAGCATTTCGTCGTCGAACGGCTTTTCGATGAAATCTGAAGCGCCTTCCTTCATTGCCTGTACGGCGAGCGCCACATCGGCATGGCCCGTCATAACAATAACCGGGATTGTATGTCCGCTTGTTCTGAGCTGGCGCAGGAACTCGATGCCGTCTATGCCCGGCATGCGTACGTCGGTGACAATGCAGCCGTCGAGACTGGTCGGAGCTGTCGAGAGAAAAGCTGTGGCCGATTCGTACAGGCGCACTGCAAAATCTGCCGTCGCCAGAAGAAACCCGAGCGACTTGCGAACATCGACGTCGTCGTCGACCACGTGCACCAGATCACTGTCGGCCATTGGAGACCTCGTCTTTCCCCACGATGCGCAAGGTGAACCGAAAGGCGGTCCCCCCAGCCGGCACTGTCTCGGCCCATATGTGGCCGCCGTGCGATTCAACGATGGTGCGGCAAATGGAAAGTCCGACACCCATGCCCTGTTTCTTGGTCGTTACAAATGGTTGAAAAAGCTGTGCCGCGACCTCCGGCGCGAGGCCTGGGCCAGTATCGATCACGCTCACCTCGGCCATCCCATCATCCCGGGCAATTGTTGTGACTGTCAATTCGCGGCGCGGTGCGCCCTGCATGGCCTCCACCGCGTTGCGCATCAGGTTGAGCAGAACCTGCTGAATCTGGATACGGTCGGTCAAGACCAGTTCGGCGGCAGGGTCAAGCTTGTAGCTAACCAGGACATTTATCTCCCTTGCGCCGACCAGGGCGAGGGACGAGGCTTCCTCGATCAGTGATGGCAGTCGTTCGACCTGACGCTCGCTTTCGCCCCTTGCAACAAAATCCCTCAGATGACGGATGACGTCTCCTGCCCGCAGGGCCTGCTCAGCTGCCTTGTCCACGGCATCCCGCAACATGGGCGCGTTCTCTTCCGTGCTCTTCTCGAGCAGCCGACGACTGCCCTTGAGGTAGTTCGTGATGGCGGTGAGCGGCTGGTTGATCTCATGGGCAAGTGTCGAGGCCATTTCGCCGAGCGCGGTAAACCGCGCCATGTGGAGGAGCTCCTGCTGCTGCTCCTGGATTCTCGCTTCTGCCCGGTGCCGTTCGGTCAGGTCGCGGCAAAAGCCGGTAAAGAAGCGCCCGGTTCCCGGATGCATCTCGCCGACGGAAAGCTCCATCGGGAACGTCGTGCCATCCTTGCGCGCCCCGGTAACAGTGCGGCCGAGCCCGATGATCCGCCGCTCTCCCGTCGTCAGGTAGCGAAGCAGATAGGCATCATGCTCGTCGCGATAGGGCGGCGGCATCAGCATATTGACGTTTTTGCCAATGACTTCGCCTGACTGATAGCCGAATAGCGTTTCGGCAGCGGTGCTGAAGGACTGGATCCGGCCCTGTTCGTCGATGACGACCATTGCGTCCGGCACTGTGGCCAGGATCGATCGCAGATGGTCCTCACGCAGCCGAAGCGCTGCGTTTGCATAGGAGAGGTCGCTGACATCCGTGCCTTCAATGAAGATCGCGGTGATACGGCCATCGTCGGCCTTGATCGGCTGATAGACAAAATCCAGGATGCGTTCTTCAACCGGCCCGTCGGCTTTGTTGCGAAGGCCGACCTTCACGCCCTGGCCCCTGTATGTCTCGCCGGTCGTGTACACGTGGTCCAGATGTTCGAAAAATTCATCTCCTTCGAGCTCGGGAAAGGCCTCCCGCACTGACTTTCCAATCACTTGCCTGTTGCCGATCAATCGCTGGTAGGCGGCATTGGTCAGTTCGAAAACGTGACCTGGCTCGCGCATGAGAGCTATAAAGCCCGGAGCCTGATCGAACATTCGTGACAAAAGTGATTTCAGCGTCGTCCCGCCGGGCGACAGACTGAGCTCTTCGTCTTTGATCACCTGGAGTTCCTAGGTTCGAGACGGTGCTATCAGGGCTAATTATCACTACTCGCCGCACACGCAAAACGGATCGAGACGACGCTTTCGGACGCAGATGCAGTTGGCGGTTGCAATAGGCGGTCTTTGACGCGCATCAAGGCATCGGGCGCTCGCGAATGCGATTCATCACGCATTGCACCGTTTCAGCAAAAGGCACCCGCAATGTCCTACAAGTCAATCATCGTCAATCTCGCCATTGATGCGACGCCTGCGCCTATCGTGCGGGTGGGGATCGAACTTGCCGAACGATTTGGAACTCATCTCATCGGCTTGGCTGCAGCTGACGTCCCGCCTCTCGTCGCGACAGGCGACGGCATGGTCTATGAAGGCGAGATCATGCAGATCCAGCGGACGGAAATCGAAAAGCGGCTTGCGGAATTGCGTGCCGAGTTCGAGAGGCTGGTGCCAGCTTCGATTACCAGCGAATGGGGGCAAGCGGTCTGCAGTCCGACCCGGTTCCTCAGCGTTTCCGCCAGAGCGGCCGACCTCATCGTCACCGGCGGCGTGGATGGAGACAATGTCTTTCGCGCTGTGGATATCGGCAGCCTCGCGCTGGGTGCCGGACGGCCAGTCCTGGTCACCGCGGGCAACATCGAGCACATCCGCGCAAAAACCGTACTGGTTGCCTGGAAGGACACCAGGGAGGCACGGCGTGCGATAGCAGATGCACTGCCATTTCTGGCCAAGGCCAACGAAGTTGTCGTCGCCACGATAGACACCAACCGCAACGAAACCAGTCGTGACAGCCTCGACGATGTCGCCGTCTTTCTTGAACACCATGGCATCAAGGCGCAGACCGAGCTGATCGCCGGCGAGGCTGACGGCGACCGGTTGCTGACATTCGCACGCTCCATCCATGCGGACCTGATCGTCTCGGGCGCCTATGGCCACAGCCGCCTCCGGGAATGGGCGTTTGGCGGCGTCACCCGTACACTGATCGAAGAGAACAGCATCAACCGCTTCATGTCGTATTGATGATAGGCGAAGCTGACCAGCAATCCCTCCCGCCAGATGGCGGTGCCTATTGGTCGATCGAGACTAATGACCTCCTGCGACGCCTTGAGACGTCTGCCTCGGGGCTTGCAGCTCCGGAGGCCGCATCGAGGCTCGCAAAATTCGGCCTAAACACACCTGCGTCGAAGGCAAGCGCGTCGGCCCTGGTCGTGTTTGCCCGCCAGTTCCGTAGCCCGCTGGTCCTGATCCTCATTTTCGCGGCCACCGTATCGGCCTTCGTCGGAGAGGGCCAGGAGGCAGCGATCATCGGCGCGATCGTGCTGGCAAGCTGCGTCCTGAGCTTCACCCAGGAGTACGGTGCGTCGCGGGCGATCGATGCACTGAAACAGCGTATTTCGCGCAAGGCTATTGTGTTGCGTGATGGCGTCGAGTGCTCGGTTGCTGCCGAAGATATCGTGCCGGGCGACTTGATCCGCCTGGCGGCCGGAAACCTTATTCCCGCAGACGGTATCATTCTGGACGCGCGCGATTTCAATGTCAGCGAGGCCGTGCTGACCGGCGAAACCTTTCCCGTTGTGAAGGCGCCGGGGCGGTCGGCGCCCGAGGCTTCGGTCGCACAGCGCAGCAATGCGGTCTTCACGGGCACATCGGTCCGCAGCGGCACTGCAACCGTGCTTGCGGCGGCGACCGGTGCCCGCACCGAATTCGCGTCAATTGCTGCCGCCCTGGAACGACAAATCCCTGAAACAGGGTTTGCCCGGGGGATAAGACTGTTCGGCTACCTGATGACCGAGATCATGCTGGCGATTGTCATCCTGGTGTTCTTCGCCAACCTCATGCTGCATCGACCGCTGATTGAATCGCTGCTGTTTTCGCTGGCACTGGCGGTTGGTCTTACGCCGGAACTGCTTCCGGCCATCATCAGTGTGACGCTGGCTAGAGGGGCTCGCGCGATGGCTGCCAATGGCGTCATAGTGCGCCGTCTCGACGCCATCGAGAATCTGGGCAGCATGGACGTCCTGTGCACCGACAAGACCGGCACGCTGACGGAAGGCGTGATCCACCTCGACGGATGGCTTGATGTTGACGGCAATCCGTCAACCGACATCCTGCTTTGGGCACGTCTCAACGCGACCCTGCAGACCGGATTGAAGAACCCGCTCGACGAAGCGATCGCCGGTGCGCCGGGCGAGGGCGCATCATTGGCTGCTTTCACCAAGGTCGACGAGATCCCCTATGATTTCATTCGCAAGCGCCTGTCCGTTGTCGTGCGGACCAAGGATGCCGAAGATCTTCTGATCACCAAAGGCGCCGTACTAAATGTCCTCGAAACGTGCGGCTTCGTCAGCACGGCGAAAGGGCTGGAGCCCCTCGATGAGAAGCAGCGTGCGGCGATCGACGAAAAATTCCGGCGCTGGAGCGCGGACGGTTACCGCGTTCTGGGCCTGGCAATCCGTCGATTTGAGAGCCGGAAAACGTTCAGCAGGAAAGACGAAATCGATCTCGCCTTCGTGGGCTTCTTGCTTTTCCTCGATCCGCCAAAGGAAGGCGTCAAGGAGACGCTTGCCGAGCTCGCCCACCGCGGCATCGCGGTAAAAGTCATTTCGGGCGACAACCGTTACGTCGCCGCGCATCTTGCCCAGGCGGTCGGCTTGCGCGCCGACAGGATCATGACCGGCGAGGATCTGTCGAAATTGACCAAGAGCGCGCTCTTTGCGGGCGTCCAGCACACCGATCTCTTCGTCGAGATCGACCCCAACCAGAAGGAGCGCATCGTTCAGGCACTGCGGAGCAGGGGCCATGTCGTCGGTTATCTTGGCGACGGCATCAATGATGCGCCCGCCCTTCATGAGGCAGACATAGGCATCTCAGTCGACACCGCTGTCGATGTCGCGCGCGAGGCGGCCGATATCATCCTTCTCAAGCAAGATCTGGGCGTGCTCGTGAGCGGCGTCGACGACGGCCGCAAGACATTCGCCAACACGATGAAATACATTTCAATCACCACCAGCGCCAATTTCGGCAACATGATCAGCATGGCTGTCGCCTCGCTGTTCCTGCCCTTCCTGCCGCTTCTGGCAAAGCAGATCCTGCTCAACAATTTCCTTTCTGACGTTCCTTCGCTCGCCATCGCAAGCGACAACGTCGATGCCGACCAACTGCTCCGGCCTCGCCACTGGGACATCCGATTTGTGCGGCGGTTCATGATCAGCTTTGGCCTGGTCAGTTCGCTGTTCGACTTCGCGACCTTCGCGTTCCTTCTGTTCTTCGCGCATGTCACGGAAGCCGCATTCCAGACTGCCTGGTTTGTCGAGTCGTTGCTGACAGAGCTTGCCATTGTGCTCATTGTGCGCACGCACAGGCTTTCTGGGCGAGCCGTCCAAGCCCGTTGCTTGCCTGGCTTACATTGGGTGTCGGGGTTGTCGCGATCATGATCCCCTATCTGCCGTTTGCCGGCTGGTTCGGCTTCGTGCCTTTGCCGCTGCCCGTGCTTGCCGGTCTTGTCGCAATCACTGCGCTCTATCTATTGGCCTCGGAGGCGACCAAGCGCTGGTTCTTCGGGCAAGAGAGCCGCCAGTCGCACCGGAAGAGGGCGGGGCAGTTGATCGACAGAGGACCCAAGCCTCATGCGGCCTACCCGAGATCGTAGGTCGCGTGGGGAGGCTTCGAGCGATGATGAAAAGAAGCGTCGGCATTCTGCCCTATCGGAGATCGAACAAGGGGCTGCAGGTGCTGCTCGTCCACCCAGGCGGCCCGTTCTGGCAAAGCCGCGATCTTGGCGCCGGTCCATCGCCAAGGGCGAGTATGACGAAGGCGATCTGCCAGAAGTCGCGGCGCGGCGCGAATTCACGGAAGAGGCAGGCTGGGAACCCAACGGAGCCCTGCTCTACTTGGGTGAGTTGCGCCAGCGAAGGAGCAAAGTCATCACTGCTTTCGCGCTGGAAGGCGATTTCGATACCGCGACGTTGCGCAGAAACAGTTTGAGATGGAATGGCCACGACGCAGCGGCCGCGTGCAGTCGTTTCCCGAGGTGGATCGTTGTGAATGGCTGGATCTAGACCTGGCACAGGAAAACTGCTTGCCGGTTAGCGGCCCTTTCTCGACCGCCTTGTCGCTTGGGTTGGCGCCATGCTTCCGTTTAGGACTCAGGGGCTGGCAACGATACCGCTTGTTGATCGAGATCAACGCTGCCGGCCGCCAATATGGCAATGATGGCTCCTAAGCAGGAGTGATCAACATGACTTTTCTCGACTACCTGATTTCAGTCGACGCCAGAACCGCTCTCATGGGTCGCATGATGCAGAAGCTCGGCGTCGACAGACAATTGAAATCGGTGCCTGACCATGCGGGCGTTACCAATCGGGCGGTGGACCGCTGCCGTTCCTGCGGGCACCAGGATGAATGCTCGACCTGGCTTGACGAACATCAGCAGGCCGATGTCCCGCCAGATTACTGCCGTAACCGCGACCTGATCGCACGACTGCAGCACGCGGCCGGCCAGCGGTAGTGCATCGTGCGGCTCAGCGTCGAGGAAGTCGTGCCGCCCGTGTCTTGACGAGAGTCAACGCAAACCGGCATTTTGCAGTTGATAGGTTTGCATCCCGCGGGGCCAGGCAGTTTGGACAATCTATTTTTACTAGAAGCGTTTCTGCTCTTTGTTGCACCAGGGCCCACCAACGCTCTTTTGATGGCTGGGTCGGTCAAACGAGCGAATGCGATCAAACTTTTGGCCGCTCAGGCATGCGGATACGGGATTGCATCCGCGTGCTGGTTTTCGCTACGTCCCGTTGTGTCGCCAGATGCCATTCAGATACTTAGGCTGGTTGCAGCCGCATGGCTCGTGTTTCTTGGCCTGCGTCTGACGGCGAGTGCTCGGATCAACGCGTCCCAAAACGGCGACGCTATTTCTGTTGCGGCGACCAGCGCCCTAAACCCGAAGGCCTTTATTTATTGCCTGGCTATCGTGCCGATTAACATCGAACCGCGCGCGCTAGGGATCTTCTGGCTTGCGCTCTTGGTGATGACAGCTGCCACCGGATCGGTGTGGCTTCTGCTAGGTCGGCGCTTCAGCGGAGGCAAAAGGATGGCAGAAAGAGTTGTGGGCACGGCGCTTGTTGCATTCGCCCTGTTGCTCCTTCGACCATTGATACCTTTGGTCGCGACCTGAGCGCGGCGAGGCCTGGGCGAGAACTGGCAGGTCACCGTCGCAATGGTGCCTCGCCTCGGCGCAGGAGTTTTATGACGTGACTTCTCTCGACTTCACTACGAAACAAGGAGGACGGACACGGGATCGGCGCAGAAGAGACCATCCTCGACCGCTTTGACGCCGGTGACGTTTTCGGCCGCAACAATGGCCGCCTGACGCTCGCGTTCGTCGAAGATGGCGCCGCTCAGTTTCACCACGCCATTGTTCACCGTCACGTTGATCAAGTCCTTGCCGGCCCATTTACGGGACGCCAGCTCGGTCATGATGTTCTGCCGAATCTGTTCGTCGTCGATGGCTGCAGGGGCTGCATCCGGAAGGACGCTGAGCAATGCCCGCAGAAGATCGGAGCGGGTGATGATGCCGACGACTTTCCCTGCGTCGACGACCGGAATGCGTTTGACATGGTGACGCGTCATGAGCTCGACGACCTCGGCGAGCGATGCGGTGCGGGATGCCGTGACGACATCTTGCGACATCACCTCCTCGATCCGTCGCCCGTTGGCGTGGACATATTCATCGGCGGCCTTTCCGGGGCTGACGAGAAACTCCAGCCAGCGCGAGCGCTTGCGCTGCGTGCCCAATTCCCCGCGACGCAGGAAATCGCCCTCGCTGACGATCCCGACCAGGGTGCCGTCGCCGCGAATGACGGGAAAGCCGCTGATCTTCTTGAAGAGCATCATCGCGGCCGCCTCGGCGATCGATGCGGATGGGTCTATGCCTACGACTGGCTTGCTCATGATGGCTTCGGCTTGCATGTTCGCTCTCCGGAGTTTTCCAAACCTCCGGCTTCTTAGAATTCCCATGCATGAAGCGCCTTGATCTGAATCATTTTGCCATCGAGGCAGATGGTCCAAATGTGGGTCGCGAATGACGGGCACCTGCCGGTCAACCAGCGATCGCGGTCTTGGCGACATTCACGCCAAGCTCGTAGACAAGCAGTCCACCATAGTAGGCCGTCGCCGTGACCAGCACCGCTCCGCCAATTTCGATCAAAGGGATGGCGATCGTTACAGCCCGAAACTCGCGATTCCGTATCCAAAGCGTGAGCCGCACAAGTCCCCAAATCAGAAAGGCAAAGGCGGTGATACCCCCCAGGCTTTCGTGGATTTCCGCGACATCGCTGCTGAAGCCGGCCGCTTCGGCGTGATCCAGGGCAAGACCGCCGAAGAACCAGGTCCCAATGGCGAACACTCCGGCAGCCAGGGCCACAAAAGTAGAGATCGTGCCAGCGCCCGATTTCTTGGTGACGGCGCTGCCACCAGCCAACGCCACAAGGTCGATAGCCGCGAGCGTGTAGATCAGAACAATAGGAAAATGAACAAGAACGGGGTGGATGTGTTGAATGGGGACCACGAAAACTCTCCAGAAATTGGTAGGGGACTTTGGACATTGCCGGCCTTGCAGCGGGCCTTGGCCGACGACATTTGCGCGCGTTATGTGCTGTGGCGGGCCAGGCACTGCCAACGAAAGATCTAGTCGTTTTCGTCGGCCTCATCGCCCTGCCGGTCGTCGCACGCATCGTCATCACCCTTGATGGCTTTCGGGGTGGCGGCGTCCTGCATCGGGATGGCCTGCAGGTCGATCGGACCGGACGGGTCAACAGACGCTGGGGCCCCACATGCTCCTTCGTCCGATTCAGCGGCCGCTGGCAGGGCAAAGATCGTGAGGCCTGCAAGTGCTGCAAAGACAAACATGGAATTGCGCATGGTCCGGTATCCTTCTCGGCGCGGCCATGATTGGACGCGATGATGCCTTGATATGGACCCTTTGCTTGCTGCGGGCTGAGGATGACTGACAGCAAATTGAAAGCTTCAACGTGCGACATGCCTTGCCGATGAAAAGCCAGTTGAAGCGTTTGGCAGTGCTGGTTCTCGCTGGACTTGTCCTGGCTATGCCACTCGCTGCCCGTGCCGACGAGGACGATGATGGCGACCATGACCGGGCGCGGGATTTGTACGAGCACGGCGAAATCAAGGGCCTTGCCGATATACTGGACGTTGTCCGCGCCCGGGCTCCTGGCGATGTCGTGGCGGTCGATCTCATCCGCAAGGCCAACAAATGGGTCTACCGGTTCCAGGTCGTCGGTGCCGATGGCCGGCGAAAGACCGTCGACGTCGACGCCGGAGCCGGTGTCATCATGCGCGATGGGGAGGGTGACTGATGAAGATACTCCTCGCCGAAGACGAGCCCCGTATCGCTGCCGATATCGCGACTGCCCTTAAGGCGTCCGGAATGGCGGTCGATGTTGTAAAGGATGGTGAAGCCGCGTGGTTCGCGGGCGATGTCGAGAATTATGACGCCGCGATTCTGGATCTCGGATTGCCCAAGCTCGATGGCCTCACGATCTTGAAACGTTGGCGGGCCAACGCCCGCCGTTTTCCGGTTCTGATCCTGACCGCAAGGGGGATGTGGACGGAGCGCGTCGAGGGCATCAATTCCGGTGCTGACGACTATCTTCCCAAGCCTTTTGAAATGGAAGAACTGCTCGCCCGGTTGCGGGCCATCCTGCGTCGCTCGGCGGGGCAGGCGGCACCCGTTCTGAGGTCTGGCCCGCTCCTTCTGGACACGCGCCAGATGCGCATTTCGCTGCGCGGCATTCCCGTTTCCCTGTCGCCGCTGGAGTACCGGCTCCTGGCGTTTCTGATGCATCATGCAGGACGGGTGGTGGCGCCGACCGAACTGGCTGAGCATCTTTACGATTCAGGCAACGACCGTGATCCGAACGCGATCGAGGTCATTGTAGCGCGGCTGCGACGCAAGCTCGGCAGCGATGTCATCGAGACAAGACGAGGGTTCGGGTATCTGATGCCCGATGATCCCGCCTGATGGGCAACTCGATCCGCTTCCGGCTGTGGTTGGCGGCAACCATCTCGCTTCTTGTCGCACTCGGCGTCGCCGGCGCCGGCTTGCGTTATCTGTTCGAACTCCATGTCGAGCGGCGCGTGGTGGGCGAGCTGACGGTCGACCTCAACGAATTGATCGGTGCAACGACCTTTACAAGCGATGGCCGCCTTGTCGTGACCCCGGTGCTGACCGACCCGCGGTTTGCCAATCCACTGTCCGGTTACTACTGGCAGGTGGAGGACATCGCCACCGGCAGCCTCGAGCGTTCGCGATCATTGTGGGACGCCAAGCTGCTCCTGCCTGCCCGGAGCGCAAGTGGTGGGCTGCGAACGGTCGAGGAGTTCACGGGCCCGGGCGGAGAACTCAGTATTGCGGTCGAGCGTACGATCATCGATGCCGGAGGCCGTTCCTTTCGCGCCATCGTGGCGGAAGATCATCGAACCGTTCAGGTGTCTGTGAGCGAATATGTTCGAGATCTCGCGCCGGCTCTCTTGATGCTCGCTGCAGTTCTCATGGCCGCGTTTTTTATCCAGATTACCATCGGCCTTGCACCGCTGGAGACCTTGCGGGTCGCCGTCGGAAGCGTAGTTGCGCAGCGAGCGGCACGGCTCGATGTGGTGGCACCAAGCGAGGTGCAGCCGCTCGCTGACGAAATCAATCGCCTTCTCGATGCCCAGGAGAAGGCTCTGGCGCGAGCGCGCTCGCGCGCCACAGATCTGGCGCACGGCCTCAAGACGCCGTTGCAAGTGCTGTCGGCCGACATCCGTGCCTTGCGCAAGAAAGGCGAGACGGATCTGGCCGACGAGATCGAGAAGAGCACCGGAGCGATCCGGCGCCATGTCGAGCGGGAGCTCGCCCGCGCCCGCCTCGCGCCCGGAGTCTCCGGCAAGGCATCCTGCCTTGTGTCGGATGTCGCGGCTGGTGTCATTGCCGTCGTCAAACGGACGCCAAGCGGCAAGCAGCTTTCTTTCACGATGGAGGTCGCGGAGGATCTGATGGCGCCAATCGATGAAGGCGACCTGTCAGAAATCCTCGGCAATCTGGTCGAGAACGCCGCGCGCTATGCAAAGTCGTCAGTCCGCGTCGATGCATCCGCCACCGCCGGCGAGGTGACCGTCACCGTCGCTGATAATGGCCCAGGTATAGCGGATGCCGATCGGGAGACCGCCTTGTCGCGTGGCGTCCAGCTCGACAGCAAGGGCGGCAGCAGCGGGCTTGGCCTCGCCATCGTTTCCGACATCATCGAAGCCTATGGCGGACGCCTTGCCATGGCAAACGCCGATCCGGGCCTGGTCGTGACCGTTTCCTTGCCGCGACTCAGCTAAGCGTGCTTCAGGCAAAACCCGGGAAATAGTCGACCTTTATCTTCGAGCGACGCACGCCCATGGCCAGCAGCTTCTGGCGCAGCACCTTGACCATGGCCTGCGGGCCTGAAATGTAGAAGGTGCGCTCAAGGTAGTCGGGTATGGCCAAACGTAACAGGCGCTCGTCGATGTAGCCGGGATACTGCCCGCGCTCGCCCCCGCGCGCCACAGCGTGGACCGTCTTGATACCAAGTTCCTGCCTGGCCGCGCCAAGCACGTCGCGATAAGCGATGTCCTGCTGCCCCTCTGTTCCGTAGAGGATGACGATCGGTCGCCGCTCCTTGCGGTCGAGAAGATATTGGAGCATCGAGCGGAACGGCGTGATGCCGATGCCTCCAGCCAGGAAAGCGATCTTGGTTTCGCGCCGGGCGGGCAGCGTGAAGTTGCCAGCCAGTTGCGCAGCGTGGATCGTGCTGCCTGGCTTCATGGCCATCAATTCGCGCTTGAAGGCGCTTGATTGCGGATAGAACTTGACGCCGAGGCGGACCGTTTCCTCCGTCGGCGCCGAGGCCACCGTGAAATAGCGGCGGTTGCCGCGATTGTCGGCACGATCGAGGCCAAGCGTCCATTCAAGATATTGGCCGGCCTCGAAGGCAAGCTTGCGCGGCGACTGGAAGATGAAGTCAAAGCTGTCGACGGCCGATTGCTCGATGCGTTCGAGCGTCAGCACGAAGCGCCCCTTGGGTCCAGCCGCATAGGCAAACAGGTTGCCGGCGAGCAGCGCCAGTTCCGGTGTGAAATAGAACGAGCCGATATGGATGTTGGGAGCAAACAGAAGGCCGACGATGGCGGCAAAGGCGATGCGCGGCCAACGCATCGTCGGTGCCGTCAGCGGCTCGGTCAGCATCACAAAGGCAAAGAACAACAGAGGCGACGAAATCAGTGTCTCCGTAAGCGCGGTCCAGTATTGCGACGGATCGCTGGTTGCCAGAATGGTCGCCAGCGCCACGACAACAAAGGTCGAGACAAGATCAAGCCGGCGCAGTTTGCGGACAATGAGCATGCCGCCGAAAAGCACGAGTGGAAGCAACGGCAGATTGCCGCCAACCCACCAGGTGGCTGGTTGGTCGAGCAGCAGCGCGGACAGCGCCACGCCCAGCGCAGCCGGATTGAAAAGGTGTTTCCGGCCGACCGCGAGGATGAATTTGGATGAAATTGCCCAGACGGACGCGAATGCCACCGCCGCGATTCCCTTGATGTCCGTGGTGGCTACCGGATCGAGAATGAGCGCAAGGATGAGCGCGGTGATGTAGACGGACTCGTTGTTGGCCGGGACCGCGAAGACATGCGCAAAGACCTTGTTGGCGAGCCAGCAGGCGGCCAGCGCCAAAGCCGTCGTGAAGGCGAGCGCAATCGGATCATGTGGCACGAGCTTAGCCAAGCAGAGCACCAACGCGGCGCTGACGAGCGCCATCAGATAGTAGAGGACCAGCCGGTACATGGTCAGATGATCGAGAAATCGGTCGATGGTTTTGATCATGGCAGGCAAAGGGCTCCGAACCCGGTTGTCGGCGTGGCGCGGCCATTGGTGTCTATGACATAGCCCTCCAGGCCAGGCGTCTGCTCGATGAAGAGAATGCCGTCCCGACCCATGGCGAAGGCAGCCGTGGCGAAACGATCGGCTTCGAGCACATCGGCGCCGATGACAGTCAGGCTGACGATCTCCTGGATCGGACTGCCGACTGCATGCGGGTTGTATATGTGTTGACCCCGCACATAGCTTCCGGAGGTCGCCACTCCGCGACCACGGGGATAGACGATTTTCACGATCTCTTGGGTGTTGAAGGGATTGCGGATGCCGACGCTCCAGTCCCGGCCCGAGGCATTCTTGCCGCAGGACTGGACGTCGCCTCCCGCCTCGATGAAGAAATCGCGGATGCCGGCTCGCTGAACAATGGCGGCCGCGTTGCGGATGGCCCAGCCCTTGACAATGCCGGAAGGATCGAGCGACCCGTCGGGCTTGCGAATATCGAAGTATCCGTCCGTCTCGTCTTTCGTCTGCTGCGCGAGAGCAAACACTTCGGTCATCTCGCCGCTCCACGCGACGACCGGAACGTCGCCGCGATTGATGGCCGTGATCTCGCTGTCGGCCCGGTATGTGCTGAAGCGCCGGTCGATATGGTCGAAATAGTCGAAGACCGTCTCGATCAGCTCATCGTTCGACGCGCCACAGACTTCGATCGTAATGGGCATTCCCATCAAAATGCGCGTGTAACGCATGGACCTAGGAAGATGCTTTCTTCAGCGCGCCGCGCAGCGACTGGATGAAGGCCCTGCTGGTCAGCGTCGCGCCCGAAATAATGTCGACATTGGCGCTTTGCGCGCGGATCGCTTCGTCGCGCAGCATGGGCAGCGCTTGTCTGTTGATGTTGATGGAGGTGCGGCGGTCGGATGGGTATTTCAGCACCTTCAGCGCCGTAAGCTGCCCACCCTGCACGAGGGCTTGAAGCTGGATGATGCCGTAATAGGCATCGGCGGGCGGGCCGGTGTAGACGCCGTCGGCATAACTCTGTGTCGCGACCTTCATACCCGCCGGGACAAGACGTGCGGGCGCGTCCGGATATGCCGGCCTCGGCTCCGGGACAGGTATGTAGACGGCTGGAGTCAAGGCGAATGAAGGCGTTGACGACGCAGGATCGGTGACAGCCGGCGCTACTGGCTGCTTCGGTGGCGCCGGCGATGGTTGTGGTGCCACCCGAACTGCTGTCTGCTTCACGGGATCATTTGGCCGTCTGGCGTCAACTGCTATGCTCGCCGTCGTTTCCCTTGCGATCGGGAACCTTGTCCTGAACTGGGGTGAGGGCGCCGGCAAGGTCCGGAACACCGGCGCGGCTGAGCCTGGCGCCTCTGTCGCGTCTGCCGGCAGCGCCGAACCAAGCACATCTTCGGCTGGCCGTTTGCCGGCTTGATCCCAGACATAGGCGCCGGAGGCGGCGATCACCAGAAGTGAAAGGGCAATCTGTTTCATCGGAATTGTGCTTCCACGTTGAACCTTGCAGAGGCGACCCATCTAGTACGCTTCGGATGCAATATCCCACGACCAAGCTGACAACTGGCTGTCAGCCAGGGACGAACTCCGAGGGGTCGTGAAAGCTCAAGGGACGACAAGGTGACTTGTCCTAGATCAAGATCGTCGCATAAGCAGCAATGTAGGAAGGTTCTCTCAAGCGAGATAGCTGCCTATGACTGTTGCCCACGAGCCTGCCGCATACACCGGAGCCCAGATATTGCTGCATTTCACTATCGCGGTGCTGATCGTCCTGCAGCTTGTGATCGGTGAGGACATCAAGCCGGCTTACCGGGCGTTCTCGCGCGGCACCGAGTCGGCAGCTGGCGACATCTTCAACGCGAACATCCATGTCTATGTCGGTTTGGCCGTTCTGGTGCTGACGATCTGGCGGTTTGCAGTCCGTCTCTGGGAAGGTGTGCCGGCGGCGCCTCCCGAAAAAAGCGTCCTGCAAAAGCGGGTTGCTGCGGCCGCCCATCTCGCCGTGATGTCATGAGCCGCTTGCACAGTGAAAACCATCTCGTGTCGCGCGTCGGCTGGCTGCGCGCTGCCGTGCTCGGCGCCAATGACGGCATAGTCTCGACGGCCAGCCTGATCGTTGGCGTGGCAGCGGCCAATGCAGCGGCCTCCAATGTGCTGGTGGCCGGCGTGGCCGGATTGGTCGCCGGTGCGATGTCGATGGCGGCCGGCGAGTATGTCTCGGTCAGTTCGCAGTCCGATACCGAACAAGCCGACCTTGCGCGTGAGAGAGGGGAATTGGCGACGCAGCCAGATTTCGAGCGACATGAACTTGCGGAGATCTATGTCAAACGTGGCGTGGAGCCAACGCTGGCCTTGCAGGTCGCCGACCAATTGATGGCGAAGGACGCGCTGGGCGCCCACGCACGTGACGAACTCGGTATTTCGGAGGTGACGACGGCCAAACCAATCCAGGCCGCGCTGACCTCTGCGGCGGCATTTTCGGTTGGCGCGGCCATGCCATTGGCGATGGTGTTTGTTTCGCCGGCCGACTGGCTTGCCGCAACGGTGTCTGTTGCCTCGCTCCTGTTCCTGGCGGTTCTGGGCGCCATTGGGGCCAAGGCCGGCGGCGCCAATGTGTTGAGGGCAACGGTTCGCGTCACCTTCTGGGGGGCGCTGGCAATGGCGCTGACCGCCGGCATCGGTGCCGTCGTCGGTACTGCCATCTGACGGTTTTGCGACCTCGATCCCGACCTACGCCAACGGCGCTTTTCCTCCCGCAAGATAGTCTCGAGAGGGTTCGGCCCATTCTACGAAGTTGCGCAAGCACAACGAAGGCGGCGCGCGCGGGATATATCACGAGGCTTCGCAAACCGCGGAGACCCTATCGTGAAGGAACTCAGTTCGATCGGTCGGGACATGATCGTCGACGAGATCATGCGTAAATGGCCGGCAACGGTAGCGGTGATGCTGAGCTACAGGATGCTTTGCGTTGGCTGCCCGATAGGCACTTTCCATACCGTTGCCGAAGCATGCCGCGAACATCGGATCGACGAGGCCCGCTTCATTTTGGACCTGGAGTCGGCTGTTCGAGGCGAACGGTAAGCATCATCCCTTGTTCCGGTTCTCGGCCAGAACCACAAGGCGATGCGCATCCTTCACGGTGACTTTCTGGCGCCCGCTGACGATGATTCCATTGTCTTCCCACTTGCTGAGCAGGCGGCTGACGGTGTGCAGCGTCGTTCCCGTCATCTCGGCAATGTCCTGCCTTGAAATCGGGAAATCGATTTCGATGCCGCTGTCGGTCTTTCGGCCGGTCTGGTTTGCCAATCGCAACAAGGCATGCGCGACCCTCTGCTCCACCTGCTCCGTGGACATCTCCACCACCCGCGTCTGGGCCTCCTGCAGCCTGTTTCCGACTGTCCTGTAGGTGGTTGCTCCAAACACCGGAAACCGTCGCGCCAACTCCGGCCAAAGAGCGTTGGGCCAGGCCAGCACCACGCAGTCGACCGCCGCGACTGCGCTGGCGGGATAGGTCGTCCGGCCGAGGGCTGCGGCGACACCAAAAATCTCGCCTTCGCTGATGTATCTGGCGATGACCTGCTGCCCATCCGGCGTGGTGCGGACGACGCGTATGTGGCCAGAGATCAGCACGAAAAACGAATGGGCCTCGGTTTCCTGCTCGAAGATGGCGGAGTCCTTGGCGTAGCGTGACGATCGAGCGCCTTTGAGAATCTCGCTTTGCTCCTGGGGCGCCATCCCCTGGAAGAGCTGCAGCTGCGATATCAGCGATCGGTCCAGCGCAACCAAGCGGATTTCCTCACAGGCCTACGGTTTCTTTCCTACGGGCTCAGGCATCGTAGCGCAGTTTGGCTGACTCCCGCCCTGATCCTACTTCGTTCTGCATCAGCGCTCGCTCTTGTCTTCCAGATCGATGAGGATCCTCTCGGCGGCTCCATCAAGATCTTCATACTGGCCACTTTTCAAAGCCCACAGGAAGCCCCCAAGTCCAAGTGCCCCAAGGGAAAGGGCTACGGGTATGAGGTAGGTGAGGTTTGTCATGACGATCGGGCCAGTTCGTTGAAGTCGGATTGCCTGTTTCGGCGAACCTCCTTCGCCGGTGAATTTGGCATCGATGTTTGCAATCGCAGCGCATTTCCAATGACAAGCAGCGATGAGGCGGACATGGCGATCGCCGCTATCAATGGCGTCACGTGCCCAAGGATGGCGATCGGCACGGCGACAGCGTTGTAGATGATCGCGATCGCGATGTTCTGGCGGATCAGGTGTCCCGCCTTGCGCGAGACGTCAAGCGCCAGCGGCACAGCCAGAAGGCTTTCGCGCAGGAAGACGAAATCGGCCGCGTTGCGGCCAATGTCGGCGGCGGTGGCCGGTGCGATCGAGACATGCGCCGCGTTCAGCGCCGGCGTGTCGTTGAGGCCATCGCCAACCATCAGAACCTTATGTCCGTCTTTCGCCATGGTCTCGATGCGTTCGACCTTGCCGGACGGCAGCAGGCACGGAACGAAGTCGTCGACACCGAGCATTTTTGCAACTTCGCCGCAGGCGCCTGCGGTGTCACCCGACAGCATTTCCACCAACACCCCGGCGTCGTTCAATTGCCCGATCGCCGTCCTGGCGTCGGCACGCAGCGCGTCCTCGAAATCGAAGGTCGCGACAATGAAGCCGTCTTTTGTCAGGACCGTTCCGCCATAGCCATGCTTGCCTTCGCCACCGGTCCGGGCCTTCCATCCAGCCCACCCGCGCCGGCCCAGCCGCCAGGCGCTTCCTGCGTTAGTCGCTTCGATACCAAATCCCGGGTGCTCGGTGACGGCATCGAATTTGTGTTGCCCACTAGGAGCGGCAAAGCCGGCTATGGCCTTGGAAAACGGGTGGCGGGAATGCGCGGCCATGTCTGCAGCGATTGCCAGCATGGCCGGATCGATCGAGCCCGCATTGACCAGCCGGGGCTGTCCGAGCGTGAGCGTTCCGGTCTTGTCGAACACTGTGGTATCAATCGTCGCCAGGCGCTCCATGGCCGAACCATCCTTGACCATGATGCCGTTCTCGAACAGCCGCCGCGCGGCGACCACCTGCACGATCGGCACGGCGAGGCCGAGCGCGCACGGGCATGTGATGATCAGAACGGCAATGGCGATGGTAATCGCCCGGTGCCAGTCGCCAGTCGCCGCCATCCAGCCAAGGAATGTCGCGAAGGCGGTCAGATGAACCACCGGAGCATAGAGTGCTGAAACGCGATCGGCGATCCGGCGATAGTGCGCCCGCCCGCCCTCCGCGGCCTCCATCAGGCGAACCATTTGCGCCAGGAACGATTCCTTGGCGGCAGCTGTCGCCTCGATCGTCAGCGAGCCGGTAAGATTGAGGACACCGGCTTGCACGGTTTCGCCCGGCGCCACGTTTCGGGGCGTGCTCTCGCCGGAGACCAGTGAACAGTCCAGATCCGACGCCCCCTGAATGATCTTGCCGTCGACGGGGATTCTTTCGCCGGCTGCGATCAGCATCTGCATTCCCGGTTCGATCTCGCCAACCGGCAGATAGTCGCGGGCGCCGTCGCCGCGCAGCACCATGGCGCCGCGCGCGGCCAGCTGTGACAGGCCTTTCACCGCAGTCCGGGCACGCTCCCGCATCACATGATCCAGCGTGCGGCCGATCAACAGGAAGAACAGCAACGACACCGACGCGTCGAAATAGGCGTGGTCGCCATGGTTGATCGTCTCGTAGAGGCTCATGGCGTAGGCGAGCGACACCCCGACCGCGATCGGCACGTCCATGTTCATGCGGCCGTGGCGCAGCGCGTTCCAGGCCGAGCGGAAGAAGATGCCGCCGGCGAAGGCCAGCGCAGGAATGGCGATCAGCGCCGAGACCCAATGGAACAGGTCGCGGGTCGCGCCTTCGGCTCCGGACCAGACCGAGACCGAGAGCAGCATGATGTTGCCAGCCGCAAAGCCGGCAACAGCGACGGCGCGGATCAACTCCGAAAGCGTCTTGTCCTTGTCACCGACCTCCGGTTCGAACAGATGCGCCTCATAACCCAGCCGTCCCAGCGCGGCGACAAATGGTGGTACTTCGTTTCCACGCCAGCGGACCGCGACCCGCTTTGTCGACAGGTTCACGCGAGCGCCCTCGACGTGATCGAGCTTTCCAAGCGCCGTCTCGATCGCCTGGATGCAGGTGGCGCAATGAACAGTCGGCACCGAAAGGTCGGTTTGGTGAAGATCACCGCCAAGCGATCGGCTTGCCAGCCTGATCTCCTGGCTGGACGGAAGGACCGATGTGGTGCTGGCCAGATCCAGCGCCATTTCAGCACCCGGTGCACAACAGCTCATTTCAGCGCTCCATGGGAAATCATGATCCTGCGGACATCGCGGTATGGCTCTGCCAGACCGGCGTCGGCGTCGACTTCGACGATCCAGACGCCGTCCTTGGGGATGTGCTGGGCAGCAAATTCCTGGCCCGAGGCGACGGCAAGCGTGATGGCCTTGTCCTCCTTCTCGTAGGCGGGATGGCGAAACAGCACCTTGACGCCATGCAAGGCAACCGGCTTGCCGCCGGCGTCGGTAAGGCTATAGCGGACCTCGCCCCATGCGATGGTCAGCTTGCCGGTCCAGCCGAGGGCTGCCTGCGCGCGCCCTTCCTCGGCCTTCTTGTTGAACTGCTGGCTCGCGACATAGGTGTTTTCGACAACAAGGCCGGTCCAGCTCGTGTTGGCGAGCGTTGCCATCGTCAGATTGACCGCGATGACCACCCCGAAAAAGGCAAGGATGATCGCCAACATGTGCCTGCCTGTGAATTCCCGGGACTTTTGCGCCTTGGCGGTCATTTGGCGATCTCCGGTGCGTTGAACGTGGCGGTGTATTCGTCCGCCTCGAAGCTCGCCTTGTCCTCGACTCGGAACGTGAAGGTTTGCGCCGTGCCTCGGATCTGCTCCGCCGGCTGGCGTACAAAGACCTTCAGCATCTTCAGGCGGTCGGGCTCGACCGGAATGGTGAAAGAGCGGCCTGCCGGGATGTCGTCGCCGACAACGCTCATGTCAGCCCCGTACAAGCCTTGAATCGTGACGACGATCGTCCGCGGCTCGGGGATCATGTTGAGCAGCTTGACCGTGTAACCGTTTCGGATCGAACCGTCGGACAGCGTGACGAATTGCGGATTGCGGTCATGCAGCACGTTGACTTCGAGCCGGTCGCGCGCCAGGAGCGAATAGAGCAGGCCCAGGCCAATCAGCGACCACAAACCCATGTATACGTAGGTGCGCGGCCGAAAGATCTTGCGGATATGGAAATGCGAAACCTTATCGGAGAACAGGCCATCAGCTGTTCTGACCAGCGACGGATTGACCGAACTGGCGCCGCCAGCGGTCGCCAGCATCATGTTGGCATTGTAGTCGGACAGCGTCGCGTAGGAGATCAGCCCGCGCTCCTTGCCGAGCTTGTCCATGACGCCGTCGCAGGCGTCGATACAAAGCGCGCAGGTGATGCATTCGAGCTGCTGGCCATCGCGAATGTCGATCCCCATCGGACAGACGGCGACACAGGCATTGCAGTCGACGCAGTCGCCAACGGACTGCCCTGCGGCAAGCACCTTCTTGGCGTGACGTGAGCGCGGTTCGCCGCGCCAGTCATTGTAGGTGACGGTGAGCGAACTCTCGTCGAGCATGGCCGCCTGAATGCGCGGCCATGGGCACATATAGGTGCAGACCTGCTCACGCATCAGCCCGCCGAACGTATAGGTCGTCGCCGTCAGCACGGCGACGGTGATGTAGGCGACGGGTGCCGCGGTGCCGGTGAAGAGCTCGCCGACCAGCGTCGGCGCGTCGGCGAAATAGAAGATCCAGGCGCCGCCGGTCGCCGCGCCTATGACCAGCCATATGGCGTGTTTCGACACCCGCAGCACGAGCTTGCGGGCGGTCCAGGGGCCGGCATCGAGCTTGATACGAGCATTGCGGTCGCCCTCGATGGCACGCTCGACGACCAGAAACAGATCGACCCACACGGTTTGGGGACATGCGTAGCCGCACCAGGCACGGCCAACGGTCGACGTGATCAGGAAAAGACCGACGCCGGCCATCACCAGAAGGCCCGCCACATAGTAGAATTCTTGGGGCCAGATCTCGATGAAGAAGAAGTAGAAGCGCCGGTTGGCGAGATCGAGCAACACCGCCTGGTCCGGGGCAAACGGACCCCGATCCCAACGCAACCACGGCGTCAGATAATAGATGCCGAGCGTGATCGCCATCACGATCCATTTGAACTGGCGAAAGCTGCCCGCGGCGCGCTTTGGAAAGATCTTCTTGCGCGCGGCATACATTGGCTGGCGCACTCGGGCGGAGTTGACCGCCTCTGCTTCGAGCCGTTCTACCTGCGTATTGTCCAGCACCGGTGTCTCCAGTCGCGCCGCTTCTCATGTCGCCTGGGCAATCGGCCTGATTTCACTCAGTTAGGTATGCCAAGCGTGGAGACTTTGCCGCGGACTGGATTGCGCCGCGTTGATGCAGGTCAATCACCGCGGCCGCAAATCAAGTCGAGGCCCGGCAGAACCGGGCCTCGTCGCCTTGACGGTGAAGGGCAGGGAGTAGGCCTCCCGTTCCTATTCCCCACCGCCAAGCGAATGAATGTAGACCGCCAGTTCCTTGACCTTGGTCTCGCCCAGGCGTTCGCCCCAGGCCGGCATCACGCCCTGTTTCGGCGCGTGGATCTGGGCGGCAATGGCTGCCTCCCCGGACCCGTAGAGCCAGATCGCATCGGTCAGATCGGGGGCCCCGAATTCCTTGTTGCCTTTTGCGTTGTCGCCATGACAGGCCACGCAATTTTCGGCAAAGACCTTGGCGCCAGGCTCGATCAGACTGGCGTCCTTGACCTTGCCGGAGAGGCTGGCGACGTAGGCACTGACCTGGGCGATCTGGTCAGCAGTTATGATGTCACCGAAGGCCGGCATTTCCGACAGGCGCGTGTCGGGGTCGGTCGCGAAGCGGATGCCATGCGTGATCGTCTGCTGGATCTGCCCGGTCTTGCCGCCCCACAGCCAGTCGTCGTCGTTGAGGTTTGGGAAGCCTGCTGAGCCTTGGGCGCCCGAGCCATGGCACTGCACGCAATTGACCTTGAAGGCGGCGCCGCCGGCAGCGACGGCGAATTCGCGCAAGGCATCGTCCGCGGCAATCTCCGAAACGGTCTTCGACTCTACCGCCGCGACATATTTGCCCTTCGCGACTTCAGCCGCGGCCAACTCGTTCCCGACATCGTGGCGGCTGGAATAGCCGAGCACACCCGTGGTCGCCGAGTGCAGCAGCGGCCATGCCGGGTAGGCGATGGTGTAGCCGATGGCCCAGACCACAGTGATGTAAAATGTCCAGACCCACCAGCGCGGAAGCGGGTTGTTCAGCTCCCTTATGCCGTCCCATTCGTGGCCGGTGGTCGAGATGCCAGAGATTTCATCGATATGCTCGTCGCTCATGATCACTCGTCCTCAAGGGGAATCCGGGCAGCTTCGTCGGCCAGCTTGCGGCTGCCGGGGCGAAGGGCGAAGGCAATTGCGCCGACAAAGAAAAGCGCCATGGCGACCAAACCCCAGCTGTCAGCAAACTCTCGCATCAAATTGTAATCCATGGATAAAACTCCCTCAGCGGTAGCCGGCGGCTTCGTCGTAATTCTTGAAATCCACCAGCGTGCCAAGCATCTGCAGATAGGCTACGAGGGCATCCATTTCGGTGACCTGTTGCGGGTTGCCGTCGAAGTCGCCGACCTTGGCTTTTGGATAGCGCGCCTCCAGGCCCGAACTGTCGGCGTTCGGGTCGGCCTGTGCCATCAGATCGGCGTTGGCGTGCGCGATCATGTCGTCTGTGTAGGGGACGCCGACGCGCGCGTTGGCTACCAGATGCGTCGAGAAGTCCTTCACGTCGATCGGCGCGTCTTTGAGGAACGCGTAGCTCGGCATGATCGATTCCGGCACGACCGAACGTGGATCGGAAAGGTGATCTACGTGCCAGACATTCGAGTAGCGGTCGCCAACCCGGGCGAGGTCCGGTCCGGTGCGCTTCGATCCCCACTGGAAAGGATGATCGTACATCGACTCGGCCGCCAGGCTGTAGTGGCCATAGCGCTCGACTTCGTCGCGGAACGGCCTGATCATCTGGCTGTGGCAGAGGTAGCAACCCTCGCGCACATAGATGTTGCGCCCGGCAAGTTCGAGCGGTGAGTAAGGCCGCATGCCTTCCACCTTCTCGATCGTGTTGTCGAGATAGAAGAGCGGTGCGATCTCGACGATGCCGCCGACGGTCACCACAAGGAGGGAGCCGACGAGAAGAAGTGTAGCGTTCTTCTCGATCAGTGCGTGTTTGTCCATCAAGCCCATTTTCTGGCTCCTCATTCGGCAGGCTGAAGGGCGGGAACGGAGCCGGGTAGAGGCTCCTCCTCGCGCTGGTATCCAAGAATCGTCATGGTGATGTTCCAGGCCATGATCAGGGCGCCGGAGAGGTACATGGCTCCGCCGATGGCGCGCATGACATAGTAGGGGTGCATGGCGGCTACTGTTTCGGCGAAAGAGTAGACCAGGAAGCCCTGCTCGTCGTATTCGCGCCACATCAGGCCCTGCATGATGCCGGAGACCCACATGACCGCGGCGTAGACAACGATGCCGAGCGTCGCCAGCCAGAAGTGCCAGGTGACGAGCCGCAGCGAGTAGAGACGTTGACGGTTCCACAGCTTCGGCACCATGAAGTAGATTGCGCCGAACGAGATCATGCCGACCCAGCCGAGCGCACCGGAGTGCACGTGGCCAATGGTCCAGTCGGTATAGTGCGACAGCGAATTGACCGTCTTGATCGACATCATCGGGCCTTCGAAGGTCGACATGCCGTAGAAGGCGATGGCCATCACCATCATCCGGATGATGGGATCGGTGCGCAGCTTGTCCCAGGCGCCCGACAGCGTCATTAGACCGTTGATCATGCCGCCCCATGACGGCATCCACAGCATGATCGAGAACACCATGCCGAGCGTCTGCGCCCAGTCGGGCAGGGCGGTGTAGTGCAGGTGATGGGGCCCGGCCCAGATGTAGAGAAAGATGATTGCCCAGAAATGGACGATCGACAGGCGGTAGGAATAGACCGGCCGGTTCGCCTGCTTGGGCACGAAATAATACATCATGCCGAGGAAGCCCGCGGTCAGGAAGAAGCCGACGGCGTTGTGGCCGTACCACCACTGCGTCAAGGCGTCCTGGACCCCGGAAAAGGCGGAGTAGCTCTTGGAGCCGAGGAAGGAGGCCGGCATCGACAGGTTGTTGATCACATGCAGCATCGCGATGGTGACGATGAAGGAGAGGTAGAACCAGTTGGCGACGTAGATGTGCGGTTCCTTGCGCTTCAGGATCGTGCCGAGGAACAGGACGAGATAGGCGACCCACACGATGGTCAGCCAGATGTCGACATACCATTCGGGTTCCGCATATTCGCGGCTCTCGGTGATGCCGAGCAGGTAGCCGGTCGCGGCCATGACGATGAAGAGCTGGTAACCCCAGAACACGAACCAGGCGAGATCGCCGCCGAACAACCTGGCGCGGCAGGTGCGTTGGACGACATACATCGATGTGCAAAGCAGAGCATTGCCGCCGAAAGCGAAGACAACCCCGGATGTGTGCAGCGGACGGAGGCGGCCGAAATTGAACCAGGGCTGAATGTTGAGATCGGGATAGGCAAGCTGCAGCGCGATGACTACGCCGACAAGCATGCCGACAACACCCCAGAACATGGTGGCGATGGTGCCGTAGCGGACTGGCCCGTCCATATAGGCGGAAGGGTCGATCGGAGCGGCAGCTTCGAAGCTCGTGTTGCGAATGAGGATGGCGACAAAGCCAAGCAGCACAAAAAACAGCACCCACATATGCTGCCGGAAAGGCTCGTCCACCCCGAAGCCAGCGGCCACAAGAGCTGCAAACGTGAACAGGCCCAAAGCAAAGATTTGAGTGCCGAACTTCATGAGATGTCCCCGACCTCGGATTGTGATGTGCGGACGCCAATCCGCGTCGACACAAATTCAGCAGTCGGCCCATCGCCGCCTTGATTTATGTCAAGGCCATTTGACTTTGGATTGAGCAGCGTCGGTCGCACAAGCGATCAGGAGGCTGCCGTTGAACAGGGAGAAGGAACTGGGATCGTCGGCGAGCGAAACAAGCCGCGAGAATTCGATACTGGTAGGTCGATCTGGCCGGGAGGCGGTCCCGGCGGCGGTGATGAAACGTGCCCATCTGGAAAAGCTGCAACTCTGCGAGGCCCTCGAAAGAATCGCCGACACCTTGCCGAAGGTTGATCGTTTGAAATGCCTGAGCACGGCAAACGCAATTGTGCCGCTGTTGCGAAGCATCCATCAATACGAAGAGAGGGTCATCTTTCCGGTCTACGAGGCTGTTTTGACCGGTAGCGATGCCAACCTTGCTTCAACCCGGCGGTTGCGCGCCGAGCACGTCGAGGACGAATGCTTTGCCAGCGAGGTGACAGAAATTCTGCTGGCAATCGGCCATGGCGAGACGGTCGAGAATGCCGAGGCTGTCGGCTTCATGCTGCGCGGCTTCTTCGAAAGCTTGCGCCGGCATATCGCCTTTGAACGCGAGCACGTCTTGCCGATGATAGGGGTCGTGGACTGATCCTAGCTAGGGAAAGCGCCATGCGCTTTTCCCGGGGAAACCCGTTTCACACTTTCCTGGAATTGTTCTAGACGCCAGAGCGTCGCTGCAGCCGGGTCAAGTTGTCGACGGTGACTTCCCGGTTGTTCTCGATCCGGATCACGCCATCCGACCGCAACCTGGTCAGCTGGCGGCTCACCGTCTCGATCGTCAGACCCAGGAAATCGGCGATGTCGGCGCGGGTCAGCGGCAGATCGAAACTTGTCGACTGGGCGGCTGGGTCAAGTGTGGGGTCGATGTTCCTGGCGATCATCAGGAGAAAGCTCGCCACCTTTTCCGAAGCGCTCTTGCGCCCCAACGTCACCATCCAGTCGCGGGCTTCATCGAGTTCGTTCAGCGTCTGCTTGAGCAGACGATGCTCGAGTTCCGGCGATTCCTTCATCATCCGTTCGATGGCGGCCTTTGGAAACGAACACACGGAAACGGAGGTGGCGGCTTCGGCGTTGATTGCGCTTTCCACCTTGAACGGCCGCCCCAGAAAATCGGGCGCGAACTGGAGGCCGACGATCTGCTGGCGTCCGTCCGGCAGGCTCTTGGTGAGCTTCACCACGCCGGAAAGCACGTTGGAATAACTGTCGACGGTCTCAGTGTCGCCTATCAGTTCTGCGCCCGGTTCAACGGTATGTTTCGACGAGGTCTTGGCCAGGCCTGCCAGTTGATCGGGATCGAGCGCGCCGCAAACACCGCGATGCCGTGCCTCGCAAGATTGGCAGAGCACTGGGATGCCGGAACTGTGAACGTCTTGGCGCACCGTCATCTTGATCGTCCAAAGGATTCCATGTGCCCGCAAAGTAACATCGGCGGACAAGAAAACGTTGTGGCAGTTTGTCCGGGGGAAGCTTTGACCGAAATCAAGGCCGCGGGCATCCAATGTGGCCAATATCGCGCCATGCAAAGGGGAGCGAATAGCGACATGCGGCCAGAATTAGTTGCCAGACTTGGTGAGAACGTGCCGCGCTACACCAGCTACCCGACAACGCCGCATTTTCATTCAGGTATTGATGCTGCCGTCTGCCGTGACTGGCTGCGGGCGCTCGACGAGGGCGACGAAATCTCGCTCTATCTGCACATCCCGTACTGCGACAAGCTCTGTTGGTTCTGTGCCTGCCATACCAAGCAGACACGCCATTACGAGCCGGTGACCACGTATCTGCGCTCGCTGCATGCGGAGATCGCCACCGTCGCCGGTCTTGTCGCAGGCAAGGGCCGCGTGCGTGCCATCCATTTCGGCGGCGGTTCCCCGACGATGCTCAAACCCGAAGATATGGTGGCGCTGGGAACCGCCCTGCGCAACAGCTTCTCCTTGCTTCCCGGCGCCAAGATCAGCGTTGAAATCGAACCCAACGATATGGACGATGCCCGCCTCGATGCGCTTGCGGAAATCGGCATGACAAGGGCGAGCCTCGGCGTTCAGGATTTCGATCCGAAGGTGCAAAAGGCGATCAACCGCGAGCAGAGCTTCCTGCAGACCAAGACGGTAGTCGACGGCGTTCGTTCGCGCGGCGTCGAATCGGTCAATCTCGACCTGCTCTACGGTCTGCCGCACCAGACCAGGGAGAGCGTCGCTTCTACGGTCACGCAGGCACTGACCCTGGAACCGGATCGGATCGCGCTCTTTGGCTACGCGCATGTACCGTGGTTCAAGAAACATCAGACGATGATCGACGATGCCTGGCTGCCGGGTCCCGCGGAGCGCTTTGCCCAGTCGCAACTGGCTGCCCAGGCGATTGTAGACAATGGATACGAGGCAATCGGGCTCGACCATTTCGCCAAACCGGGCGATGCGCTGGCGATTGCGGCACGCGCCGGGACTTTGCACCGGAACTTTCAGGGTTACACCGAGGATCGTTGCGAAACCTTGATCGGCTTCGGCCCGTCGTCCATCAGCAAGTTCCGGCAAGGCTATGCACAGAACATGCCTTCGACCACCGAGTATGGGCGCATGGTCGCAGATGGCGGGTTGGCCGCGGTCCGTGGGATTGCGTTTTCCGACGATGACCGCGTTCGCGGCTGGATCATCGAGCGACTGATGTGCGATTTCGGGTTTTCGGCGATCGAGCTGGTGGAACGCTTTGGCGAAGCCGGACAAAGACTCCTCGCCAAAGCGAGTTCCACGGCTCTTCACGATCCTGCACGCTTGCTTGAACTTGATGGTGATCGCTTCGTCGTGCCTGCGGAAAGCCGGCCCTTTGTCAGGAGCATCGCGGCAAAGTTCGACAAATATTTCGAAACTGGCAAGGCCAGGCATTCGGTCGCGGTCTGAACATCGAGCGGTCAGAAATGCTCGCCGGCCTTGAACGGACCGATGCGGGTGCCTGCCGCGATCAGATAGGCGGTCGACCAGCCAATGAGCAGGAACCCGTTCACACCCTCGAGCGCCGCCAGGACACGCCACGCGTGAGCGGGCACAATGTCGCCGTAGCCAACCGTCGAGAAGGTGATGGTGGAAAAGTAAAGGGCGGTTTCGAAATCGGCGAAGATATCGAGCAATCGATATAGTCCTGCCCAGAGCCACACCTCTGCGGTCATCACCGCAAAGAGACCCATCACAACGCTGATCATCGCGATAATTCGGCTGCGGCGCCCGTGCATACGAAACCGGGCGACCAGGTGCCCCATCGCATGTGTGACGGCGATCAGACCAAAGGTATGGATCAGGACCGTCAGGCTTATGACGATGGTGCCGATGAGCAGATTGAGGATCATGCGCGGACCGTACCGGTGAGTATCGTTGATTACATTGTGCCGGATCAAGTTCGATAGACCGAACTGTGGTTTTCAGACACGCACTGGCGATGGGAGCGTGAGCTTTTAATTGACCGGTACGCCCAAGCAAGCACTAGGCACGTACCTGAGCTCCTCGATCGAGCTCGATCAGCTCCAAAATCGGACGTCGACGATGCTATTCAGAAACCAGCACGCAACTGCTGGATTTATGGTGGGTCCAATGGTTGGTCCCAGGAACAATCTGAATTAAGTTCCTGTTTTTAGTAGATAATATTGAATATATGGCGGAAACACCGGATCTGACATGCGGCGTCAATCCATCGTGCGAAACAAATCTGGCACACGAAAGGGCAGAAACGGACGGCGACTTTGACGTCGGCGCGTTGCTGCCCACGACACTCAACAGCAAGGCCGGCTAATTGTCGCGATATAGGGACACTGCGGTGCATTGCGCCGATCTTGTAGCGGCGCGTTGCTGGAATGCATCGTGAGGGCCCACGTGCACTTTGCGCCGGGCTCGTCGAGCGGACCGGTGCAACCTATGAAGCCACTTCTCGAGTGAGCGCGTACGCGGCCGCTGGCGCCATTGCGGAGCTGACCGCTGTGCTTGAGCCGAAGATCCTACTGCTCCAGCAACTCGATCACCGCGTTAAGAACAGTCTGACGCTGATCAGCGCGCTGCGCTTGCAGGCGCACACCATCGAAGGTCCTGCGATGTCCGCAAAGCTCGAAACAATGCTGGAGCGCGTCGATGTCGTAGCGACCGTTCATCGGCGGGCCTATCAGTCGGATGACATGCGGCGTTTCGACGTCTCCGCTTTCGCCGAAAATCTTGGGAGCGACGTCACCGATATTAGCGGGCGCACGGACGCTAGCCTCGTCGCCACGGCTGCTCCCCTCATCGGCCGAATCCTCCGCCGTCGGGCTAATCCCCAACGAGGTGGTGGCCAACGCGATCAAGCACGCCTATGCCAACGTTCGCGCCGGCATGCTCACAATCGTCAGCCGATCCGAGGGCCGCCGAGGCATCCTTGACATCTGTGACGACGGACCCGGCATGAAGGCTCCCGCGAGCCCAAGCAGGATGGTCTCGTCCGAATGCTGCGGCAAATCCAGGCCGAGGTGATCTGGTCAGACGTGCATCCAGGAACGAACGTCACACTCACCGTTCCTCTGGTGACCTGAGCTGAAGCATTGCGCACCAGAACTCCATGAAACCGTTTGTGGCCCATCCACATGCGAAGTGCACGTTTGGGCAGGCATGGTCCAGGTGTTCCCGGCAAACTTTGCCATGCTGGACGCCCAAGCCGCAGCACTCGACGCTGCCGCCTCGTTCCTCCGATCAAGGCTTCTATCGTTCCACCAGTGAGACGGTGCGTCTACATTAGTCGGCTAGTGGGTATAAATTTGGGTCGTTAGATTGTTACCAGACTTAACAACCAACCAGGAGTAACCTCTATGACCATCCTCGTAACTGGCGCGACCGGCAATGTAGGCCGCAACGTTGTCGAACAACTTGTGAACCGCGGCGCCGACGTGCGCGTTCTGGTTCGCGACCCGTCCAAGGCCAATTTCCCGGCCGGCGTCGAAGTCGCCCAAGGCGACCTGCTCGACGTCGACGCGCTGCGCAGCGCCTTCTCAGGCGTATCCACGCTGTTCCTGCTGAACGGGGTCGTGGCCGACGAATATACCCAGGCGCTCGTCGCCTTGGCCGTTGCTCGCGAACTCGGCATCGAGCGGATTGTTTATCTCTCGGTGATCCACAGCGACATCTACGTGAACGTGCCGCACTTCGCGGGCAAGTTCGGCGTCGAACGGATGATCGAGCAGATGGGCCTCAACGCCACCATTCTGCGCCCCGCCTACTTCATGGACAACGACATCACCATTAAGGACGTGATCACCGGCTACGGCATCTACCCCATGCCGGTCGGCAGCAAGGGCCTTGCCATGATCGACGCCCGCGACGTTGGCGAGATCGCTGCGATCGAGCTCATCCGCCGCGAGCGGTCGTCCACGCCGCTCCCGCTCAACCGCATCAACCTGGTCGGCCCGGATACGCTCACGGGCGCCGATGCCGCGGCGATCTGGACGGGCGTCCTCGGCCGCCCGATCGCCTACCCCGGCGATGACACCGCGGGATTTGAGCAGAACCTGCGACAGTTCATGCCGAGCTGGATGGCCCTCGACATGCGGCTGATGGCCGAGCGCTTCCTGACCGACGGAATGATCCCGGAAACCGGCGATGTCGATCGACTGACCACCCTGCTGGGCCGCCCGCTGCGGTCGTACCGCGACTACGCCGCTCAGATCGCTGCATGAGCGGTGCTGTCCACAACACCCAACCAAGGAACACACTATGATCTACTCAACTGCAACCGTTCCGGTGAACCCCGCCGGCGAGACCACGCTCACGCGCGAACAGGTCTGGAAGGGCCTTGAGCTGAAGGCGCGTGATGCGCGCCTGTTCCTCCCGCCCGGCCTCTGCACGCGCTGCGACGTCGTGGAAGAGAGCGCGACCCACTTCGTGCGCGAAGCCACGATCGCTGGCGCCGACCTCCGCGAAATCATCACCCTTGAGCCGCAAAGCAAGGTCACCTTCTTCCAGGCGACCGGCCCACGCGAAGGCGCGATCATCAACGAGCTGTTCGAGGATGATGCCGGTGAGTTGCAGCTCAAGTTCTATTGTTACATCGGTCTTCGCGGCAAAGAACCGAATGGCCCCGAGGAGCAGGCTGAGCAAACGCAGTTGGATAGCGAGAAGGGTTACAAATCCGCTCTGCTGTCGACGCTGAAACGCACCCGTGAGCTGCTTGCCGCAGGCAGACTCTAATTCTCAGCCCCCGACAAACCCAACAACGAGGAGAAAACACGTGACCTATGTCTGGTCCACATTCAAACTCGGCAACCGGCAACTGCCGCATCGCCTCGCCATGGCGCCGATGACCCGAAGCCGGGCCAAGCCCGCCGGAACACCCGGTGATCTGGCTCCCGAGTATTACGCACAGCGCGCCACGATGGGTCTTCTGATCACCGAGGGCACCCAGCCGTCCGAAGACGGGCAGGGTTATCTGGCCACACCAGGGATCTACAACGACAATCACGTGGCAGGGTGGCGGAAGGTTGCCGACGCCGTCCATGAGGCGGGCGGTCGTCTGTTCATCCAGCTCATGCATGTCGGCCGCAGATCCCATCCGGAAAACACGCCGCACCATCGCCAGCCGGTTGCGCCTTCGGCGATTGCCTCCGGTGAAAACATGTTCACGGTTAAAGGCATGCTGCCGGTTCCGGAACCTCGCGAGCTCACAACCGCTGAAGTTCGGCAGACCATCGCCGATTTCGCAAACGCCGCCAAGCGCGCGATCGAAGCGGGAGCCGACGGTGTCGAAGTTCACGGTGCGAATGGGTATCTGGTGCACCAGTTTCTTGCGCCGAACGCCAATAAGCGCACCGACGAATTCGGTGGTTCTCTTGAGAACCGCGCACGGTTCGCGATTGAGGTGGAATGATTCAGACCCGCTCGAACGCCGCCGAAAATACGCCAATCTGCGACGTAACACACTGAAAACAAAAATAAATCTCTTCAGGGACAATCAGCGACAATCGGCACGCAGAGATTGGCTTTGACGGACCGTCTGACGGACCTCCCGCATATTGCCCACCCGAATTTTTCTAAGTACCGTCAGAGCCAATGAGGCTCGTGACGGTACTTTTTTGCGCCTTAAGGCATTGAAGGAAAAGGGAATTGCCTGCCACTGAGCCTCGAAATTGTACTGGTACTTTTCAGGAGGCAAATAGGTATGCTGGCGGACGCCGCTCTTAAGGTAGTCGCGGCTCTCCTAATGGAGAGCCGCGACAACCCGCCCCGCTCTATCCGCCCCAGAAAAAGCTAGGCGACCTTGAGGTCCTTGACCGCCTTCTCGAAGGCGGACTTGATCGGCTTGGATACGTCCTCGACGGCTTTGGTCGTGACGGCCTGAAGTTCCCTGGTCTGCTCGACGGCACTTTCAACCTGCTTACGGACGAAGGCGGCCTGCAGTTCAACGAATTCGGAAGGCGACTTTACGGCAATTAGGGCTTCGAAATGCGAGAAGGCGGCTTCAGTGTTGGCGCGCAGAACGGCAATTGTCTTGAGCGACAGGTTGCTGGAAGCGGCTTTGGCGGATGCGAAGCTCGTCTCGAGAGCCTTCTGGGTCGTCTCCGAATCCGCCTTGAATTTGGCGAGAACTTCTTTCGACTGCTCAACGCCCTTTTCCGTGAAAGCGCTGACCTGCTCGATGGCCTTGGATGCATCAAAAGCGGGGTACGCGTTTTCGATAAATTCAGCGGTCTTTTCAGTGGTCTTGGACATCGTTCCATCCTTTGTTTGGGGGCGACTTTTAAGAAGCCTTCGCATTTGTATTAGCATTACCTAACGGAAGTTTGTGTGCAATGCAACATCTTTGTTGCGCTGCACCATGACTTTTGACCACCCGTCCCGCACGGAGCGGAACGGACTACCCGGCCCCGGCCGGTTCAGCGAGTCTCGTTGACTGGCTGCCGCATCGGCGCATAGTGTCGTCGACGAACGCGATGTCCCTATTTGGCGCGCGGCGGAGCATCCGATCCAGAATGTCAGCTTTCGTGAAGGCGATCCCGCGGCACTCACGTTCGACCGACCGTTCGACGCCGTGATCGGCCGCTACGTTCTGATGTTTCAACCTGATCCTGTCGCTATGGTGCGTGGCGTCGCTCGTCATGTCAGGCCTGGAGGGACCATCGTCTTCCATGAGCGGGATTGGGACGGCTGTCGATCCAGCCCGCCGGCGCCGACCTACCACCATTGCTGTCCATGGATCGTCGACACGTTTCGGCACAGCGGTATCGAGACCAATATGGGCATCAAGCTCGATGCAGCATTCCGTGCGGCTGTATTGCCCGCGCCCTCAATGCACATGGAGGCGGTCGTCGGGGAACCAAGGGCGGATTCGAATGGTCACACCAGACCGCCGAACTCATTGTCACGATGCTGCTGGAAATCCAAAGCCGGGGAGTTGCGACGGTCGCTGAGGTCGATATTGAAACTTTGGGACAGCGCATGCAGCGCGAAATCGAGGCGGGTAGTGTGATCGTGAGTCGCTCGGAAGTGGGCGCCTGGTCGCATGCCTCGAACTAGCCACAACAAGACTGGAGCGACAGGTAGTCCGTACCAATCCTTTCCTGGCCACCCATCTCGAACGACTGCTTCGCGCCTCATCTCGGTCGTAGAGGTCAGCCTCGCTGCTTCACGAAAGCGGACATGCTTGCGACCACTTGGAGGTCGTGACTACGCCAGGATCGGGCATTCCCCTTGCCGGATTGAAGGCAGTCGATCGGCTCGCATTCTAACCGGCGGCCTTCAGTAGCCCGGCCGATTCGAGCAAGTCGCCGTTGACAAGCGTGCGCCTGCTCGTGTTCTATTTCGCAAGCGCACATTTTTCCGCGTAACACATCGCGTCCGGCTTGGCCGGGCAAGGGCAGCATGGCCTCGCCGCGTCTCATGGAGCATGAGATGCGTGTGGGGCCTTTGTTTTTTGAGGTCCGGGTGAAGACGTTCAGGGTCGGTATCCTCTATTCGACCACCGGCCCCTACGGGGCGATCGGCCGCGATTGCCGCGCCGGGGCCGAGTTCGCCATCGAGGAACTCGAGAAGGCCGGCAGCCCCGTGCGCATCGAGCTGGTGTTCGGCGATCCCGCCGGACAGCCGGAACGCTACCTCGATCTGATCCGCACCATGCTGCGCGACGAGGGCTGCCGCAATGTCATCGGCACCATCACCTCGCTGTCGCGCAAGGACGTCATCCCGCTGGTCGAGAAATATGACGGGCTGCTCTGGTACATCTGCCCCTACGAGGGTTTCGAGGCCAACGAGAACGTCATCTACACCGGCGCCTGTCCCAACCAGCATCTGATACCGCTGTTCGACTATATGCTGCCGCGCCACGGCAAGCGCGTCTATCTTGCCGGCGCCAACTATGTCTGGGGCTGGGAGATGAACCGGCTGGCGCGCGAGCTGCTGCTGCGCGCCGGCGGCGCGGTGTTGGGCGAACGCTATCTGCCGATCGAGGAGACCGATGTCGGCCTGCTGATCACCGATCTGGAGCGCCACCGGCCGGACTTCATCCTCAACAACATGGTCGGCCCTTCGAGCTATGCCTTCCTTGCCGCCGTCAAGCGGCTGGCCGAGCGCGATCCCGCCTTCGCGCCGGAACGCTGTCCGGTGCTGAGCTGCGATCTGACGGAATGCGAGCTCGGCGAGATCGAGCCGGGCGTGGCCATCGGCCAGCTCTCCACGGCCTCTTATTTCGAAAGCCTGGCGTCGTTCGAGAACCGCGCCTTCAAGCAACGCGTCGCCGCCCGTTTCGGCGCCGAGCGGCGCGTCTCCAGCTTCTTTGCCGGCGCCTACGCCGCCGTGAAACTTTGCGCCGAGGCGGTGTCGGAGGCCGACCGCGACGACCCCGCCAGCGTGCGCGGCTTCCTGCATGCCCGGCCGCGGCAGACCGTGCTCGGGGCCCTAGCCATCGATCCGCGCACCAACCATGCCGCCCTGCCCTTCCACCTTGGCCGCATCAACGAGCGGGCGGGCTTCGACATCATCGCTTCGCATGGCGCCATCGCCGCCGACCCTTATCTCGTCGGTACGCTGCCCATCCAGCACGCCCCGCATCTGAGGGTGGTGCAATGACGCGCACACCGAGTTTCGTTTCCTGGCGCGCCGCGATCCTGCATCGCGCCGACGACAATATCGAGCGCCTGAAGCGGCAGCTCGAACGTCTCGGCGTCACCGTGCTGGTACAGTGGAAGCCGCTCGAGCTTGCCGAGACGCCGGCCGATATCGTCCTCGTCGACGCCGACCAGGGCTGGGACGATCTGTTGCCATGGGATGGCGACGACGCGCCGGTTCCGATGGTCGCGCTCTTGGGCTCTGAAGCGCCGGGCCGCATCGCCTGGGCGCTGGCAAAGGGCGCCGGCGCGATCATGGCAAAGCCGGTCATCGCCTCCTCGGTCTACCCGGCGCTGGTACTCGCCACGCACGCGCACCACGAACGCACGGCTGTACAGGCGCGCATCGCCGGCCTTGAGGAGCGCCTACGGCTGCGGCCGATCGTCTATGACGCGATGCGCTCGATCATGGCCGCGCAGGGCACGGATGAGGCCGGCGCCTATCGCATCCTGTGTCACCTCGCCATGCAGCGCCGGCTCATCGTCGAGCATGTCGCGGCCGCCATCGTCGCCGGGCATGAGCCCGTGCCGCGGGCGATGTAGGCGCCGGTATGCGGGTTTTGCGCGAACTTATCAGACGGCCATCCGCCCTGTTCGGGCTGATCGTGGTCGCGATCGTTTTGCTGGCGGCGCTGTTCGCGCCGTGGATCGTGCACTTTTCGCCAGACAACCAGCTCACCGACGGCCTGTCGCTCGAAGGCGCGCCGCTGCCACCCAGCGGCGAGCATTTGTTCGGCACCGACACGCTCGGCCGCGATCTCTTCTCTCGCGTGCTGTTCGGCGCCCGCACGTCGCTGATCATCGGTCTCGTCGCCAATGGCGTGGCCGTTGCGATCGGGCTTCTGGTCGGGCTTCTCGCTGGCTATTTGCGCGGCACTGTCGGCAATTTGCTGATGCGCTTCACCGACTTGATGATGGCATTCCCGGCTCTGCTGCTAGCCATCGCGCTCGCGGCGCTGCTCAAGCCCAGCCTGTGGATCGTCGCCATGGTGATCGCCCTGGTCAACTGGGTGCAGGTCGCCCGCATCGTCTACACCGAAACGCGCGGCCTGGTGGAACGCGACTTCATCGTCGCCGAGCGTTCGCTCGGCGCCGGCAACGGCCGCATCATCTTTCTGCACATCCTTCCCCATCTGATGCCGACGGCAATCGTCTGGGGCACGCTCGGCATCGCCACCACGGTGCTTTTGGAAGCGACCTTGTCCTTCCTCGGCATCGGCGTGCAGCCGCCACAGCCCTCCTGGGGCAACATCATCTTCGAAAGTCAGAGCTATTTCCAGGATGCGCCCTGGCTGGTGTTCATCCCCGGCGCGATCATCCTTGCCACAGCCTTGTCCTTCAACCTGATCGGCGACGCGTTGCGCGACATCCTTGACCCGACGCAGCGCGGGAGGCTGTGACGATGACCGTCTTCCTAGCTCGCCGTCTCGTCCAGGCCGTGCTGATCCTGCTCGGCGTCGCCGCCATCACTTTCCTTCTGCTCTACTACCTGCCGGCCGACCCCGCCGTCTTGATCGCCGGCCGCTCCGCGACGCCGCAGATGGTGGCCGCCATCCGGCATGAGCTCGGCCTCGACCAGCCCTTGGTCATGCAGTTCCTGCACTATGTCGGCTCTTTGCTGCATGGCGATCTCGGCCGCTCCTATACGCAGAAGACCGAGGTGCTGCCGCTGATCCTGGCGCGACTGCCGGCGACGCTGCTGCTCATGGCCGCCGGCATCGTCGTCGAGGTGGCACTTGGTCTGACCTTTGGCATCATTTCGGCGGTCTGGCGCGGCGGTTTCGTCGACCGCTCAATCATGATGCTGTCCTTCGTCGGCGTCTCGTCACCGCAATTCGTCGTCGCGCTGCTGCTTTTATACGTCTTTGCCGCCACGCTCGGCTGGTTCCCGATGTCCGGTTTCGGCACCGCGCGGCATGTCGTGCTGCCGGCGCTCACGCTCGGCGTGCTCGGCGCCGGATGGTATGCGCGCATGGTGCGCTCGGCCATGATCGAGGTGCTGCGCCAGGACTATGTGCGCACGGCCCACGCCAAGGGCCTCAGCGGTCGTCGCGTCGTGCTCAGCCACGCGCTGCCCAACGCACTTTTGCCGATTATCGCCATGGTCGGCATCGACATCGGCCAGTTCATGAGCGGCGTGGTCGTGGTCGAGGCCGTCTATGGCTGGCCCGGAATCGGCCAGCTTGCCTGGCAGGCCATCCAGCAGGTCGACGTGCCCATCATCATGGGCGTCACGCTGGTTTCAGCGCTGGCCATCGTGCTCGGCAACCTGCTTGCCGACTTCGTCGCTCCGTTCGTCGACCCGCGCATACGCAGCCAATAACCAACAAAACCAACAGAGGAATGAACTCATGAATAAATTCGTCAAAAGAATCGGCCTGGCGGCCTTGCTCGCCACCTCTGCCCTGGTGCCGGCAAAGCTCGCCTTCGCTGACACACCGACCAGTGGCGGCGACATCATCGTCACCTACAAGGACGACATCGCCACGCTCGACCCGGCCGTCGGTTATGACTGGCAGAACTGGTCGATGATCAACGCGCTGTTCTCGCGCCTGGTCGACTACAAGCCGGGCACGACGGAGCTTGGCCCGTCGTTTGCCGATAGCTACGATGTCTCTGACGACGGCAAGATCTATACGTTCAAATTGCATCCCGGCGTCAAGTTCACCAACGGCCGCGAGGTGATAGCGGCAGACGTGAAGTGGTCGATCGAGCGCGCGGTCAATCCCAAGACGCAAGGCCCGGGTGCCGGCTTCTTCCACTCCATCGTCGGCGCCGACAAGATGACCGCCGGCACCGCCGACACGATGGACGGCATCACCGCGGTTGACGAACACACTGTCAAGTTCACCTTGTCGCAGCCCGACGCCACCTTCCTCAACGTGCTGGCGCTCAACTTCGCGTCCGTCGTGCCGAAGGAGGCCGTGGAAGCCGCCAATGGCGATTTCGGCAAGCACCCGGTCGGCAGCGGCGCCTTCACGCTGAAGGAATGGACCATCGGCCAGCGTCTCGTCTTCCAGAAGAACCCCGACTACTTCATCAAGGAGCGTCCGCATGTCGATTCCTTCACGGTCGAAGTCGGCCAGGAGCCGCTGGTGGCGCTGCTGCGCCTGCAGAAGGGCGAAGTCGATATCGCCGGCGACGGCATTCCGCCGGCCAAATACCTAGAGATGAAGAAGTCGCCCGAGTTCGAGGGCATGATCGTCGACCGCCAGCAGCTCGAGACGAGCTATGTCACCTTGAACACCCAGGTAAAACCCTTCGACAACGCCAAGGTGCGGCAGGCCGTCAACATGGCCATCAACAAGGACCGCATCGTGCGCATCATCAACGGCCGCGCCACGCCGGCCAGCCAGGTGCTGCCGCCGCTGATGCCGGGCTATGACCAGAGTTACAAGGGCTACGCCTACGACCCCGAAAAGGCCAAGGCGCTGCTTGCCGAAGCCGGATTGAAGGATGGCTTCTCGACCCAGATCTACACCTCCAACACCGACCCGCAGCCGCGCATCACCCAGGCGATCCAGCAGGACCTGGCGGCGATCGGCGTCAAGGCCGAGATCAAGGCGGTGGCCAACCCCAACGTGATTGCCGCCGGCGGCACGCAGGGGCAGGCGCCGATGGTCTGGTCCGGCGGCCTCGGCTGGATCGCCGACTTCCCGGATCCCTCCGACTTCTACGGGCCGATCCTCGGCTGCGGCAGCGCGGTCGCCGGCGGCTGGAACTGGTCGTGGTACTGCAACAAGGAGATCGACGCCCGCGGCCAGGCCGCTGACGCCATGCCGGTGCCGGCCAAGGCCGAGGAGCGCAACAAGGCCTGGGCGCAGATATTCACCGACATCCAGACCAATGACGCGCCCTGGATCCCGGTCTTCAACGAGCGCCGCGTGGTGGCCAAGTCCAAGCGCATGGGCGGTCCGGACGAGATCTACATCGATCCCACCCGCGTCATCGATTACGAAGCGATCTACGTCAACAAATAGACCGCTCCCCGGCGGCGAGCGTTCGGCGACCGCCGGGACCTTTCCATAATGCCGCCCAAACGGGAGGCGGCTTGCCCAAGACAAATGAGAAGCAACCATGTGCGTGAAGTGCGACTACACCATCCATCGCGCCAGCCATCATTTCGGCTGGAACCGTGATTTTGAGCCTGTGCTGACGGCCAAGCCGGGGTCGACCATCCATTTCGAATGTCTCGATTCCTCGGGCGGGCAGTTCAACGCCAGCTCCACGGTCGAGCATGTCAAGACGATGGATTTCGGCAAGGTCAATCCGGTGACCGGACCGGTCTATGTCGAAGGCGCAATGCCGGGCGATGCGCTGAAGATCACGCTGCGCCATTTCGAACCTTCGGGCCTCGGCTGGACCGCCAACATTCCGGGCTTCGGCCTGCTTGCCGACCAGTTTGAGGAGCCGGCGCTGCACATCTGGAAATATGACGCCGCCTCGATGACGCCGGCGCTCTATGGTCCAGGTGGCCGCGTGCCGCTGAAACCCTTCGCCGGCACGATCGGCGTGGCACCTGCCGAACCCGGCCTGCACTCGGTGGTGCCGCCGCGCCGTGTCGGCGGCAATCTCGACATCCGCGACCTGGCGGCCGGCACCACGCTTTATCTGCCCGTCGAGGTCGAGGGCGCGCTGTTTTCGATCGGCGACACCCACGCCGCCCAGGGCGACGGCGAGGTCTGCGGCACGGCCATCGAGAGCCGCATGGATGTCGAGGCGTCGATCGAGCTCGTCAAGGACGCGCGACTGCAAAGCCCGCGCTTCACCACGCCGGGGCCGGTGACCCGTCATCTCGACGCGGCCGGCTATGAGGCTACCACCGGCATCGGGCCTGACCTGATGACCGCTGCGCGCGAAAGCGTCATGCGCATGGTCGATCTGCTTGCGGCGGAGCATGGGCTGAAGCCCGTCGACGCCTACATGCTTTGTTCGGTCTGCGGCGACCTGCGCATCAGCGAGATCGTCGACATGCCGAACTGGGTGGTCTCGTTCTATTTCCCCAGAATCGTCTTCAACTGATGCCGGACGGTTCTGGGCAGGAGCAGGACGCCGTCCTGACCGTCGACAATCTGTCGGTGGACGCGCTGACGCCTGAAGGCGCCAGGCGCGTCATCGACGACATCAGCTTTGCCTTGGCGCCGGGCGAGACATTGTGCATTGCCGGCGAATCCGGCTCGGGCAAGTCGGTGACGGCGCTTTCGATCATGCGGCTCTTGCCGCGCACTTCGCTGCGCATCGCCGGCGGCGACATCAGGCTTGAACGCCAGAGCTTGCCGCGCCTGTCCGAGCGCGCCATGCGCGACGTACGGGGCGGGGAGATCGCCATGATCTTCCAGGAGCCCA
The DNA here is from genome assembly GCF_014207355.1 of Mesorhizobium sangaii. GTDB lineage: Bacteria > Pseudomonadota > Alphaproteobacteria > Rhizobiales > Rhizobiaceae > Mesorhizobium > Mesorhizobium sangaii. The sequence goes on along the minus strand of NZ_JACHEF010000001.1, from coordinate 1,575,248 downwards.
TGACCTCGCTCAACCCGGTCCACTCGATCGGCGCGCAGTTGACCGAGGCGATCCGGACCCATCAGGGCGCCGAAGGCGCCAGCGTCGAAAACCGCGCCCGCGCCATGCTCGACGTCGTCCAGATCAACGACCCGGCGCGGCGCATGAAGCAATATCCGCACGAACTCTCCGGTGGCATGCGCCAGCGCGTCATGATCGCCATGGCGCTTTCCTGCCGGCCGAAGGTGCTTCTGGCCGACGAGCCGACGACGGCGCTAGACGTGACCGTGCAGGCGCAGATCCTGAAACTGATGCGCGAGCTGAAGCGGGAGTTCGGCACCGCGATCATCCTCATCACCCACGACATGGGCGTCGTCGCCGAGATGGCCGACCGCGTGGCCGTCATGCGCGATGGACGCATCGTCGAGGCCGGCCCGGTGCTCGACATCTTCGAGCGGCCGCAAGCCGATTACACGCGCGAACTGCTCGCCGCCGTGCCGCGTCTTGGCGCATTCGCGGCGACCGACGCGCCGCCCAGGATCACGGCCAGCGCTCCGCCACCTGTACCAAACGGCGCCACTCCGGTGCTTGCGGTCAAGAACCTTGTCGTCGACTACGGCGCATCCTCCAGCCTTTTTAGTCGCCGCGCCTCGGAGGCGCCGGCGGTGCAGGACGTCTCCTTCGACATCATGCCGGGCCAGACGCTCGGCCTCGTCGGCGAAAGCGGTTCAGGCAAGTCCACCACCGGCAAGGCCGTGCTCGGCCTGGTCCCTTTCACTGGGTCGGTGACCATCGGCGGCAAGGCCATTCAGGGCCTCTCCGCTGCCGCCATGCGGCCGGTGCGGCGCGCCGCGCAGATGATCTTTCAGGATCCCTACGCCTCGCTCGACCCGCGCATGACGGTCGGTGCGGCAATTGCCGAGCCGCTCGCCATTCATAGCATCGGCACCAAGAGCGAGCGGCGCGAGCGAGTGGCCTCGCTTCTCGGACGCGTGGGGCTCGCCGCCGATCATGCCTCGCGCTATCCGCACGAATTTTCCGGCGGCCAGCGCCAGCGTATCTGTATCGCCAGGGCGCTGGCGCTCGAGCCGAAGCTGATCGTCGCTGACGAGAGCGTTGCCGCGCTCGACGTGTCGGTGCGGGCGCGCGTGCTCGACCTGATGCTGGAGCTTCAGGAGACGCTCGGGCTCTCCTATCTGTTCATCTCGCACGACATGGCTGTGGTCGAGCGCATGAGCCACAACGTCGCCGTGATGCGCGCCGGCCGCATCGTCGAAGCCGGCCCGCGCCGCGCAGTGTTGTCGTCGCCACACGAGGCGTACACACGGGAGTTGATCGCCGCCGTGCCCATACCGGACCCACGCATCGCAAACCTACACAAGTAGTGTTACTTCTACTGCTGATAGCTTCCTCGCAAACCGGAAGGCGCCATTCCGCTATCGGCCCAAAACCCAACCGGGTCAGTATCTGGGCGTTCCTCCCGTGGAAGCGGTGCTTCGCGCTCCGAAGCCCGCGGTGCTCATCAGGCGATACGGCAAGGGCGAGCTTTTCAGTTCAGTCGAGAAAGCGCTTATACGGAACCTGGGCCGCAGTAATCGGGCTAGTCACCTTGTTGGTAGCCGCGTCTGGCGTCTTTGGTGAAATGCAGCAATCGCTGAATACGATATGGAAGGTCGAACCGCAGGGCAGTTCCTTGTCGCGTCTGATGCGGGCACGCGCTGCCAGTCTGGGCTTGGTGGCCGCGCTCGGTTTCCTATTGCTGGTCTCTCTTATTGCAAGTGCTGCGATTTCGGCTCTGGGCAATTTTATCAACGCTTATCTGCCCTTCGGCACGCTTATCCTCAGCATGATTAACGCAATCGTTTCGTTTGCCCTTATCTCCCTGCTGTTTGCTGCCATTTACAAAGTTTTGCCCGACAGAGCGCTCGAATGGCGCGATGTCGGGATTGGCGCAATTATCACCGCCGCCCTCTTCACGATTGGAAAATCTCTTATCGGTTGGTATATCGGCACTAGCGCGATCGCATCCTCGTATGGCGCCGCCGGTGGACTGCTCGTCATCCTTCTCTGGGTTTACTACTCATCGGAAACCTTTCTTCTCGGAGCCGAATTCACTCGTGGCTATTCCGTTCGACACGGCAGCAGGTCCGATCTGGACGCCCTGGTTCACAGTGCAGCTTCGCCCGCAACAGACGTCCCCTTTCACGCGACGCAAAGATCCAACTCCAGTGGCGTTGTAGCGCTGATAGCGGTTGCGTCCGCCAGCGCCACGATGACCGCGCTTTTGCTTGTCCTTAGCCGTCCGTGGCGTGTTGAAGCACTCACGGCCTGTTGAACCGAAACATCTCCACCGCGGCGACGGTGCCGTCCGGCGCCAGTACGATCTGCAGATCGCGAGCGAGGTTCCGCAATGCTATCGGCTGCGTTCTCAAGTTAGCCTACAAAGCTATGCCACGGACGCAACGGGGTCGCACTCAATCCCGTCGCCACACAGCTTCCAGGCGGCTTCGCTCGCGGCGCCGAGCCGTCAACTGACCTGAATACGGCGGGTCACCTGTCCATTGCTCTCCCAATAAGTGTGTTTTTTGGCAATCCATGGATCGCTCATCGCCGGCTGAATGTTGCCGCTCTTATCGATAGCGCGCGAGGTGACTGTGTGCTCCCCGGCGGACGGCTTGGGCCAGTCCAGAGACCACATCTTCCAGGCGAACTCCGCCTCTTCGGTGCCGTCCACGGTCGCCGGCATCCACGGCCCATCGTCGATCTTCACCTCGACCCGGTCGATCGGCGCACCCCAGGCGGCTCCGACGATCCGATAATCGCTGCCGATATGGGTCACCCGAGCCGGCGCCGATTTGAGGCGTGCCCGTCCGACGGAGGTTTCCGCCCACACGGTCTCGCCATTATGGTCTTCCTCGCGGACCGTGACGTAGTCGCGTCCCATGAACCGGCTCTCGAAGCGCTGGTCGCGCACCTCGATGCGCTTGAGCCATTTCGCGTTCGCGATCCCGTACCAGCCCGGCGCTATCAACCGCAGCGGGAAGCCGTTGTCGGCCGGCAAGGAAGTTCCGTTCATCTCGTAGCAAAGGATGTTCTTTGGATCCATGGCGTCGGCCAGCGACATGCTGCGCGCGAAATTCTGCTTGAACGTGACCTCGTCGGCTCGTTTGATCTCGCCTTCGTCGGTGCCCCAGAAGACGACCTCGATGCCGCTGTCGAGGACCCCGGCCTCCTTCAGGATCGGGGCGAGCGGCGTACCCGCCCAGCGGGCATTGCCGATTCCGCCGTTGAAAAACGGCAGGCCGGTATTGCCCGAACATTCGATCGTGAAGGTGACTTCCTCGCGCGGCCGGGCCTTGATGTCGGCAAGCGTCAGGGCCATCGGCTTTTTGACCAGGCCGGCGATTTCGAGCTTCCACGTGCCTGCGTCGATGATTGGTCTGTTGAAATGCGCGATTGAAAAGAACTTGTCATTGGGCGTTACCCATGAATCGAGGTCCTCCCAGACAATCTGATTCTTGATGACCTCTGGCACCGGGTTCGGTGGCAGTTGATCGAGCCATTTGACGACTTCCTCGCCGGGCCGTGTCGGAAAAGCGTAAGCCCGCGAGGCATGAAGGGCGGCGATTGCGGCAAGAGCCACGCTCCCTTGAATAAGTTCTCTGCGTTGAAGATGAGGCATGCTGTTTTCCTCCCAGTTGATCCGGAACGGGCTGCAGCGTGCGTATTGGGCCGTAGCCTGATCACGGACAGGCGCACAATGAACGACTGCTCCACCCGGATCTCCGGACAGGTCAGGCCATCAGCGAGGCATCTCAAGCATGTGAAGCATTGGACGAAACTCTGCTTGGGTTTCGTCCTAGGAGAGTGCGCCTTCGAAGAGGAAGTGTCCACAACCTGGACGGGACATCATAACTTTGTGGCATTCTACGCCGATTCAGCTCCAGACTTGGTCTGACTGGGCAGACCGTCCGCTATCGTTCTTCGGACGCCCAAGGCCCGCCATTCCGCTTTCGGCCAATTGCCGTCATGTGCGACGTCGCATCCGATTGGCTGCTTCTGGCGCTTTAGCCGGTCGTTGAAGTCGCAGAACATAATCTATGGAACGGCAATCGTGGTTCAAGCTCAAGCTCTGTCTTCGCGCACGGCATGCTTGCGTCACCAAATCGCCAGCTGCAGTAATCCTAGATCAGCCCGCGCATCGTCAGTTCAGCCTTCAGATAGGCATAATAGATCGGCGCAGCAACAAGACCCGGTATGCCGAACCAGGCCTCCATGAAAACCATCGCCAGAAGAAGCTCCCAGGCACGCGCATTGATCCGCGAACCGATAATCTTGGCGTTTACGAAGTATTCGAGCTTGTGAATGACGATGAGAAAGGCAAGCGAGCCTAGCGCTGCAAGGAAGGAGATGCTGAGGCTGACAACCACGATCACCGTGTTGGAGATCAGATTGCCGATGACCGGCAGAAGGCCGGCGACGAAAGTCAGCGCTATCATCGTCCTGATAAATGGCAGATCGATGCCGAAGGACGGCAGAACAGCGACGAGATAGATCGAAGTTAGAAACGTATTCAACGCCGAAATCCGGATTTGCGAGAACACGATGTTGCGAAAGGCCTTGCTCAGTAAGTTGACACGATCCGCCAGCGCGTCCGCCAATGGACCGGGCTCGCCCGATGGTGCCGCCGAGCTTACCGCGATCAAGCCGCCGATCACCATGCCGACGATAACGTGGACCACCAGGACGCCGAAATCCCGACCGACGAGTTGAAGCTGGCCGGCATGCTCGCGGAGCCATCGGGCAGCGAAGACTTCCAATTCCTCGATGTTCGACGGAAAATAGTCCATCGCCCAAGTTGGGAGATGGACGCGCGCGGTATCGATGATCTCGGCCATCTTCTTGAGGAGCGTCACGACGTTCTCCGAGCCGCCAGTCAATTGCGACACGCCGCTAAAGATAGCAGCGGCTATCAGGAGCATGAAAATCAATGCCACCAAGGTCAGCGCAAGGCTTTTCGTCAGGCTGCTGGAGACCCCGATTCGATGGAGCATCGGTGCGGCGAAATGAACGAGGTTGAACACGAGAAGGCCCGAAAGCAGTGCCGGAAGCAGGCCGAGCTCGAGAACGGCGACGAGCGCAATAAGCGCGAGCATGCACGACGCGAGATAGAACCCTGGGAAGGTCAGCACTTTTCACCTGCAGAGGCAGCCAAGTCCTCTTCGGTTTCAATTAATTTGATACCCGGTGATGCGCAAGCAAACAAGCGCCCAATACGTTTGTGACGCTAGTCAGGTCGATAGCCACCGCCCCGGCTAACCTCCGGCATATGGTCTTGCCATAAGGCTTTCCGTATAGTCATGCGCTGTGGAACAGGTACAACATCTCGAACGGAAGCTGGTCGCTATCCTCGCCGCCGACGTGGTGGGGTACAGCCGGCTGATGGGGCTGGACGAGACGGGCACACTCTCGCGGCTCAAGGCGCTCCGGCGCGAATTCATCGAACCCTCGATCGAGGGCTACCATGGCCGCATCGTCAAGCTCATGGGCGACGGCGCTTTGGTCGCGTTCGAGAGCGTCGTCGATGCCTTAGCATGCGCCGTTGAAATCCAACGGGTCACCGCGCAGCAGAACCTCGGTATTCCCGAAGATACCCAGATCGTGTTCCGCATCGGGATCAACCTTGGTGACGTGATCCCCGACAAGGACGACTTCTACGGCGACGGCGTCAACATCGCAGCCCGCCTGGAAGGACTGAGCGATCCGGGCGGCATCGTCATCTCGGGAACGGCCTACGACCAGGCCCACAACAAGCTCGGCCTGACTTTCAAGTCGCTCGGCGAACAGCGCCTCAAGAACATTCCAGAGCGGGTCCGTGCGTATCGCGTGCTGCTGGAACAGACCGGAGGAACCAGGAAGTCGCGCTCTCGGCGATGGCCTGTGATCGGCGCCACGGTGCTCGTTCTGGCTCTGATAGCGGGGATTGCGGTGATGCTCTGGCCGCAAGCGATTGCCCTGCTGCCCGGTCACGGTTCCACCCCGGTCGGTTCGTCGGTCGGCAAGCCCTCCATCGCCGTGCTACCGTTTACTGATCTTAGCCAGAAGGCAGGCCAGGATTATTTTGCGGAAGGGCTCGCAGACGATCTCATCACCGATCTCTCGAAGATCTCGGGGCTCCTCGTCATCGCACGCAACTCGGCGTTCTCTTTCAAGGATCGATCCCTCGACGTCGACGAGATCGCGGCTCAGTTGAACGTCCGTTACGTGGTCGAGGGCAGCGTCCGGCGGGAGGAAGATCTAGTCCGCATCAATGTCCAGCTCATCGATGCCCAAACGGGGAGCAACATCTGGGCCGAGCGATACGACCGCGACTACTCCAGGATATTTGCACTTCAAGACGAAGTGATCGGGCGTATCGTTGAGGCACTTTCGGTGCGTCTGACGGAAGGCGAACGAGCGCAGATTGCTCGCCTCCCCACGCGAAGCCTGGAGGCATACGATTTCTACACCCGAGCCGAGCAGAAGGTTTATGTGGTCGACAACAGGTCTCTCGGAGAGACCCTGTCCCTGTATCAAAAGGCGATCAAGCTCGATCCTACGTTTGCAGATGCTTACTCGGGCTATGCCCGCGCCACGGTGGACGTGCTCGGCTTCGACTACCAGGTGCTCATGCTCAGCGCCGTCGCTCGCCAGCGCTCCTACGAAGCGGCAGGGCGGGCGCTGGAGCTCAATCCGCAATCTGCGCGCGCCTATGCCGTGCTCGGCATCCTGCAGATGCTGGACGGCGAATGGGACCAGGCGATCGCGTCGGTCCAGAAAGCCGTCGCGCTGGACCCGAACGGCGCGGAGGCGGAGCTCAATCGGGCGATCGTGCTGACCTACGCAGGACAGAACCGGGAGGCGCTGGCAGCGATGGAACGCGTGTTGCGGCTCGATCCAAAGCCGCGCGCTCAGGTCTTCGACTATTACGGCTTCGTGCTCTACATGAACCATCAGTATGAGAAGGCTTTGCAGGCGCTGGGCGAGGTTCAGCCGGGAGAGCGCAGCGACCTTGGTCTCGAAACGCTGGCCATGACAAATGCGCGGCTTGGACGCATGGCCGAGGCGCACGATGCGGCTGCAGCAATCCTGAAAAAGATGCCCGAACAGAACCTCGCTGGTTATCGTGTCGTTTACGCCCACCATCGGCGGCAAGAGGACCTCGATCACCGGCTGGGCGCCCTTCGCGCCGCGGGGATTCCCGAGCGGAGCTTCGATTTTCGCGGGCGGAAGGAGGACCGCCTGGGCGCCGCCGCGATCCGAGCCCTAACGGGCGATCGGACATGGGTAGGACATCAACACAATGGCGCAGCGTTCGTCATGGAGCTGAGTGCAAATGGAGATGTCGCACTGAGCTCGCAAAGCAGCATCATCACCGGCACGTCCAGCGTGGATGGCGACCTCTTCTGCACGCAATCCACCGCGACCTTGCTCGGCCGCAAGTTCTGCGCCCCGGTCTATCGCAATCCCCAAGGGAGCAGCGATACGCAGGACGAGTACGCTTGGCCAGACTCCGTCACAGTCTGGTATTTCTCGGTGTCTCCGTGACGGGCGCCATTCAACTTGCGGGCTCACGACATCGCGCCGGAGCTAGTTGGCGGCCGCTCTAGCCTCGAATTCCTTCGCCTCTACTGCGGGCCATTCGGCTTCCGCTTTCGCAATGACAGGCGCCGGGTTGGCATCGAAGTCTTCCTCCAGGCCCTCCTTTCCGGAGAACAGGAAGAGCTTGCCATCGACGATGCGGAAGGCTTCCGGGTCAAGGTTCGCGGATGCCTCCTTAACTGACATTCCCCCGGTGCAGAAGCCGCCGAACTGAGGGGCATAGCGCACCGGCTCGGAAACAAAGGCTTCCCGGTGTTGGACGCTGGCGAAGTACCACGTCGCTCCGAGCCACTTCCTCGAGATCTTGGGCGAACCCATCGTCGCGCGACCGTCGGTGAAATATGCTACCGGATCATAACCCAGGATGGCGACATTGCCGAAGTATCCGGTGTTCACTCCCTCGCCGGCGTGGGATCCACCGGTGCCGAAGAGGAGGAGGGAGGAAGCGGCTACTCCCGCGCAAAGCAAACTGTCGAACGTTCTGGAACGGTTCTCTGTCATGTTCTCCTCCAGTAACCCTTTCTCGATGTCAGTTGCCGAGGGCGATGCACACCTTGTACGACGACCCCATTGTTTCCTTGGGTTGGCATTTTGCGCCGTGCTTCTTGAGCAAAACCATCACGTCGGTGCTCTGATAGAACGTCGCTCGGCTGAGAGGCGTGTACCCGTATTCCTGGATTGCCTCGACCTGTGCGCCGTGCGAGATCAACAGCTCCGCGATGGCTGTCTGGTTCTCTTCTGCTGCCACATGCAGGGGCGTGATCTTGTGCGTGCTCAACGCGTCGACCGCGGCCCCGTGGTCGAGCAGCAATTTTGCGATGTCCAGGCTTCCTGAGTAGGCTGCCGCATGAAGCGCGGTGAAGCCGCGATCGTTACGGGCTTCGATGTCGGCCTTAGCCCCGATCAACGCAACGACGACCTCGGTCTTGCCGGCAAGCGCAGCATCGATCAGGGGGGTCTCGCGACTCTCGTTGCGATCATTCACATCGACGCCGTGTGCCAGGAGCGCGGCGACCTTGCCAGCATCGCCCTCCCGCGCAGCGTCGTGGAGCGGCCCGGCAATCACCGCACCGGCGAGAAACCAGCAAATGAAAGTAACGACGAGAGCCCGACCGAAAGTCCGAAGACAGCCGGTCCCAAAAGGCCGGACCCGCATCGGGAAGGCCCTCGGCAGCAACAATCGCCTAGAGACCGTCATCGTCTAACTCTCCGGGCGCCGCTCGCCCGCGGATGGACGTGTATGAGACAAGTCTAATACATTCGGCGCGGCGGAGCCATAGGGTTCTAGGTTGTACGCGAGTCGAAGTCGCGCGAGATGCCCTGTGTCACCCCCAGCAGCGGGCTAATCGGGCAGCACCTGCACCACGCCGGTGGCCGCGCGCTGTCGCTTCGCGATCGAGCCGCGGCTCTTGTCCGCAAAAGGGGTGATGACATCGGGCCTCGGCTCGCGTTGGCGCTCTTTACTATGGCTATCGAAAGAATCCCAACCGATAGCGTGGCGACCCCGTATGATATATAAAGATTGTCTAATTTGACCGCTTATCCCGGGGGGGAGGCAATTTTGGGGATGTCCAGTTCTACAAACAGATCGGTGCTGTCGAGGAGCGTGGTCGAAATGGGCCTCTTCTCCGCGGTGATGAACACCCTGGTGTTAATTCTGCCTCTCTATATGCTGCAGGTATATGATCGAGTTTTGCCCGCCGCCAACCTGGATACTCTCACCTACCTAACCTTACTTGCGCTTTCGTCGCTTTTGCTTTTCGGAGTGCTCGAAGTCGTTCGTGGCGTGTATGCAAGCCGACTCGCCGCGCGACTGGATGTATCTTTGGGCACATCGTCTTTTCTTGCCGCAATGAGTGGGCCCCGTGCTGGACTCGGCGATGTCCAGGCCTTGCGGGACTTAGCCACCCTGCGAGGTTTCATCGCTTCACGAACGATTTTCTTTCTCTTCGACCTCCCTTTTGGGCCCATCTTCGTGGGCCTGCTTTATTTCATCCACCCGTTGCTCTTCCTTGTAACGGTCGTTGGAGCGGTTCTCATGGTTTCCATCGCCGTGCTGAACCAGGTCGCGAGTTCGCGGCCTAGCAAGGAGGCGGCGGAGAGTCTCGGCGCGGCAATGAATTCGGCGCAGGCCTTCGCGCGAAACTTCGAAACGGTCCGCGCACTCGGCATGGTGTCCAATGCGATAGAGTTCTGGGGCAGTCGTTTTGCCGGTTCCCTGCACGCCTCCGATGGGCTCGCTCGCACCAACGCATTTTACGGCGGTGTGTCCCGCACCACACGATCGGTACTGCAAATCGCGATATTGGGCGTCGGTGCTTATCTGGTTCTCCACAACGAGATAACCGCCGGTATGATATTTGCATCGTCGATGATTTCGGCGCGGGCATTGCAGCCGCTTGATCAGATCATTGGAAGTTGGCGGCAGGTCATCGACGCCAATCTTGCATGGAAGCGACTTTCAGCTGTCCAATCAAGGTCCGGACCAAAAGAGAATGTTGCCTTGCCAACGCCTCAAGGGGCGTTGAGCGCAGATCAAATAGTCTATCATGTTCCAGGTTCGGCCGACGGGTCGCTGCCGTTGATAAAGCGCTTGACCTTTGAAGTCGCCGCTGGCGAAACAGTCGCGATCATTGGCCCAAGCCAGGCTGGAAAATCGACGCTGGCGCGCCTCATAGTCGGCGGCATTGAGCCGCGTTCCGGGGTAATCCGTATCGATGGCGGCGATATTCGAAACTGGGATCCGGAGGAACTCGGCCGTCATATTGGCTACCTTCCGCAGGATGTGGAACTCTTCCCTGGAACCATCGGCCAGAACATTGCGCGTTTTGAGCCGGATGCGCTTGATGAGAAACTAATCCAGGCAGCCCAACGGGCCCAAGTGCATGAGCTCATCCTGGGTCAAAGGGATGGATATTCGACGGTGATCGGCCCGACCGGCGTTCGACTCTCGGGCGGCGAGCGTCAGCGCATTGGACTTGCGCGCGCGTTTTACGGCGATCCCAAGGTACTGGTTCTCGACGAACCCAATGCAAATCTTGATTCCGACGGCGAAGCCGCACTCGAGCGGGCGATCCTCCAGGCGCGTGCACGAAAAACGACCGTCCTTGTCATAACCCATCGGCCTTCGCTCGCAGCCAAATGCGATCGCATCCTCATGCTGCGCAATGGCCAGGTCGAGATCTACGGATTGACCAAGGACGTGCTCGACCAACTAGCCGAGCGACGGGGCCAAGCAGCGACGGCCGCGGCCGCTCAGTCGCATGATAGCGAAGGAGTGGTGCCTTTCCCGTCCCCTGCTCGCGTGGAGGTAAAGGTCGCGAATGACGGTTCCTAGCCAACCCATTCAGAGGGACGCCAAGACGTATCGCTGGCAACGCAACGTCGACACCCGCACAGATCGGATCACGCTGATGGGATATGGAAGCGTGGCGGTTTTCTTGCTCGGCTTTGGATTCTGGGCAGCTATGGCACCAATTGCTGGAGCAACGATTGCGCCAGGTGTGGTCGCAGCAGCTGGGCAGAATGTGATGATCCAGCACCTCGAAGGAGGCGTGGTCGGCAGCATCAAGGTCAAGGAGGGCGACCGGGTACTAAGAGGCCAGGCCCTGATCGTGCTCGATCCGACGGTGGCGCAGTCCCAGCTCAACCGCGTTCTCAAGCAGTGGGTGGCACAAAAAGCTGAAATTTCTCGGCTCGAAGCGGAGCGCGACGGCCTTGAGAAAATTGTCTTGTCCAGTGACCTCGGAGCCTATTCAGGCGCTTCCGAATACAGCGGTGTTTTCGCAGAACAAAACAAGGAATTTCAGGCGCGGCTGGCGCGTTATGGCGCGGAACAGGGGATTCTGAAGCAAAGGGTGGCAGCTCTTCAGGACGCCGTTGTCGGGCTAAAGGCTCAGAAGGAGGCAGCGGAAAATCAGCTTGCGATCGTCAACGAGGAGACGGAAAGAAAAAAAGACCTGCTGAAAAAAGGGCTCACAAATCGCTCTGAATACACCGATCTTCTGCGCAGCACCGCCGAACTGGTCGGCCAGGCAGGATCTCTGGAAGCGCAGATTGCCAGCTCGGCGACCCAGACCGTGGAAGCGCGCCAGCAGATTGAAAGGCTTACAACCAGCCGGGTCGAGGATGCCGTCACGGAACTGAACAAAGCACGGGCGCAGGTCGCGGACCTCGAGGAGCAAATCAACGCTGCTCGATCGGTCCTCGACCGAACAACTATCCGTGCCCCGGTGGACGGCATCATCGTGCGCTCGCTCTACAATTCCGAAGGCAGCGTCATCCGAGCGGGGGAGGTGGTGATGGAGCTTCTGCCGACCACGAACGAGTTCATCATCGAGGCCAGGATAAAGCCCGAAGACATCGACTCAATCCGGGTGGGGCAGGATGCGAACATGATGTTCACGGCGCTCAACGCGCGTACGACGCCGAAGGTGCCCGGAAAGGTGTTCTACATTTCGGCGGATCGGCTGATCACACCCAGCACGGGACTGCCCTACTTCACCGTCCGGCTGAAAATGGCCGACAAGCTGCCACCGCAGGTCAAGCCCGAGCAGATCTATCCGGGCATGCCGGTCGAAACATTCATCTCAACGGGCGAACGAACGTTTCTGGCCTATCTGACCAAACCCCTGGTGGATTCGTTCCAACGCGCCTTCCGGGAGAGGTAGGCCCCCACCTCTGGATATCGGAAACCCGGATGTGAAGCGGGCGCCGGAATGATCCGGCGCCCGCTTTCGCATGGTCTGCGGCCTTCAACGTCACACGAAGTGGAAGTCGTCCGCCGGATTATAACCAACTACTGTCCGCCCAGTGCCGTCGTCGGCTAAGGTGAAGCTGCCCGCATCGTAAGCGCCGACCAGGTGGAGCGCGGCATCATGAGTGCCGTCCGAAACGGTCAACGTTCCTCCACTCCCATCCTGGTTTGCCTGATAGACAGCGGATGTTCCGGTGCCGTACCAGATATCTCCGAGGTCCACTTTGTCGTCGTTGGTTATCCCCGCGATTCTGCCGCTGAAATCGAATGAATCGTCCAGCCGCAATGTGCCAGCTGCATCCGCCCCGAAAATGACGTCTGCGGACGAGGCGGCGTGAAACTCCAGCTGCGACATGTTTCCGATGATGGCATCGCCGTCGCCGGTAACCTGACCACCTATAGCGACGTTGCCGCCGTTGGCCCAGATCAATCCGGAATTGGCGACGGCACCGTTGATCGTCAGGCCACCGGACCCCGTCGCCTCAAGCGTTCCCGAGTTGACGACGGTGCTGCTGCCGGTGTCGATAACCAGTGCATGGGTGCCGGTGGCGATGATCGTGCCCTGATTGTTCAGACCCAGCAGACCGCCGCCGAGTTGACCGGCGCCGGAGATGGTGTTGTCGACATTGGTCAAGGTGACATCGGCAGCCGTGCCGGAGATCACGTTCGCATCGCTGTCGGACAGGACGATCTGTCCACCACCTTGCAGCGTGATGCCGCTGGCGATCACCTCGAGCAGCGTGGTCGCGCCCGCACCGTTGAGGGCGATCGTACCCGTGTTGTCGACCGCGCCGCCGAGCGGCATGACCGCGCCGTCGGCGATCGACAACGTGCCGGCATTGTGGGTGACCGGCTCCTGATTGAAGAGGAAGTTGCCGGCACCGAGCCCTGAGGCCGAGACGCCCTGCACGGTGATCGTCTCACCCGTGCCGACGGTGATCAAGGCATTGCCGTTGCCGTCGTCGGCGATGATGAGATCACCGAAGCCGTTGACGCCGTCGAACCCGATCAGGTCGATCCTGTCTGCCGCCACATCGAAATTGTGCAGTGTATCCGCGGCAATCGGCTGACCGAAGACGAACAGATCGGCGCCGGAGGAGCCGGTGAGGTGGTCGTCGGACGAGAGGGCGTAGATCGGATTGCCTGGCGCGAAGACTTCGACGTTGTCGGAAACCGACATGCTTCCTGTGGTGCCGTCGGCATTGATCCACGTCGCGTGCACGTCGAGGACGATAGCGCCCGTGAAGTCGGCGCGTGAGGTGACGGTGAGCGCTCCAGGATCGGCTGTCGTTACCGTCCAAGTGCCGTCGGCGTTCAGCGCGCCTTCGCTCAGCGTCCAACCAGCGGGGACGCCGGAGACGGTGATGTGGATCCCGTCCAGTCCATGCGGGACCAGATCGCCGAGCGCCAAGTTCAAAACCTCGCCCGCGACGCCGGCGGGAGCAACCGCAGTTGCAATACTCGTGTTGCCGGCAAAATCAAAGATTGTGGCGGTGACGGTTTGCCCATTTGTAGGTTTTGGACTGTTAAAGGTGACACTCCATGCGCCGGAACTGAAACTCGTGATCAGGTACGATTCGGCCCCATATGTGACTTGCACCTTCCACAAACCGGAGCCGCCGGTGTCCGACGCGGTTCCGGATGCTGAGTTCCGTCCACTTCCGATTGTCAAAGTCGTGGATGGATTAGTCGTGTCAACGAGAATGGAAAGCGCGCCCGACGTCGAGGCCGCGCTGGCGTTGCCTGCGACATCGGTCTGGATCGCCCGCACATTGTGTGTGCCTTGCGCGAGAGAGACGTCGAGGCTGAATGCCCCGCCGCTCACCGTCGCGGTCCCGAGGCTTTCGCCTCCATCAACTATGCCGTTGTTGTTGGCGTCGTCGAAGAGCGTGACCGTCGCACCGTTCTCGCCCGAGCCACTGATGGTCAGGGCCGAGGTGTTCTTGGTGATGTTGTCGGTGCTGCTCGAACCGGTATCGTCCGCGGCCGCCAGATCGAGGGCCGTCGGCGTCACCGGAGCGGTCGTGTCGACGGTGACGGAGTAGGCGCTCGAGACCGAGCCCACATTGCCGGCGGCGTCGGTCGCAGTCGCCGTGAAGCTGTGGCTGCCCTGGCCCAGCGCGGAGGTGGTGAAGGTCCACGCACCGGCGCCATTGGTCGTTGCCGTGCCAAGCGTGGTGGCGCCGTCCTTGATGGTCACAATGCTGTTTGCCTCGGCCGTTCCATTCAAGGTCGGCGTCGTGTCGTTGCTCGCCCCGCCGTTCACCACTGTCCCGGTCACGGGCAGAACATCATCGGTCACCGAGGTGATGGTCGGCGCCGCCGGAGCGGTGGTGTCGACGGTGACGGCGTAGGCGCTCGAGACCGAGCCCACATTGCCGGCGGCGTCGGTGGCAGTCGCCGTGAAGCTGTGGCTGCCCTGGCCCAGCGCGGAGGTGGTGAAGGTCCACGCGCCACTGCCGTCCGCCGTTGCCGTGCCGAGTTGCGTCACACCGTCGAAGATCGTGACCGTACTATTCGCCTCGGCCGTTCCATTCAAGGTCGGCGTCGTGTCGTTGCTCGTCCCGCCGTTCGCCGCTGTCCCGGTCACGGGCAGGACATCGTCCGTCACCGAAGTGATGGTCGGCGCCGCCGGTGCGGTGGTGTCGACGGTGACGGCGTAGGCGCTCGAGGCCGAGCCCACATTGCCGGCGGCGTCGGTCGCAGTCGCCGTGAAGCTGTGGCTGCCCTGGCCCAGCGCAGAGGTGGTGAAGGTCCACGCACCGGCGCCGTTGGTCGTTGCCGTGCCAAGCGTGGTGGCGCCGTCCTTGATGGTCACAATGCTGTTTGCCTCGGCCGTTCCGTTCAAGGTCGGCGTCGTGTCGTTGCTCGCCCCGCCGTTCGTCACTGTCCCGGTCACGGGCAGAACATCGTCCGTCACCGAAGTGATAGTCGGCGCCGCCGGAGCGGTCGTGTCGACGGTGACGGCGTAGGCGCTCGAGGCCGAGCCCACATTGCCGGCGGCGTCGGTGGCAGTCGCCGTGAAGCTGTGGCTGCCCTGGCCCAGAGCAGAGGTGGTAAAGGTCCACGCACCGGCGCCATTGGCCGTTGCAGTGCCAAGTGTGGTGATGCCGTCCTTTATGGTCACGATGCTGTTTGCCTCGGCCGTTCCGTTCAAGGTCGGCGTCGTGTCGTTGCTCGTCCCGCCGTTCACCACTGTCCCGGTCACGGGCAGAACATCATCGGTCACCGAGGTGATGGTCGGCGCCGCCGGAGCGGTGGTGTCGACGGTGACGGCGTAGGCGCTCGAGACCGAGCCCACATTGCCGGCGGCGTCGGTGGCAGTCGCCGTGAAGCTGTGGCTGCCCTGGCCCAGCGCGGAGGTGGTGAAGGTCCACGCGCCACTGCCGTCCGCCGTTGCCGTGCCGAGTTGCGTCACACCGTCGAAGATCGTGACCGTACTATTCGCCTCGGCCGTTCCATTCAAGGTCGGCGTCGTGTCGTTGCTCGTCCCGCCGTTCGCCACTGTCCCGGTCACGGGCAGGACATCGTCCGTCACCGAAGTGATGGTCGGCGCCGCCGGAGCGGTCGTGTCGACGGTGATGTCGAGCGCATGCGAGGTCGAGGCCGCGCTGGCGTTGCCTGCGACATCGGTCTGGATCGCCCGCACGTTGTGCGTGCCTTGCGCAAGAGAGACG
Organism: Mesorhizobium sangaii; assembly: GCF_014207355.1. Taxonomy (GTDB): domain Bacteria; phylum Pseudomonadota; class Alphaproteobacteria; order Rhizobiales; family Rhizobiaceae; genus Mesorhizobium; species Mesorhizobium sangaii. The sequence goes on along the minus strand of NZ_JACHEF010000001.1, from coordinate 1,559,195 downwards.
TCGAGGCTGAATGCACCGCCGCTCACCGTCGTGGTCCCTAGGCTCTCGCCTCCTTCGACTATGCCGTTGTTGTTGGCGTCGTCGAACAGGGTGACCGTCGCACCGTTCTCGCCCGAGCCGCTGATGGTCAGGGCTGAGGTGTTCTTGGTGATGTTGTCGGTGCTGCTCGAACCGCTATCGTCGACTGCCGCCAGATCGAGGGCCGTCGGCGCGGACGGAGCGGTCGTGTCTTCCGTGACCACGAAGGTGTTCGACGCCGCGCTCTGATTGGTGGCTGCATCGGTGATCCTGGCCGTCAGGTTGTAAGTGGTCCCATTCGTCAGCGTGCCCGTCTGGAGGCTGACGAAGCCACTGACGATATCCGCTGCGGTCAGTGTGTAGGCGCCTCCCAGCGGGATGCCTGTGCCAGTGCCGTTATAGAGCCGGATCGTATCGCCCGCCTCGGCCGGTGAACCACTGGTCGGCAGCGTAACCTTGACGGTCAGATCAGTGTCATTGGTTGTCACGTCGGAGGTCGCATAGGTCGCCGTGACCGGAGACACGTCGTCCGTGACGGAGGTGATGACCGGCGCATTCGGTGCGACCGTATCAACGACCGTGATGTTCACCGTATCCGTATCGGACAGGCTTCCATCATTCGTGGTGATCTGGATCGACGCCAAACCGTGGAAGTTGTTCGTAGGTGCGAAGCTCAGGCCATTCAGCGCCGCGTTGATGGTCGCATCCGTACCACTGAAAGTCATCGTCCCATCTGCGCTGCCGTCGCCCACTGAGAAGGACAGGCCGGCGAGGCCGCTAAGCGTTAGTGTACCATTGCTCGACGTCAGCGTTACCGTATGGCTTGAATTGTCCACGTCGGAAATGCTGATCGCGTTGCCGTTCGCCGAACTGAACACCTTTGCTATGTTGCTGTCGGTTGATTGGGAAGCTGGCACACCATTGACCGGCGCGTCGTTGGTGCCGTGGATGGTGAAGCTGACGAGCTGGGAGGTGCCGTCGGCGGCCGTCACCGTGAAGGTGTCGACATGGGTGCTGGTGCCGCCGTTGGCGTCGCTGGCGGCGAGGAACTGCACGGCGGCGTTGGCGACCGAGTAGGTGTAGGAGCCGTTGGCGGCCAGGACGAGGCTGCCCAGATTGGTGCCGGCGCCGCTGACGGTGGTCTGGAAATGATCTTCGCCGGCGTCGACATCGCTGATCGAAATCGATCCCGCGGCGGTGAGCGTCACGGCCGCGCTGTTGGGCGTGTCTTCGGTGACGTCGGCGACCGTCGGGGTTCCGATCACGGCGGCGTCGTTGGTGCCGTGGATGGTGAAGCTGACGAGCTGGGAGGTGCCGTCGGCGGCCGTCACCGTGAAGGTGTCGACATGGGTGCTGGTGCCGCCGT
>NZ_JACHEF010000001.1:1421240-1557714 GCF_014207355.1 Mesorhizobium sangaii | reverse complement strand
CACGGCCGCGCTGTTGGGCGTGTCTTCGGTGACGTCGGCGACCGTCGGGGTTCCGATCACGGCGGCGTCGTTGGTGCCGTGGATGGTGAAGCTGACATTCTGCGTGCCGGAGTTGGTCGTGCCGTCATTGACCTGCACCGTGTAGGTGATCGTCAGGCTCTGGCCGGCGCCCAGGAAGTCGAGGTTGGCCGCGGTCGGATCGTAGCTGTAGCCGATGTTGGCCGCGCCACCGTTGGAGGTTGTATCCGTCAGCGTGAACGCGCCGGCGGCAATCAGCGCGGCTGCCCCGGCGGGCAACGAGAATGGACTGCCATTGAGCTGCACCACCGGGCTGCCCACCACCGACGCATGCAGCGTGTCGCCGACGTCGAGATCGCTCACCGAGAAATTGCCGGTGATTGCCACCAGGTTCTGGGCCGAGGCATTGCCCGCTTCGAGCACCGCAACCGGATCACTCGTATCGCTCAGCACCGGCGCATCATTGGTGCCTGTGATGGTGAAAGTGACATTCTGCGTGCCCGAGTTGGTCGTGCCGTCATTGACCTGTACCGTGTAGGTGATGGTCAGGCTCTGGCCAGCGCGCAGGAAATCGAGGTTGGCGGCGATCGGATCGTAGCTGTAGCCGATGTTGGCCGCGCCACCGTTGGAGGTTGTATCCGTCAGCGTGAATGCGCCACTGGCGATCAGTGCGGCTGCCCCGGCGGGCAACGAGAATGGACTGCCATTGAGCTGCACCACCGGGCTGCCCACCACCGACGCATGCAGCGTGTCGCCGACGTCGAGATCGCTCACCGAGAAATTGCCGGTGATTGCCACCAGGTTCTGGGCCGAGGCATTGCCCGCTTCGAGCACCGCAACCGGATCACTCGTATCGCTCAGCACCGGCGCATCATTGGTGCCTGTGATGGTGAAGGTGACATTCTGCGTGCCCGAGTTGGTCGTGCCGTCATTGACCTGCACCGTGTAGGTGATGGTCAGGCTCTGGCCAGCGCGCAGGAAATCGAGGTTGGCGGCGGTCGGATCGTAGCTGTAGCCGATGTTGGCCGCGCCACCGTTGGAGGTTGTATCCGTCAGCGTGAATGCGCCACTGGCGATCAGCGCGGCTGCCCCGGCGGGCAACGAGAACGGACTGCCATTGAGCTGCACCACCGGGCTGCCCACTACCGACGCATGCAGCGTGTTGCCGACGTCGAGATCGCTCACCGAGAAATTGCCCGTGATCGCCGCCAGGTTCTGGGCCGAGGCTCCAGTCAGTTCGAGTCCCGCCGCCGAATCGCTGGTGTCGCTCAGAACCGGCCCGTCGTTGGTCCCCGCGAACTGAATGGTCGCGGTTGCCCAGCTGAGCGTCCCGTTGCCGAGCCGGATAGAGTAGATAAAGGTGTCCGTCAAATATTGGCCGGCATTCAACCCCTGCAACTGCGACCTGAAGGCAGCCGACAAGAACGCTGTATCGTATCCAACCTTCCCGTCGGCCGTAATCCAGATCTTTGCGCCGTTGGCACTTGTATCGGAACCCGCGGATTCAATCCGTCCTAAGTCCTGCGTCAACAAATCGGCTGCGATGTAGCCGCTCATCGCGCCAGTGTTGTTCGTCCCGTTATCGACAGACCACAGTGATTTGGCGTTTCCGCCTAGATCGTTGGCCATTACGTTGAGGATAATGGTCCCGAAACTGTCTTCAGTGAGCCCGGTGAAAACGCTGGTGAAGAAATCATCCACTGCCTGCGGCGTGTTTGAAAAAGACGTCGTTGTTCCACCCATAACAGTTTCCCCTAGTGCCAGTGGAGCGCTTGCCCGAAGCGCAAGTTTTTATGCGAAACATTCAACGTCGGCCGGGCGTCAACGCCCGTCGGCCTGCAACGTCGCCAATCAAAGGAAATCCAATGCGAATGGCTTGCGATCGCCAGCCAGGGAATGATCCCGGTGAGCGCGCCAGGATCGTTGCTCATCTGATCGAGCGAAATACTAGACGGGGGGCAAAAAGAGGATGGCCGCACCTTCGGTATAACTGAAGACGTCGTCCCCGGACTGCCTTGTATTGGAACGCGGTATCGCAGTTCCACTGGCACCAAAGCCATTTTAACCACCCCCACCCTTACTCGTACGCTTTACAGATACAGATGCCCTCCACATCTATTTCACTGCCGCATTGATAGATTATCCACTCCCCATCTGAAACAGTACGATCAACATGCGAAGTTCGCCATACGGCTACTGCCAGTGCATAGTACAGTCACAGTAAAGCCACAGTCCCGCGATCAGCCAGACATCAACATGGCCGTCCACAAGTAAGTCTTGGCTACAACATGTTGCCGCGACGACTCTGGCAGCGCGCTGCGTTCGCTTTAAACCCCATGACGCCCTTTCCCTGATTGCAAGTCAGGATCCTTTTTTAGGAGGTGCTTATATTAGCGCATTCTTAACGCTAACGAAGAGTAAGCGTCAACATCCAAAAAGAGGTACGGTTAACATCCAAAAGCATCACCAGGGGAGCCGGCGCTCGCGCGGGAAAGTGGCAGCACGATCGCAAAGGACAAATCTGATCACGACGCGGTGCGATCCCGATAAGCAATGGAGTGGGAGCAGGGGGAACGGCGGCGATAGCGTAGTTTCGCCTACCTCTCGACCTTAGTTTTTTCAATACACGTCATGTGCAGAGGTTTCCTGCACTCTTGATCATTTGGCCGATCTGACATGTCGATGCTTCGGTAGTAAATCTCGTTCAGGCTCATAGGGGGCTGCAGCGTACTTCGGCGTGCAAATCGGCGGGTCAGGAACTGTCTATGCGTCGGGCGTGGAGGGGTTTGAGTCAGGAGAGCGCCACCGCCTTTCTCCACATTCATCGAACTACCAATTCCGGCTTCGTTGCTTCGGCCGAGCGCAGCCAGGACCACAGCCTCAGCTTCGAGGTAGGCCACATCGCTGAATTGTAGCGAGTTGCCTACAAGGGCATGCAATGAGGTTCGACTCTGTCTCAGTTGGTGGGTGCGAAAAAACGCAACAGGGGAGCCACGCAATGCTCAATTCTTTTGCACAGTGCGCACACTTTTTTGGGCATGTGGGACTGCGGCCCAATTTTTTCTGATCCGAAACATAGGGTTGGGAATTGGCACGGACATTGCTTTATCAAAATTAGAGTTGGTGGCTAGGGTTCCGGCGCTCGTTTGAGCGCGCTGGTCCGAGAGCTGCCACCGGTGTGGGAGACATCCCACCGGGTGCACGGCGGGACAAAAGCCCGGGAGACCTCGTTAGCCAAGGGATTGGCGGCGCGATGGTCCATGCCGATCCCTTTTTGAGAGACGCAAAAAGGGGAATTTCTATGCAGACTTTTTCAAGAATGCTCTCGACTGCTGCACTAGCCGCCTTGCTGGCGTTTGGAGCGACGTCCATTGCCACGGCCGCACCGAAGACTGACTTCAAAGTAGCCTGGTCGATCTATGTCGGCTGGATGCCGTGGGGTTATGCCGCCGATCATGGCATCGTCAAGAAATGGGCGGACAAATATGGCATCAAAATCGAGGTCACCCAGTTCAACGATTATGTCGAGTCGATGAACCAATACACGGCGGGCGCCTTCGATGCGGTGACGCTCACCAATATGGACGGCCTGTCCATTCCCGCTGCCGGCGGCGTTGATACGACAGCCGTCCTTGTCGGCGACTTCTCGAACGGCAACGATGCCGTCATCCTCAAGAACAAGAGCAATCTCGCGGACATCAAAGGCCAGAACGTCAACCTCGTCGAATATTCCGTGTCGCATTATCTGCTGACCCGCGCGCTCGAAAGCATCGGCTCGACTGAGCGCGATGTGAAGGTGGTCAACACCTCCGACGCCGACATGGTCGCCGCCTACAAGACCGCCGATGTCACCGCGGTCGTCACCTGGAACCCTCTGGTTTCGACCGTTCTCGAAGATCCAAGTGCCAGGAAGGTCTTCGACAGCTCGCAGATTCCGGGCGAAATCATCGACCTGATGGCTGCCAACACCAAGGTCCTGGCGGACAATCCGAACTTCGGCAAGGCGCTGGCCGGCATCTGGTATGAGACGGCGGCGTTGCTGACGGCCCAGACCGACGAGGGGAAGGCGGCGCGCGAAGCGATGGGCGTCGCATCGGGTACCGATCTCAAGGGATTCGAAGGCCAGCTCGCGGCAACCAAGCTCTTCGACAAGCCGGCGGATGCCGTCGCCTTCACCGTTTCGCCAAGCCTTCCGAAGACCATGGACCTCGTTCGCAACTTCCTCTTCGCGAAGGGCCTGCTGGGCAACGGGGCACCGTCTGCGGACGTCATCGGCATCGAAATGCCGGATGGCAAGGTTCTGGGCGACAGCGGCAACGTCAAGCTGCGCTTCACCGGGACCTATATGAAGGCCGCGGCCGAAGGCTCGCTCTAGGCACCGCTTGACCGGGTGGCACGCGTTGAAAGCCGCCGCCTCATCCCCTCATCAGCGGAGCTTTGTTCATGCGCTGGATCAACACGAGGCCGGGCCGGGGCACGCAGCTTGCCTTGATGCTGCTGCCCTTCCTGCTGCTGGCCGTCGCTTACGGTTTCGGATCCGCCGCTCGCCTGGCGGAAAACGCCAATGACAAACTTCTGCCGAGCCTTGCCGGCTTTGCCGATGCGATCGACCGCATGGCCTTCGTCGCCGATCAGCGCACCGGTGACTATCTGCTCTGGTCGGACACACGGGCGAGCCTCGTCCGCCTTTTCGCCGGCCTCGGCATCTCCACCGTCATCGCGCTTCTGATCGGCATGGCCATCGGCATGCTGCCCTATTTGCGGGCGTTGCTTTCTCCCTTTGTCGCCGTCATCTCCATGGTTCCGCCCCTGGCGCTGCTTCCGATCCTCTTCATCGTCATGGGATTGGGCGAGACCTCCAAGATCGCGCTCATCGTCATCGGCATAGCACCAACGATGATCCGCGACCTTGCTCTCAGAGTGCTGGAATTGCCCCGGGAGCAGATCATCAAAGCAGAGACGCTTGGTGGATCGTCATGGCAGATCGCACTACGCGTCCTGCTGCCGCAAATACTGCCGCGGCTTATCACGTGCCTCAGGCTGCAGATCGGTCCCGCCTGGCTGTTTCTCATCGCCGCCGAGGCGATATCGTCCGACTCCGGACTTGGCTACCGCATCTTCCTGGTCCGCCGCTACCTGTCGATGGACGTCATCTTTCCCTATGTCGTCTGGATCACGTTGCTTGCCGTTGTCACCAACTACGCTCTCGACCGCATCCGCATTGTCGTCTTCCCGTGGTCGGAGTTGGAGACGCAGGGATGAGCGAACTCGTCATCCAGAACGTCTGGAAGGAGTATGGCGACCAGATCGTCCTCGAGAACGTGTCGCTGACAGTCGCATCCCGCGCCTTCGTCGCCCTTGTTGGGCCATCGGGCTGTGGCAAGTCGACGTTCCTGCGCATGTTGCTTGGCCAGGAAAAGCCGACCAGGGGCACTATCCTGATTGATGGCCAACCCATGCCCACGGAACCGGGACCGGATCGAGGTATCGTCTTTCAGCGTTACTCCGTGTTTCCGCATCTGACGGTGCTGGGCAACGTCCTGCTTGGAAAGGAATTTTCCAAATCACGCCACAAGGCGAAGCTCTTCGGCGCCGCGCGACGCAATGCTGTCGAAGAGGCTCGCGACCTCATAACGGAAGTCGGTCTCTCGGGTACCGAACAAAAATACCCTGTGCAACTTTCAGGCGGCATGCAGCAGCGTCTGGCGCTCGCCCAGGCACTGATCATGAAGCCGAAGGTCCTGCTGCTCGATGAACCGTTCGGTGCGCTTGATCCCGGCATCCGCGCCGAGATCCACACGCTGATGAAGCGGCTTTGGCATGAAACGCAAATGACCATCGTCATGGTCACGCACGATATGCGCGAGGCTTTCACTCTTGCCAGCCGCATCGTTGCCTTCGAGCGGCGACGCGACCGCCCCGAGGAAAAGCAGCGCTACGGCGCGACGATCACCAATGACATCGCCATCTGGCCGCCGCGGCAAGCGGGCGTGCCTTCGATCTTCAGCCCCGACCGGGACGGCCCGGTCGCTTTCCTGGGGCATCGCCGGGACGACTTGGCATTGTCAGGAGAAAGCAGTGAAGCACATTAGACGTTCGCCAGAGGAAATCGCCGTCAATCGGCAGCGCTACGAAGAGCATCAGAAGAAGGGGCTTGAATTCGCACCGAAGGCATTGCCCGCGCCAAGCCCCATGCCCGCGCCTCCGATCGATCCCGCCGTCATCATCCATGCGGAAACAGTCCCCGGCGGCTGGTACTGGTCAACGGTGCTGAAGCGCGGTGAAGCGATCCGCATCGATCAGGGCGAGGGTGGATCGACCGTCGCGCTTGTCGCCTGGAACGCCAACGATACCAGCGAGCGGCTGAACCTTGTCGACACCGTGAAGGTGCAGTGGACCACCGCGCTTGGCAAGGGACGGGTAATCTTTTCGGACATGGGGCGCGTGATGTTCTCGCTGATCGAGGACAGCTCAGGCGCTCATGACTGCCTGATGGGCGGATCGACGGCCGCGACCAACGCGGTCAAATATCCGGGCATAAGCACACGCAATACCCGTGATAATTTGATCCTGCTTGCCGGCAAGCTTGGTCTTACACGACGGGATATCCCGGCCATCCTCAATCTGTTCGCGCCGGTGCGCATCGACGATACCGGCGCATTCCAGTGGCGCGGCAAGCTCTCCAACAGCGGCGACTACGCCGAGCTGCGCGCCGAGATGGATATGATCGTCGGCTTTTCCAACTGCCCGCATCCGCTCGATCCCGATCCGACCTATCAGCCCAAACCGATCACCGTTACCCGGTTCCGCGCTCCGGTACCTGCCGCCGACGATCTCGCCCGCACCGCCACCGCGGAGGCTGTCCGCGGCTTCGAAAACAACGCCTTGATGCTGGCCTGAGGGGAGGCGAACGATGAGCAATTTCATCCAGACCGCTGCCTCGCGCAGCATCGACAATGCCGTCCAGGATCACTTCATTGCGGCGGAAGCGCCGTGGTCCGGCATCGTGCGCAAGGGCCAGACGATCCGCATCGAGGACAGCCACGGCCAGCAGGCGATCGACACGCTGTTCTATCGCGCCGATGATTTTGGCGAACGCTACTCCAATCAGGACACGATGCGTGCGCAGGGCGCCGCCTATATCGGCGTCGGCACCAGGATCATGTCGAACGAAGGCAATGTCATGCTTGTCATGTCGGCCGACAGTTGCGGTCGTCACGACACATCCGCCGGCGCCTGTTCCTGCGAGAGCAACACCGTGCGCTTCGGCCATGGCACGAAATACCTGCATGCCTGCCGCGACAACTTCGTGCTTGAAATGACCAAGCACGGCATGAGCAAGCGCGACATCGTTCCGAACATCAATTTCTTCATGAATGTGCCAATCAAACCGAATGGCGAAATGACCATCGTCGATGGCATCTCCTCGCCAGGTGATTATGTCGAGCTGGTCGCCGAGATGGATGTGCTCTGCGTGATCTCCAACTGTCCGCAGATCAACAATCCCTGCAATGGCTTCGATCCGACGCCGATCCGCGTCCTGATCTGGGATGCCGCTCCGGGTGTCGAGGCCTGAGCGATGTTCACCAAGGTCCTCATCGCAAACAGAGGCGAAATCGCCGTCCGGGTCATCCGGACATTGAAGACAATGGGCATCGCATCGGTCGCGGTCTATTCGGATGCCGACCGTTTCGCCAGGGCGACGCTGCTTGCCGACGAAGCTGTTCGCCTTGGCCCCGCGCCAGCAAGCGACAGCTATCTCGATATCGATGCGGTCGTCGCCGCTTGCAAGGCGACGGGTGCGCAAGCTGTCCACCCCGGCTACGGCTTCTTGTCGGAGAACATCGGCTTTGCCGAAAGGCTTGCCGCCGAAGGCATCGTCTTCATCGGTCCGCGGCCCGAGCATCTCTCCGCCTTTGGGCTCAAACACACGGCGCGCGAGCTTGCAAGGACAAGCGGCGTGCCGCTGCTGCCGGGCACCGGTCTGCTGCGGAGCGCTGAACAGGCGCTGACGGAAGCCGAAGCGATCGGCTATCCCGTGATGTTGAAAAGCACCGCCGGCGGCGGCGGCATCGGCATGCAGCTGTGCGCCGATCCGGCAAGCCTGAAAGCCTCCTTCGACAGCGTGCGGCGCACGGCGCGCACGAGCTTCGGCGATGCGCGCGTCTACATCGAGCGCTTCGTGGCCGATGCCCGCCATGTCGAGGTGCAGATCTTCGGCGATGGCAAAGGCCGGGTGATTGCCCTTGGCGAACGCGACTGCTCGCTGCAACGGCGAAACCAGAAGGTCGTCGAGGAAACACCCGCACCAGGCCTGTCCATCGCGACGCGCACCAGACTGCACAGGGCGGCGACCGATCTTGGCACGTCCGTTTCCTATGAATCGGCAGGCACCGTCGAGTTCATCTACGATCCCGATCGCGAGGAATTCTATTTCCTCGAGGTCAATACCCGCCTGCAGGTCGAGCATCCCGTCACCGAAGCCGTTTTCAGCATCGACCTCGTCGAATGGATGATCCGCCAGGCCGCCGGCGAGAATATCTTGTCCGGTGCCGGGAACCTTGTTCCCAAGGGCGCGGCGATCGAGGTTCGCGTCTATGCGGAAATGCCGCATGCGGATTTCCGGCCGAGCGCCGGGCTGCTGACGGAGGTTGCCTTCCCGCAGACGGCCCGCATCGACAGCTGGATCGAGACCGGAACCGAGGTGACGCCGTTCTACGATCCGATGCTCGCGAAGATCATCGTTGCCGCCGACGATAGGCCGGCCGCGATCGAGAAGCTGAAGGCCGCGCTCGCCGACACGTCGATTGCCGGTATCGAGACCAATCTCGGCTATTTGCGCGAGATCGCGGCGTCCGAACTGCTGGCCAACGGCAAGGTGGCAACGACGGCATTGCGCGATTTCACCTTCGTGCCTGACGTCATCGAGGTGCTGGCGCCGGGCGCGCAGTCGAGCATCCAGGAATTGCCAGGCCGTCTCGGCCTCTGGCATGTCGGCGTGCCGCCGAGCGGACCGATGGACGAGCGCTCGTTTCGCCATGCCAACCGGCTTGTCGGCAATGCTGATACGGTTGCCGCACTTGAGTTGACGGTTTCCGGCCCGACCCTGCGTTTCTTCGCCGATGCGCGCGTTGCGCTTGCCGGCGCGCGCATGGCGATGCGTTGCGAAGGCGAGCTGCTGCCGCACGATACGGCGGTGACGATCCGCGCCGGGCAGGTGCTGTCGATCGCCAGCATCGACGGCGCCGGCCAGCGGGCCTATCTCGCGGTCGAGGGCGGGTTTGCCGCACCACGCGTGCTTGGATCCCGCGCCACCTTCGGTCTCGGGCAATTCGGCGGCAACGCCACCGGCGCGCTAAGGACCGGACATGTGCTGCATCTTGCCCGGCTAGCACCGACGGAGCCGGCGAAGGCGCCGGACGAACCGGCGGCACTGACCTGTGCCTGGGATGTCGGCGTTCTCTATGGTCCGCATGGCGCGCCCGACTTCTTCGCGGAAGGCGACATCGACACGCTGTTTTCGACGGCCTACGAGGTCCATTTCAACAGCGCCCGCACCGGCGTCCGTCTCGTCGGGCCGGCGCCGAAATGGGCGCGCAGCGATGGCGGTGAGGCAGGGCTCCATCCCTCCAACCTGCATGACAATGCCTATGCGATCGGCGCGATAGATTTCACCGGCGACATGCCGATCATCCTTGGTCCCGATGGTCCAAGCCTTGGCGGTTTCGTCTGCCCGGCGGTGATCGCGCGCGATGAGCAGTGGAAGATGGGCCAGTTCAAACCGGGCGACCGCATTCGATTTCATTCGGTGTCGAGACCAGGGGATGCGCTCGCGGCGCCAGCGATCCACCGCGCTATGGACGACAGGGGATCTCCGATTGTCGGGCGAAGCGAGGATGGCCCCGTTTCCGTCGTCTATCGCCGGCAAGGCGACGACAATCTGCTGATCGAATACGGCCCGATGGCGCTCGATATCGCGCTGCGGCTGCGCGCGCATCTGCTGATGCAGGCGGTTACACAGGCGCGTTTACCCGGGATCATCGATCTCACGCCGGGCATCCGTTCGTTGCAGATCCACTATGATGGAACCACACTGACACGAAAGCGCCTGCTTGGGTTGCTGGCGGATATCGAGGCATCGCTGCCGGCGGCGCAGGCAGTCAAGGTGCCGAGCCGCATCGTGCATCTGCCGCTCTCCTGGAACGATCCGGATGCGGAACTCGCGATGCGCAAATACCAGGAGCTGGTGCGGCCGAACGCGCCCTGGTGCCCGTCGAACATCGAGTTCATCCGCCGCATCAATGGGCTCGCCGACGAACAGGCGGTAAAAGATATCATCTTCAACGCCAATTACCTCGTGCTTGGCCTCGGCGATGTCTATCTCGGCGCGCCGGTCGCTACGCCGATGGACCCGCGCCACCGCCTCGTGACGACCAAATACAACCCGGCTCGAACCTGGACGCCGGAAAATGCCGTCGGCATCGGCGGTGCTTACATGTGCATCTACGGTATGGAGGGTCCGGGCGGATATCAGCTTTTTGGCCGAACGATCCAGGTCTGGAACACCTGGCGGCAGACGCCTGTTTTCACCAAGGGCAAACCCTGGCTTTTGAACTTCTTCGACCAGATCCGCTTCTTCCCAGTCTCCCACCAGGAACTGACGGAAGCGCGGGCGGCCTTTCCGCATGGTGGCTATCCGGTTCGCATCGAGGAGACGGAATTCTCCTATGCGGCTTATGAACGGGAACTCAAGGCCAACGCCCAGTCCATCACCGCTTTCAAAGGCGTCCAGCAAGCGGCTTTCGATGCCGAGCGCACGCGCTGGAAGGACGAAGGGCACGACAGCTTCGTCAGCCACGAGGGCCTGGGTGAAAGTCTCGATGGCGACATTCCGGCCGGCTGCTTCGGCGTCGCCAGTGCGGTACCGGGCAACATCTGGAAACTGCTGGTCGAGCCGGGCGCGTCGGTTGCGGCCGGGGACACGCTTGCCATCATCGAGTCGATGAAAATGGAAATCAACGTCACTGCCCACGCGGCAGGCCGCGTTCGCGACCTGCGTGCCGGGCCAGGCCGAAACGTCAAGGCAGGCGACATCATCGTCGTCCTGGAGGAATGCTGACATGCTGCCGACCATTCTCGATCTTTCAAGCCTTCGAGCCGCATATGCTGCCGGCATGACGCCGATCGATATCATTGAAGCGGTGATCGCTCGACGCGCCGCCTCCAAAGATCCGGCGATCTTCATCACGCCCACGCCGGACGACGATCTGCGGGCCGCTGCCCGTGCGCTGATGGCGAACGCGCCGGAACCGAACAGCCTGCCGCTCTGGGGCATCCCCTTTGCCGTCAAGGACAATATCGACGCCGCCGGTCTGCCGACCACCGCCGGTTGCCCGGCCTACGCCTATAGTCCGCAGCGCGATGCCACGGTCGTTGCCCGATTGAAGGCGGCTGGCGCCATCGTCATCGGCAAGACCAATCTCGATCAGTTCGCAACCGGTCTTAACGGGACGCGCTCACCCCACGGGGCGCCACGCTCGGTCTTCGATGCCGACTATATCTCCGGCGGATCGAGCTCCGGGTCGGCGGTCACGGTTGCCGCCGGCCTCGCTACCTTCGCTTTGGGTACCGACACCGCCGGTTCCGGCCGTGTTCCCGCCGCCTTCAACAACCTCGTCGGCATCAAGCCGACGCCCGGACTGCTGCCGAATACCGGGGTCGTTCCGGCGTGCAGAAGCGTCGATTGCGTCACGATCTTCGCGGCGACGGTTGGCGACGGCATCGCCATCCGCCATGTCGCGGAAGGGTTCGACGCCGCCGATGCCTTCTCGCGAGAGGCCAAGCCGGTTTCATTGCCGGTGTCCGGCTTGCGTATCGGCGTTCTCGATGGCGCTGAGCGGGAGTTCTTCGGCGACGCCAGTGTCGAACGGCTCTACGATCAGGCAATCGAGAGGGCGAAGGCCCTGGGCGCAACCATAGTGCCTTTCGACTATGCGCCTTTCCGTGAAGCCGCGGCCCTTCTCTACGACGGTCCCTGGGTCGCCGAGCGCCTTGCCGCTGTCGAAGGTTTCCTTGCGACCAATGCCCACGATTTCGATCCGACGGTGCGCGCCATCATCGAAGGCGCCAAGGGCAAGACGGCGGTGGATGCCTTCAATGGCCGCTACAGGCTGGAGGAACTGCGCCGCAAGACAGAGTTGGAATGGAAGAAAGCCGACATCCTGCTGCTGCCGACCACGCCGACGACCTACAAGGTCGCCGACATGCTTGCCAATCCCATCGTCCTCAACGGACGGCTCGGCCGCTACACCAATTTCGCCAATCTGTTGGATTGTGCGGCGATCGCGGTTCCTGCTGGCTTCAGCGACAACGGCTTGCCGGGCGGCGTGATGCTGGTTTCTCATGCGTTCACCGACGATGCGCTGGCGCCCTTCGCCGACGCGCTGCACCGGGCAGCCGCCTCGGGAATGGGTATCGACCGCAATGCTGTCCTTCCGGAGACAAGCCGTGTCGTTGTTCCCGATGGAGGCTTGATCGAGATTGCGGTGGTCGGCGCCCATCTGAGTGGCATGCCGCTCAACCACGAACTCACCGGTCCCGGCGGCCGGCTGGTGAAGGCCTGCCGCACGGCTGGCGACTACCGCCTTTACGTATTGCCCAACACCACGCCACCGAAACCCGGCCTCGTCCGCGAGCCTGGATATAAGGCGCAAGGGCTCGAGGTGGAGGTCTGGGCGTTGCCCGCCGATGCCTTTGGCCGTTTCGTGCAGAAAATTCCCAGCCCTCTCGGAATAGGAAAAGTGGTGCTCGATGATGGCTCCAGCGTTTCAGGATTCCTATGCGAGGCTCATGCCATCTCCGAGGCCCGCGAGATCACGGATCTCGGCGGATGGAGGGCGTATCTGGGCTCGGGGAGATAACGGATAGCGATCCAGAGGGGACAAGCCATGAAGCTCGTGCGGATGATCCTGCGCCTGATCTACGACGGAATGAGCGTGCGTGCATCACCAACGAGACCATCAGAGCCCCGGCCGCCCCAGATGGATGCGGTTGGCAGGTTGGAAACGACCGGCGTCTCCAGATAATAGTCTACAAAGTCTTCCCGTGGGCGCTTTGTCTTCGCCGCTAAACGCCGAGACCGTATCGCTGCTCGGGAAACTGCCGCCCTAGCTGGACGCTTCGGGCGGTGCTTCCTTTTGCCAGCCGGCCAGCTCCGGCAGGTCGTCAAGCCAGCTTTTCTCCGTCATCAAGGCATCGCCTGCCTGCGGCACAGCCTCGGTGGCGTTTTGAATGAGCCAGTCCACCCACTTCCGATAGGCAACTGGATCCAGTTGGGGCGGCAGCACCTTGGCCTTGGCCAGCATGCGTTTGCGGAAACTGACTTGCCTGCGCAGTTTGGTGGTCGTGAACTTGATTGCCTTGCCTTGGTATTCAACCGTCCAGCGCCCATCTCCGTGGCTGGTGAGCCTGTCGATGGCGAAATCAACATCGACCGGTCTATCCCGCCAGGGAAGCTCGATGGCATTCTTCCTCAGATCGATAGCCCATCGCCTGTAACTGGCCCCGGCACGCTGGGGCGGCAGCACGCCAGCCTGTTCAAGCATCTTCCTGCGGAAGGTAGGCTGCTTCTTGAGCTGCCCGGTCGTCAGCTCGATGCGATGCCCACGGAATTCGACGTGCCACCGGATCCTACCGTTGCCGAAATACTTCACCAGCCTGTCGATGACGAACTCGTCATCGGTAAGCATTACGCATCCCCGCCTGATGCTGTCGAGAATGTACTGGCTATCGGTGGGCATGACGCGGCCTCGTGCAGGATCTCTCAGAAGCTTAGAGATTCAAAAAATCAAGGGACGCTTTAGAAATCATCTGCTTCCTTTCGTAGATCCTCAGGCAACAGGGTTTTGCCGGACATTGCCTCGTGGCAGAGCGCGGGGTTGGTACTATCAGGGAAGGCCGCGAAACACGACCGAAGACTGCGGCTGCGGTCGGGCGCGGCATCGCCACCTGCGGCTACGCTGCGATTATGGAAAGGGATCGCCTGGCCAAGGCCCGATATCTTTTAGAGATTGAGGCGCGCGGTGAGCTCGACCTCGCAGAGCATATGCAGGCCGTTCTCCGGTCGACAATGTGGAACGAATGAGGCGACCGGCGCGCAGAGTATGCGCCACACGGCGGTCATTTCGGATCCCATCGCGGCCCCGAAAGCGAAGGTCGGCTACAGCGAAACGGCGGCATCTCCCGCTGCCACCGTTGCATGACCTCAATGACCGCGACATTCAGGATTGTATCCTTACGCCCAGAATTGCAGCACGGCTGCGTTCGCCAGGATCATCAAAGTAAAGCCAATCGCCGGGGCGAAGTGCTTGAAGCCCTCGCGTGCCTTGATCAACGTGCCCAGCGCGGCGAGGATCAAAAGCGTGAGACCGACCAGCGCAATGATTCGCGTGGATGGAAACAGCAAAGCCGCTGCCCCTGCGACCTCCAGACCCGCCGTCAACAAACGCCACCCTTTGGGGTAGCCCCAGCGTTGGAAGTCCACTTCGGCGTTGCCGGCATTGATGAGGTTGGCCAGGCCTGCGCCGGCGAACGCCAGCGCAACGATCCCGTTCAAAACCAGGGTGATGCTCATCGCGGAGCTCCTTCCGTCGGGTAGGCACCCATCTGGTGTAGAACCTCCTGCAGATTGAGCTCGTCCCAGTGCTCGACGAACCGATCGCCTTCGACGCGCCAGATATCGATCGAGCGCATGGTAATTTCGGCGCCCGATGCCGGAACACCAATGAACGGTCCGGTGTGGCGGGCCGTGTAGGTGTAACGGCCGACGACGCGGTCGCCGACGGCAAAGGCGTCCTCGACGACGACATGGGTGTCGGAGAGGGTTTCGAACCAGTGGCCCATGAACTCAACGACACCGACCAGGCCAGGCCGGACGTCGGGGTTATGGTTGACGTAGTCTTCAGAAACCAGTTCGGCGAAGCGTTCAGCATTGTGGCTGTTCATGATGTCGGCGAACAGATGAGCCAGATCGACGGGGTTGCGCATGTTGACCTCCATGGGTTATAAGGCGATACACAATCGTATCGTATAAAGTCATATAAGACGGAATCGTATCGCATGCAAGTAGGAAGTTCCAGAAAGTGGCGGGACGACGATCCGCGCAGGCTGCGGATGGCCGAGACGAGGGCTTCGATCCTGCGTGCGGCGCGTCCCATTCTGCTGAGGGATGGCCTCGGCGGAACGACGCTGGACCGGGTCGCGGCGGAAGGCGGCATCGCGAAAATGACCCTCTATCGTCACTTCCCGAGTAAGGAGGCGCTGTTTGAGGGATTGGTCACCGCGATGTGTGAGTACATGCGCGAGGGAATCGAGAACGCCGCGACACCCGACATCAACAAGCCCAGGGCGGACCGGCTTGCTGAAGAACTGCACGCCTTCACTACGGCCCTTCTCGAGCCGGACGCGCTGGCGCTTTATCGTTTGATCGTCGCTGACGGATGGCGCTTTCCCGCTCTGTCTAAGGTGTTTGACCTGTCCGGTATGCGCGTTATTCGGAAGCGCATAGCGGGGTTACTCGAGCCTGGCGCAATCCCTTCCAACGAGTCACTGACAATCGCTGGCGGGATCGTGGCGCTGGCACTAGGTGATGCCTATCAGCGCGCGATTATGGGCATCGTCGAAGAGGGAGACGCCGAGGTGTTTGAACACCAAATCGAAGCTGCCATTGCCTACGGACTTGGCCGCCTTGGCCCTTCTTGAGCGTCCGCTATCACCATTTGATTGTCAGAAGCTGCCAGTCCGCTACCGGCAGGCGACGCAGTTTGCGCGCCGCTCTCCATCCGATACTGACAGAGGCCTCGAACGCCAACACGTCGCCCGGCTAAATACCGACGACTAGGGCACCGCCGCTGAGACCCGCACCTGCTGCCGCGAGTAGGATTTTCTCGCCAGGCCGGAATGGCTCCGTCTGATTGGCCAGCGAGAGCGACAGTGGGATCGTCGCGGCGGAAGAGTTGCCGTAGTCGGCGATTGTCTTGACGATTGCTTGATCTGCAATGCCGAGGTTCCTGCCGACCGCATCGAAAATGCGGGCGTTGGCCTGATGCGGCACGAACCGGCCGACATCCTGTGGTCGCACCCCGGCAGCGGCAAGCGCGCTTGTCGAGCAATCGGTCATCATCTCGACAGCCTTGGCGAACACTTCGCGGCCGTTGGTCATCGTCATGCGGGTTTGCCCGAGGAACGGCGCGTTGCTTCCTCCCGCCGGGATCTGGATCAGCCCGTAGCGCGAGCCGTCGGAATCCACCGAGGCACCGAGAATGCCCCGATCCGGGTCCTCGCACGGACCAATCACCAGGGCGCCGGCGGCATCGGCGAAAAGGACCGAGCTTGCGCGCTCGGCCGGGTTGATGCGGCGGCTGAGGATGTTGGCGGCAATGATCAGTGTTGGTTTGCCGTGCAGGCGGGTGAATCCATCCGCGAACATCAGCGCATAGATGAAGCCGGCGCAGGCACCGGTCAGATCGACCGCGCCTGCGCGACCAAGGCCGAGCTTGTGTGCGACCAGGGGTGCACTGGGCGGCAGAAGGTGGTCGGGCGTCGAGGTGGCAAGCAACAACAGCCCGATGTCGCTGCGACCGATACCGGCGTTCGCCAGCGCCATGTCGCCGGCCTGCGTGGCAAGACCAGACAGCGTATCTTCGTCCGCTGCCCAGAAGCGCGACCGTATCCCGGTTCGCCTTTCGATCCAGCCCGGCTCGAGGCCGAGATTGTTCTCGATCTCGGCATTCGCCACCTTGCGCCGAGGCGCGTGATGGCCAAACCCGAGAATGCGAGACGACCTGCTCATGGCCTGGACCCGAAGCGTTCGCCGGCCTCCTCGATGGCGTCATAGAGCCCATCCAACTCGTCGCCGGTGATGCAATAGGGTGGGAGAAGATAGAGGACGTTGCCGAGCGGACGCACGAGCAGGCCGCGCTCGAGGAAGAATGCGCGCAGCTTCGGACCGATCTCGGCGAGATAGCCGGCTGAGCCGGCGTGCAGATCGAGGGCGGCGATCGTGCCGGTCACCCGGCTGTCGGTGAAGTAGGGATTGTGGCGAAAGCGTTGAAGTCCGGCGGCCTGCCTCACGCTCAGGGCTGCGATACGCTCAGCCACCGGCTCGTGGCGCCAGATCTCGACATTGGCGAGCGCGGCCGCGCAGGCCATCGGATTGGCGGTGTATGAGCTCGAATGAAAGAAGGTTTTCTTCCGGTCCTCGGAATAATGGGCCTGGAAGATGGCATCGGTGGCAAGCGTGGCGGCCAGAGGGATCACGCCGCCGGTCAGGCCCTTCGAGGTGCACAGGATATCCGGCGAGATGGATGCCTGCTCGCAGGCGAACATGGTCCCGGTGCGGCCCCAGCCGGTCATCACTTCGTCGGCGACCAGCAGCGTGCCCGAGGCCTCGGCGATCCTCTTCAATTCGGTCAGAACCCAGGCCGGATACATCAGCATGCCGCCGGCGCCAAGCACGAGCGGTTCGACGATCAGCGCGGCGGCCCGCCGGTCGCGGGCAACGGCCTCGAACCGATCCAGCGTCTCCTGCTCTCGCCCGGCAACGGGAAAGGGGATGGTGTCGACCTCGAACAGCAAGGGCTCGTAGGCGGCGTTGAACACGCCACGGGCACCGACGCTCATCGTGCCGATCGTGTCGCCATGATAGCTGTGCTCCATGACGACGATGCGCGAGCGCGGTGCGCCGGTGTTGCGGAAATAGCCGAGCGCCATCTTCAGCGCGACTTCGACGGAGGTCGAGCCGCTGTCGGAATAGAACACCCGGTCGAGGCCGGAAGGAGCGAGGCCGACAAGCGCCTCGGCCAGCCGTTCGGCCGGCTCGTGCGTAAAGCCGGCGAAGATGATCTGGTCGAGGCTCGCCGCGGTCGTCTCGATGGCTTTCATGATGCGGGGATGGCGGTGGCAGTGGGTGACGACCCACCAGGAGGAGATGGCGTCCAGGATGCGCGTGCCGTCGGCCTTGTGGAGATAGGCGCCTTGCGTCAGGACGATTTCAGGGATCACGGGCTCAAGCGCGTGCTGCGTGAACGGATGCCACACACTGGACTGCGACATCATTCGCCTCCCGCAATCGAGGCAAGGTCAAAGCCGGCGACCATTGCGTCCCTCAGCGTTTCATTCGTCAGCGGATCGAGCAGCGGCAGTCTCCCGAGTTGTGGCACGCCGCAAAATTCCACGATGGTCCTTTGCGTATCGGCCACCTCTTCGCCGATGAAGGCAATGCCGATAAGCGGGATGAAGCGCGCCCGCAGCGCCTCGATCGACAGCAGGGTGTGGTTGATCGTGCCGAGCGCGGTGCGAGCGCACAGGATGACCGGCAGCTGCCACCGCGCGAATATGTCGATGAACTTTGTCTGCCGGTTGAGCGGCACCATCAGGCCGCCGGCGCCTTCGATGACGAGCGGACCCGGCAAGACCGGAAGCGAGAGCCTTGCCACGTCTATCGCGACACCATCGAGTTCGGCCGAACGATGCGGCGACAGCGGCTCGTTCAAGCGGTAGACTTCCGGCAGCACGCGCCCCGGCGGCAGGCCGGCAAGCCGCGCAACGACCTCGCTGTCGGTCTCGCCGTCGAGGCCCGACTGCACCGGCTTCCAGTAGAAGCCGTCGAGGAGGCCGGCGAGCCCGGCTGAAAACACCGTCTTGCCGATTCCGGTATCCGTTCCGGTGATGACGATGCGCGTGGTCATGTCGAGGCCAACACCTCGACGAGCGCCTCGACCATGGCGGAGATGTCGGCTTCGTCGACGTTGAGCGTCAGCGAAATGCGCAGCCGCGACGTGCCCTCGGGCACTGTCGGCGGACGAATGCCGCGAATGTCGAAGCCGCGCGCCTGCAGCGCCGCCGCCACCGCCATGGTGCGCCTGTTGTCGCCGATGACAAAGGGCTGGATCTGCGAGCCGCTGGGTGCCACGCCGCAGCGCTCGGCCAATTGGCGGCCCGCGAAGGCAACGCGCTCCTGCAGCTGGACACGGCGCTGGGGCTCATCGGACAGCATGGCAATCGCCTCGCGCGCAGCCACGGCCATCAGCGGCGATGGCGCGGTGGAATAGATGAATGGCCGGCAGCGGTTGACGAGATAGTCGCACAGCAGTCCCGGGCCGGTGACGAGTGCGCCGGACGCGCCGAGCGCCTTGCCGCATGTGTGAAGTGCGACGATGTTGTCGCGGCCCTCGAATGCGGCGGCAAGACCGCGGCCCTCCGGTCCCCAGACGCCGGTGGCATGCGCCTCGTCGACGACGATGAATGCCTCGTGCCGATCGGCAAGCGCGACCAGGCTTTCCAGCGGCGCGCGGTCGCCATCCATGCTGTAGAGGCTTTCGACCACGATCCAGACGCGCCCGGTGCCGCCTTCGGCGCGCCAGCACGTGATCGCATCCTCGAAAGCATCGACGTCGTTGTGCGCGGCGAGCTTGAACTCGGCGCGGCCAGCGCGGGCCCCCTCATGCATGCTGGCATGAGCGAGTTCGTCGAGGACCAAAAGGTCACCCTTTTGCGGCAGGGCGGTCAGCAAAGCGAAGTTGGCGATGTAGCCGCTGCCGAAGAACAGCGCACGTTCAGCTCCGAAGAACGCGGCAGCGTCTGCCTCTAGTTGCTCATGTTCCGGCGCGTTGCCGCGCAACAGCCGCGATCCGGTCGCGCCGACCGGCGTGCCCTGCGCGATCGCCGCCGCAACCGCGTCGCCTAGCCTCCTCGAAGCGGCAAGCCCGAGATAGTCGTTCGACGAGAAATCGAGTCCGGCGCGCGGCGACAGCGTCCGCAGCCGGTCCTTGCGCGCCAGTCCCTGCAGGGTCGCGTCATAGCGGGCAAGCGGTGCCCCGTTCATTGCGCCTCGAGTTCCATCGGCTCGATGCCGAGACGGCGGAACAGAAGGCTATCCTTGTCCTCGCCGGGATTGTCCGCCGTCAGCAGCGTGTCGCCGACGAAGATCGAATTGGCGCCGGCAAAGAAACACAGTGCCTGCATCTCGTCGGTCATGGCGGTGCGGCCGGCCGAAAGTCGGACATGCGATTTCGGCATCATGATGCGCGCCAGCGCGATCACACGCACGAATTCGATCGGCTCGATCGGCCTGGTTTCGGCAAGCGGGGTGCCTTCGATCGGGATCAGCATGTTGATCGGAACGCTTTGCGGATGTTCCAGCAGATTGGCCAGTGTCACCAGCATGTCGATCCGGTCCACCGGCTCTTCGCCCATGCCGACAATGCCGCCACAGCAGACCTTGATGCCGGATTGGCGGACAAGCTCGAGTGTTTCGAGCCGGTCAGCAAAGCTGCGCGTGCTGATGATCTCGCTATAGTAGCGTTCCGACGTATCGATGTTGTGGTTGTAATAGTCGAGACCGGCGTGTTTGAGCCGAGCGGTCTGCTCAAGATCGAGCATGCCGAGCGTCATGCAGGTCTCCATGCCCAGCGCCTTGACGCCTTCGACCATCGCAACGACCGCATCCATGTCGCGCGCCTTGGGATTGCGCCAGGCGGCGCCCATGCAATAGCGGGTGGCGCCGGCATCACGCGCCTTGGTCGCTTCGGCGATGACGCGCCTGACCTCCATCAGCTTCGACGCCTTCAAGCCAGTTTCGTGATGGGCCGACTGGCTGCAATAGCCGCAATCCTCCGGACAGCCGCCGGTCTTGATGCTGAGAAGCCGGCTGAGCTGGACCTTGTTGGGATCGAAATTCTGGCGGTGAACGGTTTGTGCCTGAAACAGCAGGTCATTGAAAGGCGCGTCATGTAGCGCCCGAGCCTCTTCCAGGGTCCACATCCGGCCGCCGTCGAAGGATTGTGCTTCAGACATGGTCTTTTCCGAAATCGCTGCGTGCATTTCCATCCTGTTCCTTGCGTTGTGGCGACATGGGCACCTTCAAACTGGCGGACCGCGTCGAGAGGAGCTGGGTCGAATGTAGATGGTCAGGGTCTCACCATCAAAGCTCACGGTAATCGAGACCGATATCGAGGATCGGCGCACTGTGAGTCAACCAGCCAATGGAAATCAGATCGACACCGGTTGCGGCAACGGCTGGCGCAATCGCGGCGGTGATCCTGCCAGATGCCTCGGTGATCGTCCGGCCGGCAACCAGCACGACAGCCTGGCGAAGCTCGTCGACCGACATATTGTCAAGCAGCACAGCGTCGGGAGCGAGCGCCAGAACCTCTTCGAGCTGGGCTAGCGTATCGACCTCGACTTCGATCTTGACGAGATGGCCGACGCTGCCTCGCACGCGTTCTATTGCGGGGCGAATTCCGCCGGCGATGGCGATGTGGTTGTCCTTGATCAGGATCGCGTCGTCGAGGCCGAAGCGGTGATTGGATCCGCCACCGGCACGCACGGCGTATTTTTCGACAGCCCGCAATCCAGGTGTCGTCTTGCGGGTGCAGACGATCTTTGCGCCGTGCCCGCGAACCGCCGCGACGACCGATGCCGTCGCGGTGGCGATGCCGCTCAGGTGACAGAGGAAATTGAGTGCCGTCCGTTCCGCGGTGAGAATGGCCCGGGCCGGACCGCTCACCGTTGCAACGATCTCGTCGGCTTCCACTTCGCTGCCGTCCCCATGATGTACGGTCATGTCGACGCTCTGGTCGATGAGCCGGAAGGCGAGCATGGCCAGATCGAGCCCGGCGACGGTCCCGGCCTGGCGCGCTGTCAGGGCGGTTGTCGCATGATGGTCTTTCGGTATGACGGCATCCGAGGTCACGTCGCCAGCCCTGCCGAGATCTTCGAGAAGAGCTGCCCGCACCAGAGGCTCGAGCATGATTGCGGGGAGTGGTGCGAGGCTCATCACGAGACGCTTTCCAGAGTCGGGGAGGATGTGAGTTCCCGCGCCGCGGCAATGGCCGCGTCGAGCGTGATTTGGGAGCGGCGGGCGAGAGCCGCATGATGCGGAAAGTCGGTCCGGAAATGAGCACCTCGGCTTTCTCGGCGCTGCAAGGCGGCAGCCGCGATCATCAGCCCGACGGCCGCGGGATCGGAGGCCATGTCGCGCCGCTGCAACAGCAGCAACAAGGCCCGTACGGCCTCCTTCAACCCTTCACCGTCCCGTATGACGCCGAGGGCTCGGGACAGAAGAGGACGCACGGGCCTTGGATCGGGGGCGAGCAGGCGAGGTGCCATCGCTGGCTTTCCGCCACCTCCGGGCGAACCGGCAACACTCTCGGCGACCCAGCGCGCGCAGACGACGGCCTCGATCAACGAATTGCTGGCCAGCCTGTTGGCGCCGTGCAGCCCGGTCGAGGCGACCTCTCCGCAAGCCCAAAGTCCCGGAACTGATGTGCGCCCGGCCAGATCCACTGCCACACCACCCATGTGATAGTGCTGCGCCGGCCGGATGGGAATGGGATCACGCGTCGGATCGATGCCCGCCTTGCCGCAGGCCGATGCGATCGTCGGGAACTGCCGCCCGAATGCCGGGCCGGGCTTTTCCCGTACATCGAGAAAGACGCGATGGCCATCGGCAAGATGCTTCCAGACGGCGCGCGCGACGATGTCGCGTGGTGCGAGTTCCCCTCGCAAACCGTCGAGGAAACGCCGCCCTGTCTCGTCGACGATGGTTGCGCCTTCGCCGCGAACCGCCTCGCTGATGAGCGTCATGGGGCGGTTCGATCCATCAAGCGCGGTCGGGTGGAACTGGATGAATTCCATATCGGCAAGGACAGCCCCCGCGCGGGCCGCAAGCGCCAGGCCCTGTCCGCAACTGCCCAGAGGATTTGTGCTGTCGAGAAACAGCCCACCGATTCCGCCGGTGGCAACGACGGCCCGTCCCGTGGTGAAGAACACCGGGCCCGTCGGACCGCTCGCCAGAACACCGGCGATCTTGCCGTCCTCGACGGCCAGTTGGCGCGCTTCGAAGTCCTCAACGACCTCTATTGTCGGTGTCGAGCGGACGGCCGCAACCAGGGCACGCATGATCTCGCGCCCGCTGCCGTCGCCGCCGGCATGAACGATGCGGCGTCGGCTGTGCGCGGCCTCCAGTCCAAGAAGCACCGTCCCTTCCGGCGTGCGGTCGAAGCGGACCCCGAAGCCCGCCAACGTCTCGATCGCACCGGGCGCGGCTTGGAGGATGCGGTTCGCCACGTCCCGGTCGCAGAGCCCATCGCCTGCGGCGAGCGTGTCGGCCAGATGCAGCGCCGGATCGTCGTCGTCGCCGAGGCTTGCGGCGAGGCCGCCCTGTGCCCACGTGCTGGAGGCGTCAGCACCCAATGGCGTCCTGGACAGGAGAAGCACCGGTTCGGGCGCCAAGTGCAGCGCGGTCATCAGCCCGGCTATGCCGCCGCCGATGATGACCGGTCGCCCGGCGAGATCGCGGACGTCCACGCTCATACCGCCAGCATCCGCTCGACGGCCAGCCGCGCGCGCCCGGCAATCTCCGGCTCGATGGTCACCACATGGCGGTTCTGCTCGAGCGCCGTACGGATGTTGGCGAGCGTTATCCGCTTCATGTGCGGGCACAAATTGCAGGGCCGGATGAACTCGACCTCGGGGTGTTCGACCGCGATATTGTCGCTCATCGAGCATTCCGTCATCAGCATGACGCGGGGCGGCTTTTGCCGCCCGACATAGTCGGACATCGCTGCGGTCGAGCCGGAAAAATCGGCCTCGGCCACCACTTCTGGCGGGCACTCGGGATGTGCCAACACCGTCACACCCGGATGGTCCTCGCGCAACTGGCGGATGTCTGCAGGCGTGAAGCGCTCATGCACCTCGCAATGCCCTTTCCAGGAGATGATCTGCACTTCGGTCTGGGCGGCGATGTTCTGGGCCAGATATTCGTCTGGCAGCATGATCACCTGGGGAACGCCAAGCGACTCGACGACAGCCTTCGCATTGCCGGAGGTACAGCAGATATCGGACTCGGCTTTCACTTCGGCTGACGTGTTGACATAGGTGACGACCGGCACGCCGGGATAGCGCTGCCGAAGCAGGCGGATGTCTTCGGCGGTAATCGAGTCGGCCAGCGAACAGCCTGCGCGCAGGTCAGGAATGAGTACCGTCTTTTGCGGATTGAGCAGCTTTGCCGTCTCGGCCATGAAATGCACGCCTGCCAGCACAATGATATCCGCTTCGACCGTCATCGCCTTGTGGGCAAGTGCCAGGCTGTCGCCGACGATATCGGCGACACAGTGGAAGATTTCCGGTGTTTGATAATTGTGCGCCAGGATGACGGCGTTTCGCTGCCGCTTCAGATCGAGAATGGCCTCTATATCATCGGCGAATACCGGCCATTCGATGGCCGGAATGACCGTCCGTACTCGATCGTACAGCGTGGAACTCAGCGTCATTTGCGTGCCTCACATATGCTCGTTGTGAGTATATATAGGGCATATGCTTATATGGAGTATAAGGGATGTCAAGCACGTGAAAGTGGCAATTTCGTCCCGGCGACTGCCCGCTCGGCCAGCACGCCGTGCCGGAAGCGAAACAACTTGGCGGGTCGGCCGCCAGTGTCGGTTGTTGATGCGCCAGTCTCTTCGACAAGTTCCTGCTGCTCTACCAACCGCCTGAAATTCTGCTTGTGGACGAGCCGGCCGGCCAGCGCTTCGACGCTGCGCTGGAGTTGCAGGAGCGTAAAGACCGACGGCATGAGTTCGAAAACGACAGGACGATATTTGATCTTGGCGCGCAACCTTGCGATGCCTGTGGCCAGAATACGGCGGTGATCGGCCGCCATTGCCAGACCGAAGGCCGATAGCGTGCCGTTTTCCCCTCGCTGGTGACGCGCTTCCCCGACAAGACCCGCTTCGTAGAGCAACTCGTAGCGTTGCAGCACCAACTCCTCGTTCCATGAATGTTCATCGACACCGAAGGCAATCGCGGTTCGTTGCCGGCGGTCGAGACGCACTTGATGATCGTCCGCGGCATCCGCCCATGCCTTCAGGCCCGGAACGATCAGGTCCGGTAATGTAGAGGGAACACCTGCACGATGATCTTCCCAAGGGAAATAGTCGTACCAGTTGCGCCATGCGGCTTTGTCGGCAGGTGCAGCCTGCTCCTCCCGGGTCAAGGCGAGATAGCTGATGGAAACCACGCGTTGCGCGCTCCCGTTTGCCGTCCTGTCGCGATCGGCGAAAGTGTAGAGCTGCTCGATATAGCCCAACGGGTGGCGTGTCTGCTGTTCGACCCAATCCCTAAGGCCCGACTGCAGGGAACGATGTCCAAGTTCGAATGGGCCGGAAGGCAAGGATTGACCACGCTCGATGGTCATGACGCGCGGGTGACCAATCGTCACTGCGACCAACACCGCAATCAGTTCCGCCGCGATAAAATGCTGTTGGCCGCTTTTTGCGGGCTGCCTCACAATGTCTTCCGCCTTATTTTTGGGTAGTCCTCGAACCTTCTGGGTATTGTCTGCCTTGCGGCTGAGAGTGATTCTGAGCGTGAACCGGGCCGTGGCGGCAGTCAACGTTCGACCAAGGCAACAGGCCAGCAACGGACGGTTCAAAGCTGCTAGTTAATCTCGTTCATTGTCTCTAGGTTCGCCAGACCGTACGAGGGAAACGGATTGGCGAGCCATCCGCTAACATGTTGATTTTGTGCAGAAAAGTCCGAGGCTCCGGGCCTTCCATGACCATTGATTTCATTGCGTAAATTGCGGGAAGGCTAGCGCTGGCGCTCAAATGTCGGCTGTAGTTGGACCGACGGATGCCGGACCGCATTGGCGTCAGGCCAGATCAGGCGTGTCATGCGAACGAAGCGACGGTGGTGTACAGGTGCGGCTCTGGCAAGGCGCTAGAGACCAGTCAGGCCCAGCTTGTCCAGCCGGTCTCGCAGCATGCTCCAGGGGAGCAGCACATTGGGTGCATAGCGGACCACGCCATGGAACGGGACCGGCGACGGCGGGGCGAAGGGAAGCGGCAAGTCCTGGGTGTCCACCCCGCTCGCCCAGTCCGCCAGTACCTTGCCCATCGCCGTGGTCATGGCGATGCCGCGGCCATTGCAAGCGAAGCCGGCGATCAGACCCGGGCCGAGGTCGATGAGGCGCGGCAGGAAATCTGGCGTCACCGCCGCCACCCCCGTCCAGCTGTAGGCAAGCGGCGGCAGGTCGGGCAAATCGAGATGCCTGGCGAGCCGTCGCCAGACCGTTTGCGGCACGCGCGTCTCGGCACCGGTGCCGACAATCTGCATCCCACCGCTGATCAACCGGTTCTGGCTGTCGAAGCGGCAGGTGAACAGGTTGCGCCTGGTGTCGCCGATGCCATGGCCGCCGGGCAGCAGGCGAGTGCGTATGTCGGGCGGCAGCGGCGCGGTGGCGATCTGGAAAACTTTCAGCGGGATATAGGTTCGCGCCAGGAGCGGGTTCAAAGCGCTACCATAGGCATTCGTCGCGACCAGAACCTTTCCTGCTCGCACCGCGCCGGCTGTGGTTCTCAACGTCGAGCCGTCTGCCATGCGGTCGATCGAAGCGACACGTGTGTGCTCGAAAAGCCGAGCGCCGGCTTTCTCGGCCGCATCGGCAAGACCGCGCGCATACTCGACCGGGTTGAGGACGCCGCCGGAACGGTCCATCCAGCCGCCGCTGTAACCGCGAAGACCAGTGAGTTCCGTCACCGCCGCGCTATCCAGCGTGACGGTCGGCCGGCCGCGCCGCGCCCATTGCTCGGCGCGCGATCGCGTCTTCTTCAAGGCGGCCGGGGTGTGTGCCGGCTGGATCCAGCCATTCTGCAGCGCGTCGCATTCGATGTTGTGCCGCTTGATCAGGTCGAAGACGAGGTCGGCGCTGCCGGCGGCGAAGTCGACCAGCCGCTCGCCACGCTCAGGCCCGAGTTCGGCAATGATGTCGTCGGGGTCTCGCTTGGCAAAATTCGGCACGACAAGGCCGGCATTGCGGCCTGTGGCGCCCCAGGCAATGGTTTCGGCTTCGAGGATGGCGACCGACATCCCCTTCTCGGCGGCGTGCAATGCTGTCGAAAGACCGGAAAAGCCGCCGCCGACAATGGCGAGATCGACATTGAGCTCGCCTTGCAGCGCCGGCCGGTCGCGACGATTGCGACTGACGGCATGCCAGAGCGAAACGTCATGCGCTTCCTGCCGGACAGCGGCACTCATGACCCGGAACTGCTCTTGTCCGCGACCAACTTCGCCCGCTTGCTGAACCATGGCCGCCGCGGCCGGTCGCCGAACAGGCCGTTCGGCCGGATCAGCAGGATGACGCAAAGCATGACACCGATCGCGGCAATCTGTAGCGCTGCGGCGCGGGCCTGCTGCTCCGGCGGGAACAGCACGCTGGTCAACGTGCCCGATCCGGCCCATATCGCCCAGACCAGGATGCTGCCGATGACGGCGCCGAGATTGCTGCCCGAGCCGCCGACGATGAGCATCACCCACACCTGGAAGGTCAGGATCGGCAGGTAATTGTCCGGCGCGATGAAGCCGGTGAAATGCGCCTGCAGTGCGCCCGCCAGCGCCATGATGGCACCACCGACGGCAAAGGCCTGGACGCGAAAGAAGCGCGCGCTCTTGCCCAGCGAGATCGCCGCCCGTTCGTCCTCGCGCAGCGCCTTCAAGACGCGGCCCCACGGGCTGCGCGACAGGTGCTCCAAGGCGAGGTAGGCGACGAGCGTCACGGCCGAGACGACGGCAAGGTTGGAGAGGTTGAACAGCAGCGGTGTCTCGGCAAGGCTGCCGAAGGGACGCGGGATGAAGCCGATGCCGAACGGGCCACCGGTCAATCCCTGCGCGTTGAGCGCGACCAACTGCACGACGACGGCGACGCCGAACGTGGTGATCGCCAGATAGTCGGATCTCAGCCGCAACGTGGCCATGCCGGTAAGTGCTGCGGCGATGCCGCCGACGGCCATGGCGCCGAGCCAACCGACAAGGATCGGCAGGCCGAAGCCGCCGAGCCGCGCGGCATCGTCAGGTGTGGTCAGCAGCGCCGAGGTGTAGGCACCGATGGCGACGAAGCCGGCGAGGCCGACATTGAACAGGCCGGTCAGCCCCCATTGCAGGTTAAGCCCCAGTGTGACCAGCGAAAAGATCAGCGCCGTGGTCAGGAAGAAGGCGCCGTAGCCGAGCAGATCCATCAGCGTTCCCTCACTCCAAACAGCCCGATTGGTCGCACGAACAGCACCGCCATCAGGATGATGAAGGAGACGGCGGCGCGCCATTCGGCGCCGATCAGCTGTACCGCGCCGGCTTCCGCCAGCCCGATGATCAGGCCGCCGAGCACGGCGCCGGGAATGCTGCCGATGCCGCCGAGAATGGCGGCGGCGAACATCGGCAGCAGCATGTCGAAGCCCATGAACGGGCGGATCTGCACCAGAATGCCGATCATCACCCCGGCGACGCAGGCCAGCGCGCCGCCGATGATCCAGGTCACGCGCACCACGCTGGCGACGTCGATGCCGACGATGCGGGCCAGTGCAGCATTTTGGCTCAAGGCCTGCATCGCGCGACCGGTCTGCGTGCGTGTCATCAACAGATGCACGCCGAGCACCAGCACGGCGGTTAGCAGTAGCAGCGCGATCTGGTCGGGCGTGATGCGAATGCCGAAGCCGACCGGCATGGCGATCTGGATCGCCCGGCTGAAATAGGTCGGCCGAGAGGTGAAGGTGAATTCGAGCAGGCTTCTGAGCGCCATCGATGCGCCGAAGCTCGCCATCACCACGATGATCGCCTGGCCCTGCGAGCGTAGCCGCGCAAACAGAACCTTGTCGAGCAGCAGCGCCAGCAAAGCGGTGAAGGCCATGCCGACGATCAGCGCGACAATCAGCGGCCAGCCGAACGACAGCGGTCCGATCGGCGCCACCTTGCCGAATGTCGCGCCGATGGCGCTGACGACGGCCAGCGTCGCATAGGTGCCCCAGGCCATGAAGTCGCCATGGGCGAAGTTCGAAAAGCGCAGGATCGAATAGGTGAGCGTCACGCCGATGGCGCCGAGACCGATCATCGAACCGGTCAGCAGCCCGTCGACGATGAATTGCAGGCTCATGCCGCACCTCCCTCACCGGCGTGCGGCGCTTTTTCTGCCTTGAGGGGGCGCTGGCCAAGGTAGAGTTCGGCCACGACCGGGTCGTTCCACAGTTCGGAAGCAATGCCTTCGTGCCGGTCTTTGCCTTCGACCAGCACATAGGCGCGGTCGCCGATGGCGAGTGCTGCCTTGGCGTTCTGTTCGACCAAAAGGATGGTGACACCGGATTTGCGGATACCGGCCAGCATCTCGAACACCATCGACACGAATTTCGGCGACAGGCCGGCCGATGGCTCGTCGAGCACCAGCACCTTGGGGTGGACGATCAGCGCCCGCGCGACGGCGAGCATCTGCCTTTGCCCACCCGAGAGATTGCCGGCGGCGGTTCGTCGCTGGCGGATGAGGTCGGGGAAGGCTGCATACATCTCGTCGATGCGGGCAGGGATTTCGCCCCGCTCGAGAATGCCGCAGGCGACCTTCAGATTGTCCTCGACCGACATCAGCGGGAAGATGTTTTCGGTCTGCGGCACGAAGGCCAGACCGAGCCGCACCATGGTGTGGGCCGGTGCGGCGGTGATGTCCTTGCCGTCCAGAAACACCGTGCCGCCGGTGATCGGGACGAGGCCGGCGATGGCCTTGATGAAGCTCGACTTGCCGGCGCCATTGGGGCCGAGCACGACGACGATCTCGCCTTTGCTAACGGTGATCGAGGCGCCGCGCACGATCGGTACGCCGGGCTCGTAGCCGGCCTCGAGATTGCGAACATCGAGGACGATCTCGCTCATGTGGTGCCTCCGAGATAGGCCTCGATGACGCGCGGGTCGCGGGCGACCTCTTCCGCCGTGCCTTCGCTCAGCAACTGGCCGCTCGCCATGACGAGGACGCGATGACAGAGCCGCGTCACCATGTCGATGTTGTGCTCGATCAGCAGGAAGGTGATGCCGCGCGCGTTGATATCACGGATGCGGTCGATGATGACTTCGAGCAGCGTTGCGTTGACGCCGGCCGCAGGTTCGTCGAGCAGGATGATCGCCGGATCGGCCATCATCACGCGGGCGAGTTCGAGCAGCTTGCGCTGGCCGCCGGAAAGCACCCGCGCCGGCTCATGCGCGAGATGGGTGAGGGTGACCAACTCCAGCAGTTCGAGCGCTTTGGTCCTGGCGGCTCTCTCCTGCGCCGCCACCCGCCATGGCGTCACGAAATTGGCAAGCAGCTTCTCACCGGCCTGGCCTTGCGCCGCCAGCATGATGTTTTCGATCAGCGTCAGGTTGGGCAGCGGGCGCGGGATCTGGAAGGTGCGGCCAAGGCCGCGACCGATGCGCAGATGCGCGGCTTCGCCCGAAACGCGCGTACCATTGAGCAGGATATCGCCGCTGGTCGGCAGGATGCTGCCGGCCAGCAGATCGAACATCGTCGTCTTGCCGGCGCCGTTCGGCCCGATCAGGCCGAGGATTTCTCCTGCCCTTACGTCGAACGAGACATCGTTGACGGCGACGAGGCCGCCGAACCGCCTGACGACCTTCCTCGCCATCAGAACCGGTGCACGGGTCTCTTGCCCCTGCTGTTCCGCTGCCTCGCTCATCAAACCCTCTGGCCGAAGACGATCGTTGCCGTCTCCTGATTTTGATTTGTGATCACACTTGCTTTGATCACGCTATTCGGCTTTAATTTCGTCTGCAAGCCGAAAACCGGCCGAGAACGGAATTCCATGCAAAAGGCCGCCATCGAAAAGAACAATGAGGCCATCGCGGCCCAACTGGCGCCTGTCGGCCGGGAAACCGTGCAGGATCGCGTCTATTCGGAATTGCGCCGCGCCCTGATCGGCGGCCTGTTCGAGCCAAGCCAGGTGCTGACCATCCGTGGCCTTGCCGATGCGCTGGTCACCTCGACCATGCCGGTGCGCGAAGCGCTCGGTCGGTTGATCACCGAAAAGGCGCTGGAGGCGCTGCCCAACCGTTCGGTGCGGGTGCCGCCAATCACGCTGGAACGCCTCGACGATCTCTTGCGTGCCCGTATCCTGATCGAGGGCGAGGCCATCGCACTGGCCGCCGCCCGCATGGGGCCGCGCCAGATCGCCACCATCGAGACCATTCTCGGCGAATGGGACGAGATGCGGGCTCTGAAACACAAGAAAGACGTCGATCGCGAAGTGACGCTCAACCAGAGCTTTCATTTCGAGATCTACCGTTCCTGCGGCTCGGCCGTGCTGATCCCGATGATCGAAAGCCTGTGGCTGCAATCGGGCCCCTGCATTCGTGTTGCCATCTACGCCTTCTCGGAAGCCGGCGAGGTCGATACCGCCCAGTATCACCGCCGCATCGTCACGGCACTGGCCACCCAGGATGCGCAGGCCGCGCGCGAGTCGCTGGCCGCCGACATCAGCCGGCCCTTCACCTTCCTGCGCAGCAAGCTGCAATCCGCCGCCGCGAAAGACCAGACATGACCGCCATCAGGATCACCGAGCCACGCTCTCAGCTTTCCGTGACGGCGCTGTTGCTTCCGCAGAAGGCACCGGAAAACGTTGCCTTTCTCGAGGCATATCTCGGCACGCCACGCGTCGTCCCGGGCATCCACGCGATGTGGACGGGACCGGAAATCTCCTGCCCGGTTCCCGCTGCCGATCTCGAGGGCCAGCCCTATGCCAGGCCTCTGCCGGCCGAGAACGCGACGCTGACGCCGCAGCCGGGTGACATAGTGCTGTCTTATGTGCCGCCGCGCTTGTGGGGTGGCAATCCCAATGCGATCTTCGACATCGGTCTCTACTACGGGCAGGGCGCGCGCCTGCTGTTCCCGATCGGCTGGCTCGCCGGCAGCGTGGTGGCGCAAGTTCGCGCCGAAGAGCGCGATCGGTTCGCCGCAGCCTGCGGCGTCATCCGTCACAACGGCGCCTGTGACGTCACCTTCAGCCTGGTGGAGGCCTGACATGGCCGACGACAGTTTCGAGCTTTTCGATCTCCGCGTCGAGGCGGTCATCCCGGAAGGCAAGCCGATCTATTGCGGCGCCAGGGCCGGCGACTATTTCGAGCTCAAAGGCGAGATGCTGTCGATGCCGGCCGGCCAGGGTTTTTCGATCTATTCGATTGCGGCCGTGTTGCCGTTGTTGGCCGCCAAGCAGCGCCCGACCCACCCCAACGACTGGATGACCTCGGACGCCGAGATCGCTTGTCCCGATCCCAATTGCGCCAGCCGGCTGAGGATCGTCAGGGTAGCCAAGCGGCGGTTCAGCCATGCCGAGACGACGGCAGTGCCGCTGCCGAAGCAGAGAGACGACAAATGAGTGCCAAGACGTTCGAACTCGGCCCCGGCTACACCATCTCGCGTGTCATTCGCGGTGGCTGGCAGCTCGCCGGAGGCCATGGCGCGATCGACCGCGGGCAAGCGGTGACCGATCTGATTGCCACCTTCGATGCCGGCATCTTCACCTATGACTGCGCCGATATCTACATCGGCGTCGAGGAGTTGATCGGTGCGGCGCGCCTGCGGCTGGCCAACGAACGCGGTCTCGACGTCGCCGCCAGGATGAAGGTGCACACCAAGCTGGTGCCCGACCTTGAACGGCTGGCCAACGTCAGCCGCGATTACATCAGGGGCATCGTCGAGCAATCGCTGCGGCGGCTGAAGACCGAGCGGCTCGATCTTGTGCAGTTCCACTGGTGGGACTATGCGCAGCCGCGCTATGTCGAGGCGATGGGCTGGCTCAACGAGCTTCGCCTTGAAGGCAAGGTTCGCAATCTCGGCACCACCAATTTCGACACGCCGCGGCTGGCCGAAATCCTCGCGGCCGGCATTCCGCTGGTGAGCCAGCAGCTGCAATATTCCGTGCTCGACCAGCGACCGAGCAACAGCCTTTCCGCACTCGCCGCGAAAAACGGCGTCAGCTTCCTCTGCTACGGCTCCGTCGCCGGCGGCTTCCTCGCCAACAAATGGCTAGGCATGGCCGAGCCGGCCACCCCGCTCGAAAACCGCTCGCTGGTCAAATACAAGCTGATCATCGATGACTTTGGCGGCTGGGACCTGTTCCAGCAGTTGCTTCAGGTGCTGAAGGCAGTCGGCGACCGCCACGGCGTCGACATCGCCACCATCGCCAGCGCCTGGGTGCTGGAACAGCCGCAAGTGGCGGCCGTCATCGTCGGTGCTCGCAACCAGGCGCATGCGCTTGCCAACGCCGGCATCATGGACGTTACGCTCGATGCCGAAGACCGGGCGCGGATTACCGGCGTCATCGCGCAAGGCTCCGGCCTCGAGGGCGATGTCTACACGCTGGAGCGCGACCGCCACGGCCGCCACGGTTCGATCATGCACTACAACCTCAATGCGGGGAAACAATGAGCGGCCAGCCCTCCCTGTTTTCGCGCGCCAGCGCCGAAATCGTCGACCTGCATCGCTTTTTCGTCGACTGGTTCGTCGCGGCCCGCGCCAATAAAGCCGACTTCAGCCGCTTCGAGCGCGTCATGGGCGACGGCTTCGCCATGGTCGCACCGGACGGCCAGATCCTCGATCGCGACGCGGTCGTCGATCATGTCCGCACCAGCCGCGCCACTTGTGACGACGGCTTCGCCATTTCGATCGAGGGCATCCGGCCGGGCTGGCAGGATGCCGAGACGATCGTCGTCTTCTACGTCGAGGCGCAACTGCGCGGTGGCAAGCACAGCCGCCGCCAGTCGAGCGCCGTCTTCACCACCAGTTCATCGGCGCCCAACGGTGTCCTATGGCGACATCTGCATGAAACCTGGCTGCAGGTGCCGGAAGGCTGAACAGGAGCATCGGACAAAGAGTGCGAAGCGGTTTTTGGGTTAGTCCGATGCGCAAACAAAGAGACATGTAATCCAGTTCGTGTAGCTCCAAGGGGAACAACAATGAGAAAGACGATACTTCAACTCACCACCGCGCTCGCCATCGTAACTATGGCCGGTGCAGCGCAAGCGGCCGATTGCAAGATCACCGTCGGCCTCGTCATGGAACTAACCGGCCCGGCCGGCGAATACGGTCAGGCCGGCGCCAAGTCGGTCGAGATGGCCTTCCGCGACATCAACGCCGCCGGCGGCGTGCGCGGCTGCGACCTGGCGACCGACACGCGCGACAGCCAGAGCCAGGGCAACATCGCTGTCGACGCCGCGACCCAGCTGGTTCAGGTCAAGAAGGTGCCGGTCATCATCGGCGGGATCATCTCGTCGGTGTCGATCCCGATCCTGACCTCGGTCACGGCACCGGCCAAGATCGTCCAGGTGTCGCCGGCTTCGTCGTCGCCGACGCTGACGGCGCTTGGCCGCGACGGCAAGACCAACGGCATCTTCTTCCGCACCATCACCTCGGATGCGTTGCAGGGCGTCGCCGCCGCCAAATATGCCATCGACAAGGGCTTCAAGAAACTGTCGATCATCCACGTCAACAATGACTTCGGCGTCAACATGGTGGCCGAATTCTCGCGTGCCTACAAAGCGCTCGGCGGCACCATCGTTTCCGACACGCCCTACAACGAAAAGCAGTCGAGCTATGCCTCGGAAGTCACGGCCGCGATGGCTGGCGAACCCGACGGGCTCTACCTCGTCAGCACGCCGGTCGACGGCGCGACGGTTGCCCGCACCTGGATTTCGCAGGGCGGTGTGCAGAAATTCCTGCTCAACGACGGCATGAACAGTCCGGACTTCATCGAGTCCGTCGGCGCCGACTATCTGAAGGACGCCTATGGCACGTCGTCCGGCACCAGCCCGACGGCCTCCACCGACTATTTCACGAAGAACTACAAGGAATTTTCCGGCATCGAGCCGTCCAATCCGGCGGCC
Source organism: Mesorhizobium sangaii (assembly GCF_014207355.1). Classification (GTDB taxonomy): domain Bacteria; phylum Pseudomonadota; class Alphaproteobacteria; order Rhizobiales; family Rhizobiaceae; genus Mesorhizobium; species Mesorhizobium sangaii. Next base: position 1,522,953 of record NZ_JACHEF010000001.1, on the reverse strand, counting down.
GACCGTTCCTATGATGCCGGCGCCATCGTCGGCCTCGCCATCGCGATTGCCGGCTCCGAGGATCCAGCCAAGATCAAGGACGCGATGTACAAGGCGGTCGACCCGGCCGGCACGCCGATCTTTGCCGGCAAGGACGAGTTCGCCAAGGCGCTCGGCCTGATCAAGGACGGCAAGCCGATCCGCTACGAAGGCGTCATCGGTCCCGTCGCCTTCGACAAATATGGCGACATCACCGGCCCGTTCCGCCTCTGGAAGATCGTCGACGGCAAGGTGACAACCGACGGTGAAATGACCACCGACGACGTCAACGCGCTGCAGGCGAAATTGCAGTAACGCTTGAATGGCTTGTCTGGCGGCGCCCATTATGGGCCGCCGCCAGACAGCAAACAGGCATAGGCGACCTGACGAATGTCGCGATGATCTCGCACCCGAACGCTCCCGAGTACCGATGGGTGCCCTGCGGTCCGATCCTGAACCATCGAAGAGAAGGAACCAACAGATGAAGAGCTTCAATGCCTTGGATCAGGTCGCACCAAGCCGTCTTGATTTCTTTGCGGTCGCCACGACGGGCTTCGTTGCCGCTCAGCTCGGCACGCTCGGATCGGCGGCAGCGGCACAACAGACGGACTCAGGTTCCACAGTTCAGGCTGGAGCGCATACTTTCCTTCGCGGCGCTAAAGCAGATCGACGCCGGCGTGCTGAATGTTGGATACGCTCAAGATGGCCCTGAAAATGGCCCTGTTGTGATCTTGCTGCATGGCTGGCCTTACGACATTCACAGCTATGTCGACGTGGCTCCGATCCTGGCCAAGGCCGGCTATCGGGTGATCGTTCCCTATCTACGCGGCTACGGTACTACCCGCTTTCTGTCCGCCGAAACGCCGCGCAAAGGCCAGCAGGCGGCGCTCGCCGTCGACATCATCGCACTGATGGACGCGCTGAAAATCGATAGCGCCGTCTTCGGCGCTTATGACTGGGGCGCGCGGACCGCCAATATTATCGCCGCGCTCTGGCCGGAGCGCTGCAAGGCGCTGGTGTCTGTGAGCGGCTATCTGATCGGCAATCAGCAAGCTGGCAAGGTGCCACTGCCCCCAAAGGCCGAGTTGCAGTGGTGGTTACCAGTACTATTTCGCGACCGAGCGTGGCGCGGCCGGCTACGCCAAATACACGCGCGACTTCGTGCGCCTGATCTGGGAACTCGCCTCGCCGCAATGGAAGTTCGACGACGCCACTTTCGCGCGATCGGCAACAGCTTTCGACAATCCCGATCATGTCGCGATCCACGATCCACAATTACCGCTGGCGGCTTGGGCTGGCAGAGGGCGAAGCACAGTACGACGACCTTGAGAAGCGGCTCGCCACGGCTCCCGTGATCGGTGTCCCCACGATTACGCTCGAGGGTGACGCCAATGGGGCGCCCCATCCGGACCCAAGCGCGTACGCCAAGATGTTTTCGGGCAAATACGAGCACCGATTAATCAAGGGAGGCATCGGCCACAACCTGCCCCAGGAAGCACCGTAGGCCCTTGTCGACGCTGTTGTCGCTGTAGCCGGATAAGTGATGGGCACGCTGCGTGACGACGTCCGAGGCCGACTCGAACCTGGCACAATTGGCCCCCAGCTCTCGCGGAACGCCGATGTGCGCATTCGAGCGTCTGATAGCAATTGTCTGTGAGAAATCCGAGTATAAATGGAAAGGCAAAGAAGCTCGACCGAATTTCAAGTCGATGTCTCGAGATGCCCAATGCTAGCGCCTTCCCGCTCTGCCAGTTTGATGATTTCGGCGAATCTGGCGTCGTCGATCTGTCCGGCCATGCACACTCCGTCCGTATGCCATCCGGGCCGTGACATTTCCTCAAATTCAGGATCCCGCAGCCGGTCGGCCAGCCTGCGATTGGAACCGAGATAAGCGTCCTCAAACTGTCTTACGACATACGCCGGCAACCCGAACGGCGGCCCTGGCCGGTGTCGTTGAAGAGCCAAAAGCGCTTCTGACATCGGTGGCAGACCTCGCTCGTTGAGCATTCGCGCCACCTCGGTCAGTTCGGCGTTAAGGCTGCGGTTGGCATGAATTTCCTGCACCTGATCGATCGTGTCGATGCAAATACCCAGCCGCACCTTGAACGCGCTCAGCAGCGAACGCGGGCTATAGTTGATCATCCGCATGGCGGCATCGGGAAATGCGCCGGCCCAGCTCTCGTAGAGGCAATTCCAGTCAAGATGGGGGAGATATTCGGCGCCGTCTACAATATCGCTGCGCCCGAGCGACTTGATGTCCTGCGCATAGCCGCTAGCTGACAGGATGTCCTGCCGCCTCAGGACACAGACGATCATGACGACGTCCACATTCTCCTGCCTGAAATATTCCGCCACATGCAGCGGATCGCAGATATGAAAGTATTCTGACGATATGATCGACACCAGATCGGGGTCGTACGAGAACAGCGTCTCCTTCTCGTCAGGAAGGCTAGCGAGACCCCTGATATCGTCCAAGGCGCGCCGAGACACGTCCTGGACCAGGCTTGCGGCGACTTGATGGGAGGCCATGTCAGGAGCGACGTAGAAGCCGGCCTGGCGCAGGACAGCACTGTTGTATCGGAGCCAGTTCTGCAGGAACGTCGTTCCGGTCTTGGCGAGGCCGATATGAAGGATTGCCCTGGGCATGAGTGCAGGCTCTATGACGGACTTGTCTCGCTCTTCCTACGCCTAGTCGGCCCGGTTGAGCAACGGTCGGCGCTGCCTGTCTGTTCTCTCGTTCCGCTTTGACCGATAAGCGATTTCCGCAGCGCCCGGATGACCCGAACGCGCCGCGACGCAAATTCGTGTCGGTCCTCCACGCCAGACAAACGCGACCTAAAAGGCAGGCTGCAGATTGTTTAATTGTCTCCAGCTTGTAGGTTGGCGGCAGACGGCTTGTAGGTTGGCGGCAGAGGGCTCGGAGAGAATCGATGTCAGATATCGATATTACCGGCATACTGGCAGAGCATGAACCACTCGCCCGGTCGATCGCCGAAGTCAAAAAGGTCGCCTATGAGATCAGCAAGGATGACATGCTGCTCGATTTCTTCGTCCGGGCCGTGTTTCCGACAGATCACCGCAACGCGATCGAAGCCTATTTCACAGGGGGAGAAGATTGCGCCAAGCGCTTCGCCAACCTTTGCCGCGAACACCTTTCATCTGGCCCATCCAGCGTCCTTGAGTTCGCGTCGGGTTATGGCCGCGTCGCGCGCTACGCGAAGCATGTTCTGCCGGATACAGCATGGGTTTCCAGCGACGTTCACCCTAATGCCGTCGAATTCCTATCAAGCAAGATCGGCGTTAGGGCACACCTCTCGTCCACAAAACCGGAGGACTGGAGCATCGACGACGAGTTTGATGTTGTCTTCGCCCTATCGTTTTTTTCGCACATGCCAGACGCTACCTTCGCGCCTTGGCTCTCTCGCGTTTTCACGGCAGTGAAGCCGGGGGGCATCTTTGTTTTCACAACTCACGGAGCCGTCACTCTCCGAAATATGAGAGCTGGGGGTTCGCCCGCGCAATTTGATGACACAGGATTTTATTGGAACTCGAAGAGCGACCAGCGCGATCTGGACGCTCGCGACTATGGAACAAGCGCCGTTTCCCTTGGTTATGTTCAAAAGGCAGTGTCCGACATCGAAGGGGCCGAACTGATCCGCTTCCAGCAGGCGTTTTGGTGGGCGCACCAAGACCTTTATGTCGTCCGCAAGCTCGATCAATAAGCTTGCCGTACAAACGATATGTCTCATGAGGAAAACGACTATACGAACTTAGAAGTAATATTATCTAATAAATAGCTTCTTACGAGCAGTTATTGCCGTGGCGTCTGGATATGAAACCGTATTTATGTTGACCGATGTGAAGCCAGCTCGAATTGGAAATGTCCAAGCGTCGGCCCCAAACTCGGTGTGCACCATGAAGTCATATCCCCCTTGGTTCGAATCCCCGTGGTAACTTGGCGGAAGCCCCTCTCTGTCGCGCGTCAAACGACCGACAATTGTTGGGACGGTGTAACATAAGCACCCATCATCCGAGAGGACGCGTCCGCATTCCCTCAAAGCTTCAATCGGAAATGGCACGTGTTCCAGCGTATCGGAATGAAGGACGAGATCAAACTGATCATCCTCATAGGGCATGGACTGCATATCTACCGAGGGGTAGTCGGCACGGGTATACAGTGGGAGAACCGAAAGTGTCGCAGACAGTGACGAGCCGTTGATATCGAGAATGCGGAGACGGCGCGCTTCACTTGTATTGACAAAATCCACCAAGGTTTTGGCGGTAGCGACAACTTCGCGAATTGCGTTGGCCAAGGCAATCCCCCTTAGATTTGAGCCGCAACGCGTGCATTGAGTGCCTTGCTGCCGGTCGATATAGGCAACCTCGGCCGACGACAAATTCCACTCAGCGATCAGCCGAGGCCAAAGAACTTTGCTGTCCCGAAACTCATCATTCCCGCAAACTGTGCACACCAACAAAGGGATCCTCCATAAGGCACGGACTGAGGGCAATTCGCACACAGGGCGAGACGAATAATAGTAGCAATTCGCCACTGGACCAGGCTATCGCCATCATCCACCGCGCCAGCAAATCAACCATTTTCTCGCTGTGGTGGACCTCATTCCCCCAGTGCGCGTTATCGCGCGGCAACTCCCAAGCGGCGCCGGTCAACTTGCCGAACTCAAGTCACAGATAGCCCGTTGTCACGGGGGAGCGCGGCGCCGGTTCGGGAAGGAATCCAGGCCAAGTCCTGCGTATTGACTTCAATCCGCCCATTTGCGATCCGGAAGGACAAATGGGCGAAACCGATCGGCGCACAATGGTATTTTCCGACCAGGCATTTCTCTTCCTCTACCTGCCGATCACACTCTTGCTAGGTTCGCTCCTGAGTCGAACGAGATTGTTCTCGCCATTCATCTTTCTGTCCAGCCTGATCTTCTTTTATTGGTCTTCTGGCGTTTACGTTCTGCTGCTGCTCTTCAGCATTGTGCTGAATTTCGCGGGCGCGATCGCGGTGGGACGCTGGCATCACAAAATAGTGGTCACCGCCGTCGTCACTCTGAACGTATTGGTCCTCTGTTATTTCAAGTATACGGCCTTCCTTCTTGGCTCCGTCGGATTCTTCGGCTCCGAGAGTTTGCAGCACTTCGCGCAAACCATCATTCTCCCGATAGGGATCTCGTTTTTCACGTTCCAGGGCATCTCCTATGTGATCGACGTATGGCGTGGCGAGGTGAAGGCTGAGCGCAACTTAGTGGTGTTTGGCGCCTACAAGGCTTTCTTCCCGCAGCTGATTGCCGGCCCGATCGTACGGTATCGGGACGTCGAGAAGGACTTCCACCATCCTGATCTCAATGCGGATATCTTTGCCGCCGGGGCCGGTCGGTTCATGGTCGGCCTTTGCAAGAAGGTCCTTATCGCGGACAGCGTCGCGGGCGTCGCGGACGCGTCCTTTGCCCTGGCCGGCGCCGAGCAAACCTTTGCCTCTGCCTGGCTCGGGGCAATCGCCTATGCGATCCAGATCTATTTCGACTTTTCTGGCTATTCGGACATGGCGATCGGTCTCGCTATGATGTTTGGAATCCGGTTCAAGGAGAACTTCAACCACCCCTACGCCGCGTCCACGATCACCGAGTTTTGGCGTCGCTGGCACATGTCGCTGTCGGGCTGGTTCCGTGACTATCTCTATATCCCGCTGGGGGGAAACAGGGCAGGCCCGGTGCGAACTTACGCAAACCTGATGATCGTGTTCCTTGCGACCGGGATATGGCATGGGGCGGCATGGACGTTCGTCCTGTGGGGCGCATACCACGGAATTTTTCTCGTAGCGGAACGCCTGATCCTTGCAGGAAGGGCGTTTTCGTCACAGGTCGTTCGGATGATCTATTTCTTTCCCGTGGTGATTTTCGGATGGGTCCTGTTTCGCGCAAACGACCTGTCAGTCTTCGCCAGTCATGTGCGTGCCATGCTGTTGCCGCTGGCACGCGGGGCGTTCGGGTTGCCCGGGTCGATGGACCTCGCGCTTTCGCCTCAGAGCAAAGTCGCTATGCTGTTGGCGTGCCTCCTCATTGTCATCCAGGGGCAGGTCAGCCCCTTGGGTGTGGTCGTCGCCGGGGCAGCGGGCAGTGCCGCGCGCTTTGCCCGGCTTGTCTTCGTCAGCGTCGCAGCAGTCATCTGCGCGATCTACATCGTACCTCAGGCCTTCTCGCCGTTCCTCTATTTCAGGTTCTGAGTATGAAATTGGCGAATCTCGCAACCATCGCAGCCTTCGCGGCCTTTCTGGCTGCGCCCGTCGGCAGCCTCGTCACGATGGGACCCGACCCGGCCGCTGAAGGAGCGATCACCTTGACCGAACTCACGTCGGCTAAACTTCTGACGCCAAATGACGAGAAGTACCGGAACGACATAGCCAGAAGGCTTGTCAGCAATTCTCCAGTCGGAATGGACGCCATCCGCGCCAAGAATGCCCTGGATGTTAAGGTGTTCGGCTTCGTCAATACATCCCAAGTCATCTCCGGCCTGGATGGTTGGCTGTTTTACAAGCCTGGGTTCCAGAACGGCGCATGTATGTCAGAGCACGATATTGGCGTCATGCTGGCGCATGTTGAAGCATTGCGAACGATAGCCAAGGGGAGCGGCATAGACTTTCGCATGTCGGTCTCGCCAGACAAGGAGGTTGTGTATCCCGAGAAACTTGGGCCTGCCGCTGCGTCCGCTGCCGGCTGTAAGATCCTTTCATCGCGTTTGTGGCGCCGCATCGCAAAGACCAGCAAATCGAGCATAATAGACCATTTCGATGTGATGGGTCACGACATAGCCGATGACCTGCTCTACTTCAGAACGGATACCCACTGGAACGAGCTTGGGAAACTCAAAGCCGTCAGGCAACTCGTCTTCGAGTTGACCGGCAGAAAAGTGGACGGCCCGATCCTCGCAAGCGGCCAGATCATGCACGCCACCGACATGCCGAACAGGTTGCTGAGAATCGAGCACAAAGAAGCTGAAGAAAGTTATGACGACTACGCATCTCGAACATTTCCGGATAATAGCGATCAAAGGATAATAGATACATTTATACTTCACGACTCATTTTATGGCGTAAGCTATGATTTGTTAAAGCGCGTCTTTTTGAATCCTATTTTTGTATCCTACGGGAGCGAGAATATCGAACTGGAAGTCCCCAATGCATTGGCGAAGTCCCCGAAGCATGTCCTGGTCAACTTAGTCGAGCGGAACATGCTGTCCCGAATTCTCCACGGCGAGTTGTCCTGGACAGGGGTGTTCGGCAAGGCGCTTATGGACGCCAACGCAAAGGCCGCTCGCGGGTGCAGAATGTCGGACGTTGCGGAAGATGGGCTGAAATTCGAGAACCTGAACAAACAGTCATCGGGCGATTTCACCGCGGGAGTCGATCCTCAGATTCTCATACGATTGGCAGAGCATGGCAGGCCTTGCGTGCGGATCTCGTTTGAAACCGCCGTAAGACAAAACACCTATGTCTATTTGCCGATCAAAGACCAGGTCAACCAGAACGGGCCATACTTCGAGGGGTTCTCGTTGATGCTCACGGACGCTCCGGGGGCGCGCGACTTCTGGCTTGTTTTGCCGGAGGATTTAGCCGGCATGACGTTGAGGGTTGATCCGATCTACTCCACCGGAACGCTATCTCACCTCAGAATACAAACCGGGGCACTCCCCTCATTCTCAGAGCAGGCTCATCAACCAGTAGCGATGGGGCGATGACGCAGTCCGCCCGTTGAACACCCTCGATGAAGGCATTTTCGGCTGCCAGCTCAATTCCTGTTACCAACTCGTGCCGGGCGCGCGCAAACCAGCAGTATCGAATCCGGCCTTTCGCGCAACAAACGGCATCAAGCGCTCGATCGCATGCAGGACGGTGCCGTCATAAGGAACGGGCTCCGATGGGTAATCATTCCAATCGAGACCCAGTTCGCGTAGCGGAAGCAATACCTTTGGTCGGCACCAGAACATGGTTCCCAGCGGGAAATCGAAAAAGTCCGCCAGCGGCGTGGCGATGCCCATCCGTCTCGCCAAGTCTTCAGCGATTTTCCTGTTGTCGTTCCAACCGACGAGGTGTGGATCCTCGGCCATCAAAAGCCCTATCGCCGGTTTCGATGCGAAGACCTCGGCAGCCAGGTCGAGCATTGCGTGTTCGCCACCAACCAGGTTCTCCCAAAGGAAGTGGCGCCATGCCTCACCCATGGCCGCGTCCGTGCCCACGCTCCTCTTGGCGTGCACATGGCCGATCAGATCGTAGCGGCCATCAAGCAGCCGTGGCAGGAATTCAGTAAGAAGCGGTCCGACATCGCGCCCCCTGTTGGGAACGATTGCGATTTCAACGGAACCGTGGTGGTCGTCAAACACCGCTCGAAGATGTCTGGCTTTGGCGTCGGTGTCCGTGGACAGGAACAGATCGCAGCGCGTGCGGTTACGCTTGAGCCGGAAGGCAAGATCATCAGCCAGATCTTCATAGTAAAAATGGGCATGAAGGGCCACACGCTGCTCCGACGGCCGGTAAGTGCCGTTGACAGGATTGAAAACGTCCCGGGACCAGGGGCCGGCGGGGCGCCCGGCGCGGAGCCAATGGGCTAAGGGATGAGCTTTTCCCGGTCCGCACTCGTCTGGGTTGGCTTGTGCATAGCTTTGCGGATTGAAGCCTGCACAAGGACGACGGAACTGTGGATTGGCTGTCGAATCGCCCGAAAGGCCCATGATGCTCCATTGCTGGAGCGTGCGCCGCCCGGCCTCCAACTCGGCAATTGGCGCCATACCTGGAGGAAGAACCATTTCGAGATCGACGGCAGTGGCCGCCATCAGTGTGGCAAGATCCTCGTCATGAAGTGCTGCCGAGGATGTTTTGCCCCACTGGTCGATTTGCTGAACATAGGCACTCATGTTGTAGGCCGCATGTCCTACTCGCGCCACTTCCGTTCCCAAGGCCTTTGCCTTGTCGCGGTCGTCTGCCAGCCCACACAAGATGGCAGCTGCGGCATGAGTATCGAGGTGAGGTGCAATGAGAGGACGTGTTGCAGCGTCGGCCGCTAAGATTTCCGCCGTTCCACAGGCTCCCTGGAAGCACACGGTCGGTATCCCGCGCACAACCGTATCGATGGCCACGTTTGGCTGCGGATCAAGGCGGGAACTGAGAAAGAAGGCGTCTGCAACGGCATATGCGGGCTCCAAATCCGATACCGGATCAAGCATCACCAAGCTATCTCCCAGATCCGACTGGGCTATCTGGTAGGCGAGATACGCGGAGTAGCCACTGTCATTCTCCGGATCGTACCCATCACCGATCCAGACAAACCGAAAGCGAACATCCGGTCGCAGTCGTTTCGCAGTGGCGGCAGCGCCTATGAAAAGATCGACGCCTTTACGAATGTGCACCATGCCGGCGCCGAGCACTAGAAAGGAGGCCTCCTCACCCTCGGGCCGCAAACGAAGCAGGAACTCGTCGTCTTTTTTGTCAGCCGGCTCATCGGTTGAGGACGTTGGCGGCGGATCGCTGCGCCCCTGAGCCATGATATGAATTCCGGGGCGCCTTTCGAGGCCAGGAAAGGAATCGTACGAAGACTGCGCGACGATCTCGGCTGGAAATACGACATGCTGCGCCCAGTCATAAACGTTACGCATCTTGGCCACAGGGCGCGTGTAGGCGGCAAACTCATGCACCAAAGCAACGCTCGGCACCCCACAAGACGCCAAGGCAGGCACCATGATCTGGGTCTCTATGCTGTTGGCGATGGCATAAAGTGGTCTGAATTCCTCTGTGATCCGCCTGGCCAGCCGGGCCGCATCCACAGGGTTCCAGTCCTCCCATGTCAACGGACCTACGGACGAGGCGGCAACCGCGATGAAGTCGCTTTCCAGTTCTCCACCGCGCATCATCAGGGAAACCACCGTTGCCTGTTTCGCGAGTTCCCGGGCAAGGTTCCAGCCCAACATTGGCGCGCCGGTTCTCGAAACCTCATGCGAAATCAAAAGCACAACCGGCTTTTCGGACTGCGGCAAGGGCGAAAACTCTAGCCTATCGACGACGGAAACTCCTCGCCGACCTTCGCGCCTGCCATCGTGCTGGTAATGCAGCAAAGGCGACATCCCGGCGCTCACGACATCAGGATAGCGCTCCCGATAATAAGCCGAATCAAAAAGAGGCGATGCGCGCCAGCCCATCGGCTCACCGACCACTGCATAGTGCAACGCTGGGTCCATACCGGCGGGCAAACGGTCAGCGTAAAATTCAGCATCGAAGCACGGCGACCGTCGGAAGGCTGCAGCAAGTTCCTCGGCCTCGTGTTTGTTCGCGGGCAGCGGTTCCCCCAGAGCCGAAAGTTCTAGCCAGACATAAGCAGGCGGCTTGAACATGCCTGCCGTCTCGTAGAAGGGACGCAAGAAATCGCCGTTGAATCGCGCATTTGGCTCCAATCCAATCCGCCAGCCGATTTCGGCATAGTGTCCCACTGGATCCCGCAGTTCCGGCCGGTTAAGGGAGGAACGATAATAGTCGGCATCTACGAACCCGGTCATTTCCAGCATAGCGACGAATTCACGGCGAATTTCATCAGCCTTTACGCTCTCGCGGCTATTCATTGTGTGCGTCCCGGTCCAAGAACACGATTGCGGACAAAGGCGCGAAGCGGGCGAGGAAAGAGACGCGACGCGCCTAGTATCCCAAAGCGTTTCAAAATGGCCTCGAGGCGGCTGCGCAGGCCCAAGTAGCGTTGCTCCCATTCGGCAGCCTTGCGCTCCAACTCCGCAATCCTGGCTTCGCATTCAGCATTTCGCTGTCGCAGTTCTTTGGTCTCGGCATCTTGTCTAAGACGCGACTCCGTGAGGAGGCTTGCGTGGCTCCGGAAAGACGTTCTCAATACGTCTCGCTGCACAGCTGCCGCAGCGAGTTCGGAGCGTACTTGCGCCAACTCGAACCGCAGCCGCTCGAGTTCAGCCCAGCGTGCCGACGCCGAAGACTGAATTTCGGTTGCCGTCGCATCAAAGGTCCCGGTGGGGTGCTGCTTGTCCTTAGCAGGTCCGGAGGTGCCCAGCGGCCCCTCAATGTCAACACGGCTTCCCGATTGAGCTGAGGCCAGAGCGGCTTCCGCTTTTTCGGCCCGTTCGACTTGAGCTTTGATGGTTTCACTAGCCGTTTCAATTTCGCGGCGGAAACCGGTTACCAGCAATTCCGTCTGCTCCATGTGGCTGCGAAGCTCTGCCTGAGCGGCATGGCTTCCAGACTGAGCCAATGCCAATGCGGCTTCCGCTTTTTCGGCCCGTTCGACTTGAGCTTTGATGGTTTCACTGGCTGTTTCAATTTCCCCGCGGAGACCGGAAGCCAGCAACTCCGTTTGCTCCATGTGATTGCGAAGTTCCGCGTGAGCGACAGCGCCACTTTCTGCTCGCGCCAGGATTTCACCGATCTCGCTTGTTTCGATGAACAACGAATTAGGAATAGTTGGAAGTTCTGATTGGGACGCAATCGCAATATTGTAGGGCGGTCGAGGCAAGCCATGACTGACCTCGTAATGCGTCTCTCCTCGTCGCTCGAACGTTAGCGTTCTCGAGATTCCGGCCTCGTCATCCGCGATAAGCGTTGATCCGAGCAGCGGTCTTTGAAGGAGTATCAAGACGTGGCGGAACGCCCCCTTCAGCAGGGCCTCGAACTCCACACGCGAGAGTTCGTGCACATGATAGGGATTGGCAGGGCTTCCGAGCGGAGAATAGACATCTCGTTCAGGCGACGAAAGGACGAGAAAACCGGTTGGCCGCAAAACGCGCTGGACCTCTGCGATAAACAGCTCATGTTCAAAAAAATGCTCGAGCGTTTCGAACGATACGACCACGTCGACACTCGCATCTTCCAACGGCAACTTGCGAGCGTCTCCTTGCCGATAGCGAAGGTTGGCAGCGACATAGCCCCGCTGGGCGTGCGCTACCGCCTCCTCGGACAACTCGATACCGACAACCGATCGCGCGACTTGGGCCAGAAGAGCGGAGCCGTAGCCCTCGCCTGAGGCGACATCGACAACATCAAGGTCGCGGCAAAGAGCCCGGGCAAGAAAGTAACGATGAAGATGCTCGATCTCCACCTGACCCGCCGTAGCGGTTGTCAACCGTTCGCCGGTCCACTCAAGTGCTTGCCGCGGCAGGACCCGTTCGAATATTTCTCCCATTTGAGTGTCGCCAATTCCTCTCACTGGTCTAGTGTGCGGAGCCGCCTACCGCTGACCTGTCACGATGCACTACGCTACCACCAAGATCCGCGAGTGTTTGGCTCAAGCCTTCAGAAAATGAGAGAGTAGGTCGCCACCCCAGCGCCTCCCGAATGAGCGAGATATCGAGCACGCTTACTGGAACATCAAATTTCCGTCCGCGCTCATAGCGAACGTCCAGTCTTTGGGAGAGTTTTGATTCAAGTTCGGCAATGACACCGTTAAGGCTGATTCCCTCGCCACTGCCGATGTTGAAAACCTGATGGCCGTCGAGCGGTGCTGCGCGTGCCAGTGCAACCAAGCCTGCTGCGGCATCGGAGATGTGAATGAAATCGCGCACGACTTCGCCATCGCCCCAGACGATTATCGGCCGTTGCGACAATGCGCGGTGCAGGAACGTCGTCACCACACCCTGGCCTCTTGCCAAATTCTGCCCCGCTCCAAACGGATTGGCCAGACGCGCCACACGACAATCGAGCCCATAGAGAGCTCGATAGGTGCCCAGATACAGTTCAACAGCGGCCTTGCCAGCGCCGTAGGCGGTAATCGGGTTTAAACGGTGATCTTCATGCACCGGAACGCGCAGCAGTTTGCCATAAACCGTACCGCCGGACGAAGCGAAGATCACCCTTGGCGCCTCCGCCCCTTTTTTCCGAAGCGCATCCAGCAAACCCAGCGTAGGCACGACATTGGTCGACAGATCAAGGGTGGGATCGTTGTTGGCGGTGGCAGGGACGGATGACCATGCATAATGGTGAATGACGGTGACCCCATCGATCAAGCTATCCCATTGCGCGTTGGCAAGATCGAAACTGCGCCATGCGACTCGCTCGTCAAGTGCAGGGGTAAATGTCGGCTTCGAAAGTGAGCGCCCGGCTAAAACGACCTCACACCCGCTTTGCACCAGGATTGCAGCAACGTGTCGGCCAATGAAGCCGCTTCCACCAAGAATCAGATGTCGTTCGACGATGTCCGATTTTTCTGTTTTGGATGACATCCGGATATGCTCGGCCGCTCCCGAATACGGTTAACTGCGGTTGGGGAATCAGAATAGCGAACCGCAATTCCCAAGTAGGTCCGTACTCTGACTTCGCGAGTGCGTCAAAGCTTATCGGGTTGACGGAAAGGATGTGTTGCTATTGCGCTCAGCATTTATTCGGCTGTGCCGTAGATGACGACTTTTGCCGCCTACCAGCCAGAGCATGTGCCGGGGCGGAAGCGTCGGATTAAGTGCATCGCCCGCACCGCCCTCGCGGGCAGGTTGTTCATGGTTTACTTGTTCATAATTTACTAATCTAGATGCTAGGTGTTTCGCGTGCTATGCCATCAGCGGTTATGGAGAGCGGCGATTTCGCGCCAAAATGCAAAACCTGGACCGACAGGACCATACTGCTTTCAGCGGGTTCGCTGCGACACTGCATGAAATGGTGTCGCTGAACCTCCATGAGAGCGACGGGATGTTTCACGGGAACAGCCGGCACTACCTAACCTGTGGGGGATCAGCGCTAAACGTGATCGCGGCGGCGGTCGGCCTGGCTGGAATAGAGCCAAAAGAAATCCTCGATTTCGGGGCTGGTGCCGGACGCGTCACCCGTTGGCTGCGGGCCGCGTACGCGGGCGCCGAGATTTCGGCGACAGACATGCGCGTCGAGGATCTCGGGTTCTGTGCACGCGAATTTGGTGCGCACACGTGGCTGTCTGGCACCGATGTGGACGGCTTCGTCGCTCCCTCGCGGTACGACTTGATCTGGGTCGGCTCGGTTCTGACGCACCTGTCCGCGAACATATCCGAGCGTCTGGTCAGGAAGCTGCTCTCATGGCTGCGACCGGACGGCCTCCTTATCGTCAGCCTGCACGGGCGTTTCGTCCATTTCCGAGGCCCCGAGTTCAACTACTATGGCGTCGCCTCTGGGTGGGAGGAAATCGAGAGGCAGTATCTTGCAGAAGGCTATGGGTACGCCGACTATCCTGGTCAGGACGCATATGGGATCTCGCTCTCCAAGCCAGCTTGGGCCACTTCGCTGGCGGAACGGCTAGAGGGCACTCGCCTGGTCCTGATGAGTGAACGGGCGTGGGATAATCACCATGATATTCTCGCACTGCAAAATCGACCGGTGACCGCGCCGCTGTCCGTTCGAACCAGCCAGACAAGTTGATGCGAGCGGATATGGGCGGACAAAAACATTCGAAGGCGTTGATCTTTCCGCTCACCGGACTGCGGTTCTTCGCCGCTTTTGCCATTGTACTCCATCACATCCAGGGGAGTTTCGGTGTATCTCCCACTGCGTTTCAAGGCTGGAACCTCGCTAATGGCGTCACCGTTTTTTTTGTTTTGTCAGGGTTCGTACTGACCTATTCCTATCCTGCTCTCAACAAGCCAGGTGAAACACGTCAGTTCTATATCGGCAGAATTGCCAGGATTTTGCCAGCTCATCTGGTGACATTGCTGGCGGCAGTCGCGCTAGGCGTGCCATTCGCGGCTCCGTATTTCCTCGCAAATGCTTTGTTGCTGCAAAGCTGGATTCCGACCGGCGATTACTTTTTCAGCTACAATGCGGTCAGCTGGAGCATCTCAACCGAGATGAGTTTTTATCTCGTTTTCCCGTTTCTGATCCGCAATTTCGAATCGACATGGCCCTGGAAACTCGCCGCATGCTTTGTCGCCTCTTCGGCGATGGGTCTCCTTGCCTGGCAACTCGGACTGCCTTTTTACAGTGGTGGAAATGATGCCGTTGTCCAGGGCTTGGTGATGGTCAACCCGGTCGCAAGGGTCTTCGAATTTTGCCTCGGCATGACGGCGGCGTTGCTGTGGACGCGTTTCCGAGACCGTCTTGCCCATGTTGGATTTGGCACATGGGCCGCCTTCGAGTTGATCGGCGTCCTGCTGCTGACCTGGGGATCCGGCTGGATCAACACGACCCTACAGCCCTTCATGCGCTCGGCTGCGATGCAGTATTGGACGGCCCAGACACTTTCCCCTGTCGTTCCGGCGGCCTTGCTGCTCATTATTCTCGCATCGAGCACCGGGCCGTTGGCGAAGATGCTCGGCTGCCGCCCCGTGAGGTTCCTTGGCGAGATTTCGTTCGCCATTTACCTCACACACCAACTCGTCATCAGGTTTTTTGTCATGCACCCACAAATCTTGGAAGGGGTGTCGCAGCGGACGGCGATTGGGGTCTTTTTGATTACGGTTCTCGCCGCATCAACCGCACTGCATCTGGCCGAGGTTCCAGCCAGAAGGATGATTGTGGGATGGTTCGGTCGCACCCTAAGGACGAACGCCGTGACCGTCGACGACCATTCTTTGGTCAACCAGAGCCAAACTTAGAGTAAGTTTGCCTTGTCATCGTGACCATGATGCCGACGAGATCTTCGTCACTCTGCCTGGCACTTCACGTTGAGCGGATGGATTGTCGACCGAGACGTCGAGCCGATCAGGTTCTTGATTTTCGTAGTTGGGGGTGGGTTAGTGGCTGCGGCGTTGTTCGCCATGATTTGATTTAAATTAGAAGCCAACAGGCGGACATCTATCTGAAAAGTTGACGCATCGGGAAGCGACAGGACTTTCCATTGTTCGCCGCTTCAAGTATACTTGTTCGGTTGCCATATCGAACGCCCGTCATAATGCCAAACCAGCGAGGAGGACGGCATGTTTCGGATCGCGTCTCTTGCGACTTTCAACGCTGCGCTTGCCCTTTTCGCCATGGTGTCAGTGCCGCCATCCCAGGCCGAACCATGTGGCACCGTCCACAAACTGACCCGCCAGCCGCTGAATGACCAGAATTTCTGGCTGCTCGCTGAACACGACGGCAAGGCCTTCGTCGACCAGCGCACATGCCTTGTCGCCAGGCTGGACAGGCTTGATCAGCCGCTCACGCTGAGCGATGCGATGGGGCACTGCGCTACCCTAGGACAAGGCGGTCCGAACGGCGACATGGGCTGGCAGCTTCCGACGATGGCGGAACTGACGAGCCTCGATTCGGCGGACTGGCCAAGGCAGCGCGAGGCGTTCGCGGAATACAAGCTGCCACCGCTGGAGCGCAGCGAGACCGATTACTGGACCCGCACTGAATGGCCGGGGGCGGCAGGCTCCTTCGCGGTCGTCACGTTCAGCGCGCGCACGACTGTGGTGCATCCGCTTGAAGCGACCAACAAGGCCGGGGTATGGTGCGTCTTCGGGGTGCCGGCCACAGGCGTGGAGTAGACACTCTTACGCCAAGTCTCCTTCAGGCAACCAAGTCTCCTTCAGGCATCAGACAACAGCCGCGGTCGCGCACCCAACGGGCAGCTGGCGCTCGACGCCCGGGCAAGTCATGACGGAGCCCCAGCTTTCCCTATGTGATGCCTGGCTGCTCAGCAGCCAGGCCGCGAGACAGAGCGGTGGTCTGGCTGTCTTCGCCGGCGCGGCCATTCTGCCTACTACGTCCTGGCCGCCTACCGCAGATCCAGCTGCAGCAGGCCGCTATAGTCCTCCGTCGTCAGGAAGAAGCCCTCGTCGATCGCCTTGGCCTTGAAAGCAGAATCGTCGCGCAGGTCCCGGAATTCCGGCTTCAATGTGCCTGACGCGTTGAAGTAGCGATCGCGAAAGGCCGCCCGGTCAAGCTCGGCATAGTCTCCGCCCTTGCCTGCGACCGTGCAGGATTTCAGTTCTGTTTGGTCGGCGGCCTCCGCCGGAAACGACGTCCTCGCGAAGTCCATCGGCCCGATGTCGGGGGCAATGCTAGCCGGATACTTTGTAATGCACCGGACCGTTCTATCCGCGGCCGCCACCTGCAGATCGAAATAGGGGGGCCGCAGCCCCTTGGCCGCGAGGTAGGCGAAGGTCCGTATGCGGTTGGCCGCCTTCAGCGCGTCAAGGTCCGTGGTCTCAAGCGCGGCAGCGCCGATCTTGATGCTGCTGGAGCCGCTGATCGCGAGAATCTGCTGCTCCAGCCAGGCCCGATCGCGATCGATCCAGGCCAGGAAGTCCAATGGCACAGCAGCCGGCGGTCGAACTTCCTCGCCCATCGATTGCGTCGAAACTGTCGCTGCGGTCATGAGTGTGACCCCGGCAAGAATGGCCGGAAGCCATTGGTTCTTGAGCATGTCATGCCTCCATTCCTCTATGGTCACCAGCCACCACTAGTAGTTGTTGCGCGGCCTGATACCGAGCATGTCCCGCAACTGGTTCTCTGTTATGTCGTCCGTCCGCATCGTACCGCCAACTCCGACGGTGCGAGCTTCGGCGTCAGGGGCTTTGTATGGCTTGCCGTCGACACCGGTATAGCGGACTTCAGCCATGCCGGTGTCCTTGCCGGCCATCATGTGCGTGGCGTGAATCTGTTCGTGCGCCAGCACGATACCCGGATCTGCCGGCGCATCGAGCACAACTTTGCCCGTCGACTTGTCGAATTCATCCGAGGTTCGAGTTCTCGCTGTCGCCGGGTCATACCTGATGACGACGTCCCCGGCGGTCGTCTCCGGGTTGGTTTTCGGATCCTTCACGTCGGCTTCAGTGTGGCCAGCGACATTCTGAATCGTGGTCGTCTGTGGGTCGTCGATCACCCGGCGCGTGAGCTCGCGGCCCGCGTCGAACGAATTCGACCCGGTAACGAAGCTCTTCACGTCCAGCCAAACGCCATGCAGGAAGCTTTGCGACACTTCGCCGGTCTTGCTGTCGACACGAGCAGTTGGGTCGGTTCGCTGTAGATCTTGCTCTACCTGGCGTTTGTAGGCAGCATCATCGGCCACGATCTCCTTGAGACCTGTTGGGTCGACGAAGGCCATCGGGTTGTTGTTGGCGTAGGCGAAGAGATTGCACGACGTTGGGTTGCTCGTGCATCGCTCTGGATCATCGACATACAGCGGATCGGGCGAGATGAAGCGTCCGAGCGCTGGATCGTAGTACCGGGCACCATAGTAGTAGAGGCCTGTGTCGTCATCGAGATACTTGCCGGTGAAACGATGATGGGTCTTTTCACGCGGCAGGTCGGCCGCGACATCCGTCAGATGCGTCGCCCAGGCGGGAGACAGCGTCTCGGGCTTATGTTCCGTGCCGTAGGCTTTGTAGAGCATCTGCTCGACCGGGACGCCGTCTGAAGCAATGACGTAGTCGCTGCTCTCAATGTGATCCTTCAGGTAGTAGAACCATTTGCCTGTGCCATGTTCCAGCCGCACAAGCTTGGAGTCGGCGATGTTGACGTAGCTTTCCTCGCCTTTGGGGCCGATTTCGAACGTCTCGACCGGGTAGAGATAGAGCTGTTCCGGCCCATTCGTCGGCGTCACCTTCTTGTAGAGGCGACGACCGGTCTGGTCGTAGCCGTAGAGCACTTCGTTCGTTGCCGTCTGCGCGCGGATCAGCCGTCCGTTGATGTCGAACACCGTCCCGGTCAATGTCGGCGATTTCGCCAACTGCGCGAAACCGTCGAAAGCGTAGGGCTTTGCGGCGGTTCCAGTCGGTATGAGCCCTGTTGCCGAACCGGTCGCTGGCGCGATTGGCGCGCCAGGATCCAACTCGTCATTGCGCGCGAACGTTCCGGCTGGTGAATAGGCGAATTCGGCGGGCTGGCCGTAGCGATCGATGCGGACGAGCTCGTTCTTGAAATTGTAGTGGAACGTTCCAGACCGGTCGACATGCCCCTGATCGCCCGCGCCTTGCGGCAGTCCATCGACGATCTGGGTGATCGATCCATTGCCGTTGAAGGTCATGGTCAGATCCTGCAACGGCTTGTCTCCGGCCTGCGTTACGATGTGGGTGAGGAACAGGGTCGCCGGATCGTACGACATCTGCGTGAATGCGCCGAGGCGGTAATCGACCCGCTCGATGCGCGACTCGGCATTGTAGGTGATATTCTCGATGACTTTTTGGGACTCCGAAAAATCGGGATGCGTGACCGTCACTGACCGCAGGTTCTTGTCGGGCCCCAGCGCGAATTTCGACGCCAGGCCGCGCGGACCCTCGGACGAATCGATGCGTCCGTCGAGCGTATGGTGGAAATGGTCGGCGTATTTCGCGCCGTTAATCTCCACTTCATGCGTCACCATCCGGCCGTTCCGGTCATACGCGTAACGCTGGATCGCATCGAACGCGCCGTTGGGATCGTGAATGGTAATCTGCGTCGTGTCTCCGAGCGGAAGATCGATCGGTGTGTCGAAACCGGCCGCGGATGCGACCTGGACACCTCTGTCGTACTGATATTCGAGGTGAAGGACGCCGTCGTTCACTTCGGTGAGTTTTCGGTTGAGGAAGTCGTAGGTGTAAGTCTGGATCGAGCTTTCGCCATTGGTTCCCACGCGAGCGATCACCGACTGCCTGCCGCGCCCATCATAGAAGGCGTATCGGTCGCCCATCCCGGGGATCGCCTGGAATTCGATATCGCCGACCGAATTGTAGATAAGCTTCCGGGGCGTCGCTTCGCCTGGTAGCCAGATCTCGCTCAAATAGCCAAATGTATCGCGCACAAAACGGGAGATATGTGTCGTACCATTGCCATCGGTGGCGACGAAGGCAGTCACACCATTCTCGTTGCGCAAGGAGTACTCACCGCTGTGAACGGTGCCGTCGAACTGATCATTGTAGGTTGTGACGGTGTGCGTGCCCCATGGACCGAAGTCCATGTCGGATATCTTTCCCGAAGGGTGGGTTTCACGGACCATCCGATCGGCTGCGTCGTAGGTGTATGCGTTGCCGACTTCGTGATCCGGGCGCGGAATTTCGCCAAGATCGAAAACTTTCTGCAGGTTCAAGTCGTCGACCCCGCCGAAGCTCTTCACCACGAAGGGCGTCCAGCGGAAGACCTGCTTCGCGTTGCGGTTGTAGAGTGAGAAATGGAACACCCGCACGCCGCCTTCCGCGACGTTCTCGAGGTCGGCGATCTTCTGGCTGCGCGCATCATAGGCGGCGAGATCGGCTATGAACTCGCTCTCGCCCTCCGGTGTCTCGGCAGCGCTCGCGTAGCGCCGGCGGGCAGTCAGGATCAGCGACGGTCGTCCATTCTCGCCGATCTTGTAGGTATAGAACTTCTCGGCGCCGTCTGTGGCCGCTTCCCGGGTCTTGCGTCCGAGCGCGTCGTAACTGGTCGTGAGGACCATTCCCAGCGGGCTGGTAGTTGTCGCGACCGCACCCTGCCGCGGGCCGTCGTAGGTCATCTTCGTCGTCTGGTCGAGTTCTGGTGCAACACCGGACGGCTTGGTGTGGCTAAGCAGCAGCGTGCCGGTGGCGTCGTAGACCGCAAGCTCGGTCGTTCCGAGTTCGTCGGCAACCGAAATGCTGTTGCCGAAAACATCATAGCCCATCGTCTTCGCCAGCTTGCGACTGGCGTTGCGGAACTGCTCCAGTGCGGGCGGCAGCGCGCCCAGGCCTGAGAGGACCTCAAGCGAGCGCGATCCCATCCTGCCGCCGGAATTCGGCAGGTAGGTGAAGCTCTCGCGGCTGAGCAGCCGCGTCCCGGCGAGGATACGCCGCTCGGACGCGGCATTGACGATGCCGAGCGCCGCGAGATCGGTCCGCGACTGAGCGTAGTCTGTCTGGGTTGTGCGGCTGAAACCGGGAACTGTAAGATTCTCCGGGCCAGGGACGTCTCGCACCCGGACCGTCTCCGAAGCTGCCATGTTGAACGCGTCGAAGTCGGCATAGGACTGGGTCTTGACCGGATCCTTGCATTCGGGATCGGCCGGATCCTGCTGCTCGGCCTGACCTGCGGATTCGGTCAGCGTGTCCTTGACCTTCCTGAGATAGGACGAGCCGTCGCCACGCGAAAACGCCTCCCACACCGACGATTCGCATTTCAGCATCATGCCGGTCGTCGGCAGCTTCTGGCTGCGTGTAGCGGTCGACAGCGAGTGCAGCGCCGCCGCCGACGGATCGAGCGTCTCGGTTGTCTCCGCGCTCGCGACGAGCGTCGCCTCGGGCTTTACTTCGTAGGTCTTGCGGATCTTCAGCTTGCCGGCGAGGTTCAGGTCGGCCGCCCTCTCCGCGAAGGTGTAGTATTGTTCGCGATCAAGGCTGGAACGCTGCGTGACGCGCTGGCCGGCCGCGTTCTCGTCGCCGTAAGCGACCTTCTCGACCTCCGAGAAGCCGATGAAGCGGCGATTGATCACATCATAGAATGGATTGTGGTAGAAATATTCTTCCGTCTGCACCTGGGCGCGAACCTGGCCGGGTATGCCCTGCGACGTGACGAGCTGCTTGGCGACGACAACGGGGAAATGCAGGTTGCGCGTCGGCTGGCCGTTGGCGCGGTCGCGCAGCATCTCGTCGATCGAGGTCGCATAGCGAATGTCGTGCCGACGGCCGGAAGCGAAGTCGACGACCGTCAACAGGTTCGCCTTGACGAGTTGCATGGTCGCGGTTCGGTTGAAGTCGATGATGACGACGGGCTTCACCTCGTCGCCGGACGGTTTCTGGAACACGATGATTTCGGTCTGGCCGTCGCCGTCGATGTCGGCGACGCGCGAGGCGAAGGTCTGCGTCGACGTGCCGAGTTGAACCCGCAGATTGAGCGCGATGTTGAGCGGATCCTTCAGGTAGGTCCCGTCGCCGAAGCCGAGCCAGATGCGCATCTGGTCAGTGCGCTCGCCCATCGACGCGAAATCGATGATGCCGTCGCCATTGGCGTCGATGTACCACATCGTGGCGAGGTTCTCGCCGGGCTGCATGCCGCCAATCTTCGAGAAGGTGCCGTGACCGCAGACCGGGTCGTTGATCGCGGCGTCGCCAAACAGCAAGGCATTCGGGTCCGTCGAGAAGATGTTGCCCTGGTTCTCGTAGAGGCAGAAGCCCTGGTCGGCTGGACGGATGACGACGAGATCGGGCAGCCGGTCGCCATTGATGTCGACCATCCGCACATTGTTGCGGCCGAGTATTTGGCCGTCCTGACTGTTGAATGGGAACGCCTTGGTCAGCGCGCCGAAATTGACGCTGTAACCGCCATCGGCCTGGCGCCGGGTGAGATTGAGAAATATCCGCCATTCGGTGCGGCCATCAGCGTTGAGGCGCGTCGTGACGATGTCGGACAGGCTGTCCATATTGATGTCGGCGAAGCGGCCGTTGCCGCCGGCGAATGTCATCGGCGAGACGCCGGGCAGCGGGATCGAGCGGCCGAGATAAGGGAAGGTCCCATCGGCCTTGCCGTCATAGACGTGCATCAGCCCGTCTTCGATTTCGACGATATCGACGAAGCTGTCGCCAAGGATGTCGGCAAAAGCGAAGCGATTGTCGGTGAGCCGGGGCGCGATCTGGCGCATCAGTCCAGCCTCGGTCGGACGCGACAGCACGAGTTGGGCGGTGTCGCCGAAGGCGCTGTTCAGGTCGCCGCTGCCGAGATGCACGGTCGCGCCGTCATCCTTGGTCTGCACGATATCGACCAGTGCATCCATGTTGAGGTCGGCCAATTCGAAATTCTGAGGGGGGATGTCGCCGGCGAACGCCATCTTCGGCGCTTCGAACACGACGGGGCGCGACGCCAGTTCGGCGCTTGTCCACGACGAATAGCCGAAATTGATGTCCGGGAACTTCAGCGTCGATTGCGCCAGCGCCCCGCCGCCGGTGTCGCCATACCGGTAGAGCACGCGCAGCTGGTCGAGCACATTGACCGACTGCGTGTCGATGAGCGGCGTCAGGTCGGCCTGAGCCTTCGCCAGGCAGTCCGGATGCGCCCTGACGACGAACTTCGAGGTGTCATTGGTGTCACGGCCGACATATCCCATGCACCATTGTGCGTAGACGGTGTCCTTGAATTTCGCCGTCACCTTGCCGTAAAGCCGGGCGTTCTCCTGTTTGCTGCCATTGGTGTGGCTGACGAGGGTCGATTGCGTCTCGATCAAGTCGAACTGATAGCTGCTCTGACCGCCGGCGAAGCTGGCCTTTGTCAGGTAGCTGCGTCCACCGAAACGCTGGTAGTCGTAGCGGACGGCTTCGCGGTTGGCGCTGAGCTGCAGCACCAGCGGCCATTTCGTCACGTAGGGCTTGGCTATGTCGAAATTGCCCTCCGCCACGGAGGGATCGCCGCTGAAGATCAGCCGCGTTCCGTCGGCGTTGGTCACCTCGAAGCCGGAGGGGATGGTGTCGGTGTGCAAGCCGCCAGTCAGGTCGAGCGAAACGACGTCGAACGCGCCGGTATGGTAGAGAATCTTGACGAAATCCTCGGCGTATTCGGGCTTGTATTCCCAGACGCCGTTCTGGTTTCCGAGAAAGACGAGCCGCGTGCCCATGTAGGACAAGCGGGAGAAGAAATCACCGCCCGGCTTGGTGCCGGGCACGGCCGTGCCGAGATCGTCGTTGACGGCGATCTCCTGGGTATTGAACCGCCAGCCGATGCCGAGCCCGTTGCCGGTATCGCCCGCGAACTGGCTGTAGGTGAGGCTCATTTGCGGCCCGAACTGGCCACGCGTCGGCAGAGTTGGTAGCGGCAGGGTGAAGTTCGCCGATCCCGTATTGTTGTTCAGCGAGAAGCTGCCTTCCTCCTGCGTGACGGTGCCGCCTGCGGCGGGCAACTGCACGATCGATGTCGCTGATTTGTCTTCGGCGCGAGCCGGGGAGCCGAGTACTGCGGCGCCAGCGGTCAGGGCTGCGAGGGCGGTAAGGGTCTTGGCGAACATGGGACTACCTCCGGGTGCAGGCATTACTGGTGAATGAGCGGGCCCACGATGACGTGGGGCTGGAGCTGCAGGCAGCTGGGACGCGGACAGACGACCAAAGGCTGGACGGCAATCTCATCGAACACATGAATATTGACGTCCCAGATGCGCGGCGGCTCGCGCTTGCAGGCTTCGGCGACTTGCGGGGTGAGAGGCTGCGGGAACGAGCAGATCGGATTATTGCCGAGATAGGACTTTCCGATCACCGGATGAACGTGAACGAAGTTCTCGATCCGGTTGCCTCGCAGATCGACGATCGACAGCGCCGGAAGCGAGCCGAGCGGCAGCGCATTGAAGACCCGGTTGTTGCGCAGATCGACATTCGACAACGCCGGCATGTTCGACAGATTGCCGACATCGGTGATCTGGTTGTCGTTCAGATAGATGTATTTGAGCCCGCTCGAGCTGAAGCGCGGGATCGCCGACAGCCGGTTGGTGGCGAGGTTCAGTTTCTGAAGTCCCGTCAGCGAAGCGATCGGGGACGCGTCGGTGATCACATTGTCGAACAGGTTGAGCTCCCCGAGCGCCCGAAAATGGACCACGGGGTTGACGGCGATGATCGACTTCTTGTTCAGCGTCAGGCTGGTCAGTGACTGCGCCCAGTTCTGCGCAGCGCTGCAATCGGCGCTGTCGACGTGGTCGGCCTGCATGCGGCTGTCGAGTGCCGCCATGAAGCCTCGGGCGTCGCCGAGCGCGATAGAATCGAACCGGTAGACAATGCAGTATTCAGCGAAGCTGGCGTATTGCAGCGGCAGGTTGCGCATACCGGCGTCGTCGAGCAGTGGCAGGTCCGCCAACGGTGTCACGGATTGCACGTGTGTGTTCGAGAAATAGAGCTTGGTCAGCTTGTTGAGCATCCCGATGCCGATCAGGTTCGACAGGGGATTGCCGTCGATGTTCAGTTGTTCGAGGCGGCGAAGTTGCAAGACGCCCTGGATCGAGGCGATCTGGTTGTTACGGATCCAAAGCTTCGTCAGCCCCGGTACTGCCGAGAGCGCCGAGACGTCGGACAACTGGTTGTCGGACAGATCGATGGAGGTGAGATTGCTCATCACCGGGAAGAGCGAGACACTGGTCAGCCCGCGGTTCTTGGCGTCGGCGAACTGGCGTGAATTGAGATCGTCATAGGCTTTGCCGCAGACAGCCTTACCCGAGATCGCCAACAGTGCGTTCACTTCAGAGGTTTGCGCGGGCGTCAGAAAGTCGGTCTGGTTCCGCATCAGGCATGCCGACACGAAGTCGGTCGCTTGCACGGGATTGTCGGAAAGATCGAGATTGATCAGGCCCGGCAGCGCCGCCAGCGGCCTGACATTGGCGATCGAATTCTTTGACAGGTTGAGTATGCCGAGGTTGGTCAGGCCGGCAAGCGGCGCGACGTCGGTGATGGCATTGCTCGACAGGTTGAGCGAGGTGAGTTGCGGCAAGGTCGCGAGCGGACGCAGGTCGCTGACGATCTTCGACGAAAGGTCGAGCGCCGTGGTTGCCAGCAGGCTGTTGCCGACCGCGGCGCACGTCCCGCCACCCTCCAATTCGACCATGGCGCGGATCGTCTGCCCAAGCGGGGTCGGCGCGTCGCGATGCAGCACGCACAAGTCAACGAAGCTCTGCCCGCCGCCCGCGACGATTGGATTGCCGTTGAGGTTGATGGCCAGCGTCGAGGGGAAGCTGCCGAGATTGGCGAAGGTCTCGATCTTGTTGTTGGCGAGGTTGAGGCTGGTCAGGCCGCCGAGCGCGCTGAGCGGATCGAGCATGTCGCCTGTCAGTTCATTGTTGGCGATGGATAGTATCGAGAGCGCCTGCAGGAATTGCAGCGGCTCGAGGCTGGCGATCTTGTTGTTGTCGAGCGTAAGGTTGGTGAGCAGCGCCAGCGCCGACAGGGCGCGGATGTCGGTGATGTCGTTGTCGGAAACGTCGGCCCGCGTCAGCGCGATGAGCGGCGCCAGCGCGTTGATGTTGCCGACGTGATTGCCGGAAATGTCGAGGAAGGTCAGCGTCTTGAGCTTGGTCAGCGGCCCGAGGTCGGCGATCGAATTGTCGGCGATCGACAGGCTCGTGAGGTTCTTCAGCACGGCAATCGGCTCGATCGACTGCACGCCCTTGCCGTTCAGGTTCAGCGTTGTGATCGATTCCAGAAAGGCCTGTGCGGCGGCGCAGGCGGCGGGGTCGCCGAGCGCCGAGACCCCGCCGGGCGTTGAATCGAGCACCGCCATCACGGTCGCCGTTTCAGCCGGCGTGCGATCGCCCTTGACGCACCACTTCGCGAAGGTCGTCGGCTTGTCGACCAGCGGCGGGCCGGAGAGGCACGTGATGGTGTGGATCTTGCCGGCGAAGAACGGCGTTGGGTCGGCGTTCAGAGCCTGGTCGAGATTGAGCTTCAGCTCGGTGACCAGGGGCGCGCAACTGGGAATGTAGAGCCTGTCGGAAAAAGTCGTCGCGCCGAAGTCGGAGGGGAATTGCAGGTAGTAGACGAGGCCGCTGCCATTATCGTGAGCGAAAACCTTGATCGGATATGTGTCGCCCGACGGGCACAGCAGTGGATTTGCGGCGGGATCCGCGGCGATGATCGCGCTGTCGACGGCGGTCAGCACCTCCGAAGGAACCGTCGCGAACCCAAGTCCGCGGATCACCGCTTCCTCGTCCGCCTGGTCCTTGCAGCGGATGCGGTAACCGCGCCCGTCGGAGATAAGCAGCGGATAATGCAGCCGGTTCGCCTCCAGCCCCGGATCCTCGAACAGCACGACCTTCGGCTCGTCCGCGCGGGCCGGGCCGGTGCCGGCGGCCACGAGCACGACCACAACAAGGAGCAATTGGGCGATGCGGTTCATCGGATCTCTCCTTTCGAGGCTCAGGCTGATCGATGCGGCTCAACCGGCCCGAAGCATTGGCGGCGCTACCTCTCGTCCGCCGCCTTGATGGTCCAGTAGCCTGACGGATCGCGGTCGCAGGTGAACTGAAGGGCCGGGATGTTGTTCAAGTTGCTAACTCCGCCGGCAATGGTCAGGCACTTGCCCGTCTGGACGTTTTCCGCCTGAACGCCGTCGCGCGTCTCGACCAGGTTCCAGCGGCGCGAAGGATCGCTGTCACAGTTGAACTGCAAGGCCGGGATGTTGTTTTCGGTGCTGATCCCGCCGGCGATCGTCAGGCACTTGCCCGTCTGGACGTTCGCCACCTGGAAGCCGTCGCCTGTCTCAACCAGCCTCCAGCGCTGCCATTGACTGCCGTCGCAATCGAATTGCACCGTCGGCGCGTTGTTGTCTGTTCGTCCTTCCGCGACCGAAAGGCACCTTTCGGTTTGTCGGTTCACCAGCATGACTTCGGGGTCAGCCGCCCGGATGCTCCAGAATCGCGACGGATGACGGTCGCAGTTGAACTGCAGGGCAGGCACGTCGTCGTCGGTGCTCTCCCCGCCGGCAATGGTCAGGCATTTCCCCGTCTGCACGTTTTCGGCCTGGAAGCCGTCTCCGGTCGCGGTCAGCTTCCAATGTCGAGATGCGTCCCGGTCGCAGTCGAATTGGAGGGCAGGGACGTTGTTATCGGTGCTGACCCCGCCGGCAATCGTCAGGCATTTTCCGGTCCGTACGTTCTGCAGCTGAAAACCGTCATCCGTCTCGACCAGCTTCCAGCGGCGCCACTGGTCGCCGTCGCAGGTGAACTGGACGGCCGGGGCGTTGTTGTCGAGGCGCCCCTCGGCCACAGCCAGGCACTTGCCGGTCTGCATGTTTGCCAGCACCACGTCGGCCTCCTTCACTGTCGTGATGCAGGCTTCAAAAATCTTGCCGGACGCCACGGTCGATTGCTCGGGTCGACTGATGCAGACCGGATTGCCGTCCAGCGACGGATTGAATGGCAGGATGGCGCTGACGGATTGCGCCGTGGCCAGGCGGTTGGCGCGCAGGTTCGGAGCGGCGAGTTTGGTCAGGCTCGTCAAGGGACGCGCATCCGCGATCCGGTTCTTCGACAGATCGAGCGTTGTGAGGTCTTGCAGAAACCGCAGCGGCGACACGTCGACGATCTTGTTGTTGGACAGAACCAGCCGCGTCAGCGCCCGGGCTGAGGCGAGCGGCCGTAGGTCGGCGATCTGGTTGGAACTGAGGTCGGCGTCGGCGAGATCCTTCATCACGGCCGCCACGCTGATGTTGCTGATCCGATTGCGCGACAGATCGAGGAACGTAAGCTTGGTCAGCTTTTCCAGGTCGCGAATGTCGGCAATGTCATTGCCGGACAAGGTCAGGCTCGTCAGATGGGTAAGCGTCGCCAGCGGCTCGAGGTTTGTCAGCCGTCGCCCGGCAAGGTCGAGCGTCGAGCTCGACGCGAGAAAATCCTGTGCGCTTGCGCACGCCACCGGATTGCCAAGGGCGGCGCCGCCGCCGGGTGTCAGGTCGAGCAGTTCCTCGACCGTCGTCCGCTGGGCCGGATCGAGGTCATCCTTGATGCACCAACTGGCGAAGGTCGTCGTCCTTCCGACAACCGGCGGCCCCGCAACGCATGCGATGGTATGGACCTTTCCGACGAAGAATGGGGTCGGGTCGGCGTCGATCGCCTGATTGAGGTTGAGCTTCAGTCCCTCGACCAAAGGCGCGCAGCCGGGAATGTAGAGTTGGTCGGAAAAGGATGGCGAACCGAAATCGGTCGGGAACTGCAGATAGTAGACGATGCCGCTGCCGCCATCGTGCGCAAAGACCTTGATCGGGTAGTTTTCGCCCGATGGACACAACAGCGGATTGGCGGCTGGGTCGGCCGCGATGACTGCGTTGTCGACGACGGTCAGCACTTGCGAGGGGACTGTGGCGAAGCCCAGTCCGCGGATCACCGCTTCCTCGTCTGCCTGGTCGTTGCAGCGGATACGGTAGCCGCGACCTTCGGAGATGAGCAGGGGATAGTGTAAACGGGTGGCGTTCAGCGTCGGGTCTTCCAGCAGGACGACCTTCGGTTCCTCGGCGCGGGCCGGACCGGCTTGGATCACCGCGAGCAGCGCCAGCAGGTGGAGCAGCGATCGGGCGATACGGTTCATCTGCCAATCCTCCTTCCGCTTTATTCGACAAGGCTGAAGCGGCCCGGCCCACAGGCCCGGCTGGTATTGTCGTGTGCGATGTCGTTGCCCGGCAGCAGGAAACTGACGCTGGAGGCGCTGTCGGCGAAACTGACCGCGCAGCGGAAGCCGGACACCGTCGAGGTGGTGAAATTCGCCGACGAACCGCGCTCGAGTTGGATGGCGGAGCCGACCGCAAGGCCTGCTGCCGTCGGCGCGAGCCCGTCCGAGCGGCCCGCCACGACCGCCCCGCGCAGCACCAGCGGATTTGCTGCGGCGATGTCGGTGAAGTCCATCCGCATCAGGCTGTCGGAGGTGAGCACCGCGCCGAAACGCGCGCGCACAAGGGTGGAGCGGACCGGCGCTTGGGCAGAGATCAGCAGCCGTGCCCGAACGCCCTGGATTGCCAGCATGTCTGCTTCAACCCTGAGCCCTCGCGCATAGAGGTCGGCCAGGCACAGCGACGCGCCGCGCGCCATCGGCGACAGTCCGTCCGCCACGGTGCCGATGGTCACATCGTCGAGCGCGACCGCGCCGTTTTGCGCGATCACGGCGACAACCTCGTCGGTCGTTTGAGCGGCCGCCCGCGCCAGGTCGATCCGCTCGAGTTCGAGCCGCGGCAATCCATCCGCGACGATGATGACGCCTGTCGCCGACAGGATGCATGAGGAGGTGCCGGCCGGCACGCGGTTGGCGGTGCCGATGAGCCGTGTCCGGGCGACACCGGGGGCCGGCGCCATGTGCACGGTCTTGAACGGCAATCCCTTGAGGATCAGCGTCTGCGGCATCTGGATCGATGCGGGAAGTTCGAGCCTGAGATTCGCCCGCCCTGCGCAATCGCCCTCGGAGGAGAATTGCGCCAGCGTCAGCGTACCGCCATCATTGATGCGGCGAACGCACGTATCGCTGGCCGACCCCCGACAGTCGAAGCTGGTACCCGGCGGCGGAGCGGCGGTCAGCGCGCGATCCGTCTCGCCCATCCAGTCACCAATGCCGGGGGCGGAGAGGCCGAGTGCCGATGTTAGAAGCGGGCAACCCGTGAAGGACAGCGTCCGGCCTTCCGCGAAGGTCCAGTCCAGCCGTGCATTGCCGAGGGGGTCGAGCGAGGTGATGGACAGGCTAGCGGATAGCGGCGACAGGCCGAGGTCGATGCCAGGCTGCGCGAAGGCCGCGTGCTCGCGCTGATAGCCATCGCAGTTCGATAGACACAGGTCGACGAAGGGCGCCGAACGAAGCGCCGCTACAGCGTCGGCGCCGAGCAGGGTTACCCCATCGGCCTCGGCAATGCCGAAGAATGCCCGCAGCTTCGTCTCCGCCGTTTCGGCCGTGGCCGCATCGGCGATGATGTCGCGCGTCGCCTTGCCGTCGAGGCGCGCAATGGGCAGGTAGGAAGGCCGAGCGCCTTCGCCCGGCGGCGTGTAACGCACGACATAGACGGTGTCGCCGATGCTTTCGGCACTGAGGAAGGTTTCGAACCGGTGCAGGCTCCAGCGGGCCACGCTCGCCGCCGCTATGTCCGATGGGCCGCCGAGATCGCCGCGCCCGCAATCGAGTACGAATGGTGTCCCGACATCGGGCGGCGCGGCAAAACCCTGGAGCACGCCCGGCAGTTGCAGCCGCTCGCGGATGGCAAGTGCCGCCTTGACCTCGGCACAGGCGGTGGGCACGGCGAAATAGCCGGTGCCCGAGGGGGAAGGCAGATAGTAGTTGCCGGATGCCTCGACATCGGCCCAGATAGCGGTCGTCGCCGGCCAGTCGATATTGAATGCCGTCCCGGGGCATGGCAGCCGCGGCTGCGCCCCAAAGCTGTTTTCAGTCTGAAGCTTGGCGAGCGTCGCCTCCGAGACGAGCGCTGTGTCGGGCAGGTGCAGCAGCCTTTTCGCCTGGCCCGCGCTGGAGCAGCCGGCGAGTTCCACCGCCTTGCCATCGAAGAGCGCGACATAGACGTCGTTGTTCTGGTCGGTGACGAAAGCGGCAAGCTGCGGCTCGGCGCGGGCTGCCGAAGCGCCCGCGAGAACCAGGGTGAGCAACACGACCGCCTGTCTCATCTCAATTCGCTCAAGCAGCTTGCGGCGCGGGCGGGGTCCATATTGACCTCGGTCATCAACGGATCGAGGCCTGCTGACTGGCACAGCGCCTGGACCGTGATCGAATGCGGCCCTTGGAAGTCGACCGTAAGAGTTCCATTGGTGATCTGCCCGTTCTGGCCGACGCACAGCGGATTGTTGGCGAGCGCCGGGCGACGGCAGGTTCGGATGACGTCGGCCATCGCGCGGCGGTTGGTCAGTTCGCAGAAATAGATGCGACAGAACGCGGCGACCGCGGCGCGGTTCTCGGCGTCGGCATTGATGATGCGCTTGATGTCGCCGACCAGCGCGCTCGCCTTGGCCTCGAAGGCGAGGCCGTCGACGCGCGTCTTCTCGCCCGCGATCTCGCCCGATCGTTCGGCGATCTTCGGCATCAGGTTGATGTTTTCCGAGGTTATGAACAGCCCGCCCTTCCACCGGTCGAACTCGTCGAGGATCGAGGTCGCCCTCAGGATCGCCTCGCGGTAGGCGTTGTAGATCGGCCCCATCTTGGTATCGCGCGCCGCCTCGTAGACCTGGTTCAATGCGGCGTATTCCTTGTTCACTGTGTCGGCGCCCGCCTTGATGTCATCAATGCCGGCGCGCGAACTCTGGACCAGGCCCTCGGCTCGTTTCAGCTTGCGCGAAAACATCGCCGTGATCGGGCTCTCGACGCTGGCGAAGTAGCTCTCGATCACCTTGCCGGCGGCTCCGTCGGCGAAGGCATCGATCTCGGTGTCGGACAGATTGGAGATCAGGCCGCACTGGGCGTCGAAATCGGCGCTCAAGGGCCCGGCCTGGCAGGCGCTCATCTCGGCCAGCCTCTGGTCGAGCGTCCGGTTCGAAGTGAGCCCGTCGGCATATTCGAACAGCGCATGGTTCCATTCGATCGCGTTCAGGTCGGCCTGGCTGTGGCGCCGGTCGCGGCAGAACAGTGTCTGCTCCATCCGGCTCTGGTTGCCCGAAGCGCGGTAGGCGTCGAGGTGGCGCGTCGCCTCCGCACAGTTCGCCAAGCCTGAAATCAGCCCGGCGAGTTGCTGGTGGACGGGCGGCAGTCCGCGTGTCTGCGCCTCCCGCATCAGGTTGGCCGCACGTTGGCTGTCGCTCGGACTGCGGGCCGGGCGATGGAAGACGCAGAGGCCTTGCTCGAAGGTTTTCAGCGTGCCGTCCGGAATGGCCGGCCCTTCGCAGTTGGGAGCGTCGAGAACGCGCGATTCGATCGTATAGCCGGCGAGGTTGTCGACGAATAGGTCGCGCGCGGCTGCTCCCGTAGCGCTGAGCGCCAGACCGAGCGCTGCTGTGGCGACGGCGGCTCTCATGGCGCGCTCGCGAAGATGAAATAGAGGGTGAACACGGCGCCGTCGAAGGGACAATCGCTCGGCTGCAGCGACAGCCGGTACGAGCCGATCAGCGGCGCGCCGAGATAAGGCAGGATCAGGCTGGTGTCGTTCGACGGTCCAGGCGCGCGCGGGAATTTGCGCGCCTGGTAGCGATCCTGCACCCAGTAGCGGATGATCCGGTTGATCTCGTCGCCACTGTCGGCCTGGTTGAAGAAAGTCTGCAACGCGACGCGCTCGGGCCCGACCGAAATGTCCGCGCGGACCTCGCTCGATCCCTTGGTCAGCGGCTTGAAGACGAAGCCGCTGCCGCGGTGTTGCAAGGCGAAGCGGTTCCACTGCGCCCCCGTGCACTGGTAGTCTGTGCCGGCGAAGACATCGATCAGGGTCAGGTTCTTGCGCTCGCGGAATTTGTTGGGCGCCCACAGCGCGAAATAGCCGTTTGCCTTCATCAGCGCGTCGGTCGACGCGAAGGGCGAAACCTCGAACTCGACATTCTCGTCGAGCGCCAGCTTGCGGGCGAAACCTGAATTGGCGGGCACGACGATCTGGGCGACATCGATATTGATCTGCCGCTCATCGAAGAAGCGCTTGGCAACGATGTCGTCGATCATCGCCTGCAGCTGGGTGGCGTTGCGCACATAGACCACAGGGACTGTCGCCGCGTCGCCGGTGAAGGCCTGCACCACTTCAAAGCGGCGCCGCATCAGGTGCATCAGCCGGTTGGCGGTCTCGAGCACGCGCCGCTTGGTCACCAGATATTCGGGAATGCCCTTCATCAGGTCGGCGATGGTGTCCTGGGTCGCGATGAACAGATTCTTGCGCGTCGCCGGATCGTCGATCTGGGTGACGAGCTTCGTCATGTCCTCCTGCTGCTTTGTCACCTCGGCCTGAACGTTGCTCTGGAACTTCAGGATGCTGTCCTGGAGCGCACGGCTCTTAAGCCCGAGATCCTTGGCCTGGTTCAGTCCCGCGACGAGTTCCTCGGTGTTGCCGCGCGACTGCGTGATGCGCTGCTCGACGAAGGCGAGTTCGGCATCGTTCAGTGCCAGCATCTTGTCCTTCTGCCGGTCGCGCAGTTCATTGATCAGGTTGGTCGAGGCATTCGATTCCTCGGCGAGGCCCGTCACGGTCGTCTGCGCGGCGCGGACGCGGTCGATGCGGCCGTTGGTTGCCGCGACCAGTTCGGCGACACGTGCATTGTCCTGGTTGAGCTGGGCTTCCGACAGGGACAGCTTGTCGAGTTCGAGATTGAGGATCGCGATCTCGTTGGTCAGCCGGTCGATCGTGCGCTGCTGGTCGGTGATCTGGAAACTCAGCATGTCGTTTTCGCGCGCCTGAAGGTCGAGCCCGGCGAGTATGCGTTCATGGTCGGACTTGAGCCGTGCCACTTGCTCGTCGATGCTGAGATCCTGGCTCTGGCAGTCAACCGCCGCCATCGAGCCCTGCAGCGTCAGCTCCTTGATCTCCTCGGCCCCCTGCGCCAGCCGGCCGGCGAGTTGGAAGTGCGTGTCGATCAGCGCCCGGGCCTTGAGCGCCTTGTCGAGGTCGAGTTGCCCGATCGCCTGGCGGAGCTGCGTGAGGCGCTGCTTCAGCGCGTTGATTTCATTTATGTTCGCCTGAGTGATCTGGCCGGTGGTGATGATCGTCGACAGGATGGATTGGGCGGCTTCCAAGGCCGCCCTGATCGGTTTGGCGACGTCCACCACAGTCGCGACCCCACTGCCCAAACCGCAGGCGCAGGTGATGATTTCGGGCACCGCGGCGCCGATCGAGTATGCACCTTGCACTGAAGTCAGGATGACCTGCGCGGCTTGTGTGGTGCCGTTGAACGCGACGAACCAGGCGATCACTTCCGACAACTGGCCGTCGACCTGGTCACGCGCCTCCTCGAGGTCCGCCTTCCTCTTCGCATAGAGGTCCCGCTCGGCTTCGTAGAGTTTCTTGGCGAAGTCCGTTTCCGTTTGGGAAAAAGAACCGCAATCGACGTTCGCAAGTTCCTGCGGCAGCGGGATGTTCGATGTGATCATCTGCTGGTCGGCGATCAGCGGCTCGACATCGGCGAAGTCGGCGCTGCCGATGACGCACTTCATCAGGAACGCTTTCGCTTGTGTCTGCGAGTTCAAGAGCTGGGCCCTGAGGCCCGACTGACCGTCCGGGCCGCACATCTGGGCAACGTATTGGTTGCGCGTGAAGGCCGGCGTCACGGTCTGGCATGCCTGTTCGCCCGCGAGCAGCGGCGTGAACGGATGGTCGGCCGTATCTCCGATCAGGGCGAGCTGATTCTCGATGCCGCAAAGCTGCTCGCGGTCGACGGCCCGGCGGCGTTGATAGAGGTCGGTCTGGCGCAGTTGCAGTTCGGTGATTGTGTCGTTCGCGCGGGCGATCGCGCCCTGGTTGTTGGCGATCTGCGTTTGAAGGATCTGCCGCTGGCGAACCGCCTGTTCGAGCTGGTTGGCGTTGCGCTCGGTCTGGCGGGCATACTCGGTGATCTGGCTCTCGAGCGAGGAAATCTGCAGATCGAGATTCATCTGCGTCATTTCCCAGTTCAGCAGCCAGCGCAGTTCGTTGCGCCGTTCGACTTCGGCCTCTTTGGAGAGGACGATGAGGTCGAGTTCCTGTCTGTCGTTGATCTGGCGGCGCTGGTTTTCGAACTCGGCGATCTTGGTGCCGAGCTCGATCTCCAGCGATCTGATCTGCTGGCGATAGCCGAACGTGTCCTTCTCGGCGTCGACCGCGTTGATCTCTTGCTGGACGGTGGTGGCGAAGGTCTGCGCTTCGTGTTCCAGCTTGCCGATCTTGTGGGCGATCAGGTTGACTTCCTGGCTGCGGATCGTGCGCTCCTCGTCGAGCGCGCGCGTCGCTTCGCCTTCCTTGTTGGCGTACCACCGCTCGACCAGCGCCTCGACATTGCGCTCGACCTCGGTCAACCGCTGCTCGCTCTCGGTCAGGGCCTGCTGCAGTTCCTCGAACGGGATCGTCGTGAACTGCATCGGGTCGATGTTGAGGAACAGGAAGCCCTTGCGCACGCTGTCCATGCGCGCATCGAGGTCGCTCTGCTGCAGCAGCAGGTCGGCGCGCAGGTCGTCGTAGGTGGACTCGCCCGGAATATCCATCTGCGTCTCTACCAGCACCCACATCGCGGCCTCGTAATTTGTGTAGGCCTTGGAGAGGTTGGGTTGGCTGTCGAGGCCAGCGCCTCCGACGGCGCCCAGCGTATCGTTGACCAGGAAGTCGAGCGCCTTGACGCGTGCCTCCGAGACGGTCTGGTACCAGACGTCCCCGGTGTTCATCAGCAGCTGGATCTTCAGCGAGGACAGCGCCGTCAGCTGCCGCACGAAGGTGCGGTAACTCGCATCTGCTCCTGCCGCGGTGCCCTGGTCACCGCCTTGTTGTCGCGCGAGAATGCGAAGACCCCGGTCGACGATCTCGATGCCTTGCCGGCCGAATTCCTGCGCCGCTTGCGGCGAGACTGGCGTATCGTTGCGGCTGACGCCGCTCGCCGACGACAGGAAGGGCATGTCGGCGGCGAGGAACAGGCGATAGCGCCCGAGTTGCAGGTGGCAGTCGAAATCGCACACGATCGCCAGCCGTCCGGTCGCCTCGTCGCCGCAGGTCGTCAGGAACTGTTCGAGTTCGGTGGCGACTTCGCCCATGTATTTCACGTCGGCGCGGAAATTGGCGATCTTGAGCAGCGTCGTCAGCTCGCCGGCATGGCCGGCCGCCGCGTCGACGTCGAGCGCCATGCAGTCCTGCCCGCGCGCCATTCCCGCAGCGCCGAAAACGATGCTGACGACCAGTCCGCAAAGCAGGAAGAACCGTCTCATGGTTGCCCCGTCGACAGAAAGACCTCGGAAATCTGGCGCACGTGCCGGGCAAGTTCGGCCATCTGCGCCTTGGAAAGCGATGGATTCTGGAACCGCCCGACCACCGCCCGGGCATGGTTGATGCAGTCCTCGTAAGGGCCGTTGATCATCGCGGTCAGCGCACCGGTGTCGAGCGCGAGATCAAGCCTCGAATACGCTCCGGCCAGTCCTGCGCAGGAAGAAAGCTCGGCGGTGATCGCCGGATCGTCGACGACATGCGCGAGGCCGGACAGAGCCGTCATGACGCCTTCTATCTGCCCGACGATCTGCGTCATCCGTGCCTTGCCGTCTTCGAACTCCTTCAGCGATTCCGGCTGGTTGAGGCTGGAGAGGTCGACGGCCTGCAGCGTGGCGATCGTCTCGGCTGCTTTCAGTTGATCCTCCTTGACGAGCACCATGTTGGCCTGCGCGTTGCCGAGCACACGCTCCAACTCCATCACCTCGGCCGACTTGATCGACACGTCCATCTCGTTGACCAACGACTGGTATTCGGTCGAAGCGGCGTTCATCAGGTTGAGCGTGTCGTCGACCTTCGTTCTGACCGCCTTGACGATCTGCGCGCGCACCCGCGTCTCGATCAGGCCGGTCGTCTCTGCGCGCCCGCGTACCGGCTTGACCGAACAGACCAGTTTCGCCAGCGCGTCCGAGCCGAGCCGTGCACGCACCGCCTCGACGATCGGGAACAGCGGACGCCAGGCTGCTGGCAGCGCATCCAGGCTGGCGCCCGACAAAGGCCCGGCATTGATCTCGTTCATCCGCGTCAGGTGCCGGCATTTCTCCGGCAGGTCGGCCCCGGAGAAGTAAAGCCGCCCGGTAATCAGATAGGCTTCGACGGCGGCGGCGTATTGTCGGCCGACGAGCGCGGCGAGCTCATCGGCACTGTCGGTCGAGATCGGAGCGAAGAAGCGGTAGCGGCTGAGGTAGATCTCTGACCAAGCGAGCCTTCGCATCAGCACCGAGGCGTCATCGGCGGAAAGCGGGATGATCGGGAAACCGACGCTGCGGCTGCCGCCAGAGGCCCCTGACGCCTCGCCGACCACCTCGCCGGTGAAGGGCAAGCCGAAATCGGGCTGCGTCGCCTCGTGGCTCGGTTCGACGGCGGCGGGACCGGGGGCGAGCAAGCTGAAGCGGCTCGTCTCGGGCGTCGCATTGGAGAGCGTCGCGTTCCAGAAACCGTCGAGTTTCTCCGAAGTGTAGGCGCGCTCCAGGATCGATGCGGCACTGGCCGCGCCGGCCAGGACGCCACTGACGATCAGGGACAACGCGATGGCTCGGAGGGTTGTCATCGGCAGTACCACACCCTGTCGGCAGCGCCCGCCTGGGCGCAGATGCCGGTCGCCGCGCCGTGCGCCTTCCAGTCCGCCTTTACCTTTGCGAGATCGTTGAATGCGCCCTGTGCCGCGTTGTCGGCATGAACCTCGGCGTCCAGCCGCCAGAAGGGCTTTGCCGGGTCGGTCGGCAGCAGCACTCCGATCATGTTGATGTGGAAGGCGGAGACCTTGAGAAAATCTTCCGCGCTGGCCACCGTGTTGCGGTTGAGATTGGCGTATTGCTCCGGCGTGACGTTGCCGAGCGCCCGCTTGAATTCTCCCTCCGAGACTTCGACCGAGCGCAGCATCTGCGTCGTCTTCGCGGCCAGGCCGTCGAGGATCGAGATGTTGGCGACCAGCGTCGCGCCCGCTCCTGTAACCGGTCCGAAGATCTCAGCGAAAATGGCGCGGATCGCCTTCAGGTGCGTTTCGGCCGACTTGATCTCGACGCGGCGCAGGGCGATCCCCGTTTCGAGATCGGATGCCCGACTGACGAAGCTTCTCAGCGCCAATTGCAGCGTGTCGAACGAGGAACGAGCTTCCGGCGGCGGCTGCAGGAATACCGAGCGCGCATAGCGTACGGCCTCGCTACGCGCGATGTCCTCGACGGTGGCGCGAGTCAGCGCCGATTCCGGGCAGCCGGTGACGTCGCCGAGGTCGGTCAGCATCTGCGCGGCATGATAGATTTGATCCATCTGGCGCATCGTGCCGAACGAGCCGCTGGTGGTGAACTCGGCCTCGACGCCGGACAGGTAGTCGATCAGGTATTCGCGCGCGAACTTCACCATCTCGCACTGCACGCCGGCGGCGCGCTCGCGGATGTGGCGGCCGTAAAACGATGCGCCGACGAAGTATTTCTGGTCGGGCGTCGGTTCGAACCGCTCGACGAAGAGCGACTGGATAACGGTATCATATTCGCCGCATGCATAGGTGCGCTCGAGGCATGCGGAGTCGGTCTGCAGGTCGCACTGCGACAGTGCCTGGCCGCACATTTGCTGAGCTACGGCAAGGTTGATTCCTTCGCCGCAGACAAGGAGGGCTGCCAAGACGAGCGCTGGATTGAAGACGTATCTCTTCAGCAAGACGAGCAAAAGAAAATGCACGAAAGCCCCCCGGCCACCGAAGCGGCAGCCTCATCGCTCTTTACAGGCAATATCTTTGCAAGATCGATTTTGTATTGAATCGTTACAGCGAGGATCGGCCACAAAAAGCGTGGCTATCTCAAAGTCAACTTCGCCAAATAACGCATTTATAGAATGTAAACTAAAACGGATTGGCGACCTATGCACCTGGTTTTTGGCTTCCGTAACGGAAATTTGTGCCAAAGTATCGACGCGGTTAACGGATCGTAAAGAACTGTCTTTTCCGCACCTTCGATCCAGTTCCCTGAAAAACTTCTGTTCAAACTTAAAAGGAAATCTGGCTCGGCTGACAAGCCAGGGACCTGCTGTTCTCGGGACGAGCCTTGTCAGGCTGCCGGCTGCACGGCCGCTCTCAGCAGCATGCCGAACAAGTCGCGTGGTTCATCCGGATCAGCGAGGAGGTCGAGTTCCTCATAGAGGCCAGTCGCCTGCAACTGGTCACGCACATAGCGCAGCGCCGAAAAATCCTCGATCGCGAAGCCGACCGAATCGAACAGGGTGATCTGCTTGGCATCTCGGCGGCCCTGCGCCTTGGCGGCAATCACTTGCCAGAGCTCGGTCACCGGATGGTCGGGATCCAGCTGCTGGATCTCGCCCTCGATGCGAGTCTGGGGCGGGAATTCGACGAAGATGTCGGAGCGCAGCAGGATGTCCCTGTGCAGTTCGGTCTTGCCGGGGCAGTCGCCGCCGACAGCGTTGATGTGGACGCCGGAGCCGACCATGTTGTCGGTGAGAATGGTCGCGCACTGCTTGTCGGCGGTAACGGTCGTGATGATCCCGGCACCTTCGACCGCTTCCTGCCCGGTTTCGCAGATGGTGATGTCAAAACCCATGCCAGCCAGGTTCTTGGCGCATTTGCGCGAGGCGGACCGGTCGATGTCGTACAGCCTCAGCCGATCGACGCCGGTCAACGCCTTGAAGGCGATCGCCTGGAATTCCGATTGCGCGCCATTGCCGATGATGGCCATGGTGCGCGCACCCCTCGGCGCCAGATATTTGGCCGCGACAGCGGACGTGGCGGCAGTGCGAAGCGCGGTCAGGATGGTCATTTCGGTGAGCAGCATCGGATAGCCGCTCCCGACATCGGCGAGCACGCCGAAGGCAGTGACCGTCTGCAGACCTTGGCGCATGTTCTTCGGATGGCCGTTGACATATTTGAAGCCATAGAGGCGACCATCGCTTGTCGGCATCAACTCGATGACGCCGTCATGGCTGTGCGAGGCGATGCGCGGCGTTTTGTCGAACAGGTCCCAGCGACGGAAGTCTTCCTCGATGTAGCCAGCGAGTTCGGTCAGGAAGCGCTCGACACCGATGACATTCACCAGCTTCATCATACGGTCGACGCTGACGAAGGGGACGATGTTCAGCTTTGCCGTGGTCATGATCAAAAGCTCCCGGAATGGCTGCGGGTCGGCCGGTCCATGATGCGGCGGCCCATCAGGCTCGCGGTCAGGTCGACCATCAGCGTAGCGGTGCGGCCACGCTCGTCCAGAAAGGGATTCAGCTCGACCAGGTCGAGGCTGGAGACGAGGCCACTGTCGGACAGCATCTCCATCGCCAGATGCGCCTCGCGGAACGTCGCGCCGCCTGGAACCGTGGTGCCGACTGCGGGCGCGATCGACGGGTCGAGGAAGTCGACGTCGAGACTGACATGCAGCAGCCCGTCTTCGGCAGATACCCGCGCCAAGAAGGCGCGCAGCAGCGGCGCGATGCCATGCTCGTCGATGGCGCGCATGTCGTGCACGGTGACC
This sequence comes from Mesorhizobium sangaii, assembly GCF_014207355.1. Classification (GTDB taxonomy): domain Bacteria; phylum Pseudomonadota; class Alphaproteobacteria; order Rhizobiales; family Rhizobiaceae; genus Mesorhizobium; species Mesorhizobium sangaii. Next base: position 1,482,591 of record NZ_JACHEF010000001.1, on the reverse strand, counting down.
CCCGCCTGGTTGAGCGCGCTGCGCTCGGCCGGGTCGACACTGCGCAGACCCATCGTGCAGATACGCTTGGGATCGACCGCTGCCGGCAGATCCGGAAAATAGCCGTGGAAACCCGGCTGGCCGCTGGCGTAAGCGAGCGGAACACCGTGCAGATTGCCGCTGGCGGTGGTGTCGAGCGTGTGGAAGTCCGGATGCGCGTCGAGCCACAGCACGAACAGCGGCCGCCCGGTTTCGGCGGCGCGGCGGGCGAGGCCCGACACGGTCCCGGCCGAGATCGAATGGTCGCCGCCGAGAAAGATCGGCATGGCGTCCTCGCTCGCCGCGTAGGCGGCCGCGGCAATGGCGGATGTCCAGGCCGATATTTCGGGCAGGGCCTTCAGCGCCAGATTGCCATGCGAAATGCGTCTCGCCGGCATCGCCTGGACGGCACCCATGTCCTCAACAGCGTGGCCGAGGCCGGACAGCACTTCAACAAGTCCGGCGGTCCTCAGGGCGCTCGGCCCCATTTCGCAGCCCATTCTGCCGGCGCCGTCCTGCACCGGTGCCCCGACGATTTTGCAACGCATTGTTTTTCCCGCGGCCAAGTTCGAACGGCCGCAAGAGAACCACGGCGAGCCGGCGATATGAACAGGCAGAATTGGCAATTCGAAATGCATTGTTTATCGTATTGGCAGCGGAACTAGTCAAAATGGTAAGCTGATGGATGCGCTGGACGAACGCCTCGTGACCTTGCTGCGGCATGATGCGCGGCGCAGCGTGTCGGATCTGGCCATCGATCTCGGCGTCTCGCGCGCCACAGTCAGGGCGCGTATGGAGCGCCTGGAACGGTCAGGCGACATCATCGGCTACACGGTGGTGCTGCGCGCCGACGCCGTCGATCAGCGCATCCGCGGTATCATGCTCATCGAGATTGAGGGCCATGCCGCCGACCGCGTGGTCCGGGCACTGGGCGGCTTCCCGGAAGTCTCGACCATCCACACCACAAATGGCCGGTGGGATCTGGTGGTCGAACTCGGGACGGCATCACTGACTGACTTCGATGCTGTGCTGCGGCGGATCCGATTGATTGCCGGCATAACGGGCAGCGAAACGAGCCTGCTCCTGGCCACGCCGCGCACCACGCGAGCACGACTAACGTAAGCAATTGTCTGCAGCCGGATCGCGGCTGACGGTATTCATTCCGGCTTGACCGGCGCTGGTGCCGCAGCTGCTCGCAGCCTTCGCCTGCAGCGGGCGTGTGGTGGCTCGGTTGTCGGATCAGGCCGCAACTCACTCGCTCCATCTTCTGAAGCACGTGTGCATGACGACTTCGAGAAATGCAGGACGAGCGGCGGAACGAGCGCAAGCAGGAACGGAGAAGGGTTTCCGATTGCGCCGAGGCTCCAAAGCCTGCGCTCCAGCCGCCCACAGAAAGAATGGTCAAACTTGCCGTCATCCGGGAAGTGTTTTTCCTCAAAATCGTGCATCCGTAGATCGTCGCTTCGTGAACCGGATCTCGATTTCGTCTAGCTTGCTTCATGAGCGAATAGCGCGAAGCTGATGCCGCTTCCCCAACAGCACAGGCAGGACGCAGCATGATCGATCTCTACTACTGGCCGACGCCCAACGGCAAAAAAATCTCGATCTTCCTGGAAGAGACAGGCACGCCTTACACACTGAAGCCCGTGGACATCTCACATGGCGACCAGTTCACGCCTGAATACCTAAAGCTCAATCCCAACCACCGCATGCCGGCCATCGTCGACACCGAACCGAAGGACGGCGGCGCCCCCGTCGGCGTGTTCGAGTCCGGCGCGATCCTGTTCTATCTTGCGGAGAAGACCGGCAAGCTCTGGCCGCAGGACCTGCGCACCAAGTACGATGTCGCGCAATGGGTGATATGGCAGATGGCCAACCAGGGGCCGAAGCTGGGAGAAGCGGGTCATTTCCGCAGGCTGGGCGACAGAGAAGGCGATCAGTCCTATGCGGTGCGCCGTTTCACCGACGAAGCAAACCGGCTCTACGGCGTCCTCAACATGCGACTTCGCGATCGCCGCTACCTTGCAGGTGAAGACTTCACCATCGCCGATATCATCAGCTATCCCTGGACCGTCAACTGGCAGGCACAGGGCCAGGACATCAATGAGTTCAGGCATTTCAAACGCTGGTTCGAGGAGGTCGGCGCGCGCCCGGGCGTGCAGCGCGGCCTTGCGGTGGGCGCCGACCTGTCAACCGACCAGAGCAAGCTTGCGCCGGAGGAACAGGCCCACATCCGCAAGATCCTTTACAACCAGCGAGCTATTCATCTGCCTGACTGAGGGCCTATCCCCATCACAAAGGCGTAACGTCGGAGAAAACCATGACAAGCAAAGTTGCCGTTATCGCAGGCGTGGGATCCGGCCTTGGCGCCTCGTTGGCGAGGGTCTTCAGCGGCCAAGGGTTCAAACTGGTGTTAGCGGCGCGCAATGTTGCGAAGCTCGACGCGCTTGCCACCGAGACCGGCGCCGACGTGATCTCAACCGACGTGTCGGACCCGGCATCGGTGGAAAACCTGTTCCATGCGGTGGATGGCATCGGTCCTCTCTCGCTGGCGATCTTCAATGCGGCCGGCCGCGTGCGCGGCGGTATTGCCGATCTCGATCCGGAGGAGGTGAAAAAAGCACTGCTCGTGGGTGCCTATGGCGGCTTTCTGTTCGGTCAGCAAGCCGCACGTCGGTTGCAGGCCACAGGCGCCGGTTCGATCCTGTTCACCGGAGCCACGGCCAGCGTCAAGGGCTTCGCCAATTCCGCCGGTTTCGCAATGCCGAAGTTTGGCCTGCGTGGGCTGGCGCAGTCGATGGCGCGCGAGCTTGCGCCAAAGAACATCCACGTGGCGCATTTCGTCATCGATGGCGGCATAGCATCCAGCGACCCGGTGCGGTCGCCGGAGTCGACCCCGCCCGACCGTTGGCTTTCGCCGGACGCGATCGCCGAAGCCTATCTCGCGATCCATCAGCAGCATCGAAGCGCCTGGACGTGGGAGATCGAATTGCGGCCTTGGGTGGAGAATTTTTGACGCACAAATAGCAGATCGCCGCAGCCGCCGGCCGTTGCCGGCTAATAGTGTATCGGCCCCTTGACCCCGCCGCCGCAGGCGATCGCGTCGCCGTTGATGGCAACGCTTCGCGGCGAAGCGAGGAATGCAACGACGTCGGCGATCTCTGCCATATCGACGAGGCGACCGATCGTGACATTGGCGGCAAGACGCTGTTCGATCTCCTCGGGCGAAACGTCTGCCGAAGCCGCGCGGGCGGCGACCAGGGGAGCGGTCTTCTCGGTGCGGGTCAGGCCAGGATGGACCACCGTCACGTTGATCCCCTTCGAGCCCAATTCGTCGGCGAGATTCTTGGTCAGGGCGGAGACGGCAACATTGCGGATCGAGCCGATGATCGAGCCGGTCTGGCGCGCCGCGAGGCCGCTTATGTTGATAATTCGGCCCCAGCCCGCGGCAGCCATGTGAGGAGCAGCCTCGCGCGCCATGCGAAGATAGCCCATCACCTTGACGTTCATGTCATCCCAGAACAGGTCGTCCGTGATCTCGGCCAGTTTCGGCGGCGGTGCCTGCCCGCCCGGTTTGGCCGCGGCGTTGACCAGTATGTCGAGGCCGCCGAGCGCCGCGACCGTTCCGGCCACCAGCGCTCTGACCGAGCTGTCGTCCTGTGTGTCGACGGTCAGTCCGACGATCTTGCGCCCGGTCTCCGCAGCCAGTTCGCGTGCGGCGATGTCCACATCGGCAACGTTGCGGGCGGCGATGACGAGATCGACGCCTTCCAGGGCCAACTGCCGGGCGATGGCACGACCAATTCCCTTGCTGCCGCCGGTGACCAGGGCGCGTTTTCCGTCCAGTTGCAGATCCATGGCCTACTCTCCTCGGCTCAGATGGGTGGCTTTACCACTGAAGCTGCAACGCAGCGGTGCCAAAAACCTGCAGCACGCAGCCATGGAAGGACCGCACCAGCAGGCTGTATCTTGCGTCACGCCGCCAGGAGCTTGCGGAGAGGGCCGACGATCGCCTCGTCCTGCGGCTCGGTGTCGGAGCCAAAGCGGGCGACAACGATCCCCTTGCGGTCGACCAGAAACTTCTCGAAGTTCCAACTCACCTCGTCGGGTCCGGGCGCGGCACCTTTCCCCGCCATCCGCGCCGCCAGCGTGCTACCCGGTTGGAAGACAGCCTTCGGCAGCGCCTCGATCAACGCTTGATAGAGCGGATGCTTCTGTGGTCCCTTGACTACGATCTTGGCGAACACAGGGAATTCGACACCATAGGTCAGCCGGCAGAATTCCTGGATTTCGGCGTCGGTGCCCGGTTCCTGGCCGGCGAAGTCATTGGCCGGAAAGCCGAGCACCACCAGGCCACGCTCGCGATACGATCCGTAGAGCGCCTCCAGTCCATCATACTGCTTGGTGTAGCCGCATTTGGAGGCGACGTTGACGATCAGCAGGACGCTGTCGGTATATGCACGAAGGCTTGTGGTTGAGCCGTCGGCGCGGCTGAACGGAATATCGTAGATCGAGGCTGTCATGGGCAAAGGTTCCTGCAGACAAGAGGGTCTCCGTACATTGGTGGCTTAGCCGCTCCCGTCAAGGAAAGCTGTTCTCCAGAACCAAATTGCTGGGCATCTTTCGAGACAGCCGGGTCGGTCTTACGCAGGCTGGACAATGAACGAGGCCGTACAAGGGGCATCGCCTTCCACTGCGAGCGCCGCCGTCCAGGAACTGCCTATCGGCACATCGAGCACTCGGCAGTTGGGTCGGTGCAAGGCCGTACCGACGACGATATGTTCTCCGGCCCTCGCACTCATGGGTACGTCAAGCTCTTGAGGCGCCACGGAAAATCCACAACCCCACGCCTTGAGTATCGCCTCCTTGCGCACCCAGCCGCGGTAGAGGGCGGCCAGGCGGTCGCCGGGGGAGGAGGCTCTCCAGGCGGCATAGTCGCGTGGCGATGCCCATGTCGTCAGGATTTCGGCGGCATCGATGGTCTCGATGCGTTCCAGATCGACGCCAACCTCGCATTCAGATGCAAATGCGAGAAGCGCCGCCCCACCCGCGTGCGAGACGTTGAAGCGCAACCGTCCGCACGGCATCCGAGGCTTGCCGTGAGCGCCATACGCAATGGGCACCGACCGTGGCGGCACCGCCAAGTAAGTCGCCAGGATGCGGCGCAATCCCGCTCGCGTACGCACGAATTGCGCCCGCGCCCGGGGGCAACACAGCCGCTCCGCGCGCGCGCGTTCTTCATCGTCGAGCAGCTCCAGCGCATCGGCTTCAGCCGCAATGCATGGCCGCACATCGAGCAGCCACAAGTGAACCTTGCCGACGTCCGGCGGCTCAGGCATTTTCGATGTCGACCGCAACACTGGCGATCCAGCTCATGCTTTGCGCGATCGCCACAAGATCCGCAGCAGCCAAATTATCAGGCGCGACCGCAGCCCAGGCCTTGATGAGGTCGGCCACATATTCGTGCAGCGCCTCCCGCACGGTCCTTCGCGCTTCCGGCGTCAGTGTCGCTGCACGCAGCGCCTCGTGATAGGTGGCAAATGACTGAGCAATGCGTTCCGCCGCCTCGGGGGCCTGGAGCGGCTCCTGCATCGCCTCGGCGCAGCGGGCGAAGGTCTCGGCAACAGCCGCGCCATCCTCGGGCGAGGTCCAGGCAGATTCCAAGACGCCGCGAAAGCGTGCGAACGCGCGGGCGAAGTCAAGCTGAGGACCGTCATGGGTCCATTGCCAAGGCGATTGTTGCTCCGGGTTCATAACACAGCTCCAGAGTTGGTCCGTTTGCGCGCTTCATCCAGCAACGCGCCATAGCCGTGACGTCGCGCAGACGCCTCAAGCAATGCCTCGATACCGGTGCTGTCCTGCCAGGTGCCACTTTGCATCTCAACCACCTTCTCCTTGACGCGCAACCAGATCGGCTCGGAACCGGGCAGGCCGTCGCCCAGAACGATGAACCCGCGCCAGCCCGCCTGAGGCCAGGCCGGCGCGGCGCTTGGAACCGACAACGCCCGCGCCCGGGCTCCCAGTTCCGCGACCTCATTGGGTGCCAGCCCGAACGAAGGATTCGGCCTGCCGGAGAACATGTCCAACACCACGCGCACTACAAGACCTCCACGCCCGGCGGTACGAATAGATAGCTGCAAAATTGCGTGTAGGGGCCTCGGTCGCACGTGGCCGGCGTCAGTGCGCCGGCAATGACGCGGCCCTGGTTGTCGACGTTGCGGGCACTGTAGATGCCCAGCTTGTGGCCCCAGAAGGCGCCATGCGAGCGGTACCAGTGGAAATCGTGTCCCGGCCAAACAGCCAGCGCCGCCAGCCGCGCCGGACCGTCGCAGTTCGCCCTGAACCCATCGGCGATTGCAGCCCGCGCGACCGCCTCGCAGCTGAACTGGTCATACTGGCGACCGACCCTGCGTCCGGGCTGCGCCACGAAATTGGAGACATAGTTGCTGGCATAATTGTAGCAATTGTTGCGCAGGCGCACGGAAGCTGTGTTCCAGAACCAGGGGCTATAAGCGGCTAGGATCGGCTCGCAGGGCGGCCCGACCTCCGGCTGTTCGGCAGCTGTGGCCGCCTCGGCGCCGCTGGCGCGTAGCGCTGCGCTGCGGCTAGCACGTGGTGCCACACCGTCACCCCGCAATTCGACGCAGCGCGCTGCTTCATCGATCACAGTGCGCGCAACGATCGGTCGGGCGCTTTCCAACAGCGCCAAAACGGCCTCGCGCTCCTCATCCGGCAGCCGCGCCCGTCGTGCGGAGACGAGCTCCTCACTGGTCTCCACTGTCGCAACCGGTGGCACGCCGACATAAAAGGCTGCCGGCGCGTCGGCGTCTTCCGGACCAGTCCCGACGAGCAGGCCGCGATAGCCAAGCGCCGGCATCGGGGTGGCAGAGGCCGGCCCGCCCTGGCGCGACATCAACTGCCTGAAATGTTGGGCCAAAGCCGGCGGCACCTGCCATGTCGGGTTGGGACGACCGGAGAACACATCCAGCATCACACGCATGCGCCATCTCCTTGCTCATGCAATTGTTGGCGTACGTCGGCATCGCTCATTTCAAGCACCTGCAGCACGATGGCTGCGGCCGCTTCCAGCCGCTGCCGCGCCGAATCGTCAGGGGCAATCGCGCGCGAAAGCTCGCGTGCGCATCGGGCCTCGAACACGCGACGCAGCGGAATCTCGATCTGCAACAATTCTCGCAGTTGCGAAACCAGTCGCGTAGCCAATAGCGAGTGGCCCCCGAGATCAGCAAAGAAATCGTCGGTCGCGCCGGCTTCCGGCACCTTCAACACGTCGCAGAAGCACCTGACGAGCAATGTCTCAAGGGCGGTTTGCGGTGTCACGCGCCGCCGCTCCCTCGGGGCGGCGTCGGCAAGCATTCCGGCAATCCGATCGCGGTCTGCCTTGCCATTGGCGGTGAGCGGGATTTCTTCGACCACCTTGAAGGCGCTCGGGATCATGAACGGCGGCAGTTTATCCTGGAGATGGCTGCGAAAAGTCCCGGTCAAGTCGGCCTGATCGAGGTCGCACCCCGGTGAAAGCAGCAATGCCGCATGCAGTCGGTCGTCACCTGGTCCGGCGCGATGCAGCACTACGGCCGCTTCAGCCACCGCCGGGTGTGTGCGCAATGCAGCCTCCACCTCATCTGGCTCGACGCGGTGGCCACGCAACTTGACCTGGTTGTCGGCTCGGCCGAGGTATTCGAGCGTCCCATCACGACGGTACCGTACTCGGTCGCCTGAACGGTAGACCAGCGATCCGTCCGGTCCGCGTACGAAACGCTCCGCGGTGAGACCGGCCTGGCCGACATAGCCCAGCGCAACGCCGGCACCGCCAATTCGCAGTTCGCCAACCACCCCGACCGGGACCGGCGCACCGGACCTGTTGCACACATTCAACCGCGTGAGGGCAATCGGACGGCCAATCGGCACCGGGCCTGGCCGAATGTCGCCGGCGCGCAGAAAATGCGCGCAGCAGCCAACCGTGGTTTCTGTTGGCCCGTACTCATTGACGATCAGCAATCCCGGCATATGCGCGCGCCAAGGCTCCAGCGTCTCGCCGTGCAAGGCTTCGCCCCCAACGATGAAACAGCCGGTTGCGCAGGCGGGCGCCCGCCCTCTGGCAAGCTGGCGCAAACCTTCGAGGTGGCTTGGAGTCAATTTGACAAAGCTGTAGCGCCGGCCTGAGTGAAGCGCTTCCTCGAGCGCTTCGAGGCCGCCGCCGGCAGGCAGCAAAAACACGGTCTTGCCGCACAGGAGCGGCACGAAAAGCGTGGTGACCGACATGTCGGCGGTGATCGATGTGCACAGCGGTGCCCCATCGCCATCGTCCACCGGATAGACGCTCATGCACCAGCGCAGGTAGTTGAGCAATGCACGGTGCGGCACCGAGACGCCCTTGGGCCGTCCGGTGGAACCGGAAGTGAACAGTATGTAGACCGGACTCTCGGCGTCGCGCCGCACCTTCGGTGGTGGTACGCCGGGTTGCGGCGGTTCGCGGTCCACCGCGATCGAGGTGAGCCCGCTCTGCAAGTCGGATTGCGTGCTTTTGGAAACAAGAAGCACCGTCGCCCCTGCATCAACGAGCATGTCGCGGGCGCGCTGAACTGGCAATTCAGGCCCCAGCGGCACATAGGCAGCGCCGGCCTTTAGCACGGCGAGCAGCGCCATCGGCAGGTATGTGCACGGCTCGATCGCGATCCCGACGCAATCGCCGGGCGCCACGCCGTGTGCGATGAGCTGGTGAGCGAGACTGTTGGCGCCGCCGTCGAGCTCAGCATAGCTGAGGTTTCCGTCGGGTGCCTGGCAGGCGACTGCATCCGGGCTAAGACGCGCTTGTGCTTCGAACAGCTCGCACAGGTCGGTTTCGGCCGACGGCATCACAGGGCCTCGCGACCAGGCTTCCAACTGATGCGGTTCGGCGGCATCCATCAGCGGCAGATCCGCCATCGACGCTTCGGGGTCGGCCAGGGCCGCGCAAAGCAGTCGCAGGAAGCGCTCCACGAGTCGTTCGGCGCTTGCCTGCTGAAAGAGATCGGTAGCGTATTCCAGTTCACCGACCAGGCACGACGCCGTTTCGGTAAGCTGCAGGGTAAGGTCAAAGGCCGAAGTGCCACGCGCGAAGTTGAACGCCGGCGCGGCATCCGTGATCGCCCGACGCACCTGGCTGGAAGAGAGCACCTGGAACGAAACTTGAAACAGCGGGTTGCGCGACAGATCCTGTTCGGGCGCCAGGGCCGCCACCACCATGGAGAAGGGCAGGTCCTGATGGTTCTGCGCCTCACGCAGCCGCGCATGCGTGCGCTCCACCGCGTCCTCGAAGCTGCAGCCACCGCTGAAATCCAGCCGCAAAACCACGGTGTTTGCAAAAAAGCCGACGACGTCTTCGAGCTCGGAATAGGGACGCGCTGCCATCGGAGTGCCGATGGTCACCTCGTCCTGTCCGGCGAGCCGGTGCAGCAGCGCGGCAAAAGCGGCAAACAGCACGGTGAAGCGTGTGGTGTGCAGGCGGCGCGCCAATGCTTCGGCGGCCTCGGTTGCGGCTGCGTCGATGGTGATCGGTGCGCGCGCCCCGCGATAACTTGGCCGGGCGGGACGAGGATGGTCCGTGGGCAGTTCGAGTTGCTGCATGCCCTCCAGCCGCTGCACCCAGTATTTGCGGTGCTGAGCCATCTTTTCACCAGACATTGCCTCGCGCTGCCAGACGGCGAAGTCGGCATATTGCACCGGCAATGGTGGCAAGGACGGAAGCCTGCCGGTCAGCAGCTCGGAATAGACCTGGCCGATTTCGGCCAGCAATTTCTCCAGCGACCATCCGTCGGCGACGATGTGATGGATCACGAGCAGCAGCAGCGATTCACCGCCAGAGAGCAGCAACAGCCGACAATGCAGAAGCGGGCCTTCGGCAAGGGCGAAGGGCTGTTGGCTGGCAGCCGAGGCAATCTGCGCGGCGCGCGCCTCCGGATCCGGCTCGCGACTGAGGTCATCGATCTCGCATCGCACCGTCGTCGCAGGCAGAATGCGCTGCACCGGCTGTCCTCGGACGAGCGGGAACACGGTGCGCAGCGCCTCATGACGGGCGACCACCGCCGATAGTGCCTTTTCCAGGTAACGCCGGAGGGGGACGAACGGCAGCCTCTGCGCGATCGAGATATTGTAGAAGGGATTGCCCGGAACGAGTTGGTCGAGGAACCACAGGCGATCTTGCGAATGTGAAAGCGGGAAGTCGCGCCCGTCGCGCGGCTGGACAGGGATTTCCTGCGCCGGCCGAACCCGAATGAGGTGCTCGCGCAGCGAGCGCTTCTGCTCCGGGGTCATTGCGGTGATACGGTTTTGCAGACTGTTCAAGGCGCCCCTCTCGATTCAGCTGGTTCCCGTGAGGCGAGCAGCGCTTCGCGCTCGGCCGCCGGCAGCGACGTCAACAGCTCCAACAGCTCGTCGTCGCTGGCTTCCGGTATCGCGGCCTGGCGCTCCGCGATCCAACGGGCAAGCTGGCGGACAGACGGGTGGTCAAACACGACTCCCGCCGGCACATCGGTTCCGAGTTGGCGCGACAGGCGTGAACTGACGCGCAAGGCTGCCAGCGAATGCCCGCCGAGATCGAGGAAGAAGTCTGCGTCAAGCGTCACCACATCAAGCTGCAGTACCTGCGCGAAACACGCCTGGACCTCATTTTCAAATGGCAGCACCGGATCCGCATCGCCTGCATCCGGCAGTTCTCCCGGCGGCGGCAGCGCCAGTCTGTCGCGCTTGCCGTTTGGCGTCAGCGGCAGCGCGTCGAAACGCACGATGACCGCGGGCAGGAACGCATGGGGAAGCCGTTCCCGCAACCAGGCCGACAATCGCCGAACATCGAAGCTGGAAGCGGGCGCGGCGACGTAGGCAACGAGGCGATCCTCCCGCAGAACGACCATCGCATCGCTGACTTCGGGGGCTTGGCGAAGAACCGCCTCGATTTCGGCCGGTTCGATCCGGAAACCACGCAACTTGATCTGCTGGTCGCGCCGGCCGAGGCAGACAATCAAGCCGTCGCGCTGCACCCGGGCCAGGTCCCCGGTGCGGTACATTCGTGCCGTTTTGCTGCCAGCAAAAGGGTCGGCCACAAAGCGCTCGCGCGTCAGGTCGGTAGGCCCGAGATATCCAAGCGCGACACCTGCGCCGCCGATGTAGAGCTCGCCCGCCACCTCAAGCGGAACGGGGCGCAGCTTGCTGTCGAGCACATAGGCACGCACCCCGGTAATCGGTCGGCCGATCGGGACGGCGGCCAGCACAGGAGGTTCTTGATCGGGATCGAACCAGGTGGCGTCCCAGATTTCCGAAGTCCCGTACAGATTGTAGAGCGTGGCCTTTGCATGGTGTCGGCGGAAATGGTGGTAGAGGTCTGCCGGGAGCGGCTCGCCGGTGCAAACCCAGAACAGCAGGCGCGGCAAGTGCCGCCCGAGGTCGGGTTGCGCTTCGAGCATCGCCTTCAGGAGCGACGGCACCAGCCACAGCCGTGTGACGCCGCGCGATGCCAGCAGCCGGATCAACGCGGAAGCATCCGTTGCGACCCGCTCGGAAACGATCGTGGTCGGCACACCTCGCAGCGTGGCGCCTAACAGCTCCCACAGCGAATCGACAAAGTTGATTGCGGTACGCTGACAGGCCATTTCGTTCGCGCCGAAGGGATAGGCCTGCCACATCCATACGAGCCGGTTCGACACCTGGCCCCATTGAACCAGCACTCCTTTCGGCCGGCCCGTCGAGCCCGATGTGAAGACGATGTAGGCGGGGTCGTCGCACCGCCAACGGACCCGTTCGTCGTTTGCCGCATCGTCGCTGCAGGGATCGAGGATGTCGCCGATGTCGATCACGGTCGCCGGCCCGTCCGGCGGCGTTGGGCCGGTTACCAGCAGCACGGCCGGCTTGGCGTCCGCCACCATCTGCTCCAAGCGGTGCCTGGGATAGGCCGGATCGAGCGGCAGATAGACACCGTGCGCCTTCAGTACGGCGTAGAAGGCCACAACTTGCTCCAACGAGCGGGGTGCAGACACGGCGACCGGCACGCCGCGATCCACACCCAGATTGCGCAACCGTCGTGCGAGCCGCGACGACGCGCGCTCCAACGTGTCGAAGTCGAGCACACGATCGTCGGCAATGAAGGCCGGAGCTGCGGCTTTGTCACGCGCTAGACCCCGCAACAGTTCGAGCGGATCCAGATCCACGCATGCATCGGCATCGCCGACGTTTGGGTCTTCGATCAGCCGCCGGCGTTCAGCATCGGAGAGCGGCGAAAAGGTCGCCAAAGTTGCAAAGGGCGCAGCGTATATGCCCCGCAACAGGTTGAGCAGATGCTCGATAAGGGCTCCCATGTCATCGCCATGGAAGCGGCTGCGGTCGAACCGCAGTTTAAGGTGCAGCCGATCACCCGGAACAGCGAGCAAACTGAGCGGCACATTGGCACGCGCCAAGTCGAGGCTGCCGGTCGCGGATTCGAGCTTAGCCGCTGCTTGCGGGAAATTCTCGAACACCACCAGCGTGTCGAACAGAGGTCGGTCAGGGGCGATCTCGCAGCAGCGTCGCAGTGCGGCGCTGTCGAGGTGGTGGAAAGCCGAGCCGCGTGCCTGTGCACTTTGCAAATCCTTGAGCCATGGCACCAATGCTGCCTGCGGATCCACGCGCACCCGCACCGGGACCGCGTTGATGAAGAGACCGATCATCTGCTCGATGCCAGGAACCTCAGGCGGTCGGCCGGAAACGACGGCACCGAAAACGACATCGTCGCGGTCCGTATAGTGGCCGAGCAGCAAAGCCCACGCACCTTGCAACACGGTGTTCAACGTCAGTCCGTGCTGGCGCGCGAACGCTCTGAGCCGCTCCGATTCTTCTGCATCAAGGTTGCCGCTGACCTCGGTGTCTGCATCTGCAAGAGTCGCTCGGCCAAATGGCCGTGGCAGGCCAATCTCCACCGGCTCGTCATAGCCATGAAGCACATCGGCCCAATACTCGCGCGCTGCTTCGAGGTCGCGCGTGGCCAGCCAGTCGATGTAGTGGCGTAGCGAGCGTCGCACCGGAGGCTGGTAAGGGATGTTGCGGACCTGCGCGCGGTAATGTTCGATCATCTCCGTTGCCAGCAGTTGCGCACTCCATCCGTCGAGCAGGATGTGATGGAACTGCCAGACAAATCTCACTTGGCCGGCACGGCCGCGGATCAGCGCCAGCCGCATCAAAGGTGGACGATCGAGCACGAAGCCGGCCCGGCGGCTGTCCCCCAGATACCGTGCCAGCTGAGCTTCGAAGGCGGCCGCGTCGAGATTTCGCCAGTCGAGTTCTTCGAAAGCCAGCGCGACGTGACGGTGAACAACTTGCACCGGCTGCTCAAGGTCTTGCCAATGGAAGGATGTGCGCAGTGCGGGCGTGCGCCGAACCAGGTCATGCCACGCCGTCTGGAACGTGCGCGCATCGACGGGCTCGGGCAGCGACATCACCTCCTGCTGTACGAAGACGCCGCTTTCCGGCGCGCGCAGACTGGCGACCAGCATCGCCGCCTGGAGCGGCGCCAGTGGCCAGAAATCTTCAACGTCAACGCTGTTCGTGTTCAATCTGGTCTCCCTGGCCACGGTTTAGGCGCGACATCAACGTGACCAGGTCCTCCGCCTTGATATGACGGGCGAACCCCCCGACGTCCTCTTCTTCACCAACGTCCTCTTCGACGGATTCGGTCGGCTTCGCGGCGCGAGCAAGCAGGGCCAGTGTCTTGTGGACGAAGATGTCGTTCGGCTCGATCGACAGCCCCGCTTGACGCGCGCGGCTGACGACCTGGATGCCGAGAATGGAGTCGCCGCCGAGCTCAAAGAAATTGTCGTTGATGCCCACCTGCTCGAGCCGCAATATGTCGCCCCAGATGGCGGCGAGCCGCAGTTCGGCGGCTGTCGATGGGGCAACGTACTCGGCTCCGAGTTCAGGCCGCATACCGTCTATATTCGGCAGGCGGTGGCGGTCGATCTTGCCGCTCACGGTCATGGGCAACGCGTCAAGCAGCAGGAAGCGCGATGGGATCATGTAGGCCGGCAAACGCTGGGCAAGGAAGGCGCGGACCTGCGGCACCATCTTGCGCGCGAAGGCGGATTGCAGCGGGTTGTTGGTCCAGCGTCGCCGGCCGCCTCCAAGAGTGCGCCGCGGGATTGGCCCGCGGCCCGACCGGTTCATTGAAAGCGGACTGAACACGGCGTCGATGTGACCGGTCGCGTGGCGTCCCGCAACATGAAGCTCGACCTTGCAGCCGGCTTCGGCTGCGCAAGCGAGCAACTGGTCCGCATCAAGCCCCTGCACGGTCACCTGTCCCGCGTTCGAGCGCAGGTCACCGACGCAGCGCGATCCATCGCTGCCCATGACCTCTGCGGCGGCGTGCATCTCCGCCGCGATGGTTCGGCCTGGAATGTCGGCAACCAACAGGGTTTTCCGGTCAAGTGCCCGCAACGTCCGCACCAGCGCCTCGGCGCTGCCCACGCTCGCCCAGTCACAGGTGTCAGCCGCCTCCACGACCTCAGGCGACCAGCCGACATGGAGCATGACGTCATATCGAAAAAGCGTCAGCTCATTGTCGGCGCGGCACGGTTTGGCCAGAATCTCAACGGCGCGGATGCCGGGGAAATCCGCTGCCAGCGCGAGAAAAAATTCGGAATCGACCGCCAGCTCCTGCTCCAGCCCCAGGCGGCGCGCGACACGTTCCTGCAAGGTGGCCAACGACAGGTCGGACTCGGCCCGGTACAACTCCACGGAGGCAGCAAAACACTCCAGCAGCGCCAGGCTCCGCACATCACCGATGAATACGGTGCCGCATGCGCCCAGAGTCGACAATGCGGCGCCTATCACGTCGATTAGGTAGCGCTCGCTCGGGAAGTACTGCACGACCGAATTGAGGATCACCAGGTCCACCGCGCCCATCGATTGGGCTGCGACCTCGTGCGCAGCGCAACGGCGGAACTCGATACCCTTGATCCCGGTGCTGGCCGCATGCTTGGCCATATGGTCAAGCGCGCCTTGCGAGATATCGGTTGCCACATAGCGCCGGGCCTTGGGTGCCAGGCGAAAAGCCAGCAACCCCGTGCCGCATCCAATTTCGAGGGTTTGCTCGGTGGCGAGAGAATTCAATCGCTCAACCGTGCTTGCCAGCCACTCTCGCATCGTCCGCTCGTCCAGCGGCAGGCCCGTGTAGCTGCTGTTCCAACCATCGATCACAAATGCCGGGTCGGTAGCGTCCGTGATCGTACCGTAGGTTTCATCGTAGATGCGGTGCCAGTGTTCTACCTGCTCGCTGGAAGCTGCGCTCTCGAACTGTGCGTCAGGTGCGCGTGGGTCGTCGCGCTGCACCACGTATGCGACGAGACGCGCATCTCCAGCGCCGACCTCGCGCACCGCGACCGCCGCCTCGGCGATCTCTGGATGCGATTGCAATGCCGCCTCGATTTCGCCGAGCTCGATGCGGTGACCGCGAAGCTTGATCTGACGATCGATGCGGCCGATGAAGTCGATGCGCCCGTCTGCAAGCAATCGCACGCGGTCGCCGGTGCGATAGAGTCTTTCGGCAGGGCCATTACCCGGCGGCAGCTCGACAAACCGCTCGGCCGTCAGTTGCGGCCTGCCAAGATATTCCCGCGCCAGTCCGACCCCTGCCAGACAGAGCTCGCCTGGGATGCCGATCGGCACCGGCTCCCCATGCGCATCGAGGACGAAGGCGCGCATATTGTCGATCGGCACGCCGATGGTCGGCGCGCGCGAAAAATCCTCGCTTCGTTCCCACGTCGCCCAGATGGTCGTTTCCGTGGGGCCGTACAGGTTGAAGAAGCGCCTGCCGGGCGCCCAGTGTGCCACTATCGAGGCCGGACAGGCTTCGCCTGCCACCATCAGCGTGGTGAGAGTTCGCAACCCCGAGGCATCGAACGCGAACAGCGCGGAAGGCGGCAACACCGCGTGGGTGACGCGCACCTCGTCGATGAGCCGGGCGAGCCCGGGACCGGGCATGCGTTGCTCTGGTCCCGGGATCACCAGCGTGGCGCCGACGCCGAGGGCGAGGCCGAGTTCGAACACGGCGGCATCGAAGCTGAGCGAGGCGAACTGCAGCACGCGGCTTTGTGCCGTCGTCCCGAGCAGTCGTCGTTGGGCCGCCAGAACATTGGCAAGTCCCCGCTGTCCGATGACCACGCCCTTCGGCTGGCCCGTCGAGCCCGAAGTGTAGATGATGTAGGCCACTTCACCCGATGCGCGCTCAGTTGCACGCGGGACCGTGGTGTCGTCGCGCGCCATCGCGCTGACGAAAAGTGGCCGGCATTCGAGCAACGACAGCGCGCCCTCGACGCGCTCCCACGCCGCAGGCTCGGTGAGGACGTGGCGCGCTCCGGTATCCTCCGCAATATAGCGCAAGCGCTCGATCGGGAGATCGATATCGAGAGGTACGAAGGCCGCGCCTGCCTTCAGCGTGGCGAGTATCGCGACGACCGCCGCAGGGGAGCGATCGAGCAGCAGCAATACCGGTTCGCCCGGCCGAACGCCGGCCTCCTCAAGTCCGGCGGCGAGTCTTTCAGCCTGCTGATCAAGCGCCCCATATGTGAAGGTGCCCGCGGGGCCGGCAAGTGCGATACGCTCAGGTGCGTTCGCTGCGAAGCGCTCGAATTGCTGGCAGAGCGGCGTCTCGTCGAAAGCGACCGTCTTGCCCTCGGACGCGTGCCAGGACCGGCGCTGCTCGTCCCGGTCGAGCATCGTGATTGTATCGATCGGTTGGTCGGGGTCAGCCGCCGCCGAGTTCAGCAGGAAGCAGAAATGCCTGACCATGCGCGCGGCCGTCTCGGGATCGAACAGCGCGGTGCTGTATTCCATGCCTCCGGAAATTCCGCCGGCATGCTCATGCAGGTGGAATGCGATATCGAAAATGGAGGTTCCGCGTTCGATTGACACCACCGAATCCTGAGCCGGTAGTGCACTGCCGCTATCGATGTTCCACGCGTTCTGCAGCACCAGCCCGATTTGAAACAACGGATTGCGGTTAGGCTGGCGCTCGGGCTGGAGCGCTTCGACCAATTTCTCGAAGGGCATGTCCTGGTGCGTGTAGGCATCGAGCGCGGTCTGCCGCACGCGGCGCACCAGTTCGCGGAAGGTCGGCCTGCCGCTGACGTCGATGCGAAACACCAGCGTATTGACGAAAAAACCGATCAGCGCCTCGACCTCGGGCCGCGTACGGTTGGCGATCGGGGCACCGATCGCGATGTCCTCGTCGCCGGTGTAGCGTTGCAGCAACGTGGCAAGACCTGCCAACAGCACCATGAACAGGGTAGCACCTTCTTCGCTTGCCACCCGCTTCAACAAAACGAGTACGGCGGCCCCGATGCTCAACTCCTCGAAATCGCCTTCGAAGCTAGGCTCGTCCGGGCGCGGTCGGTCCGGCACCAGCGCCAATTGCGGCAGATCGGCGAGCTGCCGGCGCCAATAGGACAGTTCCGTCTCCAGCCGCTCGCCGCTGAAGTGCTGGCGCTGCCATTCGGCGAAATCGGCATACTGGATCGTCAGGGGTTGGAGTGGGGAGGGCCGGTTGGCGACGAAGGCCCCATAGGCGGCAGCCAGTTCTCGCAGCATGATCTGCATGGACCAGCCGTCACAAGCGATGTGATGCAGGGTCAGCAGGAGCCAGTGTTCGTGCATCGACAGCCGCAGCAAACGTGCGTGCACCATGGGGCCACGCTGCAGATCGAACGTCAGCCGCGCCTGTTCACCGGCTTCGCGGCGCGCTGCCTTCTCGCGCTCCTTCGGCTCAAGATGCATAAGGTCGAGCAGTGGCATCGGCACCGGGCCGGGTGGCATCACCTGCTGCATCGGCTCGCCCGCAATGTCAGTGAAGACGGTGCGCAGGGCGGCATGGCGTGAAACCACGTGATCAAGGGCGCGCTTGAGCGCCGCAACGTTTAGAGGCCCGCGCAGGGGCAAGTTCAGAGGCACATTGTAGAAAGGGCTTGCCGGCGCGAGGCGCTGCATGAACCACAGGCGCTGCTGGGCCCACGAAAGCGCTGCCGGGCCAGCGTGACCGCCGGGCGACAGCGGCGGATCATCTGACGCGGGGGGCTGCAGCCCGGCCGAGCCAAGCAACCTGCCGAGCAGCGAACGACGTTCGGCACTCATGTTGCCGGATATGGGGATTGCCGTCATATGCCGACCCCGAAAAGAGCCTTGTCATTCGTCGGATTTGCCGCTCGCCAGTGCCTGCAGGTCGGCCAGATAGTCCGAAAAATTCGCGCGGGCCTTTTGCTGAGCCTCGTCATATGCGGACGCCAACTGCTCGCTCAAGTCCTTCATGGTCTGCCCGACGCTGTTCTGATGCTTGCTGATCACTTGTCCGTACTGGCGCGCGTGATCGAGCCATGCGGAGGCGGCGCGCTGTTGCGCGTCGTCGCCGTTGCCAGCCTCGCTCAACGCCCGCTGCCACGAGGCCATGATTTGTTGGAGTTGATCACGGGCCGGGACTTCGGCCTCTTCCAACTGCTGGCGGTTACGGCCGTAGAGTTCCTGCGCACGCGCAGCATATTGCTGCGCCACCTCAAACCCTTTCAGGCAGTAGTTCGAATAGGCATTTTCAGCACTCATGGCGAGCTCCCGCGATCGTGGGCCCTCTGACGGCTCAGGCGCAGAACGTCGCTTGGAAGCGACTTCGTCGGACGCGCGACTTCTACGTCGGACCATGCCGGCCCTCCCGAAAAAACCAGTCGGAGGCAGCGTTGCCGAACGGTCTCGTCTGTCGCACTCAAGACAAACAGACTGGTGATCGGCCTCCAAATCGGACGGCTTCACTACACTCCAGCGGCTCCCATCTGCGCCGCTCAAACAACTTAAAGATTGCAATGCTTATCGTCAATAGATTTATTGTTACATATATTATTGAATAAAATTGTTATAGAAAGAAATACTTAAAAACTTTACCAAAAGCGCTCTGACTGAATCAGGCGCCGCTAGTTGCTATTCCAGTCAGACGCTTCGCCAGAATGTATTTGGCCAAGCGTAACTCTATTGGCGTCAACGTCGCAGTTTGGGCGCACTGGAAGCAAGTCCAGAAACCCATTCTGTAACGGCCGCGAGGTACTCCGGGTTCGGTGGCAGATCCTGCCGGTAACGCTCCGGCGTCGACGCTTCGGGCTCGAGCCGGAACAAATGGTCGGCGTTGTGGATTTCCTTGTATGTAGAGCGGACGTTGTGGCTGCGGGCGGCGCGATGCAGCGCTTTGGCATCACGGTCGGCCGATGTCTGTATGTCTTTATCGCCGTGCAAGATCAGCATCGGACAGCGGACGGCTCCAACCGCCGCGCGTGGATCGGCCTCGAGGACGGCTGGATCGGTGAGCGGTCTCAGGCCCCCGAGCCGCAGTTCCGTGCCATCTGTCCTTGCTTCCCGGTCGAGCCACTGCCGTAGTGCGGCGTCCCGCTTGCCGGCCTCTTCCTCCGACACCTGCAGGCGAGCGCTCTCGCGTGCATTCTGTTCCATCAGGATATCGCGCAACGGCCTGCCCGGGGGCGCAAGTAGGATCAGGCCGGCTGGGGTCAGGGCCGGGTCGGCAGTCAACAGTTGCAGGATCACAAGGGCGCCCAGGCTATGACCGGCGGCGAAAAGATGCAGGGCATCGACATCGGGGCGCGCGGCGAGCCAACGCCAGGCGGCGGCAGCATCGGCCAGCCGCGTCGCACCCAAGGGGCGGTCGGCTTTGCCGAATCCGGTTTTGCCTGCTCCGCGCGCATCTATCGCCAAGCTGGCTACGCCGACTTGCGCGAGCGCATCCATCGTCTCGAGTGTCTTCAGGCGCATGCCGGGCGCACCGCCCCAGCGGGTGATGGAGCCCGATCCATTCAGGAACAGGCAGGCCGGACAAGGCCCGGCGGGTTCGCGGCGGTGCACGAACAGGCCGTGCAGCGTGATATCCTCGCTCTCGATCGTAATTTCTTCGCGGTCGATGCCAGGGGGAGGCGGTGGCGGTTCGATGCTTTCCTCGGCGCCGCGAAGCGTCTCAATCGACACCGTGTGGAACACCGGCGTGCCCGCCCGCCCGACAAGCGTTCCCTTCTCGTCCATTCCCACAGCGGAGACAAGGGCGCCACTGGCGCTCATGTTGAGCCGTATGCCGATCGACGTCTCCCAGTCCAGCGTTCCAGCCGGCGCGACCTCGATCTCGCGCACCGCCAGTGCTTCGGGCGAAAAGTAGTGAAGCTTGCGCGGACCTTCCTCGCGATCGAGCGCGGCAAGTGAGCGCGAAAGCTGCAGAAGCAAATTCTGCTGGAGCACGAGGTCGGGTGCAACAGTCAGCGTCAACTCATGCTCGTTGCCGTCGCGCAAGGTCAGGAGCGCGCGGTTCCGACCGAAAACGGCGTGCTGAAGCACGGCGCCCGATGAAAACAGCGAATAGTTCGCAACCTTGCCGTCATCACCGATTTCAATGACTGCCGCTTCTTGAACAGGCTTGGGGCCGCCAACCTTTTCGGCGTGCGTGGTCCAGTGATATTCGTCGACGGCTGGCGACACGCGCCGCCGCGCCTGTTCAACGAAGAGTTCGCCGCGAAGCAAAATTTGGAAACCCTCCATGCGAGGTAAATCGATCGGCTTCATTGCACCGGCTCAGGTCACCACAGCTTCGTCTTGTCGGGCAAAGCGCATCGATGGTGCCGCCATATCCACGTGCTCGGCATCCTGGCTCGTGTCGGCGGGAACTTGGATCGCCAGCGCAAGGTAGAGATCGTCCTCCTGGAGCACGAGGTCGTCTCGGATGAAGTCTTGCACCGTCTTGGCCACGGCTGCCTCGTCCCATGCACGATCGGGCGCAACGCTGCGCAAATTGGCGGTGAGGGAAGCAATGGATTGAATGCTGTCGAGGCCGAGATAGACGAGCCGATCGTCCCCGATCAAAATGTAAGGGCGAACCGGGTGACCCGGCCGCAGGTCGATGATGGTAACAAGGTCGGTGCCGACTATAGCGCTCAGCGCGGCGTGCCGGTGCTCCTGCTTCCAGTCCTGCGCCTCGCTCCAGGCGCGATTGATCCCCTTCAGCGTCTGCGCGTCGGTGGTGCCGCGGTAAGTGAAGAAATAGGCGATGCGCGCCCGTGCATCTGGTGAAACACCCGGGTAGCAAAGGTCATAGGATGGGTATGGCTTGATGCCGGAAAGCCCGAATTCGTCCGGCCGGTCGAACATCGGCGAGAAACGGTCCAGCCGAAACGCAGCGAAGGACGACGGCGGGGTCAGGTGACGGATCGACCGCATGAAACGGATAGCTTCCTCATAGTCCTCCGGCCGTTCCCCAGGAAAGCCGCAGAGAACGTTCCAGGTGACCAGCATCTTGTGCTGGCGGACCCATTTCAAGGTCTGCACATTCTGGATGCCGCGAATGCCCTTGTCCATGAGCTTGAGCACATGCGTGTTTAGGTGCTCGATTCCGGGCTGCATCCAGGTCGTTCCCAGGCGCCTGAGAATCCCGATCTGGTCTTTCTTGAGGTTTGCCTTGGTCTCGTAGAACAGCTGCAGCCTGGTGCCGTCCTCCACCAGGGACGGGAACACCGTGGTGAAGTAGCGCATGTCGACAATGTTGTCGGTCGCAAAGAAGGTATGAATCCCCGTGCTGTCGCGCAGATGGCGGAACTCGGCCAGCGCGCGGTCCGCCGACTTTGCACGATAGCCGATACCGAGGCCGTTGAGGCCGCAAAAGGTGCAGTGGTGCTTTTCGCCCCACCAGCATCCGCGCGAGGTTTCGATGGTCAGCTCCGGTTCGATGAATTGCGGGGCAGTGGACCGCTCGAACGCGGCGAGGAAATCGCTGTGATCGGGAAAGGGGAGGCTGTCCATGTCGCGGATCGCGGCTTGTGGCACGAGGCTTTCGACCGTTTCGCCTGCCGCACCGCGATAGACAAGGCCGCCAATGGTGGACATGTCCGCACCTTTGCGAACGGCCTCGATCAACTGCGGAAAACTCGTATCGGACTCGCCGCGGCAGACCGCATCGATGAAGGCAAAGCTGCGATGCAGTTCAAGCCCCATCTCACCCTCGCAATTGGCGCCGCCGAACACGACATGGAGGTTTGGCGCACGCGCCTTGAGCGCCTTGGCCATGGCAAGGCTCGCGATGTTCTGCTGAAAGGTGCTCGAGAAACCGACAATGTCGACGTCTTCAAGGTCGATCGTTTCCGCCAGATCGTCGATATACTGGGGAGCCTGCTCCCGTGCATAGCGGATCTGGCCCAGGAAGGCGTTGGGATAGTAATCGCCAGGCGTGGTCCTGGCGTACGTATCGAAGGCCTCGTCGGGTAGCGCGTCGTGCCTCCAGAGTGCGCGGCTGAACACCCATTCCCCCGGCAGGTCGTGCGTCGGAGCGCTTTGCGCGATCCGCTGATAGAGCGGAAAGCCGATGCGGTCGGCAAAGCGGTGATTGGCGTAGAACACGTCGCACGCAATGCCTTGCTGTCGCAGACGTGAGGCAAACAGGCTCACGCCGAGCGCCGGCCTTTCGATCGGCAGGAACGGCATCACGCACAGCAGCACTCTCGATTTAGCGGCCATCTTGTCTTTGCGCATCGGCGGCCTCCAAGGCTTACTGTGTTCGCCGTTCCAGTTCGGCGAGGCGGACTTCCAGCCGCGACAGGCTCGCCAACCGGCCCTCTAGAACCGTAATGCGCGCGGCGAGCGGCTCGATCGCCTTGCCAACCGTGCTTCCAGATTTGAAGGAACCGGTGACGGCGATCGCCGTCACCGCAACCGCCACTGCCACGGCTTCGGCAATGATCGCCACGTCGACGTCGACATAGGCAAACGCCCCGGCCAGATCGGTCGGGTTGGCGATACCGACTTCAGGATGATGCGTAAGGATGTATTCGCGCAGCCGGTCGAGTTCCCCGCGGCTATGCAGCTCGACCACCTGAGGGTCGAAGAACAGCCGGATTATTGCCTTCTCGCGGTCGCCAAGCGCAATCGTCTGGTCGGCGTCCACGCCATAGGTCCGCAAGACCGTTGCGGGATGATCGCAGAAACTGTCGAGCACCCTGCGATCGGCAGCGATGTCGTCGCGCAACCGGGTCAGCCCGACCGGTGGAGGTGCCGTCACAAATTCCCGCAACAGTCTTTGCCGCATGCAAGCCCTCCTTTGTCCACACGGACGAAGAGAAGGGGTGAACGCCGTGGCGCTCACCCGGTGATGCCGCGTCAGCGAATGCGCTGCTCGAGACGGGTGACCTTCGCATCGAGCTTGTCGACAAGATTGACCCGAGCCTCGAGCGCCGCCACCTTGGCGCTGAGAATTCCCGCCTCGGCCTCGATCGTTGCCAGCTTGGAAAACCTGTCGGCAGCACCCGCTACAACGATCGCCGCGACGGCCACCGCGACGGCGACGACCTCGACCTCGATCGCCACGTCGAAGTCCGCGACCGCCACTGCGTGGGTGTCGCCGGGATTGGTGATCACGATTTCCCTGTACTTGTCCGTGATGTGGGCGCGCAGGTCGTCGATCTTGCCGTTGTTGTACAATTCGATGACGCGAGGATCGGAGAACATCCGGATCATCGCCTTTTCACGGTCGCCGAGCTTGATGTCGCCGCTCACCGCAAGGCCGTGATCTTTCAGCACGGCTGACGGCTTGTCGACGAATTTCTCGAGCAGGCTCGGGTCGGACGCGAGTCTTTCGGACAGGTTCCTGACTTTTTCCGGAGGGTTATCGGTGACGAGTTTTCTGATGAGATCGCTATCGTGCATGATCCATGGCCTCCTGCCGGGATGAGGCGATTGGCGCATGCCGGCTGGACTGGTCCGGCCACTCTGCCTCGGGTTTTTGATGAGCCAGCCGATAACGGTAAAGCACGTCGTCGCGCCGCTCGCGCCAATGGTGGGCAAGCACGTCGCGCACCAATGCATCGTCATAGAGCGCGCGGCATGCGTCACAGTGATGATTGAAACGGTTCTCCCAGTCGATGCGTGGATCGATCGTGGAAGCCCAGGCGAGTATGTGCTCCGGCCCCTCTACCGCGAGCCAAATCTTCAGGAAGTCATTGCCGGCGGCTTCCGCGAGTTCCACGAGCGTGGCGTCTTGAAGCGATCCGATCTGCATTTCGGGAATCTGTTCGCGCGTCAAACCGCAGCAAGCGCCGACCTCGCCGCGCGGATTGACCACCATCGTGTCCAGCACGCTTTCACACGGGGCGCGGCGGTGAATGTTCAGGTGGTTGGTGAGGCTGGCGGGGCCATGCCGCACGGAATTGCGATCCTCCATCGCCATCCAGGGACTGTCGAACACAATCAGGTTGGGATGGTCGCGGATCGCTGCCATTTCCGGGTGAGAGAGCAGTCCCTGGGCATGAAAAGTCCGGTCCATCTCGCGTTCCACCACGACGACGGCATTCATGCCGAGCCTGATCGCTGCGGCTGCGCCGTAGGCGATGCGCTCGACCGGTACGAACTGCTGATGGTGATCGCCGGTGCTCAAGTTGATTTCACGCAGGCCCGCCCTGTAGAGCGGCTCGAGGCGTGCGTGGGCGGCTTGCGCCGACTTCGCCCAATAGCCGTTGGTGACACACCGGCTGGCGAGCCCTCGCTCGGTGCAGCGCGCAACCGCTACGACAAGCTCATCTTCCAGCATGAAGCATTCGCCGCCGGAGAAGACCACAAGCTTCATCGACGGCATCTCGGCCGCCTGCTCGATGGCATCGAGCATGCGCCACAACGGCAGTTTCTCCGCGATCCCGGGATGCGACGCGAAGCAGCAGTTCTCGCAGGCCGCCGTGCATTGGTAGGACGTCAGCAAGGTCAGCGTGGTTGGTTTCCTGCCGGCGTTCATGCGTTGCCCTCCCGCATCTGTCTCAGGACCGGGTCGAACAGCGCGAAATAGGCCGGCTGTGCCTCGGACGCGCCAGCTATCACAAGGGCGATGCGCGCTATCAGCGGACCTGCCTCGAGCACAGTCTGGTCGGACGGCTCGCCGGCCCAGCGCCCGCGCGCGCTCGGCCGTGTCGGGATTGCCGGGTTTGCATCGGGCTGCAGCATGTGGGCAAGGCCGGCTGGAATCAGCACGTCGCGAATTCCGGCCTGAGTGCGGCAAACCTCGGACATCACCGCCTTCCAGGGCGCGCTGTAGAGCGCCAGCATCATCAACGCGTCGGCGATATCCAGGCGGTCCAGTCCGTCGACTGCCGTCCGCGCTTCATCCGCCACCTGATCTGGTTCACAGTTCAGCATTTCGGCAACCGCCTCATTGGCGAACACCGTGGCGAGCAATGCTTCGAGACGGCAGCGCCGGTCAACAATGCTCCAGAACAGACGCTGGGCAAGCGGCCGGCGCGGGATGGGAAATCCGACGCAAAGCAGCCGCCGGGCATGGTGCCGCTCGCTATCCTCGATCCCACCCAACGCATCGAGCGGCGCCTCGACCGCGCTCAGGACGGCGCGATCACTGAGGAGACAGGATACGAGCCGAGAGACCGAATGGCGGGCAGGGGTCAGCGTATCCTCGTCGGCGCCGCCGATATCGATGATCAGCGGTTCGCGCCCCGGCTTTCTTTTCAGTTGCAGATTGATCCGCTCGCGCCCACCCGCGGCAAGCATGATCTCCATCTGCACCGTTTCGTGGCGCGGGCTCGCAACATGCAGTCTGAACTCGCCGGGCGGCAAATCCCTGAACAGCAGACCGTCGAAGGCGCGGGCATAGCGAAGGATGCGCCAGGTGCGTCCGCTGTCGAGATGGGTCAGCACCGGGAACATGTTTCCTTGTGGAAGCCGTCCGTGCTCGTCGCGTATTTCCAGCTCAAGACAGCACGCGACCGTCGACGACGTCGCTTGGTCAACTGGAGAAAGCATACTCATGGGACGCCGCTCCTGCCGCATCGATATAACCATCGATACTCCAAAAATCCGTCCTGACCACAGAATTACACCCGCACAAATAAATATCAATCAAGAGATGCGAGATATATCCGTCTTGTAGGCAAATATAAATACCGCGCCGACTAAATATCAGCACAGATTTTAGCACTGTTCAAGATTTTTTTATTATATGTTACTCATATTACATTTTCAAGCGATCCAGTTGAAATTTTCATATCTTCCGGCGAGCCAGCCAGTCGCCGACCGGTGTCGAAAAAGCCAGCCGCGATCACGCCTTCCTCGTCACGCTCCGCCGGCTCCGGCCGCCTTGGTCCGCTCGCGGCCGAGATTTCATCCTTCTCGAGAAATCGCTTGAGCAGCCAGTGATCGAGACGCGCGTCGACGTCCTTCGCGCACAAGCCTTTCGTGGCCGCGACGCAGACGTCGCAAATCGAGGCGTAGCCGTCAGGGTCGGAGGAGCGCTCCGGGCTCATTTCCGCAATCGCCTCATGCAGTGCGCGCGGACCGAACTGATTTATGAACCGGAAATGCGTTCGCGTTCGCATCTCGTCGAACAGATCCGCGAGCGAACGCTCGCGGACGTTACCGACCGTGAAGCTTGCGATCTTGCCGCCGGCGCAGCAGCACGCCTGAAAACTGCCGTCGGGGTAGATGACCGGCCGGTGCACCACTTCCTGGCAGGGTGTGTACGTGTAGGCGGCGAGATCCGAGCGGTAGTGCTCTTCGGGGTATTCGGCGGCTCGTCCGAGGCCGACAAGTCTGCCAAACGAGAGGTTCACCATCTGGGTCAATTCGGGCGGCACTGTATCGGTAGCCACCTGCCTGATGAACTCGTCCTCGTCGAAGAGCCGGATCTTCTCGGTGGGTATGCCATAGAGTCGCGAGAACAGGGCGACAGGATCGCCAGGCATATTGAGGACCGTGTTGACGATGACCGGAAAGCCTGCCTCCCAGGCGATCTCGATTGCGCGACGGAAAACCTCGGCCGGGAGGAATTCCAGGTGAAATTTGTCGGCACTGAAGTTGAGGGAATCAAGCCCGGCGAGCTGCAGCCGGTAGAGCAGGCGCCGACCTGTGGCTTGATTGCGACCCCAAAAACCGTTGGTGATCACGCGTGTCGCAAATCCCAGCTGGTTGGCCACGCCAAGCAGGCGCTCCAGGTGCTGCGGGTACATCATCGGCTCGCCGCCGGTGAAGACGATCGTCGCCGGCCTGGGATCGAGCAAGGCCGCCTCGGTGATGCAGCGCTCCGCCAATTCCATGGCCATGCTGTCGAAATTATCCGGGCCGGAAAGGATGCCGCAATGGCGGCAGGCGATCGGGCAACGGTGCGTGAACATGATTCCCAGTTCGAGCGGACGTTGAACGTCGGTGCCGGTCGCATTCATGGTGCGGCCTCCCGGTGACGGGGCTGCGCCGTCTTTGCCGTCGCCGCGCGCAGCCCGGCGTTCGACCAGACACCGCTGCCGGCTGCGCCCAGGAGCGTTGCGAGCGCGGCAAGCTCCTCGAGCCCGCCTTGATCGCCTTCCTCGCCATCGAGCGGCTCCTCGATGATCTCGAAGCGGCCGTAGTCGAACGGCACGCCGGGGGCACGCTCGACCAGACGGATCCGTTCGCGCAGGCCCTGTCCCGCGAGCGTCAGTGCCCGGTGGTGGCAAAACGGGTTGTTCCCGGGGCGCCCGAACAGTGCATGTGCCGTCCATGTGCAGCCGGCCTTGCACCGATCGGCGTGTTCGCAGGTGGCGCAGAAACCCCACAGATCGGAGCGCGTCCTGGCGCCGAGGCCGCGTATACGCTCGCTCGACCGCCACATGTCCTCGATGGTGCTGGTGCGCACCGAGCCCGCACCATAGTCGGCGCTCGGCAAGGAGGGACAGCCCTTCAATGTGCCGTCTGCTTCGAGGCCCAGCGCAGCCTGGCCCGCGAGGCAACCGCTCCATGTATGCCCGTCGGCGCCGCCATAGCGCAGATAGGGCTCGTGCGGACCGAAATAGCCGATGTTGTTGCCAGGGAAGAGCTGGACACCACCCGGCTCCAGTATCGTCCGCTTGAGCCTTGCGAGCATCGGCATCACGTTGAGCATATCGTAGGGTTGCAGCAGAAGATCCGGACGGTCTGCCGCGCGGCCGAGAGCGACCGTCAGCTGCACTTGCCAGGCGCTCGCGCCGATCTCGACCAACAGGTCGGCAAGCGCCGGCAATTCCGGCAGGCTAAGCCGGTTGATCTGGGTGTTGACGCTCAGCCCGATCCGGCCAGTGGCCATGATCCGTCTCGCCGCGTCGAGTGCTGCTTCGTAGCTGCCGATGCGACCACGAAGGTGGTCGTGCGTCGCCCCGATGCCGTCGATCGACACGCCGATCCGCCTGATGCCCGCCGCGAGCGCTTCCTGGATGCGGAAATCATCGAGGCGATAGCCGCCGGTCACCATGGTGCAGGCCATTCCGGCCTTGGTGATTGCGCTGGCGATGTCGACCCAGTCATCCCGCAAATAGGCCTCGCCGCCGATGAGAGTGACCTCGCGAACGCCAAGCGCCGCAAGCTGCTTCACGGTGTCGAGCGCCTCCTCGAGCGTCAGCTCGCCAGGGCGTTCAGCGCCTGCCCGCGAACCGCAATGCCGGCATCCGAGATCGCACTTCAGCGTGATTTCCCAGACGCAGACACGTGGTGGCTCGGACGGCCCGGACCACCAGCGCACCGTCTTCGTCGGATCGCCGTCGTAAACGTCAAGCATTGCGGCGCACCATCACTTCACACGTGCGAGAAAGGCGGCGAGCATGTCGGCGTTCACGCCCTCGATGGCAACGCCATCCGGCCCGACGATGGAGAAGCTGAGCTTCTCCTTTGGAAAGCGAGCCAGTTCGCGCAGTGACCTCAGCTGCTCGACCGATGTCATGGCCAATGATCCGGCGGCCGCCACTTGCGTAGATAAGGACGTCACCACGGAGACGCCGTAGATGACCACCGCCGAGGCAACCGACACGTCGATCCCGGGTTTCCCGCCCCCGGCTGCCGCACCCTTCCAGCCGATCACGCCGAACCGCTCCCACAACTCCCCGGCCGTCAACGTCTCCGGCTTGGCCCGTGCGAACTCGTCTTGCCACTCTCGCCCTGAAAACACGTGTTCGAGTTTCTTCAAGAGATCCCGTTCGTCGATGCGGTCCGGAAGCGCCAGCACGTCGGGATTCAGTCCCTCTTCGGACAACACGTCCTTGGGCGATCGGACAAACCGATGGCGAAAGTCCTTGTCCTTGCGCAACCGGTTGATGAAACTCGCCGCTTCGGTTCCCATGACAAGCTCCTTGTTCTCCGCATGCTTGCGGGCGTCCGCTCAGCGCAGGCGGCCGACCAGCGCCTTGATCGCTTCGATGCCGAGGCCGTGCAGTGATCTCCCGTCCGGTCCGCTCACCGTAAAACTGAGGGCCTTTGCTGGCAGCCGGGTCAATTTGCGCAGCCGGCCGAGACGCGCCAACTCCACATCCATGCGGGCTGCGCTGCCCTGCGCCGTAACAAGGGAAATGACCGAGGTGGTTGCCGTCGTGCCGTAGATGATGCCCGTCGCTGGGATCGACGGCGACGCAAGATCATAGTTGACGCGGATGAAATTGAACCTGTCCCACAGTTCCTGTGCCGACGCATGCTTCAGTGTGGCCGCATCCGGCGGAGCAGTGGAAATTTGCGCGTCGATCCGCCGTTCCAGCGCGTCGAAATCGATCTTGGAAGGCAGGTCAAGGAGGTCTGGATCGAGCCCGCTCGCCCGAAGAACGCCGCGCGGATCGTCGGCGAATGCCTGCCGGAACCCTTTGTCCCTGTGGAGCTTCTTGATGAAATCTGCGTACGGCGACACCATAGGTTCCCCCCTACGTTGAGCGCGTCGGCAATGCCTCTCGAATGTGACAGTCGTCAGTTTGCCAGCGTAATATTGTTTCCAAATTCGTGGCGAAAACTTAAAGATTACTATCCTACCGCCGGTTTTCAGGCAAGAAAAGTACGTTATTTAGCCATTGCTAACTTGAGTTAACAAAGGATTTACAATCGGCCTCACGTCGAACGCGAAGCCGTGATTTGGCCATGCCGTTGATCCTGACGCCGATTCGGCGCAGCATTCCTTCGCGGTAGCGCGAGCGGACGCGGCGCTGCGAACCGGCGGCCTAAACTGGCAAAATGGTCGAACAGGGAGATCTCTCATTCACCGAAGGCTGATAGCGCTCATTGTGATGGTATTGAGCGGCATCGTCGCGGCACTCTTCACGTCGCCGGATGCACGCGTTGCGGTCCACTGGTCGGCGTCGGGCGAAGCGGACGTCTTTGCGGGCCGGTGGGTCGCACTGCTCGGTGCGCCGGCGCTGCTCGCCGCGCTGTGGATGGTCCTTCAGCTGTGGCCGAGACACCAGGTCGAGAACAGGCAGGCACCCGTCGAACCCGCAAGAAGCCTCGCGCCGGACCAGGTGTGGCTCACCGGCCTTGTGCTGCTCATCCTGCTGCAGGCCTTCCTGATTGCTTCGGCGCTTGGATTCCAGACGAACCGCCTTCGGCTGATGCCGATCACCCTCGGCGTGATCATGATCATCGTTGGTGCGCGAATGCCGTTCCTGCAGCCCAACCGATGGTTCGGTATCAGAACACCCTGGACGCTTGCGGATCGGGGCGTCTGGACGAGAACCCACCGTTTCGGCGGCCTCGTCTTTCCAGCGGCCGGGCTGCTCACGGCGTCGCTGCCTCTTTTCGGCTTGTCGGACGATCGCGTCGGCCCTGCTGTGCTGGCGATCCTGCTGACCGCAGCACTCGCATGTGTGGCTTATTCGTGGTGGATATCCCGGCGACTGAACGGCCCGGGGTGATGCGCAATCCAAGGCTGGATCCAATTCAGCATCCCTGGGTGAAGGAGCAAAGGCCGATTGACAACTATCCTACTAGAAGGTAGGTATATCGCATGAGCAATCTTGTGATGACGTCCGATCAGATCCTCTCGTCCGCGCACAACTTCATTGTTTCGGGCGGCTACAACGGATTCAGCTATGCTGATATCGCTGAGGTGGTGGGGATCCGCAAGGCGAGCATCCACCATCATTTCCCCAGCAAAGTCGACCTTGTTCGCACGCTTGTGGCGCGCCATCGCGAGCGTACCGAGGCCAGCATGGCAGATCTGGAAAGTAAATTCCCTGACCCGCTTGCACTGCTTCAAACCTATGCTGGCTACTGGGCAAAATGCATTGAAGACGCGAGCATCCCGTTTTGCGTTTGCGCCCTGCTTGCCAGCGAACTCCCGGCACTCCCGCCGGAGGTTGCCGTCGAGGTGCGGGCTTACTTTCGGTTTCTGTCGTCCTGGTTGACCAAGGTCATGGAGCGGGGCGCTGAACAGGGAGTTCTCAAATTCGCCGGCTCTGCCGAGCTGGAAGCTGAGACTTTCATGGCGACTGTCCATGGCGCGATGCTGTCGGCGCGTGCCTATGGCAGCCCTGCCATCTTTGGCGCGATCCTGACGCCGACCTTGCACCGGTTATCGACCAAGGCTCACTGACCAGTCATTTGCGCGGCATTGTGGCAAGCTGCCGCGACCGAATTCGCACATCACGGGAGCCGTTGAGACCTCCAGTGCATCGCTGCTGAAAAACCTAGGTCAACCATTTCGTATGGCCAACACGGCCGTTGAAGTTGCTGCCTGGCTGCTTGGCTGCCCGGGCTACGTGTGGCCATGGAACGCGTCTCGATCACGATCTCCGCCACCGCCTCGCTGATCGGTCGTGCCGAGCTCTGGTCGCCACGTTTCCCGCCGTCTGGGCCTTGGGCGAGCCTAGCCTGATTGGACCGACGATAAAACCGGTTGTCGTCGCCAAATCTACCTGCTAGTAGGTAGGCATTCAAACACCAAGGAGAAGTCAAAATGCCCGCTGAAACCAATGAAGCCAGGTTGGTCCAATCCCCAAAGACCTGGCTCAAGAGCTACTATTTCATACGATTTGCCGTTTCGGCCGCCTGGGTCGTCGTGGCTTTCACGATCGCCAGAGCAATGCCGGCCCTGGCTGCCATCATGCTGGTCGCCTATCCGGTTTGGGATGCGCTGGCCAACCTCATCGACGCCCAACGCACCGGCGGTTTGAACCGCAACAAGACGCAGTTGCTTAACTTCGTCATCAGCATCATCGCAACAGTGGCGGTCGCCATTGCCCTCGGCAACAGCATGAATGCGGTGCTGGCTGTCTTCGGCGTCTGGGCGGTCCTTTCGGGCCTCTTTCAGCTCGCAACCGCGATCAGGCGCTGGAAGTCCGGCGCGCAGTGGGCAATGGTGCTGAGCGGCGCTCAGTCGGCACTGGCAGGCATTTTCTTCGTCAAGATGGCGGGCAGTACCGCGACGATCGACATCACCAATATCGCGCCCTATGCGGCCTTCGGCGCCTTCTACTTTCTCGTCTCCGCTGTCTGGTTGACGGTCAGTGATGCGCGGCGCAAGTCGGCTCAAGCGGCTGGCTGAAGAGCATCGCTTGTAACGTTCCTATCTTCCAAGCCCTCAATCAACCATTGCCGCGCTCTCGCGGCCCGAAACGCGGACGGGCGACATACGTGGAACCACCAACACCGAAGGAATGACCAGCGCCATCGTCGCTGCCATCGAGAAGGAATCTGAAAATGTCCTTGCACAAGATCGCTGTCATCGGCGGCGATGGTATTGGCCCGGAGGTGGTCGAGGCCGGCGTCAAGGTGCTGGAAACGCTGGCAGACGTCGAGCCGGGCCTTGCCTTCGATTTCAAGCGCTTTGACTGGGGCTCGGATTACTATCGCCGCAACGGCCGCATGATGCCGCAAGATGGTCTTGCTCAGATCGAGGGCTTCGATGCCATTTATTTCGGTTCAGTCGGCGATCCGAACCTTCCCGACGATATCACGCTCTGGGGCCTGCGTCTGGCCATCTGCCAGGGGTTCGACCAGTACGCCAATGTCAGGCCGGCCCGCTGCTGCCCGGACTGACCGGCCCGCTGCGCCCCGAACTCGGCAAGCAGATAGACTGGGTAATCGTCCGCGAAAACAGCGAGGGCGAATATGCCGGCGTCGGCGGTCGCGCCCATCGCGGCCTGCCGATCGAGGTCGGCATGGATGTCGCCGTCTTTACCCGCACCGGCATCGAACGGATCGCCCGCTTTGCCTGCGACCTTGCCATGTCGCGCCCCCGCAAGCTGCTGACCGTGGTGACAAAGTCCAATGCACAGCGCCATGGCATGGTGCTCTGGGACGAAGTCGTGCGCGAAGTGGTGCGCGACCACCCTGGTCTGACTGTCGACTGGATGCTGGTCGACGCGATGACGCAGCGCATGGTCAACAAGCCTGGCAGCATCGACACGGTTCTGGCGACCAACCTCCACGCGGACATCCTGTCCGACCTGGCTGCGGCACTTGGCGGGTCGCTCGGCATCGGCTCGACATCGAACATCGATCCGTCGCGCAATCGCCCGTCGATGTTCGAACCCATCCATGGTTCGGCCTTCGACATTGCCGGCAAGGGCGTCGCCAATCCGCTTGGATCGTTCTGGACGGCGAGCTTGATGCTGGACCATCTGGGTGAGCAGGCTGCATCGCGACGTCTCATGGTTGCGATCGAAACCGTTACCGGTCGAGGAGAATATCTAAGCCCGGATCTTGGTGGCGCAGCCAACACCTCCGAAGTAACGGCCGCGGTGATTGCCGCGCTTACGGGCGTGAACAATCCGGGGATCCTGAGGCTCAACCGGGACAGAAGTGTTGTGAGCACGGGGACTGTACGCAACGATACGGGAATACCGCCCATCTGATCCACGAAAAACAGATAAAATCAATGCCTAATGGGCATCATCGTCCGGGCCCACCATGGTCGCTGATTATCCGCTGGCGACAAGGTTGTTCGCCACGGAGCAATCCTGTCAACCACCGAGGCCGTCGCGGATCGCGCTGAAATAGCGGTCGGTTCCGACCTGTCCGCCCTTCAGCGCAACCTCCAGTCCGTCGATCGCCGCAATGCGCGAATGGGCGACGCATAGCGGGGAGCCTGGCGAGGCAGGCAGCGGCATCCGCACCGTCAGCGCGTCGATGCCCATCTGGCCGAGCGCGTGGCTCGAGGTATCGCCGCCGGCGATGACCACGCGCCGCAGTTTCTGTTCGATCGTCAGCGCGCGAAGCAGTTCGCCGAGACCGCGGCCGAGCTTGTGGCGGGCGCCTTCCTGCCGGTCGATTTCTGCGCCCCTGTCGGCGGCGGGGCCAAGCGCGGTGAACAGGATGACGCTGCGCCCGGCTTGCAGGCTGGCGCGACCGCTTGCCGCCGCACGCGTGATCGCCTGCGCGGAAGCCTCCGAAACCAGTTCGACAGGATCGACCTCGATGCCGTCGAAACCGTCGCCCAGGGCATGCCGGATCTGTCGTTCGGTTGTCGGCGAGCAACTGCCCGATACGACGGCGATCCGGTCGGCAGCGCCCGGCGGCGTGAAGCCTGGTCCAGTGGCGACGATGTCATTCGAGGCCCATTCGGCCAGCAGCGCGTACTCGATGCCGGACGAGCCGACGACAAAGGAGCCGCCTTGTTTGCGGATGCGCCAGATCTCCTTGCCGGCCAGTGCCTGGGTCTCCCGGCTGTCGACGTCGACAAGCACGATGGCCGCGCCATTCTCCACGAGGCGATCGAATGCCTGCGACCGTGACGCGGATTGCAGGGTAGCCAGGTCGAGCAATCCCGAGGCAAGTCCGGTCTGCCGCGACAGGTGGATCAGCAGGTCGGATTCATCCATTGGCGTCGTCGGGTGGCGGCTCATCACCGGATGGCGGTCGATGCGGAAATATTGGTCGCGATAGGCGGCGAACAGGTGTCCAAAGGCAGTGTAGCGCTTGAGCTGCGGCGCGCCGACCAGCAGGGGCACACTGTCCTGACTGAAGACCTCGCGGCCGATCTCGATGGCCCGGCCGATGCTGCCGGTAATCGGGCTGGAATCGAAGGTCGAGCAGATCTTGTAGTGGCAGATCGCGGCGTTCAGCGTCTTCAGCCAGGCGAAAGCGTCCTTGAGATGCGTGTCCATCCAGTGCGGCGTCTCGCTGCGGCTGGTGCCGGCCAATCCGATGGCCTGGCAATGTGAGAAACGCGAAAGTTGGGCTTCGTCCGGCTGGCGCATGAACAGCACCGTTTGCACGCCACCGAGCTCGAGCGCTTCCATGACGTCGGTCGAGCCGGTGAGATCGTCGCCATAGTAGCTGAGCAGCAGGTTCTGCATGGGGTCAGGCCGCCTTGCCATCGCCGAATTTTTCGATCGACCGTGCCAGTTCGGGATGAGTCAGGGCGAAGTCCGCCAGCGCAATGCCGCCTACCGCCGCTTGCCAGGCTTGCTGGACGGCGCGGACGCCGGCGCCCGGCCCGTCCGGGTGGCTGACGATGCCGCCACCGCAGAGATAGAGCAGATCGACCGTGCGCCCGGTTCGTTGGTAAGTTTCCGGCGCTTGCCCACCCCATTGGCCCGAGCCCGCCACCGGCAGGGCGCAATCATCGGGCGAGAAGATCGGCGTGGTCACCGCCTTGAATGATTCGACGAAGGATGCATCCGGCTCCCAGTATTTTGAGGCGATGCCGTTGATCTGGAACTGGTCGACGCCGAGCAGCCGCCAGAATTGCTGCCAGACCTTGAAGTCCATGCCGAGGCCGGGGTGGCGGGTGAGGATGTCCCAGCCATTGCGGTGGGCGTGCAGCACCAGGCTGGAGCGTTTTCTCAGGAACGCCATGCCGCCGAAGCCGATCGAATTGATGTTGACCACCGCGCAATTGCCGGCGGCCTTCGCCACCAGATCGTGGTTGCGCATCATCTCGTCAGGGTCGGCATGCGAAATGCCGAAGGCATACATCACCTTCTTGCCGGTCTTCTGCTCGTGGTCGAGGATCAGAGGCATGATCGCCTTCACCCGCTCGGCCAGCGGCGAATAGGCCGGGCTCATCAGCTTCTCGTCGTCCTTGATGAAATCGACCCCGGCTTCGATCAGTTCGCCCACCATCGCAGCCGTCTCGTGCGGCCTCAGCCCCAGAGCCGGCTTGACGATGGTGCCGATGATCGGACGATCTGCAACGCCAGTCAGCCGGCGGCTGCCGGCGACGCCGAACTTCGGGCCTGGATGCGCGCCGCGGAATTGCTCCGGCAGCTTCATGTCGACGATGCGAATGCCGGACAGCCCTTTGATCGAATAGGTACCGCCGATGGCGATAGTCATCAGCGCCGCAAGGTCTGTGCCGATGGCGTCGAGCGGAAATGCGATGTCGACATCGGCACGCTTGAACGGTCCATCGCCGGCTTCCGGAATGGAGGATTGCATGGCGTCGGGCAGATGCCGGATCGCCAGGACGCGCGCAGCCACCCTGGCCTTCAACTCCTCGGTCTCGCCCGGCAGCGCGACGAATGTGCCGGTCGACTGGTCGCTGGCGATCTTGGCCGCCAGCGCCTCGATGCTGTCTGGTGTTTCGATGCGATAGGTGAGGGTGATCATGGTCCGTCGTCTCAAGCCCGGGCGTTCGAAAAAGGTTCACCGATGATTGAAATCTGGTATAATGAGTACATAAGTATTGCAAGAGATATCGGAGTGGAAGTTGGGTCGGGTCGACCGACCGCAATTTCCGGGAATTGTGGCGGCAGTGTTAGATAGGCCGGATCAAGGGAGTGATTCGTGACGATGAACCGTTCCGAACCGATTGTCCGGCGCAAGCTTTCCGACGAGGTCTTCTTGCGGCTCAAGCGCCTGATCACCAGCGGCGAACTGATGCCGGGCGATGACATGCCCTCGGAGCGCGAACTGATGGAACGCTTCCAGGTCGGCCGTCCGGCGATCCGCGAGGCGATGCAGGCGCTGAGCAATATGGGGCTGGTGGCGATCTCGCATGGCGAGCGCGCCAAGGTGCTGCAACTGACCGCCAAGTCGATCATCAGGCAGGTCGACGGCGCAGCCAAGATCATCCTGTCGTCGTCGAAGGACACGCTGGAGCATCTCAAGACGGCGCGTATCTTCTTCGAGCGAGGGATGGTCCGGGAAGCAGCCGAAAAAGCCACCGCCGAGGATGTACAGCGGTTGCGCGCAACCGTTGCCGAGCAGCGCAGCTTTCGCGGTGATTCCGAAGCCTTCATATCCGCCGACATGAAGTTTCATACCCAGATCGCGGCGATCTCGGGCAACCCGATCTATGTCGCCGTCAGCGAGGCGATGCTGGGCTGGCTGAAGGAATATCACACCGAAATGCTGATCTGGACCGGCAAGGAGAAGTTCACGCTGACCGAGCATGAAGAGATCATCGGCCGCATCGAGAAGAAGGATGCCGACGGTGCCGAGAAGGCGATGATCAAGCACCTCGAGCGCTCGCGTGCGCTCTATGTGATGAACTCCGAAAAGTGAATCCGCAGGTTCAGCCGAACCGGGTGATCGCGTAGGGCGTCATGACAAGGCGACCTCTGCCAAGCGCTGAAATGTCGACCGGCACGTCGTCCGCTGTTAGGTTCGCCAGCCACACGATCGTCTGACCAGAGGCGGAGCGCCCGGCCAGCGCCAGCACCTTGGTCTCATCGCTCGTCGTTGCCGCGACATGTGCGAGGCCGGCCAGTTCGCAAAGCCCCTTGATCGCCCTGTAGATCGGCCGGGGTGATCCGTCCGCGACTGGCTCGCCCGGTCCCGCCAGCACGCCGAACGGCCCTGTGAAGCCGGAGAGCGTCAGCATCTCCAGCCCGGCCGATGCGACGTGTGCCGCATAGCCGATCGTCCATGCGGCTGCGAACAGGCCGGCGTGGCGCGGATCGCGGTCGGCCATGGCAATGCGCTGTCCCCAGGGATTGGCCTTGGTCGCGCCACCATAGGGGTTCTGGCGCATGGCAATCGTCGAGGGGCCGATCCGGTAGGGTGTTTCTCCGAAGATCGCCCGCACCGATTGGGTGATGAAGGGCAGCGCCTCCAGCGATTGCATGACGCTGAGATCGTCGGCCGCGTGCACGATCGGGCAGGTGCAATGAGTGATGAAGTCGAGCAGGTCCGCCGGCACGCGCTTGCGGTTGAGTTCGGTGAAATAGCCGAACATACCGCCGCCGAGGCGGACATCGGGGAAGGCGCGGCGCGCGGCGGCATAGACGGTTTCCAATGGCGGGCACTCCGGCCATGCGCTTCCCGGCGGCGTCGACTGCCGGTCGACCGAAGGCGAGACGGCGATGGCCGAGAGTTCTAGCCCTGCCTGCTGCACCATGCCGGCGATGGCTGAAAATTCGGCCTCGAGATCGCCCACGCCGGCAACGACGCATTCGAGCGTCGTCCGGGCCGGGTAGGCTGCCGCGAGCCGGGCAAAGGATCGCAAGGCGTCGAGCCCATGGCCGCGCGTTGGATCGTAGTGGAGGACCAGCTGTTGCGGGCCAAGCGCCGACAGCAGCGGCAGGTTCGCCAGTGCCGCCTCGACATCGTCGGGGTAGATGATCATGCCGACATCGGGCAGCTTCCTCGGTCCGGCCTCGCCGAGTTCGACGCGGACCGGTTCGCTGGCCACGGCGGTAGCCGGTGCTTTGCCTTCACCAATGATCAGCAGGCTGATTGTCTGGCGCAGGGGCTGGCCGGCAGGCAGCACATAAGGCCACGGCAAAGCGAGCGGCCGCACATAGGTCTTGTAGGAGGCATCCGACCAGTTGCGCTGGTCTTCCATTTCGAAAACGTCGCCTTCCATCCGGCATTCGGCACTGACGCCTGGCCGCACCTCATGAGTGATCGCACGCAAATCCCTGAAAGGCTGCCAGGGGTCGATCAGCAGCGGAAGCTTGGTCGCCACCGTGCTGCCGTCGGTGTGCTCGACCGCTACCGGGCTGCCGGCGAGGCCGGCGATCGGATGCAGGATGCAGAAGCCGCAGCGATTGGTTTCGAAGTCGCTTTCGGGAAGAGCGCTCACGTCGAAGACCAGACGGCCATCGCGGGAGCCCTTGATGGTGGCGCGGAAGCCGAGCCGGCTTGCGTCCGGCCCGGTGCAGCTTGCCGAATAGCTGATCGAGAAAGTGTCTGTGCCCTGGTCGATGACAAGGTCGGTCAGTTCGGGATCGTAAGTGCCCCAGTCGCGATCCCTGACGATGTAGGCGATGGCCCGCAGCACTTCGGTGCCGCCATGACGGATGGTGCGCAGATTGCCGTTGACGAAGTCCGCGCTGAGAGCACCCGCGCTCAGCCTGACCGGCTCGACCTCGGTCGCATGCGTGCCGTAGAAGCGAAAGGTGTCGGCGGTCATCTGAGCAAAGTGTCGAGTTGCACCGGCTCGCGGCTTGCAGCACCCGCATAGGCGGCCTCGACCAGTGCGAAGGTCTTGAGGTTGTCGGCACCCGAGGTCGCGGGCTCCGTTCTCTTCGCCAGGCAGTCGACCCAGTGCTGCTGGATGGCAACGACGCTTTCCTGAATGTTGTGCCAGGGACGCGAAGTCCAGGGCAGCAGCGGCGGCGAGACGTCGGTCACTCTCGTGCCGCTCTTGCCGGTGACGGTAAGCTGGTATCCTTGTACAAGCCGGATCGTGCCGTCGGTGCCGTCGATCTCGATCATCGTTTCGGGAAACGGTTCGACGGCAAGCTTCGTCGCGTAGCTGCAGTCGACCACCGAAGTCGCGCCACTGGCATGGTCCATCAGCATGCTCGCGACGTCCTCGCCGGCGATAGCAGGGTTGATGCGCGCCGTTCGCGTCGTGATCGTCGAGACGTCGCCCAGCAGGAAGCGGGCTATGTCGAGGATGTGGATGCCGAGATCCTCGATGATGAAGCGCTTTCCTGTTGCCAGATAGGGCTGTCCGGAAAACACGTCATAGGCGGAGCGGAACGAGATCCGTCCGAAGAACGGCGTGCCGATCTCGTTGCTGTCGAGCACGGCGCGCGCCGCCTGGATTGGCGACTGCCAGCGAAAATTCTCATGCACCATCAGCGGTACGCCGGCATCGGTGCATGCCTTCACCATCGCCTTGGCATCGGCTAGCGTCGGCGCGAACGGCTTTTGACAGATCGCCGGCACGCGGTGTTGCGCCGCCATCTCGACCAGCGGACGATGGCTGGGCGCCGTGGTGGCGATATCGACGAAATCCAGGCTTTCGCCGGCAAACAGTGCCATCGCGTCGGTGTAGCGCCGGGCAATGCCGAACTGGTCGCCGACGATCCGCAGCCGGTCCGGATCGCGGTCGCAAATGGCGACGATCGTGGCGCCTGCGATGTCGCGCCAGGCATGAAGCTGGTTGACGGCGAAGAAGCCGCAGCCGATCAGTGCTCCGCGCAATTCCGCCATGCTCAGCCTGCCTTTGCCATCTGCATCAGTCTCACGCGGCTCTGCAGCCGGCGCTGCGC
Organism: Mesorhizobium sangaii; assembly: GCF_014207355.1. Classification (GTDB taxonomy): domain Bacteria; phylum Pseudomonadota; class Alphaproteobacteria; order Rhizobiales; family Rhizobiaceae; genus Mesorhizobium; species Mesorhizobium sangaii. Next base: position 1,442,401 of record NZ_JACHEF010000001.1, on the reverse strand, counting down.
CTGGTCGACGACGACGGCGACAATGATGACCAGGCCCTTGATCACCATCTGCCAGAACGAACTCACCCCCATCATCACCAACCCGTCCGAAAGAATACCGATGACGAAGGCACCGACTATGGTGCCGCCGATCGTGCCGCGACCGCCCGACATCGAGGTGCCGCCGAGCACCGCCGCCGCGATGGCATTGAGCTCGAAACTTTCGCCCGTCGCCGGATGCGAGGCCATCAGCTCGGACGAGATGATCAGGCCGACGATTGCCGCGCAGAAACCGGAGAACATATAGACGAACATCTTCACTGTGTTGACGCGGACACCCGAAATTCGCGACGCCCGTTCGTTGCCGCCAACCGCGAAGATATGGCGGCCAAGCGGCGTGTATTTGGCGAGATAGGCCGCCGCCAGCGCAACGACGATCAGGATCCAGATCGCCACCGGCAGGCCGAGCAGCCGCCCAGCGCCGAGGAAGCCGAACCCGGTGGTGCCCAGTTCCGGCTTGCCGACGAGGTTGGGGAAGGTGCGGCCATCCGACGACAGCAGCGCTAGGCCGCGCGCGACATAGAGCACGCCGAGGGTGGCGATGAACGGCGCGACATTCAGCCTCGTGATCAGCAATCCGTTGACGGCGCCGATCAGGATGCCGACCGCCAGCGTGATCAGCGCGATCTCGACGACGTTAAAATAGATGGTGTAGCCGATCTGCAGGTCGATGCCGTTGAGCACGAGATAGCCGGCCACCATGCCGCACAGGCCGACGATCGAGCCGACCGACAGGTCGATGCCGCCGGTAATGATCACGAAAGTCATGCCCATGGCCAGGAACGCATTCAGCGCCACGTGCTTCGACATCAGGATCAGGTTGGCTGTCGACAGGAAATTCGGTGCCGCGATCGAGAAGAAGACCAGCACGGCGATCAGTGCGATGAAGGTCCTCGCCTTCATCAGCGTCAGCAGCAGGGAGCCGCTCGATGCGGAGGGAATAGCCGCCTTGGCCGGGATGTCAGTCATGGGCGGTGTACTCCGTGTGCGGGACAGGGCCATGGCCAAGCGCCGAGGCGGCGACAAGGGCCGCCTCCGTCGCCTCGGCGCGATCGAACATGCCGGTCAGTTTTCCGTTGCTCATCACCGCGATCCGGTCGGACAACGCCATAACCTCGTCGAGGTCCGAGGTGGCGAACAGAATGCCCAATCCGTCGCGCGACAACTTGCGCATGGTGCGGAAGACGTCGGCCTTGGCGCCGACATCGATGCCACGGCTGGGCTCGTCCATCAGCAGCACCTTCGGGCCGGTGAGCAGGGCCTTGCCGATCACCACCTTCTGCTGGTTGCCGCCGGACAGCGACGAGACCTCCTGTGCCGGATCGGCAACCTTGATCGCCAGTTCCCGAACCATCTGCACCACCGCCAGCCTTTCGGGGCCGCCGCGGATATGAAACAGGCGGACAAACCGCGACAGGCTGGCCAGCGTCAGATTGCTGGCAACGGAGAGGATCGACACCAGCCCTTCGCGCTGGCGGTCTTCGGGGATCAGCGCCAGCCCGCGCCGGATGCGCCGCGTCGTGTCGCGCTCCTTGACCTGTTTGCCGGCAATGAAGATCGTTCCGGTGGCCTGGCCATGGCGGCCCATGATGCAGTCGAACAACTCGCTGCGTCCTGCGCCCATCAGGCCGTAGATGCCGAGGATCTCGCCGGCGCGCAGCGACAGCGAGACGTGGTCGACCGCAAGGCCGCCGGTCGCACGCGGCAGGCAGATGTCGTGGGTGCGGAATATTTCTTCGCCGGGAACATGGCCATCGGCCTTGGCAAAATCCTTGGCGTCGGAACCGATCATCTGCCGCACGATCCACCGCGTGTCGACGTTTCTCATCTCCTCCTGGCCGGTGATGTGCCCGTCGCGCAGCACGGTGATGTAGTCGCCGATGCGGATCAGCTCCTCGAGCCGGTGCGAGATGTAGACGATGGCCACGCCGCGCGCCTTGAGGTCGGCAATCACCTTGAACAGGATCTCTACTTCGGCGGAACTCAGTGCCGAAGTCGGTTCGTCCATGATCAGGATGCGCGCATCGAGCGAGACCGCCTTGGCGATCTCGACCAGCTGCTGCTGGCCGATGCGCAGATCCTCGACCAGCATGTCGGGCCGGATGCCGGCCTGCAGGCGTTCGAGAAACTGCGCGGCGCGGCGCTCCTGTTGCTTGCGGTCGATCTTGCGGAACCGGTTGGTGATCTCGCGGGTGGCGAAAATGTTCTCGGCGACGGTCAAATTGCCGAACAGGTTCAACTCCTGGAACACCATGCCGATGCCGCGGTTCACCGCGTCGGCGGATGACGAGAAGGAAACGTCCTCCCCTTCCAGAAGGATGCGGCCGGCAGTTGGTCTTTCGACGCCGGCGATGATCTTCATCAGCGTCGATTTGCCTGCCCCGTTTTCGCCGACCAGCACATTGACCGCGCCCTTGCGCACCTCGAAATTCGCCCGCTTGACCGCAACTGTTCCGGAATAGACCTTGGAGACGTCTTCCAGCTTCAGAATGACATCGTGATCGCTCATGGCCGCGGCCCGATTTCTGCCTCCGCCGGCGTCACCAGCGGCAGGTCCTGGCCGCCTTCGAGCGTATAGGCGCCGAGAACCTTGGCGGTGCGGCCTTCCAGCGCTTCACGCGGCAGCTTCGAAAGCACGGTCTTGTCGGCATGGGCGTTGAACGCCTTGCCGAACTGGGCGAAGTCGATCTGGTTGGTGAAGTCGTTGAACTGGACGAAGTCGAGGCTGTCGCGCAACGCCGTACCGCGCATGGCGGGTCCGATCTGCACGCGTGCATCCGCCTTGCCGTCGCCGTCCACATCGATATCCATCGTCGCCGCGCGCGAGCCCGTGTTTGCGGCAACGATCTTGCCGTCAACACGAACCGCGAAGGTCCACGGCGAATTCGCCTGCTTGTTGGGATTGCCGTATTTGACGCCGGCAGCCGCCGGATCGGTCTTCGCCAGGGCATGAACCTCGGGAAAGGGTCCGGCTTTCTGCTGGAGATAGGGCACGACCTTCGCCGCCCACAACGCCTCGACCATCTTGTCAGGATTGAAGGCGGCAGCGCCGCCGCTGTCACCCGAGGGAGTCGGCAGAACCTTGCAGGCGGTCAGGCTGATGCCGAGTGTCACGGCAAGGATCGGCCAGGTCGGCTTGTTCAGCATGGTGGTCTGTTACTCGGCATGATGGTCGGCATCCGCAGAAAATGGCGGCGAGGGACGAACCGAGATTCGCCCCTCGCTATTCATGTCACGCCGGCTCAGTTGGTCAGCGCAAAGGTTTCCAGCTTGGGAGCATTGTCGCCATTGACCAGGAGGCAGTCCATCAGCTGCTTTTCCTTGGCCGGCGACTTCTTGTTCTTGATGAAGTCGTTGGCCTGCTCGACCGCCATCTGCGCCTGCGCAAAGGCCGGCTGCAGGACTGTCGCCTTGATGCCGCCCGCGGTGATCGAATCGCGCACGTCGTTCGATCCGTCGAAGCCGACGACGATGACGTCCTTGCGGTTTGCCGCGACCAGCGCCGCATAGGCGCCCATCGCCATCGTGTCGTTGCCGGAGATGACGCCCTTGATGTCCGGATTGGCCTGAAGGATCGATTCCATCTTGGCGTAGGCTTCGGTCTGGCTCCAGTTGGCCGACTGCTGGGCAACCATCTTCAGATCCGGATAGTCGTCGATGACGTCGTGATAGCCCTTGGAGCGAATTCCGGCATTGGTGTCGGATTCCTTGCCGACGAGTTCGACGAAATTGCCCTTCTCTCCCATCAGCTTGACGAATTCCTGCGCGCCGAGCTGGGCGCCCTGGTAGTTGTTGGAAACGATCTGCGCGACGGCAACGCCGGTGGCATTGATCTCACGATCTATCAGGAACGAAGGCACGCCCGCGTCCTTGGCCTTCTGCACGGCGGCAACGGTGGCGTCGGCGCCGGCATTGTCGAGGATAATCGCCTTGGCACCGCGGCCGATCGCCGTGTCGATCAGCTCGGACTGCTTGTTGGCGTCGTCATCATGGACGAGCACCAGCGCCTCATAGCCGAGTTCCTTGGCCTTGGCCTCCGCGCCGACAGCTTCCGCCTTGAAGAACGGGTTGTCGTGCGAGGGTGTGATGATGGCAATGAGATCGGCCGCATAGGCTGGTGCGGCGGTGCCAAGCGCCAGCATTCCGGCAAAAGCCGCTAGTGTCAGTCTGCGTGTCAGTTTCATGAAGTCCTCCCGTTTGAAAAAACCTTGATCAACTCAGGCCGCCGTCTGCCTTCAGACCGCGGATCGTCTCAGTTTCAAAAACCGTTTGTTTGCCGGCATTACCCTGAACGGGCCGTCGTGCCCCCTGCCAGTCCTCCGCTCGTCCAGGCCACGAAGTCCCTGCCAAGCCCTGTGGCCTGAGCATAAGAAAAGCTAAGCCAACTGGTATGATGAGTCAATCACAAATTCAGATGATATGTACCTGATGAGCGCGTTTGACGAGGGCGTCGACGGCCCAAACGCTCGCAAGCGAGGTTTTTCATCGAAGTGTCTCGGCCCTTCCGGCCGTTCCGCCCAGGCTTCGCTTCAGGTGATGCGCTGGATGCTGGCGGCGATCTCTTCCGGCTCGAACACGCGTTTCCAGTCGTCGCGCATCAGCACTGGCTTGCCGAATTCGATCGCCTTGTTGCAGGCGTCGGAGAAGACGCCCTTGGTTTCGCCGAAGATGACGGCGCCGAGCACGTTCATATGGCCAAGCAGGAAGTCGAGAGCCGCCTGTTTGTCGACGCCGCGCGCAACGACTTCATCGACAGCTTCCTTCATGACGACGAGCAGCGAGGCGCATACGGTCTCCGAAAGACCCGGCTCGAGCAGCGCCATCTGATCGACAGTGACGCGGTGCGAGCGCATCACCGGCGCCCAGATGATCTTGGCGATCGCCTCACCCTTGGCATAGTCCTCTTCCGGGCCCTGCATCAGCGCACTAACCATGTGCTGCTTGGCTTTGACGCCCCCGAAATAGTCCTTCTTGGCCGCCATGTCGGTCTCGTCGTTGAAGATCGGCGGATGACAGGGATGGGTGACGAAATAGGTCAGGTCCGGCCGCTTGGGCAGATGGCCGGCGAAAGGTGCCGCGGCGTCGAGCACCACCACCATCGTGCCTGGCGCGAGCTTGCTCTCGATGCTCGCCGCGACCTTGCCAATATGTGTATCGGGAACGGCCAGGATCACCACGTTGGCGCCTTTGAGCGCGTCATCGGCGCTGACGGCATCGAAACCCAGCCCCGACTTCAGCCGCTCGCGGCCGGCCTCGCTGACCTCGACATGGCGTATCGTGTAAGGCGAGCCGCGAAAATTGGTCGACAGCCGGTAACCCATTTTCCCGCCGGCACCGAACAGTGCAATCGTCGTCATGTATCACTACTCCCGATGTCCAACGATCGATCAACCAATCGTCATGTTATCAACTGGTATAATCACTCTACCAAAATTTGGCAATCTGGATCGGCATGGAATGCCGATGATTCATGTCTGACCATCCTTGGCCTGCATGTCCGGCGCTGGTCGAGGCTTGCTAGCTATGCCGGTGGCGCCGATGAACAACGCAATCGGCGAGACAAGACCTCGAGGTGTTCTTCACTTGGCCACTTGCGGAACGTGCAGCAAATCACGCAGGCGGATCGGCAAGCTGGGCGAAGCGCCCAATTCGGCACAGCTGGCCTCCCATCGGACGAGATATTCGGCGATCGGTAGACCGGTGCGCCCGGGCCAGCGGTTGAGTGCGCCCAGCGCCTCGAGGCAGTCCGGCGCGCGGTCGTATTCGGCGAGGATGGTCACGGACATCGCCTGGGCGAATGGATTGAGGCCGGGTATTTCGATCTCGCCGCGATGGTCGGCGAACCACGCCGCGGCGTCGCTGGTGAGCCCCTGGCTGTCGGCAAGTGCGGTATAGCCTCGGACGATGTTCTCGCGATATCCGGCAATGGCATCGCCGAAGGCGTTGTCGCCGGCGAAGGGCGGCGCCTCCTTCCAGCTTTTCGCCAGACGCCCGAGCCCGCGCAGCGAGTGGGCCTCCACCATCGCTTCCTCGAGCCACTGGCAGGGCGGCGCCGGCTTGGCGTCCGCCTGCCAGCTGTTGCAAAGTACATGGCCGAGCTCATGGCCGAACTGGTAGGCGAGCTTCGACCAGTCACTCTCGCCGATATCGACGATGATCCAGGCCATGCTGCTGCCGTCGGGATGCAGCCAAATGGCCGGCTGCCCGGACGTGTGCTCGTCGACACGCAGCCGCGTCGGCTGGCGATCGGAGACGAGGCGGACGTCATCCAGGCAGGCATGCCGCATACGCTCGACGACCTGATCTGCCGAACGTGGCAGCATGTGGCCCCAATCGCCGGCGAGCTCGATCGGGGCTGTGAGGAGCGTTATAGATGGATTGGTCGGCGGCGTCATGGCAGCGTAACCTTTTCCCGGGGTGTCCCGGCCGCTCAATGCAGCCGCAAAGCCCCCCAACAGTGTAACGAAATCTCGCCTTAGCATTTCGATGCCTGATGTCCCACCGCCCCGAATTAGAATGCCATCTTGATCCGCAAGGGGGAAGGTTTGGAAGCATAGCGCGTATCAAGCGAGCCTGGCCGCCGTCGATGAAAAGGCTATTGCGACCTTACGCGTCCGTCAAATCGTTCGAGGCCAATCGTTGACCCAGACAGCGGCAGGTGGCCAAGCCCCCCACTTCACCGCATGAGCCGCTTCGCCGAGGCGATGGTGCTATCGCCATCTTTCCGCAGCTGGTCACGCGAGGATATTCCTAGCCCAACGAGACCATGTTCGCAGCTCAGGCCTTTTGAAAGATGACAAGCCTGTTATCGATTTTGTTCAGGGGATGATCCAACTCCTCGTAGATCGTGTACTTGGAAACGCTGGCCATACAACGCACGAAGGAGGCCATGAGATCAGCATCAAGTGGTGTGATATCCTCTATAACGTAAACACCACCCGGCTTGAGTTTCACAAAAGACTCGATAAAGAAGCAAATATTGGCCGCGGCTTCATGAAGTCCGTCGTCCACCATAACGTCAAACATAACATTTCCGACTTCCTCCCAAAGTCCCCGAATTGCATGAGGGTTCCTTTGGTCGGTCCAAAATGTCTGAATCTTATCTTCTTCAAACAGAATGTCGGAATCGATATCGGCTCCGTATATCTGTGCATTCGGGAAGTACGCGCGCCAGCCGCGCAGCGACGCCCCCGGTTTTCCCTCGGCACCCATTGAAGAAGGCGCTCCCACCTTATTTGTACCCAGTCCCAACTCAAACAGTGCGAGTTTCTCGTTGCGAAACCTGGAGAACAGCCAGTCGTAGGCCACGGTGTAGTTATGAAACCCGATCCCTTTGTCGCTACCGTACGACGACATTATCTGACAGAGTTCAGTCGGTTGTAAGAAACCCCTATTTTTAACGTATTGGAACTCCCGCTCCAAATCTATGTGATTCAATACGCTTACTTGCATTGGGATAGTCTCCCCATATTGCAGTCGCCGAAGAACTGAGGCACGGCGTTTGTGGCATCACGGCTCAGACTCCCGGAAAACGTCCTAAGCGCTGATCCCAAACGAAGCGCGAAATCGCGCCTACTCATGACGAGTTTCCTGTCGGGTTTGGCTTTGCAGCCTACGCCGCTCTGCGCCGGGGATCTTCCGAGTCTCTGAACTACGCCGGAAGGTTTGGCGCGGTTGCGTACGCTGCCATTCCAGGGCCCAGCGCCAATTCTCCCTTGCGCAAGAGCAGCAGCCTTATGAGGTTTTCCTCGAGATCGGTACCAAATGAGCATCCCGCATTCGCAAGAACCACAGGATGATAGTCGAATATGCCTTCCAAAGCACCAGTCATGTCGTCATAGGTTGATCCAAGATTCAAAAATAAGGCATCACTGCGATACGGCTCCGGAATCTGCTGCCTCAGGTGCGCATTGGGTTGAGCGCTCGCAATGCTGATCGTGGCGGCAAGTCCCGTCTGGCGGCTCAACGAGTCCAGAGAATGCCGAAGCTTTTCAAGCTGCGAATCCTCGTTTCCGAGCGAGAAATGGACGAGCGGTCGGAAGAGCGAGAAATCGCTTTGGGTTTCCGTGCCGCTGTCGAATATTCTTAGTCGCTCGGGAATGATTTGCCCGAGGGCCGGGTTGCATGGCTCAAAGACGAATTGCGGGCGCCTTTCGATCAGTTTCAGAGAAGTTGGCCCGAATGCGATCTTGCGACGGAACGCAGCGGTTCCTGGTGCACACGATGCCGCCAGCGCGCTGGACTCAGCGGGGCGCTCTCTGCCGAAGTCGATGGGCTGCGCGGCCAAGGAGCGTAACTGTCGATCGGTGTGGCTTAACCAAGAGTAACGGCGCAGAAGCGCCAGGCCTTCGATCGTGTCCGCTCTAACTAGTAGGTAACGCTCCCAATCCCGACACCAGCTCTTTCTGTAAACCACACCATCTAGGTCCGATCCTAGATAGTTGTCACCAGCACGGATACCGATGCTGCCATCGGAAAAATTCTCAATATCGCAATCGAGGTTCGCGCGACCCATTTGTGCGTTGATATCGCTGTCCGATCTCCCGGCCCATAGCTGGCGAACCTCTCCGGGAGATTTTCCTCGCATCAGCAATCGACCCTTCTGATCGGTCAACTCAATCACCAGGTTCCACGGCGCGATACCAAAAGGTGCGTGGCGAACCAGCCTCAAATCGGTATCTGCGAAAACGACGGTATCGTGATGAGTAATTAGATAATACTGATCTCGGAACGCCGGCACATCCTCGACTACCAGCGAAGCGTCGGTATCTATGGCGTCGATGTCGGCTCCGCCAGAAACCCTAACGTGGTAACGTTGGGCAAACTCATCGGCGGTTGGCAAACTCCCATCCTCCCGATCGCCAGTGGTGGCTCCCACGGGATTTGTCATGCTCCAGCGGCCGTCTTGCCCCAGTTCTCCCGCGCCGACGAACATCTGATCCATCCGGACCTTGCCCAACGGCGAGTGCGGATTGCCGGCATAGTTATTTGGCATGTGCCACACCCATGCAAAGGCCGGAACCGCGTCTGTTTTCTGACAAATTGGAACGACGTAGCGACATTGGAAAGGCGCCGGGACATTTTCCAAGCACAGCCCCATAGCAGCCCGCTCCGCCACACCCCACGGACATACTGTCCCGCTTGCCTGTCGGTCGAATGAGGGCGATTGGACATATTCCGCACCCAGTTCGAGATCGAGGATGAACATGGGATTGTACGGATTTGGCATGTTCGCGAGAACGATGTCGCCCAGTAACACATGGGGCTGAACCGGCACGTAAACCGGCCAAAAAACGTCGCTGGAGGTGAAGCCACCAAAAGCTGTACTGTATTCCACCCGAATGAACGACGGCACCAGCCCAAATCCGCGAAGCGCCTCCCGGAATTCGACGAAGTAGCAAAAATTGAGGAAGCTAAGGCGAATGTCATTCTCTAGATAGATGAAATGCGTGTAGCGACCGTGATTTTCCTGGAGGAATTCCCTGGCGATAATCGCCTTGTGACACCACGTCAGATCCCAAGGGTCAGTAAGATCGCCGTAACTGCGGACCGCCCCCCCGTTCTTCGATAGCGTTTCTCTGCAAAGGCGCTTGAGTAGACCTAGTTCATCTTCGTGGACTGCGTTCGTTACGATTATGACGTCCATCGCGGCTACCGGATATTCGGCCAGGGAACGCAGGACTTCCGCCAAGTAACCAAGGCGGGACCGATCGAAGTGAAACGTAATAGCGCATAGAATGCGAGCTGTCAGTGCTCGCTCAGACACTATCCGGTCCTGCCAAAAAGACAACGCACAAGCATCCTTCTAGGGGCAACTAAATCATTGGAACTTCTTTTCGACATACAGCTGCCAAATTGGAAATCCGGCCATGACTCTAAGTTTTCGTTGGAAAATATTTACGAAAGCATCTATCGCCGGTTTTGGCATATTCAGCGGATCTTGCTGGCCGTCCGGTTCCAATCGCCAGAGATAATCATCGAAAATCATGAGACCGCCAACGCGAAGCATTTTAAAGGCAAGTACCGCGTCGGCAAGTACGTCTGGTGCCTGATGCGACCCATCGATATAGACTAAATCGAACGCCGCATCTCGTCGCGTAATCATTTCGGAAAGTGCCTCGGTCGAGGTTTTCTTCAACTTCATAACTGACGCCGCATGTGTGGCTCGTCGCCTTGCAAGAGCACAGTTGTAGTCGAAGCGCCGTTCCACCTCGCCCATAGCATCTTTGTCGTGCTCGGCCCCTCCCTCCCAGGTGTCGACGCAATAAATCTCGATTGGCCCGATCTTCGAACAATTCTCGATGAGATAGCAAGTTGATCGACCTTCAAACGACCCAATCTCAAGAATCCTTGTGGGTTTTTTTTCGTCAATCAGCGACTTCCAGGCCGGTATATTGTTAGAAAACCAATCAGTTGTAAACTGATACTCTTCATTGGTGGTATCTTCGCCGGCGCTCGGAGTTCGCTGTGAAGACGGTGATCTTGCTTGCTCAATTAGATCGATCCATCCGCCAATTGCGTATTGCCAATCGAAACTTCGGGCAGCTTGTTGTATGGCGCGACACTTATCGACGTAGGCAATCGGGTTCTCTTTGTAGTACCGCAAGGTGGCGGAGGTGAAAGCCTTGAACTTTTCGGCCTCGATTGGCGCAAGAACTCCGCCCCCCTGGTACGCTTTCATCGGGAAGTGCCCCACCGGCGTGCCGATCACGAGTCTGCCAGCGGCGGCGGCTTCCATGACGGGCAGTTGAGCAGCCTCGCTGATCGAACTGGTCACCACGGCGTCTACCGATTTGTAGAAGCTGGGCATGTCGTGAAACGAGGTTTGATTTCCGGTTGAACCAGCAACTCTGAACGCGAGGCCGGCATCTAGCGCGGCTGCCTCCGCAAGATCGCCACGTTTCCACTCGACACCAAATGTCTTGACCGACATGGAGGAAGCGTAACCAACCGTTGTTAAGCACTCTGGGACATCGGTATAGAATTCATCGTAGTTTATACCGAGGGGCGCAACCGTGGGAGGCCTCGATACCCCCCTCATCATAGACGCACAATAAACATACTCGCTCACTACACCGTAGTTAGCAAACTTGTCGAATACTTCTATCCCTTTCTGTTCAATCAACATTCGTATGTCAAACTCATGATGTGAAATGGCGATGATTTTTTCGTATGGAACGCGGTATCCATCGATCAAAGTCGAAATGCCGTCGGGGGCTGCTAATATAAGATCATAATATTGGATAATGCTTTGAAAGTAATCGGCGTGGTTTACCTGCCAGTCTAGTATATCTACAATATATCCACGGTCATGCAGGTGTCTACATAGGTCATAGTACACCCGACCATGCGACCATTTTGTGTATCCGTAGATCAGTATCTTACCGGCGCGAGGTTGCCTGTTCGCATTCGCCCGTATTGAAGGATGAACGATGTAACTCTCAATCCTTCTTCTATCGAAGGCGAGGTCACTGGAGCGCCAAGCATTGCTAAGTTCGCCCCCAGGGTTCTCAGTGCACCAGTTCTCCGAAGCGATGAATAGCTCCCATGTGCTGCAAACAGGAGCGCTGAGCCTCATTTGGCCGTCAGGCGTGGCCGACAAAAAAAGAGTGCCGGATTTCAGCGTCAGCAAACCACGCTCCAGCGGAATCAATTCGAATGTCGTGGGATCGACTGCCCGATTTTCGTGTTGCGACTGTGAGAAGGAAAAACAGACGTCAGGATTGCAGGCGATCGGTTCATGCGAACTGTCGACGGCATGGATCAGCCGACCCTGCCGGTTCGTGCCTCCCGAACTGTTGCCCGGCTCAAAAAATGCGTTCGCCGGGCAGCTCTCGACAGGGCCGTGTCGCAATTCACCCGTGAAGGGCTCGACATACATGACTGTGCCGAACGTCGTGAATAGCCGCGCGCGAGGCAATGTCGACAGCTCAATCATTTTGTACTCGTGCCTCTTCTCGCCGCCGGATGAAGAAATCGAGATTGTCCTTGAGGCGCTGATTGCCCATGTCCAGTTCAAGCGCCCTTTGCCCCCACTCGACGGCGCGACCCATCACATCAAGATGCCACGACGCAATGGCGCCGAGATCGAAAAGTCGAAACCCCCAGCAATGCGCGTCATCCAGATAACTGCCGGTGCGGTGCGTCTTCTCGATCCCATTGGTGCAGGCCCAGAACAGGTTCAGCCAGTCGGCCTTGCCATGGAACTCTTCGGCCAGGTCGAGCCAGATTTCGCGCCGATGGGGCGCCTCCATCCGGGCCTTGTCCAGCCAGGACAATTTCTGCTCCGGCCGCATGCGGGCGATGTAGCGCATTGCCTCGGAGCGTTCTTCGCCCCATGTGCTTGTCGGCAATGCAAGGTAGCGCTCAAGCAGTTGGACGGCACGATCATGCTGGTTGGCCCACATCAAGTCCCGTCCGAGCCAGAAGCATATTTGAGCGTCGCCGGGGTCTTCCTTATGTGCCACTTCCATCAGCGGCAGGTAGCTGCTCCTTGTTGGCTTGGCGAGGTCCTGCACCTCGAACATGACGATATCACTGCTATTCGCGGTGATTTCCTTGTCTCTGGTCAAGACCAGAGCCTCGTGGACAGCCCGCTTGAAGCGATATCCCCAGCGATGGTGAAAGTTCTTCGCCGGCCAGCTTCGCAGCGGCGTCGGGTCCTCGACACTGGATCTGTAGACCGTCTGACAATAAAGGGCTGTCGTCTCAGGGGTCCATGCCGCCTCGAGCTTCGCCCGCCAGCCAGGCTCGAGAAACCGGTCCATGTCCATCGTACAGCATACATCAACGTCAGGCGGGATCAGGGCCATTGCGGCGTTGCGGGCGTCGTCGAAGCGCCACGGGCGGACTGCTATCCTGTGTACCGTTACCCCCGCGCGGGTTAGTCGCTCCACCGTGTCGTCCGTGCTGCCGGTGTCGGCCACAATGCGATAGTCGGCGTCGACGGCCGAATTGGCCCAGCGCTCAGCGTTTGCGGCTTCGTTCAAGGCGATGGTGTAGACCGCAACTTTCAAATCAAGCCCCTTCACTCAACGTGCTGTAATACACCTCGCCTGATGAACATGCCCCGACGCGCCCTTGCGGATAGCCACCAGGCCACCGAGCAACCTTGCCCGATTCAGCTCATAGTGACTGTCGAAGAACAGGATCTCGGCGAACTGATCGGCAAGCGCGCTCACACCCAGCGGATCGACCGAGCGCGCGCTACCATGCTGCTGGATCTCCCGCAGCAGGGTCTTCGTAAGCGTGATCTTGCCGGCGTCCTCGCCCGGCGGCTGCCAATCGAGGTCCTCGATGAAGTACCAACCACCCTCGGCGAGTAGCGGGAAGAACTCGCGGAGCGTCAACTGCTCGTCGAACGAGGCGTGGCTGCCGTCATCGATGATCACGTCGAGCGAGCCAGGTTCGAGCTTCGCGGCGACGCCGCGCAACTCACCCAGCTTGGACTGATCGCAAACGAACGACTTAAAACGTTCGTTATTCAGCGGAGAAAAATCGGTCAGGTCGACGCCGACGACCTGGCAGAACGGAAAATAGCTATGCCACAGGCTGACCGAAGGCGTCTCGGTCTGGTTGCCTTCCGCCAATCCACGACACAGCCCGATTTCCATCAGCTGCCGCATGGACAGCCGTCGGGGCGACAGCAGGCGATCGTAGATCCTTGCGTAGCAATGGTGGTTGCCTGTGTGCCGGTTCTTGTCGGTGTTGAAGCGGTCGGCGAGACTTGTGAGCGTGGGGAAACTGTCGAGCGGGCTGATCAGCTGAGAGATCAGCGGCGCCCCTTCGCCGCCCGGCTGAGCGTCGTTTCGCGCCGTCCAAAGATGGAGGCCGACTACGCGATCATCGTTCAGATAGTCAGCCAGTTCCACTATCGGCTTCTCGAACCGGTCGATTTCAGTCCAATCGATCGTGTTGAAGAACATCGGGCTGAACACCCATTCTTGCAGTTCGGATCCCCTATCGGAGGCAATATAGTCAGACAGCAGCTTGGGGCCGATATCTCCAAACTCCTTGCCGTTGGCATTGTGGAAACGTTCAATCGAAATCTCGTAGAGGGCCCTGAGGTGGCGGCTGTAGGGCTGGGCATACATGACGTTGCCGCAGATGAAGTGGCCCTTGTGCGCTCCCCGCCATTGCAGATTGAAGAAATGATCGCCGCGGAAGGGGAAGGGCCGCAGCATGACGACATCGGAATCCATCCATAGCCCGCCATGCTCGTACAGCAGGGCGTAGCGGAAGACGTCGCTGAAATACCTGATCTCGGAGCCGGCGACGATCCGCTCGAACAAGGCGCGCGGCATGACGTCGTCGGCATTGCGGATTTCGATCCCATGCGGGATGAGGAATTCGAGCTTCTCCGGTGCATAGCTCCACACCCGCACCGGATGCCCTGCCGCTCGCATCGACGTTGTGGCGGCAATCAGCGTACGATGCTCGGCCTTGTCGGACATCACCTGATAGAAGCAGTTGATCTGGGGAAGTGCGGTGTCGTCGCTGCCAAGGAAGGGATTGATCCGCGCGTCGAACCGGCGCGATCGTTCCCGCCGTTCCAGCGGAGAATCGACGTCGCGCAGAAACGGCGCAAGCTCATAGAAGAACTCCTCCGTTGATTTCACGCGGCGGGAGGCGATGGCTTCGACCAGCGCCTCGCCTCTGTCCCCAGCCGCGCCATCACCAGCACGGTCAGGCTTCATCCCCGTTTCGGTTGGAGGAGCGGTATGCGCTGAATGATCTGGCTGGAGCCGCGAGGCCGGTGACGACAGCGTCAGCCTGGACGCTGTGTCAGCCACGCCCGATGGCAGGCTATCCGCATCCTCCAGCAAGGCCTGGACCTCCCCCGCATCGACGGTCGCAATCCAGGACTCGCTGTCGGCCACACTGTAAGAAATCAGCAAACGCGCTTCATCCGGATGCCAGGCAAGACCTGCAGCGAATTCAGGGCCTTTTTTGTTGAAGAAGAACGGACGGCTCACTTTTCGCAGAACGGTTGTTTCGTCGAACCAGACGAACCGATGCATGCACCAATGTAGCTTCTCGGCAGTCCTCCATTGGACTTCATGTATCAATGCGAGCCAACCACCGACAAAAGCGATTAGTTGGGTTCCTCCCCTGAATTTGTGGGTTGCGATCGCGGGAGACGTCTCAAGGACTGTCGCAGCACGCTCGTCCACTATCCGGATGGAGTCACCGAAACAGATGAATTGCAGCTTCTCTCCGCCTGCCTCCGCCGTGGGAGGCTTGACTTGCGGCATCCAGTTCTTCTCGTGCACCCGCGGCCCTGCCGGACGGAGTACGTGCCAATCGATCAGCCGGCAGGCGCCACCCTCGTCGATGCGCGCGATGACCTGTTCGCACCAACCCTCCGGTGTCAGTTCGCGCACGCACGAGACGCCCCACAGCGCATCGCGCCAGGCGAACAGGCGCATATCCTCAAATCCGAGAACCCGGTCGAAAGCAGGTTCCGGCATGTCGGCCGGCGGCAAAATCTCGCTTGCCGACTGGATGGCGAGTTCATCGCTCAATTGGAGCAGGAAATTGCGCGTGTGAGCCGGCACTCCGTCCGGCGTGTCGTATTGGAGGTTGTCTTCGGCCAGGGTGTAATTCGCAGTCCGCTGCAACAGCACGATCTGGCTGCCCCACAGGGTCACCGACGGCTTCGACAGCCGGTAGCCATCGGGCGCCGTGAAACCGACCGGACGCGCGCTGAAGGACGGCATCACCGTCTTGGCGGGCTGCACATAGAAGAACAGGTTCGACCACGCCAGTTCCCTGGGGCCATCGCTGATGGTCCGGTTCAGCGCCAGCCAGTTGCACGCCGCGAAGCCGCGGTCCTTGCGCACGGGATCGCGCGCGTAGTTTGCCGCGATCGCGTACTCCTCCAGCAGGCCTGTCGTGTAGGCGTAGTCCTCGATAAACAGGATGTCCTCGGGTCGCTTGACCGCCAGCCCTGCTTCCGAAAACAGCACGCTGGCGTCGTTCATTCCCTTCTCGCGGTAGAACCGCGCCAGGTCATACAGCGGCTCGGCACGTTGCGGCCGCTGGTTGAACGCGGCAAGCGCTTGGCCGATGAAGCCGGCCTCGTCGCCGAGCGTGCGCAGACAGCGCGCCTCTTGCAGCCGGGCGTTCCACGCCTCCTCGTCCCAGCCGCCCATCGCGGCGCGCTTGGCGTAAGCCACCGCGGCCTCCGCCGTCCGCCCGGCGTCGCGGTAGGATTGCGCCAGGTAAAACCAGTAGCGCTGATTGTCCGGATCCTTTTCAAGCGCCTCCAGCAAAAGCCTGGCATCTCGCTCGAACTTGTCCACCCGGTTCGATCCGCTGGCGTGGTCCTTGTACCAGGCGCTGCGTAGTTCTTGCACGCCGCCGGGCACGTCGAGATATTCGTGGGTTACACCATGGTAGCGTGCGCCCGCGTCGCGCCTGGCAAGGCGCGTGTTCCAATAGGCGAGGCCGGAATCCGAGCGTTGCAGCAGCCGGTAGCCTGGCTTGTCGAGCCCCTCGCGGAAGCCCGCGTCCTCGACCACCAACTCCATGTCGGCGTCGTCGAACAGCAGATAGTCATAAGCGAGCGGCGAGGCATAGGCGTGATCGAGCGCGGCGTTGCGCGCCTGCTCGAAATTGTGGAATGGAAATTCGTGCAACTCGCCTGGCAGGTTGCGGGCGGCGAAGAACGATTTGACGAAATCCTGTGTCCCGTCGGTCGAGCCGGTATCGCCGATGACCCAGCAGTCGATGTGGCTTGCAACCGCGCCGAGACAGCGCTCGAGATTTGCCATCTCGTTCTTGACGATCATGTTGAGGCAGAGGCGCTTGCGGCTTGTCATATGCTGACTGTCTGCTCCCCGGATAACTGCGGGCCGAGGCGGTCACTTTTATGCCATCGTGCCGTCTGGGGCAGCGATCCGCTCCGATGCGGATTTGTCCGACCTTCATGCCCCATGCGCAATACCCCCCTGCCTCGGCCATTCGCATGACCTGTATGCAAAGGATCGCTCGTCCCTTCCTTTGCAAACGCGACCCCCACGCTATCCATTGTTAGCTAGGGCTGTCCGCCGCCGCAAGGGTCTCGACGTCCCGCTGAACCAGCCTTCGGCGATCAAGCGCTCCGTTCGGCTCGATCGCTCACGAGCCAACTCCGTCACGATATCGTGAGGGCACGACGCGAACCAAGGGGGGCACCCTTAAGCCTCGGATTTTTCGACGCGTTTGGCCCACGAGCGCCATGTAGATGTCGACCGAAAAGTAGTTACCCGTGTTCAATAATTAACAAATTGTTAACAGGGTTATTTACAACTTGCTAATTTTAGATTTTACTAATGTCTTGTGCATGGAGGGTAGCCGTGGACCGGGCAGGATGCCTGTCGGTCTGCGCAGTTTGTGAGCCTAGAGAGTGTCTGGAGCAAGTCACTTCGTGCGTGAGGGCGCACAGAGTGTGCGGTGGGGTGCAAGTAAAGATGTCGTGACGCCTTGAACTCAAGGCCGGCGTTTCCCAACCTGATGTTCCCTCGCAAGCAGTCGCTTCCCTCGCAAGTCGTCGTCGAGAATTCGAGACACGCGTTACGGGAGTTGGCTGTGGTGAGTGTAATATGGCGTATGAAACGATGCGGCCGCGACGCGGGCGCCCGCTTCGGTCAACCCCTCAATCATCCGCAGCTGGCCGCCGGCAGGGCCTGCGGGGTCCTCAATCACCTCAGCGAAGACAAGTGGCGCACCGTTCGATCGAGCGTGACGAAGAGGCTGTCAAGCCTTGCCCGCCCGTCTCGTAGACCTGCCCGTCATACGCGGATGCGCACCGGACCGATAGCAGGCGCGAACGGCTTCGGCGAGCGCGTGCGCTCGCCGGCGATTGAAACCAGCGATTGAACCTAAGGGTACGAACAAGAGAAGCAGGTGGCCCAGCCGCCGCCGACCGAGGAGAACAATGATGAGCTACATAGCAGGGTTTGCGGTCATGGAAGTCGCCGTCAGAGGCGTCTTGCCTATCGGCGATACGACCGAAAATGTGCCTTATTTTATTCTGGACACGGCCAAGAACGCCATCGTCGGTCAGGTCGTTCTTCCCAAAGCCGTCAAGCGAAGCCTCGCCGTCGCTCTCACTGTCAAGGTTCCAGCCGCAGCCGGCTCATTTGCGATTGGCACGTTTGAAGATGGCGGGAATTTCCAGCCCTGCAGCTTCCTCCGCGTAGAGAGCCCCGCTGTTGAACGTCCCGACGGCGCCGTCGGCCCGTCCGGAAGATGACCGCGCCCAAGCTCCTTCTCCTTACGACCGCTCGCCGGCCAAGCCGGTGGGCGGTTTCCCCTTGAATCGAATTCGAAGCCAACAGGAGCCAGTCATGGCCCGTGCCTCTGAAATTCTCTTCGTGGATCCTTCAATCTCCGACCTCGAGACGGTTCTCGGCAACGTGCGAGCGCAAGTCCAGGCTGTCGTGCTCGATGGCTGCCGGCCGGCCGCGCAGCAGATCGCTGCCGCGCTCGCAGGGCACGAAAGCCTCGATGCGATCCATATCATGGCACATGGCGCACCTGGCCGGGTTGGCTTCACCTCAGGAGAGTGGTCGACCGGCACGTTGAAGGAAGCGGCTGACGATTTTGCCGCGATCGGCAGGGCGCTTGCCGCGGACGGCGAGCTGCGGCTGTGGAGCTGCGAGACGGCGTTAGGGGATGCGGGCGAGACCTTCGTGGCGGCACTGGAAGAGGCCGTCGGCGCGGCCGTCGGCGCATCGAGATCGCTGGTTGGCGCAGCCGCCCTGGGCGGCGCCTGGGAACTGTCCGCACGCACGAGCGCGCCCACGCCGCCGCTGACCCCGGATGGGGTGGCAAGTTACGCCGGTGTGCTTGCGGTCGATCTGACACTCACTGGCAATTTGACTAATCAGAATGGCTCCTCAACTATTAACACCTACTATTTAATAGATACAACAGCAAATCCTGATTTATTGGTTGGCAGCTTTCCACTGCCACAATCGGGTAATGGCGTTGTCAGCGAATTTGCGATAACTATTACAATACCAAATGAAACTCATACTTATGTGATTTACGACGCCGGCTTCAATTTATATGGCACACTTACTCCGGGTGTCGGTAATACTTACAGTTTCGCAGCGGGTCCCTCCAATGGGGCCGGCGGCAATCAATTTGATGTTGGGAGCTTCAGCACCAGTACAGTTGGCGCGACAGGCCCGGCGGGCGCGACGGGCCCGGCGGGCCCGACCGGCGCGACAGGCGCCACGGGCGCTACCGGCGTGGGTGCGACCGGAGCCACAGGTGCGACGGGTGCAACAGGGGCTACTGGCGCAAGTGGCCCATCAGGTGCGACAGGCGCCACGGGCGCTACCGGCACGGGTGTGACCGGAGCCACAGGTGCGACGGGCGCGGGCGGCCCGACGGGTGCGACTGGCGCAGGCGGCTCGACCGGAGCCACAGGTGCGACGGGCGCGAGCGGCGCGACGGGTGCGACTGGCGCAGGCGGAGCCACAGGTGCGACGGGCGCGGGCGGCCCGACGGGTGCGACTGGCGCAGGCGGCTCGACCGGAGCCACAGGTGCGACGGGCGCGGGCGGCCCGACGGGTGCGACTGGCGCAGGCGGCTCGACCGGAGCCACAGGTGCGACGGGTGCGACTGGCGCAGGCGGCTCGACCGGAGCCACAGGTGCGACGGGCGCGAGCGGCGCGACGGGTGCGACTGGCGCAAGCGGAGCCACAGGTGATACTGGCGCCGCGGGTGCGACGGGCGCAACAGGAGCCACAGGTTCGACCGGCGCAGGCGGCTCGACCGGAGCCACGGGTGCGACGGGTGCGGGCGGCTCGACGGGAGCGACTGGCGCAACCGGAGCCACAGGTGATACCGGCGCCGCGGGTTCCACTGGCGCCACGGGTTCTACAGGCGCGGCGGGCGACACCGGAGCGACTGGCTCGACCGGCGCCGCCGGTTCGACCGGCGCTACTGGCTCGACAGGTGCGACCGGCTCGACTGGCGCAACGGGTGATACCGGAGCCGCGGGCTCCACTGGCGCAACCGGAGCCACAGGTGCGACTGGTGCGACCGGCGCCACGGGTGATACCGGAGCGACTGGCTCGACCGGCGCCTCCGGCTCGACTGGTTCGACAGGTGCGACTGGCGACACTGGTGCAACAGGAGCCACGGGTGCGACCGGCGATACCGGTGCGACCGGCTCGACTGGTGCCACGGGTGATACCGGAGCGACTGGCTCGACCGGCGCAACCGGCTCGACCGGAGCGACTGGTTCGACAGGTGCGACTGGCGACACTGGTGCAACAGGAACCACGGGTGCGACCGGCGATACCGGTGCGACGGGCTCGACCGGCGCAACCGGTGATACAGGAGCAACTGGCGCAACCGGAGCCACAGGTGCGACCGGCGCCACGGGTGATACCGGAGCGACTGGCTCGACTGGCGCAACCGGTTCGACAGGTGCAACCGGCTCGACCGGAGCG
Source organism: Mesorhizobium sangaii (assembly GCF_014207355.1). GTDB lineage: Bacteria > Pseudomonadota > Alphaproteobacteria > Rhizobiales > Rhizobiaceae > Mesorhizobium > Mesorhizobium sangaii. Next base: position 1,421,909 of record NZ_JACHEF010000001.1, on the reverse strand, counting down.
ACGGGCTCGACAGGCGCAACTGGCTCGACCGGAGCAACTGGCTCGACAGGTGCAACTGGCGCAACCGGCTCGACTGGAGCAACCGGCTCGACCGGAGCGACAGGCTCGACGGGTGCCACTGGCTCGACCGGAGCGACAGGCTCGACGGGTGCCACTGGCTCGACCGGAGCAACTGGCTCGACAGGTGCAACTGGCGCAACCGGCTCGACTGGAGCAACCGGCTCGACCGGAGCGACTGGCTCGACTGGCGCAACCGGTTCGACAGGTGCAACCGGCTCGACCGGAGCGACGGGCTCGACAGGCGCAACTGGCTCGACCGGAGCAACTGGCTCGACAGGTGCAACTGGCGCAACCGGCTCGACTGGAGCAACCGGCTCGACCGGAGCGACAGGCTCGACGGGTGCCACTGGCTCGACCGGAGCAACGGGAGCCACAGGTGCAACTGGCGCCACCGGTTCGACCGGAGCGACAGGCTCGACGGGTGCCACTGGCTCGACTGGAGCAACGGGAGCCACAGGTGCAACTGGCGCCACCGGTTCGACCGGAGCGACGGGCTCGACTGGAGCGACTGGCTCGACGGGTGCCACTGGCTCGACCGGAGCAACGGGAGCCACAGGTGCAACTGGCGCCACCGGTTCGACCGGAGCGACGGGCTCGACTGGAGCGACT
>NZ_JACHEF010000001.1:1414110-1421145 GCF_014207355.1 Mesorhizobium sangaii | reverse complement strand
CGACTGGCTCGACGGGTGCCACTGGCTCGACCGGAGCAACGGGAGCCACAGGCGCAACTGGAGCAACCGGCTCGACCGGAGCCACCGGCGCGACTGGCTCGACTGGAGCCACTGGCTCGACTGGTTCGACCGGAGCAACTGGCTCGACAGGTGCAACTGGCGCAACCGGCTCGACCGGAGCCACCGGCTCGACGGGTGCGACTGGCTCGACTGGAGCGACAGGCTCGACGGGTGCCACTGGCTCGACCGGAGCAACGGGAGCCACAGGCGCAACTGGAGCGACTGGCTCGACTGGAGCGACAGGCTCGACGGGTGCCACTGGCTCGACCGGAGCAACGGGAGCCACAGGCGCAACTGGAGCGACTGGCTCGACTGGAGCGACAGGCTCGACTGGTGCCACTGGCTCGACCGGAGCAACGGGAGCCACAGGTGCAACTGGCGCCACCGGTTCGACCGGAGCGACGGGCTCGACTGGAGCGACAGGCTCGACGGGTGCCACGGGATCGACCGGAGCAACGGGAGCCACAGGCGCAACCGGAGCAACCGGCTCGACTGGCGCCACCGGTTCGACCGGAGCGACAGGCTCGACAGGTGCCACTGGCTCGACCGGAGCAACGGGAGCCACAGGCGCAACCGGAGCAACCGGCTCGACCGGAGCCACCGGTTCGACGGGTGCCACCGGCTCGACCGGAGCGACGGGCTCGACTGGTGCGACTGGCTCGACCGGCGCCACTGGCTCGACCGGAGCCACCGGCTCGACTGGTTCGACCGGCGCAACCGGCTCGACCGGAGCAACCGGCTCGACAGGTGCAACTGGCTCGACAGGTGCAACCGGCGCAACCGGCTCGACCGGAGCCACCGGTTCGACTGGTGCGACTGGCTCGACTGGTTCGACCGGCGCAACTGGCTCGACCGGAGCAACTGGCTCGACTGGTGCAACTGGCGCAACTGGCGCAACCGGCTCGACCGGAGCCACCGGCTCGACTGGTGCGACCGGCGACACTGGAGCAACAGGAGCCACAGGTGCAACCGGCGCGACTGGTGATACCGGAGCGACTGGAGCCACGGGCGCGACCGGCGATACCGGAGCAACTGGAGCCACGGGTGCGACTGGCGATACCGGAGCCACGGGTGCGACCGGCGCCACCGGTGACACCGGAGCGACTGGCTCGACCGGAGCAACTGGAGCCACGGGTGCGACCGGCGATACCGGAGCGACTGGTTCGACTGGCGCCACCGGCGATACCGGAGCAACTGGAGCCACGGGTGCGACCGGCGATACCGGAGCGACTGGCGCCACCGGCGATACCGGAGCGACTGGAGCCACGGGTGCGACCGGCGATACCGGAGCGACGGGTTCGACTGGCGCCACGGGTGACACCGGAGCGACTGGGGCAACTGGAGCCACGGGTGATACCGGAGCAACTGGAGCCACGGGTGCGACCGGCGACACCGGAGCCACGGGTGCGACCGGTGATACCGGAGCGACCGGTTCGACTGGCGCCAGCGGCGACACTGGTGCAACTGGAGCCACGGGTGCGACCGGTGACACCGGAGCAACTGGAGCCACGGGTGCGACCGGCGATACCGGAGGGACCGGTTCGACTGGCGCCACCGGCGACACCGGAGCGACTGGAGCCACGGGTGCGACCGGCGATACCGGAGCGACTGGGGCAACTGGAGCCAAGGGTGATACCGGAGCAACTGGAGCCACGGGTGCGACCGGCGATACCGGAGCGACCGGTTCGACTGGCGCCACCGGCGATCCCGGAGCGACTGGGGCAACTGGAGCCACGGGTGATACCGGAGCAACTGGAGCCACGGGTGCGACCGGCGATACCGGAGCGACCGGTTCGACTGGCGCCACCGGTGACACAGGAGCGACAGGCTCAACCGGGGCCACTGGTGCGACCGGCGATACCGGAGCGACCGGTTCGACCGGAGCGACTGGCGACACTGGCGCAACTGGCTCTACCGGAGCCACCGGTTCGACCGGTGCTACTGGTTCGACAGGTGCGACCGGAGCCACAGGTGCGGCCGGTGCGACAGGTGCGACCGGAGCCACGGGCTCGGGCGGCGGTGACACCGGTGACCACGAGCATGGCAATAACGGCTTTGGCAATGGAGATCAGGATGCACCTGGTAATTCCGGGAACCATAACAATGGCGAAAACGGCCCCGGACACGGTAACTCCGGCGTTAGCAACGGTGGTCACAACGCCAAGGTCACGTCCCACTCGCTGGGCCTCAAGGACGCGGGAAAATTCCTGCAGTCGGGCTCGACACATGGCAACAGTGATCACGGCAGCCATGCGTCGTTCCGCAACCTGATCGGCCTGGCGTCCACATCGGTGTCGACAGACCTGCTCAATGTCCTCAAGACGATGAGCGGATTTGGCCAGAACCATAACAAGCCGTCGGGGGCGAGCTCGGATCTCACCTCGGACCAGACCAAGCATGGCGCCGGCTACGCCAGCGACGATCACTCCATCAAGACGACCCTGAAGGATCTCTTGAAGCCGCATGAGTGAGGAATGTTAATGGACCACGTCCGGAGACTGGTCCAGGTTTGAAAAAGGGGCGCGCGGACTTCGCTGGAAGTTCGCGCGTTTCCACTTCTTGCCGGATCGTGCGGCATCGTCTTGCGGAAAACCGTGCTTGACTTGTCCTCCGCCGGCCGTCTCTGGCCTCCAGCGAGGGCAGTGGTTGGCCGGGGGATGCGATTATTTTAGTAAGTCGGCGCAAACGGAAATGAAGTCGCCAAGGCTTCGATTTTCAAAAAGAATTTGCGCGGCTTCGGCTCTTCGATATTGGCCAAATTCGGCCGTCATGCTCTTGGCCGTTCACGAATTCCCCACTTAATAGTTTACAAATCCCTAATTTTCGAATTTACTAATGCACAGCACGGGGTGTGCTCGCAGGTCACACGGTCGGGTTGCCGAAGTCCTGCGAAGTTGTTTGGGGAAGGATCTGGGGGTCGTAAAGCCACATCGCGGACGATGAAGAAGGCGCGTTCTTTGAGCGCGCCTTGAAAGCCGCGTCACGTGCCCGTCGTCAGAGGCGGACAGGTTTCCCGTTCCAGAGTTCCCTCGCGTTTGGACGCCGATCCGTCGGCGTGACCGGTGGCGGGAGTGTGTCGTGGGTGGGGTGAGATTGCGTGCGAATTGGGCCCGGCGCGGATCGTTTTCCGGCGTCGATAGGTCCGCGACCCGACAGCGGCGACGGACCGCCGCGGCCGGCGGCTGGCAGCCCGGCCGCCCCTGTTCCGCCCTCCATGAAAACCTCAGCATCGCGCGACCTGCCCGCGCGCCGGGCGTCGCCGGCGGATGCTCTCAGCTTGAACCCAATTGGAACCAACGGGATCTCGCCTCGGCCAGCGCCACCGAACTCGTTTTTGTCGATCCCTCGGTAACCGATCCAGACACGATCCTCGGCAATTTGAGGCCACGGGTCGAGGTGATCGTGCTCGATTCCAAATCCCCGGCCGCGCGCCAGATGGCACGGGGGCTCGAAGCTCGTGACGGCCTCGACGCCGTGCACGTGATCGCGCACGGCGCGCCCGGGCGGGTGTGCTTCGCGGCCGGCGATTGGTCGGCGCGCACGCTGCAGCGCGATGAGGCCGATCTCGCCACGATCGGCCAGGCATTGGGTGGCTCCGGCGAGCTGCTTCTGTGGAGCTGTAACGCGGGCGCCGGCGCTGCCGGAACCGCTTTTGTCGATGCGCTGGCGCACGCGGCGGGGGCGCCGGTTGCGGCCGCCACCGACCTGGTTGGGTCGCCGACGCTCGGCGGACGATGGAAACTGACAAGGAACACCGCGGCGCGGCCGCCGCTGACGGAGGAGGGTATCATGGGCTACGCAGCAGTGCTTGCCGCGATCGAGATCACGGTCTCCGGTTTGATCCCAACCGGCATGACGGGCGGCTCGACGACCTACTTCGTGGTCGACAGGGACCACGGCACGATCGTTGGCAACCTCAATCTGCCGAACATGGCGAACAACGCCTTCCGGATCGCCGTCAGGGTGCCGGGCGGAGCGACGAGCCTCGACGTCGGCGTCTTCGACGGAAGCGGCAAGTTCACCTCGGCTGGTTTCACCGTGGATGTGCCCGCGCCTCCGTCCGGCGCTGTCGGGCCGAAGGGGTGAGCCATGCTGAAGGACCTCACCTCGGAACCCTTCCATAGCCCCGCCGCCACGCGGGGCCTTTACGCATCAACGCAGCAGGTTTCGCCCGCACACGCTCAGAGCGGGCGAGCCATGACGTTCGAGCCCGAAGTCCTGTTCATCGATCCTGCCGTCACCGACATACCCGCCATCCTTGCCGGGCTGCGGGCCGGCGTGCAGCCGGTGCTCCTCGACGCGGCGCGGCCGGCGGCCGCACAGATGGCGGCGGCGCTGGCCGGCCGCCAAGGCCTTGCGGCAGTGCACATCATCGCCCACGGCGCGCCTGGGCGCGTCGCCTTCGCGGCCGGCGAATGGTCGCGCGAAACGCTGGCGCGCGACGCCGGCGACCTGGCCGCGATTGGCCGGACCCTGGCCGAGGACGGCGACCTGCGGCTGTGGAGCTGCGAGACCGGCAGGGGTAGCGCCGGCGAGGCGTTCGTCGAGGCGCTCGAGGACGCTACCGGGGTGTATGTCGGCGCCGCCAGGGCTTTGGTCGGCGCGTCCGCCCTGGGTGGACAATGGCAGCTGGCGGGCGGGCAAGCGGCGCCGCTGACGACGGTGGGGGTCGCGAGCTATCCGGGCATCTTGAGCGTGGAAGTTACCCTTAATGGGACGCTTGATACAGCCGCGAATGTTCCAGGTTCTGTTTTTGCTGTTCAATACTATGTCACAACTTCTACTGGTGTTATTGTTGCCAGTTTCTCGCTTCCTTCTGAGGCTATTTCACCCTTTACGTCAGTTGCAATTATATTAAACGTTCCATCCACTGGAGTGGCGACCACATATACAATTACTGCGCTCGTTCCAGATAACAGTAATAATAATCAGAATTTTAACCAAGTTGCGGCAGGAACCTTTACAGTTCCGGCTTCTGGCGTTGGTGCGGTTTCGGTTGCTAGCGCGGACGCCAGCACCACCAACGGTGTCTTTGCTGTAACCCCTTCATCGGCAGGAACGAACATTGGCCCGACCGGCGCCACAGGTTCGACCGGCGCGACGGGTGCGGGCGCGACTGGTCCGACCGGCGCTACGGGATCGACCGGCGCTGCAGGTGCGACGGGCGCGACTGGCGCCACAGGTTCGACCGGCGCCACAGGCGCGACGGGTGCGGGCGCGACCGGTCCGACCGGCGCTACAGGATCGACTGGCGCTACAGGTGCGACCGGCGCCACAGGCGCATCGGGCGGGACTGGCGCCACGGGTTCGACCGGCGCCACAGGAGCAACAGGCGCCACAGGTTCGACTGGAGCCACAGGTGCGTCGGGCGCGACTGGCGCCACAGGTTCGACCGGCGCCACAGGCGCGACGGGTGCGACTGGTGCGACCGGCGCTGCGGGTTCAACCGGCGCCACAGGCGATACGGGTGCCACTGGCTCGACCGGTGCAACTGGAGCCACAGGTGCGACCGGCGATACCGGCGCATCGGGTTCAACCGGTGCAACTGGAGCCACAGGTGCGACCGGCGATACGGGCGCCGCGGGTTCGACTGGCGCAACTGGAGCCACGGGTGCGACCGGCGATACGGGCGCCGCGGGTTCGACTGGCGCAACTGGAGCCACAGGTGCCACTGGCGATACGGGCGCCGCGGGTTCGACTGGCGCAACCGGAGCCACGGGTGCGACCGGCGATACTGGCGCCGCGGGTTCGACTGGCGCAACTGGAGCCACGGGTGCGACTGGCGATACAGGCGCCGCGGGTTCGACTGGCGCAACCGGAGCCACGGGTGCGACTGGCGATACGGGCGCAATTGGCTCGACTGGCGCAACCGGCGATACCGGAGCAACTGGTTCGACCGGTGCAACCGGAGCCACAGGTGCGACTGGCGACACGGGCGCCGTGGGTTCGACTGGCGCAACCGGAGCCACAGGTGCGACCGGCGATACGGGCGCCGCGGGTTCGACTGGCGCAACTGGAGCCACGGGTGCGACCGGCGATACGGGCGCCGGGGGTTCGACTGGCGCAACCGGAGCCACGGGTGCGACCGGCGACACGGGCGCCGCGGGTTCGACTGGCGCAACCGGAGCCACAGGTGCGACCGGCGATACGGGCGCCGCGGGTTCGACTGGCGCAACCGGAGCCACGGGTGCGACCGGCGATACGGGCGCCGCGGGTTCGACTGGCGCAACCGGAGCCACGGGTGCGACCGGCGATACCGGCGCCGCGGGTTCCACTGGAGCGACCGGTGATACCGGTGCAACTGGAGCCACGGGTGATACGGGCTCTACTGGCGCAACGGGTTCGACAGGTGCGACCGGCGATACCGGTGCAACTGGAGCCACAGGTGCGACCGGCGATACGGGTGCCACGGGCTCTACTGGCGCGACTGGTGATACGGGCGCTACGGGTTCGACAGGCGCCACTGGCGATACTGGAACCACAGGTTCGACTGGAGCAACCGGAGCCACAGGTGCGACCGGCGATACGGGCGCCACGGGTTCAACCGGAGCAACCGGCGATACTGGAGCGACGGGCTCGACCGGTGATACAGGTTCGACTGGGCCAACTGGAGCCACAGGTGCGACCGGCGATACCGGCGCGACGGGCTCTACTGGCGCGACTGGTGATACCGGCGCAACAGGTTCGACTGGCGCAACCGGCGATACCGGAGCCACGGGCTCTACCGGAGCCACAGGTGCGACTGGTGATACCGGCGGCACGGGTTCGACAGGCGCCACGGGTTCCACTGGCGCGACCGGCGATACCGGTGCAACCGGAGCCACAGGTGCGACTGGCGATACCGGCGCCACGGGTTCGACTGGCGCAACTGGAGCCACGGGTGCGACCGGCGATACGGGCGCCGCGGGTTCGACTGGCGCAACCGGAGCCACGGGTGCGACCGGCGATACGGGCGCCGCGGGTTCGACTGGCGCC
>NZ_JACHEF010000001.1:1413765-1414012 GCF_014207355.1 Mesorhizobium sangaii | reverse complement strand
CAACCGGAGCCACAGGTGAGACTGGCGATACCGGCGCCACGGGTTCGACTGGAGCGACTGGCGCGACCGGTGATACCGGCGCCACGGGTTCGACAGGCGCAACCGGCGATACCGGTGCAACTGGAGACACAGGCGCGACTGGCGATACCGGTGCCACGGGTTCGACAGGCGCAACCGGCGATACCGGTGCAACTGGAGCCACAGGCGCGACTGGCGATACCGGTGCCACGGGTTCGACTGGCGCAAC
>NZ_JACHEF010000001.1:796001-1413671 GCF_014207355.1 Mesorhizobium sangaii | reverse complement strand
AACCCCGGCGATACCGGTGCAACTGGAGCCACAGGCGCGACTGGCGATACCGGTGCCACGGGTTCGACTGGCGCAACCGGCGATACCGGCTCGACCGGTGCAACCGGAGCCACGGGTGCGACTGGCGATACCGGCGCCACAGGTTCGACTGGAGCCACTGGCGACACGGGCGCCACAGGTTCGACCGGCGCGACCGGTGATACCGGCGCCACGGGTTCGACTGGCGCGACCGGCGATACTGGTGCAACCGGAGCCACAGGTGCGACTGGCGATACCGGTGCAACCGGAGCCACGGGTGCGACTGGCGATACTGGCGCCACGGGTTCGACCGGAGCCACAGGCGCGACCGGTGATACCGGCGCCACGGGTTCCACTGGCGCGACCGGCGATACTGGAGCGACCGGCTCTACCGGTGCCACAGGTTCGACCGGATCCACTGGTGCAACCGGCTCAACCGGAGCAACGGGTGCCACTGGCGCAACTGGTGATACCGGCGCGACCGGTGCAACCGGCGATACCGGAGCTACTGGCTCGACCGGAGCAACCGGAGCCACAGGTGCGACCGGCGATACCGGAGCGACTGGCTCGACTGGTGATACCGGAGCCACAGGCGCGACTGGTGATACCGGCGCCACAGGTTCGACAGGCGCAACCGGCGATACCGGAGCGACGGGCTCGACCGGGGCAACTGGAGCCACAGGCGCGACCGGCGATACCGGCGCAACAGGTTCGACTGGCGCAACCGGCGATACCGGAGCGACTGGCTCGACTGGAGCAACTGGCTCTACAGGTGCCACAGGTTCGACCGGAGCCATTGGTGCAACCGGCGATACGGGCGCTACCGGCTCGACCGGAGCAACTGGTTCTACCGGCGCAACGGGTGCGACCGGCGCGACCGGCGATACTGGAGCGACCGGCTCTACCGGTGCCACAGGTTCGACCGGATCCACTGGTGCAACCGGCTCAACCGGAGCAACGGGTGCCACTGGCGCAACTGGTGATACCGGCGCGACCGGTGCAACCGGCGATACCGGAGCTACTGGCTCGACCGGAGCAACCGGAGCCACAGGTGCGACCGGCGATACCGGCGCCACAGGTTCGACCGGAGCCACAGGCGCGACCGGCGATACCGGCGCCACGGGTTCGACTGGCGCAACCGGCGATACCGGTGCAACCGGCGATACCGGTGCAACCGGAGCCACAGGTGCGACTGGCGATACCGGCGCCACGGGTTCCACTGGCGCGACCGGCGACACGGGCGCCACAGGTTCGACCGGAGCCACAGGCGCGACCGGTGATACCGGCGCCACGGGTTCGACTGGCGCAACCGGCGATACGGGCTCGACCGGTGCAACTGGAGCAACAGGTGCGACCGGCGATACCGGTGCAACTGGAGCCACAGGCGCGACTGGCGATACCGGCGCCACGGGTTCGACTGGCGCCACCGGCGATACGGGCGCCACAGGTTCGACCGGAGCCACGGGTTCGACTGGCGCAACCGGCGATACCGGAGCGACGGGCTTGACTGGGGCAACTGGAGCCACAGGTTCGACTGGAGCAACTGGAGCCACAGGTGCGACCGGCGATACCGGTGCAACAGGTTCGACCGGCGCGACCGGCGATACGGGTGCCACAGGCTCGACCGGGGCAACTGGAGCCACAGGTGCGACTGGCGATACGGGCGCAACAGGTGCGACTGGCGCAACCGGCGATACTGGAGCGACGGGCTCTACCGGTGCCACAGGTTCGACCGGATCCACTGGTGCAACCGGCTCAACCGGAGCAACGGGTGCCACTGGCGCAACTGGTGATACCGGCGCGACAGGCGCGACAGGCGCGACCGGCGATACTGGAGCTACTGGCTCGACCGGAGCAACCGGAGCCACAGGCGCGACAGGCGCGACCGGCGATACTGGAGCTACTGGCTCGACCGGAGCAACCGGCGCGACAGGCGCGACAGGCGCGACCGGCGATACTGGAGCTACTGGCTCGACCGGAGCAACCGGAGCCACAGGTGCGACCGGCGATACCGGCGCTACTGGATCGACCGGTGCAACCGGAGCCACAGGCGCGACCGGTGATACGGGCGCTACGGGTTCGACAGGCGCCACTGGCGCTACGGGTGCCACAGGTTCGACCGGGGCAACTGGAGCCACAGGTGCGACCGGCGATACCGGCGCTACTGGATCGACCGGTGCAACCGGAGCCACAGGCGCGACCGGTGATACGGGCGCTACGGGTTCGACAGGCGCCACTGGCGATACTGGCGCTACCGGTGCCACAGGTTCGACCGGGGCAACTGGAGCCACAGGTTCGACCGGCGCTACCGGCGCTACTGGCTCGACCGGAGCAACCGGAGCCACAGGCGCGACCGGTGATACGGGCGCTACGGGTTCGACAGGCGCCACTGGCGATACCGGCGCTACCGGTGCCACAGGTTCGACTGGCGCGACCGGCGATACCGGCGCGACTGGAGCAACTGGCTCTACAGGTGCCACGGGTTCGACTGGCGCAACCGGCGATACCGGAGCTACTGGCTCGACCGGTGCAACCGGAGCCACAGGCGCCACCGGCGATACGGGCGCCACAGGTTCGACCGGGGGAACTGGCTCTACAGGCGCCACGGGTTCGACCGGTGCAACCGGCGCGACGGGAGCAACGGGTAACACCGGAGCCACAGGAGCTACCGGCGCGACGGGAGATCCAGGCGCTACGGGTTCGACTGGTGCGACCGGCTCTACCGGCGCCGTGGGCTCGACCGGAGCAACTGGCTCTACAGGTGCCACCGGTTCAACCGGCGCGACTGGAGCAACGGGTCATACCGGAGCGACCGGCGCCACGGGTTCGACGGGCGCGACCGGCCATACCGGCGCGACGGGCTCGACTGGAGCAACGGGTCATACCGGAGCGACCGGCGCCACAGGTTCGACGGGCGCGACTGGCCACACCGGCGCGACTGGCCACACCGGAGCAACCGGCTCGACCGGGGCGACGGGCTCGACTGGAGCAACGGGTCATACCGGGGCGACCGGCGATACGGGCGCAACTGGTTCGACCGGAGCCACAGGTTCAACGGGAGCCACGGGCTCTACGGGTGCCACTGGCGCCACAGGCTCGACGGGCGCAACCGGTGATACCGGCGCCACGGGTGCAACCGGCGATACCGGTGCCACAGGTTCGACTGGGGCAACTGGAGCCACAGGTGCTACGGGTTCCACAGGCGCAACTGGCTCTACCGGAGCAACCGGTTCGACTGGAGCGACTGGCTCTACAGGCGCCACGGGTTCAACCGGTGCGACCGGCGATACCGGTGCGACTGGCGCAACCGGCGCTACTGGCTCGACCGGAGCAACCGGCGCCACAGGTGCAACCGGAGCAACTGGCGATACCGGCGCAACGGGTTCGACTGGTGCCACAGGTGCGACTGGCGATACCGGAGCGACGGGCTCGGCTGGAGCAACTGGCTCTACCGGTGCCACGGGTTCGACTGGGGCAACTGGAGCCACAGGTGCGACCGGCGATACCGGCGCAACGGGTTCGACTGGAGCCACAGGTGCGACCGGCGATACCGGAGCCACAGGTGCTACTGGCGCAACCGGAGCGACTGGCTCGACCGGTGCAACCGGAGCCACAGGTGCTACGGGTTCCACCGGCGCAACTGGCTCTACCGGAGCAACCGGCTCGACTGGAGCGACTGGCTCTACAGGCGCCACGGGTTCAACCGGTGCGACCGGCGATACCGGTGCGACTGGCGCAACCGGCGCTACTGGCTCGACCGGAGCAACCGGCGCCACAGGTGCAACCGGAGCAACTGGCGATACCGGCGCAACGGGTTCGACTGGTGCCACAGGTGCGACTGGCGATACCGGAGCGACGGGCTCGACCGGAGCAACCGGCGATACGGGCGCCACGGGTTCGACTGGAGCCACAGGTGCGACTGGCGATACCGGAGCGACGGGCTCGACTGGAGCAACTGGCTCTACCGGTGCCACGGGTTCGACTGGGGCAACTGGAGCCACAGGTGCGACCGGCGATACCGGCGCAACGGGTTCGACTGGAGCCACAGGTGCGACCGGCGATACCGGAGCCACAGGTGCTACTGGCGCAACCGGCGATACCGGAGCTACTGGCTCGACCGGTGCGACCGGAGCCACAGGGGCTACGGGTTCCACCGGCGCAACTGGTGATACCGGCGCCACGGGTGCGACTGGAGCAACAGGCGCGACTGGAGCAACGGGTTCGACAGGTGCGACTGGAGCAACCGGCGATACCGGCGCTACTGGCTCGACCGGTGCAACTGGCTCTACAGGTGCCACGGGTTCGACTGGTGCGACTGGCCACACCGGAGCAACCGGCTCGACCGGCTCGACCGGCGCGACCGGCGCGACCGGGGCAACGGGTCATACCGGGGCGACCGGCGCCACGGGTTCGACGGGCGCGACCGGCCATACCGGCGCGACTGGCTCGACCGGGGCGACCGGCACCACGGGTTCGACTGGTGCGACCGGCCACACCGGAGCAACCGGCTCGACCGGCGCGACTGGAGCGACGGGTCATACCGGAGCGACCGGCGCCACGGGTTCGACTGGTGCGACTGGCCACACCGGAGCAACCGGCTCGACCGGGGCAACCGGCGCGACGGGTTCGACTGGTGCGACTGGCCATACCGGTGCGACTGGCTCGACCGGGGCGACCGGCGCCACGGGTTCGACTGGTGCGACCGGCCACACCGGAGCGACCGGCTCGACCGGGGCAACCGGCGCAACTGGGGCAACGGGTCATACCGGCTCTACCGGAGCAACCGGCGCGACTGGAGCGACTGGAGCGACTGGTTCTACCGGAGCAACCGGCGCCACGGGTTCGACTGGTGCGACCGGCCACACCGGAGCGACCGGCTCGACCGGGGCAACCGGCGCAACTGGGGCAACGGGTCATACCGGCTCTACCGGAGCAACCGGCGCGACTGGAGCGACTGGAGCGACTGGTTCTACCGGAGCAACCGGCTCGACCGGAGCAACCGGCGCGACTGGAGCGACTGGTTCTACCGGAGCAACCGGCTCGACCGGAGCGACCGGTGCCACGGGTTCGACCGGTGCAACCGGCGCCACAGGAGCAACAGGTCATACCGGCGCCACGGGCTCGACGGGTGCGACTGGCCACACCGGAGCAACCGGCTCGACCGGGGCAACCGGCGCGACGGGTTCGACTGGAGCGACTGGTTCTACCGGAGCAACCGGAGCGACAGGTGCCACGGGTTCGACCGGTGCAACCGGCGCCACAGGAGCAACAGGTCATACCGGCGCCACGGGTTCGACTGGTGCGACTGGCCACACCGGAGCAACCGGCTCGACCGGCTCGACCGGTGCAACCGGAGCTACCGGCGCAACGGGAGATCCAGGCGCCACGAGTGGTGCAACCGGCTCGACCGGAGCGGCGGGCTCGAGCGGTTCCACAGGTGCGGCTGGTCTGACTGGTGCGACCGGTTGGGGCGGTGATCACGATCATGATCATGATCACGACCACCATGGCCACCATGGCCACCACGGCCACCATAGCAACAACGGCAACGGCAACAACGGCCACGACAACGACCACAAGAACAGCAGCAATTCAGGGAAGGGACACAACAAGGATGGCCACGATGGCAAACCGGGTAACGGTCACGCCGGCAAGGTCACGTCCGAGTCGCTCGGGCTCAAGGACGCGACGAAATTCCTGCAGTCGGGCTCGTCACATGGCAACAGTGATCACGGCAGCCATGCGTCGTTCCGCAACCTGATCGGCCTGGCGTCCACATCCGTGACGACAGACCTGCTCAATGTCCTCAAGACGATGAGCGGATTTGGTCAGAACCAGAACAAGCCGTCGGGGTCGAGCGCGGATCTCACCTCGGACCAGACCAAGCATGGCGCCGGCTACGCCAACAACGACCACACCGCCAAGACGACACTGAAGGACCTCTTGAAGCCGCACGAGTGAGCAAGAACCTTGATAAGAGACGACCGGCAGAAAAAAGTGCGCGCGGATTTCTCGGAAGAGCGGATCCGCGCGTTCATCATCTCAAGACAAGGAGTGGCATGAGAGTCGCGCGGCCGATCAGTTCGGAGTACACTGCGGAATTGCCGGAAACCTCGGCTGAAACGCCTCGGCCCGGGCATTGTTGAACCCTCGCCCTGCGTACCGGATGAGAAGTCCATGGTGAACGTCCCAGTGAACGCCGAAAACCAGCCGGTTCCGATCCGCGCCGGCACCGAAGCCGAAGTCGCGACGGGCAGGGCGGACGGCGAGAGCGCGGCCCGGATGCCCGGCGGACCCGCCGAGTTCGACCGGATCCAGCCGCGCCTCAAGGCGATGCTGCGGGTCGCGCGCTATCATGGCGTCGAACTCGACCCCAACGAGTTCAGGGCGGCGAGCCCAAGCCCGGTCCCGAACGCGACCGACCTCTCGCAATGGGCCCAGAACGGCGGCATGTGGTCGCGCGCGCTTCGCATCCGCTGGTCGCATCTCCTGCGCTTCGAGCACACGGGGCCGGTCGTCCTGCTGTTCAATGACGGTGGCGCGGGTCTCCTCACCGGGGCCAGCCCGGAGCGGAAGGTTGTCTTCCTCAAGAGCGCGGGCGCGCCCGACGATGAAGAAGCCATCGCCATCGACGAGTTGCGGCTGTCGCAGGTGTGGACGGGTGAGGCGGTGTTGTTGCGTCCGGCGCGATCCTACATCGCGGCCGATGCGCCTTTCACGCTGCGCTGGTTGATCGACCTGGTACGGTTAGAAAGCCGTTCCATGCGTGACATCGGTATCGCCTCGTTCACGCTGAGCATCCTTACCGTTCTGCCGCCGCTCATCGTCATGACGCTGGTCAACAAGGTGCTGCAGTTCAACAGCGTTTCGACCCTCGTGCTGCTGTCGGCCATAATCGCCGTCCTGTTCGTTTACGAGACGCTCCTCGGTCACGCCCGAAGGCTGATCATCAACGTCGTCGGCGCCCGGCTGGACACCAAACTGAACTTGCATGTCTTCAGCAGGCTCCTGCGTCTGCCGCTTGACTATTTCGAGCGTCATCCGGCCGGCCAGACGATGTACCACCTCGCACAGATCTATCGCATCCGCGAGTTCCTGACCGGAAAACTCCTCAGCACGTTCCTCGATCTGATCACGCTCTGCGTGCTGATCCCGGTGATGTTCTACATCAACGCCACGCTCGGCTGGATCGTGCTTGCCTGCGCGGGCGTGATCATGCTGATCATCTTCGCCTTTCTCGCACCACTGCGCCGCAGCTACCAGCAGGTGGTCGAAGCGGAGACCTGGAAGTCGGCGGCGCTCGGCGAAACCGTCGTCGGCATCAAGACGGTCAAGGCGCTTGGTCTGGAACCGCAACGCAAGGCGCTTTGGGACGAGCGGGTGGCGGACGCGGGCAGGGCCCGCCTTGCCTTCGGGCAGCTCGCCAACTGGCCGCAGACGCTTGTCACGCCAATCGAGCGTGTGATGGTCCTCGGCACCATGCTGATCGGCGCTTATCTCGCGATGAGCGACACCTCCGGCTACATGGTCGGCAGCCTGTTCGCATTCATGATGATCGCCCAACGCGTCGCGCAGCCTCTCGTCGGCCTTGCCCGACTGGTCGAGGACTTCGAGGAGGTAGGGGCGGCAATCGGCGAAGCCGGATCCGTCCTCAACCGACCCCTGGAAAGCAGTTCGAATTCCACCGGCCTGAGGCCGAAGCTCGTTGGCGAGATCAGTTTCCGTGACCTGACCTTCTCCTACATTGGCACCAAGACGCCGGCGCTCGACCGGGTCAGCTTCGACATTCCGGCAGGGACGATGTTCGGCATCGTCGGGCGCAGCGGTTCGGGAAAATCGACGGTTGCGAGGCTGCTGCAGGGGATCAATCGCGATTATAGCGGTTTTCTCAAGCTGGATGGCGTCGACCTCAAGGAAATCAACCTGCGTCACCTTCGCCAGGGGCTCGGCGTGGTCCTCCAGGACAATTTCCTTTTCCGCGGGTCGATTCGTGACAACATCATCGCCGGGCGCCCCGGTCTGACCCTTTCCGACGCCATGCGAGCCGCCCACCTCGCCGGCGCCGAAGAATTCATCGAACGCATGCCGAACGGCTATGACACCTATATCGAGGAAGGGTCGCCCAACCTGTCGGGTGGTCAAAAGCAGCGGTTGGCGATCGCGCGCGCGCTCATCCACAATCCGACCGTCCTGATCCTCGACGAGGCGACCAGCGCGCTTGACCCGGAGAGCGAGGCGGTGGTCAGCGCCAATCTCATGCGCATCGCCAGCGGCCGCACGATGATTATTGTCTCGCACCGGCTTGCGTCGCTGACCGAGTGCGACCAGATCCTGGTCATGGATCAGGGCAAGGTCCTCGATGTCGCGCCGCATGCGACCCTGCTCGAACGATGCGCGCTCTACCGCCAGCTTTGGTTGCAGCAGAACCGGCATCTCGACAGCCGCCACGGTCGTCTGGCCGCCGTCCCGCCGCGACTTGTTTGAGCATCGGCTTCGGGGCGCCCCATGAGCAGCATCAGCATCACCCAATCCAGCCTTCCCGCCCGCCGGCGCCGGACAGAACCGAGCGATCCGACGATGCCCGCCATCCTGGAATTCCAGTGGCCGTCGACGGCTATCGCCAATGCGCCGGTTCCGCGAATGGCGCGCGGCGTCGTCTGGATCATCACGAGCATGGTCGTCGCCCTGATAACACTTGCAGGGATCATACCGGTCGATCAGGTCGTCACCACCAGAGGGCTCGTGGTCTCGCAATCGCCAAACATCGTGGTGCAGCCGCTTGAGACGGCGATCGTGCGCTCGATCGAGGTGCGCGAAGGACAGCGCGTGCGAGCCGGTCAAACGCTTGCCCGCCTCGATGCGACCTTCGCCTCGGCGGACCTCACCGCGCTGGCGACACAGGTTTCGACGCTTGAAGCCGAAGTGGCGCGGTTGAAAGCGGAGGCCGACGGCAAGCCCTTCAACTATGACGGCCTGGACCCGAGTTGGACCCTGCAGGCGTCGATCTATGATCGCCGCAAAGCCGTCTACGACGCCAAGCTGGCGAGTTTCGACCGGCAGAGCGATGAGCTCAGCTCCGTGATCTCGCGTTCCCAGTCCGATGCTGACGGCTACCGCCAGCGGCTGGCCGTCGCGGCCTCGATCGAACAGATGCGCAAGCAACTGGAAGAAAGACAGGTGGGGAGCCGCCTCAACACGCTTCTGGCCGAGGACAACTCGGCCGAAATGTCCCGGGCGCTCGGCAACGCCTTGCAGACATCGGAAGCCGCCAAGCGGCAGCAGGCGACGGTGTCCGCCGACCGCGATGGCTACATCCAGAGCTGGCGCGCGGAAGTCTCGCAGGGCCTGTCGGAGGCGGGATCGCGCATGTCCGACGCCCGTGAGCTTCTCAACAAGGCAAAGCTGCGCAAGCAGTTGGTCGAGCTGAAGAGCGAGGCGGACGCCATCGTCCAGTCGGTAGCCAAGGTCTCCGTCGGCTCGATCCTGCAGTCCGGCGACCGATTGATCACGCTGGTGCCGGACGACGCGGTGCTGGAGATCGAGACGAACATTGTCGGTCGCAGCAGTGGGTTCGTCCATGTCGGCGATCCGGTGGCCATCAAATTCGACACCTTTCCTTATTCGCAATATGGCCTGGCTCATGGCACTGTGCGCGCGGTCAGTCCGGATTCCTTCTCGGCTCGCGAACAGGCGCGCGACCCGAACAGCTCGTTGGCCATGCTGCCATCGGACACTGACCTTTTCTATCGCACGCAGATTTCCATCGATCAGGTTGCCCTCCATGGCGTGCCCGCCAGTTTCACGATCAGCCCCGGCATGCCGGTGACGGCTGACGTCAAGGTTGGCCGCCGCACCGTGCTCAAGTACATTCTCGGCGCCATGCTCCCCGTAGGCCAGGAAGCGATGAGGGAGCCATAGGCTTGGGTGTCGTGCCGCGACAAACGGAGGTATGAGTTCTCGCATCGATGGCAATCCTTGACCGGCTGACTGCCTTTGCCCCGCCGGCGCTGGTGTTGCGCCGGGCGATAAAGCTTTCCGACAGTGGCAAGCCTTCAGAAGCCTTTCCGCTGATGGCAATTGCCGCACGCGCCGGCATCGCCGAGGCCGAATACCGGGTCGCTCGTTGCTATCTCGAAGGTTTGGGTGTGCCGCCGAGCCGGTCGGAAGGCGCGCGCTGGCTGCGGCGGGCGGCCGATCAAGGCAACCCCGATGCGCAGTCGCTTCTCGCCGCGCTTTACGTGGCTGGACTGGCGACACAGGAGCCCGACGGCAATCGCATCGGATCGGAAAGCCTGTTCGAACGGGATTCCTCGCGGCAGCCGGATTTCGCGCCAGCGCTCGAACTTGCGAAAAAAGCCGCCGAGGCCGGCTCCCCGACCGGGCAGGCAATCCTCGGCTATATCCTGAGCAGAGGCCCCGAAGCGATGCGCGATCTCGATGCGGCGCATGGCTGGTATGAGAAGTCCGCGGCCGCCGGCTGCCCGGAGGGATGTCTGGGCCTTGCTCTTTCCCTCGCCCGGCGCAGGCAGCCTGGGCAGGCGGACAAGATTGCCACCGAGGTTCGACGCGCTGCCGACGCCGGCCTGCCCACTGCAATCTACGTGCTTGGGGTGCTGACCGAGCATGGGCGCGGCGTGCCGGTCGATCGAGCGGCAGCGGCGCGACTGTATCAGCTTGCCGCGGAGAAAGGTCTGCCCTCGGCCCAGTTCCGGTTGGGATTGGGGCTCATTGATGGTGGCCTTGCGGATCAGGATATCGCGGCCGGCGAGGCATGGCTGCGGCGCGCCGCATTGGCGGGAAATATCGAGGCTGCCTACCGTCTCGGCGATCGTTACGTGAAGAGTTCGCAGCCCGACTATGCGGAGGCCGCGACGTGGTATCGACGGGCGGCCGATGCAGGCCATCAGGCCGCCGCCCGCGCCCTGGCATCGCTCTATCTGTCGGGAAACGGTGTCGCCCAGGACGTCGAGGAGGGAGCGCGCTGGCTGCGCACGTCCGCAAATGCGGGAAATCAGGAAGCGCAGGTCGACTTTGCCAATCTGGTCCTCGAAGGCGCAGGCGAGCCTGACGACCGCGCCAGCATTGCCGGATGGTTCGAGGCGACTGCCTCGTCGGGCGATCTGGTTGCAGCCTTCAACCTCGGGCTCTGCTTTGCCCAGGGCGTCGGTGTGCGAAAGGACGAGGAGCAGGCGGCGCAATGGGTGAGGCGCGCGGCCGAAGGCGTGGCCGAGGCGCAATATGCATATGCGCGCATGCTTCAGGATGGGCGCGGCGTGGCCGCCGACCAGAAACAGGCCCGTCTCTGGTTCGAGCGGGCGGCCAACGCCGGCATGGTCGACGCGCAGGTGGCGCTTGCCGAAATGCTCCTCAATGGGCGCGGCGGCGCATCCTTGCCCGTGGCTGCGGCGCAGTTGTTCAAGCGGGCCGCCGCCGCCGATCACGTCGGGGCGATGTTTGCGATCGGCGCCCTGTACGGGAGCGGCCAGGGTCTGTCACTCGACCCGGCGGCAGCGCAGAAATGGTTCGCCGCCGCTGCCGAGCGGGGACATGGCCAGGCCCAACTCATGCTCGGGCGCTATCTCTCCAATGGTCTTGCCGGGGACCATGACCCGGCAGCCGGTCGCCTGTGGTTCGAGCGAGCGGCTGCACAAGGTGTTCAGGAAGCCGTCGACGAACTCTCCGAATTCGCGTCGACTTGAGGCCGGTGTGGCGGTCGCCGCACGTTGCCGAACGACGCGCTTACCTGATCGGCGTCTCGCCGCGAAACAGCGGCCGGTGCGCCCGCATCAAGCTGGCGATGCGGTCGGCGACCTTTCGCACCGGCGGGGAATGACGCTCCTCGTGATGGGTGACGATCCACTGGTCGGTTTCGAGTTCGGGGATAGGCTGGGCGACGCGGACCAGCCGCGGATCGCTGTCGCCGACGAAGCACGGGAAGACCGAAAGGCCGGCGCCGGCGGCCACCAGTTCGCGCACCGAATGGGTGTTGTTGCCGCGCACGGCGATGCGGTCGCCGTGATGAGCTTGCAGCCAGCGCGCCGAAGCAATGTTTGCCCCTTCGCCGGTGACGCCGACGAACAACCCGGCGGCGATGCCGTTGATCAGGTGGCGTCCGGAATAAATGGCATGGGCGACCTTGCCGCTTAGCCGGCCGGCCAGCCACTGTTCGGTCGGGCGCTCGCTGCGGATGCCGATGTCGGCGGCACGGCGTCCGATATCGACCCGGTCGGTGGTGGTGACGAACTCCACCCTGATGCCGTCATCGACCGTCCAGATATCGCCGATATGGGCGGAGACGAAGGCCGAGGTCCACGGCCCGGCCGAGACGCGGACGATGCGGTCGGGCAGGCTTCCCTCGCGCCAGCGGGTCAGCGACTGCATTGCCGCCTCGACGTCCTCGGCGCGCCGCAGCAGTTCTTCGCCGACCGGGGTCAGCCGGTAGCCGGTCTGCTGGCGCACGAACAGCGGTTCGCCGATCTGCTTTTCGAGCGCGGTGACGCGTCGTCCAAGGGTGGCTGCGCTGAGCCGCGTGGTTCCCGTCGCCGCGCTCAGGCCACCCAGCCGCGCAACGTCGAGAAACAACCTTAGATCGTCCCAGCCGATATCCATTTTGCAGAAATGAAAAACTCCTTGCGACCCTGGCTGTAGCGCGAAGCGGGCATCATACGCAAGTATGCAGGCCTTGGAGGCGTTGGACAATCCTGCCTGGCGGGAACCGTCACCAAGCGCCTCGGCTGGCCGGCAAGCCAGTGCAATCCCTTCGATCGCGCCTGCGCGTTGCGCGGATGCTTTGCGCTTTCGACGAACCAGGCGCGCGGCCATCCGCGCGCCAGAGGAGACGATCATGCTGAATGAACTTCGACGCCGTTTCGCCCGCTGGCGTGCCTACCGCCAGACGCTTGCGAGCTTGCGGCATGTGCCGGACAGCACGCTGGCGGACGCCGGCATTTCTCGCCAGGAGATCCGCAAGCGCGCCCGCCAAGCCAGCCAGCGTCTTTGAGATCGTGGAAGGCGGGCATGCGCCGAGACCGCCTAGTGCGGTTCCGTCGTTTCACGCAAGACGCAGAACCGCTCTATCGGCTGCCGAACGCGGCGCTCAAGGTACCGGCGCGCCGGCTTCGATCAGCCCGGCCTGCTTGAGATCAGCCCACAAAGCCGGCGGAATGTCCTCGCGCAGATAGGCCAGGTTCTGTTTCAACTCGTCGGCCGATCGCGCCCCCGGAATGACGCTCGACACGATGGGATGGCCGAGCGGGAACTGAAGCGCGGCCGCCGGCAGCGACACATGATGGCGGGCGCAGGTCGCCTCGATGCGGCGAACGCGCTCGAGCACCGGCTCCAGCGCAGGCCTGGTGTTGAAGGTTGCGCCCTTGATGGCGCCGGTGGCCAGGATGCCGGAATTGTAGGGTCCGCCGATAATGATCCTGGTGCCGCGTTGCTCGCACAGCGGCAGCAAGGTCGCCAGCGGTTCCTGCTCGAGCAAGGTGTAGCGGCCGGCGAGCAGGAAATAGTCGAACGCACCCGCCACGACGAAGTCGGACAGCATCTGCCATTGGTTGATGCCGACGCCGACCGCCTTGATGACGCCTTGCGAACGCAATTCGTCGAGCGCCGGATAGGCGCCGTCCATCGCTTCCCTGAAACGGCTCCTGGCATAGGGATCCTCGCCGGGACCGAAATGAATGGCTCCGTCCGGATCATGGATCGAGACCATGTCGACATAGTCGGTGTCGAGGCGCTTCAGCGTTCCTTCGAGCGAGCGCATCACGGCATCACGCGAATAGTCGAACTCCGCGCGGAATGAACCGGGCTGGTCCCAGAGCGCCGGCTGGAGCTCCTCGGGCGGGATCGGCACGAGGTCGTAGCCGATCTTCGACGAGATAACGATGTCCGCGCGCGGCAGCGACCTGATCGCCAGCCCAAGACGGGTCTCGCTGACGCCAAAGCCATAGACAGGTGCTGTGTCGAAATAGCGGATGCCATTGTCATAGGCCGCCTGCACTGTCCTGACCGCGGCGTCGGTGTCGACGGCGCGATACATATTGCCCAGCCCGGTGCCGCCGAGCCCGATCGTCGTCACCTCCAGGCCGTTCTTCGCGACAGCCCTGAATTCGATTTCAGCCATTTTCTCTTCCTGTGATCGCTGCTGTTCTTCGTGCCGGCCAAGCGGCGGCCTTCCCGCACCGCGCTCGAGCCGCGGAAGCCGGTCGTGAATCCGGTGTCGAAAAACCATTGACACAAAAGTTGTCATATAACAATGTAACCAGACGACAAATGTGGGCAAGCCCGCAAAACGAAGAGGGAGGAACCAAGTGGACGACGAAACGAAAAATCAGATGGAGATGGTCAATGCCGCGATCAGCCGGCGCAGTGCCTTCGCGCTGGCGGGCAAACTCGGTCTCGGTGCCGCCGGCCTTGCCAGCGGATTGGCGGGTGCCGGACTTGCCGGCGGCGTCAGCGCAGCGAAAGCAGCGGATTCATCGGCCGGCCTGCCGAAGAAGCCCTACAAGTTCCACTTCGTCTGCCATGTGACGCTCGACCAGTTCTTCACCCCGACCGTCTATGGCATCCAGGACGCCTGCGCCGCCTTCGGCTGCAGCTACCAGTGGACGGGTTCGCAGAAGAACGTCGTCTCCGAGATGGTCAGCGCCATGCAGACCGCGATTGCGCAGAAGTCGGACGGCATCGCCGTCTGCCTGGTCGATCCGACCGCCTTCGATGCCGCCACCGACATGGCCGCGCAAGCCGGCATCCCGGTCGTCGCCTTCAACGCCGACGTGCCGGTCGGCAGCCCCAACAAGCGGCTGTCCTATGTCGGCCAGCCGCTCTATCAGTCTGGCTACAACTCGGCGCTGAAGTGGCTGAAGCTGATCCCCAAGGGCGGCCACGTCATGCTGTCGATCGGCGTGCCCGGCTCGCTCAACACGCAGCCGCGCCTCGACGGCTATATCCAGGCGATCAAGGACAGCGGCAGCGGCGTCACTTACGATGTCGTCAACACCGGTCCGGATCCGGCAACCGAAATCTCGCGCGTCGAGAGCTACTATCTCAGCCACAAGGACGTGAAGGGCATGTTCGGCACCGGTGGTTCCGACACCTACGCCTGCGGTTTCATCTCCAACAAATATGGCCTGGTGAAAGCCGGCGGCGCCGTGGCCGGCTTCGACCTCTTCCCGCAGACGCTGGACTTCATCAAGTCCGGCGACGTCAACTTCACCACCGACCAGCAGGCCTATCTGCAAGGCTTCCTGCCGGTCCAGCAGATGTATCTTTACAAGCTGTCGGGCGGTCTTGTCGGTCCGGCCAACAGCGACACCAGCCAGGCCTATGTGACCAAGGACAATGTCGACGCCTATGTCGGCAAGTCCCGTTTCGAGGGCCGCAGCGACGTCGAGCCGACCTGACGCCTCCAGCAGGCGAAAACTCCTGCCCTCGCCACGTCATTGTCCGATGACGTGGCGGGGGCACCGCTGATTGCATGCCGCCGGCTTGCCGTCACCGACCCGTCTTTTTCGCCCAGAAGTCTCTTCGTCCAGAATTCGAAATCAGGAAGACAAGAGTGCCGCCAATCGAAATCGCAAAAGCCGGGATGGGCGCCGTTGGCGTCAAGGTTCCGCACACGATGGCGGAAAGGCTGCTCATCCTGCTTTCCCGTTATCGCGAGGCCAGCATCGCCGTCGTCGCCATCGTTCTGGTGGTCTATTTCCAGGTCGGCAGCGATGGCGGGTTCCTGTCGCCGCAATTCATGAGCGTCGTGCTGCGCGACACTGGCCGCCTAGGCCTGATCGCCGCTGCCGAAGTCATGCTGATGATCACCGGCGAGATCGACCTTTCCCTGAGCGCCATCTTCTCGATCGCGCCCTATGTCATGGCGCTGATGTCGGTCACCTGGGGCGTGCCGCTGGCCGTCGGCGCCGTTGTCGGCGTCCTAATCGGTGTGCTGGTCGGCGCCATCAACGGCATCATCACGGTGCGTTTCCGCGTGCCGTCGCTGATCAGCACCGTCGGCATGCTGTTCTTCCTGCAGGGCATCGTCGTCTCGATCTACAACAGCCAGCCGATCGTGGCGCCGGTCGAGCAGCCCTTCAACGCGATCTTCGGGCAGAGCCTCTATCAGCCGTCGGATGCGCTGCTCTCCTGGCACGGAGTGACGGCCTTCACGCCGTTTCTGTGGGCGGTGCTGATCGTGCTCGCGCTGGCGCTGGCGCTGAACCGCACCACCTTCGGCCTGCACACGATCGCCACCGGCAGCAACATCATCGGCGCGCGTGAAATCGGTGTGCGCACCGACCGCATGAAGATCTACAATTTCATGATCGCCGGCGGCTGCGCGGCCTTCGCCGGCATCATCAACACCGCCCAGTTTACCTCCGCCGACCCGCAGGCCGGCAGCCCCTTCCTCACCTTGCAGGCGATCGCGGCGGCAGTCATCGGCGGCACCTCGCTGCTGGGTGGCTCCGGCACCGTCATCGGCGCGCTGATCGGCGCCTTCGTGGTCGCTTCGCTCAACAACGGCCTGGTGATGATCGGCGCCCAGGCCACCGTTTCCGACATCTATCTGGGCGCGGCCATCATCGCGGCGATGATCCTGAGCATCCAGGTCGACCGGCTACGCACACGGAGGCGCCTATGAACATGCAGACGATTCCGCCGCTCGCGGCCGACGCGCCCGTCGTCCTGGAAATGACCAACATCTCCAAGAGTTTCGGCGCCGTCACGGCACTGGTCGACGTCTCGATCAAGCTGCGCCGGGGCGAGGTCCTGGCCCTGGTCGGCGACAATGGCGCGGGCAAGTCGACGCTGATCAAGATCCTGTCCGGCTTCCACCAGCCGGATACCGGCACGATCGTCTCGCAAGGCAAGGAGGTGCGCTTCGCCTCGCCGCGCGACGCGCGCGCCCAGGGCATCGAAACCGTCTACCAGGACCTTGCGCTGATCGGCGACCTCAGCGTCTTCCACAACATGTTCCTCGGCCGCGAATACCGCAAGCGCATCCTGGGGCTGAACCTGCTCGACAACAGGAAGATGCGCAAACAGGCGCAAATCTACCTGGACACGCTGGGCATCTCGATCCCCAGCGTCAACAGCACCGTCGACCTCCTGTCGGGTGGACAGCGCCAGTGCATCGCCGTTGCCCGCTCGATCTATTCGTCGCCCAGAATCCTGGTCCTCGACGAGCCGCTGGCGGCACTCGGCGTGCGCGAGAGCGCGCATGTCCTGGGCCTGATCCAGAACCTGCGCCAGCAGCGCCAGGTTTCGGTGATCCTGATCGTCCACAACTACAACCAGATCTTCGAAGTCTGCGACCGCATCAACTTCCTGCATTCGGGCGAGGTCGCGCTCGACGCGTCCACGGCCGATACCAGCGAGGAGGAATTGATCCGCATCGTCAAGTCGGGCCTTGGCCGCAAGGCGATCGACGCCGCCGCGGCCGAAGTCCGGCCCGGCATCGTATGAGCCCGCACAACGCCACGGCTGCGGAAGTCTGCCGGCCGACCATCCATCTACCGGCCCCACACACGGAGTACTCGTTTTGACGTTCTCACCGACCGAACTGACCAAATCCCTTGGCCGCGGGCTGCTGTCCTTTCCGCTGACCTTCTTCGACGATGCCGGCGCCTTCAACGAAGCGGGCTATCGCGCCCATGTCGCGCAGCAGGGCGCTGCCGGGGCAAGCGGGCTTTTCGCGGCCGGTGGCACGGGCGAGTTCTTCTCGCTGACGCTCGAGGAGTACAAGCGGGTCGTGCGGGCGGCATCGGATGAAGTTCCCGATCATCTGCCGCTGCTGGCCGGCGTCGGCTATGGCACGCATATGGCGGTCGAGTTCGCCAAGGCGGCGGAGGCCAACGGCGCCGACGGCCTGCTGGTGCTGCCGCCCTATCTGGTGAAGTCCGAACAGGATGGCCTGCGCCGGCATCTGACCGCCATCTGCCGCTCGGTCGGTATCGGCGTCATCGCCTACAACAGGGACAATGCGGTGCTGACGCCCGAGACCCTTGACCGGTTGGCGCAGGATTGCCCGAACCTGATCGGGCTTAAGGACGGCGTCGGCGATATCGAGCTTCTCACCGCCTTGCGCTACCGCATGGACGACCGGCTGATCTTCATCGGTGGCATGCCGACGGCCGAAGTCCATGCCAGTGCTGCCGCCGCTATCGGCATGACGACCTATTCGTCGGCGATCTACAATTTTGCCCCCGAAATGGCGCTGCGTTTCTTCAACGCCTTGCGCGCCGGCCGCGCGGCCGAGGTCGGCGATCTCATCCGCAGCTTCTTCCTGCCCTATCTCGCCATCCGCAACCGGCGCGCCGGCTATGCCGTCTCGATCGTCAAAGCCGGCGCGCGCATCGCGGGGATCGACTGCGGGCCGGTCCGGTCACCGCTGCTTGACCTCACAGTGGATGAAGAGCGGCAGCTCGCGACGCTCATGCAGTCCTGCCGCATGCCGGTTGGAGAACTGGCGTGAGATCACGGAACCAAGGTCAGGCGCGACGCCGTGCTACGAGCTGACCGAACCGTCGACCATGCGACGATAGCGCTCGCGGCCCGCCTCCAGATGCTCGCGCAAGGTGAAGCGGGCGGCTTCGACGTTCTGCCGCTCGATGGCTTGGTAGATGCGGCGGTGCTCCGTCTGGACCTGCTCGAGATAGAGCCGCCGCTGCTCCGGCGTTTCGGCCCGCGGGCGGATCGACTGGCGCGGAATGATGACGGGTCCGAGAAAATGCATGAAGCGCTCGAAATAGGGATTGCCGGTGGCCGAGGCGATCGCGCGGTGAAAGGCAAAATCCGGTTCGATGGCGCTGTCGCCGGCCGCGATCGACGCATCGATGGCGTCGAGGCAATCGCGCATGCGGGCAAGGTCGTCGTCGCTGCGCTTCTCGGCGGCGATGCCGGCGGCTTCAAGTTCCACGGCGAGCCGCAGCTGCAGCACGTTCTGGACTTCCGTCAGCGAACGAAGCTCGTCGGAGACGATGCGAAATGTGGTGTTGGCCTCGTGGTCGGCGACGAACACGCCCGAACCCTGGCGGCTGACGACCAGCCCTTCCGAGCGCAGCGAGGCCATCGCCTCGCGGATCACCGTTCGGCTCACCCCGAATTGCGCGATCAGTTCCTGCTCGGTCGGCAGTTTCTCGCCACTGGTCAGATGGCCGGCGCGTATTTCGCGCGCAAACCAGTCGGCCACCTGCGCCGTGCGGCTGATCTGAGGGGGAAGGCCAAAGGAACGTTTCATCGCCACCAAGCAATAAACGAACCGCAGTTCTTGGCAACCAATTATTTATATGGTGATATGATGACATTCCTCGGTCGCCTGAAGCGCACTACAGCCATTCGCCTTGCCGGGCCGGCGCGAACATGTCTCCCGATCTCCCTATCATGAAAGGACAGGGATTGGCTCTCTCCGACAAACCGGTGCTGCTGACCGGGGCATCCGGCACGATCGGACGCCTGCTTTCGGTCAAGCTGGCAGAACTGGGCTGGACATTGCGGCTGACCGATGTCGTGCCGTTGGCAATTCCACTGCCGCAGAACGCAAGTTTCGATCGTGTCGATCTCGAGGACCAGCAAGCGGTGAACCGTCTCGCCGAGGGCTGCGGGCTGATCCTGCATTTCGGCGGCATATCCACCGAGCAATCCTTCGAGACGGTGCTCGGTCCCAATCTGCGCGGCAGCTTCCACATCTACGAGGCGGCACGCAGCCAGAAGGCACGCGTGGTGTTCCCGTCGTCCGTGCACGCGGTCGGCCTCTATGAGCGGACAGAGATTCTCGACCAGGACTGCCTGTTGCGCCCGGATGGCTATTACGGGCTGTCGAAGGCCTATGGCGAAATGCTGGCGCGGCTTTACTGGGACAAGCACGCGATCGAAAGCGTGTTGATCCGCATCGGCTCTGTGCTGCCGGAAGTTCCCGACGAACGGATCCTCTCGACCTGGATATCCCACAACGATTTCGTCCGCCTGATCGAGCGCTGCGCCGAGGCCCAGCATGTCGGCTGCTCGGTGATCTGGGGGCAGTCCAACAACAGCCGCGGTTTCTGGCGGCATGATGCCAGGCAAAAGATCGGCTGGACGCCGCTGGACAGTTCCGACGGCCAGGCCGAGCGCGTGCGGGGCAAGGTAACGGACAATCCGGTCGTGGAGCGATACCAGGGCGGCAAGTTCATCGTCGTCGACTACAGCCGCGCCGACTTCCCGCCGCGTTCGATGTTCCCGGACGAGTGAGCTGCCTACGCCGGTGAGCTACCTACGCCGGCAACCAGCCCCGCCCGGCGATCATGTCGGCAGCCTTTTCAGCGATCATGATCACCGCGGCGTTGGTGTTTGACGACACGATGCTTGGCATCACCGAGCTGTCGCAGACGCGCAGGCCTTGAAGCCCACGCACGCGAAGCTCGGGATCGACGACGCTTTGCGCATCGCCGCCCATCCGGCAGGAGCCGACCGGATGGTAGGCGCTGCGGCCATGTTCGCGGGCGAAGGCTTCCAGCGCCGCGCGTCCTTTCGTTGCCGCACCGGGAAGGTGTTCCCGGCTGATGTATCTGGCGAAGGCCGGTTGGGACAGGATCTCGCGGCTGATCTCGATGCCATCGACGGCGCGCTCCAGGTCGTAGCGTTCGGCGAAGGGGTTGGGATCGATCACCGGCGGATCGCGCAGATCCGCTGACCGCAGCGTGACGCTGCCGCGCGAGCGGGGGCGGACATGGTAGGAATTCAGCGTGCAGCCATTGCCGCCGGGCACCGAGCCGATGCCTTCCTCGACCCCGGCGCCGGGCAGGAAATGGAACTGGATGTCCGGCGTCTTCTCCGCACGGTCGCCCCACCAGAAGCCGCCAGCTTCAACGATGTTGGACGCCACCGGGCCCTTGCCGAACAGCGCGTATTCGAGGCCGGCGACGGCCTGCCAGCGCTTCTTCTTGTAGCGGTCGATGCCGTGCGGCCCGTTGAGTTCGGCGACGACGTCGACATCCATGTGGTCATGCAGATTCTGGCCGACGCCGGGCAGATCATGGATCACCTCGATGCCATGCGTGCCGAGGTGCCCGGCCGGGCCGATGCCGGACAGCATCAAGAGTTTGGGCGAGCCGATGGCGCCGGCGGTGACGATCACCTCGCGCCCGGCGCGCAACAATTCGGTACTGCCGTTGACGACGATCTCGACGCCGATGGCGCGCCCGTTCTCGACGACGATGCGGCTGACCGTGGCGTCGGTGCGCAAGGTCAGGTTCCTGCGGCCAAGCGCCGGCCTGAGATAGGCGACTGCCGTGC
Organism: Mesorhizobium sangaii; assembly: GCF_014207355.1. Taxonomy (GTDB): domain Bacteria; phylum Pseudomonadota; class Alphaproteobacteria; order Rhizobiales; family Rhizobiaceae; genus Mesorhizobium; species Mesorhizobium sangaii. The sequence continues at coordinate 1,392,389 of NZ_JACHEF010000001.1, read as the reverse complement.
TGCTGCGTTTCCCCCGACGCGTCGTCGTCTGGTAGAATCCGGTGCCTTCCTGCTCGCCGGCATTGAAATCGGCCCTGAAGGGAAGACCCGCCTGCTGCGCGGCCTTGACGAAGACCCGCGTCAGCGGATGCGGCGCGCCACTCGAAACGCCAAGCGGGCCATCGGTGCCGTGCTGCGGACCGGCGAAGGTGTCGTTGCCCTCGGAGCGCCGGAAATAGGGCAGCACGTCGGCGTAGCTCCAGCCGGTGCAGCCATCGTCGACCGCCCATCCGTCGTAATCCTGCGGGCAACCGCGCGTGAACACCTGGGCGTTGATCGAGGAGCCGCCGCCCAGCACGCGCGCCTGCGGATAGACCATGGTGCGGCCGTCGATCGCCTTGCCGGGCGCCGTGTCATAGCCCCAGATCAGCGGTCCGGCCGTCATCTTGAAGAAGCCGACCGGCAGATGGATGTAGCGATCGGTGTCCGCCGGTCCGGCCTCCAGCAGGACGACGGACAGGTCGGGATCCTCGCTCAGCCGGGCAGCCAGAATGCAGCCGGCCGAGCCGCCGCCGACGATGATGTAATCCGGCATTTTTCCTCCGATGCCACGGCCACAGATTGCGGCAGCCTCGTGTGCGCGACGATCTCAAGTCCCTTGTGCCGCGTCAAGAGAAAGGGTATGGTTGCCGTGTTGAAGGGTTGTCGTACAAGTGAGGAGCTTGGCAACCCGTCGATCGGAGGCCCGGCCGCGCTCCCCGCGCAAGCCGCCGGGCGGGAAACGGAATTCAATCGGGAGGTTCGATAAATGAAGGACAGGACAAGTTTAACGCTTTCCGGCGCAGTCAGCCGCCGGACGCTGATGATGGGCGCCACCGCAGGAATGGCGGCGCTCGCCATGCCAAAAGTTTTGCGCGCGCAGGAAAAGCCGACTTTGGTGACGTCGATCCGCTCGTTGTCCAACCCCTATCACGCGGTGTGGAAGACCGGCGCCGAGGCCTACGCCAAATGGGCCGGTCTCGAACACGTCACGCTGGTTTCGGAAGGCAACAGCGAGAAAGGCATCGCCGACATCAAGGCGATGCTGGCCAAGACCGGCGGCAACATGGTGCTCAATTCCGATCCCAACGACACGCCTGATGCACGCCCGATCGTCGAGGCCTGTGCCAAGGCCGGCGCCTATGTGGTGACGCAGTGGAACAAGCCGGCGGATCTGCATCCGAAGGACTTCAACCCGAACTATGTTTCCCACATCGAGTTCGACGGCATCGCAAGCGGCAAGACCATCGCCGAGATCCTGTTCAAGACCATCGGCGGCAAGGGTGGCATCGTCGCCCTCGGCGGCCTGATCTCGACCACGGCGGCGATCGAGCGCAAGAAGGGTCTCGACGCGGCCCTTGCCGCCAATCCCGACATCAAGCTGCTCGACTTCCAGGTCGCCAACTGGAAATCGACCGAAGCCTTCGACCTGATGGGCAATTTGCTCACCCGCTTCGGTGACGACATCAAGGGCATCTGGGCCGCCAATGACGACATGGGCTCCGGCGCGCTCGAGGCGCTGCGCGCCGAAAACCTCGCCGGCAAGGTGCCGATCGTCGGCGTCGACGGCATCAAGACGGCGGTCGACGCGGTGCGCACCGGCGAGTTCGCCTGCACCGTCACCTCGGATCCGTTCTGGCAGGGCGGCATGGGACTGGCCATCGGCTACAACGCCAAGATCGGCAAGTTCGACCCGGTCAAGGAACCGCCGGAACACCGCGAATTCTACGGCAAGGCGGTGCTGATCTCGCACGACAATGTCGAGGAATATTACAAGACCAATGTCGACGCCAAACCGGAGATCGACTGGAACGATCTTTGGGGTCGGGTGACCGGAGCCATCCGGACCTGACCGCCGGGGCGGGCTGCTGCTCCCTGGCGGCCCGCTCCCCTTTACAGTTCGTCGTGCATCGTACCCGCCCGGCGATGGTCATCAGCAGACGGGAAGCGGTTTCTTGACAATCCATACAGAACCCCTGAAGTCCGTTTCGGACATCGAGCGGACGACGCTTATGACATTTCTCCCCGGCCGCATCGCCGCCGTGTTCGGCGGCAGGCGCTGGCGCAGCCTGGCGCCGCTGGCGGTGCTGGTCGTGCTGTGCTTGCTGATCGCCATCGCCAATCCCAATTTCATCGAGCTGCGCAACCTGGTGCGCCTCGCCAACTCCGCCGCCGTGCCGCTGACGCTGGCCATGGGGCTGACCTTCATCATCCTGATGGGCAGCATCGACCTCTCGGTCGAGGGCACGCTGTCGGTATCGGCGATGGTGGTGGTGCTGCTCGCCGCCAATGACAGCAATGGCAACGACTATGGCTGGTGGGCGGTGCTGGCCGCGATCGTCGCCGGCACCGCCATGGGTTTCGTCAGCGGTCTCGTCCAGACCATGCTGCGCATCCCATCCTTCATGGCCACGCTTGGCATGTGGTTCATCGGCCTCGGCCTGTCGGTCTATATGCTCGGCGGTTCGGCGATCCGTCTCAACGACGCCTCGATCCGCGACCTGGCGCTGACCCGCTTCCTCGGCCTGCCGCTGGCGGTGTGGGTCGCCACCGGGGCATTCCTGCTCGCCGCAGTCATCCAGTATCACACCAAGCTTGGCCGCCACATCCTGGCCATCGGCGGTGACGAGGACGTCGCCAAGCTTTCCGGCGTCAACGTGGTTCGCGTGCGCGTCACCGCCTTCGCGCTCGCCGGCTTCTTCTTCGGCATTGCCGGTGTGCTTGCCGCAGCACAACTCGGTCAGTCGCACGCCGTCATCGGCGACGGCCGGCTGTTTGCCGCGGTCACCGCCGTCGTCGTCGGCGGCACGGCCTTGACCGGCGGCGAAGGCGGCGTCGTCAACACGCTGATCGGCGTGCTGATCGTCACCGTGCTCGCCAACGGCATGATCCTGCTCGGCATTTCGCCCTACATCCAGCAGACGGTGCAGGGCCTGATGATCATCGCCGCGGTGGCGCTGTCGCTCGACCGCGTCCGCCTCAGGATAGTCAAGTGACCGCCATGCTGAGCGCTTCCGGCATCATCAAGAATTTTCCTGGCGTCCGGGCCCTGCGCGACGTCTCGATCGCGGTCCGGCCGAACGAGGTGGTCGGGCTGATCGGCGAGAACGGCGCCGGCAAGTCGACGCTGATGCGGGTGCTGGCCGGCAGCTACCGCCCGGACGGCGGCAGCCTCACCCTCGACGGCGACCAGCTGCGCATGCGCAGTCCGCGCGATGCGGCCCGGCATGGCATCGGCATGGTGTTCCAGGAACAGTCGCTGGTGCTCAATTTGACGGTCGCCGAAAACATCTATCTCGGCGAGGAAGACCGCTTCACCCGCTTCGGCATCGTCAACTGGCGCGCCATGAACGCGGCGGCGCGGCGCCAGCTGGCCAAGATCGGCATCGACATCGACGTCACCGCGCGCACCTCCGAGCTGACCTTCGCCGCGCGCCAGATGGTCGAGCTGGCCAAGGCGCTGACGCTTGAGGAAGTGGTCGAGCGGCAGCTGCTCATCCTGCTCGACGAGCCGACCTCGGTGCTCAACGCCGCCGATATCGAGGTGCTGTTCGCGCGCGTGCGCTCGCTCAAATCGCGCGCCAGCTTCGTCTTCGTCTCGCACCGTCTCGACGAGGTGCTTGCAATCTCCGACCGCGTCTACACGATGAAGGACGGTGCGGTCGTCGCCGAGCATCGCGCGGCTGATGTCACCGCGCCGGAACTGCACGAGATCATGGTCGGGCGCGGCCTGCAGGCGGAATATTACCGCGAGGCCCGCCAGCAGGCGCCGCGCGAGACGGTCATGGTCGAGGCAAAGGGGCTGGGGGCGGGCGGCGCCTATCATGGCGTCGACCTCAAGATCAGGGCCGGCGAGATCGTCGGCATCGCCGGCGTCGTCGGCTCCGGTCGCGAGGAGGTGACGCGCACCATCGGCGGCTTCCTCCAGCACGATGCCGGCGAAATGAAGATCGCCGGCGACGCGGTGCGTTTCGCCTCGCCGGAACCCGCGGTGCGCAGGGGTATCGGCTATGTGCCGCGCGAGCGCAGGCTCGAAGGGCTGGTGATGTTCCTGTCGATCGCCGAGAACATTTCGCTGGCCGATTTGTCGAGCGTCATGCGCCATGGCGCCATCGACTATGGCAAGGAGCGCCGGCTCGCAGCCGACTGGATCAAGCGGCTGCGCATCAAGGCGCCGGGCCCCGATGCCGCCTGCCGCAAGCTCAGCGGCGGCAACCAGCAGAAGGTGGTGCTGGCGCGCTGGATGACGGCGGGCTCGCGCATCCTCGTGCTAGACCATCCGACGCGCGGCCTCGATGTCGGCGCCAAGGAGGAGGTCTACGAACTGGTCCGCGATCTCTCCGCGCAAGGCGTGGCGATCCTTTTGATTTCCGACACGCTGGAGGAGACCATCGGCCTGTCGCACCAGGTCCTGGTGATGCGCGACGGCGAGATCACGGCGCGCTTCGACGCCAGCCCGGGCAACAAGCCGAACCAGGTGGAACTGTTGCGGGCGATGGTATGAGAGACCGTTTGGAAACTCTACTCCGGCCGCCATCTGAAGGCGTTTTCTGCGCTTCCGGTGCTCACGGACCAACGTCCGCTGCGCCCCGGTTCTCGAAACCACCATCATATGACTCGCCAGAGCGAGTTTCGAAACAGTCTCTGAGGCAGGCCGATGAATGAAGCTTTATCGCTGCGGCGCATCTTCGAAGGCAAGTGGACGCAAGGCGCCATTCCGCTGGTCCTGCTTGTCGCCCTGCTGTTGATCATCGAGATCGCCGCGCCCGGTTTTCTCACCGGCGAAACCGTGGCGCTTCTGTTCGCCAACACCGCCGTGCTGTTCATCCTGGCGACCGGCGTGACGTTCGCCATCCTGCTCGGCGGCATCGACCTGTCGATCCAGGCGGTCGCCTCGCTGGCCAGCGTCATCCTGGCGCAGCTGCTGCCCTCGCTTGGGCTGGCCGCTTTCCCGGTGGCGATCCTGTCCGGGCTCGCCTTCGGCACCTTGAGCGGCATCGTCCATGTCAAGCTGCGCGTTCCGTCCTTTGTGGCGACGCTCGCCACCGGCGGCGTGGTCACCGGCATCGCGCTGTGGGTGTCGGACGGCCGCGCCATCACCATCGAGGAAGGTGGCCGCGAAAACACCGCCTGGATCAACGCCACGGTCGCCGGCCTGCCGGTGGTGGTGCTGATTTCGGCGGTTATCGGCATCGCCAGCTTCCTGGCGCTGCGCTACACGCGCTTTGGCCGCCAGGCGATCGCCGTCGGCGCCGGTGAGCCGGCCGCCTGGGCGGCGGGCATCAATGTCGACCGCACCAAGATCATTGCCTTCGCCGCCTCCGGCATGCTTGCCGCAATCGCCGGCGTGGTATTGGCGGCGAGGCTGTCGAGCGGCTCGCCGGTTCTGGCCAACCAGCTGCTGCTGCCGGCCATTGCCGCCGTCATCGTCGGCGGCACCGCCATCACCGGCGGGCTGGGCGGCGTCGCGCGCACGGCGGTCGGCGCGCTGATCATCTCGATCGTGCGCATCGGCATGACCTTCGTCGGCGTCAACATCTTCCTGGAAAACATGGTGTTCGGCGCGGTGCTCATCGCCGCCGTCGCCATCACCATCGACCGCAGCAAGATCGCGGTCATCAAGTGACAGATCCATCCGCACCGCCTCCCGAGCAAGCGCGGACCGGACGGGGTCGCATCGAAGGCGCGATGCGGCCCCGCCCGCTCAGGTCATTGCATCGTGTCGAGACCGATCAGCTCGATCTTGTAGCCGTCCGGGTCCTCGACGAAAGCGATGTGGGTGGTGCCGTGCTGCATCGGCCCGGGCTTGCGCGGAATCTTGGCGCCGCGCTTTTCCAGTTCGGCGCAGACGGCGTAGATGTCGTTGACGCCGAGCGCCAGGTGGCCGAATCCGGTGCCGATCTCGTAGGGCTCCTCGCGTCCCCAGTTCAGCGTCAGCTCGACGACGGCTTCCTTGTCCTCCGGCCCATAGCCGACAAAGGCGTTGGTGAACTTGCCGCCGGGATAGTCCTCCCGGCGCAGCAAGGTCATGCCGAGAACCTCGGTGTAGAAGGCGATCGACTTGTCGAGGTCGAGAACCCTGATCATGGTGTGCATATAGCGAAAGCCCGGGGCGTCGCTCATTGGGGAAGTCCTCCGAATTTGGTGATTGGCTGGTCTGACCGTCCACATCAAGCAGCTGGCGGGAACATGGCCTCGCTTGATGTTCTAAATCAGGGTTGTATGATAACACGACAAGCAAGGTGGTTGTCCAGTCGTTTTCCCAGAGGGTCCGGAACCAGGTCATGAATGTCGTGCCGCCTACTTCCGCATCGCTGCTATCGGCCCTTGCCGGCGTGCTGCCGGATGGCGGGCTGCTGACCAGCGACGAAGACCTGGCGCGCTACAGCCGCGACTGGTCGGGCGACCATTTCGGCCGCCCGCTGGCGGTCGCGCGTCCGGCCTCGGTCGAGGAGATGTCGGCGCTGATGCGGCATTGCCATGCCGAGCGCGTTCCGGTGGTGCCGCAAGGCGGCCTGACCGGCCTCGTCGGAGCGGCGGTCGCCGCCGATGGTGGCGAGGTCGTCATCTCGCTGGAGCGCATGAACCGGATCCGCTCGATCAGCCCGATCGACTTCGCCATGGTGGTCGAGGCCGGCTGCATCCTCGAGGATGCCAAGCGCGCCGCCGGGGAGAGCGACTGCCTGCTGCCGATCACCTTCGGGGCGCAGGGGAGCTGCCGCATCGGCGGCAACGTCGCCACCAATGCCGGCGGCTTCAACGTGCTGCGCTACGGCATGACGCGCGACCTGGTGCTTGGCCTCGAAGTGGTGCTGGCCGATGGCCGGATCTGGAACGGGCTGAAGGTGCTGCGCAAGGACAATCGCGGCTACGACCTCAAGCAGATATTCATCGGCTCGGAAGGCACGCTCGGCATCGTCACCGCCGCCGCGCTAAAGCTCTTTCCCAAGCCGACGCAGATCGAGACGGCGCTGGTCGGCCTGCGCTCGGTCGAGGACGCGATGGCACTCTATGCGCGGGCGCGGCGCGACTGCAGCGATCTTCTCACCGCCTTCGAACTGATCCTGCGCCAGGGCATCGAGATCACCATGCGCGAGGGCGCGGATTTTGCCGATCCGCTGGCAAAAGCCTATCCAGCCTATGTGCTGATCGAGGTTTCCTCCGGCGGGCTGATCGACCTGTCGGCCATGCTCATGGGTTTTCTCGGCGGTGTCGCCGATATCGTCGAGGACGGCATCGTCGCCTCGACCCGGGCGCAGGCCGAGCGGCTGTGGCTCTATCGCGAGATCATGGTCGAGCGGCAGGGCAGGGGCGGCCGCTATCTGCGCACCGACGTCTCGGTGCCGATCTCCAAACTCGCCGATTTCGTCACCGATGCGCTCTTCGAATTGCAGCGCGCGCGCCCCGACGCGCTCGCCGTCACCTACGGCCATGTCGGCGACGGCAACATCCATTTGAACGTCGTGCCGCCGGAAGGCATGGACCCGCAAGCGGTGGAGCAACTGTTCGAGGAGGCGGAGGCCGAGATCTTTGCCGTCGTCGACCGCTATGGCGGCTCGATCAGCGCCGAGCACGGCATCGGCCGGGTCAAGCAGAAGGCTTTCCTCGACCGGATCGATCCGGTGACGCTTGATCTGGCGACCGGCATCAAGCAAGTCTTCGATCCGCGCCATATCCTGAGCAATGGCCGCATTCTGGCAAGCAAGGCCAATCATGGTCTATAGGTGAGCGATGACGCTGAAGCTCGACAAGGTCAATCGCGGTCCGCACCTCTCAACCCTGGTTGCGAGTTCGATCTCGCGCGAGATCGCACAGGGGCGCCTGAAGCCCGGCGACCAGCTGCCGACCGAGCAGGCGCTGGCGACCACGTTCGGCGTCAGCCGCAACGTCGTGCGCGAGGCGATCGCCCGGCTGCGCTCGGAAGGCCGCATCTGGTCGCAGCAGGGGCGCGGCGCCTTCGTGGTGGAGAGCACCAACCCGACGGTGCTGACCATCGACTACGAGGCGCTGCAGCGCGCCGACTCCTTCCGCAACCTGTTCGAACTGCGCGGCATCCTCGAAGTGCAGGCGGCCGCCCTTGCCGCAAGGCGGCGCACCGAAGCCGATCTCACCGCGATGGGCGATGCGCTGGCCGGCATGCGCGAGGCACCCTATGGCAGCGTCGCCTGGCTGCGCAGCGACCTCGAGTTCCACCGCACCGTCGCCGAGGCGACGCGCAACGCCTATATGGGCCAGTTCCTGGTCTTCGTGTCCGAGCGGGTTCGCGAGAGCATCCTTGCCGCCGGCAACCAGCAGAAATCGGACGACATGGCCCGCATCACGCTCGGCGAGCACGAGCGCATCCTGGCCGCCATCCGCGCCGGCGACGCCGAGGCCGCGCAGACCGCGATGCGCGACCACCTCGCGGGCGCGGCCCTGCGGGTTGGGTTGCAGGATGGTGGTGAGGCGGTTGCGGAGGCAAAACCTGCGGTGCAACACTCAAGGTTGAGGAAGGCTATCCGCGGGCAAGCCGCGGGATGAGGTCGCCCTCCTGCGGGCGAGCTGGATGATGAAATCCCATTCTAACGGCACCATTTGGCCACCGCTACTCTTGCTCTGTATTTCGACGCTGCTTCACCGAATACCCGTCGACCAGCGTTTGCGAGACCCGAATTCCCGCCGCGCGCAAGCGTCGGCGGATGATCTTGCGATCAGCTTCGGCCATACGCATTCCGAGGAAAACTGAGGTGACTGCGCCGTGCCCATGCTTCGCTAACCCCGGCATGGCAGCGAACAGCCGCCATTCGCGCTCATAGGACCATTTCAGATTCTTAGTGGATAGGATCGCGCGAGCGCGTTCGTCCTCGTTCCTAACGCCGTTGAGATTGAGAAGGTACGGCTTGTCACCATATGCGACTCTCGCCAGCGCGTGCTGGTCATTCAAGCCGGCAAGAAGGCTCGACACCGAGTAACCAACGCACAAGCCACTGAAGCCACCGGCATAGTGCGCCCACATCAACTCGTTGTTCCAGGTTTCCGACAGCGAGGCGATGCCGAGGTTCAGTTTCTCGTTTCGTACGCGCTCGGAAAACTGGTCAAACTGCGGGTGAGAGCGAACGCGTTCGCTTGATCGGTAAAACCCCTCCATCGGGTCGTTCATCTGATTGAACGTCGAGCAATAAATGTAACCCAGCTCGATAGCGTTCAATTCGCGTTCGAGCTTCGCAACGTTCGCCCGAGATTTACCGTCTGCGCGTTCAGCGCCAAGGGGCCGATATCGATATAGCCAAGTCGGTCGTGCGTATGTGTCTATGGTCGCCACATCAACCCCATCACTCGATGCCGAGTTCAATTCCCGCCAGTTGCGTGCCAATAGTCGGTTGGTTATCCAAATTCCATGTCCACCGCAAAATCAACTGCAAGCTGCACGTCACGCACTGATGATTCCATTCCTATTCGTCCTGCGTTTACTTCTCCTTGCTAATGGTACCTCCAGACTGGGGGATAATTACCTGTGGCTAAATCTGCATTCCAATCGCACACCTTTCACACCAAACGACTGGCGAGCCGCCGTGCAGCAATCGAGAAAGTCTTCTCGGAATCCTCGATGGACAAGGTCTGGAAAAAATACGTCCGGCCGGGCCTTCGTGACCAAGAGGTCCTTGACCTCCACGACTACAACGATTTTCACTGGGATCGAAAACAAATATTCACGAAGCTCCACACTTCACTTTGTTCTGGCAGATACATTCCTCAGAGATCAACACCAGTTAGTGTTGAAAAAAAGCTTGGGGTGACTAGGACACTAGTCCTCCCTTCGCCCGAGGACTGCATAGTCCTACAATGCATAGTCGAAGACATTTTACCTGAGGCGCTGAAGAAACAGCCGTCCAGCAACTCGTTTTTTAGCCGAAGCCACGGCTTTCAGGACGCTCGGTTCACGTTTGAGAGAGATTATATCTGGTTCAGAAGATGGGCAAAATTCTCCAACATTCGATTTGAAATGATAAGCAACCACAGCTATATATGTGTTACCGACATTGCAAATTATTTTGATAACATTGATTATTCCCACCTCCGTAACATTCTCTCGATGCTAAATAACGTTGAGGAGGTCACACTCGATATCTTATTTTCAGTGTTGGATCGGATCAGTTGGCGGCCAGATTATCTTCCCTCTCCCGAGAGAAGCCTCCCTCAGGTAAATTTTGATGCGCCGCGACTTTTAAGTCATGTATATCTGTACGAGGTAGATGCCTTTCTCAAAGGTGTCACTTCGAACAGCTTTGTGCGGTGGGTCGATGATATTACGGTTACTGCGTCGTCAATCGCCGCTGGCAAAATTCTACTAAGAGACCTTGACCACCTACTACTTACACGTGGTCTTAGATTAAACGCGGGAAAAACACAGATACTTTCTGCCGTACAAGCGAGAAAATTCTTTCATTCCGACGAAAATAAGTTTCTTGACGACGTAAAAGATCGCCTGAATAAATATGGGCATTCCAGTAAAAGGCGGCAGAAGCTTCTCGGAAGGGTACGGACCAAATTCGATGAATTTCGCGCTCGTCCCGGTTACGGTCATTCGGAAAAAATCGTCAAGAGATATCTTAGTCATTTCACCGCAACGCTAGATGATCACGCCGTCAAATTCGTCGCCGCTTCAGTTCAATCAGAGCCGGGGCTTCGCGAAAACGTGTTTAGATATTTTGAGGAACTCGGCCCTCGCCGCGACACCTTCTCATCAATGCGAGCCTACGTCCTGAGTGATCATGTCCTCGATGATGCATCCTTAATGTACATCGCGAAGACACTAACAGCATGGCACGTTAAGCCAAACAGCAGGTTGCATCGCGACATTCGAACGCTAGGACAGTTGATCGGCGGAAAGGCCTATGCCCAGCGCAACCCTTTTTTCTTCGTTACATCACTTTGGCTTCTCGCGAAGTATGGGATGAGAAGGCACATCTTGCCGGTCATCCAAGACAATATCGATATTTGGACCCATTCGGAGTTTCTCGCGAGACAGGTAGCCTCGACTTACGGGAAATTCCGGTTCCATCGTGAAGGCGAAGTCGTTAGGCAACAACTCAATCAGCTCCGGTTCGCCTCCGCCACCTCCGTTTTGAGATCGTTCGATCGTGTGGTCGAATTGGCCAATGCCATCAGGCCAGAGGTACGACTTTATATTCTGAATGGGCGCAATTTGGGCACTTATTCGATTCCGCGGTTTTTGATTTGCTTACATGTCCTGACCTGCAGCAAAATCGACGTCACGCTGCGCCGCAAACTTAAGAACGAGGTTCTGGTGTACCTGAATGACCCGATTTATGTGAAGGTGATCAACAAAATTCGAATATAGGATTTCGGATACATTATCGGTCTGTTGAATTGCGATATAGTCGAGTTCTTCGCCTTGCGCCGGGCGATTCATGCGGCGGCCCCGAAACAGTATCTTCGAGCCGGTCATGAAGCGCGGCACGGCATGCCGGTTGGAGATGACCCGCTCCATCTCGCGAACGGTGTTGAACACCCACTGCCGCTTGCGCTCCAAGAAGTCTGCGATGTCGTGGTCGTCGTCGCTGGTGAGGGCCAGCACCTCGACATGGCCCGGCGTGACGGTGATGCGGCGTCCGATGCCGCAGCCGAGCGACGAAGTTCGTAGGGGATTTGCCTTCGGCCTATCTGGAGCGTCGGCATCAGGCAGCGCCCCCATATGGCCCGCCCCCGTCTGCTGGAAATGCCAGGGGGATGCGCTGCCGGCGGGATCGAAGCGGCGTTTGCTGCTTCGACGCGCCGGGCTCACGTGCTTCGGAGCTTTGCCTTGCCTCGCGACTGATGATGTCGGTGACCTGACTGGATGCGATGACATTGACGGGTTGACAGATCAGGAGCAAGTTGAGCGCACCGACCGAGCCCCGGGCGGGCCCGGCCATCGTGTGTGCGGTGAAAACCTCGAGCAGCACGGAGACCGACGGGAGGAAGAAATGAGCCGGGTCAGGACGTTTGCGATCGAGCACAATCGCTATGGCTGCGGGTGGTGCGATCGACCCACCCTGTTGACGATGTCGAGAACGAGGAGCTGTATCGGCTGATCGACGGCAAAAACAAGGATAACACCGGCACCAACTTCGAGGCGTCCCGCTTCGACATCGAGACCCGTCTATCGCGGTGGGAGAGCTACAAGCCGCCGAACCGTAACTGAAAACTATTCCGGTTCGGAGTACTTTGGACAGCCAGCCACCGCGCTGGGCTTTTCCATTTCAGTGAACAATGCGATTGGCTATCTCGGCTCGAAGCCGGGTTACGAGCGCGAGTGGCCCGACCGCGACTCGGCGAGCACTGCGAGGGCGCAGCAAGATGCTGATGGCGAAAGCGGTCAGTTGGCTTTCGGCGCGAACCTTGCCGTCCACTCTTCCATCGACATTTGCTGCCGGTCGCTGGGTTCGAATTTTTCGACTGGTCGGCAGAGTGCTCTCACGGCAGAGTGCGGCCATGTGCAACCTCTACAACATCACCACGTCGCAAGAAGCTATCCGCCAGTGGACCCGGACTTTGCGGGACATCTTGGGCAACCTCGAGCCGTCCATCGACATCTACCCCAACCAACCCGGCCCGGTGGTGCGCAACGCTCTGGACGGGCAGCGCGAGCTTGCCAACCTGCTGTGGGGTATGCCGACACCCGCTGAGCGGATGAAGGGCAAGGCCGACTATGGCACCACCAACATACGCAATCCCCAGTATGGCCATTGGCAGCAATATGTCGGTGTCGAGAACCGCTGCGTGGTCCCCGTGACGAGCTTTGCAGAACCGAGCCCGATGCCCGGTGACAAGGACCCCGAGACGGGCATCCAGCGAAACTATTGGTTCGCGCTCAACGAGGATCGCCCGCTGTTCTTCTTCGCCGGCCTCTGGACGCCATGGCATGGGGTGCGCAAGGTCAAGGACGGCCCCGGCGACTTCGAGCTTTACGGATTCATGACGACCGCCCCCAACGCCCTCATCAAGCCGATCCACGAAAAGGCCATGCCGGTGATCCTGAGGACGCAGGAGGAAACGGAAACGTGGCTGACAGCGCCATGGGCGGAAGCGAAGCGGCTGCAGCGCACGGCACCGGACGATGCCCTTGTGATTGTCGAGAAGCCGGCCACGCAGATCAAGTTTCCGCAGCAGGCACCGCCGGCACCGGCTCAGGGCTCACTGTTCTAGGCTAGCTGTCATCCCTCCAGATCACCCGCCGCACCATGCGGATTTCGACAAGCCGCCTGACGCGTATCTTCATGCCCTCCAATGCGCTTGGCAGCAGGATATCCACGTCGAGCTCGCGGCGTTTGCACCGCTCGCAACGCATGTGCCGGGCCACGTCCCAAAACGGAATGTCCCCGACGAGCTTGGCGAGGTCCCCCGGCAGGTAGTGGCGGGTGATGTTGCAGTTGATGCAGCGGACGCGGATGAGCTGCCCGACCTCATGCGCTCGGCACAGGGTCTGCACAAGGCGGCGCGGTCGTCTGCTCTGTTCCGGCATGGCCGAAAATAGGAACCCATTCCTCTCCGAGTCAATTCGTCCTTGACATTTTCGTTCCCTTTTTGTTCACTGCGACCATACAGCGTTTGGAGGAATTGCCATGGATAGCATTTGTCACACTCAACAGCCGTCAGGAGGCCGCCCTCCAGGCCCATGCCGAGGATTTCATTGCAGTCCACAAGGGCGACGTGATGAAGGCGCTCAAGGAAATGATCGTGCTCAACGGGCACCTTCAAGAGCGACTTGAGGCGCTCTCGGCCCCGCGCAGGGCAAGCCGCTAGGGGAGGGACCGCAAATGGCCACGGCGATGTTGCGGCTCGTGGACTCGGCCAGCCGTCGCCCGTACAATCGCGGCTCTGCTGCGCTTGAAGGACAATCTCGCGAATGGCCGAGGGACGCGTCCAACGCCGTCTTGCCGTAATCCTGGCCGCTGACGTGGTGGGTTATACGCGCCTGATGGGCAGCGACGAGGCCGGCACACTTGCCGAACTGAAGACGATACGGGCCCACCTTATCGACCCCAAGATGGCCGAGCACCAAGGCCGCATCTTCAAGACGACCGGCGATGGCGTCCTCGCCGAGTTTCCAAGCGTCGTCAACGCCGTGGCTTGTGCGGTCGATATCCAGCGGGCCATGTCGGACCGAAACGGGGCCGTCTCCGAACATCGGGCGATACAATTCCGCATTGGGATCAACCTCGGCGACGTAATCGTCGAGGGTGACGATCTGTTCGGTGACGGCGTGAACGTGGCGGCGAGGCTCGAAGGCATCGCTCCTGTTGGAGGTGTCATGGTTTCGGGCACCGTGCGAGATCACCTCGGAAACCGGCTTGACCTGCAATTCGACGACAACGGTGAGCAGATACTTAAAAATATTGAGCGCCCCGTGCGAGCTTATGCGGTGCGTCTCGACGGTCCCCCCACTTCGCCGACCTCGCTTTCTGACAAGCCCTCCATCGCTTTGCTGCCGTTCGTCAATATGAGCGACGACCGTCAGCAGGACTACTTTGCCGATGGGATCACAGAGAACGTCATCACCGGATTGTCCCGGTTTCGCGATCTTTTCGTCATCGCGAGCAATTCGACGTTTGCCTACAAGGGCAAACCCACGAAGATACAAGATGCCAGTCGGGAACTGGGTGCCCGCTATATCCTGGAGGGCAGCGTACAAAGGTCGAAAGACCGTGTCCGGATTACGGCCCAGCTCATAGACGGCAAGACCGGGCGGCACCTTTGGGCAGAGCGCTACGACCGAGGCATCGATGATATCTTTGCCGTGCAGGACGATGTCACTGAAAGGATAATCGGCAGTTTAGCCACAGCGTACGGAGGCCGACTGTTAAAGGCGTGGCAAGAGCGCCCGGAAGTCGCGGGGACACGGAACTTTGAGGCCCTGGACTATTTCGTGCGCGGCATGGAGTCTGTCAACCGTTACACAAAAGAGGACAACTTGCGTGCCCGCGAACTTTTTGAAAAGGCGGGTGAACTCGATCCGAAGTTCGGAAAAGCGTTTGCGAAGCTCGCTTGGACGCACATGATCGACGCAAACGACGGTTGGAGCGAGAATCCCGAGGCCTCACTGGCAAATGGCCTGAAATACGCCAATCTGGCGATCGAACGCGACGACGCCGAGGCATGGGGGCATTACGCTCTCGCAGCGCATTGCCTATTTTGCGGACAATACGAACGCGCTATCATTGAGTATCAACGCGCCCTTGAGCTCAATCCAAATGATGCCGACGTGCTGTTGGATTTTGGTTCCTGCCTAAGCTATTGCGGGAGGGCACAGGAAGGCCTTGAGACCGCGCAAAAAGCCATGCGTCTCAACCCTCACTACCCCGAGTGGTACATTCTACAGATTGGCCAGATTTACTACGACGTTCGCAAATATCATGAAGCGATTGCGGCGTTGGAAGGTCTACGAACCCTCGACACCGTATACCAACACTTATACCTGGCAGCGAGCTACGCGGCTTTAGGGAGCGAAGGCGAAGCGCAGCAGGCCATTGAGCATGTTTTGGAACTGGAGCCACGAGCCACAATCACGGTGAGAACGACCTCGGACATGGCGCCATACAAGAATTCAAGTGACCTGGAACACTTTCGCGAGAATTTACGCAGGGCCGGCATGCGGGAATGAGACGAAACGCCGGCGCTTTGCCATCGGCGTACCCGGTGAGGGTGGGCTCCTATCGCAGTGTCTTCGTCAGCCTTTCGCCGACCCATGTCCCGCCGTCCACGCAGAGCGGGCTTGCCTGTATGCCGTGCTGGTAGCCATGCCAAATCGCAAGATCGGTCGAGCGCGACATATCCCGAAGGGCCTAGCTGGTGCCGCCACGGAGGAAGAGACGGTGAAGGCGCCACTTGAAAACTACCATGCCCGGATGCAGCGGGTGCTGGACCACATCGACCGGCATCTCGACGACGATCTGGGCCTGGATGCGTTGAGCGGCGTCGCGGCGTTCTCGAAATACCATTTCCACCGGCAGTTCATGTCCATCTTCGGGTTGTCCGTGCATCGCTATGTCCAACTCGCCCGCATGAAGCGCGCTTCGTACCGGCTAGCCTACACGGACGCCCAAAGCGTTACGGACATAGCGATGGATGCCGGTTACGACGCACCCGATGCCTTCGCCCGCGCCTTTCGGCAGCGGTTCGGGCAATCGCCGTCGTCGTTCCGGAAGTCTCCCGAATGGGAGCCGTGGCTTGCTGCCTTCGGGCCTCTCGACAACGCCAGGAGCAAGCTGATGCGCAAGACTTTTACCACCGACGACGTGACGATCCGCGATGTGGCCCCGACACCGGTGGCGATCATGGAGCATCGGGGCGACCCGGCGCTGCTCGGCACCACCATTCAGCGGTTCATCGCTTGGCGCAAGGCCGCCGGCCTGCACCCCAGGACAAGTCCGACCTTCAATGTCTGGCGTTCCGAGCGGCGTCCTGCGTCGCCCGCCGATTATAGCGTCGACCTTTGTGTCGGGACCGGCCAACCGATCGAGGCGAACGGCGGGCAGGTCAAAGCCGGCGAGATCCCCGGCGGGCGCTGCGCCGTGCTGCGCGTCGTCGGAGACACCCACAATCTGGAGCCTGCCGCGCTCTACCTCTATCGCGACTGGCTGCCGGCCAGCGGCGAGGAAGCACGCGACTTCCCGATCTATTGCCAGCGGCTGAGCTTCTTCCCCGAGGTGCCGGAACATGAGACGGTCGCGGAGCTGTTCCTGCCGCTGAAATAGGACCGCTGGACGGCGCCCTTCCGATCGCCGGAAGCGGACCGGGCGTTGCCCACCCGGTCATTCCGCATTCGCCCAACCTCGACGTGAACTCACGAACGTTCGTATCTCGGTCGCGTCGAACCGATGGGAGTGGCTAGGATCAGGCATTCGTAGTATACTTTTGCCGCCTTGAAAGCGTGACGCCGTACGGCGGTTTGCCTTGGGAGATGCCAATGCGCATGTCCTTGCTCGTCATTCCACTCCTGCTTGCACACACCCCGATCGTATCGCATGCCGCCGCCATTCACGACGCCGCCATGAACGGCGATGTCGCGGCGATCGCGGCGGCGCTCGATGCAGGCGCCGGCATTGATGAGAGTGATGGAACCGCAACGCCGCTCTATTTTGCGGTCTGGATGGGCCACATCGAAGCGGCAAAGCTGCTCATAGAACGTGGTGCGGACGTCAACGCCCAGACGACTTGGGGTCCCCCGCTGATGGCGGCCGTGGGGGTAGGTAAGATCGATCTGTTAAGTCTGTTGCTGAAGCGGGGTGCAGATCCCAATTCCGACCGTGGCGGCGAATTCGCCCTTCATGTCGCCGTCAATCTCGATTGCTTCGACTGCGTGAAGGCACTGGTTGAGGCCGGCGCAGACGTGAATGCGAAGACAATGGACGGCAAGACGCCGCTCCATCTGGCAAAAAGAAGGGGGCAACGCGAAGTTGCCGACTATCTCTTGTCGCACGGCGTCGTCTTGCCAACACCGGCCCCGATCTCGATGAAGTTGGCTTCTGCCGATGTCGAGAAAGGCCGAACCTACTTCACCCACGCGTGTGTCCGTT
Source organism: Mesorhizobium sangaii (assembly GCF_014207355.1). Classification (GTDB taxonomy): domain Bacteria; phylum Pseudomonadota; class Alphaproteobacteria; order Rhizobiales; family Rhizobiaceae; genus Mesorhizobium; species Mesorhizobium sangaii. Next base: position 1,374,813 of record NZ_JACHEF010000001.1, on the reverse strand, counting down.
GCCACAACGCGGAGCGAGCGGGAGTGACCAAAACAGGACCGAACTTGTGGAGCGTCGTCGGCCGCGACAAGGCATCCATGGCAAATATGCGTTACTCCGACGCCTTGCTGGGCTGGGAGGGTGTATGGACGTACGAGGACCTGAACAGATATCTCTTCGGGCCCATGCTCACCACGCCGGGCGTTAAGATGGAGACGCCTGGTGTCCCGGACGAGACGGAACGGGTCAACGTCATCGCCTACTTGCGAACGCTCAGTGACAAGCCGATCCCGCTGCCCTGAATCGATGATCTCTCGGGCCGTGCCTTATCGGCCCGGCCCCCTCACATTGCCGGCGGCTCAACCAGCGAGACGCCGTTCAGGCCGGCGATGATATCCGACAGCGCCGGCACGAACTTCTCGCCATGGCCGGTTGCGACCGCGGTGGCAAAACCGTTGCGCACCGCCGCACCGATCGGGTTGGCGACATCGGCGGCCTGGGCGAAAGAGGCGAGATAGGTCATGTCCTTGAGCGCATTGACGATGGCGAAGCGCTGCGCATTCTCGTTGCGGGTCAGCACGAAGTCGAAGAACGCCTGGTAGAAGCCGCAATCCATCCGGCTGCCGGAGATCACACTGTTGAACACCTGCGGCGTCAGCCCGGCCTTGGCGCCGAGCGTCAGCGCCTCCGAGTAGATCGCCGAATAGCCCATCGAGACGAAATTGTTGAGCAGCTTCATGGTGTGGCCGCTGCCGGTCGGCCCGGTGTGGACGACGCGCGCGGCAAAGGCCTCAAGCACCGGCCGCGCGCGGGCAACAGCTTCGGCCGGGCCGCCGACCATCACGTCGAGCTTGCCTTCGGCCGCTTCCTTGGGCGTGCGCGCCAGCGGCGCATCGATCAGCGTCGCGCCAAGTGCCGCGAGGTCGGCCGCAAGTGCCGTCGTCGACGACGGGTTGGAGGTCGAGCAGTCGATGACCAGCAGCGGCTTGCCTGCCGCGGCCAGTCCATCCGGTCCCTTGACCAGCATTTCGACCTCGCGCGAACCGGTGACGCACAGGATGACGACGTCGCAGGCGGCGGCGAGCGCGCGCGGGCTTGCCGCCTCGGTGGCGCCGGCTCCGATGAGCCGGTCGGCGGCGGTGCGGCTGCGATGCACGCACACCGCCAGCGGCCAGCCCTTGCGCAGCAGATTGTCGGCCATGCCGGCGCCCATGCTGCCCAGACCGATGAAGCCGATGCGTTCTTTCATGCAATCCTCCAAATGGCCCACGTTGGCGGGCCGCATTTCGTCACCTTGCGGCGGGCACCTGTCGATGCAATCCTTCGAAGAAGAATCGGCCTTTGCCGAAGAATCGGACCGGAGGCCGTATCCCCCGATGGCGGAGCCCATGCTTTTCGATGCCATACCGCAAGCGCCCAATCTGCGGACCGGGCTCGTCAACACGCTGATCGCGCAGATCGAATCCGGCGACCTGGCGCCGGGTCAGCGGCTGCCGACCGAGCAGGAGATCGTCGCCGCCACCGGCGTCAGCCGCACCGTTGTGCGCGAGGCGCTCGCCGCGCTGCGCGCCCGTGGCCTGATCACCACGCGCCAGGGCCTCGGCGCCTTCGTTGCCAAGGATCCGCTGCCGAGGACCTTTTCCATCCTGCCCGACGACCTTGAATCGATCGACGAGGTGCTGCGCGTGCTCGAACTGCGCATGGGTATCGAGGTCGAAGCGACCGGGCTTGCGGCCGAGCGGCGCAGCGACGCGGCACTTGAGCAGATGGGGTCGCGGCTGGACGCGCTGGAGGCGGCGGTGCGCGCCGGCGGGTCGGGCTCGGAAGAGGATTTCGGCTTCCATCGCGCCATCCTCGCGGCGACGCAGAACGCCAATTTCACCCGGCTGTTCGACACCTTCGGCAGCGCCATGATCCCGCGCCAATGGATACGGCTCGACCGGATGACCCTGCCTGAGCGGGAGAAATACCTGGCCCGCATGCAGCGCGAGCACCGCGCCATTCTCGCCGCAATTGAGGCCAGGGATGCCAACGCGGCGCGGCGCGCCATGCGCAGCCATTTGACCAAGAGCTATGCCCGCTTCGAGGAGTTGCGCGACAGGGCAAGCCACGACTGAGCGCTTGCTCATGCCGTGGCTCCCGCCACGCCGCCAAGATAGAGTTCCCGCATCAGCGACATGTCGCGCAATTCGGCAATCGGCCCGGAGACGACGATGCGGCCGTTCTGCATGAGATAGCCGCGCGACGCGACGGAGAGCGCCAGGCCGGCATTCTGCTCGACCAGCAGCACTGAAGCGCCGAAGCGCTCGCCGATGCCGAGGATGATCGCCTTGATCTCCTTGACCAGCAGCGGCGACAGGCCGAGCGACGGCTCGTCGAGCAGCAGCACGCGCGGCCGCGTCATCAGCCCGCGCGCGATGGCCAGCATCTGCTGCTGGCCGCCGCTCAGCGAGCCGCCCTTGTCGCGCCGCTTGGTGGCAAGGATCGGGAAGAAGGCAAGCATGGTTGCGAAATCGGCCTCCACGGCCGCGTCGTCGCGGCGTGCATAGGCGCCGAGGCGCAAATTCTCCTCGACGCTCATCTCGACGAAGATCTTGCGCCCTTCCGGCACCAGCACGACGCCGCGCCTGGCCATGACATCGGCGGCAAGCCCGGTCACCTCGGCACCGTCGAACGAGATGCTGCCGGCGTTCGGCCGGATCAGCCCGGCGATCGCCTTGAGCAACGTCGACTTGCCGGCGCCGTTGGGGCCGAGGATGGTGACGATCTCGCCAGCCCCGAGCGTCAGCGAGACGCCGCGGTTGACGATGGTCGGCCCGTAGCCGGTGACGACATCGGAAACGGCGAGCAGGTTCACAGATCGCCTCCCAGATAGACTTCGAGCACCTTGGGATCGGCAAGCACCGCCTCGGTCGGCCCGTCTGATATCTTGGAGCCGAAATCGAGCACGGCAAGGCGCCGGCACAGCATCTGCATCAGCTTCATGTCGTGGTCGATGACGCAAACGGATATGCCGTGGCCGGGAAGCTGGCGGACGAGCCCGACCAGGGCCGTGGTCTCGCGGTCGTTGAGGCCTGCGGCGGGTTCGTCGAGCAGGAGCAGCGACGGCCGCGTGGCGAGCGCCAGCGCAAGGCCGAGCAGGCGCAGGCTGCCGAACGGCAGCACGCCGGCCTTTTCATTGGCAACCGCGCTCAGCCCGACGAAGTCGAGCAGCGCTTGCGGCGTCGGCCACGGGTTGGCGGTGCTGTCCGTCCCCACATGTTCGCCGGCGATCCGCACATTCTCCAGCACGCCGAGGCCGGCAAAGGCCATCGCCTGCTGGAAGGTGTAGCCGATGCCGGCCCGCGATATCGCGTGCGGCTTGAGGCCGGTGATGTCCTGACCGCGAAACAGCACGGTGCCGCCGCTTGGCCTGTGGACACCGGTGACGACATTGAACAGCGTCGTCTTGCCCGAGCCGTTCGGGCCGACGACGCCGAGGATTTCGCCCTCTTCGATGGCGAGGTCGACGCCGGCCAGGGCGGTGACGCCCCCGAACTGCTTGCTCAAGCCATTGATCGCCAGGATCGGGCTCATCGGCGCGCCTCCGAGGGCGTCGCGTTGCGCTGTTGCGTCTCCGGTTTCGGCTTACCCGAAAGCGCCGCACGAAGCGCTCGCACAACGCCGCCGATCAGGCCGTCGGGCAAAAGCATGATCACCGCGATCAGGCAGACGCCGTAGACGATGCGCGACTGCACCGGGTCGAGGTTGAGCACTTCCGGCAGGAAGGCGACAAGGATGCCGCCGGCGAGCGGTCCCTCGATCAGGCGGGCGCCGCCGATCATGACCATCAGCGCCAGGTAGATGCTGGGGAACGAGGAGAACTGCGACGGCGAGATGTGGCCGAGGAAATAGGCCAGCAGCACGCCGGAGATGCCGGCAAAGATGCCGCTGACGACGAAGGCGCCGATCTTGTGCCGGCCGACATTGATGCCGAGCGATGCGGCGAGCTTCTCGTTCTCCCGGATGGCGCGCAGGGTGCGGCCATAGGACGAGTTGATGATCGCCCAGCTCGCCACCGCCGCGGTCGTCACGAAGGCCACCACCATCAGATAGTAGCGCGTCAGGTCGCTCATATCGGCGCCGAACAGGGTGACGGGGCCGGCCAGGTCGAGCCCCGTCGCAGCCCCGGTATAGTCGCCGCCATTGGTGAGCACAATGGCCAGCAATTGGCCGAAGGCGAAGGTCATGATGACGAAGTGATGGCCGCCGACGCGCAGCGACGGAATGCCGACGATCATCGCGAACGCAGCACTTGCCAGGGCTGCCGCGGGCAGCGCTGCCCAAAACCCCACGCCGAAGTCGCGCGCCAGGATCGCCGCCGCATAGGCGCCGACGCCGACCAGGGCGGCGTGCCCCATCGACAGGATGCCGGTCTGGCCGAACAGCACCGACAGGCCGTAGAGCGCGATCACGTTGATGCCGGCCGAGATCGCCAGCGACAGGAAGCGGTTGCTCGGCGAGAACAAGGGCACCAGCGCGATCAATGCCAGAATGACCAGCACCGGCAGCAGCGATCGCAACGCCTTGAGGCCGCAACCGGCGCGATCCTGGTGGAGGCCTTCCGTCATGACGCCATCCTGGGTCCGCTGGTGCCGCCGAACAGGCCGTGCGGGCGAACGATCAGCACCAGGATCATCAGGGCAAAGGAATAGGCGTCGGTCCATTGCGAGAAGCCGTAGCCGGCGCTGAAGCCCTCGACGATGCCGAGGATGAGCCCGGCGGCGACGGCGCCGTAGATGTTGCCGAGTCCGCCGATCAGCGCCACGGCAAAGCCCTTCATCACCATGGTGCCGCCGGTGAACGGCGTGATCGGAAACAGCGCGATCAGCAGCGCACCGCCGAGCCCGGCCAGTGCACTGCCGAGCACGAACACGCCGGTGATGTAGCGGCGCACCGGAATGCCCATAAGGGCCGCGGTGTCGCGGTCCTCGACGCTCGCCCGCAAGGCGCGGCCGTAGCGGCTGGCGGTGATCATGCGGAAGCTCAGCGCCACCACGGCAATGGTGATCGCGATGACCATGACCCGCACCGAGGCGATGCGCACGCCGCCGACCTCCCAGACCGTGGTCAGCGGGCGCGGAATGCTCTTCTGGTTGGGATTCCAGAACAGCACGACGACATGCTGCAAGACGACGATGAGGCCGAGCGAAACGATGAAGCCGTTGGTCGGCCGCTCCAGCGTGAAGCGGAAAAGGCCGCGCTCGAGGATGTAGCCCATCAGCCCGACCGCCAGGATCGCCAGCACCACCGCCAGCGGGAAGCCGAGGCCGGCACTGACGGCAAGCCAGGTGACGATGCCGCCGATCATCAGGAATTCGCCATGGGCGAAGTTGATGATGCCGGTCAGGCCGAAGATCAGGGTAACGCCAATGGCGATCAGTGTGATGACGCTGGCGATCGAAAGCCCGTTGAGGATCTGCTGTATGAAAATGTCCACGGCTCGCTTCCGCTGTTGACGTGGTGGGCTGTTGACGTGGTGTCCGGCGGACCTGCCTGTGCCTGAGAGGCATGAGTTGGCGGCGCGATGACGCCGCCAACTCAAGGCTCGGTTCGCCAGATCAGCTCTTCGGCGCTTCAGCCGGCGGCTGTTGCATCGAGCAGGAGATGGCGCCGCCGGGTGCCGCGGCGCAGACCTCGGTGGCATGGGTGACCTGGTGGGTTGGATTGAAGGTCAAATCATCCGAGACCACGCCCTGATGGTGGAGTGTCAGCAACGCCTCGACCGTCTTGTCCGGATCGAAGCTGCCGGCCTTCTCCCAGGCTTCGGCGAGGAAGTGCACATAGTCGTGGTAGAGCAGCGACACCGACGAGGTCACGCCGTGCGGCGCGCCGGCCGCGAAATAGGCGTCGAAATAAGCCTTGGCCTTCGGGTTGGACGACTCGCCCCAGCACACCGGCACGCAGCTCATCGCCACCGGCACGTCGGCCGAAAGCTGCTTTTCCTTCCAGATGCCGGGGTCGACGCCGAACAGGAAGTAGCTCTTGGCGGCTCCCAGTTCGAGCGCCTGCGGCAGCGCCGTCAGCGTTGAATCGCCATTGTACCAGAAATGGATGATATCCGGATTGAGGCTCTTGGCGCGGGTCAGGAACGGCGAGAAGTCGGTCGTGTCAGGCGGATAGAAGATGATGTCGGGGACGTCCTGCCCCTCGGCCTTCAGCGCCTTGAAGTAGTAGGACGACAGGAATTGGCCGGTTGCGTCGTTGCCGACGATCATGACCGACTTCTTCGGCTTATAGCCGAGCAGTGGCTCGAGCAGCGTGAGCACGCCGCGCGCGGTCGACCCGGACCGCTGGAACTCCTGCGGTTCGGACTGGAACAGGTAGTGATCCTCGCCGCCCGGCTTGACCGAGTCCGGTGTCAGGATTTTCGCCAGTGTCGAATTGCCGGCGAAATGGATGATTTTGGCCGGCTGCGTGATTTTGGCCATGGCCAGCGTGAAGTCATGCGTTTCGGATCCGAAGATCGCCTGCACCTTTACGTCGCGCACCAGTTCCTGGGTGGCGGCTATTGCGGTCGCGATATCCGTGCGGTCGTCGCGCTTGACCATTTCCAGTTTGTAGTTCTTGCCGCCGACATTGATGCCGCCGGCGTCGTTGATCTGTTTCACGGCAAGTCCGACGCCTGCCGGCAAGGTATGGCCGGCGGAAACGAACGAGCCCGACTCCGCCGCGACGACGCCGATCTTGACGATGTTGTCCTCGGCGAATGCCGGATGAGCAAGCACGCCAAGGCACAAGGCCGCCGACGCGCCCATTTTCAGAACGGTTTTCAACTTGAGATCCTCCCGACTCCAAAATCATTGCAGTCTTACCGGGTTGTCATACAACCCTGTTATCTGGTAAATCTAACGAACAGGGATGTCAATCGCGTTGCCATGCGATAAAAGGCGGCCCGCAGATCAGGAATCACCACCAAGCCGCAGTTAGGAACAGGACATGCAGTCACGGAAATTCGGCCGCACCGGCCGCGACGTCAGCGAGATCGGCTTCGGTTCATGGGCGATCGGCGCCGCCTGGGGCGAGGTCAATGATGACGATGCGGTAGCCGCCCTGCATGCCGCCCTCGACGCCGGCGTCACCTTCATCGATACCGCCGACGTCTATGGCGACGGCCGTTCCGAAAAACTCATTGCCAGGGTGATGAAGGAGCGCGGCGGCGAGCGGCCGTTCATCGCCACCAAGGCCGGAAAGCGCCTGCCCGAGCAGACGGTCGAGGGGTTCAGCGAGAAGAACCTGACCGACTGGATCGACCGCAGCCTGAAATATCTCGAGGCCGACACGCTGATCTCGTGCAGCTGCATTGCCCGCTGACCGACCTCTACTATCATCCCGAAGTGTTCGAGCGGCTCGACCGGCTGATCGAGCAAGGCAAGATCCGCAATTACGGCGTCAGCGTCGAGCGGGTCGAGGAGGCGCTGAAGGCGATGCAGTATCCCGGCGTCGTCAGCATCCAGATCATCTTCAACGCCTTCCGCCAGCGGCCGACGGAATTGTTCTTCGACCTGGCGAAAAAGAACGATGTGGCGATCATTGCCCGCGTCCCGCTGGCCAGCGGCTTGCTGTCGGGCAAGTTCAAGGCGGACACCAAATTCGACGACAGCGACCACCGCAAATTCAACCGCCATGGCGAGGCTTTCGACGTCGGCGAGACCTTCTCGGGCGTGCCCTATGAGGTCGGACTGGCGGTGGTCGAGCGCATCCGGCCGCTGGTTTCCGGCGACACGACGATGGCCAAATTCGCCCTGCGCTGGATCTTGATGTTCGACGCGGTCACGGTGGTCATCCCGGGCGCCCGCAATCCGGCGCAGGCGATATCCAATGCCGAAGCGGCGGACCTTGCGCCGCTGTCGGGTGAACTCATGGGCAAGATCCGAGATATCTACGACCAGGACATCAAGCCCCATGTGCACCAGCGCTGGTGATCGAAGGCCTGCAAGGCTTCGTCAATTCACGGCGCGGCGGACCTGATGGCTGGCTCAAGCGTGTCCTGAACGCCCACATTGCCCGCCATCGGGTTCCCCTAGCTCAGCCGACTTCGCTGGCTGAGCTAGCCGGCGGCTTGCGAGATGAGCTGGGCGATCTCGTGCGGGTGCGAGATCAGCGACAGATGGCTTGCCTTCACCTCGATGGTCTTTGCGTTCATGCGCTTTGCCATGAAGCGCTCGAGATCCGGATTGATCGTGCGGTCCTCGGTCGAGATGGCGTACCAGCTTGGCTTCGATCGCCAGGCCGCTTGCGTCGTCTTTCCGGTGAAAAGCTTATCCGAGATCGGCCCCTGGACGGCATAGAGGATGCGCGCCTTCTCGTGGGCAATATCGCCGGCGAAATCCCGCAGGAAAGCCTCCTCGCTGAGCTTGCCGTAGCCCTGCGACCAGACAAGGCCGGCGGAGGCGGGCGGCGCCGCGAAGGTCTTGGCGAGCGCCGTGTAGTCCTCGCCCGCATCCGGAGCGCGCGCCGCGACATAGACGAGCGAGGAAACCTTCGGATCCATCCCTGCCTCGGTGACGATCATGCCGGCAAAGGAATGTCCGACAAGTATCGTCGGTCCATCCTGTAGCGCGATCGCTCGCCGCGTCGCCTCGACGCCCGCCTCCAGCGTGGTCAGCGGGTGCTGGACGACGGTTGCCTTGAAGCCGGCCTGCTGCAAGATGCCAACCACTTCCGACCAGCACGAACCATCCGCATAAGCGCCATGGACCAGGACGACATTGCGGACCTTGGGGCCCGTCTGCGCTTGCGTCTTGTGGGAGCCGGCCAATAGGCCCGTCGCCACCCCGGCGACAAGTGCGGTGGAAAAAGTACGCCGATTTATCATGATCGTGAATTCCTTGGGAGGTTGGCAGATGGGGATCCAGTTTGTGCCGAAACTTCGGCGGAGGCGAGCCGCAAGCGCTTTGTGCAGCGCTCACGTCCAATCTTCGCGGCCCACCGCGCCTTCGTTACAGCCGTCACCGCTTCGTGATCGCCTGCCTCGGGCTGCGTCCTTCAGGATGCATTTCCTCCACGACTATCCACAGGTTCGCCCGGCTATTTCGATGCGCGGGGCGGTAGCGTAGAATGACGCAATTCGACGGGTCTGCGGCCACCAATGGTTTGGGTACGAAGTGGAGAGCTTGATGCGGAACACGATACTGGGCTTCGCGGCACTTGCCCTGGCCGCGTGCCAATCGGCTCCTGAAGCGTCGCAATCGGCCGCTCCCGACCCTGCGTCGAACCCCGCTGCCATTGCTCCCCTGTCCACCTTGGATCCCGCCGCTGCTGCTCCTGGTTCGGCAACAATGGATCAATCCACAACGATCACCCCGCCAGCGAAGGGCGTTCCAGCAAAGTACGCCGCATTTTCAGGCATGTGGGCTGGAAGATTGGAGGGGACGTCCGAAGCCAAAGTCGCTGTGCAGACGATTTCTCCGAGAGGCGATGTGACCGCCACCGTTGCCTGGGGCAATCTGGGCGACAACAGTCCGGGAGAGGCAGCCGGCGCTGGAAGAATTGCGGGGAATACACTGAAGCTCAAACGCCTCCCGAATGGCGCGGACGTCAGTCTTGTGATGCTGCCAGAAGGAACCTTAGCCGGCACCGTTGCGCTTGCCGGCCAGACCTACACCGGCCCGTTCATCAAGCAATGATCACAGAACCATCCAACCGGCCGCATTGATTGCGCATCGACCTCAGGTTCATCTCGGACTGTTCAAGCGTTCCTATGGCCACCGTGAAGGACGCAACTGACGCGATCGTCTTGACGCGTGCCTCTTCTTCCCGCGGCTTGATTGGAGCGGCCCGGCATCCCTTCTGTTGGGATGAGCTAGGACACCGGGCCTAACCGACAGGATGCCTGTGAGGAACAATGCCGCCGGCTGGCCGATTTATGCGCCTCCGCTAATGTAAAGTGAAGCCATCCGAAGGAGGGAACACAACGGTCCGGCGGTGACCGACAAACCGTGACGACCTTCATCCTGCGTGTTCGAGAAGCCTCGCTGGCGTACCGTTTTGACGACGAATGACAGGAAGGCTTCTGACATCGCCAAGGAGATCGGTGACAAGGTGCGGATCGGACAGATGACGCCAGGAAGCGAAAACTGAAAATGGCCGGCGCCTGTTGGGCGGGGGGCCTGGTTGGGGTCAAGGCGCCGGCCAGGCGGAATGGATCCGCCACCCGACAAATCTAACAGACGGACCGCTGGCGCCTATGGTGTTATCGCGGAAGCAGGACCAGGCACTGCCGGACCGCAATGGAATGCCGCCGACGCACACATGCCGGTTGGATCCGTTTCCACGCGACGCGCTTTTAGTGCCGTCGCAGGCCGATACGCCTTAACCTTCGATATATTCGTGCTCGAATCCAGCAAACTTGGTCAGGCCCGGTTGATCGAGCACGCGCACTTGGCCTTGGCGGAATTCGAGAAACTTGCGCTCGCGCAGTTCCCGCAACATTCGATTGACATGTATCGGCGTGAGGCCGAGAGCGTCCGCGAGATCGTACTGGGTGAGAGGGCATTCGAAGCTGTTGTTGGTGACAGCGCCGGTTTTTTCCAGGCGCGCCTTCAGTTCGAGGAAGAGATGCGCTGTCCGCGCCAAGGCGCTGCGTCGTCCTACATTGGTGAGATGTTGAGCGATGACCGCTCCGTTGTGCACGAGGGTTTCGAGAACAAGGGAGAAGAGATGGGGCGACTGCATGGCTGCAAGGGTAAATGTCTTGGTCGAAGCCACCAGCACCGTAAGTTCGGTTTGAGCTACGAACGTTTCAAGGGCGCTGCCCGAGTACGATTGAGGCAGGACGATATCGCCTCTCAGTGCAAAATCCAGGATCTGTCGCTGCCCGCCGGCGAGTTCATGAGAGATGCACCCCCAGCCCGACTCGACTATGAACATGCGATCGCTGTCCTCGCCCTGATTGACGATGACCGTCTCCGCCAGATAGCGCTTTGGCGTGAATCCCAACGTCTTGATAAGCGCCGCATCGTCGTCGTTAAGTCCGACATACGATGGACGATTTTCATTCCCGCGCAAAAAAGGATGTGTAGCGTACGTCATCTATAGCCCCGCCCGATGCCCCAAAGTACCTCCCTCTGATGGAATGTACATCAAATTTGATGTGATGAGTATCCGTTGATGGCAAACTATCGATCGGTGCTGCGACGGCGCTTTTCGATGAAAATGCGCAGGTTCCACCGGCTCGCCACCGGCACGCTTCGGAATTGGCACGTGGCGGCAGGACTAGGTTTTGTTTCTCTTGAAACTTTCCCGCATGGAGTCGACGATTTCGCTGGCAATGAGGCAGCTGCGATTGTCGACCTGTTCGGCGGCATTTCGTAACGTCGTCGACGCGTCCTTCAGCAATCCCCTGATCTCTGCCGCGGACAACACCTCGGAGGATTCGAGTTCCAGCAGCACGGATTCACTCACGTGCAGCGCGGCAAGCGCCACCGCTCTCGGCCTGGTGGCGAGCAGCTTCAGGAGATCACCGCTGGGCCTGGAACGCGCTTTTTTTTTTGCCATAGTTGCGTCTCAACCGTTCGGACATGAAGGTTCATAGGCTCAAAATTACAACGCCTCGACGAGTTAGCCGCAACTCCAAGATCGGAAGAGGTCGCTCAATGCCTCTCTTTCAGGCATCCTGTAAGCATACTATCCCGGTTTGCAGCCACGACACAGAGGCACGGGATACCGAATTAGCCGTAGTTACTACCTCCCTACCACCTCTGGGCTACCGTGGTTACAAGCCGACGCAGGAGAAAGCATAGCTGCTCGTAGCCTCTTTGGATTGGCGTCGCTTTGGTTCGCCGTACACGACCACAATGGCACGAACATCGTATCCCAGGATCGGCGCATTAGCGGCGGCTGAGGACCTGCTTCAGACCTGTCTTGCCCGCATCCAAAGCTGGAAGCGGGAAAGGCTCGACCTGTCCGCCGGTCTTGTCCAGATACTGCATCAACGCCGTCACCAGATGGTAGAAGATGCTTGCCGGGACTTCCGTCGCCACTGACCTTCCGCGTTCGTCGATCCTGTCGACCCACAAGCCAAGCGGTGCGGGATCGATATGCCATCTGAAAAGGCGCGCGACACGAGCTTCGATCTCGGGTTTCAGATCAGGCCCGCCAATGCCGTCCAGGGCGGCGGCTGCCTTGACGGCTTCGCATTGCGGCCAGCTGCGGGAGAACCGGTCGAGAGGCATTCCCTGCCGCGATACGGCTGCGTAGGCCAGACCCGTGGCTCGGTTCAATCCACTGGCGACCGCCGACGAATAGAGCTTCCTGGCGTAGGCGACCAGGTCTTTTTGCCCGCTCGCCCGCGCGAACTCGACAAGGAGCGAGGCCCATTCGAAATGATGCCCTGGTTCGGTCCACTGTCCTTTGTCGCCCGGCAAGGGCAGCCAGTCGACGTCGAAATATTCCCCCAGCGTCCAGCTTTCCTGGTCGAAGAAATGGCACCGGAAGAGATCGATGACGCGTGCCGCCCGACGCAGATAGGCACGGTCGCCGGTGACACTGTGCCAGGCAAGAAAGGATTCCAGCATATGCATGTGCGGGTTCGAAAACCGTGCCCCGTTGGAGCCGGGGCTCTCGAGGAACCCGGTCAGACTGTCGTCCTCGAGATGGGTATCGACGAAATGAAAAGTCTGTTGTGCAAGCCTCAGGGCATCCTGATGGCCGCATCGATGAGCATGTGCCAGCGCCAGCAGCACACAGGAATGGTCGTAGGCGTCCTCGGTCGGATCAGCCACGCTGCCGTTGGCATTGAGAGTACGCACCCAGCCGCCACGGTCGGTGCGGCCGTATTTGGCGATGAAGTCGATACCGTGGTCGATGAGTTTATCGGCCGGTCCAGTCCAGCCGCGTTCCTTGGCCACCGCGAACGCATAGATCTGGCGAGCCATCGTGCGCATGCGCTTGGGCTTGCCCAATGGCCTTGCATCGAAGCCGAGCGCCTCGTGGAAGCCGCCATAGACATCGTCGACACCGGCAGTGGACCACAGCGGCAGGGTTTCTTCGAAGAGCCAGTGTTCGACCCGCTTGCGCCATGAGCCGCTGATGATGACCCGGTCTTCCGAGGCGGTGAATTTCGTTTCGAGGCGTCCGCTCTTCTCCAGCTGTTCGACGACTTTCTTCACGTGCTGGCTGTGGCTGACGGGGGCGACGAACACCGCGTCCGGCGTCGCCACTATCGCCACATCCTTCATTCCGACGACGGTCAGCAGCCTGCCCTGGCTTCTGAGGTAGGAGTTGCCGCAATCCATGGCGACGATGTCACCCATGACGACGTTGCCGTCACCGTCGGTCGGGCTGGCTTCCAGCAGCGATTGCCACGATCCAAGGTCGTTCCAGCGGAAGGAAGCCGTGACCATGGCGATGTCGTCCGCATGCTCCATGATCGCGTAGTCGATCGACGTCGAGGGGACAGCCAGGTAGAAGCCCTGCGGCAGGTACAGGCCCGAGACCTCGCTCCGCGCTGTCTTGTAGGCCCGTTCCGCTGTGTCCCAGATGTCCGGCTGGAAATCGAGAAACGCCTTGCGCATGGCGTCGGCGCGAAAAAGGAAGATGCCGGCGTTCCAGTAGAATCGTCCCGAAGCCAGGTATTGGCGTGCCGTCTCGGCGTCCGGCTTTTCGACAAAGCGCGAGACCGAGGCTACTCGGTCACCATTTGCCGTGGCCTCGATATAGCCATATCCGGTTTCGGGGTGCGTCGGCTTGATGCCGAACACGATGATACTTCCTGCATCGGCGGCAGGCACGCCCGCCTCGACGGTTTCCCAGAATTGCGCTTCGGTCGATATCTGATGGTCGGACGGGACCACCAGCACAAGCGCGTCGGCGCCATGTTCGGAGATCGTTTGCAGGGTGGCTATGGCGACCGCGGCGGCGGTATTGCGGCCGACCGGCTCGAAGATCGGTCTGCCGCCGTTCAGGCCGAGCGGAGCAATGTCCGAGATAACGCGGTCGGCATGCCGTTCGGACGCTATCAGGTAGATCGGCGTCTCGCCGTCCGGCCGCGCCTTGAGGCGTCGAACAGTCTTCGCAAGCATCGAGCCGTCGCCCGAAAGGTCGTGGAATTGCTTGGGATTGTCTTCGCGCGAAAGCGGCCACAGCCGTGAGCCGACGCCCCCGCTCATGACGAAGCTTACGATCCGGTCCGGCATGATCCAATTCCTCTCAGCCAATTCCCATCAGAATGTCTGGTTGTAGGCTCCGACCTCTGGATTGCGGCGCAGCACGGCATCGAGAGCCTCGAACATCTCGCGGCGTCGTTCAGACGAGATGGGGCTTTCCACCACGACGACAATCTCCGGTTTGTTCGAAGAAGCCCTGACCAGGCCCCATGTGCCGTCCTGGGCAACCACACGCACCCCATTCACGGTGACGAGATTGGCCAGCGGCTGGCCGGCGAACTCGATCCCGTCCCCCTTCATTTTCGTGAATTCCCCAACAACTTTCGCGACCACCCCGTACTTCACCTCGTCCGGGCAGTGGGGCGACATGGTCGGAGTGCCGAAGGTCAGCGGCAAATCGCGGTAAAGGTCGGCGAGTGTCTTGCCCGGGTTGCGGTCGAGCATCTCGCAGACCGCGATCGCGGTGAGGAGCCCGTCGTCGTAGCCGCGTCCGATCGGCGGGTTGAAGAAGAAATGCCCCGACTTCTCGAAACCAGCGATGGCATTGAGTTCGGCAACGCGCCTCTTGATGTAGGAGTGCCCGGTCTTCCAGTAATCCGCCCTTGCACCGTTCTGTAGGAGGACGGGATCCGTCATGAAAAGTCCCGTCGACTTGACGTCCACGACGAAGACGGATTTCGGATGCAGGCCGGAGATGTCTCGCGCCAGCATGACGCCGACCTTGTCCGCGAAAATCTCGTTGCCCTCGTTGTCGACCACGCCGCAGCGGTCGCCGTCGCCGTCGAAGCCGAGCCCGACATCGGCACCTGTCTCCAGAACCTTGTCCCTGATCGCGTGCAGCATCTGCATGTCTTCGGGATTGGGGTTGTAATGCGGAAACGTGTGGTCGAGCTCAACGTCCAGCGGGATGACTTCGCAGCCGATGCCTTCCAGCACCTGCGGTGCAAAAGCGCCGGCGGTTCCGTTGCCGCAGGCCGCTACCACCTTCAGCTTTCGGCCGAGGTTCCTTCCGGCAGTCAGGTCTTCGATGTATCTCTCGCGAAATCCGGACACGAATTCATAGCTTCCCCCGCCTATGAGATCGAAATCGCCGTCCAGCACGAGCGCTTTCAAAGCGGTCATCTCATCGGGCCCGAATGTCAGAGGCCTTTGCGCTCCCATCTTCACGCCGGTCCAGCCGTTTTCGTTGTGGGAGGCCGTCACCATGGCCACCGACGGAGCGTCGAGCGCGAACTGGGCGAAATAGGCCGTGGGAGAAAGTGCCAGGCCGATGTCCTTGACGCGCGCGCCGGCCGCCATCAGGCCGGAGACCAGCGCCATCTTGATCGCCATGGAATAGCTGCGGAAATCATGGCCGGTGACGATGTCCGGGCCAACACCCATTCGGCGGATCAAGGTGCCGAGCCCCATGCCGATCGCCTGCACGCCCATCAGATTGAGTTCGGGTTCCTTGTCCGAGCCTGGCTGCCCGAACCACCAGCGCGCGTCGTATTCCCGGAAGCCAGTGGCTTTGACAAGGGCACTGGTTTCGAAGGCGAATGTGTTTGGCCTGGCTTGGCCGACTATGGTCACGGTCACGGTTTCCGCTCTGCAGTTACAGGGGGACAGTCCTAGCACGCCGCCGGACGCAGCCCCCTTCATGAATTCGAGTAGCCCTAACACGCTGGTTTGCACCCCCTCATCCAATAGGAGCATGACCGCCGATGGCCGAAAGGATGTCTCGTCCTGGCACGGGGGTCTTGTATTCTGTAAGGTGCGTCCTGCTCGGGCGCTGATGAGAAAAGGTGGGCTGCAAGATGCCGCTGACCGCATTCAGGTTCCCGTTCCGCGAGGATGTCGACGAAAGGCGGTTCGGTCGCCTGGCTCGGCTTCTCGAGCTCATTCAAGTGGAAATCGAAAGGGAATCCGCGGCACTGCGTCCGTCCGTGGAAAAGATGACGGACTGCGCCGCGTTCGCATTGGCGGCGATGGAAAATGGCGAGAGCCCCGAACGCATATCCGCGCGGATCGATTCCCTCGCGCGGGACCTGGCACTCAGCCGCGCACGGCAGGCCTTGCTGGAACAGCAGTTGTCTTTTGTCGACAGGACGAGAGCAGGGCTGCCGGGCATTCTCCCTTCCCATAGGGCGTAGGGTCCCTACGCCAATTGGCGGCGTTTAACCTTCCCTGACGCAGGCGTAATCTTTTCGCTGCGGTCTGGGATCGAGGGGCCTCAGCTTTCAATGAAAACATCGGCTGAATGTCATCGACCGCCTGCATGGGGACCGCCTGCATGGGGACGGCGTGCGCGCAGGATTTCCCGCGCGCCTGCAGGAGAATTTGAATGAACCGCATGTTTCCCAATCAATGGCCTCCGGCGGAGCAGCAGGCTTCCGCCGGCCAGGAATTTATTGGCCTCTCCGACATAACCGAATTTCTGCGGCACTACGTTGGAACCATCATCGCCTGCCTTGCTGCGGCTCTCTTGGTGGCCGGGTTCTACAATTCGACCACCGACCCAACTTTCATCGCCAGCGCGCAGATTCTGATCGAGCCGAAATTGCCACAACACCTGCAGGAGGGTGGCGAAGTAGATCTGTCGTTGGACACCGCCCAGGTGGAAAGCCAGATAGCAGTGATGCAGTCGGAAAAGATCGCCGCGATGGTCCTCGACCAGTTGAAACTTGTCGACGACCCCCAGTTCAACCGTCCGCAGACTCCGACTTTGCGGGAAAGATTCAAGAAGATAGGAACAGTCCTGCTCGATGCTTCCGAGCTCAGGAAAAGCGCGTGGCTGACGTCGCTTGCGGAGCGTTTCGGCCAAGGCGTGCCTGAAACACCCGTTACGCTGACCGATTACCAGAAGTCCCGGCGCAGCATGTTGATTTTCCGCAATGGCCTCGACGTCCGCAGAGTCGGCGTTTCCTACGCGATAGACATATCCTTCACCTCTCTCGATGCCGAAGGTGCAGCCAAGGTTGCGAACGCCACGGCCGATGCCTTCGTGCGTGAGCAGATCGAAACCAAGGCCGACGCGGCAAGGGAAGGCGGCGCCTGGCTCGAGATGCGCCTTAAACAACTGCGCACCCAGATGAACGAGGCCATGGCGAAGGCGCAAGAGTTCCGGTCACGCCACGATTACAGCGTCGGCAGTGAAGCCACGGACGAAGGTGGGGCGAACGCTGTGCCGACGCTCGAAGAACTCGAGGTGACTGCTGAAACCTACCAGAAGATGTACGAGAGCTTCCTGCAGGCCTACACCAACTCGGTAAGCCAGCAGTCGTACCCGGTCGCCGACGCAAGGGTGATCACGGCTGCGACGGCGCCGCTCTATCCGAGCACTCCAAGGCCGAAGTTGATGCTGGCTTTCGCGGCGGTTGCCGGGCTCATTTTCGGTATCGGACTTTCGTTCGTGAGGCATACATTCGACTGGACCATCAGGTCAGCACGACTCATCCGGGAGAATTTGGGTGTCGAATGCGTCGGAGAGCTGCCGCCCACCACCAGGAGAAGGGAATCCGGCCACCTCGACGAAGTCGCAAGATATCCGCACTCCCGATACAGCCACAGTCTCAGGAAAGTGCGAACCGAAATCAGCCTTGCGGAAACCAGCCGCCCGATCAAGTTGCTTGGGCTGACGGCGGTATCCAACGACAGTTCGAAGAGTTCGGTCGCCAGCAATCTTGCCACGCTATATTCGATGTCTGGGCTGAAGACGCTGGTAATTGACGCCGACATCAGGCGACCGACACTGACCACGCGGCTGCTCGGCCCGTCGGGCGCCCTCGACAAACCGTGCCAGGACCCTGTCCGGCTCAACATCGTCCGCGCTCCTGGGCGGCCGTTCGACTTGCTTCCAAGTTCGGTGGTGGACGCCAGGCACCTGCTGGCACCAAGCAACATGGAGGCGTTCCTCCTGGATCTGACCGCTCGCGACCTTGCCGCCTACGAACTTGCCGCCTACGACATTGTCATCTTGGACCTGCCGACGCTTGCCTCGGGAGCCGACGAACTGATTGTCGGATCCGTCCTGGACGGCGTCGTCGTCGTTGCCCAGTGGGGCAAGACACATGTCCAAACGCTGCGGGAACTCGTCAGGACGCTGCAGGCCAGCAGGACGCCCATCCTGGGCGTGCTCCTGACGAAGGCCCGCGCGATGAAGTCCAAGCCCCGCATGAAACTGATGGCGAGACATTCCTCCCTCGGAAGTCGCAAAAGCGTGTAGGGGGATCATTCCTTGGGATTAGGGGGTAGCCCTGGGGCGTCACGCTACCTCCTTTGCCTTTCTTGCCGACAAGCCCCGACCTTGGAAGAGTGTCCGGAACAATTCGAACAGCAACCGTCCCATGTCAACAAACACCTTCGAGTCGCATCAGGGAACCCCGATCTGGGTTCAGCCGCCTCTTCCCGTGGCGGCTGACAGCCGAACGGCAGTCCTGCACGTTGTTCCTGCGCCCGACCACAACAGTGCCGGGGCAGTATTGACAGACCTGTCGCCCGCCATCAGGTCGGGAACGACGAACCCTCCCATGGGAGGTCGCCTGAAGCGGATCATGGATCTGGTCATAGCGGGCACGGCGCTTATCATGGCTGCGCCTGTGATGATCGTCGTTGCCCTGCTGATCAGGATGACGGCAGGAGGCCCGGCAGTGTTCTCGCACAGCCGTATCGGGTTCGGCGGAAAGCCGTTCGATTGCTACAAGTTCCGCTCGATGGTCGCCAATTCGGAAGAAGTTCTGAAAGCATATCTCGAAGCCAACCCCGATGTCTGCAAGGAGTGGGAAGAGACCCACAAGATCAGGAACGACCCCCGCGTCACGCTGCTTGGGTGGATGCTGCGCAAGTCGAGCCTCGACGAACTCCCGCAGCTCTTCAACATCATCCGTGGCGACATGAGCTGCGTGGGCCCAAGGCCCATCGTAAAGGACGAACTCGTACGCTACGGCGACCACCTGGGGGAATACCTTCGGACAAGGCCGGGACTCACCGGTCTCTGGCAGGTGAGCGGAAGAAGCAGCATGGACTACGCCAACCGCGTGGCGCTGGACAGCCAGTATGTGCGGAACTGGTCGGTCTGGCTCGACATCGTGATCCTGTTCAGGACGGTTTTCGCAGTGATGCGCTTCGACAGGGCAGCCTGAAGTCCCGACCGCTCACCCTTCCTTCTGCCTCCAGTGGACGGACAGGGAAAGGCCGATGATGTAGGCGCAAGCCAATACGAATGCCAGGATCAGGAATTTGGTGACGGTCACATGGCCGGGCAACCCAAGGCCATTCCAGGCAAAGCTTCCGATCACAAGCAGCGCAGTCGCCGCGATCAGGGCTGGAGCCTTGAACCGCAGTCCCAACAAAACGCCCGCCGCCGATACAGCCACTACACTCATGAGCACCGAAATCTCCAGTGATACCCGCAGGACTGATCGCCTCACTGCGGCAGGGAAGGTTTCGTCAGCGTGTGCTCACTGATATGCGGCCTCAAAGTGCATGGCAAGTGCCAGGGTATTGCGCAGATGATCCGGTTGAGCATCGCCCCCAGTTTTCTTGCGCCCTTGTGTTCTTGGTGCTTCCAGGCGGCCTCCAGCCGCGTTTCAGCTTCCGAAGCCCACACGCGCCAATGGGTGCGGCGAGTTGTGGACCTGCCTCACTGAGCAAGCTTGATCAGTTGGTGCCCTGAATCGGGAGCGTCTCTGTCTGCACGCTGTCGCCTGCAGGTAGGGCGGCCAAGCCGGACGGGGGCGGGGGGATATCGATCTTCACGGTATCGCCTGGCTCGATCGGCGTCGTTTCCTCAGCCATGATTTCTTGCGAGCCGCTGTCCGTCGTCCTCACGATCTTGAAGATCGGCTTGGCCCTTTCGGCGCGCTCTCTAAGAGCGAGCAGAGCAGGGGCCGTGACCTCGGTATCGTGCAGCAACTGCACCGCGGTGTTGGCCTTGCTGGTCACTTCATTGAGCTGCAGCTGCGTCTCGCGCAAGGCAGCGGCGACTTCGCTGGCTTGGCTATTGCCGAGATTGAGGATCTCGATGTCGGTCTTGCTTATCTCCTGCCTGACTCGCAACAGCGACGTCTCGGCAACCAACCTGTCGCTCTGCATCTGTGCGACCGTTCCCTGTAGAGAGAGTTCCCGCGGTGCAACCGCCAACCCCTTCTGGACAAGGGCCGAAACACCCGCGAGTTCCTTCTGGATCAGTTCGATCTGTTGGTCGTGGAAGGCCATCTGCTGGCCGAGCGAGGTCAGTTCCTTTTCGAGGAAATCCTTGAGTTCTCGCAGGGCACGGAGTTGCGTCGCCATGGCGTCCTTGCGGACGGCGAAGATCTTGCGCTCCTGCTCCATCGCCAACGCGACCGTCTCGTTCGAAGCTCTGTCCTTCAGTTGTGCAGGGAAGGCGATGTCGTCGCTGCCAGCCAGTTCCGATTCCAGCCGCGCTTTGCGGGCGAGCAGACTGACATTGCTCAGCGCCAGCAAACCCACGTCGCCCTGGCCCGCGATGACTTCACGCTCGAGCCTCGACATGTCCTCCTCGCGTGTTCGCAGGCCGCCGGCGATTCCCAGCGCCTGCAGGACCGTTAGTCCCGGCCTGAAGGGAAACTCGCCGGGCTGCGTGACGTAGCCGACTATGTAGAACGGCCTGTACTGGACAATCTCGACGGCGACATCCGGCTGGCGGCCGAGTCCCATCTGCTGCATCAGGCGGTCGCCGATCGCGCGAGCGAGGTCGCCGGGGGCGGTGCCTTGCGCCCGTATCTGGCCGACAAATGGAAGGAAGAGCGTGCCGTCGGCACCGACAACGAAGCTGTCGTTGAGAGCCGTCCATTCGAAGATCACGTCGCGTGATGCGCGCCATTCGTAAACCTTGAGCCTGACCTTGTCCTGGGGTCCGAGGAGATACTCGCCAGCCATCGTCGGCAAGGGGCAGGCAGCCGCCGCCGCCAATGAAGCCGCCGCCACTCTCAAGAGCCATTTCCGCATTGTCTTTCCCGCCGTCAGATTTTCAGGATGTACTCGGGTTCGATTCGTCCCATGGCGATGTGCAGGATCGCCAGCATGTTGCCCCTGAGCCTGCCTCTGCGATCGATATACGGCTCGGGCCGCAGGCTCTTTGCGAGGTTGGCCGCAATATTCCTGAACATCAGGGGAAGTGCGAAAGAGGCCGGAACGGAGCCCTTCCTGATCAGGTAGATCGCATTCGCAACCTGGGAATAGCCGAACCGCTTTCCGCTGACCCGGCCTGTCTTGATACCGAGGTGGACGCCCGTGATTGCAGTGACGCAGACCACGCGACCTTTGGACCTCATTTGGCTGGTGAAATCGATGTCTTCCTGCCAGCCGTACAGGACCAGGCGCTCGTCGAAGCGCAAATCTCCCACAAAAGAGGACCGGAAGGACATGTTGCATCCGTACGCACCGACATGGTCGACCACCGGTGGTCCATCATGTTTTTTGCCCCGGGTTTCTCGCAAGGCGGCTTCGGCATCTTCCCAGGTGAGGCCGGCATTCGTGGCCCCGTCCCTGACGACCGTGCCCATCACCACCGCCCATCCGTCATTTTCCACGAAAGCTTTCTCGACCTGTTCCAGGTATTCGGTGGACGGAACGAAATCGTCGTCGAAGAATGTGATGATGTCGAAGCGCGCCAGGGAAGGTACGAGAGCCGTGTTCCGCTGGGCAGACGATCCCATCGGTCCGAAAACGAGCGACAAAGGGAAAGGACAATCTTCCGGCAGTTCAACGTGCGTGGCGTCTGGCGCCGACACGATGACCTCGTCAGGAAGTCTCGTCTGGTCACCCAAATACCGAAGCAGGCGCGCGACCTGTCCGCGGCGGCCAAGGGTCGGGATGATCACTGCTAGTCTCATGCTCGATCCAGCTTCGGTTCCCGCCGAACCTAAACCGGCGAGGGGGCCGAAACAGCCTGCATAAAAGGTGACGGAAGGAGCTTGGCATACCCCCGGACACAGGCTTTCGGAGTATTCCTGTAAACGACCCACAGCCATAAGTATTAGATAGGCATGCGTCCGGAACAACCTGTAACCGATCGTACAACTTGCCGGGGCAACAAGATGGAATGGAGACTGCTGGCCTGACGAGGCTAGGGGGAACCATGCTCCACGAACGCTCTTCCGATTTGGCGGTCGCGGCCAAGGTCGATGTGCCCATCGAGGAGTTCCCGGCCGCGCCGGGACCCGGCGTCGACAGGTATGCGAAGATAGCGGTCGTTCATGACTGGTGTCCGAACTTCCGGGGAGGGGAACGGGTTCTGGCGCAAATCTGCAAGCAGTTCCCCAATGCGGAAGTCTTCACGCTTTTCGATTTCCTGCCGGCCGAGGTGAAGGAGCAATATTTCCGCGACGTGGAATTCCATACCTCCGCGGCCAACCGGATCCCGATGGTCCAGAAATTCTATCGATCCCTCTTCTTCTTTTGTCCCTTCCTGATCGAACAGTTCGACGTGACAGGCTACGATGCGGTCATCTCGTCTTCGGCCGCATTTTCGCGCGGCGTGATCACCAGGCCGGACCAGCCGCATCTTTGCTATGTGCACAGCCCCGTCCGCTACGCCTGGGACGAGCAGTTTTCCTATCTTCAGCAAGGGCGGCTTGGCTTCGGGCCCAAGGGAATGCTCTATCGGTACATGCTCCATCGCCTGAGGACGTGGGACACGAGAACCGCGCACGGTCCGGATCTGATGCTGGCGAATTCGAATTATGTCCGCTCCCGAATCCAGCATATCTACGGGCGCGAGGCACGCGTCGTTTTCCCGCCGGTCTCACTGGGAGAACTGCCCTGTGTGGAGGACAAGGACGATTACTATGTTTCGGCGTCCTTCCTCGCCCCTTACAAGCGCACCGACCTCGTCATCCGGGCCTTCAACGAGATGCCGTCGCGGCGACTGGTCATCGTTGGCGAAGGGCAGCAATCGGCCAGCTTGCGGGCGCTTGCTGGTCCCAACGTCACCTTCTCGGGTTATCTGCCGCGGAAAGACTATGTGGACACCCTGGCACGGGCGAAGGCGATGGTCTTTGCAGGTTGCGAGGATTTCGGCATAGCGCTGGCCGAGGCCCAGGCCTGCGGGACGCCGCTGGTTGCCTTCGGCCGCGGCGGGGCCGTCGACATCGTACAGCGCCTGGGATCATCCCCCGAGCCGACAGGGGTCCTGTTCAAGGCTCAGACCGTCGATCACCTCAAGGAGGCCGTCGAACGGTTCGAAGACAACAGCTATGCCATCACGCCCCGCGCTTGCGCCAAGAATGCCGGACGTTTCTCCGAGGAGAACTTCGACCGCGCGATCCTGGAATCACTCGGGACCGTCCAGGCACTTTACGAGATCATGTGAATTCGCGAGCCCTGACGATCTTAGCGTCCGCATCGACGCCGTCCGCGGCCGCCATCGCCTCGAGATAACGCAAGGCCGTCGCCCTCCAGCTGTATGCCGAGGCCCTCGCCCTTCCCTTGCCTATCATCTGCAGTCGCAAGGCCTGGGAACCGCGAAGCTGCGCGAAACTGTCGAACCATGCATTCGGGTCGTCGGGAGGTGCAAACAGGGCTGCGCTGCCGCAGACTTCAGGCAGGCTGGCGCGGTCCGAAACCACCACGGGGCAGCCGACGGCCATCGCCTCGAGGGCCGGGAGACCGAAGCCCTCCGTGAGCGAGGGGAAAGCCAGGCATAGCGAGTCCCTGAGCAGGGCCGCCAATTCGCCATCGGAAACGCGGCCGAGCCAGTGGATGTTTCGAGCTTCGGTCCTGGCCGTCCCTGACCTGAAGACGCGCGAATCCGACATGCCGACGATCGCTATTCTGAGTCCGGCCTCGCCAAGACGATCAGCCATGTTCAGGAGGAGATCCACATTCTTGTGGGGTGCGGCACTGCCGATCAGAACAACGGTTTCCCGCGAGGCCGCCAGCCTTGTCTGTGCCGAGTGTTCAGGCTTCCATCGCAAAGCATGTTCATGGCCGTTCGGCGCGACGAAAGCCCGTTCTTCCTGGATGACGCCGCGGCGAACCAGTTCATCCAGGGAGTAGTTGGAAACGGTCGAAATTCCGCACGCCGTCTTGCCGAGGCCGGGCAACAGGTTCCTGTAAAGAAGCCTGAAGGCAAGGGAGTAGCTCTGCGGGGCATTCCAGACATTTGCATCATGGATGCAGACGATATGCTTGCTGGAAAGCAGCGGCCCGGTGTTGCAGAGGCTGAGCAGTCCGCTGCCGTCGAGGGATGAGGGGAGCTGCACCTGCTCCCAGACATGCCCGCTCGTGCGGCCGATCTCGCGACGTTCGATGAAAGCCAGGGGGATGTCCCCGGACCCGGGCGGACAGCGCAGACTGAGTTCGAGGCCGCGGGCGAGGGGCTCCTGTTCCGCGATCAAGGCGTCGAGAGAGTGGACGACCTCGCGCGCATAACGCTGGACACCTGTTGTCGGCTGGGAAAGAAAACGCCCATTGATGGTCCAACGCCGCGCCATGTCGTCCCCCTTTGAAACCTTCAATGTGGAGCCGCAAAGGCGCCAGGTCACCATGGCCATCGGGTCATCCGGCTAAGCGGCAATCATCCGGATAGGCGAGGTCGGACGGCGTGCCTACCTCAAACGTTTGAGGGCCTTGGTGCCCCCGGGGATGCTAGTCTGGCCCAAGGTGCGGCAAGGACCGGGGAAGGGGGACATGGGCAAACTCGAGTTCGACACGACGGAGTCGCCGCCACCAAGACGGGCCAGACAGGTGAATGGACACCGAGCCGACACACCCCTGGCCAGATCTGCTGCCGACGGCGCCGAATTCCTGATCGGGCATTCCGCTGCGGTGTGCGTGGACCGGGAAGCGCCGAGACGACGCTGGACGATAAACGGAGACTTCACGACGCTTCGGCCGACCGGAGTGGCCCGTTACGCCCGCGAGGTCACCTTGGCTCTCGACGCCCTCATTTCGGAAGGGCATCCCCTCGGTCGCGACCTGGAGATCGATCTCGTGGTGCCGCGCCCGCTTTCCGAACCTCTCAGCCTCAATGCCATCTCCGTGCGTGTCGTTCCAGAATTCAACAGGCCGCGCCTTCCCCAATTCTGGGTGCAGGCGCAGTTGCCCTGGCATGTGCCTGGAGGATTGCTGAGCTTCTGCAACCTCGCTCCGGTCGTGCTGAGGCGTCAGATCGCATGCATCCACGACATGCACACCAGGCTCATGCCGTCGAGCTACGCGCGGGGGTTCCGGTGGGCGCACCGCCTGATCCTGCCGGCACTTGGCAGGCGGGCCGCCCGCATCACCACGGTCTCGCAACTCTCGCGCAGCCATCTGGTCGATTTCGGGATCGCGCCACAGCAAAACATCGTCGTCACCTACAATGGCAGCGACCATGCGAAGAGATGGGATGCAGCGAGATCGTCCCTGGTCGTCGACCGGGGCAGGCCGTATGTCCTTTGCCTTGGCAGGCGGGACCAGGAATACAAGAACATGGGGCTCCTCGCCAGGCTGGCCCCACTCCTCGACGGGATGGGTCTCGACCTCTGGATGCCAGGCGATGTCGACGAGACCACGGTCCTGAGGTACGTCCCTGAAATGCCCGGAAATATCGTCCTCCCTGGCCGCATAGGGGATGACGATTTCAAGAAGGTGCTCGAAGGCGCCCTGTGCTTCCTGTTCCCGTCACGGATCGAAGGCTTCGGGCTGCCCGCTGTCGAGGCTATGGCTTCGGGCTGCCCGGTCGTGGCCTCGACCTCGCCGTGTCTTCCCGAAATCTGCGGGGATTCGGCCCTCTATGCCGATCCCGACGACGTCCAGTCGTGGGCCGAAGCCATCCGCCTGCTGATGCTTGCCCCAGACTTGCGGCAGCGGCTCGTTACCAAGGGGCACGCGAGGGCGAGTAGTTATTCCTGGCGGTGGATCGCGTGGAAATACCTCGAACTCATGGTTCAGGTCGACGCCGATTTCGGGGAGTACGGCAGTTGACCGGCAGCCAGTCCAAGGGTTGATCTCCAGGAGAGCACGATGAACGAGCGGCCCGACCCGCACGACCTACGCGCCGCGAGCAGGCGGGCATCCGCCAACATGCTTCTTTTCGACAACTCCCTGTCGATCCTGAACAGGACTGGCGCGTACCACATTGCCAAGGACCTCACCGGGGAATTTGTCCCGGGCCAGGCCAAGGTCCGCTACTGGCGGCTGGGTTCCTTCGCTCCCGAGGGTCTTGCCCGCAAGATAGTCGCCCGGCTGATGATGCTGGAAATCAACTGGCTCCGCGATAGCGAGTTTCTCCTGATCCGTGACCGGGTCGAAAAGCGTGGGTTCAGGCTGTTTCTGGATCCGCTCTACGTCCTGAGGTCACGCTTGACCGAGAATGATATCGTCCTGTGCCACGATGTCGGTCCGCTGACGCACAGGGACCTCTACGGCGAACGGACTTGCGCCAACTACCACCTCGCTTACGAGAAGATCCGGCGCATCAAGCCGGGGGTCGTCTTCGTCAGCAATTTCTCTGCGAAGCAATTCAAGTCTCTTTTTGGCTCTGGTTTCCGGTTCCTGACGACAATCCCGCTGTATCTGCGCACCGAACTGTTTGACGGCCCGGCGGAAGCAATCTCCGGCTTGAGCGGTCGGTATTTCCTTACCGTGGGCGCGTTCGAAACCCGCAAGAACCAGATCGCCGCCCTGAAGGCGTATCGAGACGGTGGATTCCATCGCGAGGGTATAGAATACGTCTTGTGTGGGTCGCGTGGCGATGGTCATGCAGAGACCGCGGAGCTCGCGGCAACCATCGCCGGAGTAAGGCTCATGGGCTACGTGCCCGATGCACAGTTGCGCTGGCTCTATGCAAACGCCGAGGCATTCGTGCTGCCAAGCCTTCTCGAGGGTTTCGGGATGCCGGCACTGGAGGCCGCTTACATGGGATTGCTGCCGATAGTGTCCGCGGACAGTGCGCTCGTGGAGGCGGTGGGAGGCCAATGCTTGCAGGTGCCGCCGAACGATCCCGCGGCGATCACGGACGCGATGCGAAAAGCACTTTTCCGAAGCCCTGCGGAGAAAGCGGAAACAAGCCGCTCGCTGCGCAACACGGCATCAGCTGCAACCAAGGATCGGTTTCTACAGCAATGGAGGGATTTGCTGATCGCAGACGCAGCTGGACGTGCAGGTTCAACGGGCTCTCGGCGCAGATCAGCCTCATAAGGTGCGCCGCGGACAAGGCTTCGAATGCTGGACGCCCGGCAACCCGCAGGCACTGACACACCCAAAAAGAGGTGTTCTTCAGCCCATAGGTTGAGGCGAAGAAACGGACCGGTGGTTCTATAGTGCCCTCACTCACTCACTTGAAAGCTACGGGTTCTTATGCAGTCCCAAAAAACGCAAACTGAAACCGTGCTTGAGCCTCAGCTCGGATCGCATCGATGGATCAATGGCTACGACCACGCGCATGCAGTGCCAAGCACCAAGCGAATGCGGATTGGCTTGATAGGGCAGTTTGGCGTCGGCAATTTCGGCAATGACGGCTCACTCGAGGCAATGATCGACACGCTCAGGCGGATTTGCCCCGAGGCCGACCTTTCCGTGATTTGCACATGGCCCGAATCCGTCGAGGAAGCCTTCGGCGTGGAGACCATCAGACTGACGCGGCCGGCGATCAAGTCGCGTTGGCTCGACTTGGCGAACCGCATGCTCGGTCGAGTGCCCTACAAGATGTGGGGACCGATCCGCGCCTTCCGCAAACTTCGTGGCTTTGATGCTGTCATACTGCCCGGAACTGGCGCGTTCGATGATTTTGGCGACACTCCGTTTGGAATGCCCTACGTTTTCCTTAAGTGGTTCCTGATGGCGCGGCTAAGGGGCTGTGTCGTCGCATTTGCGAGCATCGGGGCCGGGCCCGCCTACCACCCCCTCAGTCGCGTGTTCTTCGCCTGGACTGCCCGCTGCGCGTCATATCGTTCGTTTCGCGATAGGATTTCACGCGAATTCGTCGGGAGCCTCGGAGTTGATGTTGCGAACGACCGGGTTTTTCCCGATCTTGCTTTCGGACTACCAATCCTGACCGTCGAGCGTGAGGTCTCTGAGACCACTGTTGTTGGCGTGGGCGTGATGAACTACCGCGGTCGCACGGGTGGAGATGACTCGATCTATGAGACGTACATTACCAAGCTCGCGGAGTTTGTCGCACGCACTGTGACGAGAGGCTTCGACATTCGACTTATCCTGGGCCAGGACAATGACGAGGTTGCGGTGGTCGATCTCATCGAGCGACTTCGCGGCCGGCTTTCCGACCCTGATTTGGCCCGGGTCGTTTTCAGTCGGTCTGCATCGCTCCACGACGTCATGGCGCAAATGCAGACTACTGACGTCGTGGTCGCCACCCGATTTCACAATGTTGTTTGCGCCCTGCGGGTCGGGCTCCCTGTTATATCTCTCGGATACCTCGAAAAGCACGACGCACTTGCTGCCGACACCGGCCTATCGGCCTTTTGCACCAGCGTCGAAACCTTCGGCGTCGAATGGCTGGAGTCGCGGCTGGACGTACTCCTTGCCGAGCGGGAATTGCGAGCGCAGGAAGTTCGCGAAACGGTTTCGCGATACCGGCAACAACTCTTGGACCAGGAGGTTCTTCTTCGAACACAAGTTTTCGCCCATGCGGTGTCCCGTCCGATCTTGTCGTCAAGCTGAGAGCGGCCGGCATGGACGACGCAAGAATCCGCGAAAGCGACACCGAAGGTCGGATCGCCGTCTTAGTGAAACAGATAAGCAGATGTGCTCCCACGTCCAACAAATTCGCGAAGGTTGATCAATGCCACTAATCGACGTTGTGATTCCAAATTACTGCTACGGGCGCTACTTGCCGCAGTCCGTCCAGAGCATCGTGCGCCAGCAAGTAGAAGACATCAGGATTCTGATCGTTGACAATGCGTCAACCGACGACAGTGTCGATGTCGCAAATGAACTGGCAAGCCATGACAGGCGGATAACGGTTATCGCACGGGAAAAAAATCTCGGGTTGCACGCATCCTGCAATGAGGGAATCGATTGGGCCATCTCGAAGTATTTCGTGATACTTTGTGCCGACGATCTGCTCGTCGAGGGTTGTTTTAACCGTGCCCTGTCGGTTCTTGAGCGAGAACCCGATGTTTCCTTTGCGTGTGGAGGCGAACTGGTTTGGCATGAGGACCGGCCCTTCCCGGCAGTGGAGAATTCAGACGCACATGACTGGCGATTTCTGTCCATGGAATCGTTCGCCCTGGAGCGGTCGCTTCCCAGCAAAGTGTTGTTTGGAGGCGGCGCAGCGGTGATGAGAACCGCCGACCTCAAACGGGTTGGCCATTTCAGGCCGGAGATATCGTTCAGCGAGGACTTGGAAATGTTCTTGCGGCTCTCACTGGGCCGGAGAGCGGCGCTAACAAAGGCGATTCACGGAATACGGCGGGTGCACGGCGCGAATCTGTCCTCCATATTCTGGCAGGACTTCAAGCGGGACATGATCGAGAAGAAACTCACCTTCGATAGTTTTTTCTCGCACGAGGCAGCTTCCGTGCCCGGGCTGGAACGGTTGCGCAGGGGCGTTTACCGAAATCTCGGAAAGCGCGCATACTGGTCCGGCCTTTCACACATCGCGCGCGGTGAGCGAGCAGCTGGTCTTGATCTGCTTAAATTTGCGGCTCAGCTCTCGCCAAGCTTGGCCTACATTCCGCCGGTAGACTATCTGGCCCATTTGCCCAATCCGCTCGGCCACATCCGCACGCGCCTGGCGGAGGCCTGGAGCCGGCATTGAGAAACGATGTGACCGGCCATGTGGCTGCCATCACGATTGTTCGGCCTCGGATCGGATGCCGTGCGCGTGGAGGATAATTCATGACCGAAAAGCGCATCGGTGTCGTTTACCTGACCGACGGCAAGCGTGATGACCTGACTTATGCCAGCGCGGTGGCGTTGGGACTAAATCATGCACGCGGGATAGACATCCACATCGCCCAATCGGGGTTCAGCTCGGCTCCCCCGCCGACGGTGCTCAGGATCCTCCAGGCGAAGGGTCATCGGCTGGCGACCCACAGCCTTCCGACGGTCGACCGGGGTTTACCCGGTCATGGCCACATAACGTCGACTGCCTTTGAAAAAGCCGCAGCGATCGCCGCCGTTTCGGGCGATCACGATGTCGTCTGTTATCTCGACAATGATACGCTGGCCGTGCGGCCTCTTGATCTGGCAGCTGTCGCCCCGACGACGCGACCTCTCGCGGCCGTGCCCGACCTTTCCATCTGCACAGGCCTCGACAACCGCGCATTCTTCGAGAATTGCGACAAGCATGGCCTCGAACGGCGTTACTTCAATTCCGGCTTTATGGCTATCGATGTGTCTCGATGGATCGGGTCGGGAATTCCCGAACGGTTCTCTTCCGCTCTAAAGTCGCACGCGGACTTCTGCCCCTATTGGGACGGCTCATGCACCCATATCGACCAATGCGCCTTCAACCTCGCCGCGCAAGGTGCATGGGAGACGCTTCCCGTGGAGTTCAACGTCCAGAAGTCGGCATTCCAGACAAGCTATTGGGATCGGGCGTTGATCCGCCACTATACGGGGCCGGAGAAGTTCCTGCCGGCGGTGGCACATCGCATCGACAGCCAGGAACGGTCTGTACTGGGCCGGATATCTTGCAACTGCGGGGAACTCGGTCTGAATATCCCTCCTGCGTATCTGGGGTTAACCTACAAGGTCAACAGATTGCGCAGGAGAGCGGATCGGATCAGAATTTCGAGGCTCATTGGACAGCTTCCGGGGCCCTCCGTCTGAGCAGTCCTCGCATCGACTTGCCGCGAGTTGGTGGCGCAGGATCCCCGATAGGTTTCGGTATCAACCTAGCGAAACCCGTGCCCGCCGGAGTCCCGGGAAAATCTTGATGATCTCATCGAGCAGCGGATGCCGGGTGATGATCAATCCAGCCGACCATCCCCCGAACGCCAACAGTCCCGCCGCAATGGCTTCCATATTGGAGAGGTCGAAACCGGAACCGGAAATCCCCACGGCTGCGAGGGGAGGCACCGCGCTCGCGAAGGCAACGACAGCACTTTTGCCCAGCGCTGCGGCGATCTCCATGCGTCCAAGTCCCAGGCTGCGCCGGACGAAGCTCAGAGCAATATATGCCTGGAAAGGAACAGTCACTAGCATGCACCAGGCGGCTGCCTGCAATCCGCCGAAGACAATGGCTGCGGAGAGGAGAATGCCCGAAATTGGGAAGGCGATCAGCGCGCGGATGAACAAGTCGCGGATCGCTCCCATCGCAACCATTACGGGGTAATTGAGTTCGAAACTGAAGGAGAACAGCAACGCGATTGCGACGATTTGCACCAGCGGCGCGACCTCGGTCCACTGGTGACCCAGCACGATGTTCACGGTCGGGTACGCCAAAACCGCCAGCACGAGGAGCGCCGGCCAGTGGAGGGCGGTGATGAGGGAAAGGGCGGATAGATAGGGACGTTTCAAATCCCTGCCTTGCCTGACCTCGGCCGAGAAGGCGGGCAGCACGACCGCCATGGCGCCTCCGATAACCAGTTTGTCGGGTATCTGGCCGATCCAGAGCGTCCTGCTGAACAAGGCTGCCGCATTCGGCGATATGAAGCGGCCGAGCAGGAGTAGGGGCAGCGCATCAAAGATGCGGAAAAGAATGGCGATGGCGCCGTTGTATCCGCCGAACAGAACCATTCCTCGCCAGTTGGCGAGGGACGGTTTGAACATCCAGAAATGGGGCCATAGGGCGAAGGCGAGGCCTGCGGCAATACCGCTGCCGATCAACCACGCCCAGACGAAACTCATGTAGCTGAAGCCCGCCAATGCCAGAATGATCGTGGCCGCGGAATTCGTCACCGCTGCCACTATGTCGATGGCCGCAACCTTGCCGAAGGACATTTCCCTCCGCAGCAGAGCGGTTATCAGGGTCAAAGAGGTGTCGAGAAAGAGGCAGGCCGCGACAACCCTGAAGTAGGGGATGAGGGTCGGCTCACTGTAGAACGAGGCCAGAAGAGGGGAAACGACGACGAGAGCGACGGCGATGACCCCGGTGAGGATGAACATTACCGTAGAGGCGCCGCGGATATCTTCACGGCTGAGTTCCTCGCGCTGGATGAGGAAGCTCGCACTGGAGAACTCCCTTAGGGACAGGGCCATCGCCATGATGGCCATGGCGATCACCGACACCCCGATCTCCTTGGGCGTCAATATCCGGGAAACCAAGGCTGCTGTGGCAAAATTCGTCACGAGCAGCACGTAGCGTTCGCCCACGCTCATCAGGAGTGCGCGTTTCACCGAAAGCATGCGTGTACCTTCCCGACCGAGGCGACCCGCCGCCTGCGTCCCGAGGATAGTCGGACAAACCCAGTTGAAAGTCATGGCGTCCAATAGGCGAGGAATACAGCCGCCTAAAGCGGTAGCGCAAACCCAAGTGCTCCGTCTGCGCCTGAGCCGGCTCGCCAGCAACTGAAGTCATCGGGGCTGTCGGTTTGGCGGAATATTTGCCGAACGAGCAAGCAGGGATCATTCGTCGGACGTAGGAGGGCCACGTCGGAGGGATGCCTTGTAATAAGGCCGGTTAGACGTAGGGTCAGTGACCCCTCTTTGACCCCTCTTTCTCACAGGACCGGATGGGATGGACCAGCAGGATCGCGAACTGTATGGACTGCAGATACTTCGTGCGATCGCGGCCTCGGGCGTCGTCATTCGCCACACCCTCGACATGTCCGATGGATCGGAAGCTGGGCGGTTCAGCCCGGCTTGGATGACGACCTTCGGTGCAGCAGGCGTAGATCTTTTCTTCGTAATTAGCGGTTTCATCATGGTGTATGTGAGCTTTCCGCCTGGTCGGGCTGCGGAAACACCTGGGCGTTTCATGATCAAACGGGCAAGGAGAATATTTCCGCTGTATTGGATCTGCAGCGCTGGGATACTGGCAATATCGTTGGTTGGATTTTTGAAGCACAAAAACATAGGCGAGTTTTCAATTTTTAATTCTATATTTTTGCTACCAGGAGACAAATTAATATTTGTTGCATGGACGCTTTCATATGAGATGTATTTTTATGTCGCATTCGCGATATGTCTCATTTTTGGGAAACTTATTCAAACGTCCATCTCGACAGTTTTACTTATGATCTGCGGAATTGTTTTGGGGCGTTGGATTCAGGATTCGAGTTTTTCTGAATTTATCTCTAGCCCTATCGTGCTTGAGTTTTGCTTCGGTATTGCCATAGCGCTATTATTTATCTCAAGAAGTAAATGGGAATATCCACCGGCACTCGGCGCGCTCGGGTTTTTCTTGATAATTATTTCTCCAGTCTTCGTTAGCCATCCCGGTGATACAGCCATATTGCGAGTCATCGCATGGGGACTTCCAGCAACTTTGATAGTGGGAGCCTTCCTCAAGACCAAACGACCGCGATCGAAGGCCGGACGGGGAGTGATCCTGCTTGGGGATGCATCTTATGCCATCTACCTAACTCACATCTTTGTCATGCTGGGGTATGGTTGGCTGATAAAGGCGACATTCGTTGGGGGAGTATCACAGATTTCCTTCGCTCCTATGATCATATGCTTGTGCCTTATTGTCGGTGTTTTGACGCATCTCTTTGTGGAAAAGCCAATTCTGGAGCTGCTACGGAAGGTCACAATACTTCAGCGGAGGCCGCCGCCGCTGGAAGCTGGCAGTCTACCAAGGTAATCCAACCGGCGGCTGTCCATTGACGACGCGGGCCTAAGGAGCAGTCTCCGAAAGGGGTAGTGCAAGTACTCTGTTCACCCGTATGAGCAAATTGCTACCCCTGATCACATGCCCGACAATCCAGCTGAGTTTGAAATCGGGCAGCGGAGGCTGTTGCCATGTCCTTTCGTTTCGCAACCGCTGCGGCCTGCCTGCTGGCGACCGTTGCGCCTGCTGCCGCAGATGTCCTCTGGGGCGTCAACGGCCATCCGATAACCGCCTATCCGGGCATCCCGGTTGAGTTGCAGCTCGACTTCGTCAAGAATCTCGGCCTGAAAACATACAGGGTCAACGTAACCAGCGGAGACAATGCAGATATGCTTGCCGCCCTTGTCGACGCCGGAAAGGCGAGAGGGATCGAGATCCTGCCTTTGATCACTCCCGAGGGCATGGACCTGGACAAGGATAGCCCGGAAGAGCTCTACGGGAAGACCCGGAAACTGGCGATCGCCCTTGGCACCAGGTTCAAGAACGACATCCGCGTTTGGGAACTTGGCAACGAAATGGAGAACTACGCCATCATCAAGCCCTGCGAGAAACGTGACGACGGCTCGCAATATCCATGTGCATGGGGACCTGCAGGAGGAACAGGAGCGCTCGACTACTACGGCCCGCGCTGGGTGAAGGTGAGCGCCGTCCTCAAAGGTCTGTCCGACGGCATGACAGAGGTCGATCCAAGCATCAGGAAGGCGATTGGCACCGCCGGATGGGGCCACACCGGCGCGTTCGCGCGGATGAAGCAGGACGGGATCGCCTGGGACATCTCGGTCTGGCACATGTACGGCGACGACCCGGAATGGGCTTTCCGCGAAATCTCGGCATACGGCAAGCCGATCTGGGTCACCGAATTCAACAGTCCCAATGGAAGTCAGCGCAGCGAGCGGCAGCAGGCCGATGGCATCAAGCAGACAATGACGCGGCTTCGCGAGCTCAACGAGAAGTACAAGGTCGAGGCCGCGCAAATCTACGAACTGTTCGATGAGACCTACTGGGCCCCCGGCTTCGAAGCCAATATGGGGCTGGTGAGGCTCACCCCTGCATCCGACGGCAAATGGAGGGTCGGCGAGCCGAAGCCCGCCTACAAGACGGTGCGTGACTTCACCCGCGGCCCGCAGCCGCTGCCCAAGCCGCATCGGGAGTGCGACCCAGAGACGACGGCCGCGAACAAGTCCGTATATGTGAGGCAGGCGAGCTTCGCATACTGCCTCGTGCTTGGGCGTGAGGGCGACACCGAAAGCGTGGATCAGTGGTCGGCTGCTCTTGAAAGCGGGGACAGGACGATCGCTGGAATGGCCGTGGAACTGATGCGCTCGGACGAGTTCCAGACCAGCTATGCTACGATCGGCCTTACGGACCGCGCCTACATCGGTTTCCTTTACATGCTGTTTCTCAACCGTCCCGCTGACGATTATGGCATAGAAACCTATTCCCGGCAGCTGCGCGCGGGGACCATGACACGCGAGGACCTGGCCTTCGGCATCATGGATTCATCGGAATTCAAATCCCAACACGCTGCCGCCCGCGAAGTGTCCGCAGCGCCGACCCCCGGGTGAGCAAGAGGAGCATCAAGGCAGTGCGCCTCGCATCTGTTCTGATGGCCAGCGCCCTTTTGGCGGCCATGGCGACCGGAAGCTTGGCCTGTGAGCGCTCTGGCGGGACAAAGTTCCCGCTGCGGGTCGAATCCGGAAAGAACTACCCGGTCGACAGGGAAGGCCATCCGTTCTTCATGCACGGAGACTCGCCCTGGTCGCTGATCGGCGACCTGACGGACGAGGACGCCTACCTCTACCTTGAGGACCGCAAGGCTCGCGGGTTCAACACCGTGCTGGTCAACCTCCTCGAGCACCGATTTTCCCGCAACGCGCCTGCAGACGCGTATGGCGACAGACCATTCGCCGACAACGAAGATTTCGTTGTTCCCAACGAGGCATATTTCGCCCATGCCGATCGCATCCTGCAGAGGGCTTGCGATCTTGGTTTCCTGGTGCTGCTCGCTCCGGCATATCTCGGATATGGCGGTGGCGGTGACGGTTGGTATCAGGAAATGGCGGCTGCGGGGGCAGGGGAGCTTGCCGCCTACGGCCATTTCGTTGGACGTCGCTACCGACGCTTCGATAACATCATGTGGGTCAACGGCGGCGACTACAATCCTGCGGACAAGGATCTGGTCAGGGCTCTCGCCAAAGGCATCATGGACGAGGACCCCGATGCTCTCAGCACTTTCCACGGCCATTCCGATACGGCGCCGCTCGATTTCTGGGGTCAAGAAACCTGGCTGAAGGTGAACAACGTCTTCACGTATGGCCCGGTCTATACGGCAGCGATCAGGGAGTACGATCTCGGCAGGGGTATGCCTTTCTTCCTGATCGAGACTGCCTACGAATTCGAATACGATGCCGACGAGTACCGGATCCGCATCCAGGCTTACCAGGCGATCCTCTCGGGCGCATTCGGGCACCTCTATGGCAACAACCCGATATGGCATTTCGACGGGCCCGGCCTCCATCGGCAGACCATGGAGTGGAAGGAGGCCCTCGACAGTCCCGGCGCAAAGAGCATGGAGGTGCTCATAGCCTTCATCTCGTCGATAAAATGGTGGCTGCTCGAACCCGACAGCAAGAACAGATTGCTTGTCGATGGCATGGGCAAGGACATGGGGAGGGCGGTTGCCGCGATGACCAAGGACGGCTCCTACGCCGTCGTATACATGCCCAGCAACGAGGGCGTCACCGTCGACCTCGCGCAGCTTTCGGAGACTATCGTCCACGCCCGCTGGCGCGATCCCACCAGCGGGGAATTGACGGATGTCGAAGGTTCCCCTTTCAAGGCGGAGCGCACAGCTTTCAAGCCGCCAGAGCTCAACAGCCGCGGCTACCCGGACTGGATTCTGGAACTCACGCCTTAGGGTCCTATGGAGCAAGGCCAACGCCGTGCACAAGCTGCGCGC
This sequence comes from Mesorhizobium sangaii, assembly GCF_014207355.1. Lineage (GTDB taxonomy): Bacteria > Pseudomonadota > Alphaproteobacteria > Rhizobiales > Rhizobiaceae > Mesorhizobium > Mesorhizobium sangaii. Next base: position 1,338,062 of record NZ_JACHEF010000001.1, on the reverse strand, counting down.
AGTCAGCGAAGGCCAGGTGTGCGCCAAGACAGCAAGGCGAGGCAGCGGCGTTCGCCAACTGGGGTGGATCCGGCTCATGCCGATCGCCGAAAGGATTAGGCGCGCACCACCCGAAAGAGGTAGCGCCCGGCAAGGCTTCGTCCAACGGGCCATCCTGATCGCCTATTGGCGTTCTCCCTCACTGTTTTCAGCCCAAGTAGCCTCTGCGCGATCATATCCGTTGGGGAAAGGTGTGCGATGAAAGTCATGGTAACGGGCCATCAAGGCTATATCGGCTCGGTGATGGTGCCGATGCTGCTCCGCGCGGGGCATTCGGTCACGGGTTACGACAGCGATCTCTACCGGCGCTGCACCTTTGCTTCGGGCGGAGAGCAGGCTTCCGTTCCCTCCATCCAAAAGGACGTCAGGGACGTGCAAGCGCGCGACCTCGAAGGGGTCGATGCCGTCATCCACCTGGCGGCTCTTTCCAACGACCCGCTGTCCGACCTCGATCCGGACATCACCTACGAGATCAACCACAAGGGCAGCGTTCGTTTCGCGAAGGCGGCCAAGGAGGCCGGCGTGTCGCGCTTCCTCTTCGCCTCGTCGTGCAGCAATTACGGCCAGGCGGGCGAGGGGATGGTCGATGAAACGGGCGAGCTGAACCCGGTCACGCCCTACGGCTGGTCCAAGGTGCTTTCGGAGCGGGATATTTCCGAATTGGCCGACAGCAGCTTCTCTCCGACCTATTTCCGGCCCGCCACCGCCTACGGCGTGTCACCCCGGCTCCGCTTCGACATCGTGCTGAACAATCTGGTCGCCTGGGCCGTCACCAAAGGCGTGATCCTCCTGAAGTCGGACGGGACACCGTGGCGGCCGATCGTCCACATCGAGGACATTTCCAGGGCGTTCATCGCCGGGCTGGAAGCGCCGCGCGAGGTCGTCCATAACGAGGCCTTCAATGTGGGACGGACGGACCACAATTACAGGATCCGCGACATAGCCGAGATTGTCGCCAAAGTCGTGCCGGGCTGCCGGCTTGAATTCGCCTCGGATGCTGGACCCGACAAGCGGTCCTACCGCGTCGACTTCGGCAAGATCGCGCGCTCCCTTCCTGCCTTCAAGCCGCAGTGGGATGCGCGCAAGGGCGCCGAGCAGCTTTACCAGGCCTACGGCAAGTCCAATGTCACTCTCGAGGAATTCGAAGGACCGCGCTTCCAGCGTATCGGCCACATCCGGTATCTTCTGGCCAACCGGCTTCTGGATGAGCGGATGCGGGTCACTGAACCTTCGCGAAAGCTGGAGGCAGCGGCAAGCTAACCGGAATGGAACACATAACCCCCGAGGGACTCGGCGCGCCGCCGTCTTCCACCGGCCTCGGCCAGGAAATCTATGCTTTGGCCGAACGTCTGTTTCCGATTTGCAGGAGCATCACCGGGGACGGTGTGCGGCAGACGCTGGATATCCTGTCGGGGCACGTCGACCTGGAACGGCGTGAGGTGCCCACCGGCACGCAGGTGTTCGACTGGACTGTTCCAAAGGAATGGAACGTCCGCTCGGCCAGCATCATAGGCCCGGACGGGCAAACGGTGTTGGATTTTGCCGACTCCAACCTGCATGTCGTCAACTACAGCGTACCCTTCAAGGGGGTCCTGCCGCTCAACGAGTTGATGTCGCATATCCATACGCTGCCTGAACAGCCGCAATTGATCCCCTACCGCACCAGCTACTATGCCCCGACATGGGGCTTCTGCATGGCTTATGACGGTGTCGCCAAAATGCCCGACGGTCTCTACCGGGTGGAGATCGATGCCGAGCTCAAGGACGGCAGCCTCACTTACGGCGAATACCTGCACCGCGGGCAGACCGAGCGGGAATTCCTTCTTTCGGCACACATCTGCCATCCCTCATTGGCCAACGACAACTGTTCGGGCTTGGCCCTGCTGGCAACCCTTGCGAAAAGCATGAAGGCAAGAAAAACACGATACAGCTACCGCTTCCTGTTCGCTCCAGGCACGATCGGGTCGATCGCGTGGCTGTCTCGCAACGAGGGCCGGACACATCTCATCGACCACGGTCTGGTGCTGTCATGCCTGGGGGACGCGGGACGCCCTGCATACAAACGCAGCCGGCGTGGCGATGCCGTCATCGATCGCGCCATGGCTCATGTGCTGGGGCGTGAAGCCGGGGCAAAGTTGATGGATTTCTCCCCCTACGGCTATGACGAGAGGCAATATTGTTCGCCGGGCTTCAACCTTCCGGTCGGCATGTTCCAGCGGAGCGTCCACGGCACCTTCCCCGAATACCACACCTCGGCTGACAATCTCGACTTCATCAAGCCGGAGTACCTCGAGGATTCCTTCCGTATCCTGACGGACGTGATCGACATCGTCGAAGGGGATTGGACGCCGTTGAACCTCTGTCCCAAGGGCGAACCACAACTCGGCAAGCGCGGCCTCTACGCCGCCCTGGGCGGGCAGGCGTCTTCGGGAGCAACCTCGATGTCCCTGCTTTGGGTGCTCAATCTCGCCGACGGCCAGCATTCGCTTCTCGCGATGGCGGAGCGCTCGGGTCTGTCGTTCAGGGAACTGGCCGCCGCCGCCAAAATGCTGTCGGATCACGGTCTGCTGGCCGCGGCTTCATAAGGCTCCAGCCGCCGTTCTCTGCTTGAGCAACGGCCACGCCTTATCCCTTTCCGACATCGCCGTCGGCATCAAGGGCCAGGCTATCGAAAAGACAGGGTCGTTGTAGCGGACGCCCGTCGACGCATGGGGCGTATAGAATTGCGATATGAGATACGAGACCTCGGCATCGTCCGTAAGGGTCTGCAGCCCGTGGGCGAAGCCGGCAGGGATGTAGACCTGCCGCATGTTCTGGGGCGTCAGCTCGAAGCCCAGCCAGTTGTAGCGTGTCGGCGAGTTCGGGCGCAGATCCACCACGACATCGAAAATCGCGCCGCGGACACAGGAGACGAGCTTCACCTCGGCGTAAGGGTCGTCCTGGAAATGCAGGCCCCGGAGTGTTCCCTTTTTGACCGAATGTGCACGGCTGTGCTGGACAAAGCGCGTCGCCAGCCCGCAATCGGCCATCTCCTTTTCACAGAATGTTCGGGTGAATGAACCGCGATCGTCAACCACCGGTGTCGGCTCGATCAGCCAGACACCCTTCAGCTCCGTTTCGGTAAACCGCATGTCTGCCTAAATCCCCAGTAGCCGGGCCTAGTTAGCCGGGCTAGCACCGCGGTCGGATTGTCGGCACCGCCTGCCTGGGCTGGAAGAGCTACCTAAGCCTTAGGTGGCTTCTCCGATCGCGGTATGCCGGGTCGACCGCATTACCCCGTTCGGAGGTCCTTGCGCCGTCATTGCCCCCGCCGTTTCCCTATAAGGATTAAGGCACCCAACGGATTGGCAAATCGAACTCGCGGGGCGCCCCGTCCTAACCTGCGTTGAAAAGATGCACTCCCTGCGGAGCGCGGCGGGCACAGGTTCATCGTCAGGCCACCGCGTCTCCGTTTTTTCAAACCAGGGCGACAGAGGGGTACGGAATGAATATTCAGGCTGTCGAAATTGCTCGCGACCAGAACACGGCACGCCGCAATGTCAGCTGCAGGCTGTGCGGATCGCGCCTGCGCCACAGTCTGGTCGACCTGGGCATGTCGCCACCTTGCGAGAGCTTCCTGCAGGCCGACCAGCTTGACCAGATGGAACTCTATTATCCGCTCAATGTCCTGGTCTGTGAGCGCTGCTACCTGGTGCAGCTCAAGGAGTATGTGAGCCCCGAGACCATTTTCAACGAATATGCCTACTTCTCTTCCTTCTCGACAAGTTGGGTGGCCCACTCGAAAGCCTATTGCGAAGCGATAACGAAGCGACTTGGGCTTGGCGCCGACAGCTTCGCGGTAGAACTCGCAAGCAATGACGGCTACCTGCTGCAGCACTTCCTGCCGCTCGGCGTTCCCGTGCTTGGCATCGAGCCGGCGGCCAACGTTGCGCGCGCTGCGGTCGAGAAGGGCGTGCCCACCCGGGTCGACTTCTTCGGGGTGCGGCTGGCACTTCAGATGGTGGCCGAAGGACTCCGCGCCGATCTGATCATCGGCAACAACGTCCTGGCGCAGGTGCCCGACCTCAATGACTTCGTCGCGGGAATAAAGATCCTGCTCAAACCGGAGGGCGTGGTCACTCTCGAGTTCCCGCACATCGAGCGGCTGATGATGGAGAACCAGTTCGACACCATCTACCACGAGCATTTTTCATATTTCTCACTGCTGACGATCGACCTGATGGCGGCCCGCCACGGGCTGCGGTTGATCGACGTCGAGGAACTGCCCACCCATGGCGGCTCGTTGCGTGTTTATCTCGCAAACGAGGGCAGCAGCTGGGCCACGGATGACAGTGTCGCCGAACTCCTCGAGCGCGAAAAAAGACATGGGCTTACGGAAATGTCGACCTACGCCTCTTTCGGCTACAAGGCGCAACGCGCGAAGCGCGATCTCCTGGCGTTCCTGGTTTCGGTCAAAAACGAGGGCAAGACGATTTGCGGTTACGGCGCGCCTGGCAAGGGCAACACGCTGCTCAACTACTGCGCCATCGGCACCGACTTCCTCGACTTCACGGTGGACCGCAATCCTTACAAGCACGGCCGCTTCACGCCGGGCATGCACATCCCGATCAAGCCCATCGACGCGATCGACCAGGCCAAGCCAGACTACATCCTGATCCTTCCGTGGAACCTGAAGGACGAGATCATTCAGCAGATGCACCATGTCGCCGCCTGGGGCGCGAAATTCGTGGTGCCAATTCCTTTTGTGACAGTGATCGATCTATCGGAGTTACGGAGATGAAAGTCGTCCTTTTCTGCGGCGGCCGCGGGACGCGGATCCGCGACTATTCCGAAAGCATACCAAAGCCGATGATTCCGCTCGGCCACCAGCCGATCCTGCGCCACGTCATGCAGTGGTACAGCGATTACGGGCATGACGAATTCGTGCTGTGCCTGGGCTACAAGGCCAACGTCATCAAGGATTTTTTCCTGAACACCCGGCCACAGACCTTTTCCGATTGCGTGGTTACGCACGGAGGCCAGGACGTGAAGCTGCTGGGTGACACGGTCAAGGACTGGAGCATCACCCTGCTCGATACGGGCATCTGGCGCAACATTGGAGAACGCCTCTGGGCTGCGAAGGATCACGTCAAGAACGAGAAGATGTTTCTGGCCAACTACTCCGATGGCCTGACCAATGTTGACCTCGACGATGTGATCGCGAAGTTCGAGGCCAGCGGCAAGATCGCCTGCTTCCTCGCCGTGCGCGCGCCGCTGACATACCATTTGGCCGACATCGCTGAAGACGGTCGCGTGCGTGAGTTCCGCACGACGGAGACGTCCGAGATCTGGATCAATGGCGGCTACTTCGTGTTCCGTCCCGAGATATTCGACTACATGCGTGACGGCGAGGAACTCGTTATCGAACCTTTCAAGCGATTGATCGATGACAACATGCTGATGGCGTACAAGCATGACGGGTTCTGGCGTTCGATGGACACGCTGCGTGATTGGCAATCGCTCGAAGACATGGTCGAAAAGGGGGACATGCCTTGGAATAGGAGGGTCACCGCAGAGAAAATCCGGCGCAGCATGGTGATGGCTGCATCATGAGGGGACTTGGCCTCGCACGTCGCGGGGAGAAACTCTCGATCCTCTGCCTTGGTGCCCATTCCGACGACATAGAGATCGGTGCGGGAGGTACGATACTCGGGCTGATCGCGTCGGGGGTCAAACTGGATGTCGACTGGTGCGTGCTGAGCGCCGGCGCCCAGCGGTCTGCCGAAGCCAGGGCTTCGGCCGAGGCCTTTCTCCAGGGATCGCACTCGTCCACGGTCCACGTCGCCGATTTCGAAGACAGCTACTTTCCGGCCCATAGTCGATCCATCAAGCAGTGGCTGATGGATCTAAGATCGCGGGTTCATCCCGACGTGGTGTTGACCCACGCCAGGTTCGACGCCCATCAGGACCACCGGGAGGTCAACCAACTGACCTGGAACGTCTTCCGCGACCATCTGGTGCTCGAATACGAGATTCCGAAATGGGACGGTGATCTTTGCCAGCCCAACGCCTACGTGCCGCTTACGGCCGACGTGCTGGAACGTAAGATCGAACTCCTTCACGAGCACTTCGGGACGCAGCGCTCCAAGGACTGGTTCGACCGCGAAACATTCGCCGGGCTTGCCAGGTTGCGCGGGATGGAATGCCGGGCACCCGAGCATTTCGCCGAGGCGTTCACGCTTCGAAAGGTCAAGATTTTTTAGCGGCTTTTCACATATATTTTCGCCGAGAAGAGAATGGTGGATGACCGAATGAATCGGGTGAAAAGGGGGTTGAACTGACCGAACGATCTGTTACTTAAATCGCTACCACTGGGTTAAAAATACAACAGAAGCGGGCCATCGATCCTATGGCTTACCTTTCTGCCTTTTTCTGCCTTCCATTTTGAAATTGAAGGGATTTTTATCAAAATGGGCAATGCAAACATTGCGCCGGGATTCTCTTTCAGCGAAGCTCGCATCGGAACGGTCGAGGGCGGAGAATCCGGGGTTCTGGTGTGGAAATCCGACCAGCTGGTCGCCGTACTTACCCAAATCGACGAAGAAGCCTACTGCACAAAAGGCAAGTGGTTCCTCGAGACAGGCTTCGGGCTGCTGAGCGGGCTGCACAAGAACTTCGATACGATCGAGGAAGCCGTTAAATGGGTAGGGATATACACCTTCCCCAAGCCAGTTCCTGCTGTAGATTGACCGGCGGATTCCGCGGCAGCAAGGCGCCTGTGCAAGCCAGCGATGGCTTTGGCCCGTGTCCTTTACCGACCTCGCCTGAAGGGCCTTGACAGCCCGCACCTTGCTGCTTCCGCAGCCGAAGTGAGATCCTGTCCCATCGCCTCATGCGGAAACAATGCGGGATTGCCGCATAAGGGTCCGTCTTTGGTCCAAGAGAACGAGAAAGCAACGCCTTCGTGGCGTCAGGATGTTGCCGCGAGCCGGGCTTCAGATTGCCCCATGGTCGCATTATTCGCGGCTGGAGGGTTCTCAGTCATTTCAGCTCGGCCGTCACCATTGTTATAACGGCGGAAGACAACCTGCGTCGGGCGGCCTACCAAGAAACGGCTCGGTCCCGCTTCCAGGGCCTGCGCATAGACCGCCAGGGCACCGTCGACGGCCTCTATCGTCTTCATGACGGCCGCGTCGTCGTGGGTGTAGCTGACGACGAGAGACGGCATGAGCACTCCACGCCTGATCGTCTCCTGCAGGAACAGCGAGCGGTATGTCTGTGACGGCTTGCCGTTGGGGTCGAGCGTGGCATATGCCAGGCAGCAGGGACGGCCGACAACCTTGAAGTGCCCATCCACCCCATGCCGTCTGGCAGCCTCTGCGATCCCCGTCCTCAGTTTCGTCCCCTGACGGTGCAGGTGTTCGATCACGGACTCGTTCTGGTAAGTCCGCATGGTCGCGATCGCCGCCGCAAGCGCATGGGTCTCGGCGCCATGCGTGGTCGACAGCAGAAACACCCTTGGGCGGTCTGTATGCTCGAGGCCGCCGAGCCGCATGTATTCGCGTTTGCCCGCCAGGGCCGAGACCGAAAACCCATTGCCAAGCGCCTTGCCGAATGTCGACAAGTCCGGCTCTATGCCATAGAGCTTCTGCGCCCCGGCCGCATGCCATCTGAACCCGGTGATCATCTCGTCGAGAATGAGCAGTGCGCCCTTTTCCCTGCAGAGACGCTGGACTTCATGCAGGAATCCGTCCACCGGATCGTCGCCGCGGGAAGGCTCGAGGATCAGGGCGGCCAGCTTGCCGGGGTGCCTGTCGAACAAATCCCTTACGCTGGCGATGTCGTTGTACCGGAAAGTGACGGTGAGCTTTCGGACCGCATCCGGGATTCCAGCATTCATCGGTGTGGTCCCAATGAACCAATCGTCTGTCGAAAAGAAGGGATGGTCGGCGCAGCAGGCAACGAGATCGCGACCCGTGTAGGCGCGGGCAAGGCGAACGGCTCCCGAAGTCGCATCCGATCCGTCCTTGCAGAACTTCACCATCTGCGCGCCGATGAGCTCCAGGAACGTCTCGGCACAGTCGACCTCGATCCTGGCGGGCCGCGTGAAATTGGACCCACCTTGGAGGGCCGTCTCCACGGCCCTGACCACGGTCGGGTAGGCGTGTCCCAGCCCGACGGAACGGTTGCCCATGCCGTATTCGATGTACTCGTTCCCGTCGACGTCCCAGACATGGCATCCCAAGCCACGCTCGATGAAGCCCGGCGCGAGGATGGGATACTGGTCTTCGCCTTTTGCGTAGGTGTGGCTACCGCCTGGGATCAGCTCACGACCGCGCTCCTGCAGGCGGACGGATTTGCGAAAACGAAGGCTTTGCTCAGACATGCCGACCACTCCATTCCGGCAGCAAGTCTACATGCTCGGCTCAGGATTTCGCGTTCTCCATAAGGTCAGCGGTTAGCACTTATGGTGGATACACAAGGCGGGTACCGACTGACGCCGAGCAAATGGAACAGTTTTCAGGGTGCTACGGAACCAGATCATCGCTAGGGATCCAGGCGTTTCGGAGCACTCCGCAAATGCCCACCTGCGGCACACTGTCGAGAGTTAGGGGCAACGATCCGCGTCGGAGCGCTACCGTATATCTCGGGCGGCTCCCGACGCCATTCAAGGCAACGGAAATCCATCAGCCGTCATTGAATGAATCTGTAGTGCGGTACAAATACGACCCGCCAGGGTTCACCCAAGGCGGGTCGCCTTATTGTTTGCGATCACTCTTCGGCCAGAGCGCCCTCTGCGAAGAGATCATTGACTTTGTAGGCCACTTCCGTGCGGTTGCTGGCCTTCAACTTCTTCATGATGTTTCGGATGTGGACCTTCACGGTGCTTTCGCGCAGGTTCAGTTCGTAGGCGATGATCTTGTTCGCCTTGCCGCGCCGAAGCGCCTGGGCGACCTCTGCCTGCCTGAGCGTGAACATGCCCGTCAAAGGCTGCGTGTCGCGGCTACCTGAACCTATGAGGTGCCGCATGGAAAGGACACTGCTCGCCGGGACGAAGATGCCTCCCGCTGCCGCAAGGTTGATCGCCTCGACACAGACGTCGATCCCGACCGAGGTCGGAATGTAGCCGCGTGCGCCGCATTCGAGAGCCGTCAATATCTGTCCAAGGTCTTCGGTGTCAGCCAGGATGACCACGGGGACCGATTTGAACTCGGACGAAATGTGCCTGATCTCGTCGGCGATGCCATGATCGGTGACCTTCCGGCCGCCAAGGTTGAAGAGTATAGCTGCAAGTGGAGGGGCTGCCCCCTTCTTCATGCGCCATTCTTCGATCGAACCCATGGCGACGACCGACATGCCGAGTTCGTGATCCTCGAGGGCCGATGCAAGACACTCACGGTCCAGTGCCCTTCCGTCCAGCATGAGAAGGTATTGCTTGCCTGCCTGCTCGTGGACATTTTCTATTCCGCTAGACGGAACTCCCGATTGATTTGTCGAAGTGTAGTTGTGCAGTCCTACTGTTGAACCCATACTTATACCCACCCTTTCCCCAACGAAAGCCGCTTAGCGGCGCCCAACAAAGCCCCTCATCTCTTGAATTGAAAGCTTGATACCCAACCCATTTTAAAGCTTCAGGCCGTTACCCCAACCTGGAGCCTTGAGCAGTTCTTGGCTGCCGACATGTACAGCAGCTTGGGCAGTCTATGAGCTATCCATAAGCAGTCTCTAACCTAGGTTAATTTTCGGTAAAATTTTTAAGTCTGTGTATGAAACGTACACAGTGGGTCCGGGAGCGCTGCGAGACCTTGAATGGGACAGCGCGGCCATTCCCAGGGCGCAGCTCCGCGCGGCGAACCCGCCGTCAAGCCAGGTCCCAAGAGGTTGATTTGGGGCGGCAAGCAGGATCCGCCTGCGGGCATGCTGACGTGGGAGAAATGAAGTCCTTCACTATATAGCTTCACAGACCTCAAGACGAGGCCTGGTCTCAGGCGTTTCCCTGGGGATTGGCCTCGCTTAGCCACTTCACATCCAGAACCGTCCCGTCAACGTGGATCACGGTTTCGAAGGCCTCTATAAGCCTTTTGGCGGCTTTGCTGGCAATGTGGGACTCGGGATAATTTGCTTCCACTACCCGCGCCCGCTCGTAAACTTCCTTGAGTTTCGTGACCTGCTTGGGACCGAATACGCCCTGTACAACCTGAGTGGTCATACCGCTTCTCCTCCTGGTGCTGGAACTCAAACAACCCGCCCTTTGCCCAGCGCTCCCACATTTCATCATTAACACAGGATTTTGCAACTGAAAGCAAAAACAAGCCTGCAACCGTACTGTAAGATTACTATTTTCTTTGGTCGAGGCGTTCTTTAGTAGGCGTTCGCGGACCGAGGGTTAGCCGTTTGCAGGAGGCGTAGGCCGGACTGCTATCGCGAAACAAACTCAGCAAGCACCCCTCGCTCGAAAACGAAAAGGCACTCTTTTCATATCCTCTGATCTGCTGCCGTGCATTTTACAACGCAGCAGCCGTGACCGGGACATTCAGCTATTCAACCTTTAAGCATACGCCGGACGGACGATCACGCTGTGGTACCTACCGCAGGGAGTTCCCGCACGTCCTGCAGATACGGGTCTCAGGCTACGTCCTTTGGCTCTCTTGCCCGGGATATCCATCTGCCGAAAGATGGGCGGTCGGACAGCTTCCTGCGTCCGAACAGTCCGGGGCCAAACCAAGCGGGAGGCTCGATCGACAATGCAGGTCTCTTTCGTGGGGCTGCTGGTGTGCGTGGCCGTTTTGGTCCTCGCCCGCTATTCCGGGGGAATGCTGATCATCGGCCTGATCGCGTCCCAGGCGTTCGGTGCGACGGCCCTCGTGACGCTAACCTTTCTAGGAGGATCGTCTCCGCTGATCTACACCATGTTTGCGGCCCTGCTCGTCATGGCCGTGACAGTCAGGCGGCGCATCTGGTTCGACCTTGGAAGTGTGTTCGGGAGCATCCGCCCGGTCTGGGTTCTCACAAGCCTCATGGCTTACGCAATCATCGGGGCATGGCTGTTTCCAAGATTCTTCGCAGGACAGACCGCCGTCTTCGTGCAGTCGAAAACCCGAGGCGCTGTCGTAGAAGCGTCCTTGGCCCCGGTTTCGGCCAACACCTCACAGACGGGCTACTTCATTCTTGGCGGGCTCACCGCCATCGCGCTTTGTGTGCTGCTGCTCCACTCCCAAAGGATCGACCAGGTCCGCCGCGGCTTCTTCTTGTGGTGCGGTCTGCACACGGGCATGGGGCTGGTCGATTTTATCGGCAAGAATGCAGGAGCGGGAGACTTGCTGGCCCCGATCAGAACCGCCAATTACGCACTCATAACGGAAGCGGTCGAGCAAGGATTCGTGCGGATCACGGGACCATTTGCGGAGGCCTCTTCGTTCGCCAGCGTTTCCCTCGCCTGCCTGGCATTCTGCTACACCTACTGGCGAAAGACCAAGTCACGCCTTGCCCAGTGGCTGGCGGGCATCCTGCTCTTCCTGACCATTCTGTCGACTTCATCGACCGCTTACGTCGGTCTTACTCTCCTGTGCCTTCCGGTCGCCTTCTCGATGTTGGTTTCAGTCCTCAGGGGGCGGGTTGAGCGCGAGGACATAATGGTAACCGCTCTGATGGCGATAGGCGTGGTCGCCATCATGGGCATCAGCCTCTACCATGCCGGAGCCCTGGAGCCTTTCGTCAGGCTGATCAACAGTACCATCATCAACAAAGCCGATTCTGCCTCAGGCCATGAGCGCACCTATTGGAACGTCAAGAGCCTGCAGTCCTTCCTGGACACCAGCGGCCTTGGCGTCGGTTTCGGCAGTTCCAGGGCATCGAGCTGGCCGATCGCAGTCCTTTCCCAACTTGGCCTGTTCGGATCGCTGATGATGGCGATCCTGCTCGGCGTCCTGGTCGGCGGATTGGGAGGGATGCGGGAATGGGTGGACCCAGAAACCGAAGCGGTCGTGACGAGCGTCAGGAATGCTTCCCTCGCCGGGATGATTGCCAGCTCACTGTCGGGTGGCAGCGCCGATCCAGGCATCCTCTTCTTCATCGCACTTGCCGTGGTTTGCGCCACGAAGGTCCGTGCTCGACGTACGATGACAGCGTTTGAACGAACCGCCTGGCATCAGACAGCGGCAGAGGCAACATGAACGATCTCGCCGCCTGGCACGCTGCAACCATGACGTAGCAACGGCGGCGACTCCGCTCCACGGGATCGCCTCGTCGGCTGAGGAACGGACAGTCCCGTCAGCCTAGTTGGTTTTCAGCTTGCCGAGCCGGTTTTCGGCGATCCAGCGGGCCGCCAGCACCAGCGCACCCATGCTGAAATCCTTGCCATGCCTGGCCACCATCTCTTCCGACAGTTTGGCCAACCGTTCGAAAAATTCGTCCTTGCTCTCGTCCTCGGCGGTAAGTTCGGTCTGCATGTCATCCTCCTGTTTCATGTGGACTGCGTCCGCTATTTGAACATCTGCGCGGGAAAGGTGACGATCGCGGCGGTGCCGTCGACAGATCCCATCGCCAGATGCCGCCCGTCGCCGGACCAAGCGAGAGCGGTGACAGCGCTGCCTAGGGGTCTGACGAGAAGCTCGTCTCGTGATCCGATCTGGGCGACGATGATACGGCCGTTGGCGTAGCCTGCGGCAATCAGCATCTTCTCGGGGTGCGCCGCCACCGCTTCGACCAGAACCAGCCCGGTCCGACCCGTCTCCAACGCGCCCGAGGTTTCGCCGCCAAATGGCGGGGCGGTCATCGACCAGCCGGCGATCCGGAACGCGCCCGAGGCAAACAGCGCATTTGCCGGCGCGCTCCAGCATACCGTCCGAACCGGCGATGGAAATCCCGCGACGATATCGGCTTGGCCATCGGCCAGGCTGATCAGCGCAAAGCCGCCGGTCTCCAGCCCGCAGGCCAACCAACGCCCGTCGCCGCTCCAGCGGATCGATACCGGGCGCGATGAAAGAGAAATGTCTCGTATCAAGGCAGCGTCGCCTTCGACCGACCAGATCGACAACCCCTCATCAAGGCCGCAGGCGAGGCGTCTCCCACCAGGCGAGAACGCAAGGGCGTCCATGGACGATGTCGTGGCATGTTTCAGCTTCACCGCATCGCCCTGACCACTCGACAGGAAGACATCCTTTCCGTTGCTGACGGCTGTCAGCATCGCCCGGGCGCTGTGATCCATGGCCACGATCGGCCCGTCGATCCTGGCCAGGGGTTCCGCGACTTCACCGCCGACGGTCAGAAGCGACGCTTCGCCGTTGGCCGCGCCGACCAGAAAGCCGGAATGCGCATGGGCGGCGAGGGGGACGTCGCCATCGCCGAACGCCGCCGTGGCGATCAATGGCACTGGTGACTTTTCCCGGGGGCGGATCGTCGTCTGGCCGAGATCGTTGCTCACCCTGATCCGCGACTCCGGCGGCTCGTGATCCGCGACCGCGGCGATGGCGACGGTTCCGTCGATGGAGGTGAAGGCGACAGCCGAACCGTCGGCGCTGAAGCGCAGATCGGCGATCGCCGACTGCCGCTGCCAGCTGCGGGCCAGAAGGTCGAACAAGGTCAGGTTCTGCATCGTCTGCTGGTTCATGCCATCTCTCCCGTCAGTTCTCGTTCGCTGTTGCAGCAAGCCGACGATCGACGTCCTCGATGTCGCCTTCGGCCGCGACGATGCGGTCCTCGCAAGCCGTGCATGCCAGCATGATCGCCGCAGCACTTCGCTGTGCCTCATGCAAATCCTGCACCAGTTGCGCATTGGCGCCGCTTCTGCCGATTTCCAGTTCCAGGCGCAGTACGTCCATTTCAATGCCGGCGCGTTTCTGGTTGAGCCGCATTGCTTCGGCGGTGAGGGCGCAGACGCCGGCGACGAGATCAAGCCGGCGAGCAAGCAGCGCGTCAGGCCCGGCAGTATCGGGTCCGCCGGTCATTTCTCGCTCCCCAAAGGCCCGGGTGGCTTTTCGAAAGCCGACAGCAATTTGGGCAATGTGCCGGCCTGTGACTGGAACTGTTTTTCGGCCGTCTCGATGTGGCTCTTGAGCTGATCCCAGATGTCGACGCGGATCATCGATGTCGTGTCTCCGGTCAGCCGCTCGACCTCGTCGACGCGGAACTGGCGTGTCAACGAAACGCCGGAAAATACGAAGTCGCGCAGCAGGATCGCATGGTTTTCGATGAACAGATGGATCATCGGATGCGTCTCCGAGGTGACGCCGCCGGCAGCAAGCTCGGCCCGGATGAAGTCCTGGAAATGGCTCTGCAGGCGGTGCTGGCTCTCGCCCATGAAGCGCATGACAAAGACCAGATCGCGGGGCATGAGCTTGACAAGATCGCCGGTGACGCCGTCGGCATGGCTGGACATTGGTCGGGGCGGCCCGCCCCTGTCCTTATCGTTCGGCATGGTCTCTCTCCAGCGCCAGGCCCGCCCATGGGCCGTTGGCATCAAATAGTAGAGAAAGACGAAGAATTAAATAGATGGTCTGCGTATTTTGATATTTGTTGCAACTGCTAACTAGATATGTTGCGGTTGCGAATATATGGATAATATTACAGTCGTAAGTTACATCTGTAAAATAACGTTACAGTTTGCAGCCTGCTCATGCGCCGAAAAGATGGCGATCCTGTTTTAAGCGTTGGCCGCGGACCTCGTTTTCAAACTGGCACGACGCTTGCTTTGATTGTTTTCACAAGAAGCCCATCGCGCTCGTCGCGGTGCCAAAAGAACGAAGGAACGGAGGAAGCAGCGCTTCGATACGCCATCGCAAATGCGGTTGGCGCCGCGGGTCCCTGCCAAAACGCCTCGAAAACCTTTGCCGCGATCCACTTGAATGGCCGGACCATGAGTCGCGCCTCAATGCGCAACCCTTTGTCATGCCGTTCGCACTCTCACTGGCGGTGCTTTGTGCCGCTTCATGCCGGGGTCAAGGTACCCACGGCTCAAACCTGGTGGAGGCTTATGACCATGACGTCTCTGACGCTCAACAAGATTACCTCGCAACGCGGAATTTCCGTCGGCGAGGCGACCAAGAAGATTGCCGATCTCGGCTGGAATCCTTCCTACGTGCAGGAAGCGATGACATTTCCGACCGACTACAAGATCAACAAGACGCCGCGCGACCCGATGAAGCAGGTCCTGCGGTCCTACTTTCCGATGCAGGAAGAGAAGGACAACCGCGTCTATGGCGCGCTCGATGCCGCATTGCGCGGCGACATGTTCCGCAACGTCGAACCGCGCTGGGTCGAGTGGATGAAGCTCTTCCTGGCCATCATTCCCTTCCCGGAAATCTCCGCCGCCCGCTCGATGGCGATGGTCGCTCGCATCGCACCTGGCGAGGAACTCAGAACCGGCTTCACCATGCAGATGATCGACGAGTTCCGTCACTCGACGATCCAGATGAACCTGAAGAAATGGTACATGGAGAACTACATCGACCCAGCCGGCTTAGACATCACCGAAGAAGCCTTCGGAAAGTGCTACGCCACCACCATCGGCCGCCAGTTCGCCGAAGGTTTCATCACCGGCGACACGATGACCGCCGCCTGCATGTACCTGACCGTGGTGGCCGAAACCGCCTTCACCAACACGCTGTTCGTCGCCATGCCTTCGGAGGCCGCCCGCAACGGTGACTATGCGCTTCCGACCGTCTTCCTGTCGGTGCAATCGGACGAGAGCCGGCATATCGGCAACGGCCACTCGCTGCTGATGGCGGCGCTCAAGGAACCGGAAAACCACCTGCTGCTCGAGCGCGACCTGCGCTACGCCTTCTGGCAGAACCACGCGATCGTCGATGCCGCCATCGGCACCTTCATCGAATACGGCACCACCAACCGCGACAAGAACAAGGAGTCTTACGCGGAAATGTGGCACCGCTGGATCTATGAGGACTACTACCGCACCTACATGCTGCCGCTCGAGAAATACGGCATCAAGGTCCATCACGACGACGTCCAGGCGGCCTGGGAACGCATCACCAAGAAGAACTATGTCCACAAGGTCGGGCAGTTCTTCGCGGTCGGCTGGCCGGTCAATTTCTGGCGCATCGAAGCCCAGACCGACAAGGACTTCGAGTGGTTCGAGCACAAATATCCCGGCTGGTACGCCGAGTTCGGCGACTTCTGGAAATGGTACGCCAAGCTCAGCCACAAGGGTGAGAAGGTGCTCCTGTTCAACAGCGACGTCGGCTACGTCTATCCGCACCGCTGCTGGTCCTGCCTCGTTCCCTGCCTGATCCGCGAGGACATGGTGGTCGGCGAGATCAACGGCGAACTCTACACCTTCGCCCACGAGCTCGATCGCTGGACTGCCACGGTCGCCTTCGCCGACGAGTATCAGGGCCGTCCGACACCTGCGATGGGCCGCTTCAGCGGCAAGCGCGAATGGGAGACGCTCTATGACGGCTGGGATCTGGCCGATGCCATCAAGGACCTGAACTTCGTCCGCTCCGACGGCAAGACGCTGGTTCCGCAGCCGCATCTGCGCTTCGACGACAAGGAGATGTGGACGCTCGACGATGTGCGCGGCAACACGCTCGGGTCGCCGCTCAACGCGCTGCGTGCCATGTCGCCCGCTGACCGTGAGAAGCACCTGGCGGAATACCGGGCCGGCTTCACGATCAATCCCTGCAACTGATCAGGCCAAAGGGGGGCGGGTTCGTCCCGCCCCTACCTTTCACTGGAGGTCCGTATGTCGGAAACCCACACGGTCAGGCTCAGCCCAGTCGACGTCGAATTCGAGGTCGAGAATGGCGAAACGGTGCTCAACGCCGCATTCCGCCAGGGCATCGCCCTGCCGCACGGCTGCAAGGAAGGGCAATGCTCGGCCTGTAAAAGCGTGTTGCTCGAAGGCGAAGTCGACATGTTGAAATACTCGACCTTCGCACTGAACGACATGGAGAAGGAGAGCGGGCACGTCCTGTTGTGCCGTTGCATCGCCTACTCCGACCTGGAAGTCGAGCTTCTCAACTACGACGAGGAGATTCTGGCGAAAGCGATCGCCGTGAAAACGTACAAGGGCCGGATTGCTCGCATCGAGCAACTGACCCACGACATTCGCGGCATCGAAATCGAACTCGGCTCCCCGATGAAGTTTTGGGCGGGGCAATATGTCGACATCACGGTTACCACGCAAAAAGGGGAGACGATTACGCGCTCGTTCTCCATGGCAAATACGCCGGACCAAACCCAAAAACTCTCCTTCATCATCAAAAAATACCCTGAGGGAAAGTTCTCGGGAGAACTCGATTCCGGAGGCATCAGGGCCGGAGCCGAAGTCACCGTCGTCGGACCCTACGGAACCTGTTTCCGCCGCGACGAACGGCAAGGACCCCTGATCCTGGTCGGCGCCGGGTCGGGCATGTCGCCGATCTGGTCGATCCTCAACGACCACCTGAAGAGCGGCGAAAAACGTCCGGTCTATTTCTTCTACGGCGCCCGCACCCGCAACGACCTGTTCTATCTCGACAGGATCGCCGAGCTGGTCGGCAATCATTCCGACGTCACCTTCATTCCCGTGCTGTCGCACGCGAATGACGACGCCGAATGGCAGGGCGAACGCGGCTTCGTGCACCAGAGCGTCGACGCCAAGCTCAAGCAACTGGCGGTCGACGGGCAGGGGGATGTCCATGCCTGTGGCCCGCCACCGATGATCGATGCGCTGCAGCCGGTCCTGTTCATGAACGGGTTCGAAACGGAGCGGATCTTCTTCGACAAGTTCACCACATCGGCAGGTGCAACGCCGGCCCATTGAGGGCGGCCGTGCCAAGCCAACCACAACTGCAACAAGGGAGAGAGACTATGCCTGCAACCTCGAGTTCAGTCGGATCCGGAGCCGCCGGCGCGGCGATCTTCGCCGATTCCGATAGCCGGAAATACCGGTATTTCGACCCGAAAGGCCAGCGAGCCACCCACTACGAGGACATGACGGTCGACGTTCAGCCCGACCCGGAGCGCTACCTGATCCAGGACTGGATCATCTCGTTTGCCGACGGCAAGGGCGCCTATGTCAAGCAGAACACCGCCGCGCAGAGTTCCAACTGGCATGCCTTCCGCGCCCCCGACCAGGAATGGGAGCGCACGCACTACCAGCGCCAGTCGAAGATCGAGACGATGGTGCAGAGCGTCATCAACAATGCCCGCAAATCGGGCGCGCCGAAGACCTTCGACAAGGCCTGGGTCAAGATCCTGCAGACGCAGCTCGGCGCCTGGAAACACGCCGAATTCGGGCTCGGCACCTCGCTGATGCAGGCGCAGCGCTACGGCTACACCCAGATGATCAACAACGCGACGCTGACCAACTCGTCCTACAAGCTCAGGCTTGCCCAGGACATCACGCTCTACCTTGCCGAGATCGGCATGGACCTCCCCGGCTGGGACGACGAACTCGGCAAGAAGGCCTGGCTCGAGGACAAAAACTGGCAAGGCACGCGCGAGGCGGTCGAAACCATCATGGGCGCGACCGACTATCTCGAACAGTATTTCGCCATCAACATCGTCTTCGAGCCGCTGGTGGGTGAAGTGTTCCGCTCCGGCTTCCTGATGCAGATCGCCGCCGCCAACCATGACTTCATCACCCCGGCGGTGATTTCGGCGGCCGAGGCCGATTACGAGCGCAACCTCGCCAACACGATCGACCTCATCCACATGCTCGCCAATGACGAGAAGCATGGCGCGGCCAACAGGAAGCTCTTCCAGGGCTGGGTCAAGAAACACAGCGCGCTCGCCGACAAGGCAGCCACCGGCCTGCAGCCGATCTGGTCGATGCCGCATTCCAAGCCGGTCGCGTTCGCGGATGTCCGCGCCAAATCCGAGGAGCGGATTGGCCAGATCCTCGGCGAACTCGGCCTCAAGCGCTGAAACAGGAGAACTTGTCATGTCACTAGCAGCACGCGACGCAACCCATTCCAACATCTTCAAGTCGATGAAGGACATCACCTTCGAGCAGACGATTTCGCATCAGTGCGGCGTCACCATGAACGACTCGGTCGAGGCTCGCGCCATCGCCGAATTCATGGGCCAGAAGCCGGGGGTGACCATCACCTACCAGCCCGCGCTGATCCGCATCGACGGTGACGGCAAGCTGATCTTCAAGATGGACGCAATCGGTGAATATCTCGGCCGCGAGATTTCGGCCGAGACCTTCGAGGTCAACACCTCCACCCATTACGGCCGCATGGTTCGCGTCGACGACAACACCGTGATCCTGTTCGGCAACATGGACGAGATGTTCGAATACATCGAATAGCCGCCACGAAAATCCGGCGCGCCGCCGGGAGCGGCGCGCCGAACCGATCAACGCGATTGCTGCGGAGGCAACAATGTACAGGACACCGGAAGGCAAGGACATTTTCGTGGTCGACGGCCACACTCATTTCTGGGACGGCAGCCCGGAAAACCAGAAGAACATCCACGGCAAGCAGTTCATCGAATGCTTCTATGCCTATCACACGGGCCTGAGCCCGAAGGACCAGCTGTGGGAGAAGAGCAAGTTCGAGAAATACAGCGCAGATGATCTCTATCGCGACCTGTTCATCGACGGTCCCGACGATGTGGCGATCGTCCAGTCGACCTATCTCAAGGACTTCTACAAGAACGGCTTCAACACGATCGAGCGCAACGCCGAGGTGGCCAAGCGCTATCCCGAGCGTTTCATCGTCAACGGCGCCTTCGATCCGCGCGACGGCGAGAAGGCGCTTGAATACATCCACTTCCTCAAGGAGACCTACGACGTCAAGGGCGTGAAGATGTACACGGCCGAATGGAACGGCGCTTCCAAGGGCTGGAAGCTCACCGATCCCGATGCCTACAAATGCTTCGAACTCTGCGACAAGCTCGGCATCAGGAACATCCACGTCCACAAGGGCCCGACGATCATCCCGCTCTCGAAGGACGCCTTCGACGTCCATGATGTCGACCACGCGGCGACGGACTTCCAGAACCTCAACTGGATTGTCGAGCACTGCGGCCTGCCGCGCCTCGACGATTTCTGCTGGATCGCGACGCAGGAAACCAACGTCTATGGCGGCTTGGCGGTGGCGCTGCCGTTCATTCATGCGCGCCCGCGCTATTTCGGCGAGGTCATCGCCGAGCTGCTGTTCTGGCTCGGGCCGGAGAAGATCCTGTTCGGGTCCGACTACGCGATCTGGACGCCGCGTTGGCTGGTCGACAAGTTCTGGGCCTATCAAATCCCGCAGGACATCGCCGCCGAACGGGGCGTGCAGCTGACCGACGAGATCAAGGAGAAGATCCTCGGCCTCAACGCCGCGCGTCTTTACAACATCGACGTCGAGGCGAAGAAGAAGGCGCTGGCCAGCACGCCCTTCAGCATCGCTGCGGAGTAGAAGCCATGGCAACCGCCAGCGTTTCCGGCAGCCGCGAGAAGGAACTCTGGCGGCGCCTTGATGAGGTCAACGACCCGGAACTCGACGAGCCCATCACCGAGATGGGCTTCGTCGAGCGGGCCGTCGTGGCGGGCGACGGCAGCGTCGAGATAGACTTCCGCCTGCCGACCTATTGGTGTTCGCCCAACTTCGCGTTCCTGATGCTGGACGGCGTCCGCAAGGCGCTCGACCAGCTCTCCTGGGCGCCGGCCTATCGCGTCAAGCTGCACGACCACATGTTCGCCAACGAGGTCAATCGCGGCATGGAAGCCGGCAACACATTCGGCGACATCTTTGCCGTGCTTGCCGAGGACCAGGATCTCGGCGGCTTGCGCGAGACCTTCAGGATGAAGGCCTTCAAGCGGCGCCAGGAAGCGGTTTTGCGCGGCCTGCGCCAGCACGGTCTGACCGATCGCGAAATCCTCGGCATGGATCTTGCGGCCTACGACGTCGCGCGGTTCGAGCCGGGCGAGGCGGCCAAGCAGAAGCCGAGATATAGGGCGGCTCTGCTCGAGCGTTTTCCCGATCGCCGGGCGGACGATCCGGTCTTTGTGACCTGGGAAGGGCAGCGCATACCGCCTGGCGCACTCGGTACCCATCTGGCCGAGCTGCGCGGTGTGCGCATCAACATGGAGTTCAACGGCGCGCTGTGCCGGGGGCTCAAGCAGACCAGATACAAGGAACTGGAGGTGGTCGACGGCGAACCGACGCTGGTCGATTTCATTCTGGATCGCGTGCCGGCCAGGACCGCACCGACCGCCTGAAGCAGCGCTGACAGCAACGGCCTCCCTCGCACGAGGCCCCCAACCAACAACCCGCCCGTAAGGCGGAAGGAGGAATCATGCCCAAGATAATGCTTCACAATTCCGAGGCCCGCCGCGCTCTCGCCCGTGGCGTCTTCCGGCTCGCCGCCGCCGTCGAGCCGACGCTCGGCCCCAAAGGCATGAACGCCATGATCGACCGGCCGATCGGCACGCCGATGGTGACCCGCGACGGTGTCAGCATCGCCTCCGAGATCGAACTGCACGACCGCTTCGAAAACATGGGCGCGCAGGTCGTCCGCGAAGTGTCGATGCAGACCAACGAGATCGCCGGCGACGGCACCACGACGGCCATCGTGCTCGCCAACGCGCTGATCCAGGGCGGTGTCGAGGCGAATGAGCGCGGGGTGAAATCCGTCGATCTGTGCAAGGGTATCGACCTTGCCGTCGCCGCTGTGGTGGCGGCGCTCAAGGCTTCGGCCAAACCCGCCAACGGCAACGGCATCCTGGCTTCGGTCGCCAATATCGCGGCGACCAACGCCAAGCTTGGCGCGCTGGTGGCGGAAGCCCATCAGCGGGTGGGCGCCGAAGGCGTCATCACCACTGATTTCAGCGTCACCACCGAGACCACGCTCGATGTCGTCGAGGGCATGTCCTTCGAACGCGGCTACCTCTCGCATCACATGGTGACCGACCAGGAGAAGATGGAGGCCGTGCTCGAACGGCCCTACATCCTGATGACCGACCTCAAGATCAAGGAACCCGGGCAACTCGATGCGGTGCGCCGCATTGCCGACGAGGATGGCCGGCCGCTGCTGGTCGTGTCCGAGGAAATGTCGCCGGAAGTGGTGGTGACGCTGCTCGGCAAGCAGGGACCGGGACGGTACCTCGTCGTCCATCCGCCGGAATATGGCCATTGGCGCAAGGCGATGATGGAGGATCTGGCCATTATCACCGGCGGCAAGGTGATCGCCCGCGATCTCGGCGGCCGGCTGGAGGACGTCACCGCCGAGGATCTCGGGACGGCCGACCGGGTGAAGACCAGTTCGTCCTACACCTCGATCATTCGCGGCGGCGGCGACCATGCCGCAATCGCGTCGCGCCGCGCCCAGGTACAGCGGCAGTATGAAGCCTCGCAGCCTAACATCGACCAGGACAAGCTGCGCGAACGCCTGGCCAAGCTCTCCGGCGGCACCGCGATCCTCTATGCTGGCGGTGTCACGCCGGTCGAGCAGAAGCGGACCATTCAGCTGATCGAGGACTCCTTGAATGCGGTTCGCGCCGCATCCGAGGAGGGGGTCGTCGCCGGCGGCGGTTCGGCACTCGCGCAGATCGCGCCGCTGCTCGACAAGGTGGCGGCCGGCGTCGATGGCGATGTCGCCGAAGGCGTGCGCCTGGTGCGCTCGGTCCTGTCGCGGCCGCTGTGGCGCATCGCCGCCAATGCCGGCGCCGATCCCGAAGCCGTGGTGGTCGAGGTCACCCGCATCAATGGCGGCTATGGCTACAACGCCTCGACCGGCGCGTATCAGAACATGTTCGAGGCAGGCATCATCGATCCGGTCCGCGTCACCTACACCGCGCTCGCCAACGCAGCTTCCGTGGCGACGCTGATCCTGACCACCGAAACGCTGATTGGCGATCTCGCCGAGGATGAGGACCCGACGGCCGGACCGGCGCGTGGCGGCGGCTCGGAAAAGCTCGGCCGCGCCTGAAGCAACATTGCAACGCAACGATTTCGACGTTGAAAGGATACGACGATGAAAGCTGCCAGACTCTACGAATACGATCCGAAGATGAACGTCCAACTCAGGATCGAGGAGGTCAAGGCGCCGACGATCACCGCGCCCGACGAGGTGATCGTGCGGGTCGGCGCCGCCGGCCTCTGCCGCACCGACCTGCACATCATTGAAGGGGTGTGGAAGCCGACCATGGATCCCGAAGGCACGCTGTTGCCCTACATCATGGGCCACGAGAATGCCGGCTGGGTCGAGGAGGTCGGCAGCGGCGTCCGATCGGTCAAGCGTGGCGACGCGGTGATCTGCCACCCCTTCCGCTCATGCGGCATCTGCCTCAACTGCCGCCATGGCGAGGACATGTATTGCGACAACGGCCAGTTCCCCGGCCTTGGCATGAATGGCGGTTTCGCCGAGTATTTCATCACCAGCGAACGCTCGCTGATCAAGCTGAATGCCAACATCACGCCGATCGAGGTGGCGCCGCTGGCCGATGCCGGCATCACCGCCTATCGCGCCGCCAAGCGCGCCGCAAAGCTCCTGCGTCCGGGCAGTTACTGCGTGCTGCTCGGCATAGGCGGGCTCGGCCATATCGCGCTGCAATCGCTGCACGCGATTTCGGGTTGCCGCATCATCGCCGTCGATCGCGAGCCGGCAGCGCGGGTGCTGGCTAAGGACCTTGGCGCCGACTTCGTCCTCGATGGCGGGCCAAACGTTGTCGAGGAAGTCAGCCAGATCACCGGCGGTGGCGCGCATGTGGTGATCGATTTCGTCGGTGAACTCGGTGTCGAGAACATCTGCTGGAAGATGGTGCGCAAGGGCGGGCAACTGTTCGTCGTCGGCTATGGCGGCAACATCAACGTACCGACCGCGCATCTCGTCATCGAGGAGATCAACATCGGCGGCAGCCTGGTCGGCAATTTCACCGAGCTTGTCGAACTGATGGAGCTCAATGCCGACGGCAAGGTGAAGATGCACTACACCGAATACAATCTCGCCAACATCAACACCGCGCTCGACGATTTCAAGAACCGCCGGTTCACCGGCCGCGGTGTCATCGTTCCCTGAACGCAATTTCAGTCGAGGTTCCCTGAAGGCATTTCAGTCGACGAACTTCCCCGACCCGCGGCGCGAATGCCGCGGGTTTCTTGCCGGTGATTGGACCTAGAGGAAGCCGCGCCGGATGCCGTATTGGCCGAGTTTGCGATAAAGCGTCGGCCGCGAAATGCCGAGCCTCAGTGCAACCTTGCTGAGATTGCCGCCCTCAGCGACAAGCGCATTCTTGATCGCCTGGCGTTCTCCATCCTCGAATGTACACACGGGTGCTTCGAGCATGGCCGTGGGATGGTCACTGTGCATGGCCATGGTGTTGCGATTGCCCGCACTGATTTCCCCGGGAAGGTCCTGGAGTCCGATCGTGCCGTCGCGCGCCAGTATATGCAGGCGCTCGATCAGGTTCTTCAATTCGCGCACATTGCCCGGCCAGCGATAGGCCAGCAGCGCGTCGAGCGCCTCGTTTGAAAACGCCAACGGATCAGTGCCCGCCAGTTTTGCGATCTGACGATTGAAATGTTCGACCAGCAACAGCACGTCGTCGCCGCGCTCGCGCAGCGCAGGGACATGAATCGAGACCGCGCCGATCCGGTAATAGAGATCGCTGCGGAAGCGTCCGGCCGCGACTTCCTGCTTGAGATCGCGATTGGTCGAGGCGACCAGTCGCACGTCCACCGGACGGCCCCTCGAGTCGCCGATGCGGTGAACCACGCGCTCCTCCAGGACACGCAACAGGAAGGGCTGGATTTCGAGCGGCAACTCACCGATTTCGTCAAGGCTGAGCACACCGCCATTGGCGAGTTCGAAGATGCCCGGCTTGCCGTCCCGCGAAGCTCCGGTAAAGGCTCCGCCCACGTGGCCGAACAATTCGCTGCCGAACAGCTCCTTGGTGATAGCGCCACAGTTCATCGCGATGAATGGGTCGTTTTCGGTGCGCCGGCTGCCGGCATGGACAAGCCGTGCAAACAGCTCTTTGCCGACACCGGTTTCGCCTTCTATCAGCAGCGAGGTGACACCGTTCGATCCAGCCACCCGGGAAGCGACATCGACGGCAGCCAGCAATTTTTCGCTTTCACCGATGATCATCGCCGCGGCTGCCCGCAGGTGTTTGTCCCCCTCCCGACGCATCACCGTCATGCTGGAGACGGCCGGTACGGAGGGAAACACTAGAGCCGCGCCACGAAGGTCGCCATCCAGCTTCAGCGGCGTGACATGGCAGGATCGCAGATGCGCCGGCAGCGCGTTGGCGAGATCGGTCTCCGAGCCGGAGGCCGGCAGGTTCATGAGCCAACGACCGCGGCCCGGCTCCATCGGGCCGTCCATCATCTCCGTCGCGTCGCCGTTGGGCACGTTGTTGCAGAAGATCGCGCGGCCACGATGATCGACGATCACCAACCCGTCCTTCCGGCGGTAGCTGGGTGCCGAGGAAATAAAGGCTTCGAGCAGGCGCGTGCGCTGCTCCTGTTGCTGTTCGGCGAGAGCCTTTTCGATTTGCCTGGCGGTGGCTGCAACGAGCGCCGTGTTATGCGGCCGGAAGATCGGCGAATAGCCCGACAGGTCGACAACGCCGATGATCTTGCCGTCCAGGGGGTCGCGGATCGGGGCGCCGGCACAGGTCCAGGATTTGATGCCGGCACAGAAATGTTCGGCAGCGTGGACGAAAATCGGTTGGCCGGTCCACAGCGCGGTGCCGATGCCGTTGGTTCCGACGGCATCCTCGTTCCATTTGCCGCCGACGGCCAGATGGATGTCCATGCCGTCATGCAATGTCTTCTTGTCGCCGATGGCGTCGATCAGCACGCCATCGCTGTCGGCAAGCACCAGCATCGCTCCCGTTCCGTCCAGCAACTGGCCAAGCGACGCGAATGACCGCCTCGCCGCCGAAAGCAGTTCGGCATTGGCGCGGGTCAGGTATTCGATCTCGTTTCGATCGCTGCTCAGCGGCGCTTCGATGCCTTGCGCATTGATGCCACCGGTGGCGCTACGGTACCAGGAATCGTGGATCAGCGAGCGGACGTGGACCGGATCGCGGGCGCAAGTCGGCTCGTCGGAAAGAAAACTCTCCCAGGCGCGCATGGTGGCGCGCTCGTCATAGTCGATGTTGTCCAGGAACAATTGTCCGGTGGCCATTGCAGCGCGCGCCGGAAGAGCATCGGTCTTCGTCTGATCGGGGCCGTTCGCGTGTCTCATTCAGCCATCACAGTACCTTTGAGGTATGCCATTTCTGTATGCTGTCGCGGATTGGACGCGCAGGGACGCCCGAATGCCGGTCGTCAGTCGATGCCGAGTTTCGCACCGATGTCGGCGGCAAGCTGGTCTTCGGTGTAGGTCGCGGTGAGCCGGGATCCATCGAGCTCGGCAAGGACCTGGGCGATGGTTTCGTCGACGGGCGAGAAAAAGCCGTTCTGCTTCGTTGCCAGGACGAAGATCTGGTCGCCATCCCGGTTGCGGACGTCGCCGATATGATGAAGCTGGCGGCCGGTGTTCTGATCCTTGGAGATCACGCGGCCGTTCATGGTGACACGGATTGACGGGTTCGCTTCGGAGGCGGTTGCCGCGCTGCCGCCGACATGGATGATCAGGCCTTCCGCCTTGGGTTGCTGGCGTGGCTGCCTGGAAGCCGAATAGCCGCCGCCGCTGATCTGGTCGGCAAGGCGAACGATGGTCGAGCGGTTCTGCTCGATTAGTCTTTTGACCTGGACGTCCTCGCGCCGCGGGCCATCCCGCTTGGAGATGATCTCAACCATGAATCCTCCCAGATTCGCTCGGGCTTGGCCGAGGGTACGGCTCAATTCTTCTTCTTTTGAGGTGAGCCTACACCGCCTCGGTGAGGTTCGCCATCCATAACATGTAGCACCGGAGTTCCGGTCGCTGGTAGCAGGTGGCTGCTACACATTTGGAAGCGGACGACAAACGATAGACGACTTCAGGGTCGCCTGTGGGAGGTCCGTGCGGCCGCACTGATCGATGTTGGCTGCCGATCCCTCAGGTGGGTACGAGCCCGTAGGCAAGGCCCATCTTCGTCCTTGCCATGGTGGTTGATGACGCGTCCACCAGAAGGCGTTTGCCCCAGCTCTCGTCCCGATCGATTTGAAAGCCGACGTCGCGCAACATGGCAAAGAGGCATTCCCTGTTGGGGACCCAGAAATTGGTGATGTCGCCGGCAAGTGTCCCTGCTTCGTAGTACTGCGCAACCGCGACGCCGGGCATCAGGTCCGGTTCGAACTGGGTTTCAACAAGCAGGCGGCTCCGACACAGCTGCGCAACGATGTTCAGCGCGCGCATCATGTCGGGCAGATGGTAAAGAACGCCCAGAAACAGCACGATATCGAACTCGCCAATATCAGAGCTGGGGATGTCGTACAGGTTCATCTGCCTGTAATCGAATTTCAGACCGGTAAGTTGCTCCATGGCTTCGAATCCATGGCCATTTTTGGCCCGATAGTCGACTACGGTTACCCCCGCTCCGCGGCGCGCCATGTTCATCGAAAAAAAGCCGTCCGACGGGCCTATGTCCAACACCTGCAAGCCGGTCATATCTTCAGGCAATCGCAGTTTTTCGAGCAGGAACTGGGGATCGTAAGAACCCGGCGTGACCACGCCGGGGTACACTTCAAATTTGTGGTGCCAATGCGGTACCTTTGAAACGATCGACCGGGCCCTGTCTCGGTCAGCGGAGGTCACTGGTGCTCGGGTGTGCATCTCTCTAATCTCCTCCAAGTCCTGCTTCTATCAGGAGATGAAAATTTGCCCCGAACATCATATGCCGGTTACCAGCGCCAGGCGGCGACTATGCATGCGGGTTCCATCGTTGCCAACACTTCAACTGATTTCCCCGACGGCAATCGGGAGCGCACGGTGCCGTCCCTACGCAACGTTCGATCGCCGTCAGGTGTCGAACGCGCAGCCTTGGAACTTTTATGACCAGCAGAACCGCCATAGTTGTCGTCGGGATGCACCGCAGCGGCACATCCGCGCTGGCGCGCATGCTCAGTTTTCTCGGTGCCTCCTTGCCGCGCAACCTCAATCCCGCGGGTCTGGGCAACGAGATCGGCCATTGGGAACCTGAAGCCGCAGTGCGCCTCAACGACCAGATCCTGGACCTGGCTGAAACGCCGCTAAACGATGTCCAGGGACCGTCGAGCGAATGGCTGCACAGCCCTGCGGCACAGGGTTTCGTCGACAGGCTGAAAGATCTGATCGCCGACGAATATGGCAACGACCCGCTCTTCGTGCTGAAGGATCCGCGGATATCGCTGCTGTTTCCCTTGTGGCGCGCCGCGCTGGCCAAGCTGGAAATACGGTGCGCCGCGGTCGTCATCTCGCGCAATCCTATGGAAGTAGCGCTGTCGCTGGCGAAGCGACAGAGCCTGGCAGGTGACTGGCAATCCTGGCCTCTGGATCGGGGAGGCCTGCTGTGGTTGCGGTACAATCTGGCTGCCGAGGAACACACGCGCGACGTCGACAGGGCGTTCTGCGACTA
Source organism: Mesorhizobium sangaii (assembly GCF_014207355.1). GTDB lineage: Bacteria > Pseudomonadota > Alphaproteobacteria > Rhizobiales > Rhizobiaceae > Mesorhizobium > Mesorhizobium sangaii. The sequence continues at coordinate 1,309,624 of NZ_JACHEF010000001.1, read as the reverse complement.
TTCGACGTTGCTGGACGACTGGAGGTCGGTCGCGCGCCGTCTCGGCGATGAACTCAAGATCGCGTGGCCAAGATCCATCCCGGATGCCGCTGCCGAGATCGACGGCTTTCTGTCGCGGGAACTGCGGCACCATCAGGAGCCCGAGGACCTGGATTGCCGTCAGGGCGTGTGGTCTGCATGGATCGCGCAGATCTATTCCGAACTGCGTCGCGCTACCGAAGGCCGCGCGCCTGATCCAGCCGTTTTCGGTGCGGTGAAGCAGTCATTCGACGATGTCCATGCCGGCATTCAGCATCCTCCTGCGCCGCCGCGATCAACTGGCCATCCTGGCCTACGCGTCATGCGCCGGCGTGCGGGCCAGCGAAAAATATGCTTTGTCGGCGACCTGTTTTGGAAGCCTGTCAGTGGTGACGGCGCGGCGAGAGCCGCGGTCGACGCCGCCATAGCCGCCGGCATCGACGTTTCCATCGTCGACATCGGCGCATTTACCGAGGCAGACGAGAATGCCTTCGCGGCCTTTGCCGAAAGCCATTCCTTCGACATCGAATATCTCGACGGAGATATCCCGCTGGACCAGCCGTCCTTTCTGGCTTCAACGATCCAGTTGTTCAAACACCTCCGCGCCAAGCACTTCGACGCCATTCTTTTTCAGGACCGGGATGGCCTTGGCCATGCCAGCGTCGTGGCGAAGCAGACCGGGCTGACTTTCGACTACGCGTCTCTGGCCATTGTGGCCGTGGGAAGCGCCGACTGGATAAGGCGGCAGAACGGCGAATTTCCATCAAGCCTGGTGACGATTGGCATCGAGCACCTGGAAAAAATGGAACTCGAGCGAAGCACCGCCCAGGCGATCATCGCCGCCAACAGCAACGCCGTGAAAGGCGAGGTCGGTCGATTTGTACACAGCTTGCAGGTCGCCCTGGAAGAGCGATCGAAGGATGCCAGGGAGGCAGCGCGTTACGCGAACTCCCTGGAAGACACATTGGTCCAGTTGCGGAAGGCGAACGAGGCCGCGGCCGAATACGCCAGAAGCCTCGAACAGTCCCGGGCCCAGGCCGAGGAAGCCGCCGGCGGCGATGCCCTGAAGGGCGAGGTTGGCCGATATGTGCACAGCTTGCAGGTCGCCCTGGAAGAGCGGTCGAAAAGTGCCGAGGAGGCGGCGCGTTACGCGAGATCCCTGGAAGAGACGGTGGCTCAACTGCGGGAGGCGAATGACGCCACGACCGAATACGCCAGAAGTCTCGAACACTCGCGGGCTGAGACCGCGGAGTATGCCAGGACGCTTGCGGCAGAACTGGAGAAAATCAACTCGGCTGCCGATAGCGGACGCTGACGAGCTCAGCGTTTGCGGCGCATGTTTTGGTTTGCCCCGCCGTCAGTGGTTCAGGAAAAGAGCCGGAAGCGGGCGAGATACCAGATTGCCTTGACGCCATCGCGCCATCCGATTTTCTTGCCTTCCTCGTAGGTGCGGCCGAAATAGCTGATGCCGATCTCGTAGATACGCCAGCGGCCGGCAAGCGCGATCTGGGCGCTGAGCTGAATTTCACAGCCAAAGTCGTTACAGGTCAGACGCAGCCGGCTCATGACGTCTCGCGTGAACATCTTGTAGCAGCACTCGATGTCCGTCAGCGTCTGGTTGTAGAGAAGATTGAACACCAGGGAGATGAAGCGATTGGCCAGATAATGGTGGAAATAGAGCGACCGATGAGGCCGGCCGTAGAAGCGTGAGCCGTAGACCACATCTGCAACTTTTCGCCTGACGATAAGATCATACATAACGGTCCAATCCGCAGGATCGTATTCAAGGTCCGCATCCTGGATGACGATGACGTCGCCCTTGACCGCCGCCAGCCCGGTCTGCAGCGCGGCACCTTTTCCGCTATTTCTGTCGTGATGGAACACGCGCACCGTGACCGGGGCAATCCCCGGTTCCTCGGTGAAGACCAGACCTCCGTCGATGTCGACGGTCAGGGACGTGGCACAGCGAGAACCGGTCGGAAAATTGGCCTTGAGCCACTCGCGGGTGCCGTCGGAGGAGCCGTCATCGACGATGATGATTTCCTTAGCCACGGCGGGAAGTGCTGTGCTCACCATCGCCAACACGTGCGGCAATGTGACTGCTTCGTTGAAGACCGGTACGATTACGGAAAGCATGGAACCTCGAGGCCGGAAAGTCGCCTGTTGTGTGGAACCCGACACTGCCGGCTAGGACAAAGCGACCATCGCAATCATGACGATGCCAATGGTGGCGAAGAGCGCCCGGTAACACCGTTGCAGTCGATAGAGGCTCTCGGACGTCAGGCCGGCCAGCATGGCGCGGCGCGAAGCCCACAGATGTACCGGAATGAATGCGGCGGCAAAGACGAGGGCGAACGGAACCAATCCGAGCACAGCCAGCGAGACCATGAGCGCATATGCCGAGATAAAGAGCACGAGGCCTGCGACAAAACTCCTGGTCTTGCCAAACGCCACGGCGTTCGTCCGTATGCCGTTGAGCAAGTCGACGTCATAGTCGCGTGCCTCATGCGTGAAATGGCCGGCAGTGAATACCAATCCAAAGAAACAACTGACGACGAGACCCTGTGCATTGATCGCGCCAAAAGCCGCATAACCGAGCAGGAAATGCATGCAGCCGCCGACAAAATGCAGGGCCGAGCTGTAAAGCGGCGCACCCTTCAGATGCAGGGTCGGGCCGGAATACAAGGCGCTTAGCCCTGCTATCGTTATCGCAACAACGAGCGCCCTCGTATTTATCAGCCCAAACAGGAGCAGACTGATCGCCAGCAATGAGCCGGCAAGATAGCCGATTTCCCTGCGCGTCAGACCTTTTGCCGCGAATGTTCGGCTGGCTCGGTCCGGATCTTTGAGATCTCCGTCGATTCCCGACCAGTCGTTGAGGACAAACACGTGAGCCATCAGGCACAGGTTGCCGGCTATCAAAATAGCTACGGTCAGCGCATGGCTCGCTGACAGCGATCCGATCGAAAGGACCGCACCGATGATCGGAGTGGCCTGAAGCGCGACGACTTCATCGAAACGGATGCACGAAAGCCAACGGGACAGCTGTGTCGCCCGGGGGCGATTTTGATCGACCGTGTCGCTCGCGATTTGCGTCACTTCTCACCACATTTTTGTTCCGGGCCGCCGGAACCACAAGGAAGCGTTGATAGCATACGTTCGTTCTCGAAATAGAGCCGCAACCACAGCGCATATCCGAAATCTTGCGACCAATAGAATCGTTTCACCGTCGCTGTAAGGTCATTGTGATACAGGAGCGGAGGCGTATGGCTCATCAAGGAAAAGTCATCCGCAGCGATATCGGTCAGCAATTCGGCCGTACGCCGGTAGGTAGCATATGAGCCGGCATGGCTTTCCAGCTGCCCAAGCTGGTCGGCGGCGCGCAGCCAGATCTCTTGGCCGGGAATGTCGGTCCGCAATTGCGCCCGTGGGAGTTGCGGCAAGCAGCCGGCCTTTTCCAGCTCTGCCAACCGCAGAGAGATCATGAGCGGTGCACCGGCGTAGTAGACCCAGATATCGTCGTCGCCAGCTTTTTTCGAGAGCGCGTCGCACAGGGAACGCGCGGCCGGTTTGTCCACCTGTTCGAGAAACAGGAATATGTGCATCTGGATTCCGATATCCGCCGGATTGGCGTCGCGTCCGGGATCGAGGCATTGGTAATTGTCCCGTGGCGCAAGCCAAGTCTTGTAGAGCCCGTCAGGTCGTCTGAACTGCGTTATCATGGCAAGCGCGGGTTGCAGCAGTTCGCTCTTTTCGCTCGGCGCGACCCGCCACGCCAGGGCGGTGTCATCGGAATCGGGCGTGATGGCGCAGCCAAGAGTGCCGATCGTGGGCGCATCTGGTCGACCGTGATATCGAACGAGACCGCTCGGCTCGATCTGAGCGGCCAGGAACTGGCGCGCCCTTGCAAGCATGTCGCTTGCGCCGGCGGCTTCGGCCACGGGGCCGGCGACATCAAGCATGACGGCGTTCAGATAGGTGTTCATTTCCTGGCGCGGCTGCTCAAATCGCGTTGCGCTTGTATAGGAGGTCAGCCAATAGCCGCCGGCCTGCTGATGGCTTGCGAGAATCTGCCTGGCGCGCCGCCCCGCACTTGGCAGATCCGTCACATGCTCAAGCGCCTCATTGTGCGGCGCCAGGACGAAAGAGGTCTGCTTCATGAGACGCGGCTCGCCGCCCTCCGTGGCGCGCACCAGTACCGCCAACAGATGCTCACCCGGACCCACCTGGTCGATTGGAATGGTGACGCGCCAACCAGCCGGGCTCGCATGGCCCATCGCCTTCTCGACATCGGTCCTGGCAAAGAATTCCCGCGTTGCGGCGCCCCATTGGCCATCGATCAGCACGGCGACGTCGCTGGGAGAGTGGCTGTTGGTGAGCGCCCATCCGAGGACCTCAAGCTGCCTGCCCGCTCCGCCGCCGGTGCCTTGACCGACCGGCAAAACGTTAACCGCATCGATGTTGCCATCCAGATCGACGATCAAGTCGGCCTGGACATGCGGGTGACTGAGTTCGGCGACAAACGCTGCGTTGTGGATGTCCCAGGCAGGCCGCATTCTGCCTGGTCCGTGGGCGGTGACGATGGGCGTGTCGGCGATGCCGGTGTACCAGAAGGCACCGATCGTCTGGATCGAGATCGCCACGAGTGATGCAAGGCCGAATGCCACGCGCCCGTTCCGGGACAGCGCCTTTACGACAGGTGGAAGCATCCACATCAGCATGGGCAGCATGTCGGTGAGCCATCGGGGCCCCCAGGAGATGCCCTGCCGCCAATCGATCATGGCGTAGAACGACACTTGCACGATCATGGCGCAGCCAATGGCTATCGTCAGCCCTCGTCCTGAGCGCTCAAGCACGACGCGACGACAAAAAATGGGAACGAACAGCAGGAACGGAGAGTAGACGAAGAGTCCTCGGGTCGGACTGACAAGAAGGCCTGCGATGCCGCCCACTATGTCGTGGTTGAAATCGCCGGGCCGAACATGCAGCGCATAAGCCCCCGCGATATTGCCGACGATCATGAGATTATAGGCCAGGGTCAAAGCGACGGGGACCATGCCCGACAAGACGAAAAACGGTCTCATGCGGCCAGCCCACCACAGGCCATAAATACCCAGACCTGCCGCCAATATGGTATCGGGCTGGCGGTTGGCCGCGATAAGCGCACAAAGCAGTCCTGCGAGGACGACCCGCAATGCCGTGCCTGGTCCGGTGAGCAAAAGCATGGTGGCCACGACCAGCAACTGGGCGAGCCCATGCATCCAGAGGGCCTGGCTGCTGATGACCCATGTCGTCGTACCAAATGCGTAAAGCAGGCTCAGAATGGCGGCCAACCCTTCATCGGTCCGCCGCCGAAGGAGCAAATAGAGCAAACCGACGGACACCGCCGCCAGCGAAGAAGCGCAGAGCTTTTCCATGATCCGGGCGACTTGGTCGAACAGCAGCGGATCGGCACCATGGTGGTTCAGATAAATGACTGCCGGCAGATAGAATGGGGAGAGGATGACCGGAACGGCAATGGGAAATTTTGATACATATCGGTCTCCTCCAACCTTCAGGATCCAATGAGCCGTGCCATCCTTCTCTGGCGTTGCCGGCGGCTTTCGTCCTTGAGCCACCGTGGTTAAAATTGGATTCAAGGTCAGGCTGTGGTTCTGCCAGATGGAAAAGGGCAGGTAGCGCGCCGCATAGCTGTCCGCCGCCGTGATCGACCGCATATTTGCGTTGTAGACCAACAGGCAGAGGAGCCCAAGCAGCAGCGCGATTGCGACATCGCGAGCGCGAATGCGCCGGAAAGCCGGCGTCGATATTGCCTGGCTATGGACGTGGGCCGTAATTGCCGCGGTCGCCAATAATATTCCCCATCAGACTTTCCATCGAAGCTCATAGTGGCGCGCGCGGCGCTCGACAATGATCGCCATGGCGCGTCAACAGGAACATTAGGAATGTTGAAGCCAAGCCTGGTCGCCGGCTTTCCAGGGAGGCAAAATTGCCAGCGTTGAGGACGCCCATCTCAAGGCGGGCAAATCTGATTGGTATCGGCGCCCCCCCGCACCGCCACAAGCAGCGCGGACTCATGATCAGTAGCAGACAGCGGCTGCGATGCAGACCGCAGCGAGGAAGGTCCCTATGACAGAAAGAACCACCAAGGCCGAGTCATTACCGGCAACCGCCGTCGTCCGCGTCTCGCGCGCCAGCTACGACCCGAGCCGGTTCGCCGAGGTCGACGCCGCGAGCAAGAAGACTTCGGAGTACATAATCCCGGCCCTCAGACGGCTGCCGGGGCTCCTTCACTTTTATGCGGGCGTCTCGCCGAAAGGCTCGATCGTGCAAGTGAGTGTCTGGGACACCGACGAGCATGCGGCACAGTTGGACCGATTGAAGGAGATGGTCGTCGACGGCCGAAGGGATATGGAGGCGGTCGGCGTGACGTTCACCCCGATTTTCAACTACCCGATCGACTGGACCTGGACCGTCTGACCGAGCGCCTGCGTCCCCCGGTCTGCTAAAACCCGGAAACGTGGTTCGAGGACACCCGATGCATATCGGCCTCCACCATCTCTGAGACCAGATCCTCCAGTCGAACCGTGGGACTCCAGTCCAGCACTTCTTTCGCAAGGGAAGGGTCGCCGACAAGAAGGTCGACTTCCGATGGTCTGTAGAAGGCCGGATCGACGGATACAACGACGTTCCCGGTGGCTCGGTCGATGGCCATCTCGTTGTGCCCCGTTCCCTGCCAGTCCAGAGAGATGCCGCAGGCGCTCGCGGCCATTTCGACAAAATCACGAACGGTGTGCGTTCTTCCGGTCGCCACGACGAAATCCATCACAGGCGTCGTTTGCAGCATCCTCCACATTGCGTCGACGTAGTCCCTGGCGTGGCCCCAATCTCTTTTCGCCTCCAGATTTCCGACCCGCAGCGGCCCTTCGCCCCTCAATGCGTATTTGGCCATGCCAAGCGTCACTTTTCGAGGGAGAAACTCCACGCCCCTCAAAGGCGACTCGTGATTGAAGAGGATGCCGCTGCAGCAATGCAGCCCGTATGCTTCCCTGTAGTTCACGACAGTCCAATGCGCGAACAGTTTGGCGACCCCATAGGGACTGCGCGGATAGAAGGCGGTTTTCTCGGACTGCGGAACCTGTTGCACTTTTCCGAACATTTCGGACGTTGAAGCCTGATAAAATTTCGCCGTGGGGACGACGGTCCTGACGCCTTCAAGCAATCTCAGTGCACCAATCCCGGTCACCTGGGTTGTGTAGATGGGCTGTGTAAAAGAATCGCCCACAAAGCTTTGAGCCGCGAGATTGTAAATTTCGTCGGGCTTGATCTTCTCCAGCACCCCACGCACGTTTGAGTCTTCGGTCAGTTCCATCGACGTGAATTCGATCTCGTCCAGAACCTGCAGATCTTGCAGGCGCCACGTCCCGATGCCGGACGTACGGCGCATGGAGCCGACCACACGGTATCCCTTGTCAAGCAGCAGCTTTGACAGGTAGGCGCCATCCTGCCCGGTGATGCCCGTTATCAACGCAGTCTTATTTGCCACAGCCTGTCCCTTGTGATTGTGGATTGCCCTTGTCGTGCGCTATGGCAACGTTTTGACGCGAAGGCAAAGGAAGATTCGGGCTAAGCATGAGGAATGCGTTTTTTACGATTTCGTCCTGGAATTATCTCCACTATTCCCGGGCGCTTGCGTCTTCGTTTGCTCGCCACCATCCAGACTTTTCCTGCATACTTGCCATCGCTGACACACATCGGGAAGACCTGGAAAAGGACGCCTTTCCCGAGTTCGACGCCCATATTTTCTTCGACGATCTCGATCTGCCCGATCGTCGGGCCTTCAGTTTTCGCTACGACGTCATGGAACTCAACACCGCGATCAAGCCGACCGTATTCCGGCGGCTTTTCGCCGAAGGTTTTGACCGCGTCATTTACCTGGATCCGGATATCCTTGCCTATCGCCGTTTCGACGAGATCTTGCAGGCGTTCGACGAGGGGGCGACGTCCATCTTGACGCCGCATGCGCTGGCTCCCAACCTCCATCCCGAAGGCCCAAACGACCTGACCTTCATGCAAGCCGGGATTTACAATCTGGGATTTCTGGCCCTGGCCAGGACGGACGAGACGTCAGCCTTGCTGGAATGGTGGGAGACGCGCCTGCGAAACGAGTGTGTCGCCAATCGGCTGAGCGATGGGATTTTCGTCGACCAGAAGTTCATGGACCTGTGGCCGGCCTATTGCTCGGGCACGCACATCCTGCGCGATCCAGCTTACAACGTGGCGTACTGGAACCTGGATACTCGCACGATCAAAAAGACGAGTGAACGATACGAGGTCAACGGCTCTCCACTCGCCTTCTTTCATTTCAGCGGGATCACTCCCGGCGACCAGAGTGTCCTGTCAAAGCACCAGCAGCGGTGGAAGCCAACGTCGACCAAGGAGTTGGAAAACCTGTTGGCCGACTATCACGACCAGTTGGAGGCCTTTGGGGCAAGAAGGTTTTCGGCCGTGCCTTATGGCTTCGGGACGTTTTCCGACGGCACCGATATTCCGAGCCTGGCGCGAATTGTCTATCGCGAGAAGCTCGAGCCTTTCGAGGGCGATCCCTTCACCCTGATGCCCGACCATCTCGACCGTCCAGCCGACATCAATCCGAATCCCGGTGGCGTGGTCACGCAGCTTGCGCACGCACTCTGGACGACGAGGCGCGACCTGCAATCCTACTTCCCCCTCCAGGAGGGACGATCCCAGATAAACTATGCTGACTGGTATATGTCCGGCGGCGCATCGTCGGCCGGGATTCCTTCCAGGTTCACGAAAACGGTCGCCGAAAGAATGAACCAACTTGGGTCTGCGAAGACCGACCCAAACGCAATGGCGGACGTCTCCGGCAAACAAACCTCGATGATTGCAAGGCGGGTCGCGCGTCGTGCTTATCGAACTCTCCTAAGAGCCCAACCTCACATTCGCTGGCTCTATGGAATGGTGCCGCCAGCCAGGCGAAAACAATTTCTCGATGCGATGTTCCGGCATGCCTGGCCCACGAATTTCGATACGACGACCCAGGCTACGCTTGCGCCTGGTCTATCCCTCATCGGTTACCCTTCTTCAGAGACGGGCGTCGGTGAAGCCATGCGTTCGCTGGCCCGATCGATTGAGAGCGCGGGCATCAACTACGATGTCACGAATTTTGACGAGCAGGTTCTGTCGTCGCACAGGGACAGAGCCCTGACGCACCGCATCGCTGCGCGGCCATCCAAAATGGTGAACGTTTTTTGCGTAAACGCCGACATGCTGGGGTCAACCATTCAGGGCGTCGGCGTCGGTGTTCTGCACAACAGATACAATATCGTCCGGCCTTTCTGGGAACTGCCTCTGATCCATCCGCAATGGCTGACCAGCTTGCAGCATGTGGACGAGATTTGGGCCCCGACGGCCTTCGTCCGCGACGCGTTCATAGCTGGTACGGACCGTCCCGTCGTGCACATTCCAGTGGCTATTTCCGTTCCGCCAAACATCGAGGCGAACCGGGAGCGCTTCCAGATTCCAAAGGATTCCACGGCATTCTTGTTTGCGTTCGATTTTTCGTCCTACCCGGACCGAAAGAACCCGGATGCCGTGTTACAGGCCTATCTTCGCGCGTTCGGACAGGACCGCGATCGGCGGGTTTCCTTGATCATCAAGACAATGGGCAATAGCCCTCACAAACGAGCAATTCTGAATTCAATTCGTGGCCTGGCGCAGACCGACAAGCGGGTTGTCTTGATTGACGAAATTCTGACTCGAGCCGAAACCTATTGCCTGACGAAATCATGCGATGTCTTCATTTCGTTGCATCGATCGGAAGGTTTTGGATTGGGAATTGCCGAAGCCATGGCCATGGGCAAAGCGGTCATTGCAACGGACTTTTCCGGAAGCAAGGACTTTGTCAGCACGCAGACTGGTTTTCCTATTCCATACCGTTTGATCGGCGTGGAGCCCGACCAATACCCCTATTTCATCGAAGGGCAGAAATGGGCCGATCCCGACATAGACGAAGCTGCTCGGATCATGACGCAACTTGCGGATAATATGGAGGCCGTCAGCGCGGTTGGCGAGCGCGCCCGGACCTACATGGCTCAAGTGCACAGCCCGGAGGCGGTCGGCAAGGTGATCGCAAATCGCCTTCAAGACGTCCAAGGATACAGGAATTCCATCCTGAATACCTAGAGCAGGCGAGGGCGCCGTCCCGAGACGCGTGGGATGAGCCGCGTGCGGTCGCAGTTCGATCCAGCGGCCGGTTTGCGATGGTAATCGGGCGTTGCGGAACAGCAGTGAGCTGGCGTTAAGCTTTCGGTAACCCTCCTAAGTCGAAGACCAAAAAAGACTTTGGCTTCTCGTACCCTCCATAGATGCTGGGGCTGGCATCGAGTCGAGGAGCAAGACCACAATGACCACCGTCCTGAACGCCTATGGCGTTCCACTCCCCTACAGCGGATCCTCGACAAAATGGTACTCGGCCACGAATTCCGGCCCGGCGCTTTATGGCAGCATCTACAACGACTCGCTCTATGGCGACGGCAACGTCAGCGTCACGATGTATGGCGGCAAGGGCGATGATATCTACTATCTGTATTCCACGAAGAACAAGGCGGTCGAGCTGGCCAACGAGGGTGTCGACACCATCTCGACCTGGATGAACTACAGGCTCCCGGCGAATTTCGAAAACCTGACGGTCACAGGCGACAAGCACTATGCTTTCGGAAACGAGCTGAACAACATCATCACCGGCGGCTCCGGCCAACAGACGCTCGACGGCTTGAAGGGCGACGATGTTCTCAAGGGCGGCTCCGGGGCAGACATTTTCGTCGTCGCCCCCGGCAACGGCAGTGACCTGATCCTGGACTTCAGCGCCGACGATACGGTGCGCGTCGGGAGCTACGGCTTCACCTCCTTCGACCAGGTGCACGCCAACATGGTCCAGTCGGGAGCGAACGTCCGACTTGATCTATCCGGCAACGAGTTTCTCGTCTTCGCCAACAAGACGATCGACCAGTTCGCCGCAAGCCAGTTCGATCTCGCCTTGGACAGGTCGCATCTGCAACTCACCTTCGCGGACGAGTTCAACACACTGAACCTGTGGAATGGCTCGAGCGGCACCTGGAACACGAACTTCTGGTGGGGAGGCGCCAACGGCAGCTCGCTCACCGGCAACGGCGAGCTTCAATGGTATGTCGATGCCAACTATGCCCCGACGAGTTCCGTCAAGCCGTTCAGCATCGACAACGGCGTTCTCACGATTACCGCCGCCAAGGCCCCTGACGCTATCAAGCCCTACATAAACAACTACCAATACACGTCAGGATTGTTGACGACGCACGACTCCTTCGCGCAGACCTACGGCTATTTCGAAATTCGGGCCGACATGCCCGAAAAACAGGGCGCATGGCCGGCCTTCTGGCTTCTGCCGGCGGACGGCTCCTGGCCACCGGAGCTGGACGCCATAGAGATGACCGGTCAGGATCCAAACAAGCTCCTTCTGACAAGCCACACGAACGAGACGGGAACTCATACGACAGTATCCTCCACGCCCTATGTCGCGGATACCGAAGGGTTCCACAAATACGGGGTGCTGTGGACGGAAAACGAACTCGTCTGGTATTTCGACAACGTCGAAGTCGCGCATGCCGCAACGCCTGCCGACATGCACGAGCCGATGTATATGCTGGTCGATCTCGCGGTTGGCGGCATCGCGGGAACGCCCGCCGACGGGCTTGCCACACCTGCGGAAATGCAGATCGACTACATCCATGCCTACTCGTTGCACGATTGGATTGTCTAGGCGCAACCTGATGGTGGATCGTGGGTCGGTCAGGAAATCAAGGGCAGTTACCAAGCGCGCCTGACCGCCAGTATCCCTAGAACACGCCACCAATGCCTATGCCGGCACCAATGTCCGGCGGGGGCGCTGCCGGGCGTTGCGGGGCGGCCTGCGAGCGTTTCGCGGTCTTGCGGCCTGAGCTGGTTTGCGAAGGGCCGGCATCCGACGCGACCTTAGCCGGCTTGGGCTTTACGACGACCGGCTGCTTGCAGATTCTGCCGGAGCGCAAAAACAGATCGCCGAGCAGCCCGACAGTCGGCTCCGTCGTCGACGCGACCTGTTTGGTGTTTTTGTAATAGTCGGTGAGAGCGCGGATGGAGCCGGTGCCCCAATCGCCGTCAACCTGCATCCGGTAGCAACCCAGGCGACGAAGTTCCGTCTGAATGCTGCGCGCAAGATCGCCAGCCTTGTCCTTTTCCGCTTCGCCCGGCGATGCGCCGACAATGAGGGTTTCGAGGCCGGAGACGACGTTTTGGCGAGCGTCCTCAACGCTTTCAGTTGGCGACAGATTGGCGACCTGAGTGCCAACCGGCTCGGGGACACCGGTTGACGGTGCGGGAATCTCGACCGACCGCAACGTCTGCCCGACGACCAGCACCGCAGTTTGCAGGTCGCTGGAGGCAAGCTCGACCTGCAATCTCTTCTTGGCGATGGGGTCCGCCAGAATTCGCGAAAGGCTTGCGCTCAACTGTGCCGGATCGAGTGCCTGCTGCTCGGTGAAATAGAACTGCTCGCGCAGGTTCGATTGATCCCACGGCACTTGACGGCCAACCGTCAATGCTTCGGTTTCGTTGCGGACGCGGATCATCATGTCGGAGACGCTCAGTCCAGGGATCTCGAGGTTCTTCAGCAACGCGACGGTAAACGGGCTGTTTTCGCCGCCGCCATCGGCGGTGACATTGCCGGGCTGCGTGGCAAAGGCAACGAACGTGTTTTCACCGACGTCAACTTGCGCCAGACCATTGCCTGCACCGGCGCCGGGACCGAGCGGATTGTTGCGGCACGCGTCCAGGAATATGAATGTCTGGCGGTCCCGTCGTGCGAACCTGGCGATAACATCATTCAGCTTGATGGCGCTGGCCACCAGTTTTTCCAGGCTTTCGGGATCGGGCGTGTCGACCGGGAGCAGGTAGTTTTCACCATTCAACTGCACGCCGTGGCCGGCATAGAAAATCAAGACCGCACTGGCGGTCGGCAACTTTGCATCGGCGTCTCGAAGCAGTTTGGCGAAACCCTCGGTCGAGAGATCGGTTCCCGTCAGGACTTCGAAATTCAGCCGCTTCAGGCTCTCCGAAAGCCGTGTGGCATCGTTTGCCGCATTGGGGAGATGCTCCAGCCGGGTGCTTTGATAGTTCGAATTGCCGATGACGATCGCCAGCCGGTTGCGGGGTTGCGGCGACGGGTTCTGCTCGACCGCGGCGCGGGCGCCGGCCATGCCAAGAAGCACGAGAAGCAGAAGCAGCGGGATGCGAAGCAGGAGTTTGTGGCAATGGGTCATATCAGTATGCCCGTTCCGGTCTGCGTCAATCCTGGTCTTGCAACCTTCGAAGCGCACCCCACGCAAATACAGTCATGCCTGAGCGTATGGACCCCGTGCCGCCAAAGGCCAGCAAAAATTTATACCAAGAATCGTGTCAAAGATAGGGAAAACGGGTTTGTATGCTCTCGGATGGACTGAGGAGGGCGCGATGCCGATCAAGATCAACCTTGCGCTGCCGGTTTATGGAGCAGCCTACAAAAGCGCCGAACAACCGTGCTTCCGTTCGGCAGAGGTCACAGTTTTTTGCCATGTGGGTCACGATCCAAACGCGTGATTGCGGTACTTGTGGTATAGGAATGACACTTTCTTTTTCACGGAGATTCCGATGAGACAGATCGAAAGCCGCCTCAGTCCGCCAATGCAGCAGGCCATTCCGATAATTCGACGCGTTTTCAAGCAATATGCGCCTAGGCGCGTTGAACTTGAGTTCACTGCTGGAAAAGAGTGGTATAACCACTCCCGTTGGTCTCTGCATCATTCCGGGAACGCGGTTGATATTAGAACAAGAAAGCTGGCGGATCGTGGAGTTGGTATAGTTTCAACTCTAATGGGACACTTTTTGCAGCAGGAGCTTAACTCTGAGCTTGGAAAAGCAAAGTATTTGGTCCTCGTGAACGATCAGGGGCCTATGTTTCCGCATATTCACGTTCAGTATAATCCTGGGGCGAGGATGAGCACACCCGGGGATGACGACGGAAAGAAGCGACGGAGCCAAACCGTCTAATGGCCGGGGAAAGAATTCCTTTGCTGGTTCTGTAACCATGATCCCTCCCAATTGTGGGGTCGCATCAGGAGAATTTTCGCCGCCTGGATGAACAGGTTCGCAGCTACATGCTGCCGCGTTTCGAGATGCGGCTCCAAGGTCACGTCGCTGCTCGATCACTATTGGCGTTGCCGAACAGCAACAGAGGCCAAAGTTCCTCGCATCATGATCTCTGTCAGTCCATTTAAGGATTGCCTGTTGGTCAAGCTGAGATCATACGTTAGCCGGAGACCATACAGTCCTAAATTCTAAGTTAGCTGAGATCATACATTCGTAATTAGTTGAGTTGTGGAGATCGGCACCATGGCTGCGCGCGGAAGCGGCGAAGCTGCGGGCGAGCCCCTTCCGGAAGAGAGCGAACCGGCCGAGGCCTCGCCCGATCTCACTTATTCGATGTCGGCTGGGCTGGTGGCACGGCTGAAGGCGCTGGACGTTGCGCTCGCGGTTACCTCCTACCAGTCCGGCCTGTTCTATCTTATCGGCCGCAACCCGATGACCGGCGGGCTTAACGTTCACCAGACGCCGATTTTACGCCCGATGGGGCTCGCCTACGCCTCCGACGGGGCGCTGATGCTGGTGGCGGGCTTCCATCTCGTGCGCTTCGTCAACGCGCTGGAACCACACCAGCGGGCCAATGAGATCTTTGACGCCTGCTATGTACCGCGCACCGTGCACGTTACGGGGGAACTCGACGCGCATGACGTCGGCATCGGCGCGGCCGGCCGGCCGATATTCGTCAACACCCGTTTCAACTGCCTCGCCACCGTGTCGGACCGCTACAGCTTCGAGGAAGTGTGGCGGCCGCCCTTCATCTCGGCGTTGGTGGACGAGGACCGCTGCCACCTGAACGGTCTGGCGATGCGCGACGGTGAGGCGGCCTATGCCACGGCTGTCAGCCGCTCCGACACGATCGACGGCTGGCGCGACCGGCGCGCCGACGGCGGCGTTGTGATCGATGTCGGGACCGGCACGGTCGTGTGCCAGGGGCTCTCCATGCCGCATTCGCCGCGTCTCCATCGAGGAGCGCTGTGGCTGCTCAACTCCGGCACAGGCGAGCTCGGCATCGTGGAACTGCCGAAGGACGGCGGCATGGGCCACTTCGAACCGGTCGCGTTCTGCCCGGGTTTCGGGCGCGGGCTGGCGTTTTGCGGCCGCTACGCTTTCGTCGGTCTTTCCAAACCGCGCTACAGGCGCTTCGAGGGGCTGGCGCTTGACGCCCGCCTCGCCGCCGCCGATTCCGAGCCGTGGTGCGGCATCCAGGTCATCGACCTGGAAAAGGGAACCTGCGTCGACTGGTTCCGCATCGACGGCCAGGTGGCCGAGCTCTACGACCTCGCCGTCATCCCCGGCTTTGCCTGCCCCATGGCGGTGAGCCTTCGCTCGCCCGAAGCGGCAGGATTCGTCAGTCATCCGGCGAAAGACGGGCGACCACAATTGCCATCGAACGATTCTCTTGCCGAAGCTGTTACGGGAGCCACGGCCACGCAATAACCAAGACCGCGAAGCGGAGGCGATCATGAGGCAGGGGACGAAACTGGGAAATACGGACGGGCCGGCGCTCGGCCTGCGCAATCGCCTGGTGCTCGGCGCCGCGCTCGCGACGAGCGCCTTCCTCGGTGGCTATCGCGGCTATGTGCGACGTGCCTATGCCGCCTGCAGCGGCGCCGGCGGCACCTACACCTGTACCGGCGTGACGACGACGACGCAGACGCTGCCTGGGTCGCCTCCCGCCGTGCTCAACGTGACAACGGACAACACCTTCAGTATCAGCACAGCCGCGGGCAACGCCCTTACCCTCACGGGCACTGGCGGACTCACATTTAGCGACTACGCTTCCGGAGACCCCAATTTCTCGACCATCACTGGCTTTGTTAGCGGTATCGTAGCGCGCAACCACAGTAGCGGTGCGCTGTCGATCACCACTACAGGGACCGTCACAGGAAACAACCTGTCGAGTCCCGGATTTGGCGGAATAGGCATCTATGCCCACAACTACGTCGGAACCACCGACCTGACGATCCGCGCGGCGGACGCAAGCGGTGCGGGAAATGGCATCAACGCCATTAACCAGGGAACGGGAGCGCTATCGATTACTGCCAGCGGGACGGTGGCGAGTACGAGCGACTTGAGCAGCATCGGCGCCGCGAACTTTGGCACTGATCTGTCGATCGTGGCGGCGAATGCGACAGGTCAGATCAATGCCCATAATTACGGGAGCGGCGAATTGTCGATTACCGTGACGGGGACGGCGGCAGCCTCGGCCTTTTCCGCCATTTTCGCTCGCAATCACGCTGGCACAAATCTAACAATCACGGCCTCAGGTACAGTGACTGGAACGTCCGGCATCTACTCCCGCAACGACGGGAGCGGAGCACTATTGATTACCGCCACCGATGCAGTGACGGGGACGATCAATAACGGCATTTACGCCAACAACTCCGGTGGCACCGATCTGACGATTGAGGCGGTAAATGTTTCCGGCGGGACATCCGGCATACACGCAGAACACTACGGCACAGGCGCACTGTCGATCACCGCAACCGGTACAGTAACGGGAACGGCGGGAGATGGGATTTATGCCCGTACCTTCTCCGACGTTATTTCCAGCACCGATTTGACAATTGAGACGACAAACGTGAGCGGCGGGACCTATGGTATCTCCGCCGAACACCACGGCACTGGCGCCCTCTCCATTACTGCCACCGGTACCGTGACAGGGGGTACCGGCGCATTGACTGGAGGCATCTACGCCCGAAACTACGGCAGCGATCTCACGATCGTCACGTCGGGCGGCGTGAGCGGTGGTCTGGGCATCGGCGCCGACCAGGAGGGCACCGGCGTGCTTTCGATTACCGCCACTGGCACGGTGACGGGTACGTATGCGAGTGGCATTTTTGCCCTTACGGGGGTCAACTCTACTGGCCTCACGATCAACGTTGCCGATGTGAGTGGCGTCATCGGCATGTTCGCCGAACACCATGGCAGCGGCGCGCTCACCATTACCGCTAGCGGTCCGGTGACGGGGGGGATTGATGCTGGGGGCATCTTTGCGTTGGCATACGACAACGCTACGGGCCTGTCGATCGAGGCCGCGGACGTAAGCGGTGGGGCATACGGCATCCTCGCAATTCATCGCGGTAGCGGCGGCGCGCTCGAAATTACCGCCACCGGCGCGGTGACGGGGACGGATGGTGGGGGCATCTACGCCAAGACTTTCAACAACGCCAGCGGCCTGACAATCCATGTGGCGGATGTGAGTGGCGGAACCTATGGCATCCGTGCCCTCCACGGAGGCACCGGCGCCCTTTCGATTACCGCCACCGGTACGGTGAAGGGCAATGGCGGCTCGGGCATTTACGCACGCAACGACTCCGCCGCTACTGGTTCGGCTACTACGGTTACGGTGCAAGATAGCGCGACAGTTAGCGGCTCCACGGTCGGCGTCGAGCTTGTGTCCGGCACCGGCCGCGCAGCGGGCGTGGATAATGCCGGTTCGATCGCAGGTGCAACGGGTATTCTGGCGAACACGGCGGGCTCGGTCACGATCACCAACGCCGGTTCAATCACCGGCACTGGGGGCACCGCGATTGATCTCACCGGCGCCGGTGCCAGCACAATCAACCAACAGGGGGGCACCGTCACCGGCAATGTTGTCGGCGGGGTGGGCAACGATAACGTGACCGTCAGCGGCGGCACCATCACCGGCAATGTTGTCGGCGGTGCTGGATTCGACCAGGTTTCAGTTTCCGGCGGCACCATCGAGGGCGGCATCGACGCGGACCACGTCGAACTCACCGGCGGCAAGATCGATGGTAACATCACCGGCCTCGGCCCCAATACGCTGATCATCAACGGATCCGGCGCGGTCGATCCGCTCAACCTTGCCGACGAGGTCCTGTTCAGCGGCACGGGATCCAACGGCACCGTCACAGACACCGACCTCGCTGCCGGCCGCAAGAGCCAGAACTTCGCCGGCTTCGACAATTTTTCGGCCGACGCCTCCACGCTCCGCTTCAGCGGTGGCACGCAAGGCATCAACCAGCTCAATCTCGGCAACGGCTCGACGCTTTTCATCAACGGCAACGTCACCATGCCGGGTTCGATCATCGCGACGAATTCAACGCTGTTCATCAACGGCAACCTCACCATGTCTGGTTCGATCACAGCTACGAATTCGCTGATCGACATGACGGACGGCGTCGCCAACGACGTGCTGAGGCTCGGCGGCCTCACCCTCAACGGCGCCCGCATCGGCCTCGACATAAACCAGCAGACGGTGCAGTCGGATCAACTCATTGCCAGCGCGTTTTCGGCCACCGGCGCCAACACCATCATCGTCAATCTGCTGGGCACGCCGCAATTCGCCCAGGCGACCGATATCCCCCTCATCGTCTCGACTAGCGGGCCGATTGCCGGGACCTTCGACGTCAAAGGCATTCCCGGCACGCCGGGTTCGCTTTTCACCTATGAAATCGTAGCTGGCCCGAATGGCTTGTTCCTGCGTGCCACGCCGGCCAATTTCGGTATTGCCGCGGCGCCCACCAGCGCCACCAACGCCGGTGCGGTCACGGTGGCAATCGACGCCCTCTACGGCATAAACCGTGATGCGATCGATGCTGACCTCAACCTCTCGCCCGCAACCGGGGGTGCAATGGTGCCGGTTTCGTCCAGCTTCGGCGTCTTCGCCTCCGGCCAGTTCGCCCATACCGAGCATGACGGCTACGACATCAGTGGCGGTGGTTTGAATGGCCCCGGCCCGAGCTTCGATGCCAATGATTTTTCGGCCGCCATCAGCCTGGATTTCAATGCCGCCAAACACTTCCAGTTCGACAATGAGTATGGCCTGAACCTCGGCGTTTTCGCCGGCTATGCCTCGACCGATGTCAACCTCGGCGGGTTCCGGGGATTTGACGCCATCGGCGAAGGCACCAACAAGGCCGGCATGTTCGGCGGCTACGCGCTGTTCCGCAAGAACTACGACTACGCGCTGGTCTCCGCCTCCGGCTTCATCGGCGGAAGCGATGTGACCAACGGCGTGCTCGGCACCACCGGCAGCTATAACACCCAGGGCTATGCGGTGACGGCATCGGTCGGCCACATCTTCAAGCTGAGCGAGCGTACCCGTTTCGATCTGCGTGGCGGCCTGCTTGGCGTTTCGTTCCGTGGCGATCCCTACACCGACAGCGGCGGCAACGAGTTCGGCAAGAGCCGGCTTTCATTTGGCGCGATCAAGTTCGAGCCCGGCATCTATGGCGATTACACGCTAAGCAACGGCATGGTGATCAGCCCCTATGCGCGGGGCGAATTGCAGCAGCGTTTCGGCTACAAGAACACGACCGAAATCGACACCAGGGAGATCGACTTCGACGATGCGGATTTTTCCGCCGCGCTGTCGACCGGCTTCAACCTGAAGATGTCGGATTTGACCACCGTCAACGGCGAAGTCCGCGGCAAGGCTTCCTCCGACAGTTCCACCGTCGGCGCCAAGCTCGGAGTGAAAATCGCCTTCTAGCTAATGCATGTCGGCCCAAAAGTGGCCCCGGTTTTGGAGAACGACATGCATAAAACAAAGACCTAAAGCGCGTCGTCTGAATCCATTCAGACGACGCGCTTTCGTGTGGCGGATCCGAAATTCGTGTCACCTGGAAATGGCGCGCCGCGCAATCAGCAGATGCTCGCCAAGCGAGATCAAGTGTTCTATGCTCTCCATCGACACCGCATGGTCGTGATGTCGATACGGAAGTCTGTTGTCATAGGCAGGGGGGTTCCATGTTCGAAGTCGTCGGATTCTGGTGGAAATCACGGTCAACAAGTTGGCTCGCCATAGAGACGCTTGGCTTGATCGTTGCGCTTTCCGTGTTGCTTTTGCCTGGACTGGGAAGCGCGAACGCGCAGCCGAACTGGACGCTCGATCCGACCGCTTCGGTACTCACCTATCAGTCGGTCAAGAAGAACACGATCGTCGAAACAAACAAGATCAGGAATATTTCCGGCAGCCTCAGTTCCGCGGGCGATGCCAAAGTCTCCTTCGACCTCAATTCGGTCGATACGGGGGTCGACCTTCGCAATGTCCGCATGCGGTTCCTTTTCTTCGAGACATTCAAATTTCCGACCGCTGAATTGACCGCGAAGGTGGATCCCGCGGCGTTTGCCGACCTCGCGACCAAGCGGCGCGTGAAGGCCGTTCTTCCATTCCGCCTCAACCTGCACGGGGTCGACAAGGATCTCTCGGCCAACATCGTGGTGACCATGATCAGCGACAACATGGTGTCGGTCGCGTCGGAGGCTCCTGTTGCCGTGCATGTGGAAGATTTCGGGCTGCTGCCGAACGTCGACAAACTCCAGCAGGCGGCCAATGTGACCAATATTGTTCCGACGGCTTCGGTGTCGTTCGATTTCGTGTTCACCGCTGACGGCAGCAAACCTGCCACTGTGCAAACCGTCGTGGCGAGTGCTGCCGACGTCGGCCCCGTCGCCACCGATGCGGCGAAGACCAACTTCAGCGACGAGGAGTGCCTCAACAGGTTCGCGGTGCTGTCGCGCACCGGAGCTATCTACTTTCGAACGGCGAGCGCGCGGCTCGACAGCCAAAGCCGCCCGCTGCTCGCGGAGGTCGTCGGTGTCGTTGGCAAGTGCCCGGGCCTGAAGGTCGAGGTTTCCGGACACACCGATTCCGATGGGTCGCCTGTCGAGAACAAGCTCTTGTCGGAGCGCAGGGCTCAGGCGGTTGCCGACGCCATTGTCGCCGCGGGCATTCCGCGTACGCAGATCACGGCGACCGGCTACGGCGAGGATCATCCGGTTGCCGCCAACGACACGCCGAAGAACAAGGCGCTCAATCGGCGGATCGAGTTTTCCGCCACCAAGCTCGTCAACTGAGGAAGGGTCTGTTGTCCCGGTGAATTTCGATCTGATTGCCCGTTGCGGTGGCCTTATGCGCGGCATCGGGCTTGTCGCGCTGGCACTGCTTTTGACTTTGTCGGCTGCCAGTGCCGAACGCCGTGTTGCGCTGGTCCTTGGCAATTCCCAGTATCAGCATGCACCGGCGCTGACCAATCCGGTTCGCGACGCGCAGGCCATGGCCGAACGCCTGAAGAGCCTGGACTTTGAAGTCGTTTCCGGCTTCGACCTGACCAAATTGCAGACCCAGACGACGATTGCACAGTTTGCAAAGCAGGTTCGCGGCGCCGACATCGCCCTTTTCTTCTATGCTGGCCACGGGTTGCAGGTTTCGGGCAGCAACTACCTGCTTCCGGTCGATGCAGCGCTTGAGGACGAGACCTCGCTCGACTTCGAGGCGGTGCCGGTGGATTTCGTTCTGCGGCAGATGTCGCGCGAGACCAGCATAAGGTTGATTTTCCTCGATGCCTGTCGTGACAACCCGCTTGCCGAGGTGCTGGCAAAGACCGCCGGCGTCAAGGGAGCAAAAAGCGGCCTTGCCGAAATCCCGATCGAGAACGGTGGCGCCGGCACGCTTGTCGCGTTCGCCACCAGTCCTAGCCAGGTAGCCTATGACGGATCGGGCGAACATTCGCCGTTCGCTTCGGCGCTGCTCGCGCATATGGGCGAAGCCAATGTTTCCATCACCGAAGCGATGAACCGCGTCACCGCCGATGTCTTCAAGGCAACCGGCGGCAAGCAGCGTCCTTGGATCAATGTCTCGCTGACCACCGAGGTCGTGCTGCACAAGATCGATCTCAACGCGCCGCTGATCGTCGGCGAGGCGACCGCTCCGCAACCGGAAGGCGGCTCGGAGGTGCGCAACGCCACGGCAAATCCGTCGGGCTCCGGTGACGACGCCCAGCTGGCACTCAATGTGCTGCGTCAGAAAATCCCGAAGCTTGCCTCGGACGACCCCATCTTTTTCAACCACCCTATCGATTTCGGTGATCCGGAAATCGACGGCAAAAGCATTGCCGAGCTCATCAAGAGCAAACCGCGCTTCAGTCCGGTGGAGGGATTGGACAAATCGGTATGGGAGGGCAAGCACTGCGACGGCTGCCACCAATGGAACGAGGAGCGGCTGTGCGAACAGGCGAAAAATTTCGCCGCCAACGATGTCTCTGTCTTGCGCCTGCAGCATCCGCTTGGAACGCGCTTCAAGGTGGCGCTGGCCAAATGGGCTCAAGGCGGCTGCAAGTAAGGCAGGACGGGTGACGGACGCTCTGACGCTCTAATTTAATATGCATCCGCTGATTGGCGCAGCGCCTCGATCTCGGCCATCTGGATGCCCATCTCGACAAATGCCGAAAGAACGGAAAACCGGTCCGCGAGTGCGACACGTGCCAGTCCGGCCAAAATCCCGGCATTGACTGCATGGGCGGCAGGAAAGGGTTGCGAGGCCGATGCCATCGTCGCAGCCCTGGCCGAACCATTGTCACGCCATCCCGCCGCCAGGGCAATCCAGCCGACCGGCGTTGTTGGCGGTGTCGCCGCGGCTGTGCTGACGGCTGCCCGATGGCGGGGACTGTCCGGTTCACCAACCCAGTCGCGAACAAGCGCGAGCAATTCGTGATCGCTCTCATCGAACAGGTCGGTCAGGTGGCTCAGGCATTCATGGGCCCACCAGACCGCGGCTCGCTCGGGAAGCAGGTAGGCACAGAATGTAATCGCTTCCTCGGGGACGCGTCCGGCGAGGAGGCCGCGGCAAAACTCGATCGAGTGCTGTTCGGTTGGAGGGGTTCTCATGTCCCGGGCAATAGCGGGACAAGCAATGAAAAGATCCCGTGCCGTTTTGAATCGGAGCCCATTGGCCATGACCGCCACGCTTTCATCGAGGAGCTCTGGCCACTCAAGCCCTAGGCGCGGCGCGGGTCAAGTCTCAACCCGTAACGCGGCAACAACTCTCGGCATTGTCGTGCCCCCAGCGTTTGTCGACAGACAATTGCCTGGGAATTTGGTATGATCGCAGCCGCTCGAAATCTGGTGCTCAAACAGGAGGAGCCGCTATGCAGTGGAGCAGTTCAGCCTTTGTGTTGGCGGTCGTGTTTTGCTCGACCCACGCTTTCGCCGACCCCGTTCAGAAATCAGAAGACATTGTGAAGTTTTTTGCCGGTGCGGCCGATCTCGGCAAGTCGCGAGGAATTTGTGTCGGCTCCGAGGAGGAGTGCAAAAGCAAGAGCAAGGCAGGTGACGCGCCGGGAGAAAAAACTGGCCTCGACATGATGATCAATTTCGGCCTGGATTCGGCCGAACTCAACCCGACTGCGCGCGCTGAACTCGACGAGTTCGCCAAGGCCCTGAAGGACAACCGGTTGAGCAAGTTCAACTTCGTCGTCGAAGGCTACACCGACGCCACTGGCACGGTGCAATACAATGAGGGCCTGTCACAACGACGAGCGCAATCGGTGGCAGCCTTCCTGACGGCCAACGGCATCGAGACAGCACGGCTCAACGCGATCGGCATGGGCGAAAAGAATCCGCGCAGCCCCAACCCGTACGATCCGGTGAACCGCCGCGTGGAAATGCGGATAAAGACGCAATAGCCGCCCAAAACCGCATGGCGGTCCTTCGAATGTCGGCTGTCAGTTCTTGAGCACGCCGCCCACGACCACACCGGTGCCGAAAATCAGCGCCTTGGTGAGGAAGTCGTTGTTGTCCTGGCGCGGCGGAAGATAATCCACCCGCGCTACGGTCTCACGGTTGCGCCGCTTCTGAACAACCTTCTGTTGTTTGCGAGGATTCTGTGCCACCGGCCTCGGCGTGCGAACCTTCTGCACCATCTGCTTTTTCGGCAGCGCCGCGCGGGCTTGATTGGCGGCGTATCTGGCGCGCACGCCTTCCATTATCGGATCTGTCTGGATCACAAGGAACGCAAGTTGCTCGCGCGTCAGATAGCTGGTCTGCGGGAGACCGTTCTTCGTTTGCCAGATGCCGATCGCCTGACGGGTCTGTGGGCCCATGTTTCCATCGATGCGCCCAAGCTCATTGCCCAGCGCTTCGATGCGCAATTGCAGGTCGATGCGCCCCTCGCGATCGAGGCCGATCGCACTTTCCGTCAACTCCGTGCCCGGTGTCTGCTCCATCTCGTCCGGAACGCCGACCGAGGTGCGCACGGTCGAACCGGAACTGGCGTTCGTCTGGTCCGTATCGAGTGTCGCGACCTGCCGATTCTGGGCCTTCGGGCCGTTCAATTCGTCGATGCTCAACCGCGCCACGGTGGCGAAGCGACCGTTCGGAAACTGGTCGAGATAGGCCTCGTAGAACGGGATGGAACTGCGCTTCGAGGCCTCGTCCCAAAGGCGTTGCTCGACTTCCCACGAAGGAGGATCACTGGCAGCAGGGACAGGAGCGGATGTCGCTGCGGCGTTCGATGCGTCGGCCACGGGATTTGCAGCAGGCGCCACTGGCGCGACGGGTTTTCCCAGGAAAACCTCGCGCCCCAGCGATGCGTTGTGCCAGGGCCTCTGGCGACCTTGCGTGGTTTCGGTCACTTCGCCGCGCACGCGCGTCAGCGCGCCCTGTATTTCGACGCCGGGTTCGGTCAGATGCCTGGCGAGCGCCGTTGAGTAAGGACTGTCGACCCCGTTGCCGTCGAAAGCGATGGCGCCGGGATCCGTTGCGTAGGCAATCAGGAGGCCGCCGGTTCCGATACCGTCCGATTTTGCTTCGACCGGCGCCAGACCGGTACCCATCGAGGTGGAGCGGCTCTTCGGCATCGAGGCGGCCAGCGTTCTTGCCAGCGGATTGTCGCGGCATGCATCGAGGATGATGACGCCGACCGCCGGGTCGGGCGGCAACGCAGCCATGAAGTCGTCGATCTGAATGGTACGGGTCTTGAGATAGGCCGGCGACGTCAATTCGGCGTCGACCGGTATCAAGTAGTTCTTGCCGTCGACCTGCATGCCGTGACCGGCATAAAAAATGACCGCGAGGTCCGCGTCATAGGATTGTTCGGTAAACCGGCTGATCAGGCTGTGCATGCCTTGATTGTCCTGGTCGACCCCTTCGATCACCTCGAACCCGGCATCGCGCAGCGTCGATGCGATGAGATGGGCATCGTTGGCGGGGTTGGGCAAGCTAACCGCATGGACGTATTTGCTGTTGCCGATCACCAGCGCGACGCGCTTGGCGTTGGGCGCGGCAGCCTCGGCGCCGGCGGCAGCCTGGGCGCCGAATGCGGCAAGGAAGAGCAGGATAATCCCGCTCAGAAAGACTGCGAACGCTTTCATGGATCAGCCCTCCGCCCACCGGGGCGCGCTGTTGATGTCTGCACATGCCAGGTTCGTCAGCGACAGGGTCGCCTGTGCCAACAATGGCTCCTGGGCGTATGTGATCCTGACCACAGTTCTGGTTCACAAGCGCCCGAAAAAAAAGTCCATGGTATCACTTGGCAGCAGGAATACCTGAGAGACGCGAGCCGCGCCGGCAGGTTCAAAGCGTATTCTGTGCCGAGCTTATGAGGGCCGTGATGGCCTGCTTGTATTTTTCGAACTCCGGCGATGTCTGGCGGATCTCGGTGGTCGTTGTCTGCGGGCCGGCGTCGGTGGCCACACGGCTGAGCCTTTGGCCCATTTTCCTTTCGGCCCAGTCGACCACATAACTGGCTGTCTTGCCGGTGAGGAACGGGTTGGCCTGGATGACGGCCGACCCGAGCACAGCGCTCAACTGCGCCGAACCTGTCGCCGACAGCACCTGATGTGCGCCTTCCATGCCCAGGAAATGACAGAGATACAGCCGGCCGGCCGTGATCTGGTGGCCGCGCGCCCGAAGATAGGCCTCGCCTTCGCGCGCCAGGTTGCGCACCATCTCACGCGAGATCGTGGCGTCGTAGCGCAGAGCGAGCAGGTCGGCGGTCGACAGAGTGCGCGCCAGTTCCGGGCGGTAGGTATTCATCATCCTGATCCAGGTCTTGGTTATGAACTGGCCGGCGCCGGTCGCCGAAGAATTTGGATTCTTGGCGCGAGCGCTGCCACCACTTTCGACATGGACGATACGGTCGGTGAGCGTTTCGACGGCGGAATCGTCCGAAGCGATCGCGGTAACCGTGCCCAGGGGGTCGATGGCCTCGCCATTCTGATAAAGTTCGAAATGCAAATGAGGTCCGGTCGAGAGGCCGGTGGTGCCGATGTAGCCAATGATGTCGCCGGCTTTCACCTTGGTGCCGACACCGGCGGCGATGGCAAATTTCTGCATATGCGCATAGCGCGTCTCGCGCCCGTTTCCATGCGAGATCTTCACCAGGTTGCCATAACTGCCGCCATCGCCCTGGAAAGTGATCTCGCCATCGAAGGCGGCTGCGATCGGCGTGCCAACCGGCGCCGCCCAGTCGACGCCCTTGTGGATGCGAACGGTCCCGAGGATTGGATGCTTGCGTGGCCCGAAGGTGGAGGTCATGACTCCGTTGACCGGCGTGACCATGCCGTTGGTGACTGTCAGCGAACGAACCAGATCGTCACCGGTAACGCACGCGAACTGGCCGTCGCTCTGCTGGAAGACGAAACAGTCGAGGCTTTTTTCGGTGCCCTGGACGCCCACATACAGCACCCGCCCGGCACCTTCGTCCTTGCCGCGCGGCGTTTGCGAATAGATCAGCACAAGACGCTGGTCCTCGCTTGCAAAGGCGTCCAGGTCCTGTCCTCTCGAGAGATACATGATCGCTTCGCCGATCACGCCGGTCGGAACACTGTTGCGGGCTGCCGTCGAGTAGATCGCGTCGAGCAGACGGTACTGCCTTTTGTGCGTGCCTTCCGCCTGTGCGCCCGAATAGTTGAAGAGATCTTCGCGGACCCAGGGATCGACACCCGACACGAACGCGCCCGCTGCATTGCGGGTCAGCGTGCCGACAAACACGTTCTTGGCGTAGATCGAAACCTGCATGAGGGACATCGTGGTCGTCTCGCGCGTCGGCCTGAAACCGCGCATGGCAACGACGTAACCCGGTTCCAGACCGTCGCGGTTGAAAAGCGCCTTCAGGGCCTCGCCCGCCAGCTTGGCGTCGTCCGCGGAGAAATGTGCATCGAGCGCAACGCTGTCCAGGCTGCGGTCGTTGAGGATCTTCACGAACGTGTCTTCGGTCGCTTCGAACCGTTGATACTCATTCGTTACGACTGCCACGCTTGTGTTGTTTTCGATCTGGGTCTTCTGGAAGGCGGGAAGCGCCGCATCGCCCGCATCGATCGTTTCACCCCAGCCGGCTTCGGGATCGTCGGCATCCGCCTTCTGGTCCGAAGCTGGCGCGGGTTCCCCTGCGGCGGGCGATGGCTCAAGATCGTTCTGCAGATCGCCGGTTGGCGCGGCAGTGGTCTTTCGCTGCGCCTGGAAGAAGGCGAAATCCTCCTGCGTCGACGGTATCGTTGTCATGAATTTTTCGCTGGCGCTAAGCATCACGTCGGACAGGATTTCGATCTGGGGCGAAACGTCGGCTTGATCAAGTTCGGCCGGGCGCGGGATCACGCGGCCTTTCGTTGCGGCGCCGGCATCGGGCGCCAGGGTGATCCACATCGGGTCCCCCGCCAGGTCGATAATGGCGGGCACATAGACGGACGCATCGGCCGGCACATCGTCCACGCCTTCGACGGCGTGCAGCTCCTCGTCTTCGTCGCCGAACGACCAATAGTCCGCGGTAAGATAGAAACCGGCGGCGATCGAAAGCAGGACAACCACCGCTAGGCCGGCCAAGAGCCTGCGCCAAAGCGTGCGCCTGCGAAGGGCAGCGCGCGCCTGCTTTTTCTGCCTGAAGCTCGTGTCGATATTGTGCGTCACGGATTGCTTCCGGTCAGGAAGAAGGTCCACCGCACCTGTTCAAGCGTGTCGACTTCGAGAAATTGCGCCGCGATGTGGCCGCGCTGCCAGCATTCGTCGATGCCGCGTATCGAGAAACGTCGCCGCTCGATGCACATTTCGGTCGATCCGGTGAGGATCGCATGGCCGAACACGTCCGTTGCATAGATGTAGATGTAGCGGTTCGTCAGTTCCTCGCGGATGACGTTCACGCATTGGTTTGCGCCGATGGTCCACCAGCCATCGGTCTGGTCCGCATTGTCGACCTTCTGGCCGACGGCGAGATTGACGACATCGAGCGTCTGGTTGCAGACCGTGAATTCGGCGCGCGCTTCGGTGGATGACAGCACGGCCAGCAGGGCGGCGCCCGAAATGACCGTAAGCCTCATGCGGCCCGTCAGGGCAAGCAGGGCGGTTCGAATCGGGCCACGCTGCTTTATCGGCAGGTCGGCAGACGATTGCGGCGAACACGAGCGGCGGCGTTCCATCGGGCGCCCATGCTATCCGCCGAGCCGGAAATACTTGGCGGTGGCTGAGAACTGAGATCCGTCGGTCTCGATTTCTTCGAGAATCTTGGGAAGCAGCACCGAGGCTGGCGTGGGCGTGGAGAACGCCGCCGCCCGAATATCCTTCGGGCCGGTGATCACCATTATGATCTGCGGCACCGCCTTTCCGGCGGCCTGGTCGGCGGCGCCGAGACCAATCGGGATTCTGAAGGTGACCTTGTCCGGTTTTACGACGACGCGCTCGTCCAGATTGAACACCATGCCTTTGTGATCGATCAACAGGACGCTGGAAATGAGCCCGCCACGCGTCACCAGCGTGCCGCTGATCGGCGTACCGTTCGGTACCGATGTCCGATCGAGAACAAGCTGCGGCTTGTCGGCCGCCGTCTGCCCCAGAAAGCGCAGAAAGTTGGTGACTTCGCATTGGCTTGGTTCAATGAGGCGGACGCTGATATCCGGCTCGACATGGAATCTTGCCTGGAAATCGCCCAGCATCCGCTCGAATGGCTGAACCTCAGTTCCAAATCCTTCGATCGCGGCGGCCTTGTCCGTTGCCGACGTCATGGTGGCATAGAAACAGTCGCCGCCTCCGAAGTCGCGAACCCAGGAGACTCGTTGCGCGATGTCGTCGACGGTCGGGGGAACCTCCGGCTTGGGCACGTCCAACACGACGACAGGCTGGTCCGGCTGTTTGGGTGCTGGTGACGCAGTTTTTTGGGTGTCGGCGTTCGCGACATCCGGCTGGCTTGCCATGGGCTTTGGCACCGGCACGGTCGCCTCGGGCGCCGGCACGGTCGCCTCGGGCGCTACCGGCTGGCTGACCTGGGGCTCGGGCTTCTGGCTCTCGACAACCTCTGGCTGGGCCGGCGGCGGCGTCGAGACCTTCTCTGCTGCCGGCGGGGCTGGAGCGGTCGAGACAGGCGGCGGGGCCGACGTTTGACTGTCGCTGGCCGTCGTATCGGGCTGGATTGCCGGCGACGCCTTCTCGGGCGGCGGCTGCGCCGTCGTTGCGGATGGCTTCGGGGGTTCTTCGGTCTGCGAGGGGACTTCGGCGGGCTTTGCTTGCTGCGGCTTTTGAGCCGCCGTGGCATCTCGCTGATTGTCAGCCGGTGGTGCGCTGACCTCCGGCTGCGCGGGCGGAACTGGCTCTGCCGGCGGAACTGCCTTTGCCGGTTCAGGGGCGGCGTTCGCGGCATTGTCCGTGGGTGCCGGCTCTGACGTTTCTGGCGCGGGCTTTGATGGCTCTGGTGCGGAAAGCGATGGCTTGCCGGCCGTCGGCATCGCAGGCGTCATGAAGCCGCTGAGATACAGGCCCGCCCCGGAGGCGACCGCCAGCGTCGCCAAGGCAGCGATCGCGATGGTTCGGGTCTTTGTGGATTTTCCAGGCACATCGGCCTTGACCGGGCGTGGTGAGCCGGCGAGCGCCGGAGGCCGCGGTTGGGACAAATGCGCGGGCCGCACATGCGGGACGAAGGGCTGTCCACCTGAACCCGTCGCGGATGCGGCGTCGTGCCGCTCGGCACTGGTTGGCCGGCCCTGGGTCTTGGTGTCAGGCGCGACGGTTTCCCCGGCTCGCGGCAAGGCCGGCCGATCGCGCGGCGTGATGGAAGTCGGCGGCGTTGTCTCCTCACTGTCGTTTCGCGTCATCCTGGCGATTTCAGCCATGCTAATCGGCCGGTCTTGCGGATCCGGTTGCAGCATGGCTTCGACAATGTCGCGAAAATCGTCGTCGATATCGGAGAGGTCAGGCACGGTCCGACGCTTTTCGATGACCTCGAACTGGGACCCGCTCATGTCGATCGGCTTGCCACGCAAGGCCGCTACCAGCACCAGTCCCAGGCTATAGATGTCGGACTGCTCGCTGACGTCGCCGCTGTAGAGCCCGAGCTGTTCGGGTGAAACGTAGTTGTACTTTCCCGCGAATTTTCCGCCGATCAAGGTCTCGCCGCCCACGGTCGCCGATCGTGCAATGCCGAAATCGATGATCTTTGCGCGGTCGACCCGGCCCCCCGGCAGGATAATGTTGTCCGGAGAGAGGTCGCGGTGTATCGCGCCCGCCTGATGCACCGCGCTCAAGCCGGACGCTAGGCGATGGCAGAGCTTGCGCACCTCTTCCGTCGGCATCGGGCCACGTCGCATGATGTCGAACAGCGACTCGCCGTCGACGAACTCCATGGCAAGGTAGGGGCGGCCGATCCCGGGATCGATCGTGAAGACGTGATACCGCACGACCGCATCATGCGACAGGCGATTGAGGATCAATGCCTCCTTGCGGAACAGGGACAGGATCGTCTGGTCACGGGCGAACTCGGGCAGGACGATCTTGATCGCGACGTGGTCGCCGGTCTGGATGTTATGACCGCGGTAGACCTCCCCCATGCCACCGAATGCGATCCGCTCGTCAAGCTCGTAGATGCCGCTGAGTTGCGTGCCTACGGCGGTGTTGGCCATGCCCCCCGATATTCGCGTCTTGTCGTCGGCGCTCATCGGCCTCAACCCTCCGCCTTGTAGAGATCTGGACGGGGCGATTGCCCCTCGCGTCCGTCGCCGATCTTCACAAGCACGATCGTCACATTGTCTGTTCCGCCGCGCGCCAGCACCATTTCCAGCAGTTTTTCGCAGGCCGCCTGAGGTGTCGCGGACACGGTCGCCGCCTCGATCTCGGCGTCGGTGACATGCGCCGTCAGTCCATCGGTGTTCAGCACAAAAATGTCCCCCGGCATGATTTCGCCTTGCTGGAAATCGATGACGATCTCGTC
The DNA here is from genome assembly GCF_014207355.1 of Mesorhizobium sangaii. Lineage (GTDB taxonomy): Bacteria > Pseudomonadota > Alphaproteobacteria > Rhizobiales > Rhizobiaceae > Mesorhizobium > Mesorhizobium sangaii. The sequence continues at coordinate 1,278,456 of NZ_JACHEF010000001.1, read as the reverse complement.
GCTGACGCCGACCGCATGCGTGATGACATTGCGGCGCGGCCAGGTGCGGGCTTCGCTTTCGCTGATCATGCCTCTGTCGACGAGCTCCTGAACTTCGGTGTGATCCTTGGAGATCTGCGAGATCGAGGCGTTGCGGATCAGATAGACGCGGCTGTCACCCGCCCACAGGCAGGCAAACCGCCCATCCATTGCCAGCAGGGCGGCAACAGTGGAGCCGATGGTTATGCCGCGGGATTCGGATATGCCGCGGATCTCGGCATTGGCCCTGCTCAGCCTGTCCTCGAAGCGCGCCCGAAGATCAGGTGCGGAGCTGGCAATGCCGATCGTTGCCAGATGATCGACGATGCTGGCCGAAGCGACCTCTCCCGCGTCATGTCCACCCATTCCGTCGGCTACCACCCAGAGGCCAGTTTGCGGCTCGACCAGATAGTTGTCTTCATTGAGCTCACGGACACAGCCTTTGTGGCTCACGCCGAAGCTCTCAAAGGGAAGGGCGACAGTGTTCACTTTGCCACCAAGCGCTTCTCAAGCGTCCTCTGCGGCGCACTTTCAGGCGCTCGCTCCTGTTACTTTGCCACAGGCTCGAACATTAAAGTATCGAAAACTAAGGTCTCTGCGTGGTCTGCGGATCCCCATCTTAAAACGCTTTCGGACAGCTGAACCCGGAAAGCGCGGGGAGCAAGAAGGGGTTGGCGCCGGAGCCTGCCTGGATCGTGTAGGTAACGTCGCGGCCGCCGATCACGAAGCGTGCCTGCATGTTGCTGTCGCTGCCGGTGACGGCAGCCTTGTCCAGAAGCCGCTTTAGTGCCCACGGCCCTTCGAACTTGATGGCGGATTCGCGGCCTGGCATTTCCGGCGTCAGGCTTAGACTGGCGGAGGCGGAAGCCGTACCGATCGGCCAGGTCACCGTGCCTGGCGCGTTACCCGTCTGGTTGCTCTGGACGATCTGGCCATCGACATCGAGTATCGCCGTATCGGCATCGCCATGCAGCGAGAATGGAGTGAAAGTGACGCTGACCAAGGGCACCGAGCCGCCCGCTGGAAAGAAGGCGCTGCGGATTTCCGCAGCCAGCTGGAAGTCTTTCAGGGTCGATTTCGACAGGTCGCGTCCAAAGCGCGCATCCTGTTTCCAGTTCCAGTCCTGGCCGGTCATGTCGATCAGCGATGCGAGGTTTTGTGCGAAGAACCGGTCCATCAAGCCGCCCGGCGCGAAAAGTTTCGCGAAATCCGCCATGGCAACATCCTCGGTGCCGTCCCCGGCGAAGGGATAACGGCCATTGATCGCCGCCTCACAGGGAGCCGTGACCGTCTGGTCGAGCATCTGGTTCAAGTTGGCCACCGAGGTTTCGGCGACGTTGCCTTCGAACTCATCCGCCGTCGCGTTGACCATCCGGCCGAGTTGCTTGGGCAGGCGCGAGACATTGGCGCGAAGGGTGGCTATCTGCAGCTGCAGGTTCGAGTTGACGCGCTCCGTCTGCGAAGGAACTTCGGCCGACAGTTGCAGGCTCTGATAGATATCGCTGAAGTTCTGGGTCAGGGCATCGATTGGGCGGTGTCCGGCGGGGCCGTTCACCAGCGCCTGGAAAGGTCTGAACTGCGCTTCGATGTTCGCCCCCGGATTGAGGTTCTGTGTGTCGGCCCCCCTTGTGCCGGCGCGGCTTTGCGATTTGCCGGTGGCGATTTGTAGGCCGATGCGAGCCAGGCCCTTGCCCAGATCTGCGGTGTTCTGCGGCTGGTTTTGGGCCGTGCCTGCTTCGGTCTCGGCGCCAGCACCGTTGCCGTCACCGGGGTCTCGCGTCAGCGCCGTTTCGTTGGCGATCGCCGCAAAGAGCTGGTTTATCGGCGAGTTTGGCGAGGCAGCGGCTGAAAGCGCGATGTAGTGCGGCTTGTCCGTCAGCATCGCTTTGAACTTCAACTGGTCGAGGACGCCGTTCCACGCGGCTGCGAACTCCTTCCCGTAGCGATCGAGAAGTTCTGGGCCGAGCTTGCGCAATTGCCGATCGATGTCGCCTTGCTCACCGCCGCCGCCGAGAACCCATTGCTCGTCGACCAGCATCTGCGCAATGCGCGAAAGTTGCCGGAGATAGAAGGTGTGGAAGCCGGCATAGGTGTAGATACCGGGAACACGAAGGCCTGACAGATCGCTGCCGTTGATGCGCTCGAACAGCACTTGCGCTTCCGGGCCAGCTTTCAGGGAAACAGAAAAATCGTCCAGTGCTGCCGCGTATATCGCCGACCTGATCAATGCGGACGCTCGATCGGCAAGGCTCATGCGCCCGAGAGAACGTTGAGCGGCTTCGACAAGCGGCTGGTTAAGTTCGAAAACGGGATCATAGGCGTCGTCCAATGCCAGCATGGCGCGCAGGTGCTTTTCGAGTTGCTCCCGTCCTTCCCGGTTGTTTTCGCCTGGATATCGGTTCTGCTCCCAATCCTGCTTCATCCAGGAAACGATCAACGCGTCATCGACCTTCGGCGCCTTGCCGCCAAGCATCAGATAGATTTTCAACGGTTCGTAGAGCGCGACGGGATCGGCCATCTTGGCCTGGATCGTCCGCTCGGCCTGGATCAGCAGGCGCGATCGGAACATTCGTTCCAGCCCTTGCCGATAAGCTGTTTTGGATGCCGAAAAAAGTCTCTCCCGCTGACTGAGGCCGAACGTCTCCTCGATCGGTGTCGGCAAGTCACCGGTTTCGAACCCGGCCGGCAGATCGCGCAACTGGTCGAGTGGCCCGATGACGTTTTCGAGGTCGACATCGGTGACCGTCGTGCTTTCGAGCAGCGCGGCCGCCGTTTGGCGATACTGGCCCATGGCCAGACTTGTGGAGGCGATCAGCGACCGGTTGGCCGCTACGCTCAGGCCGAGCGTACCCAATGCAGCGGCAGCGACCAAAGCTATTGCGCCGAGGCCGCCAAATCTGGCGATCGCCGCACGCCTTGCAGCCGCTTTGTCGTAAGAAACCCATCCGGATTCGGCAAAAATGACGTCCGTCAGCAGATCATGCAGAAAGAAGCTTTTGCCGGTTCCGGAAAGGTGAGAGCGGGAGTTGCTGCCGAAATTGCGGCCGATTGCGCCCAGCAGCTGATCGATAGGCGTTCCCTCTTGCGTGCCTGACGAAAAATAGAGTCCACGCAGGCTGACATTCACCTGGCTGCGCGCCGGATCGAACAGGCCGGCGACAAAACTGGTAATTCGCCCCCGCAGCGCGCCGAACTGAGCCGGAAAGCCAAAGATGGAGATGCGCGTGAGCGGATCGGCCTCTTCCTGGAGGCGGTCGGCCATCTCGTCTGCCAGTCGGTTGGCCAGCATGTCGAATTCAGCGGGCGCCTCGGCGGCCATGTTCCTGTCGCGCTCCGCCGTCTGGAATGTCGCGCCCCACACTTTTCGCCTGCGCGGTTCGTCGAAATCGCCGAAGTAGTCCATGAACCCGGAAACAAGATCGGCCTTGGTGAAAAGCAGGTAGACTGGAAACTGGATTTTCAGCGTCTCGTGGATTTCCCTCAGGCGGCTGCGTATCTCGACGATGTGGACGTCTAGCTGCTGATGGTCGAAGCTCATCAGATCGGCAAGGCTGATGGCCAGGATGACGCCGTTTATCGGTTGTCTGGTGCGGTACCGCTTGAGCAGCGACAAGAAGGCGAGCCAGCTCTTCTTGTCGCTCTCGGCATGGGAGTCCTGCGTCGTGTAGCGTCCGGCGGTGTCGATCAGCACCGCCTGGTCGGTAAACCACCAGTCGCAAGAGCGTGTTCCGCCAACGCCAGCCACCGGCTGGGCGTCCCCCGAACCGGCAAGCGGAAAGTTCAGACCCGAATTGACTAGTGCCGTTGTCTTGCCGGCACCCGGCGGGCCTATGACCACGTACCACGGGATCTCGTAGAGGAAGTTGCGCTTGCCGCTCGTCCGTTTGAGCGCTGCCACGGCCTCATTCATGCGGGCTTCGAGCACCCGCGAATCGTCATCGCGGTCGTCATTGTGTGCAACGACGGTCTCGAGCGCTTTTTGCGCCTTTCTCGCCTGCCAGAAACGCAGCCCGTAGAACAGCGCCAGCGCCGCCACGATCATGCCAATGATGGTAGCGCGCAACCAGGCAGGCCCCAACGGGCGGGTATCGGCGAACCGGATCAAGGGCCCGCCAAACCACACTGCCGCCGCGAAGCCGGCCAGCGCGATAAGGCTGAACATCCGCAGCAGCCAACGCGTCATGGGCGCTTCCAACAGGCCGTGCTCACAATGTTTCCTCCCTGGGGATCATCACATCGACACGGCGGTTCTTGGCGCGGCCTTCCGGCGTCGCATTGTCGGCGATCGGTTCGTCCTCGCCCTTGCCATCGACTGTCAGCCGCGAGGGATCGCTGAATTTCGGTGCCATCATCGTTTCGACAGCCTTGGCCCGGGCGACCGAAAGGTCGAAGTTGGATTTGAACGGGCTCGACTTTCGCGGTTTCACATTATCCGTGTGGCCGACGATCCGGATTTGCCCGGGCTCGGGCTGCAGCGCCGCGGCGATGTCGGCGGCAATGGGCTGGAATTCCGGCTTCGCCTCGGCCCTGCCGGACTGGAACAGCAGGGCATTGTTGATTTCCACCACGATGAAGTTGCCCTTCGTGCCGATGGTCAGTCCGCCGCCTTCGACTTCCTTGGCCAGTGCCGAACGAATGCGATCAATCTGCGCGGTGGTTGCAGGCGGGGTGGCTTTCACCGGCTCGGCCAACGGCGCCACGCTGGCGCGCTCGATGGCGACTGGTGTCGATGGGTTGAGTGCCAGCAATTCACCGGCGGCCGCGTCGCCCTCGTTGGTGATGAAGACCCGCAATGCGAAGAACGCCGCTGTCAGCAGCGCCGTCGCCGCTGCCGCAACGACCCAGAGCGGCAGGCGGGCCGACGGCTGCGCCATCGTCGCCGCCAGGCCCTGCCAGCGCGGCGAGATGTCCTCGCCGGCACGCGCCCTGAAATAGCGAAGCGTCTCGTAGACGTCGCGTCGGACGCGTTCGAGATTGTTGTCTTCGCGCCTCACGCCTCGGTACTGGCCCTCGAAACCCAGCGACAGGCAGGCATGCATCAGTTCGAGCAGATCGTAGTGCGTCTCGGGATTGGCCAGTATCGTGTTCAGGGCTTCGTAGAAGCCCGTGCCGGTGACTTCGGTGTGAAAGAACTGCCGCAGCATGCCGTTTTGCGCCCAGTCGTCATTCTTGGGCCAAGGCAGGTTGCCGATGAGATCGTCGGCGGTTTCGCACAGAGCGAATTTCGCGATCCGCGCATCCTCTTCGGGAACGCCGGTCTTCTCCATCGTTCGGTCGAATTTTTCAATCGCGTCGGCGACGTGTTGCGCCAGTGGCTCCGCTTGTCTTTCGACGGGCATCAACCTGAGCTGCCCGAGCAGCATCAGCACTGGTGCCGCCGCCGCCAGAATAGGGTTTGCCGCGGCGTATTTGACCGTGTCGGTGGGGCCGAGCAGGACCGTCTGCTCGATGGCTGGCGTCGGCGCCGCGGCACCCAAATCCGCACCTTGATAGATCACGGTTCCCGATGCCCAGCCCGGCGGCGTATGCCGTCCGACACCGGGATCGAACACCGTTGAATCCTTGACCGGAGGGGGTTGGCCTCCGTCAGCAGCAGGTAGCCCAGGAACTGGTGGCGATTTTTTCTCGCGCCGTGGACTTGCGCGAATGACGGTCTTGCCCGCCGGGCCGAAGGGGTCGTCCTTCGAGTTCATCGCCGACCGTCCGTGCAGGCGGTGTGGCCGCGATCGAGCGAGATGGGCGCAAAACGGTTGCTGGCCGGGGAATGGAAATACGACCCCTGCCGGCCGTGGCAGTGTCCGGAGGACGATTGACTAGAAAACGCTATCCCGCCGTCACATGACATTTGCCGCAGACCCCCAGCTCAATGAGTCTTACCCGCTTGGCGAACTGTCGTGCGTGATCGTAATCTCAGAAATCGTCGATTGGAACCGGATGCCAGGGGTCGAAGGGACTTTTCTTCTCCGACTGCTGAACCATGCGTTGCTTGGCCATGCGCTTCCTGGCCACGCGTTTCTTGGGATCGCCTATTTTTGCTTGTCGGCTTTGGCGTAGGCCTCGCTGAAATAGGCCAGGAATATGTCCAGCATGCCGTTTTCGTGTGCTTCCTCCATGGTCCGCCATGTCGCGACATAGGCGTCCCAGGCCTGGCTCTTCTTCGACGTAAACGACGTGGGCGGGAGTTTCCTGCTGATCGCCTCGGGCGACAGGTCGTCTAGCAGCCGGGAGAGCGCGGCTTGCATGGCTGCATAGGTGGCAAATTCGTGCGTCTTGAGATCGCGGAATGCATCTTCGATGCTGCGCCTGGCATCAAGATAGCCGGCCCTGCGACGGGCGAACATGATTTCGAGGATGTCGTCGGTTCCCGGAACGAACTTCAGCGGATTGTTGTCCGCGGCGCTGATCATCGTTCGTTGGGTGCTCTTGGCCAACGTTTTCGCGGCCGCGCGGGCTTTCAGCAGCAAGGTCAGTTCCTCGACCACCGCCCGCAGGACCGCACCGATTTCGGCGGCAACTTCATGCGGGTCGCGCAATTGAAGCAGTTCCGGCGAAATGCCGGCTCCGATCGCGATCTCCCGCAGCACCTCGTCCCTGGTTGAGGGCAGGGGTGTCGGGGACGCCGAGGACGCCGACGCTGGAACGCGCTGCGCGGACCGTTGCTGCGCCGGCTCGAAGAGAGCCCCGCCTCCGAATTCCAGCGGCCGGCCCGTCGCGACCGGCATTTCCCGCGGCGTCGAATTTTGGCTGGCTTGAAGATGGCCTGCCGTCGCGCGCTCTTCGTCGATCGACACGACGATGACATAACGGCCGATCAGCATCCTGTCGCCATGGCCCAGCCGATGCGGCCCGGTCATGCGCTGGCTCGACCCGTTGATGAAGGTCCCATTGCGCGAGACATCGTGCAGCCAGAAGGCGCCTGCCTCGTATCGAACCTCGCAGTGTCGGCCCGAGATGAACTTGTCGGGATCTGGCAAGGTCCAGTCACAACCATCGCGTCCGATTTCGAAGCCGCGATCACGCGCTGCGTAGCCGGTCGAGATGCCGGCGGGCAAGGCGTCGACATTGCTGATTTGCAGACTGATGTACATCCAGGATCGCCGCAGATCGTTGATCGATACTGCACCATTCTAGCAGTTTGCGCGTAGAACAGCACAGCCGCGTTCCGAGCCGTTGCTTCGACAGGGCAAGTTTCAGGCGCCACCGGCCCTCTTTGGTCCGCAGGGCAACATGTGGTAGGCTCCGGATGGCCTGGTGCGGCGGGTCGAAAAAGTTCCTGAACAGCGTGCGGGAACTTCTATCCATCGCGCCGGCGGCCGCGTCCAGGAGGGGCACGACCCATGCCGAACGAACGTGCCACGGTTGTGCAGACACCGGTTGGCGCCGACCTGTTGACCTTCACGCATCTCATCGGGCGCGATGAGATCAGCCGTTGCTTCGCCTATACGGCCGGCTTCGTAAGCACCGACGCCAATATCGACCCGCTGAAGATGCTGGGTGGTCCGGTCTCGGTCGAAGGTGAATCCGATCCGAAACGCTGGTTCAGCGGCATCGTATCCGAGTTCCGGCTCACCCGCATCGAGGACCGGCTGGCCTATTACGAAGCGGTCGTCAGGCCGTGGCTCTGGTTTCTCGGCAACACCACCGATTGCCGTATTTTCCAGAACAAGAGCGTCGTCGACATCGTCAAGGACATCTTCAAGAAATACAGCGTCGCGGAATTCGATCTGCGCCTGCAGGGATCCTACCCGCCGCGCGAATACTGCGTGCAGTATGACGAGACCGATCTGGATTTCGTGCAGCGACTGCTCGAGCATGAGGGCATCCTGTATTTCTTCGAGCATGACGAGGGCAAGCACACGCTTGTCCTGGTCGACGCGATGAGCAAGCTGAAGCCTGCGCCGGGCTACGAGAAAGTGCCCTATCATTTTGAAGGTCAGGGTTCCCGGCGCGATGTCGAATACATCACCGAATGGATACCGGGCAGTTCGGTGCGCCCGGGCGCCTACGCTCATACCGATTATGATTTCAAGAAGCCGGGCGCCGACCTGATGGCCAAGTCGGCCCAGCCATTCAGCCACAAGCTGGCCGCGGGCGAGAACTACCGCCAGCCCGGTGCGCATCTCGAAGTGGGCCGGGGCGACAGCCTGGCCGCGATCCGCCGCGAGGAAATCCAGGCCGTGCACCAGCGCATCGCCGCTGTCGGCACCGTGCGCGGCCTCTATTCGGGCTGCAAGTTCACACTGGACGGTTTTCCACGCGAGGACCAAAACCAGGAGTATCTGGTGGTCAGCGCCGAATACAGGCTGTTCGACCCGGGCTACAGAGCCCTTGCCGACGTCGACAGCGAGAACTTCCAGGTGATCCTCGGCGTGGCGCCGACCGCCGTGCCCTATCGCCCGCCACGGATCACGCCACGGCCAATCATGCGCGGGCCGCAGACCGCGACGGTGGTCGGTCCATCCGGCGAGGAAATATTCACCGACAAATATGCCCGCGTGAAGGTCCAGTTCCATTGGGATCGTCTGGGCAAGAAGGATGAGAACAGTTCCTGCTTCGTGCGCGTCTCGCAGACCTGGGCCGGCAGCGGCTGGGGGTTCATCCAGATACCGCGCATCGGCCAGGAGGTGATCGTCGATTTCATCGAGGGTGACCCGGATCTGCCGATCATCACCGGCAGGGTCTACAACGCCTCCCAGATGCCGCCTTACGGCTTGCCGGGCAGCGCCACGCAATCCGGCTGGAAGTCGGACTCCTCCAAAGGCGGCGGCGGCTATAATGAGCTGATGTTCGAGGACAAGGCCGGCTCCGAACTGGTCAATTTCCAGGCGCAGAAGGACCACAACCTTCTGATCAAGCACGACCGCACCAAGCTGGTCCAGCACGACCAGTCCGACCGCATCGACCACGATGCCAAGCACTCCGTCGGCCACAACCTCGACGAGGACGTCGGCAACAACAAGACGGTCAAGGTCGGCGTCGACCAGACCACCAACATCGGCTCGAACGACACCGAGACGGTGGGCGCCAACCGTTCGCTGACGGTCATGGCCAACGAGACCATCCATGTCGTGTCGAACTCGACGGAGAACATCGACGCAAACCATTCTCAGACAGTGGGGATCGTCCAGACCATCACGGTGGGCGCAGCACGCATCGATACGGTCGGCGCCGCGGAGACCCGAACCGTCGGCGCGGCACAGATGAATACCATCGGTGCCATACGGTCGGTCACCGTTGGTGCGGCACAGAGCCACGACATCGGCGCGGCCGATACTTGGTCAGTCGGAGCCAGTCAAATCGTAAGGATCAGCGCCGACCAGAACTTTGACGTCGGCGGTACCCATGCATCACAGATCGGCAAGGCCAGATCGGCCAAAATTGGCGCCGATGACGCCACCGATGTTGGCGGCGGGCACACCCTGAAGGTCGGCAAGGCCAGCGCTGTGGATGTCGCCGAAGACGGCAGTTTCAAGATCGGCAAGAACTTTGTGATCGACGCCGGGGATTCGATTTCGTTGACCTGTGGCAGTGCCTCGATCGCCATGAAGAAGGATGGCACCATAGTCATCTCGGGCAAGGACATCACAATCAAAGGATCGGGCAAGATCGGCATCAAGGCCTCAAGCGACATCACCATGAAGGGCTCAAAGATCAACGAAAACTAGGTGCCAAGATGCCCAGTGATCCAGTCGAGATAGTCTCAGACTGTGCAGTCAGCGAATCCCTCATTCGCGTAGTTGCCGCGGGTCATACGATCTTGAGGCTTTGCCTCTGATGTCGGTGCACAAAGAGAAGTCAGCAACTCCGCTCAAGGCCCCAATCTTGCCTGATATCGTTCTGCAGCATATCCAGCAAGCGGCGTTTCTCTGGGCTCAGCGTGACGTCCTCTTGGCGGAAGATTTGCCGGATAATGACATTGTTGCGGGCGTCGATAGGCGACTCGAGATAGACCTCGACGGAGTTCGCGTTGCAGGTCATGCAACTTGGCCACTCATTCTTGCCGCCTACGACGAATTCCCGCAGAAGGGTGAACTCTTCCTGGTTTCTTGGGCGGCTATCGAATTCGCCGACACCGAGCGCGTCGGGCAAGCCATCGAGTTGGGCCGCATCTCGGGCGATGGTGTGCGCGGTCTGATAGGTGCACTCGCGTGGCACAAGCCGGCGGCAATCAGTTCGCTGGTGCGAGACTGGATCGACGCACATGATGAATTTAAGCGATTCCTGGCCGTATCCGCCTGTGTCGAGCACGGGGTTGACCCGATGCAGAGGTTGGCGGGGCTGTTGCGCGACCCGGAGCCACGTGTGCGGGCGGTTGGTCTACGTCTGGCCGGTAAGCTCAAACGGACCGCTCTTTTCAACGATTTGAGAGGCGGCCTTGACGACCGGGAAGAGTCGGTGCGGTTCTGGGCGGCTTGGGCGCTAGGTGAACTCGGCTCGGGCGATCTCGCAACTCCCGAATTGAGGAAGGTAGCAACAGGCGGAGGGGATCACGCGCTCACCGCGTTGCGGTCAGCGGTCAAGGCCGCGCCCGACAATGACATCCGCGCCTGGATGGGCGCATTGCTCAGATCGTCGGAAACTGCACCTTTGGCGGTGCGCGGGGCCGGAATGATGGGCGACCGTGCGATCCTGCCTTGGCTGGTAGTCCAGATGAGCAACCCGGCGCTTGCGGTGGCGGCGGGGGCATCGCTGCTGGAACTGTTTCCAGAGGCACGCCAAGCGGACGACCTGTTCACCCTCGATCCCGTTAGAGCCGGGCGAACCTTTGAAGAACACTTCGGCGATGACAGCGTGAGGCTACCGCTCGCTGACAAAGTTAAGGAGTGGGCGCTGAGCAAGGGCTTCTACGCTCAAGCTAGGTGAACGGTCTGCCATCGGAAGCTGCTCGGTGCTTTTCTGTCGGAAGACGTCTGACGCCTACGCCTTTGAACATTGTAGCGCAAATAGATCAAGCGCTTAGAAGCCATCCGGCGTTGGCGGCCGATGAAATTGTCCGGAGTGAACAGTTTGCCAGTGGGGCGCGGGGAGTGGCAAGTGCCATTTCAAGCGCAGCCGCTCGCCTCTGCCGTTGAGCACCGGTCGCAAACACGGCCTCTAAATTGCCTGCTGCCAACTGTCTGCCCAGAAGATAGCGGTTGCCGCGGCTAAAGTTGGCTTCGTTTTGACGCCACCATTGGATAATTTTGGACCGGTCCGGCCAAGGAAGATAATAGTCACGGTGGGTCTCGTCGTCGATATCCTCGTCCTCGCTATGTTCGACGGCGTTCGGTGCCGACGTCGCCAGCCCCTCCGTTTCGAGCTCGACTCCGGAAATCATGGAGAAGCTCTCGCCTGCAACCCTTGCGAGTTTCGAATCGCGCATCTGGGTAAGCAGCCAGGGAACAAATGACGGATCGCCGAAAACACCGGCGCCGGCGGCAAGCAACCGCGCTTTGCTAGGGTCCCCCCTCATATTGTTCAGCCAAGCCAAGGCGCTTTCGGTGTCCATCGCGCTCAGCAGAACCTGAAGTCCTTTCCGGCCAAGCCTGTTGTCTGTTCCGGCTTGTTCGCATAGCGCCTGGGGAGCGTCGCGGCGATCGCCGACCAGCGCGGCCGACCATGCGGCCCAGAACCGGCAACTGTCGTCTGGGTCTCTCAATGCCCGGCGAATTTCGGGGAGAAGATCCGCGCGGCCAAGCTCGCCCACGAGGCGCAGCGCTCTAGCTCTGGTCGGCGCGGCGTCGTCGAGGAATTCGACAAGACGCGCCGCAGGGTCGACCCTGTGCACTGAGCATGCAGCAAGGCCAAGAAGGCGCTTCTGTGGGTCTGAGTCACCAAGCAACGCTTGCACCGTGCCCCGTAACAAGCTTGGTTCGACCCAGCCCAAAGCCGCGATCACTGCGCGTGACAATTCGGCCGACGACGCAATGGAATTGAGAACTCGCGCGATCCGTCTTTCCGAGTGGTTCTCAAAGGCGAGCACGGCAGCGACGAAAGCTTCACCCGGCTCCCCATACTGCTCGAATGCCGCTTCGGCGGCCCGCCAACCCCACTCGCCAGCAACGCGTAGGCCATCGATATGCGCTTCGAGCCGCTCGTCGAGTCTGTCCAATTCCTTGCGCCGGTGGTGGGGCGCGTCGGTTGCCTCATCGCGCTGCAGCCAGAGGAAAGCCGCATCCCCGGCGTGCTGGTCGATGATGTGCTCTATGACGCGGGGCATTTTCGGTGCCTAGTTGAGCTGGATTGAGCCGCCTTTGATTTTGTTCACGCCGGACGATCGGCTCAGGATGTATGTGCCGCGCAGGATGATCTTTCCAGTGCGGGTGAGCGTGATGCTGGCCTTGCCGCAGCGCAGCACGATTTCGCGCTCGGCCGAAAGCTCCATCCGCTCGCCATCGAGCGTCACGGCCACGTCTTCGGCGGCCACCGGTTTCGGCTTCATCACTCGACCGAGAACAACCGCGCGGTCCGGATCGCCGCGATCGAACATCACCACGACCTCGGCGCCGAAATCCGCCGCCTCGAGCAGTGCCGCAGTGCGTGCGCTGAGAATCCTGCTTTCCATCCCGTCGGGAATTGAAACCAGTGGCTCGCCAGCCTTGTCCCGGCCGATGAAGGTGGCGATCACCAACCCATCGGTCAGGCCAGAACCAATTCGCGGAAAGTCGAGACGGTCGTTCACGCGCGCCACCTCCAATTAGCGTGCAATTTAGCCTGCGCCAGGCCATCCTGGCAAACTCATGAAAGCAAGCTACGAAACCAGTTCACCTTCTGGCGGAAGCAATCTCACCATGAGCAACACATTCTCCACTGTATCGTATCTGATGCTGAGATTGAACAGCGGAAAAAACCACATCGCCACGCCAGTGAAATCGCTGTCGTCGTGCCGTTCAGGCGGCCTTCCTATCTTGGCGAACATCTGCTCGGGAGAATCCTTGAATGTCAGGCCAAATGGTAGTTCCCCGGGCCACTCTGCCGCCGCCATCTCGTTTTCGCGATAAAGCGTGACCTGCGCTAAGCTTGCCCCTCGGCTCGATCCGGATTCGACGAAATCCAATTGAACCCCTGCGTGAATCCGAAAATTGGCCACCCAGCGCTCACCCACATTCCGCAAGTTGTTGTCCAGCTTCAAGGGTGCCAAAATCAACCTCAACTCCGGGTCGGACAGCGACTTCCCGAGGATGCTGATGATGTTATCGAGACTCGGAACGATTGCGACCTCATCAAGGTCGGCGGGCATTGGCGGTTGTCGAAGAAGAAAAAGCAGAGAGTCAACACACGAGCCACCGTCAGCATAGGCGGCTACCATCGTCCATTCTGGTAGTTCCCAAGTGTCGCGGACGTAAGATCTGCGGGACACTTCCCACGCGGCTAGTTTGCTCCGCACACTTTCCCTGCTGTCGTCAAACGAGAGATCAAATGGCTGGGCTCCGTTGTACCGGTTTATCCCGTCGTGGTTTCCATAAAAACAGAGCTGGATCAGAAGCATTTTCCCGCTGGGAGCATCGTCTGGATGAGCGTTGCGAAAAACCGCCTCATCCTCAAATCCGAACTCGATGCCAAGCCGGCGATTAACCAACCAGTCGCGAGGTTCGACAATTCGGCGGTCAACGGCCTCCGGTTCGTACTCAATTTCCGGCCGCCGCCGAATTTTGAAATCGTCGAGCATACGCGTGACAACGGGATCGGTGGAAAGCCGGCCCAATAGTTCGGTAATCTGGTCCCTTGTCATGTCACCAATGAACCACGCTGCGCCTGGTCATACCTCGGCTGCCCCGGGCGACATCAGAGTGATCAATTCAATCCCCTTCCAGTCTTCGAGAAACGTAACAACCAAGGTGATGTCTTCAAATCTCCACTCATCCCAGAAAAATGTTTCATTCGACTCGTGCGGTTTGCCAAATCGACTCTGCAACTCCTTTCGCGAGTCGGTCTTTTTTAGATCGTAGGGCAACTGCCCCTGGTAGATCCCCCGGTCAGGATCGCCAATGGAAATGGTGAGTTGCGTCAGTACACCAGTTCCTTCACCAACAGGTTCCTTCAGGTCAGGGTACAGCGCTTCAGCTGTAAAAGTGAGCATCAAACCTGGCATTTCGACGTCCGCAGAGATGCGATTCTTCTTAATTACGGGAGGTTTTCCTAAGCCCATTGCAGCAAGTTTTGATATAATAGATGGGTCCTCTGTCGTCCGACCAAACAGCTCAATCCACTCTTGATATCTCATTGATATTCTTCTCCCTGCTTTGGAATTACTATCTATATTTTTTGCAACATTTTTTGATAGCTTTGTTGATATTCTCTTGTATATCTACTTTTTTTATTTCCTCAACTGCTGCAGCATATTTTGCTGCGCATTTATGAAGACCTTCTTTGATAAGTCCAGCGTGAATAGCTGCTGTGTTTCTTCCCCTAGCTCTATTCATTGCTTCCGGACTGGCGCCGTCTCGATTCATGCGTGCTTCAGTATTTTTGCTTTTGTATGTTTGGCTATACTTTTCGTGGATCCATGCCGGAATGGCTATTGTCTGACCGTGCCGCGTTACCGCCGATTCGACACAATCTTTTTGTGCAGTCGACATGCCTCTTTTGCTCTTCAGTGCCCTTCGAACCAGAGCTCCTCCAGATGGCACATGATCGCGCTCCATGTTGACCGTTTCGGCGTTCTTTTTGTTCAGCTTGGCGTAGGTTCCAAAGTCGCCGCATTCCAGGTCGTCACCGCTTAGCGGCGCCTGCTGGTTGCCGGGTACGGTTGCGGATTGACCCTTAGCCATTGTTGCTCATAGCATCGCCGAGCAACTGGATGTTCTTGCCCTCGGCCTTCACGTCCATCGACCCGGGCGCCACGAATTCCGCCATGCCCTGCGTTTTGGACGACACGATACCGCCGCCTGTTCCCTGGCTGGCCACATCGGGAGATGGCGCACTCATATAATAGCTGCCCTTTATCGCGATCTTCTTGCCTTCAATAAAAACCGTGGACGTGCACTCCTTCAACCGATCAGCCGAACGGCCGAAATTCGGCAAAGGCACAGGCACGAAGGGAGCGGGAGGTCCAGGCATCTTGCAAACGTTCGGAAGCGTTGCAGGTGCCATGTCCATGCTCCCTTCCGTCACAGGGGTTTTAGGCGGATTGACACTCACCGAAACCATCAGGCAGCCTCCGGATTCGCGGCTGGAAAGTCGAGCAGCGCCACCGCCCGCCGGCCGGTCCCGGAACCGGCCCAGAGGGCCGCTCGGCTTCCACGGCAGTAGCCTTTCTGACTGGCGGCCAGAGCGAGGCTCACAAACAGCGGACCGGAGCTCGCACCAACGTCACCCCAGCAGTCGGCTGGATGGGTGGTCTCGACTTCCGGAGCGAACAGGTGGTTGGCGCGCATTGCGGAGTAGACGAGTTCCTCGCTGCGATAGCGCTGGCCGTTGAGGTCGCAATAGGTATCGGTGATCTGCTGGTTCGCCGCCTCCACAACGGGCGCAAGTCCCAGGAACGCGGCACTCAGGCCCTCGCCGACACAGACTTCTTCGCTGTTGATCGTTATCGTTTCCAGCGCCGTGCTGATCGCCGTCAGCCGCGCCAGCGGGGTCAAGCGCAGCGCCTTTGCCACATCGGCCCGCACCAGAAGACAGGCTCCAGCTCCCTCGCCGGGGAAAAAGCCGTCGCGATTGACTTCCGACTTGAGCTGGCCCGTCTCGTCCATCCATCCGAGCGTATTGATGTCGTGATAGGAATCGACCCCAACCACCGCCGCAACATCCGCCCGGCCCTCATCCAGGGCCTTTGCCGCGAGGCCGAACCCAACAAGCCCGGCAGCATGGCCCTGTGCCAGGGATTGTACCCGCAGATTGGTCCGTCGAAGCCGCTGAGAGATGGCCGCGCCCACGGTTTCAGCGATTTTGGCGGGCAGGCCGGGACGCGGTTCGGGTGTGCAAACCACCAGCAGGCTGTTCAGCGGCCTGTCGGCTGTCCCATCGATCTGCGGCAATTGCAAAAGCGCCGAAACGGCAAGCTCCGTCATGCGGTCGGCGAGTTTCACGTCGGGCTCGAGCAAGGCATCGCGCACCAGGCGCATAGGCTCGCCGAGCTGGTCGATAAAGTTTGGATGTTCGGATATCGCCGAAATACCCGCCCGCACAGCCGCCGCTGAACTTTCCGCTGTCAGCCCGACTCCAGTCCGCGCGCCGATTGCGGCCAGATAGATTGGCTTCTTGGGCACGTAGATCGAACTGCTTGGCAGCGGCATGGGCGATCCCGTTACATGAGCTTCTTCAGGCGGACGGTCGTGCTGTCTAGGTAATCGACGTCTTTGTTACAAATCAGCGAACCTTGCCACACCATGATCAACCGTCGCTGGTCCGGCTCCAGAATGACGGTCGCAAGGCTTCCCCTGTGGTGGATTGTCTCGCGCTTGAGGCGTGTTGAGAAGCCGAAAATCAGCCTCGGCAGGCTGAACCGGATTGGTCCATCCGGCGACATGTTGATCGCCTGCACCGGCTCGCCGCCCTTCAGGTAACCGTTCACCTGCTGATCGCGCGGAGCGCAGCAATAATAACGTGGGTCGAGATCTTCCGCCCAGAGCGGGAAGCGCGTCTTCATCCAGGTATCGTCATAGGTGCCGGCGAGTTCGCGCCGGGGCGACCAGTGGCAGGCGATGGCGTTGAACCCGGCGGGCTCCGGCCGGCTCATCCAAGTTGTCACCAGGTTGGCGGGGTCCTCGATATTCGGCAGCGTGCGGCCCAGGCGTCCGTTCGGATTGGAGATCAAGCCCTGGCCGACCGGGTTTCTGTCGTCGAGGCGATGATCCTTGGGGTTGCTCGCGCTGCGGTCCCAGCCGCCCAACGCTGCTTCGTAGCGGATCGGCATCTTGACAAAATATTCTGGACTGGCGATCACGTCGCGGCCGCCGGCTAGGCTAACTGTCCACCAACGGTCGCCGAAGACGCGCAAGCGCTTCTGCACGGGGCCAACCCGGAACCCAACGTCGAGTGCAGTCGTTGGCTTGCCGTTCGGAGCCCACGCAGTTCCGTTGACCAGTACATCCGTGCACGGCTTCACGCCAAAGAAATCGGACTCGTAGATCAGGCTCTTCTCGAAGTCGCCGTCAAGCGGTTGGCCCTGGATAAACAGAGGGACCTGATCATCCGACGGCTTGGTCGTGCCATCCGACGCGATGTCGAAGGTAGCCTTGACACAGACCAGCCAGATTTTGTTGGCGGCTTTGTCCTGGACCCAGCTTCCCATAGCCGGAAAGCCGGTGCTGTTGGATATTGCCCACATACTTATTTGCGCATCCTCAGGCGCTGGCAAATCATTGGCTTAGAGCCTTCTTGAAAACAGGATGCCGGAGCACCCTGCGGTTTCGCTCCAGTGAACAACGCTTGTCATTTGATCCGGTCGCATCAACTGGTCTCCCAGCTCGCCGCAAAGATCTGTTCCAGCGTCGCTTGCGGAGATTGCAGATCGATGTCGAAAATGTCCGAACGGGCGGTCCACATCACCATGTCGCTGATGAGCTCTTCGCTTGGCTCGACAATCGGCACGGGCAGGGCGCCCAGCGCGGCATCCAGTTCGTCGGGCGTCAGCTCGCCGCCTTGGGCGGCGATGGCCGCTTCTTCGATGCTGGCAAACCAAGCCTCGGCGTTGGCCAACTGAACGGGCACTTCGGCAAGCTGCGCAACGATGGTCAAAGGGAATTGTCTGCCAACCCTGTCGGCACTCTGCAAAATGATACCTGCCGACGCGCCGAAGGAAGCCGGGCCAGCCAGGAAACGCAACGCGGTTGTGCTGGGCCAAAATTCCGAACCAAACAACGGGACGAGATGCTGCGCCAGCCAGCGGTCCCAGACGCGCACAAAATCCCCCGGCAGCCGCCGTGTGACGAAATCGCCGGTGGCGGGCATTTTGCCGTAAAAGCCAGGAAGGATCAGATCTGCGGCGGACATGTGAACTTCTTGAACATTTCCAAATTGTAGGGGTTTTCGACACTGGCGGCCTTGAGCTCGAAATCGGCATACATGCCTTTCGTGCCCAGGCGCAGGCTGTAGACATCGGTCAGCGAAGTGCCGGCGAAACGGCCGCTGCGCAGCATTCTCAGCCATGCCCAGCTGCCGGTCTCGTTGAGCAGAATTTCCGGCGATCCGTCGATCGGCTGGAAGGCGAGCGAAATGACCCCGGTGCCGTCCTTGCCGGGCCACGTCATTGGTTGCGGCCGCGTGGCATTGTTGTAGTAGACGAGGCTCTGGCCATCGAGATTGAGCGTGACGCGCGTGACGTTGGGAGACAGGTCCTTCGGTTCGAGCGTGAAGCTCATCACCGGTCCGGTGCCACCGGGAAAGAGATCGTCGCGGATGTGCCTAGCCTGCTCGAACGCCGCCAGCGCCGAAGCATCGAGGCCGAAATCGGCGCGCCATTTCCATGGCTGGCTGGTCGTGTCGACGTAGTTGATCAGGTGGTCGTTGATGAAACCGTCGATCAACCCGGCCGGTCCGAACAGGCGGGCGAAATCACGCACATTGACGTCCACGGCGCTCTCGGCGCTGAACGGATAGCGGTCGGTCAGCGCGGCCTGGCAGAATGGCAGTATGTCGGCCCGCCAGATAGCGTTGAGCTCCGAGGTGACCGCCTTCTGAGTCAAATTGCTGGTGTCGCCGGCAATCCCGCCCAGCCAGGTGTTGATGGGGTCGGGCAGGATCTGTGCCTGCCTAGCGACCGCACCGGTCAGTTCGGCAAGGCCGCCCTGCTTCTTGATGGCATCTTGCGGGTTGGGGTTCGCGGTGACCGTCTGCAGCACGTTCGAAAGCGCGGTCAGCGCGACAACCGCCGCATCCAGTGCCGGCGGCTGGCCGTCGACCTCGGCGATGGTGCTCTTGAGCGGTTTGAAATGTTCGGCCACCAGATTGCCGGTCAGGTCCACCTCGCTGGCCGATCCGGCGCGGGGAAGCAGTTTCGCACCGCTTGTCGCCAGCTTGCCGAGCTTGCCAAGCTTGCCGAGCAGTTTCGAAGCGCCCTTGGCCGCCGCCTTGTTGTCGGCGGGCGCGTCATCTTCGGAGCGCGTCAACTCGGTCTCCTGAACGACCGCCGTAAGCAGCCGCTTCAGCGCAGAATCGGCACTCGACAGGTCCTTCAGATTTTCGCCGGCGACATTGAGATCGGTCAGTGGCGCCAGCCTCATGTCGCGCAGGAAGCTGTCCCATTGCGCGATATAGTCGTCATAGTAGAGCTTCAGAATGTCCTCGGACAGCGCCGAGACCGAGGTTTCGGAGTTTTCCGAGCAGCCGCCGGCGAAAACCGCGCGATCGAGCGCCGCCTGGGCGGCGACATCGTCGATGCGGTCGAGAATGACGTCGTGGAAGCCGGAATAGGTGAAGGCTCCGGAAATGCCGACGCGAAGCGTCTTGGCGGAACGCCGCGCAAACACCTTGCCCCCGTTGGGGCCGGCGAAATTGGCCGGGATCCACTCCTTGAGCCCGGCCACTGCCGGATCGGCCAGCAACTGCTTGTAGGCACGCGCCGGCAGCGAAATCGTGCACACCGTCTTCAGCGCTTCGGCAACCAGCGCCTGGTCGGGCGCGATATAGCTTTCGTCGACCGTCATGCGGCGGATCGCTGCAAGCTGGTGCTCTTCGGCATCGGCGGTCGGAAATGGTGCCGCGGCGGCAAATTCTGGCAAGCTGTTGACCCACCAGTTCTGGGCGAAATCGGGATCCATCTGCGACAGGCCCGTCATCATGCGATAGGTCTTCAGCGCCCCGAGCATGAAATCCGGATCGCGGATCTGCCGCCACATGGTCGCCTCGAGCAGTGCGACCATGCGTGGCTCGAGGACGTTGCGCAGAGCGTGGTCGTAGGTGTCTGTCTGCGCCCGCACCAGTTCCGCCGAGGCCGATGGCCCCAGCAGGTCATGGGCGGCGCCCGGCGGTGCTGTCCGGGCAGTTGCGACCGCGTCCATCGCACCGAGTGCGCCGTCCATGGCAGGCTGCTCCACCGATGCAGGGGTTGCGGCAACGGAGGTCAGCGGCGCTTGCAGGGCTTCGAACTGGCCTGCCTGCGCCGAGATCGCATTGCGGTTGTCGTAGTAGGACCAGGTGAACACCGCACTGGCCAACAAGCCCGCCACGGCACATGCGGCCGCGGCACCCCGCCAGATCCAGGCGCGGCGGCGTTGCGCCAGCGGGTCGAACGTACCAAGGCCCGCTTCCTTGAAGATCACTTCGGTGAGCAGGTTCTTCAGGAAGAAGCTGCGTTTCTCGACCCTTGGCGCGGGCAGGGCCCGCCGTGGCGGTAGGCCGAAGGAAGAAGACAGCGCCGCGGTCAGCCGGTCGATGGGCGCCCCTTCCTGCGTCGCCGATGTCAGATAGAGCCCGCGCAGCCAGGCGACCTCTTCGTACCGGCTTTCGCCGAACATCGCCTCGACCAGCACCTGGATCGGTTCGGACAGGCTTGCCAGTTGGGCGGGAAACCTGAAGATCTCGGCACGGGCGGCGAGTTTGTCCTCATCCTCCAGGCGCGGCACCAACCTCCGCTCGAGTTCCGTCGCCAGCGTCGAAATCTCTCGTTCGATGGTCTTGGCATCCACGCGTGCATCCAGCGCGAAGGTCGTTCCCCATACCTGCTCGCGCGAGGCGGTGGACAAGCCGCCGAAGAAGGCCTCGAACCCCCTGATCAGATCGGCCTTGGTCAGCATCAGATAGACTGGAAGGCGAATTTCGAGCCGGTCGTTGAGCTCGGCCAACCGGCGGCGGATCTTGCGGCCGTGCGCCTTGATGGCTTCGTCGCCTTCCGAAAGCACGTCGATCGAAAGCGCGACGATCACGCCGTTAAGCGCGCGGCGGCCCCGGTGCTTCTTCAATAGGTCGAGGAAGCCCAACCATTCGGCCGCGTCCACATCGGGCTGGCTCTCCTGCTGGACATAGCGGCCGGCGGTGTCGATCAGAACCGCGTTTTCGGAAAAGAACCAGTCGCAGTTGCGCGTGCCGCCGACCCCCTGCAGGTCGTCGGTGAGGTCGATCGGAAAATTCAGCCCGGACTGCCGCAAGGCGGTGGTCTTGCCGGTGGCCGGCGGCCCGACGATCACATACCATGGCATCTCGCGCAGAAACTTGCGTCCGCCCAACTTGCGGCGTTTCAGTTCAGCCATCACCTCGGCGAACTTGGCGCCCACGGCTGCGACATTCTCTTCGCCGGGGCTGAGCGGCTTTTCCACCGCTGGCGCGGCGATCTCGGCGACGAACATGCGGTTGGCGCGGATCGCCCGGCGCTGGGCGACGATCAGCCAGATTAGCCAGAAGATGACCAGCAGCGCGATGATGACGATGCGCACATTTTCAGAGTCGAACGGTGCGTAGGGACCGACCCTAACGATCGGACCGAACATCCAGATGACCAGGGAAAGCAGCGTGATGCCGATCAGCGTCCACAGCCAGCGCGATGTCAGAACTGCCCAGAGGAAGCGCAGGATGAACATCTCACAGCCTCTTTTCGACGAGCACCTCGACGCGGCGGTTCAAGGCTCGCCCCTCGCGCGTGCTGTCGGTGGCCACTGGATCGGTGGCCGCGCGGCCCTCGGAATGGACGCGGGCCTGCGGCACTCCGTTCTGGACCAGCATGTCGGCAATCGTCTGGGCGCGAGCCTCGGACAGCCGCTGGTTGGTCGATAGCGGATTGGTCTTCTGCAGGGGAACGCTGTCCGTATGACCGATAACGGTGATGTTTCCAATCAGCTCCTGATTGGCCAGGATCACCTTGGCAATCGACCCGATCAGGGGCTGGAAGCCATCGGTCAGTTGTGGCCGCGACGACTGGAACAGTTCGGGGTTGGAGGCCTGGATGATCAGCTTGGTCAGCGAAACGCTCTCGGTGCCGCTGAGGGCAGATTTCAGCTCGGCCGGCGCCCCGGCCTGAAATTCCGGCAACAGCGCAAACTCCACCTTCTCCGGCGGCGGGGCATCGACCTTGGGCGAAGCCCGGGTGATGTCGCCGCGTGCGGGCGGCGGCAGCGCGCGAACAAGCGCGGAGAGCTCGACCGCCTGGCTGCTCAGTCCCGTCGAGAGCCCGACATGGACTGCCGTGGCAACGACCGCCGCACCGAGCGCCATGACCCAGATCGGAACGATGAAGCGTTGCGGCTCGTCGGATGCGATCACGCCCTTCCAGTTTGGCGACAATGGCGCGCCTTCGGCGTCGACATCGCGCAAGAATCGTGCCGCCGCCACACGAACGGCATTGATCGAGCGGTCGCCTGACCGGTTTGCCACACGATATTTGCCACGGAAGCCAAGCGCCAGGCAGTGATACTGCAACTCCAGCAATTCGCGATCCCGGTTGGGATGGCGCTCGAGTTCGTCGAGACGTGTGAAGAACTGCGTTCCGGCATCGACATCGCCGCGCAGCATGACAACAAGCGGCTGCCGCGGCCAGGCGCTGGCCCCGCCCCATGGCGTGTTCAGGGCCAGATCGTCGAGCAGCGCCGCCACGACCCATGCTGCCTGGTCGGCCCGCTCCATTGAGGATCCCGCCGTCATTGCCGTGTCGCGGGCCCGCACCAGTTCTTCGAGCAACCGGGTACGCAATGCTTCCGGATTGTCCGGTGCCAGCGCGCTTTCAAGTTCGGGAGCGAACTCGAGCAAGGCCGCGAATGCGTTGACAAGCGCGTTCGGGTGGGTGCGGGACCGCTTGACAACCGCGCCCGGCAAGAGTGGCGCCATGGGCCGCGGCATCGGCGCGCCGGTCAATCGAATGCGAGTGCGTTCGCGATCCTCCGACAGTCCGAAAGGATCATCGCGGCTCATCATCTCACCTGTTCACCGAATAGCAGTCCACCTGCGGCTCGCTTGGCAACACGCCCGAAACGCCGATGACGAAGCCGGGAGCATCGAGCAGCGACGCCCAGTACTCGCTTTTCTGGTCCAGCTCGAGGCATAGCCGATCGCCATCGTAAGGGATTTCGCGCGGCTGCGAATGAAGCGGTTTCAGCGGAATACCGGGCAAGCGCGACTTCCACAGGCCCTCGAACTGGTCGGCCGAGCCGACGGTCGCCTGGTTGACGAATATCTTGCGCAGCGCGTCCTCCGACAGCTCCGAACCGACCCGGATGACGATCCGGCTGGCCACCAGCAGCTTCGGGTTGTCGATGCGGATTTTCCAGACATTGGTCGAATGCCGCATGACCGGCAGCGCACGCGATTTCGGCTCGATGTAACGCAGGCTGAGGATGAGCGAGCGCAGCGCATCCGCCAGCGCCGAATAGGCGGGGCCGGGCGCCATGTGATCGTAGGCGGGCAACTCGCCCAGCCGTCGTGCGCTCGATCCGTAAGTCGCCATCGAACCGGCAAGCCCGGCAAGTTCCAGGTAAAGCTCGGCCGGATGGAAGACATCCTGGGCCAGTATGTGGGCCAGCCGCGGGCGCGCCGCATTGGCGAGGTTGAGCATCAGCAGATCTTCGACGCTGCGCCCAGGCCCGCCCATGACCATCTTCCCATGCGCCTCGGCGATCTGGTCGAGGCCGGTGACAACCTCCAGCAGCAGCTGCCGATACCAGGCCACTGCGCCGGTAACCAGTGTCGGCGGCAGGAAGGTCTCGTCGAGGGAGACGCCGCCGTCGGCGCGAACGCCCTTGAGGTCGGCTATCGGCAAGGCCGTGTAGCCGCCGACCGACTTGCCGGGTGCAAGCAGCAGCGCCTGCGGGCGGGCGATCTCGATTTCTTCAGGGTCTGAACCGCCCTGGACGGCGTCTCGCACCGATACGATCCGCCCGTGATATCGTGCCCCCGAGGCGGCGGCATGCGCCGGATCGAAGCCGACACCGCCGGCAGGCTCCAGCGGCAAGGCGACCAGCACCGGTCCGGCGCCCGTGTCCGGGGTCACCGGCAGCGGTCTCGGCGCGTCCATCATGTCTGGAATGGAAAAGGGTGTTCCGTCCGGGAAGATGCCCCGTGCGGACAGGATCGAAACCTGGCCGGCGTCCAGCAATACCTGGTCCAGCGTCAGCTGTTGAAAGCCGAACGTATGCAGTTGCCCGGCCTGCAACGCGCCGCGCACCGTCGCCTCGAAGAAGCGATCCTGCTGCTGGAAATGCTGGGTCCGCAGGAAAAGCCCCTCGGACCATAGCACCCTGTTTGCATCGCTCATGCCGCTACTCTCTGCATTGAGCTCCCCTTGCCCTGGCCGCTAGGCGGAAATGCCGCCGCTGCCAAGCGTGACGTTGATCGTGAATTTCGATCCCGGCGATACTGACTTGGTTGTCCGCCAGTTCCTGCCGCCAGGCTCTCGGATCAGCGCAACGAAGCCCAGCGCCGTCGCGTCCGGCTCGACGGTGATGGTTTTAGATGCGGATTTCCCCGGCCCGACAGCGATCTGGTCGGACCCGATGAGATCACCTGCCAGCGCCGTGCCGGCATCCCCCTGCAGCGCAAAATAGTCGGCGGAATTGAATTTGCCGGCGCTTTTCAGCCGCATCACGAGAACCGTCACCGGCCGGTCGCCGCCACCTGGTCCTGGGTTCATGCCGGCCCCGCCGGTCACGTTGACGGTGATCACCGATGGTTTTGGCGGACCACTCTGGCAAGCCGCAAGCAGCCCCGTCGCGCCCAGGGCAACGACAAATTCGCGTCGATCGATCATCTCTCACTCCTCCTCGTATGCATCCCGAAAATCAGCGCCAATTTCGCCAAGGAAGCTTTTTTCCGCGCTCTCGGCGATTTCACGATGGCGTTTCTGGTAAAGCTCCCAAAGCTTGGCGCCGCGCCCGCCTGAAAGCAGGGTGCCGATCGCCGAATTCGATTTCAGCTCTTCCTCGATCTCGGCCGGGTCAAAACGGTCGATCATCCGCCGCAGGGCGGCCTGTATGCCGCGCCAGGCGCGCACGTGATGTTGCGCGAGATCGCGAACCGCGTCGGCGATTGCCGCTTCGCCGGCAAGAAATCCGGGGCTGCGCTCTGCGATAAGCGTGACGATGGCATCGTCGACCGTCGGCAGGAACTTGAGCGGATTGACTTCGGAGGCTCCGACCATGGTCTGGGCGACGCGGGCGTTTCCCTTTTCCTCGGCCCGCTTGCGCAGGAGCTGCATCAGGCCTTCCATCATCAGCCGATATTCGCGGCCAAACTTCTCCATTTCCGCGATGCTATCGCGTCCGGGGAAATCGGCTTCCTCGACGCCCATGCCGTGCAGGAATGCGGAGCGAAGCGCCGACTCTCCCGGCTGCGGCGCGACCGGCGCGCGGGCGGGTTTGGCAGCAGCGACCGCACGTGGTGGGGGAGGGGTATCCGCCGTTTGCACGGGCAAATCCCAGGGATTGGCGGATTGGGGTCGTTGGGCGATGCGCTCGCGCTGTCCGGTCGAGCTGGCGCCGTTTGTCGAACTGGGCACTGCCGCCGGTCCGAAACCAAAATCATCATTGAAATCGGACGGTTTTCCGGCTGCCGGTTCGACGCCGCGGCTGGGGGACGGCACTGGGTCGAGGCCGAATGGGTCCGCTTGGCTCGCCACGCGGCCCGGTTCGAAATAAGGGGCGGCATTTGTCGACACAGGCGTTGAAACCGGATCAAGGCTGAACGGGTCATCGAAAGCAGGCGAGTTGCGCTGGGAGGCGGCACGCTCGAACGCGCCCGGAACCGGCTGCTCGAACGGGTTCGGCAGATCGGCCGGACGTGGCCGTCGCGGCTCTTCTTCGACCTTGGCGGAAAAGAAATCATCGCGGCCGATGCTCACCGGCGCCCGAGAGGGCTGCGGTACGCGTTCGGGAACCGGCTGGCCGGCTGCGGGTGCTTGAGCGACCGGCGTTTGCAGGTCGACATAGACGATGTAGTCGCCCAGCCTCAGCCGCATGCCGTTTTGAAGGCGCGTCGACTTGCCGGCGCCGAGCGGGCTGTCAGAGCCGTTTATGAACAATCCGCTGCTCGACGTGTCGGTGACGAAATATCCGTCTCGCCCGCCAGAAATCATGCAGTGAGCCCGCGAAACGAACATGTCGGGGTCATCGATCTGCCAGCCCGCGTCGGCGCTTCGGCCGATCACCAGCTCACCCTCGTCCAGCCGGGTCTGCCGTACCGCCTGGGTGCGTGGCCCTTGCTCCAGCGTCAGCAGCAGACTCATGCCGCGACCCCCGCGATTTCCGGCCGCCATCCGACGATTGTCCGCAGCCGCATGTCGTCAGCATCGCCCCTTTCGGCGGGCCGCGCAAGCCAGGTGGTCCGGCCGAGCTGTACCGCTCCGATACGCGGCGGCGGCACGGCTTCACGCGCAAGCACGATGCGCAGGTCGACGTCGAGCGATTCCCCGATCATGTCCCGAACGGCCTGCTTGAACAGTTTGAGCCGCTGGCCGCCAGGCAGGAAGGCCTTGAAGTCCTCGTATCCCAGCGGGCCGACACGCAGTTCGATCCTGCTCTGGCGGTTGAAAACGCGCGGGCCGATCGTCGCCCCCCGGCCGAGCCCCGCATAGGCCTTTGCAAGGCGGGTCTGGAGGCTGGTCGGCACGGTTATCCAGGCAGCGATGAACTCCCTGATCTGCACCGGCACCTTGAATGCTTCCGCCAGGAACAGCGTCAGCCGTTCCGGGCCGTCGACCTGGCTGGCGAGCGAAGCCGCCTGGCGAAGCTTCACCGTATCGAGATCGGCGTCCTGGGTGCCGGGAAGTCCGATCCCAGCCATGGCTTCCAGCATGGCGCGAACACGTCCGCCGACCGCGCGTTCGACCTGCACGGCCGGATGCGCGTCCGCCCACGCCCGGTAGTAGAGGGCAATCATGCGGTGCTGCAGAATGTTGACGAAGTCCACGAACGTCGTGTCGCTGGTCAGCTGTGCGTCGGTGCCGGCGAACCAGCGCTGCGACAGGCGGTCGAGCACCCAGCGCGTCAGGTGCAGCGGCATGGGACCCTCGGGTCCCAGCAGGCCGAGATTTGCGACCGTGACCCGGGCCGGCGCCTCGCCGTCGGCTTCACGGAACTGAACCAGGTCCCGCGCCGAAAAGGCGAGGCGCACATGCTGGCCGAGCCGTGCCGGCTCGCGGTCGGGGCGGCCGGAATGGCCGAACAGACCGCTCCGCTGTTCGAGACGGCGCAGCAGTTCGAAGAAGTCGAACGTCTCGGACAGACCTTCGGCCCGGTTCGGGCTGGGCTTGTCTAGATCAGGTAGCGATTGCCGGGCGTCATCGGCCATGGCACATCCTCCTGCTTCTGCAGCAGCCGCGTGCGGGTTCGCACGAAGCCGTTTATTCCGGCGTGACGGGCAAACAGCCGCGCCAGCAAGGCCGAAAGCAGCAAGGTGCTTTGGCCGGCCAGTACCGATTGATCAACGTGCAACGTCACTTCGGTACCGCGTCCGAAGCACATTGGCCCATCGATCTGCAGCCGTTCGATGACCGGCTGCGAGTCGATACGCACGATCGAATGCACATTGCGGGCAAGGCTCGGATCGCCGCGGTCGGCATAGAGGTCGAGCAGAGCATGCAGAGGGTCGATGCCGCGGCCTTCCTTGGCAAGGCTGAGGAAGTTGAGCGCGAGCTGCGCCACCAGCCGCCAGGCAAGATCGTCGGCCCGCGATTCACCGTCGGCCCCAGCCGGCAGCGCCGCGGGGATGGCCGGCTGCGGCGGACGCAGCGCACCAAGCAGCCTGACAGTTTCGACCGGGTCGCCGGCCTCCAGCGTCAATGTCGGATTGTCATCGAGGATCGGCAGATCACGATTGGTACAAAGCGCCATGACGTCGAGACGCTTGAGCGGCCGGTTAGCCGGGCTTGCGAGCGGCCGGGATATGGCCAGGAAAACGTCGTCCCCGGTGTATGAGGTGCGGGTCAGGCCGTCGCGCCGTTCCTCCTCCGTTGCTCTGCGTGGGCGCCGTTCGGTCGAATAGACCCAGCCACTGCCGCGGTTCTGCCCCAGGCTGAAGAGTTCGGGGATTTCCGCGTCATTGCCTTCTGTGTCGGCGTCCTCGACGCGGATGACCCGATAGATTTCGAAGTCGCGCGCCCGCGTTCGGTCTGCATGCAACACCTGCCGCGTCCTGCGCGCATCGACCTCGATGACGTTGCACTCACGTTCGAACAGATTGATGATCGGCGTCGCGAAAAGCTCGAAGTCCGCGGGTGTCAGGTCAGCCAGTTCGGGCACCGCGCGTCTGAACAAGAAGATGATCTCGAGACCGGCGGCGCATCGGCGCATAACGGGCTGAAGCCCGGAAACCCGCGCATAGTGAAAGCGCTCGGGCATCATGAAATATTCGCGCAGCAGGCGGTACCCCTCGAATGTCGGACGGGTGCGAGGCATCAGGGCCTCGTCGTCGCTGATTCCGACCATTTCGGGTGCCGGCAGGGGTGACAACGGGTTGGTCTTGCCTTCCGGGCGTGCGCCAACGGCAGAGCACGCGCCGAAAATCGCATCGAACAGGAGCGGCGCCTTGGTGCGTCCAGCAAAATAGAGGTCGAGCCGGTCGAGGGCCAATTCGTCGAGCCTGCCTTTTCCGGTCCGGGCCAGCACGATGCGGAGCGCCGCCGCGCCGCCGACGCCGCCGATCGGCCCGATGCCGGCCATCGCCAGCGCACTGCGATCCTGAAAATAGCTGACCGAAGTGATCGCTATCGGCCACAGGGTCATTTCCTGAGCGGTGGAGAAGGTGCAACGCGTCGACAGGCCGGGCTGCAGGCTGGAAACCAGCCGCGTGTTGCGCTTGACGACGTGGCCGGCGAGCATGGTCTGGACCTGCTGGCCGGGTTTCAGCACGGCCATCGCCGTTGCCGGCGCCGGCGTGACCAGATCGGGATAGAGAACCTCAAGCACGCTGCGTGAAAATCGCGAGCGCTCGGCATCGACCTTCAGCCGGGTGCGCGCGGCAAGGAAGGCGACGCCGTCCAGCAGCCGCTCGACATACGGGTCCGGACACGGGACCGTGTCGAGCGACAGGTTACGCGCCACCGCCGGATGCATGTCGGCAAATTCCGCCGCAAGGCCACGGATATGGGTCAGTTCCTCCTCGTAATATTCGACGAAGACCCGATCCATCTCAGGCGTCCCTAATTTCGGTCCGCGCCAAGCCGTTGTCGAGATTGATCGTGGTGCGCAGGCGCATGCGTTCCGGCGTCGGCGTCATGATCAGCACGGCGTCAATCTCGATCTTCAGGCCAACGGTCTTGTCGCCAAGGGTGACCGTAACCTTTGTTTCGCTCTCCTTGAGGCGAGGCTCGAAGGTGGCGAGCACCGCGCGGATCTCGCGCGCCAGCACGTCGCGATCAAAGTCGCGGGACGACCGGCCCGAGAAGGAAGGCACGCCGTAATTGACCACGCTTCGACGCACCTCCGGAAAATCGGCAAGCGAAGGTGGATTGTCCGACACCTGTTCGTTTTCCAGATCGGAAAGCAGCGGTGTGGCCTCGAAGCGCTCGGTGTTGAAGAGCGCCTCGATGTCACGCCGTACCGCTTCCCTGAGCACGCGAGCCGAAACCACCACGCCGCGACTTTCGATCTCGACGCGGTGCTGGGTCTGAAAGGCCAATCGATGCAGACGCCGTTTTTGATCGGGTGTCAGTTCCGCATCGGCGTCTATTGTTCGCGCACTGCTGGCGACAAGGGTATCGAGACGCTCCGCGCCAAGCTCGTCGAGCAAGACATGGCGCAGCCCGTCTATCTCCGAGGTCAGGCCCGGCAGGTCATTGACGAGGCGATCCCAAAGTGAAGGCTGGACAGCCTCGCTTTTGGCCCGCAAGCTGCCGGTAGTCTGCTGCTTGCCCGCGCCGGGTCGCCGAACCTCACTTGCCGACATAGACATCCATTTCGGCTTCATCATTGCCGTCATAGACGAACTTGATCTTCTTGTAGGCGAAGCTGACCTCTTCCTGGATCAGGTCTTCCTCGTCCGGCGCCTGCGACATGTCGTATTCCATGATCGAGGCGTCGGTGAGGGTCACGACCAGGTAATCCTTGGTCTCACCATCGATGGTCCGCCGTGCCGAGAACACCACCTCATCCAGGGCCTTGTTCTCGAACAAAGCCTTTTTCAAATAGGGCGAGGATTTGTCGTAATGTTTGATGAACTTGATCATGCCCATGGACACGCGGCCACGGCGTGAGAGCGAATTCGGATCATACGGTGCGACCATCTTGTAGTCGACGCCATGGATTTCGATCTCGTCATCGTGGCCGTCGCGGGTGCTCGGGCCTTTGATATCCGGAACCTTTAGAAAACCATCAATCTTCACTGGCATTGTCTTTCTCCACCGCTTTCAAAACCAAGAGTTTGTTGCTGCAAATCAAGTCTTCACGGACGGTAGTTCCGACACCAGTCGGAGCGAGGCATTGATGCCCTCCAGCTGGTAATGTGGGCGCAGATAGAAGCGGGCGGCGTAATAGCCGGGACGCCCCTCCACGCTGTCCACCTGAACCTCGGCGGCGGCAAGCGGGCGCTTGGCGCGCGCCTTGTCGTCGGCAAAGGCCGGGTTGGCCAGCACGTACCGGTTGATCCACTCGGTCAACCAGATCTGCATGTCGGCGCGCTCCTTGAACGAGCCGACCTTGTCGCGCGCAATGGCCTTGAGGTAGTGCGCAAAGCGCGAGACCGGGAAGAGATAGGGCAGGTTGGCGCTCAGCCGCTCGTTCGACTGTGCGTCTGGGTCGACCAGCCGTCCCGCCCGCGTCTCGTCGTCCTGCAGCGAGTGTGCGCCGATGAAGGCCGCGAGATCGGTATTCTTCCGGTGCAGGATCGGCATCAGGCCCAGCTTGGCCAGTTCGGCTTCGCGCCGGTCGTCGATGGCGACTTCCGTCGGGCATTTCATCGCGATCGACCCATCGTCGGTCGGGAAGCTGTGCACCGGCAGGTTCAGCACCGTGCCGCCGTTCTCGACGCCGCGGATCTGCGTGCCCCAGCCAAACAGTTTGTGGCTGCGGTTGATGTTGACGCCCATCGGGAAGGCGGCATTCATCCAGACATATTTGTTGTGATCGCCCTGCACCTCTTCCTCGAAGGTGAAGCCCTTCACCGGAACGGTATCGGTGCCGTAGGGCAGCCGGGCCAGGACTCGGGGCATGGTCAGGCCGATGTAGCGAGCGTCCTCGCTCTCGCGCAGCGACTGCCACGAGGCATAGGCCGGATTGGAGACGATCTGCTGCAGGTCTTGCGGGTTCGGCAATTCCTGCCAGCTGTCCATGCGGAACAGGCGCGGCGAGGCGGCTGCGATGAACGGCGTATGCGCGGAGGCGCAGATGCCGGAGATGTTGCGCAGCAGACCGACGTCGCGCGGGTGGTTGGAGAATTCGTAGGCGCCAATCACGCAGCCGATCGGTTCGCCGCCAAGCATCGAATACTCGTCCGTATAGACTTTCTTGAAGATCGGGCTCTGGTCCCACATCTGGCCTTCAAAGTCTTCAAGCGTGTCGGCCAGTTGCTCCTTGGAAATGTTCATCACCCGGATCTTCAGCTTCTGATCCGTCTCGGTGTTGTTGACGAGATACCAGAGGCCGCGCCATGTGCCCTCCATTTCGCGCACTTCCGGCGCATGCAGGATCTCGTTCACCTGCGTGGTCAGCATCTTGTCGATGCCCGCGATCAGCGACTTGATCGACTTGATCGCATTGGACGAGATGGTCGTGGTATCGGAACGGGACTGTGCCGCCAGGGCGAGATTGCGCACGAGTTGCTGCAGCTTCTCGCTGTCGTCCTTCTTGACCTTGAAATCCTTCTCGAGGAGCCCGCTGAATTCTCCAAGGTCTATGGCTTCGGCCTCGGCGGCGACGGCGGCGGTCTTTTGCTGTTCGGCCATGATCTACTCCCCTGCTTTGTCGTCGTCGGTCAGCGCCTGACTGGCGATCTTGCCAAGAAGCGGCTCGTTGTTCAGAAGCTGCGCGATGCGCTTCTCGGCGTCGACGCGGCCATCCATGAAGCCCAGCAATTCCTCGAGCTGACGACGCATCTTGAGGATCTCAGCCAGTTGCGGAACTTGCGCGGCGATCTTGTCCGGGGCGAAATCGCCCATTTTGGTGAAGGTGAGATCGAGCGCCAGTTCCTCGTCGCGCTCCTGGCCTTCGGCCTGCGGCAGCGTGTTCTTCACCCGGGCTTTGACGCGGGGCCCGAGCGCCTCCATGAACTTGGGGAAGCGGTTCGCGTCGGTCTCGACAAAGGAGCGGTCCAGCACCGATTTTGACGCTTCCTTGGTTTGCGAAGCTCCGGAAAGATCGGCCATCACGCCCATGACGAACGGCAGTTCGATCGTCGTCGGGCTGCCATAGGTTTCCACATCATAGGCGATCTGCACCCGCGGCGCGCGATTTCGTTCGATGACCTTCGCTTTGCTTTCGGCTGGCATGTGTTGTTACCTTTCATCCTTCTGTGCCGCCTTCTTGGCATCGGGAACGCCGGCAAGGAGCCGGAATTCCTTCAGCCCCGACGGGGCGAGATCTTCCATAAGTTCAACGAAATCCATGTGCACCATCCGGCGCACCCGCCGAGCCAGGTGCGGGATCGGGCTCGACGGCTCGGTGCGGTCATAGAAGGCGACCACGAGGTCGAGGCATTTCACCACGTCGTCGCGCGAGGAAATCCGGTCGGGAAGCCCCGTGCTCGAGTCCGCGTAGCTTGCCATACTTGCCATCGCATCGGCTCCATGACCGTTTCGGGCAGGCGTTGCCGGTTCTGCCGGCGGGGGCGGCTTGGCCGCGCCATTGGCCACGGCGCCAGCTGCCGAATTCCGTTCGAGCGTCGTCAGCAAACGCTGCAGAAACCGCTTTAATTCCGGAACCGGAGCGCCGCCGCCATCGAGACGAGCGTTGAGGGCGGTCTCGACAGCATCGAGGGCCGCGATCGCTGACCGGGTGTCGGCGATGAGCAAGACCATCTCTGCGTTGGCTTGATCCATCTGTGCCGCGCATCCGGCACGCACCCGGTTCAAGAGTTGTCCGTGCGCACTGACCAGTGCCGCCTTTTCTGCCGCGTTCAACCCCGAGGCGGCTTCCTGGAGCATGACCCGGTCGTCGAGCGCGCCCTTTTCCAAGTCTATGCCCTGAATCGGGCCGATTGCACGCGGCGCAAAGAACGTCATTTGCCGCAGGTTCGCCAACAACCCGTCCTGACCATTCTGCAGGTCGAGCAGCGCGTTGATGCGGCGCAAGGCGGCATCGCGTGGCGAAGCGCTGGGGCGCAGTGCCGGATGCATGGTTTCCCAATACTGGTCGAAAGTCTGCGCAATGAGGGTCAGGCCCTGCGCGAGCCCGGCCAGCCCCTCTTCATTGGCCAGCGCGCGCGTGACGATGACGAGCAGGCGCAGGTCCCGGCCATGCGCGCGCAATTCATCCGCCTTGGCAAGCACCGCCGCCCAGTCGGCCGGAATGGTGCTTTGCGAGGTGGCCTTGTTGTTGCCGTCGTGGAGGACCTTGATCTGGGCTTCAGTCAGGCGCTCCAGCTCATGAAAAGCCGGGTCGTTGCGCAAATCCTCCCCGGACGGATTTTCACCGTCGAGCGGAGTAAGCCAGAGTGCGAGATCAATCACACCAACCCCCAGCGACCGGCCGTCAAACCGTACGTGACGCAACGTTATCACACGGTTGTACTTTACCACAATTCAACGACTGCTCAAAAATTAACAGAAGCTAAATGCGACCTTCTTGAGTGCCGGTTGACTGCGCATCTAGCCCCGTCCATCACGCACTTTGTCAATCGGCGGCTTCTGTGGCAGGTTATCGACTGGCAGATTGCAGGAGCACGTTCGATGGAACAGCGCCGGTCATCGCAGAGCTTCAAACGCAAGGAACTGGTCGGCAAGCTCAATCCTGTCGGGGTGCGGGCCTTCAAGGCCGCGGCCGATACCGCCAAGCTGCGCGGCAATCCTTACGTCGAACTCGTCCACTTCATCGAGCAACTGGTGCTTTCCGACCGCTCTGATGTGCAAATGATGGTCGCCGATGCGGGACTGGATGTGAGCCGGCTCACCGCCGACATGACCCGCGCCGTCGACAAGCTGCCTTATGGCGCGACGTCGATCGAGGAATTTTCCGACCATATCTTCCACGCCATCCAGGAAGCCTGGAACCTGGCGACGCTGGAATTCGGCGTCGAGGAAGTCCGCAGCGCACATATTCTCCTTGCCTGCCTGAAGACGCCGGTGCTGGAAGGCCTGTTGTCGAAGATCAGTGCCGAGTTCGACAAGATCGACGCCGACGCGGTCATTGCGCGGTTCGCCGATGTCGTGGAAGGTTCGCTCGAAGCCGGTGCAGCGATCGCGGTTCCCGCGGCCGAAACGCCGAAGCGGGCTCCGGGCGGGGATTCGGCGCTGGCGAAATACGCCACCGACCTGACACAGCGCGCCCGCGACGGCAAGATCGATCCGGTCGTCGGCCGCGATCCGGAGATCAGGCAGATCGTCGATATCCTGATGCGACGCCGGCAGAACAACCCGATCCTGACCGGTGAGGCCGGCGTCGGCAAGACGGCGGTCGTCGAGGGCTTTGCCTTGCGTATCGCCCAGGGCGACGTGCCGCCCACACTGCAGGATGTCAGCGTCCGCATGCTCGATGTCGGATTGATGCAGGCGGGTGCCAGCGTTAAGGGCGAATTCGAAAAACGGCTGAAGGCTGTCATCGACGAGGTTCAATCGTCCGAAACGCCGGTGATCCTGTTCATCGACGAAGCCCACACCCTGATCGGCGCCGGCGGCGCGGCAGGAACGGGCGATGCCGCCAATCTCCTGAAACCGGCGCTGGCGCGTGGCGAACTTCGCACCATCGCGGCAACGACCTGGGCCGAATACAAGCAGCACATCGAGAAAGACCCGGCGCTGACCCGCCGTTTCCAGGTGGTAAAGATCGACGAGCCGTCGGAGGCGGTGGCCGTTCTCATGTTGCGCGGCGTGGCCGGGGTTCTGGAGCAGCACCACAAGGTGCAGATACTGGATGAGGCGATCGAGGCGGCGGTCGGCCTGTCGCATCGCTACATCCCGGCGCGGCAACTGCCCGATAAGGCGGTGAGCCTTCTCGACACCGCTTGCGCCCGTGTCGCCATATCACAGCATGCCACGCCGGCCGAGGTCGAAGACATCATGCGTCGCCGCCAGGCGCTGGAGGTCGAGCGCGGTATCATCGGCCGCGAGGCCGCGATCGGCATCGAGGTGGCCGAGCGGCAGGCACGGGTCGACGCCGGACTGGCCGAAACCGAGGTCACGCTGGCCGCGGCGCAGCAACGTTGGGATCGGGAAAAGGCTCTGGTTGGCGAGATACTCGAATTGCGCGCCCGGCTGCGCGGCGAAGGTGTGCCGCTCGATGCGGTGGAGACGCCGGAGACCGAGACAGCAGGCGCTGATGCCGCTGAGACTCTACCGCCCAAGACCGAAGCGCCCAAGACCGAAACGCTAAAGACCGAAACGCCCAAAACCAAAACGGCAAAGACCAAGGCAGCCAAGGCCGACGTGGAGACACCGGCGGCGGCCAATGCCTCTCCACCCGAACCGGCCGCCGATCTAGCCCGGCTGCGCGAACTGATGGCCGAACTCGCCGAGGCGCAAGGCGAGACGCCGCTGATCCTGCCGTCGGTCGACCGCAACGCCATTGCGGCGGTCGTTCAGGACTGGACGGGAATCCCGACCGGGCGGATGCTGTCGAGCCAGACCGAAAAGGCGCTGCGGCTCGCCGCGACCTTGTCCGAACGCGTGGTCGGCCAGGATCACGCCATGGAGATGATCGCCAAGCGTGTGCAGACCAGCCGCGCCGGGCTCGGCGCGCCGGAAAAACCGGTGGGCGTGTTCCTGCTCTGCGGTCCCTCTGGTGTCGGCAAGACCGAAACCGCATTGGCATTGGCCGAAACGCTCTATGGGGGTGAGCAGAACCTGATCTCGATCAACATGTCGGAGTTCCAGGAGGCACATACCGTCTCTACCTTGAAGGGCGCACCGCCCGGATATGTCGGCTATGGCAAGGGCGGCATCCTGACCGAGGCGGTCCGTCGCAAACCCTATTCGGTGATCCTGCTCGACGAGGTCGAAAAGGCCCATCCGGACGTGCACGAAATCTTCTTCCAGGTTTTCGACAAGGGCATGATGGACGACAGCGAGGGCCGGCGCATCGATTTCAAGAACACGCTGATCCTGCTCACCTCGAATGTCGGCTCGGAGGTCATCATGGACCGGACCAGGAACGGTACGCTACGGGCCGGGCTCGACGATCTGGACACCGCGTTGCGCAGCCCGCTGCTGAAGGTCTTCCCCGCGGCCTTTCTCGGCCGGGTGGTGACAATTCCTTACTATCCGCTCTCGGATTCGATGATTGAAGCGATCACCCGTCATCAGTTTGCCAAGATCGCCCGCCGGCTGCGTGCAACCAACGACGCCGAATTGGTGATCGGCGACGGTGTCATGGACCTGGTCAAGGCCCGCTGCACCGAGATCGAATCCGGCGGGCGGATGATCGATGCCATCCTGACCAACACCCTTCTGCCGGAATTGAGCCGCGGCGTGCTGAACCGGTCGCTCGGGGGCGAAAAGATGACGAAGGTAACCGTTGGCGCCTCCAAGGAGGGCTTCACCTATTCCTTCGAGTAGCGTAGGGCGGGCTTCCCGTCACCGAAAGGCTGGCACATGAAGTCTTCAGCCTGCCGATGCAGCCCTACCTGGACGAAGCCACGCAGGACTTCATTGTCGAAGCAATCCATGAAGCCTTGAATCCGTCGGCTTGATCCGACGGCGTCCTCGGAAATTTCGAGTCCGAAAGGAATGGCCGCTCCGACCGAATGAACGATCCTGATGGGATATTTTTGTAACGAAAAAAATTCAACAAAATCAGATAGTTTGTAAATATTTTATTTCAGATAACGCTCGATTTTAGCGCTGCCCGTGTCATTGTCTCACATATTGACGTTAAATTCACATCGCTATATGGTCCGTTCAATCCGCAAGGTGTCAGCCGCATTGTATCGCCGTTGTCCATTGATTGTCGTTATGTCTGTAGCGCTTGCCCCAGCCTGCAGGATTGTCGCGCAGTGCGCATCGCCAGTTGCCGAAAGAGGCGGTGATCATGCCCAGTTTGCTCGGAATCGATAACGGCCTCACGGTCACCAAGGCGGTGATCTTCGATGCCGATGGCACGCAGTTGTCGGTGGCGCGCCGGCGGGTGCCGCAGTCGATGCCCCATGCGCGCTGGGTGGAGCGCGACATGGCAGGCCTCTGGCAAGCGACCGCCGACGCCATCAAGGAAGCGATCGCGCTCTGCGGCCGGCCGGCGGACGACATCAGGGCGGTGGCGGCGACTGCGCACGGCGACGGTCTCTATCTGCTCGACAAGGATCGTCGGCCGCTAGGGCCAGGAATCCTGTCGCTCGACAGCCGCGCCGGCGAGATTGTCGAAAAATGGTCGGCGGATCAGGTCTTCGACGAAGCGCTTGCGCGCACCGGCCAGACGCCGCATGTTTCGGCGCCTTCGGCGCTGCTTGCATGGCTCAAGCAGAACGATCCGGATCGCTATGCTCGCATTGGTCACATACTGGCCTGCAAGGACTGGCTTCGCTTTTGCCTGACCGGCACGATCGGCACCGACCGTACCGAGGCCAGCACGTCGTTCACGGATTTCCGCACGCAGGCCTACGCGCCGGAAGCGATGCAGGTCTTCGGATTGGGCGAGCTTTTCGACGCGCTGCCGCCGGTGGCGCATTCGGCCGACATCGTCGGCCAGGTTACCGCTGATGCCGCCGAAATGACTGGCCTTCGCAAGGGAACGCCGGTCGCCTGCGGCCTGCACGATGTGACCGCCTCGGCGCTTGGCATGGGCGGCCATGAAGAGGACGTGCTCAGCGTCGTCGCCGGCACCTATTCCATCAACGAAGTCGTCTCTTCGAAACCGCGCGTCGACCGGCGCTGGTTCTGTCGCAACGCCATCGATGCAGGCAGCTGGAACAACATGGCGATCTCGCCGGCCTCGACTGCAAACTATGACTGGTTTCTCGACACCTTCTGCCGCTCGGAGCAGGACAGGACAAACGCCGATGGCGGCTCCATCCACGAACTGCTGGCAGCAGAGATCGACGCTGCGCTGAAGAAACCTTCGACCATCCTGTTTCATCCCTATCTGTTCGGCTCCCCCTATGGCGATGTTGCCAGCGGCAGTTTTGTCGGCCTGCATGGCTGGCACGATCGCGGCGACATGCTGAAGGCGGTTCTGGAAGGCATCGTCTTCAATCACCGCACCCATGTCGAAGCCTTGCGCGAGGGCTTCACCGTCCGCGAGATACGACTGACCGGCGGCGGTTCGCGCAATCCGGCATTCGTACAGATGTTTGCCGACGTGCTGAACGCCCCGGTCACCATCACCTCGACCGACGAGGCTGCCGCCTTTGGTGCCGCCCTTTGCGCCGGCGCCGCGGTCGGCATCTTTGCGACGCCGCAACAGGGCGCCAGGCAGGTCGGCATGACGGCGCGCCAGTATCAGCCTGTGCCTGCCTCCAGTGCCGTGTTCAGCGAGCGGTTTTCCCTCTATTGCCGCATCGCCGAGCAGCTGAAATCGCAATGGCCTGAGATCGAAAGGCTGGCGCGGCCAGACACCAGGGGGACTGCATGATCAAGGCCGACGAACGACGCGAAGAGATCGCCGAGTATGTGATCAAGCTCGGCCAGGTGCGCATCGACGATCTGGTCGAGCATTTCGGCGTATCGCGCATGACCATCCACCGGCACATCGACCGGCTGGCGCAACAGGGCGTGCTGCGCAAGCTGCACGGCGCGGTGACGGTTCAGCCTTCCGGCCTCTACGAAAGTGCCTTTCGTTATCGGGTGACGGTCAACAGAGCCGAGAAGGATACGCTGGCGCGGGCGGCACTGGACTATGTCGAAGCCGGACAGGTGGTCATGCTGGACGATTCATCGACGGCAAATGCCGTCGCCACGCTGCTGCTCGACGTCAAGCCGCTCACAGTCATCACCAACAGCGTGGCGACGGCTTCGCTGCTGACCAATGTCGACGACATCGATTTCATCTGTCTCGGTGGCAAATACCACGGCACCTACAATGCCTATATCGGCATCGTCTGCGAGAACGCCGTGGCGCAGCTTCGAGCCAATGTCCTGATCTGTTCGGCTTCGGCCATCACTGGCACCACAGCCTTCATTCAGGATCCCAATGTCGTGCGGGTCAAGCAGGCGATGATGGCCGCATCGGTGAAGCGCATCCTGCTGGTCGACCATGCGAAATTCGACCGGATCGCACTGCATGTCTTTGACGATCTGACCAGTTTCGATGCCGTGCTGACGACCGAGGGGCTGGGCGATGCACAGGCGCAGCACCTCGAACGGGCCGGCGTGAAGCTGCGCATCGTCAAGACGACGGCACAATGAGCCAAGCCGACACAGCAGGTGAGGAAAGTGCCGCCGGGCGTCTCGCCGCCATGGCCGCGGCTGGTGAGGTCGACGTCGTCATTCTTGGCGCCGGCATCAACGGGGCGGGGCTGTTTCGCGACCTGTGCGCGCAAGGCGTCAGCTGCCTGATCGTCGACAAGGCGGATTTCGGCTCCGGCACCAGTGCCGCGCCCTCGCGGCTCATCCATGGCGGGTTGAAATATCTCGAAACCGGCGAGTTCGGGCTGGTGGCGCAGTCGACGCTCGAACGCAACCTGCTTTTGCAGAACGCGCCGCACTATGTCAGCCCGCTACCGACGGTCATTCCGATCTTTTCCTGGAGCAAGGGCATGCTGGCGGCGCTGCGAACGCTGTTCGGCTCGACCAGCGCTCCGCGCAGCCGCGGCGCCCTCCTGATCAAGATCGGCCTGATGATCTACGATTTCTACGGCTCGCGAAACCAGGTCATGCCGCGCCACCGCATGGTCGGGCGGCGGCAGGCGCTCAGTGAGATGCCGGCGCTCAACCCTTCGATCGTCGCCACCGGCACCTATTACGATGCCAAGATAAGCCATCCCGAAAGGCTGGTGCTCGAGTTGATCCTCGACGGGCTGCAGGCCAATGCAGGTTCCGCCAGCGCGAACTACACGGCGCTGGAGAGCTCAGCCAATGGCATGCTGACCTTCCAGCCGGAAAACGGTGGTGCATTTTCGGTGCGGCCAAAGCTGGTGGTCAATGCCGCCGGTCCCTGGATCGACGATGTCAACGCCTTGCTCGGTGCACCGTCGAAGATGATCGGCGGAACCAAGGGCTCGCACATCCTGCTGAAGCATGACGAACTGGTAAAAAGCCTGGCCGGGCGGATGCTTTACTTCGAGGCCGATGACGGCCGCATCTGCCTTGTCTACGACTATCTCGGCCTGGCGCTGGTCGGCTCGACCGACATCAAGGCCGACAACCCCGACGAGGTCCGCTGCGAACCCGACGAAGTCGACTATCTACTCGAGAGCGTGCGGACGCTGTTGCCGGGCATGATTTTCGAACACGCCCAGATCGTCTACGCCTATAGCGGCATCAGGCCGCTGCCGGCCTCGGATGCATCGCTGCCGGGCCTGATCAGTCGCGATCATTCCGCTCCGGTCGCCGAGCCAGACCGGGACAGGCCCTTCGCGGTCATTTCACTGGTCGGCGGCAAATGGACGACGTTTCGCGGCTTTGCCGAGGAAGTCGCCGACGCCATACTCGACCGTCTGCGGCGCAGCCGTAAGGTAACGACGCAATCCATGCCGATCGGCGGCGGCAAGGACTTCCCTGCCAATGCGGCGTCGCGCGCAAGCTGGCTAGCCCAGGCCCGGACGGAGACGAACGTCGAGGAACCACGTCTCGACCAATTGCTGTCGCGCTACGGGACCAGAGCCCTGGAGATTGCCACGCATGGGCCAGCTGATGAGGGCGAACTGCCGGACTCCGACAGCTACAGCAGATCGGAAATCGACTACATCGTCCGCAACGAGTTCGTCGAACATCTGGCCGACATCGTCATGCGTCGCAGCACGCTCGCCATAGGCGGTTCACTGACAAGCCGTGACCTGCAGGAGATCGCCATGATCGCCGGGCGTGCGCTGGGCTGGAACGCCAAGCGAATTGCGCAGGAAGTCGAGGCTGCTGTCGTGGAGCTTGAAGGCAGGAATCTGATGCGGCTGGACTGAGCGCGTCATCGACACTGTCGATACCCTTTTTCGGGGCAAATCCGATCGGTTTGCTCCTGACTGCGCCGCGCACCCAATATGTCCCAACTCACAGATGAATTGGGATATTTATACAGATGAGAATTTAATAATAAAAACAGATACTTAATTTGCAAATGAGCGACGATCATCTTCATGACGTCGCCAACAAGGATGCCAAATAACATCAATTGACGTTAATTTAACATCGCCATATGATCGGCCAACATGCCGACCTCCTAATAGACCGACGCCGACCGAGAGGGCGACGTATCGGCGAGGGGTGAGGCCCGTGGATTCCCCGCAACGGGTTGGGGGCCAATTGGCGGAGGGATTGACAGCGATGCAAAGGTATGAAAATTTTTGCACACAAAGATAATAATATCATCTCGGGAGGAGATGGCTTGAAATCTGGCGGAACCGCTAACCGCGACCACGAGTCCAGCCTCGCCACACGCGCGGCGTGGCTTCACTTCGCCGGGGGTCTCACGCAGGCCCAGGTGGCCAAGCGGCTTGGCCTGACCAGCCTCAAGGCGCATCGGCTCATCACCAAGGCCAACCAGGAAGGTCTGGTCAGGGTCTTTATCGACGGCGACGTCGCCGAGTGTGTGGAGTTGGAGCAGCGTCTGACCGCCGCATACGGGCTCGATTATTGCGAGGTGGTTCCGGATCTGGATCAGGAAGACCTGCCGCTCAGGGGACTGGGCATCGCCGGTGCGCAGTTCCTGAAGCGCGAGATCGATCGTGGCGAAGACATGCTGATCGGCGTCGGCCATGGCCGCACCCTTGCAGCCAGCGTCGAATATCTGACGCGCACCCCTGCCGCCCACATCCGTTTCGTCTCGCTGCTTGGCGGCGTGACGCGCAAATTTGCTGCCAATCCGCACGACGTCATGCATCGGCTGGCCGAGCGGACCGGCGCGCAGGCCTATGTGATGCCGGTGCCTTTCGTCGCCAACACCGCCGAGGACCGTGAGGTGCTGCTTGGCCAGCGCGGCATCAGCGATGTCTTCGCTCTGGCAGGCCGGTCCGACCTGATGTTCGTCGGCATAGGGACCGCCGAGCGGGAAGCTTCGCTGGTCGCAACCGGCATGATCGAGCATTCCGAAATCGATGAGGTCAAGCGCGATGGCGGCGTCGGCGAGCTGCTCGCCCATTTCTTCGACGACAAGGGGCGTCCTGTGGAAACGGCGCTGTCGGAAAGAATCCTGGCGCTCCCGCGGGACCAATTGAAAGGCCGCAGGATCGTCGCCGTCGCCGGCGGCAAGGTGAAAGTGCGGGCGATCAAAGCGGTGCTCGAAAGCCATTACCTGAGCGGCCTGATCACCGATGAATGCACCGCCCGTGCCCTTGTCGAATTGAACCAGTCCAATGGAGCGGCCAGCGCGGCGAAGCGCCATGTGAACGGAGGATCGTCGAATGCGTGACAACGGAAAACCCGCATCGCCGGTGTTTGTATCATGAGCGCGAAGGCCGCCCCCGCATCGACCCGGCAGGTCTCGCCCGGCCTGCGCCGCATCCTTGCCGGTGCCGCGGTTGTCGTCCTGCTCGGCGCCATGGCGCTTGACACCAAGGTGGTCAGGATAGGATCCGCGGGCGACGTTCGCAGCGCCGTCTTTTCGGCGGCCGACTATGGCAAGTCGGAATTTCCCAAGGTGCAGGCCGATGTCGAGGCGCGAGCGGCCGACGCGGTGACGGTGGCGACGGCGATCGCCAAGGACCGGGCAACGGCGGAGAAGGAATACGGCGTGCCCGCGGGCGTCGGACCGGTCATCTCGGTCAAGTTCACCGGCGTCGTCGGCGAGGGAAAATCGGGTATCTACAAGGTCGCCGTCGAGGGCGTGCCGGATACGTTGCAGGTTCGCGTACAGACGGGGCCGGCGATCAACGGCACCGAGCTGCGCGACGCCACCGGCAAGATCACA
Organism: Mesorhizobium sangaii; assembly: GCF_014207355.1. Lineage (GTDB taxonomy): Bacteria > Pseudomonadota > Alphaproteobacteria > Rhizobiales > Rhizobiaceae > Mesorhizobium > Mesorhizobium sangaii. Next base: position 1,235,527 of record NZ_JACHEF010000001.1, on the reverse strand, counting down.
TTCGGTCAGTTCACCAACCAGATCGAGTACCAGGACGCCGGCTCGGCGCTGAACAACGAGATGAAGAAGGAAGTCCTGGCAAAGGTCGATACCAGCGCCCTGACCGGCAAGACCATATCGGTGGTCGGCGCGTTCAAGCTGGTCAATCCGAAGAGCTGGCTGGTCACTCCGGTGAGGCTGGAGGTGCAATGAAACCGGCTGCCGACACCGCGCCCGCGAATGGCGACGCCGTGCTTTCGGCGCGCAACATCGTCATGTCGTATGGCGGCGTTCACGCGCTCAAGGGCGTCAATTTCGACATCCATCGCGGCAAGGTCACCACGCTGTTCGGCGAGAATGGCGCCGGCAAGTCGACGCTGATGAAGATCCTCTCCGGCGTCGTCACGCCGACATCCGGCGACATCGTGCTCGACGGCAATCTCGTCACTTTTTCCTCGTCCTCGGACGCGCGCGATCGCGGCATCTCGATCATCCACCAGGAACTCAGCCTGGCGCCGAACCTCAGCGTTCGCGACAACATCTTCATGGGCCGCGAACTACGCACCAGGACCGGCCTCGACTTCGCCGAGGAATCGCGCCAGGCGCGCGCGCTGATGGCCGATCTCGAGGAGGACATCGACCCGATGACCCTGGTCGAGGATTTGCGCCTCGGCCAGCAGCAGATCGTCGAGATCGCGCGGGCGCTGTCGGTCGACTCTCGCATCCTCATCATGGACGAACCGACCTCGGCGCTCAGCGCGACAGAGGTGGAGGTGCTGTTCAAGGTGATCCGCGACCTGACCAGCCGTGGCGTTTCCATCGTCTACATTTCACATCATCTCGAAGAGGCGCTGCAGATCACCGACTACGCCGTTGTCCTGCGCGATGGCGCGATTACTGCTACGGCCGAAGCCAGGGACATCGATCTCGAGTGGATCGTCCGCAACATGGTGGGCGAGAACTTCGATCTCGGCTCGCCGCCGACCGATCATGAGTTCGGCGAGGTCGCCCTGTCGATCGAGGATGTCAGCGTCATAGACGCTTCGGGCTCCGGCTATTCCGTGGTCGATCACCTGTCGCTGGATGTCAGGGCCGGCGAGATCGTGTGCATCTATGGGCTGATGGGCGCCGGACGTACGGAATTGCTGGAAGCCGTCGCCGGGCGGATGCCGATGGCAGGCGGCCGGGCGCTGCTGGAAGGAGAGGATGTCTCGAGACTGAGCATTGCCCAGCGCATCGCTAAAGGTCTTGTGCTCGTCCCCGAGGACCGCCAGCGCGACGGGTTGGTGCAGACGATGACCGTCGGCCGCAATCTCTCGCTTGCCAGCATCGAGGCGTTTGCAAAAGGGCTGTTTCTATCCCGCTCCAGGGAGCGAGAGCTGGTCGAGGACTCGATCCGCAAGGTGACCGTCAAGACCGCGGGCGGCAATGCCATGATCGGATCGCTGTCGGGCGGCAATCAGCAGAAGGTCGTCATCGGCAAGATGCTGACGACCAACCCCAAGGTCATCCTCCTCGACGAGCCGAGCCGCGGCATCGATGTCGGCGCCAAGGCCGAGGTCTTCCGCTTGCTGAGCGAACGCGCCGCGCAGGGTCTGGCGGTCGTCTTCTCGACCTCCGAGGTCAACGAGTGCCTCAGCATCGCGCACCGGATCGTGGTGATGCGCCGGGGCAGGATTTCAGCAGAGTTCGGCGCCAGCGCCACCAAAGAGCAGATCATGGCCGCCTCCGGCGAAGCCGTGGTTGCCTGATCACCATGAATTTCGGAGCCCCGATCATGACCGACGTCAGCCAGGCCAGAAAACAGTCCAGTGCAAGCGCGCCCGGCCAGGGCTTCGATCTCGCCAAGCTGTTGCTCGAGGGCCGGGCCTTCTTTGCCCTGATCGTCATCATCGTCGTCTTCTCGATCCTGTCGCCCTACTACCTCTCGGTGGCGAATTTCCTGACCATGGCCTCGCATGTCGCCATCTTCGGAATTCTCGCTGTCGGCATGCTGCTCGTCATCCTCAATGGTGGCATCGATCTGTCGGTGGGGTCGACACTGGGCTTGGCCGGCGTCGTTGCCGGATTCCTGATGCAAGGCGTGACGCTGACCTGGCTGGGCATCGTTCTCTACCCGCCGGTCTGGGTGGTCGCGGTGATTGCCTGCATGCTGGGCGCGGGTGTCGGCTTGATCAACGGCGTGCTCATCGCGCGCTTCAAGGTTCCGGCCTTCGTCGCCACGCTGGGCGTCATGTACATGGCGCGCGGCCTGGCGCTGCTGATGACCAGCGGCCTGACCTACAACAACCTTGGCGGCAAGCCTGAGCTGGGAAACACCGGCTTCGACGCGCTTGGTTTCAACCGCCTGTTCGGCGTGCCGACCGGCGTGGTGGTTCTGGTGGTCATCGCCCTCCTCGGCAGCATCGTCTTGAACCGCACCGCTTTCGGGCGCTGGCTTTATGCATCAGGCGGCAACGAGCGCGCGGCCGAATTGTCCGGCGTTCCGGTCAAGAGGGTGCAGGTTTCCGTCTACGTGCTGTCAGGCATCTGTGCCGCCATTGCCGGCCTGATCCTGTCCTCGCAGCTGACATCGGCGGGGCCGACTGCCGGCACCACCTACGAATTGACGGCCATCGCGGCCGTCGTCATCGGCGGCGCGGCGCTGACCGGCGGGCGCGGCAATATCCGCGGAACCCTGCTCGGCGCCTTCGTCATCGGCTTCCTTTCCGACGGTCTGGTGATCATCGGCATCTCGTCCTACTGGCAGACAGTGTTCACCGGCGCCGTCATCGTGCTCGCCGTGCTTCTCAATGCCGTTCAGTATCGCCGCCGTAGCAAGCTCCCAGCTTCGACGGGCGGCCAACCGACTTCTCAGCAACGGGGGAAGGCCGAGCCGGCCAATCCTGCCCAAGGGAAGACTGCCAGGTGACTGGCAGCAACACCGCGTAAATCATTTGGAGGAATGTACATGAAAACCATGCTGAAAAGTCTGCTTGTCGCTGCGATGGTTGTCGGGTTCACGGCCGCCGCGTCGGCCGCGGGCCTGATCTCGATCATCGTCAACGATCCGGCCAACCCCTACTGGCTGACTGAGGGCAATGTCGCCAAGGCCGAAGCCGAGAAGCTCGGCTATACGGCCAACGTCGCTGCCCACAAGGGCGACACCAACACGGAAAGCAACCTGATCGATACCGCCATCACCAACAAGTCCGTGGCGATCATCCTTGATCCGGCCAATGCCGACGGCTCTGTCGGTGCGGTGAAGAAGGCGATTGCCGCCAACATCCCGGTTTTCCTCGTCAACGCCGAGATCAATCAGGAAGGTCTCGCCAAGGGGCAGCTCGTTTCCAACAATGCCCAGGGTGCTGCTCTGGGCGCCCAGCAATGGGTGCAGGCAGTTGGCGAAAAGGGCAAATATGTCGAACTCCTCGGCGCCCCGTCGGACAACAATGCCGCCACGCGCTCGAACGGTTACGCGACCGTGCTGAGCCAATATCCGGATCTCGAAAAGGCTGCCTCGCAGGTCGCCGACTGGGATCGTACCAAGGGCCACGACAAGATGCAGAGCATGCTGCAGGCCAATCCCGACATCATCGCCGTGATCAGCGGCAATGACGAAATGGCGCTCGGCGCGGTTGCTGCTCTGAAGGAAGCCGGCAAGCTTTCCGGCATCAAGGTCGGCGGCTTCGATGGCTCTCCGGACGCGGTTGCTGCGATCAAGTCCGGTGAACTGCAGTACACCGTGCTTCAGCCAGTCGCCATCTTCTCGGCCAAGGCCGTGCAGCAGGCGGACTCGTTCATCAAGTCGGGCGCCACCGGTGCCGCGACCGAGAAGCAGCTGTTCGATTGCCTTCTCATCACCAAGGACAATGTCGACAAGTACACGGCACCCTTCGTGCTGTCTGAATGAGACCTGCCCAGGGGGTGTCCTTGCGGACACTCCCTGCCTCATCTACCGCTCGAGACAATGTCCCTGTGAACCGCCTTCGTAACCAACCGGAATTTGCGGCATGAAAGATCTGCTGATCGGGATCGACGCCGGAACGTCGGTGATCAAATCGGTCGCTTTCGATCTGTCAGGCCGGCAGCTTGCAGTGACGTCGGTGAACAACAGCTTCGTCACGCTGGAAGGTGGCGGCGCCGAGCAGGACCTTGATCAGACCTGGCGCGACATGGCGCGGACCGTTCGTGACCTGGCGACCAAAATTCCCGACGTCGCGCAACGAACCGCGGCGGTTGCCATCACCGGGCAGGGCGACGGAACCTGGCTGATCAATCGCGACGGCTTGCCGGTCGGGCGGGCGTGGCTGTGGCTCGACGCCCGAGCCGGACATCTGGTGGACGAGATGCGCGCCGATCCCCGCGATCGCACGCGGTTTGAACTGACCGGTACGGGGCTCAACTCCTGCCAGCAGGGCGCCCAGCTTGCCTTTATGAAAAAGAACGATCCGGACATGCTGAAGCAGGCGGCGACCGCACTGCATTGCAAGGATTGGCTCTACTTCAAGATGACGGGCGAACGCGCCACCGATCCGTCCGAAGGAACCTTCACCTTCGGCGATTTTCGCTCGCGCAGCTATTCCGACGAAGTCTTCGACATTCTGGATCTGACGACGCATCGCCGCCTGTTGCCTCCCATGATTGAGGGCACCACCGACCATCATCCGCTGTCGCGGTCGGCGGCAGGAGAGACCGGCCTGCTTGAAGGTACGCCGGTTGTCCTGGGTTATGTGGATATGGTCATGACAGCGCTCGGAGCCGGCCTCTATGATCCCTCAGGCAACGTCGGCTGCACGGTCATCGGCTCAACCGGCATACACACGCGCTTCGCCCGCACACCTGGCGATGTCGTGCTCAACGGCGATGGGTCTGGCTACACGATCGCCATGCCTATTCCGGGTGGCTTTGCGCAATTGCAGTCCAATATGGCGGCGACGCTCAACATAGACTGGCTGCTTGGCCTTGCGCGCGACGTGCTCACCGCCGGCGGCGCCGAGCTCTCGCGCGACGATTTGCTGAAGGCGCTCGACGTCTGGGTGGAGGGATCGGAACCGGGATCGCTGGTCTATCAGCCCTACATTTCGCTCGCCGGCGAACGCGGACCGTTCGTCGCCCCTGATGCGCGCGCAGGCTTCATCGGCCTTTCGGTCAAGCACGGCTTCGGCGATCTGGCGCGCGCCGTCCTCGAGGGATTGGCCTTCGCCGCTCGCGATTGCTACCAGGCGATGGGCGCGGTGCCGGGCGAGATCCGGCTGTCGGGCGGTGCTGCGCGCAGCCCGTCCCTGCGTCGCATCATCGCGGCGGCGACCCGCGCGAAAGTGCGAACGAGCAGCCGCCAGGAAGCAGGTGCTGCAGGTGCGGCGATGATGGCCGCTGTCGGCCTTGGCGTCTACCGGTCCATGGACGACTGCGCCGCCGAGTGGGTGACGCCGCTTCTCGGCGACTGCGATGCCTATGACGAGGCGCTTTCGCAAACCTACGATGCGCTCTTCCCTTCCTTCGTTGCGGCGCACCAGGCGCTTCGGCCGGTGTGGAAAGCCATGGCGCACCGGCCCCGCATCTCGGGTGCACAGGAGTAAGGTCTTGAGTGATACAGTTGATCTCTTCGTGATTGGCGGCGGCGTCAACGGGGCCGGCATTGCGCGTGATGCGGCAGGTCGTGGGCTGTCCGTCATCCTGTGCGAAAAGGACGATCTGGCGCAAGGCACCAGCTCGCGTTCCGGCAAGCTGGTGCATGGCGGCCTGCGCTATTTGGAATATTATGAATTCCGGCTGGTTCGCGAGGCGCTGATCGAACGCGAGGTGCTGCTCGAAGCGGCCCCGCACATCATCTGGCCCATGCGCTTCGTTCTTCCGCACAGCCCCGAAGACAGGCCGGCATGGCTGGTCCGGCTCGGACTGTTTCTCTACGATCACCTTGGCGGCCGCAAGCGGCTGCCGGGAACCAGGACGCTCGATCTCGGAACATCGCCGGAAGGGGCGCCGATCAAGCACGAATTCAAGCGCGGTTTCGAATATTCCGACTGCTGGGTCGACGATGCGCGCCTGGTGCTGCTCAACGCCCTGGACGCTAGCCAACGCGGCGCCACCGTGCTCACGCGCACCGCCTGCGTCGCGGCGCGCCGCGAAGACGGACTGTGGTCGATCGACATGCAGGATGGCCGCACGGGTGCGGTGACGAAAGTCCGCGCGCGCGCGCTGGTCAATGCGGCAGGGCCGTGGGTCAACGACATTGTCAGCCGCGTCGCCGGGCAGAATTCCACCCGCAATGTTCGGCTTGTAAAGGGCAGCCATATCGTCGTGCCCAAATTCTGGGAGGGGCGGCAGGCCTATCTCATCCAGAACAGCGACAAGCGGGTGATCTTCGTCAACCCCTACGAGAACGATCTGGCGCTGATCGGCACGACCGACATTCCCTACGAAGGCAGGCCGGAGGAAGTGACCGCCGAGCCAAGCGAAGTCGACTATCTGATCAAGGTGGTCAATCGCTATTTCAAGCGACAGCTGACACCACGGGACGTGGTCTACAGCTTCTCCGGCGTGCGTCCCCTGTATGACGACAACGCCGACAATCCAAGCGCGGTGACGCGCGACTACATTTTCGAACTCGACGCCCCGAGCGGCGGCGCACCGCTGCTTTCGGTGTTTGGCGGCAAGATCACCACCTTCCGCAAGCTGTCCGAACATGCGCTGGAGAAAATCCAGCCGTTCTTTCCAACGATGAAGAAAGCCTGGACAGCCAAAATTCCCTTGCCGGGGGGCGACCTGCCGAATGCCGACTTCGAACAGTTCCTGAGCGACTTGCATACCGAGTTTCCATGGCTCAGCCCGTCGCTGGTGAAGCACTACGCTCGAAGCTATGGCAGCCGTGCCAGACAATTGCTCTCCGGCACGCAAAGCGAGGCGGATCTCGGCCGCCGCTTTGGACCCGATTTTTATGAACGGGAGGCAAAGTTCCTGATCGACACCGAATGGGCCGGCACATCAGCCGACATATTGGAGCGTCGCACCAAACATGGCCTTCATATCAATGCAGCCGAGCGGAAGACATTCGAGGACTGGTTCGGTAACATCATGGCGGCAGCGGACTGATGGCTTTCACGCTTTCCCTCAACACCAATCCGCTGGTCAACCGCTTCGCCGATCCCGATGACCTGATCGATGCCATTGCCTATGGCATCGGCATCCGGGACGTGCAGCTGACGCATGAATTCGTCAATCCGGGCTGGCCGGCGGCGACGATTGCCAAATTCCTGCGCCTGTTCAACAGGGCGCTTTCGCGGACCGGTGTCAGGATTACCTCCGGCATGACCGGACCCTACGGCCGACTCAATCATTTCGGCCATCCGGACGCGGATGTCCGGCGCTACTATGTCGACTGGTTCAAGACCTTCGCCGACATTTCCGCCGAACTCGGTGCACCAGGCATGGGCACGCAGTTCGCCATATTCACCTACAGAGACTTTGACGATCCGCAGCGGCGCGCTGCGCTTCTCGACATCGCGCTTGAATGCTGGCGCGAGGTGGCCGAACACGCCAAGGCGGCGGGCCTGACATATTTGTTCTGGGAGCCGATGTCGGTGGGCCGGGAATTTGGCCACACGATCGAAAGCTGCATCACGCTGCAGCGCGCCATCGATGCCGCCAAGCTGCCGATCCCGATGAAGATGATGGTGGATATCGACCACGGCGACGTCACCTCGCCAAATCCTGCCGACACCGATCCTTATGCCTGGGCGAGAGCGTTTCCATTGCAATCGCCGATCATCCACATCAAGCAGTCTTCGATGAACAAGGGCGGACACTGGCCGTTCACCGCTGCCTACAACAAGGATGGCCGCATAATTCCGCAAAGGCTGCTGGATGCGGTTCATGAGGGTGGCGGAACCGACAACGAAATTTGCCTTGAACTTTCCTTCCGTGAGAGGGAACCGGTCGATCATCAGGTTGTCGAGATGATCCGCGAGTCGGTGGATTTCTGGGCGCCTTACATCGACAGCGGCCGCGACAGTCTCAAGCCTCGTGCCTGAACGAATACGTCGCCTGAAGCCGGCGCCGATGTGGCCACAAAGGATCGAAGGAGAAAAAGAATGGCCCCATATTGGGTCGGTACGAGCTGGAAGATGAACAAGACGCTGGCGGAGGCGCTACAGTTTGCCGATGTGCTGGCGGCATTCGTGCCCGGGTTCGACCCGGCGATACAACCGTTCGTCATTCCGCCGTTCACTGCCGTGCGCGAGGTCAAGGCGGCATTGGCCGCGACCCGCGTGAAAGTCGGCGCTCAGAACATGCATTGGGCGGACGCCGGCGCCTGGACGGGAGAGGTTTCGCCGGTAATGCTGAAGGATTGTGGGCTCGACCTGATCGAACTCGGCCATAGCGAGCGTCGCGAGCATTTCGGCGAAACGGATGTGACTGTCGGGTTGAAGACGGCCGCGGCGATCAGGCACGGTTTGGTGCCGCTGATCTGCGTCGGAGAGACGCTGGTCGAACGCGAGGACGGTCGCGCCGATCACGTTTTGACCGCGCAGGTTCTTGGTGCGCTGCAAGGCCTCAAGGACGGTGAACTGTCGGCAGAAATCCTCTTTGCCTACGAGCCTGTCTGGGCGATCGGCGAGAAGGGTATCCCGGCCAGCGCCGACTATGCCGACAAGCAGCAGGCGCTGATCAAAGAGGTCGCCGCAAGCCGGTTGCCGAACGCGCCGCCCGTGCTTTACGGCGGCAGTGTCAATCCCGGCAACGCGGCCGAACTGATCGGCCAGCCGCATGTCGATGGCCTGTTCATCGGCCGCTCGGCGTGGCAGGCGGAAGGCTATATCGACATCCTGAAAAAGGCGTCGGCCGCCATCGAGCGCTGACCATTTCAATAAGAAGCAAAGGAGTTCATGCCATGAAAATTGCACTTGGAGCCGACAGCGCCGGCAAGCCGCTGCTCGACGTCATTGCCAAGCATCTCGCCACGAAGCCGGAGCTGCAGGTGATCGATCTTAGCCAGGCCGGATACTACGCCGATATCGCTGCCAAGGTCGGTCACGAAATTCTGGACGGCAACTACGACCGGGCCATCCTGTTCTGCGGCACCGGCATTGGCGTCAGCATATCCGCCAACAAAGTCCCCGGCATTCGCGCCGCATTGACCCACGATACCTATTCCGCCGAGCGCGCCGCCAAGTCCAACAACGCACAGATCATCACCATGGGCGCCCGCGTCATCGGTCCCGAACTGGCGAAATCGATCGCCGACGCGTGGCTGGCCTCGGAGTTCGATCCGAACGGCCCCTCCGCGGCAAACGTGCAGGCCATCGACAAGCTCGACAGCAAGCGCTGAAAAACGCGCGGGGATCCGCTCCTGATCAGCCGGTCAGGGCGACCCGCATTGCCTCGATCACGGTTACGGCGGACGCGGCGCCTGGGTCCATATGGCCGAGCGAGCGTTCGCCGAGGCGCGACGCCCGGCCCTTGGCGGCGATCATCGCCTTGGTCGCTTCCGCGCCTGCCTTTGCCGCCTGGACAGCAGCCCCGAGACTGTCCGCCAAACCCTTGCCGGAGGCCAGCGCCTCGCCCGCCGCCTGCGCCGCCGGCGCCCATGCATCCATCATCGTCTTTTCGCCCGGCTCGGCCTTGCCGCGATCCTGAATGCCCTTGGCCATGGCCTGGAACATTGCGACCGCGTCGGCGTCGTCAAGCGTCGTCTTGCCCTTCACGGCTGCCGCGCCGCGCATGAACGCAGTGGCATAGAGCGGACCCGAGGAGGCGCCGACGGCATTCAGGAACGACTTTGCCGCCGTATTCAGCAAGGTGGTCGGATCGGTCGCCGCGGCATCCAAAGCAGCGACCGCATCGCGTGCCGCCGAAAATCCCAAGTCCATCGCAATGCCGTGGTCGGCGTCGCCGATGATGCCATCGAGTGCGCACAGCCGGTCCCTGTCTGCCGATACGGCGGCCGCGATGGCCGCGAACATGCCGGCAAGGCGGGCGCTGTCGATTGTCGTCATGTCTTTGTCCTTGCCGCTGAAGGTCTATTGTTTGACCATGATCTTCTCCGAAAATCGGAACCCCACTTTTCGGGATCATGGTCTAGCCGGCGCGAAACATGGCGCAGTCGCAGGGGTGGTCCAGCATTGTCTGCAACTCGCCGTCCAGCCGATGTAAAGTAATCGAGGCCCCGGCCATTTCGAGTGAGGTGCAGTAATTGCCGACCCAGGTCGCGTGAATGGATACGCCGATATCATCAAGCCGGCGCTTCACCCGCCGGTTCATGATGTAGAGCTCCATCAGCGGCGTCGAACCGAGCGAATTGACCAGTACCGCGACCTTGTCACCTCGCGCCGGCGCCATCTCGTCGAGGATCCTGTCCAGCATCTCGTCGGTGATCTCGTCGGCCGTTTTCAGCTTTCCGCGCGCGATGCCGGGCTCGCCGTGGATGCCCATCCCGATCTCCATCTCGTCCGGCCCGATCTCGAAATTCGGCCGGCGGGTCTGCGGCAGCGAACAGGGCGACAGCGCGACGCCCATGGTGAAGGTGTGGTCGTTGGCCTTCCCGGCGATGCGCTCGCATTCGTCGAAGGACAGCATCCGGTCGCAGGCAGCCCCGGCAGCCTTGAAGATGAAGAAATTGCCGGCGACGCCGCGCCTCTTGTGCCGCTGGTCGCGCGGTGCCGAGGCGACGTCGTCGGTGCTCAGCACCGTGCGCACCTCGATGTCGTCCATATCAGCCATCTCGGCGGCCATGTCGAAATTCATCACGTCGCCGGCATAGTTGCCGTACATGAACAGGACACCGGCGCCGCCGCTGACCGCCTTGGCGCATTCGAGGATCGGGTCTGGCGGCGGCGAGGCGAAGACGTTGCCGATGGCCGCCGCATCGGCCAGCCCCTTGCCGACGAAGCCGAGAAAGCTCGGCTCGTGTCCCGAGCCGCCGCCGATGACGAGGCCCACCTTGCCTTGGCGCGGTCCGTCGCGGGCGATGATCGAGCGTGAACTGCCGTCGATGCTCTTGAGATGGCGGGGATGCGCGGCCAGGATGCCTTCCAGCATCTCGTCGACGGCGCGGTTGCCGTCATTGATGATCTTCTTGGTCTGCACCAGCAGCCTCCCGATTTCGATATTTTTGCAGATAGTACCGGGTGTTATCGGGATTTCCACCCGGCAAACAGTATTTCACGCGTTGCGGTGTTCGCGCGCCGCCGTTGTTGACAAGCATGCCTGGACGGACGCGATTAGTGTTCTTCACCAAGCTTGCGCGGTGCCCAGCGCTTGCGATCCGGCGGCTAGCCAGCACTGCGGCCTGCGGACCGGCCTGTCCGCGAAAACGACGTGCGAAGGCGATAGCGGTCGCCGGCATATCGGATCGTCGACGACAGCAGCGGCCGGCCGGCCGCATCGACGATGAGCTGACGCATCACCAGGGTGGATTTGCCGGCGTCGATGTCGAGGTGGCGCGCCAGTATAGAATCGGCGCCGTGCGCCTCGATCGTGGTTTCGGCGCGCGCCAGATCAACGCCGGCATCGATCAGCAGGCCGAACAGCGACGCGGTGCGGAAGTCGATACGGCTGAGATCGGGGACGAGGGCGACGGCGAAAAACGAGGTGTCGACGGCGACCGGAACCTGGTCGAGGCGGCGGATCCTTTCCAGGTGGAACAGCGTCGCGCCGGGCGCGATCGACAGTTCCTCGGCTTCGTCCAGCGAGGCAGGCGCTTCCTCGGCGCGCAACACGTCGGAGGAGGGCGTCAGGCCGAGACGCCTGGCGGTCTCGCTGAAGGATTCCAGCGTGTTGGGAAACTCCTTCGGCACCTTGGCCGAAACATACCAGCCGCGCCCATGCGAAGGGGTCAGCACTCCCTCCTCGACAAGGCTTTGCAGGGCCCGGCGCAAGGTCACCCTGCTGATCGACATGCGCGTGAACAGATCGCGCTCGGGCGGCAGCCGCGCGCCCGAAGCAAGCTTGCCGGCGGCGATCTCCTGCAGGATCGCATCGGCCGCTTGTCGCCAGAGCGGTTCGGGTCCGTCCGACTGCAGTGGCGAGCCCTCCATTTCAGTTACCATCCGCCCTGATCTTTTCCCAAACGCCCGTTCGCATCGAACGGTAGCAGGCGTCAATTACCTGGTTGACGACGACGCCGTCCTCGAAGGTTTCCAGTGGTGTCGTCCCCGCCGCGAAGTGTTCCACAAAATGCCGCATCTGTTGTGAAAAACCGTAGGCTCGGGTCTCCTCGGGCACCGGATAGACCCAGCCGGTCTCGGAATCCGCCTTCTCGACGAGGTAACCCACGGGCTTTTCGATAAAGCCCCAGACCGGGCCGACGGACGTGTCGGTGACGATGCGACCGGCAGAGCCGACCAGTTCGTGGCGAAGCTGCATGCCGCCTTTTTCGATCCATGACGATTCGATCGTCGCGAGCTGGCCGCCGGCGAATTTCAGCAGTGCGATCGCCGTGTCTTCCCCGGTTGTCTTATCACCGTGGACCATAGTTGCGCCCCACGCCATCACCTCGGTGATCAAATTGTCCTTGCCGAAGAAGTGGCGGGCGCTTTCGACGGTGTGGCAGCCCATGTCGAGCAGGGCGCCGCCACCGGCGAGCTCGGCGTTCCAGAAATGCGGCGCGTGCGGCCCCGAATGTGCTTCCCGGGCGCGCATGGTGAGGAGATTGCCGATGCCGCCCGCCTGTATCATCTGGTGGGCCTTGACGATGTTGGGGGAAAACACGGCGCATTCGGCATAGCCATGCCAGATGCCAGCACGCTGGACGATATCGAGGATTTCCTGCGCTTCCTTGCCCGTGCGCGCCAGTGGCTTGGTGCAGATGACGGCCTTGCCGTGCCTGGCAGCGATCCTGACGGCTTCGAGGTGGATCTCGTTGGGCAGCGCGATCACCACGAGCTCGACCACCGGATCGGCGCATAGGGCGTCGATATCCCTGTGGGCGGTGACCTTGGGGCCCCATTTTTTCGCGAAGGTTTCGGCGCGCTCGAAGCTGCGCGAGGAGCAGGCCACGAATTCGGCGTTGCGTACGTCGAGCAGCGAATCCGCATAGGTCTCGGCGATAAAGCCCGAGCCGAGAATTCCAACTCCAATCATCAAGTCCTCCCAGACTTTTGCCATCTGTTTGGTGGTGCCAGTCCGAACTGCGATCGCTCGATAGGAAAAGACAACACAATACCACTTGTCACAACATGTATCAGTAGGTATGGTTCCAGGCAACAGTGCAAAATCGTGAATCCACACGAGGCACCATCTTGAGGGAGAGCAGGAAAATGCGTTCCATGCGTGTATCGATCTCGCTGGCGGCGACGCTTGGCGTGATGTTTTCAGGCGGCGTAGGTGCCGCTTTTGCCGACCCGGTCACCATCACCTTGAACAGCTGGCGGACCGAGGATATCGCGGTCTGGCAGGACACCATCCTGCCGGCCTTCGAAGCCAAGCATCCCGACATCAAGGTCGAGTTCGCGCCGATCAACACCAATGAATACAACGCCGCCATCCAGTCGCAGATCGAAGGCGGCGCTGGCGGCGACCTGATCACCTGCCGCCCCTTCGACGTGAATCGCGAATGGATCAAGCGCGGCTATTTCGAATCCCTGGAAGGGCTGCCGGGCCTGGAAAACTTCGACAAGACCTCCCGCGCCGCTTGGTCGGGCGCCGACGACAAGGCCTACTGTCTGCCGGTCGCAGCCGTGCTCGCCGGCTTCTACTACAACGCCGACATCTTCAAGGAACTGGGTTTGAAGGTGCCGACCACCAGCGCCGAGTTCATCGATGTCCTGCAGGCGATCAAGAAGGACGGCCGCTATACGCCGCTGGCTTACGGCTCGGCCGAATCCTGGCAGCTCGCCTATAACGGCCTCTACAGCATCGGTCCGGCCTATTGGAAAGGCGAGGAGGGCCGGCTCGGCCTGATCGACGGCAAGAAAAAACTGACCGACCCCGAATTCGTCGATGCCATCGCCGCCTTCGAAGCCTGGAAGCCGTTCCTGCCGGCCGGGCAGGAGAGCCTGAACTATGCCGACATGACGCAGCTGTTCACGCTCGGCAAGGCGGCCATCCTCCCGGACGGCTCATGGGACATCAACCAGGCGACCTCGACCGGCCTCAATATCGGCGTGTTCGGTCCGCCGGTGCCGAAGGCCGGCGACCAGCGCTACCTGCAGGAAATGCCGGACATGGGCATCGGCATCAACGCCAAGAGCACGCACAAGGAAGCCGCCAAGACCTTCCTCGACTGGGTCGCCGGACCCGAATTCCAGGAGCTCTATGTCAACGCAGCGCCCGGCTTCTTTGCCATGAGCAGCAAGCCGGTCACCTACAAGAACAAGCTGGCGCAGGATTTCGCCGACCTCAAGCAAGGCGCTGAGCTGACACCGCGGCTGGCGCTGGATCGCTTGAGCGCCGGCACGCCGCCGCTCGACGACGAGACCTGGCGTCTGCTGCAGGTGATGTTCACCAAGTCGGACGTCACCCCGCAGCAGGTCGCCACCGAGCTTCAGACCGGGCTCGCCTCCTGGTACGGACCGCAAAAGAAGTAATCCGGGAACGCCTTGCGCATGTCTTGCCAGCCGGCGAGGCATGCGCGAAGCCTTCGGGCACGCCGGCGCATCCATGCCGGCGTGAACAAGAGGTCATCAATTGATATCTCCCGCTGCCGCCCACAGAAACCTGTTGCTGTTCGTGCTGCCGGCCCTGGCCGTCTATCTGGTCTTTGCCGTGCTGCCGCTGGCGACCTCGATCGTGATGAGCTTTTTCCAGACCAATGGCGTCTCTGGCGACACCTTTGTCGGCCTCGCCAATTACGTGCGCCTGTTCACACATCCGACGATCAGCGCCCGCTTCTGGAACGCGCTTTTGAACAACATGCAGTATTTCGCCATCCATCTCATTGTCGAAGTGCCGATGGGCCTGCTGTTGGCGGCATTGCTGACGTCGGGAAAACTGGCACGGTCGGAAGGTATCTATCGCACCTTGCTGTTCATACCGGCGACGCTGTCGGTGGTCATTGTCGGCTTCGTCTGGCGCCTGATCATCAACCCGCTCTGGGGCCTGGTCGGTTTTCCGCTGCTGGGCACGGAATCGACCGCACTCACCACGATTTCGCTGATGTCGGTCTGGCAGTATTTCGGCATCCCGATGGTCTTCCTTTACAGCGCCTTGCTGGCGGTGCCCAACGAGCTCGTCGAGGCCGCCAACATCGATGGCGCTGGCGGCTGGACGACGTTCTGGAAGATCAAGTTCCCGCTGATCGCGCCGCAATTCGGTCTGATCGCGATCCTCACCTACATCTGGACGTTCAACGGCTTCGACCTGGTGTTCGCACTCAACGGATCGGCACCCGGGCCGAACTACAGCACCGATATCCTCGGCACCTATTTCTACCGGACCTTCTTCGGGTCGAGCGGGCAGCTTGCCGATCTCGATCTGGGTGCCGCGGTCGCGACGATCATCTTCCTCACGGTTCTGTTGGTGACAGCAGTCTATTTCTGGCTGATCCAGCGCCGCCTGAAATCCTATTCGGTCTAGGAGCTGACATGAGCGCCCCTGACCTCACCATGCCAGTTGCCCGCCGCCGCCCGGACCGCGAACCCTGGACGCTGGAGCGCATCATCGTCCACGCGCTGCTGATCCTCTTTGTCCTGCTTGCCATAGGACCGGTGCTGATCGTCATCATCAATTCGCTGAAGACGACGCCGGCGATCTTCGATGGCCCATTCGACCTGCCGACGGCCAAGACCTTCAGCCTTGAAGGCTACAAGCGGGTCTTCATGCGCGGCAATTTCATCGTCAACTACCGCAACAGCCTGATCGTCACGGTGACGACGATCGTGCTGACGGTGGTCCTGTCGACGCTCGCCGCCTTCGCCCTGGTCGAATACCGCGTGCGGGTTGCCTCGCTGCTCGCCGGCCTGTTCGTGCTCGGCATCATGTTGCCGATCCGGCTCGGCACGATCCCGCTGATCCAGATGATGCTTGCCTGGAAGCTGATGGATACGCTGGCGGCCCTGATCCTTGTCTACACCGCCATGAGCATCCCGATCGCGGTGACGCTGATGGTCACCTATTTCCAAACCGTTCCGACAGATCTCAAGGAAGCAGCGCGCATGGATGGCGCGAGCGAACTACGCACCTTCTGGATCGTGCTGCCTCTAGTCAGGCCCGGCCTCGCCGCGGTGGCCGCGCTGACCATGCTGCCGGTCTGGAACGACCTCTGGTTCCCGCTGATCCTGGCCCCAAGCCGGCAGAACCAGACGGTGACGCTCGGCGTGCAGCAATTCGTCGGGCAGTTCATGAACGACTATCCCGCACTTCTCGCCGCGCTGACGCTTGGCGCGGTGCCACTCGTCCTGCTGTTCACCCTGTTCTCGCGGCAATTCATCAGCGGCCTGAGCAAAGGCTACAGCAAATAACCGGACGTCCCGACGGACGGATTTCGCAAGACTTCTACAATTTCGAACTGATGGAACATCAAGATGCAGATAGGCAAATACATCCGGCGGCAGCCTTCGACCCTGACCGCGCTGCCCGCCGCCATCGGCTCGGATCTGGATCGGTTCGCCAGCCTGCGCCAGAAGCCGCAGCGCATCGTGCTGCTCGGCACCGGCTCCTCGATGAATGCGCTGCTGGCCGGCGCCGAGGCGCTGGAGGAGGGCACCGGGGCGTCTGTGATCGCCAAGGAGCCGGAGGCTTTCCTGCGCCTGCCGCCCAAGGCATCGGACCAACGCACGCTGGTTCTGGCCGCCTCGCAGTCCGGAATGAGCATCACCACGATCGAAGCGGTGCGTTTGTCCGTGGCGCGCGGGTTTCCCACCCTTGTCATTACCGGTGAGGAGGGCAGCCTGATTACGGAGACCGGTGCCGAAGTGATCGTCATGCCGATCGGCCGGGAGACGGTCGGCCCGAAGACCATGGGCTATACCGCCACCGTCATCTCGGTGCTGGCGATCGCCGCCAAGCTCGCCAACAAGACTGTCCATCTGTCGGAGCTTCTCGGACAACTCGAGCAGACAGCGGAAACCGGTCTTGCCGCAGCGAAGGATCTGATCACCCGCTTCGGCGTCCCCGATTACATACTGGTCGCCGGACAGGCGACGCATCTTGGCACTGCGCTCGAGGCGTCGCTCAAGATCGCCGAGATCAGCGGCGTGCCGACTGCCGCCTTCGACACCGAGGAGGCGTTGCATGGGCACGTCTATGGCACGACGAACAACAGCCTGGTGATCGCCATCGCGCAGACCGAGGCCGAGGCGAAAGTCGCCGCCAATCTTGGCGAGGCTCTGGCCGAACTCGGACCGCGTACGGTCGTCCTCAACCTCTCCAGCCATCCGACCCGCTTCGACCTCGATGTCAGCTGGCCGACAGCGCCGGAGCAGCAATGGCTCGCCGGCTGCTGGGCGCCTATCCCGCTGCAATGGTATGGCTGCGAACTGGCGATCGCGCGTGGCATCGATCCGGACAAGATGATCTATCCCAATCTCGGACGCAGGCTCAACGTGCGCATCCGCAAGGAGGCTTGATGGTAACCGCGATCGGAATCGACATTGGCGGCAGCCTGGTCAAGCTCGGCGCCGTCGACGGTTCGGGCAAGGTGCTGGCGCGCGACGCTGTCCCGGTGCATCGGGATATCGAGTTTGCGGATTTCGTCCATCTGGTCACCAAGGCAACCGAAGAGCTGACGCGGCAATACCCGGACATCACGGCCATCGGCATTGGTGTGCCGGGCACGCCAAATCCCGAGACCGG
The DNA here is from genome assembly GCF_014207355.1 of Mesorhizobium sangaii. Taxonomy (GTDB): domain Bacteria; phylum Pseudomonadota; class Alphaproteobacteria; order Rhizobiales; family Rhizobiaceae; genus Mesorhizobium; species Mesorhizobium sangaii. Next base: position 1,217,836 of record NZ_JACHEF010000001.1, on the reverse strand, counting down.
TATGCTCAACGGCCGCTGCCCGGCGATCCCGGCGCTGTTGAAGGGTTCGCTGTCGAAGCTGTTTGGCATTCGCTTCGGCGTCCCGGCCATCGTCCGCAACGATGCCGTCTGCGCCACCCATGGCGAGATGCGGCATGGCGCCGGCCGTCCCTTCTCGCGCTTTGCGCTGCTGACGCTCGGCACCGGCATTGGCGGCGCCATGGTCATCGACCGCAAGGTGATCGACGGCCCGGACGGGTTGCCGCCACAGCTTGGCTGCATCTCGCTTGATCCGGCCCGCACCGACATTGCCGATCCCGTGCCTGGCATGGTCGAGAACCTGGCCAGCGCCCGCGCGCTGGTCAATCGCTATCGCCAGCTCAAGCCGGACACCGACGCCACCAACGCCGAGGCGGTTTGCGATCTTGCCAAAGATGGCGACCCCATCGCGTTGCAGGTTGTCGACGAGGTGGCGCGCTGGCTCGGCCAGATGATCGGCATCATGTCGAACATGCTCAACATCGAGGCGGCGATCATCGGCGGCGGCCTGGCGCTGGCCGGTCCCTTCTTCACCGACCGCATTGCCCTCAATGTCAGGGATTTCGTACTGCTCAAGCCCGGTCGGCCACCTGTGATCGTGGCGGTGGAGCACGGCAACGATGCCGGCGTGATAGGTGCCGCGGCACTGGCGCTCGACATGTTCGCGCCCACGGCAAAGGAATAGCGCCATGGCCGACGTCGAATTGAAGAAGGTTTCGAAGAGCTTCCAGAATCTGAAGGTCGTGCACGATATCGATCTCGACATCGCCGAGGGCGAATTCGTCGTCCTCGTCGGGCCGTCCGGTTGCGGCAAGTCGACGACGCTGCGCATGGTGGCGGGACTGGACAGGCCGAGCGGCGGCGAGATCCATATCGGCGGCAGGCTGGTCAACAACGTGCAGGCCAGGGATCGCGACATCGCGATGGTCTTCCAGAGCTATGCGCTCTATCCGCAGATGACGGTCGCGCAGAACATGGCTTTCGGCCTGCGCATCCGCAAGGTGCCGGACGGCGAGGTGACGCAGCGCATCGCCCGCGTCGCCGACATCCTCGACCTCAGCGAACTGCTGCAGCGTAAGCCGCACCAGCTGTCTGGCGGCCAGCGCCAGCGCGTTGCGATGGGCCGCGCCATGGTGCGGCAGCCGAAGGTGTTCCTGTTCGACGAACCGCTCTCCAACCTCGACGCCAAGCTCAGGGTGAAGATGCGCGCCGAGATCAAGAAGCTGCACCAGATGGTCGCCACCACGACGGTCTACGTCACCCATGACCAGGTCGAGGCGATGACGCTGGCCGACCGCGTCGTGGTGATGAACAAGGGGCGCATCGAGCAGATCGGGCCGCCCAACGATCTCTACCATGAGCCGGCCAGCCGCTTCGTCGCCGGTTTCATCGGCAGCCCCGGCATGAACTTTTTCAAATGCCGCCTGGAAGCGCGCGGCGACCGATTGGCTGTCGTGCTCGATGATGGCACCGCTCTCGCCGTCCCTGCTGCCCGCACGGCACGCTACGTCAGTCATGTCGGGCGCGAACTCGAATTCGGCCTGCGTCCCGAGCACATCACCGAGCGGCGCGAGCGGCGCGACGTCGTCGACATCAAAGCGCCGGTCGAGGTGGTCGAGCCGATGGGAATGGAGACGCTGCTGCATGTGCTCATCGCCGGCGCGGAGGCGACGGCGCGCATCGATCCCGCATCGACACCGAGGCTGGGCGAGGTGGCGACGCTCTCGCTCGGCATGGCTCATATGCATCTGCTCGATCCCGACAGCGGCAAGGTGCTCTGAGCTCCGCTGGGTATCGACACGACATGCCAAAGGGCCCGGCCGAGAGGGTCACCGTTCCCCGCCACACTTTCGCGTGTCAGAAAGCAGAAACAATATATTATTTGTTGACAAATATAATTTTGGAGCGAATTTTTAGGCGCGGTTCCGAACGACCGTGATGGTTCCCAGCAGGCACGGCCATCTCACCGCAGTCCCAGGAATTCGCCGGTCATGATCGACATCCAAAGCGTGTCAAAATCCTTCGTGACCAGGGACGCCGATCCGGTCCACGCGCTGAACGATGTCAGCCTGGAAATCTACGACAATGAGTTCTTCACCCTGCTTGGCCCGTCCGGCTGCGGCAAGACGACCTTGTTGCGGCTGATCGCCGGCTTCGAGGCGCCAAGCTCGGGCACCATCCGCATTGCGGGCAGCGATGTCGCCGCATTGCCGCCGCAGAAGCGGCCGGTCAACACCGTGTTCCAGAGCTATGCGCTGTTCCCGCATATGAGCGTCGCCGAGAATGTGGCGTTCGGGCTGGAGATGCAGAACGCGCCGAAATCGCTGATCGACGAGCGCGTCAGGGAAGCGCTGGAGATGGTGCGGCTCGAAGGCTTCGCCACTCGCCGCCCGGCGCAATTGTCGGGCGGCCAGCAGCAGCGCGTCGCGGTGGCGCGTGCCCTTGCTCCGAAGCCCAGCGTTCTTCTGCTCGACGAGCCGTTGTCGGCGCTCGACCTCAAGCTGCGCAAAGGCATGCAGAGCGAATTGAAGCGCCTGCAGCGCGAAACCGGCATCACCTTCGTGCTGGTCACCCACGACCAGGAGGAGGCGCTCGCCATGTCCGACCGCATCGCGGTGATGCGCAGCGGCGACGTGCTGCAGGTCGGCACGCCGCGCGACATCTACGACAATCCACAGGACCGCTTCGTTGCCGATTTCATCGGCGAGTCCAACCTGCTGCCGGGTGCAGCGCTTGGCCGCGATCCGGCGAAGACCATCGTCGTGCGGCCCGAGCACATCGTCGTCTCGCCGGCATCGGATGGCGCCAGGGGCCACGCCAGGGGAGCGGTGTCAGCCATCACCTTCCTCGGCTCCGACACGCTCTACGAAATTGTGCTCGAAGAGGGGGCAAGGCTGCAGTCGCGCTCGCGCGGCGGGGCGGCACTCGCGACAGGCGATAGGGTCGTCGTCGACTGGGCCCGCGACGCCGAACGCGAACTGGCGAACTGAGGCGGCGATGGGTCCGAACCGCACCTACCTGCTGATTGCACCCGCCATGCTGGTCATCGGCATCTTCATGGTGCTGCCGCTATTCCTGGCGGTCGCCTATTCCTTCATGACCGCCAACCCCTATGGCGGCGTCACGGCGCCGGCGACATTCGACGCCTATCTCCAGTTCCTGTACCAGCGCGACTTCGACGACAGCCTGGTGTTTTCGCCGAGCTATGCGCTGATCATCTTGCGTTCGATCTACCTCGCCATTGCCACGACCCTTATCTGCCTGGTGCTCGGCCTGCCGGTTGCCTGGTACATCGTCTGCCAGACACCGGAGCGCCGGCGGGTCCTGCTGTTTGCCGTCACACTGCCGTTCTGGATCAACACACTGATCCGCACCTATTGCTGGATCCTCATCCTGCGCGACGAAGGCCTGGCGAATGGTGCGCTGCGCCATGCCGGCATCATCTCCGATCCGCTGCCGCTGCTCTATAATGACGGGTCGATCCTGCTCGGCCTCGTCTACACCTTCCTGCCCTTCATGGTGCTGCCGATCTATTCGACGCTGGAGCGCATCGACCCGCGTCTGATCGAGGCCGCGCACGATCTCTACGCCAGCCGCGCCGCGGTCTTCCGCCGCATCGTCTGGCCGCTGGCGAGACCCGGCGCGCTGGCCGGCGCCACGCTTGTCTTTGCACCGGCGCTGGGCTCGTTCCTGGCCCCCGACCTGCTCGGCGGCGGCAAGAAGCTTTTGATCGGCAGCCTGATCCAGATGCAGTTCACCTCGTCGCGCAACTGGCCGTTTGGGGCAGCACTCTCGACCGTCGTCACGGTCGTCGTGCTGACCGTCTTCGTCATCCGTTCGCGCAGGGCACAGGAGGAGCGGCGATGAGTGGCGCAAAACCCTTCGACTGGCGGCACACGCCCGGCCTGTCGGCCTACACCGCTCTGATATTCCTCTTCTTCTACGCGCCGCTGCTGATCCTGGTGATCTATGCCTTCAACTCGAGCCGGCTGGTCACCGTCTGGGCCGGCTTCAGTTTCAAATGGTTCGTCGCGGTCGCCAACAACGGCTCGATCCGTGACGCTGCCTTCAACAGCGTCATCGTCGCGATCGTCGCCACCATCGCCTCGACGGCCATCGCCACGGCCGGCGCGCTGGCGCTGGAACGCGGCCGGCTGCGCTTCGGGCGCAGTGCGGCAACGGCGCTGATCGCGATGCCGCTGGTGGTGCCGGAGATCGTCGTGGCGATCACCACGCTGATCTTCTTCTCCGGGCTTGGCATGCATCACGGGCTCGTCAACCTGATGATCGCCCACACCGTCTTTTGCATTCCGTTCGCACTGCTGCCAATCCAGGCGCGGCTACGCGACATGGGCGGCACGCTGGAGGAAGCTGGCCGCGACCTCTATGCCGACGAGTGGCGGCTGTTTCGCCGCGTCACGCTGCCGTTGCTGATCCCGGCGATCTCGGCCGGCGCCATCATGGCCTTCGTCGTCTCGCTCGATGATTTCCTGATCTCGATGATGGTCTCGAGCGCCGGCTCGACCACCTTGCCGGTCTACATCTACGGCATGATGCGGCTTGGCGTGACGCCGGAGGTCAATGCCATCTCCACCATCCTTCTTGCCGTTTCAATCGTCTTCGTCGCGGCGGCATTGCTCGTCGGACGGCGCAACAGATTTGCCTGAACCATGATCCCGAAAAATGAAGGCGGGGTTTCGGAAAAGATCATGGTCATAACGAGAAAACAAACCAGAGGAGAACGACCGTGACCAAATGGAAAGAAGGACTTTCAGGAATAGCTTTGGCCGCCGCAATACTGGGTGCCATCACCACCACGGCGCTCGCCGGTTCCGGCGAACTGCACATCTACAACTGGACCGACTACACATCGGACGAAATGATCAAGAAGTTCGAGGCGGAGACCGGGATCAAGGTCACCATCGACACCTACGATTCGAACGAGACCGCGCTCGCCAAGCTGAGCTCGGGCGCCGCCGGCTACGATGTGATGATCATCAGCAACGACTTCGTGCCGATCTTCGTCAAGCAGAAGCTGTTCCAGGAAGTCGATGCGGCGGCGATGCCGAATTTCAAAAACGTCGATCCGAAATGGCAGCACCGGTCCTGGGATCCGGACGCGAAATACACGGTACCATGGGTGTGGGGCACCACCTCCTATTCGGTCGACACCGCCGTCTACAAGGGCCCGACCGACAGCCTAAAGCCGCTCTTCGATCCTCCGGCGGAACTCAAGGGCAAGGTCGGCATGTTCGGCTCGCCGACCGAGGTGATGTCGCTGGCGCTGGTCTATCTCGGCAAGGATCAGTGCAACAGCAATCCGGCGGACTTGAAGGAACTCGATGCCTTGCTCGAAGCGCAAAAGCCCTTCGTCAAGGTTTACAATTCCGACGGCATCGTCGAGCGCCAGGTCGCCGGCGAGACGGTCATGCACGAGCAGTGGTCGGGCAAGGCGCTGGCGACACGGCAGCAGAAGTCGACGGTCAAATACGTCTATCCCAAGGAAGGCGTTGTCGGCTGGATGGACAATGTCGCCGTTCCCTCTACGGCGCCCAATGTCGACAATGCCAAGAAGTTCCTCAACTTCCTCATGGATCCCGAAAACATCGCGCTGCAGCAGAAATACACCGGCTACCAGAGCGCGATCGCCGGCTCGAACAAATACCTGGCGGCGGATATTGGCGGCTCGCCGGAGTTCAACCCGCCGGCCGATCTGAAAATCTCGTTTGCGCCGTCATGCGACGAGAAGGCGATCCGCGCCTACGATCGTATCTGGACCAATCTGCGCCAATAGGCTCATGGCCCAAAACGCCGCCCGTTCGCACGGGCGGCGTTTTTTACCTTCTGTCCGAGGATCTCGAAAATGAAGCGCTACGCCCGCACAATTGTCCCGCGCGCCGGCAGGTCGTCGGCTTCTGCCGCCAGCAGGATGTCGGTGGTCACCGCCAGATGCGCTGCCAGCAATTCGGCTGCCTTCTCGGCATTGCGGTCGAGCACGGCATTGGCGAGGTCCTGATGTTCCTTGCTGATGTTGCGGGCATTGGGTGCCAGCGCGACCGAACGGCGGCGGTAGCGCTCGCTCTGGTCGTAAAGCTGGTCGCGCAGGCGCAGCAGCCAGCGGCTGTCGCAGCCGCCAACCAGCGCCTTGTGGAAGGCCGCATGCGCGGTCGCCCATTCGTCGCTCGAATGCACCGGATGGTCCGGTGTGTGCTCTGGCGTTCGCGACAGCCGGTGCAGGGCCGCGACCAGCTGCGATTCCCAGGCGACGTCGCCCACCTCGATAGCACGGCGGATGCACAGCGTTTCGATCTGGATGCGTGTCTTGGTGAGGTCGACCAGATCCTCGGCCGAGATCGGTGCGGCGCGGAACCCGCGTTGCGGTTCGGCCACGACAAGGCCCTCGGACGTCAGCCGCGACAGCGCCTCGCGGATGGCGCCGAGGCTGACGGACAGCCTGTCGCACAGTTCCTGCACCTTGAGCCGGCTGCCCGGTGCGATGCGGCACGACAACAGGTCGGCGCGCAAATCCTCATACGCGCCTTGGGTGAGATTGATCGAGCCTTCCCTAGCCATTGGTTCGCCCGCGGCCGAATCTGTCCATCGAATGCCTCTCATACATTATCGCAGGGAGGAATCAGAATGCAAAATAATATATTCTATGTTGACAGATATATAATTTCTGAACAAAGTCCAGCCTTCACAAAAGAGGATGTGGCCAGTGCGATTTGCAGCCTATAAATCGCCGCGGGGACCGGGATTGGCAATCGCATTGCCGGCAGGTGAGTTCCGCGGCATCGACGAAAGCGATGCGATGTTTCCCGGAACATTGGGGGACCTGATCGCCGAGGGCGCGCAGGCGCTGCAGGCGGCAGGCGAGCGGCTGGCCAGCGGACGGCGGATCGATCCTCGATCGGTCGAGTGGCTGCCGCCGCTATCGGCGCCGGGCAAGATCATCTGCGTCGGCCTCAACTATGTCGACCATTCCATCGAGAGCGGCTTCGTGCCGCCGACCTATCCGACCTTGTTCGCCCGCTTCTCGACCAGCCTGATCGGGCATGGCGCGGCCATCCGCCGTCCGGAGGCCTCGATCCAGCTCGACTACGAAGGCGAGATGGTCGCCATCATCGGCAAGGCCGGCCGCCACATTGCCCCCGGCCAGGCGCTGAGCCATGTCGCCGGCTACTCCATCTTCAACGATGCCTCGATCCGCGACTTCCAGACCAAGTCGCCGCAGTGGACCGTCGGCAAGAATTTCGACGGCACGGGATCCTTCGGCCCGATCTTCGTGACGGCGGACGAATTACCGCCGGGCGGCAAGGGGCTGCGCATCCAGACGCGCCTCAACGGCGAGGTCGTCCAGAACGCCTCGACCAGCGACATGATCTTCGATGTCGCCTCGCTGATCTCGATCATCAGCGAAGCGATCACGCTCGAGCCGGGCGATATCCTCGTCACCGGCACGCCGTCCGGCGTCGGCATGGCGCGCAAGCCGCAGCTGTTCATGAAACATGGCGACGTCTGCGAAGTGGAATTGGAAGACGTCGGCATCCTGTCCAATGTCGTTGCCGACGACGTCTTATCAGCACAAGCCGTGAACCAATAACCCCGCCAACTCCGAAAGGACGATGTCATGACAAGAGTGATGTTTCGAAATGCCATGATTTGGGATGGCACCGGCGCCGATGCCTTTCCAGCCGATCTGCTGGTCGAGAATGGCCGCATCGTCACCATTGCCCGCACGCCCGGCCAATTGTCCGGCGACGGCGCGACAACGGTCGAATGCCGCGGCATGACGCTGATGCCGGGCCTTGTCGAAGGCCACGCCCACATCTCCTTCGGCGGCGCGATCAAGGATTCCGACCTTGGCCTGATTCCGCCCGAGGAGCACCTTCTGCTGACCATGCGCAATGCCAAGACATTGCTCGACCATGGCTTCACCAGCGCCTACAGCGCCGCAACCTCGAAGCTCAGGCTCGACATCGTCATCCGCAACGAAATCAATGCCGGCCGCCTGCCGGGACCGCGCATGCGCGCCGGCAGCCCGGAGATCACGGTGACCGGCGGCCTCGGCGACGAGCGCCAGCAGCATATGTACCACGAGAGCTTCGGCATGATCGCCGACGGCGTCGAGGAGATCACCAAGGCGGTGCGCCTGTGCTGCCGCGAAGGCGCCGACAACATCAAGATCAACATTTCCGGCGATGATCTCAGCCCCGCGGCGCATGGCGGCCTCACCGTGATGAGCGAGGCCGAAGTGATGACGGCGGTGTCGGTGGCGCGCGACTTCGGCAAGAAGATCAACTGCCATGCCCGCGCCGCCGGTTCGGTGAAGCGCGCGGTGAAGTGCGGCGTCGACGTCATCTACCACTGCGAATCCGCCGACGAGGAAGCGCTCGATGCGCTGGAATCGGCCAAGGACCGCATCTTCGTCGGCCCGGCCATCGGCATCATCTACGGAACGCTTTACGAGGGCGAGCCCTTCGGCTTCACCCACGAGATGGCGGTCAAGTTCGGCATGCAGCGCATCCTCGACGACAGCCGCAAGGTCTACACCGAACTGCGCAAGCGCGGCGTGCGGGCGCTGATCGGCGGCGACTATGGTTTCGCGCAGACGCCGCAAGGCACCAATGCGCGCGATCTCAAGCATTTCGTCGATCTGCTCGGCTATTCGCCGAGCGAGGCGTTGCAATGCGGCACCCGCCTCGGCGGCCAGGTGATGGGCCTCGGCGACGAACTCGGCATGGTCAAGGAAGGCTTCATCGCCGACCTGCTGCTGGTCAATGGCGACCCGCTGAAGGACCTCGACATGATGGTGCATGAGAAGAACCTCGTCGTCATCATGAAGGACGGCGAGCTCTACAAGGACCAGTCGGCCTCGCTCGCCGCGCAGCGTCAAGCGGCCTAGGCTAGGGATCATGCAGCCCGCGGTTCCGATCGATGTCGACGAGATGAGCGGCATCTGGCGGACCGACGGGCTGCCCATGGTTTACCTGCCCAGGCACTTTCTGGTGAACAATCATCTCGCGGTCGAGGCGGCGCTGGGCCGCGATGTCTATCGCGCCATCCTGCGCACAGCGACGGCAAAGTCCGCCATCGAATGGTGCGAGGCGCAGGTGCAGGGCAAGGGCCTCGATCCCGAGGCGACGTTCCACCATTATTTCCAGCGCCTGTCGCAGCGCGGCTGGGGCCAGTTCTCGATCGACGCGCTCGCCAGTCGTCGCGGCAGCATCAGCCTGAGGAATTCGATCTTCGCGCTGGAGGCCGGGCAGGGGCCAGGCCGGCGCGTCTGCTACATGTTCGAGGGTTTTGTCACCGGCGCCTTCTCGTTCCTGCTCGGTCTTGCGGCACCGACGCAAGTCGAATGCGAGGAGACATACTGCGCCTGTGATGGCCGGCACGACCATTGCCGGTTCGACTTCGCGGCAAAGCCATAGGCCATCCGAGCGCAGCTGTCTTGCCTGGGGCGCGCTACGGCCGGATGAGGCTCACAGACCGTGGGGGCCGCAGAAGCCAAACGTCCACTGGATGGTTCCGCAATAGTCTCCGGTGTAGCCGGCGTGGCACTGCTGCAATTCGGGCTGGAAAGCATCGGCCGGCCGATCATCCCTGTTTCGGCGACGGTGCTGGTGCTGGCAGCGGCGGTCCTGCTGCTGCTCGCCTTCGGGCGCTATGCGCGCCGCGTCGTCGCGCCGGCAGTCGACCTGACGCTGTTTCGGTTTCGCTCGTTCTGGGTCGGTACGCTCGCCGGCGGCTTGTGCCGCGTCGGCCTCAACGGCGTGCCGTTCCTGTTGCCGCTGATGCTGCAGGTCGGCTTTGGCATGAGCCCGGTCACCTCCGGCTCGCTGACATTCGTCGGCAGCTTCGGCGCCTTGCTCATTCGGCCGCTGCTGTCGCCGCTGTTGCGGCGCTTCGGTTTCAATGTCGTGCTGATCGGCAGCGCGGTGGTCGGCTCTGCCGCTGTGGCGGGCTTCGCCCTGATCAGCGCCGACACCCCACACTGGATGATCGGCCTCTACGTCTTCGTGTTCGGCATCATCCGGTCGGCGCAGTTCATGACCTCCAACACGCTGTCCTATGCCGACCTGCCGGCGGACAAGCTCAGCCGCGCCACCAGCCTCGGCGGTGTTCTGCAGCAGCTCAGCGTTTCGCTCGGCGTTTCAATCGCCGCCATGGTGCTGGGTCTGGTTGCAGGGGAAACCCACATCGTGACACCGGAGCGCTTTCATCAGGTGTTCCTGTTGACCGCGATCATCCCGCTGCTGTCCACTCCCGGCTTTCCTGTGTCTGCGCGCCCAGGACGGCGTGCAGGTCAGCGGCCACGTTCGGAAGGGCAATTCTAACAAATAAGGCGACGAAAGTTATGACGTGGCGTCAGGCGCGTGTACGGGCATACTTATATCCACACAGTTGCCCCTGAGCTTCAGCCCTCCGCCGGCATGCGTTCGACGATGTAGATGTGGTCGGCCGCCAGCACCACTTCGCCGCGCTGGTTGATCACTTCGCAGCGCTCGATGACCCGTCCTGAACCCGGCCGCTTGGGATCGTCTTCCTTGGCTGCGATGGTGGTGCGTGTGCGGATCGTGTCGCCGATGAACACCGGCTTGATGAAGCGCAGCCGATCGTAGCCATAGGAAAAGGCAACAGGATTGACGACCGTCGCCGTCAGCCCGATGCCGATCGAGAACACCAGCGTGCCATGCGCGATGCGCTGGCCGAACGGCGTCGTCTTCATGAACTCCGCGTCCATGTGATGCGGGAAGAAATCGCCGGTGTGGCCTGCATGGACGACAAAGTCGGTTTCGGTGATGGTGCGGCCGCTGGTGAGGCGCGACGCGCCGATCTCGTAGTCCTCGAAATACTGGATCTGTTCCATCAGGGTCTTTCCGTGATCGGTGTCGCCGGTGCCGCACTCGATTGATAGGCCGCCTCGACCAGCGCCATCGTGCTCCAGGCATCCTCGACCGGACTGATCAGCTTCGCATCTTCGCCGACTGCAAAACGCTGGACATTGGCCATGCGGCCGACGAAGGCATCGGGAAACCACTCGCCGGCCAAGGGCACCGGCACCCAGTCGGTCCCGCCTTTGGGGTAGATTTCCAGCACATCCGGTTCACCGCGCGGATAATCGAGGTTGAGCCCAAGCTTGAGATAGGCCGCGCCCTCGGTGCCGCAGATGCGGAACTCGCAGGCCTGGTGCCGGCGGCCGAACTTGTGGTCATGATTGATCGACAGCGCGCAGCGCACGGTGCCGCCATAGTCGAGAATGGCGCTGGTGCGCGTCTGCGCCACCCCGTGATTGGGATGGCCGAGCGTCTTGGCGTGCACGCCTCGGGGGTCACCGAGCAACTGCCGGATCAGATCGAGATAGTGGATCGAATGCATGGCGATCTCGACGCGCGGCGCCTTGAGCAGGAATTCCCACAGTTCCCACGGTGTCGCCAAAGCCAACCAGGCGTCGAAGTCGACGATCTCGCCGAGCCAGCCCTTGCCGATGGCATCCTTTAGCGCCAGCATCATAGGCGCGAAGCGCAGTTGGAAGTTCACAGCCGCTTGCAGTTTCTTGGCGCGGCAGATTTCGAGGATCGTGGTCGCTTCGGTGAGGTTGCTGCCCATCGGCTTCTGGATCAGCGCCACCGCGCCGTCAGGCAAGGATTTCAGCACATCGGCATGGCGAGAGGGCGGCGTCGCGAGGTCGAAGATCGCCCCCTCCACGGCGGCGGCTTCGTCCCCCGAACGAAACGCCGTCACGCCCCATTGATCCGCCAGCTTTGCGGCCCTGGCATGATCGGGATCGTAAAGCCCGGCGACCGGAAAGCCGGCCTTCCTGTAGGCCGGGAAATGCGCGTCGCCGACGATCGACCCGGCGCCGAAGGTGACGATCGGCCGGGGCTTGGAAGGTTTGGGCCAGGACTGGGCGAGTGAGGCAGGGTCGAAACCGCCTTCAATCATGATGGAAGACCTCATCCATCGGTGCCCACCATTCGCCGTCCCCACGCGTCGCCAGCGGTTCCTGGCAAGGCATGCAGACCGCCCACCATTCCTGCGTCTTCGGGTCGGCCGCCATCTTGGCCATGTCGGCGGCATAGTCGGTGCCGTGGTATTCGAACGTGCTGAACAGCAGGTTCTCCGGCCGCTTCAGGTAGATCGAGTAGTTCTTCATGTTGCAGGCCGAGATCATGGTCAGCACGTCAGGCCAGACGGCGGCATGAAGGCGGACATATTCCTCGACCTTTTCCGGCTTCAGCCCCAGAACCATCCCCATCCGCTGCATATCCGTCTCCTATCTGGTGATCGCCGTGGTGAATTCGGCGATGCTCATGGCCTTGACCGCGTCCCAGTCCCAATCGATGCCGATGCCAGGTTCGTCGGGTGCCAGCGCTTGCCCATCCTCGATGCGCATGCGCTTGCCGGTCAACTGGTCGAGCTGCGGAATGTACTCGACATAGCGGCCGTTCTGAACAGCGCAGGTCAGGCTGACATGCAGTTCCATCAGGAAATGCGGGCAGACCGGAATGTCGAAGGCTTCCGCCGCATGGGCGATCTTGAGCCAGGGCGTGATGCCGCCGATGCGGCCGACATCGACCTGGACGATCGAGCAGGCGCCTTTCTGCATGTACTCGCGGAAATGGCGGATGGAATAGAGCGACTCGCCGATGGCGATCGGCGTTGGCGTCGAGTTCGACAACCGCACATGCCCGTCGATATCGTCGGCCGGCAGCGGCTCCTCGATCCAGGCGAGGTCGAGCTCGCGCAGCCTGGCCGCGCGCCGGATCGCCTCATCGACCGAGAACCCCTGATTGGCGTCGGTCATGATCTCGTAGCTGTCGCCCACCGCCTTGCGCACCGCCGATAGGCGGACGAGATCTTCCGAGCCGTGCGGCCTGCCGATCTTCACCTTCGAGCCGCGAAAGCCCTTGGACTTGGCGGCCAGCGCATCGTCGACCAGCGCCTGCGTTTCGATATGCAGCCAGCCGCCCTCGGTCGTGTAGAGCGGGCAGCGGTCCTTGGCGCCGCCGGCCAGCTTCCACAGCGGCAGGTTTTGCTTCTTCGCCCGCAGATCCCACAGCGCCGTGTCGATCGCCGCGATCGCGATGGCCGTGATCGCACCGATCGTGGTGGCGTGGGTGGCAAATTCAAGATCGTGCCAGATCGCCTCGATCATGTCGGGGTCGCGGCCGATCAGGCGCGGCGCCAGATGGTCGGATAGGAGCCGCATCACCGACGAGCCGCCGGTGCCGATCGTGTAGCTGTAACCGGTGCCGACCGCGCCGTCGGAATCGGTGATCGTCACGATCGGCGTTTCCTGGCTGACGAAGCTCTGGATGGCGTCGGTGCGCTTAACCTTGGGCACAAGGTCCACCATCCGCAGTTCGACTTTTTCAATTCTGGCCATGTCCGTCAGCTCCGCAATGTCTTCCCGGTGTCGGCGGCAAACAGATGTGCCTGCGACATGTCGAAACTCATGGCGATCCGCTCGCCCGATTTCAGCGGCCTCGGGTTCAGCATGCGCGACACCCAGTCAGTGCCGTTGAATTCGACGAACACCAGCGTCTCGTTGCCGAGCGGTTCGGTGACCGTGATCGGCAGCTCGATCTGGTGGACGTCGGCGGCACCGCCGGAACTGATGCCATGGCCGGTCGGGTAGATGTCGTCCGGCCGCAGCCCGAACACGACCTTGTCGCCGGTGGAGACATTGGCCTTGAACTGGCCAGGCAGCGGCAGCTTTTCACCGCTGGCGAAGACCATCTGGCCGTCATCGATCGTGGCTTGGTGCAGGTTCATCGGCGGCGAGCCGATGAAGCCGGCAACGAAGCGCGTCGCCGGCCGCCGGAAAACCTCGTCGGGCGTGCCGACCTGTTCGATGTAACCGTCGCGCATGATGACGATGCGGTCGGCAAGCGTCATCGCCTCGACCTGGTCATGGGTGACGTAGATCACCGTCGACTGCACCTTGGCATGCAGCTTCTTGATCTCGGTGCGCATCTGCGTGCGCAGCTTGGCGTCGAGGTTGGAGAGCGGCTCGTCGAACAGGAAGACGTCGGGATCGCGCACGATGGCGCGGCCCATGGCAACGCGCTGGCGCTGGCCACCGGACAGTTGCGACGGGCGGCGGTCGAGCAGCGTGTCGAGGCCGAGGATGGCCGAGGCCTCGGCGACGCGTCGGTCCATGTCCTCCTTGGCCGCACCGGCGATCTTCAGGGAAAAGCCGAGATTCTCGCGCACCGTCATGTGCGGATAGAGCGCGTAGGACTGGAACACCATCGAGATGTTGCGCGAGCGTGGCGGCAGGTCGTTGACGACGCGGCCGCCGATCTCGATCGAACCGGCGCTGATCTCCTCCAGCCCGGCGATCATGCGCAGCGTAGTCGACTTGCCGCAGCCGGAGGGGCCGACCAGCGCGATGAATTCGCGGTCGGCGATGTCGAGATCGATGCCGTGCACGATCCCGACATTGCCGTAGCGCTTGGTCAGCTTGGTGAGGGAAACGGTTGCCATGGGTCAGCCTTTCACCGCGCCGGAGGTCAGGCCGCCGACAAGGTGTTTCTGGACGATATAGGTGAGGGTGAGGGCCGGAATGATCATCACCACGGCGAGCGCGCACATGCCGCGCCAGTCGATGGTGAACTCGGCCGTGTAGTCGAGCAGGCCGACCGGCAGCGTCTTGGCGCTCACCGAGCGGGTCAGCTGCGAGGCCAGCGCGAATTCGTTCCAGCAGGTCAGGAAGGCGAAGATGGCGGCCGACGCAATGCCCGGCCCGGCGAGCGGGAACTCGACCTGCCAGAACGCCTGCCAGCGCGTGCAGCCGTCGATCTGCGCCGCTTCCGCGAGATCCTTCGGCACCTGGCGGAAGAAGCCGTCGATCAGCCAGATGGTGAACGGCACGTTGAGCGCGACATAGGCAAGGATCAGTCCGAAATGTGTGTCGATGATGCCAAGCCGCACATAGAGGAAGAACAGCGGCAGCGACAGCGCGATGCCCGGCACCGTGCGTGTCAGCATCAGCCCGAGAAAGACGCTCGACTTGCCGCGGAAGCGGTAGCGCGCGAAGGCATAGCCGCCGGCCATGCCGATGGCCACGGCAATGATCGTCGACGTCACCGAGATGATCAGCGAGTTGCGGAAATACTCGATCACCGGGATGCCGCCCTTCCCGATGCCGCTGAACATGGCGACATAGGCGTCGAACGAGATCTCCTGCGGGATCCACACCGGCGGCTTGGCCATGATCTCGACCGTCGGCCGCAGCGACGACAGCACGATCCACAGGCCAGGCAGGCAGATGGTCAGCATCGCCAGGAACAGTCCGATGCGATAAACAATGCCTGTGAGCCGGCGCTTCAAGCGGGCGGAAGAATTCTCGTTCATCTTCACCACTCAGCACCGATCTGCGTGCGCGCCGCGGCGAGCTTGTTGAAGAAGTAGACGGTGAAGGCGATCGACAGCAGGATCGAGAAATAGGCCATCGCGTTGGCCATGCCCATGCGGCCGTCGCTGTAGGCGGTGCGCGCCACCAGCGTCCACAACAGCTCGGTGCGGCCTGCCGGTCCGCCATCTGTCATGATCTTGACGATGTCGTAGGCGCGCGCCACGTCGAGCGAGCGGATGGTCATGGCGATGTAGGCAAAGGGCATGACGAACGGCCACGTCACATAACGGAATGTCTGCCATGGCGTGCACCCGTCGACACGCGCCGCCTCGATCGGCTCCTTGGGCATGGCGAGCAGACCGGCGAGGATCAGGATGGCGAAGATCGCGGTCGACGACCAGATTTCGGCAATCGAAATGGCGATGAAGGCGAGGTGGCTTTCGATCAGCCATGGTATGGCGTCCTGCGTGATGCCGAGCGACTGCAAGGCATTGTTCACCAGGCCGATATTGTCGTTGAACATGAATTTGAACTGGAAGCCGACCAGGATCGGCGAGAACATCATCGGAAACATCATCAGCGTGCGCAGGATGCGCTGACCCCGCGTCGCCTTCTCGACCAACATCGCCAGGCCGAGGCCAAGCAGCATTTCGAGATTGAGCGCGATCGTCAGCAGCAGCACCGTACGGCCGAACGCCCACCAGAAGTCGGTGTTGGACAGGATCGAAAGATAGTTCTTGAAGCCGACAAAGACGAAGAAAGTCTCGGGCCGCGTCAGGCGGAAAGGCGTGAAGCTGGAATAGAGCGACAAAAGCAGCGGCACCACGACAACCGCAGCCAGCACGATGACAGCCGGGAGCAGCAGCAGGAATGGCGCGGATGGCTTGAAGCCCTTCATCAGGATCCTGTTGGGTGTTGCATTCAACTTATCGGTGCCTCTTGCTTGTCGAGGCCCGGGCCGGGGAACGGAAGGCTATCAGGGATCGGTCCGCGCACTCGCCCGGGCAAGACGCGATCGCCTCCCCCATGGCTGATGGGGGAGGCCGTCTTGGGAGCGGTTGCTAAAGCTTGCCGGCGTCCTGGAGGATCTGCGTCGCCTTGGCTGAGGCTTCGTCCAGTGCCTGCTTGGAGGTCTTGTCGCCAAGGATCGCCGCCTGCAGTTCGGGATAGACGGCGTTCGAGATCTCGATCCACTCAGGCGTCTGCGGCACGGCAAAGGCGTGCGTGGCCTCTTCCTGGAAGGCGGCAAGGACCTCCTTCTTGTAAGGATCGTTTGCTGCTTGCTGCAGGTCCCAGTCCCACACCGCGGTGCGGGTCGGCAGCGGACCTGCGGCGGCCTCGAGCTTCTGGCTGTCCTCGTTGGTCAGCCACCACACAAGGGAAGCCGCGGCCTCCTTGTTGGGGCAGTTCTCGGTCACCGAGAAGCCATGGAATCCGGACCAGCCGGTGCGCTTGCCCGACGAGCCCTTCGGCGCAACCTTCACGCCGACATTGCCGGCGACCTTCGACGACTTCGGATCGTTGAAGAAGCCGGCCCAGCCCGGCCAGTCGAGGTTGATGGCGACGGTGCCTGAAGCAAAGCCCTGGCCGAGGTCGTCCCACAAATAGTTGGTCGTTCCGGCCGGCACGGCCTTGGCCTTGTAGAGGTTGACGAACCAGTCGAGCGCCCTGATGCCGGCTTCGGAGTTGAAGACGGGCTTGCCGTCCTTGTCGAGATATTCGCCGCCTTCGGCGACCACCATCTCGTAGAAACGGCCGTTGATCGCCTCTTCCTTGCCGGCGAACTGGGTGCCGTAGAAATTTGGCGGGTTGGCGAAGAACTCGGCCTGGTCGGTGACTTCCTTCCAGGTGTCCGGCGGCACCAAATCATAGCCGTATTTCGCCTTGAACTTGGTCTTGTTGTCGGCGTTTTCGTACAGGCTCTTCTGGTAGTAGAGCGCCGAAACGTCGAACTGCGCCCGCGGCAGCATCTCCAGCTTGCCGTCGATGGTTGCCGACTTGATCGTCGAGGGCACGAAGGCGTCGATCTCTGCCTTGGGCAAGAGCTTGCTGAGGTCGGTGTAGAGGCTCGTATACTGCGGCGCGAACGATGAATGGTTCCAGCCGACGCACCAGTTGGTGCTGCCCGAGGCGATGTCGGATTTGAGCTCCTTGTCGATGTCGAAGCCGTTCTTCTTGGTCAGGATGTTGACCTTGGCGCCGGTCAGCTTCTCCCATTCGGGGATGCGCTCGTAGAGCTTTTCATATTGCTGGCCGCCGATCAGCTTGGCGTCGATGGTGACGCCTTCGAACTTGCCGGGCAGGTCGCCGGCAAGGGCCGCGCCTGCACCGAATGCAAGCAACAATGCGCCGGCGGACACGCCGGAAAGCAGTCTGTTCATTGGTATCCTCCCTTGGTGCGCCTCAGCGGCGACCGCAACTCGTCTGATGACAAGCAGTGCTACATTCATATACAAACAAAACATTCACGGGTACGTCAAGGCGAAATTTGTTTCCGTCGGCCGCGTTCCTGCGTATATGAAGAATCGAATTCACTGGAGAGATGCGCCATGGATGACAGCGAAGACGAGCGCTATCGCGCGCCGGCGCTCGACAAGGGGCTCGACATCCTCGAACTGCTTGCGGGCGTCGACGGTGGCCTGACGCAGGCCGAAATCGCCAAGAAACTCGACCGCAGCCCCAACGAATTCTATCGGATGCTCGACCGGCTGGTGCGGCGCGGCTACGTCACCCGGCTGGATGGCGACCGTTATTCGCTGACGCTGAAGCTGTTTGGCCTTGCGCAGCTGCATGCGCCGGTGCGACGGCTGGTTTCCTACGCCACGCCGCTGATGCGCGAGCTGGCAGAGACATCGCAGCAGGCCAACCAACTCGTTGTTTTTGATCGTGGTTCCGCCGTTGTGATCGCCCAGCAGGAGGCACCGAATTACTGGGGCATCTCGATCCGCGTCGGCTCCCACATCAGCCTGTTCGACACCGGCTCGGGCCATGTCCTGCTGGCCTTCCGTTCCCAGGAAGAGCGACAGATGATGATTTCGGAACACGTTCGCAGCACCGACAAGACGGCGCAGTCGGCCGAGTTCTTCGCCAGACTCGACCAGATCCGCGACCGCGGCTACGAGATGATGGCTTCGATGCAGACCGCCGGTGTCTTCAACCTGTCGGCGCCGGTGCGCAGTTCCGATGGCAAGGCGATCGCGGCACTGTCGATTCCCTACATCACCGTCGTCAACGCGCCTTCCGCGCCTGACATCACTAGGACCATCGAACTGTTGTTGGTCACCGCCGAAAAGCTTTCGCACCTAGCCGGATCGGCGGTCGGCTCGTCGACGTGAATTCTTATTTGAATGAAGAATTCCTCCGTGAGATGATCTAACGACCCAAGAGGAGGAGCTACAGTGATCGTCGACACCCATCTGCATCTCATCGATCGTTCGGTGCTGCGCTATCCCTGGCTTGCCGACGTACCGGCGCTCGACCGCGACTTTTCCTACGAGGAATACGCCGTGGAGGCCCAGCGCGTCGGCGTCGGACGCGTGCTGCATATGGAGGTCGACGTCGATCCGGCGGACATCGAAGCCGAGACCGATCGTGTCGAAGGGCTGTCGCGGCAGCCCGGCAGCATGCTGGCCGGTGCGATCGCGTCCTGCCGGCCGGAAGAAGCAGATTTTGCAGCCTATCTCGACCGGCAGCGGGCAAATCCGTTCGTCAAGGGTTTCCGCCGCGTCCTCCATGTCGTGCCCGACGAACTCTCGGAAGGCCCGTTGTTTCGGGACAACATCAGGGGGCTTGGCGGCAGCGGGCTGACCTTCGATCTGGTCGTGCTGCCGCACCAGATTCCCAAGGCAGTCGCGCTTGCCGACCTGGCGCCCGATGTCCAGTTCGTGCTCGACCATTGCGGCGTCCCCGATATCAAGGGCAATGGCGAACATCCATGGCGCGAACACATGAGCGAGATCGCGCGCCGCCCGAATGTCATGGCCAAGATTTCCGGCGTCGTTGCCTATGCCGATCCCGGCAGTTGGACGGCCGGGACGTTGCGGCCTTATGTCGAACACACAATCGACGCGTTCGGCTGGGACCGCGTCGTCTGGGGCAGCGACTGGCCGGTCTGCACGCTTGGCGGCGGCCTCTCGACCTGGGTGGCGGCGACCCATGCGCTGCTTTCAGGCTGCAGCGTCGACGAACGCGACAGGCTCTTGTTCGCGAATGCCCGCAAGCTGTGGCGGCTCGATTAGCTGGGTTCGTTCACGCCCGAGCGCCGGACACCTGCACCGGAACACTTTCCCGGAACAGGCGATTGAGATCGGCAACGACCTGGCCAGCCCGGTGCCTGGATGTCAGGCCGGCGATGATGCGGTCGGACGCCGCCTGCTGGAACGCCATATAACCGTCATGGCGCGGCCGCACCCATGCGCCTTCCAGCGTTGCGCGCGTATCGCGATAGAAGTTGCCGGTCGCGGCGTTGACCTTCTGATCTTCCCACGCAGCGGCATGGCCGGGCTGGCCGCCGGCGGCGGCATAGGCGCTGCGTTGGACATCGCCGCTGGCGACCCAGTAGGCGAAGTCGATCGCCGCATCTTTTGCCTTGGAAAACGCTGAAACCGCTATGCCGGTGCCGCCAAGCGCCGAACCGATGGCGCCGCCGGCACCAATGACCGGGATGTCGGCGAAGGCCAGGCGGTGCGCGCGGAACCCAGCCATCGCATAGGAGACGTAGCCATAGATCAGCGGCGCACAGACGATTCGGGAATCCGTCTCTGTCATGTGCTCTGAAACGGCGATCGGATCCATCTCGAAGCAGTCCGGGTCGATCAGTGCCGCGATATCGCGCATCGCCTCGAAGACTTCGCTACCGGTCTCGATGTCGATGAGATCGCGGGACGGATCGGTTGCGCACGAGTGTCCGAGATTGCCGGCAAGTGTATAGAACACCATCAACGAGTGGGGTGGTCGCAGCGGCAACAGCACGCGGCCTTGCCGGGTGAGGTCGAGCACCTCGTTCCAACGCGATGGCGGTGCATCGAGCGCATCCGGCCGCCAGGCCTGGACCTGGCTGGCCGCGTCGATCGGGAAGGCCCATTGCCGTCCCTGCCAGCTGTAGCTCGGATAGGACTGGCCGACGCTGCCGGAGGCAAGGGCTGCGCGTTCCGCTTCGCGGCCGGTGACATCAAGGGGCTCGAGGCAGCGCTCCGCGGTGATCTGACCGACATGCGGATGGTCGATGACGATGAGGTCATAGGCACGCGCCAGTTCCTCGACCGGGAAGGACTCGAAATCCTGCAGGGAGCGCTTGTCCCATTCGATGGCAACGCCGGTCTTCTGCTTCCATAGCGACGAGCAGGCGACCATCGGATCGTAGCCGCGCGGATGGCTCCAGGTCATGCCCCTGAGGGTGGGCGCGAGTGTGGTCACAGCCCGAACTCCTCGCGGATCGCAGCACTGTGCTCGCCGATGCGCGGTGCCGCCCGCTCGACCTTGGCTCTGACACCGTCGACCCTGAGCGGCGAGCTGGTGGTGAGGATCGAGACGTCGTCGTCGCGCGTCACCGTCTGCAGCATATCGAGCGACTGGAACCCTTCGCTTGCCAGCATTTCCGGCCAGGTCAGCACCTTGGCGCACCAGATGTCGGCCGGCTCCAGGATATCAAGCCACTCGTCTATGGTCTTGGTGGCGATCCTTTGCGCGATGATCGCCTTGATGTCGTCGCGCGCCGTGAACCACGATGCCGGCTTGTCGCGATAGGGCGCCAGTTCGCCGAGCGACAGCAGGTCGGCCAGCTTGGGGATCGGCGTCATGGCGATGGCGAGGTAACCGTCCTTGGCCGCGTAAACGCCGTAAGGCGCCGAGAGATAGGCATGCGCGCTGCGGAAGCTGGAGCGCCTGGGCAAGCGGCGGCCGTCATTGAGATGTGTGGTCAGCACCTCGAACTGGAAATCGACCAGCGCTTCCAGCAGGCTGGTTTCGATATGGCTTCCCTGGCCGGTGATGCCGCGCCGCACCAGCGCTGCCAGTATGCCTTGCGCGCAGGCGGCACCCGCCAGCATGTCTCCAATGGCGAGCCCGAACGGCACCGGGCCCTGCTCCTCGTCGCCATTCAGCCACATCACCCCGGAGCGCGACTGCGCCAACAGATCCTGGCCCGGCCGCTTGACCCATGGGCCGTCCTCGCCGTAGCCGCTGATCGAGGCATAGACCAGGCGCGGGTTGATCTTGCGGACGGCTTCGTAGTCGAGGCCGAGCCGCTCGATGACGCCCGGCCGGAAATTCTGGATCAGCACATCGGCCTTGGCCAGCAGGCCGCGCAGCGCCTTGAGGTCGGTCTCGTTCTTGAGGTCAATTGCAAAACTTTCCTTGGCCCGGTTGATGGCATGGAAGATGGTGGAATCGCCGCCGATCTCGGTGTCGCTGAGGTAGAGCCGGCGCGACAGGTCGCCGCCATCCGGACGCTCGATCTTGATGACGCGGGCGCCGAGGTCGAGCAGCCTGAGCGAGCAGTAAGGCCCGGACAGGAACTGGCTCATGTCGACGACGACGAGACCCGCAAGTGGCAATTCGGCTGCTGCCGGCATCCCTATTTCTCCGTCTTGCCGACAAAGTCGGCCGGGTTGCGGTACTTCACCGTCTGCAGATGCTCGCAGTAGAGAACGAGTTCGCCTTCGCCCTTGAATACCTCGTAGCTGGCGCGGATCAGCCCCATCTCCTTGTAGCGCGGCTGCTTGTCGAGGTTGGAGCGGATCGAATAGATCGTGTCGCCAATGAAGACAGGCTTTATGAAACGCAGCCTGTCGTAGCCATAGGAAAAGGCGTTGACGCAATTGGTGGCGACCAGCCCAAGGCCAGCCGAAAACACGAAAGCGCCGGCGATTAGCCGCTTGCCGAAAATGCCTTCCGTCTCTGCAAACATCTGGTCCTGCACATAGGGGTGGATGTCGAGCACCAGCGTGTTGAACAGGTGGCTGTCGCCTTCCGCCATGGTGCGCCGCAACGAGCGGATCTTCTGGCCGACCGGCCAGTCCTCATAGAACCAGTTCTCGGCGTTCCACACCGGCAGGGCTGAGTGATCCTCGGGCATGTTGGCGGGGTGCGTCGAGGCGACCCCGACGGTGGGCGCAAAATCGTTCATGGTCGGCTCCGCCAGCCCTGTGGGGGGCACCGCACAGGTGCTGGAGCACGCACAAAAGCGCCTGAAAGCACGACGTTTCCTCCGGCCAATCTTCTTTTGTAAATAGTATTTTCACATATGGGGTTACGTTGCAAGCGTGAACAGGCGAAATCTTGGCCGTTCCCGCGCGCCGAAGCGCTAGCGGGCAGGAGAGCAAACAATCCGCAATGCCTGTCTGGTATTTATCGGCCGCTTGAATCGTGAGGCGCCGTATTTTCAGGGCGCGACACCGACAGCGGCATGCTGACCGACACCGGACGGGCCGCCGAGATCGGCACGCCGATATAAGTCAAGAAAGTGGGCCGAACGCCGCAACTTCCCTCGAAGCCTCGGAACAGAACTGGCCGGGGCTCAGGCCTGTTGGATTGCCGAGAGCTTCCAGCTCGAGCCATTCTCACGCATGAATGTCCACAGCTCCGTGGTTTCTGTCGGATGATCATCGTCGCCCTCGACGACCTTGCCGGTGGCCCGTTCGCGCATCACGTCACGAGACTCGTAGCGCAGTGCGGCGGTGGCGTAGTCGCGGTCATCCTCGCGCCAGCTTTCCGCGATGTCGGCCTGCAGCAAAGTGATGTCCGACACGTCGTTCCTGAGACCTTTCTGGGCATTGTCGGCCAGTTCTTCGGACAGATAGGAAACCATCTCGGGGGTCGTCGCCCGGCGCAGAGCGGCATGGTCTTCGCGCCCGAATGCTTCCAGAACGTCAGTCAACAACTGCTGGAATGCGTCGAGGTCGGTCTGAGCCAGCGTAATCTCCTCGGAACCGCTGGCTGGAGAGTCGCCGCCGGGACCGCCGCCAAAGCCGGGAATTGTGAAGGAGCGAGCAGTGTCCGCCTGCTGCTGTGCTGTTGCGCGGTTCTCAAATCTCGAAGCCGGGGCATTGGAAGCCTGGGCATTGGAAGATTGGGCATTGCCTGCACCGGCCAGTGCCGAGGCAGGGCCGCCCGCGGATTGCGACCGGAAGAAGCGAATGGCCAGCATGATTGCGCCACCTATGAGCAGGGCCTGAAGCAGGAAACCGAACATGCCGGCCAGGCCGCCGAAGCCTTGGCCGACGAGCAGGCCGATCAGGCCACCGAGCAGCAGGCCGCGCATCATCGTTCCACCGAAGCCGCTCATGAAGCCGGGCCTCTGCAGCCCGGCCTGGGGTTGCCGTGCCGAAGTGTTCACGCCGGTGTTGGGCGTCATGGAACGCTCGACCGGAGCGGTCGGCGCCGGTGCCGTTCTGGTCGGCGGTGCCGACTGGAACGTACGCGTGCCACGACTGCCAAAACTGCCACCGCGACGAGCCTCGGCGTGCTCCATCGCGACCATGGAGAATGCAAGGACCAGCCCTGCAAACAGGGCGGCAAATCGGCTTGAGCGAGAAATCATCGGGGTTGGCCTTTTTTCGATGTGGTTTCGGAATTTTTCAGCAAACGCCGGCCCGGATGCCGGGCATCATGCGGTCAATCGAACAATTCTTCGAAGAATGATTTCTTCCGCTTCGGATAGCGGTGGCCTTGCGAGCGGGAATAATCGTCATCGCGCCCTTGGCCATGTTGCGGCTGGGAGAATGCTGCCGGCTGTGGCTGTTGCACAGGCGCAGCGTCCCTGCCGGAACGCTCGATGATCTTGTCGAGTTCGCCGCGATCAAGCCACACGCCGCGGCACTGCGGACAATAATCGATCTCGATCCCCTGGCGTTCGCTCATCACGAGCGCGATGCGGCAGGAGGGGCAAACCAAACCAAGGAGGGAAGATGTCATGAGGGGCTCCAAACCAAAAAGAATGAGCCCGCTTGACCGAAAAGAATAGAAACGGGCCCGTTACAGCGGTCCGACATCACAATCGCCAAAGAAGCGACAGTCAGAGGGGCCCGGCCCGCACAAGGCAGTTAGGAATGCAGAGGCGCGCCTTCAAGGGATTGTTGCTTAAACCGTCACCACAATCTTTCCGAACTGCCGGTTCGATTCCAGATAGCGATGCGCCTCGACGACCTGCTCGAACGGGAAAGTTCTGTCGATGATCGGCCTCAGCGCGCCGGTCTCCAGGCCTTCGAGGATGAACGCTTTGGCCGCTTCCAGCTTCGCCGGGTTGCCGGTGATCTCGTGGACGAGATAACCGCGCAGCGTCAGCGTCTTGGCCAGCACGGCAAACAACGGGAACGGCGTCGGCTCCGGGCTGAGGCCACCATACTCGATGAGAATGCCACCCCGCGACATCGCCGCCGCCAGCGGCTCGAAGATCGGGCCGCCGATCGCATCGAACACGACGCGCACGCCTTGCGGCCCGGCGATTTTATCGAGCCGTGCGGCCAGATCCTCCTCCGTCACCGCCACGACATAAGCTGCACCGGCATCGAGCAGGGCCTGCTTCTTGGCCGATGTCCGCGTCACCGCAATCGCGGTCGCGCCAATCCTGTTGGCGATCTGGATCGCGGCAAGCCCGACACTGCTCGATGCGGCGGTGATGACGACGAAATCTCCGCTGTGCAGCCTGGCGATATCGATCAGCGCGCCATAGGCGGTGAGGTATTGCATCCAGACCGCCGCCGCCATTGGCCAGTCGAGCGAGGGCGGGTGCTTGACGACGAGCCCGACGGGATAGGTGGCGAGCTCGCCATAGGCGGGCCAGCGGATCATCGATTGCGGCGGGATGACACTGACACTGTCGCCTGGCGCGAAGTTATTCACGCCTTCGCCCACCGCCTCGATGATACCAGCCGCTTCGAGGCCTAGCCCCGAAGGGAGCGTCGGCGTCTCGATATAGGCACCCGCGCGCAACAACGCCTCGGCGCGATTGAGGCCGAGCGCCTTGACGCGGATTTGAACTTCGCCCGAACCCGGTCGGGGAAGCTCGACGTCCTCGATGCGCAGGACTTCGGGGCCACCATGCTCGTGGAAGCGAACAAGACGTGCCATTCGGGTGACTCCAAATTATCTGAACCGAATGAGCTATGCAGGCAAGATTCTCGGCAATAAATGGCTATAAGGCAGAACAGTAGAAACCAGGAGTTCCGAATATGGATCGACTTGAGAGCATGGCCGTGTTCGTCAGGGCCGTCGACGTCGGCTCGTTCGCGGCCGCGGCAATCGCGCTCGATCTGTCCGGGCCGATGGTCGGCAAGCATGTCCGGTTTCTCGAGGAACGGCTGGGCGTGCGGCTGCTCAACCGGACCACGCGCCGGCAGAGCCTGACCGACTTCGGACGCGCCTATTATGAACGCTGCCGGGTGGTGCTGGCCGAGGCCGAAGCCGCCGATGCGCTCGCCGCCGACCAGTTTTCCGAACCGCGAGGCAAACTGCGCGTCACCATGCCGGCGCATTTCGGACGCCACTGCGTGACACCCATATTGCTGCGGCTGGCGCGGCAATATCCGATGCTGGAACTGGAACTGTCGCTCAGCGACCGCTTCGCCGACCTTGCCGAGGACGGCTACGATCTTGCCATCCGCACCGGCGCCTTGGACGACAAGGCAGGGGTGATCGCGCGTCGTGTCGCGCGCCAGGGCATGCTCGTCTGCGCAGCACCCTCCTATCTCCAACGCCACGGCGAACCACGGCGGATCGAGGATCTCGCGGACCATCAGGCCATCGTCTACCGCCGGCTCGGCCAGGTCGTTCAGCCGTGGCTGTTCTTGCACGAGGGGCTAGCCGTGCAGGAGATCATGCCGACCGGCCGGCTGAGGCTCGACGATCTCGATGCCATCGCCGATGCCGCTGCCGAAGGCATGGGCCTTGCCTGGTTGCCCTATTGGCTGGTGCGCGAGCGCATTCAGGCTGGCGCGCTGGTGGCGCTGCTGCCGGATCAGCCGCGATACCTCTACGACTGTCACGCGCTTTGGCTGCAGACGCCGCATCTGCCGTTGAAGGTACGGCTGGCCGTCGATGCACTGGCGGCCGCTTTGCCGAAATCGATGGCCTGATCGCAGGCGTCGTCGTCGGACGTCCGCGCGACTCAGGCCACCTTGCGGTGCCTGAGCCGGGCAGCTTGGTTCGCTATATCTTGCAGTAGGGCGTCACCGGCGCGATGACGCCGAAATCCTTGGCGATCTCGTAACTGATGCCGTCTGCCGCCGCCTTGCCGACATAGGAATGGCAGAGCGTGTGGTTGTTGGTGGCGTCGACGCGGATCTTGCCTTGCGGCGCGTCGAACTCGATCGATGGCAGCGCCGCCAGCACATCGTCGTCCTTCAGCGATCCGGCCTTTTCGGCGGCCAGCGCGTAGAGATGCAGGCCGTTGTAACCGGCCTCGCCGATGCCGTTGACCATCTTCTCCTGGCCGAACTTTTCGCGGAAGCTCGAGATGAACTTCTTGTTGACCGGATTGTCGAGCGCCATCCAGTAGGGCTGCGGCGCGTAGGTTCCGGCCGCCACGCCGGCCGGCAGCGCGTCCTTGTTGAAGACCTCGTCGAGCGGCGCGATCAGCGGCTGCTTGATGTCGAAGCTGCGATACTGCTTGAGCTGGGTGACGGCGTCGTTGCCGACCACCATCGACCAGACGACATCGGGCTTCAGCGACTTGATCTTCTGGAAGGCCGGACCGAAATCTGTGGTGCCGAACGGATAGTAATCGGCGCCGATGATCTTGCCGCCGGCCTTCTCGTAGGCCGCGGTGATCGCCTCGGTCATCTTCTGCGGCCAGGCGTAGTCGGAGGCCATGACATAGATCGTCTTGCCGAGGTTCTCGGCCACCCAAGGCATCATCGGGTCGACCTGCTGCATCGGGATCGGGCCGGTGGCGACGAAGTAGCGGTTGCATTCGCCGCCTTCGAAATTGGTCGGGTAGAAGAACAGCTTCTTGGCTTTCGAGGTGACGGACAGCGTCGCACTGCGCTCGGGCGAGATGATCGTGCCCATGATCACGTCGACCTTGTCTTCGTTGATGAGCTTGCGTGCCTTGTCGATCGCGCCCTTGGTCGTGGTCTGGTTGTCCTCGATGAACAATTCGACCTGGCGGCCGCCAATGCCGTTGGCGGCGTTGAGTTCGGCAGCCGCCAGCTTGTAGCAATTAAGCAGCGTCTCGCCGAGGATCGCCTGCAATCCGGTGATCGGGATCGACAGGCCGACCTTGACGGTGTCGGCGGCGCGCAGGATCGACGGCGCGCCGACCATGGCGAAGGCGGCCGCGGCGCCGCCCGATTTCAGAACAGTTCTTCTGCTTATCATTTTTGTGTTCCCTTCCAGTCCAGGCGCGCCCCATGCACGCCTTACAAAGCCAACAAATCCTTCAGCAGCGTCTCGTCGGCGAACGCCTCCGGCGCGCCTTCGTGCACGATCCTGCCCTTCTCCATCACCAGGCAGCGGTCCGCCGCCTTGAGCACGAGATCGAGATTCTGCTCGACGAGAACGATCGCGATGCCGCGCTCGCGCGCGATGCGAGGCACCAGCTCGGCGATCGACTGCACGATGTTCGGCTGGATGCCTTCCGAGGGTTCGTCGAGCAGCAGCACCGATGGCAGGCCGCACAGTGCGCGGCCGATCGCCAGCATCTGCTGCTGGCCACCCGAAAGCGTGCCGGCGACCTGCGCTTCGCGCTCACGCAGGATCGGGAAATAGCCGAAGATGTCAGTCGGTATGCCGCCATCGCCACGCCCCTTGGCGGCGCGTGTGCCGACGTCCAGGTTCTGCCGCACGGTCAGCTGGTTGAAAATGCCGCGTCCCTGCGGCACATGCGCGATGCCTGCCCGCGCGCGCCGGAAGGCCGGCGCATTGGTGAGGTCCTGGTCGCCGAGAAGCATGGCGCCGCCGCTCGCCCGCAAGGCTCCGGCGATGACGCGCAGCAGCGTCGTCTTGCCGGCGCCGTTGCGGCCGAGCAGGCCGACGACTTCGCCCGGCGCGACGCTGAGGTCGATGCCGTTCAGCACCGGGAGCAGGCCGTAGCCGGCCGAGATCGCCATTGTCCGCAGCATCGTCAGCGCCTCCCCAGATAGACGTCGCGGACCAATTCGTCGGTCTCGATGTCGTGGAAAGGACCGCTGCGCAGCCGGCGCCCCTGATGCAGCACCAGCGTCTCGCAGTTCAGCGCCCGCACGAAGCGGATGTCATGTTCGACCGCGACGATCGAGAATTCGCCCTTGAGCCGCAGCAGCATCTCGGCGGTCGCCAGCGTCTCCTGCGGCGTCATGCCGGCGGTCGGCTCGTCGAGCAGCAGCAGCCTTGGCTCGATCGCCAGGGCCATGCCGATCTCCAGCCATTGCTTCTGGCCGTGCGCGAGTTCGCCGGCCAGCGTGGCGGCACAGTTGCCGAGCGCGACCAGTTCCAGCAACTCGGCGAGCGGCCGGACCGGTGCCGGCGCCCCCCACCGTGCCACCTTCAGATTGTCCTCCACCGACAGGCTGGGGAAGACCGACGGGATCTGGAACTTGCGGGCGATGCCGAGCCGGGCGATGCGGTGCAGCGGCAGGCCGGCGATGTCGTGGCCGAGGAAGCGCACGCTGCCGCTGGTCGGGCGAAGCGTGCCGGTCAGCACGTTGAGGAAGGTGCTCTTGCCGGCGCCGTTCGGCCCGATGATGCAGCAAAGCTCCTTATCGCGCACGGTGAGATCAAGCGATTCCAGCGCCTGCAGGCCGCCAAAGCGGATGCCGACATTTTCGGCCTGGAGCAGCACGTCGCTCATTGCGCGCGCCTCCGGCCTTTGAACAGGACCTTCAGCCGCGCGTAGATCGACAGGATGCCGTCCGGCAAGACGAAGACGATGACGACGAAGACGCAGCCGAGCAGCAGCGGCCACAGGCTCGGGTTGAAGCTGCTGATCGTCTGCTGCGCCCGCTGGATGAAGATGGCGCCGAGCACCGGACCAAGCAACGTGCCGCGCCCGCCGACCGCCACCCAGACGATGACTTCCGTCGACAGAAGCAGCCCCGAAAGGTCCGGCGCCACCAACCCGGCCATGCAGACATAGAGGGCGCCGGCAAGCCCGGCGATGGCCGCCGACACGACGAACGTGACGAGCAGCCGCAACGGCGCGTGGTGGCCAAGCGCGGCCGCCCGGACTTCATTGTCCTGGATGGCGGTGAGCACCGTGCCCCAGCGCCCGCGGCTGATCGACCACAGCGCCAGCACGGCCACCGCGACGATGGCCGAGACAAAGATGTAGGAGGGCAGATCCTGGCTGAGATCGACATGCAGCCCGCCGACATCGAACTCGATCGGCGGGATGCCGATCAGGCCGCTGTCGCCGCCGGTGACCGAACTCCAGGAGACCGCGGCCTGCTGGCAGATGACGCCCATGGCCAGCGTGACGATGGTGAAATAGCTGCCACGGATGCCGCCGAAGAACAGGAAGTAGCCGATGATGGCGGCGACCAAGGCCGCGCCGGTCACCGCGCCGATGATACCAAGCAGGCTTGCGAATGGGATGGCGTCATTGAGCGTGACCAGTGCCATGATGTAGCCGCCAATGCCGAAAAAAGCGGCGTGGCCGAAACACAGAATGCCGGTGCGACCCCAGAAGAAGTCGAGGCTCGCCGCGAACAGGCCGAAGATCAGTGCGTCGCGGATCACCGTCAGCTGATAGCCATCGGCAATGAACGGATAGACGACTGCGAGCGCCACGCAGACCGCGAAGATCAGCAGCCAGTTGCGGTCCCGGGCGATCATCGCGATGCCCCGTTGAAAAGGCCGTTGGGCCGCAGCCGCACGGCGACGATGGCCGCGAGCAGCACGATCGCTTGCGCCAGCGATGGCGATATCTGGTAGTTCAGGACACTCGTCAGGCCGCCGACGAAGACACTGCCGGCGACAAGGCCGCCGATCGAACCGACGCCGCCGACGATGACGACGAAGAAGGCGTTGGCGAGATAGTTCACTCCCATCTGCGGCAGCACGATCGCCAGCGGCGCGACCAGCCCGCCGGCGAGCCCCGCGATCGCCGCGCCAAAGGTGAAGGCGATGGCATAGGTACGCCGCGTGTTGATGCCGACGCCCTCGGCCATCTCGCGGTTCTGGATGACGGTGCGGATGTCGAGGCCGAACGATGTTCGGCTGATGAGTAGCACGACGCCGAGCAGGGTCAGCGCGGCAATAGCGATCAGGATCAGCCGGTAGGCCGGATAGACGGTGAAGAAGAGGTCGAGCGTGCCTTCGATCGGCGGCGACACCGGCTTGGCGCCGAGACCGAAGGTCAGCTCCAGCCCTTGCTGCAGAATCAGGCTGACGCCCCAGGTGGCGAGCACGGTCGAGACAGGCCGCGAATAGAGATGGCGGATGATGGCGAATTCGAGGATGCAGCCGACAACCGCGCCGGCGATCGGTGCGGCGGCCAGCCCCAGCCAGAACGAACCGCCGATGCTCTGGACGAAATAGACCGCGAAGGCGCCGACGGTGACGAACTCGCCATGCGCGAGGTTGGTCACGTTCATCAGGCCGAAGCTGATCGCCAGGCCGAGCCCCACAAGCATCAGGATGCTGATCAGCGTCAGCGCATTGAGGAGCGTGGTGACGACAAAATCCATCGCGTCAGGCCGCACTGGCGAGGCGTTGGCGCAGGCCGGCAAGCAGGCCTTCGGCGGCATCGATCACTTCAGCCTGATGCGGCTGCAAGTCCTGGCCTGCCCATTCGTCGATATGGTCCGACAGCGGGTCGACCACTTCGGTGCGATGGTTGGCCAGCGTCTCGATGACGGCATGGCCGCAGAACGGCACATAACCTTCGGAATAGCCGCCTTCATGGCTCATGATCAGGCGTCCGTTCGATGTCTCGGCGGCCAGCGCCACCATGCGTGCGGCAAGGCGCCGGAAGCATTCGCTGTTGAGCATCATGCGACCGAGCGGATCGAAACCCGATGCGTCGAAGCCGGAAGCGACGATGACGAGGTCCGGCTTGTAGGCGCGCAGGGCAGGGGCGATGACGCGATCGAAGGTCGATTCATAAGCGCCGGTGCCGCTGCCGGCCGGCAGCGGGATGTTGATGTTATAGCCTTCGCCGGCGCCCTTGCCGTTGTCGACCAGCGCGCCGCGTCCGGTCGGATAGAGGTTGTCCTGGTGCACGGAAATGGTCAGTACCGATGGGTCGGAATAGAACACCGTCTCGGTGCCGTTGCCGTGATGCACGTCCCAGTCGACCACCGCCGCGCGGCCAAGCAGGCCTTCATGCTGCAGCCGGCGCACGGAGACGCCGATGTTGGAGAACAGGCAATTGCCCAACGCCTGGTCTGGCTCGGCATGGTGCCCTGGCGGCCGCGCCAGCGCATAGGCGTTGTCGACCCGACCGGTCAGCACGGCGCGCATGGCAGCATAGGTGGTACCAGCCGACAGCAAGGCGATGTCGAAACTGTTGAGGCCGATCGGCGCCTGCGGCCCGGCGAAGCCGGAACCCCGTTCGCTGAGCATGCGGATATCGTCGACGTGGCGTTGGGTATGCACGCGCAGCAGGTCCTCGACCGAAACCGGCTCTGGAATGATCGGCACGAGGTGGCGCGACAGGCCGCTGACCTGGATCAAATTGTTCAGCCGACGCTTCGAGCCGGGGGATTCCAGATGCCGGCCGGGTTCCACGAAACGGCCGGGAGGCATCATGTCGGCGCTGGAGCCGGTGTCATGCCACATCAGCTGTTCGTGAAAAACGTAACCTGTCGCCATCCGCAGCGTCCTCTAAAAACCTGGTGACGCTAACAGGCTTGCATCGGCGTGGCCCGACCCGAAAGAGGGGTTGCGCCTGTTATCTATGCCCCTCCTTTCGGAGGGGTACGGAGGTTTGCCGACCCTTGCGCGGCGCGCACGGCCTGGACCCGGTTGCTCACCGCCAGCTTGCCGAAAATGTTTTTCAGATGCCACTTCACCGTGGTTTCGCTGACCGACAGCGCAACCGCGATATCGCGGTTGGACATGCCCTCCGTCAGGCAGCGCAGCAGCTCGGCCTCGCGCTGGGTGAGGTGTTCCTTCTCTGCGGCTGGCTGGGCCGGCCTGCGCGTCGCCACAGGCACCATCTGCGCGGCATCGATGATGCGCGTGGCATAGGCTGAGAGTGCCGGTTCGGTCTTTGCCTGGGCCGCACGCAGCCGCATCAACCCTTCGACAACGGGCTTTCCCTCATCGACGAAGGAGCGGATGAAGCCAGAGGGGTGGGCAAGGCGCAGCGCTTCGAGCAGATAGCGGTCGGCCTCGCGCTGGTCCTGGCCAGCACACTTGGCGCGCTGGATCAGCGCCAGGATATGGCGGCGCATACGCCCCCCGCTTTTCGTGCGCTCCAGAAGCACGTCGAAGACCCGCGCTGCATCGGCATAGGATTTCTCCGCCGTCAGCAAGCGGCCCTCGGCGAAGAACTCGAATTCGTTGGCGACCGTGGGAGTGGTCTCAGGCCGTCCGCGGCGATGCTCGTTCAGCAGGGCGCGCGCCTCGGCGCCGCGGTTCTGGTCGAGCAGCAGCCTGACGCGATCATGCACGAGCACCGAAGCGAGACGACGGTACACGGAGCCGCGCAGGCGCTGGTAGACCCGCTCCAGCATATCGAGTGCAGCCTCCGTGCGCCCGGTCAGTTGCAGCACGCGGGCATAGGTCGGCACGCTGGCGAGCGGATAGACGATGACCGCCGCTCCTTCGATCAGCGGCCCGAGATTCTCCACCAAGGTCAGCGCTTCGCCCGAAGCATTGGTCTCATAGGCAAGTTCGGCAAGCAGCGTGCCGGCCAGCGCTTCGGCGTAGGAATTCGGACCGATCCGTGCCCTGGCCTCGGCGATTGCGTCACGCAGCAGCCGTTCGGCGGCGGGCAGGCGGCCGGCCGAGCGTTCGATAACAGCCATATAGCAATTGGCGATGGTGACGCCGAGCAGGCTGCCGCTTCGCTCATGCGCCTTGCGCGCCGCGTCCACCGCCGCGCGCGCGCCGTCGAGGTCGCCCAGCGCATAGAGATTGTAGCCGATGACATTGGCCGTCGCGCCTTCCATGAACCAGGCGTCGGGCGCGATGACGCGCAGGGCCGCCAGTGCGGTATCGCGCGCCTCCTCGAATTGCTCCAGCGTGCTGTGGACGGCGGCGGCGAGCACCACCAGCTCCGCATCGATCGCGGTGCCGGTCAAAGTGCCCGGATCCTTGCCGTCGGCCGGCCCGGTTTCGACCAGCTTGCGCGCATTGGTCAGCGTCTGTTGGGCAAGCTCGGGTTGGCTGCTGTGCACAGCCAGCCACAGCACGATCAACTGCAGCCGGATGCGCTGGTCGATCAGCTTTTTGGGCAACAGCGCCAGCAACTGGCGCACATAGAGAAGCTGGCATTGGGCGATGAGGTCGAGCGCGTTGTTCTCGACGAACACCGCCGCGCGGGCCTGGTCGCCGGCCGTGAGCGCATGGCCGATCGCTTCAGTCAGCATCTTGCGTTCGCCGAACCATTCGGCGGCCGCCAGGTGCAGCGGCGCGATCATCTCCGGTTCGCGCCGTTCCATCTCGCGGCTGAGGAAGTCGCGGAACAGATGATGATAGCGGAACCAGCGGCGCTCCTCGTCGAGCGGCACCAGGAACAGATTGCGCGTCTCGATTTCGGTGATCGCCGCCTCGGCATCCGGCGCCCGCATCACCGCCCGGCAGGCCTCGGCGCTGAAGCGTTCGAAGATCGAACTGTAGAGTAGGAACTTCGCGATCGCTGGCGGCAGTTCGAGAAACACTTCTCCCATCAGGAAGTCGGCGACGTTGCGGTTGGCGCCGGTGAAATTGCCGATGACGGTTTCGGGCGCGTGCGCGGCACTGAGCGACAGCGAGGCGAGCTGCAGGCCGGCGGCCCAGCCTTCGGTCCGTGAACACAAGGTCTCCACGGTGCCGCTGCTGACGCTCAAGCCGAGCTTCTCGTTGAAGAAGGCCTCGGCTTCGGAGGAGGCGAAGCGCAGATCGTCGGGGCCGATTTCGCAGACGTCGCCCAGCACCCTGAGCTTGCCGAGCTGCAGGTCGGGCAGGCTGCGCGAACCGATGACGAAGGCGACATTGGCCGGCGCCTGCCGGGTCAGGCGCTCCATGAACCGCTTCACCGCCGGCGCCTCGATGGCGTGGTAGTCGTCGAAGAACAAGGTGATGTCGGCCTCGCGCGCCGCCAACCCCGCCACCAGCGCGGCGAGAACGACGTCAAGCTGCGGTATCGGGCTCGACTGGAAGGCAAGGTCGAGTTCCGCCGGGCTCTGCACGAGATGGCGCAGCGCCCCCACCAGATGCGACAGGAAGGCGCCTTCGTCATTATCGGTCGCCTCGCAGGACA
Organism: Mesorhizobium sangaii; assembly: GCF_014207355.1. Classification (GTDB taxonomy): domain Bacteria; phylum Pseudomonadota; class Alphaproteobacteria; order Rhizobiales; family Rhizobiaceae; genus Mesorhizobium; species Mesorhizobium sangaii. The sequence goes on along the minus strand of NZ_JACHEF010000001.1, from coordinate 1,183,127 downwards.
GCCACGCGGTCAGCCGGCCGAGGCGCGCGGCTTCCGCGGCCCATTGCGCCATCGTCGTCGATTTGCCGAAGCCAGCCGGCGCGGCGAACAGCACGATGCGCGTATCGATATGGCGCTTCAGCGTCGACAGGATGGTCTCTCGGCGGACCCATCGGCGGTGATGCGGCGACGCGTGCGGGGTGGGTTGCGGAGCTGTTCTCATCTAGGCTCGCGCAACCTGTCGGTTCTCCGGATGGCAGCTGCTCCACTCCGCTTCGATCAGCGGAATCTGCGGCGCGGCATTGCGCGGCAAGGTGCCCTTTATCCGGGGATCGTCGACGATCTCAAAACCGGACGCGAACGGCACAAATCCGCAGGCGCCGTAGAAGCCTATCACGCTGTGATGATCGAAGCTGCTTGTATGCAGCCAGACACGGCTTGGTTTCAGGCGCCATGCCTGCTCGAGCGCGCCGGCCATCAGACGCTTGCCGAAACCGCGGCCGGTCAGGGACGGGATCAGGCCGAAATAGGTGATCTCGATCTCGTTGCTGTCGGCGGCGAAGAATTCGACCATGCCGAGATGCGCGCCGCTTTCATCATGGCCGTAGTAGAGATGCTGACGCGGATCGGCGAAGTGATCCATTATCTCGGCGTCGGACATTTCAGACACGCGGTCCCACAGCCAGGGCGCGCCGATCTCGAGGAAGATCGCCCGATAGGAGGCGCAGTCGGGCGTCGTGATCCGGGTCATAGCCAGGGGTTGCGCGAGGTCGGGCTGCGGAGCACGCGCCTCCATCCACGTCACCGCATTGGCGAGCTTGCCCGCCGGCAGGCGCCGGTAGCCAATGGCGAGATCGGTGATTTCGGCCGGCATCGTATCTTCGGAGATCAACGCATTCCTCTTCATCTCTGCCCGTTAGCAGTATCGGCTTGCGGCCGCTGATGCCAACACCCACGAATGGTCTGACAAGATGCTGTTGGGCTTGGATCGGATTTTTGGCGCCGCTGCCCCTTGCATTTCACAGAAATGGCATATGAGATATGATACACCATTCGGATGAAAGTGAAATATGATGCCTGATCGGATTGCGGACGAGGCTATTCTCAGCGCGGTCGACGACGGCTTCGCGCGACAGGTCGCGTTCCTGGCCGATCTCGTGCGCTTTCCCTCCCAGCGCGGCGATGAGCATGCTGCGCAATCCTTCATGGCGGCTGCCTATGAGGTCAACGGCTATGCGGTCGACATGTGGAGCGTCGATGTCGACGCGATTCGCGACCTTCCGGGTTTTTCACCGGTGGCGGTGTCCTATGACGACGCCTTCAATGTCGTTGCCAGCCATACGCCGAGAAACGCGACCGGCCGCTCGCTGATCCTCAACGGCCATATCGATGTCGTGCCGACGGGACCGCTCGACCGCTGGGCGCGCGATCCCTACGATCCGGCGATCGAGGACGGCTGGATGCATGGCCGCGGCGCTGGCGACATGAAGGCTGGCCTGTCCGCCTGCCTCTATGCGCTGACCGCATTGCGCAGCCTCGGCTATCAGCCGGCGGCGAACGTGTTCCTCCAGTCGGTGGTCGAGGAAGAGTGCACCGGCAATGGCGCGCTCGCCTGCCTGCAGCGCGGCTATCGCGCCGATGCCGCCTTCATCCCCGAGCCGTTGGAGCCGAGGCTGATGCGGGCGCAGGTCGGGCCGATTTGGTTCAGGGTCGAGGTCGACGGCGATCCGCAGCACGCGTCGGGCGCTTTTTCCGCCGGCGCCAATGCCATCGAAAAGGCATTTGTCATCATCCAGGCGCTGAAGCAGCTCGAAATCGTCTGGAACGCGCGCAAGGTCGATGACCCGCATTTTTGCGACCATCCGCACCCGATCCGCTTCAATCTCGGCAAGATCGAAGGCGGCGAATGGACGTCGAGCGTTCCGGCGCGCTGTATCTTCGAGATGCGGGTCGCGACCTATCCCAGTCAGAGGCTTGAGGACGCCAGGGCAGAGCTTGAGGCGTGCATCGCCGATGCGGCCCGCGCCGATCCGTTCCTGGCCAACCGCCCGCCGCGGCTCACCTACAACGGCTTCATGGCCGAGGGCTATGTGCTGGAGGGCGCCGACGAGATGGAAGCCGTTTTGCGCCGCAGCCATACCGCTGTCTGGGGCGAGCCGCTAAAGGAACACGTCACCTCGGCGACCACCGATGCACGTTTCTTTGGCCTCTATGCCGACACGCCGGCGATCGTCTACGGCCCGATCTGCCGCATGCCGCACGGCTATGACGAGGCCGTCGACCTGGACTCGGTGCGCAAGGTCACCCAGACCATCGCGCTGTTCATCGCCGACTGGTGCGGCCTTGAGCCCGTCGATCCCGAGGCGAGGCCATGAACGCGGCTGTGCCCGATGCTTTCGGCGAAACACTCGCCGAGGACGCGCCCGACGTTTCGACGGCCGACGCGCTTGCCATCCTGCGCCGGTACTACGGCCTGAGCGGAACCGCGCGCCCGTTGCCTGGTGAGCGCGACCACAACTTCCACATACAGACGGACGGCGAGGGCGAATTCGTCCTGAAAATCTCCCATCCGGCGGAAGAGGTGGCATTCACCGACTTCCAGAACAAGGCGCTCGATCACATCCTTGCGGTCGACCCGACCTTGCCGGTTCCTTCGCTGCGCAAAAGCCTGCAAGGTGAGGCGCAATTCACAGTCAGTGTAGGCGGATCGGCGCCACGCATCGTCCGGCTGGTCACCTATCTGCCCGGCCAATTGCTGTCGCGGTCGCCTGCATCACCGGCGCAAGATCGCAATCTCGGCATCTTCCTCGCCCGCCTTGGCCGCGCACTGCGCGGCTTCTTCCATCCTGCGGCGGGCAGCGACCTGCTTTGGGATATCCGCAAGGTCGCCAAGACGCGGCCGATGCTGGCGCATATCGCCGACGCTGGCCGGCGGGCCATGGTCGAGCGTGCGATCAACGCCTTCGAGCAGCATGCGGCGCCGGTCATCCCGAAACTGCGCGCCCAGATCGTCCACAATGACATGAACTCCTACAATGTGGTGATGGACGCGTCGCGGCCGGAGATCGTGAGCGGCATTCTCGACTTTGGCGACATGATCCACTCGCCGTTGATCTGCGATCTCGCCATCGGCGCCGTCTACCGCTGGCCGGCGGAAGGCCATCCACTGGCGCCGGCTGCGCGCTTCGTTGCCGGCTATCAATCGGTGCAGCCGCTCGAAGCTGAAGAGCTAGAAATCCTCTTTGATCTGATCCGTGCCCGGCTTGCGCTCATCGCCAACATCGCCAGCTGGCAGGCCGAGCGCTTCCCGGCCAAGCGCGACTATGTCCTGCGCCTCGCCACCGAGGTCTGGGCTTCGCTCGAACGGCTGGACGGCCTGTCGTCCGCTGATGCCGGCCGCTATTTTCTCGACCATTCCAATCCGGAGTAGATGCCCGTGTCCCAGTCCTCGCCTGCAAATGCCCTTGCCGATGCCGGCGCCTCGGCGCAAGAGCGCGCGTTGCTCGAGCGCCGCGCCAGGCTGCTTGGCCCGACCTACCGCGCCTTCTACCGCAACCCGATCCATCTGGTGCGCGGCAGCGGCGTCTGGCTCTATGACGCCCAGGGCCGAAAATTCCTCGACGCCTACAACAATGTCGCCTCGGTCGGCCACTGCCATCCGCGTGTCGTCGAGGCCCTGTCGGGGCAGGCCGCAACACTGAACACGCACACACGCTATCTCAGCGAGATCATCCTCGACTACGCCGAGAAATTGCTCGGCACCTGTCTGCCCCATCTCGGCCATGCCATGTTCACCTGCACCGGCAGCGAGGCCAATGACCTTGCCATCCGCATCGCCCAGCATTCCAGCGGCGGCACCGGGGTGATCATCACCGACTTCGCCTATCACGGCGCGACGATCGCGACCGCACAATTGTCGCCGGCCGCGGTCGGGGTGAAAGCGGTGCCCGCGCAGCACCGCACTGTCGCAGCGCCGGACACGTTCCGCGATCATGGCCGCGCCGCGCGCGATTTCGCGAAAAATGTCGCCGCCGCCATCGAGGACATGCGCGCGCAAAATATCCGTCCGGCCGCACTGCTTCTCGACTCGGCGTTTTCCAGCGACGGCATCTTTTTTCCCGATGCTGCGGTGATGCGCGAGGCGGCGGATCACGTAAAAAAGGCGGGCGGCATCGTCATCGCCGATGAGGTCCAATCCGGCTTCGGCCGGCTCGGCCAGGGCATGTGGGGCTTCGCCAATTATGGCATCGAGCCTGACATCATCACGATGGGCAAGCCGATCGGCGACGGTCATCCGATGGGAGCGGTGATCGTGCGGCCACAGCTTGTCGCCTCCTTCGGCTCGAACACCGGCTACTTCAACACCTTCGGCGGCAACCCGGTCGCGGCCGCTGTCGGCATTGCCGTTCTCGAGGTGATCGAGGACGAGGGGCTGATCGAGAATGCACGCATGGTCGGAGCCTATACGGCCGACCTGCTGTGCACGCTGAAGGGCAGGCACGGCATCGTCGCCGACGTCAGGCACAACGGGCTCTATTTCGGTGTCGAGTTGACGGCGGAGGGCGACGAGGCCTTGGCCGCCACCAAGACATCGGCGGTCGTCGAAGCCATGCGTGAGGACGGCGTGCTGATCTCCTCCTGCGGTCCGCGCGGCAATGTGCTCAAGATCAGGCCGCCGCTGCCCTTTGCCAGGGACAATGCCGAACAGCTGGCCGAGACGCTCGATCGCGCACTGTCGAACTGGTGACCGGAGCGAGCCGCGCATGCTGAAGCTTGAACATCAAACCCTGAACGACCGCGCCTATGGCGCGCTCAAGCAGGAATTGATTTCCGGTGGCTTCAGCCCAGGCCAGACACTGGTCATCCGCAAGCTCGCCGAGACGTTCGGCATATCGACGACACCCATTCGCGAGGCGCTGCAAAGGCTGGTTGCCGAGCGGCTGCTCGAGATGCAGAACAACCGTTCGGTCATCGTGCCCTTGCTGTCCGCGCCCGCCTTCGAGGAACTGACGCGCATCCGCATCGCGGTCGAGGGTCTGGCGGGCGAGATGGCGGCGTCGCGGATGACCGAAAGCGGGCTGGTCGACATCCACGTCACGCTGGCCGGCATGCAGCACGCCATCGAGGAGGGCGACGCCAAGGCCTATCTCACGCTGAACGAAGGCTTCCACTTCGCCATCTACCAGCATGCCGGCGCGCCGATCCTTCTGAATATGATTCGCGACCTCTGGGGACGGGTCGGGCCGTATCTCAAGCTGCTGATGCAGGCCGATCGCTACGTTCCGCAGTCGAACGATGCGCATCGCAAGATCGTCGCCGCGCTGGAGCAGCGCAGTGGTCCTGCCGTTCGGACTTTCATCGAGCAAGACATCGCTGTGGCGGCCGCTGTTCTGTCGGCAAACCTTGGCTCGGCCAGGTGACGGTCCGCCTATCTCGTATCGTCCAACCGGTCGCGCAGCATGCTCCAGCCGAGCAGCATGTTGGGTGCGTGCCGGAACAGGAACAGGATCTGCGCCGCCAGGCCGTGAGAACCATATCGTTTGCACGGGCAAGGGTTTGACCGGCAGGCGATCACGAATAGGATTGGCCCATCAACAGGATTGGCCAATGTCGCCTGAAACTGAGAAACTTCTATCTGCTCTCGGCGGCCGGCTGGGCGCGGTCGGTGTGCTCGCCGGTTCCGATGTGGACCAGCGCTATCGCGACGATCCCGATGGCAAGCTCGGCGCATTGCCCGAAGCGGTGCTGCGTCCGCGCGACACCGAGGGTGTCGCTGCCGCGCTGGCCGCATGCAACGATCTCGGCCAGCCAGTTGTCGTGCAGGGCGGACGCACCGGGCTGACCGGCGCCGCGCGCGTGCAGCCGGGCGAAATCGTGCTGTCGCTGGAGCGGATGACCGGTCTCGATGCGCCGGATCGCCAGGCTGCCAGCATCGTCGCCGAGGCGGGCGCAACGCTGCAGGCGGTGCAGGAGGCGGCCGACGGCGCGAGTCTGATGTTCGGCGTCGATATGGGCGCACGCGGCTCGGCGACGGTTGGCGGCAATGTCGCCACCAATGCAGGCGGCATCCGCGTGCTGCGTTACGGCATGTACCGGGCGCAGGTTCTGGGGTTGGAGGCGGTGCTTGCCGATGGCACCGTACTGACATCGCTGAAGGGACTGCCCAAGGACAATTCCGGCTATGACCTCAGCCAGCTCTTCATCGGCACGGAAGGGACGCTTGGCGTCGTCACACGCGCGGCGCTCAGGCTGCATCCGAAGCCGGTGTCCGAGGTAAACGCCTTCTGCGCGCTGTCGTCGCTCGATGCGGCGATCGCCCTGCTTGGGCTGCTGCGGCAGAAGCTCGGCCCACTCTTGTCCGCCTATGAGGTCAACTTCGCGCCGCTCTATGACACGATGGTCGCCAGCATGGACATGCCGGCGCCGCTGCCGGCGGGTTCGTCCGTCTACGTGCTGGCCGAGATCCAGGGCAGCGAGCCCGAACGCGACGGCGAGCGCTTTGCCGAAGTGCTGATGCAAGCGGTCGAAGACGGTGTCATTGACGATGTGGTCGTCGCGCAGTCGCCGCGCGAAGTCCGGGCGCTGTGGGCCGTGCGCGAGGACGCCAATCGCGTCCTGTTTTCGATCAAAGGTCTGGTCGGCGTCGACATCGGCATCCCGCTGGCGCGGATGGGAATTTTCCTGCGGGAAGCGGACGCTGCCATCCACGCCGTCGATCCCGGCGCCGACATCTATGTCTTCGGCCATCTCGGTGACGGCAATCTGCACTACCAGGTCCGCACTGTGGATCCGGCGGCGGCATACGATATCGTCTATCGCGGCGTGGCGGCAGCCGGCGGCGGCGTTTCGGCCGAACATGGCATCGGCCTCGACAAGAAGAAGTGGCTGCATCTGGTCCGCAGCGATGCCGAGATCGCCACCATGCGGCGGCGGAAGGCAGCCCTTGACCCCAGAAACATCCTCAATCCGGGGCGGGTCTTCGACCTGATTCCGCCTGCCTTCGCAAAATCATAGCGGCCAGCCTGTAGTCAACGCGACTCCGCGACATCCGTCGGCCGTGGCTGCCGCGCACTCAGGTCCGTTCCGTCGCGACTTGCCTGGGGATAAGAAAACGCGCGGCGAGCACGCAGAGCAGTACGGTGAACATCAGGATCAGCGCCACCAGCGCATTGATGTCGGGTGAAAAGCCAAGCCGCATCATCGCCCACAGCCTGACCGGCAGCGTGCTTTGGGTGCCGGTGACCAGGATGGTGATCATGGTCTCGTCGAACGACAGCGCGAAAGCCAGGATGGCGCCGCCGACCATGGCACTCGACAGGTTCGGCAGGACGATGCGCCAGAACGTTTGCCAGCTCGTGGCGCCGAGATCGTAGGACGCTTCGACCAGTGTGCGGCTCATCGACTGCAGTCGCATCAGCACCGTGCGATAGACGATTGCCAGCACGAAGACCGTATGCCCGATGACCACCGTCAGCAGAGAGCGTTCAAGGCCGATCTCACGGAAGAAGATCAGCAGCGCCAGACCGCTGATGATAGGCGGCATCAGGAACGGCAGGAAGATGATGAACTGCAGCAGCGAGCGCCCGGAACGGCGGCTGTGATAATAGAGCGCCAGCAGCGTTCCGCTGACCACCGACAGGACGACGGTGCAGACACCGACGATCAGCGTGGTGCGCAATGCGGCCAGAATGTCGTGGTTTTCGGCCAGCGCGACATAGGTCGCAAGCGTCGGCGAAGACCAGTCGACATTGCCATGCGCAATGGTGAAGAACGACGACACGATCGGCACGGCCAGCGGGCTGTAGAGCAGAACCGCGACCAAAGTCGTGATCGCTGCCAGAAGGACGGTGGATAGCCGGGGCAGGGCGGTCATATCGCTGTCCCCCGGTTGCGGCCGAAGCGCTCGCCGACAAGAATTGCCGCGATCACCACGACCGCCAGCGCCACTGATAGTGCCGCACCGAACGGCCAGTTGTAGGCGGTGCCGAACTGGCTATAGAGGATGCGGCCGAAGGTGAAGCCGCTGATGCCGCCGACCATTTGCGGCGTCAGGAAATCGCCGATCGCCAGCACGAACACGAAGCTCGCCGCAGAGGCGACGCCGGGCAGGCTGAGCGGCAAGGTGATGCGCAGGAACGTCTGCAGGCCGCTCGCGCCCAGATCGTCGGAGGCGCGTAGCAGCACCTGCGGAATCCGCTCCAGCGACAGGAAGATCGGCAGGATGGCGAACGGGATCAGCAGCAGCGTCAGCGTCAGCAGGATGGCGTTCATGTTGAACACGAAAAGCGTCGACGGCTCCTGCAGGATACCGAGCCCGACCAGCGCCTTGTTGAGAAAGCCGTTAAGGCCGAGGATGCTGCGGATCGCATAGATCTTGATGACGTAGCTCATCAGCAGCGGCACCAGCAGCAGCATCAGCAAGGCGTAGCGCCAGCGCCCCTTCAGGGTCGTCAGGAAATAGGCGGCGGGATAGGCGAGCAGAATGCAGATTGCCGCCACCGAGAGACACAGCACGATGGTGTTCCAGAACACCGGAAGGAAGATCGGATCGGTGAAGAAGCGGAAATAGTTGCCCAGTGACAGCGTATGAACGATCGTGCCCTGGTCGACGCTGAAGAAGCTATAGCCGAGGAAGATCGCCAGCGGCACGAGGACGAAGACCACCGGCAAGGCGAAAGCCAGCGCCGTCACCAGCAGCGACCATCGCCGTTCCGCGAGCGGTATCGTGCCGGGTCCGCTCATGCCAGCACCAGGTGGCCTTCATGCGGCGCAAACGCCAGGGAGATCGTCGCGCCGGATTTCAGCGTGCTGCCGTCGACCCGGCTCGGCATGCGCAGCCGCAAGCGTTGCCCAGTATGGTCGGCGCCGGCCGTGATGGTGGCAACGGTCGACGAGCCGGCGAAGGCCATGTCGGCGATCGTGCCGGAAAAGCGGTTGTCGGTGTCCTTTGCATCGGCAAGGTGCAAGGCCTCGGGACGGAAGGCAGCGAAGGCACTGGCGCCATCCGCCGCAGTCTTCAAATGCGGCTGGTCACTGATCGAACAGACCAGGCGTCCGAGCGCCGTCTCGATCGATCGCAGTTCACCCTGGACGGATCCAAGCTTTCCGGCCACCAGATTGTTCTCGCCGAAGAAGCGCGCCACGAACTCGCAATTCGGCTTGTAGTAAAGCTCGTGCGGGGTGCCGAGCTGGCGGATATGGCCGGCCTGCATGACACAGATCCGATCGGCCATGCCGATCGCTTCTTCCTGGTCGTGGGTGACGAACAGGAACGTGGTTTTGATTTCGCGCTGGATGGATTTCAGGAACTCCTGCATTTGCCGGCGCAGCTCGAGGTCGAGCGCTGCCAGCGGCTCGTCGAGCAGGATCAGGCGCGGCTGGCAGATCAGCGCGCGGGCCAAGGCGACGCGCTGGCGCTGGCCGCCGGAGAGTTGGGCCGGAAAGCGGTCGGTGAAACGGCCGAGCTGGACCAGTTCCAGCGCTTCCGCGACGCGGCGCGCAATCTCCTTGCGCGGCACGTGGCGAACCGAAAGCCCGTAGCCGACATTGCCGGAAACGGTCAGATGTGGGAACAGCGCATAGTCCTGGAACACGGTGTTGAACGGCCGCCGGTTGATCGGCATGCGGCTGATATCCTGGCCGTCGAGCCGGATCTCGCCCGACGTCAGTGGTTCCAGCCCGCCGATCAGCCGCAGCACCGTGGTCTTGCCGGAGCCTGACGGCCCAAGCACGGTCAGGAACTCACCGTCCTTGATCGACAGGTCGATGTCGTGCAGCACCGGAACGGTGCCGTAGGATTTCGAGACGGACCGCAGCGTCAGCAGGTCGGTGTTCTGGTTCATAGAATATTCTCGCATACGCTTCGGCGGTCCGGAACGTCCGGACCGCCGGGTCCTTCGAAGTCTTCGTTACGGAAAGATCAGGGCGTGGCCTTGATCTCGTTCCACATGTCCGACCGCTTCAGCGGGTCCTCGACATTGTTGAGCCAGACCAGCTTGTCATTGCCGCCGGCGCTGCCGGTTTCGGTCACGGTGTTGCCGAAGCCGGTGCGTTCGGAAAGCTCGCCGCTGACCTTCTTGCTCAGCATGAAGTCGATCCATTTCTCGGCCGCCGCATTGTCGCGGACGCCCTTGGAGATGACCCAGTTGTCGAGCCAGGCAAGCGCGCCCTCGCTCGGGTTGACGTAAGCGACATGGGCGCCGATCTTCTGCAGTGCCTTGACCTGCTGCTGGCCGTAATTGGCCCAGATCAGGGCCACGTCATTGTTCTGATAGATCTGCTGCGCCTCGTCGGCGGTGGTATAGAAGCTCAGCACATTGCGCTTGAGTTCGACCAACTTGGCCTTGACCGCCGCCATCTGTTCTTCATTCAGATTGAACGGATCCTGGTAGCCGAGCGTCAGTGCGGTGAACGAGAAATTGTGCTCGCCATTGTCATAGGCCAGGACCTTGCCCTTGTAGGCCGGGTCCCACAGCACCGACATCGATGTCGGTGCCGGCTTGACCTTGTCGGTGTCGTAGATCAGGCCGATCGAGTCGAAGCAGAACGGAATGCCATAGACCTTGCCGTCCTTGGTGACGCCGCTCACCGCGGTGAGATCGCGGAAGCGCGGCAGCACCTCTTTCTGGTTGGCCAATTTCGTCACGTCGATCGGCGACACCAGATCGGCCTTGATGTAGCGCTGCAACTGGGCGGTGTTGACGGCGAAGACGTCGAAGTCCTGTCCTTCGCTGCCCTTGATCTTGGCCCAGATCTCGTCGTCACTGCCGATGAAGACGACATCGACGCCGACGCCGGTTGCAGCGGTGAAGTCCTTCACCCAGTCCGGGTCGGCATAGCCATCCCAGGCCAGAACCCGAAGGTTCGCGGCCAAGGCTGCCGATGTCATCAGGCCGATGCCGAGGCCGATTGCCGCCATTCTTAGAAACAGTTTCTTCAGTCCCATTTTTAATCTCCCATTGTCTTTCTGATGGACCGCAGTTTCCGGACCTTTTGCCGTCACAGCTGGGTGACGGCGACCAGTCCCTCGTCCGGCACCGACTCCATCCGGTTGCGCAGTGGCTTGCCGAATGTCTGTGCCTGGATTTCATACTCGTCGCCGGAAGCCGTCTTGATGCCGGAGGCGTAGCTCATCACCGCCGCGCCGAAGAAATAGGCATGCAGGTCGCCTGCTCTGCGGTGCATCGGGTAGCGGAAATGGAAATGTTCGAGATTGGCGATCGAGTGCGACATGTGCGCCTCGCCCGACAAGAACTCCTGCTCCCAGATGACGGCCCCGTCGCGCAGGATGCGGGAATGGCCACGCACTTCATCGGGCAGGTCGCCGATCAAAAGCTCCGGGCCGATCGAGCAGGAGCGGAGTTTCGAATGGGCGAGATAAAGGTAGTTCTCGGCTTCCGTGACGTGGTCGGAGTATTCGTTGCCGAGCGCATAGCCGATGCGATAGGGGCGGCCATCCGGCCCATTGAGATAGAGCCCGACGATTTCGGCCTCTTCCGCGCCGGCGCGCGCGAAGGCGGGCATCGGCAGCGCCGCACCGGGCGGCACGACACAGGTGCCGACGCCCTTGAAGAACCATTCGGGCTGGATTCCGATCTGCCCGGCGGCGGGTTTGCCGCCCTCCAGGCCCATGCGAAAGATCTTCAGTGAATCGGATTCCTCGGCGTCCTCGCCATGCGTAAGCACATGCATCTTGTCGCGTGCCGCGGCACTTCCGGTATGGGTCAGGCCGGTGCCGGTGACCAGGAAGCGCGCCGGTTCAGGATGATCGACCGGGGCCAGCACACGGCCATTGCGCAACAGCTCGTCATAGTCGACCGTTGCTGTGCCCGACCGCTTCTCGACAAGTGCGGCGATGGAAACGCCCTCAGCAATTGCCGCTTCGGCAAGTTCCAGCACGGTGCTGGTCTTTTCGAGCGGGTGCAGGTGATTGCCGTCGTCGGAGACACGGCCAACCCCCCTGTTGCCATCGGGCATTCTGAACTGAACAAGACGCATGAGGTACCCTTCTTCCCTTGAGGCCGTGCGGGTCACACCCAGCCCGCATCGACGATGAATTGCTGGCTTGTGCACATGCGGCTGTCGTCGGCGGCCAGGAACAGCGCCATGCGCGCAATATCGGAGGGCTGCAGCCGGTCGGGCAGGCACTGCCGCTCCTCGATCTGCCGCTCTCCGGCCGGGTTCAGCCACAGGCGCATCTGGCGCTCAGTCATCACCCAGCCAGGCACCATGCAGTTGACACGGATGCGCTCGGGACCAAGCTCGCGGGCCAGCGCCCGCGTCATGCCGTAAACCGCCGCCTTGGCCGTCACATAAGCGGGGCAATCGGGATCGCCAACCATCCAGGTAATCGAACCGAAATTGATGATCGAGCCGCCGCCCTGCGAGCCCATCTGCGGGCGCACCGCTTGCGCCGCAAAGAACTGGTGGCGCAAATTGACCGCCATGCGGTCGTCCCAATAGGCGACCGTCACGTCATTGGTTTGATGGCGGTCGTCATTGCCGGCATTGTTGCACAGAACCTGAATCGGGCCGTTGTGCTGCATCGCTTGCACCGTTGCCGCCTGCAGTTTCTCGACGTCACGCAGGTCGCAGGCGATGAACAGCGGCGCGCGATGCCCATCCGCCGCGATCGCATCGGCCAGGCGCTGCGACGGCTCCTCGGCCAGATCGACAAAGGCAACGCGGCTGCCTTGCGCGCAGAAATGGCGCACCAGGCTTTCGCCGATGCCGCTGCCACCGCCGGTTATGAAGACGCTGCGATCCTTGAGGCTGGGGTAGGTGGCGTAGCCGCCAATTTCATCCGTCATCGCGCGCGCCTCACTAGTGGGAATGCCGGGGGATGCCGGCATCGCGCCGGCCGACGAGAAAGTCGAAATCGCAGCCCTTGTCGGCTTGCAGAACGCGCTCGACATAGAGGCTCTGGTAGCCGCCTTCGGGCGCCGCCGGCGGCTGCCAGTCATGCCGGCGGGTGGCCAGCTCCTCGTCCGACACCAAAAGCTCCAGTCGCCGGCCGGCCACATCCAGCTCGATGAGATCGCCATCGCGCACCAGCGCCAGTGCCCCCCCGGCCGCTGCTTCCGGCGCCACATGCAGCACCACGGTGCCGTAGGCGGTGCCGCTCATGCGCGCGTCCGAGATGCGCACCATGTCGGAGACGCCTTGCTTCAGCAGCTTGGCCGGCAGCGGCATGTTGCCGACCTCGGCCATCCCGGGGTAGCCGCGCGGTCCGCAGTTCTTCAGCACCATCACCGAAGACGCGTCGATATCGAGCTCCGGATCATCGATGCGGGCGTAGTAATGCTCTATGTTTTCGAAGACCACCGCCTTGCCGCGATGCTGCATCAGCTCGGGCGTTGCCGCCGACGGTTTGATGACCGCCCCGTTGGGCGCCAGATTGCCGCGCAGGATCGAGATGCCACCTTCCCTGGTCAGCGGGTCGCTCAGCGGGCGGATGACCTCGGTGTTGTAGTTGGGCGCGCCGTCGATCAACTCGCCAATGGTCTTGTTGCTGACGGTCATGGCGTCGCGATGAAGAAGCCCCACTTCATCAAGCGACGCCATGACCGCAGCCAGCCCCCCGGCATAGTAGAAATCTTCCATCAGGAACCGCCCCGATGGCATCAGATCGACAATTGTCGGAACGTCGCGGCCAAGGCGGTCCCAGTCATCGAGGCTGAGATCGACACCGATACGGTTGGCGATGGCGATCAGATGCAGCACCGCATTGGTCGAGCCGCCGATCGCGCCATTGACGCGGATGGCGTTCTCGAACGCATGCCGGGTGAGGATCTGCGCAATCGTCACATCCTTGCGGACCAGCTCGACGATCTGGCGTCCGGCCATCTGGGCGAGCACGCCACGGCGCGAATCCACCGCCGGGATCGCGGCATTGTCCGGCATGCCGATGCCGAGCGCCTCCACCATGCTGGCCATGGTCGAAGCCGTGCCCATTGTCATGCAGCTACCCGCCGACCGGCTCTGGCCTTGTTCGGCGGCAAGGAAATCGGCGACCGGCATGCGGCCGGCCTTCACCTCTTCGGCGAATTTCCAGACATGTGTGCCCGAGCCGATATCTTGTCCGCGGAACTTGCCGTTGAGCATCGGTCCGCCGGAAACGGCGATGGTCGGCAGATTGCACGACGCAGCACCCATCAGCAGCGCAGGCGTGGTCTTGTCGCAGCCGACCAGCAGGATGACGCCATCGATAGGATTGCCGCGGATGGATTCCTCGACATCCATGCTGACCAGATTGCGAAAGAGCATGGCGGTGGGGCGCATGTTGCTCTCGCCCAATGACATGACCGGGAATTCCAGCGGCAGGCCGCCGGCTTCATAGACGCCGCGTTTGACGTGGTCGGCCAGGGCGCGCAGATGCGCATTGCACGGCGTCAATTCCGACCAGGTGTTGCAAATGCCGATCACCGGGCGGCCGTCGAACGCGTCGGCGGGAATGCCCTGGTTCTTCATCCAGCTGCGGTGCATGAAGGCGTTCTTGCCTTCGCCGCCGAACCAGGCCTCGGACCGCAGCTTGCGTTTGGTCTCGGTCACGATGCCAGCTCCCGATTGGTGCGGCGCCTGTTGCGGTTCTCGACACTGCGGCGCACGTCTTCTTCGGCATTGTCGATGAGCACCAGCAGCGCCTTTTGCGCGCCGGCGGCATCGCGCGCGGCGATCTTCTCAGCCACTTCCCGGTGCAGCGGCAAAGAGTGGCGCTGGCCTTCGGGATTGTCGTTGGAGAGGCGGAAGCTCATCACCAGCGCGGTTTCGACCAGTGCCGCGAGCGAGCCGATCAGCTCGTTGCCGGTCATGCGCAGAATGGTCTGGTGGAACAGCAGGTCAGGCTTGGCGAAGCGGTCGCCGTCGTCGACAACGGCTTCCATTTCGGCGAGCGCGGCGTTGATCTCGGCGATCTGCGCCGGTGTGGCGCGCTGCGCGGCGAGTGCGGCCGACATAGGCTCGATGGCCCGCCGCAGTTCGAACAGCGCCCGCACATCGTCGGCGCTGACGCCGCTGGCGTAACGCCACGACAGGACGTCCGGGTCGAGGAAATTCCAGTCGGAGCGGGGACGCACCCGTGTTCCGGTCTTCGGCCGCGATTCGACGAGCCCCTTGCCGGCCAGCACCTTGATGGCCTCGCGCAACACGGTGCGGCTGACCCCCAGCATCTCGCTGGAATCGTCCGCATTGGGCAGCGCCTCGCCGGGCAGGAAATCGCCCTGCACGATGCGCAACCCGATCTGCTCGACAACCGTCGCATGCAGTGCCGTGGAGCCGCTGGAAACCGCGACGGCGACGCGCGAAGTCCGAGCCGTGCTAAAAGATTTCTTATTCTTCATACTATTCATATGATATGTCTTATAGTCATGGCGATTGGAGTCAAGGGATGGGGACATGCCGATGACAAAGAATTCAGCGGCCGTTGCCGAGCAGCACACAGAGCTGCTTTCGATCAGCGACGGCATTGCCACGGCCGAGATTGCTCCGGCCGCCGGCGGTGCGGTGGCATCGTATCGCTGGCGGCAAGACGGCTCCGTCGTGGACTTGCTACGCCCGGCCGATCAGGCGGCGATCAGCCGCCGCGATGCCGGCGCCATGGCCTGCTTCCCGCTGGTTCCCTATTCCAACCGCATAAGGGGTGGTCGCTTCGCATTCGCCGGCCGTAGCATTGAGCTGCCGACTAGCCCCGATGACCCGCATCATGAGCACGGCCATGGCTGGCGTCGGCCTTGGACAGTCGGGCGACACGAACCCAGCGCTGTCGTCTTGCGTTATCGCCATGCCGCCGATTCCTGGCCATGGGGCTACGAGGCCGAGCAAGTCATCTCGCTCGCCGATGGCAGGCTGGGCATCACCATCTCGCTGCGCAATCTCTCGGACACGCCGATGCCGGCCGGCTTCGGCCTGCATCCCTATTTCCCGTCGACGCCGTGGACGCATGTCAAGGCGCCGGTGTCCGGTATGTGGGAGACCGATGCGGACATCTTGCCAACCCGCCACGTCCTGCCGCCGGCCGGTGCCAACCCGACCACGGGCTTCGATGTGTCCGAGACGGACTTCGATACCGTCTTCACCGGATGGACGCGCCGGGCCCGGATCTCCTGGCCGGAGCATGGACGGCAATTGGACATCGAGGCCGAGGCGCCGCTCGATTTCCTCGTTCTCT
Organism: Mesorhizobium sangaii; assembly: GCF_014207355.1. Taxonomy (GTDB): domain Bacteria; phylum Pseudomonadota; class Alphaproteobacteria; order Rhizobiales; family Rhizobiaceae; genus Mesorhizobium; species Mesorhizobium sangaii. Next base: position 1,166,983 of record NZ_JACHEF010000001.1, on the reverse strand, counting down.
ACACGCCGCCCGGCGAGCCGTTCTTTTGCGCCGAGCCGGTCAGCAACATCACCGATGCCTTCAACCGCGACGCGGGCATCGACACCGGCCGCATCATACTGGCGCCCGGCCGGATGCGATCTGCCAGTGTTCGCTTCACGCCCTCACAGGCGGTCTGACCGATGTCGAACCTGCCGAAGCGAGGCCGGTTCAGAACGGATAATGCTGGCCCGGATCCTCGATCGTCACCCAGCGCAAATCGGTGAACTCGGCGATCGAGGCCTTGCCGCCGAAGCGGCCATAGCCCGAGCCCTTGACGCCGCCGAACGGCATTTGTGCCTCGTCGCCGACGGTCGGGCCATTGATATGGCAGATGCCGGCTTCGATGCGCGCGGCGACCGCCATGGCACGCTTGATGTCGCGGCTGAAGACGGCTGACGACAGGCCGTATTCGGTGTCGTTGGCGACACGCACGGCCTCGTCCTCGCCTCTGACACGGATCACCGGCTTGACCGGCCCGAAGGATTCTTCGGCATAGACGCGCATGGTCGGCGTGACGTGGTCGAGCAACGTCGCTTCCACCACGGTGCCGGTACGCTTGCCGCCGGCCACCAACCTGGCGCCCTTGGCGACGGCATCGGTGACGAGTTCCTCCATCTTGTCGGCCGCCTGGCTGCTGATCAGCGAGCCCAGCACGACATGGCCACGCGGGTCGCCGGCCGGCAGTTGCGACGCGCGCGCAGCGAGCTTGGAAACGAATTCATCGGCGACCTTCTCGTCGACGATCAGCCGCTCGGTCGACATGCAGATCTGGCCCTGATGCATGAAGGCGCCGAAGGTGGCGGCGTTGACCGCAGCGTCGATGTCGGCATCGTCCAGGACCAGCAACGGCGCCTTGCCGCCGAGTTCGAGCAGCGCCGGCTTCAGGTGCCGTCCAGCGAGTTCGGCGATGATCCTGCCGACCTTGGTCGATCCGGTGAAGTTGACGCGCCTGACTGCAGGGTGCGCGACCAGCGCCTCGACAATGTCGGCGGCGTCCTTCGGATCGTTGGTGACGACATTGATGACGCCCTTCGGCAGGCCGGCCTCGACCAGCACCTGGCCGATCAGCCGGTGCGTGCCGGGGCACATTTCGGATGCTTTCAGCACCACCGTGTTGCCGCAGGCGATCGGCATGGCGATGGCGCGGGTGCCGAGAATGACCGGCGCATTCCACGGCGCGATGCCGAGGCACACACCAGCCGGCTGGCGGATCGCCATGGCCAGCGTGCCCGGCTTGTCGGATGGGATGATCTCGCCCGATATCTGCGTCGTCATCGCCGCCGCCTCGCGCAGCATGTTCGCCGCCAGCATGACGTTGAAGCCGGCCCACGGGCCGGTCGCGCCGGTCTCTTCCATCATCAGCCGGGTGAATTCGCCGACCTTCGAGGCCATCACGTCAGCCGCCTTGCCCAGCAAGGCGCGGCGTTCACCAGGCCCGGTCTTCGACCATGCCGGAAACGCGGCCGCTGCAGCTTCGACCGCGGCATTGGCGTCGGCAATTCTGGCTGCTGCGGCGCGCGTCGCCAGCCTGCCGGTGAACGGATCCATGCGCTCGAAGGACGCCGCACCCGAGGCAGCCCGTTCGTCGCCGTCGATCAGAAGTCCGATGTCCATCACTGTCTCCATCCCTCCATTCTTGTTTGACCATGATCGTTTCCGAAAAGCGGTTCCCACTTGGGGATCATGGTCTAGAATCCGAACATTTCGGCATTGATCGATGCCTCGAGGCCACCATCGACCGGCACGTTGGCGCCGTTGATCCAGCGCGCGCCGTCCGAGCACAGGAACAGCACCACCGGTGCGATATCGCCCGCTGTGCCGGCGCGCCCGACCCTGGCAATGTCGCTGTCGACGCGGGCGTCGCCGAGCACCGTGCGGAATTGTTTGAGGATCGGTGTCTCGACAGGACCGGGGCTCACCGCATTGACGCGAATGCCGCGGCGTTTGAACAGATCCTGATGTGCGGCGCGGAACGTCCACAAGAGCAGCAGTTCCTTGGAGACAGGATAGCCTTCCTCGTTCCTGACCGCGTGGTCGCAGACCACCTGGGCGACATCGGGAAAACCTTCGATGCCGACGATCGAGGCGGCGCGATTGAGATGGGCGCGCCAGCCATAACCGGCGATCGAGGCGAGGTTGACGATGGCGCCGCCTTCGCGAAGTTTTGGCACAAGACCTTCCGAAAGCGCCCGCAGCCCAAAGAAGTTGACGGCCAGCGTCGCCGCCGCACCGGTGTTGCCGGAAAGGCCGGCGACATTGCAGAGCGCGTCGATACGATGCGGCAGACGCGCGATGAGATCGTCGACACCGGCCTTGGTGGAGATGTCGGCCTTGACGAAACTGCCAGCCGCTGTCGCCGGCTCACGCACATCGACGCCGATCACGTCGGCGCCGAGTTGGCCGGCGAGTTCCGCGGTGCGCGCACCAATGCCTGAAGCGACACCGGTGACAAGGACGATCTTGCCGAAGAGCATGGTCATGCCTTTTCCTGATGCATCGTGGTTTGTTGTGGTGAAGGCGTCACGTCGTCATCAGCAGCCGCGAGCCTGACGCGATAACCGACCGGCAGCAGGCGAAGCCCGAAGCGCTCCTCGATCGTCCCCCACAGGCCGCGCGGCAGGAAAAGCGAGAACACCACCGCTGTGGCGCCAAGTCCGACCAGGTACCAGACGCCGGTGCCGCCGAACCAGGTCTCGATGAGGAAGAACACCAGCGCGCCGAGAATAGCGCCCTCGAAGGTGCCGATGCCGCCGACCAGCACCATGAAGATCATGTAGGCGGTCCATTGCACGTTGAAGTAGGTCTTCGGCTGGAAGGTGATGGAGGTCGCCAGCCACAACGCACCGGCAATGCCGATGCCGAAGGCGGCAAGCACGAACAGCAGCCGCTTGGTGCCGGTGACGCGCACACCGACCGACGCGGCGGCATCCTCATTGTCCCGGATCGCGCGGATCGCGGCACCCGTGCTGCCGCGCAGCAGGCCAAACAGGATGGCAAGCAGCGCGGTCATCGAGGCCAGTGCCAGCCAGTAGATCGTCGCTCGCCTTGTGCCGGCATCATAGACATTGAGCGAGATCAGCGAGGTGCCGGTTTCGCCCTGCACCAGCCGGTCGAGATTGACCAGCAGATGCGTCAGTGCCGCGATCACCCACATGCCGATGGCGAACTCGCCATTTCTCAGCCGCAGCATGAACAGCGAGAGCGGGATAGACACCACGCCGACGACAAGTCCCGAGGCGAACAGCGCCAGGAAGGGATTGAGGCCCGCATCGGCCAGCCGGATGGCGAAATAGGCGCCGAGCCCGAAGAACACCTGCTGCCCGACCGAGACCAGCCCGCCGAAGCCGGCCAGCGCATTCCACATCGCCGCCAGGATCACATAGATGAACAGGGCGGTCATACGGTCGACCGAACCGGCCGACAGGAACTGCGGTGCAATCGCCAGCAGCGCGATGATTAAGGCGACGGCCATCGCCGCGATCCGCGACGTGGCCGTGCCGCGCTCGATGACAGGCATGGTGGCGAGAGTGCTCATGACGTCTTCCCGAGGCGCAGCAGGTCGCGCAGGCCAAGGCCGGACGCGGACAGCCGCACGAAAAGCACGACGAGAAAGACAGCGTGGCCGCCGATCAGAAACCCCTGCGGATGCACTTGCGCGCCGAGCGTCTGGGCAAGCGCCAGCACGATACCGCCGATCAGCGTTCCCCAAAGCGAACCGGCGCCGCCGATCACCGCCGCCTCGAAGGCGAACAGCAATTGCGGCGCGCCGGCATAGGGATCGAAGGTGGCGCGCATGCCCAGGAATGCGCCAGCAAGACCAACCGTGACCATGGCGATGGCCGCGGCAATGGCGTTGGCGCGGCGGGCATCGACACCGACCAGGCCGGCCGTATCGGGATCTTCCGAGGTGGCGCGGATCGAGCGGCCAAGCCTGGTGTGCGTGAGGAACAATTGCAGCCCGCCGAGCAGGACAATTGCGGTAGCAAACATCATCACCGCGAGCTTGCCGACATAGATGCTGCCTGGCCATTCCCAGGAATCATAGGACAGACTGCCGATATAGGGCGCCAGCGAACGCGTGTCGGCGCCGAACTGCTCGAACAGCAGATTGTCGATGACGATGGCCAGGCCGAATGTCGTCAGGATCGGCAGCAGGGCACCGCCGCGCGCGCTGCGTTCGAGCAGGAACCGTTGCAGCGCCCAGCCGATCGCCGCCATCAATGGCAGGACGATGAGCAGGCCGACAAAGGGCGAGACATGGTATCGCGAGGCGAGCCACCACAGCGCGTAGGCGGAAAACACCGCAAGGCTGCCATGGGCGAGGTTGATGATGCGCATCACCGAAAACATGAACGACAGGCCGCAGGCGATCAGCGCGTAGTAGCCGCCGAGAAGGATGCCCTGGATGATCTGGTTGCTCATGCGGGAACGCTCCCGCTGCTTTTCCGGTGCAGGCCGAAATAAGCCTTCGTCACCTCTTCGCGCGAAATCGCCTTGCTCGACCCTTCGAGCGCGACACGCCCTTCGAGCATGCAAATGACCCTGTCGGACACCGCGAGCGCGCGGTTGAGGTCCTGTTCGACCAGGATGATCGTCGTGCCCGAAGCGATCAGCCCTTGCAGCGCGGCATAGACACGGTCGACGATCAGTGGTGACAGGCCGAGCGAAACCTCGTCGAGCAGCAGCAGTTCGGGGTTGCTCATCAAGGCCCGGCCGATCGCCGTCGCCTGCTGCTCGCCGCCCGAGAGATGGCCCGTCCTGGCATGGCGGCGCGGTTTCAGGTTGGGGAACATATCCAACACCTTGTCGACGCTCCAGTCGCCCGGCCGGCCGGCGGTCCTGCCGAGCAGGAGGTTTTCCTCGACCGTCATCTGCACGAACAGTTTGCGTCCCTCCGGCACCAGCGCGATGCCCATTCCGACACGCCTGTGCGACGGCACGCTGGTGAGGTTGGCGCCGTCCAGCAGCAGGCGGCCGGCCGCCGGCTGATGCGCCCCGGCGATCGCCCGCAGCAGCGTCGTCTTGCCGGCGCCATTGGCACCGACCAGCGCCAGCGTCTCGCCGCGTTCGATCGTGAAGCTCACCCCGCGCACTGCCTGCAGCAGGCCGTGCCGGACAACCAGGTTCTCGACCGACAGCAGGCTCATTTCGGGCCTCCGCCAACATAGGCGCGCACGACCTCGGGGTCGGCCATCACCGCTTGCGGCTCGCCGTCGGCGATGATCTTGCCGGCATCCATGCAGATCAGGCGCTCGGCCACCTGCAGCAGGATATGCACGATGTGCTCGATCCAGACGATGCCGATCTTGCGCCGGCGCAATTCCTTGATCGTGTCGACAAGTTCGCCGGCTTCGCCATCGGTCAGGCCGCCGCCGATCTCGTCGAGCAGCAGCAGTGTCGGTCTTGCGGCGAGCGCCCTTGCCAGTTCCAGCCGCTTGCGGTCGAGCAGCCCGAGCGTTTCGGCGCGCCGGTTGGCGACGCCCAGCATGCCGCACAGTTTCAGCGAGCCGAGCGCTTCCTCATAGGCCTCGTCGCGGCCGAGGCCGGCGCCATGCGATGCCGCGACGAAGACATTCTCGAAGGTGGTCATGCCGCTGAACGGTTTTGGCACCTGGTGCGTGCGCACCAGGCCGAGCCGGCAACGCTGCGTCGCCGACAGCGGCGTCACGTCGCCGCCCCTGAAGCTTACCGTGCCCGAGCTTGGTGGAAAGGCCCCGGCCAGCACGCTGAGCAGCGTGGTCTTGCCAGCCCCGTTCGGGCCGACAATACCGACCGCCTCGTCGGCGGCCATGGTGAAGTCGACTGCATCCAGCACCACAAGTGCGCCGAAGCGCTTGTGGATACCGGCGGCGGCGAGGATCGCCTGTTGTTGCGGATGGGTCACCAGGCGATCCTCGTCAGCGGTCCATCAGCCGTTGTAAGGCAGAAGCTTGGCTTCGACGGGCACTTTCGGGTCCGTGGCATTCTCGGTCACCACATAATCGAGCGGGAACTTGGCTCCCTCCTTGGCGGCCACCCATTGCGTGCCGATGATCGGGCCGGGCGAGACATTGGCCACTGGGCCGCTGGTGAAGTCGACCTTGCCGATCATCGTCTCGGTCTTGAGCTGGCTCAGCGCCTTGGCCACCGCCGCCTTGTCCTTGGCGTCGCTGCTTGCCTTCAGCGCTTCGAAGCCGGCGTCGAGCAACGACATCGAGGCGCCGAGCTGCTGCGTCCACTGCTTGCCGCTCGCCGCCTCATAGCCGTCCGCCAGTTCGGTTCCCGAAACGCCGGTCAGCGGCGATTTGTACGGGAAGGCCTTGTGCCAGTAGGCGGCGCTCGAAATCTTCATGCCGAGATCGCCGAGCGCTTCGATGTCAGACGGGAACAGGCCGGTCTTGGCGACCTGGCAGATCTTGATCTGCTTGATCAGCCCTTGCTGTGCCGCCTGACGCCAGAACGCTGCGAAGTCCGGCGGGATCGGGAAGGAATTGAAGATCTCGACGCCTTCCTGCTTGAACAACGCGATCTGCGAGGAATAGTCGGTGGTGCCGGTTTCATAGGCGCCGGGGTCGACGATCGTAAACCCTTGCTTGGCCAGCAGTGGCGCCAGATTGGCGCGGATGGCGTTGCCGTCGGCGTCGTTCGGATACATGACGCCGACCTTCTTGTTGGTCTCGATCAGGTTCCATTGCGAGATGTAGGTCTTGAAGAACTCGCCGACGCCAAAGCCGAAATGATAGGTCCATTTGAACGGCGAGGGCGCGCCGGGCTTGGCGCCGCGGCCGAAGTACCAGGCCTCCCAAGGCATCACCGTCGACAGGCACGGCACGCCGGCGGCTTCACAGGCGTCGGCCACCGGGTTGATCACCTCGGGCGTCGACACCGCCAGCATCAGGTCGATGGCCTGGTTGTTGATCAGGTCCTTGGCCAACTGGCCGGCACGCGACGGGTCGGACTGCGTGTCCTGGTCGAGGATTTCGACGCTGTATTTCTTGCCGCCCAAGTCGAGGCCACCGGCCAGCGCCTTGCGGGCCAGATCGAGCACATAGCCGTCGGTCTGGCCGAAGCCTGCGAGCGGACCGGTGCGCGGGCTGACGAAGCCGACTTTGAGCGTGTCGCCGGCTTGAGCAAAGGCCTTGCCGCCAAGCGCGAGCGCCGTGCCGCCGGCAATCGACGTGGCGATGAACTGGCGTCGCGATAGGCCCGGAATGGTGGATCTGCTGCCAATGGCGTGGGTCATGTTTTCCTCCCTCTGTGGCTCCTCCATCGTCACAGTGCACCACCGGTTTGGTTCGGTAAAATGATATTTTGCGGTGTTTCATTAACCTATGGGTTAGTGAATTCTGCAGCCGAGGCGACGTCCGGTTGGAATGTTCCGAGGCGTCAGCTGCCTTGCCTTGCCGCTTCGCGGATGGTCTGCAGCAGGATGGAGAAGGCCGGCGAGGGCGCGGTGTCGGTCCGCATCGTCAGGCCGACCGGGCCCTTGGTTTCCTCGGTGTTGACCGGCAAGGCGACGAAGGCGCCGCTGCCGAGTTCGTTGGCGACGACGCCGGCCGAAATGATCCAGACGGCATTGCTCTGCCGCAGGAAGGCGCGGCCGAAGGAGTCCGAGACGGTTTCGATCTCGGTTGCCGGCGCGGTCATGCCGTTGGTGATGAACAGCCGGTCGACGAAGGGACGGATGACGGATTCCCGCGTCGGCATCAGCATCGGGAACTCGTCGAGGCGCGCGAACACGTCCTGTTCGGGATCAAGCAGTGGATGTCCCGCTCGCACCACGAACAGCACCTGTTCGGAGTAGAGGTGCTCGAAGAAGAAGCCGGTCATGTTCTCCGGCGCGGCCAGCCGCCCGACAACGAGATCGAGCGCGCCGGTGCGCAATTGTTCGAGCAGCACCGCGTTCTCGCCGGTGACGATCTTGATCGCCGCCCCCGTGCCCTCCTTGAGGAACAGGGTCATGGCAAGCGGCATCACCCGCGCCGACACCGTCGGCAGCGCGCCGATGCGGATCGGGTGCCGGTTGATCGCCCCGTCCTGCCGGACGGAATCGACGCCTTGCTTGAGCGCCGTAATTGCCGTGCCGGCATGGCGAAGGAAGATCTCGCCGATGCGCGTCAGCCTGATGCCGCGGCCATCGCGTTCGACCATCGCGACGCCCAGCGCCTCTTCCAGTTCGCGCAACGTCTTGGTCACCGCCGGTGGACTGACATGCAGCAAATCGGCCGCCCTCGCCACGCTGCCCTGCCGTGCAACTTCCAGGAATGCCTGCAGGTGACGGAACCGGATGCGGCTCTCGGACATGGATCTGATAACCCCTGAGTTAATGAAACGGCACAAAATATCATTTTACCGAACCAAATGCCTTGTGCAATGTGGAGATGGAGGATCGAAATCGTGCCATTCGTCACCATCGGCGGCATCACGCTGCACCACCGTCACGTCGAGGCGAACGGCAGTGCGCGCCCGATCGTGTTCATCAATTCGCTCGGCACCGACTTCCGGATCTGGGACCAGGTCCTGTCGATCCTGGGCGGGGAAATGCCGCTGCTGGTCTACGACAAGCGCGGCCACGGGCTCTCCGATATCGGCGACATCAGGTCGATCGACGACCACGTCGATGATCTCTGCGGCCTCATCGATCACTTCGGTCTTGGCAAGGTGGTGTTGTGCGGCCTGTCGGTCGGCGGTCTGATTGCGCAGGGGTTCCATGCCAGGCGCCCCGAAGGCGTCGAAGGTCTGATCCTCTGCGATACGGCCCAAAAGATTGGCACCATGGACAGCTGGAACACGCGCATCGCAACGGTCGAAAGCAAGGGGATCCAGGAGATTGCCGATGGGGTGCTCAAAGTGTGGTTCACACCCGGCTTCCACGCAACGCGTTCAGCCGAGCTCGACGGCTACTGGAACATGCTGACCAGGCAGGCGCTCGCAGGCTATCTCGGGACATGCGCGGCCGTTCGCGATGCCGATTTCACCGAGGCCGCGCGCCGTATTTCCGTACCGACGCTTTGTATCGCCGGCGACCAGGACGGCTCGACGCCACCCGACCTTGTCCGCTCGCTGGCCGCTCTCATTCCCGGCGCGCGCTTCGAGATCATCCGCGACGCCGGACATATTCCTTGTATCGAACAGCCCGAAGCACTTGTCGCCTTGATCCGCCATTTTATCGCATCGCTTGCCCTTGGAGCCGAAACCCATGGATGAAGTCCCCGGCAACGCCGCCAGATATCGCACAGGCCTCGGCGTACGGCGATCCGTGCTCGGCGACCGCCATGTCGATCGGGCCGAGGTCGCCGCGACCGATTTCGACCAGCCCTTCCAGGAACTGATCACCGAGGCCGCCTGGGGAACGGTGTGGGCACGGCCGGGCTTCACCAAGCGCGAGCGCTCGATCGTCACGCTGGCGCTGCTGGCAGCACTCGGCCATGATGAGGAGGTCGCCATGCATGTGCGCGCCACCGCCAACACCGGTGCCTCGCGCGACGACATCTGCGAAGCGTTCCTGCATGTCGCCATCTATGCCGGCGTGCCGGCCGCCAACCGTGCCTTCAAGATCGCCAAGGACGTGTTTTCGGAAATGGACGGAGCCAAGGATGCCCGCTGAGTCCGGATCGAACCGGAGGCCCGAGACCGGCGCCTTCTTCCAGCGCGACCGGACATGGCATCCGCCGGCGCTGACGCCGAACTACAAGACTTCCGTGCTGCGTTCGCCGCAGAAGGCGCTGCTCGCCTTCGACAACACGATGTCTGAGATTGCAGGCCCGGTCTTCGGTCACGCCATGCTCGGAGAACTCGATGCCGACCTGATCCACAATTTCGCCAGACCCGGCGAGAGCGCCATCGGCGAGCGGATCATCGTCCATGGGCGGGTGCTCGACGAACGCGGCGTTGGCGTACCCGGCGCGCTGCTCGAATTCTGGCAAGCCAATGCCGGTGGCCGCTACCGCCACAAGAAGGACAGCTATCTGGCGCCGCTCGACCCGAATTTCGGCGGCTGCGGCCGCGCCATCACCGGTGAGGACGGCGGCTATGCCTTTCGCACCGTCAAGCCCGGTCCCTATCCCTGGCCGAACGGGCCGAACGACTGGCGGCCTTCGCACATCCATTTTTCGGTCTTCGGCCATGGCTTCGCGCAACGGCTGATCACGCAGATGTATTTCGAGGGCGACCCGCTGATCTGGCGCTGCCCGATCGCGCGCGGCATTCCCGACAAGGCAGCCATCGAAACGCTGATCGCCGCGCTCGACATGCAGGCGACGATCCCTTTCGACGCGCGCGCCTACAAGTTCGACATCGTGCTGCGCGGGCGCCGCTCCTCGCTGTTCGAAAACAGGCTGGAGGGCAATTGATGGCCCAGTCGCTCGACCGGCTCAGAGAAAGCCCTTCGCAGACCGCAGGACCCTACGTCCATATCGGGCTGACGCCGAATTTCTGCGGCATCGGCGACGTCTACCCGAACGATCTTGGTGCGGCCATGGTCAACGACAAGACCAGGGGCGAGCGCATCGGCCTGCGCATCCGGGTGCTCGACGGCACCGGCACGCCGCTCAAGGACGCGCTGGTCGAGATCTGGCAGGCGGATGCGAACGGGCTCTACAATTCGCCGGCGGAACTGCGCGGCACGGCCGATCCGAATTTCATCGGCTGGGGCCGCTGCCCGACCGACATGGACACCGGCCTGTGCACGTTCGACACGATCAAGCCGGGCCGCGTGCCGTTCAGCGATGGCCGCCTGATGGCGCCGCACATCACGCTCTGGATCGTCGCCCGCGGCATCAATCTCGGCCTGCACACGCGGCTGTATTTTTCCGACGAGGAAGAGGCCAATGGGCAGGATCCGATCCTGGCGCGCATCGAGCACCGCGTTCGTGTGCCGACACTGATCGCCGAGCGCAAGGGCGATATCTATGTCTTCGACGTCCATCTCCAGGGGGAGAAGGAAACGGTCTTCTTCGACAGCTAGGAGGCCCGCGCCATGACCGTTTCGCCCTTCGACCATCCACTGCTCTCCGCTCTTCTCGGCGACGAGGAAGCGAGCCGGTATTTTTCCGTCGAGGCGGAAATCGAGGCGATGCTGGCCTTCGAGCGGGCGCTGGCCGAAGTGGAAGCGGAAAGCGGACTGATCTCGGGGGAGGCGGCAGCAGCCATCGTGGCGGCGCTTGGGACGTTCCGTCCCGACACCACCTTGCTGCGCGCTGGTGTCGCCAGGGACGGCGTCACGGTGCCGGAACTGGTGCGCCAGATCAGGGCGGCGGTCGGCGAACCGCATGGTGCCTCCGTTCATTTCGGCGCGACCAGCCAGGATGTCGTCGACACAGGCCTTATGCTTCGGCTCAAATCCGTCGTCGAACATCTCGGCCTGCTGTTGACCGAAACCGTCATGCGCCTCGCCTCGCTCGAAGAGCGTTTTGGGGGCAGGGCGCTGACCGGGATGACGCGCATGCAACCGGCGGTTCCAATCAAGGTGCGGGATCGCATCATGGCGTGGCGGGCGCCGCTGCAACGGCATCAACAGAGACTATCGGAACAGTCGAGGCGCCTGCTGGTGGTGCAGTTCGGGGGCGCCGCCGGCACTCTGGAAAAGTTGGATGACACGGGGCCGGCGGTGCGCGCGGCCCTTGCGGCAAAGCTCGGCCTTGCCGATGCGCCGCAATGGCATAGCCAGCGCGACGCGCTCGCCGACTTCGCCGGCTGGCTGTCGCTGGTGACGGGCAGCCTCGGCAAGTTCGGCCAGGACATTGCGCTGATGGCGCAAGGCGGCACCGACATTGCGCTTTCGGGCGGTGGCGGCTCTTCGGCCATGCCGCACAAGCAGAATCCGGTAAAAGCCGAGGTGCTGGTGGCGCTGGCCCGTTTCAACGCCACGCAACTTTCCGGCATGCATCAGGCTAAGGTGCATGAACAGGAGCGCTCGGGCGCCGCCTGGACGCTGGAATGGCTGCTGCTACCGCAGATGGTGGTGGCGACAGCCGCTTCACTGCGGCTTGCCGCTGGACTGGCCGGGCAGGTCGAAAGCCTGGGACGCTGATGCGCACGCAAATCCTCATTGTCGGGTCTGGACCGTCCGGCCTGCTGCTTGGCCAGCTTCTCAGCACGATCGGCGTCGAGACGGTCATTCTGGAGCGCGCCAGCCGAGAGCATGTGCTCGGCCGCGTGCGCGCCGGCGTGCTCGAACAGGGTACCGTCGAACTGCTGGAGGAGGCGGGTGCCGCGGCACGGCTGCACGCCGAGGGGCTGCCGCATTCCGGCATCTCGCTTGCTTTCGACGGACGCCTGCACCGCATCGACCTCGAGGGGCTGACCGGCGGCAGGCATGTCACCGTCTACGGCCAGACCGAAGTGACGCATGATTTGATGGACAAGCGCGATGCGGCGGGACTGACCACGATCTACGAAGCGGCAAACGTTACGCTGCACGATTTCGGCGGTGAGACGCCTCTTGCCACCTATGAGAAGGACGGCGTCACCCATCGCATCGACTGCGATTTCATTGCAGGCTGTGACGGCTATCACGGCGTCAGCCGCAAATCGGTGCCTGAGCACGCGCTGAAGACCTTCGAGCGCCACTATCCGTTCGGTTGGCTCGGCGTGCTGGCCGAAGTGCCGCCGGCCGATCACGAACTGGTCTACGCCAACCATGAGCGGGGCTTTGCGCTGTGCTCGATGCGCTCGACGCACCGAAGCCGCTACTATGTCCAATGCCCCGAAGGCGACCGCGTCGAGGCGTGGTCCGACGACCGCTTCTGGGACGAGTTGCGTCGCCGCCTGCCGGAACAGACGGCGGCAAGCGTCGTCACCGGTCCATCCTTCGAGAAGTCGATCGCGCCGTTGCGCTCCTTCGTTGCCGAGCCGTTGCGTTTCGGTCGGCTGTTCCTGGTCGGGGACGCCGCTCACATCGTGCCGCCAACCGGCGCCAAGGGGCTCAACCTCGCCGCCAGCGACGTGCGTTATCTGTTTGCCGGTTTGCGCGACTTCTACCGCGACAAATCGATGGCCGGCATCGAGGCCTATTCAGGCAAGGCGCTGGCACGGGTCTGGAAGGCGGTGCGCTTTTCCTGGTGGATGACGACGATGCTGCACCGCTTTCCCGACACCGGCGATTTCGGCCAGCGCATCCAGGAGGCCGAGCTCGACTACCTCGTACACTCGCGTGCAGCGTCGACTGCGCTCGCCGAGAACTATGTCGGCCTGCCTTACTGAGGGCCGCACCGCCGGCGATCGTCATTCGGCGTCTTGCTGCCTGGCAAGATCCGACAGCATCGGCCGCTGCCCCTTGAGGATCTTGACCTCAGCCTCGGGCAAGGTGAACCATCCGGCCCTGTCGACTTCCGGGAATTCCTTCATCGATCCCGACCTTGGCGGCCATTCCATGCTGAAAGTGTTGCTCCTGATCGCGGTCACATCGATGTCGATACGCGCTTCGACGGACCATGCCACGACGATCTTTCCGCCCGGCTGCCTGTAGTCGCCGAGCCGCGCGAAGGGACCATCGACCTTGAAGCCGAGCTCTTCCTCGGTCTCGCGCTGCGCCGCCGTCAACTCGTCCTCGTTCTCGTCAACGAGGCCCTTCGGTATCGACCACGCACCATCGTCCTTCTTCGCCCAGAACGGTCCGCCTGGATGGACCAGCAGCACCCGGAAACCGCCGTCGTCACGGCGGTAGATCAGCAACCCCGCACTACGTTTTGCCATTTTTTAATGTCCGTTTGTAAAGCTGGTTGCGAAGGCGGTGGTCCACCGATTCCCCATGGATCATGGGTGCCGACCTTACGCCAAATGATTGCGACGCTATGGCAGGTGCGACTGCATTGCTCCTCACCCGCGAGTCCGGCAATCTGACCATCGCTTATTTGGCGGCTCGAAGGCTAGATGAGGCGTGACGATGCAACTCGGTCTTATTGGCTACTACAGCGACTTCGTGGTGTATCCGCTGGTGATCGCCGTGCTGGCAGTGGCCGGGCTGATCGAGGCCGGCGAAAACAATGCACCGGGCTGGATAGTCACTGTGGTCGCCTGTCTCTTGCTCTGGACGCTGACCGAATACGTCCTGCACAGGTTCGTCCTGCACCACATCCCCTACATCAAGGACCTGCATGATCGTCATCATGTCGAGGAGCGCAGTTCGGTGGGCACGCCGACCTGGCTCAGCCTCGGAGTGCATGCGCTGGTCGCGTTTTTCCCGGTCTGGATGATTTCAGGTTTCGCCGCCGCAAGCGCGGTAAGTTGCGGACTGATGCTGGGCTACCTCTGGTACATCAGCGTCCATCACATGATCCACCACTGGCATCCCTCGCATCCGAGCTATCTCTACACACTCAAGCGCCGCCACGCCGTGCATCATCATGTCGACGAAACGGTCAATTTCGGTGTCACGTCCATATTCTGGGATCGTGTTTTCGGCACGGCGCGGCTCTGAAGCCAGGGGCCTCAGGCGTTCAACGCCTTTTTCCGCGACCGCCGGGGGATTTGGCTCCGCGAGGTCCGCTCTGAACCGGCGTGTTGCTCCGGTTTTCGTCGGACAGCTTCCGCCAGCGGGCAAGACGTTCCGGATCGAGCGTGCCGGCCTTCAAGGCAGCCTGCACCGCGCAGCCCGGTTCATGCACATGGGTGCAGTCGCGGAACTTGCAGAGCGGCGCGAGTTCGGTGATTTCGGCAAACAGCGTGTCGATGCCGTAGGCGACGTCGCTGACCTGCAGCGTCCGCATTCCCGGCGTATCGATGACCCAGCCGCCACCGGCAATGGCGTGCAGTGACCGCGACGTGGTGGTGTGGCGCCCCTTGGCGTCGTGTTCGCGGATGTCTCCGGTCTGTTGCGCCAAGCGCTGTGCCGATCCGGCCAGCGTGTTGACCAGCGTCGATTTGCCGACGCCGGATGACCCGACCAGCGCGACCGTCTGGCCGGCACCGCACCAGGCGGCGAGCGCGGTTGCGGCGTCCGATGTGCGGGGGTTCAGCGTCACCACCGCCAAGCCGCGCTGCAGCGCGGCAGCCTGCCTCTGATACGCCTCGGCGTCGGAAGCGGTGTCGGCCTTGGTCAACAAGATCACCGGCTTCGTTCCAGCCTCGTTGGCCAGCGCCAGATAACGCTCGAGCCGGGCCGGATTGAAGTCGGCATTGCATGAGGTGACGATGAACAACGTGTCGACATTGGCCGCTGCCAGCTGCGGTACCCTGCCGCCCTGGGTGCGGCGTTCCAGCACCGTCTTGCGGGTCAGGCGGCGTTGCACAAGCCGGTCATGCGCGTCGACGAGCACCCAGTCGCCAACGGCATAGTCGCCGGTGTTCGCCTGCGCCGGCAGCGTCAGATCGATTGGCCCTGCCTGCGACAGGCCGGTCAGGCGGTCGCGATGGACCGTGGCGATTCGCGCAGGCACAAGCTTGGCTTCGCCGGGCTCGAGCTGATCGCCGAAAAAATCCGTCCAGCCCAGGCTGGCGAGAGATGGCATGGAGGGATCCGTCACGGCTTTGTCCGGGGGTACGGCGTCGCAGACATCGGACAGTATCCTGGCAGGTGGGGCGCGAACGGGGCGGGGGCTACTGCCCAGCCGTGTATGGGCGGCATGGCGGCATTTGGCAAGTCGGACCGTGGCCAGCGCGGCAAGCATCTCGTCGGAACCTATCCTTTCAAGGCATCGTCAGGGTCGACGTACCGACCCGCTACGACCTTGCCAACGCCGCCGACGCACACCGCGATCCGGCATCCCGCCGCACAGCGGGCCCCTTGGTTCTGCAGCCGCAACCCTGATCGCTGAGTCATTTCTTCATGTCGTCAACAAATAAATTGACGCTCGTAATGTTTTTGCGCTGTACTGGAAACTGTGAAAATTGACTGAATAAGTTCGGCCAAGCATTGCCGCCCTCGGACAACGGCCGCATGACTGGTGGCGGGCGGATCGTTCCGATCGGCGGTGTGGGCAAGAGGACCTGACGTTCGATGGCGGAGAAGACGCACCGCACGATGGATGACTTCGCCCGGGCATGTGGCGTGTCCCGGCCGACGCTCTCGAAATATTTTGACGATCCTGCGAGCGTGAAGCCGGCGACGCGGGCGCGCATCGAAGCCGCGCTGCGTTCCTCGGACTATCAGCCGAACCTTTTCGCCCGCAATCTCAACCGCAAGCGCACCCGCAACATCGGCATCGTCGTACCGACGATCACCGATCCGTTCTATGCCGAGATGGTCAGCCGCATCGAATTTCGCTGCCGCGACGAGGGCTATTGGCCGATCGTCATTTCTTCGCATGGCTCGCAGAAGCTGGAGGCGGAATCGGTCAGGACATTGCTGTCACTGAAGGTCGCCGGCGCGATCATCGCCCCGCTCGGCTTGGCCTCCGATCGGAGTGTTTTCGACAAGCTCGGGCAGGACATTCCGATCGTCTATTTCGACACCTATATCGAGGGTGACACGCCTTTCGTCGGCAACGACAACCATCAGAGCACGTCGACCATGGTCGACTATCTCAACCGGTCCGGAGAACCGCCTGTCTATGTCGACATCCCGCATGTCAATCACAATTCGGGTGAGCGGCTGCAAAGCTACATCGCGACGATGAAAGTCGCCGGTTTGGAACCCGTCGTCATCGACGCGGCGCGCGATTATACTTGGGACTTCGAGCGCATCGGCCATGAATGGATGGAAAGGACACTCGACGTTGGCGGCCTGCCCGGCCGCACAATCCTGTGTGCCAATGATCGTCTCGCCTTCGGCGTGATGGCGGCCGCGTTCTCGCGCGGACTGAAGATCGGCCGCAGACCCGACTGCGATCTGCGCGTTGCCGCGCATGACGATCATCCGCTCAGCCGCTACACCTGTCCGGCGCTGACCACCATGGCGCAGGATTTCGCCGCCATGGCTGGCCGCAGCGTCGAGATCCTGCTGGCCCTGCTGGACGAGGCCGAACCGCCCAAGCAGGGCATGGCGCAAAGGGTCAAGCTCGGCGCAACCCTGGTGATGCGTCAGTCGGCCTGAGCGTCCACCGTCAGCGATCCTTTTCGAACTGGCGCCAGGCCGCCACCGCCTCGGCCACCGCTTGCCGCGCGGCGGGGATGTGGCGTCCCATCGAGACGAAGCCGTGGATCTTGCCCGGCCATTGCCGCAGGACCAGTGGGACACCTGCGGCTTGCAGGCGTTCGGCATAGGCTGCGCCTTCGTCGGCAAGGATGTCGCCGCCGGCAAGCGCGATGAAAGCCGGCGCGACGCCGGCGAGATCGGGCGCCAGCAAGGGCGAGACGCGCCAGTCCAGAATGTCGTCAGGCGTTCGCAGATAGTGGTCGCGGAACCATGCCATGGTGGTTGCGGTCAGCCCGAAGCCGTCGCCGAAACGCCGGTAGCTGTCGGCCGTCTGCCGGGCATCGGTGTTGGGATAAATCAGGATCTGTGCGGCGAGGGATGGCGCCAGCCCATCGCGGGAAAGCAGCGCCAGCACGGCAGCGAGATTGCCGCCGGCGCTGTCGCCGGCAACGCCGATGCGGGATCGGTCGATGCCGAGAGCGGCGGCGTTCGCCGTCATGAAGCGCAGTGTTGCCAGACAATCCTCCAGCCCGGCGGGAAATTTGTGGTCCGGCGCCAGCCGATAGTCGGGACAGACAGTGACGGCGCCGCAGAGATTGGCCAGCCAGCGGCAGATCTCGTCATGCGAATCGAGGTTGCCGACGACCCAGCCGCCGCCATGCAGGTAGAGCAGCGCCGGCGCGCCGCCTTGTGGCGCGTCGATGCCGCGATGGATGCGGACCGCGATGGGGCCGTTCGGCCCGTCGATCCACTGTTCCAAGGTCGCAGCGACCGGCTCGCGCTCGCCCTGCAGCGTCGGAAACGAGGCGTTGTAGGCGGCCCGCGCCGCCGCCACGCTGCCAGTCTCGAACGGCTCGCCGCCGGCCGCGCGGCCGATTTCGAGGACGTGCAGCGCATCCGGATCGAGTGTCATCGTCATATCCTCAGGCAAGCAGGTCGGTTGCCTCTTCCTCGGTCAGCAGGGCAGGTTGGGTGACGTCGCCCGCGACCATCACCGAGCCCTGGCTCTCGCCGGAACGCAGGATCGCCTCCATGATCTCAAGCACATGCAGCGCAAGGTTGCCGGAGGCGCGTGGTGTGTTACCGGTTTGAAGCGAACGCACCAGATCGGCCACGCCGAGCATGCGGTAATTGGCGCGGTCGGGCGCCGCATAAGGCCAGTTGCGGGCGCCGTAGAGGTCGCCTTCGCTGGCAAAGTCCTTCCAGTCGGCGCCGCGCTCGGACAGCGACACGGTGCCGCCGAACGTGTCGGGATCGGGCAGGCGCAGCGAGCCCTCCGTGCCGTGCAACTCGATCGGGTGGTTCGAGTGGCGAAAGACGTCCCACGACGCGCCGAAGGTGACCGTCGCGCCGGAGCGGAATTCAAGCAGCGACAGCACGTTGGTCGGCGTGCCGACCTTGAATGTGGTGTTCTTGAACGGTCCGTCGGCGGTGATCAAGCGTTCCTCCTGGCCGCGCGTCGCCATCGCCATGACCCGCTCGACCGGACCGAGCAGGTTGACCAGCATGGTCAGGTAGTAGGGGCCCATGTCGAACACCGGGCCGCCGCCCGGCTGATAGTAGAATTGCGGGTTGGGGTGCCAGTGCTCCATGCCGCGGCCCATCATGAAGGCGGTGCCGGTGACCGGACGGCCAATGGCACCGGCGTCCATCAGCCGGCGCGCCCGGCGTCCGGCAGCACCGAGGAAAGTGTCGGGCGCCGAGCCCAGCAGCAGGCCGCGCGACTTCGCCTCGCTGACCAGAAGCTGCCCGTCGGCTGCCGAGGTGGCGAGCGGCTTTTCGGTGAAGACATGCTTGCCAGCCGAAAGCGCCGACATGGTGACGTCGAAATGTACGGCGGGAATGGTGAGGTTGAGAACCAGGCCGATTTCGGAATCGGCAAGCAGGGCATCGACGCCCATTGCCCTGATGCCGTATTCGCGGGCTCGCAGGGCGGCGGCGTCTGCCGAGATGTCGGCGCAGGCCTTCAACTCCACGCCGGCAAAAAGTGCTGCGTTGCGCATGTAGGTCATGGCGATGTTGCCGCAACCGATGACCCCTACACCAAGCTTTTCCATCATTCCTCCAGTCGGCGTCCGTCCGTCAGGATCGGCGATTCTTCGTTCACGTGGCCATCCTTCGCCCACGTCATAAGCACATTGATGCACCATTATGCAGTTTAAATCTTGACGCGCGACAATTTTTTATGAATCATATGCGAAGTTGGACGGGCGGGAGTGGCTGCCGTCAACTCTGGGAGGACTACACATGGACGAGTCAAGGAAGGGGCCGCGCAGCGGTTCCAAGTCGATTGGGCATGTCACCATCGCCGATCGCCGGCAATTTCTCATCGGTTCCGCCGGCCTTCTCGGCGCGGCGGCTTTCGGGGCAGGGACGTCGCTCGGCATTGGCCGGGCTCGCGCCCAGAGCCGGGCCGAGATCAGCTTTGCCAGCGCCGCCTTCTTCGGCAAGGAGACCTTTGGCGACCTGATCAAGGCCTTCAACGGATCGCAGGACCGCATCCTGGTCAAGAACATCGAACTGCCGCCGCCGAGCTCCTCGACCGAGGTCTACCAGGGCCTGGTACAGCAGCTCGCCCGCCGCACCGGCACGCCCGACGTCTTCAGCCAGGACGTGATCTGGATCGCCGGCTTTGCCGCCGCCGGATGGGCGCTGCCGCTGGACGAGTATTTCCCGGCCGACAAGCGCAGCGCCTACTTCACCGGGACCCTCGATGCCTGTACCTATGGCGGCAAGCTCACCGCCCTTCCCTGGTTCATGGATTCGGGCATGTTCTATTACCGCAAGGACGTGCTGGAAAAGCATGGCGGCAAGGTGCCGGAAAGCTGGGCCGACATGGCGACCATCGCCGCCGCCGCGCAGAAGGCCGGCGACATCGATTACGGCTATCTCTGGCAAGGCAAGCAGGCCGAGGTTCTGGTCTGCGACGCGGTCGAGATCATCACCTCCAACAACGGCGCCATCCTGGCGCCCGACGGCAAGTCGTCGCTGATCAACCAGAAGGGAGCGGTGGAGGCGATCCAGTTCCTGCACGACACCCTCGCCACCAACAAGATCAGCCCGCAGGACGTTCTGTCCTGGGACGAGGAACCGTCGCGTCAGCCCTTTACCTCGGGCAAGGCGATGTTCATGCGCAACTGGTCCTATGTCTACCCGATCGCCCAGGACGCCAAGGCTTCCCAGGTGGTCGACAAGGTCGGCGTCGCGCCGCTGCCGTCGTTCCCCGGCGGCAAGAGCTCTGCCTGCCTCGGCGGCTACCAGCTCGGCGTCAACGCCAACTCGAAGCAGCGCGAAGCCGCGATCGAGCTCTTGACCTGGCTGTCGTCGACAGAAGTCCAGCACCGCATCGCGCTGAACTTCGGCCTCGCACCGACGCGGCCGGCGTTGTTCCAGGACGCGCAGATCAAGAAGGAACAGCCGTTCATGGCCAGCCTCGAGAAAGTGTTCACCGGCGCCACGGCGCGGCCGATCACGCCCGAATACGCGAAAGTGACGCTTGCCCTGCAGTCCGGCATCTCCAAGGCGCTGGTCTCCGGCAATGTCCAGGCCGAGATGGACGCGACGGCGGCGCAAATCGACAAGATCGTAGGCTGAACCAATGTCCGCGGCGGCCACCATTCCCAGTGTCGGCCGGCCGCGGCGCCTCGGCAAAGCGCTTCCGGGCGCCTTGTGGGCCTTGCTCCTGCTGACGCCGGCCTTTGTGTCGCTGGCGTCGGTTTCCTTCTACCCGATCGTCAATGGGCTCTACCTCTCGCTCACCAACACCTCGCTGATCACGCAGGAGCAGGCTTTCACCGGCTTCTCCAACTATGCGGAGCTGTGGGGCGACCCGCAGTTCTGGAATGCGTGGTGGCACACGATCTGGTTCACCACCGCTTCGACCGTGCTGGAGACGGTGATCGGGCTCGGCATGGCGCTCATCCTGTGCGAAGCCTTCAAGGGGCGGGGGCTCGTCCGCGCGGCCATGCTGGTGCCGTGGGCGATGCCAACCGTTGTCACCTCCAAGATGTTCGGCTGGCTGTTCGATGGCCAGAACGGCATCATCAACTACATCCTCCTGCATGCCGGGCTGATCGACCAGAACGTCAACTGGTACGGCTCTACCGACACGGCGATGATCACCATCATCATCGCCGATGTCTGGAAGACGACGCCGTTCATGGCGCTGCTGCTTCTGACCGGTTTGCAGACCGTGCCCAATTCGCTGATCGAGGCGGCGCGCATGGATGGCGCCAAAGGCTGGATCACCTTCTGGTACATCCGCCTGCCGCTGTTGATGCCCACCTTGCTGATCGCCGGCCTGTTCCGCGCGCTCGACGCCTTCCGCGTCTTTGACCTCGTCTATGTGCTGACCGGTGGCGGCCCGGCCGATTCGACCGAAACGCTGTCGACCCTGTCGTACAAGGTGCTCTTCTCGACGCTGCAGTTCGGCTACGGCTCGGCCGTCTCGACGGCGATGTTTATCACCGAGGGCATCATCGCGCTGGTGTTCTGCCTGTATCTCGTCCGCCAGATCAAGAGAGCGCAATGAACGACACGCGCTCGCCGCTGCAGACATTTCTTATCTATCTCGGCGCCTTGCTGATCCTCGTCTGGTCGGGCGGTCCGTTCATCTGGCAGTTCTCGACCTCGTTCCAGCTCGACAAGGCGCTAACGTCGGGCTCGCCGTCGCTGATCCCGCATCCCTTCACGCTGGAGCATTACTACAACGCCTTCGTCGAGAAGCAGCTTCACCGCTATGTCTGGAACTCGCTGGTGGTCTCGCTGGCGACGACGTTCCTGTGCCTGTTCGTCGGCTCGCTGGCCGCCTTCGCGCTGTCGCGGCTCAATATCAAGGGCCGCTTTGGCATTCTGATGGTCATCCTTTCGGTATCGATGTTCCCGCAGATCGCGCTGGTCGGCCCGCTCTATCTGGTCGCCACCAATCTCGGCCTGCTCGACACCTACACGGCGCTGATCATCACCTATCTGGCGCTCGGGCTGCCGCTGGTGACCTGGGTGCTGTTCGGCTATTTCGAGACGCTGCCGCGCGAGATCGACGAGGCGGCGCGCATGGACGGCGTCAGCGTGCCCGGCCTGCTCTGGCGCATCATCCTGCCGATGTCGCTGCCGAGCCTGGTGACCACCGGCCTGCTCGCCTTCATCACCGCGTGGAACGAATTCCTGTTCGCGCTTGCTTTCACCTCCAACATCGACCGGCAGACGATACCGGTCGGCATCGCCAACTTCACCAACCTCTATTACGTCCCCTGGGGCGACATCGCCGCGGCCTCCGCCGTGGTGACCGTGCCCTTGATCCTCCTGGTGCTGTTCTTCCAGCGCCACATCATCGAAGGACTGACCCAGGGGGGCGTCAAGGAATGAATGACATGACGAAGACGGAGCTCAAGGTCGGCTGCCAGACCTTCACCTGGGAGATGCTGGGCAAAGGCTGGACCGGCGGTCCCGACGATCTGTTGAGGGCGATAGAAGATGGCGGCTACGCCGGCATCGAGATCACCGACACCATGATCGGCCGCTATGCCGACAGGCCTGCCGAATTCGCTGCCGCGCTCGATGCCCGAGGCCTCAACCTCGTCTCCTTTGCTTTTGGCTCGAAGAGCGGGTTCACCTTGAAAGAGGCGCTGGAAAGCGACCTCGAAGCCGCCCGGCGCTGGATAGGCTTTGCCGCGAACTGTCCGGGCGCACTGGTGTCGATTGGTTCGGCGACGGTCGTCTCCGATGGTCCGCGCGAAGACAAGTTCGCAATATCGGCCGAATTCTACAATCGCGCCGCCGAGATCGGCCGCAAGGCCGGTGTGGATGTCGCGGTGCATCCGAGTTCGCACCACAACACGCTGCTCTTCGACCGCGCCGACTACGACACGATCTTTGCCTTACTCGACCCCGATCTGGTCGGCTGGGTGCCCGATACCGGCCACATCCTGCGCGGCCACAAGGACATGCTCGACACGCTGCACACTTACCGCGACCGCATCCGTTACATCCACCTCAAGGACGTCGACGCCAAGGGCACATGGGCGATGCTCGGCAAAGGCGTCTGCGACACCCCGGCGGTCATCGAGATCGCCGGCACCGCGCCGCGTTTCACCGGTTGGCTGGTGCTCGAAGAGGAATCCGACACCGCCGCCGCCGACCCCGCCGGCGCGGTCAAAGCCAACCGCCAGACAATGCGCGCCTACGGCGCCTGAAGAACGAGACGATGATCAAGAAACAGGACAGACGCCTCAGGGTCGGCGTGCTCGGCTGCGGCCCCATTGCGCAGTTCGCGCATCTGCAATCCTGCGCCAAGGCCAGCAATGCCGATCTCTACGCCATCTGCGACGCCGCACCCGACCTGCTCGCCCGCATGGGTGCCACCTACGAGCCGCAGAAAATGTATGCCGACTATGACGCGATGCTCGCCGATCCCGAACTGGAAGCGGTGATCGTCGCCACCTCCGACGCCTACCATGTGCCGATGTCGATCAAGGCGCTCGATGCCGGCAAGCATGTGCTGAGCGAAAAACCGATCGGCACCTCGGTCGAGGAGGGCGAGGCGCTTGCCGAGGCGGTCAGGCGCTCGGGCAAAATCCTGCAGGTCGGGCATATGAAGCGCTTCGACCCTGCGCTGGAGGCGGCGCGCGATTTCGTCCGCGACGAGATCGGCGAGGTGCTGGCGCTGAAGGCGTGGTACTGCGATTCCACCCACCGCTACACCAACACCGATGCAGTGCAGCCGCTGCCTGTCACCAGCAGGCTAGCAAGGAAGCCGGCCGGAAATCCGAAGGCTGATCTCAGGCAGTATTTCATGCTGGCGCACGGCTCGCATCTCGTCGACACGGCGCGCTTCCTGTGCGGCGACATCGTCGCCGTGCGCGCGCGCCTCAACGAGCGTTTCGGCGCCTATTGCTGGTTCGTCGAGACCGAATTCGCCAGCGGCGCGCTCGGCCATCTCGATCTCACTGTCGCCGTGCGGATGGACTGGCACGAAGGTTTCCAGCTTTATGGCGAGAACGGCTCCGTCATCGCCAAGACCTTCAACCCCTGGTACTTCCGCGCCAGCGAGGTCGAGATCTTTCACGAGAAGACCGCCACGGCCCACAAGCCGCTCGGCGCCGATGGCCATTTCTTCCGCCGTCAGCTGGAAGGTCTAGCCGAAACGGTGCTGGAAGGCGCGCCGATGCGCGGCGCCAATGTCGAGGACGGCATCGCGTCGATCCGCGCCATGGTCGCCATCGCGCGCTCGGTGGTATCAGGCGAGCGGGTTGAACTCGCCTCGGTTTCGGGGGCGGTTTGATGCGTCTCGGCATTTTCGCCAAGACCTTTCCCGGCGCCGAGCCGGCCGCCGTGCTGGCGGCCGTGCGGCACGCTGGCTATGAGACCACGCAGTTCAATCTCGCCTGCGCCGGCCTGCCGTCGATGCCCGATGCCGTGCCGGCGGAAGCCGTCGCGGCGATCCGTGCCGCCGCACAGTCGACCGGTGTTTCGCTTGCAGCCCTTTCGGGCACCTACAACATGGCGCATCCCGACAAGGCCCTCCGCGACGACGGCCTCAGGCGCCTTGCCGTTGTCATAGAGGCAGCTGCCGCCCTGGACATTCCCCTGGTCACGCTCTGCACCGGCTCGCGCAACGCTGCAGACCAATGGGCGTACCATCCCGACAATGCCGATCCGGCGGCCTGGTCCGACATGGCCACCGAGATGGCGAAAGCACTGGCGCTGGCAGAAGCCGCCCGCGTCGATCTCGGCATCGAACCCGAGCAGGCCAACATCGTCACCTCGGCGAAGGATGCCACCAGGCTGATCGCCGAGATGGGGTCGAAGCGCCTGAAGATCGTGCTTGATCCGGCAAACCTTTTCGAACATGCGACGCCCGACGAAGCGCGCGCCGTTGTCGCCGCCGCGATCGACGAGGCGGCCGGCCACATCGCTATGGCGCACGCCAAGGACCGTTTTGGTGACGGTCGCTTTGCCACCGCTGGCCAAGGCATCGTCGACTTCCCGGATCTCATCGCGCGGCTGAAGGCGGTGGGCTTCGACGGGGCGCTCGTCACCCATGGGCTGTCCGCCGACCAAGCCCCCGGCGTCGCCGCCTTCCTGCGGAGGCTCCTCTGATGGACGCCGCGCCGACGGTCATGCTTCGCGACGATGCAGCACTTTGTGTCTTCGATACAGGGCAGGGGTTTCCGGTCATCTTCCAGCACGGTCTCGGCGGTGATGCGGCGCAGGTGGCGCAGAATTTTCCCGACAGTCCGTCATACCGCCGGCTGACCGTCGAATGCCGCGCACAGGGCGGCTCCGGCTCCGGCTCCAGGCGACCCTTTTCGATTGCCATGTTTGCCGACGACGTGCTGGCCGCCGCCGATGCGGCCGGGCTCGACCGTTTCGTCGCCGGCGGCGTCTCGATGGGCGCGGCGATTGCGCTCAGGCTTGCAAGCCGTCACGCGGACCGTGTCCTGGGTTTGGTGCTGGTGCGCCCAGCCTGGCGCTTCGATGCGGCGCCGCAGAACATGCAGCCCTTTTCGGAGGTGGCGAAGCTCATCCGCGACCGTCCGCTGGAGGACGCGCGCAACGCCTTTGCAACCTCGGTCACCGCCGCCCGCTTTCGTGGGGAAGCACCGGACAATCTTGCTTCCCTGCTTGGTTTCTTCGAGCGCGAAAATGCGGCTGTCTTCGCCGAGGTGATGCAGGCGATCGCAAACGATGGCCCCGGCGTCACGCTGGCGGCAGCCGGCAATCTCGCTGTCCCCACGCTGGTCGTCGGCAGCGGCGTCGATCTCATCCATCCGCTGGCGACCGCCCGTTTCCTCGCCGACGCCATCCCCAACGCCGCCTTTGCCGAGGTGACGCCGAAGGCCAACGACAAGGATCGTCATTTCGCCGAGGTCCGCGCCGCTATCGCGGGTTTCCTCGAGGATCGTTTCAACAACCAGGACCAGCCATGATCTCGAAACCTCTCTCAGGCCAGGCCGCCATCGCCGCATTGCCGCGCGATCGCATGATCGCTGAATTCTCGCTGTGGTCCGCCGACCTCGTCAATTTCGAGAGCGATCTGAAGCGCATCGAGCCCTATGTCGACCTTCACCACATCGATGTAGCGGACGGTCATTTCGCCCCGTCCTTCCTGTTCTTTCCCGATCTTGTCGCCCGCATCGCTCGGCTGACGGCCAAACCCATCCATGTCCATCTGATGGTCGATGCGGCGGTTGTCGAGGCACAGACGCGCCAGTTCATCGAGGCCGGCGCCGACATGATCAGCGTCCATGCAGAAAACGGCGAGGCGGGATTGCGTGCCGTCCGGCTGGCGCGGGAACTCGGTGCCGAAGCTGGCGTCGTGCTCAGGCTGGAGACGCCGGTCGAGACGGTGACGCCGTTCGTCCCAGAGGTGGCTTTCGTCACGCTGCTTGGCACCGCCATCGGTGTCAAAGGCCAGAGCCTGTCGGACAAGGCCTGCGACAGGCTGGGTGATGCCCGCGCCATCCTGAGAGAGGCCCGCCGCGAGGCGGCTGTGATCCTGGCCGCCGATGGCGGTATCCGCCATGAGACCGTACCCTTGCTGCGCGCTGCCGGCGCCGAAACCGTGGTTCTCGGCTCGCTCGCTTTCGGCGACAAGGACCTTGCCGGCCGCATCGGCTGGCTGCACGGCCTCAAGGTCGCGGCATGAGCAACGAAGCCGCCCTTGCGATCGATCTTGGCGGCACCGAGCTTCGTGCCGCCCTGGTCGACCGTGACGGCAAGATCCTGGCGTTCGCCGCGGTGCCGACACAGGCGCAGGCTGGCCCCGACGTGGTAATCGGCCAGATCGAGGCGCTGGCCGCGACCATCCACGGCGAGGCCCCGGCGCTCGCCATCGTCGGCGTCGGCGTCGGCGCGCCGGGACCGCTCGATCCGCTGGCCGGCATCGCCGTCGGACCGCCGACACTGGCCGGCTGGCTCGACGTGCCGCTTGCCGATATCCTCGAAAGGCGGCTCGGCCTGCCGGTACGACTGGAGAACGACGCCAACGCCGCCGCACTCGGCGAATGGCGCTTTGGCGCCGGTCATGGCGCCCGCTCGCTGGTCTTCGTTACGGTTTCTACCGGCATCGGCGGCGGCGTCGTCGTCGACGGACGCATCCTGCATGGCCGCCGTGGCCTCGCCGCCGAGATCGGCCACATGACCATAACCAATGAAGGCGAGCGTTGCATGTGCGGCGTCGTCGGCTGCTTCGAGGCCATCGCCTCTGGCACCGCGCTCGGCCGCCGCGCCAATGCCGCGACGGCGCCGTGGGATGGCTCGGCGCTGCGGCGCCTCTCGGGCAACGGTCAAGTGACCGGCCGTCACGTGGTCGAGGCGGCGCGGCTGCAGGATGAGCTTGCCTTGGCCCTGCTGGAGGAGGAAGCCCGCTGGCTGGGCATCGGCTTCACCAATCTTTTGCATCTCTATTCGCCCGATGTGCTGGTTGTCGGCGGCGGCATTGCCAACGGGCTCGACCTCATGGCGCCTGCCATCGAGGCGACCATCAGGCAGCGGGCCATGCGTGCCTATCGCGACGTGCCGGTCGTTCAGGCCCAGCTTGGCCGCCACGCCGGGCTGGTTGGTGCTGCCAGCCTTGTCCTGTTCGATGACGGAGGTACGCTGGCTGCACGCATGCCTGTCGGTCCAAGCACATATCCGGATGCGAGGAGGGACTTCAATGGCTGAGCTCAAGCTGCGCGGCGTGCGCAAATCCTACGGCAATGCCGAGGTGATCAAAGGGGTCGACCTTGATGTAGGCGACCGCGAATTCGTTGTCTTCGTCGGACCGTCGGGCTGCGGAAAGTCGACGCTGCTGCGTATGATCGCCGGTCTTGAGAAGATCACCTCCGGCGAGCTGATGCTTGATGGCGCGCGCATCAACGAGGTCGATCCCTCCGAGCGCGGCCTCGCCATGGTGTTCCAGTCCTATGCGCTCTATCCGCACATGACGGTCGCCGAGAATATGGGTTTTGCGCTGAAGATCGCCGGGCTGCCGGTCGTCGAGCGTGACGCCAAGGTCAAGGCGGCGGCCGACGTGCTGCAGCTGTCGCTCTGCTCGAGCGGCGGCCGAAGGAGCTGTCCGGCGGCCAGCGCCAGCGTGTTGCCATCGGCCGTGCGATCGTGCGCCAGCCGAAGGTGTTCCTGTTCGACGAACCGCTGTCGAACCTCGACGCCGCACTTCGCGTCAACATGCGGCTGGAGTTGATGCAACTGCACGAGCGGCTCGCCGCCACCATCGTCTATGTCACGCACGACCAGACCGAAGCGATGACCATGGCCGACAAGATCGTCGTCCTCAATGGCGGCACGATCGAACAGGTCGGCACGCCACTCGACTTCTATGCGAGACCGGCCAATGTCTTCGTCGCCGGCTTCATCGGCTCGCCGAAGATGAACATGCTGCCGGTGCGGGTTCTCTCCGCCAACGCCGATGGCGTTGCCGTCGCGCTGCCGGACGGATCCAGCCTGGTTGTTCCGGTCGAGGCGGGCGCGCTTGCACAAAACAGCGAGTTGCTGCTTGGCATCCGGCCGGAACATATCCGGATCGCGGATGCGGGCCAGTTCAAGGGCGAGGCGGTGCTGGCCGAACGGCTCGGCGGCCTGACCATCCTGCATGCCGAGATCGGCGAGAAGACGAGGCTGGTCGTTCAGACCGAGGGCATCGACACGACACCGCTGCACAGCCCCATCGCCATGCAGGCCGACCCCTCCCGCTGCCATCTCTTCGCCGCCGACGGCAAGGCGCTGGCACCGCTGCGCAAAACCGCCTGACATTGTCAGCTGTACGGCAACGGCCGGAAGCCAAGGGCTTCCGGCCGTTGATTGGTGTCGAGGCGCGTGGATTACTCGGCGGGAACGATATCAGCCGGCAGGCTGTCGTAGGCCGTGCCCGCCAGTGCCCTGGCGAGCTTGGCTTCGTCGAGTTCGCCTTCCCAGCGTGCCACCACCAGCGTGGCGACGGCATTGCCGACGAAGTTGGTCAGCGCCCGGCACTCCGACATGAAGCGGTCGACACCGAGGATCAGCGCCATGCCGGCGACCGGCACCGCCGGAACGACCGACAGCGTGGCGGCAAGGGTGATGAACCCGGCTCCGGTGATGCCGGCGGCGCCCTTGGAGGAAAGCATGGCAACCAGCAGCAGCAGGATCTGGTCGCCCATCGACAAATGGATGTTGGTCGCCTGCGCGATGAACAGCGCCGCCAGCGTCATGTAGATGTTGGTGCCGTCGAGGTTGAACGAATAGCCCGTCGGGATGACCAGACCGACCACCGAGCGCTTTGCGCCGGCCTTCTCCATCTTTTCCATCAGCGAGGGCAGGGCAGCTTCCGACGAGGAGGTTCCGAGCACCAGCAGCAGCTCTTCCTTGATGTAGCGGATCAAGGACAGGATGGAGAACCCGTTATAGCGGCAGACAGCACCCAGCACGACGAACACGAACAGCAGCGACGTCACGTAGAAGGTGCCGACCAGCATGGCGAGGTTGATGACCGCGCCGATGCCGTATTTGCCGATGGTGAACGCCATGGCGCCGAAGGCACCGATCGGTGCAGCCTTCATCAGCACGCTGACCAGCTTGAAGATCGGCGTCGTCAGCGCCTGGAGGAAATTAAGGACAGGCGTGGCCTTGTCGCCGACCAGCGCCAACGAAATGCCGAACAGCACCGAGAAGAACAGCACCTGCAGGATGTCGCCGTCGGCGAAGGCGCCGACGATAGTCGTCGGGATGATGTTCATCAGGAAGCCGGTGACCGACTGGTCATGCGCCTTGGCGGCATAGGTGTTGACGGTCGAGGCGTCGAGCGTCGCAGGGTCGATGTTGAAGCCGGCACCCGGCTGCACGACATTGGCCACGACAAGGCCGATGATCAGCGCCAGCGTCGAGAAGGTGAGGAAATAGAGCATCGCCTTGCCGGCGACACGCCCGACCTTCTGCAGGTCGCTCATGCCGGCGATGCCGGTTGCCACGGTCAGGAAGATGACCGGGGCGATGATCATCTTGACCAGCTTGATGAAGGCGTCGCCGAGCGGCTTCATGCTCTCGCCGATTGATGGATAGAAGTGGCCGAGCAGGATGCCGAGGGTGATCGCGACGAGCACCTGCACGTAGAGTTGGGCATAGAAAGGCTTGCGCTGCGCGGCAAACGCGCCTGATTGGTCTGCGATGTGCATAGAACTCTCCCTGCCGGATGGGGCGGAAATGCACCGCCCTGCGTGACTTCTCCCATCGCGGCGCTCCGGTCGCACGCCGCTGCAAGGAGTTTTGCAAGCGCTGTGCCAGATCGGTGAAAGGCCGGAATGCCTGGATTTCGGCGGTTGTCAGGTGCTTTGCTGCGAATGCTTGTGCGGATTTCCGCACAGGCAGCGTTTGCCTGGGCGGAATTTCGCATTACACTGGCCGCCAAAGAGGCCGTGAAGAAATAGAGGCCGCGAGGAAAGGGAGAGGGCAGACGCCGCAAGCAGGCATCGATAGGGGATCCGCGGCCGGCCGTGAATTGCTGCGCGAAGCGGTGGCCCGGCTGGGCGATGGCCGCTGGCGTGTCGTGGTGGTCGCCCTTGCGGTTCTGGCAGGCGCGATCGTCATCGCAGGGCGCATCGCCACCGGCCAGGCGGCCGACAATCTCCGTGACGGAGCCCTTGCCGCCCTGCCGCTGGCGGCGGGAACCCTGACTGGCGAAATCGAAAAGCAACGCCTGGTGCCATTGGTGCTGGCACGCGACGATGCCGTGCGCGGGGCGCTGCGCCGGGCCGGAAAGATGCAAGAAGCGGCCCTCAACGACAAGCTCAGGGCGATTGCCGGCGATGCATCGGCGTCCGCCATCTATGTCATCGACACGGCCGGCATCGCGATATCAGCCAGCAATGCCGGCGAACCGACGAGCTTTGTCGGCATCGACTATAATTTTCGTCACTATTTCCAGGAGGCAATGGCCAAGGGTGCAGCCAGCCAATATGGCCTCGGCACGATCAGCGGCCGGCCGGGTCTCTACCTTGCCAGTCGCGTCGACGATGGCGGCAAGCCGCTTGGCGTTGCGGTGCTGAAGGTCGAACTCGACCGCGTCGAAGCCAATTGGCGCTCCAGCGGCTTTCTTGTTTTCGTCACCGACGAACGTGGCGTGGTGCTGGCCACCAGCCAGCCCGAGTGGCGGTTTCATGCCCTGGCACCGCTCTCGGCCGCGGATGCTGCTGCTGCCCGCGAACAGCTTCAACTGGCCGATGCCGGCTTCGAACCGCTGCCGTTGCAACGCGGTGCCGGTGACGGCCTGGCGACTATCGACAGCGCCGGCAAGCCGCGCCAGTTCGTCGAAGTGGTGCAGGACCTTTCCGGTGCCGTCCCCGGCTGGCGTCTGTGGCTGCTGACGCCCGCCGACGCCACTTTGTCCTCCGCCGCCAACACGGCACGCCTTACCACGCTGCTCGGGTTGCTGCTGATGGGCCTGCTTGCCTTCGTGCTGACCCGGCGCCGGCGCGCCCGCCGGCTGCGTCAGGAGGCGCTGGCGCGCATGAATGCCGAACTGGAGAGCCGGGTCAGCACGCGAACGGCCGAGCTGACACGCTCCAACACCGCGCTTGCCGGCGAAATCGCCGAGCGTGAGAACGCCGAAGCCAAGGTCCGCCGGCTGCGCGACGATCTCGCCCAGGCCAACCGGCTTTCCATCCTCGGCCAGATCGCCGCCGGCGTCGCGCACGAGATCAACCAGCCCGTCGCCGCCATCCGCACCTATGCCGAGAACGCCGGCCGCTTTCTCGACACCGGCAAGACCGAGCCGGTCAGCGGCAATCTGACATCGATCGTTTCGATGACCGAGCGCATCGGCGCGATCACCAGCACCTTGCGCACTTTCGCCCGACGGCCAGGCGTCGCCGCTTCGCCATTGCCGGTACGCGAGGCGATCGACGGCGCGTTGTCGCTGCTGTCCGGCCGCATCCGCGATTCCGGAGTGACCATCGTCAAGCCGCGCGGCAACGCGTCGCCGGTGGTCATGGCCAGCCGTATCCGGCTGGAGCAGATCCTCGTCAACCTGTTGCAGAACGCGCTGGACGCCATGAAGGACCAGCCTGATCCCCGCATCGAGATCGACATCGCCGAGCGCGACGACAGGGTGCTGATTTCGGTGCGCGACAACGGCCCCGGCCTCGGACCGGAAGCGGCCGGCAATCTGTTCATGCCGTTCCAGACCACCAAGGAGAAGGGACTTGGCCTCGGGCTGGTGATCTCGCAGGAGATCGCCCAGGAATTGGGCGGCACGCTGCGGCTCGATCCCGCCAGCGCCAGCGGCCCTGGCAGCGCCGGCGGCGCATCCTTCACCATCGACTTGAGGCGAATTGAATGACAGACGCATCAGGGCTGGTGGCGCTCGTCGAGGACGATGCGGACCTGCTGCACGCCACCACGCAATTGCTCGAACTTGGCGGCTTCGCGGTGGTCGCGCTCGACGCCGCCGAGGCGGCGCTTGCCGTCGTCGACAGGAATTTCGAGGGCGTGGTCGTCAGCGACATCCGGATGCCGGGCATGAACGGGCTGCAGCTGTTCGATCGCATCAAGGCGATCGACCCGGACATACCAGTAATCCTGGTCACCGGGCATGGCGACGTCGATCTTGCGGTCGCCGCGCTCAAGGATGGCGTCTACGATTTCATCCCGAAACCCTATGCCGGAGATCGCCTTGTCGAGGCGTTGAGACGGGCATCGGAGAAGCGGCGCCTGGTGATGGAAAACCGGCGGCTGCGCGAAGCCGCGGCGCAGGCTGCCGACGGCCTGCCGTTGATCGGTGAAGCGCTGGCCATCCGGCGGCTGCGCGAGACCTTGCGGCAGATCGCCGACATGGACGTCGACGTCCTGGTGGAAGGGGAGACCGGAACCGGCAAGGAGGTGGTGGCCGACCTCCTGCACAGATGGGGCCGGCGGCGCGCAAAGCCCTTCGTGGCGCTGAATTGCGGCGCGCTGCCCGAGACCGTCATAGAAAGCGAGCTGTTCGGCCACGAGGCGGGCGCGTTCACCGGCGCGCAGCGGCGGCGGATCGGCCGCATCGAGCATTCCAGCGGCGGCACGCTGTTCCTTGACGAGATCGAATCCATGCCGCCGGCCCTCCAGGTCAAGCTGTTGCGTGTGCTCGAAACGCGCAGCGTCACCCCGCTTGGCTCGAACGAGACCCGGCGCGTCGACCTCCGGGTCGTCGCGGCGACCAAGGTGGATCTCGGCCGGCAGGACCAGCGCGGCGACTTTCGCGAGGATCTCTATTTCCGCCTCAACGTGGTGACGCTGCGCATCCCGCCATTGCGCGAGCGGCGCGGCGACATCCCGATGCTGTTCGGCCATTTCCTCGGCAAGGCCGCAGAACGGTTCAGCCGGCCTGTCGCAAAGGTGAACGCAGCGGTGAGCGAGCATCTCCAGTCGCATGCATGGCCGGGCAATGTGCGCGAGCTTGCGCATTTTGCCGATCGCGTCGCACTTGGTCTCGGCCCGGACGACGAGACGAAAGCGGTTCCCGCGCACTTGCCGGAGCAGGCGGCTACACTGCCCGAACGGGTCGGCCACTACGAGGCGCAGCTCATCCGCGACGCGCTGCGCGATCACAGTGGCGATGTGCGCAGCGCCATCGACGCACTCGGGGTGCCGCGCAAGACCTTCTACGACAAGCTCAAGCGCTACGGCATTGCCGCCTCCGAGTTTCGCAATGGCGGCGATGCCGATCCGCACCCTGTTCGGGACCCGACATAGACATTGCATGAGCGCCATCTCGGAAAAGAGCCATGAAGACGACACTTGAAACGACGGCAAATCCATCGCCGGAAGAACTCACCTTTCTCGCCGAACGGCTGACGGCGTTCAACGACGGTGACGTCGGCGCTTCCGAAAGGAAGGCCCTGGCCGTGTTCGTGCGCGACGAGGACGGCACGGTCGTCGCCGGCATCTCGGGCTACACCGCCTGGGGCTGGCTTTACGTGCAATGGCTGTGGGTCGATGAAAGGCTGCGCGGCCAGCGGATGGCCGGCAACATGCTGGATGCGGCCGAGCAGGAAGCGGTGGCGCGGGGCTGTCGGAATGCCTGGATCGACACCTTCAATCCGCACGCCGCCAAGGTCTACCAGCGCCAGGGTTACCAGCCCTTCGGAACGCTTGCCGATTTCCCTGTCGGCCGCAGCCGCATCTTCCTGCAGAAGGCGCTTCCAGGGCCTGACTAACCGGCGAGCTTTCCGCCGCGCATCGGCTGCGGCGCGCCGGTGGTGCTCGGGAAGCTGATCGGCAGGCCTCTCAGCACGCGAACCGCGAGGAAGGCAAAGCACTCCGCCTCCACCGCGTCGCCGCTCCAGCCAAGGCTTTCGGCCTGCACCACCTCGACGCCGGCGCGGCTGGCGAGCATCGCCATCATCGTCGGATTGTGGCGGCCACCGCCGCTGACCACCAGTTTTTTCGGGCGGCGCGGCAAAAGGTCGAGTGCCTTGCCGACGGCGGCGGCCGTGAAGGCGGTCAACAAGGCGGCGCCATCCTCGGCATTCATTCCATCGGCCATTGCGGCGCCAAAGTCGAAACGGTCCAGCGATTTCGGGTAGGGCTTGGTCAGATAAGGATGCTGCAAGAGCTTGGCGAGCCGTGCCTCATCCACTGTTCCCGCCCGGCCGAGCGCGCCGTCGCGGTCCATGTCGCCCAGTCCCTTCGACTTGATGAAATCGTTGAGTGGCGCGTTGGCCGGTCCGGTGTCGAAGGCCACGACATTGTCGGCTCCATCCCACCAGGTAATGTTGGCGACACCGCCGAGGTTGAGCACCGCCACCTCGCCGCCTGCGCCGGCGCTGCGCATCAACGCGGTGTGATAGGCAGCCGCCAATGGCGCGCCTTGCCCGCCGGCGCGCATGTCGGCCGAGCGGAAATCATAGGCGACCTTGGTGCCGAGGATTGCGTGCATGAGTTCGCCGTCGCCGAGCTGCCGGGTCTGGCCGAACCGGCCCACCTGCGGCGCGCGATGCAACACGGTCTGGCCATGAAAGCCGACGACGCCGATATCGGCCATCGTCATCCCATAGCCTTCGACGAGTTCCTTGACCGCCGCCGACTGGGCACGCGTCAGGGCTTCCTCCGCCTTGCGAAAGATCGCCGGCTCCGGCCCGGTGAAATTCCAGGCTCTTGCCTCGTTCAGCGTCTCTTCGAGCAGCGAACGGATCGATTGCGGGTAGGGCATCAGCCGATAGGTGCCGAAATCGTCGATCCGCTCACCATCGGTCTTGATCAGCGCGACGTCGATATTGCCGTCAAGCACGGTGCCCGTCATCAGGCCGACGGCCCAGATTGGTTCCATGGTCACTTCCCTAACAGTCCCCGTTAACAAGGTCGCCGACCGCCTGCCGAAGCGCGGCGATGCCGCTGTCGAAATGACGTGTCGGATGGATCCGGTTGGTGAGCAAGGTCCAGGCCTTGCCTCTGTCGAAGTCGATCCACAGTCCCGTGCCGGTAAAGCCAGTGTGGCCGATGGTTCCTGGGCTGCACAGCGCCCCGCCGGACCAGCCCTCGTAGGGGCGCTCCCAGCCATGGGTGCGGGTGGCGGACAAGGGCGTGCGCATCAGCGCGATCGAACGTTCGGACGCGCCGGTGCCGTCCAACAGCCCCTGCGCGAAATCGAGGACGGAAGCGGCTGTTCCAAACAGGCCGGCATGTCCTGCGCCTTGCAGCGCCGAGCAATTGTCGTCGTGGACCTCGCCCGACAGCACGCGATGGCGCCAGGTGCAGTCCTCCGTCGCCGCCGACGCATCCGGCTCGGCGAAAAAAGCGAAGCCGGGGCCGGGATCCATGTCCCGGATCGTTTTCCCCGACAGCCGCTCCAGCGCAAAACCGAGCAGGATGAAGTTGATGTCGGAATAGACCGGGTCGCGGGCTTGCCATTCGCGTTGCAGGATGAAGGCACGCAGCAGCTCGGGATCGCGCCCATAGGTGTAGATCGGCTCGACCGCGGGAAACGGCGTCTGGTGGCCAAGACACTGGCGAAACGTCACCTTCCGCTCCCAGGCCTCTGCATCATACTGGCGAAGGTCCGCCAGCACCGAGATCAGCGGCGCATCGAGATCGATGACGCCGTCTTCAGCCAGCGCCAGGATGCGCGGTGTCGTGAAGATGACTTTGGTCAAGGACGCCAGGTCGCACCAGGTTTCGACGCGCATTGGCCGCAGCTTCGGCACGAGCTGCGCGGAGCCGACCGACCTGACGACGCGTTCGCCATTTTTGTCGACAATGCCGAGGACACCGCCGGGAATGCGCTTGGCGACCACTGCGGCTTTCAGCGGTGCGAACGCACGGTCGAAGAGCTGGGCGAGGGTGCTCAATGCCGGCCTCCGCTAGAAAGTAGGCGATCCTTCGCGCCCCCCTCTGGCCTGCCGGCCATCTCCCCCTCAAGGGGGGAGACTGGATGTCGCATCGGCATTCGCCAATCTCCAACGGCTGAAGGCTGGCGGTTTGCATAAACTGCCGATCTCCCCCCTTGAGGGGGAGATGTCCGGCAGGACAGAGGGGGGCGCTGCCCCTCCAATTCTACAAATGTCTGGGCACCGATCACGCTTCCGCCCTCGCTCGATGGTCAGGCCCAAACTGCTCCCATCTCGCCGGCGCCGGCTCATACCCCTGTGGGCGCACCAGTGAGGGAACCTGGCGCGTGTCGAGTTCGAAATGTTCGTGGCGCCGATCGATGGTCGGAACG
Source organism: Mesorhizobium sangaii (assembly GCF_014207355.1). GTDB lineage: Bacteria > Pseudomonadota > Alphaproteobacteria > Rhizobiales > Rhizobiaceae > Mesorhizobium > Mesorhizobium sangaii. The sequence goes on along the minus strand of NZ_JACHEF010000001.1, from coordinate 1,130,303 downwards.
GCGGCGATGAGCTTCTTCGTATAGGAATGCTGCGGCGTCGACAGCACCGAGGTTGCGTCGCCGATTTCGACGATCTGGCCAGCATAGATGACGGCGATCCGGTGGGCGATCCGCTCGACGACGGCCATGTCGTGCGAGATGAACAGATAGGCCAGTCCGAATTCGCGCTGCAGGTCAACCAGCAACTCCAGCACCTTGGCCTGCACCGAGACGTCGAGCGCCGACACCGCTTCATCCAGCACAACAACGGAAGGATTGAGCATCAGCGCCCGCGCGATGCACAGCCTTTGCCGCTGGCCGCCGGAGAATTCGTGGGGATACCGCTCCAGGCTGTTCTTTGGCAGGCCGACGCGCTCCAGCAGGCCTGCCATCCTGGCCCGCGTCTTGATGTTCACCCGGCCGCCGGTGGCGATCACCGGTTCGGCCAGGATGGTCTCGATGCTGAGCCTTGGATTGAGCGAGGCATAGGGGTTCTGGAACACCATCTGCACGGGCAGGGCGCTCTGCTGCGCTGAAGCCTTTCGGACGCCGACCGAGAAGCTGCCGCGTGTCGACCGCACCAGCCCCAGGACCGCGCGCGCGGTGGTCGATTTGCCCGAACCGCTCTCGCCGACGATCGCCAGCGTCTCGCCGGGCATCAGGTCGAAATCGACGCCATCGACGGCATGCACCGCGCCCGAGGCGCGGCTGAAGAAGCTGCTCTTGAGGGGAAATCGTACAACCAGGTTATCCACCTTCAAGGCCGGTTCCGTGCTTGCACCTTTGTCGCGCTGCCCGTCGGCGCGCGTCGCGCTGCCGTTGGCGAAATGCGGCACGTCCTGCAGCAGGTGCTGCGTATAGGGATGCTGCGCTTTGTCGAGGATCTGGTTCAACTCGCCTTGCTCCACGGCCTGCCCGTTCTGCATCACCATCACCTTGTCGGCGATGCCGGCAACCAGGCCGATGTCATGCGTGATGAAGATCATCGACATGCCGGTTTGCCGCTTCAACTCGGCCAGCAGCGCCATGATCTGCGCCTGCACCGTAACGTCGAGCGCCGTCGTCGGCTCGTCGGCGATGAGCAGGCGTGGATTGCAGGCCAGCGCAATGGCGATCATCACCCGCTGCAGCATGCCGCCAGACAACTGGTTCGGCGTATATTTCAGCCGCCGCGCGGCATCGGGAATGCGCACGCGGTCGAGCGCATCCTTGGCCGCCGCCGTGGCTTGCCTGCCGGTCAGCCCCCGGTGCAGCCGAAACGATTCCTCGATCTGCGAACCAATGGTCAGCACCGGATTGAGCGAGGTCATCGGCTCCTGGAAGATCATGCCGATCTCGGCGCCGCGAATGCCGGTCAGTTGCGGTTCGGTAGCCGTCATCAGGTCGAAGACGCTGCCATCGGCCCGCTTCAGCTTCATCGCACCTCCGGTGATGCAACCGCCGCCGAAGTCGATCAGCCGGTTGATCGACAAGGCGGTAACGGATTTGCCCGAGCCGCTTTCGCCGACAATGGCCAGTGTCTCGCCGTCGGCCAGGTCGAAACTGACGCCGCGCACCACCTCATTGGCGTGCGGTTTGCGGCCGAAGCCGACGCGCAGATCTGAGACGGACAACAGCGGGGTCATGCCGGCGCCCTCCGCATCTTCGGGTCGAGGATGTCGCGCAACGCATCACCAAGCAGGTTGAAACCGAGGATGCTGATCATGATCGCCAGGCCCGGAAAGATCATCAGCCAGGGCGCGGTCTCCATCAGATTGCGGCTGTCGCTCAGCATCAGGCCGAGCGAGGCGGCGGGCGGCTGCGTACCGAGCCCCAGGAAACTCAGGCCCGCCTCCGTCAGCAGCGCCCAGGCCAGCGCCAGCGTCACCTGAACGGTCAAGGGCGCCACCAGATTGAGCAGCAGATGGCGTGTCACGATGTAGCTCGAACTGCTGCCGAAGGTGCGCGCGGCGTCGACGAATTCGCGTGCCTTGAGCGACAGAGCAGGGCCGCGCACCACGCGGGTGAAGATCGGCGTGTAGACGATGCCGATGGCAACCACGCTGGTCCATGTGCCCGGCCCGGCAACGGTGACGATGAGCAGCGCCAGAAGGATTGCCGGGAAGGCCAGCAGCACATCCATGATCCGCATCAGCACGCCGTCCCAGCGGCGCCCGAGCCAGGCGGCGGCGAGCCCTAGCACCGTGCCGGCAAGGGTCGCAAAGGCGACCGAGAAGAAGGCTACCGTGAACGACTGCCCGACGCCCGCCATCAGCCGGCTGGCGACGTCGCGGCCGAACAGGTCGGTGCCCATCCAGTAGGCGCCGTTGGGCGCATGCAGCCGGTCGACCCGGTATTGCGTGATGGGATTGTGCGGCGTCAGCCCGAGCATGCCGAGGATGGCGACCAACAGATAGACGCCGACGATGATGCCGCCGATGCGGCCGCTGCCATGGCCGAAGATGGCGCGCAGGATGCGCATCACGGCTCTCCCAGCCGGATGCGCGGATCGAGCGCGACATAGGCGAGGTCGACCAGGAGATTGACGATCATGAAGTTGAAGGCGATGAACAGCACGGCGCCTTGCACCAGCGCATAGTCGCGCTGCTGGATCGCATCCAGCACCATGCGGCCGAGACCTGGCAGGGCGTAGATCTGCTCGACGATGACGGCGCCACCCAGGAGATAGCCGAACTCGATGCCGCTCAGCGTGACGACCGGGATCAGCGCATTGGGCAATGCGTGCCGCCAGATGACGCTGCGTGCCGAGGCGCCTTTGCTGCGGGCCGTCCGGACGTAGTCGTCGCTCAACACGTCGAGCATGGCCGAGCGCGATATGCGGGTGACCGAGGCGGCGAAGGCGAAGCCGAGCGTGATGGCAGGCAGGATCAACTGGCTGAGATTGCGCAGGGGATCCTGCCACAGCGGCGCGAATTCGCCCATCGCCGGCAGGACGCCGAAGCCGGCCGACAGCGTGTAGATGATCAGCAGGCCAAGCACGAAGCTCGGTGTCGACTGGCCGATCATGGCGACCATGCGCACCCCGAGATCGGAGAGTTTCTCATTGTGCGTGGCGGCAAAGATCCCGGCAGGCATGCCAACCGCAAGCGCGATGATCATCGACAGAACGGCCAGCTCGAGCGTCAGCGGGAAGCGCTCGATGATGACGTCGAGCACCGGCCGGCCATAGGTGACCGAGATGCCGAGATTGCCGTGCAGGATGCCGCCTATCCAGCGCCAGTACTGGACGAACCAGGGCTGGTCGATACCGAAATAGGCGGCGAGCGAGTCACGCTGCGCCGGCGTCAGCAGGCCGGCCTCGGTGCCCAGCATCGCCGTGATCGAATCGCCCGGCACCATCCGGATCGCAACGAAGACCAGGATGGACACGCCAAGCAGGACGAGAGGAAACGTCGCCAGTCGTCGCATCAGATAATTCACGCGAAGAAGTCCTCTCGTCCAATTCCGGCGGCTACTGCTGGATGGTCACCTTGCTCAGGCTGAACAGCGTGCCCGTCGGCGTCGGTACGAACCCGGCGATGTTCTTCTGCTGCGCCGTGTAGCTGTACGAGGTGTAGAGCCAGATCCACGGCGACATCTCGGCGAGGTGCTTCTCGAACTCGGCGAAGATCGCCTTGCGCGCCGCCGGGTCGGTCTCGGCGCGGCCTTTCTGCATCTGGCTGTCGAGCGTGTCGTCGATGTAGTTGGCCACCTTCTGCAAATTGCCTGCTTTGGTCCAGTAGCGGTTGTACATGGTGTAGGGGTCGGCACGGCCGCCATTGAGCGCGATCGCCATGTCGAAATCGCCTTTCAGCCAGGCGTCGACATAGACGTTGAGCTCCATCATCTTGATGTCGAGCTTGACGCCGATTTCGGCCAGCTGCGACTGGATGACCTGGGCCTCCGCCGCCGCCGTCGGCGGCTCGCCGGTGGCACCGATCACGGTCGCCGAAAAGCCATCGGCATAACCGGCCTCGGACATCAGCTTCTTGGCCTTTTCGACGTCGCGCTTGTAGCAGAACAGCTGGCTCGGATCGGTCGCCAGAGCCGGGATCGTCAGCGGGCCCGTGACCTTCCCTTCGCCGAGCGAAGCAGTGTCGAGCACCTCCTGCCGGTCGATGGCGCAGGAGATGGCCTGGCGCACCTTGAGCTCCGTCATTGGCTTGCGCGACGGATTGAGCTGCAGCACGTGATAGGCGAGCACCGGCACGCGGTTCAGCTGCAGGCTGGCTTCCTTCGGCACCAGCGTGGCGACAAGCGGGTCGTTAAGCAGCGCGAAATCGATCTGCTTGGTGCGCATGGCGGCCAGGATCGCGGCTTCGTCGGGAAGCACGCTGATCTCGATACCGTCGACGCCGGTCGGGCCGCCGGCCCAATCCTTGTTCGCGCTCAGCACTTCCTTGGCATTGGGGTCCCATTTGTCGAGCTTGAACGGGCCGGAGCCGACCGCCTTTGTGCCGATCGAGCCGGCCTTGATCTCGCTTGCCGGAACAATGGCCGCGTTGACGTCACTCATCGCCGTCAGGATTGGCACGTCCGGCTGCGACAGATGGAACACGACGGTCGTCGGATCGGGCGTGTCGATGCTGGCGATCGACAGGAAGTTGGCGCGGGTAGCCGCTCCCGTCTTCTCGTCGAGGATGCGCTCGAACGATGCCTTGACGTCGGCCGAGGTCACCGCTGTGCCGTCCTGGAATTTCGCCTTGGGATCGAGCTTGAAGGTCAGCTCCTTGCCGTCCTTGGAGAATTCCCAGGAGGTGGCGATGGCGGGGACGATCTGCAGGCTGGCGTCGACCCGCACCAGCGGCTCATAAATCAGTTCCAGCAGCCGCAGCGAAGAAAAGGCAGTCTGCTTGTGCGGGTCAAGCCCGGTGGCGTCCTGCGACCAGGCCATATGCAGCGTCGCCGCATTCGCCTGCGTTGAAACCACAGCCACGCCGAGCATCGCCGCCAGCGTAATGCCCGACAGCAGCTTTCTTGTGAGGTGAACCATTCTCGTCTCCCATTATGATTGAACTTGATGCCTTGCAGTTTCTGTGGACCGCTTCCAAGACACACATGCTTTGGAGCATCGGCCCAGTCTATGCGGCTTCCCGCCGTCTTGTCCCATGCGGCTTTGCCGTCATGTCTCATGCGGCTTCATGCCGTCGTGTCTCATGCGGCTTCATGCCGTCGTGTCGCTGATTGCCTTTCGCAGGAAGCCTCCAGCCTTGCCGAGAGCCACGCGCGCCTCCTCGACGCCCAAGCCGGTGATCGTCACCAGGATCGCCAGCTTCACATCATTGCCGGTCTGGGCGAGCGCTTGCTTGGCTTGCTGCGCCGCGCAACCGGTCGTCTGCATGACGATCCTGGTCGCCCTGGCGACCAGCTTCTTGTTGGACGGGTTAAGGTCGACCATCAGGTTCTGGTAGCTCTTGCCGATGCGGATCATGCTGGCGGTGGTCAGCATGTTGAGCACCAGCTTCTGCGCGGTTCCCGATTTCAGCCGGGTCGAGCCTGTCAGCACTTCCGGCCCGACAACCGGCGAGATGGCAATGTCGGCGATGCCGGCAATGGTCGAGGCCGGATTGCAGGACAAGGCGACCGTCGTCGCGCCAACCTGCGTGGCATAGGTCAATCCGCCGATGACATAGGGCGTTCGCCCGCTGACCGCGATGCCGACCACAACGTCGTCTGACGTGAGCCCGATCTCCTGAAGCGCCCTCGCGCCCATTTTCGGATCGTCCTCGGCGCCTTCCGTCGACCGCACGAGGGCGTCGGGACCGCCGGCGATCAGGCCGACGACCATGCCTTCGGGCACGCCGAAGGTCGGCGGGCATTCCGAAGCATCGAGAACGCCAAGCCGGCCGCTGGTGCCGGCGCCCATGTAGATCAGCCGTGCGCCTTTCTGGAAGGCAAGCACGATGCGGTCCACCGCGGCCGCAATCTCCGGCACGACTTTTTCGACAGCCGCCGGGACAGCCTCGTCCTCGTCATTGATCTTGCGCAGCACATCGATGGTCGTCAGCAGGTCGATGTCCATCGTCCTTGGGTTGCGGCCCTCGGAAATCAGCCGGTCCAGCTCGGACATCAACCCTTGTTCGGTCATCTCTTACTTTCAAATCAAGCTGTACGGCCGTCGTTGAGCAGAGCTCCCGACCGGCGCCAGCGCACACGGACCCTGGGTCCGTGTGCAGCTACCCTGTTTTCGTTTGTTAACTTTTTAGAATTTAATATTCACATCGTCAACAAGAATATGGAATATAATATTCCTTCCCGCAAGCGCTATCGCCCGCCACAGGACCGTTTTGCGAGGATGATAGCGCCCGAGACCGCATCGCCATCAGCGGGCTTAAGGCGACGCCGGACATCGGGGGAGAGCCAGGGCTCGAGCGCACTGGAAAGACCGCCCAGCAAGGTGACGCGAGGCGCGCCTTGTTCGAACAGTACCCGCACCAGCGTGTCGATCTGCTCGGCCGCACCTTGTACGATGCGCCGCCCTGCCGGATCGCCCTGGTCGGCATGGCGCATAACCATCGGCGCCAGCGCCGCGTAGTCGGTGGCGCTGGCGCGATCCATCCAGGCGACCGCTGCCATCGGGTCGCCCTCGAAGCGCTGCATCACCTCGGCCAGCAGCGCCGTCCGCTCGTGCCGGCCGTCATGGGCGCGCAACGCCAGTTGCACGGCCTTCAATCCAAGATCGGCGCCGCTGCCTTCGTCGGAGATCGGAAACCCGTAGCCGCCGACACGCAGGTCGCGCCCGTCGACAAAACCGAGGCCGATCGAGCCGGTGCCGGCAATGACGATGGCTCCGTCCTGGCCGGAATGCGCGCCAAGGCAGGCGCCGACGCCATCGCTGACGAAATCGATGCTGGCAAACGGATGCGCGATCGCCCGCAACGCCTCCAGCGCACCCTTGCGGCCGATGCCGGCAAGGCCAATGCCGGCGCGAATCCTGGCTGTCTCGGCCGGTCCGAAGCCTGCCTCTTCGATCGCCGCGCCAAAGGCTTTCGCTATGGAGGCCCAGGCCGCGTCGATGCCGAGCCGCGTGGTCGCCGGGCCCGACAGGCCCTGTCCCAGCACGTTTCCCTGGGCGTCCTCGATGCGGGCGCGACACCCGGTCCCGCCGCCATCGACGCCGAGAAAATAATCCGCATCGCTGGTCATGCGCTCAGCCGCTCGATGTCGGCACCGCACAGGCGCAGCTTGCGGTCCAGTTGCTCATAGCCGCGGTCGAGGTGATAGACGCGGTTGATGGTCGTCTCGCCCTCGCAGACCAGCGCCGCCAGCACCAGCGAAACCGAAGCGCGCAGGTCGGTGGCCATCACGGGCGCGCCATGCAGCTTCGCGCCACCGCGCACCAGGGCCGTGGTGCCCTGCAGCTTGATGTTGGCGCCGAGCCGCATCAGTTCGGGAACATGCATGAAGCGGTTCTCGAAGATGGTTTCACGCAGCAGCGATGCACCTTCGGCGCAACACATCAGCGCCATGAACTGCGCCTGCAGGTCGGTCGGAAATCCCGGATAGGGTTCCGTCGTGACGTCGGCTGCCTTCAACGGCCGGTCGCGTGACACGATGAGGCCACGGTCGCCAGGCCAGACGCTGACGCCGGTTGCTTCAAGCAATTGCACGACCGAGGCCATATGCTCGAGCCGGGCATGCGTCAGTTCAAGCTGGCCGCCAGTGATGGCAGCGGCGATGGCATAGGTGCCGGCCTCGATCCGGTCCGGGATGATGTCGTGCCTGGCGGCATGCCAGTTCGTGTCGCCGGCGATCAGGATGCGGTGCGTGCCGGCGCCCTCGATGCGCGCGCCCATGGCGTTGAGACAGGCGGCGAGGTCGGCCACTTCGGGGTCGCGCGCCGCGTTGAGGATCTCGGTTTCGCCCCTTGCCGTGGCCGCTGCCATCATCGCGGTCTCCGTTGCCCCGACCGATGGCGAACTCAAGACGATGCGCGTGCCGGTCAGCCCGTTCGGCACTGATGCGACGATCGAACCATTCTCGATGGCGATCCTGGCGCCGAGGGCCGCGAGCGCGGCGACATGCATGTCGACCGGCCGCGCGCCGATCGCGCAGCCGCCCGGCAGCGAAACCCGCGCATGGCCGAACCGGGCCAGCAGCGGAGCTAGCACCAGCACCGTCGCCCGCATCTTTCGCACCGTGTCGTAGGACGTCTCCTTGGAAACGGCGGCACTGGTATCGATTGTCGCTGCATGGGCCGACCTCGTCACTTCCGCGCCGTGTAGCCGCACCACGCCCAGCATGTTTTCGACATCGGTCACATCAGGCAGGTTGGTCAGTTCGAGCGGGTAGGGGCTGAGCAGGGCGGCCGCGATCTGCGGCAGGGCGGCGTTCTTGGCGCCGGATATAGTGACCGCGCCTTCCAGTCTCTGTCCGCCGACGATCCGCAATCTGTCCATGCGCCGAAACCTTGTGTGATGAGGTTCGAGAATTAATTGTGCGTTCTTGGCTGTCAATCGGAATTGGAATATTTTATTCCTGTCGTGGTACGCTGTGCGGCTTGCCGGCCCTGAAAGGCAATAGGGGGGATCCCGTGTCTGTTCTGAACAGGATCAATGCGAAGCTCGACGGCATGGCGCCTGGCGATCGTGAGATCGGCCAGTACATCGTCGACAATCCCGACCAGATGCTGCGCCTGTCGACGGCCGCACTTGCAGCCGCGATCGGGCGCAGCCAGTCGAGCGTCGTCAAGTTCAGCCAGAAGCTCGGCTATGCCAGCTATCAGGAGCTCAAGCTCGCGGTCAGCGAGGCCAAGGCGCAGGAATGGCAGGTACCGGCCGGCGTCATCCACGGTTCGATCGAGGTCGGCGACAGTTACCAGGTCATTCTGAAGAAGCTGGTCGGCAGCAAGCTTCTGTCGATACAGCGGACCGTCGGCGCCAACACCGAGCGGATCATTTCCAGGACGCTGGAACTGCTGGATGGCGCTCGCCGCATCCATCTGGTCGGCGTCGGCGCCTCCTCTCTGGTGGCGCGCGATTTCTCCTACAAGCTGATGAAGCTCGGCCGTAATGTCCTGCATGACAGCGACAGCCACATCCAGATGGCCAATGTCTCGACGCTCGGGCCAGGCGATGTGCTGTTTGCACTGTCCTATTCTGGCGCCAGCATTGAAACCTTGCGCATCGCAGAGCTTGCCCGGAAGCGCGGCACGATGGTGATCGCCGTCACCGGCGTCCACGACAATCCGCTGAGCCGGGTGGCCGACATCTGCCTTTACACCATCGCCGACGAGGAGCGCGCGCGCTCGTCCTCAATCACCGCGCGCGACGCGCAATTGGCGCTGACGGACCTTCTGTTCATCCTGCTGCTGCAGAAGCAGCCCGACGCCAACGAGTATGTCCACAACAGCGAAGTGGCGGTCTCGGTGCTGAAGGCAGAGTTGTCCTCGTAGCTAGTTTGGCCACCACGCAAACGCGATAGCTGTCGCCACGACGGCAAACACGGCGACGATCGCTACCAGACGGAGGCGTTGCGCTGACCTCTCGCGGCGACGTCGGGATGCTGGTGCATAAGCACAGTAAATGCGCCGGCCATCTTCCTCGAAGCGGTCGCTATTTGGATAAACCTTCCTGGGTTTCGGTCGCGGTCGAAGTATCCCCATCGGCTGCATAATAGGAACTTGTTTGGCCGGGTCTAGCCTTCAGCGGCTTGGCCACCCGTCAAGCAGGATCACGTGCTTGTTGCCGGACCTAAACGCTTTCCAGATAGGTCTCGATCTCGAAGTCGCTGACATTGAGGGCGAACGTATTCAACTCCTGGCGTTTGCAGGCGATGAAGGAGTCGCGCAGGATCGCCGGAAAGATCTCGGCCACATGTGTCCCGCTCTCAAAACTGGCGATTGCCGATGCCCAGTCCGGCGGCAGCTTGGCCGGCACAAGCCCTTGCCCGTCGCTCCCGGTCGGATCGCCAGGCGACATCTGTCTTTCAATGCCGATCAGTGCGGCGCCCAATATGGCGGCAAGCACGAGATAAGGATTGGCATCCGCTCCCGAAACGCGGTGCTCGATGCGACGCGCGCCGGTCGGGCCGCCGGGAATGCGGATCGCGACCATGCGGTTCTCATAGCCCCAGGCCACGGCGGTCGGTGCATAGGATCTCGGCCGCAGCCTGCGGTATGAATTGAAGTGCGGCGCGAACACCAGCGTGCTCTCGGCCATCGCCGCGAGCAGGCCTCCGACCGCATGGCGCATGATCTCCGAGCCCTGATCCGTGCCGTCGTCGAAGACGTTGCGCCCCTCGGCGTCGATCAGGCTGAAATGGACGTGAAAGCCGTTGCCGGCGCGGTCTCCATAGGGCTTGGCCATGAAACAGGCGGCAAAGCCGTGCTTGCGGGCGATGCCCTTCACCGTGCGCTTGAACAACACCGCATCGTCAGCCGCCCGCAGGGCGTCGGCGACATGGTTCAGATTGATCTCGAACTGGCCGACGCCGTTTTCGGCAATGGCCGTGTCGACGGGAATGCCTTGCGTTCTGCAGGCTTCGTAGACGTCGTGGATGAAGGATTCGAAGTCGTCGATCTCGTCGATCGACAATGCCGCATCGGAATCGAGCCGGCGCCCGGTGACCGGAGAGACGGGTCCGACCGGCCGCTGCGACTGCGGATCAACCAGGTAGAATTCGAGTTCCGTCGCCGCGACCGGGGTCAACCCCAAGGCCTTGTAGCGATCGAGAATGCGGGCCAGCGCCCGCCGCGGATCGCCAAGATACGGCGCGCCGGTTTCGTCGGCGAGCCAGAGCGGGACAAGCGCCGTCGGATGCGCCGTCCAGGCCACCGGGAGAATGCCGCGCCCCGTCCATTGGCAAAGCCCGTCGGCGTCGCCTGTCGAGAAAACCAGCGTGTTGCCTTCGATGTCCTCACCCCAGATGTCGAGCCCGATCAGCGAATAGGGCATCCGCAGCTTGCCTTCGAGCGCCTTGCGCGCCTGCTCGACCGGGATGCGCTTGCCGCGCATGACGCCGTTGAGGTCGCACACAGCCGCCCTTAGGCTCTGGATGTCGTTTCGGCTTTCAAGCCAGTTCAAAACGTCCGCAATTGCATCGCTCAATTTGTAACCTCTGGTTTTTGAAGGTCCCGCAGCCTGATCGGCTACACTGCCCTGGTAAAAATAGCTGGTGAGTTTTTGGAAACAAAACCTGGCCGCTGCCAGGAGTTTTCCTTATTTTTTCAAGTCACTAGCCGGGATGTCGGGAGGCATTTCAAAACCAATTGCGCGATTTGCGATCGCAACATAGAGGCAAGAGGACGGAAAGCCAAGGGGGCATCTGAACTGCCGCGGCTCTCCGCCGACATCGCCGCATAGGCTGTTGGAGCCTCTCGGTCAAAAGCGACCAGGCCGACAATTATGTGCTAGTCTCGCCCGCTATAGAACGATGGCGGGTGGTGGTGATGTCAGAAACGGACAAGGTGTTCGCGGGCTCGATTCCGGAAAACTACGACCGCTATATGGTGCCGTTGATTTTCGAGCCGTTCGCCGCGGATCTTGCACGACGAGCAGCGTCCCTGTCGCCAAGTGCCGTCTTGGAAATCGCCGCCGGCACCGGGGTTGTCACCCGCGCACTGGCGCCAAAACTGTCCCCGGGCGCAACCTATGTCGTCACCGATCTCAACCAGCCGATGCTCGACTACGCCGCTTCGCGACAGGCCCCCGACAGTCGCATCGAATGGCGCCAGGCGGACGCTTTGGCGCTGCCGTTCGAAGATGCGGCCTTCGACCTCGTTTGTTGTCAGTTCGGCGCGATGTTCTTTCCCGACCGCTCATCCGGCTACCGCGAAGCAAAGCGGGTCCTGAAGCGCGGAGGTCATTTTCTGTTCAACGTATGGGATCGCCTCGAGGAGAATGTCTTCGCCAATGATGTGACGAAGGCTCTCGCAAGGATGTTTCCGAACGATCCGCCGCGCTTTATGGCACGCACGCCGCACGGCTACCACGACACGGCCCTGATCCGTAGCGAACTGGAGGACGCGGGTTTCTCCCGTGTGGTAATGGAGACGAGAGCCGAACAAAGTCGTGCGTCCTCGCCTCGCCATGCGGCCGTTGCTTATTGCCAGGGAACTCCTCTTCGCAACGAAATCGAGGCCAGGGGCGCGGGAGAACTGGAAGCTGCAACCGACTACGCCGCCTCCGCGATTGCGGACAGACATGGCCGCGGCGAAGTTGCCGCCAAAATTCAGGCCCACGTGATCATGGCCGTGGTCTAGCGCCCTAGGCTCTCGGTTGCGGAAATCGGGCCTGTTGAAGGATATGCGTGGCGCCCTCGTCGATGTCGCGAACGATGGCCGTGCGCGCGCGCTCCCCATCCTGGGCCTCGATCGCCGCGACGACTTCCTCGTGATAGTCGATGTCGAGAATGGAGGCGAGATCGTCCTCGAATCCCATGGCCAGGTTCCTCAGAAAAGGGCCGACCTGCATCCAGACTGTTTCGATCAGGAAGATCATCTGCTCATTGCCGCAATGGCGATAGATCGAGAATTTGAAGTCGTAGTTCTTCCGCAGGTAGTCGTCGATGTCGCCCTTGCGGGCCGCCAAAGTCAGGTCGGTAGAGTGGCGTCGGATCGTCCGCAGGTTGTTGCCGTTGATGAGCTTTGTCGCAAATTCGGTCGCCGAGCCTTCGAGGATCGTCCGCACGGCGGTCAGCTGTGAGAACCGCTCAGCCGAAATCACCGGTACTTCCACGCTGCCGTTCGGCATCGGGCTGAGCGCCCGCAGCGCCTGCAGCCGCATGAAGGCGCTGCGCACCGGCATGTCGCTGGTGCCGAGTTCCTTGGCGAGCTTGCGTGAGGTCAGCTTCTGGCCAGGCAAGAACTGGCCGGACATCAAGGCTCTGACAAGCTCCAGATAGACCTTCTCATGCAAGGGGACGGTGTCGACGGCGGTCAACCCGAATTGTGTTTTGTCGGCCATTGGCGGGGGGCGCTACTTCATTCGTTCTGAAATTGACCCTGACGACATCAGCCGCAGATAGTCTTGGTTGGCCGAACGCGGCGAGAACGCCGAAGTCAGCGACTTCTCGTCCGGCATGATAGACGCACCGATCGCAGCGCCGCAAGCCGTGTCGGCACAGCCGGGGCCCTGGCTGCCGGCGTCCATGCCACGGTGTGCAAAACCATCATCACAAAACTTGACCTTGCGCGCACTTGCACCTCTGGCCGCTCTCTGGCTTTTTGAGGTACCCATCCGAACGGACTGATTCGCGTCATGCCGCTCGATTGCAATGTCCCCAAGGCAGTCTGCGGATGGGTCGTGAAGCGCGCAATTGGCGAAGGAGAAACAGGCATGGCCGAGTTCAAGAAGCCCGAAATCTCCGAGATGAGACCCAAGATCACCGTTATCGGCGTCGGCGGCGGCGGCGGCAACGCCGTCAACAACATGATCACCGAGCAGCTTCAGGGAACCGAATTCATCGCCGCCAACACCGACGCGCAGGCGCTGACCATGTCGAAGGCAACGCGGCTGATCCAGCTTGGCGCGCATGTCACCGAAGGTTTGGGCGCCGGATCGCTTCCCGAGATCGGCCGCGCCGCGGCCGAGGAATCGCTCGACGAAATCATGGATCACCTGGCCGGCACGCATATGTGTTTCGTCACCGCCGGGATGGGCGGCGGCACGGGTACCGGCGCTGCTCCGATCATTGCTCAGGCTGCGCGCAAGGCCGGCATCCTGACGGTGGGCGTCGTCACCAAGCCTTTCGCCTTCGAGGGCAGGCGCCGCATGCAGATGGCCGAAGAGGGCATCGAGCGGCTGCGCGAGAGCGCCGACACGGTGATCGTCATCCCGAACCAGAACCTGTTCCGGATCGCCGATGCCAAGACCACCTTCGCCGATGCGTTCGTGATTGCCGACCGCGTGCTTTATTCCGGCGTCAGCTGCATCACCGATCTGATCGTCAAGGAAGGCCTGATCAATCTCGACTTCGCCGATGTGAAATCGGTGATGCGCGACATGGGCCGCGCCATGATGGGAACCGGCGAGGCCTCCGGCGACGGCCGGGCGATGAAGGCGGCGGAAGCCGCGATCGCCAACCCGTTGCTGGACGAAGTGTCGATGAAGGGCGCCAAGGGTGTCCTGGTCTCGATATCGGGCGGCAGGGACATGACCCTGTTCGAGGTCGACGAGGCCGCCACCCGCATCCGCGAAGAGGTCTATGAGGACGCCGACATTATTGTCGGCGCCATCTTCGACAAGAGCATGGAAGGCCGCTTCAGGGTTTCGGTGGTGGCGACCGGGCTCGATCGTGCCTTTGGGGCAGAGGATGCCGATGCCGGCATCGCCCGGGGCCATGTCGGCCAGCCGCCGGCGCGGACGCTTCAGTAGCTACCTCTGCGCACATCCTTGGCAAAGGCTCAGGTTGCCTGACAACCCTGTCGCCTGCGTATCGGCTTTGCTCAGCGCGCTTTAACTTGCGGCCCGCTGTATCGGTCTCTATCCCTCTGCTGCTACAAGAATCCTTCACAGAGGGCCATCTATACTGGCAACCGGCATTCGTTCGAGCGACGAGAGGCGCGGCTTGGAATTTGACTTGAAAACCATCGAGGCGCTTGCGCCCGACCAGGCGTCGTTGAGCGCCGCTTCCAAGTTGACCAAGCAATCGAACTGGCCACGGCTCGAAAAGAACCAACAGCTCGCTCTCATCTGGGGGGAATGCCAGGGTTCCGGCTCCAACCCGTACCGTGTGGTCTTCGACACCGGCGACCATGGCTACAAATGCACCTGCCCGTCGCGGAAATTTCCCTGCAAGCACACCTTGGCGCTGATGTGGATCGCCGCCACCGCGCCAGCCAGTTTTGCCGCCGCCGGTTCGACACCGGAATGGGTGAATGACTGGCTGGGCCGCCGCAAGAAGGCCGCATCGCCGCCTGTGGCGACGACGCCCGGTGCGGGTGGCAAGAGCATTGGCGAAGCCGCGCACGACGACGAACGCGCAGATATCGAGGACGCAGCAGCTGTCGAGCGCCGCGAGGCAGCGCAGCGCAAGCGGGCGGAAGACACACGATCCTCCGTGTCGGCGGGACTGGATGAACTGGATCAATGGATCGCCGACCAGTTGCGGCTTGGCCTTGCCGGTTTTGTCGACAACAGCAGCGATCGTTGCCGCCGGATCGCCGCGCGGTTGGTCGACATGAAGGCGACGGCACTTGCCGGCCGCATCGACGAGATTCCGTCAAGATTGATGGCGTTGCGCAGCGAGGAACGGCCGGACGCGGCGATCCGCGAACTCGGCAAGCTTGTGCTGCTGGCCAAAGCCTGGCGGTCGGCACCCGATGACCCGGAACTGAGGCGGCTCGTCTCGACCTCCGAGAGCCGCGAACAGGTGCTGGCCAGTCCCGATGCGACCCAGGTCGAAAGCGCTTGGGAAGTGCTCGGCGAGAAGATCGAATCGCGCCGTGACGGTCTTGTCAGCCATTCGACCTGGCTGCTCGACCTGAACAGCGCCACCTCGCAATTCGCCCTCCTGCTCGACTTTTTTCCGGCTTCCGCCGGTCGCCGATCCAACGCCTTCACGTCTGGCGACCGTTTCGAGGCCAGGTTGGTCTTTTATCCTGCGCGGCATCCGCTGCGGGCATTGGTGGCGGACCGCAAGGGTGACATCGCCTCCGGCGATTGGCCGGACTTCAGCTTTAGTATATCCGATCCCCTCGCGGACCATGGTGCTCGCCAGGACACTGCGCCTTGGATCGCCGATTCTCCTGTCATGCTGCCGCCTGGCGCGATCCTGCTGGACGATCGGGGTGCCGCCTGGTGGCAGGCCGCCGGCGATCCGCATGGCATCGCCTTGCCGATCGCCGGCACCATCAATCCAACGCTGCTTGGGCTGAACCTTGCGGCAACGGCGGCACTTTGGAACGGCGGCCGACTTGACCTCTTGGCGGCACAAAGCGGCTTCGGGAGGCTTGATCTGTCATGAACGAGATCGAGCTGACCGGGCTCGCGGC
Source organism: Mesorhizobium sangaii (assembly GCF_014207355.1). GTDB lineage: Bacteria > Pseudomonadota > Alphaproteobacteria > Rhizobiales > Rhizobiaceae > Mesorhizobium > Mesorhizobium sangaii. The sequence goes on along the minus strand of NZ_JACHEF010000001.1, from coordinate 1,114,411 downwards.
CATGCGCGATTGCTGGATCACCGGCGGAACCGCCTTCGACCTGGCTCCAGCCGCTTGGAAGGCGATCGCCGCCAACGCAAATCCCGACGAGCGCGAGCGCCGGCTGCTGGCAATCGCCGCGCAGGCCCTCGACATTGCCTTGCGGCCAGCCGGGCCGAAGGCGCTGAAACGACGCCCGCCACTGCCTGAACTTGCCATGCCGATGCTGCCGGAGCGCCAGCGGCCGCTTTTGCGAGCGGCGCTGAAGCATGCAGCCGACGCAAGATTCAAGACACGCGTGGCCACGCTCGTCGCCAGCCGAGGCTTCGTGCTGCATCCAATGGATTGGATGCCCGCCGCGTCGTATCAAGAAATTCCGGACGTTTATGCCCCCTGGGTCGATTGGCAGGCCGGTGTGGATGGCGAAAAACAATCCCGCCGGGAGCAACTGACCGTGGAAACCTGGGATGACTTCTATCCCGCCGCGCGCCGCACCGCGCTGGCCGATATGCGCCGCACCGCTCCGGCTTTGGCCAGACAATTGATCGAGGCGAAGGGATCAAGTGAGCCGGCGGAGATCAGATCCGCACTCATCGAACTCATGGGCGTCGGCTTGAGCGCCGATGACGCGCCGTTCCTGAAGAGCCTCTTCGCCGATCGCTCCGGCAGGGTGCGCGAACTGGCTGGCCGGCTGCTGGCAAGGTTGGGAGAGCATGGCAACCCAGGCGATGGCGGGACGGAAGATCCGACGGCCGAGCTCGCCGCCTTCTTCGCGGAAGGTAAATCCGGCTTTCTCCGCCGCCGCACCACCTATACGCCGATAAGACTCAAGTCGCCAGCGCAGGAAGCACGCCGCGGCGACTTGTTTGCCACCTGTTACCTCCGCGATCTTGCTGCCCACTTCGGCAAGACAGAGTCCGATTTCCTTGGGGCATGGCAGTTCGGCGTCGACGACAATGCCGATCTATTTCTCATTCGAATGGTCTCTGTGTCCGGCGGTGAAGCAGCGGTGGCGCATTTGGCCGACACGCTTGTCGCCGAAGGCGGCAAGCCGGCGCTTCTCGTCCTCCATCTCATGGCGCGCCTGGACAGCGGCAGGAAGCGCGCCTTGATCAGACAAATCCTGAAAGACACGTACGATCTTCACGCGCTCAACCAGGTCGAAGGCGTCGAAGCGGGCTGGCTGGAATGGGACGACCTGACAAATGGCCAGACGCTCCCGGCATTGCATTCCGCCATTGCGGGAAACGACGAGCCCCTGAAGCGAAGCGCCGACCAAATACTGGAAACCTTGGGCTTTCTCGCGACAGCGGCGACGGCGGAAAAATTGATCGGGGATGTTGTTGCGGCCGGCATGGCTCCGGCAGCGCCTTCGCTCGGTCTTCTGCGTCTCAACGCATCGCTGGCCGGACCTGGAATCGACACATGATCACTCGGGAGAACAAGCAAATGAACGCAGCCATCCGTCTTCCGGTCGAGCAGGCCTACGCCGCCGAGTTGCAGGCGCTGTCGCGCAATGACGACCGGCAAAGGCCCGCCGGATGGAACCTGTCGCCAAAGGCGGTCCTCACCTATCTGCTCGGCGGCAAGGCCGACGACGGGACGCTGATAACGCCCAAATATGTCGGCCGCCGTCGGCTGATGGAGACCGCCGTGGCGACGCTCGCCACCGACCGCGCGCTGTTGCTGCTCGGCGTTCCGGGCACCGCGAAATCCTGGGTGTCGGAGCATCTGGCCGCCGCCATCATGGGCGACTCGACATTGATCGTGCAGTGCACGGCCGGCACCGACGAGAACCAGATCCGCTATGGCTGGAACTACGCGCAGCTTCTGGCCAAGGGCCCGAGCCAGGAGGCGCTGGTGCCGACGCCGCTTTATCGCGCCATGCAGGACGGCAAGCTTTGCCGCCTCGAGGAACTGACGCGCATGGGTTCTGACGTGCAGGACACGCTGATCACCGTGCTTTCCGAAAAGATGATGCCGATCCCGGAACTGAACACGTCGATCTACGCGCAGCGCGGTTTCAACATCATCGCCACGGCCAACAACCGCGACAAGGGCGTCAACGAGCTGTCCTCGGCACTGAAGCGCCGCTTCAATGTCGTCGTGTTGCCGTTGCCCGAGGATATGGCGGAAGAAGTGGCGATCGTCTCCAAGCGGGTCGGCGAGATGGCCGGCGGCCTCGACCTGCCGGTGCCGAAGAATGTCGGCGAGGAGATCGCCCGCGTGCTGACCATCTTCCGCGAACTGCGCTCCGGTGCGACATCGGACGGAAAGGTCACGTTGAAGACGCCGTCCGGTTCGCTGTCCACGGCCGAAGCTATCGCCACCATGGTCGGCGGCCTCAGCCAGGCGGCCTGGTTCGACAGCGGCAAGCTCGGGGCCGAAGGCCTCGCCGCCAGCCTTGTCGGCGCGATCATAAAGGATCCGGTGCAGGACAAGCTGGTGCTGGAAGAATATCTCGAAACTGTACTCAAGAAGCGGCCGGACTATGCCGGCTATTACGCGGCCTTGAACGCGGCGATCTGACGCCATGGCGCTGAGCGACGTTTCCTATTTCGGCGTACGCCATCACGGGCCCGGCTCCGCCGACAGCCTGGTGCAGGCGTTGCAGGAGTTGAAACCGGTCGCCGTGCTGATCGAAGGGCCGGCCGATGCCTCCGCGCTGCTGCCACTGCTTGCCCGACCCGAAATGCAGCCGCCGGTGGCGCTGCTCTGCTATCCGGAAGACGATCCGGCTTCGACGAGCTTCTGGCCCTTCGCCGAGTTCTCGCCGGAATACCAGGCGGCCCTGTGGGCCGTCGGCAACAACGCGGCTTTGCGGTTCATCGACCTTCCGTCATCGGCCCGGGTTGCGCCTGTTGAAGGCGCGGAAAATGTCGATGCCGATGAAGCGGAACCCGGTGTCGACAACGAGACGGCTCAGCATGTGCGTGACCCGATCGGGACACTGGCGCAAGCCGCCGGCTATGAAGACGGCGAGAGCTGGTGGTCCGATATCATCGAGCAGAATCCTCAGCCGGGTCCCATCTTCGCCGCGATATCCGATGCCATGACGACGCTGCGCGCCGGCGAAGGTCCGCTTGCCGAATTCGAGGCCAGGCGTGAGGCGCATATGCGGCTTGAAATCACCGCCGCGCGCAAGGAGTTCGATGGGCCGATCGCTGTCGTTTGCGGCGCCTGGCATGTGCCTGCCTTGCAAGCGACGCGACCGCAGAAGGAGGACCAGGCGCTTCTCAAAGGGCTCGCCCGGCGCAAGAGCACGATGACCTGGGCGCCATGGACGGGACCGCGCCTGGCGCTGGGCTTCGGCTATGGCGCGGGCGTCGTCGCGCCCGGCTGGTGCAAGCATCTGTGGCGTACGCGCGGCCGCCACGACGCGGCGACCCTGTGGCTCGCGATGATCGCGGCGGTGCTCAGAGGCAAGGGGCATATGGTCTCGACCGCCTCGCTGATCGAAGCCGAACGGCTGGCGCGTGCGTTGGCCGCGATCCGTGAGCGGCCAAAGCCCGGTTTCGAGGAATTGCGTGATGCCGCGATCGCCGCCCTGTTCAATGGCGAAGCGCTGCTTTGGGCGCTGGTCGAAGCCGAACTGCTGCTGGGCGCGGATGTCGGTGAAATTCCGCCCGATACGCCACTGGCGCCGCTGATCGAGGATCTGCAGCGCAACCAGAAGGCGGCGCGGCTGAAGCCCGAGGCGCTGGAGCGCGAACTCTCGGTCGATTTGCGCAGTGAAAGCGGGCTGTTTCGTTCGACATTGCTGCACCGGCTGACCGTGCTTGGCGTGCACTGGGGCAAATTGACCGACAGCGGACGCAGCCGCGGCACCTTTCGCGAGCGATGGGCGCTCTCGTGGGAGCCGGAATATGCCGTTCGCCTGGTCGAGAACCTGATCTATGGGCCGACCATCGAGAAGGCCGCCAATGGCCGGCTGATCCAGATGATCGGCGCGGCCACATCACTCGACGCGCTGGCGGGACTGGTTCAGGGCGCCATCACGGCAAACCTGTCGGAGGCGTCGACCGCCGGTCTCGTGGCATTGGAGGAACGCGCGGCGCACAGCAGCGAATGCCTGGAAATTCTGGCATCGGTGCCGCCGCTCGCCGACATCATTCGCTATGGCGAGGCGCGCAAGACGCAAACGGCCCGCCTGTCCGGTCTGCTGGAGCGCCTGATCATCGAAGGCGGGATTGCGCTCGCCTATGCCGCCCGCGACCTCGATGACCAGGCTTCGACGACGCTGGTCGGCGCGATGCGCAAGGCCGACGAAGCGATCAGGCTGGTCGAACCTGGGGAAGACGTGCTGGACGCTTGGCGCAGCGGACTGGCTGCGGTGCTCGATGGATCCCGATCGACGGCGCTGGTGGCAGGCTGCGCCGCGCATCTGCTCTACGAAGCCGGCCATCTGTCCGCCGACGCCGCCGCGGGCCTGATCGCACGGCGCCTGTCGCCGGGAACGCCGGTCATGGAGGCCGCAGGGTTCTTCGAAGGCTTCTTCAGCACCGCCAGTCAACGGCTGATCTATGACGAGGCACTGCGCCGAGCGGTCGATGCCTGGCTCCAATCTCTCGACGAAGATGCCTTCATTGCGCATCTGCCGCTGCTGCGTCGGGTCTTTTCGCATTTGGACTCGATGGAGCGGCGGCGGCTGATCGAAGCGGTGCTCGGCCGCGCCGCACGCCTGCCGGCCGGACTGACACCGACGCCGGATGGCGACGCCGCATGGCGCCGGCACCTGGAACGGCTTGGACCGTTGCTGACGGGCGAGAATGGCAATGGCTGACGCGGCCGAAATGAACGAACCCGCCACCGATGACGGACGCGAGCGCCGCTGGCGTCTGGCGATCGGTGCCGATGATGAGAAATCGACTTCGCTTTCCGACACGGACAAGCGGCTTTCGGCAGCGCTCGATGCGCTCTATGGCGATGGCGCCGGCGATGCGGCTGCCGATCCGCGCAAACGGCGCGGCGGGCTGGGCCGTTCGGCGCCGCGGGTGGCGCAATGGATGGGCGATATCAGGTCGTTCTTTCCCGCGCAGGTCGTGCAGATCGTCCAGAAGGATGCCTTCGAGCGCCTCAACCTGAAGCAGATGCTGATGGAGCCGGAGTTCCTCAAGGCGATCGAGGCGGACGTCAATCTTGTTGCCGACCTGATTTCGCTGCGCTCGGTGATGCCGGCCAAGACCAAGGACATCGCCCGAACGATCATCGCCGACATCGTCGCCAAGCTGATGCAGCGGCTGGAGCAGAAGACGGCCGAGGCGATACGCGGCGCGGTCGGCCGGTCGCAGCGCACCAACCGGCCGCGCCAGCGCGACATCGACTGGCCGCGGACCATCTCGGCCAACCTTCGCCACTACCAGCCCGAGCACAAAACCATCGTGCCTGAGAAGCTGGTCGGCTTCCTGCGCAAACAGCGTCGCCTGGTCGATCTGGACGAGGTCGTGCTGTGCGTCGACCAATCCGGCTCGATGGCAAGCTCGGTGATCTACGCCTCGATATTCGCCGCGGTGATGGCTTCCTTGCCGGTCGTGCGGACCAGGCTTGTCTGCTTCGACACGGCCATTGTCGATCTCACCGAGGAACTCAGCGATCCCGTCGAAGTCCTGTTCGGTGTCCAGCTTGGCGGCGGCACAGACATCAACCAGGCCGTCGCCTATTGCGCGGATCGCATCGAACGGCCGACCAAGTCGCATATGGTGCTGATCACCGACCTTTATGAAGGCGGCAACGGCCAGGAATTGCTGCAGCGGCTGGCAGCGCTGGTTCGGTCCGGCGTCAATGTCGTGGTGCTGCTGGCGCTGACCGACCAGGGCAGGCCCGGTTACGACCCCAAGATGGCCGGCTCCGTTGCCGCGCTTGGCATCCCGGTCTTTGCCTGCACGCCGGATCTGTTTCCAGACATGATGGCGGCGGCATTGCGTCGCGAGGATATCGGCGCATGGGCGGCCGGCGCCGACATCAAGCTGGTCCGCGCCGAGGCCGAGACGCCGGAGTGAAACACCGCGCAATAGTCGCCAGAGCTGCCAGCTTGTGCTGGTGGCTCTGGATGGTCGATCGAGCTCAGCCGAACTTCGGGTCGAGACTGCCCGACTTGTAGCGCTTGGCCATTTCGGCGACCGGCAGCGGCTTGATCTTCTGCGCATTGCCGGCGGTGCCGAACTGCTCGAAGCGCTCCTTGCACAGCTTCCTCATCGCCGCCATGGCGGGCGTCAGATATTTGCGCGGATCGAACTCGCTCGGGTTCTCGGTCAGCACCTTGCGGATCGCGCCGGTCAGCGCCATGCGATTGTCGGTGTCAATGTTGATCTTGCGCACGCCATGCTTGATGCCGCGCTGGATCTCCTCGACCGGCACGCCCCAGGTCGGCTTCATCTGGCCGCCATATTTGTTGATGATCTCCTGCAGATCCTCGGGCACCGAGGACGATCCGTGCATGACCAGATGCATGTTGGGCAGCCTGCGGTGTATCTCCTCGATGACGTTCATGGCCAGCACCGCGCCGTCGGGCTTGCGCGAAAATTTGTAGGCGCCATGGCTGGTGCCCATGGCAACCGCCAGCGCATCGACATGGGTGTCCTTAACGAACTCGACCGCCTGTTCCGGGTCGGTCAGAAGCTGGTCGTGGCTGATCTCGCCTTCGACGCCATGGCCGTCTTCCTGCTCACCGCCGCCCATCTCCAGCGAGCCGAGCACACCGATCTCGCCTTCCACCGAAACGCCGCCCCAATGCGCCATGTCGACGACGCGGCGGGTGATCCCGGAATTGTAGGCGTAGTCGGCCGGCGTCTTGCCGTCCTCCTTCAGCGATCCGTCCATCATCACGGAGGTGAAGCCGTACTGGATCGCGGTGACGCAAGTGGCTTCGTTGTTGCCGTGGTCTAGATGCATGCAGACCGGGATGTCGGGGTGGATTTCGACCAGCGCGTCGATCAGCTTGGCCAGCACCACGTCATTGGCGTAGGCGCGGGCACCACGGCTCGCCTGCAGGATGACCGGCGACTTGGTCTCCTCAGCGGCCTCCATGATGGCGAGGCCCTGTTCCATATTGTTCATGTTGAAAGCGGGCACGCCGTAGCCGTATTCGGCGGCGTGGTCGAGCAATTGTCTCAGTGTTATGCGAGCCACCCAATAGTCTCCCGGATCTGGTTTCAAGCGCAACGTCGCGGGCCGGTCGTTCGCCGGTCGGCCCGCTGATGCTTCTGGCCGGATTTCAGGCCAACCGCAACCTTCAGAGGTCCTGTCGGTCGCAATTCTTGTTGCAGGGCTGAAATCCGGCCGCTTGGCGATCTCAGGCCGCGATCAGTTCCCGCGCCGCCAGGATCTGCACGCAGGCATTGGCCGCTTCCCTGCCCTTGACGGTAAAGTGCTCGAAGAAGAAGCGGTGATGCTCGGCGCTGTCATGGTAATTGTGCGGGGTGAGCACCGCCGACAGCACCGGCACGCCGGTCGACAACTGCACATTCATCATGCCGTCGATCACCGCGCCGGCAACGAACTCATGCCGGTAGATGCCACCATTGACGACGAACGCCGTGCCGAGGATCGCGGCATAGCGGCCGGTCCCGGCCAGGGTCTTGGCGTGCAGCGGAATTTCGTAGGCGCCGGGCACGTCGAAGACGTCGACGGCGAAGCGCTCGCCGCCGATGTCAGCCAATTCCGCTTCGAAGGCCTGCACGCACTGATCGACGATGTCGGCATGCCAGCGCGCGCGAATGACGGCGATGCGGGTCGTTTCATAGTCTTTGTGGGAATGCTGATTCATGGGTCCATCCTTCCGTTTCGAACCAGAATCAGGACGCACGATACGAAATCCGGCCCGCCGAGACGGTCCGTGCTCCGTTCGTTCTCTTCCATCCGGACTCTAACCGTCGGCTCCGGAATCACACCGGATCTGCTGACCTCTCCGATAAGTGGAGAGCGCTCGCGGGCTTGGGCCGAAACCCTTACCGCCGGTGGGGACTTTCACCCCGCCCTGAGAACATTAACGCCGCTTGTATGGAAGGGCAGGGAGCCGCTGTCAATCGCGTGACAGACGGATGGCCAATACAGTCTGTCTACTGGAGCAATTCCAGGAAAAGTGTGAAGCGGTCTTCCCGGCGGATAGCGTTTTCCCTTCGGAATTTCGTCAGAAAAAGGGAGAGATAGAGCGGTTCGGCGTTTCCGTGAAACGATGAACCGCTTTATCGCGTGCGCCACGCCGCCGCCGAAGCGGCAACCAGCATGAGCAAGGCGGCAACCGTCGCGCAGGTGGCGAAACCGAAGCTGGAATAGAGCGGCCCGAAGCCGGTGGTGCCGACAAACACCGCCAGATAGGTCACCGCGCTGTTCAAACCCATGATCGTGCCGCGCCGTGACGGATCGAGCGCCGACAGGCGCATCACCAGAACGTTCAGTCCGAAATGATTGGCAAGTCCCCATATCGCCACCATGGCGATGGTCAGGCCGAAGCTGCCGCTCGTCGCGGCCATGGCGACATAGACGACGGCGACGAGAAGATAGGCGAATGGCATGACGCGTCGTGCGCCCAGGCGATCGATAACGCCGTCGAGGAGAGCAGCCGTGCCGAAGCCGATACCATAGGCAAGTGCTGCCCATCCGTTGGCGCTCACCGGTCTTCCCAATCCACTGTGAAGGTGATCACCGAGATAGCCGTAGACGCCGTAGAAGGCGGTCATGAAGGCGGCACAGGCGACGAGCAGTGGCACGATACCAGGAATGCCGAGCGCCTCCAGCGGCGTCGGCGCCGGGCCGCTCTTCCTGGCGTCGCTCAGCGACGACAGTGTAAGGCCGGCCAAGGCAAGCGTTGCCAGCAGCGCGACGGCGGCGAAAACGGCGCGCCAATGCACGAGATCGGCAAGCACGGCCGACAGCGAAACGCCGGCGACCATGCTCAAGGTCCATCCAGTCAGGACGACGCCGATCGTGCCGCTTTCGCGACCCGGCGGCGCGATGGCCGCGGAGCTGGCATAGATTGCCGGCATGGCGATACCGGCAGCAATGCCGGCCAGCAATTGTGCCGCGACCAGCATCATCACCGTCGGTGCCGCCGCGCTGGCGACGAGCGCTATCGCCAGCAACAGCAACGCGCCCTGCAGCATCCGGCGGGCGCCGACCCGGTCGATGTAGCGCGCCAGGAACAGGGCGCTTGCGGAGGTGCCGAGGCCGAACACGGCCGCCGCGATCATGACCACCGGTACGCTCGTCGCAAACGACGCGGCCACGGCCGGTGCGATCGGGCCCAGCACAAGCGAATTCGAGCCGATAACGGCGATGCATCCGGTCAACAGATAAGCGAGCGCCGGGATCGGTGTCCGGGCGTTCGCGGCCAATGGTACAACTTGATCAGCGTTCGACATATGACCATAATGACCGCATTAAATTCTGCGGCAACCGGAGATTTCAGCATGGACGAAGAAACAGATGGCATTCCGCAGAACAGGCCTGCCGCCCGTGAACTCGACGCAATTGACCGAAAAATATTAGGCGTCCTGGTCGATGACGCGACCGTCAGTTATGCCGAGCTCGGTGATCGCGTGGGGCTTTCACCGCCGGCCGCGCACGAACGCGTCAAGCGGCTGCGGCGCAGCGGCGCCATCCGCAACACCGCGGCAATCATCGATCCCAACGCGGTGAGCAAGCCGCTGCTGGCTTTCGTGCATATCGACACCAAGGGCTGGGGAAAGACGCCGGAACTGATGGCGGTTTCGCAGTATCCGGAAGTCGAGGAAATCCACACCGTCGCCGGTGACACCTGCATGCTGCTCAAGGTCCGCACCGAAGACACCCGAGCGCTCGAAGGCTTGCTGTCACGCCTCTACGAAACGCCGGGCGTCACCTCGACGCGCAGCTATGTCGTACTATCGACCTATCTCGAGCGGCCGGTGCAGCCGGGCGTGACCGCGACGTGGCCGACGCCCAAGCACATGAGCAAGCCGCTTTATTAGCGTTTGGTTCGAAGTCCGGTCTTAGAGCAGTTCACCGGTTCACGGAACCGGCAACCTGCTCTAACTCATTGTTTTGACGCAATTCCGGGCGGAAAACCGTTTCACACTTTTCCTGGATTGATCTAGCCGCGCTCGGGAAACATCGCCTTCAGGCCCTCGCGCGACGCCTTGGCGACGCCGCGTTCGGTGATCAGGCCGGTCACCAGCCGCGCCGGCGTCACGTCGAAGGCCGGGTTCGCCGCGGGTGTCGTCTCGGGCGAGATGCGCACCTGGGCGATCTCGCCGGCAGCGGTCTTGCCCCAGACCAGCGAGACCTCGTCGGCCGAGCGCTGCTCGATCGGGATTTCGGCAAGCCCGTCATGCACCGTCCAGTCTATGGTCGGCGACGGCAGCGCGACATAGAACGGCACGTCGTTGTCGGCGGCGGCAAGTGCCTTCAAGTAGGTGCCGATCTTGTTGCAGACATCGCCGTCCGCGGTGGTGCGGTCGGTGCCGACGATGACCATGTCGATCGAACCGCGTTGCATCAGATGGCCGCCGGCATTGTCGACGATCAGCGTGTGCGGCACGCCATGGCCGGCCATCTCCCAGGCGGTCAGCTGGGCGCCCTGGTTGCGCGGCCGCGTCTCGTCGACATAGACGTGGACCGGAATGCCGGCCTCGGTTGCCAGGTATATCGGCGCGGTGGCGGTGCCATAGTCGACGGTAGCCAGCCAGCCGGCGTTGCAATGGGTCAGTATGTTGACCGGTTCGCCCTTCGGCTTGCGCGCCGCGATCGCCTTGATGATGGCGAGCCCGTTCTCGCCGATAGCGCGGTTGAGGCCGACATCCTCGTCGGCGATTTCCCTAGCCCGCCGATAGGCGGCTTCGGCCCGTTGTTTGGGAGGCAGCGGCTTGAGCAAGCGCCGCATCTCGTCCAGCGCCCAGCGCAGATTGATTGCCGTCGGGCGCGTCTCGTGCAAGGTCTCCCAGACGGCATCGAGTGCGGCATCCGATGGATCGTCCGCCATCTGCATGGCGACGCCGTACGCAGCGGTAACACCGATCAGCGGGGCGCCGCGCACCCACATGTCGCGGATCGCGGTGGCGATGCCGGTGACGGTGCCGATCTTCTCGATGCGGAAATCATGCGGCAGCCAGCGCTGGTCGATGATCTCCACCGAACGCCCGTCGTCGCTCAGCCAGATGGTGCGATAGTGGCGGTCGCCGACGTTCAAATGCTGCTCTCCTGTTCGATCAGCGCGGCCAGATGATTGACCTCGTCGATGCTGTGTATCTGGCGCCGGTTGACGGCGAGGTGGCGGCCGAATTTCAGCGCCTTGGACTCACAACTGGCGCGCAGATCCTCGTCGGCAATGGTCTCGAAATCGGCATTGTGGGCGAGGCCGAGGATACGCCGGTGGACCTCGATGCCGGCGAAGCCGAGCAGGTCGGTCCAGATCTGGTGCAGCACATGGTCGAGCGCTTGTTCGGCGCCGAGCCTGTCGCCCTGATCCTCGAAAAGGCTCTTCTGGTAGAGCATGCCGGTGCGCTCGGTGCGCCACAGATGCGTAAACTCGGCGCGGAACACAACCCAAGTCTCGACGGTCACCTCGAGCAGGTAGGCGCGCATGGCGTCGCGCTTGCCGCTCTGCTCGTGCCCCCGTTGCGAGAAGAAGGACATCCAGAAATTGGCGAGCAGCATGCCGACATCGAAGGCCATCGGACCGTAGAAGGCGAACTCCGGATCGATCATCCGGGTTTCACCGTCGGTGACCATGATCGAGCCGGAATGCAGGTCGCCATGCAGCAAGGTTTCGGCATTGGCGGCGAAGATGTGCTTCAGCCGCTGCGCCTCGACCTTGAGGTCGCGGTCGGCGCGCAGTTCCGCGACGAGGCCGTCCAGTTGCGGGCTGGTGTGCCGGTTCATCCTGGCTTCGAAATAGGGGTCGGAGAACACCAGGTTTTCGGTGATGTCGCAAAGTTCGACATTGTCGGCGAACAGCGCCAGATCGGCCTTGCGGTCCTTGGCTGCCATATGCAGGTCGGAGCCGCGGAACAGGGTGCGGGCCATGAACAGGCCGATATCCCTGGCAATACCAGGCAATTGCCGGCCTTCGATCAACGCCCGCCGCAGGATGATGTGCGGCGACAGATATTCCATGATGATCAGCGCCTGGCCTTCATCGAAATGATAGATCGCCGGCACCGACCCTGGCGCGCGCGCTTCTTGCCGGGTCAGCGCGTGGTATTCGAAGAACGAGCGCTTCAGCGGCAGCGGCCAGCTGTCGCCGACCAGGCGGACGTAGGGCAGGGCCTGCTTGACCACCGCTGCACCGCTGGCGCCTTCGACGATGAACACCAGGTTCAGATTGCCGTCGCCGACCTCGCGGACCTTCCACGCGCTCGTGTCCTTGCCGATCCGTGCGCGCAGCGCCTCGTTGTCGCCAAGACGGCTCGGGAGCGTCTCCACCGACAGTGCTTCGAACTGCAATTTTCCAGTCATCGTCATCCTCCCGCATATGCGCTCCGAACATAACGGAGGCATGGCGGCCGGGCCAAGCTAGGAAGCGATCTGGCAATTGTCAATCGTGTTGACAATTGCCGATGTAGCCCATAGCGTCATGTCAGGGAGGAACGCATGGTCGGCAATGCCGTGTTCCGCGCAGAGGGGCTGAGGAAATCCTTTGGCCATAACGAGGTGCTTGACGGCGTCTCGCTGGAGCTGCATGCCGGCGAAGTGACGGTGCTGATGGGCGCCAACGGCGCCGGCAAATCCACCCTCGTCAAGATCATCAGCGGCGTCTATGAGCGCGGCGACGGCACGATGAGTCTCGCCGGACAGGCCTTCGCGCCCAACACGCCGGCGGAAGCGATCCGCGCCGGCGTCGTCACCGTGCACCAGAACATCAATGACGGCGTCGTCGCCGATCTCGATGTCGCCACCAATTTGACCCTCGACCGCTTGAGCGGCAGCGGCGCTTCGTTCCTGTTCAATCCGGCGCGCGTGCGTCGGCAGGCAAAGGCCGTCGCCGACCGCATGAGGTTGGCCATCGATCTCAAAGCGCGCGTCAGCGATCTTTCGCTTGCCGATCGCCAGATGGTGGCGATCGCCCGCGCTTTGGCGCATCAGCCGAAAGTGCTGATCCTCGACGAGCCGACTTCCTCTTTGTCCAGCGCTGAAGCCGATCGGCTGTTCGCGCTGATCGACAGGCTGCGCGAGCAGGGCGTCGCCATCCTCTATATCTCGCACCGCATGTCTGACATCAGGCGGCTTGCCGATCGGATCGTCTCGATGCGCGACGGCATCATCTCTGGCGTCTTCGACAAGAAACCGCTCGACTATGAAGGCGCGGTCAACGCCATGCTCGGGCGCAAGATTCACCTCGACCACATCGTCGTCAGGAATTCGGCCAAGGCGATCCTGACGATCGAAGGTCTACGCATAGCGCAGGGCGCCAGGCCGATTTCGCTGACGCTGGGCGACGGCGAGGTCGTTGCCATTACCGGCCTCGTCGGCGTGGGCAAGACCGCGCTGGCCGAGACGCTGTTTGGCGTGCGCAAGCCGCTCGCTGGCACCATGATGCTGAACGGCAAGCCCTACGCGCCTGAAACAACCGGCGAGGCGATCGCCGCCGGCGTGTTCCTCGTCGCCAAGGATCGCGGCGAGAACGGCATCGTCAGCGGCTTCAATATCCAGGAAAATATCAGCCTGCCGTTTCACAAGCGCATGTCGCGCCTCAGTGTTCTCAGACGCGGTCTGGAGCGCAGCACCGCGCGCAGGCAGATCGAGGAACTGGGCATCGTGTGCCGCTCCGAGAAGGACGAGATGTCGGAGCTTTCCGGCGGCAACCAGCAGAAGGTGATGGTCGCCCGCTGGATGGCGCAGGATGCCGGACTGTTCATTCTGGATGAACCGTTCCAGGGCGTCGACATTTCGGCCCGGCGCGACATTGCCGCCAAGCTCAGGGCAAGCGCCAAAGGCCGCGCCACGCTGCTGTTCGTCACCGAGCTCGACGAGGCGTTGGAGACCGCCGACCGAATCCTGGTGATGTCCGAGCAAACCATCGTCGGCGAACACCGCAATGCCGATGTCGATCTCGACCGCCTGCTGGCCGAGGTCGCCGGCGGACCGCTGCACAGCGCCGCCTGAGCGTGGCGGCAAGGAATTGGAATGGAGAGACCATGGGTTCGAGTTGGGTAAAAATCGCAGCGGCGCGCGGGGGCGCTGAATGACGTTGCGCGACTACGCTATCCGCTACGGTTTCATCGTGCTCTTGTTCGGTTTGATCGCCTATTTCGCGATCGCCGCCGACGGTTTCGTTTCGCCGCAAAGTGCCGTCTTCATCTTCCAGTCGGTCGCTATCACCGGCGTTCTGGCGCTCGGCGTCACCGCCACGCTCGTCGTCGGCGGCTTTGACCTGTCGATCGGCTCGGTCGCCACATCAGCCATGATGGCGGCGGCCTATGTCATGGTGGTGCTGGAGCAGAACGCTCTCGTCGCGGTCGTCGTCTGCCTGCTCATCGGCGCCATTGTCGGCCTCATCAATGGCTGGCTGATCGTCTACATGCGCGTGCCCGATCTCCTGGCGACGCTCGGCATGATGTTCCTGCTGGTCGGCCTGCAACGCATCCCGACCGAGGGCCGCTCGATCGCCACCGGCATGACCATGCCGGACGGTTCGGTCGCCAATGGCAAGTTCAGCGACGCCTTCCTGGCGCTCGGCCGCCACCGCTTCGACTTCTTCATCCCGAACCTCATTCCGGTGTCGGTGGTCGTGCTGCTCGTGCTCGCCGTGCTGATCTGGTTCTTCCTCGAATACACGCGTTTCGGGCGTATGATGTATGCGGTCGGCAGCAACGAACGCGCTGCCGAACTCGCCGGTGCGCCTGTCAAGGCATACAAGATCTGGGCCTACGTTATTTCAGGAGTTTTTGCCTCGATCGGCGGCATTTTGCTCGCCGCCCGACTTGGACGCGGCGACATCGCCTCGGGTAATAATCTGCTGCTCGACGCTGTCGCCGCGGCGCTCATCGGCTACGCGGTGCTCGGCGCCGCCAAGCCGAACGCCTTCGGCACTGCCGTCGGCGCGCTGTTCGTCGGCATCCTGCTGCAAGGCCTGACGATGATGAACGCGCCTTACTACACGCAGGATTTCGTCAAGGGCGTGGTTCTGGTCGTCGCCCTTGTCTTCACCTTCGCCCTTTCGGGCAGGGGCAGGAGGTAGCTTTCGACCGGATAGGATTTGGGTTCAACAAGAGTGGAGGAAACAAGGTGAACATTACGAGAAGACTTCTGGGGAAGGTGGCACTCGGGCTGGCCGGGGCAACCATGCTGATGCAGTTCCCGGCGCTGGCCGCGGACAAGCCGGCGCCTTTCGACAAGCCCGGCGTCAAGATCGCGCTGGTGCGCTATCTCTCGACCGGCGACTTCTTCCAGGCCTATCTCAGCGGCGTCGAGGCGCAGTCGAAGGCGCTAGGCATCGACCTGCGCGTGCTCGACAGCCGCCAGGACGCCGCCCTTCAATCCGACATGGTCGACCAGGCCATCGCGCTTGGCGTGCAAGGCATCATCATCCAGCACGGCCTGACGGAATCGATGAAGGACGCCGCCCAGCGCGCGGTCGATGCCGGCATCAAGGTGGTGGCCTTCGACGTCAATGTCGAAAACCCCAAGATCCCGCAGGTCGAACAGTCCGACCGCGACTTGGCCCGCCTCGCTCTCGAGCAGGCGGTCAAGGACAATGGCGAGAGCTGGAAGGCCGGCTATGTCTATGTCGCCGGCATCGCGCCGCTCGACCGCCGCAACGAGACCTGGGTCGACGTCAAGAAGAAGCATGCCGGAATCAGCGAAGTCGCGATGTTCGGCACGCTCGACAACCCGATCGCCAACTCCGTCGCCAACCAGGCGCGTTCGGTGCTGTCGGCCCACCCCGACATCAAGGTGATGTTCGCCCCCTATGACGAATTCGCCAAGGGCGTGAAGATCGCCGTCGACGAGGCGGGCTTAAACAAGGGCATCAAGATCTACTCGGCCGACATCTCGACGTCCGATATCGCCGCGATGCGTGAACCCGACAGCGCCTGGGCGGCGACCGCCGCCACCAATCCGGCCGTCGTCGGCCAGGTCTCGGTGCGCGCGCTGGCACAGCTGCTGGCCGGTGAAGACCCCGGCCACAACGTCGTCGTGCCGCCGACGCTGATCACCCAGAAGGACCTCGTCGACAAGGACATCAAGAACATTGAAGACCTGTCGGCGAAGCTGCCGCAGTTCGCCCATGCCGACGTCGCGATGCCGGCCTGGATGCCGAACCCGAACGCCAAGTAATTTGACTATCCGGCGAAGGAAGGAGCGGCGCTCGCGCCGCTCCTTTCGTTACATCCAGTGTTCCGGGTCGCGCATCCCGTGGACAATCGCCACGACCAGGACACCTTCCGACTGCGGTTCGTAGATGACGATGTAGCGGCCTTCGACGAGTATACGGGCCGTCATGCTCAACTCCGGCCGAGCCGCGCCCATCTTGGGGTGCTGTGCCGCCAGTTCCAGCTTTTCAAAACTGCTCATAAGCAGCTTGTCCGCTGCCTTTTTCGTTGTCGATTGCGATTGTATGCCAGATGTCTCGCAAATCCTGCGAGGCGCGAGGTGTAAACCGGTATCTAGCCACGGGCGCGGCGTTCTGCCTTCAGGCCGCGTATGAACTCAGCGGGTTCGACTTCCACCGGCTGGCCGCTGGCTATGCCGTCAGCATAGGCCCGCTTCAAGTGATCGAGCTCCAGGGTTCGCAATTCCTCACGCTGCTCCCACAAGCGCAAGGCGTCGCGGACAATCTCGCTGTTGGAGGCATATCCGCCACCTTCTATGGCGCTTTGCAAGCGAGCGGCCTGCTGTGGCGTGAGCGATATGGTAAGGGTGCGCATGGGTTCGTTTTTCATCCCCACCCCATACCACGCCTAACAAGATCTAACAATCTTTGTTAGGATTCTCATGCGCCTTGCAATCCCCTGTCACGCGGCGGGGGATTGTAAGGGCAAGACTTTCGCCTACCGCATCGCCGCCGCGATGTTGCCGCCGTCGACGGTCGTCACATCGGCGGTGGTGCGATCGGCCAGCGCGTGGTGCAGGAAGGCCTGCGCCACGTCCTGCGCCGTCACTTCTTGGCCGAGCAGATTGCCGGACATGTAGTCCTTCTCCGAGACGCCACGCGCGCCCGAGCGGCTAGCGATCATGGCGTCGGTCAAAAGGCCCGAGCGGATGCGGTCGGCGTTGACGGCGTTCGAACGGATGCCGTGCGCGCCGTAGTCGAGCGCGTACTGCCTGGACAGGAACAGCGTCGCCGCCTTCGGCACGCCGTAGGCGCCGAATTTCGGACCCGGATTGACCGCCTGCTTGGACGTGTTGAACAGAAGCACGCCGCCGGTGCCCTGTTCGAGCATGATGCGAACGGCATTCTGCGCCACCGACTGGTGAGCGAAGAAATTGAGCTCGAAACTCCTGCGCAAAAGCGCATCGTCGAGTTCGCCGATCCGGCCTTCCCAGGCGGCACCGGCATTGGAGACCAGGATGTCGACGCCGCCGAACACGGCAACCGCCCTGTCGAAAGCGGCACGCACTTGGCGCGGGTCGGTGATGTCGGCGGCAACACCGATCGAGTTGTTGCCGGCCTTCTTCGCCGCCTCGGCTGCCTTATCTGCGTCGAGATCGACAACGACGGCATGGGCACCGTTGTCTGCGAACAGCTTGGCTGTCGCCGCCCCGATCGCACCGGCGCCGCCGGTGATCAGCACCACTTGGCCGGTCAGCGGCTTCGGTTTGTTGGAAGCGAGCTTGGCCTGTTCCAGCGACCAGTATTCGAGCGGGAAGAGGTCGGCCTTGGAGAGCGGATGAAACCGGCCGACCGCTTCGGCGCCGCGCACCGCCTCGATCCACATCTCGCCGACATCCGAGGCGATCTTCGCGTCCTTCAGCGTGCGGCCGTGGCCGAACATACCGAGGCCCGGCACCAGGGTCAGCCGCGGCATCTGGTCGAGCATGGTGCGCTTGACGTCGTCGAGCGCATCGTTGGTCTCGAAATAGGCGCGATAGTCCTTGGCGAAGGCCTCGACGTGATCCTTGATCACGGCCTTGTAGTCGCCGACCTTGTCGGCATCGGGCGCCGGCAGTGCCATCGGTCCAGTCTTGATGCGGATCGACAGATCGGGCGTCGACACGCCGCGCCCGGCATAGTCGGCGATCTCAGCCGAATTGATGAAATCGACGATCGCCTCCGAGGTGCGGAAGTCGCTGATCATGCGGTCGAAACGGCCTTCACCGCGCGCCACTGCGACGGCGCCGCGCAGCATCGGCGCGATAGCCGCCGGTGTCGCGAGCATTGCCGGCAACGCTGCCTTTGCCGCTTGCGGCTTGGCATTCTCAGCGACGTAGTCTTCGGCGACATTCACATAGTGGATCATCCGGTCGTAGGCCTGCCTGGCGTCGTCGCCGAAGGTGAAGATGCCATGCTTGTCGAGGATCAGGCCCTCGACCGACGGATCGGCGTCGAAAATATTGGCAGCCGCCTTGGCGAGGTCGAAGCCCGGCATGATGTAGGGCACGTAACCCATCTTCGCGCCGAACACCGTCTCCACCAGCCGTTTGCTGTCCTCCTGGTCGACGATGGCCAGGATGGCGGTCGAATGCGTGTGGTCGACGAATTTGTGCGGCAGGAAGGCATGCAGCAGCGTTTCCACGGAAGGGTTGGGCGAGGACGGGTCGATGAGGTTGGCGCGTTGCAGGGCAACCATGTCCTCGTCGGCCAATCTGTTCAGCGCGCGCGCCTTGAGCAGCGGCTTGAGCTTGACCGCCGGCAGGCCCTGCGGCTCGATGACACCCATGTCCCAGCCGCTGCCCTTGACGCACAGCACGTCCCACTGGTCGCCGACGAGATCGGTGGCGGTCGTCTTGCAGGACGTGTTGCCGCCGCCATGCAGGACCAGCCGCGGCTCGCCGCCCAGCAGCCGGGTCGTGTAGACGCGCAGCGCCAGGTCGCGCTCGACACCCTTCTTTGCATAGTCGGCAACGAGTTTTTCGGCTGCGTCGTCATTCCACAGGTTCTTCATGTTCGCTTCGTCCGGTTGTTGTCTTTGATGGTGAAACAGGAATGCCGCGACGCCTTGATGACAATGCGCCGGCAACGGAAGTTTGTGTTTCCTAGGAGGCCTTTTCTGTCGCCGCTCCAGCGTGATCCAGCAGCCGCTGCGCCATGCGTGCGCCGACCACCAGATGCGTGCAAAGTCCGCCGGCGATCGCCGCGAGCAGCGGTTCGAACTTACTGTCCTCCTGCACGACCATCAGCCGCCTGGCGATGGCGCGCAACGAGGCAAGCTCGGCCGAGATCACCCGGCGGTTGTAGCTGCAGTCGAGCACCTTGCCGTCGGCGTCGATGATCTGCCCGGCTATGACGCCGGCAGCACCTCGGCTGCGCAGCTCCGCCATTTCGCCTGATGTCAGCGCGCCGCATTTGACCAGATGGCTGTCGGCGTCGACCGCGCCGACCGAGTACAGCGCCAGATCGCATTCACCTACGCCCGACAACTGCTCCCGGATCACCGGTTCGGCACGCAGCGCGCGCGCCAGATCTTCCGTCGACAGCACCAGCGGCGCGTAGAAGTTGAGGCCCTTGGCGTTGAGCCGGCGCGCGATTTCCATCGTGCATTGGTCGGGCCGGTAGGAATAGGGCGCGCCGAGATTGCCGCAGAGCTGCACCACGGTGACGTCCTGCAGGTCGGCATAGGACATGATGTCGGCGATCATATAGACGGTGCGGCCCCAGGCGACGCCAATGCGGTCGCCCTTCTTGACCAGCTCGAGAAAGACGCTCGCCGCCAGCACGGCGATTTCCGTCGACGGATCGGCGATATGGTCGTTTTCCGGCGCGATCCAGACGGCGTCGAGGCTCAGCGCATCCTCGAGCTTGCGCGCCAGCACATCGTCGGTGAAAAGCTGGGTCGAGGTCGAGATGTTGACGATGCCGGTCTCGCGCGCCTTGCGCAGATACATGGCGACCGAGGCACGGGAAATGTTGAGCTGGCTCGCCACCTGGTCCTGCCGCAGGCCATGGGCGTAGTAGAGCCAGGCGGCCTTGTGGATGAGCTGTTCTGCCGGTCGGATCGCCATGCCGTCTCCTCGGCTGACATTATTCACGGCCTTCGACAAAAGTCAAACCAGGCCAAGGCATACGATGCCTTTTCATCAGCTGAATCTAGATCATCATTATGCCAAATGCGCTCTATCGCGGCATCGTTGGTGGTGACGCGGCCCGAGCCTGTGATTAGAACATCTCAAAGAAGAAACTCGGGGAGGATGGGATGGGCAATCCCTACGAACAGGATCTCGACAAGAACGCGGCCAACCACCAGCCACTGACGCCGCTCACCTATCTGGAGCGCGCGGCAAAGACCTATCCCGACCATGTCGCCATCATCCATGGCCGCCAGCGCATCGACTATCGCGCTTTCTGGCGCCGGTCGCTGAAGCTTGCCTCGGCCCTTCAGAAGCGCGGCATCGGCAAGGGCGACACCGTCACCGTCATGCTGTCCAACACACCGCCGATGCTGGAAGCGCATTTCGGCGTGCCGATGACCAAGGCGGTGCTGCACTCGCTCAACACCCGCCTCGATGCCGCAGTCATCGCCTTCCAGCTCGACCATGCCGAGAGCAAGATACTGATCGTCGATCGCGAGTTCTCCGGCGTCGTCAAGCAGGCCCTGCAACTGGCCAAGGTCAAGCCGCTGGTCATCGACTACGATGATCCCGACTACGCCGCCGACGCGCCCTATCCGAAGGGCGAACGCATAGGCACATCAGACTATGAGGACTTCATCGCAAGCGGCGACGAGGACTTCGCCTGGTCGATGCCCGACGATGAGTGGGACGCGATCTCGCTCAACTACACCTCCGGTACCACGGGCAATCCGAAGGGCGTCGTCTACCACCATCGGGGTGCTGCCCTCATGGCCTACACCAACACCATCCATGCCGGCATGGCCAAGCACGCCGTCTATCTATGGACGCTGCCGATGTTCCACTGCAATGGCTGGTGCTTCCCGTGGACGCTCGCCGTCCAGGCCGGCACCCATGTCTGCCTGCGCTGGGTGCGGCCGAAGCCGATCTACGATGCGATCGCCGACCACGGCGTCACCCATCTGTGCGGTGCACCGGTCGTCATGTCGGTGCTGATCAATGCGAAGGACGAGGACAAGCGCGAATTCGCGCAGACCGTCACCTTCAACACCGCGGCTGCTCCGCCACCGGAGGCCGTGTTGTCGGGCATGGCCGATGCCGGCTTTGCCGTCACCCATCTCTACGGATTGACCGAGACCTATGGCCCGGCGGTCGTCAACGAATGGCACAGCGCCTGGGACGATCTCGAAAAGGGCGAGCGCAGTGTCAAGAAGGCGCGGCAGGGCGTGCGCTATGCAGCGCTCGAAGGCCTGACCGTCATGGATCCCGAGACAATGCGGACGACGCCGGCGGATGGCGAAACCATCGGCGAGGTCATGTTCCGCGGCAACATCGTCATGAAGGGCTATCTGAAGAACCGCAAGGCGAGCGACGAAGCCTTTGCCGGCGGCTGGTTCCACTCCGGCGATCTCGGCGTCATGCACGCCGACGGCTATATCCAGCTCAAGGACCGCTCCAAGGACATCATCATCTCCGGCGGCGAGAACATCTCCTCGATCGAGGTCGAGGATGCGCTCTACAAGCACCCCTCGGTTGCCTCTTGCGGCGTCGTCGCCAGGGCCGATGACAAATGGGGCGAGGTGCCGGTCGCCTATGTCGAGTTGAAGCCCGGCAAGTCGGCGACCGAGGCCGAGATCATCGAGCACTGCCGCGCACTGCTTGCCCGCTTCAAGGTGCCGAAGGCGGTTATCTTCGCCGAAATCCCGAAGACCTCGACCGGCAAGATCCAGAAGTTCCGGCTGCGGGAAATGGCCAAGGTCGCCTGAAGTCTCGCGCAGCCCTCTCGCGAAAATATTTTCAGCGGCCCGCATCCTCGGGCCGCCTGGTCACGTCTGTTGGGATGTCACCAGCTGTCACCAATCGTACGCGTACATCGATTTCGCGTTGACAGGTCGGCCATTTCGATTTACGATTGACGAAAATTGAAATTCGTCAGTCGTAAACAAAGAGAGCCATGTCCGAAGTCGCCAACATAGTCGCTGACGCGGCCCGACAGGAGGTCGCCCGACAGGAAAATGTGACGCGCATTCTCGACTGCGCCGAGCGCCTGTTCCGGCACTACGGCTACGGCAAGACCAATGTCGCCGACATCGCCCGTGAACTCGGCATGTCGCCGGCCAACATCTACCGTTTCTTCGCCACCAAGGTCGAAATCCACCAGGCCGTCTGTGGCCGGATGCTCGGTGCCAGCTACAAGATGGCCTATGAGATTTGCCACCTGCCGATCAGCGCCGAAGAGCGGCTTCGGCGCTACGTGCATGCGCAGTACAAGATGACGATGGAAGTCATGCTCGACGAGCAGAAGGTCCATGAAATGGTGATCGTTGCGCTCGAACGGGATTGGGGCGTCATCGACAAGCACGTCGACAGCATCCACGATCTGTTCGCGGAAGTCATCCGCGATGGCATCGAGGCCGGTGAGTTCAGGGAGCAGGATCCGGTGATCGCGTCGCGCTGCTTCGGCGCCGCCACAGTCATCCTGTGCCATCCGCAGATGGTCGCGCAGTGTCTTGCCAAGACCAATCGGGCGATGCCCGACGACCTCATCGATTATGCAATCAAGGCCCTGAAATAGCGCCGCACGCTGGTGCCGGTGTCGACCATTCATCTCCAGTCGGAGTAGCAAGATGTCTTTGTCCCGTTCCATCCTTCGCAAGCTTCCGGTCGCCGGCCTGATCGTCGCGGCGCTCGGGCTTGCCGGCTGCTCGCAGGAGAAAGCCGAGGTCAAGGACATCATCCGCCCGGTCAAGGTCGTCGAGATCGCCCAGGCGCATGACACCCGCACGCTCTCCTATTCTGGTTCCGTGCGGGCCCGTACCGAAAGCGCCCTGGCGTTCCGGGTCAACGGCAAGATCACGGAGCGCCTTGTCGACATCGGTCAGCATGTGGCCTCGGGAGACGTGCTCGCCCGCATAGATCCTATCGACTACGACCTGTCGGTCAAAAGCGCTCAGGCAGCGCTCGACGCCGCCGAGCGGCAGGTCGAGACTGTCGAGCTTGCCCGCAAGCGCGCCGAGCAGCTTTTTGCCAAGAATTTTGCACCGAAATCGCAGCTCGAACAGGCGACGCTTACCTATGACCAGGCGGTCGCCACCCGCGATTCCGCTCGCTCATCGCTTGAACAGGCCAAAAACCAGGCCGGCTATACCGACCTCAAGGCCGACAGGGACGGCATCGTCACCGCTGTCAGCGCCGATGTCGGCCAGGTGGTCGGCTCCGGCACGCCGGTTGTCACCGTCGCGGTCGATGGCGAAAAGGAAGTGCTGATCGCGGTTCCGGAAATGGAAATCGCCGAGTTCAAGCCGGGCAAGATCGTCAAGGCGGGCTTCTGGTCCGACGACGCGCTCGCGCTCGACGGCAAGGTCCGCGAAGTCGCCGGCAGCGCCGATCCGCAGTCGCGCACCTTTGCCGTCCGTGTCAGCCTGCCCAACGATCCGCGCGTGCTGCTCGGCATGACCGCCAGCGTCGAAGCATCGGCGGCCAATGAGCGGCAGCTCGTTTCCATCCCGCTGAGCGCGCTGGCCGAGCAAGACAGCCGGTCGATCGTCTGGACCGTCGATCGTGGCGCCGACACCGTCCATGCCCGCCCGGTCACGGTCGCCAAGTTCGCCGCCGATGGCGTGCGGGTCGCCGACGGATTGAAGCCCGGCGACGTCGTGGTCGCTGCCGGCACGCAGTTCATGACCGAGAACCTGAAAGTGAAACTCACCGGCGATACCGTGCAGTCCGCATCTGCGGGAGACAGCGACACCAGGCAGGTGCGCTGACGACAAACACCGGCTACGCGTTTCCGCAGCCGCTGGTTTCCGGGCGGCAAACGCTCGAACCGAGGCGCTCGATTGATGTGACCCCCCGCGCATCAATTTTCGCGTCCCCAACCGCGATGAGTGTTTCTCCGCTCGGAGAGCCTTGCCGCCCGGAAGCCACCACCGAAACTTCGATCTTGTTGCGCTAAACAGATGGACCTGCATCGATGACCAATTCCACGGACGAGAAGCGGCCCTTCAACCTGTCGCGCTGGGCAATCGGCCATCCCTCCATTGCCCGGTTCCTGTTCGGCCTGATCATCATTGCCGGTGCGCTCGGCCTGATGCGCATGGGCCAGAAGGAAGATCCCGATTTCACCTTCCGGGTGATGGTCGTCCAGGCGATCTGGCCGGGCTCCTCGATCCAGGAGATGGAAGACCAGGTCGTCAACAAAATCGAACGCAAGCTGCAGGAAACGCCGCATCTCGATTTCGTGCGCTCGTTCACCCGCGCCGGCAGCGCCATCATCACCGTCCAGATCAAGGGCGACACCAACGCCGCCGAGGTGGCGGACGCCTTCTATCAGGTCCGCAAGAAGGTCGGCGATATATCAGGCGACCTGCCGAAAGGCCTGCTCGGTCCCTATTTCAACGATGAATTCGGAGACACCTTCATCACGCTGCATTCGATCAGCGGCGATGGCTTCAGCTATCCCGAGTTGAAGAAGTTCGCCATCCAAGCGCGCGACATGCTTTTGAGCGCGCCTGGCGTCGAGAAGGCCGTCATCATCGGCGACCAGCCGGAAAAGCTCTACATCGACATCTCCTCCAAGGCGCTCGCCGAACGCGGCCTGACGCTGACCGATCTCCAGAACGCGATCAAAGGACAGAACAATGTCGACCCGGCAGGCTCCGTCGACACCGGCACCAACTCGGTGCGCATTTCCGTCGAGGGCGACGTCAGCAAGGTGGAGGATATCCGCAACCTGCGCCTGAGCGCCGGCGGCCAGGTCACCCGGCTCGGCGACATCGCCACGGTGACGTCGGGGCTGGAAGATCCCTATCAGCGCAAATACCGCTTCAACGGTCATGACAGCGTGCAGCTTGGCGTCGTCATGGCCAAGGGCTTCAAGGTCACCGATGTCGGCAAGGAGGTCGAGGCGACCTACAAGCGCTTTGAAGAGGCGCTGCCCTATGGCGTTTCGGTCGACCAGATCTCCGACCAGCCGGGCGTCGTCACGGATGCGGTCGCCGAATTCATGCACGCGCTCGGCGAAGCGCTGCTGATTGTCCTCGTCGTCTCGTTCCTGTCGATCGGCTGGCGTTCCGGCCTGGTCATCGCCATCGCCATTCCGCTGGTCCTGGCCGCCACTTTCGCCATCATGTACGAGCTCGGCATCGACCTGCAGCGCATCTCGCTCGGCGCGCTGATCATTGCGCTCGGCCTGCTCGTCGACGACGCCATGATCGTCGTCGAGATGATGGAGCGCAAGCTGGAAGAGGGGCTGGTCAAGATCGAGGCGGCGAGCTTCGCCTATTCCTCGACCGCCTTCCCGATGCTGACCGGCACGCTGATCACCACCGCCGGCTTCATCCCGGTCGGCTTCGCCGCCTCGACGGCTGGCGAATATGTGCGCACGCTGTTCTATGTCGTCGGCATCGCGTTGATCGTCTCGTGGTTCGTCGCGGTCTATTTCACGCCGTGGCTCGGCTACATGATCCTCAAGCAGCGCAAGCATGCCGGCAGCCATCACGATGTCTTCGACACCCGCTTCTACCGCCGGCTGCGCTCGACCGTCGGCTGGGCCGTGCGCCACCGCATCATCGTGCTTGTCATGACCCTGGTGACCTTCGGCACCAGCCTGTGGGCGTTCCAGTTCATCCCGCAGAACTTCTTCCCGCAATCGTCGCGGCCGGAAATCCTCGTCGACCTCTGGCTGCCGGAGGGCACCAGCATCAAGGAAGTCGAGGTGCAGACCAAGGCGCTTGAAGCCAAGATGATGGACGACAAGGACAAGCGTTTCATCGCCACCTATATCGGCGAAGGCGCGCCGCGCTTCTTCCTGCCGCTCGACCAGCAGCTGAGCAATCCGAACTTCGCCCAGCTTCTGGTGATGGCCAATGACGAGCCGGCCCGCGAAAGGCTGATCGTCAAGCTGCGCACCGTCCTGGCCGAGGACTTCCCGTCGGTCCGCGCCAAGGTCGACCGCCTGTTCCTCGGCCCGCCGACCGGCTGGCCGGTGCAGATGCGTGTCATGGGTCCGGACCGCCAGGAGGTGCGCCGCATCGCCGACCAGGTGAAGGCCAAGTTCCGCGAAGATCCGCTGCTTGGCGCCGTCCATGACGATTGGCTCGAACCGGTGCCGGCGATGAAGCTGGTCATCGACCAGGATCGCGCCCGTGCACTCGGCGTCACCTCGCAGCGCATCCGCCAGATGCTGCAGGCGACCATGTCCGGTGCGCCGCTCGACGACTTCCGCGACGGCGAGGAGACGGTGTCCATCGTCGCCCGCGAGCCGGATGCCAGCCGCAGCCTGCTGTCCTCGGTCGACTCCGTCTATATCCCGACCGACTTCGGCGGCTTCGTGCCGCTGTCGCAGGTCGCCAAGGTGGTGCCGGTGCTGGAGCAAGGCATCGAATGGCGGCGTGACCGCTTGCCGACCATCAGCGTGCGGGCAACGCTGCCCGACGGCGTGCAGTCCAACGACGTCGTCACCAAGTTGTACAAGGACATGCAGGGTCTGCGCGATGGGCTGGCACCCGGCTACAAGATCGAGATCCAGGGCGGTGCCGAGGATTCGGCCGAAAGCCAGGCCTCGATCGCCGCCAAGGCGCCGATCATGCTGGCCATCATCGTCGTGCTCCTGATGATCCAGCTGCAGAATTTCGGCAAGGCGATGCTGGTGCTGGCGACCGGCCCGCTCGGCATCATCGGTGCTGCCGCGGCCCTTTTGATCAGCGGTGCGCCGTTCGGCTTCGTCGCCATCCTCGGCGTCATCGCGCTGCTCGGCATCATCATGCGCAACTCGATCATCCTGGTCGACCAGATCGACCAGGATATAGCGGCGGGGATGGAGCGATCCGAAGCGATCATTGGTTCGGCCGTGCGCCGTTTCCGGCCGATCACGCTGACCGCCCTGACGGCGGTGCTGGCGCTGATCCCGATCTCACGCGCCGTGTTCTGGGGGCCGCTCGCCTACGCCATGATGGGCGGCATTCTCGTTGCCACCGTGCTGACCATCCTGGTGCTGCCGGCGGGCTACGCTCTGTTCTTCGGCCGCGAGCCCAAGAAGCACGAGGCGGCGGAGCAGACGGACGATCTGGAGCTGAGCCAAAAAGCCGAAAAGCCGCAACTGGCGCTGGCTGCCGAATAGATCGATTGCGCCAGCCGAAAAGGGATCGGGCGCGCCGAAGCGCGCCCGTTCCTTTTCATTTACGAGGTCAGATGACGAAATACCAGTTGGCGAGCAGCATCACCGCCACGCCGGCGACCAGCGTCAGGTAGGGCAGCATTCCCGCCTTCTTGACCGCCAGATCGGACGAACTCATGCCGAGGTCGGCCAGCATATGGTCGGGGAACTTGCCGCCGTCCTGGATGTAGTGGCGGAAGCAGAACACCGGGATGATCAAGGCCGCGGTGATCAGTCCGGCCCATAGCGCCATCGGGTTCCAGACCTTGGCGCCGGCGCCCATGAAGATGGCGTTGACATAGGCGAAGGTGGCGCCGACGCCGAGCAGCCAGCTCGGCGCCTTCCACGGTCGCGCGATATGGCCGTTGTCGATGCGGTGTATCCAGCCGGCGTTGAGGTTGAGGAAGTTGAAGATGATGTAGCCGCAGTTCGACACGGCGAGGATGAAGAAGAAGCTCGTCGCGTCGGCCGAAGCGATGGCCAGCACGATCAGGTTGAAGCAAAGGTCGGTCCACATCGCCCGCGTCGGTGCGCCATGTTCGTTGACGTGGCTGAGGTAGCGCGGCAGCCAGCCGTCGACCGAGCCCTGGTAGAGCGTGCGCGAAGAACCCGCCATCGCCGTCATGATGCACAGCACCAGAGCCAGGATCATCAGCATCACCAGCAGGCTGTGGATCAGCGCTCCGCCACCGACCATGCCGGCCAGCGCGTCGGCGACACCGGAGCCGTCGACGATCGGGGTGGCCAGCATGCCGTTCAAGCCGAGCACGCCCTGGAAGGTGAACGGCACCAGGATGAACAGCAGCATGCAGAGCAGGCCGGAATAGAAGATGGCCTTGAACGTGTCGGTGCCGGGGTTCTTGAATTCGGACGTGTAGCAGACGGCGGTCTCGAAACCGTAGGTCGACCAGGCGGCGATGAACATGCCGCCAAGCACCAGCGTCCAGCCGGCGATGTTCCAGGCGCCGGGCTCCGGCGCGTAGGCGGCGGCCAGCGGCACCAGCGGCGAAAAATTCGCCCAGTTGATCTGGCCGGTGAAAATCGGCACGACGCCGACGATCAGCATCGGGATGATGACCAGCAGGCCGATATATTTCTGCACATTGGCGGTGCCCAGAATGCCGCGATGCTGGATGGAGAAGATGATCAGCATCAGCACCGCGCCGATGAAGAAGGTGGCATTGAAAGTGAAGGAGACCGGACCCAGAGTGTGGCTGTACAGCGTCCAGTTGCGGATCGCCGGCGTCGCGGCAGCGGTCACCGCCGTGATCGCATCGGCGGCACTCGTGCCGGCATGGGCCGCGATATAGGCGACGACATCGGGCGAGGTTTCGGTGAACAGCGGCACCGGCGCCAGCGCGTTGAGGATATAGGCGGCGGCGATCGAGCAGCCGAGCGACAGCACCGGCGACCAGGCGAACCAATTGCACCACACCGACAGCGGCGCGATGAACTTGGAATAGCGCAGCCAGGCGGTGGCGCCGTAGATCGAGGCGCCGCCCGACTTGTTCGGGAAAAGGCCGGCGATCTCGGCATAGGTGAAGGATTGCAGGAAGCCCATGATCATGGAGGCGATCCAGATCGCGAAGGCCAGCGTGCCGGTCGTGCCGGCAATGCCGCCGATCGAAAACAGGACGAGGGCAGGGACGCCGCTGGCCACCCAGAAGGCGCCGCGCCAGTCGATATTCCGGTGCAGCTTGCTCTCGGCAAGCGGCTCCAGCGTAGTGCTTATCGTGCTCATGTGTTTGGGTTCCCCATTTTGATGTTCCCCGTTCGTGACGGCCGCGACTTCGCGAGGCTTCATCATCGACGTATGCGTTGGGCGGCTGCGGGTGTTTCCACTCAGTCGCATTTTTTTCTTAGCAGTGAAGATTGATCCGGCGCGCTTTCACGTCAAGCGTTTTGTGAAACCATGCACATCACGCTTGCGAAACGTGTCTGCTTCGCACTGCTGCGTGGGGAATTGTTCGAAAGAACCAGAGGCCTGAAATGAAAAACCCGCCAGAGGCGGGTCGCGGCGCAAATCAGCACCATGCCCATATCAATAGCATAACTGCCGGCATTTGTCGATCGAAATGCCTAGCCACGGGCGATCGCTCAGACAGCCGGCGCAGCCCTCAATGTCTTGTGAGTGAAGCGCGGTCACGACCGCGGTCTGGTCTTCTGCGGATCGTAATGGGCAAAGGCGACGACGCGGGCCGGCAGCCGCTTGGCATGGCCGTCGAGCTTGCCGATCTCGACCTCGGTACCAATCGCGGCGTGGGTGACGTCGAGCCGCGCCAGCGCGATGGTCTTGTTCAGCACCGGCGAGCGCATGCCCGACGTGACCACGCCGATCTGGGCGCGGCCGACATGCACGCAATCGCCATGGCCGACATCGACATTGGCGTCGATGTCGAGACCGACCAGTTTTGTCTGCGGGTTTTCCTTGCGCCGGATCAGCGCCTCGCGGCCGATGAAATCGTCGGTCTTGCTTTTCAGCGGCACGGTGAAGCCGATGCCGGCCTCGAACGGGTCGGTCTGGTCCGAGAATTCGTAGTCGGCGAAGATCAGTCCGGCCTCGATGCGCACCATGTCCAGCGCCTGCAGCCCCATCGGCTTCAGCCCGTGCGGCTGGCCGGCCTCCCAGATGGCGTCGAACACTTTTTCGGCGTCGCGCGGATGGCACCAGATCTCGTAGCCGAGTTCGCCCGTGTAGCCAGTGCGCGAGACGACGACCGGGATGCCGTTGCCGCCACCGATGCGAGCAACGGCGAAACGGAACCATTCGAGTTCCTCGATCGACGGCTGCAATGGCGAGGTCCAGATCACCTCCCGCAGGATGTCGCGGCTCTTCGGCCCTTGCACGGCGATATTGTGCATCTGGTCGGTCGATGACCGCACCAGCACGTTGAGGCCGAGCTTTTTCGCTGTTTCGCGCAACCATTCGCCGGACAGATCGTCGCCGCCGACCCAGCGGAAATTGTCCTTGCCGAGCCGCAGCAGCGTGCCGTCGTCGATCATGCCGCCGTGTTCGTAGCACATGGCGGAATAGACGACCTGGCCGACGCCAAGCTTCTTGACGTCGCGGGTCAGCGTGTATTGCAACAGCGCTTCCGAGTCCGGCCCAGTGACCTCGAACTTGCGCAGCGGCGACAGATCCATGATCACCGCGTCCTGCCGGCAGGCCCAGTATTCGTCGATGGGGCCCTGCTTGGCGAAGGAATTGGCCAGCCAGTAGCCCCTGTACTCGACGAAGTTGCGGGTGTGCTTGGCGAAGCTCGAATGAAAGGATGTCTCGCGGGTCATTTTCGGTTCCGAATCAGGCGTCATGCGTCTGGCGATCGCTCGCGAGAATTTGTGCTGGCCGGAATAGGTCCGCACATGGATGTCGGTCAGGTTCCAGCCATTGGCCGGCGTCGTGTCGTCAGGGCAGGCTGAAGAAACGCAGACGATGTCGGTCAGCGCCTTGAGCAGCACGTAGTCGCCCGGCCGGGACCACGGCTCGTCCGACACCATGACGCCATGCGCGTCGATCGCCGTATTGAAGAAGAAGTTGATCGCCATCCAGCCGGCACGTGGCGTGACGCCCTTGTCCGACAGCGCGTGATTGAAATTCTCCGAGCAATTGGTGTGGCCGGGATAGCCGATGTCGTCGTAATATTTGGCCGCGCAAGCGAGCGCGAAGGCATCGTGCCGCCCGCATGTGTCCTGTACCACCTCGACGAGCGGCTCCATGTCCTGGTCGTAATATTTCGAATGCAGGCCGGGCATCGGATAGCTCGCGCCCATCAGCGTGCGGGTCGTCGTCACGTCGAGCGGGTGGTCGCGACCCTTGTCAAGCTTGCGTGCCGAAAAGCACTGGAAGTCGGTGCATTGGCGGCCATCGACATCGATGATCTGCAGATAGTCGCCGGCCTTGACGAAATAGGATTCCGCCGTCGCGGAATGGACGCGCAGGTCGAGCACCGGATCGGCGAGCGGGTCGGCCAATTGCGACTTTGCCGCAGGACGGACCGTGGCGCGCCGGACAATGACGGTGAGCGGCGTCGCCGTGTCGTGGCCATCGACCAGCATCGGCCCGCCGGGCGCGGCGATGACCATCGCGCCGTCGCGCACGACATTGAAAGCCTGTTCCGTACCGGCCGGCGTGGTGCCTCCGAAGACGCGTACCGCCTTCGCCTGATCAAGCTGCACCTGCCGGCGCGCAAGCCCGCGACGCAACGCGCCAAGACTGTCGTCACCCTCGGCCAAAAGCGCCTTGATGCCGGCGGCGTTGCTGTTCGATGTTTCGCCAAAAATGCCGGGGTCGGTCACGCCGGCCTTGTCCCATGCCAGCAACTCGCAGGCCTGGCCGCCCTCGACATTGCGTACGGTCAGCGTATCGCCAGCCTCGACTTCGATGAGGACCGCGCCGTTGCCCTGGATGGTATGGCGCTCCATGCCCGGCGGCAGCGCGATCTGGCCGGGCCTCAGGATGAGGCTCGGCCGTGGTGGTCCGGCAGCGACGGCAGGGTAGGGCGACTGGCTCATCTCAGCCTTGCGGTTAGAGAAACAAGTTTGCCTGTGTGTAAAATTACTTTAGCAGGAAGAATAGGCGGCAAGGCCGGATTTGGCAAGACGAACTGACGGCAAGCAATCATTGACAGACTGAAATCTCCGCTCAGCCGTACTCTCAGAGCGTCGGCGCTGCCCCTCATCTGGCTGCCGCCATCTTCTCCCCGTAAACGGGGAGAAGGACGATGTCGTCGCCGGTTTCGCCAATCGCCAGCGTTGCTGAACGAGCGCCGAGGCCGCGGCCAGCTTCTTTCTCCCCGTTTACGGGGAGAAATGCCCGGCAGGGCAATGAGGGGCAGCGCCGAGATCTACAATTGGCGAGCTAGAATTCCTCGGACTGCCCGATGTCTGCACCATACTCAGCCGCCGCATCGAGCATCGTGTGCCAAAGGCTTTCGGCGAAGGTCGCAAACACCAGCAGGTTGAACACGGCCTGCCCATCCGAGCGATCATTACCGCGCCAGAGCGTGACGCTGGTGTGATCGATCGAAGTTGCGGCGGCAGCGCCAATCGGGAATGCCGATGGGTGCAGATCGATCGACGATAGCTTGGCCAGCATGGTGCGGGCCTTTGCCCCGGAAATGCTGACCAGGGCGCGCGCATGCGACTGGTCGGACAGTGAGGCAGGGCTGGACAATGTTAGCGCCAGCGTGTCCATCGTGTGCTTGCCGCCCTTAGACAGGACGAAGAACTGATCCGGCCCGGACCAGATCAGCGTGGCGTCCTGGCTCTGCATCGCCTTGGGCGCATTGGGAGCTGCCACGCCGAAACGGCCTTTAGCTGCGTTGACAAGTTCGGCCGCTTTGCCACGCCGCGCCATCACCTGGATCAGGTCGAAATTGCGGACTTCCGTCAGCGAGACGCCGGCCTCGACGCCGCGTGCGCCATGCGCGCCGGTGACAAGCGCATGCTCCAGCGGACTGCGGGAAGCCCAGGAAAATTCAGCCACGCTGGCGCCCTCCATCCGGATCGTAGAAGACGGGATTGCACAGTTCGACGTCGTAGTCCTCGCCGCGCAACGGATCATGCGCATGGACGATCTCGCCGATGCGTTCGCGGCCGCGCTCGACCAGGCCGAGCCCGATCCACTGGCTAAGCGTCGGCGAGAAGCAGACCGAGGTGACATAGCCCTGGTCGTTGCCCGGTCCGGGTGTCTGCCCCTTCGGAATGATATGCGCACCAGAGCGCAGCCTGCGCGCCTTGTCGACCGGCTTGATGCCGACCACGACCTGACGGTTCGGAGCAACTAGCGCCTCGCGCCCGGCCATGACGCGGCCAATGAAATCCTTTTTGGTCGACATTATCTTGCCGAGACCAAGATCCGCCGCCGTCGTCGTGCCGCTCAGTTCCGGTCCGGCGATGTGACCCTTTTCAACACGCATCACGCCGAGCGCCTCTGTGCCGTAAGGCGTGACGCCCAATGGCGCGCCGGCCAGCATCAGATTGCGTGCCATGGCCTCGCCAAAACGCGCCGGGACGGAAATCTCGAACGCCATCTCGCCGGAGAACGAAATGCGGAACAGCCGCGCCTTGATGCCGCCGCGCAAGCGCACTTCGCGCGCGCCCATGAACGGGAACCCGTCATTGGAAAGGTCCTCCGCAGGATCGACAATCTCCTTGAGCAGGTCACGGGTCTTCGGCCCGGCGATCGAGAACTGCGCCCATTGGTCGGAAACCGAAGTCAGTTGCACGTCGAGTTCGGGGAACAGCACCTGGCGGCAGAACTCGAGATGCTGCATCACCAGCCCGGCCTTGGCCGTGGTGGTGGTCAGGAAATAATGATCCTCAGCCAACCGCGACGTGGTGCCGTCGTCATAGACGATGCCGTCCTCGCGCAGCATCAGCCCATAGCGTGCCTTGCCGACGGCAAGATTGGAGAAGGTGTTGATGTAGACGCGGTCGAGGAAGGCGCCGGCATCCGGACCGTGCACGTCGATCTTCCCGAGCGTCGAGACATCGCAGAAGCCGACGCCGCCGCGCACCGCCTTGACCTCGCGGGTCACCGATTCCAGCCAGTCCTTCTCGCCGGCGCGCGGATACCATTGCGCGCGCTTCCACAGCCCGGTGTCGACGAAAACAGCGCCCTGTTCGGCGGCCCAGTGATGCGACGGCGTCAGCCGCGTGGCATGGAACGTCTCGTCGCGGTGATGGCCGGCAAAGGCACCGATGGCGACGGGCACGTAAGGAGGACGGTAGATTGTCGTGCCGGTCTCGGGAATGGACCGGCCGGTGACCGCCGCCATGATGGCGAGACCGGCGACGTTGGAGGTCTTGCCCTGGTCGGTGGCCATGCCGAGCGTCGTGTAGCGCTTCAGATGCTCGACCGATTCAAAGCCCTCGCGTTGCGCCAGTTCGATGTCGGAGGCGGTGACGTCGTGCTGGTAATCGACAAAGGCCTTGCCCTTGCCGGCGACATGCCAGAGCGGCGTGAGCGAGAACGCCTCGTCCTCGGCGACAGGAGCCGCGCCGGCCTTGCCGCTGTTCCCGGTGTCATGCGCAGCTGCGCCACCCGCGGCAAAGCCATCGGCCAGACAGGCGCCGAGCCCGAAGGCGCCGTTGGCGGCGCCCACGGCAACCATTCCGGGAGGCGCGCCGTCCGGCACGAAGGCGGCGATGTTATCCAGCCATTTCGGCCGGCCGCGATGATAGGAGGTCAGCCCGACAGCCGGGTTCCAACCGCCGGAAACGGCAAGCCCGTCGGCTTCGACCTCGGCGCGCGCCCCGCCGGTGAGTGACACCGCGATTTTCCTGACACCGTCCTTGCCGCCGTCGACGCTGCTGACGGAACCGTGCAGCACGGGGAAGCCACCCTTGGACGCCAGCGAACGGTGGGCGGGTGATACGTCAGGCCGCGCGTCGATGACCGCCGCGATCTGCAATCCGGCACTGAGTGCTGTCTCGACCGTGCGCCAGCCATCCTCATTGTTGGTGAACAGCGCCATGCGTTTCGCCGGCGTTGCCGCATAGCGCGCCACATAGGTCCGCATGGCGGAGGCCATCATCACGCCGGGCGTGTCGTTGCCGACAAAGACGATCGGCCGTTCGATGGCGCCGGCGGCGACCACGCAGCGCCTGGCCACGATCCGCCATAGCCGCTGGCGCACCTGGTGCTCCGGCGGCGAGGGCAGGTGGTCGTTGACGCGCTCGATGGCGCCATAGGTGCCGCCGTCATAGACGCCGAACAGCGTCGTGCGGGCCATGATGCGGACGTCTGGCATTGCCTCGAGTTCGGCCAGCGTCCGTAAAAGCCATTCCGCTGCCGGCAGGCCATCGATCGTGCCGCCATCCGAGAGCAGGCGGCCGCCCAGCGAAAAATCCTCCTCGCACAGGATGACGCGGGCACCACTGCGTCCGGCTGCCAAGGCCGCGGCCAGTCCGGCCGGGCCTGAACCGGCGATCAGCACATCGCAATGCGCCCACGCTTTGTCGTAATGGTCGGGATCGGCAACGCCTGCCGCGCGGCCGAGTCCGGCGGCGCGGCGGATCGCCGGTTCGTAGATCGCTTCCCAGAATTTCGCCGGCCACATGAAGGTCTTGTAGTAGAAGCCGGCGACGAAGATCGGCGCGAACAGCTGGTTGACCGACATCACATCGTGGCGCAGCGATGGCCAGCGGTTCTGGCTGGTGGCCTCGAGCCCCTCATAGAGCTCGGCCGTGGTTGCCTTGGTGTTCGGCTCGCGCCGGGCGCCGGTGCGCAATTCGACCAGCGCGTTGGGCTCTTCCGAGCCAGCGGTGAGGATGCCGCGCGGGCGATGGTATTTGAACGAGCGGCCAACCAGCTTGACGCCATTGGCGATCAGCGCCGAGGCGAGCGTGTCGCCCTGGAAGCCGGAAAAAGTCTTGCCGTCAAAACGAAAATTCAGCGGCGCCGAACGGTCGATAAGGCCGCCGGACGTGAGGCGATGGGATTGGCTGGACGTCACGAGTGCCGGCCTTCCGTGAGTTCGATCAAATGCGAAAGGGTTGCGCTGCCCCTCATCGCCCTGCCGGGCACTTCTCCCCGCATAGTGACGGGGAGAAGGAAGCTGTCACTGAAGATTTCGCCAATCATCGACGTTGCAGAAAGGGCGCCGAGGTCGCGGCCAGCCGCCCTCTCCCCGTCGCTATAGGGGGAGAGGATGCCGGCAGGCAGGTGAGGGGCGGCGCTGACCTGAACAGAAGAATTCATTTCGCGGGCTGCCTAGCCCCGGCGCCCGCCGCCGGCTCAACCGAAGAAATCTCGTGCGTCAGCGTGTTGCGGGCGACCTTCAGCCAGGACCGGCAGCCGCCGCCATGGTACCAGTATTCGCTGGTTTCGCCGGCGACATTGTCGCGCAGATAGACATAGTCGAAGACCTCGTCTTCCGAGGCGCCAGCCGCCGGCCGCACCGGCTTGGCGTCGCCCAGATAGGTGAACTCGCCGAGTTCGCGTTCGCCACAGAAAGGACAGACAATGCGCATGGTTTCCTGTCCGTCCTCAGTGCAGGTTCGGTTGGGCGCCCTGGCCCTTTTCGTCGATCATCGCGCCAGTCCGGAAGCGATCGAGGCGGAACCGTGCGGCTTCTTCGTGCGATTGATCGCGGGCCAGCAGATGGGCAAACACCAAGCCTGATCCCGGCGTCGCCTTGAAGCCGCCATAGCACCAGCCGGCGTTGAGGTAGAGCCCGTCGACCGGCGTCTTGTCGATGATCGGCGAGCCGTCCATCGACATGTCCATGATGCCGCCCCACTGGCGCAGCAGGCGCACGCGGCCGATCATCGGCATCAGCGCCATGCCGCCCTCGCAGACGTCCTCCATCACAGGCATGTTGCCGCGCTGGGCGTAGGAATTGTAGCCGTCGATGTCGCCGCCGAAGACGAGCCCGCCCTTGTCCGACTGGCTGACGTAGAAATGGCCGGCACCGAAGGTCATGACACCGGGGATCAGCGGCTTGATCGCTTCGGAGACGAAGGCCTGCAGCACATGGCTTTCGATGGGCAGGCGCAGGCCCGCCATCGCCGCGACGCGCGAGGAACTGCCGGCGACCGCCATGCCGACCTTGCCGGCGCCGATCTTGCCGCGCGAGGTTTCGACGCCGGTCACCTTGCCGTTGGCGTCGCGGCTAAAGCCTGACACCTGGCAGTTTTGGATGATGTCGACGCCGAGCGCGCTCGCCGCATGAGCATAGCCCCAGACCACCGCATCGTGCCGCGCCGTGCCGCCGCGCCGCTGCAACAGCCCGCCTTGCACGGGAAAGCGCGCATTGTCGAAGTTCAGGAACGGGATCATCTTCTTGACCGCGGCGAGGTCGAGCAGTTCGGCATCGATGCCGTTGATGCGCATGGTGTTGCCGCGCCGCGCATAGGCGTCACGCTGCGCGTCGGAATGATAGAGGTTGATGACGCCGCGCTGGCTGACCATCGTGTTGTAGTTGAGGTCCTGCTCCATCCGCTCCCACAGCTTCATCGACAATTCGTAGAAGCCGGTGTTGCCGGGCAAGCCGTAATTGGAGCGGATGATGGTGGTGTTGCGGCCAGCATTGCCGGAGCCGATCCAGCCCTTTTCGAGCACGGCGACATTCTTGATGCCGTACTCGCTGGCCAGGAACCACGCGGTGGCCAGGCCATGGCCGCCGCCACCGATGATCACCACGTCGTAGCGATCCTTCGGCGTGGCGTCGCGCCAGGTGCGCTGCCAGTTCTTGTGGCCGGACAAGGCGGCGCGCGCCAGCGAGAAGATCGAGTATTTCATCAGTTCATTCCGAGGTCGCTCGCACCGCTGGGGACCTTTCCTAGCGCATCGGATTTGCCCGAAAACCGTTTCACGCTTTTCGGTCCGATGCGCCTAGATATCCAGCGTGTGGTCGCGCTCCCATTGCGTGAAGTGCGAAGCATAGGAATTCCATTCCTGGTGCTTCAGCTTTAGGTAGGCCGACGAGAATTCCTCACCCAGCGCCGCCTTCAGCGATTTGTCCTTGTCGAACTCGCGCAACGCGTCGAGCAGGTTGAGCGGCAGCTTTGGCGCGGCCTTCACGGTATGACCGTGCTGGTACATGTCGATGTCGTAGCGCTTGCCTGGGTCGGCCTTCGAGCGGATGCCGTCGAGGCCGGCGGCGATGATGACAGCCTGCAGAAGATAGGGGTTGGCCGCGCCGTCGGGCAGGCGCAGTTCGAAGCGACCGGGGCCGGGCACGCGCACCATGTGGGTGCGGTTGTTGCCGGTCCAGGTCACCGTGTTCGGCGCCCAGGTCGCGCCCGAAATGGTGCGCGGTGCATTGATGCGCTTGTAGGAATTCACCGTCGGGTTGGTGATCGCGGCAAGCGCGGAAGCATGCTTCATGATGCCGCCGAGGAAATTCTTGCCCTTCGCCGAGAGGCCGAGTTCCATTGCATTGTCGGCGAAGACGTTGGTCTTGCCGGCCTTGTCCCAGACAGAGATATGCGCATGGCAGCCATTGCCGGTCAGCCCCTGGAAGGGTTTCGGCATGAATGTCGCGCGTAAGCCATGCTTTTCCGCGATCGACTTGACCATGAATTTGAAGAAGGAATGCTTGTCGGCGGTGGCGAGCGCATCGTCGAAGGCCCAGTTCATCTCGAACTGGCCGTTGGCATCCTCGTGGTCGTTCTGGTAGGCGCCCCAGCCGAGCGCCAGCATATGGTCGCAGATCTCGGCGATGACATCGTAGCGGCGCATCACCGCCTGCTGGTCGTAGCAGGGCTTCGACGCCGTGTCGTATTCGTCGGAAATCGTCTTGCCGTCCGGCGAGATCAGGAAGAATTCGGCCTCGACGCCGGTCTTGACGTGCATGCCGTCGCTGGCCGCCTCGGCGATCAGCCGCTTCAGCGTGTTGCGCGGCGCCTGGTCGACCTCCTTGTCGTCCATGATGCAATTGGCGGCGACCCAGGCGACTTCCGGCTTCCACGGCAGCTGGATCACCGAATCCGGATCCGGCACCGCCAGCATGTCGGGATGTGCCGGCGTGAGATCGAGCCAGGTGGCGAACCCGGCAAAGCCGGCGCCGTCCTTCTGCATGTCGGCGATGGCCTGCGCCGGCACCAGCTTGGCACGCTGGCCGCCGAACAGGTCGGTGTAGGAAATCATGAAATATTTGACGTTTTTCGCCCTTGCGAATTCTGCAAGATCAGCTGTCACGGAAGTTCCCCATTTTTTGTCGATTGGTGGCCCCAGAGCGTGTGGGCTTCGGCCCTTCGTTGATTAGAAGCCGTTCTTCCCCGGTATCCAGTTGGTGCCGGCCAGCGGCACGCCGGCCATCGCGGCGGCCTCGATCGTCAGCGCGACGAGGTCTTCGGGTTCGAGATTGTGCAGGCTGTTCTTGCCGCACGCGCGGGCGATGGTCTGCGCCTCGAGCGTCATCACCTTCAAATAGTTCGCCAGCCGGCGACCGGCGGCGACCGGGTCGACGCGCTTCATCAGTTCCGGATCCTGCGTGGTGATGCCGGCCGGGTCGCGGCCCTCGTGCCAGTCGTCATAGGCGCCGGCCGTGGTGCCGAGCTCGTTGTACTCGGCCTCCCAGCGCGGGTCGTTGTCGCCGAGCGCGACAAGGGCAGCCGTGCCGATGGAGACCGCATCGACGCCCAGCGCCAGCGCCTTGGCGACATCGGCGCCGTTGCGAATGCCGCCGGAGACGATCAGCTGCACCTTGCGGTGCATACCGAGGTCCTGCAGCGCCTGCACCGCTGGCCTGATGCAGGCGAGCGTCGGCTGGCCGACATTTTCGATGAACACTTCCTGCGTGGCCGCCGTGCCGCCCTGCATGCCGTCGACGACGACGACATCGGCGCCGGCTTTCACGGCAAGCGCCGTATCGTAATAGGGGCGGGCGCCGCCGACCTTGACGTAGATCGGCTTTTCCCAGTCGGTGATTTCCCGCAGTTCGAGGATCTTGATCTCAAGATCGTCGGGCCCGGTCCAGTCGGGATGGCGCGAGGCCGAGCGCTGGTCGATGCCCTTGGGCAGGGTGCGCATTTCGGCGACCCGGTCGGAAATCTTCTGGCCTAGCAGCATGCCGCCGCCGCCGGGCTTGGCGCCCTGGCCGACGACGACCTCGATCGCATCGGCCCGGCGCAGGTCGCGCAGGTTCATGCCGTAGCGCGACGGCAGGTATTGGTAGACCAGCGTCTTCGAATGGCCGCGCTCTTCCTCGGTCATGCCGCCATCGCCCGTCGTGGTCGAGGTGCCCGACAGGGTCGCGCCGCGTCCGAGCGCTTCCTTGGCCGGGCCGGACAGCGAGCCGAAGCTCATGCCGGCGATGGTGATCGGGATCTTCAGTTCGATCGGCTTCTTGGCGTGGCGAGAGCCCAGCACGACGCTGGTGTCGCAGCGCTCGCGATAGCCTTCGAGCGGATAGCGCGAGATCGAAGCGCCGAGGAACAGCAGGTCATCGAAATGCGGCAGCTTGCGCTTGGCGCCGGCGCCACGGATATCGTAGATGCCGGTCGCCGCGGCGCGGCGGATTTCAGAAAGCGTGTAGTCGTCGAAGGTCGCGGATTTGCGCGGCGTCGTCGGCGGGTTCCTGTAGGTCATGCTGCCTCAATACGCGTCGGCGTTGTCGATATTGAAATTGTAGAGCGTGCGCGCCGAACCGTAGCGCTTGAACTCTGCCGCCTTGACGCCGGTCACGCCGGCGCGGTCGAGCAGGCCTTGCAGCAACTCCAGGTGTTCGGGCCGCATCTCCTTGGCGATGCAGTCGGCGCCGAGGCTGTCGACCTTGCCGCGCACGAACAGCCGCGCCTCGTAGATGGAATCGCCCAG
Organism: Mesorhizobium sangaii; assembly: GCF_014207355.1. Taxonomy (GTDB): domain Bacteria; phylum Pseudomonadota; class Alphaproteobacteria; order Rhizobiales; family Rhizobiaceae; genus Mesorhizobium; species Mesorhizobium sangaii. The sequence continues at coordinate 1,073,864 of NZ_JACHEF010000001.1, read as the reverse complement.
CGCGTCGCCGGCATCGCCCAGCACCACCAGATTGCCGGACTGCGCCATGAAGGCCGACATGTGGCCGATATTGCCGTGCACGACGATGTCGATGCCCTTCATCGAAATGCCGCAACGCGACGAGGCATTGCCTTCGATGACCAGCAGGCCACCCTTGCCGGTGGCGCCGGCATACTGGCTGGCATCGCCCTTCACGGTGATCGAACCAGACATCATGTTCTCGCCGACGCCGGGCCCGGCCGAGCCATGCACAGTGATGGCGCTGCCGGAATTCATGCCGCCGCAGTAGTACCCGACGCTGCCGCGCACATCGATGGTGATCGGCTGATCGACGCCGACGGCGACCGAATGATTGCCTTTCGGGTTGAGCACTTCCCACGCCGTCTCGTTCGAGCCGGCAGCCAGATTGTGCAGCGCCTGGTTGAGCTCGCGCAGCGACATCTGATCGAGGTCGAAGACCCGAGAGGCTTGGTCGTGCACGACAGTCTCTGAAAGCTTGGTTGCCGGCATGAACTCAATGCTCCCAGAAATAGACGGTTGCGGGCTCGGGTTCCCAGACCCTCGCATTGTCTATGCCGGGCAGTTTGGTCAGCGCGCGATATTCCGAGCCGAAGGCGACATACTGGTCGGTCTCGGCCATCACGGCGGGCTTGCAGGCGATCGGATCGCGCACCACGCCAAAGCCGTTCTTGGTGCCGACGACGAAAGTGAAGAAGCCGTCGAGGTCGCTCAGTGTGCCCTCCAGCGCTTCGCCGAGATTCTTGCCATGCGCCATCTGCGAGGAGAGATAGGCGGCCGCGACCTCGGTGTCGTTCTCGGTCTCGAAAGTCATGCCTTCGCGGATCAATTCGCGGCGGACATTGTTGTGGTTGGACAGCGACCCATTGTGCACCAGGCACTGGTCGGCGCCGGTCGAGAACGGATGCGCGCCCATCGTCGTCACCGCCGATTCCGTCGCCATGCGGGTATGGCCGATGCCATGCGTGCCGGTCATGCTGCGGACATCGAAGCGATCGACCACCGCCTCCGGCAGGCCGACCTCCTTGTAGATCTCGACCACGTCGCCGACGCCCATGATGCGGATGTCGGGGCGCAGCGTCTGGATCGCCTCGCGCGCTTCGTCGATCTTGGCTGGCTTGGCCCTGACGACCGCATGGGTCGATTTGACGGTGATCGTCACCGGCGTGCCGATGGCCTTGGCGAGTTCGGCCTCGAGGCCGCGGAAATCGCGTTCCGGCTTGGCCGACTGGATGGTGATCTTGGCCTCATTCTTCGAAGGCGCGCCATAGATGGCGATGCCGGCGCTGTCCGGCCCCCGATCGCTCAGCGAGATCAGCATCTGCGACAGCATCGAGCCGAGCTGGGGTTCCAGCGACTTGTCCTTCAAAAACAGTCCGACAATTCCACACATGTCAGCCTCCCGGTGTTTGCAGCTCTGAGATGATGTACCGAATGAGTCTCCCGAATTCAATCGTATGAAAAAAATATTCCTCTAGTTACGTATGCGTCTCGATGCCGCTCTGCGCGCCATCGTTGGCTCGCTGGGCATTGTGAACCCATTTGGCGGTGCGGATGCGGCCTATTCTGTAGGCGTCGAGGATCGACAGCGCATAGATCAGGAAGCCGCCGGCATGACGGCCGACGAAGCTGGCGTCTGGTGGTGCGATCTTGGCGGTGACCCATGCCAGGATCACCATGAAGAAAAGAAATTGCAGGCCGCGCACCGGCACGCCGAGAATGACGTGTCCGCTTGCCGGCAGCACGATTGCCGCGCCGAGAACCAGGTAGGGATTGGGAGGAACTGGGGCTGCCAGGGAATTGCTCATGCGGCCTGCCGTTCGCTTTTGTTGATGGCATCGCGAAGCGTCGAGATCGACACCAGCAGTCTCTCGATCAGCGCTGGATCGAGTGTGGCGCCGCCAAAATCGGCTTGCCGGAAAACGCCGTAGCGTGCGCGTTCGGCCTCGGCCAGCAGCCAGACGATGCGTATGCCCTTGGGCGTGATCAGCAATTCCTTGGCGCGCCCTTCGGAGAAGATCTCGACATGGCTGGCGATGATACCTTGGGGAAAACGCGCGCCCCTGCGGTCGGTGCGCAGCACTGCCTCGGCCGGAAATCCTGGAGCCTTGGGCAGCGTATGGTCGAGATGATCGAAATTGGAGAACGTCGTCGGCGAACCCGGCCGCATCATCATGTCGAAGGGGCCGGGCACCGACACCGGCTCGGTGATCGAGACGCTCAGCCAGCGCGCCGGAAGTTTTCGTGTTGCCAGCGTATCGACGATCGTGCGCACCTGCACGCGCCGGCCGTTCCAGGAACCTTCCCAGGTGATGACACCGGCGGTGCCATCCGAAACATTGGCTGCGTCGGCAATGACGGTGCGAACGCTGGCATGGTCGATGGCGAGCGCCACTGACGCCCTGTTGCGGCTGGCGCGCGCCTGCCAGGCAAGGTGAAGGACGAGGGCGAGGACAATTGCCCCGGCAAAGAGTGCTGACGTCACCTCGGACATTTTGTCATGCCAGGCCCGTCCAGGATCCGGACGGGCCTACTCCCATCAATAACCCTGCGGCTTCGGCCACGGCATGGTGAACTGATCGCCGCGCCGCACGAATTTGTAGCGGTAGAAATGGAACCATAGCGAGATCAGGAAATAGAAGGCGACCATGGCGATCAGCTGCGAGCCGAAGCCGAGGAAGATGGCGAAGAAGGTCACCACGCACAGGCAGAACAGCACGATCGCCGGCAGCGGATGGAACGGATGCGTATAGCCGCGGCGGATCGAGCCGAGCGGCCATTTCTTCCTGAACATGACGATGTTGATGCTCATGAACGTGTATTGTAGCACGCCCGACAGGATCGAGAAGGTGATCGCCTGGTTGAGGTCGGCGATGAAGGCGAAGGCAAGCGCGATCGGCAACAGGAACAGGATCGAGCGATAGGGCGTGCGATATTTCGGATGCACGGCCGAGAACCAGGTCGGCAGATAGCGGTCGCGGCCGAGCGAGAACCATGCGCGCGCCGCGTCGTTGATGCAGCCATTGGCGGAGGCAAGTGCTGCAAGCAGCGTGGCGATGAACAAGAGGTTCTCGAGCAACGGGCTGCCGGTCAGCTTGCCGGCGTCCCACAGCGGGTAATAGGTGATGCCTAGATATTCCCAGGGCATCATCGAGGCGCAGACATACCAGGTCATGGCGGCGGCGATCAGAAGCGTGATCATGCCGGCCATCGTGCCATAGGGCAGCGAGCGGGCCGGCGAGCGCACTTCCTCGGCCGCCTGCGTGGTGCCCTCGATGCCGAGATAGTACCAGATGCCGAACTGGAAGGCGGCGATGACGCCGATCCAGCCATAGGGCAGGGCATTGTCGGGCGTGACCAGTTCGTTGAGTTTCAGCACGGCGCCCTGCGTCCACGGGCTGACCGAGAAAAACAGGACGACGATCGAGATATAGGCGATTGCGGTGATGACGAAGTTGACATTCAGCGTCATCAGCACGCCGCGATAGTTCAGCCATGCCAGCACGACGATGGTGGCGGCGATGAAGGAATTGTGGGTGAGCCCTTCGACGCCCGCCTTGGCGACGATGGTGTCGCCGAGCAGGATGGCGTCGGACACTTCGAGCATGGTGTAGGCAAAGACCAGGAACAGCGCGACATTGAAGGCCATCAGCGGCCCGACAATGTGCTTGGCCTGCGCATACTGGCCGCCGGCGGCGGCGACGGTCGACGTCACCTCGGAATCGATCATCGCGACCGAGGTGTAGAGCAATCCGACGACCCAGCAGACGATCAGCGCGGCAAGCGCTCCGCCCTTGTCGGCGGCGAAATTCCAGCCGGTGAATTCGCCGACCAGCACGATGCCGACGCCGAGCGCCCAGACATGGGCCGGGCCGAGCACGCGCAGCAGTGAAACCCTGTCCCCGTGGACTGTCGGTTCAAGTGTGATCGTCATTGTTCAATCCCCACTCAGATCCGGTGTTTTTCGGAAACGGCTTCCAATTCGCCTTCGCGCGACGAGGTCAGCACCTCTTCGGAGAAGGTCGTGTCGACCTTGAACCAGTCGTAGAGCATCCACAGGGCAAGCACGATCGAGATGCCCCAGCATGCGTAAGAGAGTGCCATCCACATGATCGTGTCCCCCGATTGTTCGTGGAAACTACTTGTCGTCGAACTTTTCGTTGATGACGTCGCGATATTCGCGGTCGGAGGCGCGGAACAGGAAGACGAAATAGCCGATCAGCACCGCGGCCATGATGATCAGCGTCGGCCAGTCGATAACATAGTGGAAGCGGTTCTGGATGATGTCGTGCGCGGTCTCGGGCGTGTAGCCGAGCTTTTCCCAGATCGAGGCCATGGTCGGGTTCTGGCCAAGCGCTTCCCATGTCTTGGCGTCGAGCGCGTCGATGGATTTCGCCGCACCGGCGAGGCCCATCTTGAGCGGCAGCCACAGCGCCACGAAAATGGCGACCACGACGACGACGATATCGAAAATCTGCCCGGCCTTGTTTTGCTCCGGCGGCGTGTAGCGCGACATCTCTTCTACCCCTCAGGACTTGCGGTTGCGGAACGCGTCGGCGTTCTTGATATCGAGCCCGTAGATGAAGTTCTTGTCTTCCTTGTAGTGATTGACCATCGCCAGGATTGCCGCGGTGTTGAAGATCAGCACGGCGGCGGCCGCGGCGGCGACGACCACCCTGATCCCCATGTTGGGGATGTACGGCCACGTCATGAGGAGGACGAAGAGGATCGTCGCCCACAGGCAGACGATCAGGAGCGCGGATCCGCGCACGTCGGAACGGTACAGCGCTTCAATGCGCTGCTGCATGTCTGACATCGGCTTTCCCCTTTTCCGACGCGAGGTTCCGAATCCACCGCGCGCCGCCCTCTTTCAACAGAGTGAAATTTTTTTCATAAATTCCGTCTGATTTCCGCGATTGTCAAGCCGATTTTACGTTGGGTTAACTGTTTGCTTCGCGCAACGGATTTTGCCTGACAATGAAATTAATTGCTTATGGGTATTGCGGCGCTCGAATGTTTGCGGTCAATATTCGGCCAACGCCCCCGCCGCTGCGCAGGGGGCAGGGAACAGCAAAAGATTTTTCGAAACGGAGGACGAGCGGATGACGGCATCCTGGAGATTTTCGACCCTGGCGGATCGCCATCGCGCCCTTGGTTCGAAGCTCGAAGACTGGAGCGGCATGGGGACTGCCTGGACCTACGACAAGGACGCCGACGAAGAGTACGTCGCCATCCGCACCAAGGCCGGGCTGATGGATGTTTCGGGCCTCAAGAAGGTCCACATCACCGGGCCACACGCCTCGCATCTGATCGATCTGGCCACCACGCGCGACGTCGAGAAGATCTATCCCGGCAAGTCGGCCTATGCCTGCATGCTGAACGAGGCTGGAAAATTCACCGACGACTGCATCCTCTACCGCACCGGGCCGAACGCCTGGATGGTCGTGCACGGTTCCGGAACCGGCCATGAGGAGTTGCAGCGCGCTTCCGTCGGGCGTGACGTCTCCTTGCGCTTCGACGACAATCTGCACGACCTGTCGCTGCAGGGCCCGACCGCTGTCGACTATCTGGCCAAGCATGTGCCTGGCATTCGCGATCTCAACTATTTCCATCACATGCAGACGCAGCTGTTCGGCTTTCCGGTGATGATTTCACGCACCGGCTACACCGGCGAACGCGGCTATGAGATCTTCTGCCGTGGCCAGGATGCCGGCGCGATCTGGGATCGGATTCTCGACGAGGGCAAGAGCGCCGGCATCATTCCGTGCCGCTTCACCACGCTCGACATGCTGCGCGTCGAGAGCTACCTCTTGTTCTATCCCTACGACAATTCGCAGAAATACCCGTTCGAAAATGAAGGCCCTGGCGACACGCTGTGGGAGCTCGGCCTCGACTTCACCGTCAGCCCCGGCAAGACTGGCTTCCGTGGCGCCGAGGAGCACTACCGCCTCAAGGGCAAGGAGCGTTTCAAGATTTATGGCGTTCTGCTCGACGGCAAGGAGCCGGCCGACGAGGGCGCGCCGGTCTATCGCGACGGCAAAAAGGTCGGCGTGGTGACCTGCGCCATGTATTCGCCGCTGGTCAAGAAATCGATGGGCATCGCCCGGCTCGACGTCGACTGCGCGGTCAAGGACACCAAGCTCGAGATCCGCAACAAAAGCGGTTCGTTCAAGGCGACGGCGCAGCCGCTCCCCTTCGACGATCCCAAGAAGACTAAGCGCACGGCGAAAGGTTGAGGCATAATCAACAGCGAGGGGTTCGAGGCACGAAGATTTAAATGGCAGCCAAAAGCATCATCAGCCGGCCGGTTTACGGAACGCTGTCTCCACAGCCCGGCAAGCACCATCTTTTCGTTGCGGATGCGGAGGGCGCGCTGGCGGTTGCGGAGATGGCCGAGCGGACTCCGCCAGGGTTTTTCGACGGCGCCGAAATCGTCTTCATTCCCGGCCCGGACGGCAAACACGCTGCCGCACTCGAAGCGCTGAAGCCGGCGCAGTTTCACCAGGCGCCGTCCTTTGCCAGCCTGCAGCCGCGGCTCAGGCAGACGCTGGCCAATGCGCATATGGGCCTACGCCTCTATCTCTCCGGCACCGAAGGCCTGATCGGCCAGGCGATGCAGGCCGCCCTTGAAGCTGGCATCGATCACACCTCGATCCAGACCGAGCATCGCGGCTCACTGGCGCGGCGCATGCAGTGCGTACACTGCAAGGGCATCACCGAAAACGTGACCACGCAGCCTGCGACCTGCGCGCATTGCGGCTTGCTGCTCCTGGTGCGCGATCACTACTCCAGGCGCATCGCGGCGTTCCAGGGTGTCTGCATCAACGCCGAGGATCGCAGCGAGATTCCTCCAACGGAGGAGATTTTTCGATGAGCACCGGAACGACAAAACTCGATGTCGTGGTCAGCGATGTCGTCCCGGTCAATGACCTGGTCACCCGCTTCCATTTCCGACGACGCGACGGCCAGCTGTTGCCGACCTTTTCCGGCGGCGCCCATGTCGTGGTCGAGATGCGCGACGGCGAGCGCACCCGGCTCAATCCCTATTCGCTGATGGGCTCGCCGCTCGACACGCGCGAATACACGATCAGCGTGCGCCGCGACGATGTCGGCCGCGGTGGCTCGCTGTTCATGCACAGGAATGTCAGGCCCGGCCATGAAATGGTGGTCAGTTATCCTGTCAATCTGTTCTCGCTCGACCTGCGCGCCAAGAAGCACCTGATGCTGGCCGGCGGCATCGGCATCACGCCGTTCATGGCGCAGACGGCGCAGCTGGCGGCGGAAGGCGGCAATTTCGAACTGCACTACACCTGCCGCACCGCCTCGCTCGGCACTTACGCCGATCTGCTGCGCGAGCGCTACGATCGCCGGGTCAGGCTCTATCACGACGACCTCGACGAGCGCATCGAGCTCGACCGGCTGTTGTCGTCGCAGCCGCTCGGCACGCATCTCTATGTCTGCGGCCCTGGCGGCATGATCAACTGGGTGCGTGAGCGCGCCGCCACTCTGGGCTGGCCGTCGGAGACCGTGCATTTCGAGCATTTCGCGGCACCTCAGCCCGGGCTGCCGTTCGACGTGACGCTTGCCGTGACTGGCAAGACGATCAGGGTCGACGAACAGCAGAGCCTGCTCGAAGCGATCGAGGCGGCCGGCGTCGATCCGCCCTATCTCTGCCGCGGCGGCGTCTGCGGCCAGTGCGAAACCAATGTCATCTCGTATGACGGCAAGTTCATCCACAACGACCACTGGCTGGGCGAGGAAGACCACCGCTCGGGCTGCAAGATCATGCCGTGCGTGTCGCGCTTCGAGGGCCGGTCGCTGGTGCTGGAAAGATAGGAGGCGAGCTTGGGAATCACCTTTCGCAAGGAAACGTTCCGCGACGATTTCACCTTCAGGAACAGCCCGGAGCACATCCGGCGCTTCCCGTTCCCGTTCCACGAAGACGCCTACATGTATGCGGTCAACATCGAGCCGCATGTCGTCGGCCCCAAGGGCAGCGTGCTGGAAAACCTGATCGACGTCGACGAGCACTATGTCGCCGAGATGCAGGACCGTGCGTTGGTGCTGGCCGAGGATCCGCTGCGCTGCCAGTCGCTGCCGCACATGACGCTGGCCGGCTGGGACCTGCTGGAGCTCCTGATGGAGCAGCAGGCGCTGGGCTATCCCGAGCATTTCACGCTGACCCGCGACGGCGATCGCTGGCGCTGGATAAACCGGCCGCTCGGCATCGACGATACCTTCACGTTCGGCGACACCTCGACGCTGCCCTACGGGCCGATGGAATACATCACCCGGCAGAGCCAGGGCGATTTCTGCATCCTCGACCAGCGCGACGGCAATCTGTGGATGGATGCCGGCATGGTCACCACCCAGGCCGACTGGTCGCTCGATTTCGACATCGGCATGAACTTCTTCGAGTGGCACGCGCCGGTGCCGCTGGCGCATGAAAAGGGGATTTTCACCCGCGCGCTGAAATTCCTCACCAACATCCAGCAAGGCAAGCCGGCGCGACGCCTGAACTGGACGATGACCATCAATCCGCGCCTCGATACCAGCCCGGAAAACTATCACAAATGGGGCCCGGACCGGACTACCGTGACGCCGCAGAATGTCGGCGACAAGGTGCATCTGCGCGTCGAGTTGCAGAGCTTCTGGCGGCTGCCGCGCTCGAACGGCATCGTCTTTCCGATCCGCTGCTACCTGATCAAGATGGACGAACTGGTGACGCAGCCGAAATGGGCAAGGCGGCTGCACCGCGTCATCCGCGACCTGCCGGACGAACTCGCCAATTACAAGGGCCTGACGCGCTATCGCCCGACGCTGGTCGAGTGGCTGTCGAAGCTCGACGACGGCAGCCCGACATCGCCGGGATTTGGGCCGGACTAACCAGCGCTGTTCTGCGGATAGCAGATGATCGAGAGGTAGCGCATCGGCAGCTGTGTCAGCTGTTCGGGCCCGTGCGGCGCGTCTGCGTCGAAGAACAGGCTGTCGCCGGGCTTCATCGGATAGAGGTTGCTGCCGTGCCGGTAAACGACCTCGCCTTCGAGCATATAGAGAAACTCCATGCCCTCATGCTGGAAGGTCGGGAACACGTCCGAATCCTCGGTCAGGGTGATCAAATAGGGTTCGACGACGACGCCGCTGGTGTTGGAGCCGATATGTCCGAGCAGATTGTACTGGTGGCCGGCGCGCGTGCCGCGACGCTCGACGTCGAGCCCTTCGCCGGCCTTGACGAAGACGGCGCTGCGCTCCTCCTCGAAGCGGCGGAAGAAGGCGGTGACCGGAACGCCGAGCGCCCGCGACAGCGCCTGCAAGGTGGTCAGCGACGGCGAGGTGATGCCGTTCTCGATCTTCGACAACATGCCCAGGGAAATGTCGGTGGCGACCGCCAGATCGGCGACGGTGATGCCGAGCTTCTTGCGGAATGCCCGCACCTCGCGCCCGATCGCCACCTCCAGCACTTTTTCGCGGGTGTCGCGAATGGCGTGCGGGTTCTGCGTCAGCGGCGCCCGGATGGTCTTGCCGTCCGAAGAAACCTTGGGCAGCGGCTTGGTCTTTGCGCCGGCAGGGCCGGCACCGGGCTTCGGATCGGAAATCTTGTTCGTCATGTCGCCCCCGGACTCCGCGGATTTATTTCACTCTAGGTGAACATGTCAGGTGCCGATACATGAGCGCAACCGCGACGGCAAGTCGCTTGAAGGCGCATGCACCCGATCCCGTGTTTGGTCGCGCGAGGTTTTGCGCGAAATCCTCACAACCGAAACGCTGTTTCGGCACAGGAACTGTTGACAGCACGAAAGGGCCAATTACTGTCCTGTGAGTGAAATTTGTTTCGTAAGAGCAATTCCAGGAAAAGCGCGAAACGGTTTTCCGTCCGGAATTGCGTCAAGACATAAGTCGAAATCAGATCGGGAGGCCTGCAATGAAAAGTCGCGTTGCCGTCATCGGAGCCGGGCCGTCCGGCCTGGCACAGCTCAGGGCCTTCAAGTCGGCCGCCGACAAGGGCGCCGACATTCCAGAGATCGTCTGCTTCGAGAAGCAGTCCGACTGGGGCGGCCTGTGGAACTACACCTGGCGCACCGGCCTCGACGAGCATGGCGATCCCGTGCACGGCTCGATGTACCGCTACCTCTGGTCGAACGGACCGAAGGAATGCCTGGAATTCGCCGATTACACCTTCGAGGAGCATTTCGGCCGGCCGATCGGCTCCTATCCGCCGCGCGCCGTGCTGTGGGATTACATCAAGGGCCGCGTCGAAAAATCAGGCGTGCGCAAATGGGTGCGCTTCAACAGCCCGGTGCGCATGGTGACCTTCTCGGAGACGACGAAGAAATTCACCGTCACCGCGCATGACCGCACCAACGACATCACCTATTCGGAAGAGTTCGACAACGTCGTCGTCGCTTCCGGGCACTTCTCGGTGCCGAACGTGCCTTATTTCGAAGGGTTTTCGACCTTCAACGGCCGCATCCTGCACAGCCATGATTTCCGCGATGCGATGGAATTCAAGGGCAAGGACATTCTGATCATCGGCCGCTCCTATTCGGCCGAGGACATCGGTTCGCAGTGCTACAAATACGGCGCCAAATCGATCACCTCCAGCTATCGCTCGAAGCCGATGGGTTTCAAATGGCCGGAGAACTGGAAAGAGGTGCCGCTGCTGCAGAAGGTCGTCGGCAAGACCGCCCATTTCAAGGACGGCAGCACCAAGGATGTCGATGCCATCATCCTGTGCACCGGCTATCTCCATTCCTTCCCTTTCCTCACCGAGGAACTGAAGCTCAAGACCGCCAACCGCATGTGGCCGGACGGGCTCTATGAGGGCGTCGTCTGGGAGAAGAACCCGAAGCTGTCCTTCATCGGCATGCAGGATCAGTTCTACACCTTCAACATGTTCGACGCGCAGGCCTGGTTCGCGCGCGACGTCATCATGGGCCGCATCAAATTGCCGTCGGCCGAAGCGATGGCCGCGCATGGCGCCAAGTGGCGGGCACGCGAGGAAACGCTGGAAGACGCCGAGCAGATGATCTGGTTCCAGGGCGACTACACCAAGGAATTGATGGACCAGACCGACTATCCCGGCTTCGACGTCGAGGCGGTCAACAAGACCTTCATGGAGTGGGAGCACCACAAGGGCGAAGACATCATGAGCTTTCGCGACCACGCCTATCGCTCACTGATGACCGGCACCATGGCGCCGTTGCACCACACGCCCTGGCTGCAGGCGCTGGACGATTCGATGGAGAGCTATCTCGAGGTGAAGGGCGTCGCGGCGGAGTAGCAAGACGCGCCGGCTTCAATCGAGCGGATAATCGGGCGGAGCGTCGGTCTCCGTCACCTTGACCGATAGCACGTCGCTGGGGTTGGCAAAGTCGGGGCCATCGCCGCGCACTGCCAGCGTGTCGGCCATCAGCAGGAACGTCATGGCGTCGAGGGCAGGTCCGCCCGGCTCTTCGGGCCATGCGAAGATGCCGTCGGCGTTGGCCCCGAATTTCACGTCGTGGCAGACAAATTCGATCTCGACCTTCCAGCATCGCAGCGGCCTGATATCGCCCGGCGGTGGGTGCGGCGGGTCGGGAAGCTCGAAATGGTTGGCGACAAGGATTTTGGTCGGCATCGCCGGCGTGATGCCCTTGCGATTGAAGGCGGCGATGGCGTCGTCACGGAACCGGTCGAGCAGGCCTTGCCCCGACAGCCTGTACGGCTCGCGGAAAAACCCTCCGGCCCAGACCGACTCGTCATTGTCGTTGGAGATCAGCAGAGTGGCGCGGAAGCGGCGCAGCTTTGGCGCGAGAGCCTGCCAGTCGCTTTCGGCAGGCGTCGCCGGCGTTGCGATGAACGCGTCGAGAAGATCGCTGCCGCGCACCGGATTGTTCAACACCGAGCAGTCTTCGCCATAGAGGTGCCAGAGTTGGCGCAGCTCGGCGGCCGTGATGCCGGGCTTGCGCAGTTCTTCCACCGAGGCGCGAACCCGAGCAATGGCGTAGGCCGTCGCCGCCTCCAGCGTGCCGAAGCCCGGAACGAGAAGTTCGCCGTCCGGCTCGCCGGTTCTGGCCATGTCGAAAACGAGGACGGTAAAGGGCGGTTCGCCTGGCTCAGACATTCGGCACCGACCACGCCCTAACCCAGCCTTGCCCGCGCCTTCGCCGTCCAGGCGTTGAACAGCCGGTCGGCGACGATGCCGATGAAGGCGATGGCGAGGCCGGCGACGATGCCGCGGCCGGAATCGGCCTTGGACAGCGCGATGAACACTTCCTGGCCAAGGTCGCGGGTGCCGACCATGGCGCAGATGATGATCATCGCCAGCGCCATCAGGATCGTCTGGTTGACGCCCAGCATGATTTCCGGCAGCGCCAGCGGCAGCTGCACGCGAAAGAAGGTCTGGCGCGGCGTGCAGCCGGATACCTTCGCAGCTTCGATTAGCGCCGGCGGCACCTGCCTGATGCCGTGATTGGTGTAGCGGATGGCCGGCACCACGGCGAAGGCGACGGTGGCGATCATCGCGGTGACGTCGCCGACCCGGAACAGCATCACCACGGGGATGATGAAGCAGAAGGACGGCAGCACCTGCAGCGTGTCGATGATCGGCGTGACGATCTTTTCGAAGCGGTCGCTGCGTGAGGCCATCAGGCCAATGGGGATGCCGATCATGCATGCGATAAAGGCCGAGATGCCGCAGAGATAGACCGTCGCCATGGTCTTTTCCCACAGCCCGGTGACCGCGCAGAAGGCCGTCAACGCGGCGACCAGCGCCGCGAGCCGCAGGCCGGAGAGCTGATAGCCGGCAAGGCCGAGCAGGAACACCGCGCCCAGCCACGGAAAGCCTTCGCAGAAGGCGCGCAGCGGGTTCAGCACGTTGAGGATCAATGCCACGCGAAAGGCCTCGATCGTGTCGAAGAAGTTGATGGTGATCCAGCTCACCGCTGCCTTCCAAAGCGGCGCGGTGGTGAAGGTGATCGCTTTCGGCACCGCCGCGAAGGCCGGCACGAACAGGCCAAGCAGCGTGGTCACGACAAGGATGGCGATCGCCAGGGTCAGATTGGGGTAGCGCCGCCAGAAGCTCGGGCTATTCTCACGATGAACATGGCCCTTTGCCTGCTTGTGCGCGATCGCCTGGCTCAGCCGGTCGAGTGCGATCGCCAGCGCGACGATGGCGAGACCGGCTTCCATCGCCTCGCCGACCTTCAGCGCGCGCAACGCCAAAAGCACGTCGTAGCCGAGACCGCCGGCGCCGATCATCGAAGCGATGATCACCATGTTCAGCGCTAGCATGATCACCTGGTTGACACCGACCATCAGCGTCGGCCGCGCCGAGGGCAAAAGCACCCGCCACAGTTTCTGACGCGCCGTGCAGCCGGCCATCTCGCTGAAATCGTCGATTTCGGATGGCACCCGCGACAGGCCCAGCATCGTCGCCCGCACCATCGGCGGCGTGGCGAAAATGGCGGTCGCGATCATCGCCGAAACCGGGCTGTTGCCGAACAGGAGCAGCATCGGGATGAGATAGGCGAAGGTCGGGATCGTCTGCATCAGGTCAAGGGCAGGGGAGACGATGAGCCTTTCCGCCCATGGCTTGCGCCACGCCCAGATGCCCGCGAACAGGCCGGTGATGATGCAGAACGGCACGGCGATGGAGATCAGCGCCAGCGTCAGCATGGCGCTGGTCCACTGACCGAACAGCGCGATGTAGAGGAAACAGCCTCCGACCAGCATGCCGAGGTTCCGACCACCGGCGGCATGTCCGGCAAGGAAGGCGGCGGCGCAGACGCCGACCCAGGACAGGCGCGGCAAGACATAGGCGTCGGCGCCGTGACCGATCTTGAAGTTCTTGGCCAGCAGGTTGAGCGCGAAGTCGAGCGGCACGCCCAGCACCGCGGTGATCGAGCGCGTCAGCCAGGACAGGTTCGACTTGATCCAGCCCATCAACGCGCCGACCCAGTCGGCGACCGGGACGATCGCGCTGGCCGGATAATTGACGGCCCAGGGCAAGCTGTCCTGCAGCAGGAACACGACAAGCACGCCGGCAAGCGCCGAGGCCCAGACGATCAGCCAGATCTGAACCGGACGCGCCCTTGCCTCGCTGGCACCAGCCGTCACCGTCATGCGCCGGCCCTCGAACGATCGATGCCAGCCAGCAGGTCGATCACCGCTTGCGGCGTCACCTCGCCGATCGGCTTGCCGGTGCCGTTGACCACCGCGAACGGCTTGCCGGCCGAGATGATGCTGGCCGAAAAGCTCGCGATCTTGACATCCGGCGCAACCGTGCCGCCATGCTCGGCGCCGTCGCAGGCACGCATCAGGCTGCGCGCCGAGATCACCTTGGCACGGTCGACGTCGCGGGTGAATTCGGCGACATAGTCGGTCGCCGGGTTGACCACCAATTCCTCCGGCGTGCCGATCTGGATGACCTCGCCATCCTTCATGATGGCGATGCGGTCGGCCAGCCGGATCGCTTCGTCGAAATCATGGGTGATGAAGACGATGGTCTTGTGCAGCATGGTCTGCAGCCGCATCAACTCGTCCTGCATCTCGCGGCGGATCAATGGATCGAGCGCCGAGAACGGCTCGTCGAGAAACCAGATTTCCGGTTTGGTCGCCAGGCTGCGGGCGATGCCGACGCGCTGCTGCTGGCCGCCGGAAAGCTCGCGCGGGTAGAAGTGTTCGCGGCCGCGCAGGCCGACAAGTTCGATGACCTCGCGCGCCCGCGCTTCGCGTGTCGCCCGGTCCTGCCCCTGGATGCTGAGCGGGAAGGCGATGTTTTCCAGCACGTTGAGATGTGGCAAGAGCGCAAAATTCTGGAACACCATCCCCATCCGGTGGCGCCGCAATTCAATCAGTGCCGCATCCGAGATTTTCAGCAGATCTTTGCCCTCGAATTCGACCTTGCCGTGGGTCGGCTCGACCAGCCGCGACATGCAGCGCACCAGTGTCGACTTGCCGGAGCCTGAAAGGCCCATGATGATGAAGATCTCGCCCTGGCGGATCTCGAGATCGACTGCCCGCACGGCCCCGACCAGCCCGGCAGCAGTGACGTCAGCCATGCTGGCCTTGCCATCGCGCTCGCGGATGAAATTGGCCGCGTTCGCTCCGAACAATTTCCAGACATTGCGGCAGGCGAGCTTTATCGGACGGGCATCCTTGCCCGGCTGTGTCGGTGCCTGTTCAGTCCTATCCGTCATCCAATCGTCCTTCTGGAACATCAGGAATCGAGACCCGGCTGATCAGCAGCCGGGCCTCATTTTTCCAGTCGGAACGATCACTGCGCCCAGGCTTTCCAGTCTGCCTCATGGGCAGCGATCCAGGCGGCGGCGACGTCTTCCGGCGTCTTGCCGCCGAGGTCGATCTCGCCGCTCATCTTGTTGAGCTCATCGGTGTCGATCGTGTAGGCCTTCGCCACCTTGTAGGCGACCGGCCATTTGTCCTTCATGCCGGACCATGAGTACTTCCAGATCTCGCCATGCGGCTTGCCGCAATCATATTTGGCGTCGGGATTCACGCCCCATTTCGGGTCATTGTAGCATTTGGGGGTGTATTCGGGGAATTGCACCCATTCGCCCTTGTATTTGGCCGGCGCCCAATGCGGCGAATAGATCCACAGCATGATCGGCGCCTTGCGCTGATAGGCCGAGTCCAGCTCTGCGAACATCGCCGCGTCGGTGCCGGCATGGATCACGGTGAAGGGCAGTTTCAGCGCCTCGACACGCTCGTCGTCAAAGCCTTCCCAGGTCACCGGGCCGCCGAGATAGCGACCCTTGGGTGCGGTCTCGGCCGTCGAAAATGCTTCGGCGCATTTCGGGTCCTTCAGCGCTTCCCAATTGGGCAAGCCCGGGCACTTTTCCTTCATGTATTCGGGAAACCACCACTCTTCCTTGGCCTTAGGCCCGAGCTTGCCGAGCCGTTCGGTCTGGCCGGTCGCGTCGGAGGCTTTCATGGCTTCGCCGGCGGTCGTGTCCCAGAACTCAAGGCCGACATCGAGGTCACCATTGGTGAGGCCTGTGGTCAGGCTGGAGAGGTAGTCGGCGGTCGGGTATTCGACGGTATAGCCGAGCTTTTCCAGGATGCCGCCTAGGATCTTGGCGTTCAGGTTGACGCTGGTCCAGTCGAACAGCGCGATCTTGATCGGGTCGTTGGATTCAGGCGCTGCGGCTTGGGCGGAAGGTGTCAGCAGGCTTAGGGTCGCGAGCGCGACGGCACCCATCGACAATTTCGAGATCTGGCTGCGAAATGACATGCTTGTTCTCCTTCAAGCTGTGAAAATTATCGTTCGTTCCCTTCTTGCGGCTTTTCTTGATTGTGTTGGAAAGGCTGGTCGTTGCGCAAGGCCGTCGGCGCCGAATTGTCGCCCTGGCTTTGGCCAAGGCGGGCAAGATGGTGCTCAATTCTGCTGATGTTCGAATGGGACTTGAGGGTCAGCGTCATGGCTGCCGACGGATCGCTATGGAAGCGATCACCTGCGGATCAATCGCCAGTCTTGCGGCGCCCTGCAAGGTGCGAGCCATCAAGGTCCCATAATCTCGGCTGTCGGCCCGGCAAGCCCCATCTCGCCAGGACCGTTTCATAGGATGAAATTATATATACCAACGTTCATGTCGCGCAACGACTAACGCCCGTGGGTTGCAAAATTTCAGGCCGCAGGCAAAGGCGGGCCGCCGGATGGCAGAACCTACCAGCAGACGTAGCCGCCATCGACAATCAGGTCGAGGCCGGTGACGAAGCTCGATGCGCGGCTGGCCAGGAACACGGTCGGTCCGACCATTTCCTCCGGCGCCGCCATGCGTCCCATCGGTGTGTCGCGCTTGAAGATCTTGATCTCTTCAGCTACCTCCGGCCGCTTGTTCATCGGCGTCAGCGTGTAACCCGGGCTGACGACATTCACCCGCAGCCCACGGTCGGCCCACTCCATGGCGAGGCTCTTCGACATGTGGATGACGGCGGCTTTCGAGGAGTTGTAGTGCGCCTGCGTCAGGCCCCGGTTGACGATGGTGCCCGACATCGAAGCGATGTTGATGATCGAGCCCTTACGCCGCGCCAGCATCTTGCGGGCTTCGGCCTGGCAGGACAGGAACACGCCGGCGACATTGACCTCGTGTACCTTCCGCCATGTCTCCAGCGACAGCGTCTCGGCCGGTTCGGAACCGGCAATGCCGGCATTGTTGACGGCGACGGTCAGCGCACCGAGTTCACTCTCGAGGCGATCGATCGCCGTCGCGAGATCGCTCTGCGATGTCACCGTGCCGGTCAGCACCAGCGCCTTGCGGCCGAGTGCCGTGATCCGGTGGGCGGTTTCGTCCAGCCCGCCTTTCGAGGCATGGCCGAAACAGGCGACGTCGGCGCCTGCCTCGGCCAGTCCGATCGCTATTGCCTGGCCGATGCCGCTGCCGGCGCCGGTGACCAGCGCGACATCGCCGTCCAGTTTGAAAAGATCCATCGATAGCCCTCCCTGCCTCGGAGAGGGTACGCGCTGAGCCGTGCTCCGATCAAGCGCCCTGCATCGCTCAGAAATAGCCGTCCGACGCGGCTGTCGCTTCCTTCGGGATTTCGACGCCGTCGACCAGGATCTTGTCGACCAGTTCGTGGTGGAAGCAGACCAGCCCCTTGATGCGCTCCGCCTCGTGCACCGGCTCGGGATAGTACCAGACCAGGTTCTCGTGGCGTTTGGCCTTGGTCGTCACGTGATAGTAGTTGGAGATGCCCTTGTAAGGGCAGCGCGAGATGTAGCGGCTGGGCGCAAACATATCGAGCCGCGTATCGGAGATTGGCAGATAGTGGCGCACCGGATGGCCGGTCTCGAACAGGAACACGCCGCGGCGTGAATCGGCGACCTGCTCACCATCGAGAATGACCTGCACGCGCCGCGACGAAGGCAGGCAGTCGACGCGGCGGAACGGATCGCGGGCGTGAACGAAGATCTCCTCGTCCTCCTCGAACCAGTGGCCCATCTTGCTCCAGTAGAACGACATATAGTCGGCGAGCGGCGGGCAGCCTTTCACCGGATCGGCATAGCGCCAGGCCGCGTCCTCCACCAGCGTCACGCCGGTGTTGAGCGAATAATGGGTCGCCACGCCCTTGAACGGGCTCTCGGTCGTCGTCGTGCTCGGCAAGAGAAATTCTTCGCGCACGTCGCTCATCGGAAAATAATAGACCGGCAGATGGTCGGACTCGTAGAGCACCAGCGCGTTGACGGTGTCGGCGACAATCATCGACCCAACCTGCACCCGCAGCCGCTTCTGTGTCGGCATGGTGAAGGCGACATAACCCGGTTCGAAATCATATTGGGTGATGCTGTCGAGCAGCGGAAAATGCGGCCCGCGGCCGCGCAGATGACGCTTGCGAATGGTACTCTCCCGGTTCTTGGTCTTGGCCATCACGTTCATGATCAGCCTATGGATACGCGATCGAGCAACAGCCCGGCGGCGATCGGCGGCAAGCCGCTGACATTCTTGCGCACCGGCACCAGCAAGTCGGGGAAATAGCTGAAAATGACCGGCGTCTCGTCGAGCAGCAGCTTCTGGATGTCGGAGGCGGCACTGCGCTGTGCGCCGATATCGAGCGCCTTCAGATAGCTGGCGACCATGCCGTCATAGGCCGGGTTCTTGAAATGCGCCGCATTCCAGGGGCCGTCGCTAACCAGCGGGCTTTTGAGGAAGACGTTGGGCACGCTACGATGCGCGTAGTCGGTGATGCCGAGCGGGCTGTCCAGCCAGTCCGACTGGCCGAACACAGCCTTGCCGTAGTACTTGTCCTGGTCCTCGATGTTGAGCGCGATGAGGGCGCCGATTTCCTTGGCGAAGTTCTGGAACAGCTGCGCGTAGCCGGGAATGTCGGAATAGCGCAGCGTCGTCAGCGTGATGTCGAAGCCGCTGGCAACGCCGGCCGCTTCAAGCAACTGCTTGGCCTTGGCGATATCCTGGACGCGTTGCGGCACTGTCTTGTCGGTCGCGGGGAAGGCCGGCGCGAACGGGCTGTCATTGCCGGTCGCCGCCATGCCACGGCACAGGCCATCGACCAGCTTGGAGCGGTCGATACACAATGCCAGCGCCTGGCGCACACGCTTGTCGGTGAAGGGGCCGGTGTCGCAGCGCATGTGCAACTGGCGGTGCGCGGTCGATGCCACACGCAGCACCGTGATGTCGGGGCTGTTGAGCACGACCTGGCTGACATCGAGCGGAACGGCGTCGAGGATGTCGACCTCGCCGGCCTGCAGCGCCAGGATGCGCGGCTGCACGTCGCCGTAGAACTTGAATTCGAGACGGTCCGGCAGCGCCTTCTCGCCCCAATAATCGGGGTTGCGCACGAAGGTCGCGCCGACCTTCGGCGTGTAGGTCTCCAGCCGGAACGGTCCGGTCCCTTCGAAGGTCTTTTCGTAGTCGCCCTTGTAGCTCGCCGGCAGGATGACGGCGTTGTAATTGTCGATCGACACCGAATAGGGAAAGCTGCCGTTCGGCGCATCGAGATGGAAGGCGACGGTGTGGTCGTCGACCTTCCTCGTGCCGCCCTTCGACAGCAGGCCCTTGAAGACGGACAGCGCGTTCGAGGCGCCGCTGGGGTCGGCCAGACGGTCGAAGGTCGCGACGACGTCATCGGCCTTGAAGTCTTCGCCATTGTGGAATTTCACGCCTTTGCGCAGCTTGAAGGTCCACACGCTGCCATCATCGTTCGGCGCCCAGCTTTCCGCCAGCACCGGCTTCAAGGTGAGGTCCGCCTGGGTGATGCAGAGAAACTCGGCGGTCTGGAAAACCAGCTGGCAGCTGCCGCTGTCATAATAGGTGACGGGATCGATGGCGCCGCCCGGCGTGGCGACGCCGGCGCGCACCGTGCCGCCCGGCTTGCCCTCGGCGCGGACCTGCTGCGTGCCGAGACCGGCTGCGGCAACGAGGCCGCCGAGGAATGGCAGGGAGAGGCCAAGCACGCTGCCATGGCGCAGGAAATCGCGCCGGCCCATCCTGCCGGCGAGCAGTTCATCGACAGCGGAATTTTCGATTGCCGTGAGATTCCGGCGAGCGGCGTCGGTCATCCTGAAATGCTTTGGCATGGCTGCATTCCTCGCTTGGCTTGGGGTTCGCCATCTAGTTCATTGTTGACTGCCGCCGCAAAGCGATATTTTTTGATAGGGGCCATCGAAATTTTCGATGCGAGGGTAAGGCATGGACACTGAAAATCTGCGCAGCTTTCTCGAAGTTGCCGCCCATGGCAGCTTCACCGTCGCGGCCAGCCGGCTCAATCTCGCCCAGTCCACCGTCAGCGCACGGATCCGGGGACTGGAGGAGCAGTTGGGGCGCCGGCTTTTCGTGCGCGACCGCGATGGCGTGACGCTGACGCCGGCCGGCCGCCAGTTCCTGCCGCACGCCTCTTCCATCACCCGCACCTGGGAGCAATCGCGGCAGGACATCGCCGTTCCCGATGGCTACGAGACGCTGCTGCGGCTGACCGCCCCCGCCTATCTGTGGGACCGCATCACCTCGCCATGGGTCGAGTGGATGCGCGCCAGGCGGCCGAACGTGGCGCTGCGCCTGGAGGGCAGTTTTCCGGATCTGGCGATCGACCAGCTGGCGGAAGGCCTGCTCGACATCTGCATCCTCTATCTGCCGCGCCCGCATCCAGGCATCGTCTACGAAACGCTGGCGGTAGACCAGGTCGTGCTCGTTCAGCATGCCGCGCAGACGAAGTCCTGGACCGAAAACTACATCCTCATGGACTGGGGGCTGGAATTCCGCATCGAGCACGACCGCGCCTTTGCCGGCATGGTCAAGCCGGCCATCTCGGCCGGACTGGTCTTCATCGGTCTGCAGCATGTGCTGTCTCGGCAGGCGGCGGCCTACCTGCCGCTCAGTGCCGTCAGCACGCATATCGAGCGCGGCGAAATGCGCCGCATCGACAACGCGCCGGTGTTCCAGCGCCCGATCTACCTTGCCTATCCCAGCAATCCGGTCTCGTCGGATGTCCTGGATGTCGCGCTCACCGGGCTGCGCTCGCTGGCTGGAGATTGGGCGGAAGGTCAGGGGTTTTCGGAAGGCGACCGTTCCCTGGGCATGACCGGCCAGACGTGACGGGTCAGGCCGTATCCATGGCCATGCCCGCTACGCCGGTTCGGTCACCACGTCCTTCTGCAGCCGTGCCAGTTCCTCGTAGGGGATATGGCAGCGGATCGAGTGGCCGGGCTGCGCTTCGCTAAGCGGCGGTTCCTGCTGCTCGCAGATCGCACCGATCTTGCGCGGGCAGCGCGTGTGGAACACGCAGCCCGACGGCGGGTTGGTGGCGCTGGGGATTTCGCCGTCGAGGCGAATGCGCGCCGTTTCGGTCTGATCGAGCTTGGGCACGGCCGACAGCAGTGCTTCGGTATAGGGATGATGCGGGCCGGAAAAGACGTCTTCCGACGGTCCGAGTTCCATGATGCGGCCGAGATAGAGCACGGCGATCTTGTCCGAGAGGTAACGCACAACGGCAAGATCATGCGAGATGAAGATGTAGCTGACGTCTTCCTTCGACTGCAGGTCGGCCAGCAGGTTGAGGATCGCCGCCTGCACCGACACGTCGAGCGCCGAGGTCGGCTCGTCGCACACGACGATGCGCGGGTCGCCGGCGAAGGCGCGCGCAATGGCGACGCGCTGCTTCAGGCCGCCAGAGAGCTGGCGTGGCTTGACGGCAAGATGCCGGTCGGTCAACCGGACTGAACGGACGAGGTCGTTGAGCCGAGCCTCCAGCGCCTTGCCGCTCAAGCCCGCAAGCCGCTTCAGTGCGCGGCCGATCAGGTGCCGGATCGAGTGCGAGCGGTTGAGTGCCGAGTCCGGATTCTGGAAGACGATCTGCATCGCCTTGATCTGGTCGTCGCTGCGGTTTTCCAGCCGCGGCGCCAGCGCCTTGCCTTCGAGCACGATCGTGCCGCCGTCATCCGGCGGCACAAGGCCGAGCAGCAGCCTGGCGAAGGTCGTCTTGCCGCTGCCGGACTCGCCGACCAGCCCAAGCGTTTCGCCCGGGCGCAAATCGAGCGAAACGTCCTTCACGGCGCGCAGCGCGTGGCCATGGCTGGAATAGGTCTTGTTCAGCCCGGCGACGCGCAGCACCGGCACGGCTGCCGCCTTTGGCGTGGGCGCGACATCGCTCGGGGTTGCGCGCGGCAACGCCTGCGCCTTCTCGTGATAGAAGCAGCGCGACAGCCGGCCGCCTAGATCGTAGAGCGGCGGCAATTCGCTGCGGCAGCGGTCGTCGGCGAGCGCGCAACGGTCGGCGAACGCACAGCCCTTGATGTCGGCACCGATGCCGGGCAGGAAGCCTGGAATGGTGTCGAGCCGACCCTGGTCCTTGCGCTGACCGCCGCGCGGCAGGCAGCGCAGCAGCGCCACCGTATAGGGATGGCGCGGATCGTTGAACACGACCTCGGTCGGCCCTTCCTCCACCAGCATGCCGGCATAGAGCACACCGACCCGGTCGCACATGTTGGAGACGACCGCGAGGTTGTGGCTGATGAACAGGATCGACGCCGACAGTTCCTGCCGGAGCTGCGCGATCAGGTCGAGCACTTCGGCTTCCACCGTCGCATCGAGGCCGGTCGTCGGCTCGTCGAGGATCAGCATCGACGGATCGTTGGCCAGCGCCATGGCAATCGCCACGCGCTGCTGCATGCCGCCGGAAAGCTGGTGCGGGTAGCGTTGCATGACGCTTGTCGGATCGGAGATGCGCACGCGGTTCAGCATGGCAATCGCGCGATCCTCGGCCGCCTTGCTTGTTATGCCGCCAAGTTCAAAAATCTCGGTCAGCTGGCGGCCGACGCGGATCGACGGGTTCAGCGCCTTGCCCGGATCCTGGTAGACCATGGAGACGCTTTCGGCCCGCGCCCGCCTGAGCGCCTCGGCATCCAGCTTCATGACGTCCTGGCCGTCGAGCGAGATCGCGCCGCCCGTGATCGAACCGTTTCGCGGCAGATAGCGCACGACGGTGAGCGCCACGGTGGATTTGCCGCAACCGGACTCGCCGACCAGCCCGTAGGCTTCGCCCTGGCCTATGTTGAGGCTAAGGTTGCGCAGCACCGCGCGGTTGCGGCCGGCAACGCGGTAGGCGACCGACAGGTCTCTGAGTTCGAGCGCGTTTTCTGCCTTGGCGGATCTAGTCATTGAGCGCTCCGTGAACGCCGTCGGCCGCCAGATTGACGCCAATCACCAGCGAGGCGATGGCCAGCGCGTCGAACAGCACCGTCCACCAGAAACCGCCGCCGATCATGCCGTAATTGTTGGAGATCGACAGCCCCCAGTCGGGCGAGGGCGGCTGGATGCCGAAGCCCATGAAAGAGAGCGTGGCAACCGCGAAAATAGCATAGCCGAGCCGTACGGTGGTCTCGACCAGGATCGGCGGGATGACGTTGGGCAGGATCTCGACGAACATCGTATGCACGGCACTTTCGTGCCGAAGCTGTGCGGCGGCGACATAGTCGAGTTCGCGCTCGGCAAGCACCGCGGAGCGCACCGTGCGCGCGATGATCGGCGCGAAACTCAGGCCGATGACGACGATGACCGTCGTCTTGGACGTGCCGAGCGCAACGATGGCCAAAAGCGCAACGATGACCACCGGGATCGCCATGAAGGCTTCGAGGATGCGGCTGACGACGTCGTCGACGAGGCCGCGAAAATAGCCGGTGAGCAGGCCGAGCGCCGTGCCGGCCACTGTCGCCAGCAAGGTCGCCAGCGGGGCGACGGTCAAGATATCGCGCGAGCCGACGATGACGCGCGAGAAGACGTCGCGGCCGATCTGGTCAGTGCCGAACCAGTGTTCGGCCGAAGGCGGCGCGAGCGCGTTGATGATGTCGTCGGCAAGCGGGTCGTAAGGCGCGAAATGCTCGCCGAACAGGGCGCAGGCCACCCAGAACATCACGATGGCGAAACCGGTCAGGAAGGTGCCGGAGCGCAGCAGCGACAACAGCACCTCCGCCAACGGGCCGCGCCTGCGCGTGTCGTCGGGAGTGGGGGAGGTGGTCTGGACGGCGCTCATTGATCTGACCCCAGCCGGATGCGCGGATTGAGCACGGAATAGAGGAAGTCGGCGACAAGCGTCGCCACCGCATAGACGATGCCGATGGTGAGAATTCCCGATTCCAGCATCGGGAAATCCTTGCCGCGTGCCGCGGTGAAGATCAGCGAGCCGATGCCCTGGTAGCGGAACAGCGTCTCGATCACGACGAGGCCGCCGATGAGATAGCCGGTCTGCGTCGCGATGACGGTGATGGTCGGCAACAGCGCGTTGCGCAGCACATGCCGCCAGATCACCGTGCGCCATGGCAGGCCCTTGAGCACCGCTGTTCGCGTGTAGTCGGAATCGAGCGCCTCGATCATGCCGGAACGCGCCATGCGGGCGATATAGCCGAACAGCACCAGGAACAGCGGCAGCGAAGGCAGGATCAGGTAGTAGAGCTGGGTGAAAAAGCCGGCATTGCGCGGCCAGGCGGCCGATATCGGCAGCCAGCGCAGCCAGACGCCGAAAATCAGGATCAGGATGATGCCGGTGACGAATTCGGGCAGCACCGTCACCGACAGGCCGCCAAGGCTGATGATGCGGTCGAGCGGCCGGTTGAGGTTGAGCGCGGCAACGACGCCGCCGAGGATGCCGATCGGCACCACCAGCACGAAGGCGACCGCCGCCAGCTTCATCGAATTGCCGAGCGCATCGATGACGAAGGGCGCGACCGGCGAGCGGAAGATATAGGAGGTGCCCATGTCGCCCTGGACGAAGTTCGAGATCCAGCCCCAGTACTGCGCCAGCAGCGGGCGATCGACACCGAGCGTGTGATTGAGCGCGTCGACGGCGCGCTGGTCGGCAAATGGGCCCAATATGGCGCGTCCGACATTGCCGGGCAGCACCTGGCCGCCCAGGAACACCATGATGCTGAGCAGGAACAGCGTCACCAGCGACAGCGAGACACGCCGGGCAAGGAAGGAGAGAATGGCTAAGTCTCCTTGTGGAGCCAGCCCCCGTCAGGGAGCTGGCTGTTACAGGATTGGCTTTCCCTTTCCGTTCAGGCCTTCGATGCCTTGTCGAGGAACAGCTGCGACATCGCGGTCGGCTGCACGCCGGCCACGCCTTTCGCGGTCGCTGTCAAATAGTCGTAGAAATAGCCGAAGATGACCGGCGTTTCTTCGAGCAGCAGGTTCTGGATCTTGCCTGCCGTCGCCTTCTGCGCCTCGAGGTCGAGTGCGGCGATGTAGCTGGTCGCCAGCGTGTCGTAGTCCTTGTTCTTGAAATGCGCCGCGTTCCAGGTGCCGTCGCTCTTCAGCGGTGCTGCAAGATAGACATTCGGCACTCCGCGATGGCCATAGTCGGTGATGCCCATCACCGAATCCAGCCAGTTCGACTTGCCGAACACCGCGTCTCCGTAATAGCCGCCCTGGTCGAGGATATTGAGTTCCAGCTCGATGCCGATCTCCTTGACCCAGTTCTGGATCAGCTGGGCGTATTCGGGGATTTCCAGATAGCGCTCGGTGGTCAGCGTCACCTTGAAGCCCTTGCCGGCGCCTGCCGCTTCCATCAACTGCTTGGCCTGGGCGATATCCTGCTTGCGCTGCGGCACGCTCGTATCGGTCGATGGGTAGGCCGGGGCGAACGGGCTGTCATTGCCTGGTGAAGCCCGGCCTTTCATCAGGCCGGCAACCAGCTTCTCACGGTCGAGGCTGAGTGCGATGGCACGGCGCACGCGCGGGTCCTTGAACGGGTCCGAATCGCAGCGCATATGCAGTTGCTGGTGAGCGACCGACTTCAGGCTGATGATGTCGACATTCGGATCGTTCAGCAGCGCGACACCGGACAGCACCGGCAACTGGTTGATGATGTCGACCTGTCCGCCCTGCAGTGCCAGGATTTGCGGCTGCGTGTCGGTAAAGAAGGTGAACTCGGTGCGCTCCGGCAACGCCTTGGTGCCCCAATAGTCTTCGTTGCGGACGAAGGAGGCGCCGACCTTTGCCGTGTACTTCTCGATCTTGAACGGCCCGGTGCCGTCGAAGCTCTTCTCGTACTCGCCCTTGTAGCTCGCCGGGATGATGACGGCGTTGTAGTTGTCGGACGACAGCATGTAGGGGAAGTTGCCGTTCGGAGCGTCGAGGTGGAACTCCACCGTGTAGTCGTCGACCTTCTTGCTGGCGCCCTTCTGTAGGATGCCGTTGAACACCGACAGCGCGTTGGACGAGTTTGCCGGGTCGGCAAGGCGGTCGATGCTGGCCACGACGTCGTCGGCCTTCATCTCGCCGCCGCTGTGGAATTTCACGCCCTTGCGCAGCTTGAAGGTCCACACCGTGCCGTTGTCGTTCGGCTTCCAGCTTTCGGCCAGCGCCGGCTGCAGCACGAGGTCGGGTCCGTCGATGCAGAGGAACTCGGCAACCTGCTGCATGATCAGCAGGCCGCCGGCGTCGGCAATGGTAACCGGGTCGATCGTTGCCGCCGGCACGCTGCTGGCGATGCGGATGGTGGCGCCGGGCGTGCCCTGGGCGCGCGCCAGCGACGGCATGCCGCCGAGGCCGGCTGCCGCGCCGATGCGGCCAAGCAGCGGCAGCGACAGGCCAAGCAGGCTGCCGTGACGGATGAAGTCGCGGCGGCTGACCCTGCCGTCGACAAGGCCATCGATCAGGTGATTTTCAAGCGGCGAACGGTTGCGCCGGATCAGGTCGAGAATGTGATAATTCTTGCTCATGGGTTTTTACCCTTTCCCCTATGTTCTTATGGCTGATCTTATGGCTGACGAATTTTGCGGATAGCTCCATTTTCCGGCCGCCAGAGAGCCTGTCGACCGGGACTGTAGCATGCGATTTTGTCCGGTCCATCCAGTCCTTGGCGTGGATGCGCCGGATTCCTCGCTGCACTGCTTTCACCCGTCTTTGTCCAACCTTCCCGACCGAAGTCGCGGCGGTTGGCTTCTCGTTTCTTGGTCGCTTGCCCGTCATCTAGTTCAGCGGCAAACGGCGATAGGTTCCGGGCTTTGCCGGGTCATGATACTTGTTGCACGGTCCTTTCTCGATAAAGTCTCTGTGACAGGCAGCGAGGTTTTCTCGTGACAACGTGACACCGAGACCGGGGCCTTCCGGCACGCGCACGACGTTGTTCTTCGGCGAAAACGGCCCTTCCTCGGTGACATCCATCGGCAGCATGCGAAACAGCGACTGGTTGGGCTCCCTGATCCAGCCAAGTGCCGCGCACAGATGCAGATAGGCCGCGCTGCCGATGCCGCTGTCGCCGCTGTAGCACCAGTAATCGATGCCGGCATGCTCGCAGGCGCCGACGAAGCGCAGCATGCGTCCGATGCCGCCATGCGTCGTCGGGTTGCCGACGAAAGCGTCCGGCACTTTCATGTCCATGGCGCGCGCAATGTCGATGTTGTGGGTCGAGAACGGGATCGAACAGTGGCGCCGCAGTTCGCGCATCTCCTCGATGGTCGCCACCGGATCCTCCCAATTGCGCACGCCCAGCTCCTCCAGCGGTCGTGCCAGCCGACGCGCTGTCGCCAGCGAATAGGCCTGGTTGGAATCGATGCGGATCATCGCATCGTCGCCAAGTCTTTCGCGGATCAGCTCGACCATTTTCAGCGAGACTTTTGGATCCTGCGTCGAAAACTTGCCTTCGAAGAAGGTTGTCCCATGGGTCTCGTGCAGCTCGACGCAGTAATCGGCGACCTCTTCCGGCGTCGTCTCGCCCTTGACCTTTGGTCCGTCGCCGCGCAGCGAAAAATAGTCCGTGAACGGGATGTCCTTGCGCACGGCGCCGCCGAGCAGCTGGTAGAGCGGCTGGTTCCACGCCTTGCCGCGTAGATCCCAGAACGCCATCTCGATGGCGCCGAAGGCCATGATGCGGGTGCGGTCGTTGATCGACTGGACGCCGGTCCAGTAGGGCAGGCAGACATTCTCGGCGCCGGCGATGTCGAAGGCATCGCGGCCGACGAGGCGCGGCGCCAGGACATCATTGATGATCGCGGCGGCCGCCGGTGTCGGCGCCTCGCCGAGGCCGATCAGCCCATCCTCGGTCTCGACCTCGACGATGGTCGGCGAGAACCCATCAAGTTCGCCGAACACCCAGGCGTATGGCGCCTCGAGGCGAAGGTTGATCGGCGTGGCCTTGATGCCGCGGATTTTCATCTCAGCCGCCGATTTCGAAGAACGGGGCGCCAAGCAGGTCGGGAACGACGTCGATGCCGAGGCCGGGTCCATCCGGAATGCCCATGCGGCTGCCGGTGACCGGCGGCTTGTTCGACGCCGTGCGCACCGTCACCCATTCGTGGAACGCGATCGCGTGCAGGCGGCGTTCTTCAGGTGTCGACAGCGACAGATGCGCCATCGCCGCAGTGTCGATCTCGGCGCCGCCGGTGTCCTCGACGGTGATCATGAAGCCGAGGTCGACGGCGAGATCGCGGATCTGCCGCGTCTTCGTCACGCCGCCAAGCCGCGAGATCTTCAAAGTCAGCCCGTCGGCGGCACCCTTGCGATGGATGTCGAGCATGTCGTCGAGCGAGGCGACGGATTCGTCGAGCACCATCGGCTTGTCGAGCGAACGGCGCACCGACATGCATTCGTCGATCGTCGTGCAGGGCTGCTCGAACGTGTAGTCGATGGCCCGCGTCGCGTCGGCGAACTGGCGCGCCTGGTAGGGCGTCCAGCCGGCATTGGCGTCGCAGAAGATCACCGTGCCTTTCGGCACCGAAGCGGCGACCGCCGTCACACGCTCGATGTCGTCATGGACATTGCCGCCGACCTTGACCTGCAGCCGATGGAAGCCATCCTTGACAATGCGCTTGGCCAATGCCGCCATGGCCTCGACGCTGCCGTGGGTGACGACCTTGTACAGCTCCGCCGTCTCGCTCTCCCGGCCGCCGAGCAGTGTCACCAGCGGCACGTCGGCGGCGCGCGCGGCAAGGTCCCAGCAGGCCATGTCGAGCGCCGACTTGATGTAGGGATGACCCTTGAACACCGTATCCATCAGCCGGCCGATGGTGGCCAGTCCGCGCGGATCGTGGCTGATGAGATGGGGCGCGATCTCGACCACGCCGGCTCGAACGCCGGCCGCGAAGGCGGGCGAGTAGAAATTGCCGAGCGGCGCCATCTCGCCCCAGCCGGTGATCCCGCTATCCGAGGTGATGGCGACGATCACCGCGTCGAAGGCGTCGGCAACGCGTCCTTTCGACATGCGGTAGGGCCCGTCCACGAAGGGCTGCACGACATGGTAGGCTTTGATGGTTTCGATCTGCACGTGTCTGTCCATTGTCTGCGGTGGTGAGGAACGGGTCAGTCGCCTTTCGACGGGCGCTGTTCGAGATTGCGCGCGTAGGAAAGAAGCTCCTCGAAATCGAGGTCGATATGCTCGCGGGCATGGCGCTGGGCAGCGCGCATGTCGGCACCTTTGAGCAGCGACACATAGGTCTCGTGAACGTCTTCGGCCGGCACCGCTTCGTTGCGGGCCTGCTGGTGCAGGGCGAAATACATCTGCAGCCGGCTGGTCAACCGCTGCCAGGTTTCCAGCAGCACCGAATTGTCGGCCCATTCGTAGATCAGGCCATGCAGTTGCAGCGCCGTTTCGATCTGGCGGGTGGTGTCGCGGTTGCGGGTCGCCTGTTTCACCGCCTCGTGGCGCTGGTCAAGCTCATCGAAGAAACGCTGGTCGCGCAGCGGCCAGGTGCGCTCGATGGCGAATTCGTCGAGCACCTTGTTGAGCGAATACGCATCGTCGATGTCCTTGGCGGTGACATCGACGACGAAGGTGCCGGCATAGGGAATGCTGGTCAGGATGCCTTCCTGCACCAACTCGCGCATCGCCTCGCGCAGTGGCGCGCGGCTGACCCGCATCTGTTCGGAGATCCGGATCTCGTTGAGTTTCTGGCCTGGTTCCAACTGGCCGGTCAGGATCGCGCGCCGCAGCAGCGCGACGATCTCGGCGCGCCGCGTCGTATCCGCAATCGGACTGAAATCCACTTTCGCCATTCGGCCGCTCCCAAGGAAACCGAGAGCAAGACAATCAGATTGTCGACAATCTAACAAGAGGTCAATTTCGGATTCTTGTGCACCGCTGGCATATCTGCCTCTTCGGCCTCAAGCCGCGCGGCCGTAGAAGCCGACCCTTTCCCCGGCGCTGAACATCACACCTGGCTTCTCGTAGTAGGAGAACACCGCGATCATGCGCTCGCGCTCGCCTTCCACGGTGGTGACGCGATGCGCGGTGTTCTTGCCGCAAAAGACGTTGAGTGTGCCCGGCTTCATGCGCAGGATCTTGGCTTCGGGGTCGCGCCCCTCGAGCAGTCTGGCGACGCCGTCATAGTTCGGATTGTCGTCCGACCGCAGGTCCGTCCGGTATTCGAGGTCGCCGCCGCGTTGCGACTGCTGCAGCAGGAGGGTCGTGGTGAATTCCGAACGGTCGAAATGCCAGTTGAGTGCCTCGCCGGCGCGATAGGCCATCACGTTGGTGCGCGCCAGCGGATCCTGCATGACATGCAGGCTGGCCTTGTCCATCGCCGCCGCAAGGAAGCGCAGCAGCGGTTCGTATTCGTAGATGGCGAGCACGACGCTGCCTGGGATCTGGTCGGCACAGACGGTGTGGCTGATGGTCTCGACCTTGCGCAACGCCGGATGGTCAGGCGCGAGTTCGGGAATGTCAGGCTTGAAGTAGATGTTGTGCATCCGTTTGTGTTCATGCGACCGTGTGGCCATGACCGGCTGGATTTCCCGCACGGCCTTTTCAGCGATGCCGGGCCGCAGAAACCCCTCGAGGTTGAACATGCCGTCGGCTTCGAGTGCGGCGATCGATTGGTCGACGAGGCGCTTCCATTCGGCGCTGCCTTCGCGGTCGAGCGGATAGCGGTCGAGATCGAGGATGTCTTTCATGGTCATGGTCATAGTCATGGGCTCCGAGGTTCTGGGCCTATGAGGCGGCAAAAAAATCTTTCTCTCAACACGGAAAATAATTAGGATTGGGCAAGAAAAACTTTGGGAAGATCGATGTGGAACGGCTGCCTCCGCTGAATGCGATCAAGGCCTTCGAGGTCGCGGCGCGCGCTGGCAGCTTTACCCTGGCTGCGACCGAGCTTGGCGTGTCCTCGGCGGCGGTGAGCCAGCAGATACGCAACCTCGAAACCTGGTTCGGCAAGCAACTGTTCGTGCGCAGCGGCAACCGCATCGCGCTGACCGACGCCGGTGACGCCATCTATCCGCAAACCGCGCGGGCGCTGGGCGACATAGCGGCGATCGGCCGGCGCATGCTGGAAGGCGGCTTGCGGACGCGCCTTGTCGTCAGCGTGCCGTTTTCGCTGGCTGAACTGTGGCTGGCGCCGAAGCTCGCCGTGCTTCTCGATGCCTTCCCGCAGATGGCGATCGATGTCCGGGTCGAGGACGATCCGGTCGACCTGATGCGCCAGAACATCGACCTGCGCATCAGCTATGGCGACTATCACTATCCCGGATTGAAGCTCATGCGGCTTATCCATGATGACGTCTTGCCGGTCTGCGCGCCTGAATTCTGGCGCCGGCACGGCAATGGCGATCCAGGTCTGGCGGACCTGCATGAAAGCCTGTTCATCCACACCAATTGGGGGCCGAACTACGCCTCGCACCCGACCTGGGCCGATTGGTTCGCGGCATCCGGCGGCAGTCGCTCGCCCGACCCGTCGCATGGGCGGCGCGTCGGCCTGTCCAGCCTGGCAATCACCTCGGCGAGGCTGGGTCTCGGCATTGCCCTTGGTCAGCGGGTCATGGCGCGCGCCGATCTCGAGGCTGGGCGGCTGATCGCGCTCTCATCCGTCTCGGTTCGCCTCGGGCATCCCTATTGCGCGTTCATGCCGCCGGCCAAGTCCGATCGTGCCGATGTCGCCGGTCTGGTGGAGCTGCTCATGAAAGCGGCGCCCGCGACCTATGGGAAGGTCGGGGCGCCGCGCTAAGGCCGGACCTGACGGGGGTGTTCAGGTGGCCGGCTTTTCCGGCAGCGGAGAAATCGGCATTCCGGGTCCGATCTTCTGCAAATTGCCTGTTATCACCTGATCGCCTTCGGCCACGCCGGTCAGGATCGCCACCTGGTCGCCGCTGGTCGGGCCAAGCGAGACCAGCCGCTGGTCGACCGTGTTGCCCTTGCCGACGACGTAGAGATATTTGCCGAGCTGGCTCGAGCCCAGCGCCGTCTGCGGCACCATCAGCGCATCGGCCTGCTGCTTCACATGTAGCCGGACGCGAACATACTGGCCCGGCAGCAGCGTGAACTTGCCGTTGCCGATCGTCGCTCGCGCCGTGATGGTGCCGGTCGAACGGTCCACCGTATTGTCGATGAAGGTGAGTTCGCCCTTCTGGCTGGCCTCGGTCTCGCCGGGAAGCAGGACTTCGACCTCGATTGGACCGGCCGCACGAGCCTGTTCGATCTCAGCCAGGTCCGTTTCGCTCGGGTTGAAGGTGACGTAGATCGGATCGAGTTGCACCAGCGTGTTGAGCACGGTGCCGGCAACGCTGACCAGCGTTCCGACCGAGGCCTGGTTGCGACCCAGGCGTCCGGCAAACGGCGCGCGGATTTCGGCATAGCTCAAATTGAGCTCCGCCGTGCGGACCGCCGCCTGGTTGAGCGCCAGCGACGCCTGTGCTTCGCGCAGGGTGCTGGTGCGCTGGTCGAAGCCGTCCTTGGCGAGATAGCCGCTCTTGGCAAGCTCGGTGCCGCGACCGAGATTGGACCGGGCATAGTCGAGCGTTGCGGTGTCGCGCTGCACCTGCGCCTTCGCCTGGTCGAGAGCCGCCTGGAAGTCATCAGGCGATATCTTGTAGAGAAGATCGCCTTGACGGACGTCGACACCGTCGGCAGCGGCCTGCTCCTGCAGATAGCCCGGAATCCTGGCCTGCAAGGTGATGTTGCGGATCGGCTCCGTCCGCGCCGCGTAGTCGAGGTAGATCGGGATCGTCTTCTTGACGACGCTGACCACCGGCACCGGCATGACGAACGCCGCCGGGGCGGGCGCCGCACCAGCGGTGCCGGCATTTAGGCTGACGTTGCCCATGTCGAGCAGGTGGACGCTGGCCACCGAGATCGCTCCCAGCGCGACAGCCGTTCCCAACGCGATTTTCCATTTACGCATGATTAGTCTCCAATCTTATTCGGCCGCTTCCGCCAGGGGAGGGAAGGCGGTTTCGGCAGTTGGTTCAGTGTGTTCGTCAGCGGCGGGCTCGTCATTGCCACCGCGTTCGCGCAGCTGTTCGATGACCGCGTAGAAGACCGGCACGAACACCAGCGACAGGATGGTGGCCGCGACCATGCCGCCAAAGACGGTGGTGCCGATCGACTGACGGCTTGCGGCACCGGCGCCGGTCGCGAACATCAGCGGCAGCACGCCGAGGATGAACGCGAAGGCCGTCATCAGGATCGGCCGCAGCCGCAGCCGTGCCGCCTCCATCGCCGCGTCGACGATGCTGAGGCCTTCCTCGCGTCGTCGCCTGGCGAACTCGACGATCAGGATGGCGTTCTTGGCCGCCAGGCCGATCAGCATGACGAAGCCGATCTGCGAGTAGACGTCGATCTGCATCCCACGTGCCCACAGCACGGCGAACGCGCCGAACAGAGCGAGCGGCACCGCCAGTAGCACCATGAACGGCATCGCCCAGCTCTCATACTGCGCCGCCAGGATCAGGAAGACGAAGACGATTGCGAGGCCGAAGACGACGGACGCGATCGATCCTGCCTTGAGTTCCTGGAAGGTGATGCCGGTCCATTCGAAACCGAAATCCCTGGGCAGCGCTGTGGCGGCGGCCCGTTCCATCGCGGCGACCGCCTGGCCCGAGGAGAAGCCCGGTGCGGCGCCGCCATTGATCGAGGCCGAGGCGTTGTTGTTGTAGTGCGGCACGGTTTCCGGGCCGACGAATGGCACGAGTTTGCCCAGTGTGCTCAGCGGCACCATGCCGCCGGAGGCATTGCGCACATAGAGCCTGGAAATGTCGGCAGCGCCCGCACGTGCATCCTTGTCGGCCTGGATGGTCACCCGGAAGGTGCGGCCGAACAGATTGAAATCATTCACGTAGAGCGAGCCGAGATAGATCTGCAGCGTGTTGAACACATCCGGCAGGTTGAGGCCGAGCAGTTTCGCCTTGCTGCGGTCGAGGTCGTAGTTGAACTGCGGCGTCGAAGTCGAGAATGGCGAGAACAGCTGCTGCGGATTGATCTCGGGCTGCTTGCGCGCCTCGGCGATCACGGCTTGCGTCGCGTCGTTGAGGGCTGAACTGCCGCGGCCGGTGAGATCCTCGACGACGAATTCGAAGCCGCCAGTGGTCCCGATACCGGGAATAGAGGGCGGATCGAAGCTCAACGCGAAGGCTTCCGGAATCTGCAGCAGCTTGCCGCGCACATCGGCGACGAGCTTCGACGCGCTCTGGTCGGGACTGCGTTCCTCCCAGGGCTTCAGGATAGCGAATTCGACCGCCGAGTTCGACTGCGCCGCACTGGTCAGGAAGTTCAGGCCGCTGATCGAGCCGACGATGTCGACGCCGGGCGTAGCCTGCAGGATGTCGCGCGCCTTCTGCGCCACCGCGTCGGTGCGCTCCAGTGAAGCGCCGTCGGGCAACTGGATGACGACGAAGAAGTAGCCCTGGTCCTCGACCGGAAGGAAGGTCGAGGGCAGGCGCTGCCAGACGAAATAGGTGGCGACAAGTCCGGCTGCAAACAGGCCAAGCATGATCCAGCGCAAGCGGATGAGAATGCGCACGCCGTGGGCATAGGCGTGCGACAGCCGGTCGAAGCCCGTGTTGAACCAGCGGAACAGCACGAACTGCGTTGGCTGGCGATGCCGCAGGAAGGCGGCACTGAGCGCGGGGCTGAGCGTCAGCGAATTGAAGGCGGAGATGCCGACCGAGATCGCCACCGTTAGTGCGAACTGGTTGTAGAGCTTGCCGGAGACGCCGGGAATGAAGGCGACCGGCACGAACACCGCCATCAGCACGGCGGTGGTGGCGATGATCGGACCGGTGACCTCGGCCATCGCGGCCTTGGTCGCCGCAAGAGGCTTGAGTCCGGCCTCCAGCTGTCGTTCGACGTTCTCGACCACCACGATGGCATCGTCGACGACCAGGCCGATCGCCAGCACCATGCCGAGCAGGCTCAGCATGTTGAGCGAGAAGCCAAGCATCTCCATGACGACGAGCGTCGCCACCAGCGACACCGGAATGGCGATGGTCGGGATGATCGTCGTGCGCCAGCTCTGCAGGAAGATGAACACCACGGCGACGACGAGGACCAGCGCTTCACCGAGCGTGATCAGCACGTCATGCATCGACGCCGAGACGAAGCGGGTCGTGTCGTAGTGCATCGCATAGGAGACGCCCTTCGGGAAACGGGCCGACAGTTCCTGCATCTTGTCCTTGACGCGCTGCTGCAGATCGAGCGCGTTGGAGCCGGGCATCTGGTAGACGGCGAGCACCACGGTCGGATCCTTGCCGAAGAAGGCCGACGATGAGTATTGCAGTGCGCCGAGCTCGATGCGGGCGACGTCGCGCAGCCGCACCAGCGAGCCGGTGTCCGTGTTGGCGCGCACGACTATGTCGCCGAACTCCTTGGGATCGCTCAGGCGGCCGACAGCGTTGACCTGCATCTCGAAGGCGGTGCCGGCAGGGGCCGGTGACTGGCCGATCTTGCCGGCCGCCACCTGGACGTTCTGCTCGGCAATTGCGTTCTGGACGTCGACGGCGGTGATGCCGAGATTGGCGAGCTTGTCCGGATCGAGCCAGACGCGCATCGAATAGCGCCGCTCGCCGAAGATCTGCACGTCGCCGACACCGGGCAGCCGCTTCAGCGGATCGACCACCTGCAGATAGGCGAGGTTGCTCAGCGCCACCGGATCGACCGAGCTATCGGGCGAGGTCAGGTTGACGATGAGGACGAAGTTCGGATTCTGTTTCTTGATCGTCACGCCGCCCTGGTTGACGATCGCCGGCAGCGACGAGGCGGCTTGCGAGACGCGGTTCTGGACGTCGACGGCGGCAGTGCTGAGCGAGTAGCCGACATCGAAGGTGATGGTGATGGTCGAGGAGCCGTCATTGGAGCTCGTCGACGACATATAGGTCATGCCTTGCACGCCGTTGATCTGCTGCTCCAGCGGCGTCGTAACGGTATCGGCCACCACCTGCGCGCTGGCGCCCGGGTAATGGGCACTGACCACGACCTGCGGCGGTGTAATGTCGGGAAACTGCGAAACGGGCAGCAGGAAATAACAAATCGTCCCGGCGAGCACCATGATGATGGCGATCGCCGAGGCGAAGATCGGACGATGGATGAAAAAGTTTACCACGACACGCACGCCTCCCCGGCCGCTCTTACCTTGCCGAAGGCGCTGGCAACCCTGGACAGCCTTTGGCCGCGGCCGTCACCCGGCTCTTGCAGCGAACGCAGCAACGGCATCTCGCTGCGCTGCGCATCGGCGAGCGAGCGCAGCATCCTTTCGAAGGCGCGCGGGTCGACGCCATCTGCTTTCATGACCAGCCGGATCATCGGATCCCGGACGGCTTCATCTATGGTAAGATCGCGGCGCTGTGGCATTGGCCGGCTCCTTGTCTGTCGATCCGCAGCCCATGCTCACGAACCGTTTTCATCTCTTCACCGGCCGAGGCCGCATGAAATGCAATTGTTCGCCCATCTCGCTCTGGCCGATCTCGATCTGGCAGGACCAGTTCACGACCTTGTTATTGACGAAGGGCGACATAGGTGTTACCAGTAAGTAACATTCATGACGTTACAGACCGGTAACACCCTAGTCAAGAGGCGTACCGAGGGATTTTTGGGAAACCAAGGAGGTTTTGATGGAAGACGGCACTGTGGAACGCGTTCGCCCCCGGGACAGGATCCTGGAGACGGCGCAGGACATGTTTCACAAGCATGGTATCAAGGGCGTCGGTATCGACGCCATCACTGAGGCCGCCGGAACCAACAAGATGACGCTCTATCGTCATTTCGATTCCAAGGATGACCTCATCATCCAGTGCCTGCGCGCCACCGCCTGCAAGGCTGGTGCGATGTGGGAGAAATTCGAGGTTCAGCATCCCGGCAACAAGCTGGCGCAATTGCATGCCTGGGTTCGCATGGCCGCAGATTGCCTGACGGCTGACGGTCGCGGCTGCGACATGGCCAACGCCGCCATCGAGTTGACCGACACAGATCATCCGGCTAGGCGCGTGATCAAGGAACTCAAGGAAGCCCAGCGCGATCGCCTTGTCACGCTGTGCAGGGATGCCGGCATCGGCCAGGCCGAGCTGCTCGCCGATACGCTGTCCCTTCTGCTTGAAGGCGCTCGTGTCAGTGTTCAAAGTGTCGGTACGGAAGGCCCCAGCGCGCAGTTCGTCCGCATGGCTGAAGGATTGATCGTCTCCTTTCGGGGCACGGCGGCCGGCTGAATTCTTCCCGGCAGCAGCTACGCTCCCCACTCGATCTCGTGCCCGAGAATGAACGATGCCTCACGCTTTTTGCGTGAGCGGCTTGCAATCGCCACTGACTGGAACGAAAAAAGCCCGCTGCCGGGAGGAGGTGGCAGCGGGCTCGATTTCGAGTGTGGCGCGGGAGGAGGTGCACCCCACTCAGCGTCGGCATCGCATCTGGGAGGAGTAGATGGCCGACAACTACAAATTAGGGGTTGCCCAATGATTCGGCAATCGTGGATCGTGCATAGCAGCTGTGCAGATTCGCTGTATCACCCGCGAAAGTTGTCGAGTGTGACCAGAAAAGCTCAGGCCAGCTTCACTGCACCGGAATGTTTTCCCTGAAGATCAAGCGCGGCTCGATGAACTTCCGCGTCAGATAGGGCGCCGAGGATGCAATCGAGCCGAGGAGGCGGATGACCGACTGCTCGGCGATCAGCCTGGCATTCTGGTCGATGACGACATCGAGCAGGTCGTCGACGAGGTAGCCCCGCGTGTCCTTGGTAAGGTCGTGACAGATGAACACCGGCTTGCGGTTCGGCCTTAGTTCCCGGATCGCCTTTGCAACGCCCGAATGTCCGGCGCCGACGCAATAGATGCCCAGCAGTTCGGGCTCGTTGTGCAGCGCCTTCATGGTCTCGGCATAGCTGACGTCAGGCTCGTCGTTGATCTCGACGGCGCTGCTGACGGTCAGGTTGGGAAACTCTTCATTGAGCACCGAGCGGAAACCCATTTCGCGTTCTTCGTGGCCGCGATAGGAGCGCGAGCCGACGACCATCGCCAGATGGCCGGTGCGGCCGCCAAGGAAGCGTCCCATCAACAGCGCCGCCGTTCGTCCCGCCACCCGGTTGTCGATGCCGACATAGGCCGATCGCGGTGCAGCCGGAACATCCGACACCAGCGTGACCAGGCGCATGCCTGCGTCGACGATGTCGCGCAGGATGTTGCGTGTGCGCGGATGATCGACGGCGATGACACCGACGCCATTGGCCCGGAGCGAGAGGTTCTCGACAGCGATCTGCAGCGCGTTCGGCGAGATTCCGGCGAGGTTGTGGATCCGGCACGAGGCGACAAGGGGCAGCCGCGCGGCGTAGTCCTCGATATGTCCGGCGAGATCGCGCATGAACGCATTGCTGCCGATCGGCAGCAGGAATTCGAGATGCGCGGGCCGCGAGGGCAGCGTCACCTGATCGGCGACCGGCAGGTAGCCGAGCTGCTTGGCGGCCTCCATGACGCGCTGCCGGTTGGCGGCACTCGCACCTGGCCGGTTGTTGAGCACCCTGTCGACCGTTGCGGTCGACAGCCCGCAATTGCGGGCGATATCCGAGACGGTGGCTTTCATCCCGCAACCCTATGTGCCGATGCGATGCCGCGCCAGACCAGCGATGCGATTTGAGGTGACGGCTGATTGCCGCCCATCAGCCGGACCGTCATTCGGCGGCCTCGACAGGACGGCCCCCGCGCGTTCCCAGGCGATGGCTTGCCATCTGCCTCAGTGCGATGGCTTGCCATCGGCGATGGCATCGCGGATTTCCTTGTCCGACATGCCGGTGATGATCCGCTCGACTTCCGCCACGCTGGTCTTCTTCGGGTCGATGTCGTCGGCGACCACCTTGCCCCGGCGCATGACGACGATGCGGTCGACCACCTGGAAGACATGGTGGATGTTGTGGGCGATGAAGATGCAGGAATGACCGGAATCGCGGGCGCTGCGCACGAAGCTCAGCACGCCCTGTGTTTCGGCGACGCCAAGATTGTTGGTCGGCTCGTCTAAGATGATGAGGTCGCTGTCGAAATGCATGGCGCGCGCG
This sequence comes from Mesorhizobium sangaii, assembly GCF_014207355.1. GTDB lineage: Bacteria > Pseudomonadota > Alphaproteobacteria > Rhizobiales > Rhizobiaceae > Mesorhizobium > Mesorhizobium sangaii. The sequence continues at coordinate 1,034,665 of NZ_JACHEF010000001.1, read as the reverse complement.
ATCGCCACCGCCTGCCGCTCGCCGCCCGAGAGCGAGCCGATCGGTGTTGTCGGCGGGATGTTCTTTGAGATGCCAACCTGTTTGAGCAGGTCGCGGGCGACCGTGTTCATCGCGTCCTGGTCCATCCGGTTGAGGAAGCGCGGCGGCTTGATCGGCTCGCGCCCGAGGAACAGATTGCGGGCGATCGACAATTGCGTGACCAGCGCCGAGTCCTGGTAGATCGTCTCGATGCCGTGGGCGATGGCGTCGCTGGTGTTGCGCAAGCTCACCTTCTTGCCGCGGATGAAGATGTCGCCGCTGGTCAGCGGAACGGCACCCGAGAGCACCTTGATCAGCGTCGACTTGCCGGCGCCATTGTCGCCGAGCAGGCCGACGATCTCCCGTTCATTGACATGGAAACTGGCATCCTCGAGTGCCTGCACGCGGCCGTAGGACTTGCGGATGTTCTGCATGCGGATCAGTGGCTCGGCCATGGTTCAAGTCCCTGCCTGATGCCGGCGTTCCAGCCATGAATGGAGCGCCATCATGCCAAGGATGATAGCGCCGATGAAGATGTTGTAGGCAAGGCCCGGCACGCCGATCAGCACGATGCCGTTGCGCATGACGCGCAGGATCAGGATGCCGAGCACGGTGCCGATGATGGTGCCGCGCCCGCCGGTCAGCGCCGTGCCGCCGATCACCACCATGGCGATGACTTCGAGCTCATAGCCGGTGCCGCTGTTGGGGTTGGCGGCCGAGGTGCGCAGCGAAGAGATGACGCCGGCAAGCGAGGCCATCAGCGATGACAGGACGAACAGGCCGATCTTGACGCCGCTGACATTGACGCCGCGGGCGCGCGCCGCATTGGGATTGCCGCCGGCCGCCTGGATCCAGTTGCCGGTGCGGCTTTGCGTCAGGACATAGCCGAGCGCGATGGCCGCGGCGATGAACCAGAACAGCGACATGTAGATGCGGAACGGCCCGATGAAGAAGTCGCCGACCAGCGCCTCCGCCAGCCAGCTGCCTTCCGCGCTCCAGGTGCGCTGCGGAAAACCGTCGGTGACGAAAAGGGCGGTGCCGCGCACCACCAGCAGCATGCCGAGCGTCACCAGGAAGGACGGGATCTTGAGCTGTGTGACGAACCAGCCGTTGACCAGCCCGATGAAGGCCGCGACCAGCAGCGCTGCGACAAAGCCGACTTCCAGCGACGTGAGGCCGCTGTTGAACAACGTCCACATCAGCACCGGCGAGAAGCCGAACAATGAACCGACCGAAAGGTCGAACTCGCCAGACGTCATCAACAGCGTCATCGCCAGCGCGATCAGGCCAAGTTCGACCGTGAAGGCCAGCGTGTTGGAGATGTTTTGAGGCGATAGGAAGTCGTGGTTGATGCTCCAGAAAACGGCGATCTCGATGACGAGCAGCACCAAGGGGCCGAATTCGGGCCGCGCGATCAGGTGTTGGATGAGTGAACGATTTTCCACGAGCAACCCGCGATAGGATTGGAAAGGCTGAGCCTTGCACAGCGAAGGGCTCGGCGAAAATGGAGAAGTCAGTCGCGACCGCCGGGCAGTCGCGACTGTTTGAGTTTGGAATCTTATTTGCCGGAAAGGATCTTGTCGTAGACCGCGGCGGTATCCTTTTCGTAGAGCGCGCCGGTGATCACGTTGAAGCCCGGAGGAATCCCGGCAGCGGCCATGTTGGCCAGGGAGAGCGCGACATAGCTGGTCGCCTGCGGGTCCTGCCACTGGCCGGCATTGACATAGCCGTTCAGCACTTCCTGGGTGGTGTCGAGCGAGTTGCCCCAGCCGACGACCGGTATTTCACCCGGCTTGATGCCGACCTGGTCGAAGACCCGCTTGATTGAGCCGGTGACCAAATCGCCGAGGCCGATGATCGCCTTCACCTTGGCCTTGTTGGCGGTGAGGTAGTCGACCATGCGGTTGATCACTTCGGCCTGGTCGAGCGTCGCTTCGGTGATCTCATAGGTGATGCCGAGAGGACCGAAGACGCTCTTGATGCCTTCCTCTTCCTGGACCCCATAGGTGGCGCCGGGGACCTCGACCGGCATCCAGACGAAGTCGCCTTTCTTCACCAGGCCCTTGTCGACCAGATACTGCGCCCAGTGCTTGCCGAAGGTGACATTGTCACCGCCGACATAGGCGTTGAAATTGGCCTTGGGATCGGGCGTGTTGAAGTTGATGATCGGGATGTTGGCCGCGCGGGCTTCCTTGACGATCTCGACAAGGCTGCCCGGATCGGGGCTGGTGGTGACGATGCCATCGGCCTTGGCGGAGAGGGCGGCGCGAACCGCTTCCTGCTGCGAGGCCACGTCGCCATTGTGGAACGAGGTGTTGACGGTGTTGCCGGTGTCCTTGGCCCATTGTTTGGCGCCGGCCAGGAAGTAGGTCCAGACCGGGTCGGCCGGGCCGCCATGCGAGATCCAGTAGAACGTCTTGGCCTGTGCCGCTGCCGGAACAATCGTCAGCGCCACCAACAGGCCATAGAGAACGAGTCTTAGCCGTGTCAGCATTTGATTTCCTCCCGTTGTAGATGGTCAGTTCCGAATCCGTCCCTTGTTCCGGCGACCGCCGGATCACGTCTTTTGCCAGCGCCGTTGGATGCATCAGAGCATTCCCTTTTTCGACGGATGGCAAGCCTCCATCTGCAGATGTAGTGGGCGCCTGACGGGGCGCCATCAACGGTCCCATCAGATTGCATCAGTTGCGGTGGTTTTTCGCGGCGGTCGCGGGTTGGCGTCACGACGCCGCCGGCGCACTCCGGCAAGCTCCACCATCGCGCCCATCAGCACCAGCGTCAGCCGCCACAGCTTGGCGGTGGGAATGCCGGCACGGGCGCCGGCTTGCGGCCAGAGGCCGGCTAGATAAGCTTGGCCCCGGCGAGTTCGCGCATCAAATGGCTGGCGCCGTAGGTCCAGTGCGGGCAGTCGGGCGACAGCCGCACCCGGTTGACTAGCGCGCCGAATTTTTCCGACGAGATCGTGACGATGTCGCCGACCTTGTGGGTGAAGCCCTTGCCCTTTTCGCCGCGATCCTTCGACGGCACGAACATGGTGCCGAGATAGAGCGCCAGCCCGTCGGGATACTGGTGGTGCGGACCCATGGCGGCGGCAACCAGCTCTTCCGGCGAGCGGCTGATCTCGGCCATCGAGCTTGCGCCCTCCAACGAGAACCCGTCCTCGCCTTCGACCTTCAGGCGCACGACGGCCCGCTTGACGTCATCGATCGAGAATGTGTCGTCGAACAGGCGGATGAAGGGGCCGAGCGCGGCCGATGCATTGTTGTCCTTGGCCTTGCCGAGCAACAGCGCCGAACGCCCCTCGACGTCGCGCAGATTGACGTCGTTGCCGATGGTGGCGCCGACGATCCTGCCGCTGCCGGCGGCGATCATGGCGATCTCGGGCTCGGGATTGTTCCAGGTCGACACCGGGTGGAGGCCGACATCGGCACCGAAGCCGACCGAGGCCATCGGCTGGCACTTGGTGAAGATCTCGGCGTCGGGACCGATGCCGACTTCCAGATATTGCGACCAGGCGCCGCGCGCGATGAGCTTGGCCTTGATCTCCATCGCCTCCGGCGAACCGGGCTTGAGTTTCGACAGATCGTGGCCAATCAGCCCGGCGATGTCGGCGCGGATGGCGTCGGCCTTTTCCGCCGAACCGCGCGCCTGTTCCTCGATTACCCGTTCGAGCAGGCTGACGACGAAGGTGACGCCCGAGGCCTTGACCGCCTGGAGGTCGACCGGGGACAGCAGATACGGGTTGTTCGCATCGCGCTTGGCCGCAAAACTGTTGGCGGCGACGGCGTCGAGCGAGCCGATCGGTTTGCCCTTGGCCGACCGCACATGGCCGGCAGGATCAGGCATATCGCAGACGTCACGCACGGTCGGTGCCGTGCTCGACGTAATGTCGACGACGGTACCATCGCGCACCGTGACCACCATCGGATACGAGACATCACTGCTCCTGGCGCGGCCGAGAAAAAGGCCGTCAGCAGGCAGGTGCGTGGGGTTGGTCATGGCGTTCGGTCCTCTGAAATGATCGACAATGCGGGCTGGCCGCATCGGCGCGGCACTTTCACCGGATTTCGGTCAAAGGTCTATCCCGTTGGTTGCCAATCTGGATCGCTGCGTTCGATCGGCAAGTACCAGGCCCGAACGGTCCGTTGGCGTTGGTCCAAATGGCAGAGCTGACAACGCTATTTCAAAATCGTGAAATTCTGACTAGAGTTTTCATTCATCGCAGCGCATCCAGGTGACCCCTTGCCCGCACCGTTCTCCGATCCCGTCTGGCGCAAGCCGCAAGCGGCCTCCAGGTTTCAGTCGCTGCTTGCCAGTGGCGGACGTGCCGATGTCGTCATTGTCGGTGGCGGCATCATGGGTCTGTCGACGGCCTTGCATGCGGCCCGCTCTGGCATGTCGGTGCAAGTGCTGGAGGCCGGCGAAATCGGGCAGGGCGCTTCCGGGCTCAATGGCGGGCAGGTCATTCCCGGCCTGAAATACGATCCGGAATGGCTGCTCGAGCATTTTGGCCCGGAGCGCGGCGAGGCGTTGGTCAATTTCGCCGCTTCGACCGCTAATGCCGTGTTCGACCTGATCCGCGATGAAAAACTGGCGGTTCCATTCGTCCGCAATGGCTGGATACAGGCGGCGCACACCGAGGCCGCGCTGAAGGCGGCGGCAAATCGTGACCGGCAATGGCGGGCGAGGGGTGCCGACGTCAAGCTTTTGAGTGAGGCCGAAATCGCCGCGATGACCGGCGCTCGAGGGTATCTCGGCGGCTGGCTCGATCGCCGCGCCGGTGTCATCGATCCGCTCGCTTACACGTCGGAACTCGCCCGGGTCGCAGCGGCGGCTGGTGTCGGGATAGCGGAGCGCCAGAGGGTCGCAAGGCTCGTCAATGCCGCCGGCGTTTGGCGTGTTTCGACCGAAAGCGGTGCTGAATTGCAGGCAAGGGCGGTCGTGCTGGCGACCAACGCCTATACGGACGGTTTGATCCCTGGCCTCGCCCAGACGATCGTGCCGCTGCATTCCTTCCAGATCGCCACGGCACCGCTGCCGCCCAAGCTGGCGGCCACGATCCTGCCGGAAGGGCAGGCGGTGTCGGATTCGCGTCGCATCCTCGTCTACTACCGCAAGAGTGCCGACGGCCGTCTGGTACTGGGCGGGCGCGGCCGCATGGCCTTGCCGACGGGCCCCAGTGACTGGGCGCATCTCGAGCGGGCGCTGCGGCGGCTCTATCCCGGCCTGTCCAGTGTCGCCATCGAGAAGCGCTGGTTCGGCCGGGTGGCGATGACGCCGGACCACCTGCCGCATATCCACGAGCCGGAGCAAGGCCTTGTCGCCGTGGTCGGCTGCCAGGGTCGTGGCGTCGGTCTGATGACCGCGCTTGGCGAGCGCATCGCAACCTATCTTTCCGGTGGCGACGCCAGGCAGTTGCCGTTCCCGCTCTCGCCGATCCGGCCGATCCCGTTCCACGCCTTCCGGCAGGTCGGCGTTGCCGCGACCATCGCCTGGTATCGCCTGCTCGATGCACTGGAGCGTTGACGCAGCAGGCCAGCAGGATTCCGCTTGACAGTTTCATGAATATGAAAAATTCTTAAGCAATTTCAAAATTTCGATGAGCAGGTCGATGTCGACCATTGTTGCAGCACACGCGCCAGGCGCCCGGTCGTCATCGGGCTTCCGGGTCGCGATGTTGCTGCCGGGCGCGCTGGTCACCTTCCTGCTGATCCTGTTTGCCCTCGGGCTGGTGCTTTTCCTTGCCTTCCGCAACAATGACGGCTCGCTGCTCGGCACCGGTTTCAGCCTGGCGAATTTCGCCACCGTGCTGTCCGATCCGCTGTACTGGACGGTGACGCTGCGCTCGCTGATCATTGCCGCGCTGGTGACGCTCGCCACCGTCGTCACCGCCTATCCCGTCGCCTACTACCTTGCCTTCCATGCCGGACGGCGGCGCGGCCTGCTGCTGTTCCTGGTGACGCTGCCGTTCTGGACCAGCTATCTCCTGCGCGTCTTCGCCTGGAAGATCGTGCTCGCCTACAATGGCGTTTTGAACTCGGCGCTGATCGAAAGCGGCATCTGGTCCGAGCCGACATTGGCTTTTCTCAACACGCCGGCCGCCGTCGTCGTCACGCTCGCCCACGCCTATGCGCCGTTCGCCATCCTGCCGATCTATGTGGCGCTGGACACCATCCCGAAGTCATTGATCGAGGCCGCTTCCGATCTCGGCGCCAGACCCTTCACCTCCTTCCGCCGGGTCGTGCTGCCCAACTCGATGCCGGGTGTGCTGGCGGCCGCGCTTGTCGTCTTCGTGCCGACGGTCGGCGACTATGTCACGCCGGCGCTCGTCGGCGGACCCGCCAGCACCATGATCGGTACGCTGATCCAGGCTGAGTTCGGCAAGGCCAACGACTGGCCGTTTGGCGCCGCGCTCGCCGTTGCCGTCATGCTGGTCATCCTGGCCGTGGTGCTGGTCGCACGCTTCACCGACCGCAGATTTGGCAGCCGCACATGAGCATCGCGCACACGCAAGGTGGCGGCCGCTGGCTTGGCTTATACGTCATCGCCTATCTGGTCTTTCTCTATCTGCCGGTGCTGCTGATCCCGCTGTTTTCCTTCAACAACTCGATCCAGGCAGCATTTCCGCTACAGGGCTTCACCTTGCAATGGTACGCGACGTTGTACGGCAATACGGTGCTGTCCGGCGCGCTCGTCAACAGCCTCGTCATCGCTACGATTGCCGCCACGGGGGCAACGCTGTGCGGCATCACCGTGTCCTACATGGATCTCTATGGCCGCTCGCCGCTGGCTGCCACCATCAGCGCCGTCGCGCGGCTGCCGATCCTGATCCCGGGTGTCATCGTCGGCATATCGCTGCTGATCCTCATCAACCTCATCGGCCTCGGGCCGTCGCGCATTGCCATCGTTCTCGGCCACATTCTGGTGGCGCTACCAACGACGGTGGTGATCATGCGCAGCCGCTTTGCCGCCATCCCGAAAACCATTCGCGAGGCGGCACTCGACCTCGGCGCTTCCGACTGGACGACCTTCCGGCGGGTGATGCTGCCGCTCAGCCTGCCGGCCATCGTCTCGGCCTTCATGCTGGCCTTCTTGATCTCCTTCGACGAATTCATCGTCGTCTTCTTCCTCGCCGGCACCGAGCCGACGCTGCCGCTCTACATCTGGAGCCAGCTTCGGTTCCCGAAATCGCTGCCGACCGTCATGGCGCTCGGCACGTCGATCCTGGCCGCCTCCTTCGTGATTGCTGCAATCGCCGAAATCCTGCGCCATCGCGGCCTGTCCGCAACGGCGCCACGACCCACGGATCAATCACAGGCAAAACAAACCAAGAGAGGAGAACTGCAATGGCATTCGACCTGATATCTGGAAAGATGGCCCGGACCGGCCTGACCGCCCTGGCTTTGGCGCTGTCGTCGACCGTCGCTTTCGCCGGCGACAAGCTGCAATATTTCACCTGGTCGGGCTATGAACTGCCCGACTTCAACAAGAGCTTCCTTGCCGCACATCCCGATGGCGTCGAGGCCTCCATATTCGGTGACGATGATGACGCCTTCACCAAGGTCAAGGCCGGCTTTCGCCCTGACATTGCCCATCCCTGCTATGACAAGGTGGCGCGCTGGAACAAGGAAGGCCTGCTGCAGCCAATCGACACCAAGCGCATCAAGAACTGGGATTCGATCTTCCCGGTGTTCAAGAACCTGCCCGACTTGCAGGCCGGTGATGGCAAGGTCTGGATGGTGCCGTGGGACTGGGGCAACACCTCGATCCTCTACCGCACCGATCTGGTGAAGAACCCGGAAGCGAGCTGGAACCTCCTGTGGGACAAGCAATATGCCGGTCGCATGGCGACCATCGACGCCGTGCATGACACGCCGATCGTTGCCGCGCTCCTGGCCGGCGTCAATCCGTTCGACATGACGCCGGAGCAAATGGACACGGTGGCGGAGAAGCTGCGCGAGCAGCGTCCGCTGCTCTCCAACTACACCACCGACATGACCTCGGTCGAACAAGCGCTGGCCAGCGGCCAGCTGGTCGCCGCCATGACCTGGAACGCGTCGGCCACCTCGCTGAAGAAGCAAGGGGTGCCGGTCGAGTTCATGAAGCCGAAGGAGGGCATGCTGACCTGGTCCTGCGGCTTCGTCATGCTCAAGGACGCCAAGAATGTCGATCTCGCCTATGACTTCATCAACAGCCGGTTGGACGCCGACTCCGGCAAATACCTGATCGAGTCCTATGGCTATGGCAGTTCGCTGAGCTCTGCCTTTGCCACCGTGCCGAAGGAGGAGCTGGAGAAGCTGCAGCTGCCGTCCGACCCGGAGGTGATGCTGAAAACCACCATCTTCACCGGACCGATGAAACAGAATGACGAACTCGCCAAGATGTTCGAAAAGGTCAAGGCAGGCGGCTGAGCATCACGTACTGTCGTAGTGGACGGACTGATTGCTGAAGTTTGCGCCGCCCCTCATCCGCCTGCCGGCACCTTCTCCCCGTATAGTGACGGGGAGAAGGGAAGCGCTCCGACGCCGGCGATCCCCTCTCCCCGTCTCTATACGGGGAGAGGGTAGGGGTGAGGGGCAGCGCTGACGTTTGGAAACGTGCAGCACACTGGCGACAATAAAGCGGCAAACGAGGACGAATGCATGGACATGCTGGACGAAGCGGCTGAAAAGCCGAAGGACGATGCCGATGTGCGGGTTGGCCGGCGCGTGCGGGCGCTGCGGCTTGAGCGCAACCTGTCGCTGGCCGATCTGGCCGCCAGGGCAGGCGTGTCGATCGGCGCGCTCAGCCAGATCGAGCGCGGCATGTCCTCGCTGCGCGTCAAGGTGATCTGGCCGCTCGCGGCCGCCCTCGATATCGAGCCGTCGGCGCTGATCGCCGACGGCAACGATGCCGTCAGCGATCTCTATTGCGTGCGTGCCAACAGCCGCCGCGCCATCCCGGTCAAGTCCGAAGGCATCGCCAAGGCGCTGCTGTCGCCGCCGGGTGCGACGCTGACCGGCATGCTGGTAACGGTTGATGCCGCCGGCGGCACCGCCGAGGCCTATGCCCATGCCGGCCATGAATTCGGCTTCGTCGTTTCGGGTGAGGTCGAACTGGTGGTGGATTCGACGAACTACGTGCTGAAGACCGGCGACAGTTTTGCGTTCAAGAGCACGCTTTTGCACGCCTTCCGCAATCCGGGCGCCGAGCGCTGCCAGATCCTCTGGGTCAACACCACCAAGCCGTCCGAGGTTCGCGATGGCGCCTGATCCTCTCGTCCGGTTGCAGTCGGTCTCGAAGATCTTTCCCGGCGGCATTGTCGGGCTCGACGCCGTCGATCTCGACATCGTCCGCGGCGAGTTTCTCACCTTGCTCGGGCCCTCGGGCTGCGGCAAGACCACCAGCCTGCGCGTCATCGCCGGCTTCGAAAGCCCGTCGAGCGGTAAGGTGCTGCTCGACGGCCGTGATATCACGGCACTCAGGCCCTACGACCGGCCAGTCAACACAGTGTTCCAGGACTACGCGCTGTTTCCGCATATGAACGTTGCCGAGAATGTCGGCTTCGGCCTGTCCTTGCGAAAACTTTCCGGCGCCGAGCAGGCAAAACGCGTCGGCGAAGCCCTCGATATGGTCGGTCTGGCCGACAAGCTTGGCGCCCGCGTCTCCGAACTGTCGGGCGGCCAGCGCCAGCGCGTCGCACTCGCCCGTGCCATCGTCTGCGAACCGCGTGTGCTCTTGCTCGACGAGCCGCTGTCGGCGCTCGACGCGCATCTGCGCGAACAGATGCAGGTCGAGCTGAAGCGGCTGCAGTCGCGGCTCGGCACCACCTTCGTCATGGTCACCCACGACCAGACCGAAGCGCTGTCGATCTCCGATCGCATCGTCGTCATGAACAAGGGGCGCATCGAGCAGATCGCGCCGCCGGCGACGCTTTACGATCGGCCCGCGACCACATTCGTCGCCAGTTTCATCGGCACCATGAACCTGTTGCAGTCGCGCTTTATCGGGCGCGATGGCGACCGCCTGCGGTTCGCCGCCGGCGCCTTGCCGCTGGAAGCGACCTCCGAAACCGGCGAGGCTCCCGCCGAGGGCACTATCCGCACCATCGGCGTGCGGCCCGAGGATTTGCTGGCGGCCACCGAGGCGGCATCCGGCACGGCGCCGGCCCGCGTCAACAGCATCGTATTTCACGGCCGCACTCTGCGCCTGCATGCCGAGCTTGGGCAGGGCGCCCCGATCGTCATCGACGCGCCGCGCCAGGCCGATGGCTTTCAATTCAGCGTCGGCGATGTGGCGCATATCAGCCTACGCCGCGGCGCCAACTGCCCTATGCTGCCGGGCTAGTTTCACCGGCAAATGGCCCGCACCGGTAGCATCGGTGCCCTCGTTGTTTGAACGGCCAGATGTAGAACCTCAAATCGTCGTCATATACCCCGCGCGATATCATCATGCTGACATGGCTTGTCAGCTACCTAGCGGATTGGTGATGGCGGGCCGGCAAGCTGTCCCCTACTTGCAATGCGTCCGAACAGGAGGAACACAAATGTCCATCGCGGAAATTGCCAAGGATTTCACCGAACTCCTACAGCAGGGCGACCACCAGGGTGCTGCTGAGAAATACAATGCCGACGATATCGCCAGCTATGAAGCCATGGAGGGGCCGATGGCCGTCTCCCATGGCAAGGAGGCCCTCAAGCAGAAGGGCCAGTGGTGGCAAGAGAACCACGAAGTCCATGGCGGCTCGGTCGAAGGCCCCTATGTCAACGGCGACCAGTTCGCCTTGCGGTTCAAGTTTGACATAACGCCCAAGGCTACCGGTGAGCGCGTCACAATGGATGAGGTCGGCGTGTACACGGTCAAGAATGGCAAGATCACCGAAGAGCGCTTCTACTACTGAAGCCGTAAAAACCGCCGGCTTCCGGGAGCCTGCTCTCTTCGCTGGTTTGCAAATAAGCACGGCGGCCGGGACGATGGCCCGGCCGCCATGTGAGGGGTCATATGGTCTTCACGTATTCCGCAAGCTGATCCGCCACCGTGCCCCAGCCGTCGAAGAAACCCATCTCTTCATGGTTCTTGCGGGTCGCCTCATCGCGGTGGATGGCGGTGGCGGTGTAGCGCGTGCCATTGCCGTCGGGCTGGAAGGAAATGACCGCGGTGATGAACGGCTCCCCTGACGGCCGGTAGCCCTGCAGCAGCGCATCCGTCCACACCAGCCGCTCGTTGGGCACGATTTCCAGGTAGCAGCAATGGCGGTCGTTGACTTCCTGGCCGTCAGGCGACTGCATGCGCGTGCGGAACAGCCCGCCCGGCCTGAGGTCGATCTCGCAGTCGGTGATCATCCACGGCTTCGGCGTGAACCACTGCTTGACATGGGCTGGGGTCGTCCAGGCTTTCCACAACAGCTCGCGCGGCGCATCGACGACACGCTCCAGCACGAGGTCCAGTCTGGGATCCGGCTTGAACGGATAGCTCATGCGTCTTTCTCCTTCAGGGTCATCACATAGGCGTCGAACTGGTCGAGGCGGCGCTCCCACAGCGTGCGCTGTTCGGCGAGCCAGTTTTCGGCAAGCTTCAGCGGCTCGGGGGCCAGTCGATAGGTCCTGACCCGGCCGGTTTTTTGCGAATGCACCAGTCCGCAGCCTTCGAGAACCCTGAGATGCTCGATGAAGGAGGGCAGGGCCATGTCGAAGGGCTGCGCAAGTTCGCTGACCGAGGCGGGGCTGCGGTTCAGCCGCTCGACCACGCGTCGCCGCGTCGGGTCGGACAGGGCGCGGAAGATGCCGTCGATTGGTGGCGGTGTTTGTGTCGCGGATTGCAGACTTGTCATGGCGATGACCTCTCGACACGATAGGTGAGCACCACGGCGCCGTTGGCGAAGGAGCGTGTGTCGACCAGCCTGAGATCCGTCGCGTCCTCGGTCCTGTCGAAAAGCTGCGCGCCGCTGCCGAGTATGACCGGGAACACCATCAGCCGGTATTCGTCGACAAGGTCGTGCTGCCTGAGCGCGTTGACCAGCGTGCGGCTGCCGCCAACGACGATATCGCCTTTCAGATCCTGCTTGAGTTTGCGGATCGCGGCCATCGGTTCGCCCTGAAGGACGGTCGTGTTGTTCCAGGCCGGGGTCTTCACCGTCGTCGACACCACATATTTCGGCATGCTGTTCATCCGGTCCGCAAACGCACCTTTGTAGGTCGGCCAGGCGTCGGCGAAGCTTTCATAGGTCACCCGGCCGATCAGCAGCGCCTCGTGGTCCAGTACCTCTTGGAATTTGTACTCGATCTGTCCGGCCTCGTGCCGCTTGCCGACCCAGTTGGTGTGCCGGTAGCCCGGCTCGCCTCCCGGCGCTTCCATCACGCCATCGATGGAGATGAATTCCGATACAACGATCCTGGCCATGGTCATTCCTTTCCAGCTTTGACCATTACTTAGGAAAATTCCTTAGTGTTGGCAACAGCCAAAATTCGAAGGATGCCAACCAGGGGTGCTGGCAAAGCGGGAAGGGCGGTTCTAGGCTGCGAGCGGATTCGACTGTCAGTTTGGGGAAGTGCGTTTGACGATCACCATGTACGGCATCACCACCTGCGACACGATCAGGAAGGCGCGCGTCTGGCTGGAGAGCCATGATGTTGCGTACCGGTTTCACGACTACAGGGCGGAGGGGCTGGAGGCGAAGCGGCTGGATGGCTGGGCCGGCAAGGTTGGCTGGGAAATCCTGCTCAACAAGGCAAGCACGACCTTTCGCGAATTGGCCGACGAGGAAAAGCAGAACCTCGACGAGAAGAAGGCCAAGGCGCTGATGCTGGCCAAGCCGACCATGATCAAGCGGCCGGTGCTGGACCTGGGCGACCGGATTTTGGTCGGCTTCAAGCCGGATGTTTATGAGCAGGCGGTCGGCAGTTTTAAGTAGGAGCAGCAGGACGGCGAAGCTGCCGATCTCCACCCTTGCGGGGGAGATTGGCCAATTGCCACCGTTGCAGGGTATAGGCGCCCTTCAATCCGTCTTTCTGAGATACGCCGCCAGCGCCACCGCATTGTTGTGCGCTTCGTCATGCGCACCATAGAGCAGCGTGACCTTTCCGGTGTCGAGCAGCGCACGCAACTGCCCGACCGCCTCTGCATTCCCGTCCAGTTCAGCCCGATATCGCTTCTGAAACTCTGCCCAGCGCTCCGGTGCATGGCCGAACCATCCGCGCAGGCCATCGCTCGGTGCGATGTCCTTCAGCCATAGCGTCAGCGCGGCCTCTTGCTTGCTGACGCCGCGTGGCCAGATCCGGTCGACCAGCACCCGCTGCCCGTCGTCCGGCGCCGGCGGCTCATAAACCCGCTTGACCGCCAGGTCGAAGGCCATGCGACCCTCCTCAAGTAAATGTCAGGCCCACTCGCCCTTGCGCATCACCGGCACGCGGGCGCCATCCTTGTGGACACCGTCTACGTCGATCTTGTCCGAGCCGATCATCCAGTCGATGTGGATGAAACTCTTGTTGCCGCCGCGTGCGGCGATTTCGTCCTGGCTGAGCGACGCGCCATCGACGAAGCACTTCGAATAGCACTGGCCGAGCGCGATGTGGCAGGCGGCGTTTTCGTCGAACAGCGTGTTGAAGAACAACAGGCCACTGGCTGCGATCGGAGAGGAATGCGGCACCAGCGCCACTTCGCCGAGACGGCGCGCGCCCTCGTCGGTGTCGAGCACCTTCTTCAGCACGTCCTCGCCCTTCGAAGCCTTCGCTTCGACGATCCGGCCCTCCTCGAAACGCACCGAGATCTCGTCGATCAGCGTGCCCTGGTAGGATAGCGGCTTGGTCGAGGAGACATGGCCCTCGACGCGCCTGGCATGCGGCGTGGTGAAGACTTCCTCGGTCGGGATGTTCGGGTTGCAGGTGATGCCGTTCTTGGCGGTCGAGGCGCCGCCCATCCATTCATGGCCGTCCGCCAGCCCGACGGTCAGGTCGGTGCCCGGCCCGGTGAAATGCAGCGCATGGAAATTGTGGCCGTTGAGCCATTCGGTGCGGCCACGAAGTGCTGCATTGTGCGCCTTCCAGTTGCCGATCGGGTCTTCGACGTTCACCCGCGACGCTGCAAAGATGGCGTCGGCGAGCTTGGCCACGGCAACGTCGTCGGCATCATCTGGGAAGACCTGCCTGGCCCAGGCGAGATCCGGGTAGGCGACGATGTTCCAGTTGATGTCGAAGCCGGTGATCTTCTCCAGCGCCGGCTGATAGGCCATCGAATTCGCCTTGTTGGCGCGCGCCACTTTCGCCGGATCCTGCGCCGACAACAGCGATGGATCCTCGCCGCGTACGGCAAGCCGCGCCGCATTGTTGGCGAAGGCCTTCGCCATGCCTTCATAGAGCCAGCCGGCGGCCCGGTCGAAGCCGGCATCGGTGCCGAAGCGATAGCGCGCCAGCGTCATCTCGTCATCGTTGAAGATCGGCGTCACCAGGCCGGCCCCGGCCTTGTAGGCATGCTCGACGATCCGCCTGGTCAGCGGCAGCGCCGCGATCGATGACGTCACCACCAGGTCCTGGCCGGGTTGCAACTGCAGCCCGACCTTGATGGCGACTTCCGCCAGCCTGTCGAGCTTCACCGGGTCGATCGATGCGGAAACGCCGCGCGAATGTGTGGTCATGATCCTACCTGCCGTAGTTTGATGTCTGACTCTGCTTTGATGTCTGACTCTACATAGAACGGCGCCACGGTGCTTTCCACCGTGAACGCGCCGGCGGGTGCGGTGGCCGCCTTCGCGGACCCGAACTGTGCCATCGTCGCCTCGATCTCTTCCTTGATCCAGACCTTGAAGTCCCGGACCTTGCGGCTTTCGGCCTTAGCGGAGGAGGTCACCAGCCAATAGCCGAGGCCGCTCTGGGCGCGGATTCCAAATGGCGCCACCAGCCGGCCATCGGCCAGCGCATCGGCCGTCAGCAATTGCCAGCCGAGCATCACGCCATGGCCGGCAATCGCCGATTCCAGGCACAGCATCGGATCGGTGAAGCGGGCACCCTTCAGGAAGGTGACGGGCGGAACGCCGGCTGCCTCGAACCAGCTTTCCCAGTTGATCATGGCCCGCTCGTCGGTGATGGCGCAGGTCTGGGCAAGGTCCTCGATCGATTTCAGTTTCCTGGCGATCACCGGGGCGCAGACTGGAAAGACTTCCTGAGCCAAAAGCAGTTCCGCCCTCCCACCCGGCCATTTGCCGTCGCCGAGCCGGATAGCGATGTCGATATCGGAGTGATCGAGATCGGCCAGCCGCACCGAAGCGTCGATGCGCAACAGCACGTCGGGATGTCGTGCGAAGTGACGCGACAGCCGCGGCAGCAGCCACTTCGAGGCAAAGGCCGGCGCCACCGAAACAACCAATGTGCATTGCGTCGCCTCGTCGGTCAGCGCCACGGCGTGGGCAAGCTCGCGAAACCCAGCACCGAGGCGGGCCGCGAAAACGGCGCCGAACTTGGTCAGCACGAGACCACTCGCCGTTCGCTCGAACAGCGCCTGGCCGAGCTGCTTCTCGGTGCGGCTGATCTGCTGGCTGACGGCGCTGACGGAGACGTTGAGTTCGCCTGCGGCCGCCGCGAGCGAGCCGAGACGGGCGACGGTTTCGACGGCGCGAAGGCCGTTGAGATGGACGCGATTGAGCATGGCCATTTGAGTTTTTCTAAACCGATCCGGCTCAAATCTCAATTGAAAGACACATCGAAACGGCAGACCTTATCGAGGGAGCCAGACCCGCGGAGCCGAAAATGCTGAGCATGTTGTCATCGCTGAAGATCTTTTTCTCGACCGATGCTCCGCATGAGCCAAGCCGGGAGAGTGAGACGCAGAGATGGCTGACCGATCCGCTTTCGCATCCTGTGCTGAACACCATGTCGGAGCGTGAATTGGGTGACGTGCCGTTCAGGCTGACGGCGCGGCGGACGGTGCACGAGACTGCTTCAGTGCATGCCGGTTTCGGTGGACACTGCTGAGAGACTGTTTGGAATTTCTACTCTGGCGGCCATCTGATGGCGTTTTCAGTGCTTCCGTTGCTCACGGACCAATGTCCGCTGCGCTACGGTTCTCGAAACCACCACCATATGACTCGCCAGAGCGAATTTCGAAACGATCTCTGAGCGGACGTCTCGCTTTCCGGCTTAAGCAAAAGTCGAGGCGAGCGCCGCGCACTGCGACCGCGCTGGCCCAACCAAAGGTGGATTGTATCACCGCCTCGCGCACTTATTGTGCGCTGCAATGACACCCACCTCGACAGCACTGCGTTTCGCCATCGCCGGCATGATCGCCATGGCTGTTGCCATGGGCATCGGCCGCTTTGTCTACACGCCGATCCTGCCGGGCATGATGGAGGAACTCCATCTGTCGCCGGCCGATGCCGGGTGGATCGCCTCCACCAACTATCTTGGCTACCTCGTCGGCGCGCTGGCGGCGGCGGGCGGTTGGGCGCAGGGACGTGAACGCATGCTGATGCTGGTGGGTCTCGGCGCCAGCACTGCCCTTGCTGCGTTGATGGGACTGTCCGACACCATGGTCGCCTTTCTCGTCATCCGCTTTCTGGCCGGCCTGGCCAGCGCCTTCGTCATGGTGTTCATGGCCAGCATCGTTTTCAGCCATATAAACGCTGCCGGCCGCGGCGACCTGCAGGCGTGGCATTTTGGCGGCGTTGGCCTCGGCATCGCAGTGTCCGCGGCGATGATGGCGGCGCTGGTCACTGAACATGCCGGCTGGCCGGCTGGCTGGCTGTGGTCGGCGGCAATTTCGGCCTGCGGTTTCGTCGTCGTCGCGCTGTTGGCGAACGAAGGCCCACTCGCCAATGGTGAAGCTACGCACGAGCCGGCGCTGCCGAAGGACTGGTCGCTGATGAAGATCATCGTCGCCTACGGCCTGTTCGGTTTTGGCTATGTGGTGACGGCGACGTTCCTGGTCGCCATCGTCCGACAAGGCGGCGGCAGCCGCGTTTTCGAGGCGATGGTGTGGATGGTCGCCGGCCTTGCCGGTTTTCCCTCGACCTGGCTCTGGCAGAAGATCGCCGCCCGGATCGGGCTTTACGCAGCCTATGCGCTGGCATGCTTCATCGAAGTTGCGGGCGTCACCGCCAACGTGGCCATCAGCGGACGCACAGGGCCGCTGCTTGGCGGCCTGCTGCTCGGCGGCACCTTCATTGCCATCACGGCACTGGGCCTGCAGGCCGCGCGGCAACAGGCGCCAAGAGCGCCGCGGCGTATCTTTGCCCTGATGACCGCGTCCTTCGGCCTTGGCCAGATCATCGGCCCGATCGCCGCCGGGTTGCTGGCGCAGATGTCAGGCGATTTCTTCCTCGCCTCGATCACCGCCGCAGTCATGCTGGTCGTCTCCGGCGCCATCACATGGTCGGCCGCGCCAAAATCGCCATGATTATGGGTTTGCTCGTTGCCGGGCATCGGGCAGGCATTTGCTTTCCACCTAATGTGTGACTTTATGCCCGCTAAACCCCGCTGATTTGCGCATCGACCGAGGAATCCCCCACAGTGTTCGTATCCTTCTTCCCGCAGCCGAAGCTTTTTTTCTCTTCGGCAGCCATCTGGAGCCTTGCCGCGATCCTGTTCTGGTTTTTCGGCGGAGAGCAGTTGGGCGCCCTTGTCGGACTGCCGCCGGCCGTGGCTGGCGCGCCCCCCATCATCGGCATCGCCATCCTTTTGTCGCCGCCGTTTCTCTGGTTCTATCTCTACTTCGCGTTTTGCGTGCTCGCCTTCTACGCGTTCTGGAGCTGGTATTCGCCGCATCCCTGGCAGCGCTGGTCGATCCTGATGACGTCGGTCATCCTGTTCTTCATCTATTTCAATGTGCAGGTCAGCGTTGCGGTCAACGCCTGGTATGGGCCTTTCTTCGACTATGTGCAGGGACTGATGTCGGGGACTGGAGAGTCGACCAACGGTGAGTTTTACATCGGATTGGCCGATTTTTCGTGGCTAGCGCTGGTCGGCATGAATGTGCAAGTGGTCAACGCCTTCATCGTCAGCCACTGGATCTTCCGCTGGCGCACCGCGATGAACAATTATTTCGTCGAGAACTGGGGCAGGCTACGCCATATCGAGGGCGCCTCGCAGCGTATCCAGGAAGACACCATGCGGTTCTCGCAGATCATGGAGGATCTCGGCTCGAGCTTCGTCCAGTCGATCATGACGTTGATCGCATTCCTGCCGGTCATGATCCAGTTGCAGGCTCACATCAGCGAGTTGCCGATTGTCGGCGCGATCCCGCAGCCCTTGGTTGTCGCAGCACTGGCCTGGTGCCTGTTCGGAACGATCTCGGTGATGATTGCCGGCCTGAAACTTCCGGGGCTGCAGTTTCGCAATCAGCGTGTCGAGGCTGCCTATCGCAAGGAACTTGTCTACGGCGAAGATCATGCGGAGAGGGCCCAGCCAGCCACCACTGCCGAGCTGTTCGCGAACGTTCGTCACAACTATTTCAGGCTCTATTTCCACTACATCTATTTCAACGTGGTCCGGTATACGTATCTGCAGGCGGACAACATCTTCTCGCTGCTGATCCTGGGTCCGTCACTCGTGGCGCACAAGATAACCTTCGGCGCACTGAACCAGATCTCGAACGCATTCGGCAAAGTGACGGGTTCGCTGCAGTTTCTTCTCACCTCCTGGTCGACCATCGTCGAGCTGCAATCGGTCCACAAGCGCCTGCGCGCCTTTGAAGCGACGCTGCAAGGCGAGCCGTTGCCGCCGATCGATCAGCGCTACCTGGAACGGCAAGGCGCCGAGGACCCGGCCTAAAGAGCTGAGGTTTGGAACCGGGTTGGCGGCTCAGCCGCCGACCGATGCTTGCTTTTTGGCGGCATCCTGCCGCGAAACATAATCGCGAAAACTGATGCATTCGACATCGGCCTTGACGCAGACCTCGCCGGCAAAACGCTCCAGCGCGTTCCAGTAGGCACCGTCATTCATCAGGGCGAAGTGGAAGCCGAGTTCCAGCGGAATGCGCTTGCCCTGATATTGCGCATCGAAGGCGGCGCGAAAGGCATCGTAGGTTCGGTTGGCGAACTCGTCCGCCTTGCTCGGCCGCTCGAAGCCGCCGGAATGTCTGACATAGAGATTGTAATCCATGGCGATCACCGGCCTCGATTTCGGTCCTTCCGGAATCTGAGGCAGTGAAAAGTGCAGGATGCCGTGGCTGGCCGTCGGCCGGGCAGGGCCCTGTGAGACACCGCTCGCGTCGAATTGGTAGCCGGCAGCCGGCAGCGCCTCGTAGAGCGCCTTGCCTGTCGACAAATACGGCGCACGGAAACCGACCACTGCATGCCTCGCGAAATCGCGCCAGCCTTTGGGCTCGGGCGCGATGCCGTTGATCGCATAGGCGTTCTCGAGAATGTGCTCGAACGAGCCGAACTCCTTCAGCCAGTCGGCCTTGCTCCAGTCCTTGCCGTCGAAATGGCCGCAGCCATGGCTGGCGATGTCGTGGCCCTCATGCGCGGCAAGTCCGATCTGCTCGAGCCGTTCGCTCACTTCCTGCTTGGAGGCGGCAAAGCCGATGTTGGATTTGCCTGATGTCTTGCCGGGCGCCGTGTATTCCTTGCGCGTTTCCGGCGACAGCAGGAACACGCAGGACAGAAAGTAGGTGAAATGCGCGCCGGTGCGCTGCGCCAGCGCGCGGCTGCGCTTCCACTGCGAAATGTCGCGGGCGCTGTCGAACGAGATGATGACGACCTGCCTGGGCTTTGCCGGCGCTGGTGGCGCGGGCGGATCGGCCAAGGCTCCGCCGGCAGTGGCGAGCGAAGCGAGGGAAAACGCAACAGCGCGGAATGGACGATACATCGGCAATCTGATCTTAACTCGGAGGATGTCTGGAAGCCGGCTATCGCGTAAATGTGGCGCGGGTGCGATTGGCCTTTTGGCCGGCCTGCCCTGGGATTGGGCGATTTTCCCGTCGAACCCCTTCCATGCCGACAAAATTTCGCTAAAACGCGGGCTGACAACGGCCCGAGAGGGCAGGAATGGTTTGATTGATGTCCGACGACAGTTTTATCCGTGAAGTCAACGACGAGATGCGTCGCGAACAGGCGCAGAAGCTATGGGACCGTTTCGGTCCCGCCTTGCTTGTCCTCGCGATCCTTGTGGTGCTCGGCACCGCCGCCTTCGTCGGCTATCGCTATTGGGACGAGACGCGCGCCAACCGCTCCGGCGATGCGTTCTCGCAGGCGCTGAAGCTTGCCAATGACGGCAAGAACGACGAAGCGCTGACCGCTCTCGACCAGTTGGAGAAGGATGGCTACGGCGCTTATCCGCTGCTCGCCCGCATGCGCGCCGCGACCGTCAAGGCCAGCAAGGGCGATGTCGATGCCGCCGTCAAGGATTTCGACGATGTCGCCGCCGATACGGCCATTCCCTCGGGCATTCGCGACATGGCCCGCCTCAGGGCAGCACTCCTGCTTGTCGATCATGGCTCGTTCGCCGATGTCTCCAGCCGTGTCGAGGCGCTTACGTCTGACACCAACACGCTGCGCCACACGGCGCGTGAGGCGCTCGGTCTTTCCGCCTGGAAGGAAGGCAAGACCCAGGACGCGCTGAAGCTGTTCGACCAGATTGCCGCCGATGACGGCGCCCCGCGCAACACCCGTGAGCGGGCAACCTTGATGTCCGAGCTGATCCGCGGGTCGGGCAGTGCGTCGTGACCTTCAAAGTCGCCATCATCGGCAGACCTAACGTCGGCAAATCGACTCTTTTCAATCGGCTTGTGGGAAGGAAGCTGGCGCTTGTCGACGACACGCCGGGCGTCACCCGCGATCGCCGCATTCATGCCGCGAAGCTTTACGACCTGCATTTCGACGTCATCGACACCGCCGGCTTCGAGGATGCCGCCGCCTCGACCTTGCCCGGCCGCATGCGCGCGCAGACCGAGATCGCCATCCGCGAGGCCGACCTGATCTTCTTCACGGTCGACGCCAAGTCCGGCCTGATGCCCGATGACAAGACTTTCGCCGAGATCGTGCGCAAGTCGGGCAAGCCGGTCGTGCTGGTCGCCAACAAGGCCGAGGCGAAGGGCGCCCAGGGCGGCATGCTGGAGGCCTGGGAACTCGGCCTCGGTGAGCCGATCCCGGTGTCGGCCGAACACGGCCAGGGCATGCCCGACCTGCGCGACGCGGTGATCGGCGCGCTTGGCGAGGCACGCGCCTTTGGTGAAGAAGAAGACGGCGGAGGCGAAGAGGTCGTCGCCGGCGAGGTGCTGATCGGCGAGGATATTGTCGACCCGGATGCGGAAGATGTGCCTTCATACGACGACACCAAGCCGATGCGCATCGCCGTCGTCGGCCGCCCGAATGCCGGCAAATCGACGCTGATCAACGCGCTGATCGGCGAGGAGCGGCTGTTGACCGGGCCGGAAGCCGGCATCACCCGCGATTCCATCTCCGTCGACTGGGACTGGCATGGCCGCCGCCTGAAACTGTTCGACACGGCCGGCATGCGCCGCAAGGCCAGGATCCACGAAAAGCTGGAAGTGATGTCGGTGCAGGATGGCCTGCGCGCCATCCGATTTGCCGAGATCGTTATCATCGTGCTCGACGCCACCATTCCTTTCGAGAAGCAGGATCTGCAGATCGCCGACCTGATCATCCGCGAGGGGCGGGCGCCGGTGATCGCCTTCAACAAATGGGACCTGATCGACCATCCCCAGGAACTTCTGGCGGAACTGCGCGAGAAGACCGAGCGGCTGCTGCCGCAGGTGCGCGGCATCCAGGCGGTGCCTGTCTCGGCCGAAACCGGGCGCGGCCTCGACAAGCTGATGGATGCGGTGCTGACGACCCACAAGGTGTGGAACAGCCGCGTCTCGACCGGCAAGCTCAACCGCTGGCTGGAAAGCATCCTGGCACATCACCCGCCGCCTGCCGTCGCCGGCCGCCGGCTGAAGGTCAAATACGTCACCCAGGCCAAGACGCGGCCGCCGGGCTTCGTCGTCCAGTGCTCGCGGCCGGATGCGATGCCGCAATCCTATGTCCGCTATCTCTCCAACAGCCTGCGCGAAGCCTTCGATATGCCTGGCGTACCGATCCGCATTGCGCTGCGCACCTCGGACAACCCGTTCGCCGGCAGGGCCAAGAAACGCAGCTGAGCATCGCTGCCCGTCCTGGCGCCACGATCACGCCACGTCGCGCAAACCGTTTTCGTTGGTCCGCGTATTATCGGGCAGCGCCTGCCGCGCCGCTTGCAGCAATATCTCGGCGAGGCGCGCTACCACGGGCTCGGGTTCGGCGTCCTTGCGGTGCAGGAACAACGTCATTTTGGGCAGTGCCGGCAGCCCGGCGATCTCCGGTGTCATCGCGCTGACGCTGGCCGGCAGGCCGATGTCGGTGCGGATCGTCAGCCCCAGTCCCGCCGCGACAGCCGCCCAGATGCCGCCAAGGCTTGGGCTGGAAAAGGCCATTCGCCACGACAGGCCGGCGCGGTCGAGCGTTTCGGTTGCCACCGTGCGCAAAAGGCAGGGTGCTTCGAGCGCCACCAGCGGCAGCGGCTCGCCATTGCGCAGGCTGGTCGCGATGCGCTTTGCCGGACCGATCCAGCGCATCTGCACGTCGGCGACGTGCTCGCTGTAGGGCAGCGTCTCGCCGCTGTGCCAGGCGAGCGCGATGTCGAGATTGCCTGAGGTGACGCGCTCGGCAAGTTCGTAGCTGCGCGCGATCCTGGCTTCGATCTTGACCTTGGGATGGGCGCGGGCGAAGCGCCCGAGCACGTCAGGCAGCACCGCCTCGCCGAAATCCTCCTGCAGCCCAAGCCGGACCCAGCCTTCCAGCTCGACGTCATGGATAGCGGATGCCGCCTCGTCGTTGAGCTCGATCAGCCGCCGCGCATAGCCGAGCATGGTCTCGCCGGCTTCGGTCAAGGCGAGGCCACGTCCCGATTTACGAAAGATCGGCGTCGCCGCCTGCTCTTCCAGTTTTTTCAACTGCGCGCTGACCGCCGACGTCGACCGGCCAAGCCGGTCGGCAGCCTTGGCGAAGCTGCCCAACTCCATGCCGGTGACGAAACTGCGGAGAACGTCGAGGTCGAATGTCACGCGTCGCATGGAGATAATCCTGATTTTCAGGATAATTGGTCAAAAACTTCCCGATATTCGGCATGAACCTATGGCGGTAAAGACGAGGCGTCAAGGTCCGGATGCGGTTGGACCATCAAGGGAACCTCAGCCATGTCGCTCGTCGCTACGGATTTGAAATGCAGCCAGGGCAGGCCTCGGCAACAAGCTGGCGCAGCCGCCGCTGGTGCTGCGACGGTTCGCTCCAATCATCGCTGGAAGGTGCTGGGCATCGGCGTTGCCGCCAATGCCAGTTTTTCCGCGACGTTCTCCGGCATCCCGGCGACGGCGGTCTTCTTGCGCTCCGGCTACCAGCTCGGCAATGGCCAGCTCGGGCTGGTTCTCGGTCTGCTCGGCCTGGGTGTGGCGCTGAGCGAACTGCCATGGGGATTGCTCACCGATCGCTGGGGCGATCGCCGCGTGCTGCTCACCGGACTCGGCGCCACCGCGGCCTGGCTGCTTCTCATGGCATTGCTGGTCGTGCCGTCGCCGGTACACCTCCCCGGGGTTGCGCTTCTGGCCGCCGTGTTGCTTGTCACGGGCTTGCTTGGCGGCAGCGTCAACGGCTCGAGCGGCCGCGCCATCATGGCCTGGTTCCGTGAAGGCGAGCGTGGCTTCGCCATGAGCATCAGGCAGACTGCGGTGCCGCTCGGCGGCGGGCTCGGCGCGCTT
The DNA here is from genome assembly GCF_014207355.1 of Mesorhizobium sangaii. Lineage (GTDB taxonomy): Bacteria > Pseudomonadota > Alphaproteobacteria > Rhizobiales > Rhizobiaceae > Mesorhizobium > Mesorhizobium sangaii. The sequence continues at coordinate 1,010,950 of NZ_JACHEF010000001.1, read as the reverse complement.
GTCCTGCCGTCGCTCGCCTCGGCACATGGCTTTGCAGCGGTCTACGGCCTGCTGGCCGCATTCTCCGCCGTCACGGCGCTTTTCGCGTGGCGCTGGTTGCACCAGCCGCCAATCGGCCAAGAGGCGACGTCCGCCAGCGACGCCATGGTGTCGGCCGGCCCCACACCGCTGCGCAATCCGGACGTCTGGCGCATCGCAATGGCCATCGGCCTGCTCTGCGTTCCGCAAGTGGCGGTGCTCACCTTCGCCTCCGTCTTCCTGCATGATTTCGCCGGCATGGGAACGGCAGTGATCAGCGCCAGCCTGGCAGCCGTGCAGATCGGCGCCATGGTCATGCGCGTCTGGAGCGGCCGCTTCACCGACCGACACGGCAATCGCCGCTCGTTCCTGCGCTTTTTCAGCAGGCTCAGCGCAGCCGCCTTCGCCACCCTTGCACTGCTCGTGTTTGCCATGGCCACCATTCCCGGCTGGCAGCCGGTACTTGCGACAACGATCGTTGCCGTCCTGGTCGTCGCCGGTATCTGTGTTTCAGCATGGCACGGCGTTGCCTACACCGATATTGCCACGCTTGCCGGCGCCAGCAATGCCGGGACGGCGCTCGGTCTGGCCAACAGCTTTGTCTTCGTCGCCTTCTTCCTGGTGCCGATCGCCATCCCTGGGCTTCTGGTTGTCGGATCGTGGACGGGCGTCTGGTTGTCGGCCGCCATCTGCGCGCTGATCGCCCGGCCTATCTTCCTGCGGCCGGCCTGACTTCGCAACCACGACCTTGAGCCGACTGAGAAAACCCGATCGAAGCTGTTAACGTCCCATCAAGGTTAATGCATCATTTTGCTCTCCAGTGGGGTCAGTCGCGTTCCTGGAGAGAGTTCCGTGCATCGACGTGTGTTGAAGCGGCTTGCGGCCGCCGCCGGTGAGAGAAAACGTGGCTTTTTGACCCCGTTCGTCATCGGTCTCGGCATCTGGATCGGCTTTCCGACCGTCGCCGCCTACCAGGACATAACCAGCTTTGTCTCCGGCCTCGAAGCGTCGAACACCCGCTGGAATTCCTATGTCGAGAAATCCGTCGCCGGCTCGACCCATGCGGCCGAGATGCCCTTTGTCGATTCCGACGTCACCGGCTCCATCTCCGGATCGGGCGTCTATCTGGCCGGCGTAGGCAACGTGTCGTTTCGTGGCAAGGGCGGCAAGGTAAGCGGCACGCCCGACGAGGATCGCATCGTGCGCGCCGACAAGAAAGGCCGCATCGTCCAGATTTCTCCCGTCGCGCCGCCGAAGAATTTCAATGCCGGCTCGATCTTCGAGCGCACCTCCTCCTTGCTGCGGCCCAGCATGGACAGCGGCCTGAAGATGGCTTTCGCCAAACCGCAGATCAAAGGCAAGGAAATCCAGATCGCCGCGGCGTTCCATGCGCGTGAGGACAAGAAGCCCGATCCCGGCGTGCCGGCCATGCTTGCCGCGCTGGTCAACAATGACCATCCGGATGTGCTGGCGACCGCCTATGCGCAGGCCGAGCCCGACTATGCCAAGGCGTCGCCCTTCGAAGCCCTGCTTCAGGACGAGCAGCCCAATGATGGCCGCTTCATCCCGCCGATGGCCAAGGGCGACCACTCGTGGATCCAGAACCCGCTGCCGGCGAGTGTCTTCTCCAAGAAGGAGCAGGCATGCCTTGCCAACGGCATCTATTTCGAGGCGCGAAGCGAATCCGTGCGCGGCCAGGCCGCCGTCGCCCAGGTCATCCTCAATCGCGTCCGCAACCCGGCCTATCCGAATTCGATCTGCGGCGTCGTCTACCAGAACGACAGCTGGTTCAACCGCTGCCAGTTCTCCTTCGCTTGCGACGGCAGGCGGAAGCGCATCGACAGTCCCGTCGCCTACAAGACCGCGCAGGATATCGCCATGGCCGTCACCGCCGGCAAGATATTCATCCCGGAGGTCGGATCGTCGACCCATTACTACGCCCAATATGTCCATCCCGGCTGGGCGCGCACGATGCAGAAGATGACCAAGATCGGCCTGCATATCTTCTACCGCACCTATGGCGGCGGCTGGAGCTGAGCGCCGGACAATCGCCGATCTTTTCGCGCTGCGCGCAGTCGATCGAACAGCCAACGCCGGGGGGATTCGTGCAACGCATCCCCGTTGTCGTGGCGGGCACGATGTCGCACCTTTATAACAAATTGATTTTGTTGACAAAAATACATGACAATGAACTTCCGCCCGTGGCTTGACTGGCGCAAACCCTCTAACTATGTTGCCGGCGACTTTAGAAGCGGACGGACGGTGACGGTCTGACCGGGCAGGGGGGTTGCGATGGCCGATAAAAACAGGCCAGACGGAACCGGAGAAACCGGCCGCGGCAAGCAGCATGAAACCGAAATCCGCGACGACGATCTTGAGCGCCGCCGGCGTGAACTTGAAGCATCGCTTGCGACAAGGCGGCCGGACCGGCTCGAGGGGAAAGACGACGCGAAAGCGGGCAGTGTGGCCGGTTACGGCCAGGCGCTCAAACTCTCCAGCGAGTTCATCGCCGGGGTGGTGGTGGGTGCCGGCATCGGCTGGATCATCGACCGTCTGGCGGGGACATCGCCATGGGGTCTGATCGTGTTTCTGCTGCTGGGCTTTGGCGCCGGCGTGCTCAATGTCATGCGTTCCGCGGGCGTTGTGGCAGAATTCGGACAGGGCGATAAATCGCGCCGTGACCAAGACGACAGGAAATGACCGCGCTTCATGTGTGGTAATGGTAACGAGGCCGTACGCGGCATTGACGGGGTTTGAACGTGGCAGCTGACAAGGTCGATCCGATCCACCAGTTCCATATCAACAAGCTGATACCGATCGAGATCGGCGGCTACGACCTGTCTTTCACCAATTCGGCGCTGTTCATGGTCGCAACCGTGGTCGTTGCGGCGGCATTTCTGTTTCTCACCACCTCGAGCCGCAGCCTGGTTCCCGGCCGGCTTCAGTCGGTCTCCGAGATGGCCTATGAGTTCGTCGGCAACATGTTGCGCGATGCCGCCGGCACGCAGGGCATGAAGTTCTTCCCGTTCGTGTTCTCGCTGTTCATGTTCGTGCTGGTCGCCAATCTGCTTGGCCTGTTCCCTTATTTCTTCACCGTCACCAGCCATATCATCGTCACCTTCGGCCTCGCGGCTTTGGTGATCGGAACTGTGGTCGTCTACGGTTTCATGAAGCACGGTCTGGGCTTCCTGAAGCTGTTCGTGCCGCATGGCGTGCCGGTGTTCCTGCTGCCGCTGGTGGTGCTGATCGAGGTGATCTCCTTCGTGTCGCGCCCGGTCAGCCTCTCGGTTCGTCTGTTCGCCAACATGCTCGCCGGCCACATCACCCTGAAGGTGTTTTCTGGATTTGTCGTCAGCCTGAGCGCGCTGGGCGCGGTCGGCGTGGCGGGCTCGGTCCTGCCGCTGGCAATGGCGGTGGCGCTGACGGCGCTGGAACTGCTGGTCGCTTTCCTGCAGGCCTACGTCTTTGCCGTGTTGACCTGCATGTACCTCAACGACGCGCTGCACCCCGGGCACTGATCAAGAGTTTCCGGCCCAAGAGTTTCCAACATTGGCGCTGGATAGAATCGCAACGGAATTTTAGATCCAAAGGAGTTGAACAAATGGACGCAGAAGCAGCAAAGTACATCGGCGCCGGCATCGCTTGCCTGGGCATGGGTGGCGCGGGCATTGGCCTCGGCAACATCTTCGGCAGCTACCTGGCGGGCGCTCTGCGCAACCCGTCGGCTGCTGATGGCCAGTTCGGCCGTCTGATCTTCGGCTTCGCCGTGACCGAAGCTCTGGGCATTTTCTCGCTTCTCATCGCGCTTCTGGCCCTGTTCGGCTGAGCTAAGCGTTGGGAAGATTGGACAGGCCGGCCGCGCGAGCGGCAGGCCTGAATTTCGGGGATAGTCCATGTTCGTGACATCTGCCTTCGCGCAAGAGTCCGCACCTGCAGCCGACACCAGCCACGCTGCGACGGAAGGCGACACGCATTCCGGCACCAGCGTGCCTGCCGAAGCGCACGGCACGTTTCCGCCATTCGATCCTGCGACGTTCCCGTCGCAGCTTCTGTGGCTGGCGATCACTTTCGGGCTGTTCTACCTCTTCCTGAAGCGGGTCGTGATGCCGCGAGTCGGGGGCATCATCGAGGTCCGCAACGACCGCATCACGCAGGACCTCGACCAGGCGAGCAAGTTGAAGGGCGAGGCCGACGCTGCCGTTGCTGCCTACGAGCAGGAACTGGCGGAAGCCAAGACCAAGGCCAACGCGATCGGCCAGCAGGCCAGCGATGCAGCCAAGGCCGAAGCCGAGACCGCACGCAAGAAAGTCGAGGCAGCTCTCGACGAGAAGCTTGGCGAGGCCGAAGCCCGCATTTCTTCCATCAAGGCCAATGCCATGAGGGAAGTCGGCAGCATCGCCGAGGACACCGCTTCGGCGATCGTCGAGGCACTGGTCGGCGGCAAGGCCAGCAAGGCCGAGATCGCGGCCGCGGTCAAATCCGTGGCCCGGTGAGGAGCGCATCATGGATTACACATCTCTCGCGACGCTCTGGGCAACGATAGCCCTCATCATCTTCCTCGGCGTTGCCGTCTACATCAAGGTGCCTGGCATGATCGCCAAGGCGCTCGACGCCCGCGCCGCCAGGATCAGCAACGAGCTGGATGAAGCGCGCCGGCTGCGCGAGGAGGCCCAGCAACTGCTCGGCCAGTACCAGCGCAAGCGCAAGGAAGCCGAGAAGGAGGCCGCAGACATCGTTGCGGCCGCCAAGCGCGAAGCCGACATGCTTGCAGCGGAAGCGCACAAGAAGACCGAGGATTATGTCGCCAGGCGCACCGCGCTTGCCGAACAGAAGATCGGTCAGGCCGAGCGCGACGCCATCAGCGAAGTCCGCGCCAGCGCCGTCGACATCGCCGTCGAGGCCGCGCGTGCGCTGCTCGCCGGCAAGATGGACGCCAAGGCCGGCGCCGACCTCTTCAAGGCATCGCTTGCGGATGTGAAGTCCAAGCTCAACTGAGCCTGTAACATCGAGTAAGAAAAAAGCCGCCCGGGAAACCTGGCGGCTTTTTTGTTGTGGAAAACCCATTGGCGAAACGGCTGAGCGGCTAATCTCCCCCCTCGAGGGGGAGATGGCCGGCAGGCCAGAGGGGGTAGCCGCGCGTCAAGCGCCGACCTCATCTTCCTGGTTACACGAGGCGTCGCGTCAGCGGAGGCGACCCCCTCTGTCGCCTTCGGCACATCTCCCCTCAAGGAGGGAGATTATCCGCTCGTCGGCTTCAATCCAATCCGGCCAAGCTCTCTTCTTCCGCAACCTCAGTCCCACCCAGCCTGAACGGCGCGAAGGACACGCGGTGCAGTCGCGCCACCGGCCCATGCGCTTCGATCGCCGTGCGATGGCGGGCCGTGGCGTAGCCCATGTGGACTTCGAACCCGTAGCGATCGTGATGGTTGCCGCAGCCGCACATCATGCGGTCGCGCATCACCTTGGCGACGATCGAGGCGGCGGCGATGGATTGTGAGCGCTGGTCGCCCTTGATCAGCGCGCGTCCCGCGCAGGGCAATCCTGGCGGCACGTCGCGTCCGTCGGCGAGCGCGAGCTTAGGTTGGACCGACAGGCCGACCAGGGCGCGGCGCATCGCTTCCAGGCTGGCCTTGAGGATGTTGCTGCCGTCGATGCCCTCGGCGCTGATGGACGCCATCGAAACCGCCAGCGCGGAGCCAAGAATTCGCACGAACAGCGCTTCGCGTTGCAGATGGCTGAGACGTTTGGAATCGTCGAGCCCGTCTGGAATGTTGGCGGGATCGAGCACCACCGCCGCGGCGACCACGGGCCCGGCTAGCGGACCGCGGCCGGCCTCGTCCATGCCCGCCACCGGCCACAGGCCGTCGGCCATCGCCTTCGTCTCGAAGGAGAAATCGGGTTTCTCGATGATCTCAAAGAGAAGCGGAGAATCGGAACGCGCGCGAGCCATGTTGCGGCGAGGTTCGCATCGGCTCCGATTCTCCGCAAGTCCCTCCGGGTCGGGTGGGGCGCCGGACCGGGAGGGCACCGTCTGCAGGCCGGGGCAGGCCGGACGGGATTCTTGTGCCGCGACAGGTCAAACCGCCGCGGGGGATTGTCTTTTCAAAGCAGGGTCAGTTGCACCTGGTCCTTGCCGCCGGCCACGAACTGATCGGTCCGAAGCGTGCGCCGTTCGACGTTGAGGCCGAGCCGCTTGGCGGTGATCTCGAAGCGCCGGCCGATCTGCCAGGCGTAGGGACCAGCACCCTTCATGCGCTTGCCCCATTCCGAATCGTAGTCCTTGCCATCGCGCATCGAGCGGATCAGCGACATCACGTGGCGGTAGCGGTCGGGATAGTGGCGCAGCAACCAGTCCTTGAAGATAGGGCTGACCTCCAGCGGCAGGCGCAGCACGACATAGCCCGCTTCGCGCGCGCCGGCGGCGCGCGCCGAATCGAGGATGCGTTCCATCTCCTGGTCGGTCAGGCCGGGGATGATCGGCGCCACCATGACCGAAGCCGGAATGCCGGCATCCGAAAGCTGCCGGATCGCCTCCAGCCGCTTGGTCGGCGTCGAGGCGCGTGGCTCCATCGTTCTGGCCAGCATGCGATCGAGCGTCGTCACCGACAGCGCCACCTTGGCCAGTCCGCGTTCCGCCATGCGCGACAGGATATTGATGTCGCGCGTCACCAAAGCGGACTTGGTGACGATGCCGACCGGATGGCCGCGCGCTTCAAGCACTTCGAGGATCTCACGCATGATCCGATATTGCTTCTCGATCGGCTGGTAGGGATCGGTGTTGGTGCCGATGGCGATGGTGCGCGGCTGGTAGCCGTCCTTCGACAGTTCCTTGTCGAGCAGTCGCGCCGCGTCCGGCTTGGCGAACAGCTTCGATTCGAAATCGAGACCCGGCGACAGGCCCATGAAACTGTGAGTAGGCCGGGCAAAGCAATAGACGCAGCCATGTTCGCAGCCACGATAGGGGTTGATCGACCGGTCGAAGGAGATGTCGGGCGATTCGTTGCGGGTGATGATGGTGCGCGGCTTCTCGACCTGCACCTCGGTCTTGAAGGGCGGCAGTTCCTCCAGTGAATTCCAGCCATCGTCGAAGACATGCCGGCTGACCGGCTCGAACCGGCCGGACGGATTGATGCCCGCCGACCTGCCGCGATTGCGGTCCGGACGGACACGCACGCCACTCTGCTCGATCATTGCATTGGCCATCTCGGCTCTTCCAGCTCCGAAAGCTGCAATGTCGGCGCGCACGATCTGTTCCATCTTCGCCCGCTCCCAGGGACTTTCCATGTTGTGTCGAATCGCTCTGCTCATGAAATTATTCCTATTTCGCCGATGAGAACAAAGCAAGAACTTTCTAGCGTGCGCCGCAAAAACTGGCGCTGCGTTCGGCTTTCCGCTATTCGGCCAATGATGCTCAGTGTTCTGATCGAAACCCGCAACGACGAGGAGGGCCTCGCCCGCACGCTCGCCTCGCTGATTGGCGGCGCGGTCGAGGGCGTTGTGCGTGACGTCATCGTCTGCGACACGGGTTCAACCGACCAGACGCATCGCGTTGCCGAGCATGCCGGCTGTCATTACGTGATTGGCGGTATCGCTGTCGGTATTCGCCAGGCCAAGGGGGACTGGCTGCTGCTCCTGGAGCCGGGCGCGCGGCTGGTGGACGGCTGGATCGATGCGGTCGTTGCCCACACGTCCAGGCAGACCATGGCGGCGCGCTTCTCGCGGGCGCGCGGCAGCCGCACGCCGTTCCTGGCCCGGGTGTTTTCGGGGCGCGCTTTGGCCGAGGGTTTGCTGATCAGCAAGCATCAAGCCGCGGCAGCGTCGAAGCGGGCCGGCAGCGCCGAGGCCATCGCACGCGGCCTCGCGACAAAGCGGCTCGACGCCGAAATCTGGGTGGCGCCGCCGAAGCAGCGCTCCCCGGAGTGATTTTTTTGCAGCTGCTTTCTTCATTGTGCATTGCACAAAATCTGACGCGAGGTTAGTTTCCCGTTCAGAAGGGTGGATTGGGTTTGGGTCATGCCGAGTGGTGAGCACCGATGCGGCATCGGCGCCCACGCTCATAGCCGAGGACCCGATGAAGCTTTCGACTCCCAACAAATCCGGCGCTGCCAGTCTTGAGGCCGTTGCGCGCAACGGCAGCCTGCTGCACCGCATCGCCGTGCGCATTCCGACCTATCTGACGGACCTGCGCGAAAACCCTGCCTGGCTGCCGATGTTCGTGCTGGCGCGCACAATGCCAGGACGCCGGATGCATTGGCTTGGCGCAAAACGCGCTCGTCCGGCGGATAATTCGAGGGATACGATATTTGCCGGCGTCGACCGCCAAGCAGTGGTCGAAGCGCTGCGCACCGACGGGTTGTTTTCGGGCCTGATGCTGCCGCCGGCGATCCATGAAGAGATCGCCAGTTTCGCCCAGCGCACGCCTTGCTTCGGCAATTTCGATCGCCGCCTCGAATTCATGCCTGCTGAACATGCCGAGGCCGAGAAGCGCTTTGGCCGCTCGCTGCTCAGCGGACATTTTTTCGAGCGTATCCTCGATTGCCGGGCGGCGCTCGCCATCCAGCGAGATCCGCTTCTTCTGGATATTGCCGCGCACTACCTCGGCGGCCAGGCAAAACTGATCACCACGCGCGTCTGGTGGAGTTTTCCGACGGGTGAGGCTTCGGACGCCGATAAGAACCTTGCCTCGCTTGGCAAGTATCATTTCGACCTTGACGACTGGCGCATGCTGAAATTCTTCTTCTATCTCAAGCCGGTCGACGCCGACACTGGCCCGCATGTCTATGTCCGGGGCAGTCACAAGCGCCGCAGCCTCAAGCATCAGCTCACCTTGCTGGTCGGCCATCCCGCGCAAGAGGTTCTGGATGTCTATGGCGAGCAGAGCCCGGTGACGCTGACCGGTGAAGCCGGTCTCGGCTTCGTCGAGGATCCCTTTGGCTTCCACATGGGCACGGTGCCGGCGCGCACGCCGAGATTGATGATGGAAGTCGGCTTCGGCGTATCACCGCCCTCACGCCGGCGCTTTCATGGCGAGCCAGTCATCCGCTGAATCGAGCTCGGTTGAACCCAAGGCGAACGTTGCCGCAATGGCATCCGCCGGTATGCACATTGATCGCAGATGCCCTGTCGTGACGGCGATGATCGCCTTCACGCAGGGTGCTTTTTCGATGGCCCGGTTTGAATAGGTTTCGAAGGCGCCGGTATTATTCTGAATCGCAAATGCGGCGTGGAACGGGCGCTTTGCCTCGACTCTTACGGAGCCGATTTTCCGCGCCGCAGATGCTCGTCCAGGCGAGGCATGATCTCGACGAAGTTGCAGGGCATGTGCCGGTAGTCGAGCTGCGCCTTGAGGATGCCGTCCCAGGCGTCCCTGCAGGCGCCCGGCGAGCCCGGCAGCACGAAGACGAAGGTGGCGTTGACGACGCCGCCGGTCGCCCGGCTCTGGATCGTCGAGGTGCCGATCTTGTCGTAGGAGATGCGGTGGAAGACTTCCGAAAAGCCGTCCATGCGCTTTTCGAAGATCGGCTCCAGCGCTTCCGGCGTCACGTCGCGGCCGGTGAAGCCAGTACCGCCAGTGGTGATGACGACATCGATCGCCGCATCCTGCGACCAGCCGAGGACCTTGTCGCGGATTTTTTCGCGGTCATCGGTGACGATATCTCGGGCGGCGAGGACGTGGCCGGCTTCAGCGATGCGGTCGACCAGCGTCTGGCCGGATTTGTCGTCGATGAGGCTGCGCGTGTCCGACACGGTCAGCACCGCGATGCGGATCGGAATGAAGGGCCGGCTCTCGTCAATCCTGGCCATTTCAGTCAGCCTCCGATGTCATGCTGCGCGTCGCGGCGACGAACCAGTCGGGCTGGCGGCTGCGGATGTCGGCGGCAGCGCGCTTGGCGACATTGCCGGTCTCGAACAGGCCGAAGCATGTCGCGCCGGATCCAGACATCCGGGAGAAGCCCGATCCAGCCTTGTTAAGCCAGGAAAGCGCTCTGCCGATGGCGGGCTGAATCGCCAGCGCCGCGGGCTCAAGATCATTGCGGGTGATCTCCAGCCAGTTGCGCAGGCTATGGAAGTCGATGCTGCGCGGCAGAGGCGGCAGGGGCTCATTGTCGCGACGCGACAGCGCTGCAAACACCTCGGCGGTCGAGAGGGCCGTTCCGGGATTGACCAGCACCAGCCCCAGCGCCGAAAAATCCGGCACCATCGACAGCTCGTCGCCGATGCCACGCGCGACCAGCGGCTTGGCCGCCAGGCACATCGGCACATCGGCGCCAAGCGAAAGGCCGATCCGCGCCAGCTCGGTGCTGTCCATGCTCAGGGCCCATGTCTCCGCCAGTCCGCGCAGGACGGCTGCAGCGTCGCTCGAGCCGCCGCCGACGCCGGAGGCAACCGGCAGGTTCTTTTCGAGCCGGATGGCGACCGGCGGGGTTCTCTTAGGCCCAGCCTCTCTTCGCAGGGCGTCGCGGGCCTTGAGCACCAGATTGCTGGCGTCGAGGGGAACGGCCTGCGCGTAGCGGCCAGTCACGGTAAAATCATCGCTGTCGGCGAGTGTGATCTCAACCCGGTCGCCAAAACGCGTGAACACGGCCAGGCTTTCGATCAGGTGATAGCCGTCAGGGCGCCTGCCGGTGACATGCAGCGCCAGATTGATCTTGGCGTGCGCGTGCCAGGTACGCGACCCGATCTCGGTGTCCACGGCGTCAGTCGTATGCGGGATGATGCTCAGTCCTTGGCCAGCCGGTATTCGCCGGTCTTCGGATCCTTGACCAGCGTGCCCATGGCACCGTTTGCCGCCTGCTTTTCGGTGCGCCGCACCTTGGCGGTCACGCGCTCGGCTTCCCGGATGAAGGTGCGGTAGCCGAAATAGGCGGCGACGCCAACGACGGTGAAGAAAATGATCTGCGGCATGTCAAAACTCCCCCACGCTGGGCCGGCGAAGGCGGCCGGTCGGGTCGGTTGATGCATGTCGCCCAAAAGTGGATCCAGAATTGGGAAAACGACATGCATAAGACTTCAAGCTCTCATGCTAGACGGTTTTGCCCGGTTTTCAAAGCCCGAAGCGAGACCACAACGCGCGCTCTTCCGCCGCATCGATCACGCCGCTGGCGGCTGCCGCGGCGATATCGGGCACTGAGAAGCCCTTGCTGGAGCCGAACAGGCTGAACCGGCTGAGGAAACCGCGCGGCGCCGTGACCAGCCTGAGCTGGGTCTTCGGTCCGAAACGGGTCTTGAGCACCGTGCGCATGTCGCCGAGTGCATCGACCAGGCCGAGTTCGAGACCCTTCATGCCGGTCCAGAACAGACCGGTGAAGAGGTCCGGATCGTCCTTCAGCTTCGTGCCGCGCCTTTCCTTGACGAGGTCGATGAAGGTGCCGTGCACCTCGAGTTGCAGCGCTTTCAGGCGCTCGACGTCTTCCTTCTTCTCGGGCTTGAACGGATCGAGCACAGCCTTGTTCTGGCCGGCGGTGTGGACCCGGCGCTCGACACCGATCTTCTTCATCAGCTCCGGGAAACCGAACGAGGCCGACACCACGCCGATCGAACCGACGATGGAGGACGGATCGGCGAAGATCTCGTCGCCGGCAACCGCGATCATGTAGCCGCCCGATGCCGCGACGTCCTCGACGAAGACCAGCACTTTCTTGTTCTTTTCGCTCGCCAGGTCGCGGATACGCTTGAAGATCAGCCGCGATTGCACCGGCGAGCCGCCTGGCGAATTGATCGAGATGGCGACCGCCGGCGCATCGTAGGAAAACGCCTTCTCGATGAGGCCGGCGGTCGAGGCCAGCGACAGGCTCGGCCGGAACTGGCCACCCCCGGGCATGATGGTGCCGTGCAGCCGGATGACCGGAATGGTGACGACGGTGGAGCGCCAGGACTTCGGCAGCAGGCGGTTGATAAGTCGTTTCACGAGGGCGCGGTCTCCGGTCGATAGGTTGCACGCATGTAGGAACTCCCTGGCCAACGGCAATGTGGCCGGTAAGAATAGCTCAATCTCCGAACAGCGAGGCGAGGCCGTTGGCAATCATTTCGCTGCGCTCATCGGGTCCGTCGCCCGATTGCGCATGAAGCATCAGGGGAGGGCGAATGGCGAGCTTCCCTCGCGCCCCGAGCGCAGCCCTGACGACGATGCGGATCGCCGCCGCGTCGGGGCGAGGGTGGACGGCAAGCATTTCGGCATCGCCGAAGCGGCCGGACATCGCATCGAGAATGGCGCCGAGCTGCTCGGGCCGGGCGATGACGGCGAGACCGCCGCGCGGCCTGACCACAGCGGCAGCGCTGCGGATCCAGCTCTCGAACAGTCCGTCCTCGGTGACGTGGGCTTCCTTTCTCAGCCGATCGGGCGTGGCACGGTCCCGCGCGGCGTTGAAAGGTGGGTTCATGATGACGAAGTCGAAGTCATTGTCGGCGAGGCCGGCCGCCGCCCGCGCCCGTCCCGATACGGTGACATCGGCGATGAGCACCGAGGCCCGGTCGCTGAGATGGGCATTGCCGGGATGAGCAAGGGTAGCCGCCGCGAAAGCGGCCATTTCCGGCGCCCGTTCGACCAGCACGGCCGCGGCCGCAGGACAGCGCGACAGCACCGCAAGGCCCGCGGCCCCGGCGCCGGCGCCGAAGTCGGCGAGACGTCCGCCAAAGGAGGATGGCACGGACGCCGCCAGCATCATGGCATCCATGCCGGCGCGATGGCCGCCTTGCTTGGGCTGCACGAGCCAGAACCGGCCGCGATGGAAGGCATCGACCGTATGGGCCGGCGTGTCCGGGGCAAGGGTGGCCGGCGCGGCGGACATTATTTCCCGCGGATCTCGTTGGCGATGCCGGCATCGGTCAGGATGCGACGTGCCGCGTCGGCCTGGTCGGCGTCGACCATGATGCGACGCGGCAGGATGCCGAGCGAGCCGTCGAGCACGCTCATGTTCTGGTCGGCGACGAAGCAACCGATGCCGGCATCGCGCATCAGCGATTCGACAAAGGAGATGATGACGGCGTCGTTGGTGCGAATGAGCTCTATCATCGGACGAAACTCTCAGTTTGCAGCGCATATGTAAACGGGCAGGCGGATTTCCGTCACCAAGCAGGCCTGCTCTTCCGGCGTCGGTTGACAGGCTGTCATCGCCGCCGCGCCAATTCGCCACTTGCCGTGGCCGTGTCTAGCGCCCTAGAGTCCCTGCAGGGACCAAGGGTGCCGTCGCACGCGTTATACCAAGACGGGAGTGATTGTCGTGGGTGTCGTTCTCAACATCGAAAACGGGAAGCGGGAACCCGCCTCCATCAAGGATTTGATCGATCTGACGGCGGCCGACATGGGACGCGTCAACAAATTGATCCTGTCCAAGGCCGGCTCCGACGTCGAGATGATTCCGGAGGTTGCCAACCATCTGATCTCGTCCGGCGGCAAGCGGCTGCGGCCGATGCTGACGCTCGCCGCCGCGCAGATGTTCGGCTATGCCGGCGAGGGCCACGTCAAGCTCGCCACGGCGGTCGAATTCATGCACACGGCAACGCTTCTCCACGACGACGTCGTCGACGAAAGTGGCATGCGGCGCGGCAAGAAGACCGCCCGCATGATCTGGGGCAACCAGGCGAGCGTCCTGGTGGGTGACTTCCTGCTCGGCCAGGCCTTCCGCATGATGGTCGATGTCGGCTCGCTCGAAGCGCTCGACATCCTGTCGAGTGCGGCCTCGATCATCGCCGAGGGCGAGGTGATGCAGCTCGCCGCCGCCAAGAACCTCGAAACCACCGAGGACGAGCATTTCGCCGTGATCAAGGCCAAGACCGCGGCGCTGTTTTCCGCCGCTGCCGAGGTCGGCCCGGTCATTGCCCAGGCGACCCGCAACGACCGTGCGGCACTGCGCTCCTACGGCATGAACCTCGGCCTTGCCTTCCAGCTGATCGACGATGCGCTGGACTATGGCGGCACCAGCAAGGATCTGGGCAAGAATGTCGGCGACGACTTTCGCGAGGGCAAGGTGACCTTGCCGGTCATTCTCGCCTACCGGCGCGGCACCAAGGCCGAGCGCACCTTCTGGAAGCGCGCCATCGAGGACAATGTCGTCGATGACGCCGGCCTGGAAAAGGCGATCGGCCTGATGACCCGCCACGGCGCCATCGCCGACACGATCGGGCGTGCCCGCCATTTCGGCGAGATCGCCCGCGACGCGCTGGCGCCGCTGGAAGCGACGCCGCAGAAATCGGCGCTGATCGACGTCATCGATTTCTGCACCAGCCGGGTGAACTGAGCGGCTGGCGTTTGGACAGTGGACAGTAAATCCGTTACTGCTCCTTCTTGAACAGGTCCTGGAAGATCAGCTGGCCCCAAGTGCGGCCGCGTGCGTGCACCAGCGCGCCACCCTCGTTGAGTTTTCCCAGCTTGACGGGTGCGAACCCGAGTTGTTTGGCCAAATCCGCCACGGGAGCGGTCGCGTCCTCGTCGTCGCTCGACAGAAAGACGACCCGATGGCCGCCCTCGACGATCGGATCGGCAGCCAGGGTGGCCGCAACCAGGTGATTGAAACCTTTCACGAACTTGGCGCCGGTGAATGCCCTCGCGACGAAGGCGGAGGACGGGAGGCCGTCCAGCTCTTCAAGGAAAACTCCAAAATGACGCTTCAGCGGCGTTCGCCGCCATCGTCGCGTGAGCCCACCAGACCAGCTCATCCAAAGCCGACTTCGTGGCGGCAAGCAGGCTTGCCTCGATGTCTTCGATGGGCTTGTTTGTACCCATCGGCGAGGTCGACATGAAGTCGGTTCCGGGACCTGTCAGGGCTTCACGAACCGATAGGCGAAGCGATCGGTCTCGCCCTTGATCGAAGGATCGAACACCTTGATCGAGTGCGCATCATCCTTGTTCGCGAGCATTGTGCTTTTCGCATCCAGTACGAAGCCGGCCGCCTCCACCTCCTCGCGAACAGAGGCAGGGTCGATCCGATGCAGCGCCTGGGTGTCGCTCGTGCCCGACCCAGCGGCGGCGGCGTGGTCGACGATGACGTAGGACCCACCGGGCTTCAGCCGCTCGTAGACAGCTCGATTGAAGTCTGCCGCCGTCGCACCCTTCTTCTGGATTAGGGCGGTGTGAAGATCGTGGTAAAACAGGTGCAGCCACAGCACATCTGCTGGCTGCGTGACCTCCGGCATCGCCACGAGGTCCGCCGAGACGGCTTCGACGTTCTCTCGGCCCGGCTCCTTCGCGAGTGTCCGCATGCGGCCAACCGGATCGTTTTTGAAGTCGGCGACTTCGGCCGGCACGAAACTGTAGACCCGACCTCCGGGGCCCACGACGTCGGAGAACAGGCGCGTCCAATCGCCGTCGCCTGGGTAGACGTCAATGACAGTGGAGCCTGCATCTACACGTGCGAACCGGATCAACTCGGATAGCTTGGATTGGTCGTACATCGGAATCTCCTTTACGGTTGGGCATTAGACGAGCGCGCGGCGTGCGAGGGGGCGATCCATGGCTGATCCACCGTCTGCCCCGACCCGATGGCCGCAGTCGGCCAACGCTACGCCAGCCCGGGCGCGTCCATCTGCGAGGCCCGGGCCAATGCTTGCGTGTCGACGTATTCACGGATGTTGGTCAGTCTACCGTCCCGGACCGTGATGGCGAAGACTCAGTCGTCCTCGAACGTCTTGTTCGTAGCTTTGACTTTCCCCCTCGCGAAGCCGAGCACGAGGACCCGGTCTCCTTGCGCCACGAACTCCCGGGGTTCCGTGGACGTTTCTATCGACTTGGAGGCCGTCTCAAGCAAATCCGCCAGCCCGGCGTGTCCGTGACGCGTTCCGGCCAGCGGCCAGCCCTCGCCCGGAATGATCCACTCGATGTCTTCGGCGACCAGCGCCAGGAGAGCCTCCCTATCGCCGCCGATCGCGGCGAAGAAGTCCTTCACGGTCTGGATATTCTTCTCGATGCTCATGGGAATTTCTCCATTTCGCTTGGATCGGATCGCGCTCGATCCGATCGCGTGCGTCGTGTCCCTGCCGGTGGGACGTCGTGTTCATCCGTCGAACTTGACCAGGTCCTTGAAGACCAGATGACCCCAGCTGTTTCCGCGCGCCTGGACTAGCAGCCCACCTTCCGACAGCCCGCCAAGTTTGATCGGCGAGAAACCGAGCTTTTCCGCGAGCGCAGCAATCTCCGCCGCGGCAGCGTCATCGTCGCTCGCCAGCAACACGACTCTCCTGCCACCATGCACGGCCGGGTCTTGGTCAAGGGTGGCAGCGATCAGATGATTGAAGCCCTTGACCAGTCTTGCGTCAGTGAAGGCCTGTGCGACGAACTTGGACGAAGGCTGTCCTCCCAGTTCCTCAGGGGGCACGCCGTAGGCATTGGTCACATCGACGATGGTCTTCCCCTGCCAGGTGGCGAGCGCCTTCGCGACATCCGGGTGCGCTTCGAAACGGACCGCCAAAAAGATGATGTCCGCCTTGACCGCTTCCGCCAGTGTTTTGGGAATGATCGTGGGCCCGATCGCGGCCGCGTCGGATGCAAAGCTTTCCGGGTCGCGCGTGGTTGCGACGGACACTTCGACGCCCTTGCGGGCAAATGCCTTGGCCAAAGCCTTGCCGATATTGCCGAAGCCGATAATTGAATAGGTCATTATGCTTCTCCGATCTTGTTTTAACGCCGGGGTCAGACCTGTGCCATGCCGCCGTCGACGGCGAGATCCACGCCAGTGATGAAAGAACTTTCATCGGAGGCGAGGAACGTGACCGCAGCCGCGATTTCCTCTGGTTTGCCCCTGCGACCCATCGGGATCTGTGAAGCAAACTGGGCGGCCGCTTGCTCGGCTTCCTCAGGGGTGAGGCCTGTCGTCGTCTCTAGCGCGGGAGTCTCGATCGGTCCGGGGCTCACCGTATTCACGCGAATTTGGCGGTCTTTCAGCTCCAGTGTCCAAGCGCGCGCGAAGTTGCGCACAGCCGCCTTGCTCGCGGCGTAGGCGCTAAATCCGGGCACCCCCAACACGTTCGCGACGGAAGATGTCAGGATGATCGAACCGCCGTCTTTGAACAGGGGAAGGGCCTTCTGCACCGTGAAGAAGAGCCCCTTCACATTCACGTCGAAAATCTGGTCGAAGTGGGCCTCGGTAGCTCCTGCGAGTGGTGCGATCGTTCCCGCGCCGGCGTTGGCAAAGAGAATGTCGATGTGACCATGCTTCTCTTTCACGACGGCATAGAGCCGGTCCAGGTCGTCCAGGCGCGCAACGTCGCCGACAACGATCATAACGTTTCTTCCGATGGAGGCCGCGGCCTCCTTCAGCTCATTCTCTCTTCGCCCGGTGATCACGACGTGCGCGCCTTCTTCCACGAAGCGTTTCGCCGTGGCCAACCCAATCCCGCTGCTGCCGCCGGTGATGACAGCGACCTTACCTTCGAGTTTTTTCATAAACTTTGTCTTTCTTTGCGCGCGGGCCAGGCACGGACCGCGCTGGGGTCAAAGTTGCGCCAGGCCGCCGTCGACGGCGACCTCGCTGGCGGTCATGAAGCTGCTGTCCGACGACGCGAGGAAGGCGGCCACGGCTCCGATCTCCGCCGGGTCGGCCATTCGCTGGAGCGGGGTCATCGCGCCGTAGGCCTTCTGGCCCTCCTCGCCTAGCGCTTCCTTTGCGAGTTCAGTCGCCGTCGCCCCGGGCGACAGCACGTTTACCCGGATGCCGGTGCCCTTAAGATCCTCGGCCCAGGTCCGTGCGAGGTTGCGCACGGCCGCCTTGCTCGCGCTGTAGGCAGTGAATCCCGGGGCGCCCGTGGTGCCGGCGCTCGATCCGGTCAGGATGATCGAACCGCCCGGGCCCATCAGCGGCAGCGCCTTCTGCACCGTGAAGATCGTGCCCTTCACGTTGGTGTCGAAGGTTTCGTCAATGTGCTCGGCGGTGATCTGGCCGAGCGGAAGCGGGCCTCCGGCCCCGGCATTGGCGAAGACGATGTCGAGGCTTCCGCGCTCGGCCTTCACCGCCGCGTAGAGTCGGTCGAGGTCGGCCAGATCGGAGACCGAGCCCTTCACCGCGCGGGCATTGGGCCCGAGGTCGGCCACAGCGGCGTCGAGCGCTTCCTGCCGGCGGCCAAAGATGAAGACGAAGGCGCCCTCCTCGATGAAGCGCTTTGCCGCGGCGCGGCCGATGCCGGTAGCGCCGCCGGTGATGACGGCGGTCTTTCCATTCAATCTGGTCATGACGTGCATCCTTCCAGGCTTCCGCCTTGGTCATTCGGGAATGCCCCGAGACCTCAAGATGGGTTTGCCGGGGTCAGGCGTTGAGTGAGGAAGTGCGCACATCGGTGGTGCGAAATCGATCCGGTACGGCTATTAACTGCAGCCGCGACGATAAGGTTCCGCCGTTCGGAATTAGGCCCCGCTCGTCGACAAAATGTTATGTCGACAAATGTTACGATGGCCGCCGCCCCGTACTGTTGTACGACAAGTTAGGGCTTTGGAAGGCGCACCTTGCGGTGCGGGATCGCACCATGATCGACTGGGATGACGTTCGCTACTTTCTTGCCGTCGCACGCGGAGGCTCGGTGCGGGCTGCCGCCGCGCACCTCGGGGTGAATCATTCGACCGTGCTGCGACGCATCGCCCAGCTCGAGGAACGCCTTGGGGCGCACATGTTCGAAAAGCTGCCTTCGGGCTACCGCCTGACGGCTGCGGGGGAGGAGGTCCTCGAGCTCGCCGAACAGATGGAAGCGTCGTCGCACCAGCTGGAGACGCGCGTCTTCGGTCGCGACCAGAGCGTGCGCGGGCTTCTGCGGGTGACGCTGGCACCGCCCCTCGCGACACACCTGCTCATGCCGGACTTCGCCGATTTCGCGCGTCTGCATCCGGACATCGAGATGGATATCTTGTCGTCCGGAGAGCTGGTAAATCTGACCAACCGAGAGGCCGACGTCGCGATCCGCGTCGTCTACGACCGCAAAACCCTGCCGCTCAATCTTCACGGCCTGAAGGGACCGGAGGTGTTCGGCGGCGTCTACATGTCCCGCGATCGCCTAGCCGCGTGGCGTGCGGGCGCGCCTGATCCCATCCGGTGGATCGTCATAAGCATTCATGGAATTCCGGATTGGGCCAGCGAGGGTGAGGTTCGCACCGCCCAGGTTCCGTTCAGGGTCACAGATGCCGAGGCGCAGATCGTTGCTGTACGGCAAGGGCTCGGGATCACGACGCTGCCGTGCTTCGTTGGCGATGCCGACCCCCTACTGGTGAGGGTGCCGGGCGCCGACCTGCACATGTACGGAACGCTCTGGCTTCTCACACAGGGGGAGACACGCAAGACGAAGCGTGTGCGGCTCTTTACCGAGTTCGTATCCCGCAGGCTCGCCGCGCACGCGCCGCTTCTCGCGGGACTGAATGGAGGCGAGAATTTGCGCCGACCCCAGCTTGATGACGATCCGACGATGTACCGTTGAGCACCCCTTCGGGACGATCAAGCGCATGTCGGGCGGTGGAAGGTTCCTCACCAAGGGGCTTAAGGCGGTGAAAGCCGAAGCGGCGCTCTCAATCCTCGCCTTCAATATTCTCCATGCCGTGAACGCCTTCGGCACTACGGCTCCGGCCCGGACGACATTTGTGCCCCGTTGCTCGACGAGCCGGAACCGCACTGCCTGCGCGACAGCGCCGTCGAGCGGGACCAGATGGCGGCCCAGGATGTGGAGGATCTGCTGGCGCAGCCAATCCGGCCCGGCGCCCACCTCGCTCTCGATGCGGCAATCCTGGCACGGATGCGGCAGGCATTTTCGACCGGCCTTGTGCGCAAGGCTTGCGGAGGCTGCGGGTGGCATGGGCTGTGCAGCACGATTGCTGCCGGCGGCTATCGCGACACGCAGGTGCAGCGGCCTGCCTTGCCGGGCAAGCGCTGATATCGGGGTCCCAGCGGATCGAACCTGTGATATGATCGGCTCCGCGCAGGGCCATGACCGGAACTCAAAAACGGAAAACTGTCCCTGGTCGCCATGGTTTGTTAATCGGGTGCCCGGATTGTGAATTCGAGGCGGATTGAAGCGCGACCCCAAAAAGGCCATGCTTTGCCCGGAAAGATCGAGTCTACGTCGATCCCGCTGACGCGGAGATGGCGCCTGGCTGAAAGGGATACGATGCAGCAAGGACGTGCGCGCTGGCTGACAAGGCTGGCAATTGTGACAGGCATGGCGATCTCGGCTTTGCCGGCCTATGCCAAGCAAACCACCGAACCGGTCAAGATCACGTCGTTCTCGGGTGCCTATCTGGCCGCCCGGATCGCCGAAGGCGACAACGACCTCGACAGCGCCATCGCCTATTACAAGCAGGCATTGGCCTTCAATCCGAGCGACACCGGCCTGCAGCAGAGCCTGATGCTGTCGCTGATCGCTCAAGGGCGCTTCGACGAATCCCTGGTCTATGCCGACAAGCTCAAGGAAGTTCCCGATGTCGAGCGCTTCTCGCGCTTGGCGCTAGCGGTCGATTCCTTCCACAAGAAGGATTTCACCAAGGCGCAGTACTGGCTCAAGCTGTCGCTGGAATCCGATCTCGACCGGCTGATCTCCGGCGTCATGTCCGGCTGGGCCCAACAAGGCGCCGGCCAGGCCAGCGATGCGATGGCTTCCATCGACAAGCTGCAGGGGCCGGACTGGTTCGGCCTGTTCAAGTCCTTCCATCGCGCGCTGATCGCGGACGCGTCTGGCATGCCCGAAAAGGCCGAGGCGATCTACGCCGCGACGATGCAGGACACGGCGGCCGGTGGTGCGGCTCCCGAAACCTGGATGCGCAACGCCCAGGCCTACGCGTCGTTCCTGGCCCGCAAGGGCGACAAGGACAAGGCACTGGCGGTGCTCGTTCAGGCCGAGGCGTTTGCGCCGGGCAAGCTGGAAATCCTCGCCTTGCGCGACAAGATCAGCAAGGGCGACAAGATCGCACCGTTCGCTGCTGGCCCGTCGGACGGTGCGTCGGAGATCCTGCTTGATCTCGCCACGGCGCTCAATCGCGGCGGTGGCGAGCCATTTGTCCGTCTTTACCTGCAGTATGCTCTCGCCCTGAAGCCTGACAGCGACGCAGCCCTGGTGCAACTCGCGGCCGTTTCCGAACAGCTGAAGGATGGCGAGGGCGCCATCGCGCTCTATCGGCGCATCCCCGACTCTTCGCCATTGAAAGAGCTTTCGGACCTGCAACTCGGCCTCAACCTTGCCGATCTCAATCGCCAGGACGAGGCGATCACTCATCTGAAGGCGTTCGTCGACGCGCATCCCGACGATATGCGCGCCTATCTGGCGCTCGGCGGCGTCTATTCGTCGAAGGATGATTTCCGCTCGGCGGCCAATCTCTATGACAAGGCAGTCACGGTGCTGAAGACACCGACTGCCGCCAACTGGAACATCTTCTACCAACGCGGCATCGCCTATGAGCGGCTGAAGGAATGGCCCAAGGCCGAACCGAGCTTCCGCAAGGCGCTGGAACTGTTCCCCGACCAGCCGCAGGTGCTGAACTATCTCGGCTATTCCTGGGTCGACATGAATACGAACCTCAAGGAAGGCCTGGCGATGATCCAGAAGGCCGTCGATCTCAGGCCGAGCGACGGCTACATCGTCGATTCCCTGGGCTGGGCCTATTTCCGCCTCGGCCGGTTCGATGACGCGGTGCGCGAGATGGAACGCGCCGTGTCGCTGAAGCCCGAAGATCCGGTTCTCAACGATCATCTCGGCGACGCCTACTGGCGTGTCGGCCGCAAGCTGGAAGCCACCTTCCAGTGGAACCAGGCGCGCGACCTGAAGCCGGACCCCGATGTGCTGGCCACCTTGCAGCAGAAGCTGATGAAGGGCCTGCCGCCCATCGAATCCAACACGGCGCAGGAAACCCCGAAGGTCAAGCCCGAGCCGGTGCCGGCCCCGAAGGGGTGAAGTCGGTTTCTTGGAATGCAAACGGGGCTCTTTTCGGAGCCCCGTTTTCGTTTGGCCGTCCCATCCGTCCAAAAACGCAACGCGCGCCAGTGCGCTGGAAACTGCCTCAGAACAGCTTCCGGTAGACGATGAACCCGGAGCGTTCGCCGACCTTGTCATAGAGCTTCATCGCCGTGTGATTGGTTTCATGCGTCAGCCAGTACACCCGGCCCGAACCGGCGGTCTGGGCACGCTCGTAGACGCCCTCTATCAGGCCCCGGCCGATGCCTTTGCCGCGCGAGGCCTCTGTGGTGAAAAGGTCCTGCAGGTAGCAATTCGGCGCGATCGCCGTGGTGCTGCGGTGAAAAAGGTAATGCACGAG
Source organism: Mesorhizobium sangaii (assembly GCF_014207355.1). Classification (GTDB taxonomy): domain Bacteria; phylum Pseudomonadota; class Alphaproteobacteria; order Rhizobiales; family Rhizobiaceae; genus Mesorhizobium; species Mesorhizobium sangaii. The sequence continues at coordinate 988,722 of NZ_JACHEF010000001.1, read as the reverse complement.
GCCGAGAAGCTGTCCCTCGCTTTCGGCAACCAGCGCATGCACCGGCTCATAGGTATCGAAGAAGCGCGACCATGTCATCGCGGTGATCTCGCTTGCCAGCGCCGTCTCGCCCGAGCGGCCGTAGAAGGCGTTGTAACCGTCCCACAGCGGCAGCCATTGGTCTAAATCCTGGCGCGTGATGGGACGGATCGTGGTCGAACTGGGCATGATCGAACCTGTTGTCGTGACACTTTGTGGTGCGAGCAGACCGCAGGCGGCAATGGCCGGCAATGGGCCAGTCGTCCGCAAAGCTTTCGACATCATTGGCGCTCGCCGCGTCCGCACCGGGGCGCCTTGCTTGACGCTAGGCCGCCGGGTCTCTAGGACGTGCCGGCAAGCTAGCCTTTGCTGTCGAGGCCCCCGTGACGATTGAAATCCCGACGATTGAAATTCCCGCCCATATGCATCCCAGCCGCTCGTTCCAGGGGCTGATCCTGACCTTGCACAATTACTGGGCGGACTATGGTTGCGTCATCCTGCAGCCCTACGACATGGAAGTCGGCGCCGGCACCTTTCATCCGGCGACGACGCTGCGCGCGCTCGGGCCAAAACGCTGGAACGCAGCCTACGTCCAGCCGTCGCGCCGCCCCAAGGATGGCCGCTATGGCGAGAACCCGAACCGGCTGCAGCATTATTACCAGTACCAGGTGATCCTGAAGCCGAATCCGCCGAACCTGCAGGAGCTCTATCTCGGCTCGCTGGCGGCGATCGGCGTCGATCCGCTGCTGCACGACATCCGCTTCGTGGAGGACGATTGGGAAAGCCCGACCCTGGGTGCCTGGGGGTTGGGCTGGGAGTGCTGGTGCGACGGCATGGAAGTGTCGCAGTTCACCTATTTCCAGCAGGTCTGCGGCATTGAATGCGCCCCCGTGGCGGGCGAACTGACTTATGGGCTGGAGCGGTTGGCCATGTATGTGCAGGGCGTCGACAATGTCTACGACCTCAACTTCAACGGCCGCGAAGGCGCCGACAAGGTCATCTACGGCGATGTCTTCCTGCAGGCCGAGCAGGAATATTCGCGCCACAATTTCGAATACGCCAACACGGCGATGCTGCTGCGCCATTTCGAGGACGCCGAGGCCGAATGCAAGGCGCTGCTCGATGCCGGTGCGCCGGCGTCGAATGACAATCTGCCGATGCACCGCATGGTCTTCCCGGCCTACGATCAGTGCATCAAGGCCAGTCATGTCTTCAACCTGCTCGACGCGCGTGGCGTGATTTCGGTCACCGAACGGCAGAGCTACATCTTGCGGGTGCGCAATCTGGCGAAGGCCTGCGGCGAGGCGTTCTTGAAGACGCAGGCTGGCGGACTGGCGGCCTGAGTTCAGGCACGTTTCATCACCTCGAGGGAAGTGTTGATCGGCAGCATGTTCTGACCAGTTGCACCGTCGATCGTGCGCAGTGCCTGCCGAACGCCCGGCATCGAGAAGGCGCCGTGAGCCTGCGCGGTGAAGCAAGCACTGAGCGCGAGGATCTGCAGTAGTCTGGATGCCGTTTTCATGGTCGTTCAGCCAATAGTTCCCTACCTGAGCGTGGGTCGCTTCAGCGCTGCGTTCGGTTCATGGAAATCTTTGATCCAAGGACGGGCTGGATCGTCTCGTCCCGACAGGGGAGCCAAAATTTCCGGAAAGGGTGACAGCGGCCAGCCGAGTTGCTATGCCCTCTTTACCTCCCCCTCGATGGGGGAGGTCGCCGCGAAGCGGCGGGTGGGGGTGACAGCGCGACTTTCCATGCCGAAGCTCGATCGGTTCAAATTGCAGTCCGCGCAACGGCTGCGTGCGGCAATGACGAGGAGCGCAAATTGTGGCGGCACCTGTGGCGCATTCCGGTGGAAGGCACCCATTTCCGCAGGCAGGCGTCGGTCGGTGTTTACTTCCCTGACTTCATCTCACACCGGCTGAAACTGATCATCGAAGTGGATGGTGCCCACCACGGTTTTGATGGCCAACAGCACCATGACGAACTTCGAACGAAATGGTTTGAGAGCCAGGGTTATCGTGTCGTTCGCTTCTGGAACCATGAAATCAAAAACGAACTGGATTCCGTTCTCGATACGATCTATGCGGCGGTGGAAGAACGGAAATCACGCCTTGGTCCGCCAGACCCAGAAGGCGCTTGAGACTGAGACGCCGCCACCCCACCCCGGCGCAAACGCGCCGACCCTCCCCATCGAGGGGAGGGTGAGGAGCCACCATGCCTGACCTGCTTCTAGAACTTCGCTCCGAGGAAATCCCCGCACAGCCGCGCGCCCGCAGCGCCGGAGGCGCGAGGACGCGCAAAGGGGGAGAAGGCATGCGGGTGGAGAAACTCTGATGCCGGATCTTTTGCTCGAACTTCGCTCCGAGGAAATCCCCTCACAGCCGCGCGCCCGCAGCGCCGGAGGCGCGAGGACGCGCAATGGGGGAGAAGGCATGCGGGTGGAGAAACTCTGATGCCGGATCTTTTGCTCGAACTTCGCTCCGAGGAAATCCCCGCGCGCATGCAGCGCAAGGCGGCGGGTGATCTCAGGAAGATGCTTACCGATGGTCTCGTCGAGGCGGGGCTGACCTATGAGGCGGCGCGCGAATACTGGACGCCGCGGCGTCTGGCGGTCGATATCAGGGGCCTGACCGCGCGCTCGAAGGATATAAGCGAGGAGATCAAGGGACCGTCGACGACGGCGCCCGAACAGGCGGTGCAAGGTTTCCTGCGCAAGGCCGGGCTTTCGTCGATCGCCGAGGCGCATGTCCATTCCGATCCTAAGAAAGGCGATTTCTACGTCGCCCACATCTCGAAGCCGGGCAGGGCATCGGAAGAGATCATCGCCGAGCTGGTGCCGGGCATCATCCGCGGCTTCCCCTGGCCGAAATCGATGCGCTGGGGGCCGGCCTCGGCCAAGCCCGGTTCGCTGCGCTGGGTGCGCCCGCTGCAATCGATCCTGTGCACCTTTGGCCCGGAGACCGAGGAACCGGTGGTGGTCGATTTCGCGATCGACGGCATCCGTTCGGGCAACATCACCTATGGCCACCGCTTCCATGCGCCTGGCGCCATTATGGTGCGTCGCTTCGACGACTATGTCTCAAAGCTGGAGGCGGCCAAGGTCGTGCTCGACGCCGACCGACGCAAGGAGATCATCCTTGCCGACGCGCGCAATCTCGCCTTCGCCAACGGGCTCGATCTGGTCGAGGACGAGGGGCTGCTGGAGGAAGTCTCAGGGCTGGTCGAATGGCCGGTCGTGCTGATGGGCGAGTTCGAGGAGGCTTTCCTGGCCATTCCGGCCGAAGTGATCCGGTTGACCATCCGCGCCAACCAGAAATGCTTTGTCACGCGGCTGCAGGGTGCTGCCGAGGGTCTTTCCAATCGCTTCATCCTCACCGCCAACATCGAGGCCAAGGATGGCGGCAAGGAGATCGCCCACGGCAACGGCAAGGTGGTGCGCGCCCGGCTGTCCGATGCGCTCTATTTCTGGACGACCGACCAGGGCGATTTGCCGGACCTCTATCAGCTCGCGGCATCGGCGGAAAAATTCGGGCTCGATCTCAAGAAGCCGCTCGACCAGCGCATGGCTCGCCTCGACCATCTCGGCGTCACCTTCCACGCCAAGCTCGGCACGCAAGGCGAGCGGGTGGAACGGATTGCCCGGCTGGCCGGGGAATTGGCGCCGATCGTCGGCGCCGATCCCGCGCTGGCGCGCCGCGCCGCTGTCCTGGCGAAGGCCGATCTCACCACCGAAGTCGTCGGCGAATTTCCCGAACTGCAAGGTGCCATGGGCCGCAAATACGCGCTACTGCAGGGCGAGCATGCTTCGGTCGCAGCGGCGGCGGAAGAACACTACAAGCCGCAAGGCCCTTCCGACCGTGTGCCGGCCGATCCGATATCAGTCGCTGTCGCGCTTGCCGACAAGCTGGATACGCTTATCGGCTTCTGGGCCATCGACGAAAAGCCGACGGGATCCAAAGACCCATTCGCGCTGAGAAGGGCGGCGCTGGGGGTCGTTAGAATACTGGTAGAAAACACCAAGTCCCTTTCTCTGCGACATCAGTTGGCGAACGCACTTTTCGGTTTCACGTTCAACGGGGGAAACCGTTTTTCTGCAATGTGGAAGGTTGAAGACGGCGGCGAGTTCACGACAGGCGTGGGCTCATCCCGCGATCTGCTTGATAAGCGTTTTGTCGGCCTTCATTCTGAACTGGCTGGATTGACCCATCAGCGCTCGGCTTCCGAGTTGATTCCAGACCTCCTCGCCTTCTTCCATGATCGCCTCAAAGTCTACCTCCGCGACCAGGGTGCGCGGCATGATCTGATCGACGCGGTCATCACACCGCAGTCGGACGACCTGCTGCAGATCGTGCGCCGTGTCGAGGCGCTTGGTTCTTTCCTGGACACCGAGGACGGCAGGAATCTGCTCGCCGGCACCAAGCGCGCGGCCAACATCCTGGCCGCCGAGGAGAAGAAGAAAACGGCGGTCGCCAAGACTGTTGAGCCGGCGCTGTTTCGCGAGGACGCCGAGAAATCGCTGTTTGCGGCGGTGAATCAAGCTGAGAAGCAAGCCGGCGAAGCGATTCAAAACGAAGACTTTTCCGGCGCGCTGCTGGCGCTTAGCGTGTTGCGCGAACCCGTTGATTCATTCTTTGAGCATGTTCTCGTGAATGATGAGGACGAGGCCGTGCGCGCCAATCGCCTGGCGCTCCTCGCCCGCATCCGGGCGGCCACCGGTCAGGTCGCGGACTTCTCGAAGATCGCTGGTTGAGGCCTGAAAAATTCTGAAGATGGGCCCTTCGAGCCGGCTTACAGTCATATGACGATGATCTCTCCGTGGCAAAAGGGACATGTTCCCCAACCCACGGAGGCTTCCATGAATTCCGATCACGAAATCGAAGTGACAGAAGAAACCCCGGCTCCCGCCGAGGCGCTTGAATCCGCTTCCGAAACCGCCCTCGATCACGCTGCCGCCGCCACGGTCGAAGCGGCCGATCTGTCGGATGATGACGAAGACGGCGACGATGAAGAAGGCGAAGAGTCTGACGACGCCGAAGCCGCCACGCTCTCCGATGACGATGAAGACGAAGAAGACGATGAGGACGAAGACGACGCCGATGACAGCGTGAAGGCTGAAGGCGACGACGAGAAATCCGAAGAAGAATCCGAAGACGACGAGTCCGAAGAAGACGACGACAAGGAAGAAGCCGCCTGATTGATGACAGGGCGGCGCTGACGCGCCGCCCTTTTCTGTCAGATGCCGGCTGGGTCAGTTTTCCTGGAAGCTGACTGGGTCAGTCTTCCAGAATGCTGACGCGCACGCTGTTTTCGTAGACGTCGACCTGGATCAGCGGCTCGCCATTGACGATGGCGCGCTTGGTCGAGGAGCTCATCGCGCCGGAGCGCTCCAGCATGCGTTGCAGATCGGCGCGCTGGTCGTTGGTCCTGAACCAGCCGTCACCCTCGTCATCGCTGTCGCGACGGTGGAATTTGTGCCAGTTGGCCCGGTCCTGCCGCACCATCTGCGCCGCACTCTCCAGCGCATAGCCGTCACTCGCTTGATGATCCCGCTCGGAAATGCGCGCGACATAGGATCCCAGCATGTCATCGGCATGAGCCGCGCCGGCGCCAAACAACGACACCAGCAGAAGCCCGGCCGCAGTGACGGTTTTGAATTTTCTCATGATCAGCCCCCTTACCCCGAACGACAAAAACCCGTCTACCATGGCCGCTTGACGACATTCGGACAGTGGCAGCCACCGGCAAAGGACCGAGACGGAGTTTGCCTGCCAATGGTGCGCCGGGCGCCCGACCCCAGTCAAGTCGCAGTCCAGCCTCTAATTGACCTTGCTGACCCCACGAACGGGCTGGGTTGTTGCTCGTGCGGGTGCTTTCGGTGGCAAGGCCGAGTTTGTCCCGGCGTCTCCCGCGGGGGCGGCTGAGGCCGTAGCCGTCGCCGGTGCGGTACCCGTCGCCGGTGTGGTGCCCGTCGCAGGCGCGGTTCCCGTCTCTGGAGCTGCGGCTTTCGCCGCCGCGGCGCTTGGCGCCGGCGCAGAGAAGGCGGGACCGACCACACCCCCGCGAATGACCATCGGGTTCTGCTCAAACCCATGGCTGGCCCCGGGCTTGTCCGTGATCGCCGACACCTTTTCATAAGTGACGTCGGGCTGCGCTTCGCCGAGCCCCACCACCGACTGCACATTGCTGGCCTTGGCGGCGTCGGCGGTCTTCAGCGGCTTGGCGGCATCGAGCTTGATGATGGATGGTGTCGAGGAAGGCACGCCGGGAAAAACCAGCGACGAGGCCTGTGCCCCGCCGGTCGTCACCGCAAGAACAAGCCCCAGCAGCATACGCACAGACACGATGATCGCTCCCCTTTGCCTCAGCAGCCGCACAGTAGCGGGCCGGAATTGATGCCGGCTTTCGCTGGAACATAGCATTTTAGCGATTGATAAATCGCCAATGCCCAGATTACCCAACAGCGACTTGCCTCAACAGTCGACTTGCCCAACAGCCGCCATCGTACTACGCAGCCGGCATCTGAGAGGTGATGAGAGTGGCTGAAATACTTGCCGTCGGCGAGGCGCTGGAGCGGGCGCTGGCGCTGCTCAGGGGCGGCGATGTCGTCGCCATCCCGACAGAAACCGTCTATGGGCTTGCCGGCGACGCCACCAACGGCATCGGCGTGGCGCGCATTTTCGAAGCCAAAGGACGGCCCCGCTTCAACCCGCTGATTGCCCATGTCGCGGACATGGCGATGGCCGAGCGCATTGCGCTGTTTGATCCGCTGTCAAAGCAACTGGCGCTTGCGTTCTGGCCGGGTCCGCTGACGCTGGTGCTGCCGCAGCGGCCCGGCAACGGCATCCACCCGCTGGTCACGGCCGGGCTCGATACGATTGCCTTGCGCATGCCAAGAGGCTTTGGCGGCGACCTCATCGCCCGGCTTGGCCGCCCGCTTGCCGCACCCAGCGCCAATTCATCCGGCAAGATCAGCGCGACGACGGCGCAAGCGGTGGCGGCGGATCTCGGTGCACGCATAAAGCTTGTGGTCGATGGCGGGGCGACGCCGGTCGGGCTGGAATCGACCATCGTCAAGGCCGAAGGCGAAAGATTGCGGCTGCTCCGGCCCGGCGGCATTGCAGCCGAAGATATCGAGGCGGCCATCGGCATGGAGCTGTTGCGTGGCGGTGCCGCCGGCGTCGAGGCGCCGGGCATGCTTGCCTCGCACTATGCACCGGGTGCCGCGATGCGGCTCAACGCCGGGACAGTCGGCGAGGGCGAAGCACTACTCGGCTTCGGCAGCGAGCGAGCCGATGGCTGGCGACTGGCCGCAGCGTTCCTCAACCTGTCCGAGACAGGTGACCTACGCGAAGCGGCGAGCAATCTTTTCGCCTATATGCAGATACTCGACAGCAGCGGCGCACGGATCATCGCCGTCGAGCCGGTTCCCTTCGACGGGCTTGGCGAGGCGATCAACGATCGGCTCTCGCGTGCCGCCGCCCCTCGTGACAACATCTTGGCAGCAACATAGTTTTCCCCATGACCGAAATCTCAGAGAAACTCGATCCCGCTCTCATCGATCGCTTCGCGGCGATTGTCGGTGACAAATACGCGCTGCGCGACCAGCAGGATATCGCGCCTTACCTCACGGAGCGGCGCGGGCTTTGGCATGGTGCGACGTCGCTGGTGCTGCGGCCGGGCAGCGTTGAGGAAGTCAGTCAGATCATGCGGCTGGCGACCGAGACGGGAACGCCAATCGTCCCGCAAAGCGGCAACACCGGGCTGGTCGGGGCCCAGGTGCCGGACAGATCCGGCCGCGAGATCGTGCTGTCGCTGTCGCGGCTGAACCGCATCCGCGAGATCGATGTCCTGTCCAACACGGTGACGGTCGAGGCCGGCGTCATCCTGCAGACGCTGCAGGAAGCGGCTGATGGTGCCGACCGGCTGTTTCCGCTGTCGCTGGCCGCGCAAGGCTCCTGCCAGATCGGCGGCAACCTGTCGTCCAATGCCGGCGGCACCGGCGTGCTTGCCTACGGCAATGCGCGCGAACTCTGCCTTGGGGTTGAAGTGGTGCTGCCGACCGGCGAGGTGTTCGACGATTTGCGCAAGCTGAAGAAGGACAACACCGGTTACGATCTGAAGAACCTGTTCGTCGGCGCCGAAGGCACGCTCGGCGTCATCACCGCCGCCGTGCTCAAGCTGTTCCCGAAACCAAAGGGACGCGAGGTGGCTTTCGTCGGCCTGTCGTCGCCGCAAGCAGTGCTCTCTCTGTTCAGCCTGGCGATGGACCGCGCCGGGGCAGCGCTCACCGCCTTCGAACTGATCGGCAAGCGCCCGTACGACTTCACCCTGGCGCATGCCCAGGGTGTGACGCGGCCGCTGATCGAAGATTGGCCGTGGTATGTGCTGATGCAGATTTCGTCCGGCCGCTCATCGGAGGATTCGCGGGCATTGATCGAGGAGGTGCTCTCGGCTGGTCTCGGACAGGAATTCGTCGGCGACGCCGTCATTGCCGCAAGTCTTGGGCAGGGCGATGCCTTCTGGAACTTCCGCGAAGTGCTGCCCGAGGCTCAGAAGCCGGAGGGCGCTTCGATCAAGCACGACATTTCCGTGCCGATCGCTTCGATCCCGCGCTTCATCGAGGAGGCGGCCGGGGCGGTGGCGTCGGTGAGCGCCGGCGCCCGCGTGGTCTGCTTCGGCCATATGGGTGACGGCAATCTGCACTATAACATCTCGCGGCCCGTCGACGGCGACGACGAGGCGTTTCTCGCTCTCTATCATCCGATGAACAAGGCGGTGCACGACGTGGTGCGCAGCCTGCACGGTTCGATCTCGGCCGAGCACGGCATCGGCCAGTTGAAGCGCGACGAACTGATCGCCACCGCGCCACCGATGGCGATCGACCTGATGCGCCGGGTCAAGGCTGCCTTCGACCCGGCCGGCATCATGAATCCCGGTAAGGTTATCTGATCCTTTCGGCATCTTGTGGCTGGTGGCATTCCGATAACCATCCCGCAGATCAGCAAAATTTAACCGACTTTCTTAAGCGGGGCGGTAAGGAGCCCGCGCTACTGTCTGCTCACAAACGAGGCTGGAAAAACCGGCCCGGAGAGAACCGGACACCGGCTCTCAGGAGACAGACAGGAAGGCACTCTATGAACACCGGACTGAAGCCAGTCTGGGCGGGACGCAACATGCGTCTCGACCCATTTCGCCTGCCGCAAGTGGTCAGCTACGCCACACGCGACGACTACGGCGACGTGACCTTTACCATCGACAAGCGGGGCGCCGTGATCCGCCGCATGCTCGAGATGAGCGGCTTGCCGGCGATCATCGCGCTGCCAGCCAATGCGTTTCGCGGCGTTGCCGCCCGTGCGATGGAGGATCCGGACGGCAATGTCACGGTGACGCTGGAACTCCTGCACAACGATCCGATGCTGTCGGTGCCGCTGCTGGTGGCCGACGATCTCGAAGATGTCGCCGCCGACTGGCGCGCCTGGGCCGACGCCTACCGTCTGCCGATGCTCTTGATCGAATCGGACGGCGTTGCCCGTACCCTGGAAGAATCGCTCGGCGCCGCCATCAAGACGCTGCCGCCGCAGGATCGTCGCAAGGGCCGCGTTTCGAACATGCGCCGCCCGCGCTTCCTCGCCCGCCGCAGGGCCGGCGATCTCGGTCTCAGGCTGGTCATCGACGGCCAGGAGATCATTTCGCGCGAATAGCAAGAGCTTGGCGCGTCCTTCCTTCTTCACAAGGGGAGAAGGAAAAAGCCGCTAAACCAGCGGCTTCAGCGCCACCCACACAGCGCCGCCGATCAGGCCAAGAAAGATCAGCCAGCCGACCTGGTTGTTCGACCGGAACAGCCGCAGGCACTGGTCCGGATTGTCGATATCCAGCACGGCGATCTGCCGGGCCATATGGGCGCCGGCGGCGATCAATCCTGCCAGCGCCACCACCGGAGCCTGCGCGGACGCGAAGGCGATGGCGAAGCAGACAAGCGTGCCGCCATAGAGCCCGACAAGCCATGATTTGGTGTTGTCGCCAAACAGGCGCGCCGTCGAGCGCACGCCGACAATGGCGTCATCTTCTTTGTCCTGATGCGCATAGATCGTGTCATAGCCGATCACCCACAGGATCGAGCCGATATAGAGCATGATGGCGGGCCCATCGAGATCGCCGAACTCGACCGCCCATCCCATCAGTGCACCCCAGGAAAAGGCAAGGCCGAGAACCAGTTGCGGCCAGTTGGTTATCCGCTTCATGAACGGATAGACGGCGACGATGGCCAGCGAACAGATACCGAGCAGAATGGCGAAACTGTTGAACTGTATGAGCACCACCAGGCCGACCAGTGCCTGCAGGACGAGAAACACCCATGCCCGCCGGCGCGTGGTCTTGCCCGAAGGCAGCGGTCGCGACCGCGTCCGCTCGACCTTGTTGTCGATGTCCTCGTCGACGAGGTCGTTGTAGGTGCAGCCGGCGCCGCGCATGGCGATGGCGCCGATCAGGAACAGCACGAGATACAATGGCGCCGGCAGCAGCGAGAGCAGTGGATCGCCGGGACGCGGATAGGCGCTCGCCGCAAGTGCCGCCGACCACCAGCACGGCCACAAAAGCAATTGCCAGCCGATCGGCCTGTCCCACCGGGCAAGCTGCGCATAGGGCCATATCGAGCGCGGCAGCACGCGATAGACCCAATGGCCGTTCGGTGCATCGGCGACACGGCCCTGGGCCGCTTTCGACTGGATCGGTTCCATCCCGCTGGATTGGCAGCAGACTGGAAGGCCGTCAAGCAGTCTCGCTTGCGGACGCGAAGATGTCATGAGAGGCGAACCAGACCTTGGCCACGTCGATGAATGCCAGCGCCGCGTTCGAGACGCGCTGGTGCGTGTCATAGGTGAGCAGGATCCGCTGCAGGGGCAGCGGATCAGACAGCCGCTTGCAGAGGAGCGGCAGGCCGTCATAGCTGCGGTCGCCATGCGGGCGGGTGTAGCTGACGGCGACGCCGAAGCCATTGGCGACCATGCTGCGCTGGAGTTCGAACGAACTCGTCGTTGTGTCGGCCACCGGGGAGAGGCCGCGGCTGCGGAACAGGTCGAGCATGTGCTGCCAGCTGTGCGGCTGGTCTGTCGTGATCAGCGGATAGGCGGCCAGATCCGCAAGGCTCACCTCGGAACGACCCGCAAGGGCATGGCCGGCCGGCAACATCGCATGCGGCCGAAGTTCGCGCAGCAGGATACGGGCGAAATGTGTCGGCAGGCTGAGGTCGTAGGTGAGGCCGAGATCGATGGCGGCATCGCTGAGCCGCCGCCCGAGCGTTTCGAACGTCTCGTCGCGAACGACGATTTTCACAGCCGGATAGCGTTCGGAGAAGGCGCGGATAAGAGCCGGCGCGAAGAAAGGCGCCAGGTCCTCGAAACATCCCAGCACCAGTTCACCGCCGACGGCCGATTTGCCTGAACCAAGGCCCACGAGTTCGTCCGTTTCGGTGAGAACCTGTCTTGCCTTCGCCACGACAGCCCGACCGAACGATGTCGGCGAAACGCCGCTGCCGCGCTGGCGGACGAACAGCTTCTGGCCGAAATTCTTTTCGACGGCGTCGATGGCCACCGAAATCGAAGGCTGCGAAACGTTCAACATCTTTGCGGCGCCAGTGACGCTGCCATGACGCGCAACGGCGACCAGATAACGCAGCTGCGTGAGGGTCAAATTCATAGAGTAGTCCTATGTACCAAATGAGAAGTTATTATTTTACTGAATGAAAGCGGGTTGCGATAGTCGGCCATTCCAAAAGGAGAACGCCATGTCTTCCCAGAGCGAGACCCAGACAATCGACACCCAGGTCATCGACGCAAAGACGATCGCCGACTACCAGCGCGATGGCGCTGTCTGCATCCGCGGCGCCTTCAAGGGCTGGGTCGACACGATTGCCGCCGGCATCGAGCGCAACATGCAGAACCGCAGCGCCACCGCGTCTGATATCGCCAATGGCCGCGGCAGTTTTTTCGACGACTACTGCAACTGGGAGCGCATTCCCGAATTCGTCAGCGTGGTGCGGGACTCGCCCGCCGCCGAACTGGCGGCGGCGGTAATGCAATCGCGCACCGCGCAGTTCTTCCACGACCACGTTCTGGTCAAGGAACCCGGCACCCAGAAGCCGACGCCCTGGCATCAGGATATTCCGTACTACTTCGTCGATGGCCGGCAGACGGTGAGCTTCTGGATTCCCATCGATCCGGTGAAGGAGGCGACGCTGCGCCTGATCGCCGGCTCGCACAAATGGGACAAGATGATCCTGCCGGTGCGCTGGCTCGACGACAGCAATTTCTATGCCGGCGAGGGCGACTATCTGCCGGTGCCGGACCCGGACAAGGACCCGTCGATGAAGGTGCTCGAATGGGAAATGGAACCGGGCGACGCCATCCTGTTCGACTTCAGGACCGCGCACGGCGCGCGTGGCAACATGACCTCGGCACGGCGCCGGGCGCTGTCGCTGCGCTGGGTCGGCGACGACGCGCGTTTTGTCGAGCGGCCGGGACGCACTTCGCCGCCGTATCATGGCCATGGCATGCAGCCGGGACAGAGGCTGCGCGAGGACTGGTTCCCGGTCGTCTTCCAGGATTGAAGGGATTTGCCAGAAAATCGCCGGCGGCGTGCGCCGCAGATTTTCGGCAGGGGTAACGTTCCCGTGCGCAATTCCGATCAAAGCCCCCTGATGTCTTGACCCAGCGTGCAGAGAGCAATAGCGGGTGCTCTGCAGGTTAATAGGCATCACGAGGTGGCCATGAACGTTCTTCTTCTCGGCTCCGGCGGCCGCGAACATGCGCTCGCCTGGAAGATCGCCGCGTCCCCGCTGCTGACAAAGCTCTATGCGGCTCCCGGCAATCCGGGCATCGGCGGCGAGGCCGAGCTGGTGAAGCTGGACGTTGCCGATCACGCCGCCATTGCCGCCTTCTGCAAGGACAAGAAGATAGACCTCGTCGTGGTCGGCCCGGAGGGACCATTGGTCGCCGGCATCGCCGACGATCTGCGTGCGCAAGGCATTCGCGTCTTCGGACCCTCCAGGGCCGCCGCGCGGCTGGAAGGCTCGAAGGGTTTCACCAAGGATCTCTGCGCCAGATACGATATCCCCACCGCCGCCTATGGCCGTTTCGGCGATCTGGCGTCCGCCAAGGCCTATGTTGAAAAGACTGGCGCACCGATCGTCATCAAGGCCGATGGCCTCGCCGCAGGCAAGGGCGTCACCGTTGCCATGACGCTGGACGAGGCACTGGCGGCGCTCGATGGCTGTTTCGACGGGTCCTTCGGCGCTGCAGGCGCGGAAGTGGTGGTCGAGGAATTCATGACCGGCGAGGAGGCAAGTTTCTTCTGCCTCTGCGACGGCATCACAGCGCTGCCCTTCGGCACCGCCCAGGACCATAAGCGCGTCGGCGATGGCGATGTCGGCCCCAACACGGGCGGCATGGGCGCCTATTCCCCGGCGCCGGTGATGACGCCGCAGATGATCGAGCGCACCATGCGCGAGATCGTCGAGCCAACCATGCGCGGCATGGCTGTATCCGGCGCGCCTTTCGCCGGCATTCTCTTCGCCGGGCTGATGATCACTGACAAGGGGCCGAAGCTGATCGAATACAACACCCGTTTCGGCGACCCGGAATGCCAGGTGCTGATGATGCGGTTGAAGGACGATCTGCTGGTCCTGCTCAATGCGGCAACCGACGGCCAGCTTGCGCACACCTCGGTGCGCTGGCGCGACGAGGCTGCACTCACCGTGGTGATGGCGGCCAGGGGCTATCCCGGCACTCCGGAAAAGGGCTCGGTCATCCGCGGCGTCGAAGACGCTGCGGGCGACGGCGTCCAGATCTTCCACGCCGGCACGGCCATAAACGGCGGCGCGCTGGTTGCCAATGGCGGCCGCGTCCTCAACGTCACGGCATCAGGCGCTACGGTCGGCGAGGCGCAGAAACGCGCCTATGCCGCGCTCGACCGCATCGACTGGCCGGACGGCTTCTGTCGTCGCGACATTGGCTGGCAGGCCGTCGCGCGCGAGCAGGCAAGCTGAAGGTTTTATCGCAAACCGCGATCGATCTCGGTCGAAGCGGTGCTGAGCGGATCGGCGGCGGCAAAGGCGGCGTCGAGTTGGTCGGGCGAACGCTGTTCGGTCCGCTTCCAGGCAACATATTGGACAATGCCGAAAGTCGGCCGCCGCGGCACCGTCTTCACCACAGGCATGCGAAAGCCGTCGCGGAACTTCGTCCAGCGCGTGCCCAGCGCCGCGACCATGTCCTCGAAGGTCGGCGGCGCCGCGACCGAGGCGTAGGTGATGGTGACATTGCCGGCGAGCCCGGCTGCGCGTGAGACCGGCAGCGGTATCGAGGCGAGATAGTCAGGCGGCACGTCGATGAGACCACCGAACGGCCATTGTGCACGCAGCGTGGCGGCGTCGGTCGGCGCGACATTGACGTCGATGTCCTTAGGCGTTCCGGCGACCCTGTAAGGGCAGCGGAGCCGGCCGCAATTGGCTTGCGCCGAGAATTGCCACAGCGCGTAGCCTTGCCAGTTGCCCATCGGAAAATGCACGTCGATGTCGGACTTGTAGCGGGCATACCAGAGCGGCAGTCGCGACAGCAGCCGGTACCTGTAGCTGTTGTCGGCAATGTATTGGGCCGTCTTGCCGTTGGAGTAGAGCACAGGGAAGCGGCCGATGCGCCGATGCACCTGGCGCACGAACTCCTCGGCATCTTCGAGCGACATCCACTGCGAAGGGTCGTTGCCCTCGATGTCGAGAGCCAGCAGATCGTCAGGCGAGGGTTCGGCGAAATCCAGGAAATTATTGGCCTGTTCGACCGGATTGCCGGGGCGGGCGAGGTGATAGGCACCCCATTTCAGGCCGAGCGCCTTGGCGACCACCTTGCGTGTCTGGAACAGTTCGCGCGTCACCGCGTGGCGTTTCCAAAGCGCCTTGCAGAGCTTCACCTCGGTCTCGTCGCCAAGACAGAAATAGGGTGGCGGCATGCCGTCGGATGCCTTGTTGATGAAGCCGACGATCCGCTTGTCGGTGGCGAGTTGGCCCCAGTCGATGGAATTGTATTCGTAGGCGTCGACGACGAGGGCGCGGTCGGCGTTCTTCCACGGCTCGGAAAAATCCGAGGCCTTTGCCGCTGATATCAGCGCCATCATCGCCGCGAGAGCGATCGCTGAGCGGCGTAGAAGATGCGCCGGCGTTTTCAAACAGGGAATCCCCGTTAACCAAAGACAAATCCTGGACCGTCATGGTTAAGGAAGTGCTTCCGCAGATTGGCGCCGGCAAAGCTATCGTCTGATGACCGGCCGAAATTCGCACGGGTCTGGCGCTGGCTCTTGCGGCAGTGTGCCCTCGGCGGCGCGTTTGCGGTGGTGGGCGAGGGAGCATTGCGGCGAGCATAATATGCCGCGGTCCGACCAGTAGGCGGCGCCGTTTTCCAGTCTGCCCTGATGGTACGAGAACCCTGCCGCGCGATAGGGCAGGCCGCATTCGATGCAGCGATAGGCATCAGGTCTGGCAAGCATGGGTGGTTCCGGTCTGTTGGTTCGGATCTGCCGGTCGACTTGATCCGGCGTCAATAGAATTTAATACGTCTCGGCGCGATTGCAAAATCCACGTGACAAAGTTTGACGTTTACGTAAAAAGAAGATGGGAGGCCACTGCCCAAAGGCGGATGGTTTTGCGGCGGTGCGGGTCCTAGTATCGGCGGCCGATGGTTCAGGGGGAGGAGCGGCATGTATCGGGCACCGGTCGAGGACATCGCTTTCACGCTCAAGCACGTGGCCGGCATGAAGTCGGCCCTTGATGCCGGCACGTTCGGCGATCTCGGCGAGGATCTGGTCGATGCCGTTCTAGGTGAGGCCGGCCGCTTCGCTACTGATGAAATCGCGTCACTCTACAAGATCGGCGATGAGCAAGGTGCGGTGCTGAAGGACGCAACCGTCACCACGCCGCCCGGTTGGAAGGAGCTCTATCGCCGCTGGATCGACGGCGGCTGGAACGCGCTGTCCGGGCCCGAGGAGTATGGCGGCCAAGCGCTGCCGACCATGCTTGGCGTCGCCGCGCTCGAAATGTGGAACTCCGCCGCCATGGCCTTCGGCATCGGCCCGACGTTGACCATGGGCGCGGTCGAGGCGCTCGACAAGCACGCCTCGCAGGAGCTCAAGTCGAAATATCTCGAAAAGCTCGTCTCCGGCGAATGGATGGGCACCATGAACCTGACCGAGCCGCAAGCCGGCTCGGACCTCAATGCTCTGCGCGCTCGCGCCGAGCCGGTGGGTGATGGCACCTACCGCATCTTCGGCCAGAAGATCTTCATCACCTATGGCGAGCACGACTTTACCGACAACATCATCCATCTGGTTTTGGCGCGGCTACCCGATGCACCGGCCGGCACGCGCGGCATATCACTGTTCCTGGTGCCGAAATTCCTGGTCGGCGACGACGGCTCGCTCGGCGCGCGCAACGACGTCTTCTGCTCCGGCCTGGAACACAAGCTCGGCATTCATGCCTCGCCGACCTGCACCATGATCTATGGCGATGGCTTCGGGGGCGCTGCGCCCGGCGCCATCGGCTGGCTGATCGGCGAGGAGAACAAGGGCCTCGCCTGCATGTTCACCATGATGAACAATGCCCGCCTTTGCGTCGGCATGCAGGGCGTCGCGGTCGCGGAAGCCGCCACCCAGAAAGCGATCGCTTATGCCAATGAGCGCCGGCAAGGCAAGGCGGCAAGCTACACTGATACCGGCATGGCGCCGATCGTCCATCATCCCGATGTGCAGCGCACTCTCCTGACCATGAAGGCGCTGACGCAGACAGCCCGCGCCATCAGCTACTGCTGCGCTCATGCCATCGACCTGGCGCGCGTATCAGCCGGCGATGAGGCGGCGCATTGGCGCGATCGTGCCAATCTGCTGACGCCGCTGGCCAAGGCTTTCTCGACCGATATCGGCGTGGAGGTCGCCTCGCTCGGCCTCCAGGTGCATGGCGGCATGGGCTTCATCGAGGAGACAGGCGCGGCAGCACTCTACCGCGATGCGCGCATCGCACCGATCTATGAGGGCACCAACGGGATCCAGGCGATCGATCTGGTCATGCGCAAGCTGCCGCTCGGGGGCGGCGAACACGTGCATGGCTTTATCGGCGAACTGGCGACGGTCGCAAATGCCGTGCGGACATCGAATCTCGAGGGTTTCGGCCGCACCGCCGACGCTCTCGACAAGGCGTTCGGCGAGCTCAGCGAAGCGACCCGCTTCCTGCAAAAACTATCCGCCGATGGTCGGTCTGACGAGGCGCTGGCGGGTGCTACGCCCTATCTGAAGCTGATCTCGCTGGCCGCCGGCGGGGCCTACCTGGCGCAGGGTGCGCTTGCCGATCAGGGCCGTATCGCGCTTTGCCGCTTCTTCGCCGAAAACCTGCTTGGCGAGGTCAGTGCCTTGAAGGACCGCGTTGTCGATGGCGCCGAAAGCCTCGCCATTGCTGGCAAGGCGCTCATCTCCGCCTGACGTTCACAAGGAAAAACCCGTGACAGACCATATCCTCGTCGAGCGCCAGGGCGCCATCCAGATCATCCGCATGAACCGCCCGGACAAGAAGAACGCCTTGACGCGCGCCATGTATGCGAAAATGTCGGCTGCTCTGGCCGAAGGTGACGCCGACCCGGCGATCCGCGTCCATGTCTTCCTGGGCGTGCCCGGCGCCTTCTCCTCCGGCAACGATCTTGCCGATTTCATGGTCGTCGCCACCGGCGGCGACGGTGGCACCGAGGTCTGGGACTTCCTGATGGCGCTGGCCAGGGTCGGGAAACCCATTGTCTCCGGCGTAGACGGCATCGCGGTAGGCATCGGCACGACGCTCAACCTGCATTGCGACCTGACCTTCGCCACGCCGCGCACCGTGTTCAGGACGCCTTTTGTGGATCTAGGCTTGGTGCCCGAGGCCGGCTCCAGCCTGTTGGCGCCGCGGATCCTGGGGCAGCAGGGTGCTTTCGCGCTGCTCGGCCTCGGCGAGGGCTTTTCGGCCGAACGGGCGAAGGCCGCCGGCCTGATCTACGATGTGGTCGAGGAAGACGCGCTGGAGGCCTCGGTCCTGGCGGCGGCCGGCCAGATCGCCGCCAAGCCACCGCAAGCCTTGCAGATCGCGCGCGACCTGATGCGCGGCTCGCGCGACGACCTCGTCGCCCGCATCGGCGAGGAAAGCGAACATTTTCGCGAGCGGCTGAAATCAGACGAGGCGCGCGCCGCGCTCACGGCGTTCATGACCAGGAAGAAGGCCTGAACCTCCCTCTTAGGGATAAAGCCGCGCCTTGCTCCAGCCGCCATTGGCGTCTCGGGAAAAGACGACCCGGTCATGCAGCCGGAACGGCCGGTCATGCCAGAACTCGATGGTCGTGGGCACGATGCGGAAGCCCGACCAATGCTTTGGCCTTGGGATTTCGCCGATCGGATAGCGCGCTGTGTATTCGGCCACCGCCTTTTCCAGCGCAAAGCGGCTTTCCAGCGGCCGCGACTGTTTCGAGGCCCAGGCGCCGATGCGGCTGCCACGCGGACGCGTCGCGTAGTAGGCGTCGGCTTCGGCGTCGCTGACGATCTCCACCGGGCCGCGAATGCGCACCTGGCGGCGAAGCGACTTCCAGTGGAAGCACATCGCCGCCTTCATGCTGCCAAGAATCTCCTGGCCCTTGGCGCTCTCGAAATTCGTGTAGAACACAAACCCGCCCTCATCGAACCCCTTGAGCAGAACCATTCGCACATCCGGCATGCCGTCGGCATCGACGGTCGCCAGCGCCACGCCGTTTGGGTCGTTCATTTCGCTCTTGGTGGCGTCCTCCAGCCATGCGGCAAAGAGGCGAAACGGCTCCGCCGCCTCGGTAAAGTCACGGCTTGTTAACTCTGTGTCACTCATAGTTTTTCTCAAATCGTTACGAGGCGGGGGAGGTTGCAGATTGTCGCGTATTGCGCAAGCTTTTGACAGCAGGCAAGGCAGCCTAATTGCTTCAGCCAGCGCCAAAGCCGCGATCGTGATGATCGCCCTGCCGCTCGCCGCCTGTGGCGCCGGTGGCTTTAGCCTGGAAAAAGCGGAAGTCGACCGGTCGATCCTGACCAGCAGCACGTCCGCCCCGTCCGCGCCGGTCAGTTCGGATCGCGACTCCGACCAGACGACGATCGGCAACGCGGTGTCCTCGGCCGACATCGAGCAACTCGGCGGGCAGGCCGTGCCGTGGGCAAATGCCGGCACCGGGTCACGCGGCTCCATCACCGAACTGGCGGAATTGAAGGACAAGGGCCAAACATGCCGCCGCTTCAGGGCCTCGCGCGAAAGCTTTGATGGCGTTGCCATGTTCGAAGGCGAACTCTGCCTGGCCAGCGCCGGCGGCTGGCACATGCAGGACTTCAAGGCGCTCTGATCTTCCGTTTTTGATATGGTGCTCGGCACTGGAATTTCTTCCTATGCGAGCGCATATAGGGGGCAACCAGAGACTCACTCCTTTTCCAGGGCAGTAAGCATGCGCGACCCCTATGAGGTGCTGGGCGTTGCCAAGAACGCATCGGCCAAGGATATAAAATCGGCGTACCGGAAACTCGCCAAGAAGCATCATCCGGACCAGAATCCGAATGATCCCAAGGCGAAGGACCGTTTTGCCCAGGCCAACCAGGCCTACGAGATCGTCGGCGACGAAAAGAATCGGGCCGCGTTCGATCGCGGCGAGATCGATGCCGACGGCAAGCCGCGTTTCCAGGGTTTTGAAGGCGCCGGCGGTGGCGGTGATCCCTTCGGCGGGTTTCGCCGGCAGCAGGGGCCCGGCGGCTCGCGCTTCGAATTCCGCTCCGGCCGCCCGGGCGGTGATCCGTTCGACGGCAACAGCGATATCTTCAGCCAGATTTTCGGCGACGCCTTTTCGGGCGCGCGCGGCCCCGGTGCGGGCGACCGCCGCCAGCCGCCGACCGCCGCCGACCTGAACGTGACGCTCGACATCACCATCGAGGAAGCGGCGACCGCCGAAAAGGTGACG
Source organism: Mesorhizobium sangaii (assembly GCF_014207355.1). Lineage (GTDB taxonomy): Bacteria > Pseudomonadota > Alphaproteobacteria > Rhizobiales > Rhizobiaceae > Mesorhizobium > Mesorhizobium sangaii. The sequence continues at coordinate 968,689 of NZ_JACHEF010000001.1, read as the reverse complement.
GCGATGTTCCCCGACGGCCGCAAAGTGGCGGTCAAGCTGCCAACTTATGTCGAGGACGGCCAGACCATTCGGCTAAAGGGACAGGGCGAGCAAGGGCCGGGCCAGCCGGGCGATGCGCTGGTCAAGATCCATTTGCGCCGGCATCCGCGCTATCGCATCGAGGGCCGCGACCTGCATGCCGATCTGCCGGTGACGCTGGCGGATGCCGTGCTAGGCGCCAAGGTGCCTGTCGAGACGCCGACCGGCAAGCTCGCGGTCAACGTTCCTGCCTGGTCGAGTTCGGACAAGGTCCTGCGGCTGAAGGGCAGGGGCCTGCCGGAGAAAGCCGGCGGCCATGGCGATCTCTACGCCCATGTGCGGATCATGCTGCCGGAAGGCGGCGATAGCGCGCTCGAAACGCTGCTGCGCAGCCAAAAAGGCTGATCGGCGCCTTTTGTCCCCCGAACTGTCCGGTTTGAACGCTTGAAGGGGCAGTGTGCCTGTGCGATAGGGCACTCCACAAAGCTGAAAAATCTTGCGGAGAGCGCTGACATGGCGGGTGGACAGGGCCTTATGGCCGGCAAGCGCGGCCTTATTCTTGGCGTCGCCAACAACAGATCGATCGCCTATGGCATCGCCAAGGCCTGTGTCGACCATGGCGCCGAGATCGCGCTCACCTATCAGGGCGAGGCGTTCAAGAAGCGTGTCGAGCCGCTGGCGGCCGAACTTGGCGCCTTTGTCGCCGGCCATTGCGACGTCACCGATCCGGCGAGCCTGGACGAGGTTTTCGCCAATGTCGCCAAGCATTGGGGCAAGCTCGATTTTCTCGTCCACGCTATCGCCTTTTCCGACAAGGACGAGTTGACCGGCCGTTACGTCGAGACGACGCGCGACAACTTCCTGCGCACCATGGACATTTCGGTCTATTCCTTCACCACCATCGCCAAGCGCGCCGAGGCGCTGATGAGCAATGGTGGCTCGCTGCTGACGCTGACCTATTATGGCGCCGAAAAGGTCATGCCGCACTACAACGTCATGGGTGTCGCCAAGGCGGCGCTCGAGGCTAGCGTGCGTTATCTGGCCGTCGATCTCGGCGCCAAGAAGATCCGCGTCAACGCCATCTCGGCCGGCCCGATCAAGACGCTTGCCGCATCCGGCATCGGCGACTTCCGCTACATCCTGAAGTGGAACGAATACAATTCGCCGCTGAAGCAGACGGTGACGCAGGAGGAAGTCGGTGATTCCGGCGTCTATTTCCTGTCCGATCTGTCGCGCGGCGTCACCGGCGAAGTGCATCACGTCGATTCAGGCTACCACGTCGTCGGCATGAAGGCGGTCGACGCCCCGGATATTTCGACGGTCAAGGACTAACATCCCCAACCGTCGTCCGTCCCGACCCCGTACCGGAAGACCTGATGTACCCGCTGGTTTATATCGTGCGCCACGGCCAGACCGCGTGGAACGCCGAATCCCGGCTTCAGGGGCAGGCCGACACCGACCTCAATCCGCTTGGCCGCGAGCAGGCGACCGGAAACGGTTATCGGCTGGCCGAGGTGGTGCAAAATCCCGCGGATTTCGAATTCGTCGCCAGCCCAATGAAGCGGACCCGCGAAACGATGCAGCGCATCCGTGCCGCGATGAAGCTCGATCCGGATGCCTATCGAACCGATCCTCGCCTGGTCGAAGTCAATTTCGGCGATTGGCAGGGTTTTACCTATGCCGAGCTCAAGACGCGGTACCCAGGCGCGCGCCGCACACGCGCGCTGGACAAATGGAACTTTCAGCCGCCCGGCGAGGGCGCGGAGAGTTACCAGATGCTGCTCGAACGGGTGAAACCCTGGTTCGACGCGATCCAACGCCAGACGATCTGCGTGACGCATGGCGGAGTCATGCGGGCTCTGTTTCGCTTCGTGCTTGGGGTGGCGGAGGACGAGGCAGCGAACCTGGAGATACCGCAGGACCGCGTGCTCAGACTGCAGGGTGACCGCCTGGAGTGGCTGTCGCGGTCCTAGCCAGGACGCTTGTTCATCCCAAGGGTTTAGAAGGCTCTCAACTCTTGCCCCGGTTGTTCCGATGAACCTGTCATTCGATGTAGGTCACCACACCCGTTTCAAGATCATAGATTGCCGCGACGATCTTCAGCTTCCCGGCCCCGGTGAGATCGGCCAGGAGCTTGCTTGAAGCAGCCAGGCGCCCCACAGTCCTGCGCGCGCTCTCCTTGGCGGTGTTGTCGACGAAATCGCCTGCCTCGCTCCGCGTCGCGATCGCCGCAGGCAGGATCGGTTCGATCATCGGGCCGATCGCGCCCGGATAGGTCGCGTTCTTGGTGACCACGTCGCAAGCCGCCTTGACGGCACCGCAGCTTGTGTGCGCGAGGACGACGATCAATGGCGAGCCGAGCACCGCCGCGCCATATTCGACCGTGCCGAGCGTCGCTGTGTCGACGAGGTTGCCGGCATTCCGGGCGACGAATAGCTCTCCAACGCCTTGGCCGCCGAAGATCAACTCGGGCGGAACGCGACTGTCGGCGCAACTGATGATGGTAGCCCAAGGCGCCTGATGTCCGGCGACAGCCTTCCGCTGCGCGGCAAGGTCGATCGAGCACAGTTCGGGGTGGCTGACATAGAGCTCGTTGCCGGATTTCAGCGCGGCGAGCGCTGCGTCAGGGGACAATGCCGGCGCAGCACTCTCTGCCGCAAGCGCGGACCACGAAGCTCCACTAAGGCCGATCGCAACGAGCCCCACCGCGCCGACCTTGAGGAAATCCCTCCGGTCGACCCCTTCGCCTTCGCAGTCGCTGCACATTGTTTGGCCCCGCCTCGGATCTACCAGTTGATGGCTGGATCTGCGCGCCGAGATTGCTACCAACGGACCGCGTTGGCAAGCGCGTGCGGGGCCGGAAAGCTCTTATTCGGTGTCGGGCAATTGCATGTCGGTGACGATGTTTTCGCCATTGGTCTCATCGTAGGCGATGACGACATCCATGCCCGGCTTCAGCGAGTCGAGGTCTGTCTCGGCATTCAGCTTGTAGGACTTGCCGTCATCCAGCGTCAGCGTCGCCGTGTCCTTGTCGATCTTCTTGATCAGGCCTTCGGTCTGGCCGGCGAAAGCGGCGGTGGAAAGCAGCAGCGTGGCGGCTACGGCGCCAATCAGGGTACGCATAATCGTTCCTCGTTATCATTGCACCGGCATGGGCGGCGGCAGGCGAATGGAAGAGAGCAGAAACCAACCGAATGTGTCAAAACTAAATCCGCCAGATCACAGTTTGACCACTGTGAAAAACGCCAATAGAAGGCAGGCCACAGCGCCGAGCATCCTCCTGGATGCGCGAAGGACGCTGTGGCACTTTTTGATTTGCGCATGATCCCTTGCGAGAACGGCTTCGTTTTTCGGGTCATGTGCTAAGCTGGCTTCGATGCCGGGCAGGGTCACTTCATGTCTCACAACACGTTCGGCCACCTTTTCCGCGTCACCACCTGGGGCGAAAGCCACGGCGCCGCACTCGGCTGTGTGGTCGACGGCTGTCCGCCCGGCATCCGCTTCACTCTGCGAGACATCCAGGCCGAACTCGACAAGCGCCGGCCGGGCCAGTCACGCTTCGTCACCCAGCGCCGCGAACCCGACGAAGTGAAAGTGCTGTCGGGCTTCATCCTCGACGAGGACGGCGAGACGATGATCACCACCGGCACGCCGGTCTCGATGCTGATCGAGAACGTCGACCAGCGCTCGAAGGACTATGGCGAGATCGCCCGCCAATACCGGCCGGGCCATGCCGACTACACCTATGACGTCAAATATGGCTTGCGCGATTATCGCGGCGGCGGCCGCTCCTCGGCTCGCGAGACGGCGGCACGCGTCGCGGCCGGGGCACTCGCTCGCAAGGTGGTGCCAGGCCTGGTGGTGCGCGGCGCGCTGGTGTCGATGGGCGAAAAGTCGATCAACCGCGCCAACTGGAACTGGAATTTCATCGGTGACGCGGAAAATCCGTTCTTCACTCCCGATCCGGCTTCCGTTCCCGTCTTCACGCAGTATCTCGACGGCATCCGCAAGGCGGGATCCTCGGTCGGCGCGGTGATCGAGATTGTCGCTGATGGCGTTCCGGCTGGCCTCGGCGCGCCGATCTATGCCAAGCTCGACCAGGACATTGCCTCCGGCCTGATGTCGATCAACGCCGTCAAGGGCGTCGAGATCGGCAACGGTTTCGAGGCCGCCCGCATCACCGGCGAGCAGAATGCCGACGAGATGCGCATGGGCAATGACGGCAAGCCGGTGTTCCTGTCAAACAACGCCGGCGGCATCCTCGGCGGCATCTCGACCGGCCAGTCGATCATCGCCCGTTTCGCCGTCAAGCCGACCTCGTCGATCCTGACGCCGCGAAAGTCGATCGACAAGGACGGCAACGACGTCGAGATCATGACCAAGGGCCGTCACGATCCCTGCGTCGGCATCCGCGCCGTGCCGATCGGCGAGGCGATGATTGCCTGCGTCATTGCCGACCACTATCTGCGTCATCGGGGACAGACAGGTAAGGGAGTAGGGCAGTAGGGGAATATGTTACGCTACCCACCCGAGACAGCCATTTTTTCCTTTTCCCTACTCCCGTACTGCCCTACTCCCTTATTCCCCTGCGAGTGAAACGAGCGCCTATGCCTTACGACCAGAAGAAAATCGTCGAAGCCCTACGCGCTTTCGAGCGCGGGGAGATCGTCGTCGTCATGGACGATGATGGACGCGAAAACGAGGGCGACCTGATCGTCGCCGCCGTCCATTGCACGCCGGAGAAGATGGCGTTCATCATCCGTCACACCTCCGGCATCGTCTGCACGCCGATGCCGCGCGAGGAGGCCAAGCGGCTCAACCTGGCGCCGATGGTGGCCGACAATGATTCCGCCCACACCACCGCCTTCACCGTCAGCGTCGATTTCAAGCACGGCACGACAACAGGCATTTCGGCCGAGGACCGCACGCTGACCGTGCGCAATCTCGCCAACGGCAATGTCGGGGGCTCGGATTTCGTCCGCCCCGGCCACATTTTCCCGCTGATCGCGCGCGAAGGCGGCGTGCTGATGCGTTCGGGTCATACCGAAGCTGCGGTCGATCTGTGCAAGCTCGCCGGTCTGGCGCCGGTCGGCGTCATTTCGGAACTGGTCAATGACGACGGCACCGTCAAGCGTGGCCCGCAGGTTTCGGCCTTTGCCGAAGAGCATGGCCTCAAACAGGTTTCAGTCGCCGACCTCATTGCCTACCGGCAACGCAAGGAAACGCTGGTCGAACGCGTGGCTTGCTCCGAAATCGACACGCTCGGCGGCAAGGCGCAGGTCTTCACCTACACGCTGCCCTGGGACCCCATGCATCACGTCGCCATTGTCTTCGGCGACATCCGCGACGGCGAGGAGGTGCCGGTGCGCCTGCATTCCGAGGATGTGGTGACCGATGTGTTCGGCACCAGCCATCGGCTCGACGGCATCATGAAGGCGATGGGCGAACGCAAGCGTGGCGTCATCGTCTACCTGCGCGAGGGCTCGGTCGGCGTTGCCCATCAGGAGCGCAAGCGGCCGGCGAGCGGCGACCGCGAAGATCATGAAGAGGCGCGCCGCCGTGAGAACGAATGGCGCGAAATCGGCCTTGGCGCGCAGATTCTCAAGGATCTCGGCATTTCCTCGATCAATCTGATCGCTTCGCGCGAACGCCACTATGTCGGTCTCGAGGGCTTCGGCATCCATATCGCCAAGACCGAGATTCTCTGAGGGGCAGCCACCGGGGATAGAGCCCGGTCCATTCGAAACCGGGCGCTGCGGGGATCATTCGGCGGGAACGACGCCTGCTTCGCATCCTTCCAGGTCGCATTCAGGCGTGGCCAGGCTGCGTTGGCCAAGCAACACGGTGACCAGTGCGATCGTGCCGGCCGCAACCGACACCCAGAACCCGTTCTGGGCGCCGAATGCATCCACCACTGAGCCGGCGGCGAAGGAACCCAGCGCCATGCCGATGCCGATTCCGGTAGTCACCCAGGTGATGCCCTCGGTCAGCATCGCCTCTGGCACATGCCGTTCGATCAGGCCGAACGCCGTGATGAAGGTCGGCGAGATCGCCACGCCGCTGACGAAGACGGTCAACGCCAGCAGCGGCACCGTGTCGGCGGTGAGCGGCAGCAAGGTGCTGAGCGCGATGATGGCGATCGCGATGGCAAGCTGGCGTTGCAACGGTGCTTTCAGGTTGAGCGCGCCGACGACGATGCCGAGCACGAACGATCCCAGCGCGTAGACACCGATGACGAGGCTTGCGGCGCCTGGCCGGCCAAGCTCCTTGGTGATCGCCACGGTGCTCACTTCCGTCGTCGCGAAGGTCGCGCCGATGAAGATCAGGGCGAAGGTGATGATCTGTACCGGCCGCAGGCGGATTGCCGAGCCGCGTGACCCGTGTTCCGCCGGCCGCACTTGCGGCTCGGTCGAACGCTGCAGGATGAACGCCGTCGAACCGAAGGCGAGAAACAGCGTGCTCGCCAGCATTCCCGCTTCCGGGAACAGGGCGGCACTCAGGCCGACCGACAGCGATGCGCCGGCGATGTAGACCAGCTCGTCCGCCGCCGACTCGAAGGCGAACGCGGTGTTCATCTCGTTCCGCCCGCGGAAAATCTCGGTCCAGCGTGCGCGCACCATTGCCGGGATGCTGGGCATTGCCGCGGCCAGCAGTGCGGACACGAACAGCGTCCATACCGGCCAATCCTGATTGGCCGCCGCGATCAGGACCGCGAAAGCCAGTACGGAGATGATCGTGGTCGGAACCACGATCCGCGTCTGGCCAAGGCGATCGACCAGCCTTGATATTTGCGGCGCCACGAAAGCGTTGGCCAGCGCAAATGTCGCTGAGACGGCGCCGGCCAGCCAGTACTCGCCACGCGTCTGCGACAGCATCGCCACGATGCCGATCGGCGCCATCGCGATCGGCAGGCGCGCCATGAAGCCCGCGGCCGCAAAGCCCTTGGCGCCGGGGGCGCGAAAGATCTCCGAATAGGGATTTTGCATGGTCCGGTTCCTCGACAAAGGAAGATTCGACAATTACATGCGATGCGTATGATTGTTAGGTAGGTCATACGCCGCGTATGTCAATTGGCATACGAAGCGTATGTTAGTAGGTCCAGAAGCCATGCACAAACCTCGCAAGGAGATGATCGCCGAGACGCGCGCCAAGCTGATCGCGGCGGCCCGCCACGCCTTCGGCACGATCGGCTATGCCCAGGCCTCGATGGATGATTTCACAGCATCGGCCGGGCTGACGCGCGGCGCACTCTATCATCACTTCGGCGACAAGAAGGGCCTGCTGCAAGCGGTCATCGCCGAAATGGACAGTGAGATGGCGGCGCGCGTGAACGAAGTGGCGTCGAGAGCACCGACCCGCTGGCAGCATTTCGTCGACGAATGCACGACCTATATCGAAATGGCGTTGGAGCCGGAAATCCAGCGCATCATGTTCCGGGATGGCCCAGCCGTGCTGGGGGATCCGGCACAATGGCCGAATGCCAATGCATGTGTCGGTTCAATGACCGATCATCTGACCAGGCTGCAGGAGGAGGGCGTGGTCGTTCCCAGCGTCGACCCCGAGACTGCCGCACGGCTGATCAACGGCGCCAGCAGCCAGGCGGCGCAGCGGATCGCCAATTCGAGCGACCCCGAAGCGACGTCGAAGACCGTGGTGACGGCGTTCAAGCAACTGCTCGAAGGCCTGCTCAATAAGCCGGGACCGCGGCCGGACTGAAATCCCATTGGCGGCCTGGGGCCGCTGCCCACGATTGACAAGAGCCGGTTTGAGCGCATCCTCTGCCCCCATCTCTGAGCGGAGATTCGGGGCATGTGGGATTTCGATATCGGCAGGTCGGTGTCCATCATGATGCGGACCTGGCCGTTCATTGTCTTTCGCATGATCGTCTATTTCGGCATCACGCTGGCCTACATCGTGGCGACCGGCACGGGCGCCTCCGTTGGCTACGGCGTTGGCCATATCTCCGCCGACCCGGACGGGCCGCTGTCCTTTGCCTTGTGGGGCGGGGTGGTCGGCTTCGGCGTCGTCTCGATCGCCGTCTACTGGATCCGCGAATACATCCTTTATGTCGTCAAGGCCGGCCATATCGCCGTCATGGTCCATCTGATCGACGGCCGCGACATTCCCGACGGCCAGGACCAGATTGCCTACGCCAAGGAGATAGTGACCCAGCGTTTTGCCGAGGCCAACATCCTTTTCGTCGTCGACCAGCTGGTCAAGGGCGCCATCCGCGCCATTACCGGGTTGCTCGGCGGCATCGCCGCCTTCCTGCCTATCCCGGGCCTGAGCGGCCTAGTCAGCTTCATCAACACGGTGATCCGCCTGTCGCTGACCTATGTCGACGAGATCATCCTCGGCCACAACATCCGCATCAATTCAGCCTCGCCGTTCGAGACGGCCCGTCAAGGCGTCGTGCTCTATGCTCAGAACGGCAAGATCATGGTCAAGAACGCTGTCTGGCTGGCGGTCATCATGTGGGGCGTCTCGTTCGTTATCTTCCTGCTGATGCTGGCCCCGGCCGGCGCCATTCTTTTCCTCATGCCCGGGCAGCTTGCCGGCTGGGCCTTCGTGCTCGCCATCGTCTTCGCCTGGGCCTTCAAGGCGGCGTTCATCGAACCTTTCGCCATCGCCTGCCTGATGCAGGTCTATTTCAGGACCATCGAGGGCCAGGTGCCCGATCCCGCCTGGGACGCCCGGCTGGCCGAGGCGTCTTCGAAGTTCGGGGAACTAAAGGACAAGGCGCTGGCCTCTTTCGGCGGTTCGCGCTGGGGCACGGCCGGCGCGACACGCTGATCGGCAGTGGTTGCCGGTGCGGCATCGACCCCGTTGAGGCGCGTCACGGTCGATTTGAGCAGCGCTTCACCTTGTCCGCAAAAGGTCTCGCTCATGATCAACTCCGGCAGCGGCAAGCGGCGGCCCCAGCCATGCGCTTCGAGGTCCGGCTTTGGCGCGAACTCGGAAACGTGGCCGACGCAGAGATACGCGACCGGCGTCACATGCTCGGGAATTGACAGCAGGCTTTTCAATGCTTGCGCCTCGATGATGCTGACCCAGCCGACACCGACGCCTTCGGCGCGCGCCGCCAGCCAGAAATTCTGCACCGCGCAAACCGTGCTGTAGAGGTCCATCTCCGGATTGTGCCAGCGCCCCAGCGGCGAACCCTTCGAGCGCTGCCGGTCGCAGGTGATGCAGATGTTGAGCGCGCTTTCGCAAATGCCTTCCAGCTTGAGCTTGCGGTAGAGCGCCTGTCGCTCTTCCGCGATGGCCGGCAGTTCCTGCTCTCGCGCCGCCAGGAACAGGTCACGCACTTTTTCCCGTCGCTCGGCATCGCGAATGACGATGAAATTCCAAGGCTGCATGAAGCCGACCGACGGCGCATGGTGAGCGGCAAGCAGCAGTCGCGCCAGCACCTCATCGTCGAGCGCGGTTGGCAGGAAATGGCTGCGCACGTCGCGCCGCGTGAACATGGCGCGATAGACCGCGTCGCGTGCACTCTGGTCAAATCCGTCGCCAACAGAGGCGGTCATGTGTTGCGGCATCGCGTGTCCCCTTGCGATTGCATTGGATGCCGTCCGCCTGACCATGCGGATGACGATGCCTGCCAGGCCGGTCTTCTGGCTCGGGATCAACCCGCGTCCGGTGCCTTCCCGTCATCGACAGTGGCATTTACCGGCGCGGTCCCCCTTACAGCGTTGGGCACGCCACGGAGTTCAACCGTGTTCCCGATTCTCCCGCTTGCGGCGGGCACCAGGCAGTGGCAGCGACCTTACGCCGAAGTGCTGACGACGCCAATGCCTGCAGCGACACCAATGGACGCATGTGTGATTTTCCCCAGCCATCAGGCCACGACGCATGGCCATCGCGACGTCGGGGCACTAGATAGGGAGGATGGCCACTCGTCTCTACACCCATCCGATCTTCCTTGAGCACATCACGCCGCCCGGTCACCCCGAGCGGCCGGACCGCTTGCGCGCCATCGAGCGGGTGCTCGACGATGAGGCGTTTGTCGGGCTCGATCGCATCCAGGCGCCGGAAGGCGACGAGGCCACCATTCTCTACGCGCACCCCGCCGATTTCGTCGCCCGCGTCCGCGCCGCCATTCCCGACGAGGGCATCGCCCGCATCGACGCCGACACCACCGCCAGCCCGAAGAGCTGGCAAGCGGCGATCACCGCGATCGGCGCCGCCAACGCCGCCGTCGACGACGTCTTTGCCGGCCGCGCCGACAATGTCTTCGTCGCCGCCCGACCGCCCGGCCACCATGCCGAAAAAACCACGGCCATGGGCTTCTGCCTCTTCAATACGGCGGCGATCGCAGCGCGCTACGCGCAGAAGAAACATGGCGTCGAGCGCGTTGCCGTCGTCGACTGGGACGTCCATCACGGCAACGGCACACAGGATATTTTCTGGGACGATCCGTCGGTGCTCTATTGCTCGACGCACCAGATGCCGCTTTATCCCGGCACCGGGGCGAAGAGCGAGACCGGCGCCGGCAACATCGTCAACGCGCCGCTGGCGCCGCAGACCGGCAGCGAGGTTTTCCGCGATGCCTTGCTGTCGCGTGTCCTGCCGGCGCTCGACAATTTCGCGCCCGACCTGATCATCATTTCGGCCGGTTTCGACGCGCACCATCGCGATCCGCTGGCCGAGATCAACCTGACCGAGGATGATTTCGACTGGGCGACCGGCCAGTTGATGCAGCGCGCCACGCGCCACAGCGGCAACCGTCTCGTCAGCCTGCTCGAGGGTGGCTACGATCTGCAGGGACTGGCATTTTCGGTCGCCGCCCATGTCGGGCGACTGATGAAAGGGTGAATGATGGCTGGAGAGACCAACGAAGACGTCAAGGCGATGAGCTTCGAGCAGGCACTCGACGCATTGGAAAAGATTGTCGATGATCTGGAGCGTGGCGATGTGCCGCTCGACCAGTCGATCAGGATCTATGAGCGCGGTGAGGCGCTGAAGGCGCATTGCGACCGGCTGCTGAAGGCCGCCGAGGACAAGGTCGAGAAGATCAGGCTGTCGCGCGACGGCAAGCCGGTTGGAACGGAGCCGCTCGACGCCGACTGAGTCATGCTCCCGAACGATGGTCTTGCCTCATCGGCTTTTGGACATGATCATGGTCCCGATTGAGACGGCTTCAGGACAAGAGGAGGTTCGCAAACGATGTGCAGAAACATCAAGACCCTGTTCAATTTTGATCCGCCGGCAACCAATGACGAGGTGCGCGACGCCGCACTTCAGTTTGTCCGCAAATTGAGCGGAACGACGCGACCTTCGAAGCAGAACCAGCACGCCTTCGATCATGCGGTCGAAGCCATCGCGGCATCGGCGCGTGAGCTTCTCGATTCCCTCGAAACCCATCAGCATCCTCGCAATCGCGAAGAGGTGGCCGCCAAGGCGCGGGCAAAATCGGCGATCCGTTTTGCCTGATCCGACAACCAGCGACGGCCGCTGACAAGGAGAGTCCATGAGCTTCTTCCCTGGGAAAGACCCTGAAGTCGGCGACGCCTTTGCCAGCGACCAGATCGAGCTGATGGTCATCCCGAACGCCAAGGACATTGGCGGTTTCCAGGTACGCCGCGCTCTGCCGACCGCCAAAAGACGGCTCGTCGGGCCTTTCATCTTCTTCGACCGCATGGGCCCGGCGATCCTGCGCGCGGGCCAGGCGCTCGATGTCCGTCCGCATCCGCATATCGGGCTGTCGACGGTGACCTATCTGTTCGACGGCAAGATCCGGCATCGCGATTCACTCGGCACCGAAATGGTCATCCAGCCCGGCGACGTGAACCTGATGACCGCCGGCCGTGGCATCGTCCATTCCGAGCGCACGCCGGAGGAATTGCGTGGCGCGCCGATGTCGGTCTCCGGCCTGCAGACATGGCTGGCACTGCCGGACGGCAAGGAGGAAGTGGCTCCGGTGTTCGAGAACACCGCTGCTTTGCGGCTCCCCGAGATCGATGCCGAAGGCGTCAGCGGGCGGGTTGTCATCGGCGACTTCCAGGGACTGCGGTCCCCGGTGAGGGCTAATTCCGAGACGCTTTATGCCGACCTCAGGCTGGCGCCGGGCGCCCGCGTGAAAATCCCGGCCGATGCCGAGGAGCGCGCCATCTACACGCTCGAAGGCGAGGTCTCGATTTCAGGCGACGTTTTTCCAGCGGAGCGGCTGCTGGTGTTTCGGCCGGGCGACGAGATCGTCGTATCGTCGGAAGGCGGCGCCCATTTCATGCTGTTCGGCGGTGCCTCGCTCGGCTCGCAGCGTTACATCTGGTGGAATTTCGTCTCGTCCTCCAAGGAGCGCATCGAGCAGGCCAAGGAAGAATGGAAGACCGGCCGCTTCGATATCGTTCCCGGCGATGAGGAAGAATTCATCCCGCTGCCGGAAAGCTAATGCATGTCGCCCAAAAGTGGCCGGGTTTTGGGACCTAAAGCCTGATCCGCGTCACTGACACGCATTTACTTTCGCCGGCGGCCGGCCTATCCCGCCCATGAACAGAAAGCCTGAGCAGGCCTACCCGTGAACTCAACGCCGCATACGCCGCTTCTCGACAAGGTCCGCATCCCGGCCGACCTGCGCACGCTTGCCGAGAGCGAATTGCCGCAACTGGCATCCGAGCTTCGTGCCGAACTGATCGACGCGGTGTCCCACACTGGCGGCCATCTTGGCGCCGGCCTTGGCGTGGTCGAGCTGACGGTGGCGCTGCACTATGTCTTCAACACCCCGGATGACCGGCTGATCTGGGATGTCGGCCATCAGGCCTATCCGCACAAGATCCTCACCGGCCGGCGCGACCGTATCCGCACCTTGCGGCAGGAGGGTGGCCTGTCCGGCTTCACCCGCCGCGCCGAGAGCGAGTACGACCCCTTCGGCGCCGCACACTCCTCGACATCGATATCGGCCGGCCTTGGCATGGCCGCCGCCCGCGATCTCTCCGGCGGCCGCAACAACGTCATCGCCGTCATCGGTGACGGTGCCATGTCGGCCGGCATGGCCTACGAGGCGATGAACAATGCCGGCGCGCTCGATGCCCGGCTCATCGTCATTCTCAACGACAACGACATGTCGATTGCGCCGCCGACCGGCGCGATGAGCGCCTATCTGGCGCGTCTGGCCTCGGGCAAGACCTATGTCGGCCTGCGCGACTTCGGCAAGAAACTGACCTCTTATCTCGGCAAGCGCGCCGACCGTGCGATCACCCGGGCGGTCGAGCATGCACGCGGCTACGTCACCGGCGGCACGCTGTTCGAGGAACTGGGCTTCTATCACATCGGCCCGATCGACGGTCACAATCTCGAGCACCTGATCCCGGTCCTGAAGAATGTCCGCGACAATGGCGAAGGCCCGGTGCTGATCCATGTCGTCACCCAGAAGGGCAAGGGCTACGCGCCGGCAGAAGCCGCCGCCGACAAGTATCACGGCGTCAACAAGTTCGATGTCATCACCGGTGCGCAGGCCAAGGCGCCGGCCAACGCGCCGGCCTACACCAAGGTGTTCGCCGAAAGCCTGGTTAGGGAAGGCCGCGAGGACGACCGCATCGTCGCCGTCACCGCCGCCATGCCGAGCGGCACCGGCCTCGACCTGTTCGGTGAAGCATTTCCGTCGCGGACGTTCGATGTCGGCATCGCCGAACAGCACGCGGTGACTTTCGCCGCTGGCCTCGCCACCGAAGGTTACAAGCCGTTCGCGGCCATCTATTCGACCTTCCTGCAGCGCGCCTACGACCAGGTCGTCCATGACGTCGCCATCCAGAAGCTGCCGGTGCGCTTTCCCATCGACCGCGCCGGCTTCGTCGGCGCCGACGGCGCCACCCATTGCGGCGCGTTCGACACGACTTTTCTGGCGACCTTGCCGGGTTTCGTGGTGATGGCAGCAGCAGACGAAGCCGAACTGCGCCACATGGTGCGCACCGCGGCAAGTTACGATGACGGCCCGATCGCCTTCCGCTATCCGCGTGGCAACGGCGTTGGCGTCGACATGCCGGAGCGCGGCGCGATCCTCGAAATCGGCAAGGGCCGTATCGTCAGGGAAGGCACCAAGGTCGCCCTGCTGTCGTTCGGCACGCGGCTGCAGGATTGCCTGATCGCCGCCGAAGAGCTTGGCGCGGCCGGGCTTTCCACCACGGTCGCCGATGCCCGTTTCGCCAAGCCGCTAGACGAGGATCTGATCCGCCGGCTGGCCCGCTCGCACGAGGTTCTGGTGACGGTGGAAGAGGGCGCCGTCGGCGGCTTCGCCAGCCATGTGCTGCAGTTCCTCGCCCATGAGGGCTTGCTGGAAAGTGGCCTGAAGGTACGCCCGCTGGTGCTGCCGGACGCGTTCACCGACCACGCCAAGCCGGAAAAGATGTATGCCGATGCCGGCCTGGATGCCGCCGGCATCGTGCGCACGGTGTTCGTCGCCCTCGGCCATACAGCCCGCGCCCAGCGCGCCTGAATCAAAATCTCAAGAGCTTGAATCAGTTTGCCGGCTTGATGCCTTAACGCATTGTTAACGCTGCCGTTTGGCGCTTTGCTTACCGTGTCTCTTGGCCGTTTTTCAACGGCACCCTGCTAGATCGTGACCAGGCAGGGAGACAAAAAAATGAGAACGCTTGTGTGCGGCGTGGCGCTTTCAGCGGTCATCGTCGCGCCGGTCGCCGCCGAAACGCGCTATGATCGCAGCCTTGAAAAGGCGGCCATGGGCATCATCGCCGGCAAGATGGGCGATATCCGCGGGGGCTTTTCCTACAAGCAGGTGCCGCAGCTGGTAGTCTTGCCGGACCCTGTGCCGGCGCCTCCGGCTGCGACTGAGCATCCGGGTGAGCAAGCTTCGGGAAATCGGGATGACGGTTTGTCTCCAGCCGTTGATCGCCGGGTTTCGCGAACCATCTTTTAGAGCACATCGCCCAAAAGTGCGCAGCGGTTTTGGGACAACGGCATGCACAAGACAGAGACTTAAGCGCTCGCGCTTTAGAACCACATGTCGCGCACGCAGCGGCCATCGCGCGGCAGATCGTCGTAAGTGTCGAGGCCATCGAAGTGGTCGATCGGCAAATCGGCGACGGCCTCCGGCGGTGCAAGCCTTACATTGACGGCGATTCGAGTGCGGCCAGTGGTGCTGGAGCCCAAGCCACGCCAGGCGAGCACGCAAGCGCAAGTGGGACAGAACAGGATCTCAAGCGAGGGCGTGTCCTTTCCGGGGCGCGTATAGCTCTTCATCGGCCCCGCGACGTGGATGCGTTCGTCGACATAATCGTAAGCCCAGAGCGCGCCATAGCGGCGACAAAGCGTGCAACTGCACGCCGTGACCGGCCCGGGATCGCCCTCCAGGGTCCAGTGGGCTGCACCGCAGTGGCATGTTCCTCTCAGCATTTGTCCTTCCTCGCCTTCGGACAGCAACGGCGCTCCCGCTTAGCATTGTGCCGGGCCGATCCGATGCTCGCAAGCGGCGCAGCGGCTTGAAGCGTTCGCGTGCTTTCCAACGATGTTCCTTGTCCGCCCCCCAATATCCTTGCCTTCGCGACCGGCTTTCGCCATGAAGGCCGATGAACTCACCTTTGCCAGCCAGCCCCCGCCAGCGGCTCGACGACCTGCTCGTCCAGCGGGGGCTTTTTGCCAGCCGTTCGCGCGCCCGCGACGCGGTCGAGCGTAGCACCGTGATGGTGGACGGCGTCTTAGCCCGCAAGCCCGGCCAGAACGTTTCGCCGCAATGCCTGATCGCCATCGATGATCCGGCCCAGGGCTATGTGTCGCGCGCGGCGCTGAAGCTGATCGGTGGGCTCGATCATTTCGGCCTCGATCCCGCCGGACGTGAAGCGCTCGACATCGGCGCCTCGACCGGCGGCTTCACCCAGGTGCTGCTCGAGCGCGGCGCTGCCCATGTCACCGCCATCGATGTCGGGCATGGCCAGATGCATGCCGATATCGGCGGTGATCCGCGTGTGACCGTCGTCGAGGGCCTGAACGCGCGCGATCTCACGGTCGCCGATCTGGCCGGCCGGATCCCGGATTTCGTCGTTTCCGATGTCAGCTTCATTTCGCTGAAACTGGCGCTGCCGCCGGCGCTTGGCCTTGCGAAGGCTGGTGCCGGCGCCATGTTCCTGGTCAAGCCGCAATTCGAAGCGGGCCGCGAAGCGATCGGCAAGGGCGGCCTGCTGAAGGATCCCTACGATGCCGCCCGTGTCGCCGGCCTGCTGCAGGATTGGCTGGACGCCGTTCCCGGTTGGCGTTCGCTGGGCCTGCATTTGTCGCCGATCGAAGGCGGCGACGGCAATCGCGAATTCCTGCTCGGTGGGATCAAGGATCGATGAGCGCTCGTTTCAGCATCAGGAAACTTGGCGCCCAGGGCGACGGCATCGCCGAGACCGAGAGCGGCGATCTGTTCATTCCCTTCACATTGCCCGGCGAGGTCGTCACCGCCGCGCGCGAAAAAGACCGTGCGATGCTGATGGCGGTGCTGGAGGCTTCGCCGCTGCGCATCGATCCCGCCTGCCGCCATTTCACCGAATGCGGCGGTTGCGCGCTCCAGCATTTCGAAGCCGAAGCCTATCGTCCGTGGAAACGCGAAAAGGTGGTGCACGCCCTGAAGGGCAAGGGCATCGATTGCGACATCGGCGAACTGGTCGCCTGCGCGCCGCACACACGCCGCCGTGTGGTGCTCGCCGCGCGGCGCACCGATACAGGCATGCTGCTCGGCTTCAATCGCCATCTGTCGCCGGAAATCGTCTCGATATCGGAATGCCCGATCTCGCTGCCCGAGATCGTCAGCGCGTTCGATCGGCTGAAGGCGCTCGCCGAACTGGTGTGCGCCACCACCAAATCGTTCCGGCTGGCGGTCACCGTGACCGGGTCGGGCCTTGACGTCGCAGTCTACGAGTCGGGCAAACTGGGCGAGAACCAGCGTCGGGTCGCCTCCAACTTCGTCTTGGCTCAGGGCTTTGCCAGGCTGTCCATCGACGACGAGATCATCATCGAGCCAAGGAAGCCTGTGGTCATGTTCGGCAATGTCGCGGTCGCCGTGCCGCCGGGCGCCTTCCTGCAGGCGACCGATGCAGCCGAACAGGCCATGGCCGATATCGTCGGGGGACATCTGAAGAGCGCCAAGAAGATTGCCGATCTGTTCGCCGGCTGCGGCAGCTTTGCCTTGCGGCTGGCAGCGAAGTCGGAAGTCCATGCGGTCGAAGGCGATGCGGCAGCCCTTTCGGCGCTCGACCGGGGCTCACGCTTCGCGACCGGCCTGAAGCGGGTGACGGGCGAACGCCGCGACCTGTTCCGCCGGCCGCTGACCTTCAAGGAACTGAATGGCTTCGACGGCCTGGTGTTCGACCCACCACGCGCCGGCGCCGAAGACCAGTCGAAGCAGATCGCGCGCGCGGAGGTTCCGTTCGTTGCCGCCGTATCCTGCAATCCGGTGACGCTGGCTCGCGACCTGCGCATCCTGCTCGACGGCGGCTACACATTGAAAAGCGTGACGCCGATCGACCAGTTCCTATGGTCGCCGCATGTCGAGGCCGTGGCGCTTCTTGAGAAGCCGAAACGAAGGCGGTAGCGCTTCGCATTTTCCTAGGGTCAGGCGCGAACCAAAAATGATCACATTTTCTTGAGGTTTCCGCGTCGGGCGGGTTTGCCGAAATCGCGCCGCGAAGCCGCCTCTTTGCGCCCGTCTAAATCACTGGAGGAAGGAACCATCCTGCTCCATCACCGTTTGCTTTACTTGGTGGCCAGAGATGCGGACGCTCCAGAAATTCCTCGGCTTCTTCCTCCTCCTTATTTTCGTGGCGGCCTCGGCCACGGGTGCCCTCGCGCAGGGCGAAAAACGCCTCGCTTTCGTCATCGGCAATGCGGCCTATCCGTCTGGTGCGCTGGCGACGCCCGCCAATGATGCCGGGCTGATCGCGCAGACCTTGCAGGCAGCAGGGTTCGATGTTGTTGGTGCCCGCGACGTCGACCAGGAATCGCTGCGCGGCGCACTGCGCGATTTCCTTGGCAAGGTTTCTGCTGCCGGTCCCGACGCGGTCGTCTTCATCTATCTCGCCGGCAATGGCGTGCAGTTCGAAGGCGAGAATTACTTCTTGCCTGTCGATGCCCAGATCGCCAATCCAACCGACGTCCCGCTTCAGGGGATGCGGCTCTCCGATGTCACCAAGTCGCTGGCTGGACTGCCGACGAAGGTCAATATCGTCGTGCTCGATGCGGCGCGGCCAAATACATTCCCGCAGACGAACCAGCCGCTGGCCGGAGGTCTCGCACTGGTCGATCCCGATCCGAACATGCTTGTTGCGTTCAATGCCGCCCCGGGTACGGTCGCGCCTGAAGGCAAGGGTCCATACGGCGCCTATGCGCAGGCGCTGGCCGAGATGATGCGCGAAGGCGGCCTGCCGCTTGACGATGTTTTCGATCGCACGCGCCTGCGCGTCAACGAACTGACCCAGGGTGCGGAAGTTCCGTGGAGCGCCTCTAAGATCACGGCGCCCTTCGTCTTCTTCGACCGGGCTCCGGACGCGCCCGCGCCCAGGGTCTCGGAGGCTGAGTCCCAAGCCAACCGGACCAGAGAGATCCGCGACTTCGACGCCCGCGACGCTTATGTCGCTGCCCTCGACCGCGACACGCTCAGCGGTTACGAGGATTTCGTCGGCGCCTACCCGCACGATCCAATGGCCAAGCGCGTGCGTGCCATCATCGCTGCGCGGCGCGAAGCAATCACTTGGCGCGAAACCTGGCTCCGGGACACCCCGGAAGCCTACTGGTCCTACCTCGATCGCTATCCGCACGGCCCGCATGCCTGGGATGCCCGCCGCCGGCTGGAGCATTTCGATGCAGCGCTGGAGCCGCCGGAGGATTTTACCGTCTATGATTACGACGTGCCGCCGCCGCCACCGGAAGAGATCATCTATGTCGACCGGCCCGTGCTCTATTTCGACGATCCGGATTTCGACTTCGAGCCACCACCGCCTGTCGCGGTGATCTTCCTGCCGCCGCCTCCGCCGGATTTCGTCGTGCTGGCGCCGCCGCGGCCGGCAGTCGATGTTTATGTTCTGCCGGTGCCGGTCTTCGTGCCGGTACCGGTGTGGGTCAACCCGCCGCGCAACATTGCGCCGCCGCCCGATAACATGATCTTCAACAACATCCACAACACGACCGTCATCAACAACACGACGATCAATAACGAGAACAATCAGGCAGGGCAGGGCGGCGGGGGCCTCACCACCGGCCAGAAGCTGACCGGCGCCGCGGTTGGACTGGGCGCCGCAGCGCTCGCGACCAAGGTGGCGCTGCCGCCGCTGCTGCATAAGAAGGCCGTGCTCTCTAACCAGAACCCTGCCGCTCCGGGCAAACTCGGCCAGGGTGCGACGCAAGGCCGGCAGCCCCCCGGCGCAAAGCCGGTGTCGAAGACGCTCTCAACTGATCACACCCTGCCGGGAGCGAACGGCAAGACGCTGCCACTCGTCAATGGCAAACCGCCGGTGCTCAACGGCCAGAATCTGCCCAACAACAAGAATTTGCCCAACAACAAGTCCAAGAAGCTGCTTGGCAAGCAAGGCACCTTGGGCGGCAATCAGCAGGCTACGGGAAATGCCGGCGCTGCCGTTACCGGACAGGGCAATGGCCAGCAGAACGGAGGCGGCAAAGGGCAGGGCAAGAACGGCAAGGTCAGCAAGCTGCCGACCGTCAACGGTGCACCGGCCGGGCAGCGCCCGAACGTGCAGGAAAAGATCAAGAAGAACAATGCAGCTGTTTTCTCCGACCAGGGTGGCGGCAAGCCGAAGAAGCTGACGCGCAAGGATCTGTCCGCCGGCCAGGCCGTTGTCGGACCGAGCGATCAGGCTCCGGGAAACGGGAACAAGAAGTTCCGCAAGCTGCAGAACGGCGGAGGAGGCTCCGCCGGCCCGCAAGTCAACGTCCAGCGGAATATCAAGGTCAACAAGCCAAACGAGAATCCGCAGCGCCAACTCAAGCTGCAGGAGAAGCCGAACGTGAAGGTGTTCTCCAAGCCTCAGAAGCCGGAGTTCCATGCTCAGCCCAAGCCCCAGGTCCAGGAGCGGCGTCCGCCGCAACAGCCCAATCCGCAGCCGCCCCGAGGCAACAAGAAGCCTGCCTGCGGACACCCGGGCGAGCCTCCATGCAAGCAGTAGGCAGGAGTGAGGCAGGGATTGCCCGCCTGTCGCCGGGCACCGAACCTTCAAAAAGCTGACGCGCTCTGGTCTGGCAGGCCGCTCAGTCTACGAGCTTGGAAACATTCGTGAGGGTTTTCGACGTGCCGCCCCGTTGGTTGATCGACACCCATGTGTTTGGGTTCCGCTGGGACTGGCGTTTGAGGAAGTAATAGCCCGTCGCATTCCAAGGCCTGATCTCATCGACCAGATTGTCCAGGACAAGATCGCCCTTGTCGGTTTTCACCGTCAGGATGGTGTGGCCTTCATTGTCCAGGTCGCGCACCACGGTCATCAGCAGCGCCTGCCGGGGGAATCCCGCCTCAAGAAGAAGCTTGCGCTTGTAGAGGGCGTAGATCTTGCAGTCGCCCTTGCCGTCCACGGGGTAGTCCCAGTGGTCCACCATCGTGCCCCAGTGGTCGAAATTGCTGACGGGTTTGATCGAGCTGTTCGCCTTCTGATTTATCCGCTTGAGGATGCGCAGGTTCTGCGCGGTCAGCTTGACATTCGCGGCCGGCAGAACGGGTACCTTGCACTCTTTTGGTCGGCGATGGCAGAAATCGACCCAACCGTAGGGTACGCTGGTGCTTGCACCGACGGTGGCAGAGCGCAGCCCTTCCATGGAAGATTGCGTCGATCGCGACTTGAACAATGTCGACTGTGCTTCTGCCGGGCTGGCTTGCAGCGAGGTCGCACCAAGCAATGAAACGAAGCCAAGTAGGAAAGAGGAAGTGAGAACGCCGGGGACATGCCGCATTGCCAAAACACCACCGCAACCAGGAAGCTGGTGCTGCGTTCGTGCGCAAAAGGCAGCCCAGGCAGTTAGAGACTTAATAATTTCCTAACGTGGATTGTGTTCGCTTCAAGGTGCCGACAGGATTCAGTTGGAAGCGCTGTCCTTGGCCCAGAACCCGACAAGATCGAGCAACGTTGCGACGCCCGATTCAGCCGACATACCGGCGCCTGTCAGAATGACGATTTTGGGTCTGGCTTGGTCGGCCGCACCAGGTGCGCTCAAACCCGCGTGCCGCCTACCGTCATCTGGTTCATCCTGAGATGCGGCTGGCCGACGCCGACCGGGACGCCCTGTCCGCCCTTGCCGCACATGCCGATGCCGGTATCGAGCTTCATGTCGTTGCCGATCATGGACACGCGGTGCATGGCGTCCGGCCCATTGCCGATCAGCATCGCGCCCTTGATCGGCTGCGTCACCTTGCCGTTCTCGATCATGTAGGCCTCGGTGCAGCCGAACACGAACTTGCCCGAGGTGATGTCGACCTGACCGCCGCCGAAGGAGACGGCGTAAATACCGTTCTTGACCGAGGCGATGATTTCGTCCGGCTCCATGTCACCCGCCGTCATGAAGGTGTTGGTCATGCGCGGCATCGGCTGGTGGGCATAGCCTTCGCGCCGGCCGTTGCCGGTGGCATTCATGCCCATCAACCGGGCGTTCTGGCGATCCTGCATGTAGCCGACCAGTTTGCCGTCCTCGATCAGCACGTTGCGCGCCGTCGGGGTCCCTTCATCGTCGACGGTGAGCGACCCGCGCCTCTCCGGCATGGTGCCGTCGTCGACGACTGTCACTCCCTTGGCGGCGACTTGCTGGCCCATCAGGCCGGCGAAAGCCGAGGTCTTCTTGCGGTTGAAGTCACCTTCCAGCCCATGGCCGACGGCCTCGTGCAGCATGACGCCCGGCCAGCCGCTGGACAGGACGATGTCGAAGGTGCCGGCCGGCGCCGGTATGGCCTCGAGATTGACCAGCGCTTGCCTCAGCGCCTCCTTGGCGGCGTGCTTCCAGCTGTCCTCGACAAGGAAGTCGTCAAAGGCCTTGCGTCCGCCCATGCCATAGGAGCCGCTCTCCTGGCGGTCGCCATCGCCGACGACGACAGAGACGTGGACACGGACCTGCGGGCGGATATCGCGCACCACCTGGCCATCGGCGCGCACGATCTCGACATGCTGCCAGGATGAGGACAGCGAGGCCGAAACCTGGCGCACGCGCGCATCCTCGGCGCGCAGCCAGGCGTCGATTTCCTGCAGCAGCTTTGCCTTGACCTCGAAGGAGGGCGAGGGGATCGGATTCTCCTCGCCATAGAGGTGGCGGTTGGTGCGGGCCGGCGCCGCGGCCAGCGTGCCGGAATAGCCGCCCTTGACGGTTGAAACAGCGTCGGCGGCGCGCAGCAGCGAGGCCTCGGAAAGGTCGCTGGAATGGGCATAGCCGCTGGCTTCGCCGGCGACGGCGCGCAGGCCAAACCCCTGGTCGGTGTTGAAATTGGCCGTCTTTAGCCGACCGTTGTCGAACATCAGCGCTTCGCTCTCGCTGTATTCGAGAAACAGTTCGCCGTCGTCGGCGCCACTGATGGTCTCAGTGACGATCTGCTTGATGCGATCGTCTGAAATGTCGAATTGGCCGATCAGGCTGTTCATGGCGCGTCCGTTCACAGTAGGAATGCTTCTTTGCCACGATGTAGGCGCGAAGAGGCGCCGAGACAATCGCCCCGCCGCATTGTGAAGACAAATGCGATCGCCGACAAATCGTCGAAGTTACTTTTGGCTGATGAAGTCCTTGATGTCGCTGGCCATTGAATCCCAGTTCGCGAACTGTTCCTCAAGGTTGGCCCTGGTGATGCCGCCAAGGAAGCTGACATCCATCCTGACGTTGGATTCTTCGCAAGCGCCGAGCTCTCAGGGCAGGGCGGCGAAACCGTCAGCAAAACCCTTGAGGTCGACGGGGATGCCGATGCCTTCTTCCGGGGTCTGGAAGACGATGAAGGTGGCCGACGTCCCGGTCTTCAGCGTGTCAAGCAGCGGCTTTTCGAGAATGACTTCGGCATAGCAGCCATCCTGGAAACAGCGCACGAAATAGGCGCGGCCGATATCCTTGCCGTCGACATTGAGGCCGAGCCCGTTGGGCAAAAGCACGCCGAGTGGCGCCAGCACGCGCAGGATCTCAGCCTTGTTGTCGGCGGTGCGCAGCACGACCACCGACAGCCCCATCTCGGGACGGTCCTCGGCGACGACGTTCTGCATCATCACGCATTGCTCGGAGGTGGCGCCGGCCGGCGTGTCGCAGATGATCGACCACGCGCCGTGCGTCGACCGGACGGTGCCACTCGGCTGCGCGGCATTGGCCTGGCTTGACAAGCCGATGACAGGCTGGCCGATGACAGACGGGCCGATGACGGACCAGGCGGCGAGAAAGATGACCTTCGCCAAGATTCTCGAAAGCGCCAAGATTCTCGAAAGCGCCAAGATTCTCGAAAGCGCAAGTCTCGAAAGCCAAGAGTTCATGACGGCTCCATTGCGAATCACGGCACTTTAAGCCGCGCCAAAGCCAAGTAAAGGACGAGACCGCAACCGGTCTGCCCCGAAACAGCCAATACGGCGCTTTTCCTAGCCAATTTCGCCCGAATTGCGACGGTCGGCACGCCCGGCCCGCAGGAATGTGGCCATGGCAGAACATATGCGATTCGGAACCGTTGCCGCTGCCTTCAAAGGCGCATCCGGGCTTGCGCGCAAAAATGCCGCACGGTTTCGCCCGCTCCTTTCTTGCGGAGGGAAAAAGAGTATGGTTTGAACCACCTTGAGACAGTCGGGATTCCCGTCCCGGCATTGTTCGATATTCTCGTGGGCACAGCCGCGAGGAACTGGGAGACGATGAGGGCGATGAGAAAATTCCTAGCAGGCGCAATTGCCGCTACCACGTTTTTCGCCGGCGCATCCGCCCATGCCGATCAGCCCAGGGAATGGGAGACCGGCTTTCAGGCGCCGGCGACCGATATGATGCGGCAGATCGAGTGGTTCGGGAACTACACGATGTGGTTCATCGTTCCGATCACCATACTGGTGCTGTGTCTGCTTGCGTATTGCATCTTGAAATTCCGCGCGAGCGTGAACCCGGTTCCCTCCAAAACCAGCCACAACACGCTGATCGAGGTGATCTGGACCGTCGGCCCGGTCGTCATCCTGCTCTGCATCGCCATTCCTTCGTTCCAGCTGCTGACGGCTCAGTATACGCCGCCGGAAGACGCAAAGCTGACGGTCAAGGCGACCGGCAACCAGTGGAACTGGGACTACGAATACCAGACCGAGAACACGATTTCCTTCAACTCCGCGATCCTGCAGGAAGCCGACCGGGCAGCTGCCGGTAAGGAAGATCGCAAGATCTATCCGCGCCTGCTCGCCGTCGACAACGAGATGGTTGTGCCGGTCAACACCATGACCCGCGTCCTGGTCACCGCAACGGACGTGATCCACTCCTTCGCCATGCCCTCGTTCGGAATCAAGATGGATGCGGTTCCCGGCCGCACCAACGAGACCTGGTTCAAGGCCGACAAGGAGGGCCTCTACTACGGCCAGTGCTCGCAGCTGTGCGGCAAGGATCACGCTTTCATGCCCATCGCCATCCGCGTCGTCTCCGACGCGCAATTCAAAAGCTGGCTGGCGGAAGCCAAGACCAACCTGCCGGGCGCCAACAAGGCGCTGATGGCTGAGGTCGACGGCCAGAACAAGGTAGCGGCCGCCGGCAACTGATGCCGCAGCCAACAAAAGATCAGGGAACGGAGCGGAACATGGCAGACGCTGCAGCTCACGACGACCACGACCACAAGCCGTATCACGGCTGGGTCCGGTGGGTGTATTCCACCAACCACAAGGACATCGGCACGCTCTATCTGATCTTTGCGATCTTCGCCGGCATCGTCGGCGGTGCCTTGTCGGTTGCCATTCGCATGGAGCTGCAGGAGCCGGGGATCCAGATTTTCAGCGGCCTCGCACAGATGGTCTACGGCATGAACGGCGATGCCGCGATCGACGGCGGCAAGAGCATGTACAACGCCTTCGCCACCGCGCACGCGCTGATCATGATCTTCTTCATGGTCATGCCGGCCCTGATCGGCGGTTTTGCCAACTGGATGGTGCCGATCATGATCGGCGCGCCTGACATGGCCTTCCCGCGCATGAACAACATCTCGTTCTGGCTGCTGCCGCCGGCCTTCCTGCTTCTGATCGCCTCGGCCTTCATGCCGAGCGCGCCTGGCGCCTATGGCGTCGGTGGCGGCTGGACGCTTTATCCGCCGCTGTCGACTTCGGGCCAGCCCGGGCCGGCGATGGATCTGGCGATCCTGTCGATCCACATTGCCGGTGCCTCCTCGATCCTTGGCGCCATCAATTTCATCACCACCATCTTCAACATGCGCGCGCCCGGCATGACGATGCACAAGATGCCGCTGTTCGCCTGGTCGGTGCTGGTCACCGCCTTCCTGCTGCTGTTGTCGCTC
This sequence comes from Mesorhizobium sangaii, assembly GCF_014207355.1. Classification (GTDB taxonomy): domain Bacteria; phylum Pseudomonadota; class Alphaproteobacteria; order Rhizobiales; family Rhizobiaceae; genus Mesorhizobium; species Mesorhizobium sangaii. The sequence continues at coordinate 943,266 of NZ_JACHEF010000001.1, read as the reverse complement.
CCGGTGCTTGCAGGCGGCATCACCATGCTCCTGACCGACCGTAACTTCGGCACGACCTTCTTCGCGCCCGACGGCGGCGGCGATCCGATCCTGTTCCAGCACCTGTTCTGGTTCTTCGGTCACCCTGAAGTCTACATCCTGATCCTGCCGGGCTTCGGCATCATCAGCCACATCGTCTCGACCTTCTCGAAGAAGCCGGTGTTCGGCTACCTCGGCATGGCCTACGCGATGGTCGCCATCGGCGCGGTCGGCTTCATCGTCTGGGCCCACCACATGTATACGACCGGCCTGTCGCTCGACACCCAGCGCTACTTCGTCTTCGCCACGATGGTCATCGCGGTTCCGACGGGCGTGAAGATCTTCTCCTGGATCGCCACGATGTGGGGCGGATCGATTTCGCTGAAGCCGCCGATGCTGTGGGCCCTGGGCTTCATCTTCCTGTTCACGATTGGCGGCGTCACCGGCGTCCAGCTGGCCAATGCCGGTCTCGACCGTTCGCTGCACGACACCTATTTCGTGATTGCGCACTTCCACTACGTGCTGTCGCTGGGCGCGGTCTTCGCCATCTTCGCCGGCTGGTACTACTGGTTCCCGAAGATGACCGGCTACATGTATTCCTTCGCCATCGCCAACACCCATTTCTGGGTCACCTTCGTCGGCGTCAACCTGATCTTCTTCCCGCAGCATTTCCTCGGCCTTGCCGGCATGCCGCGCCGCACCATCGACTATCCCGACGCGTTTGCCGGCTGGAACATGGTGTCGTCCTACGGCTCGTATATTTCGGCCGTCGGTGTGGCGATCTTCCTCTACGGCGTGTTCGAGGCTTTCCAGAAGAAGCGGGTCGCCGGTGCCAATCCGTGGGGCGAAGGCGCCACGACGCTTGAATGGCAGCTGCCTTCGCCGCCGCCCTTCCACCAGTGGGAGCAGCTGCCGAAGATCAAGTAAGGCGGCAGCCTCCATGGAATCGAAACCGCCGGCCTGCCGGCGGTTTTGGCCAAACGGAATGATGGACTTGAGTACGCATGGCCCTAGTCGACGAAACCAGTATTGACGAAGCGGGCTTCCGCATGTCGGAAGCGACGGCGGGCGATTTCTTCGCCCTGCTGAAGCCGCGCGTCATGTCGCTGGTGGTGTTCACCGCGTTCGTCGGACTGGTCGCGGCGCCGGTGACCATCAATCCGTTACTGGCGGTGATCGCCATCCTGTCGATCGCCATCGGCGCCGGGGCCTCCGGCGCGCTCAACATGTGGTACGATGCCGACATCGACGCGGTGATGACGCGCACCGCCTCTCGTCCGGTGCCGGCCGGCCGCATCCGGCCGGGCGAAGCGCTGAGTTTCGGGCTGGTCCTGTCGGTGCTGTCGGTGATGACGCTGGGTGTGCTGGTCAACTGGCTGTCGGCGACCCTGCTGGCCTTCACGATCTTCTTCTACGCCGTCGTCTATACGATGTGGCTCAAGCGCTGGACGCCGCAGAACATCGTCATCGGCGGCGCTGCCGGTGCCATTCCGCCTGTCATTGGCTGGGCCGCGGTAACCGGAAGCGTCAGCCTGGAAAGCTTTGTCCTGTTCCTGATCATCTTCCTGTGGACTCCGCCGCATTTCTGGGCGCTGGCGCTGTTCAAGTCCGAGGACTATGCCCGCGCCGGCATTCCGATGATGCCGAACGTCGCCGGCCAGGCTTCGACCCGCCGCCAGATCTTTGCCTACGCGCTGCTGCTGGCGCCGGTCGGCGTGCTGCCATGGGTCCTGGGCTACACCACGCCGGTCTATGGCGTGGCCGCCGTGCTGCTTGGGTTGGGTTTTGTCTGGTACGCGTGGAAAGTGCTTGGCATGGCCGACGACGACCGCGTGATGAAGCCGGCCAAGGCGTTGTTCGCCTATTCGCTGCTCTATCTCTTCGCCATTTTCGCCGCCTATCTCGCCGACAGCGTCCTTGAGCGCGCTCTTGCCATGGGTGGAGCATGACCATGATCGAAGAAAAGCTCGAGCTGGTCACGCTGACCGAGCGGCAGAGGAAAGCCAGACGCAATCGTTCTGTCGCCATCGGCCTGGCGCTGGCGGTGCTGGTGATCATTTTCTACATCGCGACGATCGTGAAATTCGGTCATCACCCTGGCTCGATGTGAGAACACGATGAGCCAGGTGACCGCCAGCAGGAAGAACACCAACCGCGTCGTCGCGTTTGTCTGCCTTGCCTTCTTCGGCGGCATGATCGGCATGGCCTATGCCGCGGTGCCGCTCTACAAGATGTTCTGCCAGGCGACGGGCTATGGTGGCACCACAAGACGTGTCACGCAGCAATATGCGAACCGGGTGCTCGACCGTGACATCGTTGTCCGTTTCGACGCCAACATCGCCGGCGTGCCCTGGGATTTTCAGCCGGTCGACCGGTCGATGACGATGAAGATCGGCGAGACCGTGCAGGCGCACTATCAAGCCACCAACAAGTTCGATCGCCCCGTTACCGGCCGCGCCACGTTCAATGTGCAGCCGGAACTGGCGGGGCCCTACTTCAACAAGGTCGAGTGCTTCTGCTTCACGGATACGACGCTGAAGCCCGGCGAGACGCTGGACATGCCGGTCGTGTTCTATGTGGATCCCGATATCGTAAATGTACCGGAACTGAAGGACGTGAAGACAATCACCCTGTCCTATACGATGTTCCCGGTGGAGAAGAGCAAGCCGGTCGCGTCATCAGTGCCGGTCCAAGGCAGCAGCAAGACAATTTCGAATACCGAAGCAAATCTCGGGGGTTGATATGGCAGACGCGCACGCAAAACCACACCATGACTACCATCTCGTCGACCCGAGCCCATGGCCGTTCCTGGGGTCCATCGGCGCGCTGGTGACCGCAATCGGCGGTGTCTGCCTGATGCAGTATCTCAAGGCCGGCGACTTCCCGATCTTCGGCTTCAACATCGCCAATCCGTGGCTGTTCTTCATCGGCCTGGCGATCGTCCTCTACACCATGTTCGCCTGGTGGTCGGACACGATCAAGGAAGCGCATGAGGGCCATCACACGCGTGTCGTGTCGCTGCATCTGCGCTATGGCATGATCATGTTCATCGCCTCCGAGGTGATGTTCTTCGTCGCCTGGTTCTGGGCCTACTTCGACGCCAGCCTGTTTCCGGGCGAGGTGCAGCAATACGCGCGCACCGCGTTTACCGGCGGTGTCTGGCCGCCGAAGGGCATGGAGGTTCTCGATCCCTTCCACCTGCCGCTCTACAACACCATCATCCTGCTGCTGTCGGGCACCACGGTGACCTGGGCGCACCATTCGCTGATCCATGGCGATCGCAAGGGGCTGATCAACGGCCTAGTGCTGACCGTCGGCCTCGGCATGCTGTTCACCATGGTGCAGGCCTACGAGTACATTCATGCTCCGTTCGCCTTCAAGGATTCCATCTACGGCGCCACCTTCTTCATGGCGACCGGCTTCCATGGCTTCCACGTCATCATCGGCACCATCTTCCTCCTGGTTTGCCTGATCAGGGCGATGAAGGGTGATTTCACCCCCAAGCAGCATTTCGGCTTCGAGGCGGCCGCCTGGTATTGGCACTTCGTCGACGTCGTCTGGCTGTTCCTGTTCTCAGCGATCTATGTCTGGGGATCGGCCGGCGCGGTGATCGAAGCCCACTGATTTCGACCTGAGCAAAACAAAGTGCCCCATCCCGAGAAATCGGGATGGAACAGGCTCCAGGATTTCAAAAAAAGGCGGCCGCGGCGACGTGGCCGCCTTCTTCATTTCGGCGCAATGATCGCCGATCGCTGGCCGATGCGGCTAGCTCTTCTCTGTGCCATTTACGCGTGCATGATCGCCACAGCGCCGGCCCTTGCTGGCGAGAAAGTCAATCTGGTGCGTGTCGACAAGTCGGACCGGCGGCTGGAACTGATCGGCGACGGCAAAATCCTGCGAAGCTACAGCATCGCGCTCGGCGGCGATCCGCTTGGGCACAAGCACGAGGAGGGTGATCAACGCACACCGGAGGGGCGCTATGTCCTCGACTGGCGCAACCCGAACAGCATCGCCCACAAGTCGATCCATATCTCCTATCCCAATGCCGGCGATCTGGCCGCCGCGAAGACGCGCAGTGTCGATGCGGGAGGCATGATCATGATCCACGGCCAGCCAAACGGTTTCGGCTGGTGGGGCTGGCTGCTTCAATTGGTCGACTGGACCGACGGCTGCATTGCGGTTACGGACTCCGATATGGACGAAATCTGGGCGATGGTGGCCGATGGGACGCCGATCGAGATCGAGCGGTAAGCAATGAGCGAGGACAAGGCGATCTGGCCGCCGATCGATCCGATCTCGGCCGGCTTGCACGGGCGCTGCCCGCGCTGCGGCGAGGGGCAGCTGTTTTCCGGCTTCCTCACCGTTGGCAAGCGCTGTACCAATTGCGGCCTCGACTATTCCTACGCCGATGCCGGCGACGGGCCGGCGGTCTTCGTCATCCTGATCATTGGTTTCATCATCGTCGGCCTGGCGCTCTGGGTCGAAGTGACGCTGAGCCCGCCGCTCTGGCTGCATCTGCTGCTCTGGATCCCGCTGGCTGTTGCGCTGTGCCTGACGGCGCTTCGGCTGATCAAGGGCGTGCTGCTGACGCTGCAATACCGCAACAAGGCGGCCGAGGGCCAGCTGGATCGCGGCGAATGATCGAGGCATCCGTTGGAGCTGGCGGCCGCTCCCGGCCAAGGACGGCATTGCTGCTTGGCCTTGGGCTGGTGCTGTTGGCTGTCCTGCTGGCGCTCGGCACCTGGCAGGTCCAGCGCCTGCACTGGAAGGAAGGCCTTCTGCAGACCATCGACCAGCGTACGCACTCGGCGCCGCAACCGCTTGCCGTGGTCGAAAGAGAGTTCGCCTCGACCGGGGACGTCGACTATACGCCGGTGACCGTCAGCGGCACCTTGCTGCATTCCGGCGAGCGGCATTTCTACGCCACCTGGGAAGGCGAAGCCGGCTTCAACGTCTACACGCCGCTGGCCCTCGAGGATGGTCGCTTCGTGCTGATCAATCGCGGCTTCGTGCCTTACGATCTCAAGGATGCCGCCAAGCGCGCCAAGGGGCAGGTGACGGGCGAGGTGACGGTCACCGGCCTCGCCCGCAATCCGCTGCCGGCAAAGCCGTCGATGATGCTTCCCGACAACGACGTGGCGAAGAACATCTTCTACTGGAAGGACCGCGACGCGATGGCAGCGAGCGCCGGGCTGCCGGCGGGCGCCACGCTGGTGCCGATCTTCATCGACGCCGACAAGACGCCGAATCCGGGCGGATTGCCGGTCGGCGGCGTCACCATCATCGATCTGCCGAACAGCCATCTGCAATATGCGATGACCTGGTATGGCCTCGCTGCCGCACTTGCCGCCGTGCTCATCCTGCGACTTCGCCGTCCCGCGAAAGAAGAATGAAGGCGACCGCCGCCCCCCTTTCTACCGATGCACTTGACAGGGCAGGGGTAGGCACCTCATTTCGGCTTTGATCAACCGGCCAGGATTTAATGCTTCAGACAACCACCAAGCCTCCCCTGACGATCCGGCTCTGCCAGCCGCGTGGTTTTTGCGCCGGCGTCGACCGCGCCATACAGATCGTCGTGCTGGCGCTGAAGAAATATGGCGCGCCGGTCTATGTTCGCCATGAGATCGTGCACAACCGTTACGTCGTCGAGGGACTGCAAAGCCTTGGCGCCGTCTTCATCGAAGAGCTCTCCGAGATTCCTGCCGAACATAGGCAGAGCCCGGTCGTGTTCTCGGCGCATGGCGTGCCGAAATCGGTGCCGGCGGACGCACAGGCGCGCAACCTCTTCTATCTCGACGCCACGTGCCCGCTGGTGTCGAAGGTCCACAAGCAGGCGATGCGCCATCAGCGGCTTGGCCGCCATGTGCTGCTCATCGGCCATGCCGGACATCCCGAGGTGATCGGCACCATGGGCCAGCTGCCCGACGGCGCGGTGACGCTAATAGAGACGGAGGCCGATGCCGCGAAGCTTGCGCCTGCCGATCCGCAGGCGCTCGGCTTCGTTACCCAGACCACGTTGTCGGTCGAGGACACCGCCGGCATCATCCGTGCCTTGCAGGATCGCTTTCCGCAATTGCATGCCCCGGCGGCGGAATCGATCTGCTACGCCACCACCAACCGCCAGGAGGCGGTCAAAGAGACCGCCGCCGGCGCTGATCTCTACCTGATCGTCGGCGCGCCCAATTCCTCCAATTCGCGACGCCTAGTCGAAGTGGCGGAGCGTGCCGGCGCCTCGATGTCGCTTCTCGTACAGCGCGCCGCCGAGATTCCGTGGAATGACATCGCCGGCATCTCGACGCTTGGCCTGTCGGCTGGAGCGTCGGCGCCGGAGATCATCGTCGACGAGATCATCGACGCGTTCCGCCAGCGCTTCGACGTCACCATCGACCTGGCCATCACGGCCACGGAAACGGAGGATTTTCCGGTCATGCGGGTACTGCGCGATGTCGAACTGACGCGAGCCGACATGGCTTTCGTCAATGGAGCCGCGTAAGGCACATGGCGGTCTACACCGACGTTGCCGAAGGCGAACTCGGCGCATTCCTGAAGCACTATCCGGTCGGTAATCTCCTATCCTACAAGGGCATTGCCGAAGGGACCGAGAACTCGAACTTCCTGCTGCACACCTCCAGCGGCTCCTACATCCTGACGCTCTATGAAAAGCGCGTCGAGAAGGCGGATCTGCCGTTTTTTCTCGGGTTGATGGGCCATCTTGCCAAAAAAGGCGTCTCTTGCCCGTTGCCGGTGACCGCACATGACGGCAGCGTTATCGGCACGCTCGCCGGCCGGCCGGCGGTCATCATCACCTTCCTCGAAGGGCTCTCGCTGCGGCGGCCGACATCAACGCATTGCGGCGAGGTCGGCAAGGCCCTGGCGGCCCTGCATCTGGCCGGAGCCGACTTTTCGATGACGCGCTCAAACGCACTCGCCATCGACGGCTGGCGCAAGCTTTGGAACGCCGCCCGCGACCGCGCCGACGAGGTTGAGCCGGGCCTGGCGGCCGAGGTCGATGCCGACTTCGCCGAATTCGAGCGGAACTGGCCGAAAGACCTTCCCCAAGGCATCATCCATGCCGATCTTTTCCCGGACAATGTGTTCTTCCTCGGCGAGAAGCTTTCCGGCCTGATCGACTTCTATTTCGCCTGCGACGACCTCTACGCCTACGATGTCGCCACCTGCCTCAACGCCTGGTGCTTCGAGAAGGATTTTTCCTTCAACCTGACCAAGGGCAAGGCATTGCTGGCCGGCTATCAGAGCGTGCGTCCCCTGAGCGACCAGGAAAAGGCGGCGCTGCCGATGCTGGCGCGCGGCTCGGCGCTGCGCTTCATGCTGACCCGGCTCTACGACTGGTTGACCGTCCCCAATGGCGGGCTGGTGATGAAACGCGATCCGACCGAATATATCCGCAGGATGCGATTCCATCGGGCGATCAGGTCTCCTTCGGAATATGGATTGGCATGAGCAAACACGTTGAGATCTTCACCGACGGCGCCTGTTCGGGCAATCCTGGCCCTGGCGGCTGGGGCGCGATCCTGCGCTTCAACGGCACCACCAAGGAGCTTTCCGGAGGCGAGGCGGAGACCACAAACAACCGCATGGAACTGCTCGCCGCCATCTCGGCGCTGAATGCGTTGAAGGAACCTTGCACGGTCGACCTTCACACCGACAGCAAATACGTCATGGATGGCATTTCCAAGTGGATCCACGGCTGGAAGAAGAACGGCTGGAAGACCGCCGACAAGAAGCCGGTCAAGAATGGCGAACTGTGGCAGGCGCTGGATGAGGCCAACAGGCGTCACAAGGTGACCTGGAACTGGGTCAAGGGCCATGCCGGCCATGCCGAGAACGAGCGTGCCGACGAGCTTGCGCGTGAAGGCATGGCGCCGTTCAAGAAAGGCCCGGTCAAGCCGGCTGCAGCGCCAAGGCCAGTTGCGCAGGCAAAACAGCCGGTTGTGGCGAAGGCGCGGCGCTCGACCCAGAGTTATTGAACTCAGGAGAAGGTCAGCACTCTCAGGCAGGGAGCCTCGATCATGCCGATCCTGTATTATGTCACGCATCCCCAGGTTCAGGTCGATGCCAACATTCCCGTGCCGGAATGGGGGTTGTCCGACATCGGACGAGCGAGAGCGGTTGCAATGCTCGAACAGCCCTGGGTCGGGTCGATCCGGCGCATCGTGTCGTAGGCTGAACGCAAGGCACTGGAGACCGCCGAAATCCTCGCGACGCATCTCGGCCTTGCCATCGAGGTGAGGGAACGGATGCATGAGAACGACCGATCGGCGACGGGGTTTTTGCCGCCGCCCGAGTTCGAAGCGGTCGCGGACCAGTTCTTCGCCAATCCTCATGACAGCATTCGCGGATGGGAGCGGGCCATCGATGCACAGCATCGCATCGTAAGCGAGGTCGATGCTGTGCTCGGCACCGCCGACGCGGGCGACATTGCCTTCGTGGGCCATGGGGGAGTCGGAACGCTGCTGCTGCTCGCCCTCAGCGGTCGGCAAATCAGCCGCGAAGCGGATCAACCGGCGGGCGGCGGCAACCACTTCGCCTACGATGTCGGCGCACGCCGCCTTGTCCACGGATGGCAGCCGATCGACGGGCCGGTTCAGCGTCGCGACGACTAACTTCGCTTCAGCGGATCAGCAGCACCGTGCCGTAAAGCCCGAGCGCGAACACCGTGTGCGACACCAGGTTGAGGGCGCGGATCTGCATCGGGTTGGGCCGTTTCGAGGCGGCCCAGCCGGCACCCATGCCAGGCGCCAGCAGGAACCAGCCGGCGCCGACGGTGACGATGCCGAGGATGAAGGCGGGCAGGAAGGTCGGCGCCGCCAGCCATGCCGTTCCGGCCAGCGCGACCAGGATGATGCCGTAGACGATGCCGACAAGATAATGAAAGGCCCATCCCAGCGCCACTTCCTGCGCGTACGGCTTTGCATCGCCGATATCGTCGTGAAAGACCTTGCCTTCCCTGAGATGCCACACCCAGCGGCCGACCAGGCCCCAGTTCGGTCGTGGCTGGGCAAACACCGTGTTCAGGAAAATCGCCCATATATCCATCAGCGCCGTGGCGCCGATGCCGATCGCGATACTGCGCCAGAAGATGTCAGACATCGTCGCGGTCCCCCCAAAGCTGTCGGGCGAGGCCTTGCGGTCCTGGCCCGACGCCGCCGCCGAGATTTTAGAGCTGTCCCAGAAGATGAGCCGCGCCGGACTCGTCGACCCCGGGCTTGGTCTCGACATTGAGCGCGGTGACCTTGCCGTCATCGACGATCATCGAAAACCGCTTCGAGCGCAGTCCCATGCCACCTGCGGAAAGGTCGTTGTCGAGGCCAACCGCCTTGGCGAAGTCGCCGCTGCCGTCGGCGAGGAACAGGATCTTGCCTTCGCCGCCGGTAAAGCGCGCCCAGGCGCCCATGACATGGACGTCGTTGACCGAAACGACGGCGATGGTATCGACGCCGCGTGCCAGGATGGCGTCATGGTTTTCGAGATAGCCGGGCAAATGGTTGTTGCTGCAGGTCGGCGTGAAGGCGCCCGGAACACCGAAAAGCACAATCTTCTTGCCTGTGAAAATCTCGGCCGACGTGATCGGCTTCGCGCCGTCGGCGGTCATCGTCTTGAAGGTCACATCAGGCAGCTTGTCGCCAACGGAAATGGTCATGAGTTCCTCGTCTGGAAAAAGGGGGAGGTCGTGTGATTGCGTAGCGAACTCGGCGGCCCTCTGCAACCTTCAAGGGGCGGCACCGGTCCATGTCGCCCAAAGTGCGCAGCCGTTCTGGGACAACGACATGGACAAAGAGAGGACCTCAATGCGCGTCGTATGAATCCGTTCAATGCGATGCGCCTTAAGGAAATGGCAGAAGCCCTTCGACGGCGCCGGCCGAACTCGTCAGCGTATAGTGAAGCCCGCCATCCGTCGGCGTTGTCGACGGGCGGTCGAGGATCGGCACGGTGAAGATCAGCTTGCCGTCCTTTTCGCTGCGGGCAGGGGTGCCGAACATGTAGTCCCGCTCGCCGGCGACAAAGAAATCCGCCGCCTCCGGATCGCCGGGAAAGCTCGCCTCGACAACCAGCGTTTCGTGGTCGCCCGGCAGCACGTTGATGCCGAAATCGGACCTTGCGGGTGTGGGCAACGCCGCGAAGCTCGCCTTCACCAGCGCCGTGTCTTCGGCATTGTCCGGATCGGAGCCGGGGTCGACGGTCAGCCGCGTCTGCACCGGAATGCAGATCGTTTCACAAATGCCCAGAAAGATGTCGGCGTCGATGACGGCTGGATCTTTCGCCGCCGACAGCGTGAACACGACCGGTAGCGAAACCGGATAGTCGTAGCCTGCCCATTTGCCGTAGCCTTCGTCATGACGCTGCGGCGGCGGGAAGGAAAGCTGGGCATCGGCGATGTTCGTGCTGGCTGAAATGTCGAGCTGCGGCGGCACGCCCGCGTCGCCCGGGTCACGCCAGTAAGTCTTCCAGCCGGGCTTGAGTGCTATGTCGAGAACGCCCTGGATGCGGCCGGCGGCATCGGCCTTGCCGCTCGTCACCAGCCGGACCTTGCCGCCTTCGCTGTTGTACCACGACGATGAAGAGGCGGCGGCGGGAAGCGCGGTTGCCGATCCGATGGCGGCGCCGAGCAGCAGGATTTTCAAGCTTTGCATGGCGGTGATTTGATCGTCCGTTCGTGGCCGCGCAATGTCTTCATGACCTTGCCGGTATCATATTTGCGTGACCTCGAGGGAAGAATGCTCTTCCTGGTCGCATAGGCTTTGGTCGAATCCCGCACGGTGCATCTTTTCGGCGCTTTGGAAACGCGTTACCTTTGCCTTCATGGACTTGTTGCGCCACAAGAAGAAGGCCGCCAGCCGCGGTTTTCTCGACGATCAGTTCCTGATTGCCATGCCCGGCATGAAGGACGACCGTTTCACGCGCTCGGTCATCTACGTCTGCGCGCACAGCGATGAAGGCGCGATGGGGCTGATCATCAACCAGACACAGCAGATGCTGTTTCCGGATCTGCTCGTGCAACTGGGCATCATGAACGAACAGGAAGCGATCCGCCTGCCGGCGCAGGCGCGCGATTTCGTCGTGCGCAATGGCGGGCCCGTTGATCGCAGCCGGGGATTTGTCCTGCATTCGGGCGACTACCGGGTGGAATCGTCGCTGACCGTTTCGGACGACATCTGCCTGACCGCCACCGTCGACATATTGCGCGCCATTTCGTCTGGCCGTGGACCCCGTCACGCGCTGATGGCGCTCGGCTATTCGGGTTGGGGCGCCGGCCAGTTGGAGACCGAGATCGCCGAGAATGGCTGGCTGACTTGCCCGGCCAACGCCGAGCTTCTGTTCGACACCGACATCGAGCGCAAATACGACCGCATCCTCGCCTCGATCGGCATCGACCTCGCCCATCTCAGCCTCGCCGCCGGACACGCCTGAATCATCATCCCAGAGCCTGTTTCGAAACTCGCTCTGGCGAGTCATATGGTGGTGGTTTCGAGAACCGGAGCGGAGCGGACTTTTGGGTCCGTGAGCACCAGAAGCGCAGAAAACATCATCAGATGGCCGTCAGAGTAGAGTCTCCAACAGGCTCTCACGCCTGCGTCAGCGGATACTGTTCCTTCAGCGTCTTCAGCACCTGGTCGCCCGGCATCGGTGCGCCGAACATGAAGCTCTGCACATATTCGCAACCCATCTGGCGCAGCTCCAGCGCATCGCTTTCGTCCGAAATGCCCTCGGCGACCACGGACAGTCCGAGTTCATGCGCCATGTTGACCATGGATTTGAGCAGCACCGCGCGTTTGGGTGTGTTGTCGTCGACAAAGCTCTTGTCGATCTTGATCGTGTCGAAGGGGAAACGCGTCAGATAGGCCAGTGAGGAATAGCCGGTGCCGAAATCGTCCAGCGACAGGCCGATGCCGAGCTGCTTCAGCTTGGTCAGCACATGGGCGGTCTGCTCGGGATTGTCCATCACCAGCGATTCGGTGAGCTCGAGCCGGAAGCAGCGCGGCTTCAGATTGGCGCGTGCGATGACCGAGCGGACATCGCTGACCAGGTCGCGGCGGATAAGCTGGCGGCTGGACAGGTTGACCGAGACCGACAGCGGCGCGTCGCCGATCTGCTTCTGCCATCCGGCGAGGTCCTCGGCCGCCTGCTGCATGGCGAACAGGCCGAGCTGCACGATCAGCCCGCAGCTTTCGGCAACCGGGATGAAATCCGCCGGCGGGATCATGCCGCGGCGCGGATGGTCCCAGCGCAGCAAGGCCTCGAAGCCGGCTACGCTGCCATCCTCCAGCCGCACGATCGGCTGATAGGCGAGTGTGAATTCGCGCCGCTCGATGGCGCGCCGCAGGTCGGATTCGAACTGCAGCCTGTCGGTGCCGACGGTGCGGAAGGCCGGGCGGAACGGCTCGATCCTGTCACCGCCGAAGCGCTTGGCCTGATGCATGGCAAGCTCGGCATCCTTGACCATGTCCTCGGCCGACATCTGCGTCGAGTTCCAGGTGATCAGTCCGATCGATGCGGTCAGCACGATCTCGCGTTTGGCGAAGGTGATCGGGTTGTTGATGGCATGCTTGATGGCATCGGCGACGGCGGCGATGCGGGACGGATCCTGTTCGGACAACAGCATCAGCGCGAACTGATCGCCGACAAAACGCGACAGCGAATCCTTCGGCTTGAGCAGCCGGTGCAGCCGGCGCGCAATGGTCAAAAGGATGGTGTCGCCGGCCGAGATGCCGAGCCCGTCATTAACCTGCTTGAAACGGTCGATATCGATGACGAAGACGGTCGGGCGTACTTTCTCCTCGGTGCGGGCGATCGAGATGACCGCTTCCAGCCGGTTCATCAACAATTCGCGGTTCGGCAGCCCGGTCAAATTGTCGTGCACGGCGTCGTGCAACAGACGCTCCTCGGATTTCTTCTGCTCGGTGACGTCGACCATGGTGCCGACGCAGCGAATGACTTCGCCGTCCGACCCGATCACCGGCCGCGCGCGCAGCGAGAACCAGTGATAGTGGCCGTCGGCGCCGCGCAGGCGGAAGTTCTGCGACACCCGGCCGCGCCGGTGTTCCAGCACCACGTCGAGCGTCGTGCGGAAGGTGTCGCGGTCGTCGGCATGCAGCACCGGCAGCCAGTTGCGCGCGGCACCGCCAAGGCTGTTTGGCGCCAGGCCGAGCTGGATGCTGACATCGGGCTTGGTGACGACGCGGTCGCGCAGCACGTCCCAGTCCCACACCGTATCGCCCGATCCGGCCACTGCCAGCGCCTGCCGCTCGAGGTCGGAGAACAGGCCCTGGTGCAGCGCGCCGCCGGCAAAGGCGTGCTGCATGACGGTGAAGCCGATCAGAAGGATGATCAGGATCAGCCCGCCACCCAATGCCGGCTGGGCGATGTCGTTGTCGAGCATACCGGTGATCGCCATCCACGACCCGCACAGCCACAACAGCACCATGACCCAACTGGGCACCAGCATGATGGCGCGATCGTAGCCGCGTATGCCGAGGAAGATGATCAGGCCGAGCCCGGTCAGCGCGGTTGCGGCGAAGGACAGCCTGGCGATGCCGGCGGCGACCGCCGGATCGACGATGGCGACGCCGGCGATCAGCAGCAGTCCAAGGATCCAGACCAGCGCGCCATAGCTGAAATGGCCGTGCCATCGGTTGAGATTGAGATAGGCGAACAGGAACACCACGAAGGTTCCCGCCAGCGCCACCTCCGTTCCCGCTCGCCACATCTGCTCGTTGCCGGGCGAGATCTCGATGATCTTGTTGAGGAAGCCGAAATCGACGCAGATATAGGCCAGCACCGCCCAGGCGAGCGCCGCGGTCGCCGGGAACATCGAGGTTCCCTTGACCACGAAAAGGATGGTCAGGAACAGCGCCAGCAGGCCGGCGATGCCGATGACGATGCCGCGAAACAGCGTGTAGGAATTGACCGAGTCCTTGTAGGATTCCGGGTCCCACAAATAGACCTGCGGCAGTTTCGGCGAAGCCAGTTCGGCGATGAAGGTGATCACCGTGCCCGGGTTCAGCGTCACCCGGAACACATCGGCGTCGGGGCTGGTCTGGCGGTCGAGAGCGAAGCCCTCGCTGGGCGTGATGGCGGCGATACGGGTCGAGCCGAGATCGGGCCAGAAGATGCCGGAATTCACCAGCCGGAAATGCGGCGCGACGATCAGCCGGTCGAGCTGCTGGTCGGTGGTGTTGGCCAGCGCGAACACCGCCCAGTCGCCGGTCGAGCGCGCATCATTGGCCTCGACCTCGATGCGCCGCACGATGCCGTCCGGTCCGGGAGCGGTCGACACCTGGAAATTCTCGCCCTGGTTCCGGTAGATCTCGACGGCGCCCGAAAGGTCGAGCGCGACGTCGTCGCGGGCAATCTTGATAGGTTCGACGGCGAAGGCCGACGATGCCGCGCACAGCGTCAGGATTGTCGCGAGGACAAAGGCGAACAGCGGCCCGTTTCGCAGGAAATTCGTCAAAAATCAGTCCTTCGTTCCAGCGCCCGGCGGATCGTCCGCGATCCGGGCGTAGAGGTAGTGATCCTGCCAGATGCCGTTGATCCTGAGATAGGATCGCAGAAGTCCTTCGCGCCGGAATCCGGCTTTTTCAAGCACGCGGATCGACCGGGCGTTGTCGGGAATACAGGCCGCTTCGATCCGGTGCAACCTCAGCGTATCGAAGGCGAAGCGCGTCACCACCTTGACCGCATCGGTCATCAGGCCACGACCGCCAAAGCGCTCGCCGATCCAATAGCCGACATGGCCGCTTTGCGAGACGCCATGGCGTATGTTGCCGAGCGTGATGCCGCCCGCCAGCTTGCCGCTGCTCTTTTCGAATATGAAGAAGGCGATCGCAGTTCCCTGCGCGTAGTCTTCGCGGTAGCGGCTGATGCGCAGCCGCCACGCGGTGCGGTCGAGTTCATCTGGAGTCCAGCGTGGCTCCCATGGTTCGAGAAAGGCACGGCTTTCGCCCCGCACCGCCGCCCATTCGCGATAGTCATTCGTGAAGGGCACGCGCAACATGACCTGGTCACCCTTCAGCGCCGGCAGGTCACGGCGAAAGAAAGGAAGCGCGAACACGACGCTTTGAGGGCTTAGACGGCGAGCTTGCGGGTCGCGGTCTGCGTGCCCGCAAGCGAATCGAGGATCGCCTCGTATGGCGCCAGCGTACCCACAGGCCCGACAGCTGTCAGCGTCGGCTTGGTCGAGAACAGCCGCGACGACAGGTCGGTCAGCCGCTCGATCGTGAGCGCCGACAGCCGTTCCATCAATTCCTCCTTGGCGATCGGCCGGCCGAACAGAAGCAGCTGCCGTGCGATCTGGGAGGCGCGGCTGGCTGGGCTTTCGGCGGACATGATCAGCCCGGCGCGATATTGGGCGCGCGCCCGGTCGAGTTCTTCCTGCAGGATCTTCTCGCCGGCCTTCTGCAGTTCGTCGATGATGACCGGCACCAGTTCGGCAATGTCGCTCTGGCCGGTCGCGGCATGGACGCCGAAGACGCCGGTGTCGGAAAAGCCCCAGTGGAAGGCATAGACCGAATAGCATAGGCCGCGCTTTTCGCGAACCTCCTGGAAAAGACGCGACGACATGCCGCCGCCGAGGATCATCGACAGCACCTGCGAGGCATAGAAGTCGCGCACATGATAGGCGCGGCCCTCGAAGCCCAGCACGATTTGCGCGTCCATCAGGTCGCGGTCCTCACGGAAGTCGCCGCCGACATATTGCGCATATTGCGGGATGGTGCTGTCGGCCTTGCTGCGGAAGCCGCCGAGTTGCTTTTCAACCTCGCGCACGAAATTGTCGTGCTTGATGTCGCCGGCAGCGACGATCACCATGCGCTCGGCGCCGTATTGCCGCTCGATGAAATCGTGCAACTGCTTCGAGGTGAAGGATTTGACGGTTTCCGGCGTGCCCAGGATCGAGCGGCCGATCGTCTGGTGGCGGAAGGCTGTCTCGGTGAAACGGTCGAAGACGATGTCGTCGGGCGTGTCGTGTGCGGCGCCGATCTCCTGCAGGATCACATGCTGCTCGCGTTCGAGCTCCTGCGGGTCGAACTCGGACTCCTGCAGGATGTCGGCAAGAATGTCGACGGCCAGCGGAACGTCGTCGGAGAGCACCCTGGCATAGTAGGAGGTGGTCTCGACGCTGGTGGCGGCGTTGATCTCGCCGCCGACGTCCTCGATCTCCGAGGCGATTTCGAAGGCGCTTCGCCTTTTCGTGCCCTTGAACGCCATGTGCTCGAGCAGATGGGCCATGCCATGCTCTTCGTCACGTTCATTGCGGGCACCTGACTTGACCCAGGCACCAAGGGCAACCGATTCGATGCTTTGAAGGGTTTCGGTGGCGACTGTCAGGCCGTTCGACAGACGGCTTACCTCAACACCCATATGGCTACTACTCCCTAACGCGCCGCCCGCGCGCGGCGGCCGACGTAATCTTCCACCATTTTCAGGTCGGATGGAAGTACCGTGTATTTTTCCTCCGATGTCATCAACCCACCTAGCCATGCGGGCAGTGCGGGCGAGACGCCGCTGGCGGCTTCGACGGCGGCGGGGAACTTTGCCGGATGGGCGGTGCCAAGCACCACCATCGGCACCGCGCCTGAAGCCTTGCCCGCCGCCACATGCACGGCTGCCGCGGTGTGCGGATCGAGCAGGTAGTTGCTGCCGGCGAGTGTCGAACGGATGGTGGCGGCGACCTCGTCCATGGTCGCGCGGCCGGCGTCGAATTCGGACCGCATCGCGGCGATTTGCTGGGTTTCGATGGTGAAAGCGCCGGACTGCTTGAGACTGTCCATGTAGCGCCGCACGGTCGCCGCGTCACGGTCGGAGGCCTCGAACAGCAAGCGCTCGAAATTCGACGACACCTGGATGTCCATCGACGGCGAAGTGGTCGCAAAAACGCCCTTGGTGCGATATTCGCCGGTTGCGAAAGTGCGCGCCAGGATGTCGTTGTCGTTGGTGGCGATGATCAGCCGCTCGATCGGCAGGCCCATCTTCTTGGCGGCGTAGCCGGCGAAGATATCGCCGAAATTACCTGTCGGCACAGTGAAGGAGACCGGCCTGTCCGGCGCGCCCAGCGACAGCGCCGAGGAGAAATAATAGACGATCTGGGCCATGATGCGGGCCCAGTTGATCGAATTGACGCCCGAAAGCGCAACCCGGTCGCGAAAGCCGTGATCGTTGAACATGTCCTTGAGCAGGCCCTGGCAATCGTCGAAATTGCCTTCGATCGCCAGCGCATGGACATTTTGCGCGGTCGACGTCGTCATCTGCCGCTGCTGCACCGGCGAGACGCGGCCATGCGGGAAAAGGATGAAGATGTCGGTGCGGCTGCGCCCGGCAAAGGCATCGATGGCGGCGCCGCCGGTATCGCCCGAGGTGGCGCCGACGATGGTGGCGTGCTGGTCGCGTTCGGCAAGCACATGGTCCATCAGTCGGGCCAGAAGCTGCATCGCCACGTCCTTGAAGGCCAGCGTCGGCCCGTGGAAGAGTTCCAGGATGAAGGTGTTGGGGCCGGTCTGCACCAGCGGGCAGACGGCCTCGTGGCGGAAGGTGGCATAGGCTTCGCGGACCAGGCGCTCGAAGACGGGCGCCGGGATTTCGTCGCCAAGGAAGGGCGACAGCACGCGGATCGCAAGGTCGGGATAGGCAAGGCCGCGCATGGCGCGGATCTCGGCAGCGGAAAACTGCGGCCACTCGCGCGGCACGTAGAGCCCGCCGTCGCGCGCCAGGCCAGCCAGCACGGCGTCCGAAAATCCAAGCACGGGCGCTTCGCCGCGGGTACTCACATAGTGCATGTCACAAATCCGTTACCGCTGGGTTTTCCGTTCACCACAAGGTGGTTAATTTCTGCGCTGGCTCAGTCGCATTTTTGCCGCGCGGTTGATATACGTCACCAGCTTTGCGAGAGGGAAGTGCAGCTTCATGGCGTTTCGTACATTCAGTGGCCGCTTTTTGGCGGGTCTGGCGCTCACCGGCTTTATGCTCGCCGCCGCCGGCTGCCAATCGAGCGACAATGGCATCCTGGACCTCGGCTTCGGCAAGAAGGATCCGACGACGCCGCCTCCGCCACAGGATCCCAAGGTCCTGGCCAGCCAGTTGCAGGCCTATTGTCCCAGAGTAACGGTGCGCGACGGCACGGCCTTCTTCAACACCTATGCCAAGGGCGTCCAGAAGCCCAAGTCGAAGGCCATGCGCAAGCCGAGGAACCAGGCCGAGGCCGAGCAACAGGCCCAGGAGGCGCAGGCCGCGGCCAACGCGGCTGCGACCGCGCCCGACGAGTCTGCGAACATCATCTACCAGGCGTCGATCAGCGACGTGACCCGTGATTGCCTGCGCGCCAACGGGCAGTTGACGATGAAGATAGCGGTCGCCGGCAAGGTTGTGCCCGGACCGAAATTCTCCCCCGGCACCATCACCATGCCGATCCGTATCGCGGTGATGCATGGCACGGATGTCCTCTACTCGCAGATCCATCCGTATCAGATCCAGGTCACCGACCCGTCGGTCGCGACGCAGTTTGTCTTCACGGATTCCAATGTCGTCGTGCCCGAACCGTCGGCGCAGGACTATCAGGCCTTTGCCGGCTATGATGAAACCGCGCCGAAGGCGACGACGGACAAGCCGAAGAAGAATCACAAGAAGAAGGCTGTCGTGACGAACTAGTCTCGCGTTGCGACGCAAATCTCTCGGGCGTCAGCCGACCACTCCGACAGCGCGGCGATCACGCTTTTCAGCTCCGCCCAGCGGCGAATGACCGTCTCGGCGCCGGCTTCCGTCAAGGCGTCGGCATGACCGGGGTAGCTGTGGCCGGCGCCGGTAAAGCCGATCACGCGCATACCGGCCGTCCTGGCGCCATGGACGCCGTGCACGGAATCCTCGATGACAAAAGTGTTCGCCGGCTTGGCGTTGAGTTTCTCCGCCGCGAACAGGAACACGTCGGGCGCCGGTTTGGTCTTCTTGCTTGGTATCTCCAGGGCCGAAAAGATCCGGCCGGCGAAATACGGCAGCAACTGCACTTTCTCCAGCATGAATTCGATCCGCTCGGAACGCGAATTCGAGCAGACGCAGTGCGGCACGGTGACCGCGGCGACCGCCTCGCGCGCACCGTCGATGGCGCGGACGTCGCTGCGCAATTTGCGATCGACCAGGTCTTCGGCGCGGTCGATCAGCGAGGCCTGGAACGGGATGCTGGATTTCTCCTCGACCCGCATCATGATGTCCTTGAAGGTCAGTCCGGCGTAGGTCTCAGCCAGTTCCTCAGCCGATATTTCGTAGCCGGCCATGGTCAGCAGTTCCGCCTCGACCCGCGCGGCGACGATTTCGGAATCGACGAGCACGCCGTCGCAATCGAAAATGACAAGGTCTGGCTGGGGCATGGTGATCCGGACAATGGGAGGATGAAGGGCCAGGGAAGGTTCAGGCGGCGCGGCATACACCAACAGGGCCGGCTTCGCAAATTTGGAGATCCGCGGTTTGGCCTTCACCGAATATTTACGCTGATCGGTAACCATAACAGAGAGTAAAACTGTAACGCGTGCCTTGGGTGTCAGAATGTCTGCCGTGCGTCTTCTCGACGAGCTATCCCACGCCCCCCAGCAATCCGAATGGCTGGACACGATCCTCAAGGGCGACTGCGTTGCCGCGCTCGATCGGCTGCCGGAAAAGTCGATCGACGTCATTTTCGCCGATCCGCCCTACAATCTGCAACTCGATGGCGACCTGCACCGGCCCGACCAATCGAAGGTCGATGCCGTCGACGACGATTGGGACCAGTTCGAGAGCTTCGAGGCCTACGACGCCTTCACCCGCGCCTGGCTGCTGGCGGCGCGGCGGGTGCTGAAGCCGAATGGAACCATCTGGGTCATCGGCTCGTATCACAACATCTTCCGGGTCGGCGCTAAGATGCAGGATCTGGGGTTCTGGATCCTCAACGACGTCGTCTGGCGCAAGACCAATCCGATGCCGAATTTCCGTGGCCGCCGGTTCCAGAATGCGCATGAGACGATGATCTGGGCGTCGCGCGACCAGAAAGGCAAGGGTTACACCTTCAACTACGAAGCCATGAAGGCCTCGAACGACGACATCCAGATGCGCTCCGACTGGCTGTTCCCGATCTGCACCGGCGGCGAGCGGCTGAAGAACGACAATGGCGACAAGCTGCATCCGACGCAGAAGCCGGAAGCACTGCTCGCCCGCATCTTGATGGCCTCGACCAAACCGGGCGACATCGTGCTCGACCCGTTCTTCGGTTCAGGCACCACCGGCGCGGTGGCCAAGCGCCTGGGCCGCCATTTCGTCGGCATCGAGCGCGAGCAGGCCTATATCGATGCCGCCAACGAGCGCATCGACGCGGTTCGGCCGCTGGACGGCGCCGATCTGACCGTGCTCACCGGCAAGCGTGCCGAGCCACGCGTCGCCTTCGTCAGCCTCATCGACACCGGGCTGATGGTTCCAGGCGCCACGCTCTACGACGCCAAGAAGCGCTGGGCGGCCAAGGTGCGCGCCGATGGCACCGTGGCGATCGGCGACAGCGCCGGCTCGATCCACAAGATCGGCGCCGAAGTGCAGGGCCTGGACGCCTGCAACGGCTGGACCTTCTGGCACTATGAGCGCAGCGGCGGCCTGACCCCGATCGACGAGCTTCGCCGCATTGCCCGGCTCGGCATGGAGCGGGCAGGGGCCTGAACCCCTGCCGATTGCGATCATTGTCGCTGACTCAAGATATCAACGGATCACCGGAAGCGATTCAAATCACGACTTGATTCCGAGGCGTTGAAGGTCTGCTTGAAGCGTTTTGGCATCGGTGAACAGCACCGCTTGCCAGCCGGCCGCCTTGGCGCCGTCGACATTCCTGGGGCTGTCGTCGATGAACAGCGTGGCCGACGGCTCGAGCCCGAACGCGGCGACGTGATGATCGTAGATGCCGCGATCCGGCTTGATCATCCCGACTTCGCCGGAGATGGTGACGCCGCGCGGCCGTTCGAGAAAATCGAAGCGTTTGCGCGCCTCGGCCAGTGTGTCGGTGGCGAAATTGGTCAGCATGGTCACGTCGTGGCCGCTCTCGATCAGGCCGACCATGATGGCAACGCTGTCGTCATAGGCATGCGGCACCATGTCGTGCCAGTAGCGGCGGAAATTGCGGATGTTTTCCGCGTGATCGGGATGCTCCGCGATCAGCAGCGCCTCGGCCTCTTGCCATGTCCGGCCGCGATCCTGCTCGATGTTCCAGTCATGCGTGCAGACATTGTCGAAGAACCACTTTCTCTCTTCGGCATCCGGAATGAGGCGGCTGAACGGGATATTCGGATCGTAGTGGATCAGCACTCTGCCGATGTCGAAAACGATGTGGCGAATTTCAGTCATGGGGCCCCTTTTGCACTGTGTGGCGACGGTTTTTTCGTCGCGCCGGGTATCGCAGCCTCGATTGCCTTTTTCATGACAGTGGGCAGTGCTTCGCCCGAAATGTCCGACGGCAGCGACCAGAAATGGCCGGCCGGCGTCTCGCCGTTCGTGTGGGCAAGGAACACGTCGAGTTCGAGCGCGAAATGGGTGAACACATGCGCGATCCGCCCCGCGGGCTTCCAGTTGCCGGGAAAGGGTGCTGCCGCTTGGGTGGTGGCGCCATCGATACGTGCCGTCCAGGCTGTCGTCGGCACTTCGGTCATGCCGCCAAGCAGGCCTTTCTCCGCCCGTTTGCGCAGCAAGATGGCGCCGTCGCCGCGCACGGCGACGAAGGCCGCGCCGCGCCGCAGGGGCTTGTCGGCCTTGGGCAGCCGCACCGGGAAATGCTCGGGATCGCCTGAAACGACCGCGCTGCAGTCTTCGCGCAGCGGGCACAGCATGCAGCGCGGCCGGCGTGGTGTGCAGATCGTGGCGCCGAGATCCATCATAGCCTGGGCGAAATCGCCCGGCCTTGTCCCTGGCACTATGCGCTCGACATGGGCGCGTATCTCGGCCTTGGCTTCGCTCAGCGGCGTTGTGATCGAAAACAGCCGGGAGATGACGCGTTCGACATTGCCGTCGACGACGGCAGCGGGGCGGTCGAAGGCAATCGCCATGATCGCCGCCGATGTATAGGCGCCGATGCCGGGCAGTTCCCTGAGGCCGGCCTCGGTGTCGGGAAACCGGCCGCCACGCCGGGCCACCAGGTCGGCGCAGGCCTTGAGATTGCGCGCGCGGGAATAGTAGCCGAGCCCGGCCCAGGCCTTCATCACATCCTCGGTCTGCGCCGCGGCCAGCGCCCCGACATCCGGCCATTTCTCGACGAAAACGCGAAAATAGGCCTTCACCGCCTCGACCGTGGTTTGCTGCAGCATGACTTCGGACAGCCAGATGCAGTAGGGATCAGGCCTCGCCCCGCGCGCATGCTCTTGCGGCGTGATGCGCCACGGCAACTCGCGATGATGCACATCGTACCAGCCGAGCAGGCGGGTCGCGATGTCGCCGAATGGGGATGCGGTCTTGCGGGTCTGGTCTGCTGGTGCCATTGATCGGGAATTGGCCTTGGCCGATGCTGGTGAGGCTGGAGAACGTACATGGCAGGGAGAACGCCCTACGGCAATCCCGTCCCGGTCAGCGATCTTGCGACCAAAATCCTCGACCCGGTGCTGCGCAAGCGGGCCGGCATCTCGATCGGCCTCGTCCAGTCGTGGGAAGAGATCGCCGGGCCACGCCTTGCCAGCCGCTCGCGTCCCGAGAAAATCCAGTGGCCACGTCGCATGCATGAAGACGATCCGTTCGAGCCGGCGGTGCTGGTCATCGCCTGCGAAGGCATGGCGGCGCTGCATCTGCAGCACGAGACCAGCGAGATCATCAACCGGGTCAATGCCTTCCTCGGTTTCACCGCCATCAGCCGGATCAGGATCCTGCAGAAGCCGGTGACAGCGGACAAAGGAAAGCGCAAACCGACCTTCAGGCCGCTGACCGCGGCCGAGAAGTCGAAATTGTCCTCGACCGTCGGCCTGGTCGACGATGATGGGCTGCGCGCCTCGCTGGAAAGGCTCGGCGCCACCATTCTTGGGGAAAGGAAGTCATAGATTTGTCGTCAATATCTCGGATTTGTCTTCAATATCTCGCATTCGTGATCGCCCCTGTCAGGTTTGGCGATTGGATTGGGGATGGAGATGCCTTAATTCGCGCCAACTCTCGCCTTTTCGTGCCTTTGCATTGCAAAATCCAACTCTTGTCAGGTGATTCGTATGAACCGTCCCCCGTTTGGCCAAAGCTTGTCTCGCAGAAACGTCCTGACTTCGCTGGCCGCCATTCCGGCGGTCGCCCTGCTCGCCGCCTGCAGCGACTCTGGCGAGCAAGCCAAGGCGGCGGACGTAAAGCCCGCGGACCCGGCCGCGCCTGCGAAGCCGGCCACGCCGGCCGCTGCTACTGCACCGGAAGCCCAGGGCACCGTGGATATGGCCGAACTGCTGAAGCCGGGTGCGCTGCCCGACAAGCAGCTTGGCAAGGACGACGCCAAGGTCACCATCGTCGAATACGCCTCGATGACCTGCCCGCACTGCGCTCATTTCGCCGAGACCACCTTTCCGGACCTGAAGACCAAATACATCGACACAGGCAAGGCCCGCTACATCCTGCGCGAATTCCCGTTCGATCCGAGCGCTGAAGCCGGATTCATGCTGGCGCGCTGCGCCAAGGATAACTATTTCCCGATGGTGGATGTGCTGTTCAGGCAGCAGGCGAACTGGGTTGGAGTGCCCAATACCAAGGATGCGCTGCTGCAAATCTCCAAGCTCGCTGGTTTTACACAGGAGTCCTTCGAGGCCTGCTTGACGGACCAGAAACTTCTGGACGATGTGAGATCGGTCCAGAAGCGCGGCGCCAATGAATTCAAGGTCGACTCGACACCGACCTTCTTCATCAACGGTAAGACCTACAAGGGGGCGATGTCGATTGCGGAAATGTCGGCCATCATCGACCCTCTGCTTTGACGCTCAGGCAGCATCGAAGCGGCCGCGCTTGGCGCCGGCCGTCCATCTGCCTTGCCGTGGATTCTCCCCGCAAAACCGCGGCACACTTTTGCTGAATCCGCTTAGTGGGCGGCGCGAATGAAGTTTTCGCGCCTTCGCCTCCTTGGTTTCAAGTCCTTCGTCGAGCCCGGCGAGTTCGTCATCGAACGCGGCCTGACGGGCATTGTCGGGCCGAATGGCTGCGGTAAGTCGAACCTGGTCGAGGCGCTGCGCTGGGTGATGGGCGAAAGCTCCTACAAGAACATGCGCGCGTCCGGCATGGACGACGTCATCTTTTCCGGCTCGGGCACGCGCCCGGCACGCAACACCGCCGAAGTCACGCTTTTCCTCGACAACAGCGACCGCTCGGCGCCCGCCGCCTTCAACGATGCCGACGAGTTGCAGGTGTCGCGCCGGATTGAGCGCGAGGCGGGCTCGCTCTATCGCATCAACGGCAAGGAAGCGCGCGCCAAGGATGTGCAGCTCCTGTTCGCCGACCAGTCGACCGGCGCGCGTTCGCCGTCGATGGTCGGGCAGGGCCGCATCGGCGAACTGATCCAGGCCAAGCCGCAGGCGCGCCGCGCCTTGCTGGAAGAGGCTGCCGGCATTTCCGGCCTGCACACCCGTCGCCACGAGGCCGAGTTGCGGCTGAAGGCGGCCGAGCAGAACCTGGAGCGCCTGGACGATGTCGTGGGCGAGCTGGAAAGCCAGATCGAAAGCCTGAAGCGCCAGGCGCGCCAGGCATCGCGCTTCAAGAACCTGTCGGCCGATATCCGTAAGGCCGAAGCGACGCTGCTGCACCTGCGCTGGACACTGGCCAAGACACAGGAAGGCGAGGCGCGCTCGGCGCTGGCTGTTGCCACCGCGCTGGTTGGTGACCGCGCCGCCGCCCAGATGGCCGCCGCAAGGGAGCAAGGCATTGGCGCCCACCGCTTGCCGGAGCTGCGCGATGCGGAAGCCGCCGCTGCCGCCGCCTTCCAGCGCCTGTCGATCGCCAGGTCGCAGATCGAGGAGGAAGCCGGCCGCATCCGCGCCCGCCAGGGCGAACTCGAGCGCCGGCTGCAGCAGCTCGACGGCGACATTGCGCGTGAGGAGCGCATGGTCCGCGACAATGCGGATATTCTTGAGCGACTTCGCACCGAAGAAGCCGCGCTCAATTCCGAAAATGCGGGTGCCGCCGAGCGCGAAGCCAGCACCCGTGCGGCTTTCGAACAGGCAGCATCGACACTTGCGGCAAGCGAAGCCAGACTCGCCGCGCTGACCGCCGAGCGGGCTGAGGCTGCCGCCTCGCGCAACCAGATCGAACGGACGCTGCGCGACACCGCGGAGCGCCGCGACCGTTTCGGCCGTCAGCTTGCCGATGTCGACCGCGAACTGTCTGACATACTCTCCAAGGTGGCCGGCCTGCCCGATCCGGCCGAGAAGCGCATGCTGGTCGAACAGGCGATGGCGCTGCTGGAGGAGGCCGAGGCTGCCGTAGCGCAGGCCGAGCAGTCGGTCATCGATACCCGCGCCACCGAAAGCGCCGCCCGGCCGCCGCTGCAGGATGCCAGGGCCGAGCTGGCACGCATCGAGACGGAAGCGCGCACGCTGGCCAAGATCCTGAATGCCGCCAGCGGCGACCTCTTCCCGGCCGTGCTGGAGCAGATCAACGTCGAGCGTGGCTTCGAGACGGCGCTGGGTGCTGCGCTTGGCGAAGACCTCGACGTGCCGCTCGACCGCAGCGCACCGGTGCATTGGGGCGAAAGCGAGATCCAGCCCGGCGATGCGGCTCTGCCTGAAGGCGTCAGGAGCCTTGCCAGCGTCGTTCACGCGCCGGCACAGCTTGCCCGCCGGCTGGCGCAGATCGGCATCGTTGTATCAGGCGATGGCCGCCGGCTGCAGGCGCTTCTTGCCCCCGGCCAGCGGCTGGTCAGCCGTGAGGGCGCGCTTTGGCGCTGGGACGGCTTTACCGCCAGTGCCGACGCGCCGACCGCCGCCGCGCAACGGCTGGCGCAGAAGAACCGGCTGGCCGAACTCGATGCCGAAGCGGTGCATGCGACGGTCGTCTTGCGCCAGGCCGAGGAGGCGCTGGCCCAGGCCGAACAGGCGCTTCGCCTAGCGAGCGAGGCCGAGCGCAATGCGCGCCAGGCCGGGCGTGACACCCAGCATCGGCTGGACGCCGCCCGCAACGCGCTGGCCGAGGCCGAAAAGGCCGGCGGCGAACTGGCAAGCCGGCGCGCGGCCCTGGATGAGGCGCGCGCCCGCATCGTCGACAGCCATGAGGAGACCTCGGCGGCCTTCGCCGAAGCCGAAATGCTGCTGCAGGACGCGCCCGATCTCGGCGATTTGCAATTGCAGCTCGAACAGTCCGCGGCCAATGTCGCCCGCGATCGTGCCACGCTTGCCGATGCGCGTGCCGTGCATGAGGGGCTGCGCCGCGAAGCCGAGGCGCGCGCGCGCCGGCTCGATGCCATTGGCGCCGAGCGCAGCAACTGGCTGGAGCGGGCCGAAAACGCCTCGACGCAGATCGCATCGCTTGGCGAACGCAAGGCCGAGGCTGAGGCCGAACGCGAGCGGCTGGCCGATGCGCCCGATGAGATCGACGCCAAACGGCGCGCCTTGCTGTCACAACTGACGGAGGCCGAGACCTTGCGCAAGGCCGCCGCCGACCGTCTGCAGGAAGCGGAAAACCGGCAATCCGAAATGGACAAGGCGGCCACCGGCGCGATCCAGTCGCTGGCCGAGGCGCGCGAGACCCGCGTCCGCGCCGAAGAGCGGCTGACCGCGGCCGACGAACGCCGGCTGGAGGTTGAGGCGCGCATCCAGGAAACGCTGAACACGCCGCCGCATCTGGTCATCCGCCACACCGGTCTGGAGGCCGACAGCCCGATGCCGGAAATGGCCGAGATCGAGCGCCAGCTCGACCGGCTGAAGATCGAGCGCGAACGGCTTGGCGCGGTCAATCTGCGCGCCGAGGAGGAACAGAAAGAGCTTTCCGACCGGCTGGAGACGATCGTCTCCGAGCGCGAGGACATCATCGAGGCGATCCGCAAGCTCAGGCAAGCAATCCAGAGCCTGAACCGCGAAGGCCGCGAGCGCTTGCTTGCCGCCTTCGATGTGGTCAACAGCCATTTCCAGCGGCTGTTCTCGCATCTGTTCGGCGGCGGCACGGCGGAGTTGCAGCTGATCGAATCCGACGATCCGCTCGAGGCCGGGCTTGAAATCCTGGCCCGCCCGCCCGGCAAGAAGCCGCAGACCATGACGCTGCTGTCCGGTGGCGAGCAGGCGTTGACGGCGATGTCGCTGATCTTTGCCGTGTTCTTGACCAATCCGGCACCGATCTGCGTGCTCGACGAAGTCGACGCACCGCTCGACGATCACAATGTCGAGCGTTTTTGCAATCTGATGGACGAGATGGCCGCAACCACCGAGACGCGTTTCGTCATCATCACCCACAACCCGATCACCATGGCGCGCATGAACCGGCTGTTCGGCGTCACGATGGCCGAGCAGGGTGTAAGCCAGCTCGTCTCGGTCGACCTGCAGGCCGCCGAGGCGATGCGCGAAGCGAGCTGAGCCGCCGCGCGACGCGCCGGCGATCTAAGCCCGCATTCGCCGGATGAGCGGGTAATTACTGCCGTGCCGAGGATGCTGTTCGCCGAGATCCTGCGACTGATCGCCGAACTGCGGCCGCGCCCTGATCCAGCGCCGGCGTGAGCCGCCCGGTTGTCATGCCTACCAGCGGAAACCACGAGACAGGTACGCCTTGTGAAGACGAAATCGACATCCCTGGCATGGAAAGCACCGTAGCCACCCACGTCGTCGCAAGGCGGCCCCGGTGGCGACGAGGTGGCGACGGTCTGGCTTGCCAATGCACGCACATGGTGACAATTTCACAGCAACAAGCCGATCATCGGGTGGATGCCGGTTTAGAATGACACGTTTGGTGCTGATAGGGCCGATCTGCTCTGGTAAGTCCACGATTGCGGAGCGTCTCTCCGACCGTTTGTCACTGCGCAACATCCCGCTCGATCTCGTACGTTGGGGATACTATTACCAGATCGGCTATGACCGGCGGGAAGAGTGGCGGCGTGTCAAGGCAATGGGCTGGCGTGCACGTTTCGACTACTGGAAACCGTTCGAGGCGTATGCGGTGGAGCAGGTGCTTCTCGACTATCCGGATACGATCATCGACTTCGGCGCAGGTCACTCGGTCTATGAGGACGACGTGCTTCTGGCGCGCGTCCAGACCGCGGTCAAGCGCGCTTCACATGTCGTTTATCTGCTGCCCTCGCCAGATATCGAGCGCTCGCTGGACATCTTATGCGCTAGGGCTGAGGTACCGGAAGACGAAAGGGCGGATTTTGTCGCATTAAACCGGCCGTTCCTGGAGCACCCGTCAAACGCGTCACTGGCGACGGCAACGTTCTACACCGATGGCTACAGTGTCGATGAGACCTGTGAGCAGATTGCCCGCATACTCGACAGCCAAGCGCCGCCGGTGAGTTAATCGCTTGCATATCGAACCGGGACATCACAAGTTATAAAGGCAGAGCCGACATGCGTCCTGTACCTGGCTCGTCCTTCAGGGCGAATGCTGGCTAAAGCGCGTGGCGTTGAAACAGATTCAGGCGACGCGCTTTAAGTCCTTGTTTTTATGCATGTCATTGCCCCAAAGCCGGGGCCACTTTTGGGCGGCATGCATTAAAAATAGGTTCTCGGCTCGATAAGGTTCTTCTGCTGGCGAAGATAAAAACAATAGAACCCGAATGCGGCAGCGAGCCACATGAAAGCCTCGCCGATCGCCAGCCGGTTGTTCGAATTGCTGAGGACGGTGAGGGCGAAGAAGACCAGCGTTGAGATGTAGCAGGACCATGCGGCCGGAGCGACAAGCTTGGCACGCGTGGCCAGCAGGACCTGCCTGGACGACCAGGCGTAGAGAAAGCCGAAGAACGCCAGCCCGACCACACCGTAGCGCACGGCTATCTCCAGATAGCCGTTGTGGAAGACGTTGAAGATCATGGGATGATAGGTTCTGTTCTGCCATTCGGTGAGCCAGCTGGAACTGGCTCCGAAGATCGGGTGGCGTTTCCAGACCTCGAGCGCATCGGCCCACAGCATCAGCCGTTCCCTGGCCGCGACCGGAACCGTATTGCTGGCGATGGCGCGGTCGAAGGCCGGCAGGATGCCATGGCTCAAAGCATCCGAAACCAGGTTCTTGACGAAGATCATGGTGTCGCCGGCGGTGGACCAGAAGATGTTGTGCATGGCGACAACGCCAGCTGCCACGATTGCCAGCACGCCGCCTCCGATCATCAGCTCGCGGCGATGGCCTCTCGCCAGCGTCATGACCGCCAGCAGGAGCAGGACGAGCGCGAGCGCGAGCCAGACGCCCTTTGACCGCAGCGCAACGATGTTGGCGAAGGCAAACAGCAGGACGGCTGTCGACAGCGCCCAATGCAGGCTCCGGGTTACCTTGTTCAGGTCCGTTCGTTGGGCCGTGTATGCCATGAACTGCAGCGTGCAAAGGAAGATGAAACCAGCCGCCACCGACGCGTGAATGGGATTGTTGAAAAGCCACGGCTCCGGTCTGGTTCCGTGAAGGATGTCCGAATAGCCGGTGTCCGCCGCCAGGAAGACAAGACTGAGGATCATGAACCAGAGGACGAGCTGCCCAGGCCGCCTGACGAACAGCAAAAGGGCGAAGCCGGTCGTCGCATAAAACAGCGGAAACAGGTAGATGCCTTCGGCGGCACCCAACTGATGGGTGCCGAAATACACCATCGCCAGCCGGATGAAGACATAGAGCGACCAACCCAGGCAGAGACCGCCGACCCATCCGATCAGCGGCTTGCTGTAGGTCCACAGGTCCCGCCTGAACCAGCGGATGGCTGCGACAGCGGCGAGCGCCATCCCCGCGAAGCGGTAGGTGTCAGCTTCGCGCCAGACCGCGGAGAGCATGGCGAGAATGGCGAATGTCGCAAGGACCAGAAGCACGCTGTAGCGCGGCGCGTCGTCTCTGGCGTAGTCCGGGATTTCGCGCGGCAAGGGTGGCCGCAGCAGGACGTGATGCAGCCGGCTCAACTCGTCCTTGGTCCGCGACACCGCGGCGACCCACCGACCCGGCCAGGGAAGCCGCGCGAATTTGTAGCTGCCCGAGGGGCCGGCTATGCCGGAGGTCGCGCTGCTCCTGGCGAAGCCAAGCACGTTCTTGCGGACCGAATAGACTTTCAGGCCGGTATCCCAAAATCGTTCGATTGCGACGTCCCACGGCATTTTCATCACTGCGAGCGCCGACAATAGCCCCTGCGCGCCCTCCCGCGTCACCAGATAGGCGGCGGCTGAGCCTTGCGGGCCATGCAGCGCGCGACCGATCTCGTCGCCCTCCGTCGTCTCGACCGCACGCAGGAACAGGCTGATGCGGTGGTTGGTCAGCTTGATGACGTCGAAATTCGGCACTGCGGCGATGATGGCCTCGATGCGCCGTGTTGTGTCTTCGCTGAAGAGGATGTCGTCCTCGACAATAAGGCCATAAGCGCTGCCACCGGCCAGGAACGTTTCCAGCGCCTGGATATGGCTGCGGTAACAGGCATATTCGCCGGGCAGAATGTCGCGCCCGCTCAACTTGCGCGCGGTTGGAAGATCGATCTCCGTCCAGTCCTCCTTGGCAAGCGCGCGGCCGTCGATGGCCGCAACGCGCTGCAAGGTCAGGCCGGCCGCTGCGGCGCTGGCGAGCAATTCGCTCCAGCGACCGGTCTCGCGATCGAGGTTGATGGCGAAGATGGGAAGGTTCATTGAAGTTCCGTTTTGACCGCCACCCGTCTTGGTGGAATCTTCGATGACCTTGTATGGAAAAGAGGGAGATGTTCAAGGCTATACTGTTGAGGCTATGTGCATGCTTTCGGACGGCCAGGCTGAAGAGATCGTCCGAGTTCGCGTGAGCCATCACATGACCGCCACGCACCATGGTCGCCGAAAGGCAGTGCCGAGTGGCGGACGATGCACAAGCCCTCTGTGCATGACCATGAAGCAGGTGATTGCGGCCAACGCCACGATCAAAAAGCCGAAGATCACGATCGGACGCCAAATCGGCATCTCTCAGCGCTCGGCGCTTCTGCGATTGGCTTGTCCACAACGATTAGCCCCAGTGCAATGGGGGCCGGCGCGTCCGCTTGCGGGGGGGTGCGGAACGGACGCGCCGACGTCACCAACAACGCCAAGCCACCTTTCTGACGCGCACGACCGGGTGGGTACGCCGGCAGTCATGCCGTTGCCTCGCCGAGATGGTCTAAGGTTGTAGGTCCGGTCCGGAGGGTGGACCGCCACGAAAATCTAACATGGCGCAAGTGACTTGGCTGTTCCACACAGAACAGTCCTCAACGGTCCCTGCCTCTGAGATGAGGATTGTCGTGCAGGACCACGTTCAGGAGGGAGTTATGAACCTCCAAATCTCCATTATAATGGATGAACCCGAGC
This sequence comes from Mesorhizobium sangaii, assembly GCF_014207355.1. GTDB lineage: Bacteria > Pseudomonadota > Alphaproteobacteria > Rhizobiales > Rhizobiaceae > Mesorhizobium > Mesorhizobium sangaii. Next base: position 911,833 of record NZ_JACHEF010000001.1, on the reverse strand, counting down.
TTGCGGAACTTGTTCATGAACGTGCTGACGCGTGACCTGGTGGTGCCGACCATCTCCGCGAGCGTCTCTTGGCTTATCTTCGGTATGACAGGCTGAGGGCTCCCCTCCCTGCCAAAGTTTGCCATCAGAAGGAGCAATCTCGCCAGACGCTTCTCGCTTGAATTGAAAAGCTGGTCGACCAGGTCCTCTTCGACGCGGGCGTTCCTCGCCAGCAAATAGGACATGAACATCTCTGAGAACTTCGGCTCCTCCCGCAGTACCCGCGTGATTGATGCTTTATCAAGCCGCATAATAATGCAGTCCATCATCGCAGAAACTGTAGCCAGCCGTAGCGGCTGGCCTGACAAGCAGCCTTCGCCGAAGAAGTCCCCGCTCTGGTGGAGAGCGACGATCGCTTCCTTGCCCTGCTCCGATACGATGCAGACTTTGACCTTGCCCTTCTGGATGTAGAAGACGGAATCCGCCGGGTCGCCCTGCGAATAGACAGTTTCATTCTTGCGATATGTCGCGACAGTCCTTCCGCCGTCCACGGTATTGAGGAAGACGTTCACGTTGAATGGGCGCTTCTTGGTCCTGGCCACGACGGGTCTCGAGTTCGGTGAGGTCATATTTTAGCGCAGGCCGCGCGTCAGGAAAATCACCTAGATTGATGACGGCAGCCCGCTTCGGCGATTGTCATGTCACAAGCTGCTGCCCTCCCGAGAGATGGGTGATGTTCCAGGATGGACCGGAAAAGTATGGCTGGGGCGCCAGGATTCGAACCTGGGAATGTCGGTACCAAAAACCGATGCCTTACCACTTGGCGACGCCCCAATTGCCGTCAGAGTCGCTTGTGCGGCGCGTTCTTAGCAGAGCCGCCGAAAAGCACAATCCTTATGAGCGACGATGAGAACGCCCAAAATGGGCAGGCAACGCAGAGCTGCCAGATGACATGCGATGGCTATTCGGCCCACACCGCCATCTCGTTTCCGGCCGGATCGACAAAGTGGAAGCGCCGGCCGCCGGGGAACGGGAAGATCGGCTTGACGATGGTGCCGCCGGCACTTTCGACGGCGTCGAGGGTCGCTTCCAGATCCCTGCTGTAGAGCACGGGCAACGGCTTGGCGGGCGCTTCCGCCGCGTCGGCCTGGAAGCCCCCGTCCAGCCCCTCGGCAAAGGCTGAGTAGGTCGGTCCATAGTCGGTGAACGACCAGGCGAAGGCAGCGCTGTAGAAGGCCTTGAGCCGGTCCAGCGTTCCGCCGGTCGCCGGCATTTCCAGATAGTCGAGTTTTCCGGGTAATTTCATGCAGCACCTTTGTTCCCGTTATGTTCTATCGCAAAAGTCCCCGGATGGCAAGTCTTTTTGCCGCATCCTTGGACAGAGCTTTGCTTAATCGATTGTAGCGGCCGGACAACTTTGCCGACGCCTTGCCTTTCGCACTGCAGCATCATATCGCTCCACAGTCGGACTCGGCGGAACTTTGCGTTTCGCCAATCTTTCCAATCTCCTGCAACCGGAGAGCAAGCATGACCAAATGGGTTTTCACCTTTGGCGATGGTGCGGCGGAAGGCCGTGCCGGCGACAGGAATCTGCTGGGTGGCAAAGGCGCCAATCTGGCCGAGATGTGCAGTCTGGGCCTGCCGGTGCCGCCGGGCTTCACCATCACCACCGAGGTCTGCAACGCTTACTACGCCAATGGCCGGACCTATCCCGCAGGATTGGAAGCCGATGTCGCGGTCGCACTCGATCACATCGGACGGCTGACCGGCCGCCGGTTCGGCGATCCGTCGAAACTGCTGCTGGTATCGGTGCGTTCGGGTGCCCGCGCCTCGATGCCCGGCATGATGGATACCGTGCTCAATCTCGGGCTGAACGACGAGACGGTCGAGGCGCTGGCGGCCGATTCGGGCGATGCGCGCTTTGCCTATGACAGCTACCGCCGCTTCATCCAGATGTATTCCGATGTCGTGATGGGCCTCGACCATGAGGTGTTCGAGGAAATCCTGGAGGACCAGAAGGGCGGGCTCGGCTATGAGCTCGACACCGAACTGACGGCTGTCGAATGGCAAGGCGTCATCGCGCTTTACAAGGCCAAGGTCGAGGAAGAACTCGGCAAGCCGTTTCCGCAGGATCCCCATGAGCAGCTCTGGGGCGCCATCGGCGCCGTGTTTTCGAGCTGGATGAATAACCGCGCCATCACCTACCGCCGCCTGCACGACATCCCCGAAAGCTGGGGTACGGCTGTCAATGTCCAGGCCATGGTGTTCGGCAATATGGGCGAAACCTCGGCCACTGGCGTTGCCTTCACCCGCAATCCGTCGACCGGCGAAAAGATGCTCTATGGCGAGTTCCTGGTCAACGCGCAGGGCGAGGACGTCGTTGCCGGTATCCGCACGCCGCAGAACATCACCGAGGCGGCGCGCATTGCCGCCGGATCGGACAAGCCGTCCTTGCAGAAGCTGATGCCGGACGCGTTCCAGTCTTTCGTCACCATCTCCGACCGTCTGGAGAAGCACTACCGCGACATGCAGGACCTCGAATTCACCATCGAGCGCGGCAAATTGTGGATGCTGCAGACGCGCTCCGGCAAGCGCACCGCCAAGGCGGCGTTGAAGATCGCCGTCGAAATGGCAAGGGACAAGCTGATTACGAAGGAGGAGGCGGTCGCCCGCATCGATCCAGCCTCGCTCGACCAGCTGCTGCACCCGACCATTGATCCCAAGGCAGCGCGCGACGTCATCGGCGTCGGGCTGCCGGCCTCCCCCGGTGCTGCCACCGGCGAGATCGTCTTCTCCTCTGCTGACGCCGAGGAGCTGAAGACGCAAGGCCGCAAGGCGATCCTTGTGCGCATCGAGACCAGTCCTGAAGACATTCACGGCATGCATGCGTCCGAAGGCATCCTGACCACGCGCGGCGGCATGACCAGCCACGCCGCGGTCGTCGCGCGCGGCATGGGCAAACCCTGTGTGTCTGGCGCAGGCTCGCTGCGCGTCGACTACAAGGCCGGCACGCTGATGGCGATGGGGGCGACCTTCCGCAAGGGCGACATCGTCACCATCGACGGCGGCAATGGCCAGGTCCTGAAGGGTGCCGTGCCGATGCTGCAGCCTGAACTGTCCGGCGATTTCGCCGCCATCATGGAGTGGGCGGACGCGGTGCGCCGCATGAAGGTGCGCACCAATGCCGAAACGCCACTCGATGCGCGCATGGCGCGCTCCTTCGGCGCCGAAGGCATCGGGCTTTGCCGCACCGAGCATATGTTCTTCGATGGCGACCGCATCGTTGCCATGCGCGAGATGATCCTGGCCGACACCGAGAAGGACCGGCGCACGGCACTCGCCAAGCTGCTGCCGATGCAGCGCTCGGATTTCCTCGAACTGTTCGAGATCATGGCCGGCCTGCCGGTGACGATACGCCTGCTCGATCCGCCGTTGCACGAATTCCTGCCGAAGACCGAGGAGGAGGTGGCCGAGGTTGCCGCCGCCATGAAGGTTTCGCCCGACAAGCTCCGCCAGCGCACCGACGCGCTGCATGAATTCAACCCGATGCTCGGCCATCGCGGCTGCCGGCTTGCGGTTTCGTACCCCGAGATCGCCGAGATGCAGGCGCGCGCCATTTTCGAGGCCGCCGTCGAGGCAGGCAAGAAGGCCGGCGCACTCGTAGTACCCGAAATCATGGTGCCGCTGGTCGGCCTGGTGAAGGAACTCGACTACGTCAAGGCGCGCATCGATGCCGTCGCCAAAAGCGTCATTGAGGAAACCGGCGTCAAGATCGACTATCTCACGGGCACGATGATCGAACTGCCGCGCGCTGCGATCCGCGCCCATGTCATTGCGGAATCGGCCGAGTTCTTCTCCTTCGGCACCAATGACCTGACCCAGACCACATTCGGTATCTCGCGCGACGATGCGGCCTCGTTCCTGGAGACCTACCGCCAGAAGGGCATCATCGATCAGGATCCGTTCGTCTCGCTCGACATCGACGGCGTCGGCGAACTGGTGCGCATGGCCGCCGAAAAGGGCAGGGCGACACGGCCCGACATCAAGCTCGGCATCTGTGGCGAACATGGCGGCGATCCGGCCTCGATCCGGTTTTGCGAAGAGGTCGGCCTCGACTACGTGTCCTGCTCGCCCTATCGCGTGCCGATTGCCAGGTTAGCGGCCGCACAGGCGGCGGTGTTCGTTGCGAAAGCAATTCCAGGAAAAGTGTGAAGCAGTTTCGATCTGGATTGCGTCAAAGCAAAGAGCTAGAGCAACTCCAGGAAAAGTGTGATACGGTTTTGCTTCGGGAATTGCGTCAAAGCAAAGAGTTAGAGGTTCGCCGTTTCCGTGAACGGTGAGTTGCTCTAAGGCCGGCCGCGGATCGGATCCATCCTGGTCGAACTTACTGTTTTGTAAGGCAATTCACACGAACGTGCTGACGGCATTGCGTAGTCATTGCGTAATTTCGACATTGTTCGCGCCCATTTTGCGGACATTCCTGGGAAACAGATGTTGCAGACTGCACCCGCGCCGATTCGCTCGATCCTGGTCATTCAAACGAAGTTCATTGGAGATCTCGTTCTCGCCTCGGTGCTTTCAGAAAACCTGCGGCTCGAATTCCCCGATGCCAGGCTGGTGTTTCTGTGCGAGGCGCGCTTCGCGAGCTTCGTGGTCGCCCATAACATTGCCTCCGAGGTGGTCACGTTCAGGCGTGCCCACCTGCGCGGCACCCCCATACAGCGCGGCAAAGAGCTCTACGGCGTCGTTCGGGCGCTGCGCCGCTTCCACTTCGATCTGACGATCGACCTGGCCGATTCAAAGACGTCGCGCATGCTCACCGGGCTGGTCAATGCAAAGACCCGTGTCGGCTACAATCCCACCGAGAGGCCATTGCGTCTGCTGGAGCGGCAGCCCGCCAATGTGTTTGCCAAGCCATTTGGCTTTGGTGGTGAACATTTCGTCTACCGCTATCTTTCGCCGCTCCAGGCGCTTGGCGTCGCTCTCCATGTGACGGTTCCAAACCTTCAACCGCTGCCGCCCGAGACGTCAAATGCGTTGGCGCTGCTGGGGAAGCATCATCTTCATCCAAACGCTTTCATCGCCGTTCACGCGGGCGCAAGCTTTGAAGGGCGACGTTGGCAGCCGGAGCGGTTTGCCGAGGCAATTGGCGAGATTGCCGGCGAAACCGGTTTGGGCGTCGTTCTGGTGGGCGGCCCCGACGAGCGAGGGATTGCCGAACGTATCGTCGCCAGGACGGCGTCGCCCGTCGTCAATCTCGTTGGCGCGCTGTCGCTCGAGACGTTGCTGGCGGTGCTGAAACAGGCCCGGCTGTTTCTCGGCAATGAGAGTGGCCCGATGCACATGGCGGCTGCAGCCGGAATCCCGGTTGTCGGGCTGTTCGGCTTGACGCCGCCGTCGCAGTGGGGCCCCGTTGGCGTGCCCAATATCGCGCTTCAACCGCCGATGCCTTGCGACTGCGTGGCCAGCGACCGATGCGGCCGGCCAGATTTCGCCCGGGCCTACTGCGTCTGGCGGCTGGAGGTCCAACCTGTCGTCGATGCGGTGCGGGAACTCCTTTTGCGCACGGACGTGAAGCTCGAACGCGCCATCTGAGTTCATGCGCCGCGCGGACGACGGCTATCGCTGGTCGCGGAACAAGCCGTTCGCAACACGGACAGTCAAATTGTCGCGCCGGGCGCTTTTCGGCTATGCACCATCCCGATTTTCGCCTTCATGCGGGTCTTGGGATGGCTGGTTGAAAGCACCGGTCGGGAATTCGGTTTGATGCGCCTGCTGCAAAAAAATCTCTGCGTGATCGCCATGTCGTTGGCCGTGGTGTCCAGCGGCCATGCCGCACCGCTGGTCGAGCCGACATTGCACATCAGGCCGGAAGCGAGCGGAGCCGGCCGCGTTGCGCTCACGCTCGATGCCTGCGGTGGACAGACCGACAACAGGATCCTTTCGGCGCTGGTCGAAAACAAAATACCCGCCACCATCTTCGTGACCGGCATCTGGCTGAAGCGAAACGCTGCCGCGGTCGAGATCATGCGGGCGCATCCCGACCTGTTCGAGCTGGAAAATCACGGCGGCCATCATATCCCGGCGGTCGACACGCCGCAGAAGATCTACGGCATCCGTAGTGCCGGCAGCCCTGACGCCGTGTTGGCCGAGGTCCAGTCGGGTGCCGCCGCCCTTGCCAAGACAGGCGAGCCGGCGCCGAAATGGTTTCGTGGCGCGACCGCCGAATATAGCCCGTCGGCAATCGCCATGATTCGCAAGCTTGGCTTCAAGATCGCGGGATTCTCGATAAACGGCGACGGTGGTTCATTGCTCGGCGCCAAGGAAACCGCACGGCGCATCGCGGCCGCCAAGGACGGAGACGTCATTATCTCGCACATCAACCAGCCGACCCATGCGGCCGGCGAAGGCGTGGTGCAGGGGCTGCTGGCGCTCAAGGCCAAGGGCCTGACCTTCGTGCGGCTCGACGATGCCGACGGCTTCGGCAATCACGGCACCACGGACTAGGTGATATTCAGGTGATGCCGGGTCCGACCTGACTCTCGATATACCTCAGAGGCGGGTCGAAATGCTCAGGCCGGTTTGGCTTCGATGCTGACCTTGCTGGCGTAGAATGCGCCGTGGTCGCGGATTTCGGCCATTTCATCGAAAGGCTGCTCGTAAGCCCACATCGCGTTCTGGCCGGTCTCGCCCGCAGGCAGCACGCTCCAATAGCTGGCATCGCCCTTGTAGGGACAGTGGGTCGAGTGTTCCGTGCTGCTGAGCTTGCCGAAATCGATGTCGGCGAACGGAATGTAGAAGGCCGCGGGGTAGGGGGGCTCGGTCAGCACCTTGGCCTTCGCTGATGAAGCTATGACCGTGTCTCCGACACGCACCGTAACCGTGCCGACATAGGGCTCGATGGTGATGACCTTGTCGGGATTGCGTTGGAAACCGGGTGCCGGGTTGACGATCTGGTCCATGCGGGTTCTCCTTGCCTCAGCCTTAAGGTGCCTCGGCTTTAAGGTGTGTCGCGCAAGCGCCTTCCGCAAGGCCTGCTGTCGCCACGCAACGCGCAAACCATTAGCCCAGGCCGGGTGTAGCCCGATCACGGTTTCGAAGATGGCCTTGTCTGATAGTCAGGCAGCGGTCTTGAACGCATCCATCAGCCCGGCATAGGCGGCTGCGATACCGGCCACCGGGTTGCTGCTTCTCGAGGTGGTCTCGACCTTCAGGGGGCCACCACCAGTTGGCAAGGTGAGCAGCAGGAACTGACGGTTGCCACCGTCGCCGATGGATGCGGCCGCTACGTGCTGGCCTTCGCCTTCGTTCTGGACGCACATCTTGAACAGCAGCGTACCGCCGACCGCTTCGAGCGCGCCGCCGACAACTTCAACAAATTCGTCTTCGGAAACAGTCTTTGTATCAGGCCCCAGATCGGCCAGACTTTCGGCAAGCGAATTCTCAAGGGCCTTGTCGTCGAGCTGCGCGTCCATGCGAACCTCTTTCAGTCGCCAATCGCCCCCTGCCCGTTAACGAAGCTTAACGCCGACGATGGCCGGATTGTGGCGGTCTTCTCCATCATGCCGATCAATGCTGCGCTTGCCGGTGCTGGTGGCTGGACAATCCGCCGGTTCGCTCCACAATGGCACGAAAAGCACAACGCAAAGCGCAGGGGAGGAACGAATGCTGGGACTGATGCAGGAATGGCCGCTGCTTTGCCATAAGCTGATCGACAATGCCGAGCGGCAGCATGGCGTGCGCGAGATCGTGTCGCGCTCGATCGAGGGGCCGATCGTGCGCACCAGCTACGCGGACATCCATCGCCGCGCCCTGAAGGTCGCCCAGCGGCTGGAACGCGACGGCTATCGCCTGGGCGACCGCATCGCCACACTCGCGTGGAACACGGCGCGCCACATCGAGGCCTGGTACGGCATCATGGGCATCGGCGCTATCTACCATACGCTCAATCCACGCCTGTTTCCCGAGCAGATCGTCTGGATCATGAACAATGCCGAGGACAAGGCTGTTTTCGTCGACCTGACCTTCGTGCCGCTGCTCGAGAAGATCGCCGGCGCCGTCAAGTCGCTGAAACAGGTGATCGTGCTGACCGACAAGGCGCACATGCCGCAGACGACGTTGCCGAATGTGGTTGCCTATGAAGAATGGCTTGATGAGGTGGATGGCGACTTCGCCTGGAAGACCTTCGACGAAGGCACGGCCGCCGGCATGTGCTACACGTCGGGGACCACGGGCGATCCGAAGGGCGTCGTCTACAGCCACCGCTCGAACGTGCTGCACGCCATGATCGCCGCCATGCCCGACGCCATGGGGCTGTCGGCACGCGATACGATCTTGCCGGTCGTGCCGATGTTCCACGCCAATGCCTGGGGTCTCGGCCAGAGCGGGCCGATGATCGGCGCCAAGCTGGTCATGCCCGGCTGCAAGATGGACGGCGCCTCGATCTATGAATTGCTCGACACCGAGAAGGTGACCTTCAGCGCCGCCGTGCCGACCGTCTGGATGATGCTGCTGCAGTATCTGGAGGAGACCGGCAAGAAGCTTCCCTATCTGAACAAGGTCGTCATTGGCGGCTCGTCCTGCCCGCGCGCGATCATGACCAAGTTTCAGCAGAACTACGACGTCCAGGTCATCCACGCCTGGGGCATGACCGAAATGTCGCCGCTCGGCACGCTGTGCACCCTGAAGCCGAACTATGCCGGTCTCCAGGGTGAAGCCCGGCTCGACGTCCAGCAGAAACAGGGCTACCCGCCCTTCGGCGTCGAAATGAAGGTGACCGACGACGACGACAACGCGCAGCCTTGGGATGGCAAGACATTTGGCCGCTTGAAGGTGCGTGGACCGGCCGTTGCCCGCGCCTACTATGGCGGTGTTGGCTCGGAGCAGTTCGACGAGGACGGCTGGTTCGACACCGGCGACGTCGCCCACATCGACGCCGGCGGCTACATGCAGATCACCGATCGCGCCAAGGACGTCATCAAGTCCGGCGGTGAATGGATTTCGACCATCGATCTCGAGAACCTGGCTGTCGGCCATCCCGATGTCGCCGAGGCAGCAGCCATCGGCGTCCATCATTCGAAGTGGGGCGAGCGGCCGTTGCTGGTCGTCGTTCGCAAGCCAGGCAAGGAACCGACCAAGGCGGACATTCTCGACTTCATGGATGGCAAGGTCGCCAAATGGTGGATGCCGGACGATGTCGCCTTCGTCGGCGAAATACCGCACACCGCCACCGGCAAGATCCAGAAAATCACCTTGCGTCAGCAATTCCGGGACTATCGCTTGCCGACGGATTGACGGGGAATGTTGCGTCTTTCGGCTTCAAGCCGTCGGCAAAAGGTTCTAGAGCAATTCTGGGAATTGCGTCAAAACAAAGAGATAGAGCGATTTGTCGTTTCCGTGAAACGCCGAACCGCTCCAAGTCTCCGTTCGGGTTGGGGTGGTGCGGCAATCGATGGCAAGTATTCCTGAACGGCAGACCTCGAAGGCGGCCGGATGGTCGCGACGCACGGCCGCCTTTTCGGCGGTGCTGCTGCTGACCGCTTTCGTCGGCCATCGCTTCGACCTCGTCGAAACGCCTGTCTTCCTGTGGGTGATGGGGATCGTGGCGCTGCTGGCGGCCCTGGCGCTGTTGTTTGCAGGATTTGCCTTTTCGCGGCTGTGGAACTTCGGCGACCTTGGTGGTCGTGACCTGACAGTCGGCGCCTTGCTGGCGCTGCTGGTGCTCGCGCCATATGGCGTTGCCGCCTACTGGGCGACGATCTATCCGCCGCTGAGGGATATCTCGACGGATTTCGACAATCCACCCGCGCTCGACGTGAGCGACCGGACCAAAGACATGAATGTGCTCTCCCCAGCCACGCCTGGCGAACAGCGGCTGCAGACCGAGAGCTATCCGCTGGTCAGCGCACGCAGCTACGATCTACCGTTCGACACCGTCGTGGATGCCGTCGAGACCGTGCTCGACCGGCGTGATTGGGACCTTTCCGAACCCTATCCAGACCTCAGAGGGCAAACCGAGGTGACGATTACCGCGGTGGCCAAGGGCTTTGTCGTCGGTCTTCCCGCCGACGTCGCGATCCGCGTGACCGACGACGGGGACTCGATCATCGTCGACATGCGGTCGGCCTCTCGCTACGGCCGCTACGACCTCGGCGACAATGCCGCTCGTATTGTCGACTTTCTCGCCGAACTCGACCAGGAAGTCGCCGGCCAGGTGGGTGCTGCTCCGGCCGAATGAGATTGGCGGCCTAGCTGGCCGGCGTGAAATTGCCGTCGATGGCCGGTGCTGCGTCTGTCACGACCAGACCGCGCTCCACCAGGTCCTCAAGATGGGCAAGCACCGACAATCCGGCAGCGCCATGCAGCCGCGGGTCGGTATCGCGATAGATCGCCTTGACCATGTCCACGATCGTCCTATCGCCGGCTCTGACCCGCTCCAGGATGGCGCGCTCGCGCATCTTGCGATGCGTCTTCAACCCGCGCATGAAACCGCGCGGTGCGGGCACCGGCCCGCCATGCCCCGGCAGCAACAGGCGGTCCCCGCGTTCGATCAGCCGGTCCAGCGAGGCCATATAGTCGGCCATCGCCCCATCCGGCGGCGCGACGATGGACGTCGCCCATGCCATGACATGATCGGCCGAAAACAGGATCCCGGTTCCTTCCAGCGCGAATGTCGCGTGATTGGCGGTGTGGCCCGGGGTCAGAACCGTCCTGATCGACCAGCCGTCGCCGTCGACCACGCTGTCGTCGGGCAATGCGATATCGGGAACGAAAGCAATGTCGGCACTGGCGTCGAGCGCATTGGTCTCGCCGATATGCAGGGGTCTTGCGGGGCGATGCGGTCCTTCTGCCAGCACGTCGGCGCCGGTGCGCTCTTTCAGCCGGGCCGCCAGCGGGGAATGGTCGCGGTGCGTGTGGCTGACGAAGATATGGCTGACCGGCCGACCTGCGATCACATCGAGCAGGGTTTGCAGATGCGCCTCGTCGTCCGGCCCAGGATCGATCACCGCCAGCGTATCGCGGCCAACGATGTAGCTGTTGGTGCCGTGAAAGGTGAAGGGGCTTGGATTGCGGGCCGTGATGCGCTGGATATCAGGCGCGACGCTCACCGCCTTGCCATAGGCGGGATCGAAGCCGGTTTCGAATTTGAGAGCCATGGCAGGTGCATCGGTGCCTTGTTCGAGAGGACGGCAAAACCGATTGCCGCATAACACACAAGCCAATATAGGAGAACGCGAGGCCGCGAACATGAGATAGCGGCAATCGGATTGGGGAAATACGATGGCAATTGCAACAACGATGCGTCCGCTTGTGTCTCTGGCTTTGCCGCAAGAGGGCGCGGCGCGGCTGGCAACGCAGCTTTTCCTGGCGATCGCCGGAACGCTGCTGCTGACCCTGTCGGCCAAGACCAAGGTGATGCTCGGCCCGGTCGATATTTCGATGCAGACGCTGGCCGTGCTGCTGATCGCCGCCGCCTTCGGCATGCGTCTCGGCGTCGCCACCTTGCTGCTCTACATGGCAGAGGGCGCGATGGGCTTTCCGGTCTTCCAGAGCACCCCGGAAAAGGGTATCGGCATTGCTTACATGCTCGGCTCGACAGGCGGCTATCTCTTGGGCTTCGTGGCCATGGCGGCGATTGTCGGCTGGGCCGCCGATCGGGGCTGGGACCGCCACCCGGTCAAGCTTTTTAGCGCGATGCTGGTTGCCGAAGTCGTCATGATGGCCATGGGCTTTGCCTGGCTGGCGCTGCTGATCGGTCCCGAAAAGTCGTGGCAGTTCGGCGTCGTGCCGTTCATCGTCGGCGATTTGATCAAGGTTGCCCTGGCGGCAAGCCTGGTGCCGGCCGTGTGGTCGCTGCTGAAGCGCTCCTGAACCCCGGGAGCGATCGAGGACTGGACGGGCGCTTCTGATGAAGGTCCTGGTCACCGGCGCCGCCGGCTTTATCGGCTATCACGTATCGAAGCGCCTGCTGGAGCGCGGCGACGAGGTTGTCGGCATCGACAGCGTCAACAGCTACTATGATCCGCAGATCAAGGAGGCGAGGCTGCGGCTGCTGGAGGAAGCCAGCCGCAAGAGCAATTCGGGCTATCATTTCATCCGCGGCAATCTCGCCGACAAAGGCGTGGTCGATGGCTGCTTTGCCGACCACACATTCGACCGGGTGATCCATCTCGCCGCCCAGGCCGGGGTTCGCTACAGCCTGGAAAACCCGCATGCCTATGTCGAAAGCAACATCATCGCCTACACCAATATGCTCGAGGCCTGCCGCAGCAGCGCCGTTGCGCATTTGACTTATGCCAGCACCTCGAGTGTCTATGGCGCCAACACCGACATGCCGTTTTCCGAGCATCGGCCGGCCGATCATCCGCTGCAGTTCTACGCCGCGACCAAGCGCGCCAATGAGCTGATGGCGCATAGCTACAGCCATTTGTTCGGGCTGCCGACGACCGGGCTTCGCTTCTTTACGGTGTATGGTCCCTGGGGGCGTCCGGACATGGCGCTTTTCCTGTTCACCAGAAGCATTCTTGCCGGCGAGCCGATCAAGCTGTTCAACAACGGCAACCACACGCGCGACTTCACCTATGTCGATGACATCGCCGAAGGCGTCGTCCGGGCCAGCGATAGCCCGGCTATCCGCAACGACGCCTGGGACTCCAGCCGTCCGGATCCGGCCACCAGCAGCGCCCCCTGGCGCATCTTCAACATCGGCAACAGCAAACCGGTGAAGCTCACCGCCTATGTCGAGGCGCTGGAAAACGCACTTGGCAGGAAAGCCATCATCGAACTGCTGCCGCTGCAGGCCGGGGACGTGCCCGATACCTTTGCCGACACATCGGCGCTGGAGCAGGCGGTCGGCTACCGCCCGATGACGACGGTTGCCGATGGGGTAGGGCGGTTCGTGAACTGGTACCAGGCGTATTTCGGACTGAGCTAGCTGAGGCGCGCTTGGCGCGCCATTAGCCCGGCTGTTTGTCGATCGCCGAGATTGACAAGCCATTGCGTGGAACCTAAGCACGAGCGCGGTTTATGTCGGGGCTAGGGGTTTAGGCATGTCAAGGAGAACTTCTTGAAAGGAATTATCCTTGCTGGAGGCAGCGGAACGCGGCTCTATCCGCTAACGTTGGCAGTCTCCAAGCAAATCCTCCCGATATACGACAAGCCGATGATCTATTATCCGCTGAGCGTTTTGATGCTCGCGGGTATCCGCGAGATTCTGATCATTTCAACGCCGCGTGATCTGCCGGTTTTCCGCGAGTTGCTTGGCGACGGATCGGAGTTCGGGCTTGATTTGTCCTACGCCGAGCAACCGCAACCCAACGGACTTGCGGAAGCCTTCATCATCGGTCGGAATTTCATCGGCAAGGACAGCGTGTCGATGATCCTCGGCGACAACATCTATTTCGGCGAAGGCCTGTCGCAGCTCTGCCGTGCAGCGGCAGCGCGCGAGACGGGGGCTTCCGTGTTCGCCTATCATGTCGAAGATCCCCAGCGTTACGGTGTCGTTTCCTTCGACAAGGTCACCGGAACAGCCCTGACGATCGAGGAAAAGCCAGAGAATCCGAAATCCAACTGGGCCGTCACCGGCCTCTATTTCTATGACAACGATGTCGTTGACATTGCCCCGGCGATCCGGCCTTCGGCGCGTGGCGAACTTGAGATCACGGCGGTCAACAATGTCTATCTCGAGCGTGGCCAGTTGCATGTGCATCGATTGGGGCGTGGTTATGCCTGGCTCGACACCGGCACCCATGACAGCTTGCACGAAGCGTCGTCGTTCGTGCGCACGATCGAACATCGCCAGGGCATAAAGGTTGCCTGCCCGGAGGAAATCGCCTTCGAACAGGGCTGGCTGACGGCGGACGATGTCCTCCAGCGCGCCACACGCCTGGGAAAAAACGAGTATGCCGCCTATCTGCGCCGGCGCGTTGTCGAGCGGTTGGAGGAGTAAATGCTGGAGGTCAGGTCCCTTGGCATCGACGGCGTGCTGGAAATCATTCCGAAACGACATGGCGATGCGCGTGGTTTCTTTGTCGAAACCTATCATGCCGAGCGCTTTTCGCAGGCCGGCATCGGCTTGAGTTTTGTACAGGACAATCACTCCTATTCCGCCGCGGCAGGCGTTCTGCGCGGGCTACACTACCAGCTTGCGCCGCGAGCCCAGGACAAGCTGCTGCGTGTCGTCCGGGGTGCGCTGCTGGACGTGGCGGTCGACATTCGCCGCAGCTCGCCAACCTTCGGAAAATGGGTTGCGCTCGAAATTACCGCCGAGAAGGGCAACCAGATTCTGGTGCCGAAGGGCTTTGCGCATGGCTTCGTGACGCTCGTGCCGGACACCGAAGTCTTGTACAAGGTGACTGACACCTATTCGCCCGAGCACGACCGCTCGATCCGTTTCGACGATCCTGCCATCGGCATCGAATGGCCGTCATTGGCTGGCGGATTCCAGCTTTCGGACAAGGACCTCAAGGCGCCGGTGCTGGCCGCCGCCGAAGTGTTCGCCTGATGGGTTGCATGAGGACAGCAGCATGAATTTCCTAGTGACAGGCGGTGCCGGCTTCATCGGCTCGGCGGTGTGCCGGCATCTGTGCGCCAACCCGGCCTATCGCGTGACCAATCTCGACAAGCTGACCTACGCCGGTAATCTGGCCTCGCTGCGGCCGATCGAGAATGCACACAATTACCGCTTCGCCCATGCCGATATCTGTGACGAGAGGGCGGTTCTCGACATTCTGCATCGGGACGAAATCGACATCGTCATGAACCTTGCCGCCGAAAGCCATGTCGACCGATCGATCGACGGACCCGGCGCCTTCATCGAGACCAACATCGTCGGCACCTACAAGATTCTGAATGCGACCCTGGAATATTGGCGTGGCCTTCCCGACGACAGGAAAAGCCGCTTCCGCTTCCATCATGTCTCGACCGACGAAGTGTTCGGCGATCTACCCTTCGACGGCGGTCTGTTCGTCGAGGAAACGCCCTACGCGCCGTCTTCGCCCTATTCCGCTTCGAAGGCGGCGTCGGACCATCTGGTGCGGGCCTGGCACGAAACCTATGGCCTGCCGGTCGTGCTTTCCAATTGTTCGAACAATTACGGACCCTACCACTTTCCCGAAAAGCTGATCCCGCTGGTCATCCTGAATGCGCTCGACGAAAAAACGCTGCCGGTCTATGGCGCCGGCGCCAACGTGCGCGACTGGCTGTTCGTCGAGGACCATGCGCGTGCGCTGGAGCTGGTTGCCACCAAGGGCACGCCGGGCGAGAGCTACAATGTCGGCGGCAATTCGGAGCGCACGAACCTCGGCGTCGTCGAGACGATCTGCGATCTCCTCGACATCAGGCGTCCTCGGGCCGGCGGCAAGAGCTATCGCGATCTGATCTCTTTCGTCACCGATCGTCCGGGCCATGACCGCCGCTATGCCATTGACGCCTCCAAGATCGGTCGCGAGCTTGGCTGGGCGCCGAAGGAGAATTTCGACAGTGGCCTGGCGAGAACCGTGGACTGGTTTCTCGAAAACAAATGGTGGTGGGGGCCGATCCGCGAAGAGCGCTATGCCGGTGAGAGATTGGGCGAAGCGCGCAAGGGGGCCGCGTGAGGCTCGTTGTCACCGGGCGCGAAGGCCAGGTCGCGTCAAGCCTTCTGGAGGCCGGCCAGAGGCACCCCGGCGTGGAAGTCATCGCCATTGGCCGTCCGGAGCTCGACCTGGCAAAGCCCGACACCGTCATCGACACCATTGCGGCCGCGAAGCCGGATATCGTCGTGTCGGCTGCTGCCTACACCGCCGTGGACCAGGCCGAGGATGAGCCCGATCTGGCATTTGCTGTGAACGCTGTCGGCGCTGGCAAGGTGGCCGAAGCCGCTGCGCAGCTTGGCGTTCCCGTCATCCATCTTTCGACCGACTATGTCTTTGATGGCAGCGCGTCTGGTGCCTATGTCGAAACCGACGCAACCGCACCGCGCAGCGTCTATGGCGCCTCAAAGCTCGCCGGCGAACAGGCGGTGGCAGCCGCCAATCCGCGCCATCTGATCCTGCGCACGGCATGGGTCTACAGCCCGTTCGGCAAGAATTTCGTCAAGACCATGCTGCGGCTTGCCGCCGACCGGGATGAGATCTCGGTGGTGGCCGATCAGTGGGGAAATCCCACCTCCGCGCTCGATATCGCCGACGCCGTCCTGCATGCGGCGGCGACGCTGCATGGCAACAAGAGCTTCGCTGCGTTCGGTGTCTATCATCTGGCTGGCACTGGCGAGGCCAACTGGAGCGGCTTTGCCCGCCACATCCTGGACACAAGCCGAGTGTCTGGTGGCCCTTGGGCGCGAGTCCGGGACATTGCTACGATGGACTACCCGACCAAGGCGCGACGCCCCGCCAACTCCCGGCTATCGAGCGCGAAATTCGCCTCCGTCTTTGGATGGAATGCGCCGGACTGGCGGCTATCGACTGAAGCGGTGGCGCGTCGTGTCCTGGTCTGAAAGACGGGATGGGCCTGAGGCATGAAGAAGGACCAATCTTCGAAAGACATGCGCGGTGCAGAGGCTGGCTCTCAGCCGGTCGGCCCGGACGCGGTCGGCCCAGACGCGGTCGGCCCGGAGGCGGTCGGCGAGGTGCCGGCGATTGTTCGGACCGAGGCGCATGCCACCCCGGTCAATGCGCGCGCCCCTTCGCTTCACGACCTGTACAATGCCCATAGCGGCAAAGTGTCGGACAAATGGTCCAGCTATCTGGATGCATATGACCGCGTCTTTCAGGGCTATCGGAATAAGCCGGTTCGTCTCCTGGAAATTGGCGTCCAAAACGGTGGTTCGCTCGAAATCTGGCCGCGATATTTCCCGAATTCGGAACTCATTCTCGGCTGCGATATCGACACGGCCTGCAGCGGTCTGGTTTTCGACGATCAGAAGATCGCTGTGGTTGTCGGTGATGCCAATACTGATGAAATTGAAAGAAAAATTGTCGCGAAATCCGCGACATTCGACATCATAATCGATGACGGATCGCATACATCGTCAGACATAGTGCGCTCTTTCGCCCGTTATTTCCCTCATCTTTCTGATGGCGGGGTTTTCATAGCGGAAGATTTGCATTGCAGCTACTGGCAGGAATTCGAGGGCGGTCTCTATGATCCTCTTTCGTCGATGTCGTTCTTCAAGCGCCTGCTCGATGTGGTCAACCATGAGCATTGGGGACTGCCCCGCTTTCGGGCGGATGCTTTAGCCGCGTTCTCCGATAGGTATAAAGTTGTATTCGGGGAGGCCTCGCTGGCCTCCATTCATTCCGTCGAGTTTTTGAACTCGCTCTGTATTGTAACCAAGCGACCAAGTCCGGAAAATGTTCTCGGGACTCGCAATGTGCAAGGCCGGGTTGCGCTCGCCGAGAGCGAAATGATTACTCTTGGCGGCACGACAAGCAAAGCGTTCGATCAAGCCGGAAATCCATGGTCTCTAGCGTCGACGACGATGGAAGAGGAAATTGCGACCAACAGGGCGTTGGTGACGAGCCGCGGGGCGCAGATAGAGGAACTCACCGACGAGGTAGCCGAGATACGCGAACAGCTCCAGAGCGGTCACGCCCAGATCGCACGGATGGAGGCGGATCTCGTCGAGAGAGCTGAAGAGATATCGGCTGCGCACGCGACTGCAAGTGCGCTGCAGACCGAGCGCGACAATGAGATCGCACGTACGCAAGCGCTTCAGGAAAGAATGGAGCAAAGTGAACGGGTCGTTCAAGAGTTCAAGGACTCAACGAGCTGGCGAATAACCAGCCCCCTGCGAGCGCTCTCTGCGATTATCACGCGGTTGCTGAAGAGGATCGCCGCAGTTTTTCGTTGAAAGCGAAATTCAATTGGAGAGAGCCAGCTCTGCTATTGGCCTCTCCATCAGGAATCCGTTTCTTCAGAACAGGGGCAACATCAAGCCACCGGATATGCTTTCTCATTCATGCGACGGCTGATCTTTCCAGTCGCGCCGACTTGTGGCGTTTGAGACGCACACCGCACCTATCCGGCGGTCCGCTTGCCAAGTCGTCGAATTTTTGTTGCGCAGTCTGGCCGTGTATGCGAGTTGCCACCTACGCCAACGCAAGGCAATACCCAGCAAACGCAGGACTAATGTCGGCCACCGTTCGCACCCTCTCTGTCAGCCGTTCAGCCCCCGCTTTCGCGATTGCGTTTGTTGGTCCGATAGCGGTGTTCGTGGTTGCGCTCCTCCTGACGGTGCAGGCGAGAGGTGTTCCGGATAACGACTATTGGGGCATTCTCCCTTCAATGGTCGGATCGCTGGACGGGGTACCGACGCTGAAGGACCTGTATGTAACGGCAAACGAGCATATCATTGCTGGCGCAAAACTGTTTTATCTGCTGAATTTCCATCTTACCCAAGGGGACAATATCGGCCTGTCGGTCACTGTTGTCGCGTTCTCCCTTCTCATAGCGTTGGTTTTTTCAGGCGCACTGTCGCTCTTTGCGCGATCCTGGTTTGAAGCATTTGTCATCGGGATAGCGGTATCGATATTTGTATTCAGTCCGCTTGCGGCACACAATTTCTTTGTTGGCATGAGTGGAGTAGCCTGGATCGGCGCAAATCTCTTCACCGTGCTGGCTGTATTGGCTTTTTGGCAGTCGACCGAAAAAGAGATGCCGATAGGTTATGTCGCTGCGATAGCGTTGGCTGTTTTTGCCACGCAATTTTACAGCACGGGCCTGACCGCATTGTGTGTGATCGGCATCCAAGGATTTTGCACTGCCAAGACACGGCGGCTCGGCATCTTGATTTTCGCTGCGGGCTTGGCCGTCGTGATTTTTGTCGCGATGAATCAGAAAGTCCCCGATTATCACGCCGCACGCAGTTTCGATCCAATTGGGATTGCGCTTTTTTGCCTGACATTCATTGGCGGCGGCATCGTAACAACCGAAGCAGCCGCAATTCCGCTGGGCGCAATCGGGATCGCAGCGGCCGCTTTGATCGTTGGGTTTTGCCTTTTGCGGCCGGGCGAAAGCAGGTACCGATCAGCCTTCTGGATTGCGATCATGGCCTATGCCGTCATGTCGGGCGTGCTGGCCGCTATTGGTCGATCGAACATGGGAGGAGACGCGGCAGCCTTAGCCAGCAGATATGCAACCCTTCCGGCGCTTTTTTGGGTCGGACTGTTTGGAGCTGTTTCGTGTCTGGTGTGGCAAGTTGATTTCAAGCGTCGTCTGTCGATCGCCATATTCGCGGCGGTAGCCGCACTGATCGTCGTCAACGGCATGCCGAGGCTGAATGACGCTCTTGTCAGGGCTGAAGGAAAAGATCTCGCAACATTGGCATTGTCGCTCGGCGTCAAAGACCCCGACTTGATGCAATACGTTACATTGGCTGGGGTCGATTACTACAATGTCGAAGGCAATCTGAAGAAATTCAATCACGTCCCGTTCAACGGGAGAGATTTTGGCTGCCCCTCGCTCGGCGCCGAACTGGCAATCCCCACCCAACCGAACAGCTTGACGGGCTACATTGATGCGGTGTCCAAAATAGAAGATCCGCAGTGGGGACGCGTCTCCGGTTGGGTCGCGGACACGTCGAACAAATGGCCCCCACTGCTGGGCAGCGATATTCTTACCACCTACCGCTGCATTGCGTTCGTTGACGGCACGGGAACGGTCGTGGGGTTGGGATTGGGAGGGGCGCATCGGCCGGACGTGGCGAAGTTCCTCGGGCGAGGACGTGACGACTATGGCTGGAGCGGCTACATAGATCTTCGACGTGTGCCTGCTAGCCCTGCTACTCGATCGATATATGCAGTTTTGCTTACGCCGTCTGGGTGGACGAGATTGCAGGCACCTGGGGTTGGATTTCAGTTTTGAAAAGTACCTATGTAAGCGTCGTAAGATTCGCCCGGAAAGTAGCTGAGCGCTGCGGATTGCTTGCGGCGTTGGAGCGGTCGAACAACCGCTTTGCCCTCTGGATCAGAAGTCTGTTCGGCATATACGACAGCGCTGACCTGGTTCGGCTCGACATGCCGTGGTGGACATTCTCCGCCATTGATGCCGTGAACATCTTTCTGGCCTCGCGCAATCACAAGGCTCGCGTTTATGAATTTGGTGCCGGCGCCAGTACAGTTTGGTTGGCCAAACGAAGCGGCACTGTCGATTCCGTCGAGCATGACGCTCCGTTCGCGCAGACCATGGGCGGCATTTTTGGCGCCTATCCCAACATCGCCGTGCGAGTTGTGGAGCCGGTAGCCGCCTCTGCTTCCAGCAAGGCCAGGTCCAATCGAAAGGGATATACGCAATGCTCTTTCGATCAATACGTGTCATCGATTGACTGGGTCGACGGCACCTTCGACCTCATTGTGATCGACGGCCGGGCAAGGGTTTCCTGCTTGGCGAAATCCGTTCGCCGCCTGTCCCCGGGCGGTATGATTCTGTTCGACAACAGCAACAGGCCCGAATATCGCCAGGCCATCGATTCTTGCGGCCTGCAGGAGCGCGTGACACGGGGGCTTGCGCCCGCATTGCCATTCCCCAGCCAGACCTCCATTTTGACGCAGAGGGCCTGACGTGCAGACAGTCTCGATACTGGTGCCTGTAAAGGACGAGCAAGACACTGTTCAGGCTTTGATCGGCCAGATCGAGGCGGCCTTTGAGCAGATCGATGCCGCCTCGCTCGAGGAGGTCATCTTTGTCGACGACGGGAGCAGGGACAATACCTGGAAGGAGATCCTGGCCGCCACCAGGGCTTACCCCCATGTGAAAGGCGTTCGGCTTCGGAGGAATTTCGGCAAGGCCGCCGCGCTCCAGGCAGGGATCTCCAACGCGTCGGGCAACATCATCGTCACGATGGATGGCGACCTGCAGGACGACCCGAAGGAAATTTCACGTTTTCTGGACGAAATCCGAGCCGGCTCCGATGTCGTGTCGGGATGGAAGCAGGTACGCCACGATCCGCTCGGCAAGACGCTGCCTTCAAAGCTGTTCAATCGGGTGACGGCGAAGGTCACCGGCGTCAGCCTGCACGATTTCAACTGCGGCTTCAAAGCCTACCGCTCCGAGGTCTTTGACAATATTCGCCTCTATGGCGAGCTTCATCGCTTTGTTCCAGCCTTGGCCTACGCGACTGGTTTCAAGGTCAGTGAGATCGTCGTTCAGCACCACCCGCGCCGATTTGGAAAATCCAAATATGGGGTTGGTCGCCTGCTGAAGGGCTTCCTGGATTTGCTCACAGTCGTGACCATCACGAAGTTCAATTCGCGCCCTGGCCATCTTTTCGGTGGCCTGGGTGTGGCCGTCTTCTCGATCGGCTTTGCGATTTTCCTGTTTCTCTGTGCGCGGTGGTTTGGCGGTGAAGCCATTGGCGGCCGTCCGTTGCTGCTTGTTTCGACGCTCTTGATGATCGTCGGGGTGCAGTTCACGCTGTTTGGCATGGTCGCCGAGTTGATTGTTGCGACGCGTGGCAATCGCGACCCGGGCATTGTTGCCGAAATTGCAAGTTCCGACGGCAGGCTGCCTGTGAAGCCGATCGGCGCTCGTGCCGAACTCTAGGATCATTCGTGCGGGCGGTGCCGTCATTGCCATTGCGGCAATGTACTTTGTCATACGCTCTGTCTACGGATACGCCGATCAGCTCGCCGAGATGCTGCAGCGTCCTCGGTTCGTCGCCGTGGTCGTGTCCTGTGCGCTTCTCTATGCGCTAGCTCTGCAACTGGTGGGCTTTGCCTGGTTCACCCTGTTGGTCTCGGTCGGAGAAAAGGCAATCTCCGCGGTCCGTGCAATGCGCGTTTTCGCGCGGACCCAAGTCTACAAATATCTGCCGACCAACGTCATCCATCTTGTCGGACGCTTTGTCCTGGCGGCTCGATATGGTGCTGCAAAGGATGCGCTTTCTTACGCACAGGTGATGGAGATCGTTTTGATGGTCCTCGCTTCCGGAAGCGTGGCCCTGCTTTTCTCCTTCTCCTTCCTGCTCAAAATCGGCGAGGACTACGGAATAAGCCGCTACCTGGCATCGGCAGTCTATATTGGTGCCGGCCTGGCGGCCCTTATGCTGGCCCCCCTCGTTGCGGGCCGATATTTCAAGCAGAGCCGAAAACACCTCGCATTTTCGATGGCCGCGATCAGCGTCGCCTGCTACGGCCTGTTTTTCCTTGCCAATGGCTTGATCGTCGTCCTCCTTGTCCATGTGCTGTACGGACCCACGATCGAGTGGCAGATGGTCATCGGGGTCTCAGCCGCCGGCTGGTTGCTTGGTTTTGTTGTGCCCGGGGCTCCCGGCGGTTTGGGCGTGAGAGAAGCGGTTTTCATCGCCGGCCTTTCGTCGATCGGCATACCGGCGGCTGCGGCCACCGCCGTTGCGGTTACGCATCGGATTATCACCCTTCTGGGCGATGTTCTGTTGTCGGCTGGCGAGTTTGGCTATCGAAAATGGACCGCAGAACCAGATTAGCCCGTGGCATTGGGCGTGACTGCCCGAATGCGACACCTCAAATCCAATTCCACCGGAGAGATGCTCTGTACCTGTTCAAATGAGGTCGACGCTGATAACGAACAGCCTGGTTAATGGAACACGGAATGCTGCTTGTATGTCCAAGACATGTATGGTTACCGGTGGAGCCGGATTCATTGGATGCGCGTTGTCCACCAAATTGGCAGATCACTTCGATCGCGTAGTTGTCATCGACAGTTTGCATCCGCAGATTCACGCTGAGCGGAAGCGTCCCGCCGAACTTGATCCTCGCGTTGAGCTCATGGTTGCCGATGTGACGGAGGCTTCCACCTGGGCGCAGGCATTGGAAACCACCCGACCTGAAGTTGTGGTGCATCTGGCCGCTGAAACAGGCACGGGACAGTCGCTCACAGAGGCCTCTCGCCACGCGATAGCAAATGTCCTTGGCACAACCCGCATGTTGGATGCCTTCGCCACGGTATCGCATGTTCCCGAGCGCTTTGTCCTGGCTTCGAGCCGCGCAGTCTACGGAGAAGGGGCTTGGCGGTCCAGAAATCCAGGAGAGGTAACCTATCCCGGTCAGAGATCGAAGCAGCAGCTTGAACGCGCGGAGTGGGATTTTCCCGGGCTCGAGCCGCTGCCGATGGACGCGGAAAAAACGATACCGAATCCAACCAGCATCTACGGAGCCACCAAACTAACCCAGGAACAGATATTGCGAGCTTGGGCGCTTTCGTTCGGAACAACCGTCAACGTGCTCCGCCTTCAGAACGTATACGGTCCTGGCCAGTCCTTGACGAACAGCTACACAGGAATTGTGTCGTTGTTCATCAGGATGGCCAAGGAAGGCAAGAGCATCCCGATCTACGAAGACGGGGATATCGGAAGGGATTTTGTCTTCATCGACGATGTCGCCTCGGCGATCGACAAGGCCACGAGAACAAATCTGTCGCAATCGTTCGCCTATGATGTTGGCACTGGCTACAAGACCACGGTTCTCGATCTGGCGAGGATCATCGCAAAGCGGTATGGGGCGCCGGAGCCGCACGTCAACGGCATGTTCCGCAACGGCGACGTGCGGTGCGCTGTCGCCAACATCGACAGGACGGTCCGCGAATTGGAATGGCGACCTTTGAAAAGTGTGGGCGAGGGGATCGACCAGCTTTCCGAATGGATAGATACACAGCTCGGCTAAAATTTGGGCTCTGCTGGTTTGGAAAATCTGGATTTCTCGAGGGGACGACGAATGAGCTCTGTATTGCGTCGTGTCGCTGTGTTTTCGCTTTATAATGAACGCGGCATCGCAGACGACTATGTCATATTTTTACTGACGAAGCTGAGAGAATTGGTTGAGAGGATTGTTGTTGTTTCCAACGGCAATCTTTCAAAACATTCTGAAGTCGCGGTAGCAAAAGTATGTGATCAGCTCCTGATTCGTGAGAACGAGGGGTTTGATGTCGGTGGATACAAGGCCGGAATGGAAGCCATCGGCTTTGATGAGCTTTCCAAGTATGACGAACTTATCCTGCTGAACGATACTTGCTACGGACCTCTTTTCCCTTTTTCAGAAATGTTTTCGGAAATGGAAGGGCGGAACACTGATTTCTGGGGCGCCTCTGCCCATCGGGAAATGACACCAAACCCATTTACCGGAACAGGCCATCTGCCCCGTCATCTCACGGCAAACTTCATTGCTATTCGCAACGAGATGCTGAAGTCACGCGCCTTCAAAAGATATTGGGAGAACCTGCCGGACATAAAAACCTACACCGATGCTGTTCTGCTCCATGAGTCGCAGTTTACCAAGCATTTTACGGATCTTGGCTATTCCGCAGAAGCTTATGTCGATCCGGATAAGTATGGCTCGCACTATCCGGCGTTCATCAACGTAGACGAAACAATCATCAACCGCTTCCCTCTGCTGAAGCGGCGAACGTTTTTTCATGATCCGACTTTTTTGGAGCACAATGCCGTCGATTTGCCGCGCGCTTTGCGGATACTTAAAGAGACATCCGACTACGACGTTAATTTGATTTGGCGCAATGTTCTGCGCGTTTCGGAATTGAGGAACCTCAACAGCAACGCTGCGCTGATGAGCGTCCTGCCGGACAAGCGGATCAAGGATGATGACGCTGCTGCCGACTACGGCAAGGTGGCCGTCTGCGCGCATATTTACTACACCGAGTTGCTCGACGAGCTGCTGGCGTTGACCGAGAACATTCCGGTTCCCTATGACTTCATTGCCACCACGAATACGCCGGAAAAGAAGGCCGAGATCGAAGCCGCCTTGGCAAAGCGCCCTGGCGTGAAGAAGGCCATTGTCCGCGTTGTCGAACAGAACCGCGGTCGTGACATGTCGTCGCTTTTCATCTCGTTCCGAGATCTGTTCATCGACGATCGCTACGACCTCGTCTGCCGTTTGCATACAAAAAAATCGCCTCAAGTTCAGTCGTCGAGAGGCAATCTGTTCAAGCGGCACATGCTCGACAATCTGCTGAATACCCGGGGTTACGTGCAGAATGTTTTGGACATGTTTCACGACAATCCTTCAGTCGGCGTCGCCATTCCGCCGATCTTTCATATCTCGTACCCGACCATGGGGCACTCCTGGTTTGTCAACAAGCCGAGGGCCGAGGAAACGGCGCGCCTGTTGAACATCGACGTCAAATTCGATGACACCACTCCGGTCGCAGCCTATGGCACCATGTTCTGGTTCCGGCCGCGCGCGCTGCGCAAAATGTTCGAACACAAGTGGAAATGGGAAGAGTTCAATGCCGAGCCTGATCATATTGAC
Source organism: Mesorhizobium sangaii (assembly GCF_014207355.1). Taxonomy (GTDB): domain Bacteria; phylum Pseudomonadota; class Alphaproteobacteria; order Rhizobiales; family Rhizobiaceae; genus Mesorhizobium; species Mesorhizobium sangaii. Next base: position 886,640 of record NZ_JACHEF010000001.1, on the reverse strand, counting down.
GGAGGCTTGGCTCACGTGCTGGAGCGGCTGATCACTTACTCTGCCCAGGATGCCGGATTTACCACGCAGCACATTATGTGCGCGCATCAGATGGCGCACAACTACAGCATGCTGGAGTTCAAGATGCAAAAGCTTGTCGGCATGCTGCCACTGCACGACTTTCCGTGGCACGCTCATCTGTTGTCTGAGTGGAAGAACGCCGGTTATCCCTTGGGGGCGTCAACGATGCAGATTCCAATGACATCAGCGACGCAGACGGCGCTGATGTCAGGGCCGCAGACGTCGGTGAAACACGCTCTGGCTAGACTCAATTTCGCCATCAAGAGCTCTCTGAAGTTCAGATCGCCTATCTTGTTCAGAATACTCAGACCGATCTATCGCGGCATAAGGGCGGTCCTGAAGCCAATTCTCGGCGTAATTCTGTAGCGGAAAAGGCGCACACATTGACTTGACTTGAGCCCGAAGTTTCCTCCGAAAAAAGGGAGGAAACTGGGGTCTCAGGTTAGTTTTCTGCAGATGTAAACCTCCGTAAAATCGCCAATGATCCCATGGTGGTGATCATGGAAACGCCGAACTTCCACGTCCATTGCAGACCAGGAATAAATTCGTTCGGGAAGGTCGTAGCCATAGTGGAAGGTCACCAAAGATCCTGCGTCACTGATCGGATTGCCATGATACTCGGGCTCAGGCACCAAGTGGTCGATCGAGCCATCAGGTTTGTAGAGTGCCCGGCGTTCGCTATCGATCTTGCCTTTGTATGTTGGAACCGTGAAGACGTATGCGCCGCCTGGCTTCAGCGTACGCGCCACCTCTTTCAACACGGATTCGGGCTGGCTCACGTGCTCCATTACGTCCAAAGTAATGACCAAATCGAACCGCTGATCATCAAAGGTCTGCGCCTCCAGGTTCTCGTTTCGAAACCCGCTTGCAATAGACCCTAAGCGCATTTCCGGAAAGAACTGAGTGGCAATGTAATCAGTGCACTGCTGACTGAGCTTTCGGGAAATGCCACGATCCGACGGCGACGACTCATGAATCGACATCCGCCGCCAAGCCGGGAAGCTCCCAGAGAGCACGTGTGCGATCGCTCTTTCTCGAGGTATCGAACCGCAGCCCGAACAGACCAGATAATCTCGGTACCAGGTTTTTGGCGAGCGAAACTCGACATCCTGTTCACACACAGGGCAACGACCGGCGTGGCGGTATACCGGGTCAATCATACCCACACCTTTCACGACAGCTACATCCCTTAGGCGCCGGACGATTTTGCGGACAGAATGTAGCAAGCCGGATCTCATCTCGCGAGGCTACAAAACTGGCACATTATTCTTCTCCGTCTCGGTATGGTGAATTTCATAACCTTTCAGCGCGGCGCTAGTCGTGCGGTAACCAGCCTTGCGCGCTATCGTGCAAAACACCCGTTCCACGGCATGTGCAAGGGTACCGTCTTGAATTCCGTTTTCTGGCTCGAATCTCAGCTTTTCCTCATCAATCCTTTGAAGAGAACGCAAAGCGCTTGGGTGGAACCAAAACATGGAACCAGCAAAAAAACCAAGTTCAGGTTCGTCTCCAGCGCTGTGCACATCCATCGCAGTAAGGAGGTCACGCACAGCGTCGCGATTTGCGCCCCAATATTCTTCGTTAGTAAGATAATAGTCGTGGGGCCCCACAATCCCGATCTCCCCCGATCGCAATAGATCAATTGCCCTTAGTGCGATCAGGGAATCACCAACCAAGCTTCGATAGAGGCGATTACGCCATTCGTCGCCTCTGTCGCTATATGTGCTCTTCTTGGAGTGAATTTTAAGGATCGCGTCATATCCATCCAAGTCTCCTGAACGATAAAGTGAGACGAACGGGCCGATATCTCTGCCGCGATTTTCTGTTAGATATACTGATACGCTGGCGCCAACCTCAGCAAATCGATCTATAATGGGTGCGACATCCCCCTCGAATGGGGTCGTGACAAATACGTCAAACGGTACAATTATATTCTCAAGATAGTCGCAAATTTCATCGATCATCTCAATATAATACAAATGAACGACGACCGCTGTTAACACCCCACTTCGATGCGGCAATCTCCAGCGCGCCGTCTTCATCGTTGAAAGAGGCAGCTTCTCCGGTCTTTTCAATGTGAACAGGTTATCTTCGCCAACCTGGTAATGCCCTCTGGCTCGCTCGACCATTTCATCGACCTGTTTGAGCCTCTCTTCGGTCGCGGAATCGCGAATGCCCTGAACATCTATCTCATGCGGGTTGTCTCTCAAGACCTCCATCTTCACGTAACCGAACTGTTGTGCAATCGAGCTAGCAGATATGTGGGACCAATTCACCGCAGCCTTTGACGCGGGTGAGAGAAGCGTCGCGACTTTAACCCCGTTTTTCACCAACGCAGATGAAAACCCTATCTCGTAATTTAAAATCATCTCCATTTTTGTATTCATGGGGGAGATGTTGCTAAAGAAACGCTGAAACCACTCGGATGAAAATACACCTCTGCCCAATACCATCATGTAAGACTGAATATGCCACCCAAATTGGCGCGAACTCGTTGCTCCGACGGCGTCATAAGAGTCACACAGCTTTATCATGTTTCGAAGCGCGTCAGAAAGTCGATGTGCATCTAGCAAGACGACGCTCGAGTTTATTAGGGCAATATGCTCCAAATCATTGCAGCGAAGAGCTCGCTCTACGCCAACTCTATAGCTGTAGAAATCGTACCCAATATTAGGTCTCTTGATTGCTTCTATCCCATCAATAGGTGGCAAGTTACCAATTTCGCTTGTGGTAATCAGCACTACCTTGTCAAAGACACTCCGAAGGCACGCAAGAAAATCGCAGAAATTGCTCTCAATTCTGTCGTTGGGGTCAAAATGCGCTACAATTGCAACGTCAATTGCCACTATCTACCTCTCAACCGCAATGATGCCACGTAGACAAATTTGGCAATCTTGTGCATCAGTGGGCGGCTACGAAGTGCGAAGGAGATTTTCTGAGAGAAAGAGCTTGGGGGAGTATATAAAGCGAGTTTGGCACGTCGCTTCACTAAAGATGACTTCCCAGTTGTCGGATCCGAACCTTGTTCATCCGTCAATACATCGAAGAGCTGCTTCCGGGCGCTATCAATCCCTCTCTCTTCATCTTCTCCCTTGCGATAGAAAGAAGATTTCAGCGTCTGCTCCAAATATGACAGGCCGTTCTTTTGATCGGGTTCAAGGTAGCATCCCTCGCCCCATTCGTTCCATGCGTTGACAAAGATAAGTCTTCCGGATTCCTCTGGCGATTCAGAACGAACATATGCCCGGAGATACCTGAGCCACGCGCCATACAGGCGTGGGTTGGAATTCAAGACGATTGTGGGTGTGTCTTGCCGTCGGGGCGTGTTGTCCCAGGATGGTATGATGCCCCTAAATAATTTGAAACGCGGCACATCACGGAGTGCACTTTGCAATACAATCCTTTGGTAGTCTATTATGCCGCCTTTAAAATCCGAATTTGTTATCTTGGGGAGTACATCGGGCCTACTTTGAGGGCCATTGAACTTGTGTGGAGGAAACTCCACGAGAGAGTCCGCCCCGACCTCATTTGGATGTGAAATATCGTAAAAATCCACAACGGCAATGTGCAATCCAGGGAATCCGCGCTGTTGGGCCCGCTTTCTCCAGATAGCGAACCATTTTTCCGCGTTGGGTATTGCCTTGGCGCGATAGACCAGAAGTAATGGTTCGCCTGAAATCTTAATGTACCGTTCGTCGCCCAGGGCGTCGGCTATCGAATCAAAGAACGCCTCGGCATCTCCGTCAGCATATTCCTGAGCCAATAGGACGCTCTTTGTGTCGCCATCCCACGTCCGCGTCCAGTTTTCGTTTGCCCAACAAAGGCAGAAATCCATACTTATATCGGACTTCAAAAAGTTATCTACCGGAGTCGACAATATTCGTCGACCGCTAAACCAATAATGATAAAAGCAAAACCCACCTATTCCATATATTCTCGCGAGATCAGCTTGCTCGCGCATCGTTTCAACGTTTCCGAGATCGTAATATCCCAGATCACGAGGAATATTGGGTTGAACATGCCCTTCGAAATTCGGCTTTGCCCTTGAAACGTTGTTCCATTCGGTGAATCCGGGTCCCCACCACTCTGAATTTTCAACTATTCGATGAAACTGCGGCAAGTAAAATGCAATTAATTTTGATCGATCGTTTTCTACATCGAAGTAATTTGAAGGGTTGTCATCCGCCAATTCGGATAGAGCCTCAAAAGAGGGGCTGTGTATATCCATTTTGTCATCCGAATTCGGCATTATTTTTCTGCGACTGAAATTCCATCTATGCTTTCAGTGTCAGGTGACACGCTCGCACTTTAGATACGGTCGGCGAATCCTCGAACTCTCAGCAGCGGCTCAAGTCAGCGACTCCACCCGGCCGTTTCTAAGCACCATTCTCTTCGTGCAAACGCGCTGGATGAGCGCATCGTCGTGGCTGGCCAGCACGATGATGCCGGCCTTTTCCGCCAGTTCGTCCATGCGTCGCTTGGCTTTTTCCTGGAATGACGCGTCGCCGGCGCCAATCCATTCATCCATCAGCAGAATTTCAGGTTCAAGCGCGGTCGCGGCCGCAAATGCCAGCCGTGCGGCCATACCTTGGCTGTAAGCCTTGAACGGCAGGTCGATGAAATCGCCCAGTTCGCTGAAATCGATTATTTCTTCCACCTTCTCTTCGATTTCGGCCAGCGTCCAACCGCTGATCAACCCCCTCAACACGATGTTTCTGCGCCCGGTGGCCTCGGGACGAAACCCTATGCTGATGTTGAAAAGGGCATCGACCTTGCCCGCGATCGATACCGTACCAGCCGATGGCTGGTAGATTCCGTAGAGGACCTTGAGCAGGGTGGTCTTGCCGGCGCCATTCGGGCCGACGAGCCCCAACCGGTCGCCCGCCTTGAGTTCGAAGCTGACATCGTCGAGCGCCTGCACGACCTGCTTGGTGCCCGACCTTGCTATGTTGCCGCCGAGCGCACTCCGACGCCGGCCAGGCGCCGAAAGCGTCAACTTTTCGAACAGGCGATAAACGAGGCTGACATTGTTCAGTTTGATGGAGGTCATGGAGCTCAGATCAGGAAAACGATGCGCTTGCGATAAAGGCCCAGCAGCAGCAATGCAAGCGCCCAGAGGCCGAGGCAGAAATAGCCTGTCACCGCCAGGGCGTGCATCGGAAATATGCCTGCGGTGATGGGTTCGCGAACGCTCTCCAGGAAATAGGTGAAGGGGTTCCAATGATAGGCATATTTTTGAATGCCCTGTTGCCCGCTATAGACCCAAAAGACCGGCGTGAAGAACATGCCCACCCGCATCATGTTGCCGACGATGAATTCGCTATCGGGAAAGAAAGCGCCCAAGAACGCAAAAACCGTGACCAGTGCAGGAGTTGCCAAGATGATGAGCAACAGACCCAGCAATGACATCAGCCAGTTTGAGTTGATGCCGTAGCTACCCAGCAGCAGAATAAGAACGCAACCCGCCAACGAATAACCAGCCCGAATTATGCATTGCATCGTCAATCGCATCACATACACGAACAACGGCAGCGTCGTGCCTTGAATGAAGCTCGCTTCGCGCTGGAAGAGTGACACACTCATGGTGATGGTTTCGGTGAGATAGAACCACACCAGCATGCCGATGGCTACATAGGCAATATAGCTTGGGTCGCTGGCGTCCTTGGTCACGAAAACAAAGACAAATGTGCCCACGAACGCAAAATAATTGACCAGCATCCAAAGCGGTCCCAGGGTCGTGCGCCTGTGCTGGTCGCCGATGTCCTCATGGGCGAGCGCGACCCAGACCCGGTGCAACCGCACGGCCTTGGAGATATCGTCAAAAGCGCCGTTTAGTGCCGCAATCATCGTTGGGAGTATCGCAATCTGCTTTTTTCCAGCGCTTGGTTTTTCCGGCGCTTCATCGCTTCAAGGCCCGTGACGAACCACCACGGAGCTCTTAATAGCCATTGCGACGTGCTTATGGCAACGCACTGCGTTTTAATGTCGCGAGTTGGGCGTCGGGTCCGATCCCTTGCCCTCGCGCTCCCTTGAAAAAACATCTAGCTATGATGTCGAGCCCGCAGTATGCGATACAACAGGGCGGCCAGGGACAGCACTTTGAAAGAGTGATCGGCCACGAAGCATATTCGTGTTCGCACCTTGGTGATGTTCATGTCCGTGAGCCTGGAGTCTAGTGCCGTCCAATGAATTCTTACCTCGAAGCTGTATTCGGACGCAGGCCGGAAATGCGGCGCGCCTTCATCATGGTCCAGGACGTGGTCATGGTCCTGGTCGCCGTGGCGCTCAGCCTTGTGCTTTCGCGGTCGAATCTTTCGTTCGATCCGCTCTCCAACCAGGGTTTGGGGACCTGGGGGGGCATTGTCGTCATCAGCCATTTCCTGTTCAGATATTGTGGTCTCTACAAGACCGTCTGGCGCTTCGCCTCGACGCCGGACTTTTTCAATATCCTGAAGAGCTGTGCGATTTTGACGTTGGCTCTGTACGCCACTTCGATGCTGGTTCGTTCTTTTCAGCCTGTGCAGGGGCTCAACGAGCGTCAGTTCATCGTCTTCTTCCTCGTCTCCTTCACGATCATATCGGCGCCCCGCCTGTTCTACCGCTTCCTGCGTGACGGCGCGAGCTGGGGCATTCTGAGCACCAAGACCGGCAAGCCGCAGGCCAAGCAGGCGTTATTCGTTGGCCGGCTCGGCGAAGCCGACCTGATCATTCGCTTCACGCGCACGGCGGAGCCCGCGGACTATTCCATCGCCGGGATCATGGCGACCGAGCGCGGCGTACAATTGGGCACGCGGATTCAAGGTGTTCCCGTGGTGGCGACCCGGCCGCGGCTGATCGACCTCCTGGAGGACTATACGACCGGCACCGAAAGCCTGGATTTGCTGATTTTCGGCAGCGGCGCCGAGCACGAGATCGAGGAGTATTCGGAACTAGTCCGCATCGCCCGGCACGGCGACATAAGTGTGGTGCAGTTCTCCGGTCTTTCGGAACTGGAACAGCAGGGAAAACTGGTTCTCGACGCCGTCGAGATGGAAACGATCCTGCGCCGCCCGACAGTGCCTTCGGATGTCGAGCGTATCGGGGCCTTTGTCGGCGGCAAGCGCGTTCTGGTGACGGGCGGTGCCGGGTCGATCGGCCGAACATTGGTCAAACGGTCGTTGGAACTGGGGGCGGAGGCGGTGCTCGTCGCCGACAACTCCGAGTTCGGCATCTTCCAGTTGAGCCAGTACATCGACGAGAAGGACCACGACCGTCTCAAGGTCCGCATCGTCGATGTCGCGGATCGGCGCCAGATAACCCGTGTCGTCACGGAGTTCAGACCGGACATCGTCTTTCACGCCGCGGCGCTCAAGCATGTTCCGCTGCTCGAGGAAAACTGGGATTCGGCCATCCAGACCAATGTTTTCGGCACGCTTGTCTGTGCCGAAGTCGCCGCCAAATGCGGGGTTGCCCAGTTTGTCCTGATATCGAGCGACAAGGCGGTGGATCCCTCATCGGTGCTTGGCGTGACAAAGCGCGCTGCCGAACAGATCATCAGCGCCTTGCATGGCCCCCCCGCGAGCGAGCCGGGCGTGCGTCGATCGGTCACCAAGTTCGTCGCCGTTCGCTTCGGCAATGTCTTTGGCAGCAACGGTTCGGTGGCGACCATATTCCAGGCGCAGATCGAGGCCGGAGGACCGGTCACCATCACGGACCGGCGCATGACACGCTATTTCATGACAGTCGCCGAAGCCGTCGATCTCGTCATCATGTCGGCCGCCGATGCCGCATCTCGGCAGAGCGGGGAAGATTATGCCGTCTACATGCTCGACATGGGCAAGCCGGTGCCGATTCTTGAAGTGGCCGAAACAATGATCCGCCTGTCCGGAAAGAGCCCCTACACGGACATCCCGATCCGGTTCACCGGCATAAGGCCGGGCGAAAAACTCCACGAAATGCTGCATGGCGAGGATGAGGAACTCGTCGAACTCGGCATTTCGAAGATATTTGGCCTGAGCACGGATGTCGTGGAATGGTCGGATGTCCAGGCCGCGCTGACAGCGCTGCAGCAGTCGGTGAAGAACCAGGACAAGGATGCTGCGCTGGCCGTGCTGGCGGGCCTCGACCAGGCCAAGAAGGCCAGGGGAAGCATTCATCAGGACGTGATCCCGAAAACGGCCCGGCAAGCGACCTAACCCAATCCAGAAAGCGATATTGATCGTGGATTGGACAAATCAATTCCCGGCCCGGAATTGCGTTGAAACGAAGAAATTGAGCGGTTCTGTGTTCGCGTGAAACGATGAACCGCTCTGGCCATTCCAGGCATTTGCAGGGTGTTTGAAGCTCGTGAGCAAAGAAGATCCGCGCATCGCAGTCCTGATGGGCACGAAAGACGGCGCCGCCTTCATCGATGAGCAACTGCAATCCCTGCTCGCGCAGTCGCACCCTCTGATCGACCTGTGGATATCCGACGATGGCTCCGTTGATGACACGATCGCCATCATCGAGACGTGGAGATCCCGCTGGCCCAAGGGTCAAATCACCGTGGTGAAAGGGCCGCGGCAGGGGTTCGCCCCCAATTTCCGGTCGATGATCCTTGATCGGCGTATCGATGCGGACTGCTATGCCTTCTGCGACCAGGACGATATCTGGGAGCCCGACCGGCTGGAGAGCGCTGTCAGTTGGATGCAGGCCTATGACGCGAAAACCCCGCTGATGTTTTGCTCGCGAACCGCGACCATGACCGAAACCGGAAGCCTTGTCGGCCATTCGCCACTGTTTCGTCGGCCGCCATCCTTTCGCAATGCGCTTGTGCAAAGCATCGCCGGCGGCAACACCATCCTGCTCAACGCCGCCGCCCGCGACCTGCTGGCCAGGGCCTCCGCGCAAACCGAGTTCGTCAGCCACGACTGGTGGGCCTATCTCATCGTGACCGCAGCCGGCGGCATCGTCCGCTACGATCCGCGGCCGCTGGTGCGCTACCGCCAGCATGCGGCAAACCTGGTTGGCGCCAACGTGTCGTGGCGGGCAAGGGTTTCCCGGCTTGGCCGTCTGTTCAAGGGCGACTTTGCTGGCTGGACGGATTGCAATCTTGACGGACTTGCCGTCAACCGAGACCTGCTGACCGAGGATGCAGCAGCGTGCGTCGATCTGTTCACAAAAGGGCGGCAGGGCAATCTTTTCCAGCGTTTGGACGGCTTGCGCAAAAGCGGTGTCTATCGGCAGACACTTGCCGGCACCCTGGGGCTCTATCTCGCATTCATCCTGGGTCGCATCTGAGCATCGAACGGCGGCATGTGTGCTTGGCCAGGAGATGACCTCATGCTACGTCGACCATACTGACGGGCTTCGTCTGCGGCGTTGCTCGGGGCTTTGGCAGGGAGCGCAATCGGCCGTTCATGAAGGCAACCAAGCAAATCTTCGACCTTGCCGGCGCGGCTCTGCTGCTGGTGGTCACATCGCCTGTTCTGCTGCTCGCCTTCCTTGCCGTTCGGGCATCATCACCCGGTCCGGCCATTTTTTCGCAGACGCGGGTCGGCCGCGACGGCCTGCTTTTTCGCTGTCACAAATTGCGGACGATGTATGTCGGAACGCCGTCATTGCCCACGCACGAGGCGCCTACGAATTCCGTCACCTCGGTTGGCAAGGTCTTGCGGAAATTCAAGCTCGACGAACTGCCGCAGTTCTGGAACGTTCTGAAGGGCGAGATGAGCCTGGTCGGGCCGCGTCCCTGTCTGCCGACGCAAACGGAATTGATCGAGTGTCGCAGGCGGCTGGGGGTCTTGGCAGCACTTCCGGGCATAACGGGCCTCGCCCAGATCAGGGGCATCGACATGTCGAACCCCGAGCTTCTGGCCAAAACGGATGCCTCCTATCTCAGCACGGCATCGTTCTGGCTCGACCTTCGGATCTTGTTTGGAACGCTCTATCGAAGCTGAGCAGGGCATGATCCCAAAAACCGGAAGCCGGTTTTGGGAAGAGATCATGGTCAACCAACAAGCCGAGGTTCAGGAAGCCGCGCCAATTCGGCCAGCCGCTCCAGCGTACCGGTTTCAGGTGCCCAGCCCTGCGATATCAGCAGCGAAGGGTCGCATATCTGCGTCGCGGTCATGCTGTCCCAAAACGCCCGCTTGCCCAGCACGGCCGCGGCCGGCCGCATCAGGCCGGCAGGCACCGTGATCAGGCGCGTCGGCCGTCCGAAACCCCTGCGAAAGGCGGCAATGACGGCCGCGATCGCGACCGGTGGCACATCGGCGCCCATATAGGTCGGACGAAGTGACCCCGAATGGCTCAGCAGGTGCGACACCGCTCGCGCCGCGGCTTCCGAGGACATCAGCGAGCGGATTCCCGTCAAGGCGCCCGTCGGCAGCGGCAGCGCCGTATCAGCCAGGCGCATCAGCGTCGTCAGGTTTCCCCTCATGCCGTTTCCATAGACCGGAGGCAGGCGCAACACGGCGGCATCGGAACGGCCGAGCGACGCATAGGCGTTGAGAACCTTGATTTCGGCTTCGCGCTTCGAGCGCCCATAGACGCATTGCGGGGCAGGAAGCGTGTTCTCGTCGATCGTCGCGCTGACGCGAGCGCCGATCACGGCCCGGATCGACGAGAGGTGGATGAAACGTCCGCTGACCTGCGCGGCCGCTGTCTGCGACAGCCGCGCGCTCAATTCCACATTGGCCGCCCGATAATCGGCTTCGGTGGCGTCGCCCTGATCATTGTTGAGCCCGGCGCAATGGACGACATGGGTCACATCCCTGGTCAGCGCCAGGAAGTCCGCGGCAGGCGCATTGAAATCGGGCATCGCCACAGCTTCGCTTCCCGAACCCAGCCTCTCCGGGTGACGGGAGGCGAGGCGAAGCTCGGCACCGGCGTCACGAAGGTGGCGCACGACAAGACGTCCGATGAAACCCGTCGCACCTGTCACCAGGACTCTCATTGCCCTGCTCGCGACAGCTCTTGGGTGGCTGGTGGAAGCGCCTGCTCTTCCGTCACTGTTGGAAGTGCTTGCCCTTCCGCCAATGGAGCCTGACGTCCGGAGGCAAGATATGTCCCGCACACCAGGAAGACCATCAGCACCGAGTCCAGAATGTCATGGCCGATCAGGATCCCCGTCATCCCGGCTGTGAGATAAGTGATCACCACGATGACAATCATGGTCGCGCCGAACCGCTCGACCGGATCGCCACTGTTTCGCAAGACCCGGACGGCATTTCCAGCGGCAAAGACAAAGATCGCCGCCAGCGTCACGGCGCCTAGAATTCCTGCCTGCACCAAGGCGGTCAGGAAGCCGTTGTGGAAATGGTTGAAGCCTGTGTCCATTGCGAACTGGTCATGAAAGCCCTGCTTGATCAAAAGCTGGCTGGCACCCACGCCATGTCCGAACACCGGCATGTCATGGAATGCCTTGAGGCCGATCTCCCAAAGGGCAACACGTATCCCCACCGAGGTGTCGTAGTTGTCGTGGGTTCCGAGCGCATCCCAATCGGAGCGCAGAAAGTCGACACGCCCGGATATCGCCTGGAAGCCGAATGCGGCGATGACGACGCCGACTGCCGTCAGCAGCAACAGCACGCGAACGGCATTCCTGCCTCTGAGCCTCCGATGGTTGATCAGCAAAACGGCGATGCCGGCAATCAGCAGCGCCAGCCAGACAATACGCGAACCGGAATAGATGATGGCGATCGTTCCGGCTAGTGCGGCGTAGAAGAGGGGGTTCCGGGCTCGCTCTATGCCTGACAAGGCACCGGCCACGCAGACCACCACGGCAAGGCAGACGACGGTTGCGAAGACGATCGGATTGCCGGCCCCGCCCTCGGCCCTGACACCCATCCAATATTGCTGGATGACGGCCATCAGCAGCGCGACAAAACAGGCGGCCATGCTGCTGAGCACGATGGTACGGGCAAGCGTGGCTTTCTGCGTGACGCTCCAGGTCGAATAGGAGACGGGAAAAAACAGGAAGGTGACGAGCGGGATAAGGTGTGGCGCATCTCTGGCAAGCGAGTTGTTGACGATGGAGGCCATGAGGTTGGCCGCGCAATAGGCATAGATCGCGACCGTCAGCCAGATCATGGGCCGGTCGATGTTGAAGCGCCTTTTCCCGGCGCCAATCATCGCGAGGGAGGCGAGGGCTCCGCCATTGAACACAAAACTGACCAGCGATCCCAGAACCGGTGGAAAAAAGAAGCAAAGGATGGAGAAGTAGACATTCACCCGCGAGGCAGTGAATTGCTGTCTTATGGATGAAAACCGGTTCAATGCTCTAGGTCACAATTCTCTGGGAGCGATAGGTGTCGTCGGCGGCAACGGATATCGCCTCGAAATTGCACGTGTTCCATCATGCGTCGTGCTCGTCTTCAGCAGCCGGTATAGCGGCTTGGCCCCTTTTTCGATAGTGCGGCAAGGTGGGGTTGCCGCCAGAAATCGATGGCCACCGACGGTGGCCTGGCCAAGGCATTCACGTGGCAATTTGCGGGTTCAGCCAGGCAATATTTTCCCCGGCTTTTCTTGCCCGCTTGCCCTGTGAGCAGGAATTTCCGGGTTTTGGCGCGCCCATGGAAAATTCATTCCCGATCCGTGCGCCGCGAGGCCAGTCCTGCATTGTTCTCTCCAACGGCGATCTGCTAGAACGCCGGCACGAAAGAGATTGTCCAGAGGCAAGGCTTGAACCGCGCGCCAAAAGCTCGATGATTTGAGGCAAGGTCTTCTGTTGGAAGGCACGAAAGAACGCTTACAGTCCATGACCATTGCGCTTACGCATCTTCAGCGGCTTGAAGCCGAGTCCATCCATATCTTCCGTGAGGTTGCGGCTGCCTTCACCAAGCCGGTGATGCTCTATTCCGTCGGCAAGGACTCTTCCGTGCTGATGCATCTGGCGATGAAGGCGTTTTATCCCGCCAAGCCGCCGTTCCCTTTCCTTCACGTCGACACGACCTGGAAATTCCGCGAGATGATCGCCTTTCGCGATCAGATGGCGCAGAAACTCGGTTTCGATCTGCTGGTTCATGTCAACGAAGACGGCGTGCGTGACAACATCAACCCATTCGATCACGGTTCGAACACCCATACCCATGTGATGAAGACCGTGGCGTTGCGCCAGGCGCTCGACAAATACGGTTTTGACGCAGCCTTCGGCGGCGCCCGTCGCGATGAGGAGAAATCGCGCGCGAAGGAGCGCATATTCTCCTTCCGCAACGCGCAGCATGTGTGGGACCCGAAGAACCAGCGACCCGAGATGTGGAAGATATTCAACACCCGCATCGCATCGGGTGAGTCGATCCGCGTCTTTCCGCTGTCGAATTGGACCGAGCTCGACATCTGGCAGTATATTCTGCAGGAAAACATCCCGATCGTGCCGCTCTATTTCGCCAAGGAGCGGCCGGTGGTCGAGCGCGACGGCATGCTGATCCTGCGGGACGACGAGCGCATGAAACTGCGTCCCGGCGAGACGGTGGAGAACCGGCTGGTGCGGTTCCGCACGCTCGGCTGCTATCCGCTGACCGGCGCCATCGAATCCGATGCCGACACGCTGGAAGCCATCGTCGGCGAAATGCTGACCGCGCGCACCTCCGAACGGCAGGGTCGCCTGATCGATCGCGATGAAGCCGGCTCGATGGAAAAGAAGAAGCGCGAGGGGTATTTCTGACCATGCGCCACATCATGGCAAAGAGCCTCGCACCCACCGACGGCGTCCGCGATTATCTGGCGGCGCAGGAGAAGAAATCGCTGCTGCGCTTCCTGACCTGCGGTTCCGTCGATGACGGCAAGTCGACGCTGATCGGCCGCCTGCTGTCGGACACCAAGCAGATTTTCGAGGACCAGCTCGCCGCGCTCGAGCGTGATTCGCGCAAGCACGGCACGACCGGCGACGACATCGATTTCGCGCTTCTGGTCGACGGTCTCGAGGCTGAGCGCGAGCAAGGCATCACCATCGACGTCGCCTACCGCTTTTTCGCCACGCCGAAGCGCAAGTTCATCGTTGCCGACACGCCCGGCCACGAACAATACACGCGCAATATGGCGACCGGCGCCTCGACCGCCGACCTGGCCATCGTGCTGATCGATGCCCGGCAAGGGGTGCTGCCGCAGACGAGACGCCATTCGATCATCGCCTCGCTGCTCGGCATCCGGCACATCGTGCTGGCCGTCAACAAGATCGATCTCGTCGGCTTCGACCAGGCGGTCTTCGAACGCATCACCGAGGCCTATGGGCAATTCTCGCGGGATCTCGGCTTCCAGACCATCGTGCCGATCCCGATGTCCGCCCGCTACGGCGACAACGTCACCAGCCGCTCGGACAGCATGGCATGGTATTCCGGTCCGACGCTGATCGAGCATCTTGAAACCGTCTCGGTCGAGGAAGCAGTGGTCGAATTGCCGTTCCGTTTCCCGGTCCAGTATGTCAATCGCCCCAATCTCGACTTTCGCGGTTTTGCCGGCACGATCGCGTCCGGTTCGGTTGCACAAGGAGATGAGGTCGTCGTCGCCAAGTCCGGCAAATCCTCACGCGTCAAGCGCATCGTCTCCTATGGCGGCGACCTAGCCCGGGCCGCCGCCGGCCAGGCCATCACGCTGGTTCTGGACGACGAGGTCGAGATCTCACGCGGCAACATGCTGGTTTCGCCGGCCGCGCGGCCGCAGGTCGCCGATCAGTTCGCCGCCAACATCGTCTGGTTCGACGAGCATGCGCTGCTGCCCGGCCGCTCCTACATCCTGCGCACCGAGACCGATCAGACCAGCGCCACCGTCACCGACCTGAAGTACCGGATCAACGTCAACGACTTCGCCCATGAGGCGGCCAAGTCGCTTGACATGAACGAAGTCGGCATTTGCAACATCTCGACGCGGACGCCGATCGCCTTCGATACCTTCGCCGAGAACCGCACCACTGGCGCCTTCATCCTGATCGACCGCATCAGCAACGCCACGGTCGGCGCCGGCATGATCTTGCACTCGCTGCGCCGGGCCGAGAACATCCATTGGCAATCGCTCGATGTCGGCAAGCGCGTCCGCGCTGACATGAAGAACCAGCGGCCCGCCGTGTTCTGGTTCACCGGACTGTCGGGCTCCGGCAAGTCGACCATCGCCAACCTGTTCGAAAAGAAGCTGTTCGCCACCGGCCGCCACACCTATATCCTGGATGGCGACAACGTCCGTCACGGTCTCAACCGCGATCTTGGTTTTACCGACGCCGATCGCGTCGAGAACATCCGCCGCGTCGCCGAAGTGGCGCGTTTGATGGCTGATGCCGGATTGATTGTCATTGTCTCGTTCATTTCGCCGTTCAGCGCCGAGCGGCGCATGGCGCGCGAATTGATGGCCGACGGCGAATTCATCGAGGTGTTTGTCGACACGCCCTTCGAGGAATGCGCCAGGCGCGATCCGAAGGGCCTCTATGCCCGCGCACTGAATGGCGAGATCAAGAACTTTACCGGCGTGGATTCACCCTACGAAGCGCCGGAAAAACCGGAAATACATCTGAAGACGCTCGGCAAATCAGCCGAGCAGATGGTAGACGCCCTGGAACACTGGCTGAACGAGCGCGACATTGCCGAAGACCAATACGACAACGGCGGCGGCATCTGACGACAGGCTGATGCTCGACATCTTCGAGCGGCTGGCCCTGGCCGCCGGACGCGAGGTCATGCGTGTCTTCCATGCCGGCTGCGCGGTCGACCGCAAGTCCGACGCCTCGCCGGTGACCGAGGCGGACCGCGAGAGCGAGAAGATCATTCTCGCCGGACTGCGGGCCGCATTTCCCGACATCCCCTGCGTGGCCGAGGAGGAAGCATCCGCCGGCATCGTGCCGCCGGACCTGGACGGGGCCTTCTTTCTCATCGATCCGCTCGACGGCACCAAGGAATTCGTCAACCGCCGCACCGATTTCACCGTCAACATCGCGCTGGTCCGCCATGGCGTACCCGAAGTCGGTGTCGTCTTCGCGCCCTGCAGCGGCCGTTTTTTCTCGGGCCGGCCAGGCAGGGCGGAAGCCATCGAGGTCGACGACGACTACCAGGTCACAGCCCGCCGGCCGATCTCGGTGCGGACGGCCGTGGAACCATTGGCCGTCGTCGCCAGCCGCTCCCACAACACGCCGGAAACCGAAGCCTATATTCGCGACCTCGGTGCTGCCGAGATCGTCTCGGTCGGCTCGTCCTTGAAATTCTGTCTTCTCGCCAGCGCCGAAGCGGATGTCTATCCGCGCTTCGGCCGCACCATGGAATGGGACACCGCGGCGGGCGATGCCGTGCTGCGCGCGGCCGGCGGGATGACGCGCACGCTGGACGGCCAGCCCCTGGTCTACGGCAAGCGCAAGCAGAGCGATGACGCAGATTTCGCCAATCCGCATTTCATTGCCAGTGGCAAGGTTGGCGCCAGCAGCAAGGCAGGCGAGGCCAGCCGCAGCTGAGGCGGGCCGGCAGCTTACTCGGCTGCGGCCTGCGCCGAATTCGAGCCGATATAGTTGCGGATGGTCTCGATGATCCGGTCCTGGTCGGCTTCGCTGAGATAGGGGTGCATCGGCAGGCACAGGATCCGCTTCGGCAGGTCCTCCGACACGGCAAGGCCGGTCGGCGTGCGCGGGTAGTCGCGATAAGCGACTTGGGTATGCAGCGGCTTCACATAGTAGATGACCGACGGAATGCCCTTTTCGCCGAGATGCGCCTTCAGTCCGTCACGCTTGGGCGTCTCGATCGCATACTGTGCCCAGGCCGATCGGCTGCCGTCCAGATTGCGGGCCGCGGTGACGATGTCGCCAAGCCCTTCGGCGTAGCGGTTGGCCACCACCTGGCGGGCCACCATCTCGTCTTCGAGGATGGCCAGCTTCTCGATCAGGATCGCCGCCTGGAGGGTGTCGAGCCGCGAATTGATGCCGACGCGGACATTGTCGTACTGCGTCTCGCCCTTGCCGTGGAAGGCAAACGACCTGAGCTGCTCGGCCAACGCATCGTCATTGGTGAACATCGCGCCGCCGTCGCCATAGCAGCCAAGCGGCTTTGCTGGGTAGAAGCTGGTCGAGCCGACCGCGCCAAACGAGCCGCACATCTTGCCGTCGCTTGAGCCGCCCATCGACTGGGCGGCATCCTCGATCACCATCAGCCCTTCGCGGTTGGCGATTGCCATGATGGCATCGTAATCGGCGGCAAGGCCGAACAGATCGACGGGAATGATCGCCTTCGGCTTCAGCCGGCCTTCCTTCTTGATCATGGCGATGGCCGCCTCGAGGCTGGCAATATCGATGTTGTAGCTATGCGGGTCGACATCGACGAACACCGGCTCTGCCTTGGCCAACGCCACCACTTCGGCGGTGGCGGCGAAAGTGAAGCTTGGCACGAACACGGCGTCACCCGGTCCGACGCCGGCCGCAAACAGCGGCAACAGCAGCGCATCGGTGCCGTTGGCGCAAGCCACGACATGCTTGGTGCCGACATAGGCGGCGAGCTTGTTCTCGAATTCCGTGACTTGCGGGCCGAGTATATAGCGGCCTTCTTCGACGACGCGGTCGATCGCGGCCTTCAGTCGGTCGCGGATTCGTTCGCGCTGCGCGCCAAGATCGATGAACTGCATGTCGGCCTCAAAACGGGTTAGCCAGATAACCGGCCGCTGGTATCAGAGTTGCGCCGGCCGAGAAAGCCGCGGCAGCAAAACCGCGAATTGCGCAAGTGTCGCAGTCTGTTACCTGTATTTTCCGGCGTGTCTTCGCGAGATGCCGGAAATCCGGCCTTCGTCGGGCCCGATCCTACCTTGATAATCCCTGAGATCGGCCCTGCGAAACATAAAGTGATCGAGAAGACTGATCTGTCCTGAGGCCATCGCGACCTAGTCAGGCGATCTCATGCCGCCAGGGCGGATTGGCGCCGGCCCGCGACACGGTCACGGCCGCTGCCTTGTTGCCAAGCGCCAGTGCCTTGCCGATGGCGTCCTGCGAAAGGCCGGCGATTGCCGTCTTTGTCAGCAGGCCTTGTTCCTGCAGCGAGGCGAGGATGCCGGCATTGAATGTGTCGCCGGCGCCGACCGTGTCGACCACCTTGACCTTTTCCGTCATCACCGTGACGGCGTGTTCCTTGGTGTAGCCGATGGCGCCTTCGCTGCCACGAGTGACGACGATCAGCTTCGGGCCGCGGTCGAGCCAGTTGCGGATGACATCCTCGTGCGAGCCGGCTTCGCCGAACCAGTTCAGGTCTTCGTCCGACAGTTTGACGATATCGGCCATCGCCATCATGGCGCGGATGCGCCTGAGGTGCTTGGCCTTGTCCGGGATGAAGTTCGGCCGGATGTTGGGGTCGAGCATCATGACGCGGCTTTCATGCTCGCGCCGCATGAACTCCTCATAGGCACTGCCGGCCGGCTCGGAGATCAGGCTGATGGCGCCGAACAGCATGGCCTCGATCTCGTTGCCGAGCTGCGGCAGATCGTCGACGGTCAACATGCGGCCGGCGGTGTTTTCGTCATAGAACGTGTAGGTCGCCTGGCCGTTGTCCAGCTTGACGAAGGCCAGCGTCGTTGGCCGTGTCGAAGTGTGTGCATAGGTGGAGCTGACCTTGCTCGCCCCAAGCGCATCCCTGAACTGACCGCCGAACAGATCCGACGACAGGCCGGAAAAGAACCCGGCAGGCGCCCCCAGCCGCCCGAGCGCGATGGCCGTGTTGAAGACGGCGCCGCCGACATAGGGGGCAAAGGCCGGCTCGCCGTTGGTCGTCATGCGCGGCAGCATATCGATGAGGGCTTCGCCGCAGCAGAGGATCATGGCTTCCTGGCCTCCGGCGGATAGATCACGCCCTTGCGGATGATGATGTTGGCGTAGAGCCGCGGCTCGCTTGTCGCGACGATGGCATGCGCCGATTTGACCCGTGCATAGAAGTCGGCGCCGGCCAGCGCAACCACCTTGCGGCCGGGCGCGCGTTTTGCGCACAGCGCCTCGATCTCGTGATGCACGGGATCGGCAAGCGAGGGATCACCTTTGACCGAGGCGCGAAACAGCGCCTCTGGCACGGCATCGTCGACCGGCAGGACGCTCAAGATCGCGTCGAGCACCGGCAGGAGATGATGACCGTCGGCTCGGATGAGCCGGTTTGCCTGCTCTTCTGCCGGATAGTTTCCGTCGACAATCGCGATCTCGTCGCCATGGCCCATGGCGCGCAATGTCGCCAGAAGCTCCGGACCAAGCAGCGCCGGGATTCCGATCAGCATCAGGCGCTCCTGGAAATAGTCGTCGAACCGATCAGGAAGCGTTCGGAGAGCGGCAGGCTGGCGCCACCGAGCGCCCGTGCGTGGATGCCGACGGTTCCCTCGCGGACGGCAGGGAGCTTCAAGCCTTCTCCGTCGATCGTGGCGATGGCTGCGATGATGGCGTCGACCAGCCGGCGGCGCACTGCCTTCGGCATCCATCCGTCGATCACCGCTGCCTCGAAATCGATGACCGAGGACGCGGCAACGATGGCATAGGCGAGCGCCCGCGAGGCGCTGGCAATCCAGTCATCGAGTTCGGGACCGATCTCGCCCCAGTCTTCCGGCGATGTCCACAGATGCGAAGCTTCGACGCCGCGCGCATTGAGAGCCTTTTCGAGCATGGCGATGGACGCCACGTCGATCAGCTGGGTCGGCTTGCCATCCGGCCCCGGCACGGGCATCGAGCCGAGTGCTCCGGCATTGCCGGTTGGCCCGCCGAAAAGCCGGCCATTCAGCACGATGCCGCCACCGGCAAAGGCGCCGATGTAGAAATAAACGAAGTCGCGCGCAGCACCGGTCTGGCCGAAGACGAGTTCAGCGCCGCAGGCCGAAGTCGCATCGTTCTGCAGGTAAACCGGAAAATCGCACTGTGCCTGGATGTCCGCCCTTATGTCGCGATGACGCCATTCGTCCATGGCATCGCGCGGGGCGCCGGCGGTATCGGCCCAGTTCCACAATTCGAACGGCATGGCGATGCCCAAACCGGCGATGCGCTTGTCCTGTGCGGGCGTCAGCTCGCCACGCATCTTCTTCATGCCGGTGGTGACGAACTCCACTGTCTCGCGTGGCGCCGGGTAGCGGTAGGAATGCTGCAGCATCGAACGGACCTGGCCAAGGAAGTCGATCAGCACGAGTTCGGCGCTGCGGCGACCGATCTTCAGGCCAATGAAGTAGGCGCCGTCGGGATTGAGCGCCATCGGGATCGAGGGTTGGCCGATCTTGCCGCGCAACGGCGCCTGCCGCAGCAGAAGGCCTTCTTCCTCCAGTTCGCGCATGATGACCGAAACCGTCTGCGCAGAAAGCCCGGTCATGCGGGCGATGTCGGACTTCGCCAGGCTGCCGTGCTGGCGCACCAGCGAGAGCACCAACCGCTCGTTGTGGTCCCGCATGCCGCTCTGGTTGGTGCCACGGTGAATGAGGCTATCATTCACCTCGGGCGAACCGTGCCTCGCAATGGCGGTCTCCACCCTGTTCCTCCCGTCGTTTCCCGGCAATGCTTTTGGGCCAGAATGGGTGAACGAAGCAAGGCTGTCAATAATAAATAAGAGTGATTTAATTATTGACAGAGCCTTCGCTCTAGTGTCTCTTGGGGTGGCGTCCGCGCTGGGAGAATTTCGTAGGATGCGCTGTAGATGCCGGTTGGCCGGCATCCGGAATGGTTCCATTGGGAGGAAAGTCGTGACCAATACAAAACTTCTGAAATCGACCGTGTTTGCCGCTGCCGCGCTTGGTCTGATGGCGTTTGCGTCGTCCGCATCCGCGGCAGGTGTCGGCGCCTGCCTGATCACCAAGACCGACACCAATCCGTTCTTCGTCAAGATGAAGGAAGGCGCCACGGCGAAAGCCAAGGAAATCGGCGTCGATCTCAAGTCCTATGCCGGCAAGGCGGAAGGCGACAATGAAGGTCAGGTTGCGGCGATCGAATCCTGTATCGCCGACGGCGCTAAGGGCATTCTGATCACCGCCACCGACACGGCGGCAATCGTGCCGGCGGTGAAGAAGGCCCGTGATGCCGGGATGCTGGTGATCGCGCTGGATACGCAGCTTGAGCCGGCCGACGCGGCGGACGCGACATTCGCAACCGACAATTTCAAGGCCGGCGAGCTTATCGGCTCCTGGGCCAAGGTCACCTTGGGGGACAAGGCCAAGGACGCCCATATCGCCTACATGGACCTGATTGCCAGCCAGCCATCGGTCGACGTGCAGCGCGACCAGGGATTCATGAAGGGCTTCGGCATCGACCTCGGTGATCCCAAGAAGATCGGTGACGAGACCGATGCGCGCAATGTCTGCCACGATCTGTCGAGCGGTAACGAGGATGGCGGTCACACCGCCATGGAGAACTGCCTGCAGAAGGATCCGGACATCAACGTCGTCTACACCATCAATGAACCGGCAGCGGCCGGCGCGTATCAGGCTTTGAAAGCGGTCGGCAAAGAAAAGGACGTGTTGATCGTTTCCGTCGATGGCGGCTGCCCCGGCGTCAAGAACGTTGCCGAGGGTGTGATCGGAGCCACCTCCCAGCAATATCCGCTGCTGATGGCCTCCCTCGGCATTGAGGCGATCAAAGCCTTCGCCGATAGTGGCAAAAAGCCCGAGCCGTCGCCCGGCCTGAATTTCTACAACACCGGCGTGACGCTGATCACCGACAAACCGGCAGCCGGCATCGAGTCCATCGACACCAAGGCAGGCCTCGCCAAGTGCTGGGGTTGATTTGACCCTCCGATCGGCTCAATCTTGAGACAACGATAAGAAGAAATGCGCGGGGCGGCCACAGCCGCCTCGTGCAAAAGGCGGGAGGCCGTTTTGAGCGTTGAAACCACCAAGGCCAGCGGAGCACAGGAGTTCGAGAAGACTTTGGCCGCAAGCGACACCAGCGTCGCTTCCTTCGATACCCATTCGCGCACGCCGCTGGAGAGCATCCAGCATCGGCTGCATAAAAGCCCGGCCATGGTGCCGTTGATCATCCTGCTCCTTTCGGTGATCCTTTTTGCCATCGTCGTCGGCGGACGTTTCTTTTCGCCGTTCACTCTGACGCTGATCCTGCAGCAGGTGGCGATTACCGGCATGGTGGGCATCGCCCAGACTCTCGTGGTGCTGACCGCCGGCATCGACCTGTCCGTCGGCGCCATCATGGTGCTGAGCTCGGTCGTCATGGGTCAGTTCGCCATGCATTACGGCGTCCCGGCCCCGGTTGCCGTCGCCGTCGGGCTTCTGGTCGGGGCGCTGTGCGGCTTTATCAACGGCATCCTCATCGCCAGGGTGAAGTTGCCGCCCTTCATCGTCACGCTCGGCACCTGGTCGATCTATGCGGCCGTCAACTTCATCTATTCGGGCAACGAGACCATCCGCAGCCAGGATCTCGAAACAAATGCACCGTTGCTGCAGTTCTTCGGCAATTCGTTCAAGGTCGGCGGCGCCGTGTTCACCTATGGCGTGCTGTTGATGCTGGTCATGGCGGCGATCGCCTGGTACGTGCTCAACCACACCGCCTGGGGACGGCATGTCTATGCGGTGGGTGACGACCCTGAGGCGGCCGAATTGTCAGGTGTTCGCGTCGACCGGATGCTGCTTGCAGTCTATACCCTCACAGGCATCATCTGCGCCATTGCCGGCTGGGCCTTGATTGGACGCATCGGATCGGTTTCGCCACAAGCAGGTCAGTTCGAGAACATCAACTCGATCACCGCCGTGGTGATCGGCGGTACCTCGCTGTTCGGTGGGCGCGGTTCCATTCTCGGGACCATCTTCGGCGCCCTTATCGTCGGCGTGTTTGCGCTTGGTCTGAGGCTCTGGGGCACGGATCCGCAATGGACGCAATTGTCCGTCGGCGCCCTTATCATCGTGGCGGTTGGCATCGACCAGTGGATCAGGAAGATATCGGCATGACCCAGGCTCAGGAACCGATTCTCACCGCTCGCGGGCTCGTAAAACGCTATGGCCGCGTCACCGCCTTGGACAACGCCGACTTCGACCTCTATCCGGGCGAAATCCTTGCCGTCATCGGCGACAACGGCGCCGGCAAGTCGTCGCTGATCAAGGCGATTTCCGGTGCAGTCACGCCCGATGAGGGCGAGATCCGCCTCGATGGCAAACCTATCGCTTTCAAGTCGCCGATGGAGGCCCGCGAAGCCGGCATTGAGACCGTCTATCAGAATCTGGCGCTGTCGCCGGCGCTGTCGATCGCCGACAACATGTTCCTCGGCCGCGAAATCCGCAAACCGGGCTTCATGGGACAATGGCTGCGCATGCTCGACCGTCCGGCAATGGAAAAGCGCGCCCGCGACAAGCTCACCGAACTGGGCCTGATGACCATCCAGAACATTAGCCAGGCGGTAGAGACGCTCTCAGGCGGCCAGCGCCAGGGCGTGGCGGTGGCACGCGCCGCCGCATTCGGCTCGAAAATGGTGATCATGGACGAGCCGACGGCAGCCCTTGGCGTCAAGGAGAGCCGCCGCGTGCTCGAACTGATCCTGGATGTGAAAAAACGCGGCCTGCCGATCGTGCTGATCTCTCACAACATGCCGCATGTCTTCGAAGTGGCCGACCGCATTCACATCCATCGCCTCGGCCGTCGCCTCGCCGTCATCGATCCCAAGCAATATACGATGTCCGACGCCGTCGCCTTCATGACGGGAGCGAAGGCCCCACCGGAGGCGGCGCTGGCGGCCTGAATTGTCAAATTGCCGCAGGGTAAGCTGGAGCAGGCTCATCTAAATCGATTGAACATGCGGCGGTATCGGCTAGCATAGGCTGGGAGGAACTATGAAAGCCGTTATGATCATGGCAACCGCACGAGAGACAGTATGACGAGCGCGATGACATCCGAACCCCTCCCGCCACTGCTCGAAAATCCTGACCCTGAGACGCTCGCAAGAGAAGTCTTGATGGCCCTCAAATACCGGGTCGGCAAGGGCACCTCCGTTGCCACGCAGCACGACTGGCTGACCGCGTCGATCAAGGTCGTGCGCGACCGCATCGTCGATCACTGGATGCAGGCGACACAGGAGGCCTACGCTCAGCAGGAAAAGCGCGTCTATTACCTGTCGCTGGAGTTTCTCATCGGCCGGCTGATGCGCGACGCCTTCTCCAATCTCGGCCTGATGGACAACATGCGCAAGGCGCTGTCGTCGCTTGGGGTCGACCTCGACCTCATCGCCGCGCTCGAGCCCGACGCGGCGCTCGGCAATGGCGGTCTCGGCCGGCTCGCGGCCTGCTTCATGGAAAGCATGGCAACTGTCGACATTCCGGCGCATGGCTATGGCATCCGCTACGCCAACGGCATGTTCCGCCAGGAGATTCACGACGGCTGGCAAGTCGAACTGCCTGAGACCTGGCTTGATCACGGCAATTCCTGGGAGTTCGAACGCCGCGAACGCTCCTTCGAGGTCGGTTTCGGCGGTTCGGTGGAATCGATCACCTCGAAGGACGGCCGGCTCGAGCGCCATGTCTGGAAGCCGACCGAGCACGTCCTGGCCGTCGCCTATGACACGCCAGTCGTTGGCTGGCGGGCCAACCGGGTCAACACGCTGCGGCTGTGGTCGGGCATGCCGGTCGATCCGATCCTGCTCGACAAGTTCAATGCCGGCGACCACATCGGCGCGCTCGCCGAAAGCAACAAGGCCGATGCCTTGTCGCGCGTGCTCTATCCGGCGGATTCGCACAAGGCCGGGCAGGAGCTGCGGCTCCGGCAAGAGTACTTCTTCTCGACCGCCTCGTTGCAGGACATCCTGCAACGTCATCTCAGCCAGTATGGCGATCTGCTGTCGCTGCCCGACAAGGCGGCGATCCATCTCAACGACACCCATCCGGCCATCGCGGTGCCGGAGCTGATGCGACTGCTGATGGACGTCCACGGCATGGATTTCGACCAGGCCTGGAGCATCACCAAGCGCACCTTCGGCTACACCAACCACACGCTGCTGCCCGAGGCGCTGGAAAGCTGGCCGGTGCCGCTGTTCGAGCGGCTTTTGCCGCGTCATATGCAGATCGTCTATGCGATCAACGCCGAGGTGCTTCTGGAGGCGCGTGCTTCCAACCAGTTCTCCGATGAGCAGATCAGCCGCATCTCGCTGATCCAGGAAAACGGCGACCGCCGGGTGCGCATGGGCAACCTGGCCTTTGTCGGTTCGCACTCGATCAACGGCGTCTCGGCGTTGCATACGGAATTGATGAAGGAGACGGTGTTTGCCGACCTCCACAGGCTTTACCCCGACCGCATCAACAACAAGACAAACGGCATCACGCCGCGGCGCTGGCTGATCCAGTGCAATCCCGGGCTGACGTCGCTCGCCCGCGAGGCGATCGGTGACCGCTTTCTCGACGACATCGACGCCATCAAGGGTCTCGATGCCTTCGCCGACGATGCCGACTTTCGCGACAAGTTCGCCGCCGTCAAGCGTGCCAACAAGGTGCGGCTGGCCAATCTCGTCGCCGACCGGCTCGGCATCAAGGTCGATCCCTCGGCTCTGTTCGATATCCAGGTCAAGCGCATTCATGAATACAAGCGCCAGCTCCTCAACATCCTCGAAGCGATTGCGCTCTACGACCAGATCCGCTCGCACCCCGAGCGTGACTGGATGCCGCGCGTGAAATTCTTCGGCGGCAAGGCGGCACCCAGCTATCACAACGCCAAGCTGATCATCAAACTCGCCAACGACGTCGCCAAGGTCATCAACCGCGACCCGGCCGTGCGCGGGTTGCTGAAGGTGGTGTTCGTGCCGAACTACAATGTCAGCCTGGCCGAGATCATGATGCCGGCAGCCGACCTTTCCGAGCAGATCTCGACCGCCGGCATGGAAGCGTCGGGCACCGGCAACATGAAGTTCGCGCTGAACGGCGCGCTGACCATCGGCACGCTCGACGGCGCCAATGTCGAGATCAAGGAATGCGTCGGCGACGACAACATCTTCATCTTCGGCCTGACCACGGCCGAGGTCGCCGAGCGGCGCAACAATGGCTACAACCCGCGCGCTGTGATCGAAGCATCGCCCGAACTGGCGCAGGCAGTGGCCGCTGTATCGTCGGGCGTCTTCTCGCCGGACGATCCGGAGCGTTACCGCGACTTGATCAACGGTCTCTATCAGAGCGATTGGTTCATGGTCGCCGCCGATTTCGACGCCTACACCGCGATGCAGCGCGAAGTCGATGCCGTTTGGCGCAACAGTCCCGACTGGTACGCCAAGGCAATCCGCAACGTAGCGAGTGTCGGCTGGTTCTCCTCCGATCGCACGATCCGCCAATATGCGAAAGAAATCTGGAACGTGCCTGTCTGATGTGATTGCATAAGGCCGCGAACAATGTGGTCCCGGGGTGTGAAATGCACACCCCTAAAACAAAACGCTTGGTACCCGGGGAGGGACGCTGCCTGATGAAGAAGCCGCGCGCGACCGCTGCGACAAGCGGGCCGGACGGACTGGCGGCAGCCAGCGATGTCGCGGCGATTGTTGCCGGCACGCATGGCGATCCCTTCGCAATCCTTGGCGTCCACGAGGTCGGCAAGAGCCTGTTTGCCCGCTGCTTTGTCCCGCACGCGGAGTTCGTCACCGCCTATACGCTGACCGGCAACATCGCCGGTGAACTGTCGAGGCGCGACGACGGTGGGTTTTTCGAAGGCAAGCTGTCGATCCGCAAGCGTCAGCCGCTGCGCTATCATGCCAGGAACGCCGGCGGCGACTGGTGGCTGACGGATCCCTATTCGTTCGGTCCGGTGCTCGGGCCGATGGATGATTACTACATCGCCGAGGGCTCGCATCTCAGGCTGTTCGACAAAATCGGCGCGCATGTCATCGAGCACGAGGGCGCCACGGGCGTGCATTTCGCCGTCTGGGCTCCCAATGCGCGGCGCGTCTCGGTGGTCGGCGATTTTAACGAATGGGACGGCCGCCGGCATTCGATGCGCGACCGCCGCGACACCGGCATCTGGGAAGTATTCATCCCCGATATCGGCGCCGGCCGGCCCTACAAATACGAGATCATCGGCCCCGATGGCGTCAGGCTGCCGCTGAAGGCCGATCCGTTCGCCTTCAAGTCCGAATTGCGGCCGGCGACCGCCTCGGTGACCGCGGTGCCACCGGCGCATCCGTGGGGCGACGAGGCCCATCGCAGTTACTGGCGCAAGGCCGATCATCGGCGCGAAGCCATCTCGATCTACGAGGTCCATGCCGGGTCCTGGCAGCTTCGCGACGACGGTACGTTCCTGTCATGGGATGAACTGGCCGACCGGCTGATCCCCTATGCAGTCGAGACCGGCTTCACACACATCGAGTTCATGCCGATCTCCGAACACCCATACGATCCGTCGTGGGGTTATCAGACAACCGGACTCTATGCGCCGTCGGCCCGCTTCGGCGATCCGGACGGCTTTGCCCGCTTCGTCGATGGCGCCCACCGCGCCGGCGTCGGTGTCATTCTTGACTGGGTGCCGGCGCATTTTCCGGTCGACGAGCACGGCCTTGTTCATTTCGACGGCACCGCGCTCTACGAGCACGCCGATCCGCGCAAGGGTTTTCATCCCGACTGGAACACCGCGATCTACAATTTCGGCCGCCGCGAGGTGGTGTCGTTCCTCGTCAACAACGCGTTGTTCTGGGCCGAGAAATATCATGTCGACGGGCTTCGCGTCGATGCTGTCGCCTCGATGCTCTACCTCGACTATTCGCGCAAGCAGGGCGAATGGATCCCCAACGAGAAGGGCGGCCGCGAGAACCTCGAGGCGGTCACCTTCCTGCAGAAGATGAACAAGGAGGTCTACGGCCACCATCCGGGCGTGATGACCATCGCCGAGGAATCGACCTCATGGCCGAAGGTCTCGGCACCGGTGCATGAAGGCGGGCTGGGCTTCGGCTTCAAGTGGAACATGGGCTTCATGCACGACACGCTGGAGTATTTCTCCAAGGAGCCGATTTTTCGCAAGCACCACCACAACGATCTCACCTTCGGCCTGACCTACGCCTTCTCGGAGAATTTCGTGCTGCCGCTCTCGCATGACGAGGTCGTGCACGGCAAAGGCACGCTGCTTGGCAAGATGGCCGGCGACGACTGGCAGAAATTCGCGACGCTGCGCGCCTATTACGCCTTCATGTGGGGATATCCCGGCAAGAAGCTGCTGTTCATGGGGCAGGAGTTCGCGCAGCGCCGCGAATGGAGCGAGGCACGCGCGCTCGACTGGAACCTGCTTGAGTTCCGCCCGCATCGCGGTGTCTGGCAGACTGTGCGCGACCTCAACTATCTCTACCGTTCGCGCCCGGCGCTGCATGGCCGCGACTGCGAACCGGAAGGGTTTTCCTGGCTGATCGTCGACGACAGCCAGAATTCGGTTTTTGCGTGGCTGCGCAGCGCACCGGGCGGCAGCCCGGTGGCCGTCATCTGCAATTTCACGCCGGTGCCGCGCGACAACTATCGCGTGCCGTTGCCCACGGCCGGAAACTGGCGCGAAATCATCAACACCGATGCTTCGGAATATGGCGGTTCCGGCAAGGGCAATGGCGGCATGGTCGAGGCGCGGGCGGAGGGAGGAGGCATCTCGGCAACGATGCTTCTGCCGCCGCTGTCGACAATCATGCTCGAACTGGTTGCGGACTGAGCCCCGAAACTGGGTAACATGTCGAGACTGAGTAACTTGGGAGGGTAGAGATGGCAGAGTTGAAACGGACCCAGCCGCTGGCGCGCGATGCCATGGCCTATGTACTGGCCGGCGGCCGCGGCAGCCGCCTCAAGGAGCTGACCGACCGACGCGCCAAGCCGGCCGTCTATTTCGGCGGCAAGACGCGCATCATCGACTTCGCGCTCTCCAACGCGCTCAATTCCGGCATTCGCCGCCTCGGCGTCGCCACCCAGTACAAGGCGCATTCGCTGATCCGCCATCTGCAGCGGGGCTGGAACTTCCTGCGGCCCGAACGAAACGAGAGTTTCGACATCCTGCCGGCCAGCCAGCGCGTCTCGGAAACGCAGTGGTATGAAGGTACGGCTGACGCGGTTTACCAGAACATCGACATCATCGAGGCCTACGGGCCCGAATACATGGTCATCCTCGCCGGCGACCACATCTACAAGATGGACTACGAGCTGATGCTTCGCCAGCACGTCGACGCCAATGCCGACGTCACTGTCGGTTGCCTCGAAGTGCCGCGCATGGAAGCCGTCGGCTTCGGCGTCATGCATGTCGACGCCAAGGACAACATCATCGCCTTTGTCGAAAAGCCGGCCGATCCGCCCGGCATTCCCGACAGGCCGGAGTTCGCCCTGGCGTCGATGGGCATCTACGTCTTCAAGACCAAGTTCCTGATGGAGCAGCTGCGGCGCGACGCCGCCGAGCCGGGCTCCAGCCGCGACTTCGGCAAGGACATCATTCCCTACATCGTCCAGCACGGTAAGGCGATCGCCCACCGCTTCGCCAAGTCCTGCGTCCGTTCGACCGCCGAGAACGAGGCCTACTGGCGCGATGTCGGAACGGTCGACGCCTATTGGGAAGCCAACATCGATTTGACCGACGTGACGCCGGAGCTCGACCTCTACGACCGCGACTGGCCGATCTGGACCTATGCCGAATTGAAGCCGCCGGCAAAGTTCGTGCATGACGAGGATGGCCGCCGCGGCTCCGCCGTTTCCTCGCTGGTCTCGGGCGATTGCATCGTCTCGGGGGCCTCGCTGAAGAGAAGCCTGATCTTCACCGGTGCGCGCATCAATTCCTATTCGACGCTGGAAGAAGTGGTCATGCTGCCCGACGTTCATGTCGGTCGGAACGCAAAGTTGAAGCGCGTCGTCATCGACCATGGTGTTAGGATACCGGAAGGGCTGGTGGTCGGCGAAGACCCCGTCCTCGACGCCAAGCGCTTCCGTGTTTCTGAAAAGGGCATCTGCCTGGTCACCCAGGATATGATCGACAAGCTGGCGCTTTAGAGCAATTCCAGGAAAAGTGTGAAACGGGTTTCCGTCCGGAATTGGGTCAAGACAAAGGGCTCTAGGACAGACAGGATCGGATTGTAGGCGCATGCAGGTTCTGTCGGTCACGCCCGAGATTTTTCCGCTGATCAAAACCGGCGGGCTTGCGGACGTAACCGGTGCCCTGCCAATCGCGCTGGCGGCCAAGGGCGTGACTATGCGCACGCTCATTCCCGGCTTTCCGACCGTGATGGCGGCCTTCAAGAAAAAGAAGGCCGTTCTGCAATATCCCTTGCTGCAGGGCGCCAAGGCTTCCGTCCATTCCGTCCAGCTCGCCGGGCTCGAACTGTTCGTGCTCGACGCACCGCATCTGTTCGACCGTCCCGGCGGCCCCTATGGCAATGCGACCGGCGTCGACTGGCCTGACAATTGGCGACGTTTTGCGGCACTGAGCCAGGTCGGCGGTGACATCGCCGGCGGGGCCATCTCGGGCTATCAGCCCGACATCGTCCATGCCCATGACTGGCAGTCGGCGATGACGCTGGCTTACATGCGCTACGGCAAGGCGGTCGGCGTCCCCTCGATGATGACCGTCCACAACCTTGCCTTCCAGGGCCAGTTCGGCGCCGGCATCTTCGGCGAACTTGGTTTGCCGGCGGTGGCGATGGCGCTCGACGGCGTCGAATATTATGGCGGCGTCGGCTTCCTCAAGGCCGGGCTGCAGGCAGCCTGGGCAATCACCACCGTCAGCCCGACCTATGCGCAGGAGATCCGCTCGGCGGAATTCGGCATGGGTCTCGACGGCCTCATCAACATGCGCTCCAGCGATCTCTATGGCATCGTCAACGGCATCGACACCGGCATCTGGGACCCGGAAACAGACAAGCATCTGGTCTCCGCCTATACGGCGGCGACGCTGAAGGCGCGCGCGCCCAACAAGGCTGCCGTGGAGGATCGCTTCGGCCTCGAGCGCGACGACAGCCCGATCGTCTGCGTCATCAGCCGCCTGACCTGGCAAAAGGGTATGGACATACTGGCGATGGTCGTCGACGGCATCGTTGCCAGGGGCGCGCGGCTGGCCATCCTGGGTTCGGGCGATGCCGGCCTCGAAGGCGCGCTGCTTGCCGCCGCGGCCAGGCATCGCGGCCGCATCGGCGTCGTCATCGGCTACGACGAAGGGCTGTCGCACATCATGCAAGGCGGCTGCGACGCCATTGTCATTCCCTCGCGCTTCGAACCCTGCGGGCTGACGCAGCTTTACGGCCTGCGCTATGGCTGCGTGCCGCTAGTTGCCCGCACCGGCGGCCTGGCCGATACGGTCATCGATGCCAACGAGGCTGCCGTTTCGGCAGGCGTCGCGACCGGCTTCCAGTTTGCGCCCAACAATGCCGGCGCCTTGCTGCATGCCATTCGCCGGCTCGTCGACGCACATGCCAGCCCGGCGGTCTGGGAATCGTTGCAGCGCCAGGGCATGAAAGCCGATGTCTCGTGGGACAAGAGCGCCGAAAAATATGTCGAACTCTATCGCTTGCTGCTTTCGAAAAGGGTTGCCTGAAGCATGATACGGACCGTCCCCACCAAACCCTATTCCGACCAGAAACCCGGTACGTCGGGCCTGCGCAAGAAGGTGCCGGTGTTCCAGCAGGAGCACTACGCCGAGAACTTCATCCAGTCGATCTTCGACGCGCTCGACGGTTTCAAGGGCAAGACCCTGGTGATCGGCGGCGACGGCCGCTTCTACAACCGCGAGGTGATCCAGAAGGCGATCGCCATGGCCGCCGCGAACGGCTTCGGCAAGGTGATGGTCGGGCAGGGCGGCATCCTGTCGACGCCGGCCGCCTCGCACGTCATCCGCAAATACAAGACCTTCGGCGGCATCATCCTGTCGGCCAGCCACAATCCGGGCGGCCCGCACGAGGATTTCGGCATCAAGTACAATGCCGGCAATGGCGGTCCTGCGCCGGAAAAGCTGACCGACGCGATCTTCGAAAAGACCAAGACGATTGCGAGCTTCAAGACCACCGATATCGAGGCGATCGACATCGACAAGATCGGCACGGTCAAGGCCGGCGGCATGACGGTCGAGATCATCGATCCGGTCACCGACTATGCCGAGCTGATGGAAAGCCTGTTCGATTTCGACGCCATCCGCGCCAATTTCAAATACGGCTTTCGCATGCGCTTCGACGCCATGCACGCGGTGACCGGCCCTTACGCCAAGGAGATCCTGGAAAACCGGCTTGGCGCGCCCAACGGCACCTGCCGCAACTTCAAGCCGCTGCCCGATTTCGGCGGTCACCATCCGGACCCGAACCTCGTCCATGCCAAGCATCTTTATGACGAGATGATGGGGCCGGACGCGCCGGATTTCGGCGCCGCATCCGATGGCGACGGCGACCGCAACCTGATCATCGGCAAGGGCATTTTCGTCACCCCATCGGATTCGGTCGCCATGCTTGCCGCCAACGCCCGCCTGGCGCCCGGCTACAGCGAAGGCCTGAAGGGCATCGCCCGCTCGATGCCGACCAGCGGCGCGGCCGATCGTGTCGCCGAAAAACTCGGCATCGGCATCTATGAAACACCGACCGGCTGGAAGTTCTTCGGCAACCTGCTCGACGCCGACATGGCGACGATCTGCGGCGAGGAAAGTGCCGGCACCGGCTCCAACCATGTCCGCGAAAAGGACGGCCTGTGGGCGGTGCTGCTGTGGCTCAACATCCTCGCCGCGCGCGGCGAAAGCTGCAAGCAGGTCGTCACCGAGCATTGGGCGACCTATGGCCGCAATTACTATTCGCGCCACGATTATGAGGAGGTCGAGAGTGACCGTGCCAACGCGCTGATCGACGAACTCCGCGCCAAGCTCGGCTCATTGCCGGGGACCAAGGTGCGCGGCATGACGATCGCCAGTGCCGACGACTTTGCCTATCACGATCCGGTCGATGGTTCGACCAGCGAACACCAGGGCATAAGGGTGCTGTTCGAGGGCGGTTCGCGCGTCGTCTTCCGGCTTTCGGGCACTGGCACGTCGGGCGCGACTTTGCGCGTCTATATCGAGCGCTACGAGCCGGACAAGTCGCGGCACGATCTCGATACCCAGGCCGCCCTTGCCGATCTGATATCGGCGGCCGATGATATTGCCGGGATTCGCAGCCATACCGGCCGCGCCAAGCCGAGTGTCATCACTTAATGAAATCTGCGATGCCGGCCGATCAGCGGCCGCGATTTGGCGGACTTGTTTCGGAGGGCGGCATTCGCTTTGCCGCATGGTCGCAAGCCGCCCGCCGGCTCTGGGTCTCGATTTTTGACGACCAGGGCAACCGGGAAATCGAAAGGCTTGAGCTACAGCCCGAAGGCGACGGCGTGCATGCGCTCTTCGTCGCTGGTCTTGGCCCCGGTATCCGCTACGGGTTTCGCGCCGATGGCGACTATGCGCCGGATCGCGGCCTGTGGTTCGACCCCGAAAAATTGTTGACCGATCCCTACGCCCTCGAAATCGACAGGCCGTACGCCTATGACTGGCGGTTGACCCGGCGCCGGGGCGAGGGCCTCGATACCGCGCCGCTGATGCCGAAGGCGGTTGCCGCAGCCTTGCCAAAACCCGTGCCGGCTGTGCCGCCGCTGTTCCAGCCCGGCGGCCTGATCTACGAAGTGCCGGTGCGCGCCTTCACCATGCTGCATCCGGACATTCCGGAGAAGTTGCGAGGCACGGTCGCTGCTCTCGCTCATCCCGTGGTTATCGAGCACCTGAAAAAGCTTGGCGTCAGTGCCGTCGAACTGATGCCGGTGACGGCGTCGATCGATGAGCGGCACCTGCCGCCGCTCGGGCTGCGCAACGCCTGGGGCTACAATCCCGTCACGTTCATGGCGCTTGATCCACGCCTTGCACCGGGCGGCATCATGGAATTGCGAAACACGGTTGCCGCGCTGCGGCAGGCCGGCATCGGCGTCATTCTGGATCTTGTCTTCAACCACACCGGCGAGAGCGACCGGCTCGGGCCAACGCTGTCGCTACGCGGCTTCGACAACCAGGCCTATTACCGGCACACGCCGGACGGCAGGCTGGTCAACGACACCGGGACGGGCAACACGGTGGCATGCGACCACCCGATCACTGGGGAAATGGTCCTCGACACCCTTCGCCATTTTGTCCGGGATGCCGGTGTCGATGGCTTCCGTTTCGACCTGGCGCCCATTCTGGGACGCGTCGAAGGCACATTCGACGCCGAGGCGCCGTTGCTGAAGACAATGGGCCAGGACGCGCTGCTGGCCGATCGCGTGCTGATCGCCGAACCTTGGGACATCGGTCCCGATGGCTATCAGCTCGGCAACTTTCCGCCGCCTTTCCTCGAATGGAACGACAAGTATCGCGACGACGTCAGACGCTTCTGGCGCGGCGACGCCGGCGTGGTCGGTGCACTGGCGACCCGGCTCGCCGGTTCGTCCGATGTGTTTGCCACGAACGGACAAAGCGCCAGCCGCGCGGTCAATTTTATCGCCGCCCATGATGGCATGACGCTGGCCGACATCGTACGCTACGAGCGCAAGCACAACGAGGCCAATGGCGAGCAGAACCGGGACGGCCACAATGATAATCTGTCCTGGAACAATGGCGTAGAAGGTGATGCGGACAAGCCGGCCGTAGCCATGGCGCGCCTCAACGATCAGCACGCGCTGCTCGCCACCTTGTTTGCCTCGCGCGGCACCATCATGCTGACGGCCGGCGACGAATTCGGCCGCAGCCAGAAGGGCAACAACAACGCCTATGCGCAGGACAACCAGATCACCTGGCTCGACTGGGCAGGGCGCGACCAGGGGCTGGAGCGTTACACGGCGCTGCTTTCGACGCTGCGCCGAGCGGTGCCGGCACTCTCCGATGCGCGCTTTCTCACGGGCCAGCCACCAGCTGATTCCGACATGCCGGACGTCGCATGGCTGACCGAAACAGGCTCGCCGCTCGACCAACACAGCTGGCAGGATCCGCTGCGGCACCGTCTGGTCATGATCCTGGGGGGCGCAACCGATGACGAACGCCGTCTCGCGGTGCTCGTCAACGGCGATCGTCGGGCCTGCATGTTCACGCTGCCGCAGCGCGAGGGATTTTTCTGGGAGCCGGCCATCGAAACGGCTGAGGCGGCCGACATCGAGCGGCCGGTATCGGGGCGGACGGTGATCTTCATGATCGAACGCGCAGCCGCACGGGCCGGCACAAGGGAGAAGCGCAATGGCGGCAGGTGACCGGATCGGATGGTGGCGTGGCTGCGTCATCTATCAGATCTATCCGCGCTCCTTCCAGGATACGACCGGCGACGGCAGCGGCGATCTACGCGGCATCGCCAACCGTCTGGAGCATGTCGCCTCGCTTGGTGTCGACGCCATCTGGCTGTCGCCCTTCTTCAAGTCGCCGATGGCTGACATGGGCTACGACGTGTCGGACTATTGCGCCGTCGATCCGATGTTCGGCGGCATGGAGGATTTCGATGCGCTGGTCGCCGAGGCGCACCGGCTCGGCCTGAAAGTCATCATCGACCAGGTGCTGTCGCACTCATCCGACAAGCACGAATGGTTCGTCGAAAGCCGCGCCAGCCGCGACAACCCCAAGGCCGACTGGTATGTCTGGGCCGATACCAAGCCCGATGGCGGCGCGCCCAACAACTGGCTCTCTGTCTTCGGTGGCCCGGCCTGGGAGTGGGATTCGACCCGCCGGCAATATTACTTGCACAATTTCCTCGCCTCTCAGCCGGATTTGAATTTCCACAATCCGGAGGTCCAGGACGCGCTTCTGGAAACGGTGCGGTTCTGGCTGGAGCGTGGCGTTGACGGCTTTCGGCTCGACACGGTCAACTACTATGTCCATGACCGCTGGCTGCGCAGCAATCCACCCTTGGCGTCGAGCGTCGCCGGCACCAACAGCGAGACCAACACCTACCTCTACCAGGAACATCTGTTCGACAAGACACAGCCGGAAAACCTGGTGTTCCTCAAGCGCTTCAGGGCGCTGCTCGACGAGTACGAGGACCGCGCCGCCGTCGGCGAAATTGGCGATGAAGGCCGCTCGCTGCAGACGCTCGCCGCCTACACCACCGGCGGCGACAAGCTCCATATGTGTTACACCTTTGACCTGCTTGGCCCACAGTTCTCGGCGGCGCATGTGCGGGGCTGCGTCGAAGCCTTCGAGGCAGCCGTGTCCGACGGTTGGGTCTGCTGGGCGTTTTCCAACCATGACGTGGTGCGCCATGTCAGCCGCTGGACGAGGCCGGGCAGCGATCCCGACACGGTCGCAAGATTCTCGATCATGCTGCTCTCCTGCCTGCGCGGATCGATCTGTCTCTACGAGGGCGAGGAACTCGGCCTGGAGGAGGCGGAACTCGCCTTCGAGGATCTGCGCGATCCCGTCGGCATCCGCTTCTGGCCAGGCGTCAATGGCAGGGATGGTTGTCGCACGCCGATGGTCTGGGAGGCCGGTGCCGACAATGCGGGCTTCTCCACCGGCAAGCCGTGGCTGCCTATACCGGCCAGCCATCGCGCCCGCGCGGTCGACGTCCAGAACGCCGACACGGCCTCGGTGCTCGCCTTCTATCGGAGCATGCTCGCTTTGCGCAGAGGCCATCCGGCACTGGTCGGCGGT
This sequence comes from Mesorhizobium sangaii, assembly GCF_014207355.1. Lineage (GTDB taxonomy): Bacteria > Pseudomonadota > Alphaproteobacteria > Rhizobiales > Rhizobiaceae > Mesorhizobium > Mesorhizobium sangaii. Next base: position 850,147 of record NZ_JACHEF010000001.1, on the reverse strand, counting down.
TCGATCCGGTTTCTCGACGCGGAAGACGAAATTCTCGCCTTCATCCGCGAAGACGGCGGTGAGAAACTTCTCTGTGTCTTCAACTTCGCCGAGGAGCCGGCGTATTGGCCGTTGCCGCTGGACACCGGAGCTGTCGTGGCTATTGACGGTGGCACCGGGGTTGTTGAAGAGGGCCAGATCTCGCTGTCGGCGATTGGCTGTTTCCTTGGTCAGCTGAGCTGATTTGGCGTCTCAGCCGCCGCTTGCGACGCAAGTGATCCACTTGGGCTGCAAATGCCTTATTGAACGAGAACCGCGCGCCCGCAGGTCGCACCGGTGACGCGCACATCGGCTTGGCCGACGCCGACGCCAAGCGCTGAAAGCACGTTGTAGAGCAGGTCGTCGACCGGCGCCGTTACGCCGTTCAGCACGGCCACGACTGCTGGCTTGACCGTTGCGAGCAGGGCGGTCAGATCGATCCCGAGACCGAGCGCATTGACCGAAAGCGACAGGTTGCCGACCAGCGACGTGGTCAGCGACTGCGAGATGTTGCGCGTCGAAACGGTCTTGACCGTCTTGTTGGCGATGTCGGTCGCATTGAAGGTCAGCGTCGTCGGGCTGTTGTTGGTGATCGCGGTGGCGGCGGAACCCATCACCTGTATCAGCGGAATGTTGATCAGCAGCAGGTGGAGGCTCACATCGGCGATCTCTGCGTCGGTGAACGTCTGCGGCTGACTGAAGTCGCCCAAGCCTGAACTGTTGCTGTTGGCCAGATGCAGCGAGGCGATACCCGGGTGCGCGGCCATGGAAACATTGATGCTGGAAGGCCCGGTCGGACAGGTGATGTCGGTCAGCTTGGCTTCGGCATAGGCGACTTCCACATTGAGCGGCAGATTGACGGCCAGCAGGCTGATACCGCCGCCGAGACCGGGCGTGCCGACACCGACGCTGGCCACAAGTTTGATGCGCGTCTGGGCGGTGCGCACCACGGTTCCGATGCCATCGACCGCAAGCCATGGCGAGGATTGCATCGGCTCGCCAATGGCAATGGTCAGCGCGGTGGACAGAAGCCCGGGTACGGTGGCTCCGAGATTGACCTGGGCCTGGTTGGTGCCGTTCGCCAGCACGGCGGCAGCGGTCAGCATGCCCATGGCGCTGGCGTCCACTCCAAGGCCGGCTGGCCTTTGCCCGAGGGCCAGGCTGCCGACGGAGCCGAGATCGACGAGCTTGTTGAGCGGGATCTTGAAAGTGCTGGTCGACTTGGACGCGATCGACTGCAGCGCCACCTTGGCCGTATTGCCAAGCCCGGGCACGTTGGCCATGGCGGTGGCGATCTGGCCGACGGTCGCTTTCGATGCCAGCACGTCCGAATAGGTGACGCCGGTCAGGCTCAATTGTGTGGCAAGCCCGTCTATGAACGAGAGCACGCTGACATCGGCCGAGATCAACCCGTTGTAGTCCATGACGCTGAGCGAGATGTTGCCGCCGAGCAGCCCGCTGAGGAGCGCGTTGAGAATGCCGCCGTTGACGCTGAGCAACCTCGACCCAACCGAGAACGTCGCCTGCGGTGTCATGCTGGCGGTGGCCTCGGTGCCGATGACGGGAGTGGGGAGCAGCGAACTCGCGAAATAGCGGGCAGGGATTTTCTTCAGGGTGACGTGGACGGCATTGTAGGGCGTTACGCCGGACTGGAAGCGTTGGCTGACGGTGGCGGTTGATGCGGCGTAGCGCCCGGGCGTGACCGACACGACGGTTTTGCCGACGGCCGGCGCGATCGTTTCTCCCGAGCCTTGAACGACTATGCCCGGCATGCCGTTGTCGGTCAGCGTGGTCACGACAGCGGCGTCGACGTTCGGGATGTTCGATGCGGCCGTGATCGCGGCAAGGTCCACCATTGCCTGGGCTTCGCGGCGCTCGGCATAGATCGAGGCTTCGTCGATGGCCACCGCAGCCAGCGCCAGCGCGACCGGCGCGCTCAAGGCCGTCATCACGGCGAAATTAGCCTGTCTGTCGGCCAGCATCGATCGGGCGAGCTGGCCGATCGCATTGCAGGCCCGCAGCAGCATTCAGATGCCCCCGACCCTTATCGTTGACTGACGCTTGATCGTGTTGCCCGGCATGGCGATGCCCGGGAAGAGATTCCAGATCGGCAGGTTGCGGGCATCGTACTGTATGGAGACCACGAACTGGCTTCCGTCGGCCGTGCTGTCGTTGGCCTGGTAGGTCAACTTGCTGGCATCCACGAAGGGATATCCGCCGGCATTGTTGGTCACGAAGCTGGCGACCAGCGTCTGGCGCTCGGTCTGGTTCAGTCCGGCAATTGCGGTGCGGGCCGCATCCGCCGCGATCTGCTGGATCGAATTGGCGGCGCCAAAATATATACCGTATGCAACCATTCCGAGCAGCAGGAGGATGAAGATGGGCGAGAGCAGGGCGAACTCAACCGCCGAAGTACCGGATTCTTCTTGAAAGTTCCGTGTTATCTGCCGGATTCTTATTGATTTACTTGACCGGGTACTCATGACTGCCACGCGTCTGAGATAGAATCGTATAGAAGGTAGCCGTAATGTAACCTCTGGTTGCTTAAGAACGCATTAACACATTCCGGCAAACTGGCGCGGCCACATGTTCCCGGTGAAGAATGGCGTCGAGGTGAGGAAACCAAGTCAAGCTTCTGGTTTCGGCTGGTGTTTCGGCCGTCACGACACAGTTTTCGTCCCGCCTTACTTTGGGTGACCCAGAGAGTCTGTTGAAATAAAAATTCTCCGCGTTAGTGTCTGGGCACCAGCCGCAGGAAGGGAACCGGCGGCGCGCTCAAAGGGGTCAGACATCGGCTCCGGGGCGTCAACACTTAAGGGCGCGCCGACGGCAGCGCCGACAGGGAGAACTTCATGCTGAAAAACATGCTGAAGGCGACTGTGTTCGCCACCACCATGACGCTGGCCGCAGGCACCTTCTACACGCCGGCTTTCGCCGAGAGCGTCTATAACCGTGGCACCGCCGCCGAATCGGAATCGGTCGATCCGCACAAGACTTCGACCGTCTATGAAGCCAATGTCTTGCGCGACCTGTTCCAGGGCCTGGTGATGCAGGACCAGAAGGCCAACCTCATTCCAGGTGCCGCCGAGAGCTGGACTGTATCGGACGACGGCACCGTCTATACGTTCAAGCTGCGCAAGGACGGCCAGTGGTCGGATGGCAGCCCGGTGACGGCAGATGATTTCGTCTACGCCTTCCATCGCCTGGAAGATCCGGCGACCGGCGCTGAATATGCCTCCATGCTCTATCCTGTGAAGAACGCCGAGGAAGTCAACACCAAGAAGGGCAAGCCGGAGGACATGGGCGTCAAGGCGATCGACGCCAACACGCTGGAGGTGACGCTGAAGGCGCCGACGCCTTACTTCCTCGAGATGCTCACCCACCAGGCGACCTATCCGGTCAGCAAGGCCTCCATCGAAAAGCTCGGCGCCGACTGGATCAAGCCGGGCAATCTGGTGTCCAACGGCGCCTATACGCTGGCTGAGTGGGTTCCCAACGACCACATGAAGCTGGTCAAGAATCCGAAATTCTGGGACGCCGCGAGCGTCAAGTTCGACGTGGTCAACTACATTCCGACCGAAGACCGCTCATCGGCGATGAAGCGCTTCGAGGCTGGCGAACTCGACAGCTACGACGATCTGCCGACGGAACAGCTCGCCGACCTCAAGACCAAGTTTGGCGATCAGATCCACGTCGGGCCGTATCTCGGCACCTACTATTACGCGATTAAGACCGACAAGGCGCCTTGGGACAATGTCGAGCTGCGCAACGCCATCTCAATGGCGATCGACCGCGATTTCATCGCCGAAAAGGTCTGGCAGAACTCGATGCTGCCTGGCTATTCGATGGTGCCTCCCGGCATTGAGGGCTACACGCCGGCAATGGCCAAGTATGCCGAGATGCCGCAGATCGACCGTGAGGACGCGGCCAAGAAGGTCCTCGAAAAACTCGGCTATACGCCCGAGCATCCCTTGAAGATGGAGATCCGCTACAACACCTCGGAAAACCACAAGAACACCGCGGTCGCCATACAGGAACAGCTGAAGCCGCTCGGCGTCGACGTCACCCTGCTCAACACCGACACCAAAACCCACTATTCCTTCCTCGAGCAGAAGGGCAACTATGACGTGGCGCGTGCCGCCTGGATCGCCGACTACAAGGATCCGGAAACCTTCCTCGGCATCTCGCGCAAGGCGAGCGGCAACAACTATTCGAACTACAACAGCCCGAAATACGAAGAGGCCATGGACAAGGCTGCCGCCGCCGGCGGCAAGCCCGAAGAGCGCATGAAGGAACTCGCCGACGCCGAGCGCATCCTCGTCGACGACGTCGGCCAGATTCCGCTCCTCTACTACAGCTACCACGATATCGTTTCCTCGAAGCTGCATGGCTTCGTCGACAACGTGATGGATGTGCATCCGTCGCGCTTCGTCAGCAAGGACTGATCCCTGGCCAAGCCGCCGCGCATCCAATGCGCGGCGGCGCTGGTTTGCCATCGCATCGGCCCGGGAACCGGAATCGATTTTCGGCATGTCGGTGCGAAGATTTGAAAGCTAGAGCGCAATCGTCCAAATGGACGCGCGCTGCTCTGGATCAAGCGGGGCACCGATGCTGCGATATGTATTAAGGCGGCTTTTGACCGCCATTCCGACGCTGTTCGTCATCGTGACCATGGCGTTTTTCCTGATGCGCGTCGCGCCAGGTGGCCCTTTCAACCAGGAGCGGGGACTAAGCCCCGAGATCAGGGCCAATCTCGAAGCCCAGTTCGGCCTCAACGACCCGCTCTGGCTGCAATTTGTCCACTATCTCGGCAATCTGCTGCGCGGCAATTTCGGCCCGAGCTACAACATGCCGGATTTCACCGTCACTGAGCTGTTCGCCAAGGGCCTGCCCATTTCGGTTCAGCTCGGCGCCTCGGCGCTCTTCCTTGCACTTCTGCTCGGTTCCGTGCTCGGCACCGTTGCCGCGCTCAACCAGAACAAGCTTGGCGACTATACGGTGATTGCGCTGGCGACCGCCGGCAGCACCATCCCCACCTTCGTCATCGCACCGGTGATCCAGCTTTTGTTCGGGCTGACCTGGAAGCTCCTGCCGATCGGCGGCTGGGGCGATGGCGCCTTCATCAACAAGGTCGGCCCGGTGCTGACGCTCGCTCTGCCGCAGATCGCCATCGTCGCCCGGCTCATGCGTGGCTCGATGATCGAATCCTTGCGATCCCATCATATCCGCACCGCCCGCGCCCTCGGCCTGTCCGACTGGTCGGTGGTGGTCAAGCACGCGCTGCGCGGCGCCATCCTGCCCATCGTCTCCTTCACCGGCCCCGCAGCCGCGGCGCTGCTGACCGGCTCGGTCATCGTCGAGACGATTTTCTCCATTCCGGGCGTCGGCCGCTATTTCGTCGATGCCGCGCTCAACCGCGACTACACGCTGGTGATGGGAACGGTGGTGGTGATCGCCATCTTCACCATCGTCTTCAACCTGATCGTCGACGTCATGTACGCGGTCGTCGACCCGAGGGTGCGCTATGACTGACATTGCAGCCACGGCTCCCGCCGTCATCGGCCGCTCGCTCTGGGGAGATGCCTGGGCGCGCCTCAAGGCTAATCGCGCCGCCATGTTCAGTCTATATTACCTTGCCCTGATCGGTGTCGTCAGCGTGTTCGGGCCCTGGTTCGTACCGCATCAATACACAACCATTTATGCCGACTATGTGCGCATGCCGCCAAGCCTGTCGCCCTATCCCAAGGCCGAGATGATCGAGACGGCGCTCACCGAAGCGATCAAGCGCATGCGGGTCGACATCAAGGAATGGCGGCAGGAAGGCAATCAGGTCTTCGTCACCGTCAAGTCGACCAAGCCGATCGACGACCGCAACATCCGCTATCTCGACCGTTCCGACGCCTTTGACGACACCAAGATCGAGAGCAAGTCGCCAGACGGGCTCGAAGTGACGATGAGCGCCTCGGTCAAGCAGCAGTATTTCCTGTTCGGCACCGACAACACCGGCCGCGATCTGCTGTCGCGCACGCTGATGGCCGGGCGCATCTCATTGGCCATCGGTCTGCTCGCGGGCGTCGTGGCGGTGGTCATCGGCGTGGTCTACGGCGCTGCGGCCGGCTTTGCCGGCGGCAAGGTCGACGAGGTGATGATGCGCATCGTCGATGTGCTCTATTCGCTACCGTTCATCTTCTTCGTCATCATGCTGGTGGTGTTCTTCGGCCGCAACTTCGTGCTGATGTTCCTGGCCGTCGGCGCCGTGCTGTGGCTCGACATGGCCCGCATCGTGCGCGGCCAGGCGCTGTCGATCCGCCGCCAGGAATATGTCCAGGCGGCGGAAGCCATGGGCGTCGGCCAGCGCGGCATCCTGCTGCGCCACGTCATTCCCAACCTGCTCGGTCCCGTGGTGATCTACATGACGCTGCTGGTGCCACAGGTCATCATCCTGGAGAGTTTCCTGTCGTTCCTCGGGCTCGGCGTGCAGGAGCCGATGACCAGCTGGGGCGTGCTGATCTCGGTCGGCGCCAAGAACATCGGCACCGCCAACTGGCTGCTCCTGTTTCCCGCTTTCTTCCTCGTCTCGACGCTGTTCGCCCTGAATTTCGTCGGCGACGGCCTGCGCGACGCGCTCGACCCCAAGGACCGCTGAGATGGCTGCTTCCGAAACGATCCTCAGCGTCAAGGACCTGCGCGTCCGCTTCCGCACGCTCGACGGCGCGGTCGAGGCGGTGAAGGGCATCAACATCCACGTCGATGCGGGCGAAACCGTTGCCGTGGTTGGCGAATCCGGATCCGGCAAGAGCCAGACGATGATGGCGGCGATGAGCCTGCTGGCATCGAATGGCGAAGCCACCGGCAGTGTCGACTATCGCGGCCGCAACCTTCTGACCTTGAGCAAATCCGAACTGAACAAGGTCCGCGGCGCCAAGATCAGCATGATCTTCCAGGAGCCGATGACCTCGCTCGATCCGCTCTATTCGATCGGCAACCAGCTGATCGAACCGATTCGCCGGCATCGGGGCCTGAATGCCGCCGAGGCGCACGAAGAAGCGCTCAAGCTGCTGCGCCTCGTGCACATCCCCGATCCGGAGCGGCGGATGAAATCCTATCCGCACGAAATGTCGGGCGGCCAGCGCCAGCGCGTCATGATCGCCATGGCGCTTGCCAACGACCCCGACATCCTGATCGCCGACGAGCCGACAACGGCGCTCGACGTAACCATCCAGGCGCAGATCCTGATGCTTCTGGCCGAGCTGCAACGCAAGCTCGGCATGGCGATCGTCTTCATCACCCACGATCTCGGCATCGTCCGGCGCTTCGCCGACCGCGTCTATGTCATGCGCCAGGGCGAGGTCGTCGAGGAGGGGGAGGCGGAGGCCATCTTCGTCAATCCGCAGCATGCCTATACGAAAATGCTGCTGGCGGCCGAGCCGACCGGCAGCAAGGCGCCCCCGCCCGCCAGTGCCCCGGTGGTGCTCGAAGGCAGGAATGTCGAAGTGACATTCAGGATCGGCGGCGGGTTTCTTGCTGGCGAGCCGCTGATGCTGCGCGCCGTCGACCACATCTCGATCCGGCTGCAGCGCAACCAGACCATCGGCATTGTCGGTGAATCCGGATCGGGCAAATCGACGCTCGGCCGCGCCTTGCTGCGGCTGTTGCCGAGCGATGGCGTCATCCGTTTCGGCGATCGCGACATTTCCACTGCCAACCGACAGGCGATGCGGCCGCTGCGGCGCGAGATGCAGCTGGTCTTCCAGGACCCGTTCGGTTCGCTGTCGCCGCGCATGACCGTCGGCCAGGTCATCACCGAAGGATTGCTGGTGCATGAGCCGAACCTGTCGGGCAAGCAGCGCGATCAACGCGCGGTCGAGGCCTTGAACGAAGTCGGCCTCGATCCCAACGCCCGCAACCGCTACCCGCACGAATTCTCCGGCGGGCAACGGCAGCGCATCGCCATCGCCCGGGCCATGATCCTGAAGCCCAAGCTGGTGGTGCTGGACGAGCCGACCTCGGCGCTCGACCGCTCGGTGCAGAAGCAGATCGTCGAACTGTTGCGCAAGCTGCAGGCCGACCACGAACTGTCCTACCTCTTCATCAGCCACGATCTCTCGGTCGTGCGCGCCATGGCCGACTACATCATCGTCATGAAGCAAGGCAAGATCGTTGAGGAGGGGCCGACGGAGGCGATCTTTAGCAATCCCCAGCACGCCTACACACAGACGCTGATGGCCGCAGCGATCGACGTCACACGCTTCAGACTGAGCGCCTGAGGCTCAAGCTCACTGCGATGGCAAGGTGCATCTGCGTGCCCTGGCGCTGACGAGAGCCTCTTCCTGCTGCTTCAGGCGGTCGATCCTGGCCGTTTCACGGTCGGTGACCACGGTTTTCACGCGTGCGCCGCCCAGCAGCCAGCGCGGGACGCTGGCGTTGGCCACCTTGCCGCGGGTGACCGCGGTTTGCGAGATGTCACGAGCGACGCCGCCCAGCGCCCTGTTGAGCTCGGTGCAGCTCATGCTGTCGTATTTCGCCGGATCGACGGATCGGCCGATCGAGGAACAGCCGGCGACCAGAAATAGGGTAATCACAAGGACCGGTGGCGAGGCTGTCGTAGAAATCAGATTCATGTCCTCACCCCGGCATCGCCATTCACTGGCTCTATCATATGCAACGAACTACCTAGAGCCGACGGCCATCTTCGTCAAAGTTTCCGATCGCTGCGGAACCCATCGCAGAGCCGAACCCATCGCCCAAGAACACACGGGGGTTCCCGCAAATTTCAGGAACGTTCTCGGTCACTCGAAGTTGATGTCCGTCGAGTGCACTAAAACAATGACTGGTAAACGGGAAAGCCCGTCCCGGCTGACGCTGGGGCGGGCTTTCTTTTAGTGTGCGGTTAGGCAGGCGGCGGGCGATCAGTAGCCGTCGTTTTCGATTACCACGGGGTGGTGACGGTAGTGACGGTGAGTGGAAACGGAGCCCGTCACGACGACCGTATCTGGGCGATGATGTCGCCTTACAACGACGGTGTCTCGATAATGATGCCGGCGGCCATGATCGTAGAACGCAACTTCGCCATGGCGGCGGTGATGCAAGCGCTGACCGTCCTCGTTGATGATCCTGACGCTGTTGTGGTGTCGATGGTGGGTTCTGATAACCACATCGGCCTCGGCTGCCGAAGCTATCGCCGGCAAGCCGATGGAAAGCGCCAACGCGCACATGATCATTGTTTTCATTGCAGTTTATCCATTTCCTGAAGTTAGCCCTTCGTTTGGATAACTGCCTATGATCACTTTGGTTCCGGCCTTCTTGGGCCTGAAACACTTGCGGCAAGTCGAAATACGGGCGATCGCATCGCCTAGGGCTGAGAAGGGGCGGCCTCTCGCTGATGGTACTTGCAAAGAACGATGCGTCTCGACGCGTCAGTCTCGCTCACGTCGGGCAGCACAACGATCTGCCCCCAAAAATCGCAATATCTGGCTACTGCCCCCGGCAGTTCCTTGGCGCTCATGCCAGAGATAATAACGACATCACCTTCGCCGCAGTTGGTCTTTCCAGAGAGCCGCGCTGCCGCCGCCACTATCTTGCATGACCGCTCGTCGTTTGCTTGCGAGGGCGAGCAGCCGCAGGCAAGCGCAACTGCCGTCGTCAGAACGAACCTGCGCATGATGGCTCCGGACCTGACCGGCATTCCGTTGCCAGCGTCAGGATAAATATGCTCTGCGGCTAATGTAATAGCAATTCGACAGGTCTTTGCTTCATCTCCCTAGGCGACGGAACATTAGGCGGGGCTAACAGTTCTATTTCTCACAGCAGGCACCGTGGCTCGGCGTCTGCCGACGACTAGCCGGCACAAAGGCTGGTCGGCCCGCATACTCCTCCAGAGGCGCGGGCTTCCCCAGGCAACAGGAGAACGATCATGAACAATATCATTTGGCTCGTTGGAGCAGTGGTCATCGTGATAGCGATATTGAGCTTTTTTGGCCTTCGATAAACGCGACGAGGTCTGTGCCCGTCGATTTTCGTCGGCCCGTCGGCCTTTAATCGTAATGTGATCAGTCGAAGCGGACACAGCAAAAGCGCCGCTATCGGCCGAAGTCCACACGATGGCAGGGAGTTCATGGGGCGCCAAAGTCGGGATGCGCTAACACGTTGTCTTTTCTGGTCGGAGTGGCAGGATCTGAACCTGCGACCGAACGAGCGGGTCCGCCAGCAAAAGCTCGGATTTCCGGTGCTTCCCGTCACCGCTGACGACGTCTGTCCATCTTTGTGTCCCGTCCCCAGGCAGCCACCGCGGCCGTAGCGCCAAAGCCAAGCATGCACTAACATTCCAGCTTGACCCTTTGGGGTTGGCCAGTGATCTGTTCAAATTGGGGACCCACCCATGACCAATCATTGCTGCGGACCGGGCTATGCTTCTCCAGCCGAGGCGATGACCGCACCTCGCGAAAAGCTGCTCTATACGATTGCCATCTACACCGGCACGGGCATTCAGAAGCCGGACTATTTGTGCACCATTGATGTCGACCCCGAGAGTTCGACCTACAGCCAAGTGATTTCACGCCTGCAAATGCCGGGCATTGGCGATGAGCTTCATCACTCGGGCTGGAATGCCTGTTCGTCGTGCCATGGCGATGCGAGCATGGAGCGGAAGTATTTGATTGTGCCGGGTGTGCGCTCGTCCAACCTGCACATTGTCGATTGCGGTACCGATCCTCGCAATCCGACACTATTCAAAGTCATAAGCGGCGCTGACATCAAAACCAGGACCAACTTGTCGGCACCGCACACGGTGCATTGCCTTGGCTCGGACATCATCGTTTCCATGCTTGGCGACGCTCAGGGCAATGCCCCCGGCGGCTATTTGCAGCTCAGCAAGGAGTTCGAGATCGTCGGCCGTTGGGAAAACTCCATGGGCGGCATCAAGTTTGGTTATGACTTCTGGTACCAGCCGCGACACAACGTAATGGTCAGTTCGGAGTGGGCCGCTCCCAACACCTTCATGCCGGGCTTTGACCTGGAAGAGGTTGGCCATCTGAAATATGGCCGAGAGATCCATTTCTGGGATTTTGAAAAGAAGGAGCCGAAGCAAACATTCTATCTCGGAGAAGATGGCCTGATCCCACTGGAAGTGCGGTTCCACCACAATCCCGATAGCAGTCACGGCTTTGTTGGCGCGGCCCTTTCAGCAAATATCATCCATTGGTGGAAGGATGCGGCGGGCGCTTGGCAATGGGAAAAAATTATTGATGTCGACAATGAGCCGCATCCCGAATGGCCGATCCCGATACCGGGCGTGATCTCGGTCATTCTGCTCAGCATGGACGATAGATACCTCTATTTGTGCAACTGGTTGCACGGCGACATCCGTCAGTACGACATCTCGGACCCTCACAATGCCAAGCTTACCGGACAAGTGTGGATGGGCGGACTTCTCGGCCGTGCGCCTGAGGTCAATGGCGTGAAAGTGACTGGCGGGCCCCAGATGATCCAGCTCAGCCTCGACGGCAAGCGCCTGTATGTGACGACCTCACTTTTCTCGACCTGGGACAACCAGTTCTATCCGGAAATCCGCACCAATGGCGGATGCATGCTGATGGTCAACTGCGATACGGAAAACGGCGGCATGGAAATCGATCCGCGATTTGTTGTCGATTTTGGCAAGGAACCAAATGGACCAAGCCGCTGCCACGAAACCCGTTATCCCGGCGGTGATTGCACGAGCGACATCTGGGTATGACCAGCTTCACCATCACTCTCGCCAATCAAGGCGGTGCGGCCTTTGACGTCGATCACCGCAAGCCCCTCTTGCAAAGCTTGCGCGAGCAGGGCGTGGATCTGCCCTATGGGTGCCAGTATGGCGGCTGCATAAGCTGTGCGGCCAAAATAATCAGCGGCAAAGTCAATCAACAAGCGCAGCGGGCGTTGAACAACCGCCAGATCAACAATGGCTACATAATCCTCTGCGTCGCGCGCCCTTTGAGCGACTGCACGCTGGAGGTCGGCGTTGAAAGCCACGACAAGCTCTACCGCAACCCCTTCCTTGACCCCCTGGCCGCGCATGAATTGAAAGCCGATATTGCGACCCCGTTGGACGAAGAGAAATGACCCATATGAACCATGATGAGCCCTATCCGGAGGCTTATCTGCAAGGAATTCTGAAATCGGTCAAAACCATCGCGATGGTGGGGGCCAGCCCCGATAAAACCAAGTTTTCCTATGGTGTACTCCGGGTGCTGCACGAGATCGGCTACGATATGATCCCCGTCAACCCCAGTCCCGGCCTGGATGAAATTCGAGGGCTTAAGGTGTACCCGTCGCTGGCGGCCATCGACCGGCCTGTGGATATGGTTGAGGTTTTTCGCCGTTCCGAAGATCTGTTGGACGTTGCTGAGGAGGCCATCGCCATTAATGCCAAGGTTCTGTGGGGTCAGATTGGGGTGCGCGATGACGCTGCCGCCCGGTTGGCGGAGGAAGCAGGCTTGAAAGTGGTAATGAACCGCTGTCCAAAGATCGAGTTGTTCCGCCCCTTCTGGAAGCCGAAGTTGCACCTGGGAATATGATTGCAGGTCACCGAATTCGGAGGTGTCGCGGCAACCGCCCCTGGTCTTGGATTGAATTCTACCCCAGGTACGATGCCAGATGGGCGCTGAGATCACGCGCGTCGTCGCCAGCGCCATCGATCAGCGCAGATTTGCGGCGGCGCAGAAACTGCATCCCCATCAGGTACATGCCCGGATGTTCAGCAACCCCGCCGTCGTGACGGACGTAACCCTTGCGGTCGAGGACCGGCAGCTCCAGCCACGAATAGTCCGGACGGTAGCCGGTGGCCCAGATGATCGTCCTGATCGCGCCGCTGGCGAGGTCGAGGCCGAGCGGCGGGTTGTCCTCGACATGGGTCGGCGGCGGGCGATCCGGCGGCCCGACCGTCGTGTCCAGGCCGTTGTCGCGCGCCCATTCGTCGATGAGGTCGAGCAGCCGGGCCATCTTCAGATCGGAAAGCGCGCACATGTTGCGCAACGACCCTGCAAACTGGGCCTTGCCGTCTTCGGTGATGCCGGCGAGACGACCGACGAGCCGGACGCCGAGGTGGACCAGCGAATTGAGGTCGAGGGTGGTGCGGTCGGGCGTGCCGGCAAGCTGCAGCGAAGGAACCCGTCGTGCCCGCCTGATGTCGTCTACCTCGTCGTAGCGCTCGTCGAGCACGCCGGCGGCGTCCATCCACCACTCCAGGTCCTTGCCGCGATAGACGCGGGGCGCCCGGATGTGCTCGCCCACCGACAGGGTCACTTGGCGCCCCGAACGTTGCAGTTCCTGAGCGATCTGGGTGCCGCTCGCCGACGCGCCCACCACCAACACGCCACCGTCGGCGACCTGACCCGGATTGCGGTAGGACTGCGCCGTCAGCATGGTGATCGACGGCGGCGCGCGGACGGCGAAATCGGGCAGGCGCGCGATGTTGCACGCGCCCGACGCCAGCACCACGGTCCGGCACCGCCACTCGCCGCGATCCGTGCGCACAAGATATCCCGCCCCGTCGCTGCGAACCGAGGTGACGGTCGTGTGGGTTCTGACCGGAGCCGAGATCGCCTTGGCATAGTCCCCAAGGAAATCGATCACCTCTGGCATCGTCCGGTAGCCATCGGGGTCGTCGCCATCATAGCGGAAGCCCGGTAGCCGGCTCTGCCAGTTCGGGGTGAGCAACCGCAGCGAATCCCACCGCTCGGTGCGCCAGGTATGGGCAATCTCGCCGCGCTCCAGCAGTACATGGTCGATCGAACGCTCCGCGAGGCAGCGGCTCATCGCGAGCCCCGCGTGCCCTGCACCGACGATCACGGTGGTGACGGAACTAATCGCGCCCTCTCAGAGTCTACGGCTCGAAGTGCCTTTCAATTCACCACGACCGTGACGTTCGTCGGATTGGTGACAATGTCATAAACCGCCGATCGCTTCTGCGACTGAGCGACGAGAGCCTCGATGTCCTCGGGCTTGGCGTCGGCGTCGATGTTGTACTTCACCGTGATGCCGCTGAAGCCGTTGCGGACGTCGCTATCGATGCCGAGTATGCCGGCGAGGTCCATGTCGCCTTCGATGGTCGCCTTCACCGACTTCAATTGGATGTTGCGGTTCTGGGCAACCGCGGCGATGCCGGCGGTCAGGCAACTCGCCAACCCGACCAGCACGTATTCGACGGGCGTGGCGCCCTTATCCAAGGAAGCGAAGACCTCCGGATGGTCGGCATCGAATGCGAACGTGGTCTTGCGATGCTGGTCCTGGCCGAGACCGTAGAAGCTCTCGACCGTCGAGTGGCTGTGGGTGCCATCCTTCCATTCGCAAGCCGCGCGCCACTTGAATTGCGCGGCTTCCGGAGCGTTGGAAAGCGCTTCCTTTGCGGCGAGCAGCGCCTCCACGTTAACGCCATTGTTGGCCTGTACTTCGGAAGCCATGATTATCCTCCCTATCTTGCACTGGCTCAAAAACCCGACCGATTCCACTGACCTCCTGATCAGATTTCACCATGGCCTGATATGGTATGGGTAGCGAAGTTTTTCTTCAAGGTGATTCCGCGATTCGCCTCTGGTACGACAAGGACGCGGAGGCTGCGGCCCCGCTTCTACGTCGAGACCTTCCCGATAGCGCAGTGGGGTGCCGTTCACCGTGGACGGTCGCCACCGCGACGAACTGATCGGCCGTACTTCGGGTCTTCCGCTTGCAGTGCTGCCATGCTTAAGTCGCGTAAATTCACATCAAATTATAGAGCTGCCACGTGATACCAATCTACATTGGGTATGACCCACGCGAATCCCGAGTTCTAGACGTAGCGCGATGGAGCGCCTACCGGCGGACAAGCACGCCGTTGCAGATACAGCCACTCGTGCTCAAAGACCTTGAAGCCCAAGGAATCATGAAGCGACCGATGGTGGTACGTGATGGCAAGCTCTGGTGCCCGATTTCCGAGGCGCCGATGTCGACCGAGTTTGCCATATCGCGCTTTGCCGTTCCGTTTATGAGGCAAGGCGGCTGGGCCATGTTCTGCGACTGTGACGTCCTGTTTCTGAAGGATCCAGTCAAGCTGCTCGACCTGGTCGATCCTTCCTACGCGATTATGGCGGTTAAGCACCAGCAACGCGAATCCGAAGCGGTCAAGATGGACGGGCAAACGCAGACGTTCTATCGCCGCAAAAACTGGTCGTCGGTCGTTTTGTGGAATCTGGATCATCCGGCCAACAAACGGCTGACCAACGAGATGCTCAATACGTGGCCCGGACGTGACCTCCACGCCTTCAAATGGCTTGAGGACCATGAGATCGGGGAATTGCCCCTGGCATGGAACTACCTCGTAGGGGCTTCGGCTACCGAACTCGACCCCGCCGATGTCTCGCTGGCGCACTATACGCTCGGCGGTCCTTGGTTTGCTGGCTGGTCCGGCGCTACGCAATGGGACGAATTGTGGAGCCGAGAAGAGAGCATTCTGCGCGCGTTTGAGGAACATGCGGTTCAGATTCCCGCATGAAAACTCCGCTTTCAGATCTCTTGCCAACCTTCTCAAAGCCAATTCTTCGCTTGCCCAGTGTCACGGGCCCCGCCTTGGTGATGGGGGCAGCGCCGAATTTTCGCCTCCCGCAGGGACATGATGCCGATTGGGGACTGGTGACGGTCAATGCTTCCCAGCTTTTGGCGGAAACCTTCGGTCTACCAGTTCCCGACATCGCCCTGATCCGCCGCGGCATTTTGGTCGGCCAGGACGAGCAGGATTTTTACAAGCGTGATTTGTTGAAAGGACGGCAGGCAAAGCATCTGATCGTCCCGGTTTGGCCGGACGTTGAGGACAAGCTGGAAGCCGGTTGTCGCACCTTTGATTATCGTTATGACACCTTGCAGGCGCTTACCAAATGGCAGCTTGCCAACATCGTCTGGCGGCTTAGCGGCAAATATCATGTGTCCCGCGGCTGGCACCGGAAAATCTCCACCGGAGCCTTCGCGATCATGCTGGCGCGTTTCGCCGGTTTCGCTCCTGTTGTCGTCAGCGGGTTTTCCCTGTCCCAAGCCGGGCATGGATACGACACCCGAAATGCCTTTCGATATCATGCCGACGAAGATGCGGATTTGCTTCGACGGGTGGTGAAAAGAGGCGAGCCAATCTACGCAGAGGATAGGGACTTCGCGGCAGAAAGTGGATTGCCCTTGTGGCAGGGACAGATGCCATGACGACGACAGACGACCTTGCTTCGCTGACGAAAAGAGAGATATCCATTAGCCGGAACCGTGAGCTCGATTGGACGTTGGGCGCCCACCAATGACCAATTTGACCCGCCGCCCTTCGTGAGGTCGATGTGCTGAATATCTCGATGGCTGATCGGCTGGCTATCAAGTCCATTCTCGTTATTCAGACGAAGTACATCGGGGATGTCATTCTGACCTCGGCGCTCGTGCGAAATCTGCGCCTCGCTTACCCAAACGCTGCGATAGCCATGCTTTGCGCTTCTGGCCTGCGAGACTTCGTAGTCAGCCAGAATATCGCAGACGAGGCTATCGGATTCGACCGTCGAGGTGCTGGTAGAAGTCTGCCTCAGCGAGTGAAGGAATATTCAAGCCTGGTCGCTGACCTGCGCCGCCGAAAATTCGATCTCACCATTGATTTAACTGACTCGAAGACATCACGGATACTGCACAGGTCAATCGGCGCCCCCCTGCGCGTTGGTTACAATCCCCCGGAAAAGCCCCTGAAATTTTGGGAAGTTCAGCCTGCTAATATATTTGCTGAAACCTTCGGCTATGGAGGCGTGCACTACTTGTACCGATATCTGTCCCCGCTTGAAGCGCTTGGGATAGAATTGCGAGAAGTGACACCGAGGCTAGAACCCACACCAGTCGGGCGAAGCGCATCTACCCAGATTCTGGCGCAAAGCAATCTGGCCGTAAAGGCTTTCGTCGCAGTACACGCTGGAGCAAGGTTCGAAGGGCGGTGTTGGCAACCTGAACGGTTCGCTGCAGTAATCGACGAGGTTTATGCAACCAAGGGCCTGCGGTCATTGCTGATTGGTGGACCTGATGAGAGCGCAACCGCGCAAGCTATCTTGAATGTGGCAGTGTCACCATTGGTGAGCGTTGTTGGCAAAGCCTCGCTTGAGACACTAACAGCATTGCTTTCGGATGCATTTATCTTTCTGGGAAACGAGAGCGGCCCAATGCACATGGCTGCGTCAGTCGGAACTCCAGTTGTGGGCCTGTATGGCCTGACGCCCCCCGACATCTGGGGGCCTTTTGGGGTGCTTCACCGCACCGTTGAGCCGCCGTTGCCTTGCCAGTGTGTTGCGCCCGGATTGTGCAAACCCGACAACCCGGGCGGCGTCTACTGCGTTCATCGACTACCAGTTGCCAAGGTTGCTCAAGCGACACGAGACTTGATAGATGCAGTGAGACAACAGGCGAACAAGACGGCCAATTGAACCTACAGCCATGACCGGCCCGCTTGAAACCGTGAAGAAGGCCCTGCAGGCCTATGTCGACAAGGATCGTGCGCTCATCGATTCGGTGATCGGCAGGGCCGTACGGCTTCACCAGTTCGCTCGACAACGCGCTCAGTCGCGAAATCGATTTTGAACGCTGCTGGCTGTCGGTGGGGGCGCCAAAGTCGGGATGCGCTAACACATTGTTTTTTCTGGTCGGAGTGGCAGGATTTGAACCTGCGACCCCCTCGTCCCGAACGAGGTGCGCTACCAGGCTGCGCTACACTCCGTGACCAGACCGCGGGCTTATAGCCGCCGCACTTCGTTCCTGCAAGCGGCAATGGCAGTGGTTCTGTCGCATTTTGTCGTCTTTCGTTGGGCATTCCCGGAAAGCCCGGATTTCCACCCGGAATAAACCGGGCTTAAAGCCTTGTGTGCTAAATCCCCGCCTGGATGGATCGTATTTCTGCCGCCTGGAGCTTTGCTGTCTTGCCCCCAAAAATCGTTGGCGAAGCCCGCCCCAACAGCTTCGAGTTCGAAACCGAGGCGCTGATCAAGGCGTCGGGTTTTCGCGAATACGACGCGCGCTGGTGGTTCGGTCATGCAGGGTCCACGCAGCCGCCGGAGCTTAATCTGATCGGAGTCCAGGCGCTGGGCATGGGGCTCGGCACGCTGATCCGCCGTCTCGGCGCCGGACCCGATATCGTCACCGGGCACGATTTCCGTTCCTATTCGCTGTCGATCAAACTGGCGCTGGTCACCGGCCTGATGGCCGCTGGTGCAAGGGTGAGGGATATCGGCCTGGCGCTGTCGCCGATGGCCTATTTCGCCCAGTTCGCACTGGATACGCCGTCCGTCGCCATGGTCACCGCCTCACACAACGAGAATGGCTGGACCGGCGTCAAGATGGGCGCGGCGCGGCCGCTGACCTTCGGCCCGGAGGAGATGAGTTCCTTGAAGAACATTGTGCTGGCTGGCGACTTCGACCTCGCCGGCGGCGGCTCCTATGACTTCGTCCGCGATTTCCGCGCGACCTACCTCGATGATCTGACCCGCGACAAGCGCATCACCCGGAAGCTGAAAGTGGTCGCCGCTTGCGGCAATGGGACCGCCGGCGCCTTTGCCCCGGAAGCCTTGCTGCGCATCGGCTGCGAGGTCGTCCCGCTCGATGTCGAACTCGACCACACCTTCCCGCGCTACAATCCCAATCCCGAGGACATGCGGATGCTGCATGCCATCAGGGACAAGGTGCTGGAGACGGGCGCCGATGTCGGGCTCGGCTTCGACGGCGATGGCGACCGCTGCGGCGTCGTCGACAATGAAGGCAACGAGATTTTTGCCGACAAGGTCGGCGTCATGCTGGCGCGCGATATTTCGCTGCTCCACCCGGGCTCGACCTTCGTCGTCGACGTCAAGTCGACCGGCCTGTTCAACACCGACGCGGTGCTGCGCGCCAACGGCGCCGTCACCGACTATTGGAAGACCGGCCACTCCTACATCAAGCGCCGCGTTGCAGAGCTCGGCGCCGTCGCCGGCTTCGAAAAGTCAGGCCATTTCTTCTTCAATCCACCGATCGGGCGCGGCTATGACGACGGGTTGGTCACGGCCATCGCCATCTGCCAGATGCTGGATCGCAGTCCCGGCATTTCGATGGCCGACCTCTACCGGGCGCTGCCGCTGACCTTCGGCACGCCGACCATGTCACCGCACTGCGCCGACGATGTGAAGTATGGCGTGGTCGAGCGGGTGGTTGCCGATTTTCAAGCCATGAAGCGCGATGGCGTAAGCTTCGCCGGCCAGAAGATCATTGATCTGATCACCGTCAACGGCGTGCGTGTCGTCGCCGAGGACGGCACCTGGGGCCTTGTGCGCGCCTCGTCGAACAAGCCGGAGCTTGTCGTCGTCGTCGAAAGCCCGGTGTCGTCGCAGCGCCGCCGGCAGATGTTCGACGCTGTCGACGCCGTGCTGCGACGCAGCCCCGAAGTCGGCGCCTACAACCAGACTTTCTAGCTGCAGGATCTAGTCACTTCGCGATTGTCAGGGACAGGGTACTCAGCCGGCGGAAGCGGTCTGCCCCAGGGCGGTCCAGTCGAACGCTCGCGCCCAGTCGGCAAAACTGTGCCAGCGGACCTCGGGGAAATCCTTGCGCAAGGCGGCGATATCGACGTCGTAGCCGGCGCGGTCGAACCATTCGAACATCAGGGCCGCATCCTCGATTTGCTGGCGGGCCACGGTGAGCGGGATTTCCTGATAGCGGATCGGGCGACCGATGGCCTCGGACAGGATTTTCGCTTGCTCTTCGCCTGACAATTCGTCCCCGGCGAAATCGAAGCGCTTGCCGAACACCTGTTCTCGCCGCTCGGCCAAGGCGGCGACGAAGCCGCCGATGTCCGCCAGCGAGACCAGTTGGAGGACGCGTTTGGGAGGCATCGCGAAGGCATAAGTGCCCTGGCTGAGCGCGCCGATCGACCATGGCGCGACGACATTCTCCATGAAGGCGGCCGGCGCGCTGATCGTGTAGGGGATGCCGAGCCCGACGATATGTTTCTCGACCAGATATTTGCTTTCGAAATGTGGGATGCCGGTCTTCTTGTCGGCGTCGGCAACGGATGAATAGATCAAATGTCCGACGCCGGCAGCCTTGGCCGCGTCGGCGGCGATGATCCCCTGACGGGTTTCCTCCTGCATGCCTGCCTCATAGCTGTTGCCCATCAGGAACATGGTGTCGACGTCTTTTGCGGCCCTCACGACGGAGGCCGCGTCAGCGAGATCACCGGCCACGATCTCGGCGCCCGCAGACGCCAGTTGCCGTGCGGCTTCACTGTCGGGCTGGCGCGTCAGTGCCTTGACGCGATGTCCCCTGGACAACACGGCGCGTGCAACCGCACCGCCTTGCTGGCCTGTCGCGCCGGTCACCAGGATGTTTCGTTTGCTGGCCATGGTGTGTGTTCCTTCTTGTTTGGCTGCAGCAAAGTTAGGATCTTCCGCATTGATGCATAATTGGCTATAATTGGGAAACATCGTCCCAATCTTAGATACAATGATCGATCTCAACGATATCGTCGTGTTTGCTCGCGTCGTCGAAGCCGGCAGTTTCACTGCTGCCGCGCGCCTGCTCGCCATGCCCAAGACGACAGTCAGCCGCCGCATTGCCGCGCTCGAACGCGAAGTCGGCGTCCGCCTGCTGCAGCGCACCACACGTAGCCTCAACCTGACGGATGCCGGGCGTCTCTACTATGAGCAGAGCAGCCAAGGCCTGCGCACCATCGAGGAGGCAAATCTGCGCCTGGCGGAGGCGAGGGCGGAGCCGTCGGGCACGATTCGCATTTCGGCCCCGGTCGGTTTTGGCGGCCATTTCCTCATCCGCGCCGTGGTCGACTTTCTCGCACTGTATCCGAAGACCAATGTCGAGCTCCGCCTCACCGACGACAGGCTCAACCTGGTCGAGGACGGCATAGACCTCGCTTTCCGCACTGGGGTCCTTCAGGATTCGACGCTGATCGCCCGCAAGCTCGGCTCCACGCACCGGCTGCTCGGCGCCAGCCCGGACTATCTCGCGCGGCACGGCACGCCGCAAAGGCCGGCGGACCTCACGCACCATCAATGCGTCATCGCAGGCACTTCGGCCTCTGGTGCCCATTGGGTGCTGGAAGGGCCCCACGGCCAGGAAACGGTCATGGTGACAGGGCGTTTTGCCGCCAATGAAATGCAGGCGGTCGTTGCGGCCGCGCTCGCCGGCTTCGGCATCGCCCAATTGCCCCAGGCGATGGCCGAAGGGCTGATCAAGGAGGGGCGACTGCAGCGCCTTCTCGCGGATTACACGACACCGGCCGGCGGCCTGCATGCCCTCTATCCGAGCAGCCGCCACCTTTCGCCCCTGGTCAGCGCATTTATCGAGCTCGCATCCAAACGCATTTCCAATGGGATAAACACCGCTTAAGGCTTGTGTAGTAGCACCGGCCAAATTGCCTCTGAGCGCGAGACCCGAATGACCGATCGGATCGTTAGTTTTGTCATGAGCGGCGGTATCGGCTCGCGGCTCTGGCCGCTGTCGCGCGAGGACAACCCCAAGCAGTTCCACGATCTGTCTGGCGATGGCTCGATGCTGGCCAAGACCTTGCGCCGGCTGACGGCGCGGCCGGAGGGCGACACGCCCATCTTCCTGATCGCCTCGGAGCGCCATGCCGACCGCGTCCGCGCCGACCTTGCTGGCCTCGATCTCGCCGGCGGCGGGCCGTTGTTCGAGCCGACCGGCCGCAACACCGCCGCCGCCGTCGCGCTGGCGACGCTGCGCACGCTGTCCGAATTCGGCGACAGCCTGGTGCTGGTGGTGCCGTCGGATCACGAGATCAACACCCCGCGCCAATTCTGGCAGAGTGTCGAAGCCGGCGCCGAGGCAGCGCGCGCCGACCGGCTGGTGGTGTTCGGCGTCAAGCCGACGCAGCCCGAGACCGGCTACGGCTATATCGAAGTCGCGGCCGAAAGTGGCGGCACCTTCGACGTGTCGCGCTTCGTCGAAAAGCCGGACCTTGCGACGGCGCAAAACTATCTCCAGGCCGGAAATTTCTATTGGAATACCGGCATCTTCCTGTTTCGCGCCGGCGCCATGCGCGACGCCTTCGCGGCGTTCCAGCCCGATATCTGGCAGGCCACCGAAGCGGCCTACAGAGCGGCGACATCGGATCTGTCCGGTCTCTATATGCCGCTCGAACTCTATGGAGCCATCCCGTCGAACTCGATCGACTACGCCATCATGGAGCGGGCAAAGGACATCGCCATGGTGCCGGCCGGCTTCCGCTGGAACGATCTCGGCTCCTGGCAGTCGCTGCTCGATGTCGGCCCCGCCGACGACCAGGGCAATGTCGTCATCGGCGATGTCGTCGCCATCGACTGCGAGAACTCCTACATCCGCAGCGACGGCCGGCTGCTGTCGGCGATCGGCATGAAGGACGTTGCCATCGTCTCGACATCAGACGCCACCTTCGTCGCCCCGGTCAGCCACAGCCAGCACGTCAAGAAGATCGTCGAACAGCTCGAGAGATCGGGCCGGCTGGAAACCCGGTTCACACCGGCGCATGACCGCGTCATCGAAAGCGGCGCCTGGCGGCGGCGCGTGCATCACTGGCTGTTTCAGGAGACCTTGCCGCTCTGGTCGACATCGGGCGTCGACGAGCGCCATGGCGGTTTTCACGAAGCGCTCGGCCTTGATGCTTCGCCGCTGATGAAGCCCAAGCGCATGCGCACCATGGCAAGGCAGGTCTATGCCTTCGCCGTTGCCAAAGCGCGCGGCTGGGACGGTCCGGCCGACCGGCTGATCAGCCACGGCATCGACTTCGTGGCCAAAAATGGCCGCACCGACAAAGGCGGCTGGGTGCGCACGCTGAACGTCGACGGCTCCGTCGCCGACGCCACCGAGGATGCCTACGATCATTCCTGCGTGCTGCTGGCACTCGCGCACGCGCATATGTCGGGCAATCCCGACGCCTTGCGGCTTGGTCAGGAAACCTTAGCTTTCCTCGACACATATCTCGAGGACAGCCGCCTGACCGGCTTCCTCGAGACGTCGGACGGGGAGGGCGAGCGACGCTCCAATCCGCACATGCATCTGCTCGAGGCCTTTCTCGCCTGGTATCAGGCGACCGGCGAGCGCACCCATCTGCGCCGTGCGGCGCGTATCATCGAACTGTTCCGCAGCCATTTCTTCGATGCCGAAAGCTGGACCCTCGGCGAATATTTCGATGCCGAATGGAAACCGTCCGCCGGCGAGAAGGGGGCCTGGACCGAGCCCGGCCACCATTTCGAATGGGCCTCGCTGCTGGTCGATTTCGCCGGACGCAGCGGCCAGGCGGATTTAAGCGGCTTCGCCCGAAAACTCTATGCCTCGGCCATCGCCAACGGCCTCAACCGCGCCACTGGTCTTGCCTATGGCGCCGTCTCCAGGCAAGGCCTGCCGCTCGACCGCGTCTCCCGCAGCTGGCCGCAGGCCGAAGCGGTCAAGGCGGCAATTGCGCTGGATGGCTCGGGCGGGCCCGACCTCAAGCCCGAAATCGAGGAACGCGTTGGCCGCCTGTTCCGCTGGCACATCGACCCGGCGCCGCTCGGCCTGTGGATCGACCGCATCGATGAACGCGGCCGCTCGCTGGCGACCGATGTGCCGGCCAGCATCTTCTATCACCTGGTTTGTGCGCTGACCCAGTATCTGGACAGCACGGCGCAAAAGGCGACGTAGGCTGGGCTCAGTAGGGGCTCGCCACGTCCCCTGTTTCGACATAGATCGACTTCAGCTGCGAATAGAGCGCCAGCGCGGCCAGCGAATTCTCCCGCCCGATACCGGACTGCTTGAAGCCGCCGAAGGGGATTTCGACCGGCGTCAGATTGTAGGCATTGATCCAGCAGGTGCCGGCCTGCAGTTCGGCGATGACGCGGTGGGCGCGCGGCAGGTCGCGCGTGAAGACGCCGGCGGCAAGGCCGAATTCGGTGTCGTTGGCGCGGTCGATCACCTCGTCCTCGCCGTCGAATTTCAGCACGCTCATCACCGGCCCGAAAATCTCCTCGCGCGCGATGCGCATCGAGTCGGTGACGCCGGTGAAAACGGTCGGTTCGACGAAGAAGCCGCCGTCGAAACCCTGCAGCGAAGGCACGTTGCCGCCGCAGACCAGCGTCGCGCCATCCTGCTTGCCGACCGCGATATAGCCGACCACCTTCTCATGCTGCGCCTTGGAGACCAGCGGGCCCATCTGGGTCTCGGGGTCGAGCGGATCGCCGATGCGGATCTTCTTGGTCCGCTCGACAAGGCGCTCGACGAACCGGTCGTGGATGCCGCTCTGCACGAAGACGCGCGTGCCGTTGGAGCAGATCTGGCCGGTCGAATAGAAATTGCCGAGCATGGCGCCGCCAATGGCATTCTCGATGTCGGCATCGTCGAAGACGATCAGCGGCGACTTGCCGCCGAGTTCCATCGTCGCGTGCTTCATCTTCGAACCGGCCAGCGACAGCACCTTGCGCCCGGTCGGCACCGAGCCGGTTACCGAAACCTTGGCGACGACGTCATGGCCGACAAGCCCGGCGCCGACATCGCCATAGCCCTGCACGACGTTGAACAGCCCATCGGGCAGGCCGGCCTCGCTGTAGATCTCGGCCAGCGCCAGCGCTGAAAGCGGCGTGTTTTCCGACGGCTTGAACACCATGGCGTTGCCCATGGCCAGCGCCGGTGCTGATTTCCAGCCGGCAATCTGGATCGGGTAGTTCCAGGCGCCGATGCCGACACAGACGCCGAGCGCCTCGCGTCGGGTGTAGGCGAAGGGCCCGCCGAGATCTATCGCCTCGCCATTGTAGGCGGCGACCGCGCCGCCGAAATATTCCAGGCAGTCCGCGGCCGACGGCGCGTCCGCCACTAGTGTCTCCTGGATCGCCTTGCCGGTGTCGAGCGTCTCTATGCGAGCGAGGTCGGCGTTGCGGGCGCGCAAGATGTCGGCGGCGCGGCGCAGGATACGTCCGCGCTCGACCGGCTTCAGCCGCGCCCATGCGGGCTGGGCGGCCCGTGCGGCCTCGACGGCGAGTTCCAGCACGTTCGGCGTCGCCGAGCGCAGCATGGCGATCGTCTCGCCGGTTGCCGGATAGATGACCGGCAGCGGCGCGCCTTGCTCATCGTCGATGTAGCGTCCGTTGACATAGTGCGATGCCGTGGGCTGGGCGCGCATGGAGGTCTCCAAATCGTCTTCGCTTGGGCGGAACGTTCGCCGGATCATGCTCTATCTGTCGGACGCCTGCCAGCGCGGATTGATCCATGGTTCCTGGTTGGACGGCGCCAGCGGCGTGCGGCCGAGAATGTGGTCGGAAGCCTTCTCGCCGGTCATGATCGACGGCGCATTGAGGTTGCCGTTGGTGACGCGCGGGAAGATCGAGGAATCGGCGACGCGCAAGCCGTCGATACCGATGACCCGGCATTCCGGATCGACGACGCTCATCATGTCGTCGGCGCGGCCCATCTTGCAGGTGCCGCAAGGATGGTAGGCGCTCTCGGCGTGATCCCGGATGAAGACATCGAGATCGTCGTCCGACTGCACATGGCTGCCCGGCGAAATTTCCTTGCCCCGGTAGCCATCGAACGCCGTCTGGCCGAAGATCTCGCGGGTCAGCCGGATGCAGTGGCGGAACTCGGTCCAGTCGTCAGGATGCGACATGTAGTTGAAGCGGATCACCGGCTTCGATTTCGGGTCCGGCGAGCGCAGCGTCACCGAGCCGCGCGACTTCGACCGCATCGGCCCGACATGCGCCTGGAACCCGTGCGACTTCGCCGCTGCCTTGCCGTCATAGCGGACCGCCGCCGGGATGAAGTGGTACTGGATATCGGGATAGTCGACACCGGCGCGCGAGCGCACGAAGGCAGCCGCCTCGAAATGGTTGGTGGCGCCAAGCCCGGTCTTGAAGAACAGCCACTGCGCCCCGATCAGCGCCTTCGAGAACGGGTTGAGCACCGAGTTCAGCGTGATCGGCCGCAATGATTCCTGTTGGATATAGAGCTCCATATGGTCCTGCAGATTGCGGCCGACACCGGGCCGGTCGGCCACCACGGCGATGCCGTTTTCCCTGAGATGCTCGGCTGGACCGATGCCCGACAGCATCAGGATCTTCGGCGAATTGATCGACGACGCGGCGACGATCACTTCACGTCGTGCCTTAACGACCTGAATCTGTTTGTGAGCTTCGATCTCGACGCCGATGGCGCGTTGATTCTCGATGATCACCCGGCGGGCAAAACCCTTGAGCAGGCTAACATTCTTGCGCTTCAGCGCCGGCTTCAGATAGGCGCTCGCGGCCGACCAGCGACGGCCGCCGCGGATGGTCTGCTCCATCGGCCCAAAGCCTTCCTGCTTGGAACCATTGTAGTCGTCGGTCAGTTCGAACCCGGCCTGGCGGCCCGCCTCGACGAAGGCGCCGTAAAGCGGATTGCATCGCGAGCCACGCTGTACATGCAATGGCCCGCCGTGGCCGCGCCAGCCTTCCTCGCCGCCGTCGTTGTCCTCCATGCGCTTGAAGTAGGGAAGCACGTCGGCAAAGCCCCAGCCGGTCGCACCTTCTTCGGCCCAATGGTCGAAGTCGCGGGCATGGCCACGCACATAGACCATGCCGTTGATCGAGGACGAACCGCCGATCACCTTGCCGCGCGGCGTCGCCAGCACGCGGCCGCCCAGATGCGGCTCCGGTTCGCTGGCAAAGCCCCAGTCGTAAAGGCTCATGTTGAGCGGGATCGACAGCGCCGACGGCATCTGGATCAGCGGCCCGATATCTGTGCCGCCGAATTCGATGACGATCACCGAATGCTTGCCGTCCTCGGACAGCCGATAGGCCATGGCCGAGCCGGCCGAGCCGGAGCCGATGATGACGAAATCCGCTTCAAGCATGGTTCATTTCAGCCCATCGTTCATATGCGTGATGAAATCGGCGAGCGAGACGTTGCCGCCCGTTGCCATCACGAGCACGGTCTTGCCCTTTACATCCACCTTGCCGCCGAGCAGCGCCGCCAGCGAGGCAGCCCCCGACGGTTCGAGCACCAACTTCATGCGCTCGAAGGCGATCCGCATGGCGCTCCGCACCGATTGATCGTCGACGGTGATGCCGCGAACGCCGGCGGTCTTGACCGCCGCGAACGGCGCATCGCCGGGCCGTCGTGACATCAGTCCGTCGCAGATCGACTTCGGGCCGATCGGCATCGTCTCGATGCTGCCATGCGCCAGTGACGAGCCCATGCCGTTGAAACCTTCGGGCTCGACGCCGATGATCTCGGTGGCGGGCGACAGATAATGAAAGGCGAGCGAAACGCCGCCGATCAGTCCGCCGCCGCCGACCGAGCAAAACAAAAGGTCGGCGCTGGCATCCTTGGCGGCAAGCTGGTCGAGGGCTTCGAGGCCGGCGCCTGCCTGGCCGGCGACGATCTCCGGATCGTCGAACGGATGCAGCAGGGCCAGCCCTTCGGTCTCCGCGATTTCGCGCGCCTTGGCGGCGGCAACTTCCTCACGCGCGCGCTCGCCATGATCGGTCAGCACGACGCGGGCGCCATAGCCAGCCGTGGCATCGCGCTTGGCGGCCGGTGCATCGATCGGCATGACGATGGTGACCGGAATGCCGAGCGCCTGGCCGGCGGCCGCCAGCCCTTGCGCGAAATTGCCGGAGGAATAGGCGACGACGCCTTTCTTCGCCTCGTCGGCCGAAAGCTGCTTCAGCCGCCAATAGGCACCGCGTATCTTGAAGGAGCCTGCCCATTGCAGCGATTCCGGCTTGATGAAGACGCGGGCGGCGCCCGTCTCTCGGGCGAGTGCCGCCGATTCCAGCAGCGGCGTGATCTGCGTCGCCCGCGAGGTGACGGCATAGGCCTGCCTGAGATGGTCGAGAGAAGGGACGAAAAGGTCTGCCATCATTCGCCTCGTGGATACCGTTTGCTCTCCTCGAGATTGTCGAGGTTCATGTGATTGCGCATGTAGCGTTCCGACGCCTTTTGGAGCGGCTGGAAATCCCATGGGTAATAGGCGCCGTTGCGCAGCGCCGGATAGACGACCCAGCGGCGCGCCTGGCTTTCGCGCACGGCGGCGTCGAAGCCGGCCATGTCCCAGCGCGCGCGGACCTTGCCCATGAATGCCGCCACCAAGTCCGCATTGGCCCGGTCGTCGGCCAAATTGTCTCGCTCGAGCGGATCAGCCTCGAGATCGAACAGTTGCGGCGGGTCGAGCTCGCAATGGACGAACTTGTATCTGCCGTCGCGGATTGCAACGAGTGGCGCGCAGGAGCCCTCCGCCGCATACTCCATCAACACAGGCGCGGCGCGTCGCCCGCCATTGGCGAGCGACAGCAGCGACTGGCCGTCGGTCCACGGCGCGATCGCTCCGATGTCGATGCCGGCGAGGTCGCAAAGCGTCGGCGCCACGTCGAGATTGGAGACGGGCGCTTCGATCAGTCCGGCGCGAACGCCCTTGCCGGCGATCATCAGCGGCACCCGCGCCGAGCCCTCGAAGAAGCTCATCTTGAACCACAGGCCGCGCTCGCCGAGCATGTCGCCATGGTCCGAGCAGAACAGGATGACGGTGTCGTCGAGCATGCGGGTTCGCGCCAGGACGTCCAGAAGTTCGCCGAGCTTGTCGTCGACATAGGAGATGTTGGCGAAATAGCCGCGCCGGGAACGACGCACTTGTTCAGGGGTGATCTCGAAAGACGGATAATCGCTGGCGTGGTACAGCCGCTGCGAATGCGTGTCCTGCTCGTCTTGCGCGATGAACCCGGTTTCCGGGTCCAGCGCCTGGCAGTGTTCGTACAGATCCCAATACTGCTTGCGCGCGACATAGGGATCGTGCGGGTGCGACAGCGAAACGGTGAGGCACCAGGGCCGATGGTCTGCATCGTCCTGCTCGCGCGAAAGCTGATAGAGTTTCTGCGTGGCCAGGAAAACGACCTCGTCGTCATATTCCATCTGGTTGGTGGTCTCGGCGACGCCGGCGCCGGTCACCGAACCGAGATTGTGATACCACCATTCGATGCGCTCGCCGGGGTTGCGGTAATCCGGCGTCCAGCCGAAATCGGCCGGATAGATGTCGGTGGTCAGCCGCTCCTCGAAGCCGTGCAATTGGTCCGGTCCGACAAAATGCATCTTGCCCGACAGGCAGGTATAGTAACCGGCGGCGCGCAGATGATGGGCAAAGGTCGGGATCGACGAGACGAATTCAGCGGCATTGTCATAGACCCCGGTGCGAGACGGCAACTGCCCGCTCATGAACGAGGCCCGCCCCGGCGCGCAAAGCGGCGATGCGGTGTAGTTGTTGGCAAAACGCGCCGAGCGGGCGGCCAGGGCCTTGAGATGCGGCACATGCAGGAAGTCCGCCGGCCCGTCCGGGAACAGCGTACCGTTGAGCTGATCGACCATGACGATCAGGAAATTGGGTCGCTTGGCTGTCACCGTGTCTGCCGTCCACCGAGTTTCGTTTCGAGATAGTCCTCGACCAGCGCGATCGCGGTCGCGGCGTCGGGCACGCCGTCCTTCAGCGCCCGCCTGATGTAGAGCCCGTCGATCAGCGCCGCGGTCGCTTCGGCAGCGCGATCGGCCTCGGCTCTCGGCAGGATGCCGGTCAGCCCGCTCAACAGGTTGGAGTGCAGGCGCCGCGCATAGACCTTGAGCAGCCGCCGCAGCGCCGCCGATTTCTGCGCCTCGACATAGAAGGCGAGCCAGGCGGCGATGGTTTCCGGCTGGAATTGGAGCTCGGAGAAGTTGACCGCCACGACCGCCGAAACGCGCTCGCGCGGGCTGCTGGCGGCACCAAGGGCGCGCCGCGTGTCGATGGTCAATTCGGCCAAGATATGGCGCATCGTCGCCAGCAAAAGCTCGTTCTTGGCGCCGAAATAATGATGGGCAAGGGCCGAGGACACGCCGGCGCGGCCGGCGATCTCGGACATGGTCACGTCGAGCGAGCCGCGTTCGCCGATCGCCGAGATCGTCGCGTCGATGAGCGCCTTGCGGCGCAGGGGTTCCATTCCGACTTTCGGCATCTCGCTGGGGTCCTTTGAAGCAGGATTATTTTTTATTGACGGGTCAATCAACAAAAAAATCGGCGCCCGCTAGCCTGCACCAAGCGATTGTCCGGTTCCGGCCCTTCCCGGTGTGGGCATGATTGTTTATATTTGAACAATAAAGCTGAAGTGCGCCGTGAGCCCTCATGCTAAGCTGGCGCCAAGGATGGAGACCGCCATGACCGCATGCATCGTTGGCTGGGCGCATTCGCGCTTCGGCAAGCTTGAGGGCGAGACGCTCGAAAACTTGATCGTCAAGGTGGCGACCGACGCGCTCGACCATGCCGGCATCGGCCCGGACGAGGTCGACGAGATCGTGCTCGGCCACTTCAACGCCGGCTTTTCGGCGCAGGATTTCACCGCCAGCCTGGTGCTTCAGGCCGACGACCGGCTGCGCTTCAAGCCGGCGACACGCGTCGAAAATGCTTGCGCCACCGGTTCGGCGGCTGTCAGGCAAGGCATCCGCGCCATCGACGCCAACGCTGCCCGCATCGTGCTGGTGGTCGGTGCCGAGCAGATGACGACGACCCCTGGTCCCGAGATAGGCAAGAACCTGCTCAAGGCTTCCTATCTGCCTGAGGACGGCGATACGCCGGCGGGTTTCGCCGGCGTCTTCGGCAAGATCGCGCAGGCCTATTTCCAGCGCTATGGCGACCAGTCGGACGCGCTGGCTATGATCGCCGCCAAGAACCACAAGAACGGCGTCGACAATCCCTACGCGCAGATGCGCAAGGATTTCGGCTATGAGTTCTGCCGCCAGGAAAGCGAAAAGAACCCCTTCGTTGCCGGTCCGTTGAAGCGCACCGACTGTTCGCTGGTCTCCGACGGCGCCGCCGCCCTTGTCCTTGCCGACACCGCGACGGCACTGAAGATGCGCCGCGCCGTTGCCTTCCGCGCCAACGAGCATGTGCAGGATTTCCTGCCGATGTCGAAGCGCGACATCCTGTCCTTCGAAGGCTGCGAACAGGCCTGGACCCGTGCGCTGAAGAATGCCGGCGTGTCGCTCGACGATCTGTCCTTCGTCGAGACGCATGACTGCTTCACCATTGCCGAACTGATCGAGTATGAGGCGATGGGCCTGGCCAAGCCGGGCGAGGGGGCAAAGCTGGCCATGAGCGGCGAGACCGCCAGGGATGGCCGCCTGCCGGTCAACCCATCGGGCGGGCTCAAGGCCAAGGGTCATCCGATCGGCGCCACCGGTGTTTCCATGCATGTTTTGACCGCCATGCAGCTTGTCGGCGAAGCCGGCGGCATCCAGGTGCCGGAGGCAAAACTTGGCGGCATCTTCAACATGGGTGGCGCGGCGGTCGCCAACTACGTTTCCATTCTCGACCGGATCAGGTAAACCGCCCGCATTACAGCGCCGCGCGCCTTTTGAGGCGCGCAATGGACGCTGTAACACGTTGATTTTGCGGGAGGGTTCATGACAAATCCGGTTCTGATCGAAGTCTTGCGCGGCGCGATCGTCGAGAGCGCCCACCGCGGTGCAGTCGCGGTCTTCGATGCCGACGGCAAGCCGGTCCTGGAGATCGGCGACACCTCGAGGCCGGTGTTTCCGCGCTCCGCGGTCAAGGCGATCCAGGCATTGCCGCTGGTCGAAAGCGGCACAGCGGACGCCTATGGCTTCGGCAACCGCGAACTGGCGCTTGCCTGTGCCTCCCATTCGGGCGAGCCGGCGCATGTGGAGTTGGCGCGTTCCATGCTGGCCAGGGCCGGGCTGGACGGGTCAGCACTGGAATGCGGCGCGCATTGGCCCTCCAGTCATGACGCGGAGATTGCGCTTGCCCGCGCCGGCGGTTCGCCGAACGCGCTCCACAACAATTGCTCCGGCAAGCATTCCGGCTTCCTCTGCACCTGCGTCCACACCGGCATTGCGCACCGCGGCTATGTCAAGCCGGGGCACGCCTTGCAGGAGATGGTGCGCGACGCCATGCAGGCCGTGACGGGCGCTGTCCATGGTGTTGATGAACGAGCGACCGATGGCTGCTCGATCCCGACCTACGCAGTGCCGCTGAGGAGCTTCGCCCTCGGCTTTGCGCGGATGGTCACGACAAATGGTTTTGGCCCCGAGCGAGCCAAGGCCGCAAAGCGTCTGCTGACCGCCTGCATGGCAGAACCGTTCTTTGTCGCCGGCACCGGCCGCGAAGACGTCGCGCTGATGGAAGCCGCACCAGGGCGGATTTTTGCGAAAGGCGGCGCCGAGGGTGTTCACTGTGCCGCAATTCCGGAACTTGGCCTCGGCATCGCACTCAAATGCGATGATGGCGCCGGCCGCGCCGGCGAAGCCATGGTTGCCGCCGTTCTTGCCAAATTGTTGCGCGCGGACGAGACTTTGGCGGCGAAGCTGCTCGAACTGGCCAACGGTCCGATTAAGAGCCGGATTGGCGTCAAGGTCGGGGCGCTCAGGCCCACAGTGGCCTTGGACTAAAAGTCCAGCATTCAGCTGACGTGATTGCGCTCGACGGTCAGGTGCGCATAGCCGCTCTTGTCCGATGATGTCAGGTCGCTTGTCGCCGGCTCGGCCCAGCGCTGGCCGACGACGGCGCCGTTCAGCGCGCCGTCGATGACATTGTCCGAGATGACGGCCGTGCCGGCGCCCTCGACCACGCTGACGACGATGCCGGTTCCAGCCTTGCGGATGATGTTCCCCGTGGCGACGACATTGCGCAGGTACGGCCCCCAGCCGATCTGCATGCCATAGAGCGGCGCGTTCTCGATGACATTGTTGGAAACGGTCGTGTCGGCTTCGACGCCGATGCCGACGCCAAAGCCGGGCGGGTCGGCGGGGTAGGGACCGCTGGTCGACAGATTGCGCACGATGTTGCCCGCGCAGACGCCCATGCGGCCGCCTTCGTTGAAGTTGACGATCGAGATGCCGTTGGCGGCGCCGTCGACGATGTTGTTGCTGATGATGGCGCCTTCGAACGAGAATTCGGAATAGACCGCGGTCTCGCCCGAGCGCGAGCAGGTGTTGCCGGAAATCTGTAGATTGCTGGCACTGTTGGCGCGGATCGCCGAAAAGGCGCAGTCCGAGACGATGTTGCCCGAGATGACGACATTGCCGGCCCGGAAGGTGTTGATGCCGTTGCCGTTCTGCCCGGTTCCGCCACTGCGTGCCTGGATACGTTCGACACGGTTGCCGGTGACCATGGTGCCGTCTTCCGCCGCCTGCCAGCGATGCACCAGGATGCCGCCATTGGCGCAATCGGACACGGTGTTGCCCGTGATGGCCAACCCATCGGCCTCGACCGAGTAGATGCCGGCATCGGCAGCCCCTGATATGTCCGAGCGTTCGACCCGGCCCGCCGCGTGTTCCAAGGCCAATCCGTTCTTGCCGCTGCCGGTTATCTGGCAATTGTCGACAATGAGGTGCGCGACCCGGCGCAGATCGAGCAATCCTTGCGCGTAGTCGCCCATCGAGCGGTTACTGCCGTCGAAGACCAGCCCGCTGAGTTCGATATGGTCGGCCTGTTCGGCCATGAACAAATGGCCATCGCCGCCATAGACGATCCGCGTTGCGCCCGGCACGCCGGACAGACGCACGCGGCTGGGCAGCGAGAGGTTGGAAACGACATAGGTGCCGGGCGGCAGGAACACCGGCATGTCGCGCTCGTTGGCGTCGCGCAGCAGCTTGGCGAAGGCCTTGCTCTGATCGTCAAAGGTGCCAGGTGAGACGCCAAGTTCGGTGGCGTTGATCGAACCCCGCATGGAGGCTTTCTCGATGCCGGTCAGGCCGGCGGCCGCCGCCCTGCCAAGCGAGAGACCCATGACGGCAAAGCCGGCGGTTCCGGTTAGCAGCTTTCGTCTGTTCAACATCGGCACAGGATCCTGTCGTTCAACCCCGACACCGCAGGAATCGTGCCAAACAATCTGTCGCTCCTCGCCAGCACAGCGACAATGGCTTGTCGTGCAGGCTCTCCGCGCCTAAGTTCAACGGATGAGCAGAGCTTTCACACGCGAGGAAGACAGCGAAAACGCCATTGCCGGCGTCGGCGAGCGGCCGATCAGCCAGCACCGCAACCTGGTGACGGAGCGCGGCTTGGCGATGATCGAGGAGAATCTGGCCGACCTGCGCGACGTACTGGCGAAAGCCGAACGGAAGGCGGACCGCGAGCGCATCGCGGTTGTGTCGCGCGACTTGCGCTATTGGACCGCCAGGCGCGAAAGCGCCGAGCTGTCCGTGCCGGAGCCGGGGAGCGACCTGGTTCGTTTCGGCATGGGCGCCACGCTCGAGGGCGATGACGGCAGGAAGGTGCACTGGAAAATCGTCGGCGAGGACGAGGCTGACCCGGCCAAGGGCACGATTTCCCATGTGTCGCCGATGGCCGTCGCCCTGTTCGGCAAGAAGGTTGGCGACGTCGCTGTGGTCAACGACAAGGAATGGGAGATCGTCAAGCTCTCGGACAGCTAGTCTTCGAGCTTGACGACATGGTCGCGGAAGAAAGCCGCGGCTCCGGCTTCATCGATTTCGCCGGAAGCGACGGCCATGACGAATTCGTAAAGCGTCCCGTTGTCGGCTGTCAGAACATGGCCGTTCACAATCAAAAATGCGCCGGCGGCCACGATGGCAGTACGCTTGTTGCTGTCCACAAAGGCATGATTTCTGGCAATGCCAAAGACATAGGCAGCGGCGAGATCCTCGACCGACGGGTCCCCAAAGTTCGCCTTGTTTTCAGCGCGGGCGAGCGCCGATTCGAGAGCATTTTCATCTCTCAAACCTTGCGCTCCGCCGTGCCTGCGCAATTGCTCGGCATGCATCGCTTCGACTGCGCGACGTGACAGAAACTCCCAGCTCATTCGGCGAGTTTCTGTAGTGCGACCTTGTACTTGTCCATGACCTTGCGAGCTGCTTCCATCTGCCGCTCGAAACTGTCGTCCACCGCCTTGAGGACGATGTCCTTATCCGTTTCGAGAATCTGAAGCTGGTCGCCGGCTTTGAGATTCAGACGTTCAAGCAACTCCTTGGGCAGGATAACACCTTCGGAATTGCCGATCTTGCGAATGGTTGTGTTCATGATGGATCATCCTGTTGCTACGCCGATCATAACACGGCCGATTTGTGTTGCAACAGATATTATAACAGCCCGCGTCAGGCCTTCAGCAGACGGTCCAGCAAGCGATCGGCCGCTTCCGGAATGACCGTGCCCGGCGGGAAGATTTCCGACGCACCGGCTTGAAGGACCGCGTCATAGTCCTGTGGCGGGATGACACCGCCGGCGACGATCAGCATGTCGCCGCGACCGAGCTTTTTCAGCACGTCGCGCAATTCCGGGATCAGCGTCAGATGTCCCGCCGCCAGCGATGAGGCGCCGATGATATGAACGTCATGCGCGACTGCCAGCCTGGCGATCTCATCCGGTGTCTGGAACATCGCACCGACGGTGACGTCGAAGCCGAGATCGGCGAAGGCGGTGGCGATGACCTTCTGCCCACGGTCGTGGCCGTCCTGTCCCATCTTGGCAACGAGGATGCGCGGCTTGCCGCCGGATTTCTTCTTAAAGGCTTCAAGCTTGTCCTGCAGCCCTTCGACGACGGAATTGTCGCCGAGTGCCTTTCGATAGACACCGGAGATCGTCTGTACCGTCGCGACATGGCGGCCAAAGGTTCTTTCCAGGGCGAACGAGATCTCGCCGACCGTGGCATTGGCGCGCGCGGCGCGGATGGCGAACTCCAGCAGGTTTTCGTTGCCTTCCGCGGCACGGGTCAGTGCATCGAGCGCGCTCTCGACCGCGCCGACATCGCGTGTGCCTTTCAGCCGCTGCAGCTTCGACAATTGCCGCGCCCTGACTTCGGCATTGTCGATCTTCAGCACGTCGACCTTGATGTCGGTCTCGGGGCGATGCGCGTTGACGCCGACCAGCATCTGCTCGCCGGAATCGATGCGTGCCTGTGTGCGGGCCGCCGCTTCCTCGATACGCAGTTTGGGAATGCCTTGTTCGGTCGCGGCGGCCATGCCGCCGAGCGCCTCGATTTCTTCGATATGGGCAAGCGCGCGCGCCGCCAGATCATGCGTCAGCCGTTCGAGATAGGCCGAACCACCCCACGGGTCGATGATGCGCGTGGTGCCGGATTCCTTTTGCAGGATCAGCTGGGTGTTGCGGGCAATCCGCGCCGAATGGTCGGTCGGCAGCGCCATCGCCTCGTCGAAGGAATTGGTGTGCAGCGACTGCGTATGGCCCTGCGTTGCCGCCATCGCCTCGATCATGGTGCGGATGATGTTGTTGTAGGGGTCCTGCGCCGTCAGCGACCAGCCCGAGGTCTGGCAATGGGTGCGCAATGACAGCGATCGCTCGTCCTTGGGCGAAAAATTCTTCGCCATCAAGGTCGCCCACAACAGGCGCGCGGCCCTCAGCTTCGCGACTTCCATGAAGAAGTTCATGCCGATCGCCCAGAAGAAGGACAGGCGCGGCGCGAAGCGGTCGATATCCAGGCCCGCAGCAACGCCGGCGCGGGCATATTCGATGCCGTCGGCGATCGTATAGGCGAGTTCCAGGTCGGCCGTCGCCCCGGCCTCTTGCATGTGATAGCCGGAGATCGAGATCGAATTGAACTTCGGCATGTTCTTCGACGTATACGAGAAGATATCCGAAACGATCCGCATCGAGGGCTTCGGCGGATAGATGTAGGTGTTGCGGACCATGAACTCCTTCAGAATGTCGTTCTGAATGGTTCCGGCGAGATCCTTCGGCGCAACGCCCTGTTCTTCCGCCGCCACGATGTAAAGCGCCATGATCGGCAGCACCGCGCCGTTCATGGTCATCGACACTGTCATGTCGCCGAGCGGAATGCCGTCGAAGAGCTGTCGCATGTCGAGAATGGAATCGATGGCGACGCCCGCCATGCCGACATCGCCGGCGACACGCGGATGGTCGCTGTCATAGCCGCGATGCGTGGCGAGATCGAAGGCGACCGACAGTCCTTTCTGGCCGGCGGCAAGATTGCGCCGGTAGAAAGCGTTGGACTCCTCCGCCGTCGAAAAGCCGGCATATTGCCGGATCGTCCAGGGCTGCTGGACATACATGGTTGGGTAGGGACCGCGCACGAAGGGCGGCAGGCCCGGATATGTGTCAAGATGCGGCAACCCCTTGAGGTCGCCTTGGTTGTACAGATGCTTGGCGATGAGGCCTTCCGGCGTCGTCCGCTGGCCTTTGACCTCGACGGGTGCACGGCGTGGCGGTGCCCAGCCGACCTGGCTGAAATCAGGGATCAAGAGGCAGCTCCGATCGATTGGTCGATGCGGACCGGAAACAGCGGTTCGCACACGGCAACGCCTTCGCTGAAGGCGGGCCGCCGTTCCGCTGCCAGCGTCTCGACGGGACGTTCGCTTTTCGACGGGTAGAGCGTGGTGCCGATGATGACCCGCTCGCCAGCCCGGTAGGCTGCGTTGCGTCGCGCCGCCGCGGCGTGAACGCGCTTCTGGATGTGTCCGTCCTGAAGGCTGGACAAGACGCCGCCCTCGGCCTCGATTGTCTGTAGTTCCGCCCACGCCATCTCGCACAGTTGCGCGGTCAGCGCTTCGACCCCGCCGGAGCCATAGGCAGGGTCGCCGACATGGTCGATATGGCTTTCATGGGCCATGATCAGCTGGGCGTTGCGGGCGACGCGGCGGGCAAAACCCGCCGGCAAGCCATGCGCGATCGTGTGCGGCAGGATGGAGATCGAATCGGCGCCGCCGGATGCCGCGGCAAAGCAGGCAATTGTGGTGCGCAGGATATTGGTCTCCGGATCCATGGCCGTCATCATGCGAAACGACGTCTCGGCATGGATATTGGCCGTGGAGTTGGGGATCGAGCAGGCCTCCTGCACCCGTGCCCAAAGCCTGCGCAGCGCCCGCACCTTGGCCACCGACAGGAACTGGTCCTGGTCGACGCTGAGCGCGAAGCCGATATGGGGTGCCGCATAGACAAGCGGCTGCCGCGCCGTCTCGAACATTCTCAGGTAGGACACGGCAGAAGCCAGCATGATGCCAAGCTCCTGCGCCTCCGTGGCGCCGGCGTTGTGGAACACGCGCCCGTCCGCCTCCAGGAGCACGCCCGGAACGCCCATCGAGAAGAAATGCGCCAGCGACTGCGGCATCGAGGCCCGCAGCGCCTCGATCGACATGCGCAGCCGGCCGGTTCCGGCGAAGATCGCCGCCGGATCGATGCCGAAGGAGAGGTTGAGCTTTGCCGGATCCGAACGGCGCTTGCTCAGGAACGCCACCAGCCAGTCGGCCACGGCGCGACTCCAGGGATGTGCATCGATACGGACCTGGATGCGATTGAGCGGTACGCCGTCCAGCACCGTCTCCAGCGCCTGCGCCGTTCTCGGCAGGCCGAAGCCGAATGCGTTCGGTGCGCCTTCGAAGACAAGCGACAATCCCGTCGCGCCTTGCGCTACGTCTTCGAGGGCCTGGGCTCTGGCGCGCTCGATATCCGGATCATCGATGCGCTGGCTGACGATCCAGGGCAATTTCGGGTTTGCGCGCACGATCGGTTCCGCTGCGATGCTGCGGTCGTAGAGCGGTTCGATGCGGATGTTGTCGTCGGTATGCGAGACCAGCTTTTCCTCGAAGGATGCGCCAGCCAACGCCTTTTCCGCCAGGGCCAGCCATCGCTGGCGCTCGGCATTCTCGGGTTCAACGTCCTGGATCAAGGCTCCGGCGCCCATCCGTCTTCCTCACTTTCATGCGGCCGCACCAGCCTGGAGCAGTTCAGTCTACGGTCCACGGTCCGATATCGCAATGCAATGCGCTTTCAGGGTCGGAATTCAATCCATCAGATATAGGTAGCGTGGATGGACGAACCATGAACGATTGCCAAACACCGGCAAAATCCGCAAGTTCCAAAAAGCCGATTTCGACCATTGGCCCCACTTGAACGAATGGCCCCACTCCAACGATTGGCCCCACTTGAACGATTTGCCCCACTTGAACGATTGGCCCCACTTGAACGATTGGCATTGTCGCTGTGCAAGGGCCTCACTATACCTGCGGCAAGCCCACTGGCTTTAAACACATCAGTTTGCGGAGACCCGACATATGGCTGACGACACCAGCATTTTCATCGGCGCCAGCCGCAAGCCGGACGACAGCTATCAGCGTGCCGAGCACCTGCTGCTGCAATATGGCAACCGTCACGGGCTGGTGACCGGCGCCACCGGCACGGGCAAGACCGTCAGCTTGCAGATTCTGGCCGAAGGTTTTTCCAATGCCGGCGTGCCGGTGTTCTGCGCCGACATCAAGGGCGACCTGTCCGGCATCGCCATGATGGGCACGGCACAGGATTTTCTGGTCAAGCGGGCCGAGCAGGTCAAGCTAGACCCCTATGACTTCCAGGAATTTCCGGTCATTTTCTGGGATCTGTTCGGCGAGCAGGGCCATCCGATCCGCGCCACAGTTTCCGAAATGGGGCCGTTGCTTTTGTCGCGCCTGATGAACCTGACCGAGGCGCAGGAAGGCATCATGAACATCGCCTTCCGCCTGGCGGACGAGGAAGGCCTGCTGCTGCTCGACATGAAGGACCTGCAGGCGCTGCTGGCCAACATCGCCGAGCGCGCCGACGAACTGGGTTCGCGTTACGGCAATGTGACCAAGCCCTCGGTGGGAGCCATCCAGCGCACGTTGCTGGTTCTCGAGCAGCAAGGTGCGGCGCATTTCTTCGGCGAGCCGGCCTTGCGCATCGCCGACATCATGCGCACAACCCGTGACGGACGCGGCGCCATCAGCGTGCTTGCCGCCGACAAGCTGATGATGAATCCGCGGCTCTACGCGACCTTCCTGCTGTGGCTGATGTCGGAGCTGTTCGAGGTGCTGCCGGAAGTCGGCGATCCCGACAGGCCGAAGCTGGTGTTCTTCTTCGACGAAGCGCATCTGCTTTTCGAGGACGCGCCGAAAGTGCTGATCGATCGTGTCGAGCAGGTGGTTCGGCTGATCCGCTCGAAGGGCGTTGGCGTCTATTTCGTTACGCAAAACCCGCTGGATGTTCCAGAAACCGTTCTCGCCCAGCTCGGCAACCGGGTGCAGCACGCGCTGCGCGCCTATACGCCGCGCGAGCAGAAGGCGGTGAAGACCGCGGCCGAAACCTTCAGGCCGAATCCCGACTTCGATTGCGCCACCGCGATCACCCAGCTCGGCACCGGCGAGGCGTTGGTCTCGACGCTTGAGACCAAGGGTGTTCCGTCCATGGTGCAGCGAACGCTGATCCGCCCGCCGGCCTCGCGCCTCGGCCCGATCACGCCTGCCGAGCGGCAAAAGCTGATCCAGGAAAGCCCGGTCGCCGGCCAGTACGATCAGGCCATCGATCGCGAATCGGCTTTCGAGATGCTGCAGAAAAAGGCCAGGGAGGCGCAGGACGCCGAAGAGCAGGCTCAGCAGGCGGGAAGCGGCGGTTCGCGCTGGACCATTCCCGGCTTCGGCAATGACGACCCGGCACCGCAATCGGGTGGCAGGCGAGCGCCGGCGCCGCGCCCGTCCAATCGCCAGACGGTGGCGGAAGCCGCGATCAAGTCGGTGGTGCGCTCGGTGGGTTCGTCGGTCGGCCGGGCGATCGTGCGCGGCATATTGGGCAGCCTGTCCAGGGGCAGGTGAGCATCCGGTTCGCCACCGCTTCCCTGCCTTAACGTGCCTTGAGCCGATGCCGGTGGGCTGCTTGCTTTGCACCTGTCCAAGAGAAGCGACGCTGACTCGGGACCAGAAGATCGAGTTGGTGATGGCTTTCACTGGCCCGAGCAGGACCGATCATCCCAGCAGTGCGCGCCCTTGGCTGGGCCATCAGCTACGTCGTGAAAACGCGCCTATGCTATTAAGCAGCGGCTGTTGGTCGCCGACCCAGAACCAGTGATCGTTACCGGCAACCTCAATAAACTTCGCGCCTGGGATGTTGGCCGCCAGGAAGCGCCCGGCTTCGATGCGAACGGCGCGGTCGCCGGAACGGTGCAGAACCGTCGTCCTTGCCGAAACCTTTGCAAGGAGATGACGGACATCGGTATCACGCAGCGCTTCCAGTAGGCCCGCGACCGCGCCGGGACTGGAGGCTGCCCTGAGCAACCCAGCCCACCAGGTCTGCGCCTGGCGGTCTGCGGCCAGGCTCGGGGCGAAAGTTTCGATTTCCGCCGGGCCACCCCAACTGGCAAGCAGCCGTTGCTTCCACAGATCGTATTGCGCGACTGTCAGGGCAAACGGATAGTCGGGCGCGCGGCTGCCTTTCGCAAGGGACCCCCAGAGAACAAGACCGATCAGGCGATCGGAGTGGTTTACGGCAAAACGGACACAACCCGGCCCACCTTCTGATGCGCCGATGAGCAAGGCCCTACGGCTGCTGGCCGCGTTCATGACCGCCAGAATATCCTGCGCCGTTGCTTCGACGGTCGGGCGGGCACCGACACGGTCGGAAAGTCCCATGCCTCGCCGGTCGAAAAGGATCAGGCGGCCGAGACGCGAAACCGCGGTGATCCAGGCGCGGCAGCTTCTGTCTTCCCAGATCCGCTCGACATGCGAAATGAAGCCCGGAACAAGCACGATATCGATCGGACCGCTGCCAACGATCTGGTAGGCGATATGGATGCCGTCCGCCTCGACGTAGCGCGTTCTGGGCACGTCCAGGGCGGCATCGTGATATGGCTCGCGCAGCAGGGCAAGCGTGGCTGGGTCCGGCGTTATGCCGAGTTCTTCCCGCAGCAATCGAACACAGGTTTCCCTTTGGCGCTCGGCTGCCGCCCTGTCCCCGGCCGCAAGGTGGGCACCGATCAGGTGACGGTGCGCACTTTCGCTCAAAGGGTCCAGTCCCGTCAGGCGCGTCGCATGCACGACCGCGCTGCGAGGCTCACCGGCAGCGATCTTCGCTTCGATGAGCCGCTCCAGCGCCTGCACCAGCCGGCTGCGCAGGGCCTCGCGCCTGAAGAAGACCCATTCCTCGAATTCCGGACAATCCGGGACGGAGAAGCCGGCGAGGTAGTCGCCCTCGTGCATGTCGGCTGCCCCGTCGAGAGGACCGACATTGCAGGCATGCTCGAAAACCTTGGAGTCGACCTCAACGGACAGCGCCGGGTGCAGGCTTAGGGATGTTCCGCTGGTAGCGATAACCTCGCTGCCGAACGCGATGCGGATTTTATACAGCGTGCGCCGAAGGCGTGCGCGTGCGGCTTCCTCGTCGGTTTCGGGCCACAGAAGCGTGGCTGCGACCTCACGCGCCACAGGCCCGGCGGCCTCGGCGAGGTAGATGAGGAGCGCTGCCGCCTTGCGCAAGGCAAGTTCCACCCGCCGCCCGTTCAGACGGAACTCAGGAAAACCCAGAAGTCGGAACTCCAATCGCTCCATCGATCCGTATGCGGCCGCGCGGGGACGTCGAGGGGACGCCGGCATCCTATCCACCCCGGGAGGTCGGGCCGATTGGGCCCAATCAGGAAACTCCCTTGGAGCGAGAAATGTCACTGGTCAATACTCTCGCCTATCATTGCACGTCCGAGGCTGTTGTCAGGGACGGCATCTCTATCGCCTACGAGGACTTGGGTCGCGGCGAGCCGCTCGTACTGCTGCATGGCGTGACCGAAAACAGCGAGTCCTGGCACGAGGCGGGTTACGTCGACCAACTGCTGCGGCGCGGGCGCCGGCTGATCCTCATCGATTGCCGCGGCCATGGCCGGAGCGGAAAGCCTCACAATCCGATCGCCTATTCCGGGCTCAGGCGGGCAGCAGATGTCGTTGCCGTGCTCGACCGTGCCGGTGTCGAGCATGCTGCACTGATGGGACATTCAATGGGCGGCGTGGTCGCGCTGGCCGTGGCTCTCTACCACCCGGACCGCGTCAGCGCGCTGATCGTCAATGGCGCGCATCCGTACGCGGAGGATCTCACCTCCCTGCGAGCGGCGCTCAAGAATGACTTCGAGACTTGGCTCGCCTTCTTGACGCAACTGGCCCCCGACCTTTCGCAGGCCGCAAGCCGGCGGATCCGGGCCAACGATCTCACCGCTGTTCAAGCAAGCCTTGCCAAGGACAGGCTGGATTTCTCGGCGGCCTTCGCGGGGCTGGGGATACCGGTGTTGGCAATCAGCGGCACGCTCGATCCCCGTTGCGAGCCCGTCCGGAATTTCGCGGACCTGGCGGGCGGCGAGTTTCTGCCGCTCGCGGGCAAGAACCATGTCACGGCCTTCCTCGATGTCGACACCGTGGCGCCGGCGGTGGACGCTTTTCTGGGCCGTGTCGGCGCTCAGAACACAAGGCAAGGAGGCTAAGCCATGTGCCAAACCTGTCTCTCCTGGTATGCACGCTGCATTGCTCCCTACGTCGTCCATGCCGGCTGTTCGGCCAACACATTTGCGCACATGCGAAGGCGAATGATCCCGCGGGCAGAGGGCATTGTCGTCGAAGTCGGCTTCGGGTCCGGCCTGAACCTTCCCTATTACGACGCTGCCAGGGTGGAGCGGCTGGTCGGCGTCGATCCGGACGGCACGATGCTCGGCCTGGCCGGACCGAAGAGCCGTTCCATGCCGTTCGATGTCGAATGCCTCCGGGCCGGCGGCGAAAGCCTGCCGCTGGCCGACGCCTTCGCCAACACGGTTGTCGTGACCTATGCCTTCTGTACCATTCCGGATCCTGAGGCGGCGCTGGCCGAAATCCGACGCATCCTGAAGCCGACGGGTCGGCTGATCTTCATCGAGCATGGCCAGGCCGAGGAGCCGCGTTGCCGCAGATGGCAGGAGCGCCTCAACAGGCTGTGGGGGCGGATCGCCGGCGGCTGCCACCTCAATCGCGATCCGTTGCTCTTGATCCGCGGGGCGGGTTTCAGTCTCGTTGAAGAGGAGCGCGGGCGGTTCTCGCCGCCCTTCTGGCAATTGGGAAGCCACTACGCCGGCGTCGCGGCACCCCCGACAGGTTGACGGCCTTCGTCAAAACCTGCACGTCCGAAAATGCGCACGATGCTCGCATGGCCCTTCCGCCACGCACCCCGCGGCTCAGAAGATCGAGTTGGTGATGGCTTTCACCGGCCCGAGCAGGACCGATCCGTCCGGCACGCCGGCGTCGATCGGAATGGCCCGGCGGTTGGCCGTTGCCACCATCGGCTGGCTGACGTCGCTGGTCACGATCACCGGCGTCTTCGAAGGCACGCGGTCGTAGAGATCGATGATGTCCTGGTTCATCAGGCGCACGCAGCCTGACGAGACCGATTTGCCGATCGACTTCCATTCAGGTGAGCCGTGCAGGCGGTAGAGCGTGTCGACGTCGCCTTGGAAGAGGTAGAGGGCGCGCGCCCCGAGCGGATTCTTCAGCCCGCCCGGCATGCCGCCATTGTCGGCGCTGTATGGCTTCAGTTCCGGCTGCCGGGCGACCATTTCATCCGGCGGCGTCCATTTCGGCCATTTCTGCTTCCACTGGACGACGGCGTCGCCGGACCATTCGAAGCCGGCGCGGCCGAGACCGACGCCGTAGCGGATCGCCTGGCCGCCCTGGCGCACGAGATACAGATGATGCCCTGTCGTGTCGACGATGATGGTGCCGGGCTTCTGTCCGGTCGGATCGGGGACGATCTGGCGCAGGAACTGCGGATCGATCCTCTCGAACGGTATTGGCGGAAGGTCGAAGCCGCCATCGCTGACGGCCGCGTACATCGTCGCGTAGTCGGGCAGCGGCGGCTCGACATAGGTTGGCGGCGGTGGCGGCTCGACCGGTTCCGGCCCGGTGGTGGCGCATGCGGAAACCGCGATCGAAGCGGCGCCCAATGCAGCGGCGTTGAGAAAGCCGCGACGGCTCAGGCGAAAGGATTCGATTTCGGCTATGGACA
The DNA here is from genome assembly GCF_014207355.1 of Mesorhizobium sangaii. Lineage (GTDB taxonomy): Bacteria > Pseudomonadota > Alphaproteobacteria > Rhizobiales > Rhizobiaceae > Mesorhizobium > Mesorhizobium sangaii. The sequence goes on along the minus strand of NZ_JACHEF010000001.1, from coordinate 805,377 downwards.
TGGTTGCCTTCTTTAGGTGTCAAATCGCAACAAAGCGTGAAACGCCGACTGCTGCGTGGGTGTCTGACAACACCCGGCGCGATAGGCGGTTCCGATTCTGGCCCGAACGTGGACAAACAAAGGCGAAGCTGTGACTGCGCCGCCACTGTGGCGTCAGGGACACAGCTTTGCAACCTAGCTGCCGGGCACCAATGCTTCGAGCGTAGGCAGGATCAGGGCCGGTGGAAAGTCCCGGTACTCTTCCGGCTGGTTGGAACGGTTGATCCAAACCGTGCGGAAGCCGAATTTGGTCGCACCGGCGATGTCCCAGCGATTGGAGGACTGGAAGGAAACCGCGTTGGGGTAGAGGCGCCAGCCGGTGGTGACCATGTCGTAGACCGCCGGATCGGTCTTGAAGCGCCTGACCGTATCGACCGAATAGATGTCGTCCAGAACCTGATCGAGCGCGGCGGACTTGACCGCCGCCTGCAGCATTTCGGGCGAGCCGTTGGAGAGGATCGCCAGCTTCGCTCCCGAAGCCTTGAGCGCCTTGAGCACGGCCGGCACTTCGGGATAGCAATCCAGCCGCCAGTAGGCGTCCAGCAGTTTGGCCCTGAGGCCAGGATCGGCCGAGGGAACCTTGCGCAAGGCGAAATCGAGCGCCTGTTCCGTCAATTGCCAGAAATCGGCATAGGCGCCCATCAGCGTGCGCACCCAGGAATATTCAAGCTGCTTGGCGCGCCAGATTTCGGACAACAATTGGCCGTCAGGCCCAATCTGGTCGCCATGACGGCGCACGGCGGCATGCACGTCGAACAGAGTGCCGTAGGCGTCGAAAACATAGGCGGCGTATTGCATGGCAACAGTTTTGAGGCGAGGCGCGAGAAGGTGCAAGCTTTGATTGCACCGCACACGCGCCGCTGGCCTCAACAAAACTCCGCAATGCCGGTTGACGGCGCCCGCCAAAGCATCTTCCAATGGCTGCCACACGAGATCGATCGGGACTGGACAACGCGATGACACTGGCGGCTGCGGCACTATCTGCGACATGGACTTTCGTCGATGGTGATTGGCACGAGGGCAACGTCGCCATTCTGGGGCCGCGCAGCCACGCCATGTGGCTTGGCACCAGCGTGTTCGACGGCGGCCGCTGGTTCGAAGGCGTCGCACCCGACCTCGAGCTCCATGCCGCCAGGGTGAATTCCTCGGCGATCGCGCTCGGCCTCAAGCCGTCGATGACCGCCGACAAGATCGTCGGGCTGACCTGGGACGGGTTGAAGAAGTTCGATGGCAAGACTGCCGTCTACATCAGGCCGATGTATTGGGCCGAGCATGGCGGCTATATGGGCGTGCCGGCCGATCCCGCCTCGACCCGTTTTTGCCTTTGCCTCTATGAGTCGCCGATGATCCCGCCGACCGGCTTTTCGGTGACCGTGTCGCCGTTCCGGCGCCCGACCATCGAAACCATGCCGACCAACGCCAAGGCCGGCTGCCTTTACCCCAACAACGGCCGTGCCATTCTCGAAGCCAAGATGCGCGGTTTCGACAATGCGTTGGTGCTCGACATGCTGGGCAACGTCGCCGAGACCGGAACGTCGAACATCTTCCTGGTCAAGGATGGCCATGTGCTGACGCCGGCGCCGAACGGCACCTTCCTGTCCGGCATCACCCGCTCGCGCACCATGACGCTGCTTGGCGAGTATGGCTTCAAGACCACCGAAAAGACGCTGTCGATACGGGATTTCCTGGAAGCGGACGAAATCTTTTCGACCGGAAACCATTCCAAGGTGGTGCCGATCACGCGCATCGAGGAGCGCAACCTGCAACCCGGGCCGGTGGCCAAGAAGGCGCGCGAGCTCTATTGGGATTGGGCGCATTCGACGTCAACTGGCTGACGCGTCCGACCTGGCCTTTTTGTCGCTGCGGGGTTCGTTGTCGGAAAACCGTGTGACAGGCTTCCGCAACCCGCTTAGAAAGGAACCGGCGCTTCATTCCGGAGTTGTTCCAGCTCAATCCAGACCTATCTTACTCCGGTATCGACACCGGATTTTTCCACGAGGGAGTACTACCCATGGCTTTTGAATTGCCCGCTCTGCCCTACGACTATGAGGCCTTGCAGCCTTACATGTCGAAAGAGACGCTGGAATATCACCACGACAAGCACCACAAGGCTTATGTCGACAACGGCAACAAGCTGGCCGCGGAAGCCGGCATGGGCGATCTGTCGGTCGAAGAGGTGGTCAAGCAGTCGTTCGGCAAGAATGCCGGCCTCTTCAACAACGCCGCCCAGCACTACAACCACATCCATTTCTGGAAGTGGATGAAGAAAGGCGGCGGCGGCAACAAATTGCCCGGCGCCCTGCAGAAGGCAGTCGACAGCGATCTCGGCGGCTACGACAAGTTCAAGGCCGATTTCATCGCCGCCGGCACGACGCAGTTCGGCTCCGGTTGGGCCTGGGTGTCGGTCAAGGACGGCAAGCTGGCGATCTCGAAGACGCCGAATGGCGAAAATCCGCTCGTCCATGGCGCGTCGCCGATCCTCGGCGTCGATGTCTGGGAGCACTCCTACTACATCGACTATCGCAACGCCCGGCCGAAATATCTCGAGGCGTTCGTCGATAGCCTGATCAACTGGGATCATGTGCTCGAGCTGTACGAAAAGGCCTGACTCATGTCGCCCAAAAGTGCGGAGCGGTTTTGGGACAACGACATGCACGAAACAAGGACCCAAGCCGCGTCGTTCGGGTCCCTTTGGGCGCGACCCGATTGATGTCCTGATCGATCTCCAGAAAAGCCCCGGCACCCCGGGGCTTTTCTTTTGCTGTGGCGCAGCAAAATCATCCGAGGCGAATGGAATATTCCGCCAGTCGCATCCGTTAGCGTCCTGTCCCGAAATGCCCTCATCCCCGAAATACCTTCATCACGGAGCCAAATGAATGAGAAAGCTTGTCATCGCCATCTCAATGCTCGCCCTCGCGGCGTCGGCGGCCTTTGCCGACCCGATCCTCGATCGGCAGGCGCTGATGAAGGAGCGTGGAAAGATCGTCGGCGGCCTGTCGAAAGTGGTCAAGGGCGAGGAGCCCTATGATGCCGCCGCTGTGCTGACTGCGCTGCAGGCATTGCAAGCGAATGCCGAGAAAGTCGATGTCGACGCGTTGTTCCCGGCGGGCAGCGACACGGGCGACACCACGGCTGCGCCGAAGATATGGGAAGACATGGCCGGCTTCAAGGCCGCCAACGACAAATTTATCGCCGACGTCAAGGCCGCGGCCGCTGCCGCTCCTGCCGATGTCGATACGTTGAAGACGCAGTTTGACACCATCGCGTCCAATTGCGGCACCTGCCACCAGACCTATCGAGTGAAGAAGGGCTGATAGCGGGCGATGCCCCGGCTGAAAAAGCTCGTCGGCGCCCTCGTCGTTCTGGGCGGCGTCGGCGCGGTTGCAGGGTGGGTCCTGTCGGCGCCAGTGAGGGTCGACAGCGGGACCCTGGCCAAGCTCGACCCTGGGGATGCGGCCCGAGGCAAGCGCATTTTCTATGCCGGTGGTTGCACCTCGTGCCACGCAAAGCCGGGTTCGCAGGGCGATGCGCGGCTTCAACTGGTGGGTGGCCTCGCGCTCAAGACGCCGTTCGGCACCTTTGTGCCGCCCAACATTTCGCAGGACCCCAAGGACGGCATCGGCGCGTGGTCGGTCGAGGACCTCGCCAATGCCATGCTGAAGGGGGTATCGCCGTCGGGAGAGCATCTTTATCCGGCGTTTCCCTATGCGTCCTACGCACGCATGAAACCGTCCGACATTGCCGATCTCTATGCCTTCCTGAAAACGCTGCCGGCCGTCGCGGGCAAGGCGCCTGGAAATTCGTTGGCGTTCCCGTTCAACATCCGTCGCGGCATCGGCCTTTGGAAACGGCTCTATCTCAGCGATCAGCCGGTTGTTTCGCTCCCCGAAGGCACGCCTGATCCGGTGATGGCCGGTCGTTACCTGGTTGAGGGGCCGGGCCATTGCGGCGAATGCCACACGCCGCGCGACTTTGCGGGCGGGACGAAGAAGAGCGAGTGGCTGGCGGGCGCCGTGGCGGCCGAAGGCAGCGGCGTCGTGCCGAACATCACATCGGGCGAGGGCGGCATCGGCAACTGGTCTGAAGCCGACGTCGCCAATTATCTTGAAACCGGCTTCACGCCCGATTTCGATGCCGTCGGCGGCGCGATGGTCGACGTGCAGAAGAACATGGCCGAACTGACCGCGGGGGATCGTGCGGCGATCGCCGCCTATCTCAAGGCGGTCCCGCCGCATCCAAACGGCTATCCGGCGCGCAAGAAGACGGCGAACTGACACACATCGCCCAAGACTGCGCGGCGGTTTAAGTCAACGACGTGCATTAGAACAACAGTCGAAGCGCGCCGCATAACTCTCGTCAGGTGCTCTAGCCGTCGGATGTCAGGTGGCGGTCGCCGAGGAAGTCGAAGCCCGTCTCGAAGAAATGGTTGTAGTTGCAGGTCAGCTCCTCGCCGGCTGCGATGTCGCGCAACGCAAAGCTTTCCTCGGGCGAGGAGACGTCGCAGTTCGGCTCGTCGGCATGGTTCATGTAGCGCGCATCGTCGGCTTCGAAGACGATGAAGTTCGGGTCGCGCCTGTCGGGATAGGAATAGCGGTCGAGATAGCTCTTAACCGGCCCGCTCTCGCCCTCATAGGTCTCGACCTTGATCAGCCGGTCGAACCGTGGATCGAGCTTCCATATCCGCGTGCCGCGGGGAATGCGGTTCTTGGCAAAGACGCCGATGCCCTGGATGGGCGATTTGTCGAGATAGACGTCGACGAGCAGCATAATGGACCTTTACGCGATTGGGGCTGTGGTGGCCTCTCAGAAGCCGCGCATTGGGTAGCGCGCAGCCATTGCAATTGCGAGCGGAAAATCCACTCCACATAGCTGGAACAGATGCGTTGGAAGGGAACCATGCGCAAATCAAAAAATGATGACCATGAGCGGCCGGCGGCGCAGCGCAGACACCTCGCTGGGTGTCAGCGCTGCTGCAAAGCCAGACGGACGCCCAAAGCACAGTAGATGCCGCCGACAATCTTGCCCTGCCACTTGAGCACTCTCGGATTTTGGCGCAGGAAAGTGCCAAGCCGACCGGCGCTGACTGCAAAGACGACCGTACTGAGTAGACCCAGCATGACGAAGATCACCCCTAGTGTGGTCAACTGAAGCATCACCGACCCGTTTTCAGGCCGCACGAACTGAGGCAGGAATGCAAGGAAGAAAAGCGCGGTCTTGGGGTTGAGCACTTCGGTCAGGATAGCCTGTCGAAACGCCTTGCCGGCGGAGATGGCAAGCGCGCCGGCAGCCGGGTTGGCCGGTGTTTTCTCGAGGATCGCGCGAGTGCCGAGATAAACGAGGTAGGCGGCGCCTATGTACTTTACGATGCTGAACAGCGCCGCCGAAGTGGCGATGATCGCCGATATGCCGACCATGGCCATGACGGTGTGAACCACGTCGCCGGCCGCGATCCCGGCACCGGTCGCAATGCCCACCTTCGTTCCGGAACTCGTTGCCCGCGCGACGGTAAGCAGGGTAGCTGGGCCTGGAATGAACACAAAGCCGAGCACAACCGCGATGTAGGCTGTCAATGTTGACAGATCGATCATTGGCGAATCTCTCCTGTAAGCTGCGCCTTGCCCATCACCTTCAGTGCGAAGGAATAAGTATAGGCGATCTCCTCCAGTCGCGAAAACCGGCCGGAAGCGCCGGCGTGGCCTGAATCCATGTTGATCTTGAACAGCACGGGATTGTCGCCGCTCTTGCGGTCGCGCAGCCGTGCCACCCATTTGGCCGGTTCCCAATAGGTGACGCGCGGATCGGTGAGACCGGCCAGCGCCAGGATCGGCGGATAGTCGAGCGCGGCGACATTGTCGTAGGGCGAGTAGGCGGCGATGGTTCGGTAATCGTCGGCGGACGCGATCGGGTTGCCCCATTCCGGCCATTCCGGCGGCGTCAGCGGCAGGCTGGCGTCGAGCATGGTGGTGAGCACGTCGACGAAGGGCACCTCGGCGACGATGCCGCCAAAACAGTCCGGCGCCATGTTGGCGATGGCGCCCATCAGCATGCCGCCGGCCGAGCCGCCTTGCGCGACGATGCGGTCATGCGCCGTGTAGCGCTCGGCAACAAGGTGGCGCGCACAGGCGATGAAATCCGTGAACGTGTTCATCTTGTGCGCCCGCTTGCCGTCATCGTACCAGCCATAGCCTTTGTCCTTGCCGCCGCGGACATGAGCGATGGCAAAGACAAAGCCGCGATCGACCAATGAGAACCAGTTGGTGTTGAATGCGGCCGGCACGGTGATGCCATAGGAGCCGTAGCCGTAGAGCAGGCAAGGTGCGGATCCATCCAGCGGCGTGTCACGGTGGTGGAGAAGCGAGATCGGCACCAGCTCGCCATCGGCGGCGGGCGCCATCAGCCGCCTGGTGACATAGTGATCCTGGTCATGGCCCGAAGGCACTTCCTGGGTCTTAAGCAGCACCCGCTCGCGGGTGCGCATATTGTAGTCGAACACCTGGGCCGGCGTCGTCATCGACGAATAGGAAAAGCGCATGATCTCGGTGTCGTACTCATAGGAGCCCGACAGGCCGAGCGAGAAGGCCTCCTCGTCGAGGGACAAAAGATGCTCCTCGCCGCTGCTGCGGTCGCGCACGACGATGCGCGGCAGGCCTTCCCATCGTTCGAGCCGGACCATGTGGTCCCTGAAGCCGATCACCGACAGGATCAGCCGGCCAGGTTCATGCGACACCAGTTCCTGCCAGTTGGCGCGCACTGGGTCGTTCGCCGGCGCGGTCATGATCTTGAAATCTTTGGCGCCGTCGGCATTGGTGAGGATGAAGAAGATGTCTCCGCCTTCTTCCAGATCATATTGGAGGCCGATCTCGCGTGGCGAGACCAGCTTGGGTTCGGCAAACGGGTCGTCGGCGCGCATCAGGCGGTATTCCGAGGTCTCATGATCGTTGATGCCGATCATGATCCATTCGTTGTTGCGGGTGCCGTCGACATTCATGAAGAAGCCGGGATCGGTTTCCTCATAGATTAGCCGGTCGCTTTCAGGGCTTTGCCCAAGCGCGTGGAACAGCACCTTGGACGGGCGGTGGTTGGGGTCGAGGCGCGTGTAGAAGAAGCCGTCATCGCCGGCGTTCCAGACGCCTGAACCGCCGGTGTCGGGAATCTGGTCGGCGAGCTCCTTGCCATCGTCAAGGTCGCGCACGCGAAGCGTGTAGAATTCGGAGCCCTTGTCGTCGAATGCCCACAAGAGCTTGCGATGGTCAGCCGAATGATCGACGCCGCCAAGACGGAAATAGGCCTTGCCCGCCGCCTCCGCGTCGCCATCAAGCAGGATCTGCTCTGCGCCGCCATCGCGCGGCATGCGGAAATAACGCGGCTGCTCGCCGCCAAGCCTGAAGGATGAGCCATAGGCATAGGGTCCGTCCTTCATCGGCACGGAGGAATCGTCTTCCTTGATGCGACCCTTCATTTCCTTGAAAAGCTGCTTCTGCAACTCGGCCGTGTCGGCCATCAGCTTCGACTGATAGGCGTTCTCGGCCTCGAGCTCGGCGCGGATCCCCGTATCGAGCAATGACGGATCCCGGAACATCTCCTGCCAGTTGTCGGCCCGCAGCCAGGCGTAGTCGTCGGTTCGCGTGATGCCGTGATGCGTATCGGAAACTGGCCGTTTCTCGGGCGCTGGCGGGCTGACGTGCGGAAATGCGGAAGTCTTGGTCATTGCGTCTCGCTTTGCCGATATCTTGAATGGGGAAGCATCTCGAATGGGGGAAGTATCTTGAATGGCGAATGAACACGCCCATCAGGGCGGGTTCAAGAGCCACAGCTTAAGGGTGTGTCGGCTCCAGGTGATGGGCCGGGAGGAGAGATGATGAATATTTATTCTCGGACCGCTGCGGTTTTTGCTGTTGCTTCGCTCACTCTGGCTTCTACAGGCAAGTCTCATGCGACCGTATTCGCGGCTTGGCAAGTGGCCAACGTGCCGTTCGGTGACACGCTCAATGTGCGCAAATACCCCTCGGGCACATCCCAGAAACAGGCGGCGTATCCGAACGGAACCGTTCTGCAGATGACCGGACGATGCACCGGCGGGATAAACCTGCTCGACATCGCCAATCAGCCGGCGTGGAAGCAGGAACACACGGTTCGCTATCGTTGGTGCGAAGTCTGGCACGACCCTGCCCAGAACGGCAACTTCGTCACCGGCTGGGCCTATGGCAAATACATCACGCCGCATTGACTGACTTGGCGGCGACTGATCCGAGTCAGTTGACATGACGGGCATGTCGCCTGGTTGCTTGCGCAGGACATGCGGCAACCTGCGGTTTTGTGGGCAGGTGTGGGCAACCAAGCTTGCCCGCGAGATAGCCAAGCAAAATCAAGCATTGAAAGCTGCTTTGTGAGTTATCGCGAATGTAACGACGAACTGACGTTGCGTCAGCGGTTGCTGGTTGGCGGGCGAAATATCGAAAAATTACACAATGCACGAAAGGTTGAAGCTAATTCGGGAATAATTGATCAACATTGTTCAATATAGCGCAAAGACCGAATTGACTTACTTGGTCAGCAGGGTCATTGATGTGCACGCGACACGAATCGCAGAAGCTCTACCTGCATAAAATTCGCGCGATGCCCTGCCTGAAAAAAAGGGCGCACACTGACGTAACTCTTGTTGGGGCCAGATGACCATGGATATTGTCGAAACACCTTCCAGAAACAGCGATGCGCTGATCGAATTGACCGCCGATGTGGTGGCCGCCTATGTCAGCAACAATCCCGTGCCGGTCGGCGAATTGCCGAACCTGATATCCGATGTCCATGCCGCGCTCGGGCGCGTGGGTGGAACTGCCGAACAGCCGCCTGCCGACAAGCAAAAGCCGGCAGTCAACCCGAAGCGCTCGGTTCATGACGACTACATCGTTTGCCTTGAAGACGGTAAGAAGTTCAAGTCGCTGAAGCGTCATCTGATGACCCACTACGACCTGACGCCGGATCAGTACCGCGAAAAGTGGAACCTCGACCCGACCTATCCGATGGTTGCACCCAACTATGCTGCTGCGCGGTCCCAGCTTGCCAAGAAGATGGGTCTCGGCCGCAAGCGCAAGGCGCGGTAATCGCGGCTCGCCAGATCGGATCGACATCAACGGCGCCTTCTGGCGCCGTTTGATTTTGCAGGCAGCAGCGCGCGATCGATTGGAGCAATTCCAGGAAAAGTGTGAAACGGTTTTCCGTCCGGAATTGCGTTAAACAAAGAGAGCAATTCCAGGAAAAGTGTGAAACGGTTTTCCGTCCGGAATTGCGTTAAACAAAGAGAGCAATTCCAGGAAAAGTGTGAAACGGTTTTCCGTCC
>NZ_JACHEF010000001.1:0-795902 GCF_014207355.1 Mesorhizobium sangaii | reverse complement strand
CGGAATTGCGTTAAACAAAGAGAGCAATTCCAGGAGAAGTGTGAGACGGTTTTCCGTCCGGAATTGCGTCCTACGTTCCGTGAAACGATGAACCGCTCGGGCTGTCAGGCTGTCTGCTTCAGCGCCGCCTCGGCGTCGCGCTTGATGCGCTTGACCATGGAGCGAAGGCCGTTGGCGCGCTGCGGCGAAAGATGTTCGTCGAGGCCGAACTCTTTCAACGTTGCTTCCGCGTCGGTCTTCTGGATCGCGCTGGCGGTCCTGCCGGAAAACAGCGCCAGCATGATCGCGACCAGCCCGCGCACGATATGGGCGTCCGAATCGCCGGTGAAGGTGATGACCGGATCGGCCCCCGGTCCGCGTTCGGTGGTCAGCCAGACCTGGCTGACGCAGCCCGGCACCTTGTTGGCGGCGTTGCGCTCATCGTCCGGAAATGGCGGCAGCGCCTCGCCGAGTTCGATGACGTAGCGATAGCGGTCTTCCCATTCCTCAAGGAACGAGAAGTCGTCGCGGATCGTCTGGATCGTCGTCGTCATAGTTTGGATATAGTCACGCGGCGGCGCCACGTCACGGAAAAAACAAGGACACCGCGGGCGTCGAGAGGGCAGACAGCCCGCGGTGCGCCGTCGAGACGGCTTAATTCTGGACCGGCAGGTTGACTGGCAAATTGACCGTTTGGGGCAAGACGATTTCCTCCGGCAGGCTGCCGGTCATCGTCGAAATGTCAGGGCCCGCGGTGGACTTGTCGTCCAGCATCGCTGCCGCGATCTTGGCGGTCTCCTTGGCGCGGGCGGTGATGGTGTGCATGGCCGACTTGCCGGTTTCGCAGACGTCGGGTTTGCGTTCGCAAATGCCGGCGATGTCGCCAACCGCTTCACGCGCCGCAAACAGCGCCTGGATCGGCCCGACGCTCTCGCGGCCCGATTCATCGGGACCGACAGCAAGTGGCAGCGCCAGCAGCACCAGCGAGAACCAGAAAGCCATTCTTATCAGGAAGACCATTCCCTTGCCTCTCGTCGTGACCCGGATCATGCATCCATATGGCATGACCTCTTTTGTAGGCAGGATGGTGGCACACAGGCGCAAAGGACGGCTTGCAGGTTCGCCGAGAATTTTCCGCAAATTTTAGGCAAATCCGAAACGAACCATTGTGCAATCAGTTTGTTTCAAATCCGAACGATTTTCCTTAACGCCGGATAACCATCTATCTGTCTGTCTTGAATGCGTTTTTCGTGAAACCCGGAAGTCCGGGCGCCGGCCGAATCCACCCCATGCACGCCGGCACTGGATAACTCTCCGTTTACTATGGCTGCATTTGCCGGGGCTTTCGGCCGCCCGCATCCCAATATTTGCCGCAGGCCGGGTCTTGGTCGGCGCTGCCTTATCCATTCCTTAAACGCTGGATGCGAGTTTCGGAGTCAACCAAAACAATCTGCCAAAGCAGAGCTGTCCACGACGAGTACGGGTGCGTTGAGTTGAGTTCGATCAAGGCCAGATACGTTGAATTGCCTGGCGCGATGGCCGCTGGTTGCGAACGTATGGTGCACCCGTCCATCCTTGGACCGAGCGACCGCGAGCGCCAGCGCCGCTTCATCGGCGTCATGCTGGCGGCGCCTTTCTTTGCCGCCGGTGCCGCGGTCACGCTGGTCACGTCGGGCATGGGTGCCGCCATCACCGTGGCCGCCATCTTTGCGGCCTTTGGCTTGTGCTGGTTTGTCGCCTTGCTGGTGGCGGCGACCGGCAAGATGGCCATCGCTGCCCAGGTCGCCCTGGCGATGGCGGGCATTGCGCTCGGCGGCCTCATCGCCGCCGCCGGCGGGTTGAGCTCTCCCGTCGCCATGCTCGTTGTGGCGCTGCCGTTCGAAGCCTGGTGGATCGGCGCCTCGCGGCGTGCGGTACTGTGGGGAGCCGTGTCGGCCGCTGTCGCCATCCTGGCGCAGCCTGGGGCAGGAATTCTGTTGCCGTTCGCCGGAGCGCAGATTGCCGCGTGGCACTGGCTGTTGCCGTTGGCCTGGGCGCTCACATTGATCCCGCGCGCGTCCGCGTTTCAAAACACGACCAGTGCGGCCGATGTCGCCGAAACGGCCGACCGTCTTGAAGACATCATCGATGCGGTGGTGCTGCGCGTCGCCCGCCATGGCGAGGTTCTGGACGCTTCGTCAAAGGCGCGCACGCTTTTGAAGCTGCCGCCCGAGCTGCTGTCCGGAAACGGCTTTTTCGATCGCGTCCACCTGTCGGATCGCGTCTCCTATCTCAGTGCTTTGGCCGACATGCGCGATGGCGCGCTGTCGCGCCGGCTCGAATTGCGCATCAGGCTGCCTCAGAACGGCAATGGCCATGCGGTCGACAATTACCGGCCGTTCGCGCTCGATCTGGTGCGGGGTGAAGAACAGGGCGACGTCTTCATGCTTGTCCTGCGCGAGAATGACGACATTGCCCGGCTGCGCGAAAATCTCGCGGCGGCCAATGAAGCAGCGGCCTCGGCCGAAGTCGCCAAGGGACGCTTCCTGGCGGTGGTCAGCCACGAACTGCGCACGCCGTTGAATGCCATCATCGGCTTCTCGGACATGCTGCTGCACGAGATGTTCGGCGCCTTCAAGGATCCGCGCCAGAAGGAATATGTCGGTCTGGTGAGGGATTCGGGCCAGCATCTGCTTGCCGTCGTGACTTCGATACTCGACGTGTCCAGGATCGAGTCGGGCGTCTATGCGACCGAACCGGAGCCGTTCCGTTTCGCGGAAGCGGTCGACATGTGCCAGTCCATGCTGCGGTTGCAAGCGCAGGCGAAGAACATCGATCTGCAGACGCAGATCGCGCCGGACGCCGGCGACATCAATGCCGACCGGCGTGCCGTACAGCAGATGCTCATCAACCTTGTCTCCAATGCGATCAAGTTCACCCCCGATGGTGGCGATGTGGTCGTCGGCGCCAAGCGGATTGGTTCGCGCCTGCACTTCTGGGTCAGGGACACCGGCATCGGCATCGCCGAGGAGGATTTTGCCAATCTCGGCAAGCCATTCATGCAGATTCAGAACGACTACACCCGCCGGTTCGAGGGGACTGGCCTCGGCCTTTCGCTGGTCAAGGGCCTGGTGGCGCTGCACGAAGGCACGATGTCCATCGAAAGCATGCCGGGCGAGGGCACCACGGTGACCATCAGCCTGCCGGTGAACGGACCGAAAGGACATCAGGCGGAGAAGGCCGGAGTGCTGACGATGCCGGTGGCCATGGCGAAAGGGGACAGAAATGGCTCGCTCCGCAAAACGGCCTAAGGCGGTCAAGCGCCGCAGCAACGCCTTTCAGGACGGCGCCGTCGCGGTTGGCGGCATGATCTCGCGCAATCCCGTCCTGGTGGGCGGGTCGACGGCATTCCTGGTGACGCTGTTCTACGTTTCCGCCAATGCCTTGTGGTACCAGCCTTTCCCGCATGCCGGCGCGTTCTTCGCGACCCGCAGCATGCAAGGCTTCCAGCACACCGCCGACGAACCGGAGACGACATTCAACATCGTGCGGCCATTCGGCGCGCCGGCACCGATCAAGGGCGATCCGGTGGTCGAGCAGGTGCAGGGCATACTGAAGGATCTCGATTTCTACTCCGGAACGGTCGATGGCATTTCCGGGCCCAACACGCGCAAGGCCATCGAGGCCTATCAACAGAAGGTCGGGCTCAATGCGTCCGGCGAGATCGACGCGCTTCTTCTGGACCAATTGGGCGCGACGCCGAAAACGGCGGCCGTCATACCGAGACCGCAGCCGCGCCCGGATATGCCGGCCGCCGTTCCAGTATCGCTGCAGACGAATTCTGGGCAGACCAATTCCGGGCAGACGAACACCGGGCAGGCGAATGCCGATCAGACGCAGGCACCCGATGCCCGCATCGTCAAGATCCAGGCCGGGCTCAAGGCATTCGGCAATGACGACATGCAGCTGGACGGCGTCGTCGGCACGCGCACCAAGGCGGCGATCAAGGAATTCCAGTCGCTGTTCGGGCTGCCCCAGACCGGCGAGCCCGATGAGCTCGTTTACGTCAAGATGCGCGAAATCGGCCTGACCAACTGAGGGCTGAAACGACGGCTCGCGGAGTGGCGGAAATATCGATAGATAGCCCGCACGCCTTCTGGAGTTCTCTCATGCGCGTCACATCGGATCTGTGGGTCTCGGCCCTGTTGCGCCGGGTTTTCGGCGCCGGCGGATTTGCCGCCGTGGTCAAGCGCGGCGCAACCGAAGCCGGCGCTGTGTTCGTGCTGGCGCGCGGCAGGTCGGGAGACATTGCGCTGTTCGGGCCGGCACCGCAGACAAGCTACGATTCGGCGAAGCCCGACGATCGCTTCTTCAGCCTTCTCGGTGCCGGCGATGATGCCGCCGTGCTCGAAGCACGGCTGGAACGGGAAAAGAAATTCGATCCAGACATCTGGGTGGTCGAGATCGAGGCCGGCGCCGTTCCTATCGAGGAGCTTATTTCCGTGAAGATGCCTTGAGGCCGGACGAAGCCGCCGTATCGTCGCTGTTCGATGCCGTGCGGGTATCGCCGTTTGCCGGTGCCGCGTCGCGAACCGCTCTCGAAAGTGTCTCGGCTTTCCACAGCCGTACCTTGTCCTGGGCCGCATCGCGATGGAGCAGGCGGTAGCGGTCGAGGAAGGCGCGGATGGCCTGCGGATGCGGGAATTGGCTGGGATAGACCGCAACCGTGATCAGGAATGCCCGATCCTCGCTGAGGTCGAGCGAGCGCAGTGCTGCCAGCAGCGAGGCATAGTTCTGGTTGCCGGTGAGCGATCGCGCGACCGAGAAATCGATATCGAGTGCGTCGGCGAGCGCGGTCTGGAAGAACGCCGCGTTTCCGGTCAGCGCCGTCTCGCGCAATTTGACATAGGTGTCCGCGCCGGTGAACGGATCAGCGTTTGTCGCCGCATCGTCGCCGCTGCGCATCATGGAGCGCAGCCTGCGTCGTGCGTTTTCGGCGGCAATGCCGGCCGCTCGTTCTCTGGCGAGCCCTTCGGAGACGGATTCCGTACTCATCGGTGCAATCTTGTCCGCTGCGGCCGTTGCGGCTCTGTCCGCTACTGGCGCGGCCCCGTCCGCTGCCATGGCCTTCGCTTCCGGCTCCCGCACCCGTACCAGGGTCGGCCTTTCGAGCGCCCTGATCAGATCGGCGATGGTCGGGTTCAAGTCCTTGCGGCGCGCAATGGCGCGTGCATGCGGCAGGCCGTGCCGCCCGATCAGCGCGATGAGGTCGATGTCGCTGACCGCGCGTGAGCGGATGAGCAACGGCGCGGCAATGTCGACCGGCTCCTCGCACAGGCGGCGTACCAATGCGGCGGGGGCATATTCGCATTCGGAAAGAGCGGCCGCCACGTAACGGCGTGATTCGACGGACACATTGTCGAACAGCGGCAGCGTCAGGTCTTCGAGCTGACCGATCTCGCGGCGTGACGGGCGGGTGAGCGAGCAGAACGCCGATACCGCGGCGCGGAACAGCCTTTCAGCTTTGCCCGAGTCCGTCCGTATCGCGATTTGCCTGAAGTCGGAAGATGACACGAAGGATACGCCCGTACTCGACACAAACTCGACCACGCTCACCGGGACCGTGTCGGTTTCGCGTTTGCCGCGGGTCAGAACGCCCTGACCTCGAGACAAAGATCAAGTTAGCGACGATCCGTTAGCGCTCCGTTAACCCTCTGCCGTCCTTAATGATATTTGGAGGCGTTGCGTTGTGCTCCGGGGAAACCGAGAGGAATGCGCGAATCATGGGCATGGTACTGTCTTTCGTGCCGCGTACGGCACCAAGCAATCGGACAAAGCAACCCGCCGAAATTCCGGCGGCGGTGATCATCTTCCCCGGCATCCGCTACGAGCGGTCGCATGCCGGCGAGGTGCGGCCGGTCGATCCCGACAAGCCGGGATCGCCAGGGACGAAGCCGGTTCCTCACCACTAGAAGTCCTGCAGCTCGCAGGAACTCTTTTCGAGGAAGCTTGATACGATCGGCTTCCAGCTGTCATCGGGCACGAAGGTGCGGATGACGAAGATGCCTTCCTCGATCGGCGCCTCGACAAAGATTGCTCCCTGAAGGTCTTCGGGAAGGTCCTTGCGCACGTCGATCATCTGCGCCGGTGTCAGCACGACGGCATCCAGCACGCCGTCGTTCGCGGTGTGGTCGTTGAAGGAATAGATGTTGTGACCGCTGCGGTCGTAGACCGACACCGACCAGAACGGCACATGTCCGGGCGCCTTGATGCGAACCACTCCTTCGCCCAGGTCGAACCGGCATGCCGTGGCGTAAAACAACGGGTCGACGGATTTCACCACTGGCGCGCCACCGGCCTCCGCATCGAGACGGGTCATCCTGTAGAGGTCCGAGGCCATCGACAGCCGCGACCAGGCGTCGCGTTCGGAAAATTCGGGCACCAGGAGCAACACGACGATGTGCACGATGCCGGCACCGACCAGGCCGAGCAGGACAGCATGCAGAAGCTTGCGCATCGCCGCATAAGAGCTACGCATTGCAGCCGACCTTCAGGATCCGCGGCAGCGAAACGTCCGACAGGCCGGTGCTGCTGGCGATCGGCGTGTCGTAGAATGTCAGCACGAAATACATCCTGCCGAAGCCGCCAGTAAGCAGCCAGTTGCCCGGCATCGGGTGATCGCTGGCGGAAATGATGACCAAGTTGTCGGGTTGTCGTACCACCCCATAGGATTGCAGCGCCGCAGGCCGTGATTTGCCGGTTTCGACCACGCCGAGCGACTGATCGGCGGCATAGAGCGTCCAGAACCGTGCCGTCGGAAATCCACCCTCGATCGTGTAGGTGCATTCGCGCTTGAGTTCGCCGCCGCCAGCGTCGCGCTCGGCGACGAAGGACAGCCCTTCGGCGCGGCCAAGCGCAAGCACGCCTTCGCGCGCCACGCGGGCCTTCGAATAGGGGTCGGCGGCCGGCGTGCCGATATCGGGAAAAGCCGTCCATTGGCCGATCCGGATGGCGCCGACACCATCCTGGGCTTTCAGCGCATACCAGACGCTGCCGCCACCGCCGCCGATGGCTATGACAAGCGAAAGCAGCGTCAGGAGTGCATTCTTGAGCATGAAGGGCCGGGGACACGAAGAGTTGCCGCTCGGGGATATCGCGGCGTGGGGTCCCGTGGCAAGCGGCGGGTGCAGAATTGCAGACAAGCCTTGTGGCTGGGGTCGCTCGGTGCGGCAATCACAGTGCCGACAGCTTTTCCGGCGGTTGAGGCGCGGCGATGGCCGGCGCTGACTGGAACTGCTTGGTCATGTCCCTCAACGTCTGCGTGGTCCGGCTGGACAACACCGGCGGCCGTTCGGCCGCTGCATCGGCTGCCGCCTGGTCGTCGCTCTTCTTCTGCGCTTCCTCGGCCTTGGCTGCGATCTCTTCGTCGACAAAAGGTTTGTCGATGCCGGGGATCGGCTTGAGGTCGATGTTTTGATGGGCATAGACCATGAGACGCTGCCAAACCATTGCCGGTAGCGAGCCGCCTGTCATGTTCTTGGTCGGCGTGAAATCATCGTTACCCAGCCATACGGCCGCCGTGTAGTTGCCGGTGAAGCCGACAAACCAGGCGTCGCGGTAGGATTGCGTCGTGCCGGTCTTGCCGGCGACGACGATGTTGGGAATTTGCGCGCGGCGCGCCGTGCCCATCACCGGCACGGCCGCCAGCATGGTGTTCATGGATTTGAGCGCCTGCTCGGACAGCACCCGGTGCGGCGGCGGCGCATCCTTGGCGAAATCATAAACCACCTCGCCGGTGCGGGTGACGAGCTGCGTGATGCCGTGCCGGGAGCCGACGAAGCCGTTCTGGGCGAACACGCTGTAGCCCGTCGCCTGATCCATCACCGTCATGCCCGAGGTGCCGAGCACCATCGTCTTGTGCGCTTCGAGGGGCGATTCCACCCCCATCGCCTCGGCCATTGCCTTGATCGGCGGAATGCCAAGATAGTCCTTGGCCAGCCGCACCGGCACGGTGTTGATCGACTTGGCCATCGCCATGATCAGCGTGATCTTGCCGGCCGATTCGCCGCTGTAATTGTGCGGCGACCAGGTGCCCCAGCTGATCGGGCCGCCGGAAATGATGGAGTTGGGCGTGAAACCGTGTTCCATCGCCGTTGCATAGACATAGGGCTTGAACGATGAACCGGTCTGGCGCAGCGCCTTGGTGGCGCGGTTGAACTGGCTGGCGCCATAGTCGCGGCCACCGACGATGGCTCTGACGGCGCCGTTGGTCTCGATGACGACGACGGCGCCTTCGGTGACGTTATACTCCTTGCCGAACTGGCGCAGGTGGAACTCCACCGATTCTTCCGCCGCCTTCTGGATATTGGCGTCGAAGGTGGTGTGCGCCACCAGCGAGTGCTGGCCCGGCTTGGCGATCTTCTTGACCTCGTCGAACGCCCAGTCGAGGTAATAATCCGGGCTTTTCTGTTCGCCGCGATCGACGACATCGGCAGGGTGCAGCCTTGCCTGCAGGACCTGACCCTCGGTCATGAAACCGGAATCGACAAGGTTGGACAGCACCACATTGGCGCGCGCACGCGCCGCCGGCAGATTGATGTGCGGCGCATATTTGGTCGGCGCCTTGAACAGGCCGGCCAGCATCGCCGCCTCGGCGAGGTTCAGGTCCTTGACGCTCTTGCCGAAATAGAAGTCGGCGGCCGCCTCGATGCCGAACGTGCCGCCGCCCATATAGGCGCGGTCGAGATAGAGCTGCAGGATTTCCTTCTTCGACAGGTTGGCCTCGAGCCACAGAGACAGGAAGGCTTCCTTGATCTTGCGCTCCAGGGTGCGCTCGTTGGTGAGGAACAGGTTCTTGGCCAACTGCTGGGTGATGCTCGAGCCGCCCTGGACGACGGAGTTCGCCCGTACATTCTCGAAGATGGCGCGTGAAAGGCCAAGCACGTCGATGCCGTAGTGATCGAAGAAGCGCCGATCCTCGGTGGCGAGCACCGCCTTGATGACGTGATCGGGCATTTCGTCGACCGGCACCGAATCGCGCTGGATGATACCACGCTGGCCGATCTCGTTGCCGTAACGGTCGAGGAAGGTGACGGCGAAGTCGCCCTGCGCGCGCCAGTCGCCCGCCGTATCCTGGAAAGCCGGAACGGCCAGCGCCAGCATCACCACAATGCCACCGGCGCCCAGCGTAAAACCTTCGCTCAGCAGTTCGATGATGCCGCGGCGCCAGCCGTTGACTCGAAAGCGCCGCGAGAAGATCGTCGCGGCTTCCCAGAACTGGCGCGCTTTAAAACCGATCTCGTAGAGCGAGGAATCGAGCCATGCATCGAGCGCCAGCAGCCGGGCGGCGATCGGACCTCTTCTCTTGTGCGGTTCAGGACTGGCCATTCGGAAATCCGGCTCGGCGATGGCGCGACCTGAAGACCGCAAACCGGCAATTTCAGGGCGATCCACCGTGGGAGACTATTCCTCCATTTCTCAAGTTCTCACAAGGGCGGCGAAGACACAGTGCCGGGGTTTGTTGCGAGAAGGCCGAGCCGCCTTAGGGACTGTTTCGAAATTCGCTCTGGCGAGTCATATGGTGGTGGTTTCGAGAACCGTAGCGCAGCGGACATTTGGTCCGTGAGCAGCGGAAGCGCAGAAAACGCCAACAGATGGCCGCCAGGGTAGAATTTCCAAACAGTCTCCTC
Organism: Mesorhizobium sangaii; assembly: GCF_014207355.1. Classification (GTDB taxonomy): domain Bacteria; phylum Pseudomonadota; class Alphaproteobacteria; order Rhizobiales; family Rhizobiaceae; genus Mesorhizobium; species Mesorhizobium sangaii. The sequence continues at coordinate 786,255 of NZ_JACHEF010000001.1, read as the reverse complement.
AGGCCGGCTCGCGCTTCAACGTCTGGGCCATGCAGTGGATGCCGCCGCCGGTCTTGAGATCTCGCTCATGTCGACGATCGCCAGTTCGAAACGGTGTGCCTCGAACTGGCAGGTCAGGGGGTCTGGCTCGACGTCAAAGCGATCTGCGATTGAACGCTTCAAGCGGCTCGCAGGTTCTCTTTCGGGCGCAAATTCTGGTTCATGCGGAACAGGTTCAGTGGGTCGTAGCGCTGCTTGATTTCCAGAAGCCGCCGATGGTTGCCGCCATAGGCCGCTTCGACCCGGTCAACCTCGTCCTCCGGCATGAAGTTCACATAGACGGTGCCGGCCGCATAAGGCTTGGCCGCCTCGTAGATAGCACGAGCCCAGTCGGTGCAGGCCTTGTCCATCGCCGGTTCGCGCCAGCGGGCGTGAACGTTCATAACGAAATGCGAACTGCGCTGTGGAAACGCCGTTGCATCCGCCTTGACGCGACCCGCCGCGCCGCCGACATGGCCGACAAATATCTCGCATTCGGGTCCCGGCAGCTTGGCTATTGCCCCCGTGACGACCGCAGCCGCCTCCTCGGAAAACTCGGTGAAGTCATGGCTCTTCCAGTAGTTGCGGGCGCCGGGCGCAAGTAGCGGGTCGAATGCTTGCTGCCAGCCGGTGAACGGGCTGGGGCCGACGACATCGGCAATCGGCGTGCCGATGGCTCGAAGCTTATGCGTCGCCTTTTCGCCTGCGTCGATGTCACCGCAATAGCACATGGCCAGAACCAGCACCTCCTTGCCATGCCACTCGGCCGGCAGGAAGGGCAGCGGCGGCGCCTGCCGCATGACCACCCAGCAGGTCAACTCGTCAGGAGCGGTTTCGAGCGCCTTGCGATACTCCTGCAGCACCTTTTTGGCATCGGCGAAGGGATGGACGACAAGCCCCGCCAGCACCTGCGGTCCAAGCTCATGGAGCTGGAACTCGAATGCCGTGACGACGCCGAAATTGCCGCCGCCGCCGCGCAGCGCCCAGAACAAGTCCGGATTTTCGGTCTGGCTGGCCCGGAGCAGTTTGCCGTCGGCGGTGACCACATCTGCGGAGGCAAGATTGTCGATGGTCAGGCCGAATTTGCGGGTGATCCAGCCGAAGCCGCCACCCAGTGTCAGGCCGGATATGCCGGTGGTCGAGTTGATGCCGGTCGGCACCACCAGCCCGAAGGCCTGCGTTTCCTTGTCGACATCGGCAAGCGTCGCGCCAGGCCCGACCCATGCCCGCCGCGCAGCGACATCGACCCGCACCGACTTCATCAACGACAGATCAATCACCAGGCCACCATCGCAGACCGCACTTCCGGCAATGTTGTGGCCGCCGCCTCGCACGGAGACGAGAAGTCTGTTCTCCCTGGCGAAATTCACGGCACTGATGACGTCGGAAGCGCCCACACAGCACACGATCAACCCAGGCCGTCGGTCGACCGTGGCATTCCAGACAGTCCGTGCTTCGTCGTAAGCGGCATCGCCTTCGCTCAGCACTGTGCCGCGCAATTGTGCCGAAAATGCTTCCAGGGCAGCAGCGTCGATTATGGTTTTGCCGCGTTCAAGCGTGGTGAGGCTCATGGTGTTCATGGTTTCCTCCCGATTTGCAGATGAGCCGTCCCCCTCCCCAAAGAACATTTTTACTGTGCGCTTATATTAGATATCGTGCAAGTTTCGCATTGGCCAGCGTTGCGGCGCCCAAGCGGGCGTCCGCAGCCAATGTAGTGATTGCATTGGCTTGGGCACATGTTTCTGCCAGCCGGCGATCTCAGCTTTCTGCCAGCCGGCGATCTCACCCGGTTTTCACGCCCGACCTTGCACCCTCGGCCGGCAGAATGCCGATCATGCTGATGCGAATGTGAACGAAGCAGCGCAGCGCTATTCCACTCCTCAGGCCGGTTCGCGCTTGAGCGCTTGCGCCATGCAGTGGATGCCGCCGCCGGTCTTCGAGATCTCGCTCATGTCGATCGCCGCAACTTCGAAACCGCGCGCCTTGAGCTGGCCGATCAGCGTCTGGCTGGAGGTCGGCGCGATCACCCGGTCCTTGCCCAGCGACATGAAGTTGCAGCCGAGCGCCATCGTATCCTGGAACGGCACGTCGATGATCTCGTGGCCCTTGCCCTTCAGCCAGTCCACGATGCCGGGTTCGGTGCAGGCGAGGCATACGGCGGTCAGTTTCTCGGCGATCGGCACCACCATCAGGTCGATATGGACATAGTACTCGTCGATGAAGGCGATGCGGGTTTCCCAGCCTTCCTTGTCGAACCAGGCCTGCACCTGCCGCGCGCCTTCTTCCTGCGTGCGGGCCCCGCCGCAGCCGATCAATACGACGCCCTCCTCGATGACGTTGAAGTCGCCACCCTCGAACGTGCCCGCCGTGACCATGTCGTAGATTGGAATGCCGAGTTTTTCGTAGGTGCGGATGGCGGCATAATTCTCGCCGCGCCGCCACCAGTTGGCCATCGCAGTGATGAAGGCGCCGTAAGGCGTCATGACACTGGAATCGCGGGAATAGACCTGCATCGGCAGTTCCGGCGTCGGCTCGTGCCAGTGGATGTTGACGCCGAAATGCTCATAGGCGGCGACAAGGTCTTTGTGCTGCGCCTGCGCGATCTGGACGTTGCAAGGCGCCTCGCGCAGATGCTTGCGCGACAGCGAACTGGTCGACAGGTGGCGCAGGAAATTGGGCGAACCAAGCAGCACGTCGGTCAAGACATCGGTCTCGTTGGCAAAGCCCCAGGCGGTCAGAGGCTTGGTGCCGCCGGCCGGGTTGCGGCGCTGCAGCGAAAACGGCTCGGCGACGATGCGGTCATGAACGGTCATGGGGTTCTCCTCGTGCTTTGATTATGGATTATGCGTTTGACTTGGGCTGGTTGCCCGGTATCCACCAGTCTCGTCCGCGCGGGGTGGTGACATATTCCGGCCAACGAAATCCAATCGGCGGTTCGTAGTCGCAAAGCGGCGCGATCCAGTTCGAGCCGCCGATTCCTCCGCCGGTGCGGGCGACGAATTCATTCATCGCCGCATCGCGGGCGGCCTGGTCTTCCAGCAGCCGAAGGGCGGCGAGCGCAATGGTCTTCGACGCGCAGGTGACCATCGGGTCGATGGTGGCGGGAATGCCGCCCAGCGCATTCATCACCCATGATGGATAGGGGTAGCCGGTTTCCGAGCGCAGCGCCGGGCGGGCGACATAGAATCGCGCAGTCGGCGCATGCCAGCTCATGTCGGTGTAATCGTCGGAGGTCGAATTCACCTGCGAGGGCGGCAGATCGCGGCGCAGGATCGCTTCCGCCGCCTGCGGCTCGATCAGGCGCTCAAGTTCTTCGATGAACGGCTCGTCGCTCGCCATGCGCCCGGCATTGACCTGCATGTCGCGCGCGATTGCCTTGGCGTCCTCGTCCCAGCGCGGCGGCCCGACGGTCGACAGCGCTTCATAGGCGATTTCGGCCATGGTGTGATTGGCCAGCCCCGGCCGCGACTTCGACACCCAATGCCGCTCATGGCGGCAGCCGCTCATGCCGGCAGCGCCCTCGGCATTGCGGTCGAGCACGGCGGTGACCTGCTCGGCCATCGCCAGCGTCGGCACGCGGATCATGTACTGGATCTCGGCCAGCTCGGCCGGCAGGTTGTCGGCGGTCGCCTGGCCGGCGGTGAGGATCGCCTCGCTGATCGACCAGCCGCCCTGGTGCGGCAGCATGGAATCGCGCAGCGCCTTGGACGCCATGTACATCATCATGAGCGCGTCGTTGGTGCCGGGCGCGCGCACCGCCGAATGCGCCTGCGGAATGGGCGCCGCGCCACCCGCCGCGCGCGCCCAGCGCTCCGGTTGGTCGCAGATGAAGCGATAGATCATGGCGTAGGCCGCGCCGCAATGCGTGTCCCAGCGCGCCGTGTTGCAGAGCGGCAGCATGTAGAACGGATGGAAGGAGATCATGCCGGCAAGGCCGTCATAATAGCCCTTGGCGGCATGGATCGGCTTTGACCCGCGCACCTTTTCCGCCGGCTCGCCGGTGAACCGCAGCGTGCCTGGTATGCCGTGACGCTGCATCGCCGCCTTGGTCGCCAGCAGCCCGCCGAGGCTCGAAATGCCCAGGCCTGAATGCGGGTCGGTATGACCGCCGGCATGTTCGGAGAGGCCTGGGCGCGGACGCTTGACCGTCGCGGCATCCTGGCAATTGCCCGGCACCGCGTCGTATTCGGCGTACATGCCGATGGTCGGGCCGGGACCGTTGGTCCAATGCGCACAGAAGGCGGTAGGCATGCCACCGGAACCTTCTTCGACGGAAAAGCCTTCGCGCCTCAACCGCTCCACGTACCAGGCGGCGGACTGATACTCGCGCCATGCGGTCTCGCCGAAGTCGAAAATGGTGCGCGTCCACGCCGACAGCAACGGTTGGATGTCGTCGAGACAGGCAAGGGCGGTTGTTTGCGCCGAGGTGGCCACGGGTTCCTCCATGAGACGAGAAGAAAGCAGTGAAGCGGTTCGCCAAAAAGTGATATGTTTTCCCGGCTCATGCAAATTCGGTTCACCTGAGGCCTCTTGCGCATACCATCCACCCAGGCGCTGCGCGCGCTCGACAGCTTCGCTCGTCACGGCAGCGTCTGGCGCGCCGCCGACGAGTTGCATCTGACCCGCAGCGCCGTGAGCCATCAACTCCGCCTGCTTGAACGCGACCTCGGCTTCGATCTGCTCGAACGCATCGGCAAGGGTGTGGCGCTGACGCCGCGTGGCCAACGCTATGCCAGCGACGTGCGCAAAGCGTTGACCGTGCTCGGCGATGCGGTGACGCGCCATGCCGGCACCGGCGTCGGTGGCTCGTTCAGCATCAGCTGCACGCCGGGCTTCGCCTCGCTGTTCTTGTGCACCCATATCGGCGAGTTCAGGCAAATGTATCCCGATGTCGCGCTGCGCATCCTGACGCCGCGCCGGCTGGACGATGTCAGCAACGCCGACGCCGACGCCTTCATCGCCTTTGGCGTTGGCAATTGGCCGAACCGGGCCGCCGAACTGTTGTGCGAGATTTCCTTTACGCCGCTCTGCAGCCCGACGCTCCTCAACAAGGTCGGCGGATTCTCCAAGCCCGCCGATGTGCTGCGTGCCAATCTACTGCATCTCGGCGACACCGAGGATTGGGCGCGCTGGCTGGCGCTGTCCAAGGTCGAGAACCCCGACCCGGAAGGCGGTATCTTCTTTTCCGACATGAATCTCGTCTTCTCGGCCGCCATCGCCGGCCAGGGCATGGCCATGGGCGACGAACTGACCAGCGGCAAGGCCCTGGCCGAAGGCAGGCTCGTGCGTCCGTTCGACATCGCGATCAAATCGCCGCGCTCCTACTTCCTCGTCTCCGAACACGCCAAGGCGACGCACCCGGTGCTTGACGCGTTTGCCGGATGGCTGCGATCGAAACTCGCGGAGAGCATAGCCAAGGTCATGGCCGACCACGGGCGCCACCGATTGGACAGATGAATGGAATTTGCCGATCCGGCGAAAACTATTCGGTTGCGGTGAGGCCGCACGCTGCCCTACGATTTCTACCGGAATTGAGGAAACAGGCAGGATGCAGCAACCCGGCCGGGCCGCAGAGATCAAGGCAATCGGAATCGGCAAGAGCTTCGGCTCGTTCCGTGCGCTGGACAATCTGACGCTCGATATTGGCCGTGGCGAGTTCCTGACCCTGCTCGGGCCGTCTGGTTCGGGCAAGACCACCTTCCTGATGATCCTTGCCGGCTTCGTGCAGCCGACCGAGGGCCGGCTGTTCAGCGATGGCATCGACATCACCGAACGACCGGCCGAACAGCGTGCAGCCGGCATGGTGTTCCAGGGCTACGCGCTGTTTCCGCATATGAGCGTCGAAGCCAACATCGCCTTCCCACTCAAGGTGCGCAAGAAATCGGCGGCCGACATCAAGCGCCGTGTCGGCGAGATGATCGAGCGCGTGGGCCTCAAGGGCCATGAGAAGAAACTGCCGGCGCAACTTTCGGGCGGTCAGCAGCAGCGCGTCGCGCTCGCCCGCGCGCTGGTGTTCGAGCCGGGCGTGCTGTTGCTCGACGAACCGTTCTCCGCCCTCGACAAGGGCCTGCGCGGCCAGATGCAGGCCGAGATGAAGCGGCTGCACCAGGAGACCGGCACCACTTTTGTCTTCGTCACCCACGACCAGAGCGAGGCACTGGCGCTGTCGTCGCGCGTCGCCATCTTCAACCATGGCAAACTGCTGCAGGTCGGAGCGCCCGACGAGGTTTACGACAGGCCGGACAACCGCTTCGTCGCCGAGTTCCTCGGCGAGATCAACATGCTGCCGCTGAAGGGGGTGCGCCCGGCCGACAATGGCTCAACCGGCCTCTGCGAAGACCGCGCGGTGTCCATGCGCTGCAAGGCTGAGACGGTGCGCGGCGATGCAATCCTGGCGATCCGGCCTGAATACATGTCGATATCGGGCGAGGCCACAGCCGGCGAGAACGGCATCGCCGCGACGGCGACCAACTCCACCTATCTTGGCGCGGCAACGCGGCTTGACCTGACGACGCGGCAAGGCGCGAAGGTCACCGTCTCGGTGCCGAACGAGATAGCTGCCGCTGCGCTGGGCAAGGGCAACTCCGTCTGGCTCACCTGGCCGGCGGACAAGGGTTTCCTCCTTCCGCATGGAGGACAATGACGAACGGTGTGGCGAGATATCGGCACCATCGCTTTTCCGGCACTATCAACAACAAAAAGGGGAACTGACATGACAAGCAATTCAAAAACTGGCGACGCCAAGAAACAGGCCATCGAGAGCCTGTCCGCAAGGGCAGGGCGCGGCGAGATTTCGCGCCGGCAATTCGCGCAGCTGGCGGCAATCGTGCTGGCCGGCACGCCGATGCTGATGCGCTCGACCGGAGCCTTTGCCGCGGCGAAGGAACTGGTGCTGGTCAACTGGGGCGGCGACGCCATCACGGCCTATGATGCCGCCTATGGCCAGGCCTTCACCAAGGACACCGGTATCACTGTCAAGATGGACGGCTCCGGCCCGACCGAAGGCGCGATCGCCGCGCAGTTCAAGAGCGGCGCCCCGACCTGGGATCTCGTCGACGTCGATCCCTTCTCGGCCATCACGCTCGGCGCGCAAGGCATGCTCGAGCCGATCGACTACAACATCGTCGACAAGAAGAAGATGCGGCCCGGCTTCGGCTGGGACTATGCCGCCTCGACCTATTTCTTCTCCTATGTCATCGCCTATGATTCCGAGAAATACGGCAAGGACGCCCCGACCGGCATGGCCGATTTCTTCGACGTGAAGAAATTCCCCGGCAAGCGCTCGCTCTACAAATGGGGCGTGTCGAGCTGGGAGGCGGCCCTTCTGGCCGACGGCATCGCGCCCGCCTCGCTCTATCCGCTCGACCTGAAGCGCGCGCATGACAAGATCGCCGCCTTCAAGGAGAATGTCGTCGCTTATTGGGGCGGCGGTGCCGAGAGCCAGAGCGTGCTGCTCAATGGCGAGGCCTCGATGGCGATCGTCTGGTCGACCCGCGCTTCGCTGATCGAGCAGGATTCCGGCGGCAAGATCAAGTTCATCTGGGACCAGGGGCTGATCTCGCCCGGCGCGCTCGCCGTGCTCAAGGGCAATCCCGGCGGCAAGGATGCGGCCATGAAGTTCATCGCCAGCGCCCAGGACCCGCAAAAGCAGCTGGTCATGTTCGACAAGCTCGGCCAGGGTCCAGCAAACCCGGCCGCCGACGCGCTGATCCCCGCCGACAAGAAGCGCATCAACCCGGTCGACCCCGAGAACATGAAGAAGCAGATCGCGCTCGATATGGACTGGTACGCCAAGAACTACGGACCAGCACTCGACGAATACACCAAGATCATCTCCGCCTGACAGAGGCAGGGGTTATCGGGTCGACATGAGAGCATATCTCTCCGACAGGATGGGCGCGGCGCTGTTGATGGCGCCGCTGCTCCTGTTTCTAGTGCTGGCCTATGCCTGGCCGTTCCTCGGTGTCGTCAAATGGAGCTTTACGCTGCCGACGCCGGGGCTCGGCCAGTATGAGGCGCTGCTCACCGACGATCTGGTGCAGTCGGTGTTCATCCGCACGCTGCGCATAGCGGCGGTCGTCACCGTGGTTTCGGTGGCGGCTGCCTATGCCATCACGGTCGTCTGGGTGCGCGGAACCCCGGCTCAGCGCCTGGTTGCCGAGTTCTGCATTCTCGTTCCCTTCTGGATCTCGGTGCTGACCCGGGCCTTCGGCTGGGTGGCGCTTTTGTCCAATCGCGGCCTGATCAACACCTGGCTGCAGGCGATCGGCTTCATCTCCGAACCGTTGGCTCTGGTGCGCAACGAATTCGGCGTCATTGTCGGCATGACGCATTTCCTCATTCCTTTCGCCGTTTTCCCGCTGGCGTCTGCCATGCGCAGCCTTGACGATCGTGTGCTGCTGGCGGCGCGCGGGCTCGGCTCCAGCCGCATGCGCACCTTCTGGTCGGTCTTCGTGCCCATGACCCGCTCCGGCATCATCGGTGCAGCCCTCATCGTCTTCGTGTTTTCGCTGGGCTTCTTCGTGACGCCGGCGATCCTCGGCGGCGGTCGCAGCGTCATGGTCGCCGAGCTGATCTATCTCAGGATATTCCAGAGCCCTGACTGGGGGCTGGGCGCGGCGATCAGCGTCGTGCTGGTGCTGTTCGTCGGCGCGCTGATGGCGCTCTTGTTCCGTTATGTCAGACCGAAGCAATTGATCTGATGCCGACTTACCGCCCTGGTCCCGTCTCCCTGATCATCGCAGCCTTCGTGGCGCTGTTCCTGCTGATGCCGCTGCTCGCGGTCATCCCGGTATCGCTGACGCCGAGCCGCATGCTGGCCATGCCGTCCGGTGAACTGTCGCTGCGCCACTACAGGGCGCTGATCGAGGATCCGCGCTGGATCGATTCGATCCTGCTCAGCATCCGCATCGGCATCGTCAGCAGCGCTTTTTCCACCGTGCTGGCATTGTGCTTCAGCCTCGGCGTGTGGATGTTCCAGCCGCGTTTCACCGCTGCACTCGTCGGCTTCGTACTACTGCCCATGGTCGTGCCGCCGGTGGTCTCGGCCATCACGCTCTACTTCCTGCTCACTTCGATCTCGGGCTTCAGCTCGCTCTTCGGCTACGACACCTGGCTTGGCGTTGCCATGGCGCATTCGGTGATGACGGTGCCCTTCGCCACCGTGCTGATGCTGGTCTCACTGAGCCAACTCGACCGGCGCATCGATCTCGCCGCGCGCGGCCTTGGCGCGTCGGTATGGGAGCGCGCCACCCGCATCATCATGCCTAACATCATGTTCGGCATCATCACCGCGGCACTTTTGTCCTTCGTGCTGTCCTGGGAAGAGATCGGCGTCACGCTGTTTATCACCTCGGTCAACGCCATCACGCTGCCCAGGCTGATGTGGATGGGCCTGCGCGACAACATCGATCCGGCGATCGCTGCGCTTTCGGTGATTCTGATCATCATCACGGTGCTGGTGCTTGCGCTGCGCAGTTTCGTGGTTAGGTTGCGCGGCGTTCGCTGATTGGCAAGCCGGGCAGAATCCGGATACCCTTGAAGGGCAATCACGGCACATGATCCGCAAGCCGCTTCGATGAGGGAAAACGATGACCGCGTCCGGCGATTTGCAGCAGGCATTGTTCCAGAGATTGAGGAGCGATGCATCGCTGTCGGCGCTGCTGGGCGGCGCCGGGCTGCTTGAACACGCGGCCGACAATGCCGCCTTTCCCCACGTAACCTGCGGCCAGACCAGCGCTTTCGACTGGGATACCGGGGTCCAGAACGATGCCGATCAGCTGGTCACGCTGCATGTCTGGTCGAAGACCCATGGCGAGGCCGAAACGCGTGCCATCATGGACAGCATCAAGGCGCGCCTCGCCGACGCGGTGCTGATCATCGGCCCGCGTGGACAGACACGTCTCGTGCTGGAGTTTGCCGAGGCGCGCTATGACGAGGACCTGCTGGTGCATCATGGCTTGCTGCGTTTTCGCGCCATAACGCAGGATAATGATTGATGCGCTTCCAATATGGTCCAAACGGGGTCTAGACTAACACTTCCGGGGTTTCGCCGGGTGGGCGGCGAAATCCGATCGGTTGTCTCGCGTTTCAGGGGGTAGCGGGCATGGTCTTGGTGGCGTTCACCGTTCATTTCACGTTCAGCACCGATGCGTTACAACGCCAGCCATGAAAACGCTTCGCTCCCACTTCCGAACCGCGACACTGGCGCTCTGTGCTGCCGGGCTGTTTGCGTCGCAGGCGATGGCGACACCGGTCGTCGCGCCTGACCAGGGCGGCCCGATCGTTTTGGCGGCTTCCGATTGCTACGCCATCGGCCAGCAGGTGGCCGAGCAGAATGGCGGAACGCTGGCCAAGGCCTCGCAATCGACACGCGGCGGCCAGCCGGTCTGCGTCATCGTCGTGCTCGTCCCGGGCAAGGACGGGCAGCGTCCGCGCCGTTCCGAAATCGTCGTGCCGCAGAACTGACCAGTCTTTCATCTTACAGGCCTTCGTTTCCCAGGCCGCCGGAATCGGCCTATATCTGGCCCCAGCCCATCAACAGGTATCGATTTTCGCATGCGCGTACTCGTCGTCGAGGATGACAAGGATCTCAACCGGCAGATATCGGACGCGCTGGTCGATGCCGGCTATGTCGTCGACCGCGCCTTCGATGGCGAGGAGGGGCATTTCCTCGGCGACACCGAGCCCTACGACGCGGTCGTGCTCGACATCGGCCTGCCGCAGATGGACGGCATCAGCGTGGTCGAGCGCTGGCGTCGTGGCGGCCGCAAGATGCCGGTGCTGATCCTGACGGCGCGCGACCGCTGGAGCGACAAGGTCTCCGGCATCGACGCCGGCGCCGACGACTATGTCACCAAGCCGTTCCACATCGAGGAGGTGCTGGCGAGGCTGAGGGCACTGATCCGGCGCGCCGCCGGCCATGCCTCGTCCGAACTGACCTGCGGACCGCTGCGCCTCGACACCAAGGCGTCGAAGGCCGATGTCGACGGCGTGCCGCTGAAACTCACCTCGCACGAATTTCGCCTGCTTGCCTATCTGATGCACCATATGGGCGAGGTGGTCTCGCGGACCGAACTGGTCGAACATCTCTACGATCAGGATTTCGACCGCGATTCCAACACCATCGAGGTCTTTGTCGGGCGGCTGCGCAAGAAGATGGGCATCGACATGATCGAAACCGTGCGCGGCATGGGCTACCGCATGCGTGAGCCGGAGGCGTAACTCGGAACCGCTCAAACAAACCGCAAGGACGCCGCTTTCGCTGCGTTTGTGGCCGCGTTCGCTGACGTTCCGTGTGATCGCCTTTTCCACGGTGTGGGCGATCGTGACCCTTGTCATCATCTTCACCCTGATCACCACGCTTTATCGCCAGGCCAGCGAGCGCGGCTTCGACAGCCTGCTTTCGGCGCATCTGTTCAACCTGATCGGCTCCATCGGCATTTCCGACAGCGGTGCTCTCACCGGCGCTCCCGACCTTGGCGACCTCCGGTTCTCGGAGCCGAATTCGGGTTGGTACTGGTCGGTGGAACCTGCTTCGGAAGGCGTGCACGGAGATCTTCACTCGTCGTCGATGACCAAGACGATCCCATCGCCCGATGTTGCCGATGTGCCTTTCAACTCCAGTTTCCAGCGCAGCTATCCGACCGAAGGCATCAACGGCGAGCAACTCGAAGTGTTCGAGAGCGAATTCGTTCTCGACTCCAAGAACCGCGCTGCACGCTTCCGCGTCATGGGCAACCAGAGCGAACTCGAACAGGAAATCTCGACCTTCCAGCGCCGCCTGCTGACCTATCTCAGCCTGTTCGGTGTCGGCATGATCGCCATCAACGCGATCGCCATCCTGCTCGGCCTGCAGCCGCTGCGTCGGGTCAGGAATGCCCTTGCCATGGTGCGCGAGGGCACTGCGCACAGGCTCGACGGCCAGTTTCCGGCCGAGATCGAACCGCTTGCCAACGAAACCAATGCGTTGATCGAAAACAACAGGCGCATCGTCGAGCGGTCGCGAACCCAGGTCGGCAATCTCGCCCATTCGCTGAAGACGCCGCTGGCGGTGCTGCTCAACGAGGGCCGTGCGCTTGGCGGCGCCAAGGGGCAGCTGATTGCCGAACAGGCCGCTTCCATGCAGAAGCAGGTCGATCACTATCTGCAGCGTGCCCGCGTCGCGGCGCAACGCGATAGCGTCGTCTACCGCACGCCGGTGGCACCACTGGTGCAGCGCATGGTGCGGGTTTTGCAGAAACTCAACCCGCAGACCAACCTGTCGCTGACCATGCCGGCGACCGAGATCGTCTTCGCCGGCGAGCGGGAGGACCTTGAGGAATTGCTGGGCAATCTGCTCGAAAACGCGATGAAATGGGCCAAGAGCGCGGTGTTGGTCTCGGTCTTGCCTTTGACCGGCAAGGACGAGGCGGCCAGCCTGTTTGAGATCAGCATCGAGGATGACGGCCCGGGGATTCCCGAGGACAAGGCGCGCGAGGCGATGAAGCGTGGACGGCGTCTGGATGAGACAAAGCCCGGAACAGGCCTTGGGCTGGCCATTGTCGCCGACCTCGTCAACGAGTATGGAGGCGTTCTGGCGCTCGAACGGTCCGGCATGGGCGGATTGAAGGCGATGGTGCGATTGCGGAGCCTTCAATGATGCCTTCCCGGATCAATCCGAGATCGACGGACAGTATTTACTATGGCGGTATGCCGATTGGTCCCAGCGGCCAAATTTCCGACAAATATCAATACTATGGCCATGCCGACTTCTTCGATGACGCGGCCCCCGGCTCATCCATGACAGGCTCCAACTCAAGAAAACCGGTTGTTGGCATGAAGATTCGCGTCGCCCTTGTTTCCGCTTTGCTGGCCGTTTCCGGCTGCACCACCCTGAGCGGCAAGGGCCCCACCATCGCGCCGACACCGGCCTCGACGCCTCCTTCCGGCGGCAAGGTCACCACGACGATCATTTCGGCGATGGACGGCGGCCTGGTCGGCGGCTCGATCGGCAACGGCCTGAGCGAGACCGAGAAGCGCAGCGCGCTCGAGGCGGAATACAAGGCGCTCGAATATACGACCAGTGGCCAGAAAGTGGCATGGAAGGGCGACCAGGCTTCGCACTATGGCGAGGTGGTTCCGGGCCAACCCTACCGCGTTGGTTCGCAGGACTGTCGCCAGTATACGCAGACGGTGTTTGCCGGCGGAGCCGGGGTGACGGCGCGCGGTACCGCTTGCCGCAACGCCGACGGCAGCTGGACGCCGCTGACCTGACCCGGGTCCGGCTGGTATCCGGCCGGTTGATGTCGATCAAGGACATGCGGCGCGTCTGCCGTCAAAGCGTCGCAGGATGCATCTGTTGGCAGGGCATGGCTCTGCCTTTATTGGAAGAACCATGCTGTTCTGGGTCATAGCCGCAATTCTCACGCTGGGTGCGAGCCTGGCGGTGCTGCTGCCGTTGGCCGCCGGTTCGAAGGGCACGTCGTCGACCGGCGATCACGATCTGGAAGTGTATCGCGATCAATTGTCCGAACTCGACCGCGACGCCGCGCGTGGCTTGATCCAGCCGGCGGAAGCGACTGAAGCGCGCGCCGAGATCGCGCGCCGCATCCTTCGCCTCGACAATGCGGCAGCTTCCGGCAAGGCATCCACCAGGCAGGCCTCGGTCGCGGCAAGGCTGGTGGCGACGGCGGCCGTTCTGGCGGTCCCGCTGGTCAGCTGGGGTCTCTACAGCCAGCTCGGCTCTCCCGACCTGCCATCGCAGCCACTCAGTGAGCGGTTGGCCAAGAATCCGGCCGACAGTTCGGTGGACGAGTTGGTGGCGCGCGCCGAAGCCCATCTTGCCGCCAATCCTTCCGATGGCAGGGGATGGGACGTGCTCGCCCCCGTCTATCTGCGCATGCAGCGCTTTTCCGATGCGGCGGCGGCCTATCGCAATGCTATTCGCCTCGACGGCGACAGCGCGGTCCGCAGGGCCGGTCTTGGCGAGGCGATCGCCAATGCGGCAGGCGGCATTGTGTCGGCCGATGCCCAGGATGCCTTTGAGGCGGCCTTGAAGCTCGATCCGGCCACTGCGAAAGCCAGCTTCTACCTGGCCATGGCGCTGGCGCAGGAGGGCCGCGCCAAGGAAGCGGTCGCGGCCTGGCAGGCGATGCTGGGCAGGCTGCCGCCGGATTCGCCATGGCGCGGTGCGATCGAACAGGCGCTGGCCAAATCCGGCAGCCCCGAAGTCGCCTCCGGCGGCGCCACCAACGGCCCCGATGCCGGCGATGTCGACGCTGCATCCTCCATGTCTCCCGCCGACCGGGAAGCCATGATCAACACCATGGTTGCCGGTCTCGACGACAAACTGCGGCAAAATCCGCGTGACCCGGAAGGATGGATGCGGCTCGTTCGTTCGTATGTCGTGCTCGGCAAGGCCGACCAGGCGCGTGACGCGCTGGGTCGCGCAATTGCCGTCTTCGGAGCCGACAGTGACGAAGCCAAGAAATTCACCGCCTTTGCCGCCTCGCTTGGCCTGACGGCGACGGAGTAGACCTTGATATGACGCGTAAGCAGAAACGATTGTCGGTGATCGCGGGCGGGCTGGCCTTCCTGGGTGCCGCCACCGGGTTGACATTCTATGCGCTCGGCCAGAAGGCGTCCTATTTCTACATGCCGGCCGACCTCACCACCGCCAGCGTGCAGCCCGGCCAGCGCATCAGGCTGGGCGGGCTGGTCGAGAAAGGCACGATCCAGCGTGGGCAGGGGGCGACCGTCGCCTTCTCGGTCACCGACACCCACAAATCGGTCAAGGTCACCTACACCGGCATCCTGCCCGACCTTTTCCGCGAAGAGCAGGGCGTCATCACCGAGGGCAGTTTCGGCCCTGACGGCACCTTCGTTGCCGACAGCGTGCTGGCCAAGCATGATGAGCGCTATATGCCCAAGGAGGTGGCCGACGGCCTGAAGGCCAAGGGCGTCTGGCAGGAGAGCAAGAGTGAATAGGCAGGTTCCGCAAAAGTGTCCCACGGTTTTGCGGCAAGAACCTGCGGCCAAACAAAAGTCTGGGCGCAACCATGGTTGAAACCGGACATTTCGCGCTGGTCCTGGCGTTTGCGCTTTCCCTGGTGCAGACGATCGTGCCGCTGTTCGGCGCACGCCTGAACAACCAGCGCCTGATGGCGGTCGGCGGGCCGGTTGCGGTGACCGGCTTTGCCTTGACGGCGCTGTCCTTCGGGGCGCTCGCGAGCGCCTATGCGAGCTCCGACTTCTCGGTGGCGAGCGTATGGGAAAACTCGCATTCGCTCCAGCCTATGATCTACAAGATCACCGGAACCTGGGGCAATCACGAAGGCTCGATGCTGCTCTGGGTGCTGATCCTGACCTTCTTCGGCGCGCTTGTCGCCGCTTTCGGATCAAACCTGCCGGCAACGCTGCGCGCCAATGTGCTTGCCGTGCAAGGCGCCATCGGTGCCGCCTTCTTCCTGTTCATCCTGGCGACGTCCAATCCGTTCATCCGGCTCAATCCGGCGCCGATCGAAGGCCGCGATCTCAACCCAATCCTGCAGGACCTCGGCCTCGCCATCCACCCGCCGTTTCTCTATCTCGGCTATGTCGGCTTCTCGATCTGCTTTTCCTTCTCGGTCGCCGCCCTCATGGAAGGGCGCATCGACGCGTCCTGGGCGCGCTGGGTGCGGCCGTGGACGTTGGTCGCCTGGATGTTCCTGACCGGCGGCATCGCCATGGGATCGTACTGGGCCTATTACGAGCTTGGCTGGGGTGGTTTCTGGTTCTGGGACCCGGTCGAGAACGCCTCCTTCATGCCGTGGCTGGCGGGCACCGCGCTGCTGCATTCGGCAATCGTCATGGAAAAGCGCTCGGCGCTGAAGATCTGGACGCTGCTGCTCGCCATCCTGACCTTTTCGCTGTCGCTGCTCGGCACCTTCCTGGTGCGCTCGGGTGTGCTGACCTCCGTCCACGCCTTCGCCACCGATCCGACGCGCGGCGTCTTCATCCTGTGCATCCTGACGCTGTTCATCGGCGGTTCGCTGGTGCTGTTCGCCTTGCGCGCCTCCCGGTTGACGGCTGGCGGTCTGTTTCACCCGATTTCGCGCGAAGGCGCGCTCGTCCTCAACAATCTGTTCCTGACCACGGCGACTGCGACCGTGCTCGTCGGCACGCTCTATCCGCTCGCCGTCGAAGCCTTTTCCGCCGACAAGATCTCGGTCGGCGCGCCGTTCTTCAACCTGACCTTCGGCCCGCTGATGGTGCCGCTGCTGGTACTGGTTCCGTTCGGGCCGCTGCTGGCCTGGAAGCGCGGCGACGTCTTCGCTGTCGCCCAGCGCCTGATGGTGGCCTTTGCCGCAGCCCTTCTGGCGACGCTGGTCACCGCTCTGTTCATCGACGGCGCCTCGGTGTTCGCCGCGCTTGGCGTCGGCCTCGCCGTCTGGCTGATCCTTGGCGCGCTCACCGATCTCGCGGTCAAGTCAGGCTTCGGCAATGTAGCAACCGGGATCATGGTCAGGCGCCTGCTCGGCTTGCCGCGCTCGGTCTTCGGCACTGCCTTTGCGCATCTTGGCCTTGGCCTGACCACGCTCGGCATCGTCGGCACGCTTTGCTTCGGCACTGAAAAGATCCTGTCGATGCATGCCGGCGAAACCGTCGAGCTGTCCGGCCACACGCTGCGCTTCGTCGGGCTTTATCCTGCCCAGGGTCCGAACTACAGCGAGGATCGCGGCCGCTTCGAACTGATCGGCGTCAGCGGCAGCGCAATTGGCGAAATCAGCTCCGCCAAGCGCTTCTATTCGGTGCGGCAGATGACGACGACGGAGTCCGGCATCAGGACGATGGGCCTCTCCCAGCTCTACATCTCGCTCGGCGACGAGGGCAAGGATGGCTCCGTCGTGGTGCGCCTGTGGTGGAAGCCGCTGGTGACGCTGATCTGGGGCGGCGGCCTGGTGATGATGGCGGGCGCTGCCATGTCGCTGATGGACAGGCGCCTGCGTGTCGGAGCACCGTCGCGCCGGCGCAAGCAGGCCAGCGCCATTCCGTCCACGGGCCTGCCATGAGCGCCCGGCTTTCGCTGGCTTCGATCGTTCTGCTGCTGGCGCTTCTCTTTGCCGGCGCGGCACAGGCCGTGAAGCCGGACGAGATGCTGGCCGATCCGGCGCTCGAGGCGAGGGCGCGGGCGCTGTCCGAAGGCCTGCGCTGCATGGTCTGCCAGAACCAGTCGATCGACGAATCCGACGCCGATCTCGCCCGTGACCTGCGCATCCTTGTGCGCCAACGCCTCGTTGCCGGCGATACCGATCAGCAAGTGATGGACTATGTCGTGTCGCGTTACGGCGAGTTCGTGCTGCTGAGGCCGCGCTTCGACCTGCGCAATGCGTTGCTGTGGGGTACGCCGGTCATTCTGCTGCTCGTTGGCGGCATGTTCATTGTGATGACGGCGCGGTCGCGTCGCACGCTGGCAACAAAATCCCTGTCCGCGGAAGAGCAGGCATCGCTGGACGCCATTTTGCGCCGCGACTGACGGCTGCGGTGACCCCGCAACATTACCAAAGTTTCATGTGTCGGAAATGGCGCTGTAATGTGCGCCTCTCTAATTCTCTTTCCCGAGGATGCCGATCAAGGGCGTCCATTTGAAAGAGGATACGAGACCCCATGAATATTGCCCCCAATTCATATTCCGTCACCCGCAAGCGTCTGATGGCCGCCGTCGCATCCATCGCCGTTGCCGGCGCGATCGGTATCGGTGCGCTGACGACTGGAACAGGGCCCGTTCTGGCCGATGCCGTGCGTGTCGAGGCGCCGCAGGTGCCGGGCTTCGCCGACGTCGTCGAGCGCGTTTCTCCCGCTGTGGTCAGCGTCAAGGTCAAGGCCAAGATCAGCCCAGCGGCCGATGATGGCTCCGATCAGTCCGACGATCCGGACGGCATGAACAACCTGCCCGACAATCCGCAGCTGCGCCGCTTCTTCAAGGAGTTCCGTGGCTTTGGCGACCAGAATGGCCAGGGTGGTATCCGTCGCTTCGGCCACCGCGATCACAACAACGACCAGCCGCGCCCAGTGGCGCAGGGCTCCGGCTTCTTCATCTCCGATGACGGCTATCTCGTCACCAACAACCATGTTGTCGAGGAAGGCTCGGCATTCACCGTGGTGATGAACGACGGCAAGGAACTCGACGCCAAGCTGATCGGCACCGATCCTCGCACCGATCTCGCCGTGCTCAAGGTCGACGGCGTCGGCAAGTTCACCTATGTCGACTTCGCGGACGACTCCAAGGTCCGCGTCGGCGACTGGGTGGTGGCCGTAGGCAATCCGTTCGGCCTCGGCGGCACGGTTACCGCCGGCATCGTCTCGGCCCGTGGCCGCGACATCGGCGCTGGCCCCTATGACGACTTCCTCCAGATCGACGCTTCGGTCAATCGCGGCAATTCGGGCGGCCCGACCTTCAACCTCAACGGCCAGGTCGTCGGCATCAACACCGCGATCTTCTCGCCGTCAGGTGGCAGCGTTGGCATCGCCTTCGACATTCCCGCGTCGACCGCCAAGCAGGTCGTTCAGGACCTGATGAAGAGCGGTTCCGTGCAGCGTGGCTGGCTCGGTGTCGAAATCCAGCCGGTCACCTCCGACATCGCCGAATCGCTGGGCCTGAAGTCGCAGAATGGGGCACTGGTTTCCAGCGCTCAGGACGAGGGTCCCGGCAAGAAGGCCGGCATCATTGCTGGTGACGTGATCACCCAGGTCGACGGCAAGGACGTTGCTTCGCCGAAGGAACTGGCCCGTCTGATCGGCGCCTACTCGCCCGGCAAGTCGGTCGACGTCACCGTTTGGCGTGATGGCAAGAGCCAGACGGTCAAGGTCGATCTCGGCAAACTGCCCTCGAGCGACAAGCAGGCTTCTGCCGACCAGCAGCAGCCTGCCGCTCCGGCCAAGCCCGACTCGCTGGCCGATCTCGGCATGACCGTCACCAAGTCCGAAAACGGCAAGGGGCTGGTGGTGACCGATGTCGATCCCGACAGCGATGCCGCCGACCGCGGCATCCAGCCGGGCGACATCATCACATCGGTCAATTCGACCGAAGTGAACGCCACCGACGACGTCACCAAGGCGATGACCGAGGCAGTCAAGTCCGGCCGCAAGGCCGTGCTGATGCAGATCACCCGCGACGACAACAATCGTTTCGTCGCACTGCCCGTCGCCAAGGGCTGAGGCACGTCTCCGGAGCGTTCTTGTCTTCTCCCTGCGGATGAGGGCGCCCCGGCGGCAGGTTCGACTTTTCCAGTGCGGCGGTTTCAACACCCCCGAGCCGACGTACGGGAAAGCATGGAGGAGCGCGCGTTAGTCAGTCATCGCGCTCTCCCCGGCGGCAGCGGGCTTCCCATCGCCCGCTGCCGCACCCCAGGCATGTCGTCAAAAAAGCGTTCAGCGGTCTTGGCGCAACGACGTCGGACAAGGATTTTTATCGCGCGCGGCTTCGGATGATCTTGATCGCGATGCGCTTTGGCAAAGGCCACAATGCAGATGTCTGCCACTCAACCTTCCAGCGAAATCGCGTATAACAGTCCTATGAAGATTCTCGTCATAGAAGACGATCGCGAGGCTGCGGATTACTTGCAGAAAGCCTTCACCGAGGCCGGTCACACTGCCCATGTTGCCGGAGACGGCGAAACCGGCTTTGCGCTCGCCGACGCCGGCGACTACGACGTGATGGTCATCGACCGGATGATGCCGCGCCGCGACGGCCTGTCGGTCATTGCCGGCCTGAGGTCCAGGGGAAATACGACGCCCGTGCTGATCCTGTCGGCGCTCGGCGAGGTCGACGACCGGGTCACCGGCCTGCGCGCTGGCGGCGACGATTATCTGACCAAGCCCTATGCCTTCTCGGAGCTTCTGGCCCGCGTCGAGGTGCTGAACCGCCGCGCCAGCGCCAAGGAAGCGGAAACCGTCTACCGCGTCGGCGATCTGGAACTCGACAGGCTGTCGCATTCGGTCCGCCGCGCGGCGCGGGAGATCACGCTGCAGCCGCGCGAATTTCGCCTGCTGGAGTATCTGATGCGCCATGCCGGCCAGGTGGTGACGCGCACCATGCTGCTCGAAAATGTCTGGGACTACCATTTCGATCCGCAGACCAATGTCATCGACGTCCATGTTTCGCGGCTGCGCGGCAAGATCGAGAAAGGTTTCGACAAGGCCATACTGCATACGGTTCGCGGCGCCGGTTACATGCTGAAGAGCGGCTAGCTGCAGCATGGCCCTTTCCGTGCCAGCCATCATGAAGACGACGGCAGCGCGGCTTTCGGCGCTCTACCTCCTGCTCTTCGCCCTCTGCGCCGTACTGCTCGTCTTCTACATGACCTCGCTGTCGGCGCGCATGCTGACCGCGCAGACGCAAGAGACCATCAACGACGAAGTGCTTGGCCTTGCCCGCGCCTATCAGCGTGGCGGCCTGCCGATCCTGGTGCGCGTTGTCGAGCAGCGCTCGCGCCAGCCCGGCGCCAACCTCTATCTGATCGCCGACGCCAACGGCCAGATCCTGACCGGCAACGTGCAGAGCCTGGAGCCGGGCGTGCTCGAAACCGAAGGCTGGACCAACAGCCCGTTCTCCTATCAGCGCTTTGGCGAGGGCGAGCTCGAGCGGCAGCGCAACCTGCCGGCGGACCAGAGCACCACTCAATCCGACCCGAACGAAGCGCAGGCGCAGGGCGAGAAGGGCCACAACGCCATTGCCTTGGTGCTTCGGCTGCCCAACCAGATGATCATGCTGGTCGGCCGCGACCTCGGCGAGCCGGAGCGGTTCCGCGCCGTCATTCGCCGCGCCCTGATGCTGGCGCTTGGCATGATGGGGCTGGGCGGACTGCTGATCTGGTTCTTTGTTGGCCGCGCCGCGCTGAAGCGCATCGACAGCGTGTCGGAAGCCAGCCGCCGCATCATGGGCGGCGATCTTTCCGGCCGGTTGCCCGTGACCGGCGCCGGTGACGAGTTCGACCGGCTCTCCGAAAACCTCAATTCCATGCTGGCCAGGATCGCCACGCTCAACGAAGGCCTGAAACAGGTTTCCGACAACATCGCGCATGATTTGAAAACGCCGCTGACTCGGCTGCGCAACCGGGCCGAGGCGACTCTTGCGGGCAAGCACAAGACGACCGATTACCGCCAGGCGCTGGAAGGCACGATTGCCGAGTCCGACCAGCTCATAAAAACCTTCAACGCCATCCTGATGATCTCCCGGCTGGAGGCTGGCTACTCCTCCGAGAACACCAACCGCGTCGACCTTGCGGAAGCCGTGCGCGACGTCGTCGAGCTCTACGAGCCGGTGGCGGAGGAGGCAGGTGTCTCGCTGGAGACAGACGTGCGGGAGACGGTCTTCGTCAACGGCAACCGCGAATTGATCGGCCAGGCACTGTCGAACATCGTCGACAACGCCATCAAATATTCGACCGACTCCAACGCCCAACCGGCCGTGCGCGTGGCGGTTGAGCGGATCGGCACTGAAGTTCGGCTGTCGGTCGTCGACAATGGCCATGGCATTCCCGACGATGGCGACCGTTCCCGCGCGACCGAGCGTTTCGTGCGGCTGGAGAAAAGCCGTTCGCAGCCGGGTTCCGGTCTTGGCCTGAGCCTCGCCAAGGCGGTCATGACATTCCACAATGGCCGGCTTGATCTCTTGCCTGGCGATCCCGGATTATCCGTGGTCATGAGTTTCCCCTCGCGGGAGGATCACTGATGAGCACGGCTGCCGAGCAGGTGGAGACAGACTGGCTGCTGAAGCTGGTCGCCAGTCTTGCTCCGCTCGACGAAAACCGGGCGGGGCAAGGGCTGGCCGAGATCGCTTCCGCAGCGCGGGAAGAGGGGCTGGCGCGGTTGGCCAAATTCCTCGCCGATAAGGGGCCAGGCCAGGATTTTCTGGCAGCCGTCTTCGATCTGTCGCCGTTCCTGCGCGATACGGCGCGTCGCCGGCCGGAGATCCTGGACGGACTGTTCGAGCAGACTGTCGAGGCGCGGCTGAAAGCGATCGGCGCCGCCATCGGCCAAGCGCATTTGGCCGAGGCGGTCTCGGAATCCGGCCTGATGATGGAACTGCGCCAGTGGAAGGCCGAGGCGCATTTCCTGATCGCGTTGGCCGATCTTGCCGGCGAAGCCGAAACGGCGCTGACCGTGCGGCGGTTGAGCGACCTTGCCGACGCCTGCACCCGCGCCGCCGTCGACTTCCTGCTGCGCGACGCCCATGGCCAGGGCAAGCTCAAACTGCCGGATCTCGACGATCCATCGAAGCAATCGGGCTGGATCCTGCTCGGCATGGGCAAGCTCGGCGCGCACGAGCTGAATTTTTCCTCCGACATCGATCTCGTCGTCTTCTTCGATCCGGAAGCGCCCGCCGTCGTCGATCCGCTCGACGCTACCGAGCTGTTTTCGCGCCTGACGCGTCGCCTGGTGCGCATCCTGCAGGACCGCACCGAGCATGGTTATGTATTCCGCACCGATCTGAGGTTGCGCCCCGATCCCGGTTCGACACCGCTGGCGATCCCTGTCGAAGCCGCGCTGCGCTATTATGAGGCGCGCGGCCAGAACTGGGAGCGCGCCGCGATGATCAAGGCGCGTCCGGTCGCCGGCGACCTCGCCGCCGGCGCTGCCTTCCTCAAGGAGTTGCAGCCCTATATCTGGCGAAAATACATGGACTACGCGGCGATTGCCGATGTCCATTCGATCAAGCGCCAGATCCACGCCCACAAGGGCCATGGCGAGATCGCCGTGAAGGGCCACAACGTCAAGCTCGGTCGTGGCGGCATTCGCGAGATCGAGTTCTTCGTCCAGACCCAGCAACTCATCGCCGGCGGACGTTTCCCGGAACTGCGCGGGCGAGAGACCGTGCCGATGCTCGGCCAGCTTGCGACGCGCAGCTGGATCACATCGGACGCCGGCGATGCGCTGGCCCGACAGTACTGGTTCCTGCGGCGTGTCGAACATGCCGTGCAGATGGTTGCCGACGAGCAGACGCACACGCTGCCGGAAGACGACGAAGGGCTGGAGCGCATCGCCCACATGCTCGGCTTTGACGATGCCGCCGCCTTTTCCCAGGCCTTCCGCGCCTCGCTGCAAAAGGTCGAACGCCACTACGCAGCGCTGTTCGAAACCGCGCCGGAGCTTTCGACAGGCATCGGCAATCTGGTCTTCACCGGCGATGTCGATGATCCCGACACGCTGCGGACCTTGCACGGTCTCGGCTTTCAGCGGCCGAGCGACATCTGCCGGGTCATCCGCGGCTGGCATTTCGGCCGCTATCGCGTCACTCAGTCGGCGGAAGCGCGTGAGCGGTTGACGGAACTGACGCCGGCGCTGCTGCGGTCCTTCGGCCAGACGCGCCGGGCCGACGAAGCCTTGATACGCTTCGACGAGTTTCTCGCTGGCCTGCCTGCCGGCATCCAGCTGTTTTCGTTGCTGCAGTCCAATCCGGCCCTGTTGAAGCTCATGGCGACGATCATGGGTGCCGCACCCCGGCTGGCGGCGATCATCACGCGCCGGCCGCATGTCTTCGATGGCTTGCTCGACCCGGCCTTGCTGACCGAATTGCCGGACCGTGCCTATCTGTCGGCGCGGCTTTCCGCCTTTGTCGAGGGCGACCGGCTTTATGAGGACGTGCTCGACCGGCTGCGTATTTTTGCCTCCGAGCAAAAGTTCCTGATCGGTGTCCGGCTGCTGGCCGGCTCGATCGATCCGGCTCGAGCCGGCCGCGCCTTTTCCGATCTGGCGGATCTCACCATCGAGGCGGCGTTGCAGGCGGTGACCGCTGAATTCGCGGCACGCCATGGCACGATTGCCGGCGGCGTGGTTTCGCTGCTCGGCATGGGCAAGCTCGGCAGCCGCGAGTTGACCGCCGGATCGGACGTCGACCTAATCCTGCTCTACGACCACGCGCCGGACGCCGAGGAATCCGATGGCGACAAGCCGCTGGCGCCTTCGCATTACTACACCCGCATGACGCAGCGGCTGATCGCGGCCGTGTCCGCGCCAACCGCGGAAGGCGTGCTCTACGAACTCGACCTGCGCCTGCGGCCATCCGGCAACAAGGGTCCAGTCGCCACCCACATCGATGCCTTCAAGAAGTACCAGCGCCAGGAGGCCTGGACCTGGGAGCACATGGCGCTGTCGCGGGCGCGTGCCATTGCCGGCGATGCCGGCCTGTGCAGCGAGGTTGAGGCGGAAGTGGCGGCAGTGCTCGGCCAGCCGCGCGATGCGAAAAAGGTGATGGCCGGGGCCTCGGAAATGCGCGCCATGATCGAAAAGGAAAAGCCGCCGCGCGACATATGGGACATCAAACTGATCCCCGGCGGCCTGATCGATCTCGAATTCATCGCCCAGGTAGCCGTACTCACCGGGCAGGTCGAAGCCGCGCCGCGTGCCCCGGCCGTGCCAATTGCACGTGCCCCGACCGTTGCACGTGCCCCGGCCGTTGCACGTGCCCCGGCCGTTACACGTGCCTCGTCCGTTATACGTGCCACCGGCACGGCCGAAATCCTGTCGCGCCTGGCGCCGGGCTTTGCCGATGCCGGGGTCAGGCAGGAACTTGGCGATGCCTATGCGCTCTATCTGGCGCTGACCCAGATGACGCGGCTGTGCCTCACCGGACCTTTCGAGCGCGACGATGTTCCGCCGGGGCTTTCGGATCTGCTTCTGGCGGTGACTGACCTGCCGGATTTCGGTGTGCTGGAAGCGCACCTCAAGGAGACGTCGCAAAAGGTCAGGAAGGACTTTGACCTTTTGCTTCGTACGGGATGATCGCGACGAGCGGTTATCTCTGACCGCATCGGGGGTGACGATGCAACAGGAGAAGACCATGAGAACGACAACCAAGCTTGCCCTTGCCTTCGTCGCCCTGGCCGGCGCCGTCGGAACCACTGCCTATGCCGAAAACAATGCCAGCGAAAAGCTGCGCGAGGGCACGATGATGCGCCTCAGCAAGGCGATGAGCGATTCCAACGGCACCATCAGCTTCGACCAGTTTTCCGACGCCATGAACGCGCGGCTGAAGAAACTCGTCGCCGACAATGGCGGCAAACTGACCGTCGCCCAGCTCGCCGATGCACTGGAGAAGGCGCGTTTTGAGCAGATGGCCAAACGCATCATCGCCCGCTACGACACCAGGGGCGATGGCACGCTGACATCAGACGACATCACCAGTCGCCAGAAGAAGGTCTTTGCCATGCTCGACAGGAACAATGACGGCAAGATCGAGAAGAGCGAACTGCCGAAGGGCGGCCGCTTTGGTCGTCATCATGAATGGGATGGCGACGACAACGAAGGCGGCATGCAGTGAGGCTGTCCGATCCAGGCTCCGGCGACGTCAGTCGGAGCCTGTGGTTGCTCAGGCCGCGACCTTGATCGCAGGCGCGCTCTTCTTCACCGGAATACGCACCGAGACGATCGTGCCGACGCCTTCGGTCGAACGGATCTTCAGCGCGCCACCCTGGAGCTCGGCCAGCGAGCGTGAGATGGCGAGGCCAAGGCCGGATCCGGCATGGCTCTTGGAGAACTGGTTCTGCACCTGTTCGAAGGGTCGGCCGAGCTTGCCGAGCGCGTCTTTAGGGATGCCGCAGCCATTGTCCTCGATGGTCAGCACCAGTGCGCCGGAGGTGTTGCGGGCCCTGACCGATATGTGGCCGC
This sequence comes from Mesorhizobium sangaii, assembly GCF_014207355.1. GTDB lineage: Bacteria > Pseudomonadota > Alphaproteobacteria > Rhizobiales > Rhizobiaceae > Mesorhizobium > Mesorhizobium sangaii. The sequence continues at coordinate 760,611 of NZ_JACHEF010000001.1, read as the reverse complement.
CCTGACCGGTGAATTTCACCGCGTTGGACAAGAGGTTGATGACGATCTGCTTGATCGCGCGGCGATCTGCGAACAGCGTCAGCGCGTCGGCGATGCGTGTTTCCACGGTGATCGCCTTTTGCGCCGCCTGCAGCGAGACGACGCGAACCGTCTCGCTGATCAGCGGACCGAGGTCGATCTGTTCCTGGTCCAGCGAGAATTGGCCAGCCTCGATCTTGGACATGTCGAGAATGTCGTTGATGACACCCAGCAGATATTTGCCGCTGCTGTTGATGTCGGTGGCATATTCCTCGTAGCGCTCCGACCCCAGCGGACCGAACAGGCCCTGTTCCATCAGTTCGGAGAAGCCGATGATGGCGTTCAGCGGCGTGCGCAATTCGTGTGACATGTTGGCCAGGAATTCGGATTTCGCCCGGTTCGCCGCTTCGGCGCGTTCGGTTTCCTTCATGTATTTGCGGTTGAGGTCGACCAGTTCGCGCGATCGCTCCTCTTCGGCCCGGCGCGCGAGGCTCAGATCATGGATCGTCGCCATCAGTCGGCGCTCGCTGTCCACCAGCTTCTCCTGGTGCAGCTTGATCTGGGTGATGTCGGAGCCGACCGAGACGATGCCGCCGTCACGGGTCTTCAGTTCGTTGACCTGCAGCCAGCGGCCGTCGGCCAGCTGCCGCTCGAAAGTGGCGCCGCCCTGCAGTCCGCTGGTGTTGGCAAGCCGCCGTTCGGAAGCAAAGGCCAGCATCCGTTCTTCCAGCACCGCGCGCGCGGTGCCCGGCATCACGTCGCGGTCCGAAAGCCCGTTGTCCTGCTGGTATTTGGAATTGCACATGATCAGTCGCTGGGCCGAATCCCACAACACGAAGGATTCGTTGATGTTTTCGATCGCCGTTCGGAGGCGAAGGTCGGCCGCCTCGGAACGCAGCGCCAGATGGCGCTGTTCGGTGACATCGACGGCGATGCCGATGAGCTGGATCTCCGGCGCTTCAGGATCGATGACCTGTGCCCGGGCGCGCATCCAGACCCATTGGCCGTCGGCATGCCGCATGCGGAACACCTGGTCGATATGGTCGATTTCGCGTGCGACGATTCTGTTGGCGAGCTCGAACAGGTCGCCGTCCTCGGGATGGATGATCTCGTCGACCTCTCCGAAGGACAGCATCGTGTCGCAAGGCTTGTAGCCGAGCATGTCGTACATCGAGCGCGACCAGTACATCTTGCCGCGCACCATGTCCCAGTCCCACAGGCCGCAGCGGCCGCGAACCAGCGCCATGTCGATGCGCTGATGCGCTTCGAGATAGATGCGATCGGCGGCCTGCGCGCGTGCCGCCTGGCCGAAATAGGCGTAGAGGATGACGATCAGCACGCCGGCCGTCAGCACGAACAGGGTGACGTTCAACGAAACAGTCTTGCGCCAGGTGTCGAAAACCGCGTCCTGTGGGACCAGGGCCGCCGCGGCACCCTTTCGCCCGTTCGCCAGGCTGACCGCCGCATACCAGTCCCGTCCGCCGATGTTGACCTCCATCACGCCGGCGCGGTCGCCGAACATAAACAATGGCTGGCCGCCCTGGACGAGGCCGTCGAGCGAATGGCTTTGCCATGGCATCGAGCGCGGTGTCACCGCGACGATCTTGAAAGCGCTGTCGGTGATGACGAGCACATGACTGCGCCCCATCGCGCCCTGACGGCTGGTGGTCTCCAGCAGGTCCTGGATGGCGCCCGGCATCGTGTCCGAAGTGGTGGCGAGCGAACTCGCCAGCTGACCCGCCGCCAGCGTGAGGATCGCCTTGGCGTTGCGTTCGACATCGTCGCGCTCGTTCATCAGCGACAGGACCCGCAATGCTGCGATGACGATCAGGAAGGTGATGATGAGGGCCGGTATCGATCGGCGCAGCAGCGGCTCGGCGGCCAGAAGCCGCCGGTAGGCCGGTTCGGCGATGAGCCGCGTGTTCCCGGCAAGGCCGTCGCTTCGCGTCTCGCGATGCGCAAAAACCTTCCCCCCGGGCGCGCCCCACGCGTCCGCCTTCGCCATAAATGGCACTCCCCGAAGTTGCCTATGCTGCTTTGATCCGGCAAACGCCGCACATCCGAATCGTCAGTAAAGAATCAAAGGTGATTCGCCTTGTCCAGTGGTCCGGCGAAAAAAGATTAAAAATCGACTAAAATAGTGCCGAAACGGCCTTTTCCGGGAGAGAGCGCAGGCCTACGCCAGGGTGCGATCGACAATATCGCTCAGATCCGCCGACAGGTCTCCGGCTTTGGCGATCGAAAGCAGCGCTTCCCTGGCCTTGGCCTGTCGGCCAGGTTCGAGCGAACGCCATGAGCGGAGTGCCGTCGCCAGCCTCGCCGCCAATTGCGGATTGCGCTTTTCAACCTCGAGCACGGTCTGCGAGAAGAACCGGTAGCCCTCGCCATCCGCGCGGTGGAAGCCGGTCTGGTTGGCGCTGGAGAATGTGCCGATCAACGAGCGCACCCGGTTCGGATTGTGCATCGAGAAAGCGGGATGAGCGGTCAGCGCGCGCACCGTGTCGACGGCCTGCGGGCCGGGCACGCTGGCCTGGATCTGGAACCATTTGTCCATGATCAGCGGGTCGGAGCCATAAGTCGTCTCGAAAGCCGCCAGCGCCTGGATCGCCTGGGGCGAACAGTGGTGGCGATGGGCAAGCACGGCAAGGGCCGCCGCGCGGTCGGTCATGTTGGTCGCCGATTGGAAATGTCCGGCGGCAAGTGCTGCTCCCCCCAGCTGCATCGAGAGATAGTCAAGCAGGGTGTTGCGCAAGGCCCGTCGTCCGGCGCTCGCCGCATCCGGGCTGAACGCCGCTTTGTCGGCAAGCCTGTCGTAGAGGCCGGCAAAATTGTCAGGGTTGGCGGTGCCTATTGCCAGTGCAAGTGCCTCGCGGGCAGCGTAGATGGCGTCGGGGTCGATGTTGCTGCCGATGTCGCGGGCAATGTCGGCCTCGCCAGGCAGCGCCAGCGCCAGCGCCCGGTAGGCCGGCTCCAGCGTTTCGTCGCCGGCGATGGCGCCGGCGAGTTCGGTCAGCCGCGACGCGAAAACCGGCTGCCTGCCGCCGAGGATCTCGCGGGAGGCGGCAATCAGCGCGTCGGTCAACAGCGTGTTGAAGGCCTGCCAGCGCGAGAAGGAGTCGCTGTCATGGCGGGCGAGGAAGAACTGGTCGTCGGCCTTCTGCTCGACGGACAGCGTCACCGGCGCCGAAAAGCCGCGGTTGAGCGACACCGCCGGGCGTTCGGCAACACCTGAGAACCGCACCATGTGGCGGCGCTTGCGGACATGGATGACGCCGTCCTCGACGCTGGCGCCCTCGACGCCGCTATAGTCGACCGGCTGGCCGCCGGCGCCGATCAGGCCGAAGGCGAGCGGGATATGCATCAGCCGCTTGCGGCTTTCGGAGGGCGTCGGCGGCACCGACTGCTCGATTTCGAGCATGAACTCCTGCAACGCCGGATTGTGCGTCGAACTGATGGTCAAATTGGGCGTGCCTGCCTGGTGGTACCAGAGCGCGAACTGCGACAGATCGCGGCCGGACGCATCCTCGAACACCTTGATGAAATCCTCGATCGTCGCCGCGTCGCCGTCGTGACGCTCGAAATAGAGGTCCATGCCGGCACGAAAGGCATCGGGCCCGAGAATGGTGCGGATCATGCGCACCACTTCGGAGCCTTTCTCGTAGACCGTCGCGGTGTAGAAATTGTTGATCTCGCGGTAGCGGCGCGGCCGCACCGGATGCGCCAAGGGGCCCTGGTCCTCGGGAAACTGGTGGGCGCGCAGCGTGCGCACTTCGGCGATGCGCTTGACCGCGCGCGAGCGCTGGTCGGCGGAGAATTCGTGGTCGCGGAAAACCGTCAGCCCTTCCTTCAGGCAGAGCTGGAACCAGTCGCGGCAAGTGATTCTGTTGCCTGTCCAATTGTGGAAATACTCATGCGCGATGATCGCCTCGATATTGGCGAAATCGGCATCCGTCGCTGTCTCCTGGTCGGCCAGCACATATTTGTCGTTGAAGATGTTGAGGCCCTTGTTCTCCATCGCGCCCATGTTGAAGTCGGAGACGGCGACGATGTTGAAGACGTCGAGGTCGTATTCGCGGCCGAACGCCTCCTCGTCCCATTTCATCGACCGCTTCAGGGCGTCCATCGCGTAGCCAGCCAGCTTCTCCTTGCCGGGCTCGACATAGATGCCGAGCTCGACCATGCGGCCGGATAGGGTGACGAAACTGTCGGCGACTTTGCCGAGATTGCCGGCCACCAGCGCGAACAGATAGGACGGCTTGGGGAAGGGGTCGTGCCACACCGCATAGTGCCAGCCATCGCCGACGTCACCCTTGTCGACCGGGTTGCCGTTGGACAAAAGCAGCGGTGCCTCCTCGCGCAGGGCTTCGATGCGCACCGTGTAGACGGACAGGATGTCGGGGCGATCGAGGAAATAGGTGATGCGGCGAAAGCCCTCGGCCTCGCATTGCGTGCAGTAGACATTGCTCGAACGGTAAAGGCCCATCAGGGCTTCGTTGCCCACCGGCGTCAATTCGGTCTCGATGAGCAGCTGGAAGCGCCGCGCGGCCGGCGGCTCGAGGATCGTCAGTTGGTCGGGCGTTACCAGCATTTCGGCCGGTTTCGCTTTCTTGCCGCCGATCTCGATGCGCTTGAGCGTCAGCCCGTCGCCGTCGAGCACCAGTGGAGCCGACGCGGATACGCCGTCACGGCGCTCGACCGTGAGCACGGCGGTGACGCGCGTTGCGTCTGGCGAAAGGCGGAAGGTGAGGTTGGTTTGCGGAATGAGGTAGTCATTGGGGCGGTAGTCTTCGAGCTTGAAGACCTGGCCGGTGTCCGTGCGCATTCCGTGGGTTTTCCTGTCGATTGCGTTGGCGGCGGGTTGTTTCCGCTGGTCCAAGAAAATTGAAGTTCGCGCTCTTTACACGAAACAGCCCCTCGACAAAACTGAGACAGCGCCTATTTCAGGCGTTCCTCCTCCAAGTCATCATCACGAGGCATCCATGACCGTCGTCACGCCGAAATTCGGGATGGGCGCATCCGTGCTGCGGCGCGAGGATGCTGCTTTCATCCAGGGCCAGGGCCGCTACACCGACGACATCCAGCCAACCGGCGTCCTGCATGGCTATGTCCTGCGCTCGCCGGTCGCCAAGGCCAGCTTCACCATCGGTTCGACCGAGGCGGCGAAGGCAGCGCCCGGCGTGCATCTGGTGCTGACCGGCAAGGACCTTGCTCATCTCGGCGATCTCAAGTCCGGCGTCATGCAGGAACAGCCGGACGGCACCAAGGCGCCGACCCGCGACATACCGGTCCTGTGCCGTGACCGCGTCAACTATGTCGGCGACGCCGTTGCCTTCGTCGTCGCCGACAGCCGCGCTTTGGCGCAGGATGCCGCCGAACTGATCGACGTCGACTATGACAGCGAAGATGCGGCGTCCGGAACGGCGACGGCGCTCGCCGAAGGCACGCCGCTGGTCTGGCCGGAACTCGGCTCGAATCGGGCCTTCAGCTACCATACGGGCGACAAGAAAAAGACGGACGCGGCCTTCGCCAGGGCCGCCCATGTCACCCGCATCGAATTCGTCAACAACCGGCTGGTCTGCAACTACATGGAGCCGCGCTCGGCGATCGGCGAGTGGAACGTTGAGGAGAACCGCTTCGTGCTGACCACGGGGTCGCAGGGCGTGCATTCCATGCAGTACATTCTGGTCAGCCTGTTCAAGATCAAGAAGAACCAGCTGCGCGTCATCACGCCGGATGTCGGCGGCGGTTTCGGGCCGAAGAGCTTCGTCTACCGCGAATATCCGCTGGTGCTTGAGGCGGCGAAGCGGCTTGGCCGTCCAGTGAAATGGGCGGGCGACCGCACCGAACACTTCCTGACCGACGCGCAAGGCCGCGACAATGTCGTGAAGGCCGAGATGGCGCTGGACAGAGACGGCCGCTTCCTTGGCATGAAGGTGGACCTGCTCGCCAACATGGGCGCCTATGTCTCGCAATACGGTCCCTTCATTCCGTATATCGGCGTCACCATGTCGACCGGCGTCTACGACATCCAGGCGCTCGACGTGTCGGTCACCGGCCTCTACACCAACACCTGCCCGGTCGATGCCTATCGCGGCGCGGGCCGGCCGGAAGCGGCGTTCCTGCTGGAAAAGCTAGTCGATGCCTGCGCCCACGATCTGGGTCTGCCCGTCGAAGAAATCCGGCGCCGCAATTTCATCCGGCCCGAGCAGTTTCCCTACCGCACGCAGACCGGCCGCCTCTATGACACTGGCGAATTCGAGGGCCACATGACCCGCGCCATCGAACAGGCGGAATGGAAGGCGTTTCCGGCGCGGCTCGAACAGTCGAAAGCGGGTGGAAAAATCCGCGGCCTCGGCATGGCGACCTATATAGAGGCCTGCGCCTTTCCGGGGTCGGAACCGGCCTTTGTCGAACTCAACGGCGACGGCACGGTGACGCTGAAGATCGGCACCCAGACCAACGGCCAGGGGCACGCCACCGCCTATGCGCAGTTCCTGTCGGAAAAGCTCAATCTCGACATCGACAAGATCCATGTCCGCCAGGGTGATACCGATGAGCTGAAGGCTGGCGGCGGCACCGGCGGCTCGCGCTCCATTCCGCTCGGCGGCGTCTCGGCGTCGCGCGCCGGCGAGGACCTGGCCAACAAGATCAAACGCATCGCCGCCGACGAGCTGGAGGCCTCGGCCGGCGACATCGAATTGTCGGACGGCGTTGCCCGCATCGTCGGCACCGACCGCACGATCGATTTTTCCGCCATCGCCAAGGCCGCCAAGACGCCGGATGATCTCAAGGGGTTCGGCGAGTTCGTGCAGGACGAGTGCACCTATCCCAACGGCACCCATATCTGCGAGGTCGAGATCGACCCCGACACCGGCACCACCGACATCGTCCGCTACACCATCGTCGACGATTTCGGCGTCACCGTGAATCCGATCCTGCTCGCAGGTCAGGTGCATGGCGGCGTGGTGCAAGGCATTGGCCAGGCGCTGACCGAGGACACCATCTATGGCGAGGATGGACAGCTCTTGACGGCAAGCTTCATGGACTACGCCATGCCGCGCGCCGACAATTTTCCGTTCTTCCATTTCGAGACCCGCAACGTGCCTTCGACCACCAATGCGCTCGGCATCAAAGGGGCTGGTGAGGCCGGCACCATCGGCTCGACGCCGGCGGCACTCAACGCGGTGACCGACGCGCTCTGGCGCGCCTACGGCGTCAAGCACATCGACATGCCGGCGACGCCGGCGCGCATCTGGGCAACGATCCAGGAAGCGACGGGAGCGTGACAGCAAAACCGGGTCAGGCCTTAGCAGCCAGCGACCATCCCGTCGGGCACAGCACGCTCACCGGCATCACGCTCAAGATCGTGTCGGTGGCGGTCTTCGTCGGGATGTCGACTTGCATCAAGGCGGCGGGCACCGTGCCGGCGGGCCAGATCGTCTTCTTCCGCTCCTTCTTTGCCATCTTTCCGATCATTGCCTTTCTTGCCTTCAAGGGAAAACTCGGCACTGCTTTTTCGACCAAGCGCCCGCTCAATCACATTGCGCGCGGTGTCGTCGGCGTCTGCGCCATGGGACTTGGCTTTTTCGCGCTGACGCGGCTGCCGCTGCCGGAGGCGATCACGCTGAACTACGCGCAGCCGCTGCTGGTGGTGGTGTTCAGCTCGATCTTCCTCGGCGAAGCCATCCGCGTCTATCGCTGGAGCGCAGTCGCCGTCGGCCTGGTCGGCGTGCTGATCATCTCCTGGCCGGAACTGACGCTGCTGAGTTCCGACGAGGCGCTTGACGACCAGGAGGTGCTCGGCGTCATCGCCGCCCTTGTCGCGGCGGCGATCTCGGCCGTTGCCATGCTGCTCGTGCGCAATCTCGTGCAAAGCGAACGCACCGCGACCATCGTGCTGTGGTTTTCGGTAACGGCGAGCGTCATGGCGCTGCTGTCGCTGCCGTTCGGTTGGCAGGCGCTGACGCCGCTCCAGGCGGCACTTCTGGTTGCCGCCGGCTTCTGCGGCGGCCTCGGCCAGATCCTGATGACTTCGGCCTATCGCCATGCCGAAGCCTCGGTCGTGGCGCCCTTCGAATACACCTCGATGATCCTTGGCGTCGTTGTCGGGTATCTCGTCTTCGGCGACGTTGCCACGCTCAACATGCTCGTCGGCGGCCTGATCGTCGTCGCTGCAGGCATCTTCATCATCTGGCGCGAGCGCCAGCTCGGCCTGGAGCGCACCCGCACGCGAAAGGCGACTCTGCCCCAGGGGTGACTACGATCGTTCGGCCTGCTCCTTTGCCAGCCGCACCAGCACCGTCCTCGTCTGTTCGTCGGCCGGGAAAAACGATTCGATCGCCAGTTCCGACAGCGTCACGTCGAGCGGCGTGCCGAACACCGTGATGGTGCTGATGAACGACAGCACCTGATCGCCATGCGCTAGCCTGAGCGGATGCACGATGGCATTCGGCTCCACAGGAGCCGGCCGGCTGCCGTTCAGCCCGGACGGATAAGTCCGCAGTTCGCGCTCCAGGTCGATCAGCCCCGGGTCGCCACTGGCGTCGTTCTGGTGCTTGAGACGCTCGAGCAGGTGCGTGCGCCATTCCTGGAGATTGACGATGCGCGGTGCGATGCCGCCCGGATGCAGGCTTAGGCGAAGCACGTTGACCGGCGGCGTCAGCAGCGAAGCCTCGCTGACATCGGCAAGGAAGGGAGCGATGGCGGCATTCGCCGAAACCAGGTTCCAGTGCCGGTCGACGGCGAGCGCCGGGAAGGGTTCATGTCCCTTGAGCACGATCTCGACCGCCGCCATCGCCGGCGCCAGCGTCGCGTCGCTGAGCGACCGCTCGCCGAAGCTCGGCGCAAAGCCCGCGGCAAGCAGCAACTGGTTGCGCTGCCGGAGCGGGATCGACAATTGCTCTGCCAGATGCAGCACCATGTCGCGCGAGGGCACGGCACGCCCGCTCTCGACGAAGCTCAGATGGCGCTGCGAGATTTCGGCTTCCATGGCGAGGTCGAGTTGGCTCATGCGGCGGCGGGTGCGCCATTCCCGGATGAGGCTACCGGCGGAATTTTGAAGTGTTGTCATGGGGGCATGGTTAGGCTGGCAGTGGATGATTTCAATTACCTGGGAGGTTATGGCCCTGTCCTTCTCCCGCAAGGGGAGAAGGGAAGAGCTGCCGCGCTTCAACCAAGTGCCCGCAGCTTCGCCTTCACTTCGAGAAAATCGCGCCATGCCAGCTTCTTGTGCGCAGGGGTTCGCAGGAGATAGGCCGGATGCAGGGTTGGCATGGCCGGGATGGCGATGCCGGAAGCTGTCGTGTGGACGCGCCAGTTGCCGCGCAGCCGCAAGATACCTTCCGAGGTGTTGAGCAAGGTCTTGGCCGACGGGCCGCCGAGATTGATCAGCACCTTCGGATTGACCAGCTCGATTTGCCGCTCGATGAACGGCCGGCAGATTTCGGTCTCGTGCGGCGTCGGCGTGCGATTGCCCGGCGGCCGCCACGGAATGACGTTGGCGATATAGGCCGAAGTGCGGTCGAGGCCGATCGCCGCCAGCATCCGGTCGAGCAACCGGCCCGAGCGGCCGACGAAGGGCAGGCCCTCGATGTCCTCGTCGCGGCCGGGGGCTTCGCCCACCAGCATGACGGCGGCCTCCGGGTTGCCGTCGGCGAACACCAGGTTCTTGGCGGTGGCCTTGAGATTGCAGCCGTCGAAGGCCGCCATGTGCTGGCGAAGCTCGTCCAGCGTCGTTGCCGTCGTTGCCAGGTGGCGCGCCAGCGCCGCCTGCGCCTCGTCTGGAACCGCAGCGGTTATCAACGGTGCACGCGTCACGGGCGGCAGATTTGCCCTGTCGGCCGGTTCGGGGCGCGACGTGCTCGTCGAGCCAGGCGGCGCAACCGCGTCGGCGGGCGGCGCCACCGCCCGCTCCGCCGGTTTTGGCGCCTCGGCGAACCGGTTCACCGGCTGGTCTTCAAGCGCCTCGTCGACACCGGCGCTGGCATAAAAGGCCAGCAGGTCGGCAAGGTCCTGTCTGTTGATTGGGGAAGCGGCAGTCATGGCGGCACATTCGTCCGCATGACTGGAATTTGCAAGGCTGGCCGCTTGCTCTAGCCCGTCGGTATGCGTGGGTCCTGCACCAGATAGAACGTCCAGCGCGGCGTATAATCGGTCATCAGGAATTCGAACCTGGCGGTTTTCAGAGGGTCGACCTTGCCGTTCTTGAACAGCAGGCGGTCATAGGGTTCGAAATCGCGATCGAAATCGGCGAAACTGCTCGACCAGATATTGTCCGGTGTCTTGTTGCGCTGGTCGAACGAAAGTCCGTCGCCGAACACGCTTGGCTGGTTCAGGATTTCCTGCAGCTCGAACTGGAATTCGACCCAGGCCTGGCCGCTGTTGTTGAGCACGTCGATGCGCATATACATGATGCCATTGGCGAATTCGCCGGCCTTACCGAAGGCCTGGATCGGCTTTGTCGTGCGGATGGTCAGCGTCACCGGCGTTGACGAATTCAGCTCTTCGGTGATGACGAGCGGATCGTCCTTGGTGCCGATGCCCGAAGCGCCGGTGATGTGGAAGCCGCCAAGCTCGTCGGAGAAAGAGTAGGCTCCAGTCGCCCAGACTTTCACCTCGTCTGCGGCGACGTGACCCGGTGCCAGCATCGGAAGGGCCAAAAGAAGCGCCCGGCAGGCCCGGCCGGGCGTCGATGGAAAGCGCGTCGATGAAAAGCCGCCTGGCCCAGGAATGCGCATGGCATGAAGTATGGCCGATAAGCGAGCCGTCGAACAATTAAAAACATAAGCGCCGACGGCCCTGCAAGACGAAAAACAGCCGCCAAGCCCTCGCGATGCGCGACTTTTTGGCCAAAACGGCATTGTCACGTATGCGCCGGTTTCCTGTCGCCAATTGATGCGCTATGCAGCGCAGGAGCCAGCAAGATACCCGAAAGGGATAAGCCAGTGCGGAGGGGTTGATGAGCGACATCGAACGCGAAAGCATGGAATTCGACGTGGTCATTGTCGGCGCCGGTCCCGCCGGCCTTGCCGCGGCGATCCGCCTCAAGCAGGTCAATCCCGAACTTTCGGTCGTCGTCTTGGAAAAGGGCGGCGAGGTCGGCGCCCATATCCTCTCCGGCGCCGTCGTCGATCCGATCGGCATCGACCGGCTGCTGCCGGGCTGGCGCGACGAGGAAGGCCACCCGTTCAAGACGCCGGTGACCGATGATCATTTCCTGGTGCTTGGCCCGGCCGGCTCGTTCCGTCTGCCCAATATCCTGATGCCGCCGCTGATGAACAATCACGGCAACTACATCGTTTCGTTGGGCAATGTCTGCCGCTGGCTGGCGACCAAGGCCGAGGCGCTTGGCGTCGAGATCTATCCGGGCTTTGCCGCCGCCGGCCTGCTCTACAATGAGGAAGGTGCCGTCACCGGCGTCGTCACCGGCGACATGGGCGTCGAGAAGGACGGCACGCACGGCCCGGGCTTCGCGCCTGGCATGGCGCTGATGGGCAAATATGTGCTGATCGGCGAGGGCGCGCGCGGTTCGCTCGCCAAGCAGTTGATCGCCAAATACAAGCTGTCCGATGGCCGCGAGCCCGGCAAATACGGCATCGGCCTCAAGGAACTCTGGCAGGTCAAGCCGGAAAACCACCGGCCGGGCCTGGTCCAGCATTCCTTCGGCTGGCCGCTCGACATGAAGACCGGCGGCGGCTCGTTCCTCTACCATCTCGAGGACAACCAGGTGGCGGTCGGCTTCGTCCTCCACCTCAATTACAAGAACCCCTGGCTGTCGCCGTTCGAGGAATTCCAGCGTTTCAAGACGCATCCAGCGATCAGGGGCACCTTCGATGGTGCCAAGCGCCTCGGCTATGGTGCGCGCGCCATCACCGAGGGCGGCTGGCAGTCGGTGCCGAAACTGTCGTTCCCCGGTGGCGCGCTGATGGGCTGCGCGGCCGGTTTCGTCAACGTGCCGCGCATCAAGGGCTCGCACAATGCCGTGCTGTCCGGCATGCTGGCGGCCGAACATGTCGCCGAGGCGATCGGCGCTGGCCGGGCCAATGACGAGCTTTCCTCCTATGAGGCGGCCTGGCGGGCAACCGACATCGGCAAGGACCTGAAGAAGGTGCGCAACGTCAAGCCGCTGTGGTCGCGCTTCGGCACAATCGTCGGTGTCGGTCTCGGCGGCCTCGATATGTGGCTGAACACGCTGTTCGGCGTCTCGCCCTTCGGCACGCTTAAGCATGGCAAGGCCGACTATGCGACGCTCGAGCCTGCCGCCCAGCACCAGAAGATCGCCTATCCGAAGCCCGACGGGGTGCTGACCTTCGACCGCTTGTCCTCGGTGTTCCTGTCCAACACAAACCATGAGGAAAACGAGCCGGTCCACCTGCTTGTCGGTGATATGGAGTTGCAGAAGCGTTCCGAGCACGATGTCTTTGCCGGGCCTTCGACACGCTATTGTCCGGCCGGCGTCTATGAGTGGGTCGACAAGGACGGCAACGCCGCCGCCGATCCGGCGGCGAAGGACGTGCGCTTCGTCATCAACGCGCAGAACTGCGTCCACTGCAAGACCTGCGACATCAAGGATCCGAACCAGAACATCAACTGGGTCCCGCCGCAGGGCGGCGAGGGACCGGTCTACCAGGGCATGTGAAGTGGATCGCGCCGGCGGTACTCTGCCGCCGGTCCACTCATCGTCATGGAAAGGAGCCGGATATGCGCTTGTTCATTCTTTCAGGTCTGGCGATCGTCGGCGCCTTGTGCGGTTCCGCGACGGCCGCATCGGCCGGCGTGAAAATCCTGGTAAAGACGCAGACATACGACATCTCCGGCAAGACCGGAGAGGCTCTGATCGAGTCCATGGACCGCAACGGGCCGAGGCACGGCTTCATGGCTCGCGCCATCGCACAGACAAGCTATACAAAGGCCTGGGAGTTCGACCTTGTTGAGGTCAAGGGCACCTGCCGCATCGGGCAAGTCAACGGAACGCTCAACCTGAATTTCACCTACCCCCGTGTCGCGTCCGCCCTCCCGCCGGCCCTCGACAAGCGCTGGGCGCGGTTCTTCGCCGGCGTTCGCGCGCATGAGGCGACCCATGGCGACATTGCCAGGCAGATGATGAGTGCGACCGAGAAATCGCTCAGGGGCCTGACAGTCTCCAATGACCCCCAGTGTTCCAAGGCACGGCGTGAGGCGCGGCGGCGGATCGACGCGGTCTTTGTCGACTATGAAGCCAGGCAGAATGCCTTCGACGCGCGCGAACACCGGGAAGGCGGTCACGTAGAATATCTGGTCGAGGCCCTGGAGCGGCCCTAGGGGCAAAAATCAATCGGCGGGAACGAGCACACTGCGCCAGGCTTGACGTTCAAATGGTCCGTTCCATCAGGACGGAAGGCAACATCGGCCCAGGGCCAATGCGCACTTCGATCCGCCCTACCGACCTGAAGCCCAAGGCTGCATAGAACCCCTCTGCGTTGAGGCTTGCCTGGCATTCGAAACGGCGCACACCGGACGAGCCTGCATCTTCTTCGCAACGCCGGTAAAGCTGGCGCCCGATCCCACGGCCCAACCATTCGGGACGTGTGGCGAAATGTCGGATGTGCGCGAGTCCGTGCTCTACCTCGGAGCTTCCGGGCCGTTCCCGGGACCAACCGCCGCAGCCGACGGCAAAGCCATCGTCATTGACCGCGAGATAGTAGGTGCCAGCCGAAAGCAGCGCAGGATTTGCCCGAGTGATCAAAGGCAGCGCAGCTTCAAGAATGGTCTGATCGTATGTAGTGCGCATCAGGCCGGGGTATGAAGCGAGAAGCAACTCGCTTACCCCAGCTTCGTCCTCCGGCGTGGCGCGTCTGACGATGAAGGTGGGCGACATGCACGGCACCCCGTATGTTGAGCTGGCCGACCTTCGGCGGACCATCGAGCCATGTCAAATCGAACACGCCAAGGGTCCGAACTCCGACTTAGAGTATGATCCCAAAAAGTGGAATCCGGTTGTCGGAAAGGATCATCTTCTAACGGCCTCTAACCCTGATATCCGTTTCGCGATTTTCCCGTCGGTGTCAGCATCGCAGTCGCGGTCTCGTGTTCGTCGGTCGGCTTTTGCTCGTTCAGCCTGAGCGAGAACTCGACCAGCACCGGCAGATGGTCCGAGCCAGTTTCTTCCAGCCGTGTCGCGGAATGAATGGTCACGCCGCCCTTGCTGAAAACCTGGTCGATCGGCAGGCCGGCGAAACGCCGCAGGAAGTCCGGCAGCTTGATGTATGTCCAGGTCGGTCCGGCGGATGGCATGACGGTCAGCCCGCCGAGCGCGGCGACGCGGCGCACGGCGGCGCTCCATGGCACGGCGTTGCAGTCGCCCGCCATGATGGCTGTCTCGCCGAGCGAGGAGAGCGACTCGGCTAGCTCACCGATCTGCCAGTGCTGCTCGCGTGGCCAAGGCCAGCTGAGATGGATCGCCGCGACATCGACGCCAATGCCGCCGAAGTCGACGGTCGCTGTCGCCATGGCGCCGCGCCGCTCGCAATGCGGCTCGGTGCCGGCGGCAAAGGGCCGCCGCGAGAGCAGCGCGACGCCGAATATGCCGTTGGGGTAGGGACAGAGGATCCGGTATGGATAGGCGCTGCTGATATAGCTAAGCTCGGTGGTCCACATCGCCGACACCTCGTCGAGGGTGATCACGTCGGGATTGGTCCGGCCGATCAGCGACAGCACCTTCTTCGGCGTCGGATTGTCGTAGCGCAGGTTCATCTGCAGCAGCTTGTAGACCATCTGGCCAGCGGGCTTGGCGACCGCTTCCACCGGCCACGGCTGTGGTAGCGCGCTCATTGTGGTGGCAAAGGCCGCCACGGCAAAAAGTAACGCCGCGGCCGCTTGCAGGCGAAATGTCGTGGCCAACAGCGGCAGCGCGCAAAGCGCCATCAGCACGGCAAGATGAACCCGGAAATGCGAGAAGGAATCGAAGGCCGGGTGCAAGGCGCCGAAGAACCCGGCGACCACGGCAACCGAGAACATCATCATCGCGATGAATGCCAGTGAAGCTGCCATGTCTCGACTGCGTCTCATCGGGTCAGGTCTGCACGGGTTGCCAACTGTGATGCTGCACGGTTATCGGCAAAAATGCGGCCCAATCAAGATGACGAAATGCCCAATGCATGTCGCCCAAAAGTGCCCAGTGGTTTTGGGGCAACGGCATGCATAAAACAAATGCATGTCGCCCAAGAGTGCGCAGCGGTTTTGGGGCAACGACATGCATAAAACAAAATGCATGTCGCCCAAAAATGCGCGGCGGTTTCAACGCGACACGCGTTGTGCGATGCGCAATTAGCCTATTGGAACGCCGTCTCCGAAAAACTTCTCAGCTTGCGCGAATGCAGCCGTTCCATCGGCATTTCCGCGAGTTTCTCCATCGCCCGGATGCCGATGGTCAGGTGCTGCGCCACCTGCCGCTTGTAGAACTCGGTCGCCATGCCGGGCAGCTTCAACTCGCCATGCAGGGGTTTGTCCGAAACGCACAGCAGCGTGCCGTAGGGCACGCGGAAGCGGAAGCCGTTGGCCGCGATCGTCGCCGATTCCATATCGAGCGCGATGGCGCGCGACTGTGATAGACGCTGCACCGGTCCGCGCTGGTCGCGCAGCTCCCAGTTGCGGTTGTCGATGGTGGCGACGGTGCCGGTGCGCATGATGCGCTTGAGGTCATAGCCGGACAGGCCGGTGACTTCGGCAACTGCCTCCTGCAGCGCCACCTGGATCTCGGCCAGCGGCGGGATCGGCACCCAGACCGGCAGGTCGTCGTCGAGAACGTGATCCTCCCGAACATAGGCATGCGCCAGCACATAGTCGCCGAGCGCCTGGGTGTTGCGCAGCCCGGCGCAGTGGCCAAGCATGACCCAGGCATGCGGCCTCAGCACCGCGATATGGTCGGTGATCGTCTTGGCGTTGGAAGGCCCGACGCCGATATTGACCATGGTGATGCCGCCATGGTTCGGCTTCTTCAGATGATAGGCCGGCATCTGCGGCAGGCGTGGCGGCGCGACCCCTTCGCTCGGCGCGCTTTGCCCGCCCTTGGTGACGACATTGCCCGGCTCGACGAACTCGCTATATCCGCCGCCGCCGCTGGCCATCAGGTCGCGCGCCCGGGCAACGAACTCGTCGATGTAGAACTGGTAATTGGTGAACAGCACGAAGTTCTGGAAATGCTGCGGCGTGGTCGCCGTATAGTGCGACAGGCGGTGCAGCGAATAGTCGATGCGCTGCGCCGTGAAGGGCGCCAACGGCCGTGGTTCGCCGAAGGCCACTTCGAAAGTGCCGTTGGCGATCTGGTCGTCGGTGCCGTCGAGGTCCGGCACGTCGAACAGGTCGCGGATCGGCCGCTTGATGCGCTCGGCGGCCGAGCCGTCGACATGGGTGCCTTCGAGAAAGGCGAAATGCAACGGTATGGGGGTGGTCGATTCCGACACGGTGACCGCGACGCCATGATTGCGCATGATCAGGCGCAACTGCTCGACCAGGTAGCTCTCGAACAGGCCCGGCTGGGTGATGGTGGTCGAAAAATGTCCCGGCGTCGGCATATGGCCGTAGGCCTGGCGCGAGTCGATCTGGGTGAACGAATTGGTGGTGACGCCGATCTCCGGGTAGAAGGCGCGGTAGCGCTTGCTGTTGTCGCCACCCGCTGCCGCCAGCGCCGCAAAGGAATCGCGAAGGAACTTGGTGTTGCGGTCGTACAACGCCTGCAGTGCGGCGACGGCCTTTTTGGGGTTATCAAAGCTTTGCCGGCCAAAAGGCTCCGGCATGACGACCGATTCGATGGCTTGTGGATAGATTCGCTTTTCCATGGCTCAATATAGAGACTTGGATCGGCTCTTGGGAGGGGTGTCGCGACCGAAGGCTGCCAAAGCGTCCTTTTTCTTTAACCGCGCTGCAGGCTGACCAGGAGCACGAAGCCGACGCCGGACTTCCTCAAGGCTGGCGCTTCGATCGTCGAGCCGGCATCGGCGCGCATCATCGGCACAGCCAGGACCGGAGCAGCCAGAACCATCAGGATAAGCGCCGCCCGCGGCAGAAGCCGAAGGGTCTTGAGAGCGTTGGCGGCGATGCGGTTCATGGTGTTCTGCTTTTCTTTTCGAGGTCTTGGTTTCTTTGTTCAGTTGCGAAGGTGGTTGGGGCAGGCGAGGTGGCAGGTCCTGGAACCGGCTTCGTCCCAGGCGCGGGCCGGACGGCCCGTTTCGGCGACGAGGATGGCGAAGAACATTCCAAACAGGCTCATCAGCAGGCAGACGATGGTGAAGCGGCGCGCAAGCATTGGGTCGTGTCTCCTTCAACACGCAGGAGAATGCCCGAGCGCGACTGAACCGGCTCTGATGCCGGCGTTCATCTGCGGTTCAAATTGGTTGATCGGATTCTGACGGGGCCGGCGTCAGTCCGGCAGGTACGGTGGGAGGCGAACCACGGGCAGGCTCCTTGCGCCCGGACAAATAAAAACGGGGCCAGTCGAGGCCCCGTTTTCATGTCGTGAGGATGCGGTCGATCAGAGCTTGTGCCAGGTCTGGCTCTTGCAGATCAGTCCGCCAAGCACGCAGCCGCTCATCTTGAGCGAGGTGCCCGACAATGTCGCCTTGCCTGAATAGGTCTTGTCGTTTGCCGGATCGGTGATGTTGCCGGCATATTTGTTGTCGCCTGCGGCCTTGAGCGAGCCGATGGTCTTGCCGGCAAATTTGCCCGACTTGAGCGTGATGGAAAATGTGTCGCTGCCGGCGATGGCTGCGGTATCTCCGGCCTGTGTCTTCCAATTGCCTTCGATCGGATCGGCCCACGCCGCACCCGCCATGATCAATGTGGCCGCCAGGGCCAGGCTCACTTTTCGAAACATGGGCTTCCTCCCTTTGGATATGCGGCCCGACGCTCCGCCTCGCCGGTCTGCCGCTTACGCAAACGTAAGCTAATCCAGCTCCTGGCAAAACAAAAGCGGTGCCGCAGCGTAAGATTTCGCGATTCTGAAAGGCGCCCCGCGCGGGCCGCACAGGCAAGAAGGGAAAGCATCCGCGGATCGTGTTTGTTTCCCGTGGTTAGCGGAGTGTTGATTCTCGCCGCGAGAATTTTCGTCGAATTTGAATAAAACCGGCGCGATTGCTGGCTTTGTATCCTTAACGAATTTCCGCGTTTACCTCTTGTTTTAGCTTTGTTTTCCTCAAATTAAGCACGCCATTTAACGGCGGATTCAAGCCTCCACGGCATTCTCGAAAGCATCGGAAGAGCAGCCCGCAAGGACAAACGAAGGCAGCTCTCGGGAGCCAGACAGGGCCAGAACAGGGGATTGAAAAATGGCACGTTTTGAAATGCTTGAAGCAGGCTTCGGCGCCATGGGGGCAACTGCCCAGGCCGACATTCTTTTCGAACTGGGCATGATGTATGCGACGGGTCGCGATTGCGAGACCGATGTCGTTGCCGCCCACAAATGGTTCAACATTGCCGCCATCAAGGGCTCGGCCCGCGCCGCGGAACTGCGTTCCGAACTGTCGGCAGCGATGTCTAAGGTCGAGATCGCGAAGGCGCTTCGCGAAGCTCGCGAATGGATGACCATGCACTGAGATCCGCCGACCGCGGATAGACCTATCCAAGACAGGGAAGCCCGGGATCAAGACCGCACAGACGGCCGGACCCGGCGGAATGGAAGGCCGCGCAAGACGGTCGACGACCTGGAGCACGGTTTTCGGAACCAGGCTCAAACAAGAAATGAAAAGAACGCGACAGGCCGGCCGGGCTCAGTCGCGCGATGCGGGGAAGGCGAGCGGGATTTCGGGGCGCGGGGGCGCTTGGGGCCGCTTGACGAGCAAAAAGCCACGACCAGCCGGAACAAGGCTGGCGTGGCTTTTTTGCGTGGATGACATCTTGCAGGCCCAATCGAGTGCCGCCGATGCGCCTAGACAGGTCCGGTGAAGGATGAAATTGTCCCGCCTCTCTGGAAGAAGCGCGGCCGGGCGGCCGCGCGTGAGTGGAGGAGTTCTATCACCATGAAAAAAATGAGTATTTTGAGCGCGGCCGTTTTTGGCCTGATGATGAGTGCGCCGGTCGCATTCGCCGACGACATCACCTTTGCGGTGGTCGGTCCGATGACGGGGCAACTCGCCACCATCGGCGATCAGTTCAAGCAGGGCGCACAGGCCGCTGCTGATGCGATCAACGCGGCAGGTGGTGTCGACGGCCGCCAGATCAAGCTGAGCATCCAGGACGACCAGTGCGATCCCAAGCAGGCCGTGTCGGTCGCCAACCGCATCGTCGCCGATGGCGTCAAGTTCGTCGATGGCCACGCCTGTTCGGGTTCGAGCATCCCGGCCTCTGCCGTCTATGCCGAAGCCGGCGCCCTCATGATGAGCCCGGCCTCGTCAAACCCGGTGCTGACCGACGCCGCGGCCAAGGCCGGCTGGCCGACGATCATGCGGCTTTATACGCGTGACGATGCGCAAGGCGCCTTCATCGGCCCATGGATCGCCAAGAAGTTTGCAGCCAAGAACGTCGTCGTCCTGCACGACAAGAGCGCCTACGGACAGGGCGTGGCCGACGCCGTCAGGGCAACCATGAATGCCGGTGGCCTCAAGGAGGTGTACTATGACGGCATCAATGCCGGCGAGAAGGACTATTCGGCTCTCGTCACCAAGCTCAAGGATCTGAAGGCCGACGTCGTCTATTTCGGTGGTTACCATCCTGAAGCCGGCCTGATCCTGCGCCAGTCGGCGGAACAGAACCTGAAGTTCCAGCTGATCATGCCGGACTCCATCGCTTCGCCGGAGTTTTGGCAGGTTGCCGGCCCGGCCGGCGAAGGCACGATGTTCGTCTTCCCGTCGGATCCGCAGGCAAAGCCAGAAGCCAAGGCAGCCGTCGAGAAGATCAAGGCGGGCGGCTTCGTACCGGAGGGCTTCACGCTGTTCTCCTACGCGGTGGTCCAGGCCTTCGCCGAAGGCGTCAAGCGCGCCGGCAGCGACGATCCGGGCAAGGTTGCCGAAGCGTTGAAGAACGGCACGCCGATCAGCACCGTTGTCGGCAACGTCACCTTCGACGAAAAGGGCGACCTCAAGAATGCCAGCTACGACATCAACCAGTGGCATGACGGCAAGTACGCGCCAATCGCGCAGTAATCGCTGACAAGGCATTGCAGCGCCGCGCGTTCTTCTGGATGCGCGGCGCTTTGATGCAACGACCTAATAGGTCACGGTAACGACAACGGTGTCGGTATAGACACCTGCCGAGGGTGTCGTCTGCGGGGGAACACGGCCGTAGACGGTGAGATCATGCGCCGCACCGTCGCCGCTTCCCGCCACGGTACTGCCTGGCGTCGACGCATCGCCCCATGGCTGGCTGCGTGCGACATCCTTGTAGAGGCCGTAGGTTACGGTTTCCGCGCCCTTGGACATCTTGCGCGAGGTCGGCGGCGAACCGGTCGTTCCGCCGTTAAGCGACACTGTGTAAGGCGTGCCCGGAGTGCATCTGACGGAAACTTCGCCGGTCGCATCGACATTGGCGCCCAGAATGCCGTTTGATCCGAAATCGATGTTCTGGATTGCCAGCAAACAATTGGCCGGAACGGTCGCATTGATCGTGAATGTGGGTCTGTCGACTGAGCCGGCGCTGGTGCTGCAATCGTTCAGCAGGCTGTATCGATAACGGAACTCGACGTGGCTCCCGGAGAATGTGGAGAGATAGGTCGCCGGCACCGCGGTAATCGCCTGTCCGCCCAATACGGCGCCATAGATCGTCTGGCTGCTGGAACCGCTGCCGAGCGCGTTCAGCGTCAGGGCAAAGGGCGGCGCCCCGGGCGGATACGGCCACGCATAGGAGCCCCACACCGCCGAGCGCGCGGAATCCGAATAAAGCTGGTAGTCGAGATGATTGGCGCCACTCAGCATTTGACGGGCCGAAGCCGTGGCGCCGCCGGTGCCCGTACCCAGATTTGGGCAGACGAGAATGCGCTGCAACAACAATCCAGTGCAGTTTGCGCTGAGTGTGGCTGTTGAATTGCTCGGCGAACCGGAAAGCGTATCGACCAGCCCGAAATTCATCGCCGATACGCCAAAGCTGCAGCTTTGGGCACAGGCAACGGTCGGCAACAGCAGGGCGGCCGACAGCATAACGAAACGGAGCATTGTTCGTCCTCGCCTCAAGAACAGATGACCTGCTTGATGATCACCTGTTGGCCGGGTACTGCCCGATAGGCGAATTCAGCTCGACACGAGCTGCCATCCGGCAATTCAATGGCCACGGCATTTTGCCGGTGAAGGGTGCGGATATAGGCCTCGCCGTCATACCCGATCACAAATTCCTCGTCGGAGCCCTCGACGCGGCCCTTGGCGCCGACGGCGATCGGCGTGCCTTTGCCGTCGACCAGGGAGACAAGCGCCGCATCAGCGGCCTTTGAAACGCCGAAATCAAGGACGACGCCACTTCGATCGGCCGGCACGACGATTTTGCGCGTCTCCGGCACGTCGGCATCGACCGGCAAGTTCCTTGGATCGATGGAAATGATGTTGTCTTCGTAGGAGTTCAGATCGGGAACCAGGATCTTTCCCTGCCGGTTGCTGACGCCGACCGGCCTGTTCTGGTGCTGGACTTCCACGCCAGCAACGCCGACATCGACAACCGCAAACGCGTCGTCGATACGGTTGCTGGCAAAAATGCCGCCGCCGGCGATGGCGATTGCCCCATCGACCTCTGCGGTTCCACGAACGCTCTTGTCGAATTGCTGGATGCCGGTCTCCACTCGTGCCCATGGTGAACGGTAGCTGACGGCAGCCGACCGATTGGGCGTGCCGCCCTCGGACGTCCTCGCATGCCAGCCGATGCTGCCGTTCTCCAACCGTTCGGATTTGGCGATGTCGGCGAACACCGACGCGCCATCAGGACCGTCTGCGACCCCGGTCGAGGCGGTGACATCATCGCCGAGCGGCATGGAGATCCCTGCGAACACGCCAAAGCTGTTTTTGTCGTCAAGGTCGGTGAAGGCAGTGGCATAGAGGCTGCCGTCCTTGAACACTGTCTGGCTGTACGAAACGCCCACGATCTGGCTGCTCTCTCCCTCGGCGCTCTCTATGTGCGCGTAGGAGAGGTTGAGGTTTGAAAAATCAAGCGGCATCGGTACGCTTAGTGTCACCTGGTCGAGCGCGCGAGGAACGCCGGCGCTGAAGATCGGGAATTCGTCCGGACCCGGTACAGCGTCGATATCGGCGGTGACCGATGCAATGTCCTCGTAGTCGCCGAACGCGCGCTGCATGCGGCCATAGAGGGACCATCCGTCGTGGCTCAACTCAAGCGAGGCGTTGACGAGCGCACCCGTCTGGCCGTCGTGACGGCTGCCTGCCGCCGCGACGGAGGCAGCGCCGAAATAGCCGAGCGGAAACGCCATGCCGGCGCCGCCATTCACAAGATCCTCGCCACCCTCGACGTGGCCTTCCAGTGTCAGCCAGTTGGTCAGCCCGTAGCGCGCGCTTGCCGAGCCATAAATGGCCCCGTCATAATCATAGGATTCGACACCGAAATTGCGCCTTGGAGAGCCGACCTCGGCGGTGAAATCGAGCAGGCCCTGTTTCAGAAGCATGTTGGAATTGTAGAATGGCAACGTCACGGTGGTTTCGCGGCCGAGGCTGTCGCGCAGGACAATCTGGGCTTCGCCAGCGCCAGTGAATATTGGCAGGTTTGTCACCTGAAACGGCCCGGCCGGGACGTCGCTGCTATAGGTCCGCGCATTCTGTGTGTAGACCTCGAGCGTCGAGGGGACAGCAGCCGTTCCCGAAAAGCTCGGAAGCGGCAAGGTGACCAGATCGGAACGCAAGGAGAAATTGCGCTGGAGCTGAAAGCCGCCGAGATACACAGGCCTGGTCCACGCCAGTCCACCCGAGACGAAGTCACCCGCTTTGTAGGTTAGCAAGCGCTCGGGATCGGAATAACTCCAGGTCGTGTTCAGCCGGGTGAAGCCGGCAAGTTCGCCGTCGGACAGGCTGGCGATAAAGCCTTGGCTCAGCGTTCCGTAAGGGCTGAAAAGCCGCGCATCGAAACCGCCTGAGACGCCGCGAAAGAGCTGCGAGGTGCTATCCTTCAGATCGTTGGTGCTGGCGAACAGCGAGTAGTTCAGCACACCGCCAAAACCGGCTTGTGGCTCGAGGCTGTCCTGCTTGCCCTGCTGGGCAATGTCGATGACGTGGGCGGAGCGTGCCGCATCGGTGGCCGTCACATAGAGACGTTGGGTCGCTTCATCGATACGATAGGAGACGTCCGGGAGCCGATCGACCCGCACCAGGTGATCGGCACCCATCGCACTTTCGACAGGCTCCAGCCCAACCTGCTGCAATTCGTCCGGCGTGGAAGCCAGGCCGCCATCCGATAGCTGCTTGAAAGCGCCGATCAGCCCCGTCGAGACGTCGTTGACGAAGACTTCCAGATACAGATCGCGGCCGTCGGCCGCGGCCGCTGTGGAATCCGTCACCGAGGCGGCCGGCAACACATCTTGGGCTTTGACCTGCATGGTGGGAAATGCGGCCACGACAGCGGTGATTGCGACCCTACTGGCCTTTGATCGCAACGTTGGCATCGAACGGTCCAAAATCGCTCTGGGCCGACAGCGAAACTGCCCCGCCCGAAAGCGCCTTCCCCGCGACCGGCCATTGCATGGTCGCACCGCCGAGCACGTAGCCGACAAGACCGTTTCGGCTGCCGAGTTTTCGCCCGCTTTGCGTCAGCGTCAAATCGGACAATCTCAAGCGACTTTCGCCGGAGTTTCTTGCTGTCAGGACCAGCTTGCGACCCTTGCCCGAGAGGCTCCAGGAAACATTTGGAGCAGCCGCATCGGGATTGCGAAAGAACACCGGAACTGAATAGCGCAGGACCAGACTGACGGTGCCGGCCTTCTTTCTCGACGGATCAGAAAGTTCGTCGATGATGACACGATAACTTTCCTCGCCCGCAACGGCTGATTTCGATACGCGCACAACCCGCACCAGATAGTTGGCGCCGGGGCCAAGCTTCGCAGCCGGGGGACTGGCAACAACATCACTGGTCGGCTCGAGCCGTTCGATGCCGCCCTCTTGCGTCCAGCGAAACACCCTCATCTGTACGTTGATGGGCTGTTTCGCCTCATTGCGCAGGGTCAAGACCGCCGCGCTGTCCGGCGCGATCATCTCGATGTTGGTCGGCGCCACCCGAAGCGACGCTGCTTGCGCCAAACCGGCCGCGAGCAGTAAAAGCGCGATCGCGCCAATGCTTTTGAGCATGGAACGCATGGCGTCCTCCTTGTTTGACAGCACCCTAATAGGTGACGGTGATCGCAACCGTGTCTGTGTAGACACCCGCGCCTGGCGTTGTTTGCGGCGGCACGCGTCCATAGACCGTCAGCGGTTGCGCGGCGCCATTGCCGGTGCCGGCCACCGTGTCGGTGCCTATGGTGGTGCCCCATAGCTGGGCTCGCGCGACGTCACGATAAAGCGAGTAGTTGACGACCGCGGCCGCTGGGCCAGTCATCTTGCGGACGGCAATCGTCGCCCCGGCGCCAGCACCAGCACTCAGGCCCACATTGTAGGGCGTACTGTTGGTGCATTGCACTGAAATGGTGCTGGTCTGGTCGACATTGGCGTCAATGACACCGTTCGTGCCGAAATCCATATCGGTCGCGGTCTGAACCTTGCACTCCGCCTGGATGGTTATCCGGACTGTCATGTTGCCGGTAGCGGTCGCTGCCTGAGCGGGACTGAACCACAGCAACGGAAATGCGGCGGTCAAAGCGAGCGCTTTGATTGAAGGCTTCATGGGTTTTCCCCCGAAAGGCCGCGTAAGGAAATCCGCCCGATCCCGTCAACGCTAACCCATTGTTTGCAGATATCAAACCCTGCAGAAAGCATAGGCCACAAATAAACCTAAAGCAAATTTCCGCAGGATTGACGGGAAAAAGGTCTTTAAGTAAAACTGTATATATATGATTTTCTGCTACGGCCGATCGGATGATCATCAAGGTCGAACTGATAATCTCGACAATATGAGCCGGGATTGCGCTTTATATTTTATTGGTGGCCAAGCGCCGCCAGAAGCCATCTCGTCGCGGCAATTCCCAGTTTGGCCGGGCGCCTCCTGGCGCCGGCCTTCTTCCTCCTACTGAAATGGTCAAGCACGCCCTTGCGAGGGCGAAGCTTGCGCGCCGGCCATGCTTTCGCCACCCGGCCGAAGTCTAATTGACGTCGTCCGACCCATCCGCGGCTCCCGAGCGGGCGGAAAAAAGGAATTTCCCATGGCTTCGACCGCAGCGTTGATCTGGTATCTAGTAATCGCCGGTCCGCAAGGCGGAATGGTCGTGCTGCCCAGCACCTTCGACAAGCGCGAACAATGCACCGCCGCCATCACCGAATATCAGAAGCAGCCGACACCGGCCGGCTGGTCACTGCAGTGCGTCCCGAGCGCCTCACCCTTTGCCGACAATGGATCGGCGGAGTAAGGAGCATCGCAGCGGTGGCCTACACAGTGATTTGGTATGGGAAACAGGGCGTCGTTGAAAAGACGCCATTCGATGCCGAGAAGGCTGCGAGGGACCACGTCTTTGCGACCTTTGCCGCTCGGAAGCGGGATGACGGTATCGTAGCGGTGGAAATACGCAAAGACGATGGCACGGTTGTATTCAGTCGAGCCGGAGGCAGTTAGGTCGTAGGGCATTTTGCGTTTGGAGGGATCGAGCGATCACTGAATGTGTCGGGTCCGCTGCCGGGGAGACAGCGGACTCAAACCAGGGCCTGGAGGGGGCAAGGCCCTTTATGATCCCTATGCGGAGATCATGGTGATAACACCGGGCGAGTACAAACGTTCCGTCGGCTGAAAGATATATCGGCGAGGAGGCGAAGCCGGCATCACCGAAAACAACGAGATGTAGGCGCTATTGCGGAGTGTATCGGACGCATGACAACCAACCGCAAAAGGGGTCATCGGCGACACCGATAACCATTCTAAAACGCGGGTCTGGATGATGGCCTCTGGCAGTCAAACCCCGCCCGCGTTAAGATGGGACAGGGGGACATTCACCAACCCAGCAAGGGAGGTCCGCCATGAAAGTCAAAGACGCAATGCATAAGGGTGTCGACTGGGTCAGCCCCGAAACTGATGTCACCGAACTGGCGAAAATGATGCGAGCCCAGGATATCGGGTCGATTCCCATTGGAGAGAACGACCGACTGATCGGAATGGTGACCGACCGCGATATTGTCTGCAAAGGACTGGCGGACGATGGATTCGACGGCCGCACGGCAACGGCGCGCGATGTCATGACGACCGGCATTCACTGCTGCCGGGAAGACGACGATCTGGCCAAGGCCGTACAGCACATGGAAGAACTGAAAATCCGCAGGTTGCCGGTGATCAACAAGAATATGCGGATGGTCGGCATCCTTAGCGTCGGCGACGTCAGTCAGTCGGCACCGAGGGAAATGGTGTCCGAATACGTCAAGAGCGTTTCCGCTCATCACCACTGAAGGGCGGCTCGCCCGTGCCGGCGCGCTGCGGCCAGAGCGGCGGCAGAGATGTCTGGTCAACGAGGGCGACGCCGACACGTCATGCAACGCGGTCCCGCCATCGCTTCACCGAAACGCGCGCTGGCGGGACCCAGGCCCGCCGGCGTCCCGACCATTTCCCTTGCAATCCATCGCCCGCTTTCGGCTATCAGCTTGCGGCCGCGGTCGGGGCGCTCTGATCCTCGACGAACCGCACCAGCACCGTCCCGTCGGTGACCTGCGCCCCTTCGGTAGCGATCTCGGCGATCACCCCATCATGCGGCGCGGCAATGGTGTGCTCCATCTTCATCGCTTCAAGGATCAGCAGCGGCTGGCCCTTGATCACGGCATCGCCTTTTGCCGCGCGCACCAGCTTGACCAGTCCCGGCATCGGCGCGCGCAGGCTGCCGGCGCCTGCCGCCGCCTCATCCGCCCGTGCCAGCGGGTCCGGCACCGCGAAGGTATGGCCAACAGCGCCTTCGAACACAGTGATATGGCCTGGCCAGCGGGCGAGGCGTGGCGTGGCGCGAAAATCATGCGCGTTGGCATTGTCATAGGGCTCGTCCAGCGCCACCTGGAACCGCCCGTCCGGTCGCATCGAAACCCTTGCCGCTATATCGATTTCGCCGAACTTCAACCGTGTGCGCCGGGCCACGCTGTGGAAATGCGCATAGCCGGCAAGCGACGACCATGGGTCGCTCGACGACGGCAATGCGCCGGCACCCGAGGCCGCAAGCGCGGCTGCCGCAACGGCTTCATCGCTCGGCCGCGCGACCTCGGTCAATGCCGGTTGATGCCTGGCGATCAAGCCGGTGTCGACATCGCCCGCGGCAAAGTCCGGATCGGCGGCCAGAGCGGCGAGAAAGGCAGTGTTGACGGTCGAGCCGGCGATCTCGATTTGCGACAGCGCCGTGCCGAGCGCTTCCAGGGCCGCTGGCCTATCCTTTGCGTGGACGACCAACTTGGCGATCATCGGGTCGTAATAGGGCGAGATGGCATCGCCGGCCCGCACGCCGGTCTCGATGCGCATCGTGGCGCCTTCAGGGGCCGCGTCCGGAAACTTCAGATGATGCAAGGTGCCGGTCGCCGGCAGGAACCCCTTTGTCGCGTCCTCGGCATAGATGCGGGCCTCGAAGGCATGACCGGAAAGCGCGATCTCGCTCTGCGTCTTCGGCAGCTTTTCGCCGCTGGCGACCCGCAATTGCCACTCGACCAGGTCGGTGCCGGTGACCATTTCGGTGACCGGGTGTTCGACCTGCAGGCGGGTGTTCATTTCCATGAACCAGAAGCGGTCGGCCTTGAGGCCCTGCGAGGCATCGACGATGAACTCGATGGTGCCGGCGCCGGAATAATTGATCGCCTGGGCGGCTTTCACCGCCGCGTCCGTCATCGCCTTGCGCAACGCCGGAGTCATGCCGGGTGCGGGGGCTTCCTCGATCACCTTCTGGTGGCGGCGCTGTGCCGAGCAGTCGCGTTCGTAGAGATGCACGGCATTGCCGAAGTTGTCGCCGAACACCTGCACCTCAATATGGCGCGGCTTGTCGACATATTTCTCGACCAGCACGCGGTCATCGCCGAAAGCGGCCTTTGCCTCGCGTCGCGCGCTGGACAGCGCCTCGGAAAACTCATCGGGATGCTCGACCCGGCGCATGCCCTTGCCGCCGCCGCCGGCGCGCGCCTTGATCAGGACGGGATAGCCGATCTCGCGCGCCTTGGAGGCAAGCACCACGATCTCCTGCGCCTCGCCATGGTAGCCCGGCACCACCGGCACGCCGGCCTTTTCCATCAGCCGCTTGGCGGCATCCTTCAGCCCCATGGCACGGATCGAGGCCGCCGACGGGCCGATAAAGACCAGCCCCGCCGCCGCTACCTGATCGACGAAATCGGGGTTTTCCGACAGGAAGCCGTAACCGGGATGAATGGCTTGCGCGCCGGTCGCCAGCGCCGCGGCGACAATCTTGTCGCCACGCAGATAGCTTTCGCCGACAGGCGAGGGGCCGATGTGCACGGCTTCGTCGGCCAACTCGACATGCAGGGATTTCGCATCGGCATCCGAATAGACGGCAACGGTGTGCACGCCCAGCTTGCGCGCCGTGCGGATGACACGACAAGCGATCTCGCCGCGATTGGCGATCAGGATCTTGGCGAACATGGAGCCTCCCGGGTTTGCCTCGGGCGGCGCCAGTCTGGCCGCCGGCTTACTTCGACGCAGCGATCGCGCAGCCGCCGCTTGCGGTCTTGACCTTCCACCTGACGAAGCCGCTCCGACAGATACGCAAGGCAGTCTCCTCGGCGGCCTTCTGCAAAGGTGCGTTCAGCTTTCCGCTGCAGAAAATGTGGAGATCGACGACGCGTGAATAGAACGTCGTGGCGTAGGCTGAATGGCCGCTCGCCGCGATATAGGCAAGGTAGGATTTGTAGCAGGCTTCCTTCGGGTCGAGCGACAAGGTCGGAGAAAACCGCTTGTCGCCCATCTTGCCCGCCAGCGATTCCGCCGAGCCGATGCCATGCGTTGCGAATATGAGCAAACTTGCAAGAATCGAAGCAATCGTCTTCTGGGAATATTTCAGTTTCATTTCCGCCCTGTCCCCATTGCACTGTGCAGGATGAGCGATAGCGAATATTTTGTCTCGCCGTCAGCTGGCCAGCGGAGATTCGGCGCAGCCTATTCTGGTGAATCGGTTGGTCCATGCAGCTCAGCCTTTTCGCAGGGCAGCAACGGCCTGCCGGTATAGTTCCGCCGTTTGGTCGTCGAAGCAGCAAAAAGTGACGGCTTCCGGCATTGTTCGTTTCTCGATGAACGTGCTGACCGTGTCGACGGCGATCTGCGTCGCTTCATCTTTCGGATAGCGGTAGACACCCGTCGAGATCGCCGGAAACGCAACGGTGCGGCAGTCATTGGCCGTGGCGAGTTCGAGCGAGCGGATATAGCAGGAGGCCAGCAGTTCGGCTTCGCCCTTGCCGCCGCCTTGCCAAACCGGGCCGACCGTGTGGATGACGTACCGCGCCGGAAGTTCATAGCCCTTGGTGATCTTGGCTTCGCCGACCTTGCATCCATTCAACATGCGGCATTCGAACTCGAGCTCGCGGCCGGCAGCGCGATGGATAGCGCCATCGACCCCGCCACCACCGAGAAGCGAGGTGTTGGCGGCGTTGACGATGGCATCGACTGCCAGCTTGGTGATGTCGCCGGTATGAACCTGAATCCGCGGACGGTCGTTCATGTCACATCCTGAACACGCCGAAGCGCGTCTCCTCGATCTCGGCATTGAGCGCGGCGGACAGGCTTAGCGCCAGCACGTCGCGCGTCTTCGCCGGGTCGATGATGCCGTCGTCCCAAAGGCGGGCGGACGAGTAGAGCGGGTGCCCTTCATGCTCGTATTTCATCAGGATCGGCTTCTTGAATTTCGCCTCCTCCTCGGCGCTCCATTCGCCACCCTTGCGCTCGATGCCTTCGCGCTTGACCATGGCGAGCACCGTCGCCGCTTGCTCGCCGCCCATCACCGAGATGCGGGCGTTCGGCCACATCCACAGGAAGCGCGGTGAATAGGCGCGGCCGCACATGCCGTAATTGCCGGCGCCGAACGAACCGCCGATGATAACAGTGACCTTCGGCACTCTGGCGGTGGCCACAGCCATCACCAGCTTGGCGCCGTCCTTGGCGATGCCGCCCGCTTCGTATTTTCGACCGACCATGAAGCCGGTGATGTTCTGCAGGAAGACCAGCGGGATCTTGCGCTGGCAGCACAATTCGATGAAGTGCGCGCCCTTCAGCGCGCTCTCGGAAAACAGCACGCCATTGTTGGCGACGATGCCGACCGGCATGCCATGGAGATGGGCAAAGCCGGTGATCAGCGTGGTGCCGTAGTTCTGCTTGAACTCGTCGAATTCGGAGCCGTCGACGATGCGCGCGATCACTTCGCGCACGTCATAGGGCTGGCGCAGGTCCGTCGGCACGATGCCGTAGAGTTCATCGGCTGCGTGAAGCGGCGGAATCGATGTCTGTAAGTGCAGGCTTACAGTCTTGTTTCGATTGAGATTCTTGACGATACGACGACAGATGGCAAGCGCATGGTCGTCATCCAGCGCATAGTGGTCGGCAACGCCGGAAAGCCGCGTGTGCACGTCCGCGCCGCCGAGGTCCTCGGCGCTGACGTCTTCACCGGTGGCGGCTTTCACCAGCGGCGGGCCGCCGAGGAAGATGGTCGCCTGGTTGCGCACCATGATGGTCTCGTCGGACATCGCCGGCACATAAGCGCCGCCCGCCGTGCAGGAACCCATCACGCAGGCGATCTGCGGGATGCCGGCCGCCGACATGTTGGCCTGGTTGTAGAAGATGCGGCCGAAATGCTCGCGGTCGGGAAACACCTCATCTTGGTTGGGCAGATTGGCGCCGCCGCTGTCGACCAGATAGATGCAAGGCAGATTGTTCTGCAGCGCGATCTCCTGCGCCCGCAGATGCTTCTTCACTGTCAACGGATAGTAGGTGCCGCCCTTCACCGTGGCGTCGTTGACGACGACCATCACCTCGGTGCCTTCAACGCGGCCGATGCCGGCGATCATTCCGGCCGCGGAAATCTCCTCGCCATACATCGACCATGCGGCGAACTGGCCGATCTCGAGGAAGGGCGAGCCGATGTCCAGCAACTGCGCAAGGCGCTCGCGCGGCAGGAGTTTGCCGCGGGAAACGTGGCGCTCACGTGCCTCCTCCGAGCCACCGCGCTCGACGCTTGCCGCCTTGTCCGCAATGTCGGCGACCAGCGCCCGCATGCGCTCGGCATTGGCGCGGAAGGTGTCGGAGGACGGGGAGATCTGGGATTGCAATACCGCCATTGCCAAACTCTACGCTTGAGCCAGGAGCTTGCCGTTACGGCGCTCGAAAATCTTGTCGGACAGCAGATTGAAGCCATCCTTGAATGTGACGTCTATTATCTGCCTGGCTGCGTTTTGCGCCTTCGGATTGCTTGCGTCGAAGACGAACAATTGGTCACGGCGGGGCACCGCGAACAAGACGTCGCCGGGGAAATTCGCACTGATCGTAAGCCAGAATTCATCGAGCAGAACAAGGCTCGTTGAAAGCATCGTATTGCCGTCGACGTAGTACAGATGAAGGATATCGGACCCGTCGTCGGAGACGATTTTGGGCAGCCATTTTTTAACGTTGTTCAGCGCTATGACGCGCAAATCGGACAGCGCTCGTGCAGGGAAATCCTTTGGCGCAACCGGTGACAACGAGTCGGGAAGGTCGGCCATGTATACGACCGCAAGTTCGCCAACCAACGGCTCATGCAGAGGATCCGTACCCATCGATTTGAGTTGATCGATATGCTGTTGGGTTCGGATCACGGCGACGAGATCATTCTCTCCGACCTTGGAGAGACGAGCTCCCGCCGAAGCTCGGGCGAACCGCTCGATGGCGGCGTCGGCGTCTTCATCGGGGTACGAATTCAAATAGCCAAACAGGTTCGTGACATCCGAGCCTATATCGACATCGTCGATCTTCGAATTGATCCTCGCGGGATCAGATGGATCCGCAACCACGGTGTCTACACCCGGCTGCCGCCTAATGGCGGCAATCACAAGGCCTCTGAATTCCGCTATGTCGGGAAAGCGCTGCTTCTGTGCATTGGCTCGCCGCGGCAGGCTGGCAAAGAGCGTAGAAAGAATCATCGACAATAGCCTGCGCCTGTTCACGGGATTCACTCGTAGCGGAACCATCTTTCGCCTCGCCTATCTCCGTATGCCGCAGTCGTTGAAGAGACAGCTATTTGCCGTGGCGAGCAATCCACATTGTCACGGACGCGGTGCCAGTCTTTGCGCGGCGACATCACACCCCCTCAGCCATGATTTCCCGCCCGATCAGCCAGCGGCGGATCTCGCTGGTGCCGGCGCCGATTTCGTACAGCTTGGCGTCGCGCAACAACCGGCCGGTCGGATAGTCGTTGATGTAGCCATTGCCGCCCAGCAGCTGGAGAGCATCGAGCGCCATCTGCGTTGCCTTTTCGGCGGCAAACAGCACGCAGCCGGCGGCATCCTTGCGCGTCGTCTGGCCGCGATCGCAGGCGGCGGCGACGGCATAGACGTAGGCGCGCGCAGCGTTCATCGTCGTGTACATGTCGGCGAGCTTGCCTTGCACCAGCTGGAATTCGCCGATCGGCTGGCCGAACTGCTTGCGCTCGTGCACATAGGGGATCGCCACGTCAAGGCACGCCGCCATCAGGCCGATCGGCCCGCCGGCGAGCACGGTGCGCTCGTAGTCGAGGCCCGACATCAGTACCTCGACGCCGCGACCTTCCTCATGCAGCACGTTTTCGAACGGCACTTCGACATTCTCGAACACCAACTCGCCGGTGTTGGAGCCGCGCATGCCGAGCTTGTCGAGTTTTTGCGCCACCGAGAACCCGGCCATCGCTTTCTCGACGATGAAGGCGGTGATGCCGCGCGATTTCCGATCCGGATCGGTCTTGGCATAGACGACCAGGGTCTCGGCGTCCGGCCCATTGGTGATCCACAT
Source organism: Mesorhizobium sangaii (assembly GCF_014207355.1). Classification (GTDB taxonomy): domain Bacteria; phylum Pseudomonadota; class Alphaproteobacteria; order Rhizobiales; family Rhizobiaceae; genus Mesorhizobium; species Mesorhizobium sangaii. The sequence goes on along the minus strand of NZ_JACHEF010000001.1, from coordinate 727,593 downwards.
CTTGGTGCCGTTGAGCACATAGCGGTCATTGCGCTTGTCGGCACGCAGCTTGAGCGAGACGACGTCCGAGCCGGCGCCGGATTCCGACATCGCCAGCGCACCGACCCGCTCGCCGGAACACAGGGCAGGGAGAAATTTCTCCTTCTGCGCCGGCGTCGCCCAGCGATTGATCTGGTTGACGCAGAGATTGGAATGGGCGCCGTAGGAAAGGCCGACGGAAGCCGAGGCGCGGGAGATTTCCTCGACGGCGATCACATGCGCAAGATAGCCCATGCCGCTGCCGCCGAAATCCGGGTCGGCGGTGATGCCGAGCAGTCCGAGCGCGCCGAGTTCGCCCCACAGATGCGCCGGGAATTCGTTCGAGCGGTCGATGTCGGCGGCGACCGGCGCGATCCTGTCCTGCGCGAAGCGCCGCACCAAGTCACGCAGCGCCTCGATGTCTTCGTCATGCCCGAAGCTGAGCGTGTTCGTGTACATGCTTTCCTCCTGCCGCATGACTCCGAAAATCGACTTTGATCTTCGGAAAGGGATCATACGCGAAATAAAATGCTACAGCGTCCTTTGCGCGCCCGAAAGGAAGCGCGGCGCTGTACTCGATGCGGCGCCAACCAGGCGCATTGTCATTGAAAGATATGTCGCCGTCACTTCAGTGATCGACAGCCGCTCGCCCGGCCGAAACCAGACGATGACGCCGGTCATCATCTGAATCAGCGCCATGGCCGTCAGCCCTGTGTCATCGATGTCGAAGACGCCGGCCTCGGCGCCGTCGCGCAGGATGGCGCGCAACTCCTTTTCGTAAGCCGTGCGCATCCGCAGGATCTGTGTCAGCCTTTCGGGCGACAGGCTGCGCAACTCCATGTTCGAAACATGCGTGGCATGGCGACGCTCGATATGAAAAGCGATGTGGTTTTCGACATAGGCAGCGAGCCGCCGCACGGGATCCGCGCTGGTCGGGCGGGCTGCTTCCCATGCATCGGTCAGGCCTTCCATATGCTCGCGCATCAGCGTGAACAAAAGCCCTTCCTTGGTCGGAAAATAGCGATAGAGCGCCGCTGCCTGCACGCCGACTTCGGTGGCGAGCTGACGCATCGACATTGCCTCGTAGCCAAACCGCGCGATCAGATTGACGGCCGCCTCGCGGATGGTCGCTTCGGTCTTTTCGCCATCGGATCCGGTGGTGCGCGCCATGTCAGCCCCTTTGCGGGACAATAATAAAACGAACGTTCAATTAATTCAAGAGAGCTCGAGCCAAGTCCATCGTCATGCGACAATCCTGAACTCGATAGAAGCGTTTCCGGCAGCCAACTCCTCGACGTCGACCCTGGAGACCGAAGCCTCGGACGGCCCTTTCCATAGTCGTTCGATCATTGTCGAGACCGCTTCATCGGGTCCCGCAATCTGGGTCGTCACAGTCCCGTCGGCTTCATTGCGAACCCAGCCCGCAAGGCCAAGGCTTGTGGCCTCGCCCCGAACCCAGATCCTGAAGCCGACGCCTTGCACATTGCCGTAGACGCGCGCCCGTACTTCCCTGCGATGACCAGCCATGAAATCTCTCCAAGCCTGTCTCCCTGGAATCTGGCGCATGGCTCAGGGAATGCAACCTGAATTGTGCGCACGACCTCGGGCCTTCCGGGTTTGAAATTTAGTTGACTCAGTCCATTAATTTTGGAAAATCGGCTGCTGCCATTGGGGTTGGACGCCGATGTTGGACGAACGCAAAGCATTGGTGGCGCAGATCCGCCACTTCAACCGCTTCTACACCCGCACCGTCGGCCTTCTCGACGAGACCTTGACCCAGAGCGCGTTCACCTTGACCGAGGCGCGGGTGCTGTTCGAACTCGGCCACCACAGCCGCCCGGCTTCGGCCGAGATCGCAGGCGAACGCGGTTTCCTGGCCGGGGCATTTCGGCTGGAGAACGGCCCGGCGGCCGCCGAAATCGCCAGCCAATTGCGTGTCGATGCCGCCTATCTGACGCGGATCTTGCGCAAGTTCGCCGGCGAGGGCCTGACCGAGGCCCGGACGGATCCGGCCGACCGGCGCCGAAGGGTTCTGTCGCTGACGTCGAGGGGCGAGGCCGCTCTTGCGAGGCTTCAGGCGGCGGCCGATCAGGACACGGCGCGGCTGATCGAAAGCATCCCCGACGACAGGCTGCACGAGCTGGGCGACGCGTTGCGCAAGGCCGGGGAATTGCTGGGTGATCCCGCCAGCGAAAACGCCGAGGTGACGCTGCGGCCGCACCGCGTCGGCGACGTCGGCTGGGTCGTGCAGCGGCAGGCCCAGCTCTACGCCGATGAATATGGCTGGAGCATCGAGTTCGAAGCCATGCTTGCCGAAATCGGCGCCGACTTCATCCGCAATTTCGTGCCCGGCCGCGATTTCTGCTGGATTGCCGAGCGCGGCAGCGGGGAGCCAGTCGGCGCGGTGTTCCTGGTCCATCTGGACGACGAGGTGGCCAAGCTGAGGATGCTGCACGTCGAGGCGGCGGCACGCGGCCTGGGCATCGGCAAACGCCTGGTCGCGGAATGCGTGAGCCGGGCCCGCGCGTGCGGCTACAAGCGACTGGTGCTGTGGACCAACGATATCCTCGTCGCGGCGCGCGCGATCTATGAGCGTGCCGGTTTCAAACTGGTCTCGGAGGAGCGCCACCACAGTTTTGGCAAGGACTTGACCGGCCAGACCTGGGAGCTGGATTTGTAAGCGCGACCCGGCCGTTCCATTGGGATGGAGCAGCTCTAATTCCCCCGCGCCGCCGCCAGCGCGCCGGGCAGTTCCTCGGCGAAAATGTCCAGTTCGTGATCCAGGCCGACGCTGACGCGGATGCAGCGGTCGAGCACCGGCACCATCGGCTTGCGGATGAAGATGTCGCGTGACAGCAGCCCCTGCAACACTTTCAGCGCGAACGCGCCATCGCCACCACAGTCGATGGTGACGAAATTGGTTGCCGAGGCCAGCGGCTTCAGCCCGTTCTGTTCGGCTATGCCGGCGATGCGTCGGCGGCCGGCCGCAACCCGCGCCACCACACTCTGCAGATAGTCCTGATCGGCAAGTGCCTCGACGCCGGCGATCTGCGCCATGCGGCTGACGCCGTAATGGTTGCGGATCTTCTCGAAATCGCGGATCACCTGGGCCTCGGCCACCGCATAACCGCAGCGTATGCCGGCGAGCCCATAGGCCTTGGAGAAGGTGCGCATACGGATGATGTTCGGCCGCGAGATATCGATCGGCGGCAGTGCCGAGGCCGGTCCGAGTTCGCCATAGGCCTCGTCGAGCACCAGCATGGTGGTTTCCGGCAGCGCCTCGATGAAGCGGATGAGCTCGTCGGCCTCCCACCAGCTGCCCATCGGATTGTCCGGATTGGACAGATAGACCAGCGGCGCCTTGTCCTTGCGCACAGCCGCGAGCAAGCCGTCCAGGCTTTCCTTGTCGTTGTGATAGGGGACGGTGACCAGCCGCCCGCCGACACCGGCGACATGGAAGTTGAAGGTCGGATAGGCGCCGCGCGACGTGACCACGGCATCGCCGGGCGCCACATACATGCGTGCGACCAAGCTGAGCAGCCCGTCTATGCCTTCGCCGACCACGACGTTTTCGACCTTGACGCCGTGATGCGCGGCGGCTGCCACCTTCAGGTCGTGATTGTCGGGATCGCAATACATCCACATGTCGCGGGCAATTCCGGCCATGCGCTCGATGACGCGCGGAGAAGGACCAAAACTGCTCTCATTGGCGCCGATGCGGGCGCGAAAAGCGCGGCCACGCTCGCGCTCCTGTGCCTCGGGACCAACAAAAGGCACCGTCGAGGGAAGCGCTGCGACGAGCGGCGTGAGGGGAGGGTGTGGGCGCATGGTGGGAGCTCGCTTGAAAAGGGCCTTCTTGCTAGCCTGCCCGCATGGTCGGTGCAAGTTGCGCGCGGCCCCCAACCGCAATGCTGGATTCCTTCGCCTCTTTTTGCTAGCGAGACACGATGAACAATCGTCTTCCGCCAGCCTGGTCCAAGCACCTTAAGGTCCAAACCGGGCCGAAACCCAAGTTCCCGCAGCAAAATCTGCGGCAAGAAAATCCGCTTTCGCGTACGCAGGCAGACGACGCGCTGCTGGAGCAGGCGTACCAGTTTCAGCAGGCCAAGCGGCTTAACGAGGCTCAGGAGCTGTGCCTTCGGTTGGCTGGCGCGCACGCCTAACCATCCACTCGCCCTGTATATTTTTGGGGACCGTGTGCTTGGGCTACGACGATGACGCGGCCTTGCGGTATTTCGCACGCGCGGCCAACGAGGAGCCAAAGAACCCCCTGCTACCACCTTGGCCTGGCCTCGGGCTCAGTGAATTTTCACCAGCAATCGAGCATATGCAGAGTGGGTGGTGGTGAAGCGCGCAATGCGTTCGCGACCTGCGCTGTTGAGGCCGAACCAAAGTTAAGACCGTGAGCTGCAGCACCGGATGCAAAGGTCGCACAAAGTGTTGAAAAAACCCGGCGGTTGCCCGCCGGGTTTTCGATTTCGACAAGTCGAATCTATTAGTCTATTAGAACGAGCGCTGGAAGCGGAGGATACCGCCGACGCTGTTCTTCTTGTCGGCGTTGACCCAGTTGCGATCGTCGGCATCGCCAAACTTGCCATCGTGGTTGTAGTCGACTTCGCCCGTGACCGTGAAGCCGGGGACGATGTCGTAGGCAACGTTGGCCGCGACGCCGACGTTCTTGGCGTCATCAGCCGACACCTGAGCGTTGAACGAGGTCTTCTCGTTGAACTTGTAGGTGCCGCCGCCCCAGACTGCCCAGTTGCCGCCCCACTGCTTGTAGAAGTTGCGGTCTATGTGATCGTCCGAACCATAGCCGCCCATGATCCACAGGGTCAGGGCGTCAGACGCTTTCACGTCCAGGCGAACCTTGCCGGTCCACTCTTCCCAGGTACTGTCATAGGAGGCCACGCCGGTGATGGTGCCCCAACCCTGCGTGTACTTCACGCCGCCGACCACGTCCGGAACGTAGCTGTCGATCGTGTCGTTGCCGGAAGTCGCGTTGAAGAGATAGTTGCCGGCCCCGTCGAAGGTGGCAGCGCCAGCATCACTGGAGCCTTCTTCGAGCGAGACGACGGCCGAGAAGCCGTTGCCACCGTCGAAATAGTACTGGACGACATTGGTGTCGAAGCCACCATAGGGAACCAGCGTATCCTGGATGACTTCGCCGGCGTAGCCGATGAACGTATTGAAGGCCGATTCGTCCTTACCGACGCGGAGACCACCGAGCTGGATCCAGGCGAAGTTCAGCGTGATGCCCTTGTTGTGGGCATCATTGCCGAATTCGTCGCCATAGCCGTTGGAGTTGCCGAATTGGATGCGGGTTTCGGTGTAGGTCTTCAACGTGCCCAGCTCGGTTTCCTGGCCGGTCCAGGTCTTCAGCGTGAAGCGGGTGTTCTTCGCCCACGTGTCCTGCAGCTTGGGATCGCCAAGCTGGTTTTCGGCGCGCGCCCCATCGAACGAGCCGACGTCGCCGCCGCCGATGTCGTAACGGACATAGCCGCCGATGCGCAGGCAGGTTTCGGTGCCGGGGATGTAGTAGTAGCCAGCGCCGTAGACGTCGCAGATCTTGACGTATTCAGCGGGCTCCGGCTCGGCGACGACGACGGCGTCGGCGGCGCGCGCACCGGAAACTGCGATGAGAGCCGCAGCGGAGCCGAGGAGAAGGCTCTTGATGTTCATTTTCTGACCTCCAGTCAGAATCGAACAAAGCAGCGTTGTTTTCAGTGCATTTTGGCGCGGAGTCGCGCTCCGGCGGCAACGGAATATCTGCCTATCAAGCTGTTTTAATGGGATAATGTTTGATGTGCCGCCTTCGAAGCAGGCAGCGATGGCGGAGAGGATGGGATTCGAACCCACGAGAAGCTTTTGACCTCTACTCCCTTAGCAGGGGAGCGCCTTCGACCACTCGGCCACCTCTCCGTTGCGCCGCTGGATAAAGAAAAGCGCCGGCACAATCAACAAGCCCGCGTCATTATATGGAAAAATAAGAACGCGCCGAGTTGCTGCTTTCCATGGATGCGGCGGTTCTGCGGCAGTTTCCTGGCTGGCGACTCGGGACCTCGCCATGATTCCGTCTGCCGATCGCCGGATTCGACTGGAAACAAGCGGTTGCGGCGGCCCTAATGGTTAACGAGAGCTTTCTGAGTGAGGCCAAATCGTGTCATTTGTGCAACAACGCCAGGGGATAGCAGCCGAACAGCCCTTTCGCCGGTACGATCGTGGTTGAACGCCGCCGTCTCATGGGTAATGTCGAATTCGAAGGAGCGGCGCGGTGCGCATCTTTTTCGGTAGTGGGGATGGGGCAGGGAACGCTGTCCTTCAGCAAAGAATACCCAGACCCGTTTTTTAACTTTTGACTGGAGGTCAGAAAATGAACATTAAGAGCCTTCTCCTCGGCTCCGCTGCGGCTCTGCTCGCAGTTTCCGGTGCGCGCGCCGCCGACGCCGTCGTCGTCGCCGAGCCGGAGCCCGCTGAATACGTCAAGATCTGCGACGTCTACGGCGCTGGCTACTTCTACATCCCCGGCACCGAAACCTGCCTGCGCATCGGCGGCTATGTCCGTTACGACATCGCCGGCGGCGACGTCGGCTCGTTCGACGGCGCTCAGAACGTCGACCACCAGGACGGCGACATCCATGACACGTGGCAGAAGAATGCCCGCTTCACGTTCAAGACCTGGACCGGCCAGGAAACCGAACTCGGCACCTTGAAGACCTACACCGAGACCCGCTTCAACTTCGGCAACGACAACGCCTACGCCGACTTCGATCCAGTCTCGGGCGCCTTCACCGACAACCCCGCTCATGGCAAGGGCGCCAGCCTGAACTTCGCCTGGATCCAGCTTGGTGGTCTGCGCGTCGGTAAGGATGAATCGGCCTTCAATACGTTCATCGGCTACGCCGGCGAAGTCATCCAGGATACGCTGGTTCCCTACGGCGGCTTCGACACCAACGTCGTCCAGTACTATTTCGACGCTGGCAACGGCTTCTCGGCCGTCGTCTCGCTCGAAGAAGGTGCAGGCACCGTTGGCACCATCGACAGCTACGTTCCGCATGTCGTCGGCGGCGTGAAGTGGACGCAGGGCTGGGGCGCCATCACCGGCGTCGTCGCTTATGACAGCAACTACGAAGAAGTTGCCGGCAAGGTTCGTTTGGACGTGACTGCCTCCGACGCCCTGACGCTGTGGGTCATGGCTGGCTACGGCACGGATGACAATCTTGACGACGACGCGAACAACGTCATCGATGCCGGCGGCCGCGGCTTCTACAAGCAGTGGGGTGGCAACTGGGCAGTCTGGGGCGGTGGCACCTACAAGTTCAACGAGAAGACCAAGTTCAACGCTCAGATCTCGTATGACGATTGGAAGAATCTCGGCGTTGCCGCGAACATCGCCTACAGCATCGTTCCCGGCATGACGATCACGGCCGAAGTCGACTACCTCAATGCAGGCAAGTTCGACGACGCCGACTTCTCCAACTGGACCAATGCCGACAAGAAGAGCAGCGTCGGCGGTATCCTCCGCTTCCAGCGCTCGTTCTAAGGGCTGGTTCTACACAGGTGAAATCCAGCCCGGGCGCGCAAACGCCCGGGCTGTTTTTGTTTCGTGACTGGGTCAAGGCAGACAGAAGGAACAGGGGGTAACGGTAGCTGAATAGGGTCCGTGGGTGATTTCGTGGGATCCGCTGATGGGCGGATGAAATCACAACTGCGTGATTCAAATCTCTTGAAAGGACGCCTCCAAGCGGATAGGGCTGATCTATCCCACTCGGGGGTGTGGCAAATGATGACGACCGAAGCGATTCAAGAGGGTGAGCCTTCTGATCATTTTTCGATGTTTTCTTCTCAAAATGCGAATATACGATACAGTTACAACAAGATCAGAGAAGTAAAGTCGTATAGGGTTCGAGAGCTCTTTTTAGCATACCGGGACATATTATGGGATGATGGGCGGCATAAGTACAATGTCAGCTCTTTCATCGGCGAGATAGATGAGCTTCTCCTTGGAGAGCGATTCAGCGCCTTTGACCAGAGTACCCTGGATAACCTTATTGGTACCTTGCGCCAGCGCGGCAACAGCAACGCAACCATCAATCGAAAGATGGCTGCCCTCAGCAAACTGCTGCGCAAGGCTTACAAGATGGGAGATATCCACAGCCTGCCCGAGTTCCGCCGCCAGAAGGAGCGGGCGGGACGGATTCGTTTCCTCGAGAGGGACGAAGAGGCACGGCTGTTCGCCGCCATCAGGAGCCGCAGCGAGGATGCCTACAGGCTTTCAGTCTTCCTGGTCGATACAGGATGCCGTCTCGGTGAGGCGCTTGGGCTGATCTGGAACGACATACAGGAGCATCGCGTCAGTTTCTGGATCACCAAATCCGGCCGCAGCCGCACCATTCCGATGACCGAGCGGGTCAAGGAGGTCATCAAGCTCCCGGCTGCCGAAGGCCGCCGGCCCAAAGGCCCGTTCACCAAACTCAGCCAGGCACAGTTCCGTGCCATCTGGAACGATGCCAAAGCCGAAGTCGGCCTTGGCGCCGATGACCAGGTGGTGCCGCATATCTTGCGACACACCTGCGCCTCGCGTCTCGTCCAGGGTGGGATCGACATCCGCCGTGTGCAGATGTGGCTCGGTCACCAGACGCTGTCGATGACCATGCGTTATGCGCATCTGGCCACCAATGACCTCGATGGCTGTGTGGTTGTCCTGGAAACACCTCGCGGCGAGCAACCGGCAAGCAGTGGGGAAGGCTCCATGTTTTCGTCGCCTGTGACCACGCCTTCATCCCCGTCCACAGCACGGAAACAGCGGGACGAATCAGCTGCGGCCTCGCCGAAAGCGCCTCGGAAAAAGTCAAAAGCCAAATAGGCGGGCGATCTGCCCTATACTGTTGTGACGACCCCAGGACCTTGTTTGGTCTTGAGGTTTGCTTTAGATGTACTGTCGTTCGGCGCGATCAAGGAAAGCCGCGATGGCGTCCGGCAAGTCGCCGGTCTCGAGGAAAGGCGCGTGGCCCTGGCCCTCGACGATGATCGTTTCCATCATGGAATGATGTTCTTGCATCTGCCGTAGCGTGTCTGTGGACAGCAATCTCGAGTTGGCGCCGCGGATGGTGAGCAATGGGATCGCGGCCAACGCGTCGAACTGCGCCCATAGAGCAGGCAAAGGCTGTGTTAGGTCGAGACTTGCGACGGTGTCGACCAGCTTTGGGTCAAAATCCGGCAACAGGCCCTGATTCGTCTCGCGGTTGAGCGCCCGTACCATCCGCGCCCAATCCGCGTCGGTGAGCGCGGAAAAGTCCTGGCCGTGAACGCTGCGTTGGGCAGCCACGGCCTCGGCGAAGGTTCTGGGGGTCGGTGTCCGTTCAAGATAGGACTTGATATGGGCGAGGCCGGCCACCTCGATCACCGGCCCGATGTCGTTGAAAACAATGGCTTTCAGGATAGCCGGCTGCATCATGCCGAGCACATGGATGATCAGCCCGCCGCGTGATGTTCCGATAAAGGCGGCCGCCTCTATTTCCAATGCCGCCAGCCCGGCAAGGATGTCGGCGGCTTCGACCCCGACATTGTAATGGCTGATATCGGCATCATAGGCAGACTGCCCGCGCCCGCGATAATCGAAGGCAACGACCTTGCGCGGAGCCTGAACTCGAGAAGAAAGATGGAGCGCAAGCTCATGAAAATCCCGGGCATTGCGGGTCAGACCGGGCAGGCAGACGACCGGCCAGTGTCCGGAATTCGCGTCACCATAGACGCGGGCGTGAAGTTTTAGCCCATCCGGCGCGCTGTAGAAAAAGTCGGAAAAACCTTCGCTGTTCGACATCGGGACGCGATTCCTTCCGGCTGCCTGATCGTCTTCCGACTGCTACAGGCGAGGGAAGGTGGGGTCAAATTGAGACCGGGTTGGAGAGAGCCGCCAAACCGCGAGGGGCAGAATCGACAGCATCGGCGAAGTCGCCTTTTGAGGGGTCGGCTTCGTCAGCTGCGCCCGTTCACCAGATCTCCAACGATGTCGTATTTGCCGGAAATACGCATCTTGTAGACCTCGTAATTCTCCATCACGCGCTGCACGTAACTTCTTGTTTCCGTGTAGGGAATCCGCTCGATCCAGTCGACGACGGCGTCGATGTCCTTGCCGCGCGGGTCGCCGTATTTCGCGACCCACTGGCTGGCCCGGTTGGGACCGGCATTGTAGCCGGCGAAGGTCAGAACATAGGAGCCGTTGAAGCGGTCGAGTTGTTCGCCAAGGAAGGCCGAACCAAGCGTCGCGTTGTAACCGGCGTCGGTGGTCAGTCGTGTCTGCGAGAATTGCATGCCGGCCTTTTTCGCCAATTGCTTGGCGGTGCCCGGCATCAGCTGCAGCAGCCCGCGGGCGCCCGCACTCGACACTGCGCCGATGTTGAATTCGCTCTCCTGGCGGGCGATCGCATAGGCCAGCGCCTTGCCCGAGCCGGAGATATTGGCCGAATCGGGAATGACGCCGAGCGGATGCGACAGCGCGCCGACATCGATGCCGCGCGCGCCGGCGATCTTGCCGACTTTCAGCGCCATGAAATGGTTGCCTTGCTTTTCCGCCAAGACCGCGAGCAGCGCCAGCTCGCCTGGGCTGGTCAACTGCCCGGCAAGGTCGCGATAGAGTGTATCGGCATAGCGGTCATAGCCCGCCTCCTGCAGCCGCTTGATGGCGCTGACGGCCTCGCGGCCGGCAAAATTCTGCCGGTCGGCGGCATCGGGCTGCGGGTAGGCGATGTTGAGCGCCTGCCGGCCCACACGTTCGGCGGCAAGCTGGCCGTAAAATGTCGTGCCGTAGGCAGCGGCGCGCACAAAATAGTCCTTGGCGCTGCCCGGACCGCCGACTTCCGCCGCACGGCCGAGCCAGTAGTAGGCGCGCGACAGGGTCATCGGTCCCTGGGCGAGGTCGGCGATGCGCGCAAAATGCGTTGCAGCAAGCTTTGGATCGTTCAGGCCACGCAGCGCATACCAACCGGCATGGAACTCGGCCTCGGCCGCATTGGTGGCGCTTTCGGCGGCATGCGTGGCGACGATCCGGTAGGCCGTCTTCATGTCTCCTTCGTCGACCAGTTCGCGCGACAACACCCGGCGCTCGACCCACCAGGCGTCCGGATCGACCAAAGCTTCGCGATCGGCCGGTGCCTGCATCACGACAGCCGCGGCGTCGGCAAAGTTCTCTTTCTTGCGCAGATATTCGGCCTGCGCGAAGAAATAGCCGGCCGAACGCTGCGCCGCCGGCACTGCCTTCAGCAGTTTCGGCGCGTTCTTGTCGCCTCTGTCCGCCGCCGCCCAGGCGTCGGCAAGCTGCTGGGCACCGGCGAGGCCGGCGACCCGCTGCGCCGAATTCGCCCGATCGGCATAGAACATGCGCTCCATGCGAAAACGGTGGTCGGCGGCTGGGATCAGGCTGCCGAATTCCTTGAGCAGCGCCGACTCGTCCTTGGCCTCCAGGATTGCGGTGCGCCAGAATGGCGACAGCACCGAACGCGCCGCCTTGGCATTGCCCGACGCCACAAAGGCGCGGGCGAGCACCATCACGCCTTCGAATGTCTGTGGCTGGCTGCCGTCGAATGCCGCAATGACGGTGTTGGGGGCAGGGTTCTCGCGATAGAGCGCCCGCTCGCTGTTCTTGCGCAAGGCGAGGGTGCCGGGCCAGTTGGGCAGCATCTTCGCTGCGGCGGCAATATCGCCGCTCGGAACCTTGTCACCGCCGTAAAGCGCGATCGCCCAGGCAAGGATATGCTGGTCGAGCGAGTGGCCGGGAAGGGCATCACGCACCGCACGGGCGCCGGGAATGTCGCCAGCCGCCAGCGCATCCAGCCCGCTTTTCAACAGGGCGACGCTGGGCGAGGCAACCTGTTGCGCCTCGGCCTGCAGGTCTGGCATCGGGATGGTCGAAGTGACCTGCACATCGACGCTGCCGCCGATCGCCATGCCCGGCATCAGCGCGAGCGTGGCGCCAAGCAGCGCGAAGAGGTGAGGCCGACTTGTCGGCATGGTCTTTACGTCTTTCCTTGTCCTGGCATTCTACCAGCAGGCGCAGAGGCTTCGAAGCCCAAACTTAGGTCGTGAAGAGGCCGTAAACAAAGAGTTAGCGCGGTCGTTCGAATTGCGCTTGCTGGCACCATGGCAATGCTTGCCGCGCAACAATGTCGAGACTATGGTGCGCCGCTTCGCTTTCGGCTAGAAGGCGCGCACGACAAAACACCGATGCATGTCGCCTAAACGTGGGTACCGGTTTTGGGACAATGACATGCATGAACAAAGAAGTGCCAAGGAGTTGGACGACATGCTGAGAGGCTCGCTTACTGCGCTCGTGACACCGTTCGAAAAGAGCGGGCGTTTCGACGAGAAAGCCTTTCGCGCGTTCGTCGACTGGCAGATCGCCGAGGGCACGACGGGCCTGGTCCCCGTCGGCACCACCGGCGAGTCGCCGACGCTGTCGCATGACGAGCACCGCCATGTCGTCAAGGTCTGCATCGAGGTGGCCAGGGGCCGCGCCCCGGTCGTCGCCGGCGCCGGCTCCAACAACACCGAGGAAGCGGTCGGGCTGGTGCAATATGCCGAGAAGGCCGGCGCCGACGCCGCACTCGTCGTCACCCCCTATTACAACAAGCCGACGCAGCGCGGCCTCTACGCGCATTTCGCCGCCGTCGCCAGGGCAACCAGCCTGCCGATCATCATCTACAACATCCCGCCGCGCTCGGTGATCGACATGAGCCCGGAGACGATGGGCCAGCTGGTGCACGACTTCAAGAACATCATCGGCGTCAAGGATGCCACCGGCAAGGTCGAGCGGGTTTCCGAGCAGCGCGCTACGTGCGGCAAGGATTTCATCCAGCTTTCGGGCGAGGACGCCTCGGCGCTCGGCTTCAACGCGCATGGCGGCGTCGGCTGCATTTCGGTGACGTCGAATGTCGCGCCGCGGCTCTGCGCCGAATTCCAGGAAGCAACGCTTTCCGGCGACAGCGCCAAGGCGCTGGACTTGCAGGACCGCCTGCTGCCGCTGCACAAGGCGATCTTCCTCGAGCCCGGCGTTTCAGGCGCGAAATATGCGCTGTCGAAGCTGGGCAAGGTCGAGAACGTGCTGCGTTCGCCGCTGATGACGGTCGAACAGTCGACCGCCGACAGGATCGATGCGGCGATGAAGCACGCCGGCTTGATAAACTAGGGATGAGGCGCCACCTCTCCACATCATGAATCAAGTCAGAAAAGCCGATCCCAACAACAAGACCGTTGCGGAAAACCGCAAGGCGCGGTTTTCCTATGAGGTGCTCGACACGATCGAGACCGGCTTGGTGCTGACCGGCACCGAGGTTAAGTCGCTGCGCCAGGGCCAGGCCAACATCCAGGACAGCTATGCCTCGGTCGAAGGCGGCGAGATCTGGCTGATCAATTCCTATCTGCCGGAGTATCTGCAGGCCAACCGCTTCAACCACGAGCCGCGCCGGCGGCGCAAACTCCTGCTCAACAAGCGTGAGATGGCCAAGCTGGCACAGAGCGTCGACCGCGAAGGCATGACGCTGGTGCCGCTGAAGATCTATTTCAACGATCAGGGCCGCGCCAAGCTGCTGCTCGCCGTTGGCCGCGGCAAGAAACTGCACGACAAGCGCGAAACCGAGAAGCAGCGCGACTGGTCGCGCGAGAAGGGCAGGCTCTTGAAAGAGCGGGGGTAGGCAGGGGCATTCGTTTGACGAGCCGGATTGTCCTTTGGGGTTTGGCCAGCCTGGTCCTGGTGTGTTTCATCGCTGCGGGCGGCTATCTCTATTTCAGGGCATTCTCGCCAGACCATGGCAAATATCCGGTGCGGGGCATTGATGTGTCCCATCACCAGGGCCAGATTGATTGGCGCCGCGTTGCCGCCGACGATGTCGCCTTTGCCGTCATCAAGGCGACCGAAGGTGGCGATCATGTCGACGATGCCTTCTCCACCAATCTGCGTGAGGCCCGCGCGGCCGGACTTGCCGTCGGCGCCTATCATTTCTTCACCTTCTGCCGGCCGGGCGCCGACCAGGCGAAGAATTTCATCTCGGTGGTGCCGCACGACCAGCCTCTGCTGCCACCGGTGGTCGACATCGAGTTCGGCGGCAATTGCCCGCAGCGGCCAACACCCGAGCAACTGAACGCAGAACTCGCCGCGTTCCTCGCTCCAGTCGAGGCCGCGTTCGGCAAGCCGGCGATTGTCTACCTGACCGACGAGGCTGAGCAGGCCTATGCCGGCCGTATCCCCGCCCGGCCGCTCTGGCTCCGCTCATTGCTGCTGCAGCCGGACCGCGGCGACTGGATCTACTGGCAGTATCACAACAAGGGGCGCGTCGACGGCATCAACGGCGATGTCGATCTGAATGTGCTGCAGGGTGGTCCGGCCGTGTTGGCCGCACTGTCCGCGCCATCATCGGGATCGATCGCTCCGGAAGCCAAGTGACCTCCCAAAGCCAAGTGATCTCCCGAAGCCATTCAGGAACCTCGCTCGCCCGCTGTCTCATGCCGCAGCCTGGGAAACCTCGGGCGCGAGCGTGACATTGGCATCGCCCCAGACCTTGAGCGCGGTGATCACCGGTTCCAGGCTTCTGCCGCGCGGCGTCAGGCTGTACTCCACCTTCGGCGGCACTTCAGGATAGATCTTGCGCGCAATCAACCCATCGGCCTCCAGTTCGCGGAGCTGGTTGGTCAGCATGCGCTGCGTGCAGTTCGGAATGCGCCGGCGTATCTCGTTGAAGCGCAGCGTGCCCTCGAACAGATGGTAGAGCACAACGCCTTTCCACTTCCCGTCGATGTAGCGGAGTGTGCCCTCCACGGTGCAGCCGGGGCTGCAATCGAATCGCTCATGGCGAATGCGCGGCATTGCGGTATCCTTTTCGACACTATGTGCTTTATATGTGCATTCTTGCGCTCCCGGCACATAATCCGCATCTCTGCTCCGAACAACACTCAACTACAATCGCGGAGACCAAAATGCGCGCCGTCGGCTATCAAATCCCAGCCCCCATCACCGATGAGACCTCCCTGGTCGATATCGATTTGCCCAAGCCGGAGCCGAAAGGCCGTGAGCTGCTGGTCGAGGTGAAGGCAATCTCGGTCAACCCGGTCGACACGAAAGTGCGGCAAAGCGCCAGACCCGAGGCCGGAGCGTGGCGTGTGCTCGGCTGGGACGCTGCCGGCCGGGTCGTTGCGGCAGGTCCGGAGGCCAGCCTGTTCAAGGCGGGCGACGATGTCTTCTATTCCGGCGCCCTGGCGCCACAAGGCACCAATGCCGAGTTCCACCGTGTCGATGAGCGCCTTGTCGGCCGCAAACCCGGCTCGCTCGGCTATGCGCAGGCGGCGGCGCTGCCCTTGACGGCGATCACCGCCTGGGAGGCTCTGTTCGACCGCCTCGATGTCAGGAAACCTGTGGCTGGCGCGGCTAAGCCCATCCTGATCATTGGCGGCGCCGGCGGCGTCGGTTCGATCGCGGTGCAGCTGGCGCGCCAACTGACCGATCTGACGGTGATCGCCACCGCATCGCGGCCCGAGACACGCGACTGGGCGCTTGGGCTTGGCGCTCATCATGTCGTCGATCATTCCAGGCCGCTCGCCGCCGAAGTCGCAGCCCTTGGCCTCGGCGCACCAGCCTTTGTGTTCTCGACAACCAACACCGACCGGCATCTGGCCGAGATCGCCGAATTGATCGCGCCACAAGGCCGTTTCGGCTTGATCGATGATCCCAAATCGCTGGACATCAATTCGTTCAAGCGCAAGAGCGTCTCTGTGCATTGGGAGTTCATGTTCACCCGCTCGATGTTCGAGACGCAGGACATGGCCACGCAGGGCGAGCACCTCAACGAACTGGCCCGGCTTGTCGACGCCGGGACTATCCGCACGACACTGGGCGAGACCTTCGGTCCTATCAATGCCGCCAATCTGAAGCGCGCCCACGCGCTGATCGAGACGGGCAAGGCCAAGGGCAAGATCGTGCTGGAGGGGTTCTGAAGCGCGGCGCTATTCCTGCAGGAACGCAGCGATCTGGCTGAACACGCTGACAAACATCGCCTCGGTCAGCACACCTGTGTTGGTGTTGTAGCGCGAGCAATGATAGCTCGAAAACAGCGTGATGCCCCCGGCCGGCAGCTGCCCGCCATGCTTGAACGGATAGGCGGCGACGCGTCCACCCAGCGCACGCACCGTCGACTGGTGCGCGATCGATCCCAGCGCCAGCACGGCGCGCAGGTTGGGAAAGCGGGCGATCGTCGGCACCAGGAACGTCCGGCACGTGGCAATCTCGGCGCCCACAGGCTTGTTCTCCGGCGGCACGCAGCGCACCGCATTGGTGATCGCCGTGCCGACCAGCTCCAGCCCGTCATCCGGCCGCGCCTTGAACTCACCGCGCGCAAAACCGTGCGAAATCAAGGTCGAGTACAGCAGGTCGCCGGCATAGTCGCCGGTGAAGGGGCGTCCGGTGCGGTTGGCGCCGCGCAGGCCGGGCGCCAGACCGACGATCAGAAGTCGGACGGCATCATCACCGTCGGGTGGCAAAAAAGTCGGCACCGGCGCGTTGAACCAGGATGGCTCGCGTTGCCGCCATTCGGCGATGAACTCATGCAGGCGCGGGCAGAGCGGGCAGTCGCGGCCTGGTTCGGAGATGGAAAGGGCGGTCAACGCGACCGGCCTCAGTAGTCGTCCTCGTCGACTTCGGCGGGCTCGGGCCGGCGCATCGGCCGCTCGGACGGATCGCGACCGACCTCGTTCTTCAACGTTGTCAGGTCGATGAAATGGTCGGCCTGGCGGCGCAGATCGTCGCTGATCATCGGCGGCTGAGAGGCCATGGTCGAGACGATCGACACCTTGCGGCCGCGCCGCTGCAGCGCCTCGACCAGCGTACGGAAATCGCCGTCGCCGGAAAAGATGACGTAATGGTCGACGACATCGGCGAGTTCCAGCGCATCGACCGTGAGTTCGATGTCCATATTGCCTTTGATCTTGCGGCGGCCGGTCGAGTCGGTGAATTCCTTGGCCGGCTTGGTGACCACCTTGAAGCCGTTGTAATCGAGCCAGTCGATCAGCGGACGGATCGAGGAGTATTCCTGATCCTCGACCAGCGCGGTGTAGTAGTAAGCGCGCAGCAGATAGCCGCGCTTCTGGAAGCTCGACAGGAGCTTGCGATAGTCGATGTCGAAGCCGAGCGCGCGCGACGTCGCGTAGAGATTGGCGCCGTCGATGAATAGGGCGATTTTTTCACGAGGGTCGAACATGGAAAATAGTCCTTTTCGAAATAATCGGCCGTCTAACGAAATGCGATAGCGACTATCGGTCAGGCTCATAATAAACCGGCTGACCTTCGCGCTATCCGAGATAACGCCAGTTTCACGGCAATCCAAGGGCGGTTGCCGCACTGCAAGCAATTGTGATCGCGCGCCGAACCCATGGATGCAGCCTGATTTTGCCGATCGGTGTTTAAATGAAGCGATTGGGGGGCCTGCAACCCGGCCATTGCCATGATGCTTGTATTTTAGCGGCGTTCGGGTTAAGGACCGCGCCTGATTTCCATCAAATCCATCGCATGAAAGGGGCAATCCATGGCCCGCGTAACCGTTGAAGATTGCATCGACAAGGTCGACAACCGCTTCGAGCTGGTGCTCCTTGCCGGCCACCGTGCCCGCCAGATCAGCCAGGGCGCGCCGATCACCGTGCCGCGTGACAACGACAAGAACCCGGTCGTGGCGCTGCGCGAGATCGCCGACGAGACACTGTCGCCCGACGACCTCAAGGAAGACCTGATCCACTCGCTGCAGAAGCATGTCGAGGTCGACGAGCCCGAGGCCGATGGCGAGGCGATTGCCGACCAGACCGGCGCCGCCGTCGCGGCCACCGATGCCGACGACGCCGAGGAGAACATCACCTTCGATCGGATGACCGAGGAAGATCTCCTGGCCGGCATCGAGGGCCTGGTGCCCCCGGAAAAGAGCGACGACTACTAAGCGAGCCTCCGTTCTGGAGGTCGCTGGAATAATCGTCCGGCACTTCCGTATCGGCAGTTTCGTGGCTATCTATGGCATGCGCCGTACAGCAGTGCGGCGCATGATTCATTTCACCGCTGCGAGATCCCGCCCATGATGCGTCAGTATGAGCTTGTCGAGCGCGTCCAGCGCTACAAGCCTGACGTCAACGAGGCGTTGCTCAACAAGGCCTATGTCTATGCCATGCAGAAGCATGGCCACCAGAAGCGCGCTTCCGGCGATCCTTATTTCTCGCATCCGCTCGAAGTCGCCGCCATCCTCACCGAAATGCACATGGACGAGGCGACGATCGCGGTCGCCCTGCTGCACGACACCATCGAGGACACCACGGCGACGCGGGCCGAGATCGATGAGCTGTTCGGGCCCGAAATGGGCAAGCTGGTCGAGGGGCTGACCAAGCTCAAGAAGCTCGACCTCGTGTCGAAGAAGGCCGAGCAGGCGGAAAACCTGCGCAAGCTTCTGCTGGCGATTTCGGAAGATGTCCGCGTCCTTCTGGTCAAGCTTGCCGACCGCCTGCACAACATGCGCACCCTCGACCATATGCCGGAGGCCAAGCGCCTGCGCATCGCCGAGGAGACGATGGACATCTATGCGCCGCTGGCCGGGCGCATGGGCATGCAAGGCATGCGCGAGGAGCTGGAGGAGATCGCCTTCCGCTATATCAATCCGGAAGCCTATCGCGCCGTCACGGCCCGGCTCGCCGAGATATTCGAGCGCAACAAGGATGTGCTATCCGAAATCGAGAAGGCGTTGTCCGCGCTGTTCGAAAAGCATGCGATCAAGGCCAGCGTGAAAAGCCGTCAGAAGAAGCCGTGGTCGGTGTTCCGCAAGATGGAGGCCAAGGCCCTGTCCTTCGAGCAGTTGTCCGACATCTTCGGCTTCCGTGTCGTGGTCGATACGGTCGAGGATTGTTATCGTGCGCTTGGAGCCATCCACACCGCCTGGTCGATGGTGCCCGGCCGCTTCAAGGATTACATCTCGACGCCGAAGCAGAACGACTACCGGTCGATCCACACGACGATCGTCGGGCCTTCGCGTCAGCGCGTCGAGCTGCAGATCCGGACCCGCGAGATGAACAAGATCGCCGAATACGGCGTCGCCGCGCATTCGATCTACAAGGACACCGGCGGCAAGACCAATGGCGCCGCCCATGCGATCTCGAAGGAAACCAACGCCTATGCCTGGCTGCGGCGCACCATCGAGCAGCTTGCCGAGGGTGACAATCCGGAAGACTTCCTCGAAAACACCAAGCTGGAACTGTTCCAGGACCAGGTGTTCTGCTTCACGCCGAAAGGCATGCTGATAGCCTTGCCGCGAGGTGCTACGCCCATCGATTTCGCTTATGCGGTGCACACCGATGTCGGCGACACCTGCGTCGGCGCGAAGGTCAACGGCCGCATCATGCCGCTGATGACGGAACTGAAGAACGGCGACGAGGTCGAGATCATCCGCTCCAAGGCGCAGGTGCCGCCGGCGGCCTGGGAATCGGTCGTCGTCACCGGCAAGGCGCGCTCGGCCATCCGCCGCGCCACCAAGAATGCCATCCGCAAGCAGTATTCGGGTCTCGGCATTCGCATCCTGGAACGCGCCTTCGAGCGCGCCGGCAAGACCTTCACCAAGGAGAGCCTGAAGCAGGTGCTGCACCGGCTGGCGCGCAAGGATATCGAGGACGTGCTGGCCTCGGTCGGCCGTGGCGAGCTCGCCTCCACCGATGTCATGAAGGCGGTATTCCCCGACTACAAGGACGAGCGTGTCACCACCGCCGCGCCCAAGCAGCGCGAGGAGGGCTGGTCGAAAATCCGCAACGCCGCCGGCATGCTGTTCCAGATTCCGGGCCGCGCGGCGCGCAAGGACAAGGACCAGCCGCGCGATGGCGCCGTGCCGATCCGCGGCGTGCGTGGCGATCTGCCGGTGCGTTTTGCGCCAGAAGGGGCGGTGCCTGGCGACCGCATTGTCGGCATCGTCCAGCCGGGCACCGGCATCACCATCTATCCGATCCAGTCGCCGGCGCTGCAGGCCTTCGACGACCAGCCCGAACGCTGGATCGACGTGCGCTGGGACATTGACGAGCGCACCAAGGAACGGTTTCCGGCGCGCGTCTCGGTCACCGCCATCAACGCGCCCGGTTCGCTCGCCGATATCGCCCAGGTCGTTGCGTCCAACGACGCCAACATCCATACGCTGTCGATGGTGCGCACCGCGCCCGACTTCACCGAAATGCTGATCGATCTCGAAGTCTGGGATCTGAAGCACCTCAACCGGCTGCTGTCGCAGCTCAAGGACAATTCGAGCGTCAGCGATGCAAGGCGCGTCAACGGCTGACACGACTGTGTGGGGACAGGCAGAAATGAACACCGATGAAGTGCTGGGGATTTTCCGCGAGGCGGGTGCTGTTCTCGAAGGGCATTTCATTTTGACATCGGGCTTGAGAAGCCCGGTCTTCCTGCAGAAGGCACGCGTGTTCATGCATGCCGACAAGACCGAGCGGCTGTGCAAGGCGCTGGCCGAAAAGATCCGCGCTGGCGTGCCGGGCAAGATCGACTACGTCGTCGGTCCGGCGATCGGCGGGCTGATCCCGGCCTACGAAACCTCGCGCCATCTCGGCGTGCCGGCGATCTGGGTCGAGCGGGAAGGGGGCGAATTCCGCCTGCGCCGCTTCGAGATCGCCAGCGGCGCGCGCGTCGTCATCGTTGAGGATATCGTCACCACCGGCCTGTCGATCCGCGAGACCATCGAGTGCCTGCGCGAGCTCGGCGCCGAAGTGGTTGCCGCCGCCTGCATCATTGACCGTTCGGCCGGCAAGACCCATGTCGGCGTGCCGCTTATAGCGCTCGCCGAATATGAGGTTCCGGCCTATCCGGCCGACCGGCTGCCGCCGGAGCTGGCCGCCATACCGGCGGTCAAGCCGGGCAGCCGCAATATCTGACCCATGCGTGTCGCCCAAAAGTGTGCAGCGGTTTTGGGTTAACGACATGCATGAAAACAAATTGGAGATGATCGCAGGCATCGATCATTTCGTACTGACGGTGGCGTCACTGGAAGTGACCTGTGCCTTTTACCAGCGCGTGCTGGGCTTTGAACGCATAGATGCGCCAGGCCGGCCGACAGCGCTGGCTTTCGGCACCCAGAAGATCAATGTGCACGAGGTCCGCCGCACCTTCGAGCCGAAGGCGAAGGCGCCGACGCCCGGCTCGGGCGACTTCTGCCTGATCACCGACCGGCCGCTGGGCGAAGTCAGCACCCGGCTTGCCGCCAATGGCGTGGTGGTGGAACTTGGACCGGTCGAACGCGTCGGGGCTCGTGGTCCGATGATGTCGGTCTATTTCCGCGACCCGGACGGCAATCTGGTCGAGGTCAGCGAATATTTGCCGTAGCCGCCGACGCCGCCGCGCCTTTCGGCCATGCGGCAATGCCGGCTCCTTAAATTCGCGCGATTGTCCAATGTTCGAAGCGAGGAGTGCCCGCCCCGAAAGGGCGGCAACAAACGCGCGCCGCACAGGCGGTTTGGTTGTTTTTCTGCCCGCGCGTCGCTACATCAAGGTTGAGATTGCCATTGGGCGATCGTCAAGCGCAAGATGGTGCTGTTACGCCCGGCCGAAAGTGCCGGCGCGGGAGCTGTGAAACGGGTATAGAGTGCTTTTTCGACGCCGCAAGCCTGATGGCCTTCTCGAGCGGGTGCGTACCTATTTGTGGCCGCGCCGATCATTTTCGCGCTCGCTTCAGTATTTCTCCAAGCGCATCCTGCGGCTGAAGGCCACACCGCACGCCGTGGCGGCCGGTGTCGCCGCCGGCGTCTTCGCTTCGTTCTTTCCCGTGGGTTTTCATTTCGCCATTGCCGCCATCCTGTGCTGGGTGATTGCCGGCAATCTGGTGGCGGCGGCCCTTGCAGCGGTTTTTTTCGGCAACCCGCTGACCTTTCCGCTGCTGTGGGGCGCCTCCTGGGAAACCGGTAAGTTGATCCTGCATGACCGCCTGCCTGCTCATGGTCCGCCGGCGCATCTGGGCGAGATGCTGCACAAGCTTTCCTTCGCGCAATTGTGGAAGCCCGTGCTTGAGCCGATGCTGATCGGCGCGATCCCGCTCGGGCTGGTGTTCGGTCTCTTGTTCTATGGCATCACACGCTGGGGCATGAACGCTTTCCGTGAGCAACGGCGCAAGCGCCTTGCCGAGCGCGCAAGGCGGCATGGGCAATCGACTCATCCCGGCGGAAGCATCGGTTCCGCCGCACGATGATCATCGGCATCGGCAGTGACCTGATCGATATCAGACGCATTGAAAAGTCGCTGGAGCGTCACGGCCAGCGCTTCATCCAGAGAATCTACACCGATCTCGAGCAGGCCCGCTCCGAG
Organism: Mesorhizobium sangaii; assembly: GCF_014207355.1. GTDB lineage: Bacteria > Pseudomonadota > Alphaproteobacteria > Rhizobiales > Rhizobiaceae > Mesorhizobium > Mesorhizobium sangaii. The sequence continues at coordinate 705,224 of NZ_JACHEF010000001.1, read as the reverse complement.
AACCGCCGTGCGCGTGCGGCATCCTACGCCAAGCGCTTCGCGGCCAAGGAGGCCTGCGCCAAGGCGTTGGGCACCGGCCTGGCACAGGGCGTGTTCTGGCGCGACATGGGTGTCGTCAACCTGCCCAGCGGCGCGCCGACCATGGCGCTGACGGGAGGGGCACGGGCGCGGCTGGACAAAATCCTGCCCAAGGGCCATCGGGCGGCAATCCACCTCACCATCACCGATGATTTCCCGCTCGCTCAAGCCTTTGTGATCATCGAGGCGTTGCCCGTCGAAGAAGCGCCACATTGATTGCATCTGACGACCGGCACGACGTTGCCCAGCGCGCGCCGAGACTCTATACCATCCAACGCACAATCGAGGACGACATGAGCGTGGTTGATAAATCTGAGAAGAAATCCGGCGGCCTTGGCGAGACCGTCAGCGTCATCGTGCAGGCGCTTTTGCTCGCCCTGGTCATCCGCACGCTGTTGTTCCAGCCTTTTTCGATCCCATCGGGATCGATGCGCCCGACGCTTCTGGAAGGCGACTATCTGTTCGTCACCAAATGGTCCTACGGCTATTCCCGTTACTCGCTGCCTTTCGGCCCCGATATCTTTTCGGGCCGCATCTGGGGCTCCGAGCCGAAGCGCGGCGACGTGGTGGTGTTCAAGTTCCCGCCTGATCCGTCCGTCGACTACATCAAGCGCGTGGTCGGCCTGCCGGGCGACAAGATCCAGGTCAAGGACGGTCAGCTGTTCATCAACGACGTCGGCGTGCCGCGTGTGAAAACCGGCCAGATCGACAATCCCGACATCACCGAAGAGCCTCGGCCGATCGACGTCTACCGGGAAACGCTGCCCAACGGCGTCAGCTATGACACGCTGGACATCTCGCCCAATTCGATCGGTGACAACACCCGCGAATGGAACGTGCCGCCTGGCCACTATTTCATGATGGGCGACAACCGTGACAATTCCTCGGACAGCCGCTTCACCGTCGGCTTCGTCCCGGCTGAAAATCTGGTTGGCCGCGCCAATCTTGTTTTCTTCTCGATCGCCGGCAAGGCGAGCCCGCTCGAAATCTGGAAATGGCCGACGCTGATGCGCGCTTCGCGCCTGTTCCACTTCGTCAATTGATGGCTTTGAAGCGCCCGACAGGGGAAACACTGGCCGGTTTGGTGAAGGCCAAGACCGGCCATGTCTTCAAGGATCTCCGCTTGCTCGAGACCGCCTTGACGCACTCCAGTGCGATCAAGGCGGCCAGCAACAATCAGCGTCTTGAATTCCTTGGCGACCGCGTGCTTGGGCTTATCGTCGCCGATATGCTTTTCGAAAAATTTCCCGACGCGCCTGAAGGTGAAATCGCACCACGCTTCAATGCGCTGGTGGATGCGAAAACATGCTCCGAGATCGGCATCGAAATGCAACTGGAGGACCTGGTTCGGGCCGACGCTGCGTTGAAGACGCGGTCGCGTGGCTCGGGCGGAAACTATCTGGCGGATGCGGTCGAAGCCCTGATCGCGGCGGTTTATGTTGACGGTGGCATCGACGCCGCGCGGCGCTTCGTCCTGCGCTACTGGGAGCCGCGCTCGCGCACGGTTGTGGCAAAGCCACTCAATCCGAAATCCGATCTGCAGGAATGGATCGCCAAGACCAGCGATGCGCGCCCCGAATATGTGATCGAAAAGCGCGAAGGGCCCGACCACCAGCCGGTCTTCACCGTGTCCTTGCAGGTCAGCGGCTTTGCGCCTTCCACCGGCACCGGCGGCTCCCGCAGGGCTGCCGAAGAAGCGGCGGCTTCGGCATTTCTGTTGCGTGAAGGCGTCTGGGCCAACGCATCGGCCCAAAAATCGGAGCCGTTTTTTGGAAAGCACGATGCGTAGAGTCAAAGTTTTAGAGCGTCCTTTGCGCGTCCAGATCGACGCGCGGCCCTCTAAGGAAGGGAGCGCGGCATGACCGCCACCGAAGACACCTCTCCGGCAACGGAGGTCGCGGCCACGCACTCCGGCTTCGTGGCACTGATCGGCGCGCCCAATGCGGGCAAGTCGACACTGGTTAACCAGCTGGTCGGCGCCAAGGTGTCGATCGTCACCCACAAGGTGCAGACGACCCGGGCCATCGTGCGCGGCATCGCCACGCACGAAAATGCGCAGATCGTCTTCGTCGACACGCCTGGCATCTTCAAACCCAAGCGGCGGCTCGACACGGCAATGGTGACCACCGCCTGGGGCGGCGCCAAGGATGCCGATATCGTGCTGCTTTTGATTGACGCCGAGCGCGGCATCAGGGGTGATGCCGATGCCATCCTCGAGCGGCTGAAGGATGTCCGCCAGCCGATGGTGCTGATCCTCAACAAGGTCGATCGGGTCAAGCACGAGGCGCTGCTGGCTTTGTCCGCGGCAGCGAATGAGAGAGTGCCGTTCAAGCGCACCTTCATGGTCTCGGCGCTGACCGGTTCCGGCTGCAAGGACGTGCTCGATTATCTGGCCGAAGCCCTGCCGGCCGGCCCCTGGTATTATCCGGAAGATCAGATTTCGGACTTGCCGATGCGCCAGCTGGCGGCCGAGATCACCCGCGAAAAGCTTTATCTGAGGCTGCATCAGGAACTGCCCTATTCCTCCCATATCGAAACCGAGAAATGGGAAGAGAAGCCGGACGGCTCGGTGCGCATCGACCAGACAATCTATGTCGAGCGCGACAGCCAGAAGAAGATCGTGCTCGGCCACAAGGGCGAAACCATCCGCGCCATTGGGCAGGCAGCGCGCATGGAGATCGCTGGCATCCTCGAACAGAAGGTGCACCTGTTCCTGTTCGTGAAGGTGCGCGAGAACTGGGGCGACGACCCCGAGCGCTATCGCGAGATGGGGCTCGAATTCCCGCGCTAATCCCGGGGATCGATGAAGTGCTTGTCGACCATGCACGGATGACGTGATGTCGCCCTGTTGGCGGGGCTTTCGCTGCTCCCCGAGCGCCAGCAATACCCATCCGCGCCGTCGAAAAAGGCGCGGTGCCCGGCTTCGGACACCGCGCTCATTGCGCGCCTAGACAGCGCCAGCCACGGCAAGCTGCGTCCTTGGTCGGCGAACGAAGCTCTCGGTGCCGTAATAGCCGACGATGGCGACGGCGATGATCGCCCAGATGGCCACGCCGATCCACTGCTGCTGCACATAGTCGCCGCCGGTGAAGACCTTGCCGAGGAAGCGCACGCTGTTCTGGTGCGTCACGTGCATAATGAAGGCAAGCAGCACGCTCCCGGTGTTCTGATAGAGCCAGGTGAACACAATTCCGGCCAGCACGACATTGATCGTGCTGTAGAGGCTGAGGTCACCGACCAGGCCGAGCGGGAAGTGCCAGATGGCCCAGATCACGCCGAGGATCAGGCTGCCTCTCAGTGCTGAATGGCTGGCGAGCAGGCGTGGCGTCGCAAAGCCGCGCCAGCCAGGCTCTTCCCCGAGCGGGCCGCTGAAGACTGCGTATAGCGCTATGATCGGCAGCATCTCGGAGAGGGCCGGAATATTGCTCCAGGCCGGTGCCGTCTCGCCAAACAGCGGATTGATCAGGATCGAGATCAACTGTGTTCCGAAGGGCAGGCCGAATGCCACCAGGTACCAGAACGGGTGAACCCGCCATTTCACCATCGAGGCGAGGATGGCCTTGACCGAACCCCAGCCGCCGGACAGGGCCGCGACGATGAAGCCGGCGGCCATAGGACCGAAGGTGAACCAGGGAATGCTGTCGCCATTCGACAGCCAGAAGGGGATGAACGCCAGCCAGGTCAGGCCAAGCGCAAGCGAAAAGAAGGTGGTCAGCTGGTGCCTTCGCACCAGGCTCGGGACGGAATTCATGTCGGATCCTCTCGGCGGGCAGGTTGGTCATGAGAGGTCGCCGGGCTGCCCGATCGGTCGACGTGCATCTGGAAACGGACCAGCCGAATTGTTCGACAGGTCCGTACCGACCGCGCTGGCCGACCCGTTCTTATTGACGCCGGCGCGGCCAAAAATCCCGAGCGCTTTCTGAAAGATTTCCGATATTTCCGCCGGACAGACATCGCTCGGCTGTCTTGTCGCTACAGGACGAGTCGCCTCGAATGGCGCGTGACCAACCACATGGAATCGTCTTCAACGGTTGGCTGCCGTCACAATCAGCGACACAACAGCGCTCCGGCGAGTTCGATCGCCTCGGCAAAAGCAAAACTGGCCGGGCAGGCGTCGCCCTGCATTTCGGCGCAGCGCCAGAGCGCGATCGGCGGACGGATGTCATCGGATGGTCGGAGGTTAAAGAAATATCCAGTCAGTTTTTCGCCGAAAACAGGCGCATATTTCGCGTTCAGGGCGCAATTGTAGAAATTTGATGTCTCAAAAAAATAGTTAGCCGCGAAATTATGTGAATGTATATTGAATATATGACGTTGTTCCAATTGTGCCAACTCCAAATACGGTAAGTGTTATTTGTGCAACACGGAATTAATCTGTTGGTGGAATCGGGATTATTTCCGGAATCGTCATTGAAGGCAGAAGGTCGATGGGTATGTTCGCCGCGGAAAAAGGCGAGCGGTGCGCGCATTTTTCATTGTGGGGGTGAGGCGGGAAAACATTGCCGCCAGCCACAAATCCGAAGCCATTTAAAACTATGACTGGAGAGTCAGAAAATGAACATCAAGAGCCTCCTTCTCGGCTCAGCCGCGGCAATGATCGCGGTCAGCGGCGCGCGCGCGGCTGACGCTGTCGTCGTCGCCGAACCGGAACCGGCCGAATACGTCAAGATCTGCGACGTCTACGGCGCCGGCTATTTCTACATCCCGGGCACCGAAACCTGCCTGCGCATCGGCGGCTATGTCCGTTATGACATCGGCGTCGGCGATGCCGGCTCGTTCGATGGCGTCAACCACGTTCCGGACCACCAGAGCGCCGGTGACACGCACTCGACCTACTATAAGAACACCCGCTTCACGCTGAAGACCTGGACCGGTCAGGAGACCGAGCTCGGTACCCTCAAGACCTACACCGAGACCCGCTTCAACTACGGCAACAGCAGCGGCGACTATCTTAACCAGGCCGCCTCCAATGCGGACGACTGGCAAGGCCGTAACAAGTCTCTCTCGCTGCGTTTCGCCTGGATTCAGCTCGGCGGCCTGCGCGTCGGCAAGGACGATACCGCCTTCGATACGTTCATCGGCTATGCCGGCAGCGTCATCCAGGACACGCTGGTTCCGTATGGCGGGCAGGAGAGCAACGTCGTTCAGTACTACTTCGACGCAGGCAACGGCTTCACGGGATTGGTCTCTCTCGAAGAAGGCGCCGGCAAAGGCACCATCGACAGCTATGTCCCGCACGTCGTCGGCGGCTTGAAGTACAAGGGCGACTGGGGTGCGATCACAGGCGTCGTTGCCTATGACAGCAATTACGAGGAAGTGGCCGGCAAGGTTCGTTTGGACGTGAATGTCACCAAGGAACTGTCGCTGTTCATCATCGGCGGTTATGGCACCGACGACAACCTCAACGATCCGACCAACGCCATCGATGCCAAAGGTCGCGGCTTCTACAAGCAGTGGGGCGGCAATTGGGCAGTCTGGGGCGGCGGCACCTACAAGTTCAACGACAAGACCGCGTTCAACGCCCAGATCTCCTATGACGACTGGAAGAACCTCGGCGTCGCCGCCAACGTTGCTTACACCGTTGTGCCCGGCTTTACGGTCACGGCCGAAGTTGATTACCTCAATGCTGGAAAGTTCGACGACGCCGACTTCAGCAACTGGACCAAAGCGAACAAGAAGAGCAGCGTCGGCGGCATTCTCCGCTTCCAGCGCTCGTTCTAGCGGATCGATTGATCTCACCAGCCGCCCGCAGCGTTATCGCTGCGGGCGTTTTTTTGTGCACTGTGCTGTAACGATCTGTCGGTTGAGCCAAACGCCATACCTTGATTTCGCCATCCAACCGGTGAAAAGCTCTGGAAATGGAATGGCGCGACGAGGGAATCATTCTCGGCACCCGCAAGCATGGCGAAACCAGCGCCATTCTCGAGGTGATGACACGTGCGCATGGTCGTCATCTCGGTCTCGTGCGTGGCGGCCGTTCGCGCAAGCAGCAGCCCGTCCTCCAGCCCGGCAATCGCGTCGACCTGTTGTGGCGGGCGCGGCTTGACGAGCATCTCGGCACGTTCCAGGCCGAGGCGATCGAGATGAACGCCGCCCGGCTGATGGACAGCGCCGTGGCCGTCTACGGGTTGCAGACCATGGCCGCGCATCTGCGCCTGTTGCCCGAGCGCGACGCTCATGAAGGTCTCTACGAAACGCTTGCCGTGATGATCGTCCATCTCGACGATGCCGACGCTGCCGGCGAACTGGTGGCGCGCTTCGAGCTTCTGGTGCTGGACGAACTCGGCTTTGGCCTCGACCTCAGCCAATGCGCCGCCACCGGCACGCGGCAGGACCTGGCCTATGTTTCGCCGAAATCCGGACGCGCCGTGTCTCGTGAAGCAGGCTTGCCCTGGCGCGACAAGATGCTGGCGTTGCCGGCCTTCCTGCAGCGCGGCTCAGGCCAGCGCGGCGATCCGGCAGCGGTCGACGACGCTTTCCGGCTGACCGGCTTCTTCTTCACCCGCCACGTCTATGAGCCCCGCGGCATCGAGCCGCCCGACGCCCGCGCCGGCTTCCTTGCCGCACTGCGCAAACACCACGCGCGCAGCAAGACCATTGCCGGAGAGAACGCAGCATGAGCGAGGTCGAATTGTATCCGGGCTGGGTCTCACTGCTCGGCCTCGGCACGATTCCGCATGCCGACATCCTGGAATACACCGGCCTGGACCTGCTGCAGCGTATCATCGACGGCAAGTATCCGGCGCCGCCGATCTCCTTCCAGCTCAACTTCGCGCTGACCGAAGTGTCGGAAGGCCGTGCGGTGTTCCGTGGCGTGCCCAACGAGCGCCACCTCAACCCGCTCGGCAGCGTGCATGGCGGCTGGGCCGCGACGCTGCTCGATTCGGCATTGGGTTGTGCCGTGCAGACGCTGCTCGAAAAGGGTGAGGCCTCCACGACCGCGGAGTTCAAGGTGAATTTGACGCGACCCATCACACCGAAGACCGGCGAGGTGGTCTGCGAGGGCAAGGTTATCCACAAGGGTCGTACGCTCGCGGTGTCGGAAGCGACGCTGAAGGACGCCAGCGGCAAGCTGCTGGCTTTTGGCACCGAAACATGCTCGATCTTTCCTGCGGCCAATCTGGCGGCGCGTTGACTTTCAGGCCGTTTGGCCGCCGCATTTGAATGTCAGTGAGACTGAACGTCAGTGAAAACTGGCCTGGTTTGGGGGAACCGCCATGTTTGAAAGCCTGATCGGCCTTGTCGCCATCATTGCCTTGTTCGTGATCATTTCGCGCCAGCAGAGCCGCATCGGCCTGATCGAGCGCGAGCTTGGCGCGCTGCGCAGCTTTGTCCTTTCGGGCGCCGTGCCGCATGCGGCCAAGCCGTCCGAGCAGGCAGCGGCCGACAGCGCGCCGCCCGCCGATGTGGCTCCGGCCGTTGCGGCAGCGGCCGATATCGTCTTACCGGCGGTGAGCGAAGCGGTCGCCGTGCAGGCTCCGGTGACGGAGGCAGAAATCCCGACCGGCGAGGCCGTTCCCGGGCCATGGGCTCCAAGTGACGCGGCGCCGACGGCAGCGGAACCTGCGGCGCCGGCCGTGGCAGCGAAAGCCGCCCGCCAGTCAGATGTCGAAACGGCACTCGGCACCCGCTGGGCGGTCTGGGTTGGCGGCATCGCCCTGGCGCTGGGTGGCCTGTTCCTGATCCGCTACACCATCGAGGCTGGCATTTTCGGTCCCGGCGTGCGGCTGACCATGGCCGCGGTTCTCGGCCTGGCGCTGGTCGCCGGCGGCGAATTCATCCGCCGCACCGGCTTCAAGGTGCCGGTGCAAGGCGCTGCCGGCGCCTATATTCCAGCGATCCTGACGGCGGCCGGTGCCTTCATCCTGTTCGGCACCGTCTATGCCGCACATGGCATTTACGGCTTCATCGGCCCGGCGCTCGCCTTCACGCTGCTCGGCGCCATCGGCGTGGCGACCATCGCCGCAGCCCTGGTCCATGGCCAGGCGCTGGCCGGCATTGGCCTCGTCGGCGCCATGGTGACGCCCATGCTGGTCGCCTCGCAGGCACCCAATCCGTGGGCCCTGTTCGGCTATCTCGCAATCGTGCTTGCCGCCACCGGCGTCATCGCCCGCATGCGCGACTGGACGTTGCTGATGGCGGCGGCCTTTTTCGGCACCGGTGCCTGGACCATCCTCTACATGACCGATGCACCGGGCGCGAACCTCTCCACCATCCTGTTCATCGACGCCGTCACGCTGGCCGTACTTGCGTTTGTCTGGCTCGGCCGCCGTGCTGACGAGGCCGGACCAGCCAAGCCTTTCGACTGGCCGTCCATCGTACCTGGCCTGTTCGTCGCATTCTCGGCGCTCGGCCTGTCAGTCGACCCGGTCTTCGCCGCCGCCGGCGATGCCTTGCCGGGCGCCGTGCTGATCGCCGCCATGGTGGCCGTCGCGCTTTATCGCCCACTGGCGCTGCCGCTCCTCTATGCCGCAGGACTAGTGACGGTGATGATCTATCTCGGCATCATCCCGCCGACCTCGATCGCCTCCGACTTTTCGGCCGGTGCTCTGGGCGTCGATGGCCTGCCCGTGGCCACGTCAAACGCGCTGACATTGCGCATCGGCATCGCGCTTGGCCTGGTCTTCATCGGCGCCGGCTTCTGGGCCGCCCGCAGGTTTGCCGCCGCGACACAGATCCGCGCGGCCTCATGGGCGGCGTGGGGCGTCATCGTCCCGCTGATCATCCTGCTGGCGCTCTGGTCCACCTTCGGCAATCTCGACCGCGACCTTGTCTACGCCGCCGTCGCGGCACTGCTGGTCACGGCTTTCGCGGCCGGCAGCGAGTGGATCGCACGCAGCGAAGAGCCGCCTCTCAAGGGCGGCGTGGCGGTGTCGTTTGCCCTGGGTGGTGCGGCCGTCGCCGGCCTCCTGATGCTGCATATGGCGTTCAATTCCGGCTGGACCACCATCCTGCTCGGCGCGGCGGCGATCGTGCCGGCGCTGGCGACGCGCTGGCGCTCCTATCCGGTGCTCGGCTGGATTTCGGTTGGCGCGGTGATTGCCGTGCTCGGCCGCGTCGCCTTCGATCCGACCATTGTCGGCGCGGAGTTCCTGTCGACGACACCTGTGTTCAACTGGCTGCTGCCGGGCTACGGCGTGCCGGCGCTCGCCTTCGGTTTCGCCGCCTGGCAGCTTGCCCGCACCACCAGCGGCCGTCCACGCCTCGCCATGGAAGCGGCGGCGGCACTGTTTGCGCTGCTCGCGCTCGCCATGCTGGTCCGCCATGCCATGCATGGCGGTGTCATCGACACGGGTGCGATGACGCTCGCCGAGCAGGCGATCTACACGCTGATCGCCATCGGCGCCGGCGCCATCCTGGTCGCCATCGACATGCGCTCGCCAAGCTCGGTGCTGCGCTATGGCTCGATGGCGGCGGGCGTGGTTTCGGTGGCTTTCATCGTTGTCCGGCATTTCGTGGTGCTGAATCCGCTGTTCACCGACGAATCGACAGGCCAGATCCCGGTCTTCAACCTGTTGTTCCTCGCCTATCTCCTGCCGGCAATCGCTGCCGGCGGACTGGCGCTCTATGCCAGGGACAAGCGACCGAAATGGTATGCGCAGATGCTGGCGCTGGTGGCGGCCGTGCTTGCCTTCGCCTATGCCACCCTGTCGGTGAGGCGTCTGTTCAAGGGCGAGTTCATTGGCCTGTGGAGCGGTCTCGGCCAGCTGGAAACCTACACCTACTCGGCACTCTGGCTGGTCATCGGTGTGGTCCTGCTCACCGCCGGCGTCTGGCTGAAATCGCAGGTGCTGCGCATTGCCTCGGCCGTCCTGATCTCGGTAGCCGTGCTAAAGGTCTTTGTCTTTGACATGTCGGAGCTGGAAGGCGTGTTGCGGGCGTTGTCCTTCATCGGCCTTGGCGCCGTGCTCATCGGCATCGGCCTGTTCTACCAGCGGCTCTTGACGCGGGCGGCAAAAGGAACATGAAGATGCATCCTTGATAGAATATGCAAGATGGAATATCTGCATATCGATTAGGAGATATTCAGATGCCGCTCTATATCCGTGACGACGAAGTGGATGCGCTGGCCGCCAAATTGCAGCGCGAGACGAACGCTCCGAGCAAGACGGAGGCGGTTAGGACCGCACTTGTGCACGAACTCGAGCGCAATCGCGCCAAGGTGCCGCTGCTCGACCGGCTCGCGAGGCTGCAGGCGGAGGCGACCAAGATAGGGCTGCCAAATCCCGACTTCGACATGAAGAAGTTCACCGACGAGATGTGGGAAGACTGATGTTTGTCGATGCGTCGGTGATCGTCGCCATTCTCAACCGGGAACCGGGTTGGGAGGAATTGATCAAGCGGCTTTCCGGTTTTTCCGGCCCGTTCTACGTTTCTCCATTGGTGCGTTTTGAAGCGACACAGGCGCTGGCGCGCGCAGCCTCCGGCTCCCGCAAACCGACGGCTGAGGCCCTCCTCAAGGCTCGTGATCTGGTCGATCAATTCACTTTGGAAATTGGCGGAGAAAATGTGGTGATCGGTGAAGAGATCGGTTTCCACGCCATCAATGCCAGCGCTAGCTATGGCAAGGCCATTGGGCATCAAGCCGATCTGAATTTCGGTGACTGTTTCGCTTATGCTTGTGCGAAGACCCTCAATGTTCCGCTGCTCTACAAGGGTAACGATTTCTTGCTAACGGATTTAGGATAATTCGGCTTCTCCCCTGATCGGTGGGAATAAAACGGCCGGTCATCTCGTTATCTCATTGCTTGGGTGACCGGGGCGGCGGACCGCTTCGCGCTGGCCGCTTGCGCCGCGCCGAGAAGGCGCGTTCAATATCGGATCAACAAGGGCGACCCAGAACCAGCGGTCATGCACGAAAAGAAGGCAGCAATCCTTGGCGAAATACCGCGACTGCGCCGCTACGCACGCTCGCTTTTGCGCGACCGCGATGCTGCCGACGATCTCGTTCAGGATTGCCTCGAGCGGGCGCTTGTCCGGCTCGACAACTGGCAGACGGGAGAAAGCCCCAGGAGGTGGCTGTTTACGATCATGCATCATTTGTTCATCGACCAGATGCGCAAGGTGAACCGTCGCGGCGAGGCGACGATGCTTCCGCTGGAAGCCGGCGAGGCGGTGGCCCAGCCGGCCGAGCAAATGGAGAGCATCGCTTCGCGCGAGATCATCGACGCATTGCAGGCGATCAGCCCCGACCGCCGTGCAGCTCTTGTCATGGTCGCCATCGAAGGGTTTTCCTATGCCGAAGCCGCCAACATTCTGGGCGTCCCTGCAGGCACGCTGATGTCGCGCATCGCGCGCGGGCGTGAGGAATTGCGCGGGCTGCTGGACGACACGGCGCGCCGTCGCGCAATAAGGATCGTCGAGAAATGATCCGCCGCGACTTCTCCGAACGTGACATCCACATGGCGATCGATGGCGAGCTGCCAGCTGACGAGCGCGCCGCCTATGATGCCTGGCTCGACGCCAATCCCGAGATGAAGGCCAGGAGCGCCCGTTTCACCGCCGATCGGACGGCATTGCGCGCCGCCTTCGCCGGCGTGCTGGACGAAGCCGTCCCCGTGCGGTTGCGCAAGGTCGTGTTCGGCGAGACGCCGGTCAAGGCTGCGGTGTCACGCTCGCGCTGGTGGCTTGCCGCCGCGGCGGCCGTGCTTGTGGTCGCCGGCGGGCTTGGCGGCTACCTTGCCGGCATCGACCGCGTCGGACAGGAGAATCCGGCCGAGGATCAACTGGCCGAACAGGCGATCGCGGCCCACGTCGTCTTCGCCGCCGAAAAGCGGCATGCGGTCGAGGTGCCGGCAAGCGACAAGGATCATCTGCAGACCTGGCTGTCCAACCGGGTCGGGCTGAAGCTGGTGGCGCCGGACCTGACCGCCAACGGCTTCCAACTGGTCGGTGGCCGGTTGCTGCCGGCCGGAGAAAGCAAGGCCGCGATGCTGCTCTACGAGGACGACAAGGGCGAGCGCATATCTCTGTTCGTCACGGCGCAATCGTCGCAGAATGCCAAGGGCACCTATGCATCGGCGCAAGACGGTCCCCAAGCCGTCTACTGGCTGGACAAGGGCTATGGCTGTGCCGTCGTTGGTTCGCTGCCGCGCGAGCAATTGGCCGTCGTGGCAAAGAGCGCCTATGGCCAGCTTATGGCTGGCTTGGCCAGTTGAAAAGGCGCCGCTTTGATGGCGACGCCAATCCATGAATAGTGATCCTGTTCAAAGCGTTTTGCATCGCCAGGCTGCTGCCGAATCTGTCACAATTCGGCCCTATTCGAGGAGCGATAGCGCTTTATGGCCATCCGTATTTCCGCTGATGTCTTGAGCGTTTTCGAGTAGGACATTTCCCACCACCAATCGAGGTTTTCTCAAGCCGCATGCCTGCCGAGATCCGCACGGCCCGCGCGTCTGACGTCGATGATCTCGCCGCCATCGAGAAAGCTGTTTTCCAAAGCGACCGCATTTCCCGCCGCTCCTTCCGCCTGTTCATCGAGCGCGAAACCGCCGAGACGCTGGTCGCTGAAGTCGATGGCCGCGTGGCCGGCTATGCAATCGTGCTGTTTCGCAAGGGTAGCGGCGTGGCACGCCTCTACTCGATCGCCACTGGTCCCTTCTTCGGTGGGCTGGGTGTTGGCCGCATGCTGCTCGGATCAGCGGAAGACGCCGCCTTCGAGCACGGCCGCATGATGCTGCGTCTCGAGGTGCGCGAAGACAACAGCCGGGCCATCCGCATCTATGAGCACGCCGGCTATCGCAAGATCGGCCGCGAATCCGGCTACTACGAGGACGGCGAGACAGCGCTTCGCTATGAAAAGACCTTGCGCGGCGACATTCCGATCGCCACCAAGGTGCCGTTCTACCAGCAGACCTGTGAATTCACCTGCGGCCCATGCTGCCTGATGATGGCGATGGCCAATTTCGATCGCGGCTTCGTGCCGGATCCGGTCATGGAAATCCGACTGTGGCGCGAGGCGACGACGGTCTTCATGATGTCGGGACCCGGTGGCTGCGAACCGTTCGGCCTGGCTGTCTCGGGCTACGAAAGCGGGCTTGCGGCGGAGATCTATGTTTCGTTCTACGGCGCGCTGTTTCTGCAGTCGGTGCGCAGCGAGGACAAGCGCCGGGTGATGGAACTGGCCCAGGTCGACTTTCGCCGCCGCGCGGAACTCTACGGCATCCCGGTGAATTACCGTCCATTCACCATCGACGACATTCGCGCCGCGATCGCGGAGGGAAAACTGGTGCTGGTGCTGATCAGCGGTTTCCTTATGTTCGGCAAGAAGGTGCCGCACTGGGTGCTGGCGATCGGCGATGACGGCGACCATATCCTGATCCACGATCCCTGGGTCGAGGACGAAAGACAGGAGACCATACTTGATGCCGCCAACATTCCTGTGCCCTACGGCATCTTCATGAACATGGCGCAGTTCGGCCGCGACGGACTGCGTGCCGCCATCACTCTGGGAAAGCGCGACAGACAATGACCTGGGTCATCCTTACCGGCCGGCAGAGCGATCTCGACCAGGTGGCGACACCGCACAAGATCATCACCAACCGTGACTATCTTGCGCATCCGTCGCTGTTTCGCGGCCAGCGGCCGAAGGTCATCAACCTGTCGAACAATTACGGCTACCAGAGCCGCGGCTATTACGCCTCGCTGCTGGCGGGCTCACGTGGCCACAAGGTCATTCCGACCGTCGAGACGATGATCGACCTGTCGGAGCGCAAGCTCTACGAACATGCGTTGCCGGAACTGGAACTGGCACTCAACAAGTGCCGCAAGGATCTCGGCGGCGCCTTTCCAACCAAGGTCTGCATTTTCTTCGGCATCGGCCCCTCGAAAATCTGGGACCGTTTCGCCAAGCTGTTGTTCGACTGGTTCCGCGCACCGGCGCTCGAAGTCCACATCAAGGACAGCGCCGAGTGGGCCTCGATCCGCAAGATCGGCTTCCATCCGCTGGCGCGGATGACCGAGGACGAAGAAACAACCTTCATCCAGTGCCTGGAGACCTACACCAGCCGCGAGTGGCGCGACACCAAGGGCCGCACGCCGGCGCGCTACACCTTCGCCACGCTGGTCGATCCGCATGAGGAATTGCCGCCGTCGGAGATCTCGTCGCTGCGCTACTGGGCCAAGATCGCCGAAAAGATGGGCGTCGAAATCGAGCCGATCACCAAGCGGGACCTCGCCAAGCTCGCCAACTACGACGCGCTGTTCATCCGCGAGACCACCTCGATCTCCAATCACACCTATCGTTTCGCCCGCCGTGCCCAGCAGGAAGGTATGCCGGTGATCGACGATCCACTTTCGATGATCCGCTGCACCAACAAGGTCTATCTCAACGAGCTGATGGCCTACAACAAGGTGCCGGTGCCGCCGACCGTGATGATCGCCGGCAGCTCGGATCTCGAACTGGCGGCGCAGACGCTCGGCTTTCCGCTGGTGTTGAAGATCCCCGATTCGTCGTTCTCGCGCGGCGTCAAGAAATGCGCTGACTTCGAGGAGTTGAAGACGCTGGCCACGGAATGGCTTGAGGATTCCGACCTTCTGATCGCGCAGAAATTCATTCCGACCGAATATGACTGGCGTGTCGGCGTGCTCGGCGGCCAGCCACTGTTTGCCGTCCACTATCTGATGGCCAAGAAGCACTGGCAGATCGTCAACCACAAGGCCAACGGCAAGCCCGACCAGGGCGGCATCAAGACCTTCACGCTGAAGGAAACCCCGGCGCATGTCGTCGAGACGGCGGTGAAGGCGGCGCGTTGCATCGGTGACGGGCTCTATGGCGTCGACCTCAAGGAAACAAAGGATGGCGTCTTCGTCATCGAGGTCAACGACAATCCGAACCTCGACCATGGCTGGGAGGATTCCGGCGAAAAGGACGAGGTCTGGGTGCGGCTGACGCAGTGGTTCCTGGAGCGGCTGGACCGGCCAGGCCGGTAATCACCGAGGGGAAAAGATGCTGTTCATCGTGATCGAGGATTTTACCGGCTGCGATCGCAAGGAGATCTACCGCCGCTTCCACGACCGTGGTCGCCTGAAGCCGGACGAGCTTCTCGTGCACCATAGCTGGATCGCGGCGGATATGAGCCGCTGCTTCCTGCTGGTGGAGGCCGATGACGTCACGCTGCTGCAGCGCTGGGTCATCGAATGGGCGGATTTGGTGGAGTTCGAGATCGTCCCCGTGGCGACGAACAAGGACATGGTTGCGGCATTGAGCGGGCACCTCTGAGGGGGAGCCGTCAACGGCTCTCGATCAGCGCCGGCGATTTGACCGTCCGTACGCATTCCTCGATCAACCACTGGCGAAATGCCGCCACCACCTCGCGTCTGGCGCTGCGCTCCGGGATTGTCAGGCAATAGGGCTGGCGCAGCTCCAGCGCCTGGGTCAGCGGCCTGACCAGCCGGCCGCCTTCCAGCGCCTCGGCGCAATAGACCCCTTGCGCCAGCGCCACGCCAAGGCCGGAAATGGCAAGATCGAGTGCGGCCCGCGACGAATTGGCCGAAAGGCCGCGTTGCGCTGCCCGGCCAGGCTCGATGCCCATCGCCTCGAACCAGTTGCGCCAGGACGGGAACGACGCGCCCGTCGGTCCCCAGTCGGTGTGGATCAGCGGCAGGCCGGTGAGGGCGGTGGCGTCCAGAGATCTGTTCGTCGCGACGAGATCAGGGGCGCAAACCGGATAGACGGCATCCGTGGCGATGTCCTCCGTTGCCTGGTCGCGATAGTGCGAACGGCCATAGGAAAGGCGGATATCGATCAGGTCGCGGTCGAACGATACCGGATCGTCTTCGCCTCTGAGCGATATGTCGACAGCGCCGTGGGCCGCGACGAAGCCCGCCAGGCGCGATGACAGCCACCCCATCGCCATGGATGGCGGGACCGATACGACGAGCCGGGAGCGGGACTCGGCGCCGCCCAGTTCGCGTGACACGCTGCCGATCTCACCGAATGCCGTTGTCAGCCGAGGCAGTATTTCCCTGCCGGCGTCGGTGAGGACGACGCGGCGGTTGACCCGGTTGAACAGCTTGCGGCCCATCTGGTCTTCGATGGTCCGGATCAGCTGGCTGACCGCGGCAGCCGAGATGGACAGCTCCTGGGCGGCCGCGGCAAAGCTGCCGGAACGCGCCGCCGCTTCAAAAGCCTGGAGCCCGCGCAAGGATGGAAAAGCGATCATGCTGCCCGATAGATAAGGTAACCTTATCTAAATTGCATAATTCCTCGTTTTTAGAAAGCTTTCTTGTTGAATAGGATGAGCGTCGACATTTTCGAACCCCGGATGACGCCAGTGGACCATCGCGACGTAATTGCATCCCTGACGCAGGAAGAGCGCAATCGCCTGACCGCCAAATCGGACGTCGCGGGCCTTGTCCAGCTTGGCGCTCATTGGGGTGCGATCGTCATCATCGGATCGCTGATCGCCGCCAGGGTCCCGTTCTGGCCGCTGCTGATGCTGCCGCAAGGCATCTTGATCGTCTTCCTGTTCACGCTGCTGCACGAGACGGTGCATCGCACGGCCTTCGAAACGCAGTGGCTGAACGATGCCGTGGCGCGGGTATGCAGCCTGGCGATCGCGCTGCCGGCGGACTGGTTCCGCTATTTCCATTTCGCCCACCATCGATACACCCAGGACCCGGACAATGATCCGGAACTGGCTTTCCCCAAACCGGAGACATGGCGGCAATACCTCGTCCATGTCTCCGGCATCCCCGTGTGGTGGGGGCACCTCAAGACGCTTTGTGGCAATGCGATGGGTCGCGGCGGCGAAGGCTATGTGCCGCCAAAAGGCTACGCCAAGGTGCGCATCGAGGCGCGGGCCATGTTTGCCATCTATGCCGTGGTCATCCTGCTGGCCGTCTATTTCCGGCTCACGGTGCTTCTCTATGTCTGGATTGTGCCGGCCTTGCTCGGGCAGCCATTTCTGCGCCTCTATCTCCTGGCCGAGCACGGCCGCTGTCCGTTCGTCGCCAACATGCTGGAGAATACCAGGACCACGCTGACCAACTGGCTGGTGCGCAAGCTGACGTGGAACATGCCGTTCCATGCCGAGCATCATGCCTATCCCGGAGTGCCGTTTCATCAATTGCCGCAGTTTCATGCGCTGATCGAGCGGCATCTGAAGGTGGTCGAACCGGGCTATGTCAGCTTCCACCAAAAATACATCGAGACATTGCGCTGATGCTGCGCCGACCTCAGCCGGTCTGGCTGTGCAACGCGCGCGATTTCAGCAGGCGCTGAATATCCGCCGCCTTTGACGGCACGCCGATTAGATAGCCCTGCGCTTCGACACAGCCATTGGCGCGCAGAAAGTCGAACTGCATCTCGGTCTCGACACCCTCGGCGGTGACCGTGATGCCGAGCTCGGCGCCCAGCCCGATGACGGTGCGAACGATCGCCGCTGTGTCGCGGTTGCCGATGTCGCGAATGAACGAACGGTCGATCTTGATCTTGTCGACGGGAAAACGCCGGAGATAGCCGAGCGAGGAATAGCCGGTGCCGAAATCGTCGAGCGCAATGCGGATGCCCAGCCCGCGCAATTGACGCAACGTCTTCAGCACGGTCTCGCTTTCGTCCATCAGCACGGTTTCGGTGATTTCCAGTTCCAGCCGGCTGGCCGGGACGCCGGAGAAGGCCAGCGCCGAGATGACGCTGCGGGGAAAGCCGCCGCTTTTGAGCTGCACGGCCGAGACATTGACCGCAATGCGCAGGGAAGGCCAACTTGCCGCCGCCACGCAGGCTTTCCTCAATGCCCACTCGCCAAGCGGCACGATCAGCCCGGTTTCTTCGGCGACCGGAATGAAGTTGTCCGGCGCCACTGTGCCGCGTGTCGGCGAATGCCAGCGCATCAAGGCTTCCGCGCCGACGATCCCGCCGGATCCTATGTTCATGATGGGCTGGAAATCGAGATCGAATTCGTGGCGCGGCAGCGCTGTCTCAAGGTCGACCTCAAGCGCCCGGCGCGCCTGCACCGTGGCGTCCATTGCTGGCTCGAAGAATCGGTACAGGTTGCGTCCTTCGCTCTTCGCCCGGTACAGCGCCGTGTCGGCGTTCTTCAGCAGCGTATCGGCATCCCTGCCGTCGTTGGGGAAAACGGCGATGCCAAGGCTGATGCCGACATGCATCTCCCGGCTCTTGTCGCGAAACGGTTGTGCGATAGTCTCGACGATACGTTTCGCCAGTTTTTCCGCATCGACAAGGTCTTTGAAGTTAGACTGGATGATGACGAACTCGTCACCGCCGAAACGGGCGACGATGTCTGTTTCGTCGCGCAGGCAACGCCGCAACCTCTCGGCCACGCTTTTCAGCAGCCAGTCGCCGGCCGGATGCCCCATGGTGTCGTTGATCGCCTTGAAGCGGTCGAGATCGAGAGAGAAGATCGCCAGCGGTGAAGTCGCATCCTCCAGCGCCTGGTCGAGCCGTTCGCGAAGCATCGAGCGGTTGGGCAGTCCGGTCAGCGTGTCGTGATGCGCAAGATGGGTCATGCGCTCTTCGACCAGCCTGCTTTCGGTGACGTCGTCGAATGTGGCGACCCAGCCGCCACCACTCATCGGCCGACGCGCGATCATCAGCGTTCGTCCGTCGGCAAGCTGACGGGGGGTCGATCGCGTCTGGCCGACCTGCAGGCGGGCTTCAGTTTTGAGGACCTCGCCATCGATATCGATGGGCGGATAGACACCCAGGCGTACAAGCCGCTCAAGGAGTTCGCGCAGACCCATGCCCAACGGAAGGTCTGCCTCGCTGACACCATAGAGCTCCAGAATGCGTTGGTTGCGCACGATCAGCCTGCCGTCGGCGTCATACATCAGCAGGCCTTGCGACATGTTGGCAAGTGCTGCGTCGAAGCGGCGATGCTGCTCCTTGAGATCCCGCTCTGCGCGTCGCTGTTCGGTGATGTCCTCGTAGATGGAGACCCAGCCGCCCGAAGCCAGCGGGCGATGCGAAATGTTGATGATACGACCGTCCGACAGCGTCTCCTCGTAGGTCGAGGCTTTCGCCTGGTCGATATAGGGCTTGCGGATGGCGTAGAGTTCTTCGGCGCTTTGCGAGGCGATACCGATGTCGACGCTGTGGCGCAGGATGTCGAGGAACCGGATGCCGGGCCGCATCACCTTGGGGTCGAGGCAGAAGATGTTGATGTAGTTGACGTTGCAAATAATCATGCGCTCGTCGGCGTCGAACATGCACAGCCCGTGCGACATGTTCTCGACCGCAGCCGAAAAGCGTTCGTTCTGTTCGCGCAATTCGTCTTCAATGGAGCGCGGCCGATCCATGCCTTCGGCCCCCGGTTCCGGGACGGCCGAACCATCCTTGGCATCAGCGACGGGCATAAGGAGCGCCTGCGGATCGTGATCGAACTGGCTAGTGTGGTCGCCGCCGGTTAATTTAGCGTTTTTTAGCCAATCACGGGTGCCGGAACCTGGTGACGCGACTTCTCGATTGCCGAAAAGCGCTTCAGGAACGCATTTTGCGCTGAGGTGACCGAGCGTGGCGTGAAATCGAAGCGATCGGCATTGAAGCCGCGCGGACGGCCGAAGAACTCGGTCGCCTCGGCGGTCGAAAAGCCGGCAAGCAGCGTCGCTTCGAAATAGGCGGCGATCTGGTCGGCGCGCTTGATCTCCTTGCGCAGCGTCGCGGCTGGTTCCGGCGGCAGCGAGAAGCGCAGATGGATGGCACGCTGCAATCGCAATTCACAGTCCTTGTAGCTGCCGCCCATCACCGATTTGAACGGCGAGATCATGTCGCCGATGACATATTCGGGGGCGTCGTGCAGCAGCGCCGCCAGCCGGGCGTCGGCCGAAGGCGCAGGCACGAGGTCGCAAAACAGCGCCTCCACCAGCAGCGAGTGCTGGGCGACCGAAAAGGCGTGCTCACCTCTGGTCTGGCCGTTCCAGCGGGCAACGCGGGCGAGCCCATGCGCAATGTCCGAAATCTCGATGTCGAGCGGCGAGGGGTCGAGCAGGTCGAGCCGGCGGCCGGATAGCATGCGCTGCCAGGCGCGCGGCGGCGCGCCGACGCGATCAGCCGCCATCAGGCCTCCTCCGCGCTGACGGCTTCCTGCGGAAAGCTGAACTTCGCCCAGGCGGGGATGGCCACGGTAACCGGCACGTCGCCCGCCATGATCGGCTGGCCGGCGTCGAGCGCCGCCTTGACCCTGTCGATGCGGGCAATGGCGAGCCCGGTCGTGCCGGCGTTCGAGCCAAGCGTGCCGACCGGCCGCCCCTCGACGGTCAGTTCGGTTCCCGCGACGGGCAGGGGAAGTGCAGCCTGGACGATCAGCACGCGCCGCCTGGCCGTGCCGCGATGCTGCATCCGCGAGACAACCTCCTGGCCGACATAGCACCCCTTCTTGAAACCGACACCGCCGGTTTCGTCCAGCAGCACGTCGTGCGGGAAGGCGTCTCCAAGTTGGTAGTCGCTGCCGCTTTCGGCAATGCCGCTGGCGATGCGGGAGGCCTGCCATGCGGCAAGGTCGCTCCGCTCATCCGCTTGGCCATAGGAACGCGTGACGGCGCCGTTTGCAAAGCGCGCGTCGGCCGCCGTTGAATCAGATTGTGAGATGGTTGACTCATCTCCCCATGCGACGGTGACAAGCGCTTGATCGGCCTTGGCAATCTCGACCTTGGCGCGCAGCTTGTAGAGTGTCAGCCGGCGTACGAAATCATCTGAAATGTCGGCACGGCATTCGAGCCTGAATGCATTGTCGCCGGCACGCGAGATCAGGAAATCGAACAGGATCTTGCCTTGCGGCGAAAGCAGCGCGCCCGGTTTTGCTTGGCCCTGTGCCAATACGTCGAGATCGGTGGTCAGGATGTTCTGCAAGAAATGCTCGGCATCGGGGCCCGAGACGGAGATGAGTGCGCGGTCTTTGAGCTGGGCAAAGGGCATTGGCGAAAGCAGCCTGATCTTGCAAAACGGTCGGCCTTTACGTAAGCCGCTGGCACTCCCCCCGCAAGAGAGCATGGCCATGACCTACGACCTCATCCTGACAGGCGGCACTGTGGTCAACCATGACGGCGAAGGGGCTCGCGACGTCGGTGTGAAGGACGGCCGCATCGCTGCCATCGGCGATCTCGGCCAGGCCTCGGCTGGCGAGACGATCGACTGCCGCGGCCTGCATATCCTGCCGGGTGTCGTCGACAGCCAGGTGCATTTCCGCGAGCCCGGGCTTGAGCACAAGGAAGATCTGGAGACGGGCTCGCGGGCGGCGGTGCTGGGCGGCGTCACCGCCGTGTTCGAGATGCCCAACACCAATCCGCTGACCACCAGCGAGGCAGCGCTTGCCGACAAGGTCCGCCGCGGCGGCGGTCGCATGCACTGCGATTTTGCCTTCTGGGTTGGTGGCACCCGCGAGAATGCGAAAGACGTCGGTGAACTCGAGCGGCTGCCGGGTGCGGCCGGGATCAAGGTTTTCATGGGTTCGTCCACCGGCGACCTTCTGGTCGAGGACGATGAAGGCGTCGCCTCGATCCTGAGGAACACGCGCCGCCGCGCCGCCTTTCACTCCGAGGACGAATTCCGGCTGCGCGAGCGTCAGGGCGAACGCATCGAAGGCGACCCGTCATCGCACCCGATCTGGCGCGATGAGATCGCCGCCTTGCGCTGCACCGAGCGGCTGGTACGCATCGCCCGCACTGTTCGCGCCCGCATCCATGTCCTGCACATCTCGACGGCCGAGGAGATCCTGTTCCTCCAACAGCACAAGGATGTCGCGACCTGCGAGGCGACGCCGCATCACCTGACCCTGTCGGCTTACGATTACGCCCGGCTCGGCACGCTGATCCAGATGAATCCGCCGGTGCGCGACATCAGACACCGCGATGGCGTCTGGCATGGCATTGCGCAAGGCATCGTCGATGTGCTCGGCTCCGACCACGCGCCGCACACGCTGGCCGAGAAAGCCAAACCCTATCCGGCCTCGCCGTCGGGGATGACCGGTGTGCAGACGCTCGTGCCGATCATGCTCGACCATGTCAACGCCGGCCGGCTGACGTTGCAGCGCTTTGTCGACCTGTCCAGCCACGGTCCGCAGCGCATCTTCGGCATGGCGAGAAAAGGCCGCATCGCCGCCGGCTACGACGCCGATTTCACCATTGTCGATATGAAACGGCAGGAAATCGTCACCAATGCGCAGGCCGGCTCGAAAGCCGGCTGGACGCCTTATGACGGCAAGCAAGTGACCGGCTGGGCGGTCGGCACCGTCATTCGCGGCCGCCGCATCATGTGGGAAGGCGAGATCGTCACGCCGGGCCAGGGCAGGGCGGTGGAGTTTTCCGAGGCATTGCCTCGCTAAGCGCCTACATCCCGCAAGGCGGGTCCAAAAAGGCTCAATCGCCGGCGACGAAGAATGTCCACTGCCCGGTGGGCGTGATGCCGACGCGGTAGAAGATGTAGGCGCCGAACTGCTTCATGTCGTCGAAATCGCCGGCGGTGACGATCTTGAACAGTTCGACCCTCTGCTTGGCGTCGAGCTTGTCCAGCGGCAGCGCGAAGAAATACGGCCACACATAGAGCTCTTCCGGCTTGCCGGCATCGAGGTGGACGTAGCCGGCGCTCAGCACCTCTTCCAGGATGGCCAGGATCTCCTGGCCGTCCGGGTCGCCGGAGAGACCCTTGAGGAATGCGATGGCGTCGCCGTCTATATCGGTCAGCGACAATTGTGTGGTGTTGTCGCCCGTGCCGATCAAAGGCCGCAGCTTTTCGATGTCGCCGCCTTTGCAGGCTTCGACGATCAGGTCGTGCATGCGCCGCACCGGTTCCGGCAGCTTGCTAAGATCGTAGACGACCTCGGGCACCGGCGTTTCCGGATCGACGCGCGGCCTGGTCACGCCGCCACCGCTTGGCGGGCTGTCCGGCTCGGCTTCGTCAGAGCCGGCCGGCTTGCTGGTTGGAGGCGGCGTTCCGAGGGGGTCGGGCATTGGCACGGTGCTTCCCGGCGGCGACATGTCGTCGTCCGCCGGCGGCGCGACGGGTGCGGGGAGCTCTTCGCGCTTGATCTCACTCAGCGCATAAGCGGGGCTGCTGACGAGAACCAGGGGGATCGCGGCACAGCCAGCGGCGAAGCAGATGTAGAGGACCAAGCCAACCGGCTTGCCTGACATCGAAAAACTCACTGCCCGTTTCTCCCTGCTTCCGGGCATGACGCCCGAGCGGCATTCTGCCGTCAAAGAACCGGATGTCGGTTCAGTGCCGCAGCCGTTCAGGTTCGAAGGCGCCAGCAATCACCTTTTCACGCATACGGTCGAGCAGGGCAAGGGCCGAGGTCTCGCCATTGGCACGCAACATCTCGCCGAACGCCGTCTCGAGCGCTGCCTCGGCAATAATCTCGGGCTCTATGCCGGCGGAGAGACCTTCCGCCCAGGCTTCGCTGTGGCTTTCCACGGCGGTCAGGCGCTTCTCTTCCCTGACCAGCGCGTCGATGTCGTTGACACCATGTTCCATATGCGATGTCCACCCTTTCAAGCGGCGATCCGTCGATGTGGATCAGGCTTGATCTGTTCATTTCACACGCAGGGTCAATTAAGTATCTGTAAATACGACATTTTTTTGGTCGTCTTTTACAAAGCCCGATTGCCTTGCGCGAAGCTGCGTTCAACTCGGGTCAAACTTAGCCGATTAGGGCGGCCTGCGGGGCGAAAACCTTCAGTTTGAGTTAATTCCGCATTCGCGGAGTAAGGTTTCGTTAAGACTGTTGCAGAAGTGCCACATAAGGATTGCACCAAGATGTCACCTGGCACAAGTCGGATATGTCGGTCGTTGCCAGTGATGGTCCGGATATCTGTGGATGGGCAGTTCGGAATGCCTAGTTGCCATAACGCGAGGCGATGTCGCGCGACAGCGTCTCGCCTTCCTTCATATAACGGCTGATGGCTTCGGTGGCCGAGGGGGTGCACTGCGTGTAGGTGCCGCCGAAGGAGCGGTAGCCGCGATTGAAGCTGGCGATGAAGCGGGCGCGCCGCTCGGCGTCCGGATTTTCCGAATCGAGCAGCTTCTGCATCTCGACACGCCACTGGTCGCCTTTCTCACCGCACAAATTGCGCAGGAAATGCAGCGATCCCAGAACTTCCGCCAGCCGCATCAGCCCCGGTTCAAATGGCGATTCGGCACTGAGCGCCGGCCGCGTCGAGACGGCCGAGCTGACGGCCAGACATATGGCGAGGAGCAGGGATGAACGGTTCATAAGTTCTCTTGGCCAAACGGCATAAGCCTTTGTGGCGAAACAATTTGTCGCCCGCAAGGCGATTTTCAGAGCAGCCCGGCGTTTGCGCCAAGGCCCAGCAAGTCTTCGGCGACCGCGAACACCGAGCCGGCGAGCGGCAGCACCGCCATCTCGCTAAGCGTGTAGAAGGCGGCTGTCTCGGCGTCGTCGCTTGCCACTGCCTCGCCGCCGGCATAGGCGGCTCCGAACACTGTCAGAAGGTAATCGACCGGGTGGCCGTCATCCCTGCCGTCGATGTGGATTTCCCGAAGCGGGCGGTAGTCGGTGGCGTGCAAGCCGGTTTCTTCCAGCAATTCGCGCTTTGCCGCGGCCTCCAGCGTCTCGCCGGTCTCGACCTTGCCGCCCGGAAAGGCATAGAGCCCTTGCGATGGCTGCCGCGCCCGCTTGACCAGGAGCACGGCGTCGCCGCGCACGACGGCCACCGAGACGGCCGGAAGTGTCTTGCGCGTTTCGTTCATGAATTCCCGATCAGGCTCATTTGAAGGCAGGTCTGTTGTGGACCGCCCAGCATGGGGAAGCTTTAGCGATTGCGCAACGCCGGTTCCATCGCCACTTTCAAACTGAACCATTCGGCCGAACCATTCGAAGGCACCAGTCGACCATGTGCGGACGTTTTGCCTTGACCGCGACGCCGGATCGGACCGCCGCCTTTCTGGGCGTGGCGGGGCTTGAGGATTTCCCGGCCCGCTACAACATCGCGCCGACGCAGCCGATCCTGGTGGCGATCGCCGGTGCTCCGCGGGCGCCGGGCTCCAATCTGCCGGACCGCCAGCCGATGCTGGTGCGCTGGGGGCTGATTCCGACCTGGGTGAAGGACACCAGAGAGTTTCCGCTGCTGTTCAACGCACGCTCGGAAGGGGCCGCCGAAAAGGCCTCGTTCAAGGCCGCCATGCGCCATCGCCGTGCGTTGGTGCCGGCATCCGGCTTTTACGAGTGGCGGCAAACCGGGGGCAAGAAGGGGCAACCTTATTGGATACGGCCCAGGCATGGCGGCGTGGTCGCCTTTGCCGGACTGATCGAGACCTATGCCGAGCCGGGCGGTTCGGAAATGGACACCGGCGCCATCCTGACCGTCAATGCCAATGCTGATATCGCCCATATCCATGACCGCATGCCGGTGGTGATCGATCCCAGCGACTTTGCCCGCTGGCTGGATTGCCGCACGCTCGAGCCGCGCGACGTCGCCGACCTGTTGCGCCCGGCGCAGACTGATTTCTTCGAGGCAATTCCCGTGTCCGACCTCGTCAACAAGGTCGCCAACACCGGACCGGAGATTCAGGAGAGAGGCGAGATCAGGCCGGAGCCCGAAAAGGTCAGGCGCCAGAAGCCTGGCGCGGACGACAGTCAGATGACGCTATTTTAGAGGCGCATGTCAGCTTTAGAGGCACATGTCAGCGCTATGTTGCCGGCGCCTTCGGGGCGGTCGCGCACCAGTTCAGGCGGCGCGAGGCGATACGATCTTCTGCGTCGGCTTTTTCTTCTTCGCGGTATGGAGAAGGGCGGCGACGATCGCAGCCGGGCCGATGGCGCGGTAGTGGTTGGCCAGCGCCGGTTGCTTGGCGCGGTTGGATTCCTGCTTGGTTCGGGGCATGTCTCTCTTCCCAGGTAACATTTTCGTGTCTGCCGTTTGATAGCCGATTCTGACCAAATCGTGACGCCTGCTGAACTAGTCGACGAATGTTTCATCACTGTGCCGACATGTTTAATAAAATGTTTCACTGCCCCTTTACCTGTGATCCAACGACGTTTTTGCTGAAACTAGCGACTTGACGGCAACACCGGCCAAGGCGATAAAGCCGCCCATGAAAACGTCTTTCGCCATTTGTGGCATTTGCATTATTGGCTAGCCTCGCGCTGGTCCGGACGTTTTCGCCTCATCTTCCCCAGATTGGACAAACGCCCCGGCCAGCAGGCTGGAGTCCGTTTTGCGCCTCGACGGGCGCCCGGCTCCGGTCAAAACATAACGAACCGGGAAGGCACGAATGTCTGACGCATCGCATGGCCTGCGCCTCTACAACACGCTGACGCGGACGAAAGAGGATTTCGTTCCGATCGATCCGCTCAATGTGCGTATGTATGTCTGCGGTCCGACGGTCTACGACTTTGCCCATATCGGCAACGCCAGGCCGGTGATCGTCTTCGACGTGCTGTTCCGCTTGCTGCGCCATCTCTATGGCGAGACGCACGTCACCTATGTGCGCAACATCACCGACGTCGACGACAAGATCAATGCGCGCGCCTTGCGGGACTTCGGCGGCGAGATCGCTTCAGGCACGCTCTCTCTCAACGAGGCGATCCGGCGCGTCACCGAAAAGACCGCCGACCAGTTCCACAAGGATGTGGCTGTTCTCGGCTGCCTGGAGCCGACGGTCGAGCCGCGCGCCACCGAATTCGTCGAGCCCCGCGCTGATGGCAAGGCCGACATGATCACCTTGATTCAAAGCCTGATTGGACGCGGCCATGCCTATGTCGCGGCGGGTGAAGTGTTGTTCGACACCGCCTCGATGCCGGACTACGGACAATTGTCGAAGCGCAATCTCGACGAGCAGCAGGCCGGCGCTCGGATCGCTGTCGACGCGCATAAGAAAAACCCCGGCGATTTCGTGCTGTGGAAGCTGTCGTCACCGGAAGAGCCGGGCTGGAACAGCCCATGGGGCAGGGGCCGGCCGGGCTGGCACATCGAATGCTCGGCAATGTCGGCCGCCTATCTCGGCGAGGTCTTCGACATCCATGGCGGCGGCCTCGACCTGATCTTCCCGCACCATGAGAACGAGATCGCCCAGTCGCGTTGCGCCCATGGCACCGACGTCATGGCCAACATCTGGATGCACAACGGCTTCCTTCAGGTCGAAGGCCAGAAGATGTCGAAGAGCCTCGGCAATTTCTATTCGATCAACGAGTTGCTGGAGACGAAGACCTTTGGCGACCGCAAATGGCCGGGCGAGGTGCTGCGGCTGGCGATGCTGATGACGCATTATCGCGAACCCATCGACTTTTCCGTGCGCAAGCTGGAGGAGGCCGAAAACATGCTGCGCAAATGGAAACGGGCGGCGGATCTTGCGCCGGCCGCGGGGCAGTTGCCGGTGGAGGTCATCGATGCGTTGTCGGACGATCTCGCCACCTACGCCGCCTTCCAGGTCCTGACGCAGTTGGCCGCCGAGGCCGTGGACGGCAACGAAGCGGCGGCTTCGCTGAAGGCGTCGCTGCTGTTCCTCGGCTTCGATGTCGCCTCGGCCGACATTGATGAAGGTGGTGTTGCCAAGGCGATCGCCGATCGCCTCGCGCTCATCGCCGCGAAGAACTGGGCCGAGGCCGACCGCATCCGCGACGAACTGCTGGCACAAGGCGTACAGTTGAAGGACGGCAAGGACCCCGTCACCGGAGAGCGCGTGACGACGTGGGAGGTGAAGCGGTGAGGGTGGCGCGAAACACCCCCCTCTGTCCTGCCGGACATCTCCCCCTCAAGGGGGGAGATTGGATGTCACATCGGCTTTCGCCAACCGTCTCCGTTGATCATTGGGCGTTTCCGGACAAGCTGCCGATCTCCCCCCTTGAGGGGGAGATGCCCGGCAGGGCAGAGGGGGGCGAACCGCGATGACGCATTATCGAGTGCCCGTCGGCAACCGCAACAATGCGCGCAAGATGCGCAAGGCTATGACCGATGCCGAGCTGAAACTCTGTAATGAGATTCGCGCGCATCGGCTCATGGGGCTGGCGTTTCGACGCCAGATGCCGATCGCCGGCTACATCGTCGATTTTGCCTGCTCTAGCAAGAAGCTGATCGTCGAGTTGGATGGTTCTCAGCATGCTCAGGCTGAAGCTTCGGCATCCGACGCCATGAGAACTGCCAAGCTCGAAGCCCTAGGCTGGACCATGCTGCGCTTCTGGAACGACGACGTCATTCGCGATATCGACAATGTCTGCCAGCACATCGTGATCGAAGCCGGCCTTGCCGGTGCCGAAATGCTGGCGAGCGAACCAGCAAAGGAGTCCGTTCCATGATCGACCATCTCGGTATCACCGTCGCCGATTTCGATGCTTCGAAGGCTTTCTACGACAAGGCGATGGCGCCGCTGGGTGCCTCGCTGCTGTATATGGTGCCGCTGGAATACACCGGCGGCGCCAAGGTCGGCGGTTATGGCCGCGACCGGCCGGTGTTCTGGCTGAGTTCCGGCAAGGACAAGCCGAAAGACCACCAGCACGTCGCCTTCACCGCGCGCAGCCGCGCCGAGGTCGATGCCTTCCATGCCGCGGCCCTCGCCGCCGGCGGCAAGGACAATGGTGGGCCGGGCCTGCGGCCGTATTATCACCCGAATTATTACGGCGCCTTCGTCTTCGATCCCGACGGCAACAATGTCGAGGCCGTCTGCCATGCCCCGGAGTGAACCGCGATGAGCCTCGACAACCGGCCGATCTATACCGGCGGCTGCCAGTGCGGCGCGGTGCGCTTTCGCGTCGAGGGCGCGCTTGGCGACGCTTCGATCTGCCATTGCCGCATGTGCCAGAAGGCGTTCGGCTCGTTCTACGCGCCGCTGGTATCGGTGCGCGGTGCAAAGCTCGACTGGACGCGTGGTGAGCCGAAATATTTCCGCTCGTCCAGCCATGTCGATCGTGGTTTTTGCGCCAATTGCGGCACGCCGCTGACCTTCACCGCGCCGGACGGCGTTGGCCTCGCCATCGGCGCGTTCGACAATCCGGCGGAGATCGTGCCGCTGATCCAGTGGGGCACCGAGGCAAAGCTGCCCTATGTCGACACGATCCCGCAATTGCCGGGCGAGGAGACGATGGCGGACATGTCGTCGGCCCCCTACCTGGCCGATCTCGTATCCTACCAGCACCCGGACCACGACACCGAACAATGGCCGCCGAAGGAAAGATCATGACCGAGACAATACGAACCGGCGGCTGCCAGTGCGGCGCGGTGCGCTTCCGCATCAAGGGGGCGCTCGGCCGCCCGTCGATCTGCCATTGCCGCATGTGCCAGAAGCAGTTCGGCTCGTTCTTTGGTGCGCTGGTGACGGTGCCCAAGGATGGCGTCGAATGGACCCATGAGGAGCCAAGCTATTTCCAGTCGTCGGTCAACATCGATCGTGGCTTCTGTGCCCGCTGCGGCACGCCGCTGACCTATCGGCAACCCGGCGGACTGGAGATCGCCATCGGCGCCTTCGACGACCGCTCCGATCTCGCCCCGCAAATCCAGGTCAACTACGCCGCGCGGCTGCCCTGGGTGGAGACGATCTTCGACCAGCCCGTCCACCAGGACCCCGATTACTACGCCCGGCAGGAGCAAATCATCTCCTTCCAGCATCCCGACCACGAAGCGGCTGACTGGCCGACCAAAGGTTTGCAGCTATGAGCAGTCAATTGCGTACCCTCTATCCCGAGATCGAGGCGTTCGAGTCCGGCATGCTCGACGTCGGCGACGGCCATCAGATCTATTGGGAACGCTCCGGCACCAGGGGCGCCAAGCCGGCGGTGTTCCTGCATGGCGGGCCGGGCGGCACCATCTCGCCAAGACACCGGCGGCTGTTCGACCCAAAACTTTACGACGTCATCCTGTTCGACCAGCGCGGTTGTGGAAAATCGACGCCCAACGCCTCCCTCGAAGCCAACACCACCTGGCATCTGGTCGCCGACATCGAACGCCTGCGCGAGATGGCCGGCTTCGACAAATGGCTGGTGTTCGGCGGCTCCTGGGGCTCGACCCTGGCGCTTGCCTATGCCGAGACCCATCCTGATCGCGTCAGCGAACTGGTGGTGCGCGGCATCTACACGCTGACCCGTGCGGAGCTCGAATGGTATTACCAGTTCGGCGTCTCGGAAATGTTCCCGGACAAATGGGAGCGGTTCCTGGAGCCGATCCCGGAGGCTGAGCGCGGCGACATGATGGCGGCTTACCGCAAGCGGCTGGTGGGAAGCGACCGCAAGGCGCAGATCGAGGCCGCCCGCGCCTGGAGCCTGTGGGAAGGCGAGACGATCACGCTTTTGCCCGACCCCGAAACCAGCGGGCCTTTCGGACAAGACGACTATGCCGTCGCCTTTGCCCGTATCGAAAACCATTATTTCGTCCATGCCGGCTGGCTGGAAGAGGGGCAGTTGCTGCGCGATGCCTGGAAACTAAGGGATATCCCCGGCACCATCGTCCATGGCCGCTACGACATGCCGTGTCCGGCGCACTATGCATGGGCGCTGCACAAGGCCTGGCCGAAGGCGGATTTTCACCTGATCGAGGGCGCCGGTCATGCCTATTCGGAGCCGGGCATCCTGGATCGGCTGATCCGGGCGACGGACAAGTTTGCGGGCAAATGACCATGACTCGCGAGCGCCTCTATCTCTTCGACACCACCTTGCGCGACGGCCAGCAGACGCCGGGCATCGACTTTTCCGTCGAGGACAAGATCGCCATCGCAAAATTGCTCGACGCTTTCGGCCTCGACTATGTCGAGGGCGGCTATCCCGGCGCCAATCCGACAGACACCGCCTTCTTCCAGGAGAAGCGCACGGCGCGCGCCAAATTCGTCGCCTTCGGCATGACCAAGCGGGCAGGCGTATCGGCGTCCAACGATCCCGGCCTTGCAGCCCTTGTGCAATCGAAGTCGGACGCCATCTGCTTCGTCGCCAAGAGCTGGGACTACCACGTCCGCGTCGCGCTCGGCTGCACCAACGAGGAGAACCTCGACGCCATCAAGGCATCCGTCGAGGCGGCGATCGCCGCCGGCAAGGAGGCGATGGTCGATTGCGAGCATTTCTTCGATGGCTTCAAGGCCAATCCCGACTACGCCCTGGCTTGTGCCAGGACTGCCTTTGATGCCGGCGCGCGCTGGGTGGTGCTGTGCGACACCAATGGCGGCACGCAGCCGTCGGAAGTCCGCGCCATTGCCGAGAAGGTCATCGGCTCAGGTATCCCCGGCGGCAATCTCGGCATCCATGCCCATGACGACACCGGCCAGGCGGTCGCCAATTCGCTGGCCGCGGTCGAGGCCGGCGTGCGCCAGATCCAGGGCACGCTCAACGGCATCGGCGAGCGCTGCGGCAACGCCAATCTGATCTCGATCGTGCCTACCTTGGCGCTGAAGCCGGCCTTCTCCACCCGCTTCGAAACAGGTGTTTCGGCGGAGGCGCTCGCCGGCGTGTCCAGGCTATCTCGCGCCTTCGATGAACTCTTGAACCGTGCACCGGAAGCGCAGGCGCCCTATGTCGGCGCCTCGGCCTTCGCCACCAAGGCCGGCATCCATGCCTCCGCACTGGCCAAGGAGCCGGCGACCTACGAGCACGTGCCGCCGGAGGCGGTCGGCAACCGCCGCCGCGTCATGGTCTCGGACCAGGGCGGCAAGGCCAATTTCCTCGCCGAACTGAAGCGGCGCGGCATCGATGTGCCGAAGGACGACCACCGGCTCGACGCGCTGATTGCCGTGGTCAAGGAACGCGAGGCCGAAGGCTATGCCTATGAAGGCGCCGATGCCAGCTTCGAGCTTCTGGCGCGCAAGATGCTGCACGGCCTGCCGGAGTTCTTCAACGTCACCTCGTTCCGCTGCATGGTCGAGCGCCGCTTCGACGCCAACGGCCAGCTGAAGACGGTGTCCGAGGCGATCGTGAAGGTGCTGGTCGACGGCGAGGAGAAGATGTCGGTGGCCGAGGGGCATGGCCCGGTCAACGCGCTCGACATTGCCCTGCGCAAGGATCTCGGCAAATTCCAGAACGAGATCGCGGACATGGAACTCGCCGACTTCAAGGTGCGTATCCTCAATGGCGGCACGGAGGCGATCACCCGCGTGCTGATCGAATCGCATGATGCCACCGGCGCGCGCTGGTGGACGGTCGGCGTTTCCGAAAACATCATCGACGCCTCGTTCCAGGCTCTCATGGATTCCATCGTCTACAAACTGATGAAGAACCGCGAAATGGCCGGGCTGGTGGCGGCGGAGTAGGTTGAACCATCAGCGAAAGTCCGTTGATCCATCAGAACTTTGTGATGGTCTTGGCAAGGTGGCTGGGCCATAGCGTTGGCCCATGGCCACTGAAGCAATTGCCCTGGACACCGATTCAAAGGCCCGCCGCGGCTTTCTCTTGGCGCTAGGCGCCTATCTGCTGTGGGGATTGCTGCCCTTCTATATGAAGGCGGTCGCTCACCTGCCGCTGGCCGAAGTCATCGCCCACCGGATCGTCTGGTCGGTGCCGATCGCCGCTGCCGTACTGGTCTGGGCCGGCCGTACGGCGGATTTCAAGGCCGCGCTTCGCTCGCCCCGCACCATCGCCATGGCCGCGCTGACAGCGGCGCTGATTTCGGTCAACTGGGGCATCTATGTCTGGGCGATCGCCGTCGACCGCACCGTCGAGACCGCGCTCGGCTACTACATCAACCCGCTGGTCAACGTCGTCGTCGGTGCGCTGCTGCTGGGCGAGCGTCTCGACCGGTTGCAGATCGCGGCGGTGGTGCTGGCGGCAGTCGCCGTCATGGTGCTGACCATCGAGGGCGGCAAGCTACCCTGGGTGTCGCTGGCGCTGGCGTTTTCCTTCGCCGCCTACGGCTTCTTCCGCAAGACGCTGCCGATCGGCCCGAGCCAGGGGTTCCTGCTCGAAGTGCTTTTGCTGTCGGTGCCGGCCCTCGGTTACATCGCCTACCTGATAGCGACCGGGCAGGACCACATCGTATCCGGTAGTGGCGCCGATACGGCGTTGCTGATCGGCTGCGGTCCAGTCACATCGGTGCCGCTGCTGCTGTTTGCCTTCGGTGCCAAGCTGCTACGCCTCTCGACCATCGGCATCATGCAATACATCGCGCCGACCATGGTGTTCCTGATCGCCGTCCTGATCTTCGACGAACCCTTCGGCACCACCCAGGCCGTTGCCTTTGCCCTGATCTGGGCGGCATTGGCGATCTATTCCTGGTCGATGCTGACGAGCGCGCGCAAGGCTTCTGTCCGATAAGGAGTTTCCATGTACCTGCTGCACATTGCCAACAAGAATTATTCCTCATGGTCGCTGCGGCCATGGGTGCTCATGCGCGAGCTGGATATTCCATTCGAGGAGCGGCTGACGCCATTTCCGGCCGGATCGAGCTGGGATCTCTACCGGCCGTTCTCACCCAGCGGCCGGGTCCCATGCTTGATAGACAACAGCCTGGTCGACGATGGCTGGGCGGTCTGGGATTCACTTGGCATCGTCGAGTATATGGCCGAGCGTCACCATGGCGTCTGGCCCGTCGAGGCCAAGGCGCGCGCCTGGGCGCGCTCGGCCGCAGCCGAAATGCATTCGAGTTTCACCGCACTGCGCGACGCATGCCCGATGAGTTGCGGCGTTCGCATCAAGCCGTTCCCGATGTCCGATGCACTGAAGCAGGATCTCTTCCGCCTCGGCGACCTATGGAACGATGGCCTTGCCCGTTTCGGCGGGCCGTTTCTCGCCGGCGCCCATTTTACCGCCGTCGATGCCTTCTTTGCCCCGGTGGCGTTTCGGGCGCAGTCCTATGGGCTCACCTTCGAGGGGGCGGCTGCGGCCTATCCGGCACAGCTGCTCAATCTGCCGGCGATGCGGGAATGGTATGCGGCCGGCCTTGCCGAGACCTGGCGCGACCCGGACCACGAGGCGGAAATCCATGCCGCCGGCACCATCATCGAGGATCTTCGCGCCACAGCGTAAATACCGCCGGCCGTGCGCTACAACCCCCGGCCAAGCCGCCTGACGAACAGATAGGTGGCTGCCGCGATAAACACCGAGACCGCGGTCACCACCCAGAAACCCATGGGCGTGTCGACCAAGGGCAGCCCGCCGACATTCATGCCGAACAGGCCCGAGATGATGGTCATCGGCAGCAGCACCGCGGTCATGACAGAGAGTACATAGAGTAACTGGTTCGACTGCATGGTGAGCTTAGCCATCAGCTCGTCCTGCAACAGCCTTGTGCGCGCCTGCAACTGCTCGCCGTCATGATAGAGCGTATGCGCCCGCTGCGAGAGCCTTGCCGCCATGTCGTTGATCGGGTCAGGCAGCTCATTGCGATGCGAATGGTCGAGATGCCGGAACAGATTGGTGATCGTCGCCATCTGCCGATGGATCACCACCAGCTGCCGGCGCGCCTCGACCAGCGCCTGTCGTTCATTGTGCCATGCATCGCGCACGACGCGGTCCTCGATGCCGTCGAGCGTGTCGCCCAGCTTGCCGAGCTCGACCGACATGCCGTCGAGCGACTGGCCCGTGACCGCCTCGATCAGTTCCGCCGGCGAGCGGAATTTCCGCGATCCATTCTCCACCGCCTTGCGGACGGCATCGACCGATTCCAGCGGCTGCTTGCGCGCGCCGACCAGCATCGTCTCGTTGAAGGCAAAGCGGAAATGGACAAGCCCGCGCGCCTCCGAAAAGTCGTGTTTGAGATCCGGCAGATCGCCATAGAGCCAGCCATCCTCGAAGTCGATGTGACAGCCATGGCTGGGGGCAAGGAAGGCGTCGCGCACCGGTCCCGGCAAAGCTCTTTCAGCGCCGATCTCCTGGCGTGCATGCAGGTCGGTGATCTGATAGCTGCGCCAGGTCCAGCACGCCTGTGCCGGGTCCTTGGTGCGCAGGCCATCGGTTGTGAAATGATAGATGAAGAACAGCCCGTGCTCGTCGGGCAGGTAAGGCGACAGGTCGGTGCCTACCGGGGCAAGAGCGACATCCATGGGCAGTACCAGATGCGATTTTCGGACATGGCGCCGCGTGGCGGCAGCCTGACCGCGATTTCTAGCACGGACGAGTCCGCTTGCGTGTGACGGTTTCTTGACGGTCGATCACAGTCTGCCGATCACCGGCATCGCTTTCGATGTTGCCCGTCATCTTCGGCGCGCGAACGGGCCTAACGCCCAACGCAATGGTGCGGTCAGCCGCCAGCTGCGTGACGCGAGGATCGCGTCACGTTCTACGCGGAGAGCGTCTCGGTCGCGGACGAGCATGTCGCGTTGGAGGCTGAGGTCGTGGTTGGTGCGAACAAGTGCGTCATGGTCGAGTGGGAGGTCACGCGTCGTGACCGTCGGCTGCGGGTGTTCCTGCAGCGGCAGCCGGGCCAGGAGCCATTCGGAAATTGCTGCCGGAAGGGCCAGCGTTCCGTCCAATATCGGATTTGCCTCTGCCGATCCGGCGCTGAACAAGTGATGATAGTGGATGTGGACCAATCGCGCCGCGTCGGGTGCCGACAGCCCCGCCAGGTTGTTGAGGGGAAAATTGTGCGTATCCGGCAAGATTCGCACGGAGTGGTTTCCAGCGACTGCCGCCAGCGAGAAGGCGGCCTGGCTTGTACCCCAATAGGCGGTGGCCTCTCCGTGCAGAACCCCGGTCCCGGTGTTGTAGGTTGGCCCGTCGGCCCACGACTTCATATCGGCGGCCACCAATTGTCTGAAAATGTCTTCGGTGCGCTGGAAAAGCCCGCACGCCCTTTTTGCTACAAAAAGCCCGCCATTGTAGCTCGCCCTGACCGCCTGGCCACCGACCGTTGTGTGCACGATGGGCAGATGTTCATAGTCGACGCCGACAAGGGCGCACAACTTTCTCCAGTAGCTGTCGAAGGGGTCGCCAGGACCCGTCGTGCACATTCCCTTGACGTCTACAGGGCGCGCGGCGGCCGAACTTGCACCCAACGAAAAATCGGGCTCGGCGACAAATATCGTATCGCTGTCGAGCTGCACAATGATAGGCGGGCCCGGCCGACGTTCGACGTGAGCAAGCGCGTGAATGCGATACGACGTGCCATATTGCGGGCAGTAACTCTCGATCTCGATCGGCAGATATTCGACATCCATCTGCTCAAGTTTGCGCAGCGTCGACACGGATGGGCGACGGCTGCTCCTGGGCGACACGACCGTTATCGGACACCGCGAATAGGCACCGGCGAAACATCGTATGCTCTCGCACAGCAGCAGGGCTTGCGCTTCGA
This sequence comes from Mesorhizobium sangaii, assembly GCF_014207355.1. GTDB lineage: Bacteria > Pseudomonadota > Alphaproteobacteria > Rhizobiales > Rhizobiaceae > Mesorhizobium > Mesorhizobium sangaii. Next base: position 669,041 of record NZ_JACHEF010000001.1, on the reverse strand, counting down.
GAATGCCCGCCTCGGCAATCAGCACAAATTCGACGCTCTTTTCGGCGATGTCGCGCGCCTGGTCAGCCTCCCGCGGCAGTGCCGGCACGCCCGGCGGGGGTGCCGGTGAAGGCTCGATTTTCGCGGTTTCGCCGAGCCACTTCCCCGTCGCGCGCAACCGAGCCCTCAGGCCAGCCGCTAGCCGCCTCATTGCCGCTCTGGTCGCAGCACGCCGGTCGAGCGGCCAACACAGGGAACAGACCCTCAGCATCTCGTGTATCCGCAACGGCGGACTGGCCAGCATGCGGGCAACGAGGTCATGCGCCAGCTGCCTGGCGGCATCCGCATCCTCGGCCCGCTCGAACGGCCGGGCCGCGGCGAGGAAGACGCGAAGCACGCGAAGCAGCTTGCAGTAGGCGGCGGCGCGCCGCTCGACGGCGATCTCATGCCCCCGGATGAATTCGGTCATATCGCGCGCGAAGGCGTCGTCATAAAGATCGTAGGTCAGGCCGAGCTTGGCCCAAAGCGCCTCGCGGATCGGATGCGTCCGGTTGCGCGCGTTCTTCGAGTGCTTCGTGCTCAGCCCTTGCGTGTTCAGCCGGTAGCGCGTCAGCGGCTCGGCAAGGTTTCGTGCCCGGCACAAAGGCAGCAGGGCAAAACACAGATAGTGATCATGCGATATCCACTGATCGGCCTTGTAACCCCCGACGGCCTCGAAGCCGCTGCGGCGATAGGCCATGGATGAATGATAGAATGGATTGTGGAACAGGATGGTCCACCGGATCGCAAGATCCGTTTCGGGCATCAATTGCCCGCCGACGACGCGGTCGGCCTCGTCGATCAGCGTTACCGCGTTTCCGATGAGGCCAAGCTCGGAGTCCTCGTCCAGCGCGGCGACCAGCCGCCCGACATGCGTCGGCTCGGCAATGTCATCGCAATCCAGACGCACGATGATGTCGCCGCGGGCCGCCTCGATGCCGCGGTTGGCGGCGGCGGCTGGGCCAAGATTGGTGGGATTGGTCACGATCCGGATGCGCGGATCACGGCGTGCCAGTGCCTCGAAGACCGCGTCGTCGCCCGTCGCGTCGTCGACGATCACAAGCTCAAGATCGCGGAACTCCTGGGTTAGGATGCTGTCGACCGCCGCGTCGAGGAAACGCTGGTCGGTGTAGACGGTCATGACGACGGAGGCGCGTGGAGCGAGATCTGTTCCCGTCTCGGATCTGTTCTCCAAAGTTTGTCCCCCTGTAGATATTCCCCGATAGCCAACTCGCCCGCGAGCCGCAAACGGAAATCGCTACAGGACGAGCTTGCTCACCGGATCCGGCGAACGTCTTGGAGGGAGAGCGGGCGGCAAGCTTGGCCGACCGCCGTGGCTCCTGCGCCCGTCAGCGCTTCGGGCCGAAGCCTGGATAGGGGTTGAGCGGGACGATGGCGGCAATGTCCATCATGCCTGCCTTGACCAGCGGCAAGGTGGCGAGATGGTGGCGCACATCGGCGTCGCTGCCGGCCTCGAACATCATGCCGCTGCCCGGGATGTCGCCGCGGTTCCACACCTGTCGCACGGCGCCTTCGGCATAGAGCGTGCGCCGCTGTTCGGCCTCGCCGGGCAGCAGCGGCGCAAAATCGGCGTCGGTGAACTTTTCGGTGTTGCGGGTGAGAAGGGCAAAGAACTGCATGGCGGGTCTCCTTTGGTTGGGATGGCCCAACTATCGCCGCGCCTAGTCAGACTGTCCAAGACTGAATAGGATAAAATTGAGACCTCGAAGGACTTGAAGCTCGGAGAAAAAATGTTCGACCTGCGCCAGCTCCGCTATTTCGTCACGGTCGCCGAAACCGGCAATGTCGGCCGCGCCGCCGGGATGCTGCATATTTCGCAATCGCCGCTCAGCCGGCAGATCATGCAGCTCGAGGAGCAGCTTGGCGTACCCCTTTTTGAAAGAGCCAGGCAACGGGTCCATCTCAACGCCGAGGGCCGCGCCTTCCTCACCGAGGCCCGCTCGCTGCTGTCCAACGCGCGACGATTGGAGGAGTTCGGCCGCAACCTGGCCAGCGGCGCCGTCGGCCGTCTCGCCATCGGCTATGTCGAAGGCGCCGTGCATGCCGGGCTTGTCGCCGGGATGCTGCGTCAGTTCCGTCGCGAACGGCCGGATTTTCACCTTCAGCTACGAAGCCTGCGGTCGGCGGCGCAACTGGAGGGACTGCGGCAGCGCTCGCTCGACCTGGGTTTCGTCTATTCGCCGCCGGCTGAAGATGACGCGGACATCGCCACCATCGCGCTGCGCCATGAACCGCTGGTGCTGGCGATCCCCGAAGATGACCCGCTTGTAGGGTTGTCGGACATCAGGCCGCGCCACCTAGACGGCCGCACCTGGATCACCGTCGTGCGCCAACCTGTCGACACCAACCGGGGCCAGTTCCTGGCTGCTTGCGCCAAGGCCGGCTTTCACCCCGACATCGCTTATGAGACGGCCGATCCGTTGACCTCGCTCGGTCTGGTCAGCGCCGGTCTTGGCCTGGCCACGGTGCAGGCCAGCCTGCGTACCGCCGCACCGTCACGGATCGTGTTTCGCGACCTGCCATGGTTCGAGCGCACCGTTTCCATCCATCTTGCCTGGCGGCGTCACGACCGTCGCACGGTGATCGCCGGCCTGCGGGAGGCAGCGGAGGAAGAGGGTAGGGCAGTAGGACAGTGAGACAGTAGGACAATGAGACAGTAGGGCTACTGGCCTCCTCCTCCTACATTTTGTCGATCACCGACTGCATGCCCTCGGTCGGGGCGTCGACCGAGGAGCCTGCCACCATGATGGCGGCGACGATTGCCTCGGGGTCGTTGACCACCAGCGGCTTGACACGTTGCGCGGTATGGATGAAGCCCTCGGCGGCCATGTGGTCGAGCAGCGCCAGCATCGGATCCCAGAATCCGCCGATATTGCCGAAGACGATCGGCTTGCGGTGATGGCCGAGTTGCCCCCAGGTCATGACCTCGACGATCTCCTCGACCGTGCCGATGCCGCCTGGCAGCGCCACAAAGGCGTCGGATTTTTCGAACATCCTGTGTTTGCGCTCATGCATGTTGTCGGTGATTACGAGTTCGTCGAGCCGGTCAAGCGCGGTTTCGGTCGCCTCCTTGTTGATCAGGAAGCGCGGAATGATGCCCGTCACCTTGCCGCCGGCACGCAAGGCGCCCTCGGCGACGGCGCCCATTATGCCTTTGGTGCCGCCGCCGTAAATCAGCCTGAGGCCGGAGCGCGCAATCGAGCGCCCAAGCAGGTGACCGGCCTTGGCATAGGTTTCATCGCGGCCCGGAGACGAGCCGCAATAGACGCAGACGGATCGAATCGTGTTCATACTGATGATTGGTGATTGGGTCTGAAAGCGGGGTCAAGCCCGGGGCGGGCTTTTTCTTGTCGGCCTTGGCAAAACAGGCTAGACCGGCATTAGGTGGCTAAGGGGTAGGGAAATATGGCGATTAATCCACTGAAGGCGTTCCTGTTCGCAGCGGGTGGGACCGTTGCGGCCGCAGGAACCGCCTACATATCAGGCGCACTCGACCCATATCTCAATCGCACGCCGCCGGCGGAAGTGGCAGCACTGACCCCTCCCGCGACGCCGAAACCAGCCGATCCCGGCACGGAAGCGCGGCTGCCGCCAGCGGCGGTTCCGGCCGCTCCCGCCGCGGCGCCTCAGGCGACGGCCCCGGCCGCGCCCGCAACGGATGCGGCGGCGCCCGCTACAGCCGGTCCGATCGTGCCGTCCTTCGATGTGGTGCGCGTCGAGGGCAATGGCTCGATCGTCATTGCCGGCAATGCGGCGCCCAATTCCAAGGTCGAGATCCTCAACGGCACCACCGTGCTCGGCTCGACGGTCGCCGGCCCCGATGGCGCCTTTGTCATCGTGCTCGACGATCCGCTGAAACCCGGCGACTATACAATCGCATTGCGCGCCACCACCGGCGATGTCGTGACCGCCTCGGCGCAAACCGCCGTCGTCTCGGTTCCCAAGGATGCGGCAGGCCAGGTGCTGGCGATGGTCGAGGAGCCGGGCAAGCCGGCCGAACTGCTCACCGTTCCGGCGCCCGAGACAAAGCCGGCCGCACCGGCCGCCGGCGACCAGGCCGCCGCCCCGGCGGCTCCAGCGCCAGCCGTGGTCGCGGCAGCACCCGCTCCGGCGGCACCGGCCACGCCGCCCGCCGCATCGGTGGCCGAACCCAAGATCGTCGTCGAAGCGGTCGAGATCGACGGCAAGAAGATCTTTGTCGCCGGTCTCGCCGATGCCGGCCGCAAGGTGCGCGCCTATGCCAATGACATCCTGCTCGGCGACGCGCAGACGTCGCGCGATGGTCATTTCCTGGTCGAGGCGACGCGCGACATTCCGGTTGGCAGCTACACCATCCATGTCGACGGCCTCGATGCCGATGGAGTGACCGTTGTGACCCGCGCAGCCGTACCGTTCGAGCGCGAGCCGGGTGATTCTGTCGCCGCCGTGGCGCCCGCCGAAGCAAAGCCGGCCGCGCCCGCCGTCGCCGGGGCCGCTCCGGCGGAATCCGCATCGGCTCCTGCTGCACCGGCCACCCAGGCTCCGGCCGGGACGGCACCGGCCACGACGCCCGCTCCCGCCACCGACGCTCCGGGAGTAGTGGCTGCGGCAACGCCGCCAGGCGGTGTGCCCGAGACGGTGGCGCCCAAGCTCGAGCATGCCGGCAGTGCCGTCATCATCCGCCGCAACGATACGCTGTGGCGGATTTCGCGGCGCGTCTACGGTCATGGCGTGCGCTACTCGACCATCTACCTCGCCAACCAGGATCAGATCAGCGATCCCGACCGCATCTGGCCGGGGCAGGTGTTCAAGGTCCCGGAAAAGTCGAAGGAAGGCGAAGCCGCTGATCTCAAGGCAATGGGCGAGCAGGCGACGACGGCTCCGCCCAAGACCAAGTAGTCAGCCAGCGACTGAGCGCGTGATCTCCCCCCTGTGGGGGAGATTGGCAGTTCTACCCATCGGGTTAGCTTGCCTCACGGGTGGTCATCGTTTATCGCCGATAGACGATGACCGAATCCCCCTTCGAAACAGACGGATGCCGCCCCGCGCCGCGCAACTGCGACCCGGACAGCCGCGTTGTCGCAGCCCGCCTTGCCGCTCTTTCGCATCCGGCACGCATCGAAATCATAAAGCACCTGTCAGCCAGCAACTCCTGTTGCTGCCGTGAAGTCGTCGATCGTTTCGATCTGGCGCAGTCCACCGTGTCACAACACCTGAAGATACTGGTCGAGGCCGGGTTGGTCCGCTTCGAGCCTGATCGCCAGCGCTCGCGCTATGCGGTCGACCACGCCGCGCTCGCCGATGTTTCCGCTTCGGTCGCCGCGCTCGTCAATTCCTGCTGCTCCGGCCGCTGAAAATAAGAAGAAGGCACTAAAAATGGCCAAGAAGACCGTCTCCGACTCCTCGACCTTCAAGACGCTGCTCAATCTGTGGCCTTACATGTGGCCGGCGGACCGCGCCGATCTCCGGGCACGGGTCACCTGGGCGACGCTTCTCTTGGTTGTCGCCAAGCTGACGCTGGTCGCCGGTCCCTATTTTTTCAAATGGGCGACCGACGCGCTGGCCGGCGACGCCAAGTCCGTGCCGCCGCTGCCGACTTTTCTGCTGGCGCCCGTCATGCTGGTCGTCGCCTACAATGTCGTGCGCCTGGTGCAGCTTGGCTTCAACCAATTGCGCGACGCGCTGTTTGCCCGCGTCGGCCAGTTCGCGGTGCGCCAGCTCGCCTTCCGCACCTTCGTCCACATGCACGAACTGTCGCTGCGCTTTCACTTGGAGCGGCGCACCGGTGGCCTGTCGCGCATCATCGAGCGCGGCACCAAGGGCATCGAGACGATCGTGCGTTTCATCATGCTCAACACCGCTCCAACCATCCTCGAATTTGCGCTGACCACCGGCATCTTCGCCTACACCTATGGCTGGAAATACGTCGTCGTCGTCGCGGTAACGGTCTGGGTCTATGTCTGGTTCACGGTGCGAGCGAGCGACTGGCGCATCTCGATCCGCCGCGACATGAACGACAGCGACACCGACGCCAACACCAAGGCGATCGACTCGCTGCTCAACTACGAGACGGTCAAATATTTCAACAATGAAGGCATGGAGGCCGAGCGCTTCGACCGTTCCATGGCGCGCTACGAGATCGCCGCGACGCGCATCTGGACTTCGCTCGGCTGGCTAAACTTCGGCCAGGGCATCATCTTCGGTCTCGGCACCGTCATCGTCATGTGCATGTCGGCGCTGGAAGTGCAGGCCGGCACGCAGACGGTCGGCGACTTCGTCTTCATCAACGCCATGCTGATGCAGCTGTCGGTGCCGCTCAATTTCATCGGCTTCATCTACCGCGAAATCCGCCAGGGGCTGACCGATATCGAGCAGATGTTCGACCTTTTGGATGTACCGCAGGAGATCGTCGACAAGCCGGATGCCAGGCCACTCGCCGTCAGCGCAGGGAAGGTCGAGTTCCGCGACGTACATTTCTCCTATGACCCGAACCGCAAGATCCTGAAGGGCATCAGCTTCGAGGTGCCGGCCGGCAAGACGGTCGCCATCGTCGGGCCATCGGGCGCAGGCAAGTCGACCATCTCGCGGCTTCTGTTCCGCTTCTACGACGTCCAGGGCGGCCAGGTGCTGATCGATGGCCAGGATATCAGGGACGTGACGCAGGAGAGCCTGCGAGGGGCGATCGGCATGGTGCCGCAGGACACCGTGCTGTTCAACGACACCATCGCCTACAACATCCGCTACGGCCGCATCGGCGCCAGCGAGGAGGACATGCGCAAGGCGGCCGAACTCGCCCAGATCGGCCCGTTCATCGAGCGGCTGCCCGATGGCTACAAGTCGATGGTCGGCGAGCGCGGGCTGAAACTCTCCGGCGGCGAGAAGCAGCGCGTGGCGATCGCCCGTACGATTTTGAAAGCGCCGCCGATCCTGATGCTGGATGAAGCGACATCGGCGCTCGACAGCCACACCGAGCAGGAGATCCAGGCCGCACTCGACCTGGTTAGCCGTGGCCGCACCACCATCGTCATCGCCCACCGGCTGTCGACGGTGATTTCCGCCGACGAGATCATCGTGCTGCAGGATGGCCAGATCGCCGAGCGCGGCACCCACGCCGATCTGATGCGCAAGCATGGCCTCTACGCCTCGATGTGGGACCGCCAGCGCGAAGCGACCGAGGCCGAGGAGCGGCTGCGCATCGCCCGCGAGGGCGACGAGCTTGGCGTCATCGTCCGCCGCCGCACGTCTGAGGTGTCATAGCGGCAGCTCTCCTTCTCCCCTTGTGGGAGAAGGTGGCCGAGCGAAAGCTCGGCCGGATGAGGGGTGTTCCAGCTTGGTCGTACCTTCGCTCAATCTCCGATGCCTCGTTTCTTCCAACACCCCTCAACCGTCTCGGCGCTGCGCGCCGATCCACCTTCTCCCACAAGGGGAGAAGGGAAAAAAATCGCTTGACCTCAACTTTAGTTGAGATTGTAGGCCGTTCTTGGAGCCCGCAAACACCAAGATCCAGGAACGGAACAATCGAAAATGAGCAAGATAAATCAGAGTGCTGATGGCGGCAGCGTGTTCAGGGTGGACAAGTTCGTCGTCCCTGCCGCCGCCCGCGAAGAGATACTCTCCAAGGTCAGGGCAACGCATGAGGTGCTGCGCCGGCAGGATGGCTTCGTGCAGGATTTCCTGCTCGAGCAATTCTCGGGCCCGGGCGAATTCAACCTCGTCACGATCGTCGAATGGGAAAGCCAGGCGGCTGTCGACCGGGTCGTACCGATCGTCAAGGCCGAGCATGCGCGTGCCGGTTTCAATCCGCAGGAGACGATCGCCCGGCTCGGCGTGCGGGCTGACATCGCCAACTATCAGCGGATTCCCGGGGTCTAACGCTCCTACGGCCAGCCGACGCCAGGTGCCGGCGCTTCAACGCTGAGCACCTGGCCGGTGCGGGCATCCCCGGTCATATGCTCGAAGCCGCGCCATTCGGCGGCGGCGATGAACAGTGTTTTCCTGTCCGCGCCGCCCAGCATGCAGGCAAAGCAGCCGCGATCGGCATTGACGGTCTGCAGCACCTCGCCGCCTTCGACCACCCGCACGCAGTGCTTGTTGGGGACGTCCGCGTACCAGGCCGCCCCTTCCGAATCGAGGCAGATGCCGTCGGGAAAACCATCGAGGTCGGCCCAGACGCGGCGGTTGGCGAGACTGCCGTCCGCGGCGATGTCGAACGCGGTCAGCCGGTTGGCGTGCGATTCGGCGACGATCAGCGTCCTGTTGTCCGGCGTCACCGCCATGCCGTTGGCAAAGGCGATATTTTCCGCCACTTGCCGGACCGCGCCGTCCGGCGTGACCAGCACGACGGTACCTGGGCCGAATTGCTGGCCGGGAGCCGGCGCCGGGCCGCCGCCATTGACATAGATGTTGCCGCGCCCGTCGACGACGATCTCGTTCCACGGGCTTTTCGACAGACCTCGCAAATCGGCATGCGTGACGAGCGAGCCATCGGCTTCCTGCCTGAGCAGCAACCCCTCGCGACCGGAGACGACGAGCAGGCGACCGTCAGGCAGCCAGTCTATGGAGTAGGGCAGTACAGCCGGCACGGTGAGGACGATCTCGCGGTTGCCGTGGTCGTCGACGGCGATGATCTCGCCGGTACCCCAGTTGCAGAGCCACAGGCGTCCGTCATGCCAGCGCGGCGATTCCCCGAAGGCGAGGCCTTCCGTCACGACACGAGCTTTGTTGCCAGATGATGCCTGCATGATCGGGAGCCTCCGTTGCACGCGTCGTCGGCCCTCGCGGGCGTGATGAAGCGCTGTCTTCACCAAGGACGGGCGAGCGGGCGGGTTGCCGACAGGCACCGCGCAACAATTTTCAGTTCGCACGGCTCCCAATTGCGGCCAATACGGCCTTGCCGATTGTTGCGTTGCGATGAATTGGGCTTTCGGCTATTGAGGCCGGACTTGAAACGGAGCCTGCCCCAGCCCGATGAGCCTTGTCGATACGGTCAAGAACGCGTTCGTACCGATCCATCGCGAAGGCTATCCCTTCATCGCGGCCTTCGGCGCGGCGACGCTTTTCCTCGGCTATTTCTCGTCGATCCTGTTCTGGGTCGGCCTTATCCTCACCGCCTGGTGCGTTTATTTCTTCCGCGATCCCGAGCGCGTCACGCCGGTCGACGACCGCCTGGTGGTGAGCCCCGCCGACGGCATCATCTCGGCGGTCGGACCAGCCGTGCCGCCGCGCGAACTTGGCCTCGGCAATATCGAGATGACCCGCATCTCGGTGTTCATGAACGTGTTTTCCTGCCATGTAAACCGCGCCCCGGTGCGTGGCCGCATATCCAAGATCGAGCACCGGCCGGGCAAATTCCTCAATGCGGAACTCGACAAGGCGAGCACCGAGAACGAGCGCAACGGCCTGGTCATCGACAGCCCCAACGGCACGGTCGCGGCTGTCCAGATCGCCGGCCTGGTGGCGCGCCGCATCGTCTGCTGGGCCGAGGCCGGCGGCTCGATCGCCATCGGCGAGCGTTTCGGCCTGATCCGCTTCGGCTCCCGTGTCGACGTATTCCTGCCGCTCGCCGCCACGCCGCGCGTTGCCGTCGGCCAGACCGCGGTCGGTGGCGAAACCGTGCTGGCCGAATTCGGCGGTGTCGCCGGCACCCCCCTCGTGCGGATTTCCTGACCGGTGGGCACGCAATACAAAAAGTTCGAAGCCCATGCCAGCGGCGGCCCGCGCATCCGCGAGATCCCGATGCGCATGGTGCTGCCCAACCTCGTCACGGTGCTGGCCATCTGTGCCGGCCTGTCAGGCATCCGTTTCGGCTTTGAGGGCCGCTTCGAACCGGCAGTGGTGATGGTGCTGCTCGCGGCTTTCCTGGACGGCATTGACGGGCGGCTGGCGCGGATGCTGAAGGCGACCTCCAAATTCGGCGCGCAGATGGATTCGCTGGCCGACATCGTCAACTTCGGTGTTGCGCCCGCCCTGGTGCTCTATGCCTTCCTGCTCGACCGCGCCGGATCGCCGGGCTGGATCGCCGCACTTCTGTTCGCCATCGCCTGCGGGCTCAGGCTTGCCCGCTTCAACGTGCTCGACGACGAGAAGGCCGAGCGCCCCGTATGGCAGTCCGAATATTTCGTCGGCGTGCCGGCGCCGGCGGGCGCCGTGCTGGTGATGCTGCCGCTCTATCTCTATTTCCTGCGCACAGGTCTGGAGCCCAGTCGCCCGGCTGCCTTCGTCGCCACCGGCTTCACCATCCTGGTCGCCTTCCTGCTGGTCAGCCGGCTGCCGGTCTATTCCGGCAAGAGCCTGAGAGTACCAGGCGACAAGGTGCTGCCGATCATCCTTGGCGTCGTGCTCTACGTGCTGCTGCTGATGACCTATCCCTGGTACACGCTGACCGCCTCGGTCGCCGGTTATCTGCTCTTCCTGCCGTTCAGCGTGCGCGCCTATTCGAAGCGCGCCAGGCAGGAGGGCGAGAAAGTGCCGCCTTCGGACATCGGGTAGGGTTTCTCGAAGCCCGCTCCGCATTCGTCATTCTGGGGTCTGCGCGCCGCTTCCGCGTCTGCCCTGGGATGACGAAGATTTTCTTCAGGCCGCGACGCCGAGCCCCAGCCTGTCGATCGCCAGCTTTCTGGTCGACACATAGTCGGTCTTGCCGGAACCCAGAACCGGGATTTCCTCGACCTTGATGATGTCGTTCGGCACCATCAGTTCTGCGGCGCCCGCCTGCTTGCCGAACTTGCGCAACTCGTCGGGATTGGCATCGTCGGCGGTGGTGACCAGCACGATGCGCTCGCCGCGTCTCTTGTCCGGCACGGCCACTGCCGCATGGCGGTCTTCCGGCCACAGCGACTGCACCAGCATCTCGACAGCACCCAGCGACACCATCTCGCCGGCGATCTTGGCGAAGCGCTTGGCGCGGCCGCGAATGGTGATGAAGCCTTCGCGGTCGACGGCGACGATGTCGCCGGTGTCGTGCCAGCCGGTCAGCGGCTGTAGCTCACCGGGGCGATCGGCAGTCATGTAGCCCATCATCAGGTTCGGCCCGTCGAGCCACAACTGGCCGGCGTCGGAGATGCCTTCGACCGGCTCCAGCTTCATGCGCATCGCCGGCAGCAGCCGGCCGACCGTGCCGTCGCGGCCATGGATCGCGGTGTTGACGGCAACGACGGGTGCGGCTTCAGTCAGCCCGAAACCTTCGATGATCTCGGCCTGGAAGCGTTCGCGATAGACGCGGCGGGTTTCCGGCTTCACCGCCTCGGCGCCGGCGACGACGAAGCGCAGGCTGGAAAAGTCGCCGTCCTTGGCGGTGCGCGCATAGTTGGCGAGGAACGTGTCGGTGCCGAACATGACGGTCGGTTTCACCTTGCGCGCGATCTCGGGGATGATCTTGTAGTGCAGCGGCGAGGGGTAGAGGAACAGTTTCACCCCGGTGACCAGCGGCAGGATGGTGCCGCCCGTCAGGCCGAAGGAGTGGAATACCGGCAGCACGTTGAGCAGGATGTCGGCGGGCGAGATGGTGATGCGCGCCTCGGCCTGCATGGCGTTGGCAAGCAGGTTCTTGTGCGACAGCACCACTGCCTTGGGCGTGCCTTCCGATCCCGAGGTGAACAGGACCACCGCAGGCTTGGCCGCATCCTGCTGCTGCAGCGGCCAGCGCCACAGCAAGGCCGCGGCAAGCTTGTCGAGCGCGGTGACGCTTTCCCGCACATCCTCCAGCCAAAGCAGCTTGGCGCCGCCGTTCTCGACCGCCGCGACGATATCGGCGAGGTCGGCCTTCTCGATGAAGGCACGGGAGGAGACAACCGTGCGGATCACCGCCGTGCGCACCGCGGCGGTGACGCTGGCCGGGCCGGCGGTGTAGTTGATCATTGCCGCCACCCGGGCGCCAGACAATAGGCCGACAAACGACAGCACCACGCCATTGGCGTTGGGCAGAAGCAGGCCGACCGCTTCGCCCGGCGCCGTCACCGCCTCGAACCGGCGGCCCAGGACGCGGGCGCCGATGAACATCTTGCGGTAGCTCAGCGCGCCGGAGATGACGTCCTCGATGATCGGGTGCGAGGCGCCGACACGGGCAGCGGCGTCGCGCATCGCCAGGAACAGGCCACGATCGAGGTCGGCGCCGAAAAGCCGGGCCTCGGCGACACGGTCGAACAGCGCGTTGGTGTTCGAGGCCTGGTCCGGGTTGCGCGCTGCCAGTTCGGCGACGGTCATCGGTTCCAGCACGCTGATCGACAGCTGCGGAAACCAGTGCCGCGGCGCCTTGTCCGCCTGGGTCAGCGACACCGGCAGACCGCGCGCGCCGGCGACGAAGATCGGCACGATCTTGGCGTCGGCCTGCATGGCGATGCGGGTGACGGCGCGAAACAGCCGAAACGTCTTGATGTCGGGCTCGACCGCGTCCGGCAGATAGACGGCGAGCCGTCCCTTGCCTTTCAGCACGCGCACCAGCCGGCGGCTGACGAAGAGATGTTCGGCGTTGAAGGCGATGGTGCGGCCAAGCTCGCGCCACGGTTCGAGCCATGGCGACCGCGCCGAGACCTCGTCGAGTATATGGAGCGTGTCGTCCGGCAGCAGCGACAGCATCAGCGCCGGTTCGAAACGCGATTGATGCGAGATGACGTAGATGACGGGGGCCTGAGCCTTGCGGGCGATCCTGATGCGATCGTCGCTGACACGGTAGGCGAGCTTGAACGGCACATAGAGCAGTGCCTGGGTGAAACGCAGGCCGAGGCGGAATTTCTCCACCACGCCGATCAGCAGCCAGGCAAGAACAAGACCCGCAAGCAACGCCAGTGTCAGGATCATGCCGCTTCTCTCCCAACGATCTTAGCATCGCGGCTCTTTGCGACCGCTTCGGGGCAGAGCGTAGCGGAATGGAGGGCAAGGTCAATGTGGAGGCGCAGCGCGCTCTTCCTTCCCCCTTGTTGGGAGATGCCCGGCAGGGCAGAGGGGGCGCTATCCCTTCCTCCTGCCAATATTCCTCACGCCGCCTTCAACCGCCCGCTGATGAAGCGGAACTCCTGCGTCTTGCCGCCATAGCCATAGGCGGCAAGCGTCAGCCGTTCACCCTCGGCGGTCACAGCGCAGATGCAGCGGCTCGAGGAAATCGTCGGCGAGGCGCTCCTGGCGCCGCAGGGCCGGGGCCGAGGCCTGACGCCGGCCGGCGAGGATCTCGTCGGCCATGCAAGGCGCATCCTTGCCGCTCACCGCGAGGCATGGTTGGCCTTGAAGGGCGCGCGTGCTGCCGGGCGCGTTGCCATCGGGACGACGCAGGATTTTTCCGACAGCGGTTTGCCAGAGCTGCTGCGCGCCTTCGCCGTCAGCCATCCGCGCGTCCGGATCGAATTGCGTGTCGGCCGCTCCGCCGAACTGGCGCAAGCGATGCAATCCGGCGGGCTCGATCTGGCAATCGTCATGCGCCAGGTGGCAACGTCGGACGAAGTCGGTGTGCTGCGCGAGCCGATGATATGGCTGTGTTCGCAAAAAGGGCTGGCCTCGCGCCAGGAAGAATTGCCGCTGGCGCTGCTCGATCCCTATTGCGGCTTTCGCGAAGCCGCACTTGCGGCGCTCGATGCGGCCGGCCGCCGCTATCGCATCGCCGCAGGTAGCGCCAGCCTGGCCGGCCTGCGCACGGCGGTGAATGCGGGTGTTGCGCTGACGCTACGCACGGCGCGCTTTGCCCATTCCGGCATTGTCGAGGCGCCGCGCGAATTTGGTCTGCCGCAGGTTCCGATAGCGGAGTTTGCGATACAGCTGCGCGCCGGTGCCGATGGTCCGGCAGCCGATCTGGCGGCACTGTTCAGTGGCAATTTGGCTCCACCCGGGCTCCTAGGCTGAATCGACAAGATCTGATCTCGCTGCGGATCAAACGCCCAAAGAAAAAGCCGACCTTACGGTCGGCTTGGGAGTAGGACGGGCCGAGGGGTTTGGGGGGACTTGGGGGTGGCCCGTCACACCAACAATGCATGAGCCGGATGATGGTTCCGTGACTTTGTAACTTTTTTACGAAATATTTGACGCCACGCGTTGCGAGCGGGCCATCAGCCAATCCCGTCCCGCATGGGCAAACACCGTGCACAACACAATGGCGCCGCCGATCATGCTGGCGGCTGGTGCGATCTCGCCCAGGAACAGGAACGCAAATAGGATGGCGAACGGCACTTCGGCCGAGCCGAGCAGACCGGATTCGGCCGCCGGAATGAGCCGCGCACCTTCCGTCCACAGGATCGAGGACAGCGCAAAGCATGAGCCAAAGGTGGCAAGCAGCATCGCGTCGCGTGGCGTGACCGCCAGCGGATCGCTGACGAACCAGCCGAGCACGAACAACAGGAAAGCCGAAACTGCGCCAGCCCACACCACTGGCGTGTCTCGGAAGGCACGCACCATGATCATGTAGAGCGCGCTGCCGATGGTCATAAGCAGCGCCAACCCGTCCCCGAACAGATGACCGGTGCCGAAGCCGGACCAGACCATGATCGTCACGCCGCACAGCGAGACGGCGGCGGCGACCATCGTCTGCAATCGGAACGGCTCGCGCGTCAGAACCCAGGCCAGCAGCGCTGTGATGAAAGGCGCGGTGGCATAGATGATCGCGACATTGGCGACGAAGGTGAACTTGAATGCAGAGATGAAGGCGATGCTGGCCAGTGCCCCTTCCACCGCCAGCAGCCAGCCGCGCCAGCCAAGGCGCAACGTTTCGCGGTTGCCGGAGCGATGTCGTCGCCACAGAACATAGAGGCTGATCAGGATCGAGCCGACAAAGCCGCGCCAGCATGTGATGGTCAGCGGATCGGCATGGATCGACTTGGTCAGCACCCCGGTCAGGCCGAACACCGCCGCCGATGACGACACCAGCAGGATACCCAGCGTGCGCTCAGTGGTGCTGTCCCGCGTGGCTGCAATGTCACTCATGTTGCCAGCCTACGCCGTTGCGTCCTGACATCGTAGCGTCAGCAGTGACGGCGATCCATATCATAGCCGCTTGCGGAAATGCTCGGTGCCGACAATCAGCAGCCCGGCGGCGATGATAAGGGCGGCACCGAAGAACACTTCACGGCGCGGCACGTCGCCCCAGATCGCAAAGCCGAGCGCGAACGCCCACAACAGCGAGCTGTATTCGAGGGGTGCGAGGATCGAAGCCGCTGTCCGCTTCATACCTTCGAACAGAAGATATTGCGCAAACCCACCGAGCGCGCCGACGCTGGCAAGGAGCAGCAACTGGGTCCAGTCCGGCGTCTGCCACCAGAGCAGCGCCGGTCCCGCCGAAAAGAGCAGGAAATAGAAGTTGTTGAGGAGAAGCTGGATCATCGAGCGCTCGGCAAGCGCCGTCTTGCGCAGAAGCACGATGGCAATGCCCCACAAAAAGGCCGCCGCCAGCACCAGCAGCACCGGCACGGACAGGCCGAGATGGGTCGGGTCGCAAGCGACGAAGACGCCGGCAAAACCGATCAGCACCGCAAGCCAGCGCAGCATCGGCACCTTTTCGCCGAGCATCACCACCGAAAGCACGGTGACGATGATCGGTGCCGCGTAGTAGACGGTGGTCAGTTCGGCAAGCTGCAGGCTGCGCGCGGCGTTGTAATAGCAAAGCCAGGCGGCGAGCGTGAAGGCGCTGCGCACCAGCATCGGCCGCACGATCGGCGAGCGCACCGTATCGGCAAACAGTTTTCGCCCGCCGATCGCGGCGCAGGCGCTGAGAGTGGTGATGCTGCGGAAGAACATGATCTGCCAGACCGTCATGCCGGTGACCAGCAACTTGATCGAGGCATCCTGCGTCGAAAACAGGAAATAGGCCGCACCTGTCAGCAGGATTCCGGCGAGAACCCTTTCGCGTGTTTCGAGAATCGCGACATCGGCCATAAGGCGCGGGACCAGAGTTGCAGGAGGCGACAAAAATGTTGTGTGGAGCGACGCGAGAGGAGTCTCCCGTAGCAGAAGCTATACGGGCGAAAGTCGGCGCAGCGCTACGCCAGCCCTAAGCTTGCGTTGGGGCAGGGGATGGCGACCTTGCTTCCAGAAGGCAATCGGCACTTTATATCTGACAAAGCCATTATCTGACAAAGCCACGCCGCTGGCCGGCCACGAGAGCGAAGGAACGGAAATGGACGCGACCGAACTGAAGGCCATGCAGGCGCCACTGAAGCAGGCCTATCGCGACGACGCTTCGCAGGCGTTGATCACGCTTCGCGCCAAAGGGTCGATCGACGACCAGGCGGTTGCCTGCAAGGTGGAGACAGGCAGGGCGATCGCGATCGCCGGACTGCATCCGGCAACCGGTGGCTCAGGTCTCGAGCTCTGCTCTGGCGACATGCTGCTGGAGGCGCTGGTGGCCTGCGCCGGGGTGACGCTGAAGGCGGTGGCGACGGCGCTGGAATTCAAGCTGGGTGCTGCCACGGTGGAGGCCGAAGGCGACCTCGATTTTCGCGGCACGCTTGGTGTCGCCAAGGATGCGCCGGTCGGCTTTCGCGCCATCCGGCTCAAATTCAGTCTCGATACCGATGAGCCGCAGGAGCGGATAGATTCGCTGCTAAAGCTGACCGAGCGCTATTGCGTGGTGTTCCAGACCATCAACCAGAAGCCGGAGTTGACGGTGAGCGCACGGCGCTGAAACGCCGTGCGCCGGATGCTTACTGCGCCGCCGGCTGCTCGGCGTCGCCCTCGTCGGTGAAAGGCGAGGCGCTCGGCACACATTGCACTGACCAGCCGGTCGGTGTCGGCTGCTTCTGATATTCGGTGATGGCGGCGGTGCATTGTTCGCGCTTGTCGAAGGTGCTGGGCAGCACGACCATGCCGCCCTGCGGGCCGGCGATTACCAGATACCAGACCAACGCTACAGTCGAAGCCATGGGGAATTTCCTTGTTCTGCCCAGCCAGGGCGTTTGTTGCGGGAGTCGCTGCGATCCTATCAACTCCGCCGAAATGACGAAAGCATGACCGCCGTGCAGCCTTCCGCCATGACATCACAGGCGCGTGATGTCATGGCTGATCCAAGCCCCCAATTTTGAACCCAAGCGGGCTTAGTTGGTGGCAAAACAATAGAACAGGCCGTCACCGCCGGTGCCCTTCAGCGCCTCCTGGCTGCAGCCGCCACGCGAGGCATGCGAGGAGTTCCAGGATTTGGCAGCCGCCGAATCGTCGAGGCCGGTGCGGTCGTGATGGCCCATCATCGCGGCACCTTCTGCCCCGCTCATCGTCCAGTCGCCGCAGGTCTGGTCGGCGATCTTCGTGCCATCGGGCTTGGAGCCGGTCAGCATGTCGTGGCGGTTTGGCTTATCGCCACGGCCGTTGACCACTTCGCCCTTCTCATTCAGCGCCGTCTGCTTGGTGATGCCATTGGCGTCGCCGTGCAATGAGGCGACATCGTCGGCGATCTTCACGCCCTTGGCGTTCACCCACGGCCCCTTGCCGATACGGTCGCGCGCGTCGGTGTCGCTGGTCGACAGATAGGCGGCCCAGCTCTTGCCTGTGACGCCGGCGGCTTCCGCCAGCGAGGCGCAATGCGCGTCCGCACCCTTGAGGCCGCCGAGGTCGGCGCCCTTGCCGGAGCCAACGCTGGTGACGAAGAAGCTCATCTTTGCGTCTTGCGAATAGGCGGCGCCCGCTGCCGCGATCAGGGCGGCGGCGGTGGCGAGAAGCAGTCTGCGCATGGCGGTCCTCCGTTCAGGTTTCGAATATCTGACCTTCGAACAACGTTGGCGGTGCCGAGAATCTTCCGGCAAAAAGCAGCTATTCGGGCTGACGATAGGCGACAAAGCGGTTGTGCTTGGCCTGGAAGATCAGTCCGGTCTCTTTCAGGTCCGGGCTGGCCAGCGGCACGATAAGTTTGGCGACCTCCGAGGGATGCGGGAGTGTTGCCGGATCCTCGCCGGGTACGGCCTGGGCGCGCATCGCGGTGCGGGTGGGGCCTGGGTCGGCGGCGTTGACCCTGAGCGGGAGGCTTTGCGTCTCTTGCGCCCAGGAGCGCATCATTGTCTCGACCGCCGCTTTGGACGCCGCGTAGGGCGCCCAGAAGGCGCGCGCCGAGTGGGCCGAATTCGCGGATAGCAAAATCGCGCGGCCGGCGTCGGAGAGCCGCAGCAGCGGGTCGACCGAGCGGATCAGCCGCCATGTCGAGGTGACGTTGATGGTCATCACCTTCTCGAACGTTTTCGCCTCGACATGGCCGATCGGCGAGATGACGCCGAGCACGGCGGCATTGGCGACGAGAATGTCGAGCTTACCCCAGCGTTCGTGGATGGCGCCGCCCAGCCGGTCGATGCCGGCCATGTCGGCGAGGTCGAGCGGCACCAGCGTCGCCTGGCCGCCGGCCGCCTTGATCTGGTCATCGAGCTCTTCCAGCCCGCCGACGGTACGCGCTACCGCGACGACATGCGCGCCGGCTGCAGCCAACTCCTTGGCGATGAAATAACCGATGCCGCGCGAGGCGCCGGTGACGACCGCAACGCGGCCGGTAAGGTCGAGGGTCATGCTATGGATTCCGGGAATTTGACTAACGCGGATGACGGTCCGGCAATCCTACGACCCGCTCGTCGCCAGCAGCGACAGCGTGCGCACATTGTCGTGGCCTTCGAAGTCGAGCAGGCGGGTCGGGTACTGGCCCGTGAAGCAGGCATCGCAGAATTGCGGCTGGTCGTTGTCGCGGCTGGCCTCACCGACGGCGCGATAAAGGCCATCGATGGTGAGAAAGCCGAGCGAATCGACCCGGATGAACTCGGCCATTTCTTCCACCGACATGCGCGATGCCAGAAGCTTCGATTTTTCCGGCGTGTCGACGCCGTAGAAGCAGGAGGCACGCGTCGGCGGCGAGGCGATGCGCATATGCACTTCCCTGGCGCCGGCATCGCGCACCATCTGCACGATCTTCTGGCTGGTGGTGCCGCGCACGATGCTGTCGTCGACCAGCACCACGCGCTTGCCCTCGATCATGCGGCGGTTGGCGTTGTGCTTCAGCTTGACGCCCATGTGGCGGATCGAATCGCCCGGCTGGATGAAGGTCCGGCCGACATAGTGGTTGCGGATGATGCCGAGTTCGAAGGGAATGCCTGCGGCTTGCGAAAAGCCGATCGCGGCCGGCGTGCCGGAATCCGGCACCGGCACGACGATGTCGGCCTCGACCGGGCTTTCCTGCGCCAGTTCGGCGCCGATGCGCTTGCGCACCTCATAGACGTTGCGGCCCTCGACCGAGGAATCCGGCCGGGCAAAGTAGACATATTCGAAGATGCAGAAGCGGGTCTTTTGCGGCTCGAACGGGAACAGGCTTTCAATGCCCTTGGACGTGACGACGACCATCTCGCCGGGCTTGAGATCGCGCACGAAACGCGCGCCGATGATGTCGAGCGCGCAGGTTTCCGACGCCAGGATCCAGGCGCCGTCGAGATCGCCGAGCACCAGCGGCCGAATGCCGAGCGGATCGCGGCAGCCGATCATCTTCTTGGATGTCATCGCCACCAGCGAGAAGGCGCCCTCGACCTGGCGCACCGCGTCGATGAAACGCGAGTTCAAATCGCGCTCCTTGCTGGTGGCGACGAGGTGCAAAAGCGTCTCGGTATCGGAGGTGGAGGAGAAGATCGCGCCCTGCTTCTGCAGCGCCCGCTGCACGGTCATGGCGTTGGTCAAATTGCCGTTGTGTGCGACGGCAAAGCCACCATCGGCCAGCTCGGCAAAGAAGGGCTGGATGTTGCGCATGCCTGCGCCGCCCGTCGTGGCGTAGCGCGTATGGCCGATGGCGCGGTTGCCTTGCAGGCTGTCGATGACGCGCTGCTTGGTGAAGGTATCGCCGATCAGGCCGACATGGCGTTCGACATGGAACTGGGTGCCGTCATAGGAAACGATACCGGCCGCTTCCTGGCCGCGATGCTGCAGCGCATGCAGGCCAAGTGTAACGATCGCTGCGGCATCCTGCCGGCCGAAAATGCCGAACACGCCGCATTCGTCGTGGAAATGGTCGTCGGCCTCGGCGGAAAGCACGTCGTCTGCGTCTGCCATCTTAAGCTCCGCTAAAATCGCCATATAGTGCGGGTTCGCGTCGAAAGCAACGCGCACCGTGCAGCCGTTCACACCATCGTCAGTTCCCGGCGCCCGTTCCGGGGGTCAGTTTGCCGGTGCCGCCGGCGCCGGATTGGCCGGGGCGTTCTCCGCGGGCGGTGTTGCCGCGTCATCGTCGGGAGCGGGCGTGTTGGCATCCTCGCCACCTGCCGGGGCATCCGCGGCCGGTGCATCCGGAGCGGCGGGCGTCTCGGCGGCCGGCTGATTCGGATTGAGCTTCTTGAGGATGGCGTTTTCCGGATCCTCGGGCAGCAGGCTTTCGAGCTTGGCGCCGATCTGCTCCAGCAACGGCCGCGACTTGGCATCCGTGACCCAGGCTGGTGCCTTGGCGCCTGCCAGCCAGTTGAAGAACAGCAGGGCGACGGCAACGACCAGAATGCCGCGCGCCGCGCCGTAGAGAAAGCCCAGCGTGCGGTCGAGTGCGCCGATCCTGGAATCGATGATCCAGTCGGCGAGCTTCATGGTGATGACCGAGACGACGATCAGCGCGATGACGAAGACGATGCCGGCGGCGGCCGCCATGGCGATCTTTTCGTTGTCGATGTAAGGCTTGAGGTAAGGCAGGACCGGCTTGTAGAAGAAGAACGCCGCCGCTGCCGCCGCTGCCCAGGAGACGACGGACAGGATTTCGCGCGAGAAGCCGCGAACCATGGCAAGCATCGCCGAGACCAGGGTGAAGCCGACGAGAATTCCGTCAAGCAGCGTAATCGGCATGTTCTTTCGCCCCACTCCATGAGCCGCATTATAGCGCGGAGCATCGGGTTTTCCCAAACCGGTTCCCAGTTTTGGGTCCGATGCTCTAGTCCTGCTCGTCCACGCGGCTTCGGCGTGTGCCGGCTATGCGTGCCACGAGGTCGGCAAGCTCGGTCGGCTGGAAAGCGCCGGCCCCGATCCCCCCGGCAAGTTCCTCGCTGCCCAAGGGCAGAACCGCGCTTCCAAAACCCAGCTTTTCGGCTTCCTTGAGGCGCTGTTGCGCATGCGCAACCGGCCTCACGGCGCCCGAAAGGCTGATTTCGCCGAAATAGACGCAATCGGCGGGAAGGGCAAGACCGGTGAGCGAGGAAACCAGGGCCGCCGCCACCGCCAGATCGGCCGCGGGCTCCGAAATGCGATAGCCCCCGGCGACGTTGAGATAGACATCATGGCTGCCGAAGCGCACGCCGCAATGGGCTTCCAGAACCGCCAGGATCATCGACAGCCGGGCGCCGTCCCAGCCGACGACGGCGCGGCGCGGCGTGCCGAGCGAGGAGGGGGCGACCAGCGCCTGGATCTCGACCAGCACAGGCCTTGTACCCTCCATGCCGGCGAAAACCGCGGCACCCGGCGCTTTCGCATGGCGCTCGCCGAGAAAAAGCTCGGACGGATTGGCGACCTCGCGCAGGCCCTTGTCCGACATTTCGAAGACGCCGATCTCGTCGGTCGGCCCAAACCGGTTCTTCACCGTACGCAGGATGCGGAAATGGTGACCGCCTTCGCCCTCGAAATAGAGCACGGCGTCGACCATATGCTCGACGACGCGCGGCCCGGCGATCTGGCCTTCCTTGGTGACATGGCCGACCAGGACGATCGCGGCACCCGTGGATTTCGCATAGCGGATCATCGCCTGGGCGGCAGCTCGCACCTGGGTGACGGTGCCAGGCGCCGAATCGGCAAGGTCTGTCCACAGCGTTTGGATCGAATCGAGGATCACCAGGTCCGGCCGCTTGCCGTCGGCGATGGTGGCGAGGATGTCCTCGACATTGGTCTCGGCGGCAAGCTCCACCGGGGCTGCGGCAACACCGAGCCGCTGCGCCCGCAGCCTGATCTGTGCGACGGCCTCTTCGCCCGAGACATAGACGATGCGGTGGCCTTTGGACGCGAGTGCTGCGGCGGCCTGGGTGAGCAGCGTCGATTTGCCGATGCCGGGATCGCCGCCGACCAGCAGCGCCGAGCCGCGTACAAAACCGCCGCCGGTGGCGCGATCGAGTTCGCCGATGCCCGAGATGATGCGTGGCGCGTCCTCGATGTCGCCCGACAGCGTTGTCAGCACCACTGCGCGGCCCTTGCGGGCGTTTCGCGTGTTGGCTGGTCCTGAGCCGATGCCGCCGGACGTGCCTTCCTCGACCAGCGTGTTCCACTCGCCGCAGGCATCGCATTTGCCGGCCCAGCGTTGGTGCACCGATCCGCAGTTCTGGCAGATGAACTGAACGCGCGATTTGGCCATCAGTTGGATGCTGCCTGGCGAACGAACGAGACCTTTCTCAAGAGGTCACTCGAACCTTTCCGGCAAATGATGCTCTTCGGCAAGGTCGGAGAAGCGGGTGAATTCGCCCTGGAAGGCAAGGCTGACAGTGCCGGTCGGTCCATGGCGCTGCTTGGCGATGATCACTTCGGCCTTGCCCTGGACCTCGACCATCTTTGTTTCCCAGGCGAGGTGCTCGGGCGTGCCTTTCTCGGGCTCCTTGTTTTTGATGTAGTATTCCTCGCGGTACACGAACAGCACCACGTCGGCGTCCTGCTCGATCGAACCCGATTCGCGCAAGTCGGACAGCTGGGGATGCTTGTCGTCGCGGCTTTCGACCTGACGCGAGAGCTGTGAGAGCGCGATGATCGGCACGCCAAGCTCCTTGCCAAGCGCCTTCAGTCCGGTGGTGATCTCGGTGATTTCCTGGACGCGGTTCTGCGACGCCTTGGCGGACGAACCCTGCATGAGCTGGATATAGTCGATGACCATCAGATCCAGCCCGCGCTGGCGCTTGAGGCGGCGGGCGCGAGCCGCAAGCTGAGCAATCGAGATACCGCCCGTCTGGTCGATGTAGAGCGGGCGTTTGTGGTTCTCCTGCGTGTAGGCAACAAGCTTGCCGAAATCGGCTTCCGTCAGGTCGCCGCGCCTGATTTTCGACGATGGGATTTCGGTCTGCTCGGAAATGATGCGGGTGGCCAATTGCTCCGACGACATTTCGAGCGAGAAGAAGCCGACGACGCCGCCATTGGCCGCCTTGACGGAGCCGTCGGCCTGCTGGGCGGGCTCATAGGCGGCAGCGATATTGTAGGCGATGTTGGTGGCCAGCGACGTCTTGCCCATGCCAGGGCGGCCGGCGATGATGATCAAATCCGACGGCTGCAGGCCGCCCATGCGGTGGTCGAGATCGCGCAGGCCGGTCGCGATGCCCGACAGGTGGCCATCGCGCATATAGGCGGCACTCGCCATGTCCACGGCGTTCTTCAACGCATCGGAAAAACTCTCGAAGCCGCCGTCGTAGCGGCCGTTTTCGGCCAACTCGAACAGCCGCCGCTCGGCGTCCTCGATCTGTTCGGTGGGCGCCATGTCGACCGGCGCGTCATAGGCGATGTTGACCATGTCCTCGCCGACGGTGATCAGCGCGCGGCGCGTCGCAAGATCATAGATGGCGCGGCCATAGTCGGTTGCGTTGACGACGGTGACGGCTTCCACCGCCAGCCGCACGACATATTGCGCCATCGTCATGTCGCCGACCTTCTCGTCGGCCGGCAGGAAGGTCTTCAGCGTGATCGGCGTCGCCACCTTGCCCATGCGGATGAACTCTGACGCCACCTCATAGATCTTGCGGTGCAGCGGCTCGTAGAAATGGCCGGCCTTCAGGAAGTCCGAGACGCGGTAGAAGGCGTCGTTGTTGACCAGGATGGCGCCAAGCAGTGCCTGCTCGGCCTCGATGTTGTTTGGCGCTTCACGATAAAGCGGTGTTTCCGCGACGCCGAATTTTCGCGCTGCCTCTACCATGATATCCCCGATTTCGATCCCGGCTCTTCGATACCAGAATGGCAAAAGTCAGTGCTGACTTATCTGCAACAGTGCCGATGCCAACCAACATCAATGCTCGCTTGTTCACAGGAACAACAAATCGTCCACAGGACAGAATTCCCGTGCCCCGATTTCAGTTGACTCGGCAGGGGAACAATTTACCCGAAAAACAAGAACGAAGCAAGAACAATTGTGCCGGTCAAATCTCCAGAACGTCGCCCCAGTCCGACCGCCGCGCAACCTTGAACGTCTCGCCGTCGCGCTTGGTGAACAGCCTTTCGCCGGCACTGCCGTTGCTCTCGCAAAGTTTCAGCACCACCTTGCCGGATCCTGATTTTGGCGGCGCGATGACCCGTGCCTGCGGGGAAGGTGCAGCCTGTCGCGAAGCGGCGACATAGATGAACTTCTCGTCTTCCCATGGCACGTCGGCTTCCTTGGCCAGCCGGTGCAGGCGCGAGCGGGCGACGCGGCGGGAAAAATGGCACCAGTCGGGCGGGGCGAGCGGGCAGGGCGCCTGATGCGGGCAGGGCGCAAGCACATGCGCGCCCGCCTCGATCAGCTGCCGGCGCACGGCAAGAATGCGCTGCCATCCGGCCGGCGTGCCCGGCTCGACGACCAGCAGCGTATCGCCGGTGAGTTGCCACAGCCGACCGATGAGCTTTGGCAGAGACGCAGGGACAATTTCGTCGAGCACATAGGCGCAAGTGACCAGATCGGCCGGCTCGAGGTCGGCGAGGTCGATGGTGGCGTCGCCGGCCAGCCATCTGGTTCGGGAGGCAATCGCGCCGGCGGCAAGCGTTTCGCCGACCTTGCGCGCCGCGGCGCTGGCTTCGACCAACACCGCCTGTTCGAGATCGGGCCATAGGTCGCTCGTGGCCCAAAGCACCGTACCAGGACCGGCCCCGACATCGAGCAGGCTCTTGGGTTGAAGACCGGGCCTGGCGTCGCCGAGCGCATCGAGGCTGGCGCGGACGGCGGCGTAGGTCGCCGGTAGCCGCGTCGCGAGGTAGGCTTGCACGGCCAAGTTCTCCGCCATATGCAGCCGGCCGTCGCGCAACTCGGCGCGGTAGCGGTCGGACAGGGTTTTTGCCGCCTGCTTCAGCGTCGCCAGCGGAACGTTTTCGAGCAGGCGCTCGACACCCTGGCGAAGTGGGGCCGGTAACTCCATGCTCAGACCCCGCGTGGCGCGACGAGGATCACCGATGCGCCGACGATGCAGAGCGCTGCGCCTGCGAGGTCCCAGCGGTCGGGGCGCACGCCCTCCACCAGCCACAGCCAGCCAAGCGACGCCGCGATGTAGATGCCACCATAGGCGGCGTAGGCGCGGCCGGCGGCATTGGCATCGACCAGCGCCAGCAGGAAACCGAACAGAGCGAGCGAGGCGAGACCAGGGAGCAGCCATAGAGGCGACTTCTCCAGCCGCCACCACGCCCAGAACGAAAAGCAGCCGGCGATCTCGGCCAGTGCGGCAGCGACATAGAGGACATAGGTCATCAAAAAGGTCCGGTGGCGATCACGGGACCTTTTTCAGTGCATGGGCGGGCAATGGCAAGCGGCAATACTATTTCCAATGCGTGTCGCTCAAAAGTGGCTCCGGTTTTGGGAGAACGACATGCATAACAACAAAGACCGTCGCATGCGTCCGTTCAAACGCGGCGCGCTTTAGTCCGCAACCTTGCGGCGGCGGACTGGCTTGGCAGCCGGGCTCTTCTTGATGGGATCCGTTTCACGGTGCCCCATATCGCGCATCTCAAGCGCCTTCTCGCATTTGGCCATGTAGTCGCGCGTCGTCGGCAAGGTGTCGTTCTTCTTGGCGATCTGGATCTGGAAGATCACCAGATCCTGCCAGCGAAAAGCGGCTTCCGAAGCGGCCAGGTAGAACTCCCACATGCGGCAGAAGCGCTCGTCATAGATCGCCTTGGCCTTGTCGCGGTTGGCGGCGAAGCGCTCGCCCCAGTGCTTCAGCGTGTCGGCATAGTGCAGCCGCAGGATTTCGATGTCGGTGACGACCAGCCCCGACTTCTCGATCGCCGGCATGACTTCTGAGAGCGCGGGGATATAGCCGCCCGGGAAGATGTATTTGCGGACGAAGGCGCTGGTCGCCCACGGAACGCCGGAGCGGCCGATCGTGTGCAACAGCATGACGCCATCCGGCTTGAGCAGTGTCGCCGACTTGTCGAAGAAGGTGCGGTAGTGGTTGACGCCGACATGCTCGAACATGCCGACGGAAACGATGCGGTCGAAACGCTCGTTGAGCTCGCGGTAGTCCTTCAGCTCGAAATGCACGCGGCTTTCCAACCCTTGCGCGTGCGCGCGGTCGGTGGCAACGCCATGCTGTTCGGTCGACAGCGTCACGCCTTGCACGTCGACGTCGAACGCCTTGGCGAGATAGAGGCTGAGCCCGCCCCAGCCGGACCCGATGTCGAGCACCGTCTGGCCGGCCTTCAGCCTGAGCTTGGCGGCGATGTGGCGTTTCTTGGCGGCCTGCGCTTCGTCGAGCGTCATGTCCGGCTGCTCGAAATAGGCGCAGGAATACTGCATGTCCTCGTCGAGGAAGAGCCGGTAGAGCTCGCCCGACAGGTCGTAGTGGCGCTGCACGTTGCGGCGCGAGCGCGAGGCGGTGTTGATCTGCTGCAGGCGGCGGAAAGCATGGCGCAGGCCTTCTATGGCTTTCGACCATGTAGCGTCGATGCCGCCGCTGCCCATGTTCTGGAAGGCGATGCGCATCACACCCAGCACGCCGCCTTCGAGAATATCGAGTTCGCCGTCCATATAGGCTTCCGGCACCGCCAGCATCGGATCGAAGGTGATGGCGCGCTCGGCATGCGCGGTCTTGATGTGCATGTGCACCGGCTCGCCGCTGCCGTCGCCGAACACCACCGCGGCGCCCTTGGGGCCGGTTACCTTGAGATTGCCGGTGCGCACCAGGCGGTCGAGAACGCGCTTGAGCAGAATATTCATGACCAAATGTCCCCTCAGACAGGCTGTCTCGGCGCACGACCCCGAAAATCGAAATCGATTTTCGGGAAAGGGATCGTGCGCCAAACCAAAGTTTCACAGCGTCCTTTGCGCGGCCAATGGACGCGCGACGCTGTAGTCTGCATCAATATATAGGGGTTCGCAAAGTTCCATTTGGCACAAAAATGCCCGGGCGAGAGACCCGGGCATTGGTCCAGTATGGCTGAGGCCAACTGGGATCGAAGCTGTGCGGCACGCCCGGCAGGGCGCGCCAGCAATTCAGACCGTCAGGCGTTGTCTTCGCCGCCTTCGAACTCGGTGTTCGGGTCGAAGAAGTTTTCCGGCCGCGCATTGTCGTTGATGTCGTCGCCATAGATGGCTTCGGCGGTGGTCAGCGTCTCGCCCTTGGCCTGGCGTTCGGCTTCGTCGGCCGTGCGGGCGATGTTGAGCGTGATCGTGACCTCGACTTCCGGATGCAGCGCGATCGCCACATTGGTGAGGCCGATGGTCTTGATCGGCTGGTTCAGCAGGATCTGGTTGCGGTTGACCGTGAAACCTTCCGCCGTCAGCAGATCCGCGATGTCACGGGTCGACACCGAGCCGTAGAGCTGGCCGGTTTCGCCAGCCGAACGCACGGCGATGAAGCTCTTGCCGTCGAGCTTTTCGGCGACCTGGCTGGCTTCCGACTTGCGCTCGAGGTTGCGGGCTTCGAGCTGGGCGCGCTGGCCTTCGAACTTCTTCTTGTTGGCTTCGTTGGCGCGCAGCGCCTTGCCCTGCGGCAGCAGGAAGTTACGGGCAAAGCCGTCCTTGACCTTGACGGTATCGCCCATCTGGCCGAGGCGGGAAACGCGTTCGAGAAGAATGACTTCCATGGTTTTGTTCCTTCGGTTGGGCGCCAATCGTTGGGGTCGACGCCGAATGTCTTGGGAACAGGTCAGGAAGCTTGGGGCGCGCTTTGGCGCCGGTGTCGCTGTCCTGCCTGTTCAGGCAGTTAGAGGTTTGACCTCAACTCGGGATTTGAATGCGATCCCCGCGGCGCCCGTCGCCGAGGTGAAAAGAGCGGGCGGCCAGCCGCCCGCTCGAAAGTCTTAGCGAACCACGTAGGGCAGCAGGCCGAGGAAGCGGGCGCGCTTGATCGCCTTGGCGAGTTCGCGCTGCTTCTTCTGGCTGACGGCGGTGATGCGCGACGGCACGATCTTGCCGCGCTCGGAAATGTAGCGCTGCAGCAGGCGCACGTCCTTGTAGTCGATCTTGGGCGCGTTGGCGCCGGAGAACGGGCAGGTCTTGCGGCGGCGATGGAACGGGCGCCGGGTCGGGATCTGGTTGATGTCGACCATTATTCTGCACCCCCTTCAAAGCCTTCGCGCGGACGGCGCGGACCACGATCGGCACCGGCGTCGCCGAACGAGCGCGGCGGACGATCGCCACGGTCGCCGCGATCACGGTCGCCGAACGAGCGCGGACCACGATCGCCACGGTCACGGTCGCCGAAGCCACCGCGTTCCGAGCGCTCTTCGCGCTTCTGCATCATGGCCGACGGGCCTTCCTCATGCGCCTCGACCTTGATGGTCAGGAAACGCAGCACGTCTTCGGACAGGCCCATCTGGCGCTCCATCTCGTTGAGCGCCGCCGGCGGGCAGTTCAGGTCCATCAGCGTGTAGTAAGCCTTCCGGTTCTTGTTGACCCGGTAGGTGAGGGACTTCAGTCCCCAGTTCTCGACCCGGCCGACGGACCCGCCATTTGCGGAGATGACGCCCTTGTACTGTTCGACAAGCGCATCGACCTGCTGCTGCGAGAGGTCCTGCCGGGCAAGAAACACATGTTCGTAAAGAGCCATAGTGTATCAGTGCCTTTCTTCGTTTCTCTCCCGGTTCCCGGCGGCAAAAGCCTCTGCAACTTCTCTGACCCGCCGTTCCCGGTAAAAGGGGGCGGGGAAGAAAGGAGCATGACGAGACGGTCGAGAGCGGAGACACGGGAGGCGGAAGCACTTCTGGCTTCACACGAAGGTTTTCGAAAAAACCTCCGGCCCTCCGTTCAGCCCCCAGCTGGGACCGGCAGATTGGGGGCGTCTATACAGCAATCCGCCCACAACGCAAGCGCAAGCGGCATTCCCTTGTGTCGCAGGGGCGGAAAAATCAAGCGGCAACAACGGCCAGGCTTCGTGGTTTCCTGCAACCAGGCTTTAACCACAATGTCAGGTTGTGTGGAGTTGAAATGCCGCCGTCAACGGTCGATTCATCAAGGGAGGCGCAGAAGCCAGGCCAATCTGCGCACAAAAGCGGCAAGCATTTCCGGGGGTAAGGATGCTTCTCAACAAGTTCTGGCGCTCAACGAGCGGCAATTTTTCGCTTGTGCTGGGGCTGGGGTTGCCGGCTATCCTGACGGCTGTCGCCTTCGCAACCGATGTCTCCACCCTGATGCGGGCCAAGAGCAACCTGCAGAATGCCCTCGATGCGGCAAACCTTGCCTCTTCGCATCTTGGCGATCTCGATATCACCCGCAATAACGCCTTTGACCGCTATTTCCAGGCCAACATCGCCGGCCATGGCGAACTCGGCAATGCGAAGGCGACGTTGACCGTCGACAGGGGCATCAACTTCGTCAAGACGAAGGCGGTTGCCTCAGCCGACGTCAATCTCAACTTCGCCTTCCTGTTCGGCAAGGAAAAGCACATCGAGGTCGATGCCTCCGCCGTCGAATCGAACAACCAGCTCGAAGTCGTGCTGGTGCTGGACAACACCGGCTCCATGGCCGGCGCGCGCATGACGGCATTGAGGACGGCGACCAAATCATTGCTCGACACGCTCGAGGCGACAAAATCGCCGACGCGCCAGATCCGCGCCTCGCTGGTTCCGTTCGTCACGGCGGTCAACGTCGATGGCGATGAATTCGACCCGTCCTGGATCGACATGGACGGCAAGTCCTCTACCAACGGCGTCAATTTCCCGGTCATCGACGGCAAGCGTCCCAACCATATGGCGCTTTTCAAGCAGCTCAAGCAGACCGGATGGACTGAGCCCGGATGGAACAACACCGGATGGAAGGGCTGCGTCGAGGCGCGGCCGGGCGCTTACAACATTTCCGACACGCCACCCGACCCGGACAAGCCCGACACGCTGTTCGTTCCGTATTTTGCGCCGGACGATCCTGAAGATGCCCAGAAGCCGTCTGCCTCCTATGGCAATTCGGATAAATACTACAACAATTCCTATCTCGACGACGTCAGCGACAAGACCAAGCTCGCCAAGCAGAAGGGCAACCTTCTCGGCATCGATCTTGGCGATCTCCTCGGCGATTTGTTGACACCCGGTACGAGCGCCAAGGAGAAGGTCGCCAAATATGTTGCGCCCGCCAAGGAATTCATCACCGAGGCCGGCACCCCCGTCACCGTTGGCCCGAACCGCGCCTGCCCCACACCCGTCGTCCCCCTGACCGACGATTTCGACAAGCTGCGCAAGGCAGCAAGCCAGATGACCGAGTGGAACGGTTCAGGCACCAATGTCTCCGAGGGCCTGTCGTGGGGCATGCGGGTGCTGTCGCCCGCCGCGCCCTACACCGATGGAGCGCCGTGGAAGACGCCCGGCGTCAGCAAGATCGTGCTGTTGCTCACCGACGGTGAGAACGTCGTCTATGGCGCCAGCGAACAGCCGACGAAGTCCGACTACACATCCTATGGCTATCTGGCAGGTGGCCGTTTCGGATCGGACAGCCAGACGACCGCGGCGCGCAACGTCGACGGCTGGACCAAAAGCGTTTGCACGCAATTGAAGAACGAGGGCGTGCAGATCTACACCATGGTGCTGCAATCCGACACCGCCGCCAACCGCGCGCTTTACGGCGCGTGCGCCTCGGATCCGAGCGGCTACTATGCCGTCAACGATCCGACCAAGCTGCCGGATGTCTTCCAGCAGATCGCCAACAAGTTCTCGAAGCTGCAATTGACGGATTGAACGTGTGACCCAAGGGCGCCGGGCCGGATCCTCTCGGGATCGTTTGGCTCAACTCATATGGGTCATATGGGCGACAATTTTGTCGACCGTTTCGGGGAAAAAGTCCGGCGCCGCGAGGCGTTTGCCGAACATCATGTCGTACTGCAGCAGCCGGAAATCGCGGATCGTCGGGTCGATCTCCTTCTGCCGTGCCCAATCGGGCGTGGCTTCGCCCGTCGGCGTCAGCAACAAATTGCGGTCGACGACGCGGTAGCGTTCGCGCATCTCACCCAGGAAGCCGGTGTAGTAAGGGTGGGTGATGCCGGCGGTGGTGAGGATATGATAGGGCAGGAACGCCGGGCTCACCGCGCCCAGGTTCTCGACCGGACCGGACTGGTTCGACCAGATAATCAGCGGCGTCTGGTGATGTTCAAGCGCGGCTTGCGGCGTTGGTTCCTTGCGCGGCGCGACATTGTCTTTAAGGAAGCCGGTTTCGACATAGACCGGCCCCAGCGGCGGCAGATGGTCGCCGAAGAAGGCGATCACGGTGGGACGGGAGCGTTTCTTCGCCCATTCGACAAGGCGTTCAAGGCCACGATCGGCGTCGGCTGAGCCTTCGGCATAGCTGAGCAGCGATTCGCGCGCCCACTGGCTGATCGGTGCCTGCACCGTGTGTGTCGGATTGTAATAGCGGTTCGGCTCGTAAGGGCCGTGGTTTTGCAGGCTGACCGCAAAAAAGAACACCGGCTCATCGCTGGCGTCGGCCTCGCTGATGATCTCGTCGGTCATCGCCGCATCGGACGCCAGCGGCCCGCGCTTCTGCAAGGGCGGCAGCGTCTCTTCTGATTTGAAATCGTTGAAGCCGAAATCCGCATAGACCGCGCCACGGTTCCAGAACCAGTTGGTGCCGGGATGGATGGCGCGCGCCCGGTAGCCCTGGCTCTTGAGGAACGTCGCGAGCGAAGGCGTCGGCGTGCGCACATATTGCTGATAGGGGATGCTGCCGGCCGGCAGGAAGGCGTTGGAAAAGCCGGTCAGCGCCTCGAACTCGATGTTGGCGGTCATGCCGCCGAATTCGGGCGAGAACATCGAGCCCGAGCGCAGCGCGCGCACGTTGGGGATCGGGTCGGGCGTGATTGTGACGCCGGGCAGCTTGGTCGGATCCCAGAAGGATTCGCTCATGACGATGATGATGTCGGGCTTTTCGGCAGGCATAGAGGCGGTCACATCGGTCCTGTCGATCGCCGCGATTGCCTTGTCGGAATAGCCTGGCGGCGCCGAGACATGCGCCATCGGCACGTTGAGGGCAAAGGCCAGGGCAAAGCCGTTGGAGGCATAGTTTTCCTTCTGGTCCCACATGATCGGGATGATCTGCAGCCGGTCCCTGGTCCAGGAGAAGGTGGCGTAGTCCATGATCGAAACGAAGAAGGCGAGCAGCGGCACCGCCAGCGTCAGCCGGGCAAGGCGGCCCTTGCGGCTGAGCGCCGGAACCTTGCGGCGCCATCGCCGCCAGCCATAGACGAGCAGCGACAGGCCGGCGACGATGCCGACCACCATGGCGAGCGCTGTCATCGGCCGGTCGCGCACTAGGAGCGGCAACAGCGCGAAGATCTGGCGGGCATAGAGGAAATCGGTGGGATAGAGCGGATCGCCGAGATAATGCGACTTCTGGTGGCCGACGAAGGCAAGGGACAGGGTCAGCGGCGCGACGATCATAAGGCTCTGGTGGCTGCGGCCAAGCACGGCATCGAGGCCGATCAGGATCAGCGCAAACACGACGATGGTGGTCCAGCCCGGCTTGAGCGGCTGCAGGAAGAAGGCGACCGTCCCGGCAAAGTCGCCGCGCACGATCAATTCGATCGCAAACACCATGACGGCAGCGATTGCCAGGCTGACCAGCCCATAGCGCACGACCGGCCATGTCCTGCCCGGCAGATAGCCGGTGGACGGGTCGTCTTCCAGGAACTGTGGCGCGGCTTTGCCGACGCGTTTAGAACTCATTGCCACTTTAACTTCCCCACCCAGCGACAAACTCGTCACTCGATTGTCATATAATTGTCACGCAAAGCTAGCGCCTGTGGCGGAAATAAGAAGAGCCAGCAAACGATTCGTGAGCGGTTTTCATCAGGAGTGATCGCCAAAAAGCCTTTCGGAACAGGCACTCGGCCGGCGATGGTGCCGCCGGCCAGGGTCGAACTGGGCTTGACTTGGCGGCCTGCCTTGCGTCACAGGCAAGAAAAACCCGACTATCAGGCAAGCAAAACCAGCCCT
The DNA here is from genome assembly GCF_014207355.1 of Mesorhizobium sangaii. Classification (GTDB taxonomy): domain Bacteria; phylum Pseudomonadota; class Alphaproteobacteria; order Rhizobiales; family Rhizobiaceae; genus Mesorhizobium; species Mesorhizobium sangaii. The sequence goes on along the minus strand of NZ_JACHEF010000001.1, from coordinate 636,071 downwards.
TGGGAGCCCTCGCATGGCCGTTGCATTCACCTTTCCTGGACAAGGCAGCCAGGCTGTCGGCATGGGCAAGGATCTCGCCGATGCCTTTCCCGAGGCGCGCAGGATCTTCCAGGAGGTTGACGACGCGCTTGGCGAGAACCTGTCGAAGCTGATCTGGGAAGGGCCGGAGGAGACGTTGACGCTGACCGCCAATGCGCAGCCGGCGCTGATGGCGGTGTCGCTGGCAGCGATCAGGGCGCTGGAATCGCGCGGCTTCTCGCTGAAGGACAAGGTCGCCTATGTCGCCGGCCATTCGCTGGGCGAATATTCGGCGCTCGCGGCCGCCGGCTTCGTTTCGGTTGCCGATGCCGCCAGGTTGCTGCGCATCCGGGGCAATGCCATGCAGGCGGCGGTGCCGGCCGGCGAGGGCGCCATGGCGGCAATCATCGGGCTCGAGCAGGCGGATGTCGAAGCCGCCTGCGCCGAGGCTGCCCAAGGGGCTGGCTCTGTCTGCCAGGTGGCGAACGACAATGGCGGCGGCCAACTGGTCATTTCAGGCACAAAGGCCGCCGTGGAACTGGCGGCGAAGCTCTGCACGGAAAAGGGCGCCAAGCGGGCGCTGATGCTGGAGGTTTCGGCGCCTTTCCACTCCGCGCTGATGACGCCGGCGGCCGAGATCATGCGCGAGGCCCTGGCCAGCGTGGCGAAGGCCGCCCCTGTGGTTCCCATCGTCTCCAACGTCACCGTCACCCCGACCAGTGATCCGGACGAGATCGCGCGGCGTCTGGTCGAGCAGGTGATTGCCCGCGTGCGTTGGCGCGAGACGGTGGAATGGTTCGGCGCAAACGGCGTCGCCACGCTTTATGAGATCGGCGCCGGAAAGGTGCTTTCAGGCCTGGCGCGGCGCATCAACCGCGACATCGCCACCACGTCGGTCGGCTCCGCGGCTGATGTCGAGGCGGTGCTGGCGACGCTTGCTTAATCTAGTGCCATTTGACCCTGCCTGTGCAAAGGGTGTTCTCTTCTCAATCAGGAGACAAAAATGTTCGAATTGACTGGCCGCAAGGCACTCGTCACCGGCGCATCGGGAGGCATTGGCGAGGCGATCGCCAGGGTGCTGCATGCGCAAGGCGCCATCGTCGGCCTGCATGGCACGCGGGTCGAGAAACTGGAGACGCTGGCCGCCGAGCTTGGCGATCGGGTCAAGCTGTTCCCTGCCAACCTGTCGAACCGTGACGAGGTCAAGGCGCTCGGCCAGAAGGCGGAGGCCGACCTCGAAGGTGTCGACATCCTGGTCAACAATGCGGGCATCACCAAGGACGGGCTGTTCGTGCGCATGTCGGACGCCGACTGGGACACCGTACTCGAGGTCAACCTAACCGCTGTCTTCAGGCTGACCCGCGAACTCACCCATCCAATGATGCGCCGCCGTCACGGCCGTATCGTCAACATCACCTCGGTTGTCGGTGTCACCGGCAATCCCGGCCAGACCAACTACTGCGCCTCCAAGGCCGGCATGATCGGGTTTTCCAAATCGCTGGCGCAGGAGATCGCCACCCGCAACATCACAGTCAACTGCGTCGCCCCGGGCTTCATCGAATCGGCCATGACCGACAAGCTCAACGACAAGCAGAAGGAGGCGATCATGGCGGCGATCCCGACGCGCCGCATGGGCACCGGCGCTGAAGTCGCATCCGCCGTTGCCTATCTCGCCTCCAACGAAGCCGCCTACGTCACCGGCCAGACCATCCATGTGAATGGCGGCATGGCGATGATCTGAACGAGGTCCGGTGGAGTTTGTTGCCGGCTTGTGAAAACAGACCATTTCGGCTTGGACCTCCGCACTTTTTCGTGTAATGCGGCCCGCAACCCGGCGGTTCGGGCAAAAACCGGTCCGTGGCCGTTGCGTTTCCGGCAGGACCATCTTTCAGCTTGATTAGCGGCATTCTGCCCGCTAACGAAGACAGACAAACAAAAGACGAGGATGCCCCAAATGAGTGACACCGCAGAGCGCGTCAAGAAGATCGTCATCGAGCACCTTGGCGTCGATGCCGACAAAGTGACGGAGCAGGCGAGCTTCATCGATGATCTGGGCGCCGACAGCCTCGACACGGTTGAACTCGTGATGGCGTTCGAAGAAGAATTCGGCGTCGAGATTCCCGACGATGCGGCCGAGACCATCCTGACCGTCGGCGACGCAGTGAAGTATATCGACAAGGCATCCGCCTGACGCTTTCCGCAGTCATCACCGGGGAGGACCTGCGATGAGGCGTGTCGTCGTCACGGGCCTTGGGTTGTTGTCGCCATTCGGCATGGGCTTCGAGCACAGCTGGAAGGAACTTCTGACCGGCCGCAGCGCAGCAAAACGCATCACCGAGTTTGAGGTGGAGGATCTTGCCTGCAAGATCGCCCACGTCATCCCGCGTGGCGATGGCAGCAATGCCACCTTCAATCCCGAGGCCGTGCTCGAGCCGAAGGAATTGCGCAAGATCGGCGACTTTATCCTGTACGGGATTGCCGCCGCCGACGAGGCGCTGAAGGATTCCGGCTGGGAACCGAAGACCCATGCCGAGCAGTGCGCCACCGGCGTGCTGATCGGCTCCGGCATCGGCGGCATCGAAGGCATCGCCGAGAACGCGATGATCCTCAAGGAACGCGGCCCGCGCCGCATCAGCCCGTTCTTCATCCCGGGCCAGATCATCAATCTCGTTTCCGGACAGGTCTCGATCAGGCACGGGCTGAAAGGTCCGAACCACGCCGTCGTTACCGCCTGTTCGACCGGTGCGCACGCCATTGGCGACGCAGCCCGGCTGATCATGTGGGGCGATGCCGACGTGATGGTCGCCGGCGGCGCCGAAGCGCCGGTGACGCGGCTGTCGATCGCCGGCTTCGCCGCATGCCGGGCGCTGTCGACCGATCGCAACGATGCGCCGCAAACGGCGTCGCGCCCTTATGACCGCGACCGCGACGGCTTCGTCATGGGCGAGGGCGCCGGCGTCGTCGTGCTTGAAGAGCTCGAACATGCCAAGGCGCGCGGCGCCAAGATTTATGCCGAGGTGACCGGCTACGGCCTCACCGGTGATGCCCATCACATCACCGCGCCAGCCGAAGACGGCGACGGCGCCTTCCGCTGCATGACGGCGGCGTTGAACCGGGCCAAGCTGACGCCTGCCGATGTCGACTACATCAATGCGCACGGCACCTCGACCATGGCCGATACGATCGAACTCGGCGCCGTCGAGCGGCTTGTCGGCAACGCCGCGTCGAAGATTTCGATGTCGTCCACCAAGTCGTCGATCGGCCATCTGCTGGGGGCGGCGGGTGCTGCCGAAGCGATCTTTTCGATCCTCGCTATCAGAGACAATGTCGCGCCGGCGACCATCAACCTCGACAACCCGGAGCGCGAGACCGCGATCGACCTGGTGCCCAACAAGCCGCGCGCTCGCCAGATCGACGTTGCGCTGTCCAATTCCTTCGGCTTTGGCGGCACCAACGCTTCGCTCGTCTTCCAGCGCTACAATGGCTGACCGTCCAACTGCGCGGCGATGCTTCGGCATGCCGTCAATTTTGCCATATTCGCCCCTACTCTGCCGCAGGGGATTCGTTGAGCGATCAAACGGTAGGGCAAAATGAACACAAATCCGGCGGGCAACGGAGAATTCGGACAGCGTCCGGGATCTGGTCCGATCGTGCCGAAGACGGCGAGCGAGGCCTTGCGGCCGGAAGCCGGTACACCGCCGCCGAAGCGCTCGCGTGCTTCGCGCAGCCAGGTCGTCGTGTTCATGAACTTCATCATCTCCGCGGTGATGCTGATGGTTCTGGCGGCCGGCGCCGCGGTCTATTTCGGCAAGCAGGAATTCACTGGAGCTGGCCCCTCGGCCAATGGCGACACGTTCCTGGTCAAGCCGAATACCGGCGTCCAGGATATTGCCGACCAGCTCGAACGCCGCGGACTGATCAGCGACGCCCGGATCTTCCGCCTTGGCGTGCGCGCCTACGGCAACGATTCGGCGCTGAAGGCCGGCGAGTACGAGATCAAGCCCAAGGCTTCCATGCGCGACATCATGGAGCTTTTGAAGAGCGGCAAGTCGGTGATGTATTCGCTGACCGTTCCAGAAGGGTTGACGGTCGATCAGGCGCTGCAGCGCATCGCCGATGAGCCGGCCTTGAGCGGCGATATGCCGGCGACCACTCCTCCCGAGGGCAGCCTCGCCACCGACACGCTGCGCTTCACGCGCGGCGCGACGCGCCAGCAGATGATCGACAAGCTGCTGGCGGATCAGAAGAAGCTGGTCGACGATGTCTGGCAGCGACGTGCGCCGGACCTGCCGCTGGCCAATGTCGAAGAGTTCGTCACGCTGGCCTCGATCGTCGAGAAGGAAACAGGTAAGGGTGACGAGCGTTCACGGGTTGCCGCCGTCTTCCTGAACCGGCTCGCCAAGGGCATGCGCCTGCAATCCGACCCAACCATCATCTACGGTCTGTTCGGCGGCAAGGGCAAGCCGGCGGACCGGCCGATCTATCAGTCGGACATCCAGAAACAGACACCCTACAACACCTATATGATCAACGGCCTGCCACCGACGCCGATCGCCAATCCGGGTCGTGCGGCGCTGGAGGCGGTGGCCAATCCGTCGAAGACCGACGATCTTTACTTCGTCGCCGATGGTACCGGCGGGCATGTCTTTGCCGCGACGCTGGAAGAGCACAATGAGAACGTCGCCCGCTATCGCGCCTTGCAGAAGAAGCAGGCCGACGACGCCGCCAAAGGCGCCACCTCCACCACCGGCGCCGGCGACAGCAATGCCGACAAGCCGGCTGACAGCAATGCTGACAAGCCGGCTGACGGAGGCGACGACAGCGGCGGCGGTGATGCGGGCGCTGCCCAGTAGGACGAAGAAGGGCGTTGCCACAAGGCGGCATCCCTGACATTTGGAGGAGCGCCGCGCGTCCGATTTCGACGCGCCTGCGGCGCAGTCATTTGAGCCGCACGTGCTCTCCTCCGGAAAACCGGTTTCGGAAGCGATGTGCCAGGGACTTGTGGGCGATATGAATTTGCAGAGCATGACCGGTTTTGCACGTGCCGTCGCCGAGCATGAAGGCACCGCGATCGCCTGGGAGGTCAAGTCAGTCAACGGCAAGAGCGTCGAGGTGAGGCTGCGATTGCCGCAAGGTTTCGAACGGCTGGAACCGGCTGTCAGGCAGACGCTTCAGAAGCGCTTTGCGCGGGGTAATTTCCAGGCGACGCTGACCATTGGCCGTGCCGCCGGCGCGCAGGCGCAGCCCGTCGTCAACGAAGTCTTTCTGAAGGACCTGGCGGGGCTCGCCAAGCGGTTGCAGGAGCAGTTCGGTGTCGCCCCCGCGACATCGGACGGATTGCTTTCGCTGCGCGGCGTGCTCGATATTCCCGAGACCGTCGAAACCGAAGAGGTGCGGGCCGCGCTCGACATCGCGATCATGGCCGCGCTCGAGGTGGCCCTCAAAGGACTGGAACAGGCGCGACAGGGCGAAGGTGCCGCACTGGCGCTGCTGCTGGCGGGCCATATCGACGCAATCGAGGCGTTGACGCTGCGGGCCGAGGCGGATCCGTCGCGCGAGACGGCGGCGATCCGCGAACGCCTCGCCGAGCAGGTCAGGCTGCTGATGGACGCGTCCGCCAATCTGGACGCCAGCCGGTTGCACATGGAGGCGGCTTTCCTGGCCACCAAAGCCGATATTCGCGAAGAGATCGACCGCCTGAAAACGCATGTCGCATCTGGTCGGGCACTGCTCGAGGGCGGCGGTGCGGTCGGCCGCAAGCTCGATTTTCTGGCACAGGAATTTAACCGCGAATCGAATACGCTGTGCTCGAAGTCGAACGCCGCTACGGTCACCGCGATCGGGCTGGAATTGAAGGCCGTGGTCGACCAGTTTCGTGAACAGATCCAGAATCTGGAGTAGCCGATGGTTGCCAAGGATTTAGGGTCCCGCATTCGCCGCCGGGGCCTGATGCTCGTCCTGTCGTCGCCATCCGGCGCCGGCAAGTCGACGATCGCGCGCAACCTTCTGGAAAGCGATTCCAGCCTCGAACTGTCGGTCTCGGTCACCACCAGACCGCGCCGCGGTAGCGAGATCGAGGGTGTTCACTACCATTTCCGGACAATGCGCGATTTCGAGCGGCTGCGCGATTCCGACGCCTTGCTGGAATGGGCCGAAGTGCACGGCAATTGCTACGCGACACCGCGCGAGCCGGCCGAACTGGCGCTGGCTGAAGGGCGCGACATGCTGTTCGACATCGACTGGCAAGGGGCACAGCAGCTCAAGGAGAAGATGCGCGCCGACATCGTCTCGATCTTCATCCTGCCGCCGTCGATGAAGGAATTGAAGGCGCGGCTGAAGCGTCGCGCCGAAGACCAGGAGGCGGTGATCGAGACGCGGCTGAAGAACGCCCGCAACGAGATCGAGCACTGGAAGGAATATGATTTCGTCATCGTCAATGACGACCTCGATCGCGCCTTCGCCGAAGTGCGCGGCATCGTCGTCGCCGAGCGGCTAAGACGCGATCGCCGGCCCGGCCTGTTCGATTTCGTCTCGGGGCTGTTGGACGAGAAGACGGGCTGATGCCTCTTCCTTCCCCTGTGAACAGGGAGAAGAAAGCTACACCGTGTTGGTCAGACGTACGAATTCCTCGACGCTGAGTGTTTCGGCGCGGCGTGTAGGATCGATGCCGGCGCGTTCGAGCAAGGCTTCGCCGCCGAGACTTTTCACGCTCTGACGCAGCATCTTGCGGCGTTGCCCGAAGGCGGCTTCGGTGACGCGGCCGAGTTTTTTCACGTCAGTGGGCAGCGGTGTCGCGCGCGGCTCCAGATGCACCACTGAGGAGGTGACCTTGGGCGGCGGTGTGAACGCCTGGGGCGGCACGTCGAAGGCGATCCTGGCCTGCGTGCGCCAGCCGGCCAGCACGCCAAGCCTGCCATAGCCATCGCTGCCGGGTGTCGCGACGATGCGTTGGGCCACCTCGCGCTGGAACATCAGCGTCATCGATGCATAGAAGGGCGGCCATTCACCGACCGTCAACCAGCGCACCAGCAGCTCCGTGCCGATATTGTAGGGCAGGTTGGCGATGATCTTCACCTGGCCGCCGGCTCCCCCACGGGCAAGTGCCGCGAAATCCGTCTTCAACGCATCGCCGGATACAATCTCCAGCCGGCCGGGATAATGATCCGATATTTCGGCGAGCGCCGCCAGGCAGCGTTCGTCGCGCTCGATGGCAATGACGTGGCGCGCTCCGTTGGCGAGCAACGCGCGGGTCAGCCCGCCGGGGCCGGGACCGACCTCGATCACGGTTGCATTGGACAAGTCGCCGGCGGTGCGGGCGATCTTGCCGGTGAGGTTGAGGTCGAACAGGAAATTCTGGCCGAGCGCCTTCTTTGCCTGCAGCCCATGACGCTCGATCACCTCGCGCAGCGGCGGCAGCCCATCGATGCTCATGCGCGCAGGCTCTGGCAGAAAGCGCTCATGCGGCGGCGGCCCTTGTGGCGCTGTCGGCCAATCGCCTGGCGAGCTTCAATGCCGCCATCAGGCTGTCGGGCCGCGCCACGCCCTTGCCGGCGATGTCGAAAGCGGTGCCGTGGTCGGGCGAGGTGCGAATGAAGGGCAGGCCAAGCGTGACGTTGACCGCCTCGTCGAAGGCCAGTGCCTTGGCCGGAATCAGCGCCTGGTCGTGATACATGCACAAGGCTGCGTCGTAGCGGGCCCGTGCCCGGGCGTGGAACAATGTGTCGGCGGGCAGGGGGCCGAAAGCGTCGATGCCTTCGGCACGCAGGATGTTGACCGCCGGGCGCACGATGCGCTCGTCCTCGAGGCCCATGGCGCCGCCTTCACCCGCATGCGGATTGAGCCCGGCAACGGCCAGCCGCGGCCTGGCGATGCCGAAGCGGGTGATGAGATCGGCGGCGGTGATGCGCGCCGTCGCGACGATCAATTCGGTGGTCAGCGCCTTGGGCACCTCCGCCAGCGCGATGTGGATGGTGACGGGGACGGTGCGCAGGTCCGGGCCGGCCAGCATCATCACCGGCATCGCCTCGACGCCGGTGTGTCGGGCCGACAGATGCGCCAGATATTCGGTGTGGCCGGGAAAGCCAAAGCCGGCATCGTAGAGCGGCTTCTTGGCGATCGGGCACGTGACGACGGCGGAAGCGTCGCCGGCAAGGCAGTCGGCGACGGCGCGGTCGATGGCTTCGATTGTGGCGGCCGCGTTAGCCGGACCCGGCCGGCCGGGGCTGTCGATGCAGCGAGCGGCCAGCGGCACGATCGGCAGGGCGCGGGCGAACACTTGCACCGCTTGCGCGGGCGTCGTTTCAACGATCGGCAACGAAATGCCAAGGAGGCGGGCTCGGGAGGCGATCAGCGCCGGGTCGGCGAGCAGATAGAAGGGAGGCAAGGCGGTGGCCTCGCGAGCCATGAACGCGGCAATCGCGATCTCCGGCCCGATGCCGGACGGATCGCCGGCGCTCAAGGCGAGCGCAATCACTGTGCTGCCCACGTCAGCGCTTGACGATGCGGGCTTTCGCCTTCAACTCGTCGACATATTTCTTGCTGAGCTCATCGGCGTTCTTGTCGCCACCGGCGCCTTCGCTCTGGAACACCATCTGGGCAACCTTGTCGTCGGACACTTCGCGCGACGAGCAGATGCCGATGAATTCGACGCCGCGTTCGGTCTCGCGCGTGACGGTTGCGCCGCCGACCTTGGTTGCCTTGATCTGCTCGGCCCAGTCCGACGGCAGTTGCGGCGCCAGCACCCGGCCCAGGTCACGAACGGTGACGTCGATCAGGCCCTTGGCGAACTCATGCGTCGTGCTGCAGCCGTTGAAGCGGGCGCGCATGGCGTCGGCCTCACGCTTGCGCTTGGCCAGCGTCGCGCTGCGCTCCGCTGCCGGCACCACGAAGATGACCTGCTGAAGCATGTACTCGGTAGCGCTCGGCTTGGAGCCGCCTTTTTCGAGCATCTTCCTGACAAGGTCCTGCTCGCTGACGGCGCCGGTGCCATCGCCGGAACGGTAACGCGCGCTCAAGGCCTGGTTCCAGGCCATCTGGGCGCGGATGAATTCCTTGAAGTGGCCCTTGGTGACGCCTGATTTCTCCATCACGCCGTCGAGTTGGCTGAGTTGCATCTTGTTGCCCGAGGCAAAGCGCTGGTAGGCAGCGTCGACCTGCGCATCGGTGATGCGGATACCAAGCCTTTTGGCCTCGGCCAGGCGCAGCGTCTGGTCGATCATTTCCTGCGCCGCATCGCCCTTCTTGCGCTGCAGCTTCAAGAAGGCGGCGCGATGCGCGATGTCGCCGGAGGTGACCGGAACGTCGTTGACGACGTATTTGATCTCGCTGGCGAAAGCCGGCGTCATAACGGTGACCGACACGGACGTCGCCGCCAAAAGCAGCGCGAACCCTGCTGAAAAGAGGTATTTCCTCATCGTTGGCATCCCAATTCTATCCCGGTTCCGCCCAATTCACGCGTTCCGGGTGCACGAAATCCGTGCCAGCCCTATGCGGCGAAACGATGTCGCCGACTGTTACTGGATCGAGTCGATGGCACTGCTCGACGAACCGAAATCGCCGAGGGTGCGGAACGACAGGTTGAAGCCGATGGTCTGCGACACCTCCCTGGTGTTCAGGTCGCGCGACTGCGAGTACGTCATCAGATAGGTGAAGCAGGAATCGTTGTAGGCGAAGCCGACGCCGTCCCTGACCAGCAGGCTTTCCTGCAAATCGTAGGTTCCGGTCCCGAAGATGCGCCAGTTCTCGGCGAGATGCGTCGACGCACCGAGCGAGACCTCGTGGCGGTCGGTCGTGAAACCGTAAAGCGGCTGTGCCTGGATGAAGGCGTATTTGGCGGTCAGCGATACCGGCAGGCCGGTATAGGCGGCCTTTAGCTCGCCGCGGCGCATTTCAAAAGTCTGTTCGTCGAACCGGCCGCTAACCGAGGCAGCAAAGCCATTGGGGCTGTTGACGCCAAACAGGCCGACATAGTCCGACTTGGTGTTGTCGAGGCCCGAAAAGGCGCCGACATTGACCAGATCCGGCGCGGCGAAGGAATTCTCGCCGCCAATCTGATAGGATTGGCCGAAGATGGCATTGGTGCCCCAGCCATTGTTGTAGGAGCCGGAATAGCGCAGGCCGACATTGGCGCGCGAACCACCTTCGACACGGTCGTAGCCGGAAAACTTGTCGCGTTCGAACAAAGTGGTCGCGTCGAAGACCATGCTTTGGGCGTCTTCATTGGGAACCGCAAGCCCGCCGACATATTGCTCGTTCGGGCGCATGAAGACCTGTGCCATCGGCTCGACCACATGGCTCGAATTGGCAGCCGAAAACAGCACCGGCCAGCGCATTTCGAGCCCGGCGGTCGCCATGAAACGAGCAAACGAGGAACGCATATCGTCCTGCTGGCCCAAATTCGTCGCCATCTGGTTGACGGCGGCAAGCGAAGCCGACGACGCGTTGACGTAGTCGACATCGCCCTGCAGCGCCAGCAATGGCGTCAGCACCAGCCCATTATCGGTGACGAAGGACCGCTTCCACCCGGCCTCGGTGGTGAGACGTCCGGATTCGCCTTCGATGCCGCGGACCCGCTGGACACCCGACGCCGGTGTGTAGGGAGTGAAGTAGGTCTGATCGAGATCGTCGCGGCGGATGACGCGCGCGTTGGCATTGAGTGACAACTGACCGCCGGCCACCGACATATCGGGGATGTAGGCATAGTCGAGCGTCGGCAGCACCCAGGGCTGTTGGTTGCTGCGTGCGGAGATATTGCTGTTGGGCGTATCTTCCTGCACCTCGAAGTGCATGGCGCGCAGGTCGAAATAGTTGCGGCCGTTGAGACCCGTCAGGTAGACCGACGACTGGTGGACGCTGCTGCCGTACTTGTCGATGCTGTAGGTGTTCGAGAAGTTCTTGTCGGTCTGCAGCAGCACATCCCAGCCGAAATTCCAGCGCGGATTGATGGCGAACTGCCCCTGGGTGCCCATCATGCCGCGGAATTTGTTCGGATCGCCAATCTCACCTGAATTGATGTTGTGGCCAGCGGTGGCCGGGAATGCATCCGTGTCCAGGAAGGCATCAGGATCCCGCTGCTGAATTCCGGCAATCTTCAAACTGTACTGACCATTGTTGAAGCGCTGGCGCCACTCGGCCTCACCGAGGAAGCCTTGCTTGGTGTAGCCGGTGCCGGTGACGGTCAGGTCGTAGGTCGGTGACAAGGCGAAATAATAGGGAACCTTTACGCCGACGCCGAGATCGCTCTTGTAGACGATGCTGGGGATCAGGAAGCCGCTCTTGCGCTTCACTGTCGGGTCGGCAATCTCAAACGCGGGCAGGTAGGCAAGCGGGAAGCCGAAGAACTCGAAATTCGCGTTCTCGAAGCGAACCGTCTTCTTCTCGCCGTTCCAGATGATTTTCCTGGCCTTGACGCGCCATGTCGGCGCCTTGTTGGGCTTGTCCTCGCACGGTTCGCAGGCGGTGTAGACGCCATTGTGGAACGTGGTCAGCACGCCGCCCATGCGCTCGGCGCTTTCGGCGGCAAAATAGGCCTTGTCGATGGTTTCGACGCGCAATGCGTTGACGAAGCCGTCGGCGAAATCGTCGGTGATGTCGATATGTTCCGAATTGATCTTGGTGCCGTCGCTGTTGACGACCTCGACATTGCCGCTCGCGACCATCCGCTTGGTGTTGCGATTGTATTCGACCCGCTGGGCGACAAGGCGATTGCCGCCGTAGTCGATCTGCACGCCACCGACAGCGGTCACCGTCTGGTTGTCATTGTTGTAGACCAGCGTGTCGGCCGCCAGCAGCATCTGCGAGCCAGACGGAACCGTGGCCGCCATGTCGCTCACATCCTGCGCGAGCGCGGGCATCGGCACGGCGCAGGCAAGCAGGCACGCCAAGGCGCTAGCCGCATAGAGGCGCACCAAACCGGCCTGCCTGTTGCTGGGCAAAAACGCCTCCCTCACTAGCCGTCTTCCTTGTATAGCAGGAAAGTCACCCCGAAGAACATAGCCACCACGACCGGCACCCAGGCGGCTACGACAGTCGGCACAAATCCCGCCACGCCGAATGCCTTCACCAGAACCGAAACGACATAAAGCAGAAACCCGGCGACGATGCCACCCAGAATCATCGTTGCTGACTGTCCCATTCTAGCAAATCGCATTGAAACCGTTGCCGCAATCAGCGTCATGGCGACGAGAAGGAACGGCAACGCCACGAGCGAATCAAACTGCATGGCAAAGGCATTTGCCTTGAGGCCGAAGGAGCGGGCAACCTCGATTTTTCCGGGCAGATCATAAAAAGGAATGGTTTCGGGGCGCGCCAGCCGCTCCTGTACGAATTCGGGCTTCAGATTGGTCGGCACGCGATCGTTTGTCGCTGTCTGGATCGTGCCGTTCTGGAACGTCCTGACGTCCTGCAATTCCCAATAGCCGTCGCGCAGGAAGGCGCGCGCGGCATCCTTGCGCTCGACTATGTTGCCTTGCGGGTCGAGAATGAAGAAGACGACATCGGCCATCTCGAGGCCTTGGTTGAGGATGGCCCGCGCGCCGATGATGGTGTCCCCGGAGCTGGTTTTCTGCCGGATCCAGGGTGCCGCATCGGCCGAAACCGTGTTCGACTTGCCGGAGCGCAGCTCTGTCTCGATCTGCTCTGACCAGGAAAAGGCGTGCGCAGCGAGTGGATTGATGACGCCAACCGACAGGACGCCGAACAGCAATGCTCCGATGCAGCACGGCAACAGGAATTGCCAGGCCGAAACGCCGGCGGAACGCGCGATGACCAGTTCGTAGCGCCGGTTGAGCGACACCAGCGTCGCCATCGCCGAGAAGAGGCCGACAAACGGCACCGTCTGCAGCATGATCATCGGCATCCGCAGCCCGGAAATGGCCACCGCCGTCCCGTAGGTGAAGCCGGGCAGGCCAGTGGTGCGGCCGGAAAGCTCGGTGAAATCGATCAGGAACACCAGCGCCAGGAGGCCGATGAAGAACCAGACGGTGATCGTCACGTAGCGGAAGAAGAAATAGCGGCCCAGCGTCCAGCCCATCAGCTGACCCCTTGCCCTGAAGTGCCGCGCCCGGACATGCGCAGTTTCAACGCGTTCCAGCTGTCGCCGATGCGGGTGGCGAAGTTGGTCATCCAGTCCGCCCAGGCTACCGGCAGTTCCAAGGTTCGGTTGGAGACAATGAACCAGATCGCCACCGCCGAAGCCGCGATGGGCACGCCGTAGACCATATAGGCATATTGCGGGACCTCATCGGCCTTGCTGGCGGCAAAGAAGCCCAGCCAGCGCACGAACAGCGATACTGAAATCGCCGTGATCAGCGGATTGACGCGTGCCTCGCGGTGCGAGCGCGCGTCCCCGGCGACCGCGAGCGCGATCAGCGCGAAGACGATGGAATAGGTCCATTCCGAAAACCGCTGGTTGAGCTCGGCCCGGTATTCAAGGGGGATTTGCTGATAGTTCTTGTCGTTGGGGTTTGGATGGAGCAGGTATTGCGTCGTCTGGTCCTTCGGCAGCAGCGTCACCTCCGAGGCTGCCGCCATGAAGGCCGACATGTCGAAGGCATAGGATGTAAACCGGATGACCGACAGGTCGCCGGTCAGTGTTTTGCGATGGATGACGCCGTCATTCATCATCAGCACCTTTTCGCCGCCGCGTTCGATGATGCTGCCGGTCTTGGCGTAGTAGACGAGGTTGACCCCTTCTTCGCGCGAATCGGCGACGAAGATGCCGCCCAGACGATTATCGGGAAGCCGCTCGCCGATCTGCAGGAACAGCCCATCCTCGATCTTGCGGAAGGTGCCTTCCTGGATGATCAGCGACAGCAGATCCGCGTGCGACGCCGCCACCAGGGCCCGGTTTTTCTGCCGTGCATAAGGGTCGATGCCATTGTCGACGGCAAAGGAAAAGACGCTTGCGGCGAGTGCCAGAAGCATGATCGGCCGCACGATCGTCCAGCGCGAGGCGCCCGCGGCGTTGACGACGGCGAGCTCGGAATCCGAATTCATGACACTGAGTGTCTGTGCCACGGCCACCACCACCGCAAAGGGCACGACGATCGGGATGATGGAGGGAAGGATGAGAGCGGCCACCTCGAAGAAGGTCAGCGACGACTGGCCGCTGTCGGTGACCAGGTCGATCTTGGCCAGCACTTGCGTCGTCCAGACGATGGCCAGCGTCCACACCAGCGCAGCCAGGAAGACCACGAGAGCGCGGCGCATGATGTAGCGTTCAATGACCTTCATGAAGGCTTTTCTCGATTTTCTCGAACGGCATCATGCCACCGCACAAGGTAGCTGTCCGGCGGCGCCTGCACAACTGGCTCCATGGATGGTCGATCCGGTTCCGTCCCACATTGCGCGCGCCCCGGCGGGTCGGAGTGTCGGCGGCAATGGATAAGAAAGGGAAAACATCGATGGTTAACAACAAGTTGCGGCAAAAAGCGGGGCCGTGCCGCGAAGAATCACCATCGATTCCGTTGGTCATATGGGGTGCGAATTTGGCAAAGTCTTGCCAAATGCGGGAAAACGACCAAATGTCGCGCATCGCTTCGAACCACTTCCCCAAAAGCTACGCATTTTCCGAAAGCAGGACATGATGAGCCAAAGACCGTCGATCGCCTTCGCCAAATTTTCCGCGCCGAAGAATGGCACGGTCTTCGTGCTGTCGGCGGATGAGGGCGGCCTGAGCGACGCCGCCAAGGCTTGCGATCCGGGCAAGACATTGGAGCGGGCCTTTCCGGTCGCCGAATTCACCGGCAAGTTCGCCAGCACCGTCGAAGTTCTGGCGCCCGAAGGAGCGTCGCTCGACAGGCTGGTGGCGATCGGCGCCGGCAAGGTGTCGGGGCTCGACGAATATGCGTGGCTGAAGCTTGGCGGCACCATTGCCGGGTCGCTGCGCAAGGCGACCGACGTGGCCGTGGTGCTCGAAATGGTCGGCGCCTCGCCGAGCGGCAAGGAGGCGGCAAGCCTCGCGGCAGGCATTCTTCTGCGCAGCTATGCCTTCGACAAGTACAAGACCAGGAAGGACAAGGACGAGGCCGAGCCGAAAAAGCCGGTCAAGGTCACCATCCACACCGCCGCTCCGGCCGCTGCGAAGAAGGCCTTCGCTGACGCCGAGGCGGTGATGGACGGCGTGCTTCTGGCGCGTGACCTGGTCAACGAACCGGCAAACGTGCTTGGGCCGGTTGAGTTCGCCGCCCGCGCCAAGGAACTCGAGGCGCTCGGCGTCAAGGTCGAGATCCTGGCCGAGAAGGAAATGAAGAAGCTCGGCATGGGCTCGCTGCTCGGTGTCGCGCAGGGCTCGCCGCGCGGCGCCCGCATGGCGATCATGCAGTGGAACGGTGGCAAGCCAAAGGACAGCCCGGTTGCGTTCGTCGGCAAGGGCGTCACCTTCGACACCGGCGGCAATTCGATGAAGCCGGCCTCCGGCATGGAGGACATGAAGGGCGACATGGGAGGTGCCGCCGCCGTCACCGGCCTAATGCATGCGCTGGCCGCGCGCAAGGCGAAGGCCAATGTCGTCGGCGTCATCGGCCTGGTCGAGAACGCCGTCGACGGCCATGCCCAGCGCCCCGGCGACATCGTCACTTCGATGTCGGGCCAGACCATCGAGGTGCTCAACACCGACGCCGAAGGCCGGCTCGTGCTGGCCGACGCGCTGTGGTACTGCAACGACCGCTTCCAGCCGAAATTCATGGTCAATCTGGCGACGCTGACCGGCGCTATCATGGTGGCGCTCGGCCAGCACTATGCCGGCCTGTTTTCCAACAACGACGAATTGGCGCAAAGGCTGACGGCGGCGGGGCAGGCGACGCAGGAGCGGCTGTGGCGCATGCCGCTCGGCGCCGAATACGACAAGCTGATCGATTCCAAGAATGCCGACATGAAGAACATTGGCGGCCGCTATGGCGGCGCCATCATCGCGGCGCAATTCCTGCAGCGCTTCGTCAAGGAGACGCCTTGGGCGCATCTCGACATTGCCGGCACGGCGATGGGCTCGCCGTCGAACGAGGTCAACCAGTCGTGGGGTTCCGGTTTCGGCGTCAGGCTGCTCGATCGGCTGGTGCGAGACAATTATGAGCAGTGAGCGGGTTCATCCGGTATAGGCTGCGGCGATGGCCGACGTCCTGTTCTACCACCTGACCGAATCGACGCTGGAAGATGCGCTGCCCGGCCTCCTGGAGCGCAGCATCGACCGTGGCTGGCGCGCCGTGGTGCAGACCGGCACCGAGGAGCGCCGCGATGCACTCGACCAGCATCTTTGGACTTTTCGCGACGATTCGTTCCTCGCCCATGCAACCGATCGTGAGGCCTCTCCGGGTGAACAGCCGATCCTGTTGACCACCGGCGACGGCAATCCCAACGAGGCAAAGATCCGCTTTCTGGTCGATGGCGCCATGCCGCCCGAGCTTGGCGGCTACGAGCGTGCGGTGTTCCTGTTCGACGGCCACGATGCCGCCCAGGTCGAGGCGGCTCGGGGGCACTGGAAGACGATGAAGGACGCCGGCCACGCCGTCACCTACTGGCAGCAGACGGCGGACCGGCGCTGGGAGCGCAAGGCGTAGGCCTTGTCGCGCATGACACTGTCTACGGCTTTGCCTTGATTCGGTTTTGTTTCCAGGTGGCGTAGTCGCCGTATTTTATTTTCATGAACTCGTCCGCCATGTTGCGATCCGAGCTCCTGAAAACGTACCAGTCGCCATCCGGAATCTTGCGCTGGTAAACCACCCTGCCGGCCTGGCGATGCTCGAAACAGGTGAGGGCATCGGAGTCACCGCCTGCTCCATGCCATTTTGCACGGAAGCAGAGCTTGCCTCCTCCAGGGAGGAACCAGATGCCGTCGCCGTAGCCCAGTTTGCCTTTGTCCGAGGTCCAGGCGCTGAATTGGCGGCGCTGCACGGCAAAAAATCCAGCGCCGTTTTGACCCCAGAGCCACGAACGGTTCTGGTACATCTGGTAGATACCCGCATCGGGCACCGCCTCCGCTTGGCTGGCCAGTTCGGCGACCTGCGCCGCTGTCGCCGCTGCCGCGGGAAGCTGGAAGGCAAAGACACCAATGGAACAAGCAAGCGCCGTTCCGATACAATTCCCCAACACTCGTTTCACGACCCTACCCCACTATTTTACGCCACGCCCAGTTTTGCACCACACCCGGTACAGCACCCCCTAGGGCAAGATATGCTGGGTAACCCTCCAATCGGGCAGTCCATAGTCCCCCAGCCACGGCCACACTTCCTTCTGGTTGAAGTAGACGACCGAGGTCAGGGCTGGAAATTCCGAATAGGACTTGCGGGAATCGATTTCCCATTTCGAGACATATTCCTGCTTCCCGACATAGCCGAGCTCCGCCACCACGACCGGCTTGTTGAAGCCCGCGACCCGGTCATAGCCGGGCTTCAGCGCCTCGGCGAACGTCCGGTCGTGGCCGGTCTCGTTATTGTCCTTCTTCTGCAGGCCGAACACCGACAGGCCGATCACGTCGACGTAGTCGTCGCCGGGATAGTATTTTTCCAGACCCTCTTCGCCTTTGGGTGACCACATATATTTGGCGGCGGGGGCAGCCTTGCGGCAGATATCGACCTCGCGCTTGTAAGCGGCGATCCAGTCCTTGGGAGCCCAGTTGGCCCAGGTGAAGCGGCCGTTCTTGTCCTCCATTTCCTGCGCCCAGCGAATTGTTACCGGGCTCTTCATGGCCCCCACCAGATTGCAGATTGCCCGCATGTTGGCGTCATACTTTCCGCTCAATATGCCGTTGCGCAGTTCGGGCGGGGTGATGCGCCAGTCCTTCGACCAAGTCCACGGCTCGATGGTGATCAACAGCGACCGGTTTCGCTGAAGGGCATAGGCGTCGGCCAGGGGAAGGCTCGCCAGGTCGACGTCTTCCCAGGGCAGGAACAACTCTTCGATGCTGGCGCTCTTGTCGGCACTGAAGTCACCGTAGGGATCATAGGATCCGAACGCCGACGCGGCGCTGCTCGTCTGAACGGGGTCGGTCGTGGCCACTGAGCCGGCGCCTCCCGCAGTGGGGAACGCGGCGCTTGCGCCCAATACAAGCGCGATCGCAAGTGCATTTGCTGTGGTGTGTTTCATGTTTGATACTCCCATAGCTTCAACATCCTGCGGAAGTTGAAGCCTCGCCCGTGCGCGCCGATGCTTGATCGACACGACTACCCAACCGATCGGCCCTATTGGTGGAATCCGCGGGATTTCTGAGCGACCATAGGCGGGTGTGCGAACCTTCGCACAGAACCCACCAAACGATTATCTATCTCTCAAGGCGCCGACATCGACGAGTTACAGAGAGAAGGTTCGCCGCGATACTCACAAATTCGCGCCAATATCCCGATATATCATCCCTGGTTAAATTAAGAGCCGGTCGCGGCCAGGAGTCAAGCGCAATTAACGGTTGCTTAACCCTGTCTTTCACAACATGGTTAACGCTGCTCTCAAGCCTGATCGCTGCCGAACAGGCTAGGCCTCGTCAGCGAACTTCCGACACAAGAAAACTTTGCCGGCTCGACATTGCGGGGCTGCATCGGTTGCGGTTATTCCCCTCCCGATTCAAGGTGTTAGGTTAACCAGATCGCAAGAATCATGGTTAACGAACGCTTAATTTAGTTGACTCTAACAAAGCGCGGACTGATTCTGTCGCCGGGATTTGAGAGCTTTCGGCCATCTGTCGGCGGAGAGCCCAAAGTGGCGGCGGATAAGTGTATGAGTGCTTCCGTTCAGGCAGGCATTGTCGACCATGCGAGCAGGCGGGCGGGGCGACCTGAGACGGCTCTCGCCGCTGCGCGGAAGGGCCCTTTTCTGGTGCCGGTGCTGTCGGCCACACAGCAATGGGTCTTGAGACTGGCACTGGCCTTCTGGTTCGTCACGCTCGGCTTTTTCTGGTTCTGGTGGCTGAAGCCCGAGCATGTCGAGCATGTCGGGCCATACGCATTCGCGACGCTCATTCTGGTATGGCTCACGCTCATGCCGTTGTACTTCCTGCTGAACGTGCATGCGTCGAAAAAGCCGTCCAAAATTCACGCAATCCCTGAGCATTCGCGGGTCGCGATGGTGGTCACCAAGGCGCCGTCCGAGCCTTTTGCCGTGGTCGCGCGCACGCTCGAAGCGATGCTGGTGCAGGACTATCCGCACGATACCTGGCTGGCAGACGAGGACCCATCCGAGGAGACGATCGCCTGGTGCGATGCCCACAACGTCATGATTTCGACCCGACGCGGCCGGGAAGATTATCATCGCAAGGTGTGGCCGCGCCGGACGCGCTGCAAAGAGGGGAATCTGGCATTTTTCTACGATCACTATGGCTATGAGCGCTATGATTTTGTCGCTCAGCTCGATGCGGACCACGTGCCGACGCCAACCTATCTCAGGGAGATCCTGTTTCCCTTCGCCGACCCCGCGGTTGGCTATGTCTCGGCGCCGAGCATTTGCGACAACAATGCCGCCGAGAGCTGGTCGGCGCGCGGCAGGCTGTTTCCGGAGGGGATGTTCCACGGCCCCTTGCAGTCCGGCCATACGGGCGGCGGAGCTCCGCTCTGCATCGGCTCGCACTATGCCGTGCGAACCGCCGCGCTGAGGCAAGCGGGTGGTCTTGGTCCGGAACTGGCCGAGGACCATTCAACGTCGATGCTGATCAATGCGGCCGGATGGCGAGGTGTGCATGCCATCGACGCCATCGCGCATGGCGATGGCCCGCAGACCTTTGCCGATCTTGTCACGCAGGAATTCCAGTGGTCGCGGAGCCTGATGACGATCTTGCTCGAATACTCGCCCAGCTACCTTTCCAAGCTGCCGCCGCGCTTGAAATTTCAGTTCCTTTTTTGCCAGCTCTGGTACCCGCTGTTCGCGACATTTGCGCTTCTGATGTACGTCATGCCCATCTACGCGCTCTGCTCGGGCCAGAACTTCGCCAGCGTGATGTATATCGACTTCCTATTCTACTATGCCCCGAACTCGATTGCCCTCATCATCCTGGTGATGATGTTGAAGGCGTTCGGCCTTTCGCGCCCGATCACAGCCAAGACGCTAAGCTGGGAAGGGACGCTGTTCCTGTTCTTCGCACGTTGGCCGTGGGTGCTCGCTGGAACGCTGTCGTCGATCCGCGACTATCTGACCAAATCCTTCGTAGATTTCCGCGTTACTCCCAAGGGCAGCGGCCCCAAGGACCTTCTGCCGGCGCGCGTCATCGTTCCCTATGTCGTGCTTGCAATCGGTGCGTCATTGCCGGTTCTTCTCGTGGACCATCCTTCGAATTCCACCGGCTTTTACTGGTTCGCCGCATTCAATGCGCTGATCTACGGGCTGCTTGTGGTTGTGATCATCACCAGGCACCTCATCGAGAACAGGATTTCGCTGCGCGCCAATGGTATGAAACTCGCCTGGCAGGCATCGCTCGCCTGTGTTGCGCTCTCGGTTCCGGCGGCGGGATTTTACGACCGCGGACTGGAAGGCATCTATGGGCTGCAGCAGGGCGCCGGCAGCGTTCGCATCGTCAGGATCGCCTATGTGGTTTCCGGCGCTGGCCGCGGTGAGACCGGCGACCGCAACTTCTACTTCGATCCTGGCTGGAACGAGAAGCGGTGACAGACAGAAGAGAGAGGTGGTACGCTGACGCGCCCTGTCTCACCCTCAGCCGTTGTCATTTGGAGGATCACTTCTGTGGTTGGTATCCTGTCGATCCGCTGCTTCCTGTTGGCGATGATTGTTGCGCCGCCGTTGTTGGTCAGCGGCCCAGGCGCCGCGACGGCCGAAGACGTTGATATGTCTGCGGTCGCCGCGGCTGCGCCGCTGACCCCGGCGGAACTGTTTCCGCTCTATGCCGACCGCACATGGGTCTGGGAAAACGGTGCTGCCTATTTTGCCAAGGATGGCCGCCAACTTCGCGCCTGGACCGGCGGCGCGAACGCGTCGATCGGCCAGGGCAGGTGGCTGGTCACCAAGAATGGCAAAATATGCATGGATGCGAAATGGAAGACGCTTGCCGGCAGCACGCAGGGGCGAACCTGCTTCAGCCATCACCGATTGGGCGGCACGATATACCAGATGAAGGATCCGAGCGGTTCCTGGTATGTTTTCCAGGCGTCGCCGGCGCAGCCCGGGCAGGAGTACGACAAGTTCAAATCCGGCGACACGACCGCTGCGACTTTCGACAAGATGCGTCAGATGATCGGCCCTGATCAGAAGCCAGCGCCGGTCAAAAGCGGCGGTTGAGCGGAACTGCCGCCTGGCACTAGCCCTGACACAGCCAGTGATTTTCGCAACCCCGCGCCGGCACCCATCCTGACCGGTCGAGAAACGACCCAGATCCGACTCTGTCTTGAGAGACAGGCTGCTCCTGTCGGGTGCCTGTCAAGGCATTGCCGAATCGCTTATCGTGAAGCTTCAAGCAGTCCGGCCAGTGCCATCGGCAATTGATCGCATTCTAATAAAATCCGACGGAACGACCAGACGGTAAGCTCACCATTCGGTTTTCATGAATCTTAATAAGTGAAGTCTAATGTTCCTGCGTATGTGGTAGCGAGCAGTCGCTTACGCGGCGTGAAAGCGACGAACGCAAAGTATATCGCAACGCGCCTTCGACAGGGGACACCTAATGAAAAAATCCGCAATGGGCGCGTTTCGCTCGAGCAAAAATAACGCATTCATGATTGTGGCTGCGGTGGCAGTCGCGATGGTTTCGGGTTGCCAGAGCGTCGATGCAACCAAGACCAATTCGGTCTTGGGCAAGCCTGTGGTCCACTCGCTTGGCAGCAAACCCGCGGTCGAGCCGGTCCGCGCCATGTTCATCGCTCATTCGTCCAGAAGCGAGCCTCTTGTCCAAATGACGAGCGCGGCGCGGACGATTGAAAGAGCCTACGCTTTTGCATCGCCGCCGCGGATCAAGGCTCGCACGCCGGCGCCGGTAAAGGCCTCTTACAATCCGGGTAACGGCGGCACGTTCCTGGGGAATTCGCCTTATATTTGCAGCCCTAGCGGATTTGGCCAGCGCGCGAGCTGCCGCCCCCGCTATTCCTGAGCCAGCGAAGGGCGACAGGCGCTGCCGTCTTGGCTAGCGGCAGTCTCGTCGGTTTCGTCTTCAGGCCAAAGAATGGGGCAGCCGTCCTGACGATCGTGTCGATGTCGGAGAGCTCCGGCACAAAGCCAAGACATTCGCGTGCGCTTCCCGGATCGGCGTAGAGCTCCGCCGGGTCTCCCGGGCGGCGGGTCCTGAAGACGGCCGGAACCGATCTTGCCGTCACTCGGCTGACTGCCTGGACAATCTCCTTGATGGACACGCCCCGTCCAGTGCCGAGGTTGACCGCCAGGCTTTGTCCGCCGCCCTCGAGATGCATGAGAGCTTTCAGATGGGCGCGGGCCAGATCGCTGACGTGGATGTAGTCCCGTACGCACGTGCCGTCCGACGTGTCGTAGTCCGTGCCGAAAACCTCGATCTCGTCGATGATGCCTGATGCGGCCATGAGCACTCTGGGTATCAGGTGCGTCTCGGGCGAATGCCACTCGCCAAGCTCGCCGTCGGGATCGGCGCCGCAAGCGTTGAAATAGCGCAGGATGGCAAATTTCATTCCGTATGCGGACGCATAGTCGCCGATGATCTGTTCGCCCATCAGCTTGGTGCGCCCGTAAGGGCTGATCGGATTTTGCGAGGACGTCTCGCGAACGGGCAACGCTTCCGGCACGCCGTAGGTTGCGCAGCTGCTGGAGAAGATGATGTCGTCGATGGCGTTTGCGCGCGCCGCATCGAGCACGGCGATGGTGCCCGTCACATTGGTCGAATAGTAGTCAGCCGGCTCGTGAACGGACTCGCCGACATAGGCGAGCGCCGCAAAGTGGATGACCGCTGTCGGCCGGTACGTCTTCATCGCCCGCTGCAACGCATCCCGGTCCCGGATATCGCCGACGACAAGCGGGCCCCAGGCGACGGATTTCTCGTTGCCGCGGCTCAGATTGTCGAAAACCACCGGCAAATAGCCGGCGCCCGCCAACTGTTTGCAGGTGTGGCTGCCGATGAACCCGGCACCACCCGTCACCAGGATTGCCGGGCGAGTCATGACGCCGCGGCTCCTTTGACCAGTTTGCTTCCGTAGAGCAGGGTGTCAAAATAGTCGACGGTCTGCGCGAGCCCCTGGCTCAGGCTGATTTTCGGCTCCCAACCGAGATTGGCCCTGGCAAAGGAAATGTCCGGCTTGCGCTGTCTGGGATCGTCGACCGGCAGCGGCCGATGCACGATCTTCGATCGGGAGTTGGTATAGCTGATGACCAGCGTCGCCAGTTCCATGATGGTGAATTCGCCGGGATTGCCGAGGTTGACCGGATGCGCGGGCGCACTCGGCGCATTCATCAGCCGGACAAAGCCCTCGATCAGGTCGTCGGCATAGCAGAAGGAACGCGTCTGCATGCCGCTGCCATAGACGGTCAGGTCTTGGCCGCGCAGCGCCTGGACGATGAAGTTCGAAACCACGCGCCCGTCATCGGGCTGCATGCGGCGGCCATAGGTGTTGAAAATCCGGGCGACGCGGATATCGAGGCCATATGTTCTCGAATAGTCGAAGAACAGGGTTTCGGCCGAGCGCTTGCCCTCGTCATAGCAGGACCGTGGTCCGTGCGTATTGACGTTGCCGAAGTAGCTCTCGGGCTGTGGGTGAACAAAAGGGTCGCCATAGACTTCGGACGTCGAGGCCTGGAATATCTTGGCGTTGTTCTGTCGCGCCAGTTCCAGAAGGTTCAGCGATCCAAGCACGCTCGTCTTGAAGGTGTGGATCGGGTCTTCCTGGTAATGCGGCGGAGAGGCTGGGCAGGCGAGATTGTAGATCTCATCGAACTGAAGACCCAAAGGAAGGGCATTGACGATGTCGTGCTCGATGCAGGTGAATCTGGGATTTCGCAGAAGGGCATTGAGATTGTATCTCTTGCCGGTGTGGAAATTGTCCAGCGCGACAACGTCATATCCGTCCCGCAAAAGACGTTCACACAGATGCGATCCCAAAAATCCCGCACCTCCGGCAACGAGGGCGCGGCTTCGGTTTTGGTTCGCGCCCCTTTGACTGCTCCCGGACTCCAGTTTCAGAACCTTGATGAGCTTACTCATGCTTTCCTCTCACGCACCGCGCACGCTACCGCCCGGGCCGGGACAAAAGCATTGCCCGGCCACGTCCTTCAGAACGTGGCAAACCTCCGCATCTGCGGAACCGCCATCATTGATGTGCGCTAATGTTCTTGGGCTCGCGGAGCTTGTGCTGCTACACGATCTGTATGCTGCCGTTCAGCATTGTCTGCGCCCCGAAATCGCGATCACACGGCCAGTGTCATCATCGTCGATTGCTCGCCCAAATTGCACATCCCAACGCATTGAAAATATACCTGTGGAAATCCTAGTCAACTAAATTAGCGAATCCTTAACCATCTCTGTTCGCGAATGGTTAATCATGAGCGGGTCGGCCTCTCCGGTTCTAGGAAGCGGATCCTCGTTGTGAATCAATGTATTGGTTCGCTGCCGAAAAATCCGTCGACAGGCCTGGCAAGCTGTTTCGAAGCGATGTCGAAGCCCTGACGGCGAGGAAATGCCGGGATCGGCACCCATGGTCCAATTCAGAGTATGATCCAGGAAACATACAACTGAAAATAGACTTAAGCTATCTGGGGCGATCGTCAGACCTTCAGCGTGCAATGGGATTGTTGCCCAAAACCGCTCGGGCTACAAATATAAAGATTTTGATGTCCATATTTCATCAATGCAGCTTGATAAAAAGCTGACGCGTCACAGCCTGCTGTTACCGAAAGAAAACAAAAAGCCCAAAAGCGATAAAAAAATTGCTGAGCGGCGCTGAAGTTGGCTCTCACGCTTTTTCCAGGTTTTGCTTGTAATCCTCGTGCATCAAGCCACCTCTTCGCCAAGGCCGTGGCAATCGTCTCATTTTGTGGCGATGCGCGCATAGGTATACATTTCACAGGGGAGTATCGGTCATTTTAGCGTGGCTTTTGAGCGCACAGGAAGAGTGTCGTCTTCCACGGTTTGCTCGACCGGGCACTGGGCGGAACGGCACCCGGGCGCGACTGGGTGCCTGAGACAGTGATGGCCGCATCCCGCGGGCCATCACCGTCAGGAATTAGCGACGGAACAAGGCGACCAGCTATCCCGGATCGGCCCGGAATCGCTGCCCGTTTCGAGGGTCGGGATATGCTACTCCCCGCCCATTTCCTTCTTGAACGTGTCGAAATCGACCTGCATTCCGTTGAAGATGGTGCTCCAGTGGCGGGTCAGCGCAGCCATTGTCACGGCTTCCTGGATCTCTTCGTCGGTGGCGCCGGCGCGCTTGGCGTCCTGGGTGTCCGACCAGATGCAATAGTTGCAAGGTATCTGCGCCGCCACCGCCAGCGAGATCAGCGACTTGACCTTTGGTGGCAGCGCTGTCTTGTCGCTGAGTTGGATGGCCTTGACCTCGGCCCAGGCCCCAGGCAGGCCGGCTTTGGGGAACTGTTTCACAAAGCTGGGCACACCGCCCATGGTCGACTGGATGTCCTTGATGGTTGCATCGTATTCATCGGCATGGGCCGGAGCCGCGCCGAGCGACAGGACGCAGGCTGCGGCGGTGAGCAAGAACGCACGGCGGATGGACGACTGAACGGATTTGGAAATGCGACGGTTCGACATGGTTTTCTCCTCTGGTCTTTGTTAGCCTTACTGTGTAAGGTAATCTCGAAAATGAACCTTACAGTGTAAGTTGTCAAGCGAAGCCATGGACTCATCGATCAAGAAAAAGAGAGTGCGCGGTCGGCTGTCTCGCGAGATGATCGAGGACGCGGCCTTCCAGGTGATCGAGCGCGAGGGTCTTGCCGGCTTTTCGATGCGCAAGCTGGCGGCCGCGCTCGGCTGCGAGGCGATGAGCATCTACCATCACTTCCCCTCCCAGGCGCATCTCTACGAGGCGCTGGTCGATCGGCAGATCAGCGCGATTGTTATCCCCGACGCCAGCGTGCCCTGGCGCGAAAGGATCCGCATCGGCATGCAGGAATACCGTCGCGTCGCGACCGAACATCCGGCCTTCGCCCCATTCGTTGTCGTCTACCGCATGAATTCGCCGCCATGTCTTGCCAAGCTGGATAGTGTCATCGGCCTGTTCGAAGCAGGTGGCTTCGGTCCGGAACTGAGCGCACGACTGTTTCGCGCCGCGAGCTACTACCTTATGGGCGCGATCCTCGACGAGACCGCGGGTTACGCCAAGGGTCCTTCGGCGGTGACCACGGTCAGCGATGAGGAGCTGGCGCGGGATTTTCCCAGCGTCATGACAGCTGGGGCCTATTTTGGTAGGGCCGGTTTCGACAAGACATTCGAGCTCGGCCTTGAGATGCTGCTGGATGAAATGGAACGCCTGCGCGACAGCACCAATGCGAGCTAGTTGTCCGGCAAGGTACGATTACAAGGTGGCTGTCTGAATGCGCTTTCTGTTTGTCCTGATCTTGCTCGCCGGCATCGGCAGCGGTTTCATCTATCCTTGGGCGATGAGCAATTTCTCCGGCCACGAGATCGGCACCTGGCGCGTCTACGAGCAGGGCCGCTTCAAGCCGCTGACGGTGCCGCTTAGCAGCCGCGACGCACCGGTTCGGGTGCTGGTCGACCTGACCGCGAGGGCCGAGCGCATCGTCTCGCAGCAGCGCACGGTGTTGACGCTGACATCGGCCACCAATGGCCGAACGGTGCTTGCCTCGACGCTGCAGTTCAACCATTCGGACAACCCACGCCAGGCTAGCCCGCAACTGCCCGACAAGATTTTTCGCGATGAGGCCGGCGTGATCGCGAGCGTCAGCCCCGGTCCGTACCTCTTCACCGTCGGACCCGGTGATGCCGATGACATTCCGATGCGCGCGGTCGATCTGATCCTTCGCTCCGGTGCCGGGGAGATCGACCGCCGTGCGCGGCCGATCGGCTATGCGCTGATGGCGATCGGCCTGATCGGGTTTTTGCTCTCCCTGCGTAGTCGTGGCGGCCGGCCGGAAAATCCGAATTCGCAGCCGCCACCGCCGCGCTGGGGCAGGGGCTCCACGTGAACTACCGCCACGCCTACCACGCCGGAAATTTTGCCGATGTCGTCAAGCATGTGGTGCTGACGCGATTGCTCGACTATCTGAAGCAGAAGGACAAGGCGTTTCGCGTCATCGACACCCATGCCGGCATCGGCCGCTACGATCTGTCCTCGCTCGAAGCGCAAAAGACCGGCGAGTGGCAAGGCGGCATTGGCCGGCTGATCGATGCCTCGTTCGCCGCGCCGGTGGCGGCACTGCTCGCGCCCTATCTGGAGACCGTGCTGTCGCTCAATCCCGAGGGCGGCATCCAGAAATATCCGGGCTCGCCGCTGATTGCGCGCCAACTCCTGCGCAAGCAGGATCGGCTGTCGGCGATCGAGCTGCATCCCAAGGATGTCGCGAAGCTGAGGACCCTCTTTGCCGGCGATTTCCAGACCCGTGTCATCGAACTCGATGGCTGGCTGGCGCTCGGCGCGCATCTGCCGCCGAAGGAAAAGCGCGGCCTTGTGCTCATCGATCCGCCATTCGAGGAAGCGGGTGAGTTCGAGCGCCTCGTCGACGGGCTCATAAGGGCACACAAGCGCTGGCCTGGCGGCATCTATGCGCTGTGGTATCCGATCAAGGACCGCAAGTCGATCATCGCTTTCCGCAAGGCGCTGAAGCAATCCGGCATCCCGAAGCTGCTCGACATAGAATTCGAGATCAGGCCCGCCTCTTCGCAACCCAGTCTCGACGGCAGCGGCCTGCTGGTGGTCAACCCGCCGTTCACGCTGGAGGGCGAACTGCGGGCATTGCTGCCGGCCTTGCACAGGGTGCTAGCCGTGGAAAAGCCGGCGCACTGGTCGCTGGAATGGCTGGCCGGCGAGTAGAGAGGCGCGGGGGCTCGAGCTCTCTTTTGCGTCCGGGTCTCCACGTGCCCGGAGCCATTCCGGTTTCCATGCAAGGTCCGGCTTTGGCCAACGCCGTTCCGAACTGGGAAACCATTGTTTCCGCAACCGCTTGACCGCCGCCAAGCGAATCCGCAGAGTGCGCGCAATCGACCTTGAGAGGCTGCCATGACTCGCTTCGCCAAATCCGCACTTGCTGCCCTGATTTCGCTCTGCACTCCGCTTGCCGTGCCTCTCGGCGTTACCCAAGCCGTGCAGGCGGCCGACCTTGGCGTCTATTCCGACGACGATGGCGGCGTCTGTGGCGAAGCCTGGGTGTTGAACAAGATCACCAGCCGCTTTTCCCATCAGGTGCATCACGTGCCGCATCTGCCCAACGTGCAGATCACCGATTTCCGGCGCATCCACCAGCATCGTTATCTGGCGGCTAACGAGACCTGGCCGATCGGCCGCCGCTATTGCGGCGCCACCGTCAGCCTGTCCGACGGCCGCGATCGCACGATCTGGTACCTGATCGAGGAAGGCCAGGGCTTCGCCTCGATCGGCGACAATGTCGAATTCTGCGTCTCGGGCTTCGACCGCTGGATGGTCTACAACGGCCGCTGCCGCATCCTGCGCTAGAGCAATTCCAGGAAAAGTGTGACACGGTTTTCCCGGGAAAGCGCGTAGCGCTTTCCCTTAGGAATTGCGTCAAAACAAAGAGGTAGAGAGGTTCGGCGTTTCCGTGAAACGGTGAACCTCTCGAGCGCGGGTTTCCTTTCCGATTCCTTTTGGCGCCTGCGGCTCTACCCGCTGCAGGCGTTTTTTTGTGCTGTGTTGACAGGAGAGGCGATCCGTCGCATAGATATGAGACAGACCTGTTTCACCACTTGGTAAGCGCCATGACGTCGTCGCCTGCTTCCGACAAACGCCAGCACGTCGTTGAAACGGCCTACGGGCTGTTCAAGCGCGCCGGTTTCCATGCCACCGGCATCGACCGGATCATCGCCGAGGCCGATGTGGCCAAGATGACGATGTACCGTCACTTTCCCAGCAAGGACGAACTGATCGTCGAGGTGCTCGACTATCGCGCCAGGCGTTTTGCCCGCCAGTTGGACCGCCTCGCCGAGGAGGTCGCCACGCCCGGGCAGAAAATTGCAAAGATCTTCGACTGGCACCAGCGCTGGTTCCGTAGCCCGGATTTTCATGGCTGCCTGTTCGCGCATGCGCTGGCCGAGTTCGGCGATCCGGAACATCCGGTGTTCAAAGCTGTCGCCAGGCAGAAGAACGGCCTCAAGAAGCGCATGCAGTTGATCCTCGAAGAGGAAATGCCGCGTGGCCGCGCCGAAAGCGTGGCTGCGGTCCTGCTGATGCTGATCGAAGGTGCGACCCTGCTGGCGCAGATGGGGCAGGCGGACACCGCCATTCGCGACGCCCGCAAGGCGGCCCTGGACATCATCGCCGCTTCGCGCAGGCCGAGATGAGCCCGCTGGTCATCGGGCTCGCGCTGTTTGCCGCGATCTTGCACGCCACCTGGAACGCCTTCCTGCGAACCGGGGCCGACAGGTTGTGGACCGTCACCGTCATGAGTTTTTCCAGTACGGCGCTCGCCATCCCCTTCGCCATCTTCCTCGCCCTTCCGGCCGCACCGGCCTGGCCCTATGTCGTGCTCTCGGCCTGCCTTCAGGTCGGCTACAGCGTGTTCCTTGTGGCCGCCTACAGATATGGCGAACTGGGACAGGTCTATCCGATCGTTCGCGGCAGCGTGCCGCTGCTTGTCGCGCTCGGCGGCTTCTTCCTGGCCAACCAGCAGCTCACCCAGCCGCAGACCCTCGGCGTCGCGCTGGTCGCCGGGGGCATCATGGGCCTTTCGCTCGGGAGAGGCAGGGCCGCCACGACATCGATACTCTATGCATTGGCAACGGGAGCGATCATCGCTGCCTATGCGACGGTCGATGCGATCGGTGTTCGCGCGGCGGGAAATGCCGGCGCCTACACCGCCTGGGTTCTCGTGATCTATGGCGCATTGCTGCCGGCGACCTTCCTTGCCTGTCGTGGCCGGCTCGTCGTCGACCTGCGGGCGCCGGAAACCTGGAAGGCGCTAGGGGGCGGCCTATTCGCGCTTTTGGCCTATGGTGTCGTGGTCGCGGCCTTCGCGCTCGGACCGGCTGCTCCCATCACTGCGATCCGCGAAACCAGCGTCGTCTTCGCCGCTTTCATCGGACGCCTGTTTCTCGGCGAGATACTGACGCCGAGGCGGATCGGCGCCTGCGCCATCGTCGCCCTCGGCGCCATCTGCCTCGGCTATCAATGACGAAAATGCGCGTCGCGCAGAGCTCGATATTTCCTGATGTTGCCGATGGGCAAATCAGCTAGTCTGAACGCCCGAGAGCAACAGTTCACTTTCGGGAGTCCTCATGGACCTTGCCACCATCCTTGCCTTCACGGCTGCCTTCTTCGTGTTCGCGGCCAGTCCCGGTCCGGACAACATGACGATCGTCGCCCGCACGATTTCCAGCGGTGCCGCATCGGGCATTGCCTATGGCGCAGGCACGGTGGTCGGCATTCTCATCTTCCTGGTCCTCGCCGTCTTCGGCCTGTCTTTCATCGCCACCAAGATGGCGATCGCCATGACGGTGCTTCGTTATGGCGGAGCGCTCTATCTGATTTGGATGGGCATCAGGTTATGGACCGCTGTACCGGTGGTGCCGGAACTGCAACCCATCTCTGGACGGCGCGGGCTGCTGGCGATCTTCGCTACGGGCATCGCGCTCAACCTCGGTAATCCGAAAATGCCGCTGTTCTACGTGGCACTGCTGCCGAGCGTGGTTGGCGCGTCTCTCGACGCTGGTCATCTTGGTGTGCTGACGATGGTGATCCTGGTTGTCGAGGTCGTGGTGATCGGCGGCCACGTCATCCTGGCCCACCGCGCCCGCAGCCTGTTGCGCACGCCGAAGATCGTGCGCCGGGTCAACCGCGCGGCGGGCGGTGCGATGATCGGCGCCGGCTTCGCCGTGGTCGCCACGCGCTGAGAGACGTCGCGCAATCGCGGCGCTATTTTCTGCGCTGCGTCGCCTCGGCCCGATCGATGATCTTGCGCAGGTACGCGACGTGACCGCGGAACGAGCGCCGCCCGCTCGTCGTTGCCTTGATGCGTGTCTGCGGCCGGCGGCCGACGAACAGCTTTTCGATATCGACGTAACCGGCCCTGGCCAACGTGTCGAGATGCGCGCCGAGATTGCCGTCGGTGGCGCCAACGATGGCCTTCAGCCGGGTGAACTCCAGCATTTCCCGCCTTTCCAGCGCGTTCAGGGTGGCCATGATCCTGAGCCGCGTGCTCTGGTGGATGATTTCGTCGGCGCTCATCGAGCGGCTCCGGTGCGGCCAAGCCAGGCGCTGCGATCGACGCGGCCAAAGCCATGGCGCGCCGTCCCGACGATCCCGGAAAGCGCCGCCTGCTCTTGTGCGATCGACATCGAAGCAATCCCGTATCTCATGCAGAATACTCTGCGATCCAGAGTTATCTGTCAACTCACTTACAAGCGTGGTGGGATCGTGCTTGACAAGGTGATGCAGCGATCGGTCATCGCATTGCTCTCGTGATCTGTGTAGATCGTTCGCCTGCACGAGATGATCACTCCGAACAAGCGGCAGGTGATGATGTTCGCGGCCGAAGATCAATGCACAAAGCCGCTCGCTGACCTTCGGAGCTTCGCCGCGCGATCGGTCTAGCAGGGCGTGGAGAATGTCGGCGGTGAATTGCTGGCAATGATTGAAGATCAGCAGCGGATTTTTGTGATGATCAGCATGATCGTGTGCCGTTGGTAACCAAAAGTTAAGCTGCGAAAATCAGTCTATTGCTTCGCTGGCTAGAGAGCCGCGAGTCAGATATGCATTGCCCGTCGAGGTCATTCACGGCCGTCGGCGTAACGCAAGGGGCATGACATGGCGAAGCAGTCGTCTAAGGCGCCGGCATCCAAGACACCGGCAAAGAAAGCACCTGTGAAAGCAGTAACGGCCAAGGTCGCGGCAGCAGTGAAGAAAGCAGCACCCGCAGCCAAGCCGAAGGCAGCACCGGCAAAGGCAAAAGCAGCACCGGCCAAGAAGCCGGCAGCGGCCAAGGCCGTGGCAAAACCGGCAGTGAAGAAGGCAGCGCCGGCGAAGGCCGCGGCAAAGCCGGTCGCCAAGGCAGCACCGGCCAAGAAGCCGGCAGCCAAGGCGGCGGCGAAACCCGCAGCCAAGAAGGCAGCGCCCGCGAAGGCCGCGGCCAAGCCCGCCGCCAAGGCAGCACCGGCCAAGAAAGCGGCAGCGGCAGCGACAAAGCCCGCCGTGAAGAAAGCCGCGGCTCCCAAGGCCAAGGCAGCGCCGGCAAAGGCGAAGGCGCCGGCCAAGAAGTAGACCAGGTCTGGTTGGAGCACTGCGTGTCCTGCTGGATGCGCGGAGAACGCTCTGACACTTGCGATCGGCGCATGATCCTTCCGGAAACCGCAACTGGTTTTCGGGCCGTGCGCAAGACCGTCGGCGAAGGGGGCCAGGGCAGCAAAGCGAAGCGCCGGACAGGCTGCTTCGCTTGCTCGCGCGGTTTGGTCTTCTCTCACACCTGGCAATGAAACGAATGCCCCGCCGCCAAGCCGGGGTTGCAGAGGATTGAAAAGCAGATCGGATGTACCGCTCTGCTGTGGTCTTCTCTCGCTCGATGTGGATCGCGTATCCGTCTGTAGCCAGGTCACGATGGTCATCGCAGGAAACCATCACCGGGTTTCTGGCAGTTGGTTTTTTGTTGCCTGGCCATTGCCGGGCAGCCGCTCCCGGTCAAAAGTGCCGGCCGGCAAACAGGAACCCGATCATGCCCAGACTGCTCTACGCTTCAACCTCTCCCTACAGCTCCAAGGTGCGTATGGCCGCGGCCTATGCCGGCATCGCCATCGATGCGGTGCCGGTCAAGACCGAGGACAAACCTGCGGTGCTGATCGAGGCCAACCCGCTCGGCAAGATTCCAGTGTTGATCCTCGACGACGGCCGCTCGATCCATGACAGCCGCGCCATTACCCAGCACCTCAACCGTGTTTCGAAAAACGCACTGTTCCCGCGCAACTCCGACAAGCGTCTCGAGGCGGAGGTGCTGGAGGCGTTGGCGGACGGCATTTGCGACTGCGCGCTGTCGATGGTCTATGAACGACGGACGCGACCTGAAGAGATGGTCTACCAGCCCTGGCTCGACCGGCAGTGGGCGAAGATCACGGCAGCACTCGATCTGCTCAACGCCAACCCGCCAAAGCTGCCGAAGAAGATCACCGCCGGGCAGATCGCGTTGCGCGCCTGCCTTGGCTATCTCGCATTGCGCTTTGCCGGAAAGTGGGAAAAGGGCCGCGCCCGGCTGACGCGCTGGGCAGCGCGCTTCGATGAGAAATTTCCCGAGTTGAAAGGCTGCATCCCCGGGTGAAGTGATCCATTGAACACAAAAAAAGCCGGGCGCGAGGCCCGGCTTTTTCGTGTCGTGGCTTGAACGACTTAGAACTTCATACCGACGCCGAAGGTGACGCGGTTGTCGGTTGCCTTGACGCTGCCGATGCCACCACCGAAGTCCTTGCTGCCAAAGTCGGTGTAGCGATACTCGACGCGGCCGAACACGTTGTCGGTCAGCTTGATGTCGGTGCCAAGACCGGCGGTCCAGCCGAGCATGGTAGCGCTATCGCTGGTGCCAAGGACAGTGTCTTCCACCTTCAGGTTTCTGCCGGCGAGACCGCCGGTGCCGTAGAGCAGGATTTCCGGGGTCACGGCATAGCCAAGACGGGCACGCAGCGAGCCTTCGAAGCCGGCCTTGGAGTCGATGCCGTTATCGTCGCCCTTGACGCCATTGTAGCCGAGTTCGGCTTCAGCACCGTAGACGAAGTTCTCCTGCTGCCACTGGTAGCCGCCGAAGACACTGCCGATGAAACCCTTGGTATCGGTTTCAACGTCGAAATCCCTTTCTTTGGTACGGCCGCTAAAGCCATAGCCGAGATTGATACCGGCATAGGGGCCGGCCCAGGACGCCACAGGCAATTCAGCAACCGGGGCAGGTGCCGGCGGCTCTTCCTGGACGACGTCTGCGGCGTAGGCGGTTCCGCTGAGGGCGAAGAGCCCGAGCGCCACGGCCAACGGCCGTGCGAATTTGAAATTGGCTTGCATTGTTCTTTACTCCTTAAGCCACAGGACACAGGCTTGTTTCTCACGATCGCCATCGACCCGTCCGGGGGGTGAAACGGATCTGGCGTTCGTCGGTTCCAAATGTCGTGTCAAAATGCGGCTGAAGCGAACCTGAACTTGGGTCATTCCCCGGCGCGAATGAGGCGGAAACTTGACGTTGCATCTTCGCAACAGCGAAATGGCAGGAGCTGTCTCATGCTGCACTGCACACCGCTTGGTGCAAGGAGTCCAGCGTCCTATATTGCGGTCGGGCTGCTCCACCCCAGGACGAGTCGGAATGCCCAATCGGTGGGTTCGCCACAATGCTGCCCAAGGTGCGAACGCCATTTAACGCATGCGGGGCCATATTTCGCCGGCATCGTGTTTTCGGGCCGAAATTGAGGATTGACACCATATGAGCATAGCCACTGCCACGGCGCTGGTGACGGGCGGGGCGAAACGGATCGGCAGGGCGATCGTCGAGGATCTCGCCGCCCATGGTTTTGCCGTCGCCATCCACTGCAATCGGTCGCGCGACGAAGCGGATGCAATGGCCGGGCTGATCAACCGGAGCGGTGGCCGCGCCGCCGTGGTCGCCGCCGACTTGGCCGACATGGACGCCGCCGGTGACCTTGTAGGCCAGGCGGAAGCAGCGCTCGGACCGCTCTCACTGCTGGTCAACAATGCGTCGCTGTTCGAGGACGATTCTGTGCTGGACTTCGACTGGCGGGCCTGGGATCGGCATTTTGCCGTGCATGTAAAGACGCCGGCGCTGCTGGCGCAGAATTTCGCCCGGGCGTTGCCGCAGGAACAAGAGGGCCTGATCGTCAACATCATCGATCAGCGCGTCTGGCGGCCGACGCCGCGCTATTTCTCCTACGCACTGTCCAAGTCGACGCTGTGGACGGCCACGCAGATGATGGCGCAAGCGCTCGGTCCCCGCATCCGGGTGAATGCCATTGGCCCAGGGCCGACCCTGAAGAATGCCCGCCAGGACGACAGCGATTTTGCCGCACAGGTCGAGGGTTTGATCCTCAAGCGCGGCCCGGAATTGCCGGAATTCGGGGCCACCATCCGGTATCTTTGGGAAGCGCGCTCTGTGACCGGGCAGATGATCGCGCTCGATGGCGGCCAGCATCTTGCATGGCAGACGCCCGATGTGACAGGCATGGCGGAATGAGTCCCGTGGATCAGAAAAGCAAGCCGGGCCGGGGCGCAGAAGACATGCCTCCCGAAGTCGACCTTGAGGACGAGGCGGTGGAGGAGATCGTCGAACCCGCTGGGCCCGACGTAGCCTTCACCGCAATCGACTGGACGCCGCATGCCGGCGACGCTGAAGGCATGGTCGGCGCCGAGGTGATCCAGACGCTGGTCAAGCGGCTGCCCAACGCGCCTGGCGTCTACCGCATGATGAACGCGGCCGGCGACGTGCTTTATGTCGGCAAGGCCCGCAGCCTGAAGAAGCGCGTCACCAACTACGCGCAAGGCAGGTTCCACACCAGCCGCATCGGCCGCATGGTTCGCGAGACCTCGACGATGGAGTTCGTCGTCACCCGCACCGAGATCGAAGCGCTGCTGCTCGAAGCCAATCTTATCAAGCGCTTGCGGCCGCGATTCAATGTTCTGATGCGCGACGACAAGTCGTTTCCCTATATCCTGCTGACCGGCGACCATGTCTCGCCCGGCATCTACAAGCACCGCGGCGCGCGCTCGCGCAAAGGCGACTATTTCGGCCCCTTTGCCTCCGCCGGCGCGGTCGGCCGCACCATCAATTCGCTGCAGCGCGCCTTCCTGCTGCGCAGTTGCACCAACTCCTTCTACGAGAACCGGACGCGGCCGTGCCTGCTCTACCAGATCAAGCGCTGCGCCGGCCCCTGCACCGGAGAGGTTTCGCACGAGGACTATGCCGAGTTGGTCGGCGAGGCGAAGGATTTCTTGTCTGGCCGCAGCCAGAAGGTGAAGACGGAAATCTCGGCCGCCATGCAACAGGCCTCGGAAGACCTCGATTTCGAGCGCGCCGCCATCTATCGCGACCGGCTGGCGGCCCTGTCGCATGTGCAGAGCCACCAGGGCATCAATCCGGCGACCGTCGACGAAGCCGATGTCTTCGCCATCCATCAGGAAGGCGGCCAGGTCTGCATCCAGGTGTTCTTCTTCCGCACCGGCCAGAACTGGGGCAACCGCGCCTATTTCCCCAAGGCCGATCCGGCGCTGGAGGGATCAGAAGTGCTGGGCTCCTTCCTGGCGCAATTCTATGACGACAAGCCGACGCCGCGCACCATTCTTCTGTCGCGCCCCGTCGAGGACCAGGAACTGCTGGCCGAAGCGCTCTCAACCCGCGCCGGCCGGAAGGTCGCGATCTCGGTGCCGCAGCGCGGCGAGAAGAAGGACCTGACCGACAACGCGCTGCAGAATGCCCGTGAGGCGCTCGGCCGCAGGCTGGCCGAAACCTCGACGCAAGGCCGGCTGCTCGCCGGTTTTGCCGAGACCTTCGGCTTGCCCAAGCCTCTGGTGCGCATCGAGGTCTACGACAATTCGCACATCATGGGCACCAATGCCGTCGGCGCCATGGTCGTCGCCGGGCCGGAAGGCTTCGTCAAGAACCAGTATCGAAAGTTCAACATCCGCTCGACCGAGATCACGCCGGGCGACGATTTCGGCATGATGCGCGAGGTGATGGAGCGGCGCTTCTCGCGCCTGCTCAAGGAGCATGGCGATGTCGTCGTGGCCGACGATGCGGCAGCAGGCGAGGCGGCCGATGATATCGAAGACGACATCTCAGGCAGTTTCCCGGCCTGGCCCGACGTCATCCTGATCGACGGCGGCCAGGGTCAGATGACGGCGGTGCGCAAGATCCTCTCGGATCTCGGCATCGAGGACCGCGTCGTGGCCATCGGCATCGCCAAGGGTCAGGACCGCGATGCCGGCCGCGAGCGTTTCTTCGTCAGGGGCAGGGATTCGTTTTCGTTGCCGGTTCGCGATCCCGTCCTCTACTTTGTCCAGCGGCTGCGCGACGAGGTCCACCGTTTCGCCATCGGTTCGCACCGTGCGCGCCGCAAGA
Organism: Mesorhizobium sangaii; assembly: GCF_014207355.1. Classification (GTDB taxonomy): domain Bacteria; phylum Pseudomonadota; class Alphaproteobacteria; order Rhizobiales; family Rhizobiaceae; genus Mesorhizobium; species Mesorhizobium sangaii. Next base: position 598,943 of record NZ_JACHEF010000001.1, on the reverse strand, counting down.
AGGAGATGGTCAAGAGCCCGCTCGACGAGATCAGCGGCATCGGCCCGGGCCGCAAGCGCGCCCTGCTCATGCATTTCGGCACCGCCAAGGCGGTCAGCCGTGCCGCCATCGAGGATCTAAGGAAAGTCGACGGCATTTCCGAACAGGTGGCGAAACTGGTCTACAATCATTTTCACGAGAGCTGATGCATGTCGCCCAAAAGTGTGCAGCGGTTTTGGGACAACGACATGCATGAAGGAAGAGTCCATGTCGCCCAAAAGTGTGCAGCGGTTTTGGGACAACGACATGCATGAAGGAAGAGTCCATGTCGCCCAAAAGTGCGCAGCGGTTTTGGGACAACGACCTGCATCGCACTTTGACGCGGATTCGGTACTTTTCGGCTGGCCAATCGATTTTGGCCTGTTGACCCCCTACAACAGCTTCTGATTTGAGTAGGCAGGCAGAAAGAGTTCCCCGAAGATATGGCCAAGCGCGCGTTCAACCTGCCCAACATGCTCACTTACGCCCGCATCGTCGCGGTGCCGCTCGTGGTGCTGTGCTTTTTTCTCGAGGGACATCTGAAGTCGAGCGACTTCGCCCGCTGGTCGGCGCTGATCATCTTCCTGCTCGCAAGCGTCACGGATTACCTGGACGGCTATCTGGCGCGCGCCTGGCAGCAGACCTCCAACATCGGCAAGATGCTCGACCCGATCGCCGACAAACTGCTGGTCGCCACCTGCCTGCTGCTGCTGGCGGCCGATACCGATCGCCATGCCGGCATCGCCGGCTGGTCGCTGTGGGCGGCGATCATCATTCTGTGCCGCGAAATCCTGGTTTCCGGCCTGCGCGAATATCTGGCGGCGCTCAAGGTCTCGGTGCCGGTGACGCAACTGGCAAAATGGAAGACCGCGATCCAGATGGTCGCCATCGCCTTCCTGCTGGCGGGGCCGGCCGGCGACAAGATCTTCCCGCTGACCACCCAGACCGGGCTGGTGCTGCTGTGGATCGCGGCGCTGGTCACGCTCTACACCGGCTACGACTATTTCCGCGCCGGCCTCAAGCACATCATGGACGAGTGAGATGACGACCCGGCTCATCTATTTTGCCTGGGTGCGCGAGCGGATCGGCCTGCCTGAGGAAGACGTCGACTTGCCTGCCGGCATCGAGACGGTCGCCGACCTCCTGCGCTGGCTGAAATCGCGTGGCGAGGGCTACGAGCACGCGCTGCAATATCCCGACGTGATCCGCGTCGCCATCAATCAGGAACATGTCGAGCATCGCGAGAAAATATCGGGCGCCCGCGAGATTGCGCTGTTCCCGCCGATGACCGGGGGCTGATCCATGTCGGCCGCCGTGGTGCCGACGGTGCGGATCCAGCGCGAAGATTTCGACGTCGCTGCAGAGATCGCCAGGCTGACGCAAGGCCGCGCCGACATCGGCGCCGTGGTGACCTTCTCCGGCCTTTGCCGCGACGAGCAGGGTGCGCTCTCGGCACTCGAACTCGAGCATTATCCCGGCATGGCGGAAGCCGAGATCAGCCGCATCGCCGTTGAAGCGGTTCAGCGCTGGCCGCTACAAGGCCTCACCGCCATCCACCGCCACGGCAAGATCGCGCCAGGCGACAACATCGTGCTGGTGGTGGCGGCATCGGCGCATCGCCAGGCGGCGTTCGAGGCAGCGAACTTTCTCATGGACTACCTGAAATCGCGTGCGCCGTTCTGGAAGAAGGAACATCGCGCAGACGGCTCCGAGGGCGGCTGGGTCGAGGCCAAGGAAGCCGACGCCAAGGCCGCACAGCGCTGGAAACCGTCCGAATAAAATCCTGTCGCAGCCATGCATTGACCGCAATCCTTTGGCCAATTGATCGCGGTTGGTCAGCTTGGGCATTGGCAGCCCGGGGCGAGGGAGATGGTCATGCTGGAGAGGATCGCGGAGTTTTTCGTCTTCGGTTTCGTGCCTCTGGTCGTCGGCATATTGGCCGTGCCGGAACTGTCTGTTGCCGCCGAAAATACCGTTCGAGGCGAGGTGATCTATCGCGAGCGCATCGCCTTGCCGCCAAGTGCCGTGCTCTCCGTCCAGCTTGCCGATGTCTCGGTCGCCGACGCGCCGGCCACGATCATCGGCGAGCAGAACGTGAAGCCGGCCGGCCAGGTGCCGATCAGCTTCGAGATCAAATTCGATTCGTCCGTCATCCGGTCGCAGATGAACTACGCCTTGCAAGCCCGCATTACCGTCGACGGCAAGCTCCTGTTCATCTCCGATATGCGCCATCAGGTCGATCCGCTGACCGACGTGCCGCAGACCATCGTGCTGAAGATGGTCACGCCGAGTGCCGAGCAGACGGCTTCTGTCATTGGTCAGATCTGGCTGGTCGACTATGTCGACGGCATTGGCGCCATCTCCGCGCCGCAAGCCACGTTCAGGATCAGCGAGGCCGGCAAGGCGGGTGGCAGCGGTCCCTGCAACACCTATTTCGCCACCGCCAAGGTCGAAGGCCAGGCGATCGCGATCAGCGACATCGGCTCGACCTACAAGGCCTGCGCGCCCGAAGTGATGGCTGAGGAAAAGGCGCTGTTCGATGCCTTGACCAAGGCGGCGTCATACAGTGTCGGCGACGGCAAGCTCGTCATATCAGACAAGCATGGCCGAGAGATCCTGCGCTTCAGCGCCGCAAGCTGATTCCGGTCCGGCGTCACCCCAGCGCCACCGTCGCCTTGGCCTTGACGATCTCAATGGGCGCAGATCGTTGCGCCAATGAAAAAGGCCGGCGAAACGCCGGCCTTTTTACAGGGGTTCAAAGGTCTGGACTGTCGTGTCAGCCGACGATTTCGGTGTCCGAGAACCAGTACTTGATCTCTTCTGCTGCCGTCTCCGGCGCATCGGAACCGTGCACCGAGTTTTCGCCGATCGACAGCGCATGCACCTTGCGGATGGTGCCTTCGGCGGCATTGGCCGGGTTGGTGGCGCCCATCACTTCGCGGTTCCTGGCAATGGCGTTCTCGCCTTCCAGCACCTGCACGATCGTCGGTGCCGACGACATGAATTCCACCAGTTCGCCGAAGAACGGACGGTCCTTGTGGACGGCATAGAAGCCTTCCGCCTCACGGCGGCTCATCCAGACCCGGCGCGAGGCGATGATGCGCAGGCCGGCCTCTTCCAGCATCTTGGTGATGGCGCCGGTGAGGTTGCGCCGGGTAGCGTCCGGCTTGATCATGGAAAAGGTGCGTTCGAGCGCCATGGGTCGTCCTTGTGATGAGAATGGAATTGAGAGTGGCGGGCTCTATACAAGCCGCCCGGCCCATTGCCAAGGGGTGAGGCCAAAGGGGCGAGGGATGGTCAGCGAGGCGGACGGAAAGCCAATTGCTTGGCTTTCAGAGTAACTAACGCCCGCAGCGATGCGAAGGGCCGGAGCAGCTGTGCGTTTCTGTGTCAGGCCGGCGCCGATGAGGCGGACAACAGGCGAGATCGGATGGCTGCAATGCGATGCTTTGCTTGCTATAGTTGCGTGTCGGCGCCGCGCTGAAGTCGGCCCGAAGGGAGACAACATGATCATGGCAGACGATCGTCAGGAACGCATTCGCAACCGCGCGCATCAGATCTGGCTGGAAGAGGGACAACCGGCCGGTCAGCATGATCGCCATTGGCATCAGGCGGTAGCCTACATCGACCAGGAGGATGCCGGGGGGAAGTCGGCGGCCAAAAAGGCAGCTGGCGCCGGCAAGGCAAAAGCCGCTCCCAAGGCAAAAGCCGCCCCCAAGGTGGCGAAGCCTGCCACAAAGACCAGCAAGCCAAAAAAGGCGGCAGCCAAGTAGGCTTGGCTATCTCGCAGCTGGCCTTCCCCGCAAGGGATTGACGGCCCGCGTGCCTGCCCAGCGCCAAGGTCAGGCGCTACGGCGTCACGCCGCCGCCACCTTTCGTGCCAGCCCGCCGTGCAGGTCGAGGCAGCGGGCGAACCATTGCGCCACCACGTCGCTGTCGTCGAGCAGCTGGTAGGGCGAGGCAATACGCGCCCATTGCAGGGCGCCGAAGACGATGTAGTCGGCGAACAGCGGCGACGCGCCGCCGATGTAGGGCTGGTAGCCGAGCATTGAGCGCAGCGGCTCCAGTGCGGCGCGGAATGTTGCCAGCCCGGCGGCGCGCGCGGTGACGACATCCTCCAGCTTCCTGCCAAGGCGTTGCTCACGGCTCTGGCGGAAATAAGCGGCGTTGTCCTCGTCCTGCATGGCGTGGAGGTCGATGATCGCCGCGGTGGTGACGTAGGGATGGATCGTCAGTTGCGACCAGCGTTCGATGAAGCGCGCCATCGCCTTGCCGCCTTCGCCGCCAAACAGCGTCGGCCGATCCAGATAGGTTTCGTCGAGATAGAGCGCGATGGCGAAGGAATCGGCGACGACCGTCTCGCCGTCGCGGATCACCGGAACGGTTTTCGAAACGCCGCCCTCGACAGCGGGCACTTCGAGAAAGCGCGTCGGTGCGGTCGAAAAGTCGAGCCCCTTGTGGGCAAGCGCCATCGCCACCTTCCAGCAATGCGGGCTGAACGGACGGCTCGCGTCGCGTCCGACGAGGTCATAGAGCAGAATGGTCATTGGCGTTGGGGTCCTAGCGGGTTAGGTAGGCCCCCGCATCGATGCGAGCCGAGGGAAGCCATGAGACAGCATTTCATGATGTTTGCGGCCTATAATCAATGGGCCAACAACCGCATCTACGATGCTGCGGCCGAACTCGACGAAGAGGAATTCAACCGCAATGTCGGTGCCTTCTTCGGCTCAATGATGGGCACGCTCAACCACTTGCTGACAGCCGACCGCATCTGGATGAAGCGCTTCACCGGCGAGGGCGACGCGCCGACGACGCTGGATGCCGTCCTCCACCGGGGCTTGCCCGGCCTGCGGATGGCGCGTGAAGCCGAGGACAGGAGGATCGTCGATTGGGTCGGCGGCCTCAGTGACAAGGCGTTGACGGGCCGCTTCACCTACATGACAGTCTCGGACATGCGCACGGTCTCGCAAAGGCTGGCACCGGCGCTGGATCATGTCTTCAACCACCAGACGCATCACCGCGGCCAGGCGCATACGATCTTGACCATCCTGGGACGGCCAAGCCTGGGTCTGGACCTGATGCTCTTCCAGCGCACCGAGGAGGGCAGGGCTTTCGCCTGATCCCGGTTGGGGCTGTTCGAAGTTCAGCCGGCGGTCTCGCTGTCCAACTGGTTCTGCGTCAGTGCGGCTTCCGCCACGATCCACTGTTTGAACAGCGATACCTTGCGAGCGTGCAGCGCCTTGTCGGGGCAGACGAAATACCACCCCGCCGTATTCGGGTGGTGCACCTTGAATGGAGCCACCAGCCTTTCGGCCCGGATATCGCTGGCCATATAGGCACGATTGGCCACTGCAAATCCCAATCCGGCGTTAGCCGCCTCGTAGGACATCATGCAGGAATCGAAATAGATGCTCTTGGTCTCCCGGAGCACGAAGCCGGCGCCGGCGAAGTCGAGCCATGATTGCCAGTTCTGGGTGCATGTGTCGGAATGCAGCAGCGTGAAGTGGCGCAGATCTTCGGGCCTCACCTTCGATAGCGGCTTGTCGCCCAGGATTTCGTGGAAGAGTTTCCTGCTGCACACCGGCGTCAGGTCTTCCCGAAACAGCAGATCGGACCGCAGCCCGTGGAAGTGGCCGTCGCCATAGCGGATTTCGAGATCGAACTCGGAAGTCGTGAATTCATGCGTGGCGTAGGATGTCGAGACCCGCATCACAATATCGGGATGTTGCCGCTGGAACAGCGGCAGGCGCGGAAACAGCCAGCGTGCCGCAAAAGTCGGCAGCACCGATATCTTCAACAGATGCTCCTGCGATTGCCCGGTCGCCTCCATGCTGGCGGCGACGATCCGCTCCAGCGCCTCGCGAACGCGCGAGACATAAGTCTCGCCCTCCGGCGTCAGCGACACTGCATTGCCGCCGCGCTGGAAAATCTTGAAACGCAGTTGATCCTCAAGGCTTTTGACGCGCTGGCTGACCGCTGACGCGGTGATAAACTGTTCTTCGCCGGCGCGCGTGAAATTCCCGTGCCTCGCAGCACTCTCCACGATTTTCAGCGAATTGAGGTTGACCTGACTGAGCAGACGCACGGTTTCGACCTTAAGCTGGGCTTACACTAGCACCAGCATTCCTAATTTTACAGGGGTGGGTGATCTAATCGACTGTTTATCAAGTGTTGCCCCCATCCTGGAGAAGTACAATGAACGCCCATACCATCCCCGAACTGCGTTATGCGATGAGCCGCGAAGCCATCATCGGTCACGAAACCGCCTGGAAAGTGTCGAGTTTCGGCGTTGCGCAATATCTGCACGGCTATGATCCGGCACTGCTTGCCGCAATTGAGGAGGCTGCTCTGAAGCTCAAGGCCAGCCATGCCGTGCACAAGCACCTCGACTTGACCTTCATCACCGGCGCCGACCGTTTTATCCCCGAGATCAAGGAGTTGCTGCATGACAAGCTGCGCCTGGAGCGGCTTTCCGACATGATGGGCACCAAGCTGGAGCCCTATCCGCTGTCGATCGTCGGCTCGACGGTGACCTTCATGAATCCCAAGGATGGCGCCGTGGAATGGCATTGCGATGGCGTCCCGGTCACCGAGCTCATTCCGCTGTCGATCAGCAATCCGCTGGTCGGCGGCCATCTCGAAATCTACTGCGACGACTCCGAAACCGGCCGCGCCATCCTCGAATCCGGCCGCGAGATTCCGCGCAACCGTGTCATGCGCATTGATCACAAGATCAACTACGCCACGCTTGGGCAGTTTCTCGGTGTCCTGCATCGCACCGCGCCGATCCGGTTCGGCGAGCGCGTCACGCTGGTGCTCAACCAGCGCTCGGTGGCCAAGCCCTATGTCGACGACAACCGCATGTTCTATCTCGCCGCCGATAACGACCATGACCGCGAATGGGTCAGCGAACTGGCCGAAGACGTCTGGAACAACCAGTTGCCGGCCTATCGCCGGTTCGAACAAGAGCATCCCGTCCCGGCGTCGTCCGAGGCGCCGATTCCGGGCGGATCCAGGGAATCATGGTAATCAGCCATGATCCCGGAACGTGGGAACCGGTTTTCGGACAGGATCATGGTCGAACACAGAGATAGAGGTCCACGCCGGCTCCCTGGGCATGGATCCGGCTCGGTATCCGCGCTGGTCTTTGCCGCCGGCGCGGTGGCGTTGTGGTCGACCAATGCGCTGGTCGGCAAATCCCTGCTGGCCAGCCATCCGGTGTCGCAGGTGCAGTTCCTGCAGTTTACAGGAGCTGCCCTCGTCTTCGCCGCCATCCGGTTGATGAGCGGGGAAAGGGCCGTGCCAGTTTCGGCAGGGCCCGCGCTGGTGTCTCTCGCGGTCGGCTTCATCGGTCTGGTCGGCACCATGGTGCTGCAATACATCGCCTTCGCATCGATGCCGGTGATCGAGGCCAATCTGGTGGCCTACACCTGGCCGTTGATGGTCGCGGCGGCGGTCATCGCTCTGCAGAATCCGCGGCGCCCGGTGCTGCTGGGCCTCGCCGCGGTCGTGGGCTTCATCGGCGTTGCACTGGTGATTTCGGGAGGCCGTAACCAATCCTGGCTCCAGGGCGATCTCGTCGGCTATGTCGCCGCATTCGGGTCCGCACTGTGCATGGCCTTCTATTCGATCATGGTGGGACGGGTTGCCACCTCGTCGGATCGCCTGTTGCTGCCATCGTCGCTCATCGGTGTCGCCTTGACGTTCTTGTGGTGCGCTCGCGACGGCTTCGCCTGGCCCGTCGGCACGGACTTGGCTCTCGGCCTCTATCTCGGCGCCGGTCCGATGGGCTTGGGCTACTACTTCTGGTCACGCGCGTTGAAGCTCGAAGGCAGCGGCAAGGTCGCGGTCGTCGCCTATCTCACCCCGATTGCTTCGACGCTGCTGCTGACGCTGTCGGGCGAAAGGCTGACGATGACGGCCATTGTCGGAGCCATCCTCGTCATCGGCAGTTGCGTCGCGGTTGGCGTGGAACGTTCGGAGGCCGAGAACCATGTTTGACGAAAACGAACGTCTTGCCAGGCAGGAAGCGCATTGGCTGATCAAGGAATTCGGCGCCGAGGCACCGCTTTATGCCGCCATGAAGGCCGAAAAGGCCATAGAGCAAAAGGACTTCGGGCGTTGTGCCCGTTGGAAGCGTATTCTAGAGATATTGGCCGACGGTCGCGCTGCTAAGTCTGCTAGTCCCAAGTATTAGATTTTCTAATTTGCGCGACGTCGATTTCCCATGAAAAGTAATTTTTGCGAGTCTTGATTCCTTGTTGAGACTTGGCGGTCCGTTGGGGGGGCCGGTTAAAAAGATACGAAGAGACAAGTCTTCACTGGGGTGGACGACTTTGTCGCAAATAGGGTGAAAGAATTGTCAAATATCGATGATAAGACCGTTATCGAACTGACGGCCGATATTGTCTCGGCCTATATAGGCAACAATCCGCTTCCGGCTTCCGGTCTGCCCGAGTTGATTGCCAGCGTCAGCGCTTCGGTTCGCAAGCTGGCTGGTGCGCCTGTCACTGAAAGCCCAACCCTGGTTCCGGCCGTGAACCCGAAGAAGTCGGTGTTTCCCGACTACATCATCTGCCTTGAGGACGGAAAGAAGTTCAAGTCGCTCAAGCGACACCTCAGGACCGACTATGGCCTGAGCCCGGACGACTACCGGGCCAAATGGGGCTTGCCGCCGGACTATCCGATGGTTGCGCCAAACTATTCGGCGACACGGTCGGCGCTGGCAAAGTCGACGGGACTTGGCCGCAAGCCGGCAGCAGCGCCGGCCGTCGTGGCCAAGACGACGAAGCGCAAGGGAACTGCCTGAGCGCTGCCCCGGCCGGGTAGGCGGGCTGATCGGCTGCCTTGACGGCGCCTTTGCGGGCGTCGTTTTCAGGGCTTGTGCGGCCAACTGGCCCGCAAGGTCTTGCGAAGCGTTGATGTCCGGTGCAAAAGCGCGGCCATGCTGATCATCAACGACCTTTCGCTCCGCATGGCCGGACGCCTGCTTCTCGACCACGCCTCGCTGACCTTGCCGGCCGGCACCAAGGCCGGTCTTGTCGGTCGCAACGGCACCGGTAAGACGACGCTGTTCAAGGCCATCACCGGTGACCTCGCCTCCGAGACGGGCTCGATCAGCCTGCCCAAGAACACGCGCATCGGCCAGGTGGCGCAGGAAGCACCCGGCACCGAGGACCCGCTGATCGAGATCGTGCTCAAGGCAGATCTCGAGCGGACGGCACTCCTTGAAGAGGAAAAGACCGCCACCGATCCGCACCGCATCGCCGACATCCACATGCGGCTGGCCGATATCGACGCGCACTCGGCCGAGTCGCGCGCGGCCACCATTCTTGCCGGTCTCGGCTTCGATGATGTTGCGCAGCGCCGCCCGGCCTCGTCCTTCTCGGGCGGCTGGCGCATGCGCGTGGCGCTCGCGGCGGTGCTGTTTGCCGAGCCCGACCTTTTGCTGCTCGACGAGCCGACCAATTATCTCGACCTCGAAGGCACGCTGTGGCTGGAAAACTATGTGTCGAAATATCCGCACACCGTTCTTCTGATCTCGCATGATCGCGACCTGCTCAACCGCGCCGTCAATTCTATCGTTCATCTTGATCAGAAGAAGCTGACCTTCTGGCGTGGTGGCTACGATCAGTTCGAGCGTCAGTATACCGAGCAGAAGGAACTGCAGGAGAAGGGTCGGGTCAAGCAGGAAGCCGCCCGCAAGCATATGGAATCCTTCGTCGAGCGCTTCCGCGCCAAGGCTTCCAAGGCGAGGCAGGCGCAGTCGCGCATCAAGGCCCTGGAGAAGATGAAGCCGATCGCCGCGATCGTCAACGATACGGTGCGGCCGTTCTCTTTCCCCGAGCCGGTGAAGACGGTGGCCTCGCCGATCGTGGCGCTGAACAACGTCAATGTCGGCTACACCGAGGGGCAGCCGATCCTCAAGAAGATGACGCTGCGCATCGATGCCGACGACCGCATCGCTCTGCTCGGCGCCAACGGCAACGGCAAGTCGACCTTCGCCAAATTGCTGTCCGGCCGGCTGAAGCAGGAGAGCGGCACCATGACAGTGGCGCCGGGCCTGAAGGTGGCGATCTTCGCCCAGCACCAGCTCGACGACCTCCGGCCGGAGGAGAACGCCTATGAGCATGTCCGCCGGTTGATGCCGGAGGCTCCGGAATCCAAGGTGCGCGGCCGCGTCGCCCAGTTCGGTCTCACCACCGAGAAGATGAACACCGCCGCCAAGGATCTGTCGGGCGGCGAGAAGGCGCGACTTCTGATGGGTCTGTCGGCCTTCGAGGGCCCGAACCTGTTCATCCTCGACGAACCGACCAACCATCTCGACATCGACAGCCGCGAATCGCTAATCCATGCGCTGAACGAATTTCCGGGCGCGGTGATCCTGATCTCGCACGATCGTCATCTGTTGGAGGCGACCGCCGACCGGCTGTGGCTGGTCAAGGACGGCGCGGTTAACCCGTATGACGGCGACCTCGAAGACTACAAGACGCTTGTCACCGGTGCGTCGGGCGACCGCCGCGGCAAGCGCGAGGCGGACAAGGCGTCAAAGGCCGACCGCCGCCGCGATGCGGCAGCGCGTCGCGCCGCCTTCGAGCCGCTGGCCAAGGAAATCCGCGCCACCGAAGCGCTGATGGACCGCATCCGCAAGCGCATCGACGGCATCGAGGACGAACTGTCCAATCCCGCCGTCTACGAGAAGGATCCCTCGACGGCGACCCGGCTGGCCAAGGAGCGCTCGCAGTTGACCCAGACGCTGGCCGGCCACGAGGAAAAATGGCTGACCATGTCGGCCGAATACGAGGAAGGCACGGCGGAGTGATTACCCTCCCCTTGGGGGGAGGGTCGATCCGCGAAGCGGAGCGGGGTGGGGGCAGCTCGACGATTCACCCCGCCCCGGCGCTGCGCGCCGACCCTCCCGATCAAGGGGAGGGTAAGAGCTGGCCCTACACACCGCGCCCGAAAGCCGTTAGGTACGCGGCATGAACCAGCACGCAAAGCTTCGCATCGGCCATTCGGCCTGTCCGCATGATTGCCCGTCGACCTGCGCGCTCGAGGTTGAGCTGCTCGATGGCAACCGCATCGGCCGTGTCCACGGCGCCAAGACCAACAGCTATACCGCAGGCGTCATCTGCGCCAAGGTCGCGCGCTATGCCGACCGCGTCCATCATCCCGACCGTCTGCTGAAGCCGCTGGTGCGGGCCGGCGCCAAGGGCGACGGCGCCTGGAAGGACGCCAGTTGGGAGGCCGCGCTAGACCTCGTCGCCGAAAAGTTCATCGCGGCCGAGAAGACATACGGCTCAGAGACGGTCTGGCCCTACTACTATGCCGGCACGATGGGGCTGGTGCAGCGCGACGGCATCGACCGGCTGCGCCACGCCAAGAAGTACTCCGGCTTTTTCGGTTCGATCTGCACCAATCTGGCCTGGACCGGCTGGATGATGGGGGCCGGCGCCTTGCGCGGCCCCGATCCGCGCGAAATGGCGAAATCCGATTGCGTGGTGATCTGGGGCACCAATGCCGTGGTCACGCAGGTCAACGTCATGACCCACGCCATCAAGGCGCGCAAGGAGCGCGGCGCCAGGATCGTCGTCATCGACGTTTACGAGAACGCGACGATGAAACAGGCCGACCTCGGCCTGGTGCTGAAGCCCGGCACCGATGGCGCGCTGGCCTGCGCGGTCATGCATGTCCTGTTCAGGGAAGGCATGGCCGATCGCGCCTATCTCGAAAAATACACCGACGACCCCAAGGGGCTGGAAGAGCATCTGCGGACGCGCACACCGGAATGGGCGGCCGGCATCACCGGTCTGACGGTCGCCGAGATCGAGGCTTTCGCCCGCCTCGTCGGCACGACCAAGAAAACCTATTTCCGTCTCGGTTACGGGTTTTCGCGCCAGCGCAACGGCTCGGTCAACATGCACGCCGCCGCCTCCATCGCCGCCGTCACCGGCTGCTGGCAATATGAGGGCGGTGGCGCCTTCCATTCCAATTCCGGTATCTTCAAGCTCAACCAGGAGGTGCTGGAAGGCACGAGGATGCGCGATCCCTCGATCCGCTATCTCGACCATTCGCGCATCGGCCCGGTGCTGACTGGGGCGAAGGACGCGCTCTATGGCGGTCCGCCGGTGACGGCGATGCTGATCCAGAACACCAACCCGGTGAATGTCGCGCCCGAGCAGCGGCTGGTGAAGCAGGGTTTTTTGCGCGACGACCTGTTCACCTGCGTGCACGAGCAATTCATGACCGACACCGCAAAGCTCGCCGACGTCGTGCTGCCGGCGACAATGTTCCTCGAGCATGACGACGTCTACAAGGGCGGCGGCAACCAACACATCACGCTCGGCCCCAAGCTGATCGACCCGCCGGAAGGGCCGCGCACCAACCATTTCGTCATCGAGGAACTGGCTGAGCGCCTCGGCGTCGCCGATCGTCCGGGCTTCGGCCTGACCGAACAGCAGCATATCGACATCATCCTGGGCAAGCGCGGGTTGGGTAGCTTCGACAGCTTGAAGGAAGACAAGTGGGTCGACCTGCAGCCGGATTTCGACACCGCGCATTTCATCAAGGGTTTCGGCCATGCGGATGGGAAATTCCACTTCCGCGCCGACTGGACCGGGCAGGCGGCACCCAACCGGCCGCCGAAGAGCATGGGCCTGTTCGGCCCGGTGGAGCGGTTGCCGGAATTCCCCGACCATGTCGACCTGATCGAGGTCGCCGACGAGGCGCATCCGTTCCGGCTGGCGACATCGCCGGCGCGCAACTTCCTCAACTCGACATTTTCGGAAACACCGGTGTCGAAGGCCAAGGAAGTGCGGCCGGAACTGCTTCTGCATCCCGACGATGCGGCGGCCCATGGGCTTGCCGACGGCGACCGCGTCGAGGTCGGCAACCAGCGCGGCGAAGTGGTGCTGCACGCAAGACTGTTCGACGGGATCAAACGCGGCGTCGTCATCGCCGAAGGCATCTGGCCAAACAGCGCGCATGAGCGCGGCGAAGGCATCAACGTGCTGACCGGCGCCGATGCGCCGGCACCGTATGGTGGCGCTGCGTTCCACGACAACAAGGTGTGGCTGCGCGCGGCAGACTGAGGCCGAAGAGAGCTCTGCTCCCCGTGCCAAGTCATCAAGTCATATTGGCAGGATTTCGGCCGCATTCTTTCGATCCCGTCGCAGCCGGATGTCGTCGGCGATCTGCCCTGCCTCGATCGAGATTTCGCGCAGCAGTCCGGTCACCGTATTGTGAAAGCCGATGAGATAGAGGCCGAGCTCCGAAGCGCGTGCGTTGACGCCGCTGCGGCCCGGCTGGATGCCAGGCTCCAGCAACCTGGCATAGCCCGGCCGGAAGCCGGTGGCGAAGATGATCGCATCGAACTCGTGGTGCTTGCCGTCGGCAAAATGGGCGCCTTGCTCGGTGATCTCGGCAATGTCGGGTGCGACCTTGATCGCGCCTTCGCGGATCTTGTCGACCGTGCCGACATCGATCACGGGAATGCGCGACGCCACGGCGATCTGCTGTAACATCCCTTGGCTAGGCCGCTTGAGCCCGTATTTCTCCAGCCTGCCCAGCGTCAGATCGAGGATGACGGGGAACAAGGCATCATTGATGCGTTGCGGCATCAGGCGAGCCGCCATGCCGATCATCTGGATAGGCACGCCAAGCAGCTCGCGCGGCACGATATGAACGCCGCCGCGCACCGAAATCGTCGGCCGCGCGCCCCCTTCCACCAGATCGAGCGCAATCTCGGCGCCGGTGTTGCCCATGCCGACGATCAGCACCGACCGGCCGGCAAATGGCGTGGCGTTGCGATAGTCGGCACTATGCAGCCTTTCACCCCTGAAGGCATCGGCGCCGGCAAATCCGGGCATCAACGGCTCGGCGTTGTTGCCCGTCGCGATCACAACGTGAGAGGCATGCAGGTCGCCGGATGTCGCCTCGACATGCCAGCCTCTACCTTGCCGGGTGATCATCCGCACTGACTGTCCAAAACGGGCCCGCAGGTCGAAGCGTTGCGCGTAGGCATCGAGGTAGTCGGCGAAAAGATCGCGCGGCACATAGCGCGGATAATCCCTGGGAAAGGGCACGAAAGGCAGCGAGGAATAGCGTTTGGTCGTGTGCAGGTGGACGCGCTCATAGTGGCGTCGCCAGGCGGGTGCGGCCTGCGCCTCTTTTTCGAGAAGAACGAAGTCAACCCCGGCCTGCCGCAGGCATGCGGCAACAGCCAGACCCGCTGGCCCGGCACCGATGATTGCAACTGGGGTGGTGTCGTCCAAGCGCGCCTCCGCCAACAAATTCGCGTCCGGAGAATGTCAAAAGCATGGCAGCCGGAGCGTGCCTGCCAGCAAATTCTCATCCGGGCAAGGGCACCGTCAGCCCGACCTTGACGCGGTCCATGGCGACGAAGGTGCGGAACTTCCGCACATTGTTGCTGTCGAAGAACAGTTTTCGCGTCAGCGCCTCGTAGGCGCCCATGTCGGCCACGGTGATGATCAGGATGAAATCGGCCTCACCGGTGACGTAGTAGCATTGCTGCACTTCCGGGGCGGCCGAGAACTGCCGCTTGGCCGCGTCGATGAGTTCGGTGCGTTCGCTCTCGAGTTCCACCTCGACGAAGATGGTGATCGGCTGGCCGACCGCCGCCGGCGCGACCAGCGCAACATTGCCGGCAATGACGCCGGTCTGTTCCATGCGCTTGATGCGGCGTTGCACTGCCGGCGCCGAAAGGTTGACGGCTTCGCCGATCAGCCGCTGCGGCGTCGTGTTGTCCCGCTGTAGGATGGCAAGATGGCGAGATCGAAACTGTCGAGTGAGGGTGGCAATGCAGGCAATCGAGACATCCCTGACGAAACAAACTTGCATTTCGAGGGTCGCATTACAGCGCTTTTTGCGCCGATCCTGCAATATGTTCTCGCTGAACTGCCAAGGAGGCCGCCAGTGTTCCTGCCCAATCGCCCAGTGTTCCTGCCCAACCACAATGTCTTGCACCGCCAACCGCTCGACCCGGCCGATGCCGAAACGCTTGGGGTCGCCGGGGCTGACACGGTCGAGCGTTTCCTTGCCCATCGCGACAATCACTGCATAACGCCGCTGCATGCGCTGCCGGCGCTGGCGACTGAACTCGGCCTCGGCGCCTTGCATGTCAAGGATGAAGGCTTTCGCCTTGGCCTCGGCAGCTTCAAGGCGCTGGGCGGCGCCTATGCAGTCTTCCGTCTGGTGCTGGAAGAGGCAGGTCGGTCGCTTGGTCGACCCGTCGATGTGGCCGACCTTGATCAGCCGGATGTCCGGGCGGTTGCAGCGACGATGACGGTTGCCTGCGCCACCGACGGCAATCACGGCCGGTCGGTCGCGCAAGGTGCGCAACTCGTCGGGGCGCGTGCGGCGATCTTCGTCCACGCCGGCGTCAGCGAGGAGCGCATCGCCGCCATCGCGCGCTATGGCGCCGAGATGATCCGCGTCGATGGCAACTATGACGACTCGGTCAGGCAAGCCGCTCAAGTTTCGGCTCAGAAGGGCTGGACCGTGGTCTCCGACACCTCGTGGCCTGGTTATGAGCGCATTCCCGGCCTCGTCATGCAGGGCTATACGGCGATCGTGCGTGAAGCACTGCGCCAGCTCCGGGAGCCTCCGACCCATGTCTTCGTGCAGGCCGGTGTCGGCGGCATTGCCGCCGCGGTCGCCGGCTATCTTGCCATCGTGCTCGGCGATGCCAGGCTGACCTTCATCGTGGTCGAGCCCGCGCGTGCCGCGTGCGTTGTCGCGGCCGCCCAGGCGGGGCGCGTGGTGAAGGTTGCGCATGGCGAGGCGACGGTCATGGCGATGCTGGAATGCTACGAGGCCTCTCCGGTCGCCTGGCGGGTGCTGGCGCGTGCCGCCGACGCCTTCATGACGGTGGATGAGGACGAGGCCATCGCGGTGATGCGGCGGCTGGCGCAGCCAAGTGCCGGCGATCCGGTGATCGTCGCCGGCGAAAGCGGCGGCGTCGGCCTTGCCGGGCTGATCCGGGCAGTGGCCGACCACCAGGCCGACCTTGGGCTCGACGGCAAATCCCGGGTGCTGGTGATCAACACCGAAGGGGCCACCGACCCGCATCGCTATGCCGAACTGGTCGGTATGAGCCCGGCCGATGTGCTGGCCGGCAAGATGCTTGCGGCAGCAACGCTGTGATCGCGGTTGACGCGCAGCGCCTGCTTGGCCGTATCCGTGAACTCGGCGCCGTCGGCCGTGACAGTGAGGGCAGGCTGATCCGATTGGCCGCCTCCGACACCGACAGGCTGGGCCGCGACCTCTTCGTTGGCTGGCTGCGGCAGGCCGGGCTCGATGTCGCCATAGACCGGGTCGGCAACATCTTCGGCATCTGGCAAAGCCCGGACAATGCCGGGCAGGCGCCACTGCTCATCGGCTCGCATATCGATACGGTCATCGATGCCGGCATCTATGACGGTTGCTACGGCGTGCTCGCCGGGCTGGAGGTGATCGAGACCCTCAAGGCATCGGGCTTTTCGCCGCCGCGCCCGGTCGCAATCGCCGCTTTCACCAATGAGGAGGGCGTGCGCTACACCCCCGATATGATGGGCTCGCTGGTCCATGCCGGCGGCATCGGCTTCGAGACAGTGCTGGCGGCTGTCGGCACCGACGGCAGCGTGCTCGGGCAGGAGCTTGCCCGGATCGGCTATGCCGGCGACAAGGAGCCCGGCTTCCTCAAGCCGCACGCCTATCTCGAACTGCATATCGAGCAGGGGCCGGTGCTGGAGCGCGAAGGCGTGCCGATCGGCGCGGTGGAGAATCTGCAAGGCATCTCCTGGCAACGCATCACCATCGACGGCGTCGCCAACCATGCCGGCACCACGCCGATGTCGATGCGCAGCGACGCCGGCCACGCCGCCGCGCGGGTCATCACCTTCCTGCACGACAGGGCCAAAGCCTCGAACACGCCGACGGTCGCCACCGTCGGCACGATCCGCTTCGAGCCGAATGCAATCAACGTCATTCCCTCCCAGGCCGTCTTCACCGTCGATCTGCGCCATCCCGATGAGCAGCGCCTGCAGGCGGAGGAGGCCGCACTTGCTGCCTGTCTCGAACAGCTTGCCGTCGCCGAAGGCGTGACGATCTCGGTCGAGCGGCTGGCCCGCTTCGAGCCGGTGATCTTCGACATCCGCATTGTCGAGCTGATCGAGGCTGCCGCGAAAAACCGCGGCCTCGGCGTCAAACGCATGACATCAGGCGCCGGTCACGATGCACAGATGATGGCGCGCATCGCGCCGGCGGCGATGATCTTCGTGCCGAGCGCCGGCGGCATCAGCCACAATCCGCGCGAGCACACTGAGGATGCCGACCTTGTTGCCGGCGCCAACATCCTGCTTGATGTGGTCACAGACCTTGCGAAATAGGTCAGGGGGACAGAAGAAATGTCCGAATTCGATCGTGACGCGCTGAAGCAGGAGATGATTGTCTGGCGGCGCGATTTGCATGCGCATCCGGAGTTCGGCTTCGAGGAAAGGCGCACCGCGACCTTCGTTGCCGCCAAGCTGCGCGAATTCGGCCTCGACGATGTCACCGAGGGCGTCGGCGGCACCGGCGTCGTCGGCACGCTGAAGCGCGGTAGCGGCAACCGGGCGATTGCGCTCAGGGCCGACATGGATGCGCTGCGCATCACCGAGCAATCCGCCACGCCCTACCGTTCCGGCAATCCCGGCGTCATGCATGCCTGCGGCCATGACGGCCACACCACCATGCTGCTCGGTGCCGCAAAACGCCTGGCCGCCGAGGGCGGTTTCGACGGCACCGTGCGCTTCGTCTTCCAGCCGGCCGAGGAATGGGGCAAGGGCGCATTGGCCATGCTCGACGATGGCCTGATGCAACGCTTCCCCTTCGACGAAATCTTTGGCCTGCACAACATGCCCGGCCTGCCGATCGGGCACTTCGAGACCCGCGCCGGCCCGATCATGTCGGCCGAGGACAATTTCGAGATCGTGCTGAAAGGGCTCGGCGGCCACGCCGCGCGACCGCAATCGGGCAACGAAACACTGGTCGCCGCCTGTGCGCTGGTCACCAATCTGCAGACCATCGTCTCGCGCCGGCTGAGCCCGGCCGATATCTCAGTGGTTTCGGTGACCGAGCTGATCACCGACGGCACCCGCAACGCACTGCCCGGTCTTGCCCGCATTCTCGGCGATACGCGCAGCTTCCGCCCCGAGGTCAGCGCCGAGATCGAGCGGCAGATGCGCATCATCGCCGAGGGCACCGCCGCCGCCTACAATGTCACCGCCGAGGTCAACTACAGCCGCGAATTCGTGCCGCTAAGCAACGATGCCGAACTGGTCGATGCGGCGTTTGCTGCCGCAAGAAGTGTCTTCGAGCTCGGCAACATTGCCGTCGCCCGCGAGCCGATGACCGCCTCGGAGGATTTCGCCCGCTTCCTCGACCATGTGCCGGGCTGTTTCGTCTTCCTCGGCAATGGCGAGGCGTCGGCGCCGCTGCACAATTCGAGCTACGACTTCAATGATGACGGGCTGCTGTTCGGCACGGATTTCCATGTCGCCATGGTCAGGCAAAGACTGGGCGGAGAAGCCGGGAGTTGATTGTGTTTTGATTGCCAGGGCGCGCCCGCCGCTGGCCCAAAACACCATCGCTATCGCCTGCCAGCTCCCGCGTTTACTGAAATTCCCCGTTGACGGAGATCGGACGCCGATGACCAGGATTTCGCGCCGGTCTACATCTCGATGGACCTCGACGGGCTCGACCCGGCCTTTGCGCCAGGCGTCTCGCACCGCGAACCCGGCGGTCTGACCACCCGTCAGGTCATCAACCTGATTCAATCGGTCAACCAGCCGATCGTGGCGGCTGATATCGTTGAACTAAACCCGCTTCGCGACATCGCCAAGCTGACCGCCATCGTGGCGGCGAAACTCCTCAAGGAAATTGCCGGGATGATGGTCGAGACACGGGCGTGATGGGGCGACGTGCAGGTTGTCAGCGTTTGACGAAGACAATCACCCGGTGACGCAGGGGAAAGACTCAGCTAGCCTGTTGTTGCGGCGGACCTGATTTATCCGCTTGGCCGGCGCTTCATTCTTCCTCCCAAGCGGCGCCGGCCTTCTTCTCCAAGAAGCTCTATTCGCCGCGCCTCGATCTTCTACTATGCGGTCAAGACGGTCGGCAGGGGAACCAAATGCCGTTTCCCCGGTTGGTCCTGCTCCAATGGAGTGTTGCAACCATGTTCCGTCTGCTTGTCACCGGCGCTTTGGCCTATGTCACTTACCGTATCGCCAGGAAGATGGTCGAGGACGTGCCCGACACGGTCGACCCGCTGCTGCTGCCGCCATCGCAACATGATCGTGAGACCTTGCGCCGCCAGTCGGCTGCGATGGGGATCGATCCCCAGCGCTAGGCACGGCTGTCATGCTTCGGCTGCGGGGCAGTTGGACATTCTCGCATCGGCGTTGCGAACAAAGCAGAAACGATGCTTGATGGGCGATGAACCTCGCCACGCCTGATTCGAACTTTCGGGAACCGACCGTCCAGCCTGCCTATCTCGCCCGGCTGAACGACGCCCAGCGCCTCGCCGTCGAGCATGGCGACGGCCAGATTGCAGGACCGCTGCTGGTCATTGCCGGCGCCGGTTCAGGCAAGACCAACACGCTGGCGCATCGCGTCGCCCATCTGATCGTCAAGGGGGCCGATCCGCGCCGCATCCTGCTGATGACCTTTTCGCGCCGCGCCGCGTCCGAAATGGCCAGGCGCGTCGAGCGCATCGCCGGCGAGGTGCTCGGCCGCGACGCCGCGGTGATCACCGATGCGCTAACCTGGGCCGGCACCTTTCACGGCATCGGCGCCCGGTTGCTGCGCGACTATGCGCTGGAGATTGGCCTCGATCCGGCCTTCACCATCCACGATCGCGAGGATTCAGCCGACCTGATGAATCTGATCCGGCATGAGTTGGGGTTCTCGAAGACGGAGGCGCGCTTTCCGACCAAGGGCACCTGCCTTGCCATCTATTCGCGCGCGGTAAATGCGCAGGCGCCGCTGGGCGAAGTGCTGGGGTCCGCCTTTCCCTGGTGTGCCGGCTGGGCGGAGCAGTTGAAGCAATTGTTCGCCGGATATGTCGAGGCCAAGCAGGCGCAGAACGTACTCGATTACGACGACCTGCTGCTGTACTGGGCGCAGATGGCGGCCGAGCCCGAAATAGCCGCGCATCTGGGTGGGCGTTTCGACCATGTACTGGTCGACGAATACCAGGACACTAACCGGCTGCAGGCATCGATCCTGATGGCGCTCAAGCCCGATGGCGCCGGTCTGACGGTGGTCGGCGACGATGCGCAGTCGATCTATTCGTTCCGTGCCGCCGAGGTCCGCAACATCCTTGATTTTCCCCGGCAGTTCGCGCAGGCCGCCGACGTGGTCATGCTGGAGCGCAATTACCGCTCGACCGAGACCATCCTGGCCGCCGCCAATGCGGTGATCGGCGAGGCCTCGGAGCGCTTCACCAAGAACCTGTGGTCGGAGCGCAAATCCACCGACAAGCCAAGGCTGGTGACCGTGCGTGACGAGGTCGAGCAGGCCAATTTCGTCTGCGAGACCATTCTGGCCGAACGAGAAGCTGGCACGGCGCTGAAATCGCAGGCGGTGCTGTTTCGCGCCTCCCACCACAGCGGCCCGCTGGAGATCGAGCTGACGCGGCGCAACATTCCTTTCGTCAAGTTCGGCGGCTTGAAATTCCTCGATGCCGCTCACGTTAAGGACGTGCTGGCGGTGCTGCGTTTTGCCGAAAACCCGCGCGACCGTGTCGCCGGCTTCCGTGTGCTGCAGCTGATGCCGGGCATCGGTCCTTCGGCCGCCGCGCAGATCGTCGAGACCATGACCACGGCGCTGGATGAGGCTATGGGCCTTGCCGGCTGGCGCCCGCCGCAACGCGCGGCCGATGACTGGCCGGGCTTCGTCGCGCTCTATTCCAGCCTGCGGGCAGGCGCCAAATGGCCGGCCGATCTCGAACAGGTCAGGCTCTGGTACGAGCCGCATCTGGAGCGCATCCACGAGGATGCGATCACGCGCCGGGCCGACCTGTTGCAGCTCGAGCAGATCGGCTCGGGCTATGCCTCGCGCGAACGCTTCCTCACCGAGCTGACGCTGGACCCGCCGGACGCCACCAGCGACCAGGCCGGACCGCCGCACCGCGACGAGGATTATCTGATCCTGTCGACCATCCATTCGGCCAAGGGCCAGGAGTGGAAGAATGTCTTCGTGCTCAACACCGTCGACGGCTGCATTCCTGCCGATCTTGGGGTCGGCACCAAGGAGGACATCGAGGAGGAGCGCCGGCTGCTCTACGTGGCGATGACAAGGGCCAAGGACAATCTCAGCCTGGTCATGCCGCAGCGCTTCTTTCCGCACGGCCAGGCGGCGCGGGGCGACCGCCACCTCTATGCCTCGCGCACCCGTTTCATCCCGGCCTCCATCCTTGCCGCCTTCCAGCAGGTCTCGTGGCCGAGCGCGCAGGCGGCACAGGGCAGGGCGCCTCGGCCGGAGGTGCGCGTCGACATTGGCGCGCGCATGCGCGGCATGTGGAAATAGCCGCGGGATAGCGCCATGCCCCAACCACCGATCAGGATCGCAATCGCGGGTGCGCTTGGCCGCATGGGCCGCCAGATGGCGGACGCCGTCCAGGCCGATGCGCGACTGGCGCTCGCCGCCAGCTTCCACCGACCGGGCATTGTCGGCGAGGCGCTGGTGGGCCGCGACGAGGCGCTTGCCACGGCCGACGTGGTCATCGATTTCACCACGCCGGCGGCCTCGGCTGATCTGGCCAGGTTTTGCGCCGAACGCGGCGGGCCAGCCCTGGTCATTGGCTCGACAGGCTTCGATGCCGCCGAGTTGGCGACCGATGCCGCGAAAACCATCGCCATCGTCCGCTCCGGCAGCTTTTCGCTTGGGCTGAACATGCTGGTCGGACTGGTCGAGCAGGCGGCGCGAGCGCTTGATCCCAACGACTGGGATGTCGAGATTGTCGAGGCGCATCATCGCCACAAGATCGATGCGCCGTCGGGGACGGCGCTGATGCTGGGACAGGCCGCCGCCAGCGGACGCGGCATCGAACTGGCTACGGTCGCAAGGCGCGTTCGCGATGGCGTCACCGGCCCGCGGCCGCCTGGTGAGATCGGCTTTGCGGTGATGCGCGGCGGCAGCATCGTCGGCGAGCACAGCGTCAGCTTCTGCGCCGAGGGCGAGACCGTGACCTTGTCGCATTCGGCCGGCGACCGCACCATGTTTGCCCGTGGCGCCATCGCCGCCGCACTCTGGGTCGCGGGGCGCCCGCCCGGTGAATATGACATGCGCGATGTGCTGGGATTGAGCGATCGAGCGAGGCGAACGGTCCGCGACGGCATCTCGTGATTAGCCAAACTGGCTCTATCCAGATCATGATCGGGTCAGCATCGGCTTACCGATCCGTAAGGTTTGCGGTGACTTTCGGCTCGGCCTTGAAAGGTGAATGAAAGGTTGGTGCCATAAGTCTTGGGCGCGCGCCCATATTTGTCGCGGAAAGCGATGGGAGAGAGAGGGCGCGGGAAACGAACAAAGGGAAGAGGCCATGTCGCTCGCGCGAATACTGCTTGATTCAGCCGCCACAACCGCACTCGTCGCCACCATGGCCTTGTCCGCGCCGTCCGCGCGCGCCGACGAAAAGGTTTCCATCATGGTCGGCGGTTATGAGAAACAGATCTATCTGCCCGCCAAGCTGACCGAAGCGCTCGGCTACTTCAAGGACGAGGGTCTCGATGTCGAGTTGCTGAATGAACCGGCCGGCGTCGATGCCGAAAACGAGATGCTCGCCGGTGCCGTGCAAGGGGTTGTCGGCTTCTACGATCATTGCATCGATCTGCAGGCAAAGGGCAAATTCGTCGAATCCATCGTCCAGTTCAGCCAGGCGCCGGGCGAGGTCGAGCTTGTTTCAGCGAAACACCCCGAGATCAAATCGCCTGCCGACTTCAAGGGAATGAGCTTGGGCGTGACCGGTCTTGGCTCATCGACGAATTTTCTTACGGAATATCTCGCCGTCAAAAACGGTTTGAAGCTCGGTGACTTCACCTCGGTTCCGGTCGGCGCCGGCACCACCTTCATCGCCGCCATGCAGCAGGACAAGATCCAGGCAGGCATGACGACCGAGCCGACGATCACGCGACTGCTGAAGACCGGCGAAGCGTCCGTTCTCATCGACATGCGCACAATGGAAGGCACCAAGGCTGCTCTCGGCGGCACCTACCCGGCCGCCTCCCTCTATATGCAGACCGATTGGGTCGAAGCGCATAAGGACACCGTGCAGAAGCTGGCCAATGCCTTCGTCAAGACGCAGAAATTCATCAACACCCATACGGGCGCCGAAATCGCCGACAAGATGCCGAAGGACTATTATGTCGGCGACAAGGAGGGTTACGTGAAGGCCCTCGATGCAGGCAAGGCAATGTTCACCCCGGACGGGATAATGCCCGAAGGGGGCCCTGAGACGGTGCTGACGGTTCTTTCAGCCTTCAAGAAGGAACTGCAGGGCAAGCAGATCGACCTCTCCAAGACCTACACGTCGGAATTCGTCAAGAACGCCAAGTAGCAGACAGTGCCGGCGCGATGAACGACATCGCGCCGGTGCCCGTCAGTTTTCACGTCCGGCGGCCTTGGGCCGACGGCGGGCGTTTGCTCGTACCCAGGAGTTCCACCATGGCCATTGAAAAAAATGCACCAGCGATCGAGCTGATCAACGTCAGCCGGCGTTTCCTTTCACCCACCGGCAAATCGCTGACAGCGTTGCGCGATTTCACCATGACCGTCGAACGCGGCGAATTCGTCGCCGTTGTCGGCCCGACCGGTTGCGGAAAGTCCACCACCCTCAACCTTGTCACGGGGCTGGCAAGCCCAAGTGCCGGCGAGGTTCGCGTCATGGGGGCGCCGGTCACGGGAATAGACCCGCGCATTGGTTTTGTTTTCCAAAGTGACGCCCTGTTTCCCTGGCGAACGGTGATCGAAAACGTGATGGCTGGTCCACTTTTTCGCGGTAGAGCGAAGCCTGACGCTGCGGCCGCTGCGCGCGACTGGCTGGCGCGTGTCGGCTTGTCACGTTTCGAGCAGCACTATC
This sequence comes from Mesorhizobium sangaii, assembly GCF_014207355.1. Classification (GTDB taxonomy): domain Bacteria; phylum Pseudomonadota; class Alphaproteobacteria; order Rhizobiales; family Rhizobiaceae; genus Mesorhizobium; species Mesorhizobium sangaii. Next base: position 574,807 of record NZ_JACHEF010000001.1, on the reverse strand, counting down.
CGCATCAGCTTTCCGGCGGCATGCGCAAACGTGTGGCGTTGGCCCAGACTTTCATAAACGGACCCGAGATTCTTCTCATGGACGAGCCGTTTTCCGCGCTCGACGTGCAGACACGCGTGCTGATGCACGAGGAATTGCTGCGCCTGTGGTCTGAGGCGAAGGCTTCGGTGGTCTTCGTCACGCATGACCTCGAAGAGGCGATTGCGCTCGCCGACAAGGTCTATGTCCTGACTGCCGGACCGGCCACGGTGAAGTCGGTCTACACCATCGATCTGCCGCGCCCGCGCGTGGTCGCCGATATCCGCTACGAGCAGAGCTTCATCAATTACTCGCGCACGATCTGGGCCGACCTCAAAGAAGAGGTCGAAACCAGCTATGCGCGCGCCGCAGCCTGAGGAGGAACGCCATGACCGATGCCGCCATTGACATCAAAGCAGGAGCTTTCAGGCCGGGCACTTCGGATGCGGAAATCGAGGCAGCCGCCGCGAAGGCGGCACGGCACCGCCGCCGCACCGTGATATTCTGGCGGGTCGCCATTCTGATCGCCTTTCTCGGCCTGTGGGAAATCGCCGCGCGCCAAGCCTGGATCGATCCGTTCTTCTACGCAATGCCGAGCGCGATCGCGCAGCGGCTGTACGAGTGGACGACAGAAGGAACGTCGGAGGGGCCTCTGTGGTACCACCTCTATGTCACAATGGAGGAATCGGTCATCGGCTTTGTGACCGGCTCGGTTGCCGGTATCATCATCGGCGTCGCGCTCGGCCGTAACCGGATGGCCGCCGATATCTTCTCCATCTACATCAAGGTGATCAACTCCATTCCGCGCGTGGTTCTGGCGCCGATCTTCATCATGATCCTCGGCCTCGGCCTCGCTTCGAAAGTGGCACTTGCCTTCGTGATGGTTTTCTTCGTCGTGTTCCACAATGCCTTCCAGGGCGTCCGGGAAGCTGACAGGGCGATGATCGCCAATGCGCGTATCCTGGGTGCATCCAACTGGCAGTTGACCCGTTCGGTGATCGTCCCTTCGGCGATGAGCTGGATTTTCGCCAGCCTGCATGTCAGCTTCGGCTTTGCCATCATCGGCGCGATCGTTGGCGAGTTCGTCGGTTCGCGTTACGGCATCGGCCTGCTGATCAACATCGCCAAGGGATCCTTCGACGCCGCCGGCATGTATGCCGCGATCATCATCGTCATGGTGGTGGCGCTCGGTGCCGAATATCTGATGACCATGGTCGAGAATCGCCTGGCGAAATGGCGTCCTCAGCCACTGCATGAAACGCAGTGAGCGGCGACATAACCTAGCTGCTCGACAGCGGCAGCCGCACTTCAACCACCAGGCCGCCGGTCGCGCCATCCCCGAGGGTGGCGCGGCCGCCGGCATTTTCGACGACCTCGCGCACGATCGCGAGGCCAAGCCCGCTGCCTTCCTCGGTCGATCCGGCAACGCGGTAGAAGCGCTCGAAAACATGGTCTCGCTCGTCCACCGGGATGCCGGGCCCGTCGTCGGTGACCGTCAGCACGGCTTCGTCGTCAACGGCCGCCAGCTTCACCGTGACGCTGCCGCCGGCCGGCGAGTAGCGCAGCGCGTTGTCGACAAGGTTGACGATCATCTCGCGCAGCATGGTGCCGTCGCCGATGACCGGCACGGGTCCGGCCTCCTCAAGGCCGAGATCGATGTTGCGACCGATTGCCGTCGGCGCCTGCGTTTCGAGCACGTGGCGGGCGGCTTCGGTCAAGTCGACGAGGTCGGCGCGTGGCCGCCGGCTGCCTGGTTCGGCGCGCGACAGGGTCAGGAGCTGTTCGGCCAGCCGCGCCAGTCTGCCGGAGCTAGCCTGCAGCGCCACCAGCGCTTCCTGGCGCGCGTCGGGGACGGTTTCGCGCAGCGCGTAGCTCGCCTGCGTTGAGAGCAACGCCAGCGGCGTGCGCAATTGGTGCGCCGCATTGGCGATGAAGCGGCGCTGCGCCGCCATCTGCGCCCGCACCCGCTCCATATAGGCGTTCAGTGCATCGATGAGCGGCCGGATCTCGCTTTGCGCGCCTGGTACTTCCACGGGATCGAGATCGCTGCGGCTTGGCGACCGCACGGCGTCGCGCAGCCTGATTAGCGGTGCCAGGCCGCGACGCAGGCCGAGCAGCACGAAGATGCCGGCAATAGCGACCAGCGCCAGTTGCTGGGCGAAAGCGTTGAACCACAAATGCCGCACCATCGCATCGTGCCCGGCAAGCGTGACGCCAACGGTGACGGATATCGGCGAGTCGTCTCCGGCGCCGACCACGGTGTGGCTGAAAGTAAGCAGCCGCAGCCGGTGATCGCGATAGGTTGCCTCGACGCTGGGCTGCTTCGGCGCCTCCGGCAGGTCGGGATAGCCGGTCAGCAGCCGCCCCCTGGCAGTCTTGACATGGTAGTAGACACTGTCTCGATCGCCGGTATCGAACATCTCGATCGCCGCCGGTGGAATCGAGGTATCGAGCACGCCGTCAGTCATGGCGACCTGTTCAGCGATGGTTCGTGCCGAAGCCAGCAGCATCCGGTCGGTGACCAGGTCGGCGGTGGCCAGGGCGTTCCCATGGCTGGTCCACAGATTGATGGTGGCGAGCCCGGCGAGCGGCAGCACCACCCAGGCCAGCAACTGCAGGCGGAGGCTGCTACTCCTCATGACGCAAGAGATAGCCGAGGCCACGCAAGGTGGCGATCTGGACGCGCGACCCTTCAAGCTTCTTGCGCACACGGTGGACATAGATTTCGATGGCGCTGGGGTCGGCATCGGTCTCGAAATCGTAGATCGCCGCCGACAGTGCTGCCTTGCTCACCGTGCGTCCGGCCTTGACCATCAGTTGTTCGAGCACCGCATGCTCACGCGGTGTCAGCGCCAGCGTTTCGCCGGCCAGCGAAAACAGCCGCGTGTTGGTGTCGAAGACGAGATCGCCGCAGGCAACCACAGGCGCGGTGCGGTCATTGGCGCGGCGCAACTGCGCGCGGATGCGCGCCTCCAGTTCCTCGATCTGGAACGGCTTCGCCAGATAGTCGTCGGCGCCTTCATTGAGGCCCTTGACCCGGCCGTCGAGACTGGCGTTGGCGGTCAGCACGATCACCGGCACCCGGTTGCCGCGCGCCCGCAGCATGCGCAGCACTTCGAGGCCACCCATGCGCGGCAATGCCAGGTCGAGGATGACAAGCGCGTGGCCGCCGGCGGCCAGCGCGTGTTCGACATCCTCGCCGTCATGGACGACGTCGACGACATAGTTCGCCTGGCGCAGGGTCTTGCCCAGCCAGTCGGCCAGTTCGAGATTGTCTTCGACAAGCAACAGCCGCATTTCTATCGCTGTCTCACTATCCGCCGCCTTCAGTCACCGCCTCGGGCCTGATCAGCCGCGGCGTCCGACAATGCCGACTGAAATGAGCGACAGTATCGATTTCAACGCAAGATAAATGCGGTCTTGCGGCTGATGACAATGGGTTTTTTGCAGGCTGGGCCGCGCAAGCCACCGGATCTCTTGTACCTACGGCGCATATCCGGGCTTGTGGCCGCAAGTGCCGACTGTCGATCGAACCAGTCGGTTCAATTTATGTTGACGGACCGTGATGAGATGGTGAACGCCGGCTCGGCGGACGACCGTACGGTTCGCTAATGCGTCTGATAACCATCTGATATTTATAACGAAAATTCTAACAGCTTCAGCTACTGGCCTCGTTTCAAGGCCTGGATTCGGAGCGCGGAGGAACATCTTCGTGATTGGAAGTCGGCGAACGGAAAACCCATTTCGGTGTGGTCCGAGCGACGCGAAATTCCTCCCAAGGGCACGCCACTAGACGGACTGAACTGAGAACTACTGGAAGTTAAGAAAATGACCAAGATCGCTCTTACCGCCGCCGCCATGCTCGTTGCCACGGGCACCGCTTTTGCCAGCAGCGACCACTATGGCTCCGACAATGTCAACCAGCCGGCCGTGTCCGCGCCCGTTGGTAGAATCGACCATAGCTTCACGGCTTCGATCCGTAGGCCAGTCGAGCATCAGGGCTTCAGGCTGACCCCCGATTCGAACCAGCCGGAATCCGGCCAGGGTATCTGGGGCCGGTAAGCCGGCGTCTGTCCAGCCCCTCCCAGACCAGAACCATCAATCCTCGATCAGGAGTATTTGAAATGACCAAGATAGCGCTCACCGCCGCCGCCGTCCTCGTTGCCACGGGCACCGCTTTCGCCAGCAGCGACAATTATGGCTCCAGCAACGTCAACCAGCCAGCCGCCAGCCATTCGGTTTCCAACATCGACACCATGCACACCGGCTCGATCCTGAAGTCCGAAAAGGCACAGGCTGACGCCAATGCCAACGTACCACCTCAGTCTGGCCAGGGCATCTGGGGCCGCTGATCCACGACGCAGACCTTGACTACAAAGAGCGGTGGGCTTGGCCCGCCGCTCTTGTTTTTGCGCAAAAGGGATAGCCGCCAGCTACGGCGCGCTGGGCCAACCGATCTTCGCAGTCGGCAAAAAGTTCAGTCTCAAGGAATAAAACCGCACTGCCTGGGGTCTTGTCCTTAGCGGAACCGTCCTCCCAAGACGCCGCCCAACCCAAGAACCAGGAGACTTGAAAAATGAACAGGATTGCCCTCGTCGCCACCGCCATCCTCGTTGCCACAGGCAGCGCTTTCGCCGCCAGCGACCACTATGGCTCCGACAATACCAACCAGACGGTTGCGCCGGTCGCCGGCGTCGATCATGCCATCACTGGCGCGGTCAACAACACGGATATGGCTGGCTACAAGGCTGCCGATACCAAGACGAAAGCCACAATCGACTTGCCCGAATCTGGCCAGGGCATTTGGGGCAACTGATGTCTTAAGCAGGGTGCACGGCAGCTTGTCTGTTACACCTGTCTTGCACCCTAGCCTAAATCCCTCGGCCGCAGAGTATGCGTCAGTCGGGCCGAGGACAGGCCGGACCACTCTCCCTCGAAGACGAAGCGCGCAAGGGCTGCAGTCGGAAACTTTTCCTCGAGCCTCTTGCGCTCCTTGGCCTCCGACTCCGGCGAGGCAAGCTGGTTCGCCAGATCGTCCAGGCCCGGATTGTGGCCAACCACCAGCAAGCTGTCGCTCGAAGCGTCGGCCTGCCGCAGCTGGCTCAGAATATCCGCTGCCGAAGCATCGTAGAGTGCATCGGTGAATGCGACCCGGGGGTGCGCAGGCAGCTCCGCCGCCACCAGCCGCCAGGTGTCGCGGGTTCGCAGCGCCGTCGATACCAGCGCCAAGTCAGGCAGCCAGGCGCGCGCCGCAAGCTCGCGTCCCATCAGCACGGCGGCCTTCAAACCGCGCCCGGCGAGCGGCCGGTCGAAATCAGCGAGCTTAGGGTCTTCCCAGCTCGATTTGGCGTGGCGAAGCAGGAGAAGCTGTTTCATCCCCATCTACCCGGCTTAGGGGGTTATCCGCGCCAAATGCTCGAGGTCGGCTTCCTCGCGCAGCGGGTCGGGCGCCATCACCACCGAGGTGGCGTTGTCGGCATCGTCGGCAAAGTGGGCAAGCACGGTACGGCCGGCAGCCATGCGCGCCTTGCCTTCGGCGACCAGCCCCAGCGCCAGCGGATAGAGCTGGTGCTCGGCCTTCAGCACACGGGCAGCCAAGGTATCCGCATTGTCGCCGACCATCACCGGCACGGCAGCCTGCGCGATGATCGGGCCGTCATCCATCTCGGGCGTGACGAAGTGCACCGTGCAGCCGTGGATGCGGATGCCGGCAGCCAGCGCGCGCGCATGGGTGTCGAGCCCCTTGAACGCCGGCAGCAGGGCAGGGTGGATGTTGATCATGCGGCCCTGCCATTTCTGCACGAAGCCGGGAGTAAGGATGCGCATATAGCCGGCCAGCGCCACGATCTCGGCATTGAATGCTGCAAGTGCCGCATCGATCGCCGCGTCGTGCGCCTGCTTGCTGCCATGGCCGGCGCGGGAAATAACCTGTGTGGCGATGCCGCGCGCCTTGGCGACACCGAGGCCGGCGGCGTCGGCCTTGTCGGAAATGACGCCGACGATCTCGGCAGGAAAAGCCGGGTCGCTGGCTGCCGCGATCAGCGCGGTCATGTTGGAGCCGCGTCCCGAGATCAGGACAACAGTGCGTTTCCTCTGCGCGCTCATAGGCCGATCGAGCCCCGGTAGATGACGCCGGCATCGCGGCGCGGCACGATGCGGCCGATCGGCGTCACCGTCTCGCCGGCTTCCTGCAAGACGGCGGCGACCTGCGCCGCCTGGCCGGAGGCGACCGCCAAAATCATGCCGATGCCGCAATTGAAGGTGCGCATCATTTCTTCCGGCGCAACACCGCCGGTCTTGGCCAGCCACGAGAACACCGCGGGGACGTCGATCGCCTCGAGGTCGAGCTCGGCCGAAAAATCCTTGGGCAGCACGCGCGGAATGTTCTCAGGAAAGCCGCCGCCGGTGATGTGGGCCAGCGCCTTGATGCCATGCGTGCCGCGTATGGCCTTGAGGATCGACTTGACGTAGATGCGGGTCGGCTCGAGCAGCGCCTCGGCCAACGTCGCCTCGTCGTTGAACGGCGCCGGATCGCTCCAGGCGAGCCCGCTGGCGGCGACGATGCGGCGCACCAGCGAAAATCCGTTCGAATGCAGGCCCGAGGAGGCGAGCCCAAGCAGCACGTCGCCCTCGACGATGTCGTCGGTGGGCAGCAGTTGCCCGCGTTCGGCCGCGCCCACCGCAAAGCCGGCTAGGTCGTAGTCATTGCCGTGATACATGCCTGGCATTTCCGCCGTCTCGCCGCCGATCAGCGCACAGCCGGCCTGCCGGCAACCCTCGGCAATGCCGCCGACGATCGCGACACCCTGGTCGGGATCGAGCTTGCCAGTGGCGAAATAGTCGAGGAAAAACAGCGGTTCGGCACCTTGCACGACGAGGTCGTTGACGCACATGGCGACGAGATCGATGCCGATCGTATCGTGCTTGCCGGCATCGATGGCGATCTTGAGCTTGGTGCCGACGCCGTCATTGGCGGCGACCAGAACCGGATCGGTGAAGCCGGCAGCCTTGAGGTCGAACAGGCCACCAAAGCCGCCAATCTCGCCGTCGGCGCCCGGCCTGCGCGTGGCGCGCACCAGCGGCTTGATCTTCTCGACCATGAGATTGCCGGCATCGATATCGACGCCAGCCTCGGCATAGGTGAGCCCGTTCTTGCGCTTGCCCGTTTTGGGCTGGCCCATTTTGGGCTGGCTTGTGTCGCGCTTGCTCATCGCAATTTTCCTGCTCGTTTGCGGGCTCTTCGCATGAACGGTTTCGGTCCGCAAGGATAACGGACGGAATGCCGGAGTTTTGCCCCCTGATAAAAGCGTGGGGGGCGGCGCCAAAAATGCCAGTCTTCCGCTCGTGGAGAGATCGGCAGCTTCTCCCTTGCGTCCACCCTGCGTCTCCATCATGTATCAGCCAGCAAACCCGACAGGCACGCATTTGACCATCCCGAACCTGATCACCATCCTGCGCCTGGTTCTGGTGCCAGCGGTGGTGCTGGCGATGCTGCAGGCGCGCTGGGACTGGGCCTTTGCCGGTTTCCTCATTGCCGGCATTTCGGACGGCGTCGACGGCTTCATCGCCCGCCGTTTCAACCAGCAGTCCAGGCTCGGCGCCTATCTCGACCCTATGGCCGATAAGCTGCTGGTGGTTTCGGTCTTCATCGTCATGGGTTTCATCGGGCAATTGCCGCTGTGGCTGGTCGTCACTGTGGTGTCGCGCGACGCGCTGATCGTCTGCGCCGTTGTGTTGTCGTCCGTCATGGCCCATCCAGTCGAGATGAAGCCGCTTTTCGTGTCGAAGGCCAACACCGCCATCCAGATCGTGCTGGCGGCGGTTGTGCTGGGCGAACTCGCCCTTGCCGTTCACCTCGACCCGCTGCGGCCAGCCCTCATATTGCTGTCCGGGGTCTTGACCGTGGCTTCGGCCGGGGCCTATCTCGTGGCTTGGCTGAGGCATATGAGCGGCTATGGCGAAGGCTCCAATCCGGACATCTGAGAGAGAAGCGGCGGTTGAGAGAGAAGCGGCGGTGATCGAGGCTGCGGCTGCCGATCTCGCCGCATCCTCCACCTTCCGCCGGCAGATATTCTTCTGGCTGGCCGGCGCAGCCGTGCTCGCGCTTTTTCTCTATGTCTTCAGTGCCATCCTGTTGCCCTTTGTTGCGGGCATGGTGCTTGCCTATTTCCTCGATCCGGTCGCCGACCGGCTGCAGCGGCTTAGCCTGTCCCGCTTCATGGCGACGGTGGTCATCCTCATCACCTTCCTCATCGTGCTGGTGCTGGCCTTCGTCATCCTCATTCCCGTGCTGGCGACGCAGATGGCCGATTTCGCCGGCAAATTGCCGGAATATCTGACCCGGCTGCAAAGCCTGATCACGTCGTATGATCCGAAATGGCTGGAACAGAAATTCGGCGTCAACGCCAATAGCTTGCGCGACGGGCTGAATTCGCTGCTGACCTCCGGCTTCGGCCTGCTCACCACGGTCTTCACCTCGATCTGGAGTTCCGGCGTGGCGCTGGTCTCGGTGGTCAGCCTGTTCGTGGTGACGCCGGTGGTTGCCTTCTACATGCTGCTCGACTGGGACCGCATGGTTGCGGTCATCGATAGCTGGGTGCCGCGCGACAATGTCGCGACGGTGCGCGCCATCGCCAAGGACATCAACACCGCAACGGCCGGCTTCGTGCGTGGCCAAGGCACGCTGTGCCTGGTGCTGGGGGCAATGTACGCCACCGGGCTGACGCTGACCGGGCTGAATTTCGGCATCCTGATCGGCCTGTTCGCCGGACTGATCTCCTTCATCCCCTATGTCGGCTCGCTCACCGGACTGGTGCTGGCCGTCGGCGTCGCCTTCGTCCAGTTCTGGCCGGACTGGGCGATGATCGTCGCCGTCGCGGTGGTGTTTTTCATCGGCCAGTTCATCGAGGGTAACATCCTGCAACCACGGCTGGTCGGCAAGAGCGTCGGCCTGCATCCGGTGTGGCTGATGTTCTCGTTGTTTGCCTTCGGCGCGCTGTTCGGCTTCGTCGGCCTGCTGATTGCCGTGCCGGCTTCGGCGGCAGTTGCCGTGCTGGTGCGCTTTGCCATCGCCCGCTATCTCGAATCGCCGCTCTACAAGGGCCATGGCAGCACGGCGCCGGAGCTCCCGGCCGATCGGCGCAAGGCCATCAAGCCATGATCCGGCCGGTGACCAGGTTCCTTGCCGGGCCCATGGCTGAGCCCGTATGAGCGACCAGAAAGCCGACCCGCCGCGCCAGTTGCCGCTCGATCTCGGCCACGGCACCGGCTATTCGCGCGACGACCTCGTCGTCTCCGGCACCAATGCGCAAGCGGTGGCTTTGGTCGACCGCTGGCCGGACTGGCCCTCGCCGGTGGTGGTGCTGGCCGGGCCCGCCGGCTCCGGCAAGACGCATCTGGCCTCGATCTGGCGTGCGCGCGCCAACGCGGTGGCGGTCGACGCCAGGCGTATCGGTGACACCATCGCCAATCTCGGCGCCCGGCCCGCAGTGATCGACGATGTCGATACCGGGGCGGTGGACGAGCAAGGCCTGTTCCATCTGATCAATGCGGTGCGTGGTGCCGGCTCGACGCTGTTGTTGACGGCGCGCCGCTTTCCATCGGCCTGGGGTGTTGCGCTGCCTGATCTGGCCTCGCGGCTGAAGGCGGCGGCGACGGTCGAGATCCATGAGCCCGACGACGTCCTGCTCGCCGGCGTCATCACCAAGCTGTTCGCCGACCGCCAGGTCGAGGTCGAGCCGCATGTCGTGCAGTATCTGGTCCGCCGCATCGAGCGCTCGCTGGCGACCGCGATGCGTGTGGTGGAACGGCTGGACCGCACAGCGCTCGAGCGCAAGACACCGATCACGCGGGCATTGGCGGCCGAAACCGTCAGCGCCATGGACGAGGGGCAGGGCGAGTTCGAGATTTAGGATTTCTCAGCAGGACAAGGCCCGTAGCCGGAATCGGCGCAACGTGCCCATACAGTCGCGCAAGTGGCGCCAACATTGCATTGTCTAAGGGGATGGTCGGAGTGGAGAGATTCGAACTCCCGACCCTCTGGTCCCAAACCAGATGCGCTACCAGGCTGCGCTACACTCCGAACGGTCTGTTGCCTATTCATTTCGGTGTTGCATGGCAAGTGCAAAAACCTTGCCGTGTTGCGCATTGCGCAGTAATGACGACGCAGGGTGGCGATGCTGCCTTGCACAATAACGAGGTGGCCATGTCCGCGCGCATTTTCAGCCCAGCCAAAACCGCGATGCAGTCCGGCAAGGCCAAGACCGGCCATTGGGTGCTGGAATTCGACCCCGAGATGCGCAAAAAGATCGACCCCTTGATGGGCTACACCACGTCGGGAGACATGAGGAGCCAGATCAGGCTCACCTTCGATACGAGGGAAGAGGCGGTGGCCTACGCCGAAAAGGAAGGGTTCGCCTTCCGCGTCGAGGAGCCGAAAGAGACCAAGCGCCGCCAGATTTCCTATGCGGAGAATTTCCGCTATGACCGCAGGACGCCCTGGACGCATTGACCGGCGGCCAGCGTCAAGTATTCAGCCGGCCCGGCGGCCGGCCAGCGGTCCCGTAGCTCAGCTGGATAGAGCACCGGCCTTCTAAGCCGATGGTCACAGGTTCGAATCCTGTCGGGATCGCCAATAATTTCAAAAGTTTGTACCGGGTAGCCTGCTCAGGGCCGCTGGATCTGCCATCTCGCGACTGCCAGCGCCACCACCTTGTGCAACAGGGAGTTGAGCCTGGGCTCTGCGCAGCGATCCGGAATTATTTCGTGATATTGCGGGGTTGGAACCTTAGCGCCCACCACGCGTTCGGGGCCTTGTATTCGCGGTGTCTCATAAAAAAGGCAATGTGCGGGCCCACGAATGGGGTGGGGTAAAAGAAGCGCGGGTTGGGGGAGGAGAAGCCAGGTTATGTCGAAACGTGAAATTGGAACGTCCCCTGCGTTGGGGCGGCGTATCGCTGAACTCAAGGCCAGAATGCAGGATGCCGAAATTTCCGACCATGAGATGAAAACGTTTCACAAGGTCGCCGCCATCATGGGGGCAGGCGACGGCTCCCTACGACTGGATGCCGACGACTTGATCGCGGCATCGTTCGTTGCCGAGGCGCTGGGTGGACCCGCGCCCAACCGCTGACATTCAGGATTCCTGGATCAACCCGAAGTCCAGCAACGCGACGGTTTTCACCGCGGGAGCGAGCACGGCTGCCGTCGGTGGCCGTTGCGTTGTCGTGTCTGCCGATATCGAATTGGAAGGAAAGTCTTATCAATTTGTTTGTGTTGGTGCGTCATAGTAGTGGCGGCTAACGGAGTGGAACGCGATGAGGATCGATCTGTCGCCGACGAGCTGGGGCAGGGTGATCGCTGTCACGGCAGCCGGCACTGCATTCTTCATCGCCGTGGCGTTCTTCGTCGATTCCTTCAATTTCCCCTATCTTTCACCTGAGGCACTTTGGCGGGCGCAACTAACTGATCTGATGTTGCCTTTGGTGCTCGGCGGCTCATTTCTGTTTTTCCTGATGTGGAAGATCCGCCAGCTGGCCATCGCCCAGCGCGATCTCAGCATCGTTGCCGCGACCGACAGCCTGACGGCAGTGCTGAACCGCGGCGCCTTCTCGATGCTGGTCGAAGCCTATCTCGAGCAGACCCGCAAACAGGAGCAGGTTCATTCGGGGGCACTGCTGATCATCGACGCCGACCATTTCAAGTCGATCAACGACCGGCACGGACATGACTGCGGAGATCAGGCGCTCAAGCTGATCGCGCAGGCGATTAAAGGGCAACTGCGCGGCGGCGACATCGTTGGCCGTATCGGCGGCGAAGAGTTCGGCGTGTTCCTGCCCGGCGTCGATCCCTCGCATTCATGGGTGGTTGCCGAAAGCATTCGCCGGCGCATCCGTGAGATGGACTTCTCTCCGGGCGGGCGGCCATGCCCATTGTCCGTCAGCATTGGCGGCACAAGCTTTTCCGGGCCGACCACTTTCGAAGAGATTTTCGTGGCGGCCGACAGGCGGCTTTACGCGGCCAAATCGAACGGACGCGATCAAGTCAGCTTTGATCCGACAGGGGCCTCTCTGGTGCCCAGCAGCGCCATCGTGCATTGACAATGGTCGTCGCAAACTAGAACCGTCGCGTTCCTGTCACGGTTGGGCACGAAACCTCGGGCACAGCACCCTGATTTGAGTAAACTGTCGCGCTGACAGTGCTTTCGCTTTGCTGACATCGCGCTAAAAAACGTTACTGCTTTCCTGAGTTCACCAAGCGTCCGGACCGGGGGTCCAGTCACGGCCTTTCTCAATGCCGGCGAACGAATGGCGGGACGGTTCAGGCAAGATCAGCGCGGCAACTATGATTCATCTGTTCAATGGTTTTAAGAACCCCTTTGGCGGCAGTGACCTCGAAACCCTGGAACTGTACCGGCTGTTGAGCGCTGACTCCGAGGTGCGTCTGTGGGCAACGTCCTCCAGGGTGTCCGGCGACCTGATGCGGCAATTTCCGATTCGCCGCATCTCGCTGCCAAAGTCGAATGTGCCGGACGGCGGTACCTACGTCTTCCTCGGCACGCATTGGCGCAACAAAATATGGCCCTACCTGATTCCGCGGCCGCGCCGGCTGATCTATGTCTTCAATACCTTTCACCCGAAAGTCATCGCGCTGACGACGCGCATGCCCCGTATGCTCAACTGGCCCGACGCCGAACTGGTGCTGATTTCCGATTTTCAAAAACGCATGCTGCGGGTCGATGGCGTCGTGCATCCGTCGCCGATCGATATCGAACGTTTTTCACCAAAACCGGCCAAGCCCGGTCGTCCGTTCACGCTGGGACGATTGAGCCGCGACACCCCTGACAAACATCATGCGGACGATGTGCCGCTCTACGAAGGATTGCTGGCGGGCGGCGTCGCGCTGCGGATCCAGGGCGGGATGCTGCTCAAGGACAAGCTCAAACCGCATCCGCAACTCGAACTGCTTCCGCAAGGCCGGTTTGCGGCCGAAGAGTTCCTGCAGACGCTCGACGTGTTCTACTACCGTACCGGCTCGCATGTGGAAACGTTCGGCCGGGTGGTGTTCGAAGCGATGTCCTGTGGTTTGCCTGTGGTCTGCCATTCGCATGGTGGCTATGCCGACCATATCAGGCATGGCCAAAATGGCTTTCTGTTCGAGACGACGCAACAAGCGCGGCAGATCCTGACCGACCTCAAAGCCGATCCGGAGCTGCGGGCGACAGTGGGTCGCGAGGCGCGGCGGACAGTTGAGCAGCTGTTTTCTTCGCAGGCACTTCGACGGCGGCTGGATTTCTATCTGCATTAGCGGCACATCGTCCCCCGGGCTTTGCGGACACCCTCGGCATCACGCTAAAGCTGGGCAGCGGCGCGCCACAGACTGAGCAGGACTTTTTACCGATGATATTGATGGGCGCGGCGGCACTGCTGATCCTGATCCTGACTTACGCCGGTGTCGCCATTGGCCGTGTCCCGGGCCTGCGCCTCGACCGGGCAGGGATCGCGCTGCTCGGCGGGGCCGCGATGATCGCCGTCGGCGCGGTCAGCATGGAGGATGCCTACCGCGCGATCAATTTCGACACCATCACGCTGCTGCTCGGCATGATGATCGTGGTAGCGCATCTGAAGGTGTCCGGTGCCTTTCGCGGTCTTGGCGCCGTCGCCATCGAGCATGCGCACGCGCCTTTCATGCTCCTGGTCATGGTGACGCTGCTGACCGGCGTGCTGTCTGCCTTCCTGGTCAACGATGCCATCTGCCTCGTCATGGCGCCGATCGTCGTCCACGTCACCCGCGTCATCAAGCGAAACCCCATCCCCTATCTGATCGCCACCGCCACCGCGTCGAATTGCGGCAGCGTCGCCACCATCACCGGCAATCCGCAAAACATGGTGATCGGCGCGCTGTCGGGCATTTCCTATCCTGCCTTTTCGGCAGCCCTTGCTCCGGTCGCTCTGTTTGGCCTGGTCGCGGTCATTGTCATCATCCGCATCGTCTACCGGGCAGAATTCGCCCGCACGGCCCAATTGACCCCAGAAGTCTCGCGTGGCCGCGTGCACAAGGGACAGGTGCTGAAGGCGGTCGTGGTCTGCATCGGATTGGCCATCGCCTTCTTCGCCGGCGTGCCCGTCGCCAAGGCGGCACTCATCGGCGGTGCCATCCTCTTGCTCACCCGTGCCATCAAACCGGAACGCATCTACAGCGAGATCGACGGGCCGCTGCTGTTCATGTTCGCCGGTCTGTTCGTGGTCGTTGCCGGCGCGGAAAAGACGCTGCTGACGCCAGACATGATCGCCTCGGCAAAGAACCTTGGGCTGGACGATGTCTGGCGCCTGTCCGGCTTCACCGCGGTACTCTCCAACATCATGAGCAATGTCCCGGCCGTGCTGGCGCTGCGGCCCTTCATACCCGGCCTCGAAAACCCCGAACGTGCCTGGCTGGTGGTGGCCATGAGCTCGACGCTGGCCGGCAATTTCACGCTGCTCGGCTCGGTCGCCAACCTGATTGTCGCCGAGCAGGCAAGGACCGCCGGCACGCAGCTGTCGTTCGGCGCCTTCTTCAAGGTCGGCTTGCCGCTGACGTTGATAACGCTGGTGGTCGGCACGGCATGGCTGGCGTTTGGATTCTAATGCAGGACGCCCAAAAGTGGCCTCGGTTTTGGGAGGGCGACATGCATGAAAAGACCTGAAGCGTGTTGCCTGAATCCGTCCAAGCGCGACGCGCTTTAGACCTGGTCGCCTGCAATTCGGGCCCGGACAAGCGTCGCCGCGGCGCGGCCGGCTGCCTCGACGTAATCGGGGTTGCGGTGGATCAGCATGATCGAAAAGGAGCCGTCTATCAGCAGCACGATCTCGCGTGCCAGCGCTTGCGGCTCCTCGACGCCGCAGTCGGACAACTCGCCAGCCAGCCATGTTTCAAAATTTGACTTGTGTCGCGACCCGACCTTGATCGCCGGATGTCCTGGCATCGAGGCGAGTTCCGCGGCCGTGCGCAGGAAGCCGCATCCTTTCCATTTGGGATGGTGAGCGGCCTTTGCCAGATTGGTGAAGATCGCCTCGACCTTGCGATCCACTCCGCCTTCGGCGGCATCGAACCAACCGGCCATCCGCTTCAGATTGGGTTGGTCGCGGCCATCGAGATAGGCGGCGATCAGGTCGTCCTTGCTCTTGAAGTGGTAATAGAGCGTCCGCTTGGTGAGCCCGGCTTCCTCGGCAACGGCATCGACACTGACCCTGCCAATGCCTTCAGCGTAAAACAGTCTTGTCGCGGCATCGACAATACGTTTGCGGGTAGGACTTTGCGCTTCAGGCATCAGCCTATGTATACCGACTAGTGAATATACACAAGCGGCAAAGGGCGTAACCTTCCAGCCCATGAGCATACTGGGGAAGGAAGCCAAATGACCGATCTTGTCCATAACGAAACCCGGGATGGGATTGCCATCCTCACCCTCAACCGGCCGGAGAAACTCAACGCGTTGAACTATGCCTTGATCGACCGCCTGCTCGCGGTCCTCGACGACATCGAAGTCGATGCCGGCGTTCGGGCGGTCATTCTTACCGGAGCAGGGGAGCGGGCGTTTTCGGCGGGTGGCGATATCCACGAATTCTCGGCCAGTGTGGCGCTTGGCGTCGACGTCGCGATGCGTGACTTTGTCATGCGCGGGCAGCGGCTGACCGCAAGGCTGGAAGCATTCCGCAAACCCGTCATCGCCGCCGTCAATGGCATTGCCTTTGGTGGCGGCTGCGAAATCACCGAGGCCGTGCCGCTGGCCATCGCCAGCGAACGCGCCCTGTTCGCCAAGCCGGAAATCAATCTTGCGATGCCGCCGACCTTTGGCGGAACGCAGCGCCTGCCCAGGCTTGCCGGGCGCAAGCGGGCGCTCGAACTGCTTTTGACCGGCGATTGGTTTCCGCCGCAGCGCGCCCTCGAACTTGGCCTCGTCAACCAGGTGGTGCCGCATGGCGATTTGATGCCGGCCGCAATTGGCCTCGCCAAGCGTATCCTGCGGCACTCCGATCTGGCGATCGCGGGCATCCTCACAGCGGTGGCGCGCGGCCTAAACCAGAGTATCGCGGAAGGCCTGCTGGTCGAAGCCGAGCAGTTTGCCCGCATGGCTCCGACCGCCGACCTGCGCGAAGGGCTGGATGCCTGGCTGACGCGCCGCGCGCCGCGCCATGACGGCTCATGGACGCATATCGCGCGGCCTGACGAGGCCAGGCGGGCCTCGTTGGCGCTGGATCAGGGCGCCACCACCAAACGGCCTTTCATGTTGGGGTGGAAACGGCAGAAATAATCGACCGTCTCTGCCTTCTGCAGGGTGAGGCTCGCGGACTTTTTCGGCGGGATCATCACCTCCCAGCCGCCCTTGACGGTGGCCGTGTGGGCGAACACGTCCTTGTTCACCCACTCGATCGTGTCACCGGCCTTGGCCTCGACACTGGCTGGCGAGAACACCAGTTTGTCGATGGTGACCTGGATGGTTTCAGCCTGCGCCGGAACGATGCCGATTGCCAGCGTCAGCGCGATCCACAGATGGCGTTTCGACATGCTGGCTGTCCTTACTTCAGCATGCCGGCGACATGTTCGGCATGCTGCTCATGGCCCTGGAAGATCTTCAGACCGGTCTCCAGCAGGCTCTTCAGCTCGGCATTGCTGGCCGACGGGATGAGCAGCGTTTCGAGAGCGCCGTTGACCTGCTTGTGGTAGGCGACCTCGTTGTCGACATAGGCCTTGTCGAAGGCAGCACCCTCGAGCTTGGCAAGCTTGGCCCTTTCATCGGCGGCTGCCTTGCTCAGCGCCTGGCTGGTAGCGTTGTCTTCCGGCGTCACCTTCAGCTTCTTGACCAGGTCGAGCGCCTGCAAGTTCACGGCTTCGTGGTCGCGCACCATGTCGTTGGCGAAATCCACGACGTCCTTGTTCTTCGATTTCCCGATCGCCAGCTTGGCGGCTTCAACGTCGATGACCCCGGCCGTGTAGGCGATGTGGGCGATCTGTGGGTCGGTCGGCTTGTCGGCCGCTTGGGCGAACGGGGCAGTGCCAAGCAGCAGCATGGCGGCCAGGGTAGCGGTGTGTCGGATAAGCATGGCATCTCCTTCGCCGGACGCAGGACACGCGCCGGACTGTGTTTCTTGGTTGACGGTCATTGGATGCCGGGCGGCGGCAAACGTTCCCAACGAATCGGCGAAAGTCAGCTTTCTAGGCCGAGCCGCCGCATCACGGCGTTGGTCAGCCTTTCGCAACGTCGGCCGGCGAAGGGGAACGCATCGAGCAGCACCGGCCCGATCTGGTCGTCCAGCGCCTTGCGCACCAGGGCGCGGGCGCGGTGCAGCCTCGTCTTGACGGTTTGTGGCCGCACGCCGAGAAGATCGGCGGTCTCTTCGATGCTCAGCCCCTCGATCACCCGCGCCACGAACACCGTGCGGTAGACATCGGGAAGGCTGTCGGTGGCCTGTTCGACCAGCTGGAGGATTTGCCGTTGCGCCATCGTCCGTTCCGGATCGTCGCTGGGGTTGAGGGGGAACCGGATGATCTCGGCTTGTGGATTTTCCGGCATTGCCACCGTTCTGCGCCTTTTGCGCAGGCGGCCGAGCGCCTCGTTGATGACGATGCGCGACAGCCATGTGGCGAGCGAGGAATCGCCGCGAAACGCATCGAGATGGGCGAAGGCCCTGACATAGGCCTCCTGCACGATGTCCTCGGCCTCGCTGTCGTTGCGCACCACGCCGCGGGCGATGCGATAGAGCCGCTGGTTGTGCGTCTTGATGATGGTGCGGAAAGCGTCGCCCTCGCGCGCCAAGGCGCGGCGCACGAGTTGCATCTCGCCCGAAGCGACAGAAGGCACGGCCGTCAAGACAGCAGGCATGACCAGTTCCTCAACCCAATCCCGGACAGCAACCCGATTGAGAGATTGGATGGCATTGCCGGCAAAAGGTTCCCGGCCATTTTTCGTGGGGTCCGGCGGTGGCTATCGTACCGCTTCCGGCGAGGACTTGTCAGCAGCCTGCAGACGCGCCGTGGCCCCCAGCAGATCGGTCTGTGTGATCAGCCCGAGAATGCGCTTGTCGTCGTCGACGACGATGACCGCATGGCTGCGGCCGTCGGTGAGTACGGGCAGCAGACCCATGGCGGCGAAATCGGCGGCGGCTGTCGCTGCCGGCGATATCACGGATCCGACCGTTCCCGAGGCCAACGCCAGTTCCCGCAATCCCACGGTGCCCGCCAGCCTTGCCTCTGCGTTGACGACCGGCAAGGTACGGATGTTGTGGTCGAGCAGCAAATGGCGCGCTGCCTCGGTGGACGTGTGTTCGTCGACCGAGATCACATCGCGCGACATGATATCCTCACACAGCAGGCCCTTCTGCGCGCGCACCAGAGCCTGCAATTCGACTTGCCGCAGCAGCCGGTCGAGATCGTTGCGATCGATATCGAACGTCTCGTCGAGCGCGCCAAGCGCGGCATCGATATCCTCAGGCTGGAACCCGACGCGCAGCTGCGCCGGCGGATCGACGGTGCCATGGCTGTTCGTCGGGGGAATCGGCACGTGCGGGTAGTTGCGACGGGCCAGCTTGTGGAAGCCGTAGCCGAGCGCCACCAGCAGCAGCGAGTTCAATGCCACGGGCACGAATGGAAACAGGAAGCCGGCGCTGATGACGGCAGGCCCTCCCAACACCGCGGTCAGGGCGGCCGCTCCACCCGGCGGATGCAGGCAGCGCGTGAACGACATGGCGGCGATGGCAAGCGCCACGGCGATGCCGGTGGCAAGGGCGGGTTCGTGGATGAAATGCGCCACGATCACGCCGACCAGGGCCGATATCGTGTTGCCGCCGATGATCGACCATGGCTGCGCCAACGGGCTGGCCGGCACCGCGAACAGGAGCACGGCCGAGGCTCCCATCGGCGCCACCAGCAGCGGCACGTGCGGGCCGTTGCCGAGCACCAGGCCGCCGATCGCGCCGGTCAGTGCAATGCCGATCGTCGCCCCGATGCAGGCGATGATGCGCTCGCGCAGCGTCGCGCCGGCAAGAATCGGAACAAAAAGGCGAAAGGCCATGGGAGTCGGAAAACTCTGCCGGTATTCCAGAGGAAAGTTGAAACTGATGATCGCACCGCAATGACGCGGCATCGTCGAAGTTGAAAGCCAAATTGATCCGCGAAGAGGCGGTTTTGAGAAATAGAATTCCGTGATCTGCTGAATCAGCTGGCTGGTGCCTTGATCGCTCAGGCAGAAGCCGCGGCGGTCAGGCCGCGCAGAATGTCGGCCTTCAGGTCTTCGACATCCTCGAGGCCGATCTGCAGGCGGATCAACGGGCCTTCATACGGGCCCTTTGCGACGACGCGGTCGGCGAGCCAGACCGGCACCGCAAGGCTCTCATAGCCGCCCCAGGAATAGCCGAGGCCGAAGATCTGCAGCGCGTCGAGGAAGGCGTGCTGCTGCTTCTGGCCGCCGCCGGCAAGCACGATGGAAAAGATGCCGCTCGAGCCGGAGAAATCACGCTTCCACAGGCCGTGGTCCGGATGACTGGGAAGGGCAGGGTGGAGCACGCGCGCCACGCCCTTCTGGCCCTCGAGCCAGGAGGCGATGGCGAGCGCGCTGCGCTGATGGCGCTCGAGGCGCACGCCCATGGTGCGCAGGCCGCGCAGCACCTGGTAGACATCGTCGGGCCCGGCGCAGCAGCCAAGCGTGCAGAAGCTTTCATAAAGATGCTTCCAGCAGCTTTCGTTGGCCGAGACCGTGCCAAGCAGCACGTCGGAATGGCCGGCCGGATATTTCGTCGCCGCGTGGATCGAGATGTCGACGCCGTGGTCGAGCGGGCGGAAATACAGCGGCGTCGCCCAGGTATTGTCCATCATGACGATGGCGCCTGCGGCGTGCGCCGCTTTGACGATCGCCGGGATGTCTTGCAGCTCGAACGTGTTGGACGCCGGCGATTCCGTGAACACCACCTTGGTGTTGGGCTTGATCAACGCCGCGATGCCGGCGCCGACATGGGGGGCGTAGTACTCGACCTCGACGCCCAGCCGCTTCAGCATCGTGTCGGCGAAGTTGCGCGTCGGGTGATAGACGGAATCGACGATCAGCAGGTGGTCGCCCGCCGACACGAACGCGAGCAACGGCACGGTCACCGCCGCAAGGCCCGAAGGCACCACGATCGTGCCGGCCGACCCTTCCAGTGCATCTATGGCGTCGGCAAGGGCATCGGTCGTCGGCGTGCCGCGCGTGCCGTAAGTGTATTTCTGGCTGCGTGCCGCCATCGACGCCGCGTCGGGATAAAGCACGGTCGAGGCATGCACCACCGGTGGATTGACGAAGCCGAAATAGTCATGCGGATTGTTGCCCGAATGGGCCAGCCGCGTGTTGATACCCATGCTGCTGGTAACTTGCCCGTCGCGGTCTTTCGCCATTCTTCTTCGCCTTGTTCGACAAGGCGCTAGCCATAGTGCGACGGCTTTGGCCGTGCAACCGGCCTGCACCCGCCAGGGTACCGACTTCGGATGTACCAAGTCGATTCCTGATGGAGGGGCGCACAGTCTTGCCCGGTCCGAACGCATTGCGCCCTTGGCCGATCGTCTATTGAAGACGGCCGGGAAAAATATATGATTGATTTCTAATAGTTTCCCCGGATTGCGTCGATCAGACACTGCCGGATGATCCTTCCCGGTTGACCTCCTGATCCCCCGCGATCCGGGCATCTCGGTTGCAGAGCAATGAATGCAGCCAGGGGAGGAATGGCATGACCGACGTCAAGTGGATGATCAAGGCGCGCGAGTTCGTCAACTGCAACTGCGCCTATGGCTGCCCATGCCAGTTCAACGCCTTGCCGACGGGTGGATCCTGCCGCGCGGTGGTCGGCGTGGAAATCGAGAGCGGCTATCATGGCGACACCAAGCTCGATGGCTTGCGCTTTGCCGGTGTCTTCCGCTGGCCTGGCGCAATTCACCAAGGCAGGGGTGAGGCGGCAGTGGTCATCGACGAGCGGGCGACCGAGGCGCAGCGCGGAGCGCTGCTTCGCATTCTCAGTGGTGAGGACACCGAACCCGGCGCGACCATATTCCAGGTTTTTTCGACGACGCTGGAGACGGTTCACGATCCGATCTTCGCCGCAATAGACTTCGAAGTCGACATAGATGCCCGAGCGGCTCGCCTGCACGTGCCGGGCGTAACCTCGGGCCACGGCGAGCCGATCAAGAATCCCGTCACCGGTGCGGAGCATCGGGCGCGCATCGACCTCACGCATGGTTTCGAATATTCGCTTGCCGAGGTCGGGCGTGGCTGGACCAAGGCAACCGGCCCGATCAAGTTCGAACTGGCGGATACGCACAGCCATTTCGCCAATTTGCACCTCTCGCAAAGTGGCATCGTGCATTGAGCTGATCCAATGAGCGACACGGCTCTCGAGGCGGTGCTGCGGCGCGACCGCACAGTCGTGACGGCCGCGCTCATCATCATTGCCGTGCTCGCATGGGCCTATGTACTGTGGCTCGCCGCCGACATGACCATGCAGGATGCTGCCACCCCGAGCGCCGCAACTGGCGACATGGTTGGCATGGACATGTCCGGTACCGATTCGGGTGGTATGGAGATGCCGGGCATGGATATGGGTGGCATGGACGTGGGCGCCACGATGGCGCCCGGTTTCCGCGCATGGGCGCCAGCCGACTTCGCTTTCATCTTTGCCATGTGGGCCGTCATGATGGTTGGCATGATGACGCCGTCGGTCGCGCCGATGGTGCTGCTCTATGCCGGGGTCGGTCGCAAGGCGCGGGCGGGTGGGCGGCCCATAGCATCGACTGCATGGTTTTTTACCGGCTATCTGCTCGTCTGGGTTGCCTTCAGCTTGGCCGCGGCCGACGCGCAATGGCTGCTGGCCAGTCAGGCTTTGCTGAGCCCGATGATGGCAACCAACAGTACGGTTCTCGGCGGCCTCGTCCTGATCGCGGCCGGCCTCTATCAATGGACGCCGATGAAGGGCGTCTGCCTGCAGCAATGCCAGGCACCGATCGCATTTCTGGCCAGTCATGGCGGGTTCCGTTCCGATCCGCTCGGTGCGCTTCGATTCGGGATCGTTCATGGCGCCTATTGCCTCGGTTGTTGCTGGGCGCTCATGGCGCTCCTGTTCGTCGGCGGCGTTATGAACGTGCTGTGGATCGCCGGCATCGCCATCCTCGTTCTCCTGGAAAAGACCGTCCCGACCGGGCGGCTGATCCCGCGCATCTCCGGCACGCTGATGGTGGCAATCGGCGCCTGGCTGCTCGTCCAAGCATCCTGAGCTCGCGCTCCTCCCGTTTCCGGGCGGCATGGCCACGCGACCCGGGTTGCTCGTCATGCGTTTAGTCTTTGGATAGGCCAATTCATTAGGGGAGTTTCAGGAGCGCGCAGTAAATCCGTGGGACAGATTTCGCTGGCATAGTCCGGAACCCCGGCCGACCGGACTTTGCCGATTTTGTTTGCGCGGCTTGCTAATTTCCTGACGCTCTTGGCTGCTATTCGGGCATTTGCGGCCGTTGGTTTTCAAACTCTTTCGAATTCGGTCATTTTCCTTGACCTCACAGGAATTATCGCCTTCGATGCCATTCGTGAATGGGAGGCGGCGCGTCGGTTACGATGCGGGGTTCCGGGTATGGGCCGGAATGGGAGCTGCGTTCACACGGGAAAAGATCAGGGTTTGCCTGAAAAACAGAGAAAAGGGTCTGTGGGTCATGAAACATATTGCTATCAGCATTCTTGGCGCCGCCACGCTTGGGTTGATGGCGTCCGCCGCCTCGGCAACGACGCTCGACACCGTCAAGGCGAAAGGCTTCATCCAGTGCGGTGTCTCGACCGGTCTGGCTGGCTTCTCGGCGCCGGACGACAAGGGTGACTGGCAAGGTATCGACGCGGATTTCTGCCGCGCAGTCGCGGCCGCCGTCTTTGGTGACGGCACCAAGGTCAAGTTCACGCCGCTCAGCGCCAAGGAGCGGTTCACCGCGCTGCAGTCCGGCGAGGTCGACATACTGTCGCGCAACACCACCTGGACCATCAATCGCGACACGGCGCTTGGCCTGAACTTCGTTGGCACCACCTACTATGACGGCCAGGGCTTCATGATCAACGCCAAGAAGCTGCCCGGCGTCAATTCCGCGCTGCAGCTTTCCGGCGCCGCCGTCTGCGTGCAGAGCGGCACGACCACCGAGCTCAATCTCGCCGACTACTTCAAGGCCAACAAGATGGAGTACAATCCGGTCGTCTTCGAGAAGCTGGAAGAGGTCAACGCCGCCTATGATGCCGGCCGTTGCGACGTCTACACCACCGATCAGTCGGGTCTTTACGGTATTCGCCTGACACTGGGCGCGCCGGCCGACCATGTCGTGCTGCCCGAGATCATCTCGAAAGAGCCGCTCGGACCGGCCGTGCGCCAGGGCGACGATCAGTGGTACCACATCGTCAAGTGGACCTATTTCGCGCTGCTCGACGCCGAGGAGCTCGGCATCACCAAGGCCAATGTCGACGAAATGAAGAACTCCGCCAGCCCGGAGATCAAGCGCGTGCTCGGCCAGGAAGCCGATACCAAGATCGGCACCGATCTCGGCGTCTCCAATGACTGGGTCGTCAACATCGTCAAGGCTGTCGGCAACTACGGGGAGATGTTCGACCGCAATGTCGGCTCGGGCAGCCCGCTCAAGATCGCCCGCGGCATCAACGCGCTATGGACCAAGGGCGGCCTGCAATACGCTCCGCCGATCCGCTGATCGAAATGTGATCCGGAAGGCAGATTGTCTGCCTTCCGGTTTCTCTTTCAGGGGACGGTCGAATGGCATCGCAGGAAGTTCTTCGCGAGGAGCCAAGTCGCGCTTCTCTCATAAATGACCCAAAAGTCCGCAGCATTTTCTATCAATGCCTGGTCGTCGCCTTGCTGGTGTCCGGTGTCTGGTGGATCGTCCACAACACGATCGTGAACCTGACGAACCTGCATATTGCCTCCGGCTTCGCCTTTTTGAGAGGCCGCGCCGGCTTCGACATTTCCGATACGGCGATCGCCTATACGTCGGACTCCACCTATGGCCGGGCCATCATCGTCGGCTTGATCAACACATTGATCGTCGCGTTTGTCGGCATCATCACCGCCACCATCATTGGTTTCATTGTCGGCATTGGTCGGCTGTCGAAAAACTGGCTGATCCAGAAGATCTGCACCGTCTATGTCGAGGTCTTCCGTAACATTCCGCCGCTCCTGGTCATCTTCTTCTGGTATTCCGGCGTGCTGGCCGTGCTGCCGGCGCCGCGCGATAGCATCAACCTGCCGTTCGGATCCTTCCTCAACCAGCGCGGCTTCTATTTTCCGCGTGCCGTGTGGGGCGACGGCTCCTGGCTGATCCCGGTGGGGCTGCTTGTCGGCATCGCCATGGCGTGGTTCGTCGCCCGCAAGGCGCACCAGCGGCAGATGGCGACCGGACAGCAATTCCCGGTGTTCTGGACGTCGCTGGCGCTGATCATCGGGCTTCCGCTGCTCGCTTATGTGTTGAGCGGCTTCCCAGTAACCTTTGATTTTCCGAAGCAATCGACTTTCAACCTGACTGGCGGTTTCGTCGTCAAGCCGGAATTCCTGTCACTCTATCTGGCACTGTCCTTCTATACCGCCGCCTTCATCGCCGAGATCGTGCGGGCCGGCATTCGCGGTGTTGCCAAGGGCCAGAGCGAGGCCTCGTCAGCCCTCGGCCTGCGTGCCGGCCAGGCGTTGCGGCTTGTGGTTGTGCCGCAGGCCATGCGCATCGTCATTCCGCCGCTGGCCAGTCAGTATCTCAATCTGACCAAGAATTCCTCACTCGCCATCGCCATTGGCTATCCCGATCTGACGGCAACGACCGGCACGGTGCTCAACCAGACCGGCCAGGCGGTCGAATGCGTGGTCATCATGATGGTGATCTATCTGGCCATCAGCCTTCTGACCTCGCTGTTCATGAACTGGTTCAACGCCAAGATGGCGCTGGTGGAGAGGTAAGGACATGCAAGAACATGATATGTCCTGGGTTCGCACCGAAATGGCACTGGCGCAGCCGGCGCCGGCCGGCGTCACAGGCTTCAGCGCCTGGGTGCGCAAGAACCTGATTGCGTCGACGGGCGACACCATTTTGACCATCATCGGTTTCGCGCTGGTGGTGATGATCTTGCCGCAGATCATCAACTGGGCCTTCATCAACGCCGTGTGGACGGGACCTAACCGAACCGTGTGCGCCACGGTGGCGCAGGGCGGTATCCAGCCGGATGGCTGGTCCGGCGCCTGCTGGGCCTTCGTCAACGCCAAGTTCGGCCAGATCATGTTCGGTACCTATCCGGTAGAGGAGCGCTGGCGGCCGATCCTGGTTGGCATATTGCTGGTCGTGCTCATGGTGCCGATGCTGATGCCGAGCGTGCCGCGCAAGGGTCTCAACGCCCTGCTGCTGATCGTCGGTCTCCCCATTGTGTCGTTCTTCCTGCTGGTCGGTGGCGCGTTCGGTCTGGAGCATGTCGAAACGGCGCGCTGGGGCGGCTTGCTGGTGACGCTGTCGCTGTCTTTCGTGGCCATCGTCGTGTCGTTGCCGCTTGGCATTATGCTGGCGCTTGGCCGTCGCTCCAGGATGCCGGTCGTCAAGATGCTGTGCGTCATCTTCATCGAAGCCGTACGCGGCATTCCGCTGATTACCGTTCTGTTCATGGCCAGCGTCATGCTGCCGCTGTTCCTGCCCCCGGGCGTCACCTTCGACAAGTACCTGCGCGCGCTTATCGGCGTGTCGCTGTTCGCCGCCGCCTATATGGCTGAAGTGGTGCGCGGCGGCCTGCAGGCGATCCCCAAGGGCCAGTATGAAGGCGCCGATTCGCTTGGCCTCGGCTATTGGCAGAAGATGTATTTCATCGTCATGCCGCAGGCGCTGAAGCTGGTCATCCCAGGCATCGTCAACACCTTCATCGGCATGTTCAAGGACACCAGCCTGGTCACGATCATTTCGATGTTCGACCTGCTCGGCATCGTCAAGCAGAACTTCTCCGACGCCAATTGGGCGACGGCGCAGACCGCCAAGTCGGGTCTGATCTTCGCCGCCTTTGTCTTCTGGCTGTTCTGCTTCGGCATGTCGCGCTATTCAATGTACACGGAACGCCGACTCGACACCGGCCACAAACGCTAAACAAAAGAACAAGGGGACCCTGTCATGGCCACCGAAAACGCCGTCAGCGCGGAAGAGATCAAGGTCAACGCCGCCAAGATGCACATCTCCGACACCGATGTCGCCATCGACATCGTCGCCATGCACAAATGGTATGGTGAGTTCCATGTGCTGAAAGACATCAACCTGAGAGTGATGCGCGGCGAGCGCATCGTCATCTGCGGCCCGTCAGGCTCCGGCAAATCGACGATGATCCGCTGCATCAACCGGCTGGAAGAGCACCAGAAGGGCAAGATCATCGTCGACGGCAAGGAACTGACCAACGATCTGAAGAAGATCGACGAGGTGCGCCGCGAGGTCGGCATGGTGTTCCAGCACTTCAACCTGTTCCCGCATCTGACCATCCTGGAGAACTGCACGCTGGCGCCGATCTGGGTGCGCAAGACGCCGAAGAAGCAGGCCGAGGAAATCGCCATGCATTTCCTCAAGCGGGTCAAGATCCCGGAACAGGCCAACAAATATCCGGGCCAGCTGTCCGGCGGCCAGCAGCAGCGCGTGGCGATCGCCCGCTCGCTGTGCATGAACCCGCGCATCATGCTGTTCGACGAGCCGACCTCGGCGCTCGATCCGGAGATGATCAAGGAAGTGCTGGAGACGATGGTCGGCCTCGCCGAAGAAGGCATGACCATGCTGTGTGTCACCCACGAAATGGGCTTTGCCCGCAAGGTCGCCAACCGCGTCATCTTCATGGACCAGGGCCAGATCGTCGAGCAGAACACGCCGGCCGAGTTCTTCGACCATCCGCGCCATGAGCGCACGAAGCTGTTCCTGTCGCAGATCCTGCACTAGGCCTTCGATAACCAGGAAGAGCCCGGCTGAAACTGTGCCGGGCTCTTTTGCGTATGGGCAGGAGGCGGGCGGTCTGTGTCGCGCCAGGGTGCGTTTGCAAGGCCGCCGTTCATGAAAAAGCTCGGACGTTTTCTAGGCCTGCTGTTGACCGTCGTTGCGCTCGCTGTGATGCTGGGCACTTTCGTGCCGCGGCCGCTGTGGCGGCCGGCCGGCGCCAATCCCGCCACCACGCGCCACATCCTGGTGCTGAACAATCCGATCCACACCGACATCGCCATCCCGGTCGAGGACAGGGTGCGCCAGCGGTTCCATTTCCTGGTCGACGCCGGGATACCGGTCGATAGCCCGGAGGTTCGCTACATCGTCTTCGGCTGGGGTGGTCGCGCCTTCTACCTGGAGACGCCGACATGGTCCGAACTCAAGGCTGTCCCGGTGATGAAGGCACTGACCCTCGACGCGTCGGTCATGCATGTCGATGTCGCTGGCGCCATCGTGGAACCGAATGCGGATGTTGCCGGCTTCGACATCGGCGAGGAGCGTTTGGCGGCGCTACTCGATTTCATCGATGCGAGTTTCCAGCGGAGGCCGCAAGGCTCGCTTCTTGTTCCGGGCGCGGCCTATTCCAGGTTCGACCGCTTCTATGAAGCCAACGGCCATTTCAACGCGCTGGTCGGCTGCAACACCTGGACGGCGGCGGCCTTGCGTACCGCCGGCTTGCGAACCGGCTGGTGGAACCCGCTGCCGGCTTCGCTTGGCCTGTCGATGCGAATCTACAATTGACTCCGTCCTACGGCCGGCATCCGGGCCATGCCCAGGTTTCAGCGTCGGATGATTTTCTGCTGCTGCCAGCCATAAAGCCAGTCCAGATCGGCGGCGAGCTTTTCGGACGAGCGCATTTTCAGGAACAGATTGCGCGCGATGGAGACTGGACCCGCGGCATGCCAGGCGAGGCGGTTGAGGGCGCCGCGACGGGCGACCCTGGCGACGCGCAGCCGCCGCAGGTTCTCCCAGATTTGAAGACTTTGTGCCGGATCGGCGGGCAAGTCTGCAACGACATCTGCAAGCATCGCCGCATCCTCGATCGCCATGGCGGCCCCTTGCGCCGCGAACGGCGTCATCGCATGCGCGGCATCGCCGATCAGTACCATGCGGTCGTTCGTCCAAGGCTGTTTGC
The DNA here is from genome assembly GCF_014207355.1 of Mesorhizobium sangaii. GTDB lineage: Bacteria > Pseudomonadota > Alphaproteobacteria > Rhizobiales > Rhizobiaceae > Mesorhizobium > Mesorhizobium sangaii. The sequence continues at coordinate 546,651 of NZ_JACHEF010000001.1, read as the reverse complement.
TGTCAACCGTATGGATCGGCCATGCCGTCCACGGGCTGGTTGCCTCGATCAGACGGGCAAGTGCTGCCGCCGTACCGCCCATGGCACCGGTCAAGATCCTGGTGTCGGCGTTCCCGGACCAGCCCTCGGCGATGCGTTCGCCCTTGGTGAAGGCGACAAGATTGAAGGCAGCACCTTTGCTGACGGGATAGGCGACCATGTGGAAGCCGGGATGCAGGAAGGTGGTGACGCAATTGGCGGCACCGATCGCGGCAAAGGCTTGTCCGGCAGCGCTGTCGGCGGGAACGGTGGCACGCCAGGCCAGTTCGCCCGAAAAGTGACTTCTCGGCGAGGCCGCGCCCTTGGCTGTATCGACAAGTCCGCGCACGGATGACCAGACGCCATCGGCGCCGACCAGCAGCAAGCCCTCGGCCTCGACGGTCTCGCCAGCCATCTCGGCAGCCACGGTGACGCCATGGCTGCCTTTGGCAACGCCGCTGACATGTGCGCCGGGAGAAAGAACAATGTTCGGCATCTCGGCAACGCGCGCAGTCAGTGCGCTCTGCAGGTCAGCCCTGTGCGCAACGAGATAGGGTGCCTGCCAGCGGGCTTCGGCGGCTTGTCCCAGTCGCACGCGTGCCAGTTCGCGCAAGGTCGCGGCGTCCTTCAACACCACCGCTTCCGGCCGCACCGCTGCCGGGAGCAGCCGGTCGAGCACGCCGAGCTGGCGAAGAATGCGTGTCGCATTGGGAGAAAGCTGGATGCCGGCGCCAGCCGCTTCCAGGCGCTGCGCCTGTTCGAACACCTGCACTCGGTAGCCGCGTTCGGCGAACGCCAGCGCGGCGGTCAGCCCGGCGACGCCCGCCCCGGCGATGACGATTTGCCGGGACCGCGTGTCGTCCATCGGGCTTGCCGCGAAGGAATCAGGCGGCCTGGTCGATGTAGATACAGCCCGCAGGCAGCGTTTCCGTCGCCTTCAGCTTCGACGAATAGCGATAGAGCGTCGAGCAATAGGGGCAGACTTTTTCGTTGTCGCCGCCCATGTCGAGAAACACATGCGGGTGGTCGAAAGGCGGGTTGGCGCCCGTGCACATGAATTCCTTGACGCCGATGTCGATCGCCGGGTGGCCCGCATCGTTCTGGAAATGGGGAATGGAACCGCCTGCCATCGTCGTCTCCTTAACGCAGTCTCTTCTGCATCTGGATCATAACCGGTCTCTTTGCAAGTTCGATGAAATCAAACTGTCGCAAAAGCCTGTCAGAGGATAAGCTAAGCCGGTTAAGGCAATGACCCCGAAAACGGAATCGGTTTACGGAGAGGGTCAGGCCTCGCTTCAGGGCACCTGCGGCGCATCCGGGACGGTTGCGTCGCTCGGCGGCGGAGCGTGAGGGAAGAGCAGGAAAAATGAACGAACTGAAGCCGGTGCAGAGCGAATTCGTGAATGTCGAGGTGGCTCGCCCGGAGGCCGGCAACCCGGATCGCTTCGTCAACCGGGAGTTTTCCTGGCTGCAGTTCAACCGGCGCGTTCTCGAGGAGTCGCTGAACCTCAATCACCCGCTGTTGGAGCGCGTCCGCTTCCTGTCGATCTCGGCGGCCAATCTCGACGAGTTCTTCATGGTCCGCGTCGCCGGTCTTGCCGGCCAGGTGCGCGAGGGCATCACGCTGAAGAGCCCTGACGGCCGCACCCCCGAACAGCAGCTCGAACAATTGCTGCGGGAGGTCGAACGGCTGCAGGAAGACCAGCAGAAGAGCCTTTCGGCGCTCATCGTGCTGCTCAACAAGGAAGGCATCGAGAGCATCACCCGCGACGCACTGACCAAGGACGAAAAGATCTGGCTGGAAGACCATTTCCAGGAGCAGGTGTTTCCGGTCCTGACCCCGCTGTCGATCGACCCGGCGCATCCGTTCCCGTTCATCCCCAATCTCGGTTTCTCGATGGCTCTGCAATTGCGCCACCGCAAGAACGGCGAAGAGATGAGCGCGCTTCTGCGCCTGCCGGTGGCGCTGAAGCGCTTCATCCGTTTGCCGGACCGCAAGCACCATGTCCGCTTCATCCCTCTGGAAGAGGCGGTCGGCCTTTACATCGGCAAGCTGTTCCCGGGCTACGAGGTCAAGGGCTCCGGCACGTTCCGTATCATCCGCGACAGTGATATCGAGGTCGAGGAGGAGTCCGAGGATCTGGTGCGCCTGTTCGAGACGGCGCTGAAGCGCCGCCGCCGCGGTTCGGTGATCCGCATCGAATTCGACGTATTGATGCCGGCCGAACTGCGCGACTTCGTTGCCGGCGAGCTAGGCGTATCGTCGAGCCGCATCAGCGTTCTGACCGGTCCGCTGGCGCTCAGCCAGATTTCCGAGATCGTCGCCGTCCCGCGCGACGACCTCAAGTTCACGCCCTACAATCCGCGCTTTCCCGAGCGCATCCGCGAGCATGGCGGCGACTGCTTCGCCGCCATCCGCGAGAAGGACATCGTCGTCCATCACCCCTACGAATCCTTCGATGTGGTGGTGCAGTTCCTCCGCCAGGCGATGGCCGATCCGGAAGTGGTGGCGATCAAGCAGACGCTTTACCGCACTTCCAACGACAGCCCGATCGTGCGCGCGCTGGTCGATGCGGCCGAGGCCGGCAAGTCAGTGACCGCGCTGGTCGAGCTCAAGGCGCGTTTCGACGAAGAAGCCAACATCCGCTGGGCGCGCGACCTGGAGCGCGCCGGTGTGCAAGTCGTGTTCGGCTTCCTTGAGCTGAAAACCCATGCGAAAATGTCGCTGGTGGTGCGGCGCGAGGACGGCAAGCTGCGCAACTATGTGCATCTCGGCACCGGCAACTACCATCCGGTCACCGCGCGCATCTACACCGACCTGTCTTTCTTCACCACCGACCCGACGATCGCCCGCGATGTCGCCCAGCTCTTCAATTTCATCACTGGCTATGCCGAGCCGACGGATGAAATGCGGCTGGCGATCTCACCGTTCACGCTGAGAAGCCGCATCTTGAAGCATATTGCCGACGAGATTGCCCACGCGGTGGACGGGAGGCCGGCGCGCATCTGGATGAAGATGAACGCGCTTGTCGATCCGATCATCATCGATGCGCTCTATGACGCAAGCCGTGCCGGCGTCGAGATCGACCTCGTCGTGCGCGGTATCTGCTGCCTGCGGCCGCAGGTGCCGGGCCTGTCGGAGAATATCAGGGTCAAGTCGATCGTCGGCCGTTTTCTGGAACACAGCCGCATCTATTGCTTCGGCAACGGCCATGGGCTGCCATCGGACGAGGCGATCCTCTACATCTCTTCGGCCGACCTCATGCCGCGCAATCTCGACCGCCGTGTCGAGACCATGGTGCCGATCACCAATCCAACTGTGCATGAACAGATCCTGGGCCAGATCATGCTGGGCAACATCATGGACAATCAGCAAAGTTTCGACGTATTGGCTGATGGAACCTCCCGGCGCGTCGTGCTGGAGGAGGGCGAGGAACCGTTCAACGCGCAGGAATATTTCATGACCAATCCGAGCCTGTCGGGACGGGGTGACGCGCTGAAGTCGCACGCGCCCAAGCGCATCGCGCAGTTCAAGCGCCGCAAGAAGAACGCCGCAGCGTCCACCTGATGCTGTCTGATTCCCAGGGCCGGTTGCAGGACCGCCGACCGCTATCCATCATCGACATCGGGTCGAATTCGATCCGCCTCGTCGTCTATGAGGGGCTGGCGCGCTCGCCGACCATGCTGTTCAACGAAAAGATGCTAGCCGGCCTCGGCCGCGGCATTGTTTCCACCGGCAAGCTCGACCCCGAGGCGGTGACCCGCTCGATGGAGGAGTTCCGCCGCTTTCGCGCGCTCTCCGACCAGGCCGGCGCCGAGCACATGTATGTCCTGGCCACCGCCGCGGCCCGCGAGGCGATCAACGGTCCCGATTTCATCCATCGCGCCGAGGACGTGCTCAAGACCGAGATCCGTGTGATCAGTGGCCGCCAGGAAGCCTATTATTCGGCGCTCGGCGTCATTTCGGGCTTCCACCCGGCCAATGGCATCGCCGGCGATTTGGGCGGCGGCAGTCTGGAACTGGTCGACGTCAACGGCGAGGCGATCGGCGACGGCATAACGCTGCCGCTGGGCGGCCTGCGCCTGCAGGACATGGCGAAGAACTCGCTGACCCAGGCGGCCAAGATCACGCGTGACGAACTGTCGAGGGCCAAGCTGTTGAAAGGCGGGCAGGGCAGGCCCTTCTACGCTGTCGGCGGCACCTGGCGAAATCTCGCCCGGCTGCACATGGAAATGACAAATTACCCACTTGGCGTCATGCACCATTACGAGATCAGCGCCGAAAGTGCGACGAACTTCCTCAAGCAGGTGGCCAAGGCAGAGATCGAGAAGGTCAAGGGCATCGAAGGCGTTTCGAAGAACCGCCGTTCTCTGCTGCCTTATGGCGCCATCGTGCTGCAGGAGATCATGGCGGCGATGCAGCCGTCGAAGATCATCGTCTCGGCGCTCGGTGTGCGCGAGGGCTTTCTCTATTCCCTGCTCGACCAGGCCGAGCAGAAGGCCGATCCATTGATTTCCGCGTCGGAGGAACTCGCCCGGCTGCGCTCACGCTCCGTCACCCATGCGCATGAACTTGTCGACTGGACCGCCAGGACCTTTGCCGCCTTCGGCATCGACGAGACCGAGGACGAGGCGCGCTATCGCCACGCCGCCGCATTGCTGGCCGACATCGGCTGGCGCGCGCATCCCGAATATCGCGGCAAGCAGTCGCTCAACATCATCGCGCATGCGTCCTTCTTCGGCGTCGACCATCCCGGCCGTGCCTTCCTGGCACTGGCCAACGCCTATCGTCACGACGGCATCTTCAACGAAGCGATCGCACCCGAGATCAAGGCGCTGGCTTCGCCGCGTTACCTGGAGCGGGCACGCGTGCTGGCGGCGATGATGCGCGTCGTCTATCTGCTGACGGCATCGATGCCCGGCATCATGCCCCGGCTGAAATGGGAACAGCGCGGCAACGGCGTGCTGGCGCTGGTGCTGCCTGCATCGCTGGCCGACCTCTATGGCGAACGACCGGCCGGGCGCCTGGCGCAACTGGCAAGGATAACCAACCGCCGGCTGGTGCTGGCCGTCGAGGGCGGTCCAAGCGTTTCGGTGAAATAGAACGTATCTGTGAAGTAGGCCTTACGCCGAACCGCGCCCGTCGGCAGACCAGGCACCCGCGCCGGCCATCGCCAGCGCCAAAGAGCCGCCCGATATGGCGATGTCCTTCATCAGCATCTGCGAATGCAGGAAGGCGAGCATCGCATCGTCGCCGCCCTGGCCGTAGTGGCCGATGAAACCAGCGACGATGCAGAAGGCGGCGAGCAGCAGAGCGGTGACCCGGGTCTGGAAACCGACCAGGATGAGCAGCCCGGCGATCAGTTCGAACAAGCCGGTACCCCAGGCTGCAAGGGTCGGCAGCGGCAGGCCGAGGCCGGCGAAATAGCCCGTCGTGCCGGCAATGTCGGAAACCGCTTGGAAGCCGGAGGGTACGAACAAGGCGGCAAGCAGCAGCCGGGAAAGCAGAAGCAGTGCGTTTCGTGGCATGCTTATCTCCGCTGTCACTCGGGCCGGCTGGTCCTGTTGCACATCCGACGGTCGATCCTACCAGCAATGCGGGCACAAATCCGGCTGGCAAATCGGGACATGGACTTGTGCACCGACAACGAAAAAGCGGCGCGGAAAATTCCGCGCCGCTTTTGTTTTCGAATTCTGGCTGTGGATCAGCCGCGCTTGGCGTCGATCGAATAGGCGCCGGCGCCCGAGGTGGCCAGCACGATGAAGCCGCCGGCAATCCCCAGATTCTTGAGGAAGTTGATCATCTGCATCTGATCGGCCCAACCGGTGTGGGCGACCAGCGCGGTGGCGACGGTGAAGATAGCGAGCACCCAGGCGGCAATCCGGGTCTGGAAGCCGACAAGGATGGCGGCGCCGCCGAGAAGCTCGATCAGGCCGACGATGATGGCCGTCGCGGTCGGCACGGGCAGGCCGAGGCTGCCGAAATAGGCGGCTGTGCCGGCAATCGTAGTGAGCTTGCCGAAACCTGAAAGCAGGAAGATCACGGCAAGCAGGACGCGGCCGAGGAGGATGGTGGCTGAGGCATTGGAAGCGCCGGAACCGGCGACTGAAGTGTTGATGGACATGGTGGCTCTCTCTGGAAGGGTTCAATACAACCCAAATAGAGCAAGCCGACTGTTCACCAAAGCCGCCAGACTGGCGACACATTGTTCACAGTACCTACGTTTCCGTGATCGGGCGACTTACGCAAAATTCGCGTCGAGTGAGGTCGCGACGCGAGTAATTTTTCCCGTCGCCAAATCTTACCCCGGGTGCGTCATGTCCTCCGGCCGCACCAGCCGGTCGTAGTCGGCTTCGCTGACCAGCCCGGTGGCCAGCGCTTCCTCGCGCAAGGTGGTGCCCTTCTTGTGCGCGGTCTTGGCGATCTTGGCGGCATTGTCGTAGCCGATGGTCGGCGCCAGTGCCGTCACCAGCATCAGCGAGCGGTCGAGTGCCGCCTTGATGTTGTCCTCCCGCGCCTCGATCCCGACGACGCAATTGTCGGTGAAAGAGACCGAAGCGTCGCTGAGCAACTGCACCGACTGCAGGAAGTTGTAGGCCATCAGCGGGTTGTAGACATTGAGCTCGAAATGGCCCTGGCTGCCGGCGAAGGTGAGCGCGGCATTGTTGCCGAACACCTGCACGCAGACCTGGGTCATTGCCTCGCACTGGGTCGGATTGACCTTGCCCGGCATGATCGACGAGCCCGGCTCGTTTTCCGGCAGGGACAGTTCGCCGAGGCCCGAACGCGGGCCGGAACCGAGGAAGCGGATGTCGTTGGCGATCTTGAACAGGGCGGCGGCGCAGGCGTTGATGGCGCCGTGCGAGAACACCATGGAATCGTGGGCTGCGAGCGCCTCGAACTTATTCGGCGCGGTCACGAAGGCGATGCCGGTGATGGCGGCGATGCGGTCCGCCACCCTCTCGGCGAAGCCGACGGGCGCATTGAGCCCGGTGCCGACGGCGGTGCCGCCCTGCGCCAGCTCCTGCAGGCCGGGCAGCGTCAGCTCGATGCGCTTGATCGACGAGGCGACCTGCGCGGCATAGCCCGAAAATTCCTGGCCGAGCGTCAGGGGGGTAGCATCCTGCGTGTGCGTACGGCCGATCTTGATGATGTGGGCGAAAGCCCGGCTCTTGGCGTCCAGCGCCTTGTGCAGGTGCTTCAGGGCCGGCAGCAGGTCGTGCACGATGCGCTCGGCGCACGCGATGTGCATGGCCGTCGGATAGGTGTCGTTCGACGACTGGCTCATATTGACGTGGTCGTTGGGATGCACGGGCTTCTTCGAGCCCATGACGCCGCCCAGCATCTCGATCGCCCGGTTGGAGATCACTTCGTTGGCGTTCATGTTGGACTGCGTGCCCGAGCCGGTCTGCCAGACAACCAGCGGGAAATGGTCGTTGAGCTTGCCGTCGATGACCTCTTGCGCTGCCCCGATGATCGCCTTGCCGATCGCCGGGTCGAGCCGCTTCAGTTCCATGTTGGCTTCCGCCGCCGCCCGCTTGACGATGCCGAGTGCACGAACGATCGACGCCGGCTGTTTCTCCCAACCGATCTTGAAATTGCCGAGCGAACGCTGTGCCTGCGCCCCCCAATAGCGATCGGCGGCGACTTCGATCGGGCCGAACGTGTCGGTTTCGGTTCTGGTCTTTGCAGCAGTCACGGGTCTCTCCTTGTCGAAGTCGGCAACGGCGTATCGCGTTGCATAAACGGCTTCAAGCGGAGATTGCGGGCGGGACGGATGCAAATCGGTTGAAGCCTTCACCCCTCGACGGGAGAGCCGGGGCACTCACCCAGCCGTGTAGCCGCCGTCGATGGTAAAGATGCCGCCGCTGGTCCAGGTGGCCTCGTCGCTGGCGAGATAGACCGCGATACCGGCCAGATCGTCGGGGCGGCCGATGCGGCCGAGCGGATAGCTGCGCTCGACATAGGCGCTCAGCGCCGCCTTTGCCTCGGCCGGCAGGTAGTCGACTGTCCTGCGCCGCATGGCGGTGTCGACAGTGCCGGGCGCGATGGCGTTGACGCGGATGCCGCGCGGGCCGAGTTCGAAAGCCAGCGATTTGGTCAGCGAGTTCACCGCGCCCTTCGACAGGGAATAGAGGCTCGACGGCCGCTTCGGGATCATCTTGTTGGCGAAGTAGGACGAGATGTTGATCACCGACGCGCCGGCTGCCAGATGCGGCAGCAGAGCCTGTGTGAGGAAGAACACCGCCGTCACATTGAGCGCGAAGGATTGCTGGAACTGCTCCTCGCTGACCGTCTCGAACGGTACCAGGAAAGCCACCCCGGCATTGTTGACGAGGATATCGAGCGGCCGAGCGCAGTTTTTCACGTGCCCGGCCACGGCTTCGATGCCGGCGCCGGTGGCAAGATCGGCCGACAGCGTCTCGACATTGCCGCCGAGCTGCCTGGCGGCGGCATCGAGCTTTCTGGTGTCGCGGCCGACGATCAGGACGTCGGCACCCTCACGCGAAAAGGACTCGGCGATCGCAAGGCCTATGCCGTCCGATCCGCCGGTAACCAGCGCGCGCTTGTCGTGAAGTCTCATTCTACGCTCCGAGGCAGCTTGGCCGTCGAGAGCACCGCATATAAGCGGCTGCGGTCAAGCCATCGACCTATCCGACGGTATTAACTTCGACCGCCGGCTCTCGCACCGGCTCCCGAATGGCGAGCCGCCCCGCGACAAAATTCTTGACCTGGCGGACCGCCTGTTCGCGCGAGACGCTGCCCGGCTGCAGGCCGAGCCGCAGCCAAAGCCCGTCGATCAGCGCGGTGACGCCAAGAGCGATGTCGTCGGCATCCGCCGGCGAGGCGAGGCCGCGCAGGCCGGACAACAGGTTCGAGCGCATGCGCGCGTGGATCACTCTCTGGATACGCGCCATCTTCTCGTCGCGCGGCACCTCGGCGCAGAGCGAAAGCCAGGCATGGCAGAGAGGAGGCTGAAAAAGATGCGGTTCGAAATTACCCTCGATCACAGCATCCATGCGCTCCATCGGGGTGATCGCCCGGCGAAGCCGCGCGATCACCGCCTGGCACAGGACCGCGTTGGCTTCGCGCATCGCGTGCTCGAACAATTCCTGCTTGTTGCGGAAATAGTGCAGCACGATTCCCTTCGAGGCGCCGGCCTGGGCCGCCACCTTTTCCAGCGTCGCGCCTGCAATGCCCTCGCGCTCCAGCACCGCGAACGCCGCCTGCCGCAGTTCCCTGCGGCGTATCTCGCTAAGACGCTTGAGTTTCACCGGATCGATCCATGCATTGCGATTCCACATTGACATTTTCGTCCGCCCAGATCAACAATTGACCAATGGGACAATAAACAGACCAAAAGGTCAATTTTGAAAATGAGGAGAACCGAAATGTTCCGCATCCTTGCAAATGGTGCCTGTCTCGCTGCCCTGGCGTTGGCCTGTCATGCGGCTGAAGCGACCGAGGCCGAACAGTGCAGGGCGGTCCGTATGGCCGAACCCGGCTGGAACGATCTTGCCTTCACCACCGGCGTTGCTAATGTCCTGCTCGGTGCACTCGGCTACCAGCCGCAGAGCTCGGTGCTGGGCATCAACGTCATCTATGAAGGCATGAAGAACAACGATCTCGACCTGTTCCTCGGCTATTGGAACCCGGCCATGGTCACCTATTACGAGCCCTACAAGAAGGATGGCTCGGTCGAAGACGTGCGCGTCAATCTGCAAGGCGCCAAATACACCTTCGCCGTGCCGACCTACGTCTGGGACGCCGGCGTCAAGGATTTTGCCGACCTGCACAAGTTCGCCGACAAGTTCGGCAAGAAAATGTACGGCATCGAACCTGGGTCCAACCAGCTGATGATGGATGCCATTGCCGATCCCTCGCTTGGCCTAGACGGCTGGCAGGTCGTCGAGTCGAGCGAAGCCGGCATGCTGTCGGAGGTCGGCTATGAGATCAAGGAAAAGCAATTCATCGTCTTCCAGGGCTGGGCGCCGCATCCGATGAACACGATGTACGATTTCAAGTATCTCACCGGCGGCGACAAATTTTATGGCCCCAACCTCGGTGCCGCGACGGTGACCACGCAGGTGCGTAAAGGCTATCTGCAACAGTGCCCGAATGCCGGGCAATTGTTGAAAAACCTCACCTTTGACATCGATATCGAGAATGTCGGCATGGGATACCTGATCAATGACGGCATGAAGCCGGAAGAGGCGGGGTTGAAGGCGATCAAGCTGAACAAGGATCGTCTGGACACCTGGCTTGCCGGCGTCACCACATTCGACGGCAAGCCCGGCCTTGCCGCGGTCAAGGAAAAGCTTGGCCTGTGAGACCGGCAGCATTTGATGCCTTGCCGAATGCCTGGGCGGAACAGGACGGCTGGGCTGGCCGCAAGCAATTCGTCAACAGCGGCGCACTCGACATCGCCTATGTCGAGGTCGCCGGCGCCGAGCCGGCGCTGCTGTTGGTGCACGGCTTCACCGACACCAGCCGCAGCTTTTCGCTCCTGGCGCCGCATCTGGCGGGACGTCGGCTGGTCATGCCGGATCTGCGCGGCCATGGCGGCTCGCAAACTGGCGAGCGCTTTGGCATTGCTGATTTCGCAAGTGACATTGCCGGATTGATCGTCCACTTGCGGCTTGACCGGCCGGTGGTCGTCGGCCATTCGCTGGGCGCCATGGTGGCTATCGCGTTGGCTGCGCGGCATGACGAGCTCATCGGCGGGCTGGTGCTGTTGGCCGGCACATTGAAGCCCGACCTGGCGCAGAACCATCCACTGGTCATGGGCGTTCAGGCTCTGCGCGACCCGATATCGCCGGCCAACCCGTTCTATGCCTGGTGGCATGCCTGCCGGCCTGGCGTGCCCCGGGCCTTTCTCGCTGGCCTGGCGAAAGACGCCTCGGAGATGCCGGCATCACGCTGGCAAGCGACCCTGAAGGAAATTCGCCGCACGGATTTGAGTGGTGCGGCACGAGCCGTGCAGGCTCGAACGCTGATCATTGCCGGCGCGCACGACCCGCTGTTCGGCGAGGCGCATCAGCGGAGGCTGTTGGATGCCCTTGTTGGGGCAAGCCTCGTGCACGCCGAGGAGTGTGGCCACAATCCTCATTGGGAGGATCCGGCCTTTGTTGCCAACGCCATCGGTAAGAGTTTCGGGTTCGATTAGCGCCCGAACAATGGGCGTGCCGGTGGCACGTCCTGCTGGGCTTCGGCACCGTTGCTATCGAACTGATGTCCAAGTCGAGAACGCGAGGTCGGGGACAGACGCAATGTCTCCGTTGGTCTGGTCAGATCCTGCCGGGCCGCTTGCCAAAACGCCTGCCATGCAGGCGAACCGGCAAGCGTGGCGTCAAGGCGGGCGTGTGTTTGCTGGCTGTCAAAACCCATGACGCTGATGAAGACGTTTTCACTGGCCCGTACCGGCAGGCGCGGAAAGCTGTTTTCGGCATGCTCGGTAACGAACGCGGCGAACAGACGCGCGCCGGGCGCCGTCATCAGCGGCGCCATTTCGGTCTCGAAGCGATTGGCGAAAATGCCCTCGGCGCCTGGCCGCAAATGATGAATCTGGGTCACAACAATGGCCGACAGGGGTTTGTTCCGGCTCGATTTCTTGTCAGCGGTGAAGCCTGCCCGCAGTGTGCCCGAGAGGTCGAAACCGGCGCCTGGCCATGCCGGCTTGAGCAGCAACACATCGTCGGAATCGATCATTGTCGCATTGGCTGGATTGCTGTGCGCCGCCCAGACCGGCCCGCCATAAAAGGCGGTCAGTGCATCCCTGCGCGCGTCCATGCCGTCGAAGCCGCGCATCCAGACGAACATGTCCGGACGATCGAGATCCCGGAACTGGCCGATGATGGTCATCCCGACGTCCTCCTGGCCCTCGATCAGTCTGCCGTCGAAGATGTCGATGAGCGTGTCGCGCTTGCCGGGCTTCAGCGTGTATTGCCGCAGCTCGACCACAGGCGAGGCGAGCACCGCAGGTTGCGGCGTGGCATTCAGGGGCAGGTTCATCCGTCAGTCTCCAAAAACAGGGCGGTTGTCCTGTTTATAAACAGACCGGTTGTCCTGTTTTGTCAACATGCTATCGTCTTCTGCCTTCTCCCCTTGTGGGAGAAGGTGGACTGGCGCGCAGCGCCAAGACGGATGAGGGGTGCTGGACGGAGCGCCGTCTGTGCCAAGCTGGAGCACCCCTCATCCGCCTTCACTTCGTTCAGGCACCTTCTCCCACAGGGGGAGAAGGGGAGATTCGCCATGGCAAGGCTTCGGTCGCGAAAACGCGTCAATGACCCCGAAGGCATGCGCAACAAAGTGCTCGATGTCGCGGAGGCGGCGTTTCAGGCGCGCGGCTATCATGCCTCCAGCCTTGGCGACCTGATGGCGGCCGCAGGTGTCAGCGGTGGCGCGCTGCATCACCATTTCCCGACCAAGAAGGCGCTGGCGCTGGCGGTGATCGACGAGCGTGTGGCGGCAGCGGTCGAGGCGACATGGATCGCGCCGGTGCAGGCGGCGGCCTCGGCACGCGACGGCGTGCGCGCGGTGTTCGAGGCTGTGGCCGCCGAACTGGAACAACAGGGTTTCGTGCGCGGCTGCCCACTCAACAATCTGGCGCATGAACTGTCGCTCGCCGATCCCGATTTCCGGGCGGCACTTGCCCGCATCTTTTCGGCATGGCGCCAGGCGATCGCCGACAAGGTCAGGGCCGACCAGCGGGAGGGCAGGGAGCAAGGCACCGACCCGCAGCGCTTTGCAGCACTTGCCGTAGCGACCTATTCCGGCGCCATGTCCATGGCCAAGACGGCGCAGGATGCGGGTGTGCTGCGCGACTGCCTGCCGGCGCAGGGTGAGGCCTGGAAATGATCCCGAAACGTGATCGAGCTGTTCTGTCACGCTGCTGTCGCGATGTCTCGCGTTGAACTGGACGGCCGGCCGCTCTCCATGCTGAAATTCACCTCACGATGAATCGCCGCTCGCCTGGTTTGTTTTCTCGACGCAGCTTTCTGGCCCAGGCCGCGGGATTTGCCGCGGCCGGCGCGTTGTCGTGCCCGGCACGCAGCCAGACCGGGCAGCGTATTCAGCCGATCGACGCCACCTTCCTGTTCATCGCCGATGTCCATGCCTGTCGCATGGTGAGCGGCTTGAGCCCCAACTGCCAGAAGGAAGGCAAGACCGACGCCGCGCTGCTGCGCAACGTCGCGGCGCTGAACGCACTCGGCGACAAGGACTGGCCGGCCGAGATCAACGGCGTCGCCACCGGTCTGCGCTCGGCCGGCAGCCGTATCGCCACGCCGCTTGGCCTCGTCGTCGGTGGTGACATCACCGACGATGGCGGCGGCCAGATCACCCAGCCGAGCGAGGGCACCCAACTGCTCCAATTCAGCCAGCGCTACCAGCAAGGCGTCGGTTCCGATCGCGTGCATGTGCCTGTCTATGTCGGGCTCGGCAACCACGATCTCGACCAGAACGGACCGCCGCACCATGTCGACTGGTACCGGCGCGAAATGCGCGACTATGTCGAGGTCAATCACCGCGCCGGCGTGTTCTTCAAGCCGCCGGTGCCGGCCACCGACTACGACGTCGACACCGATTGTTATTCCTGGGACTGGGGCGGCCTGCATCTTGTGCAGACGCATCGTTTCGCCGGCGACACCGGGCACGGCGCCGACAGCAGCCTGCCATGGCTGAAGCAGGATCTGGCGACCTACGCGGCGGATGGCCGCCCGGTCATCCTGTTCCAGCACTATGGCTGGGACACCTTCTCGATAGAACGGTGGGATGCCGCCAAAAAGACCTATGACGATGACGGTTCCGGCGCGCCGCACTGGTGGAGCGAGGCCGACCGGCAGGCCCTACTGGCGGCGCTTAAGGGCTACAATGTCGTCGCCATTTTCCACGGCCACAAGCACGACACGCCGCTGATCTACCGCCGTGACGGGCTCGACCTCATCAAGCCGAAGGCGGCCTATATGGGTGGCTTCGCGCTGGCCAGGGTGACCAGCGACGCCATGGACGTGGTGCTGGGCGAGGCGACCGGTGATCATGGCGAGGTCGCCTTCACCAATGCCTTCAGCAAGGACTGGAGCACATGAAAAAGGCGGACCCGGCGGCCACCTTTTTCAGGCAAAAGCGACACCCGATGGGGATCAGAGCGCCTTCTTGACCTTGTCCTTCACGTCGCCATAGGTCTTCTGCACTTTGCCGGCGATCTTGTCGGCCGTGCCTTCGGCCTGGGTCTGCCTGTTGCCGGTCGCCTTGCCGGCAGCTTCCTTGATCGAGCCCTTGACCTGCTTGGCCACGCCCGCGACCTGATCCTTGTTCACCATTTTCCGCATCTCCTGGGAGTTTGAATTCGAGGAATTCGTCCGCGGAGGCTAACGAGCCGGCGTCGGTTAGGTTCCAAGCCTCCCCAGCCGCGGATCAAAGTTGCGCAACCGCTTTCGGCGGCAAGGCTGGCAGGCTAAAGGACTTCAGGATAATCGTGCGCGCGGGGAGAAAAATGGCTGAATTCACACTCTATATCGGCAACAAGTGCTTCTCCTCATGGTCGCTTCGGCCATGGGTGGCGATGAAGCATCTGGAGATTCCGTTCGAGGAAGGGTTTGTGCGGCTGCGCACGCCTGAGACCGCTGCCAATCTCAGCAAGGTCTCGCCGACAGGGCTGGTGCCGGTCCTGAATCACAATGGCAGGATCATCTGGGAAACCCTTGCCATCCTTGAATATCTTGCCGATCTGTTTCCCGAGAAGATTCTCTGGCCGGCCGATATCGGCGCCCGTGCGTTGGCGCGCTCCGTTGCGACCGAGATGCATTCCGGTTTTCGCGAGGTCCGCTATGGCTGGCCGATGAATTTGCGTCGACCGAAAGGCCACAAGCCGCTCGACGCCGAGGGCGAGGCGCAGCGGGAGCGCATCGAGACACTGTGGCGTGAGTGCCGGGAAAAACACGGCAGGGGTGGCCCGTTCCTGTTTGGCCATTTCACCGCGGCCGACGCCATGTATGCGCCGATCGTCACCCGCTTCGACACCTATGGTGGCACCCTGGCACCCGACACTAGAGCCTATGTCGATGCGGTGCTTTCAATGCCGGCAATGCGTCACTGGTACGCGGAAGCGGCCAAGGAAACCTGGCCCGAGCCCGGTCCGCACGAACAGGACTGACCTGGCGTGCGGCTTCGAGCCGCGCAACCGCAAATATGGTTTCAGGCGATGCGGCGGAGGGCGCCTGTCTGTCCGGCCAGTGCTGGTCGAGGAAGTCGGCCACCCCTTCCACGATTGTCTCCCAACCCGGCTGACCTTACGCCATGAAGGGTTTGGAGTCCGCCAAGGCGCGTGCCGCGATCACGGCTCCGGCTGGGAGCGCGTGCTCGGTTGGCTGGCCGCTTTCCTCACCAATGAAGCCGGCAGCAAGCCACAAGGCGTGTTCCACTGCCGGCTGATCCCGCCTCGGCCCGACTTTGCCTTCACCCTGACCGATGCAGAAAAAACACTGATGAAGCAGCACTCGGACTAACTGCGCGGCAAATTGGGTGAGGGGGGTGTCATCCTGTTTGGGCCGGTCGCCGATCCTGCCGGTCCATGGGGGCTCGGTATCGTGTGTGCCGACGATGAGGCCGCCGTCGGGGCGCTGACCGAGGCGGACCCGACGGTTCGTTCCGGGTTGGGCTTTCGGTACGAGATCCTGCCAATGATGACCGCCGTGATGTGAGGTTCGGGGGCCAAAACAAAACGCCCCTCGCGCCTTTTATCGCGCGGGAGGCGTCTTTTACCATCAGCCTTTCCTTCGATTGCTCTCAAGAACTGCTGACGACACAGGCAAAATGCACGGGCGCCGATCCGGTTCCCGGCATTTTGCGTTTTTTTGGAGCTGCCGCGTTTCGCTTCCTTCTCGCCAGACAACTTCGCGTCCGCTACCGGTGGCGGCTAAACAGAAATTGACACGACGCAAAAAGAAGCCTACAAGAGTTTCGTCGATATTTGTTTGACCGACTTTTGTTATCCGCGCACGCATGCGCGCTTTTGACGAACTTCCCCATCAAAAATCGAGACAAAAATCGTTGTGCATTCGCACGGCGATTAACGAATATTTGCCATGGAAAGGGTTCGTCATGAGCACCGGCACAGTTAAATGGTTCAACGCCACCAAGGGTTTTGGTTTTATTCAGCCTGACGACGGCTCGGCCGACGTTTTTGTCCACATTTCGGCCGTAGAGCGCGCCGGCATGCGCGACATCGTCGAGGGCCAGAAGCTCGGCTACGAGATGGTCCGCGACAACAAGTCTGGCAAAATGTCCGCCGACCAGTTGAAGGCGGCCTGAAAACAGGATTCGGCCTTCCCGGTGACCACGGATGTACTGGCACCGGTGAATGGCGAATTCGGGCGCATGGCCGCGGAGGCCTGAGTCTCCACGGCATGTCATGCGCATGAGAAGGGCGTTGCCTTGCATCCATCCCTGTGCATCCTTCTGGATGTCGCTGGATGCGCGGAGCTCTCATGGAAGGTCAGGCGGTGCCTGGCCTTTTTCATTTTGCGCGTCTTGCCGCCGAAAGTGCACTGCGCGTCGGCCTGAACGTGCTAAGGGACGCTCCAGAAATTTGAATCCGCTGCCGCATTGCTTTGCGCGTGGTCCTGACCGAAGACCCGGTCTCGCCATGTCTGCACCAGCTCCTGACAGGAGAAAGATTTTGACCGCCAATTCGAAGACATCCCCTGATCAGGCCGCGTCCCTGTTCAGCAAGACGCAGACCCAGTCGATGTCGCTCAACCGCATCATTTCCGAGCGCGATGCCGTCAGCGAGGCCCGGGAAGCTAAGACCGCGCGGCTGCGCGAACAGCGCCTGGAGAAAGAGGCTGATGAGATGGCCGCGGCTGCGGCGCTTGCGGCCTTGCCGAAACGAGTCGGAAAACGCTGATGGCCACCAAGCGCGTCCCGCCAACGCCGATCGCGACCGACGCGACCATTGCCGACATGGTCGAAGGCCTCGACAAGCCGGTTGAATATGTCCGGCGCGTGCTGGAAAAACTCGAACGCTGCAAGCGTGCCCATGGCGACGCGCAGGTGCGCGTCGGCGTGCGTGGCCGGGCTGAGTGCCCGAACTACCTGATCGAATATGTCCGCGAAGACACCAAGACGCATGAGCGGGTGACTTATCAGGATGCCGCCTACAGCGGCAGCACGCATCGCGAACTGGCGTCCCACCACATCGAGGCGGTGAAGAATTGGTCGCCCGAGGAAATGAACATCACGGCGGTTTCGGCGCTGATCGGCCGCTTGCGCAATCCGCGCGCACCATCATCGCGCTTCGCCGACGAGGACTGACATGGCCATAAAATTCTCCGCTAAGGACCAGCCTGCAACGCCTGCTGCTGCAAAACCGGCCAAGCCGGTTGCCGCGCCGAAAGCCAACGAAGCCGCGACCGATCTGTTCAAGTCGCCGGTGGATGCGCCAAAGGGCAAGACAGGCAAGAAGAAATAACGTCTTGCCGCAAGACGCCGATCACAACCCTGCCGCGCCGGAGCTATTCGCCTCGGCAGGCGCTGCAAGCCTTTCGTCGTCGCAACGCATCGATCCTGTCTTCGACTGCCAGAGCTGCGGCGCCTGCTGTTCCTATTCGGCGGAGTGGCCGCGCTTTTCCACCGAGGACGACGCACAGCTCGACCGCATTCCGGAAAAATATGTGGCGGCCAACTTGTCTGGCATGCGTTGCGAGGGCGTGCGCTGCTCGGCCCTCTCCGGCGAGATCGGCAAGTCGACCGCTTGCGGCATCTATGAAGTCCGCCCGGATGTCTGCCGCGCCTGCATGCCCGGCGACGACGATTGCCTGATGGCGCGCCGGGCGCACGGATTGCCGGTTGAACTGCCGATCTCCCCCCTCGTGGGGGAGATGCCCGGCAGGGCAGAGGGGGGCGCTGTCCCGCCAACGGATCAATCCGGTTCCAAACCAAACTATTGAACAGCTTTCGAACGGCAAAAAGGAGTGAGAGGATGGCGATCCTTCGCGTCCCCCTCTGTCCTGCCGGACATCTCCCCCACGAGGGGAGATTACGCTAATCGCCGCCGCTTGTGCGCCGCGCCACAGCTCGATACCTTCCTCGCAGGCAGGGCGCCGGAGGAAACCATCGTGAGCATCGAATTTCTGTTGACTTCGCTGATCGTCGTAGCTTCGCCCGGCACCGGCGTTCTCTACACTTTGAGCGCCGGTCTTTCGCGCGGCGCGCGCGCCAGCATCATCGCCGCCTTCGGCTGTACACTCGGCATCATTCCGCACATGGCCGCCGCCATCACCGGCCTTGCGGCGCTGCTACACACCAGCGCGGTTGCCTTCGAGACGCTGAAATATCTCGGCGTCGCCTATCTGCTCTACATGGCCTGGAACACGCTGAAGGAGAAAGGTGGTCTGAGCGTCGAGCAGGATGTGACGCCGCGCTCGGCCGGCAAGGTGATTGCCACCGGCATCCTCGTCAACGTGCTCAATCCGAAACTGTCGATCTTCTTCTTCGCCTTCCTGCCGCAATTTGTCAGCACCACCGAACCCAATGCACTGTCGAAGATGCTGGAGCTCAGCTCCGTCTTCATGCTTTTGACCTTTGTGGTTTTCGTCGGCTACGGCGTCTTCGCCGCCTCGATCCGCAGCCATGTCGTATCGCGGCCGATGGTGTTGACCTGGATGCGCCGGACCTTCGCTGGCGCGTTTGTCATGCTCGGCGCAAAACTGGCGTTGGCAGACCGCTAGCGACGCGCGGCCAGGGGCGGCTATCCCTTGACGTACCCCATCGCTTCGACGATCAGCCCGTCCTCGACGCGCATCAGATTGACGCCGCGGATGGAGTTGCCGTCGGCGAGCCAATAGCGCCAACGGATCGTCGCTCGTTCGCCCGCAACGAATGTCTCCTCAAGGTCGAATCGCGTGCCGGGCTGGGTGGCGATCGCCGACCACAGCTGGACGCATGCCTCCCGACCGACATGACGGGCGCCGTCCGGTGCCGGCACGGTGTTTTCGATCACGCAGTGCTCGGCGACCAGGCGGGGGAGTGCCGACGGATCATGCAGCTGGAACACGTCGTTGAAGCGCTGCATGATTTCAGCTGTCTGCCGGGAGTGTTCGTCCGGATGAAGGGTCACGCTGCTGTCCTGTTTCATCTCATCCTCCTGATTTCATTGTTGCGTGGTGGCGGTCGCGACGAGCTCGGCTTTGAGCGTGATGGTTGCCACGCCGGCCAGGGCGCGCGACACAAGGCATGCGGCTTTCGCCGTTTCCGCCAGGTTCTGGAATTCGTTCGGGTCAATGCCCGGGATCTCGGCTTGGGTCTCGATTTCGATGCGGGTGATCGTCGGCCCGGCAGCGGTTGCGCCGAGATGCACCTTGGCGATGGTGCTAATGCTTGTCGGGATGTGCTTGGCGCCGCCCAGTATAGCGCTCAAAGCCATCGAGAAGCAGCCGGCATGCGCCGCCGCAATCAGTTCCTCCGGGTTCGTGCCCCGACCGTTTTCGAAACGCGACGGGAAGGAATAGGCGCCTTCGAACACACCGCTGCCGAGCCGTAGCCGGCCTGAACCTTCCTTCAGCGTGCCTTGCCATTCGGCCGAAGCTTCACGAATTGTCATTGTCTGCGCTCCTTTGGTTGTGAGAAATGGCTGGGTCAGGCGCCGTCGACGACCACTTTCCCGAAGACGTCGCCCTTCTGGAAATAGCGGTACGCATCACCGGCTTCGGTGAAGGCAAAGACCTTGTCGATGACGGGCCGCAGTCGATGCTGTGAGACAGCGCGCAGCATGGCTTCGAGATTGGTCCGGCTGCCAACGAAAAGCCGACTGATGGTGGCGAGGCTGCGCTGGTAGAGCGCTGCCGGCATCTCGATTGACCTGCCTTGCTGGTCCTGGAGCGTCAGCAGCACGATGTGCCCGTAGAGCGTGCTGGCGATCAGCGATTGCGCGAAGGTCGCCGGGCCACCGGTTTCGACCACGAGGTCGATGCCGCCGGTTTGGTCGCGGACAGCCGCACCCCATTCGGGCGTCTCCGATGTCGAGATCACAAGGTCGGCGCCGAGCGCGCGCAGCCTGTCGGCCTTCCCGCCGCGTGAGGTGACGGCGACGACGCGGCAGCCGAGCAGCTTGGCGAACTGCAGCGCAAACAGCGAGACGCCACCCGAGCCGATGGCCAGAACCCACTGGCCAGGCTTCGGAATTCCGGCGCCCGTCACCGCATTCCAGGCGGTCAGCCCGGCGCAGGTCAGCGTTGCTGCTTCATGCCAGTCAAGATGATCGGGCAGGCGCACCGCCCATTGCTCGTCGAGAACGGCATATTCGGCCAGCATGCCATCCAGCGTGCAGCCGAGCTGATCGATGAGCCCGGCGTTGATACGGCCGTCGACCCAGCGGGCGAAATAGCTACCGGTCACACGATCGCCAACGGCAAAGCGGGTGACGGCATCGCCGATGGCGACGATCTCGCCAGCCCCGTCGCTGAGGGGAACGATGCCCTGGCGCGGCGTCAGCGGATAGGTGCCATTGAGGATCATCGTATCGCGCCGGTTGAGCGAGGTGGCGCGAACGCGCACCACGATCTCATGCGGTTTCGGCTCCGGCCGGACCTCGTCGCGCATCACCAGGCATTCGGTCCCGCCGGACCCTTCAAGACGATAGGTGAGCATGTCGGCCTCTACATAATATGTAGACTGATCTACATATTATGTAGACCGATTGTCATATTCGATGCAAGACCTATAATGATGCGTGCTGACAGAGGTTGACATGGCCAACGACACCCGCACCCGCATACTCGAGACGACGGCGCTGCTGCTCAGGCAGCGCGGCTATCACGGCACCTCGCTCAACGACATATTGAGCGCCAGCGGTGCGCCGCGCGGCTCGCTCTACTTCCATTTTCCCGGCGGCAAGGACCAGCTGGTCATCGAGGTGACGCGTGATAGCGTCGACAAGGTGACGCAAAGGCTGGGCGAGGCGCTCGCCGCTGAGCGGGATCCGGCAGTGGCCGTCCACCATATCTACCAAGAGGTCGGACACATGCTCGAGGAGAATCAATTCACGCTCGGCTGCCCGATCGCACCCGTGGTGCTGGATTCGCCGACCGATGTGCCGGAGCTGGCCGAACTGTGCCGGTCGGCCTTCGAGCAATGGATCGGCTTGCTGCGAGAGGCCTTCGTCAGGGCAGGGGTGCCCGGGCGCCGCGCGCAAGCCTTGGCGCTGCTGGTCGAATCGTCGCTGGAAGGGCTGATGGTGATCGCGCGCGCCACCCGCGACCGCGCCCCATTGCAGGCGGTCGCCGACGAAGTCGCGGCACTGATTGAAGGCGCGGTGCTGGCTGGAGAGGCACGGCGACGCGCGGATGCCGCGGTCTGAGGCCAGTCGAGGCGCTGCGATCAAGGTGCACGCGAACAAAAAGGGCGCCTTTCGGCGCCCTTTCCGTATTTGAAGGCTGATAGGGCTGGATTAGAAGTCCATTCCGCCCATGCCGCCCATGCCGCCGCCGCCCATGCCGCCAGGCATGCCGCCGCCAGCCGACTCCTTCTTCGGAGCCTCCGCGATCATGGCTTCGGTGGTGACGAGCAGGCCAGCGACCGAGGCCGCGTCCTGGAGAGCCGTGCGCACGACCTTGACCGGATCGACGATACCCATGGCGATCATGTCGCCATACTCGCCGGTCTGGGCGTTGTAGCCGAAGGTCGCGCCCTTGTTCTCGAGGATCTTGCCGGCAACGATCGATGCTTCCGCACCGGCGTTGGCCGCGATCTGGCGGGCCGGAGCCTGCAGTGCACGACGAACGATGTTGATGCCAGCAGCCTGGTCGGCATTGGCGCCGGTGGCCTTGATGTTGGCCGAAGCGCGCAGCAGGGCGACGCCGCCGCCTGCAACGATGCCTTCTTCGACGGCCGCGCGGGTCGCGTTGAGGGCGTCATCGACGCGGTCCTTCTTTTCCTTGACTTCGACTTCCGTCGCACCGCCGACGCGGATCACCGCAACGCCGCCCGCCAACTTGGCGAGACGTTCCTGCAGCTTCTCCTTGTCGTAGTCCGAGGTGGTCTCTTCGATCTGCTGCTTGATCTGGGCGACGCGGCCCTGGATCTCGGCCTTCTTGCCGGCGCCGTCGACGATGGTGGTGTTCTCCTTGGAGATCGACACCTTCTTGGCGCGGCCGAGCATGTTGAGGCCGACGTTCTCGAGCTTGATGCCGAGGTCTTCCGAGATGACCTGGCCACCGGTGAGGATGGCGATGTCTTCCAGCATGGCCTTGCGGCGATCACCGAAGCCCGGCGCCTTGACGGCGGCGATCTTCAGGCCGCCACGCAGCTTGTTGACGACCAGCGTGGCCAGAGCCTCGCCTTCGACGTCTTCCGAGATGATGAGCAGCGGCTTCGAGGTCTGCACGACGGCTTCGAGAACCGGCAGCATGGCCTGAAGGTTGGAAAGCTTCTTCTCGTGCAGGAGGATGTAGACGTCCTCGAGCTCGGCAACCATCTTGTCGGCGTTGGTGACGAAGTAGGGGCTGAGGTAGCCGCGGTCGAACTGCATGCCTTCGACGACTTCGAGTTCGGTCTCGGCGGTCTTGGCTTCCTCGACCGTGATGACGCCCTCGTTGCCGACCTTCTGCATCGCTTCCGCGATCATCTTGCCGACCGACTCGTCGCCATTGGCCGATATCGTGCCGACCTGGGCAACTTCCTCGGAGGTCTTGATCTTCTTGGCAGCCTTGCCAAGCGCCGCGACGACTTCGGTCACGGCCAGATCGATGCCGCGCTTCAGGTCCATCGGGTTCATGCCGGCGGCAACCGACTTGTGGCCTTCCTGGACGATCGACTGCGCCAGAACGGTCGCGGTCGTGGTGCCGTCGCCGGCGATGTCGTTGGTCTTCGAAGCAACTTCGCGGACCATCTGCGCGCCCATGTTCTCGAACTTGTCCTCAAGCTCGATTTCCTTGGCGACGGTGACGCCGTCCTTGGTGATGCGCGGGGCGCCGAACGACTTGTCGATGACGACGTTGCGGCCCTTGGGGCCGAGCGTGACCTTCACCGCGTCGGCGAGGATGTTGACGCCGCGCAGCATGCGCTCGCGGGCATCACGGGAGAATTTTACGTCTTTGGCAGCCATTTTTAACTCCTGGCAAGGGCTTGGATTGAGCCCGGGAATTCAGTTGACGGAAAGTGCTGATATCAGCCGATGATGCCCATGATGTCGGATTCCTTCATGATCAGAAGGTCTTCGCCATTGAGCTTGACTTCGGTGCCCGACCACTTGCCGAACAGGATGCGGTCGCCGGCCTTGACGTCCAGCGGGACGAGCTTGCCGGCTTCGTCACGAGCGCCGGAGCCGACAGCGATGATCTCGCCTTCCTGCGGCTTTTCCTTTGCCGTATCGGGGATGATGATCCCGCCGGCGGTCTTGGATTCGGATTCGACCCGGCGAACGACCACGCGGTCATGAAGCGGGCGGAACTTCGACTTTGCCATTTTTTCTTCCTCGATGAGAACGGTGAGAACAGTTCCTCCATCCGGCGGTGCCGGACATGCGGTTAGCACTCACCAATGGCGAGTGCCAACGTGGCGCTGAGATAGGCCGCCGGCCTGCCAGAG
Organism: Mesorhizobium sangaii; assembly: GCF_014207355.1. Taxonomy (GTDB): domain Bacteria; phylum Pseudomonadota; class Alphaproteobacteria; order Rhizobiales; family Rhizobiaceae; genus Mesorhizobium; species Mesorhizobium sangaii. The sequence goes on along the minus strand of NZ_JACHEF010000001.1, from coordinate 523,049 downwards.
TCAAGGCGCGGCGCAATTCCGAAACGCACGAAATTTCGTCTGGGGCGGTGGCTAGAGAAAGAGCCGCAATTGGGTGTGGATGATCGACCGGTAATCCTCGATGGTCTGGCGACTTTCCGCTTTTCCCTCGGCAAGCGCCAGGCGCACCACACCACCGGCTAGCTGGAATATCAGCAACACGATGCGTTCGAATTGCTCCCGCTTCTCGGGTTCGAGCAGGCCGATGACGTGGTCGCAGAACATCTTGGCTTGATGCCGGGTTTCGGCGATGTCGAGATTCTTGAGCGCCTTGTCGGCCTGGATGGCGTTCTGCAGATCCTGGATGGCCGGATCGCCCGCGACACGGCTGTGATAGTCGTCAAGCAGCCGGTCGGCGGCCACGATCACGTCCTTGGCCTCGCGGATGTCGCTGATGATCGCTGTCAGCCGAGTGCGGCTTACCTCGGAAAACCGCTCGTAGAGCATTGCCAGGATCGCCGACTTGTTGGGGAAGTAATGATAGACGGTGGCGATCGGTCCGCCCGCCAGCATGCCGACCTCCTTCATGGTGACGGCGTCGATGCCCTTTTCGCCGATCAGCCGCATGGTTGTCGACAGAATCGCGTCGATGCGCTCGCGGCTGCGCTCCTGCTTGGGTTTGCGCCTGGGTTCGGTGGCCGTTCGCGTCGCTTCCATCATGTGCACCGGTCTTTCGCACGAGTTTCCAAATTCTGATTGACAAAAAATATGATCAAGTATCAGTTTCTGAAATGCTGACAGGTTGTCAGTTTTTTTGCCGCACGGCAAGGACGTTGGGAGGCGCCTTTGACTTCGACAGATACCGGGCACACCGGAAGCGGCGACTGGCTGGTCGGCAATCCGACCGGCAGGCAGCTTGCCTCGGCCCTGTGGATCGGTTCGGTCGGCCTGCTCATCCTCGGACTGCAGCCGGTGCTGCTCGGCGCCCTTTTCACCGAGGGCCATGTCAGCGGCGATGAGCTGGCGCTGGTCGCCACCGCGGAGATGATCGCCATTGCCATCGGCTCGGCAATCGTGGCGATGCTGCTTTCGGCCCATAACATGCGCTGGAAAAGTGCGGCCCTTCTGCTCCTGTTGGGGCTGGCGAATGTTTGGACGGCCTATGCCGCCGGCGCCAACATGCTGATCGCGGCCCGCGCCCTGGCCGGGCTGGCCGAGGGCGGCCTGGTGGCGGTCGCCACCGAACTCATTGCCCGCTCGCGGCGGGCCGAGCGCATCGGAGGTTATTTCGTCACCATGCAGACGCTGGCGCAATGCGCGCTTGCCCTGCTGCTGGCGCTCTATGTCATCCCGTCTGCCGGGTCGGCGGGCGGCTTCATCGTTCTCGCCATCGTTTGCGTCGTGTCGCTGGCCATCGCCTTCACCGTTCCCAGTGACTATGCCGATCTGCCCAAGGAAGAGAGCCTGGCCAATGTGCTGACGGCCCCTTCGATGACCGCGCTGCTGTCGGTCTTCTGCTACTTCATGTTCTTTGGCGCGGTGTGGGCCTTTCTGGAGCCGCTTGGGGCACAATACGGCATCGATGGCCGCACCGTCGGCTTGATCGTCTCGGCCAGCCTCGCAGTTCAGGTCCTGGGTGCGATGACAGCGACCGTGTTCGAGGCGCGTATCGATTACCGCCTTGCCATCGCGGCGATCGGCGCCGTTGCGTTTGTCAGCTCCCTGGTCCTCGCAAGCGGACCTGACCTCATCACATTCTGGGTTGCCGCCTTGGTCATGGGCTTCATCCTCTTGTTCATCGTGCCCTACCAGATCCGGCTGGCGATCACCGCCGATGAGACGCGCACCGCCGTGCTGCTGGTGCCGGCGGCGCAGCTCTTTGGCCTGGCGATCGGGCCGGTCGCAGCGTCGCTGCTCATCGACGGCAAGGATTTTCGGCCGGTGCCGGAATTCGCCGCTACCAGCGCTATTGCCAGCGCGGCGCTGCTCGGCCTGTTCATCCTCGTGTCGCGGCGTCGCCGCGCCGTCGCCTGAGGAGGCAACATGGCGAACACCTGGAGCAACTGGTCGGGCTTTGTCACTGCCGAACCACAGCTGATTGCCAGCCCCACTGACGCCGGTGAACTCGGTGATCTCGTTCGCACCGCACCCGGTCCGGTCCGCGTCGTCGGTGCCGGCCATTCCTTCACGCCGCTGGTGAAATCCGAGGGCGCGATCCTGTCCTTGGAGAGACTGGAAGGGCTGGTCGCGCACGACGTCGAAAAACATCAGGCGCGCGTGCGGGCAGGGACCCGGCTCGGCCCGCTCATGCATATCCTGCAAGGCATCGGCCAGGGCCTGCCCAATATGGGCGACATCGATCGCCAGGCCGTTGGTGGCGCGCTCGGCACAGCCACCCATGGCTCGGGACCGACTCTTGGCGCCTACCACACCCAGCTTGAAACGGTGCAGATCGTCGACGGGCTGGGAAAATTGCGCGATTTCAAGCGGGCAGGGGATCAGGAGACGATCAATGCTATCGGCGTCGCGCTTGGTGCGTTCGGCGTGATGACCGAGGTGACGCTGAACAACATCGCGACCTACCGGCTGCGCCGTCGCAAATGGGTGCTGCCGATCGCCGACATGCTGCGCGATTTCGAAACGATGATGGCCGCGCACCGTTCGGCCGAATTCTACTACATCCCTTTTTCCGGCTATGCGCAGTTCATCGCCAGCGATTTCAGCACCGGGGCGACCACCGTGCGCCCGACCGAGGATGACGAGGGTGGGTTGAGGACGCTGCGCCGGCTGCGCACTGGGCTCGCCTGGTTGCCGTCGCTCCGCCGCCGGCTGATCCGCGGCGCCGTCGCAAAAGTGCCCGCCGAGGATTATGTGCAGGACTGGCTCAACGTCTATGCCAGCGACCGGCAGACCAAGTTCAACGAGATGGAATATCATCTGCCGTTCGAGGAGGGGCCGAAGGCGCTGGCCGAAATCATCGACCTGACGGAGAAGCGCTTTCCCGAAGTCTATTTCCCGATGGAGGTGCGCTCCGTCGCACCAGACCAGTTCTGGCTTTCGCCATTCCACAACAGGCTGACCTGCTCGATCGCCATCCACCATGACGCGGCAAGCGATCCGCTGCCGTTCATGCGGGCGGCGGAGCCGATCTTCCGCAAGTATGGCGGCAGGCCGCATTGGGGCAAGATGCACAGCCTGAAGGCTGCGGACCTGAAAAAGCTCTATCCGCGCTGGGACGACGCGATGGCGGTGCGCCGCGACATCGACCCGCAAAACCGGTTCATCTCGCCCTACATGGCCGGCCTGTTCGGCATCGAACGATGAACGCCTATTTCGCCAGTCTTTCGGACGCGCTGGAGCAAGCCGGCGTCATCCAGCCTTGCCTGCTGCTCGATCGCGATCGGCTGGACCGCAACATTGCCCTGGTGAAAGACCGGCTTGACCCCGGCCTTGCCGTGCGGCTGGTCGACAAGTCGCTGGCGTGCCTGCCGCTGCTGTCGCACATTGGCAAGGCTCTAGGCACCGATCGCTTCATGACTTTCCATCCGCCGATCAGCGGAGCGGTGTTGAAGGCATTTCCAGACGCCGATCTGCTTTATGGCAAGCCGATGCCGGTCCACGCGGCAAGGGCGGCACTGGTGAAAGGGGACGCCGACTGGTCGCGCGTCTGCTGGCTGATCGATACCCAGGAGAGGCTGGCCGAGTACGGCGCGCTCGCGGACGGACTCGGTGCCGAGCTTCGCATCGCCTTCGAGATCGATGTCGGGCTGCATCGCGGCGGCTTTGCCGGCCCGGAGGCCTTGTCGAAGGCATTGAGTATCTTGCCGGCCCACAAACGGCTGCGTTGTGAAGGCGTCATGGCCTACGAAGCGCATGCGCCGCATATCCCCTACCTCTTTGGGGGGGCAGCCAAGGCATTGGGACAAGCTTCGGAAAAGGCCGCCGCCTTCGTTGCCTGCCTCGGCGCCGACCAGCGCGGTATCCTCAACATCGGCGGCAGCAAGACCGCGCTGCTTCATCATCGCAGCACTGCCAACGAGGTGTCGATGGGTTCGGCCTTTGTGCTGCCCAGCGATTTCGATACGCCCGGCCTCGAAGGCTTCCAGCCGGCGGCCTTTATCGCGACACCGATCCTGAAAGTGGTCGAGCCGGAGCTGCCCGGTGCGCCGGCGGTCACCCGCCTGCTGCGGGCGCTGGGCCGGTTTCCGCGCAAGGGCTGCTATCTCTATGGCGGCAAGTGGATGGTCGAGCCGGTCTTTCCCCAAGGGATGAAGACGAACGGCCTGCTCGGCCTCTCCTCGAACCAGCAATTCATGGGCCTGCCGGCTGATGCGACCGCAAAGCCCGGCGACTACGCGTTCCTGCGCCCGACACAGAGCGAGGCCGTGCTGCAGCAGTTCGGATCGATCGCGGTGTTCTCCGGTGGCAGGATCGTCGAGCGATGGCCCGCTCTGCCGATGGGATGAACGACTACGCCTTCACCGGTATCCAGATCTCCAGCCCGCCATTGCCGCTGCGCGGATCGAATTCGGTGCCGTAGCGTTCGAATTCGGGAGCATCCGCGATCTCGTGGCCGGAGGCCGGCAGCCATTTGTTCCAGATCGTGTTGACGGTCCGGCGGATGGTCGAGATGTGCTCGCGATGGGCAAAGACGGCATATTTCTGCGCCGGTACGCGTACCCGGCTGAGCTCCTTCGGCAGGTCGGAAAAATCCGACACTTCGACGCCGGCGATGTAGTCGAAATTACCGGCATCGTCGCCGTTGACGCAGACGCCATAGGCGACATCGCCGGTCTCGCCAGGAATGTTGCCGATATAGGGGCCGAAGCGTTGCCACTGCATCGGAATGGCGGCGCTCGATTCGCAGCTATAGCGTTCGCCGAGGCCGGCGATCAGGAACGGCCGGCTGGTTTCGAAGCGTGGCGGTTCGAGGGTGGCAAGAAAGGACTGGTCCATCAGGATCGGCTCCACGAGATCGAGGTTGTCGAGCGTGCCTCGCGCGCGCACCAGTTCCGGCGTAGTGCCGAACTGGTCGCGGAAGGCGCGGGTAAACGCCTCATGCGAGTTGTAGCCGGCGTCGAGCGCGAGCGAGAGGATGTCGGGCGCTCCGCCAGCCAGCTTGCGCGCCGCCTCGGTCAACCGGCGTGCGCGCATGTAGCCCATCACCGAGCGGCCGGTGGCGGCCCCGAAAGCCCGCGTCACATGAAAGCGCGACACGCCACTGCTTTGGGCGATATCGTCGAGCGAGACCGCTTCGAGCAGATGGCTCTCGACGAACCACAGCGCTTTTTCCGTCGGATTCATCGAGTTCCTTCCCGCGTTGGCCAGATCATCTTGCTGTCTCTCCAAGCGGCCAGTTTGATTGAAATTGCGCACTGGGCAATAATGCACCAAATCCCGTGCCGCGTTGATGTGGGATCGACGCGGCACGATGTGCAGTGTCCGGGGAGGGGTCCCAATGACGACGGCGACTGCCGGTCAGCTTTTCCGGTTCGGCGGATACACTCTCGACCTCGACAGGGGAACGTTGCGTGGCGTCAACGAGCCGCTGTTCCTGCGCCCGAAGGCCTACGCGCTGCTTTCGCACCTTGCCCGCAACATGGGCCGCGTCGTTCCGAAATCGGAACTGATGGATGTCGTATGGCCGGGTGTCTACGTCACCGAGGATTCGCTGACCCAGTCGATCCGCGAAATCCGCAAGGTGCTCGGCGATGACATGGTGCGCACTGTATCCAAGCGCGGCTATATGCTCGCCGCCGAAGCCGAGACTGCGCCGGAGATCGGGGCGCAACCGGTCGTGGCCGTGATACGCTTTCGCAACGACAGCGGTGATCCGGCCGACGAGGCGGTGGTCGACGGCTTTGCCGAGGATATCATCAACGGCCTGGCGCGCTTTGGGACGGTCACGGTGCTCGCCCGTAATTCGAGTTTTTCGTTCGCCTCCTTCGGACGCGACGAGTGGTCTCAAATCCGCGCCCGCATCGGCGCAGACTATCTTGTCGAAGGATCGCTGCGACGCCAAGGCGAGCAAGTCATAACAGCCGTGAACCTGATCGACATCGCGACTGCGAGCCAACTCTGGGGCGACCGCTACCAGTCGCAGGGCACAGGCCTGTTCGCCATCGAGCAGGAGGTCGTCGAGCAGATCGTCGGCAGGCTGGTTACGCGGGTCACCAATGCAGGGCTGCAACAGGCATCGCGCAAGCCGGTCACCAGCCTGGCCGCATATGAACTGGCGTTGCGTGGCTTTGCGCTGTTGCGCGATCCAGCCCAGACCGACCAGAAAGGGGCGGAGGCAATGTTCGAGGCGGCAATCGCCAAGGATCCGAACTATGGACTGGCCTACACTTATCTCGCCCTGACGCGGGCGCTGGATGGAGAATTCGGGCGCGCCAGCGACGCAGTGCTGGAAAATGCGCGCGACCTCGCCGACAAGGGCCTGGCATTGTCGCCGGACCAGCCGACCGGCCATCGTGTGCAGTCATTGATTAGGCTGTATATGCGCGACCATGAAGCGGCCGAGCATCACATGCGTATCGCGCTGCAGCTCAATCCCTACGATGCCGACTGCATCGAGCAGATGGGCATGCTGCTCACCATGCGCGGCCGGCCGCTCGATGCACTGACGTGGCTGGCTCGCGGCATCCGCATCGATCCCCTGCACCCGCACTGGTACCAGTTTGACCGGGCTCTGGCGCTCTACATGATGGGGGAATACCGGCAGGCGGCGGAGGCGCTGGAGCTAGCCACGCGTCCGGCACCCTGGATACGCACCAGGCTGGCGGCTTGCTATGCTCAGATAGGCGACATGGAACGGGCGCGGCGGCAGATCGCCCTCATCGAGGCGGGCGATCCGTTTTCGCCGATCGACTATGCGCTGCGCGGCGTACCGTTTGAGAACAAGGCCGACGCGGAGCATCTCGCCGAAGGCGTCAGGCTCGCCCTCGGCGAGACCACGTCCGAGGGCGGTCAATCGACGACCACCACGATATAGCGGCCCTGATAGGCACGGTAGTAGGTACCACCGCAACGCCAGACATCGAAGCCGTTGACCTTGGTGCGCACGCAGCCTGTCGGCAGTGTGGCGACCCAGGCCGTGGTGTGTCTCAGCACGCGCCATGCAGTGGTCCGCCGCCCAACGCCTGCGGCACTGCGGGGCGTCCAGGGCTGACCGATACGCGCTTCGGCCTGGCTGACGAGCGACAGCGCCGGCACGGTGCCGCCGATGATCTCGACGGCGGCGAGGCCAATTGCGGCCGCCGTGGCGATCACGCTGATTTTCTTCACGGATTCGATAGGCATTTTCTCTCTCCCGATGTTGGTCTTGATGAAACTTTCTTTTCAGAACGCGCGAATGCGCGACTTGGGGTGGCCGGCTGGCGGGCATTGTTGATAGGCCGGTCGGCCGGCGCCGCGCATTTCAAGCCAGGCTGTGCATGGTGCCCGAGATGCGATAGGGCGCACGCTCGGCGATCCGCGGCCTGATGGCGAGGCTTGCGATGTACCGCTGGAAGGCGGCTGCCTCCTGGACCGGCGAGGCCAGAGCGACATGGCCGTCCGGCCTCACCAGATAGGCGCCGTCGCGCTGCAGACCAGCGGCCTTGGCCATGTCCGACCAGGCGAAGGCATGGATTGGGATGCCGGCCGGCGCAAGCATCGCCCGGAACTCGGCATTGAGTTCGCCATAGACATGCACCTGCCAATCCAGCGATCGCAGCGGCTCGAAATTGTCGTCCTTGGCGCCGGCGACATAAGGCAGGCGGTCGCCACCCTCGATCCTACCGGCCTTGCCGCTGCTGATCGCACTTTCGCGGTATTGAATACGGGTTTGCGAGATCAGGCCGAAAAACGCGCGCGATCCCGTCGTCGTCCCGAGCGCTATGCGCAGGATCCTCGGCATCAGGTAGCGGCGGAACAGCCCGACCAGCCGCGAGCGGCTGGTGGCGACCCGAAACGCCTGGTCGGTGCTGTCGATCAGCTTGCGGGCAAAGGCGATGCGCTCCGGCTCGTAGCTGTCGAGCAGGCGCGCATCGGCCCGGCCCTGCACTACGGCGGCGAGTTTCCAGGCGAGGTTGACCGCATCGCCCATGCCGGTGTTCATGCCTTGGCCCCCGGCCGGGCTGTGGATGTGGCCGGCATCGCCGGTGAGGAACACGCGGCCGACGCGGAAGCGCTCTGCGACCCGGTGGTGGACGCGGTAGGTCGAGAACCAGTTGACCTTGTCGACCGCCACGCCGGTGTCGCGCTCGACATCGGCGCGGATCGTCTCGAAGGTGATCGACTCGTCGGCCTCATGCGCTTTCGGCACGATGCCGATCAGGCGCAGGGAGCCCGATTGCCGGACCGGCATGACGATGGCGAAGCCATAGGCGCTGATGACAGTGTCCATGCCATTGCGTGTGACGTCGCCGCGACCGTCGACGTCGGCGACGTAGAAGGACTGTTCGTAGGTGCCGCCGGGAAAGCCGATGTTCAGCCCGTGGCGCACGGCGCTGCGAGCGCCGTCGCAACCGGCCAGGTAGGCGGCACTGACCGTTTCCGTGCGGCCGTCCCTATTTAAGGTAGCGACGACAGCATCGCCCTTGTCCTCGAAGGCGACCAGCTCCGTGTCGCGCTCAACCTCGATGCCGGCACGTTCCAGGTGCGTGATCAGCACGCGCTCGTGGATGTCCTGCGGCAACGCGAAAGCGAACGGGTAGGGGCTGATGCCGCGGCCGAAGTCGGCCAGCGGCAGCGTGGCTGCTATGCCGGCCGGCGTGTGCACGGTGAGCTGTTCGATCCGCACGCCGGCGGCGAGCACGTCTTCGACGATGCCGATCTGGCGATGGAACTCCAGCGTACGTGCCTGGACGGCCAGCGCACGCGAGGTTTCGCCCGGAGCGGACGCCTTGTCGAAGATGCGGACCGGCACGCCGAGCCGCGTCAACCAGAGCGCTAGCGTCAGCCCGGTTGGCCCGGCGCCGGCAATGAGGACCTTGGTCTTTGACATGCTCATTTTTCTTCTCCTTGAACAGTGCGGACTTTTTCGCCAGCCGCATGGTCTTGCGATTTCGGGGCCGAAAAATCCCGATTCGTTTCTGAAAATTTTCCGATGTTTGGTTGAGTTGGTCGTCTGCTTGTGCGGGAACCGCCACCGCCTGGAGCTATCGGCGCGGCAAGGATCCCGGCACGGCGCGGGCCGGGACTGTTGCCTTGAGTGGACAAGCCTCGGGAGAGCGTCGCTCAACAGCGGCAAGCGATACCCGGTCAGTTTCATGGAATGCGCCGATCTGGCAATACACCCATCTTGCAGGGCGCCGAGAATTGGGTCGGAAAAGGCTATCGAAGCGATTGCGCAAACGTTTCGATAACACTATGGTTTGTGAAAATCCGCCAAAAACAATGAGAGCGGACTGGAACGCATCATCAGGGAGGAGCGCTTGCCAGCACTCCGTTTGAGTTATCATGCCGACAATGGCTGAGGTCGCGCGTCGCGCCGGCGTGTCGGTTTCGACCGTTTCGCATGTTATCAACCGCACCCGCTTTGTCTCGCCGCAGAAGGCGCAGCTCATCAATGATGCGATCGCCGCCATGGGCTATCAGCCCAACGAGCTGGCGCGATCGTTGAAAGTGGCCTCGACCAACAGCGTGGGCCTGGCGATCTCGGCGATTTCCAACCCCTATTTCACCGACATCATCTGCGCGGTGGAGGCGGAATGCGCACGCCTTGGCCTCATGGTCTTCCTCTCTGATACGCAGGAGGATCCCGACCGCGAGCTTTCGGTGGTGCGCGCATTTCACCAGCGGCGGGTCGACGGCGTCATCCTGGCGCCGTCGGGCGCGCCGCAGCGGGCCATCGACTATCTGGCGGAGAAGAAGCTGCCCTGCGTGCTCATCGACCGCTTCGCCGACGACCGCTTCGACCAGATCGGCGTCGAGAACCAGTCGTCGATGCGCGCGCTGATCGATCACGTCGCCTCCTTCGGCCACAAGCGCATCGGCTACATCGCCGGCCAGCCGGACCTGGCGACGACGCGCGAGCGCATCGACGCTTTTCGCGGGTCGCTGGCCGCCAATGGACTTGAGTGCCTGCCGCACTATGTCTCGCCGGAGAACGTCGACACGGCGAGCGCAACTGCATCGACCCACGCCATCCTGTCATTGCCTTCGCCGCCTACGGCATTGGTCACCGGCAACAACATGACGACGATCGGAGCGGTGCGGGCGATCCGCGAACGAGGCCTCTCGATACCGGCGGACCTTTCGCTTGCCGGCTTCGACGATTTCGAATGGGCAGACTGCTTCGAGCCGCGCCTTACGCTCGTCGCGCAACCCTGTACCGAGATCGGACGACAGGCGGCTACCTTGCTCTGCGCCCGCATCGCATCCACCGGTTTGGAGCCGCAGGCGGTGCGGCTGCAGGCCACGCTGCAGGTCCGTCAATCCTGCGCGAGGCCGGCATGAGTGCGCCGCTGCTGTCGGTCACCGGCGCGGTCAAGCGCTTTGGCGGCGTCCAGGCGCTGCGTGGCGTCGACTTCGACCTCAAACCCGGCGAGATCCATGCGCTGCTCGGTGAAAACGGCGCTGGCAAGTCAACCCTCATGAACCTGTTGTCGGGTGTCTATGCACCGGACGAGGGCACCATCCAGATCGACGGCAAGCCAGTGCGCTTCAACAACCCGCGTGAAGCGCAGGCGGCCGGCATCGCCACCATTTTCCAGGAGCTCGATCTGGTGCCAACGCTCGACGTGGCTGCCAACCTCTTCCTCGGCCGCGAGCTGATGCGGCCGGGCGGCTTCCTCGATGTGCCGGCGATGCGCAGCGAGGCCCGCAAGCGGCTCGAAGCCATAGAGCTTGCCATCGATCCAGCCAGCATGGTGGCGAACCTGTCGATCGGCCAGCGCCAGGTGGTGGCGATCGTCAAGGCGCTGTCCTACGCCTCGCGCGTGCTCATCATGGACGAGCCGACGGCAGCACTGACGGTCAGCGAGGTCGAAAGGCTGTTCGACATCATGCGCAAGCTCGCCGCCAGCGGCGTCGGCATTGTCTATATCTCGCATCGCCTGGAAGAGGTCCCGCAGATCGCCGACCGGGTTACGGTGATGCGCGACGGTCGCGTCGCCGGCGTCACCGAGCCGCACGCGCCGCAGGCGGAGCTGGTGCGCCTTCTGGTCGGGCGACCACTGGATGAGCTTTATCCCGAACGCGCCAGGGAGGCTGGCAAGATGCTGCTCAGCCTGCGCAATGCGAGCTTCAGGCTCGCCCATGAAAGTGCTGGATGGCAGCCGCCGACAGGCATCTCACTCGACGTCAAGGCGGGTGAGATCGTCGGGCTGGCCGGCATCATGGGGGCAGGGCGTACCGAGCTCTTGAGTGCGCTCTACGGCACCGGCCTTGCCGGCCGCTGGGAGGGTGATGTCGCGGTCGACGGCCGCCCGGTGAAGCTCGATTCCATCAAGGCCGCACGCGACGCCGGCATCGCCTTCGTCACCGACGATCGGCGCGGCAGCGGCCTGATGCTGAGGATGGCGGTGGGCCTCAACCTGGTCATGTCGGTGATCCGGCGCATCTCACCCTTCGGGCTGATGTCGGCGCGCCGGCAGGCTGACGCGGTGAAGCAGTCCTTCGGCCAGTTCGATATCAGGCCTAAGAATCCCGACATCGCCGTCGGGGCGCTTTCGGGCGGCAATCAGCAGAAGGTGGTGCTCGCCAAGGAGATCCTCGGCAATCCCCGGCTGCTGCTGCTCGACGAACCGACGCGCGGCGTCGATGTCGGCGCCAAGGGTGAGATCTACACGCGGTTGCGGCAACTGGCGGCACAGGGCCTCGGCATTCTGGTCGCTTCCAGCGAGATGCCGGAGCTGATCGGCCTGTGCGACCGCATCGTGGTGCTGCGCCAAGGGCGCAACGTGGCGGAATTCATCGGCGGCGTCGACGAACACACAGTCCTTGATGCGGCAAATGGCAGGGAGGCCTGATGTCTGAGCAGAAGATTTCGGCGGCAAGCGGCCCGGTGGCCGCAGCACCGGTGCATCGCGATCCGCTAGCCTTGGTGGTGCGATTCCAGAGCCTGATCGGCCTCGTCGTCGTGGCGATCGGCGGCGTCATCTTCTCGCCGCGCCGGCATGGCGAAATCCTGTTCCTCAACCCCGACAACATCGCCAATATCGTTCGCGCCGTGTCTGAGACCGGCATCATCGCAATTGGCATGACCTTCGTCATCATCACCGCCGGCATCGACCTTTCTGTCGGCGCGGTGCTCGGGCTCTCAAGCGTCGTCACCGCATCGATGATGATCTCGGGCGGCTTCGGGCTCATCCCCACCATCCTCGCGGTGCTCGCCATGGGCATCGCCTTCGGCGTCATCCAGGGCACCATCTCCAGCCGCTTCCGGCTCGAGCCGTTCATCGTGACGCTCGCCGGCCTGCAGGCGGCGCGCGGCCTGGCGCTGGTCGTGTCGGGCAATCAGTACATCAACATTTCCTATGGCGACGGGCCGGGGCTGGCGCCACCGGTGTTCGCGGTGCTGGGTGAACGGCTGTTCGACAACACCGTGCCTGTGGCGACAATCGTGTTCATCGTCTTTGCCGCGATCGCCACGATCGTGCTCAACACCACACGTTTCGGCCGCTATGTCTTTGCCGTCGGCGGCAACGAGCGCGCGGCGCGTATTTCCGGCGTGCCGGTGTCGATGGTCAAGATATCGGTCTACGCCATCACCGGCTTTGCCGCAGCACTGGCCGGGATCGTGCATGCCGGCCAGTTCAATTTTGGCAGTGCCAATGACGGCATGGGCTACGAGCTTACCGCGATTGCCGCCGTGGTCATCGGCGGCACCAGCCTGTTCGGCGGCGCCGGCTCGATGGTCGGCACCGTCGCCGGCACCATTATGCTCGGCGCGCTCGCCAACATCCTTCAGCTCAACAACATCACCCCCGCCATGCAGCTGCTCGCGACCGCCGCGATCATCGTGCTGGCGGCAGTGCTTCAATCCCTCGTTCGCCGCCGCGAGGGTTTGGGTCGTTAGGAGGTTGGTGGCAGCAAGTAGAAGTCAACCAAGGTCTGGCCCCGGCCCGACGAGGAGGAGAGTGAGTATGAAAACCACAAGACAAAGGCGTGCCCTCAGGGCCGTGCTTCTGGCAGGCGCTGGCCTGTGCATCGCGGGAGCCGCACAGGCTGCCGACCCGATGGTCAAGGCCTGCGCCAAGGACGGCCAGTTCATCATCGGCTTTTCGCAAGCCAACAATGCCGAACCCTATCGTCAGCACGTCAATGACGAGCTGACCGCGGCGGCCAAGGAAGTGCCGGGCTTCACGCTGCAGATCGCCGACGGTGCCGGCAACGTCAACACGCAGACCTCGCAGGTCGACAATTTCATCACCCAGAAGGTCGATCTGCTGCTCATCTCGCCCTTCGAGGCGGCACCGCTGACGCCGGCGGTCAAACGCGCCATGGATGCCGGCATCCCGGTCATCGAACTCGATCGCAAGACGGTCGGCGATCCCGGCAAGGACTACACCGCTTTCATCGGCGGCGACAATTACAAGATCGCGCTCGAGGCGGGTAAGTATACCGCCAAGACCTTGCTGCCCGACGGTGGCGAAGCAGCCGTGCTCGAAGGACTGCCAAGCTCCACGCCCGCAGTCGAACGGTTGAACGGCTTCAAGGATGGCGTCAAGGAGAATGCCAAGATCCAAGTCGTCGCCGAGCAGGCCGCCGACTGGGTGCCGGACAAAGCCCAGACCGCCTTCGCGGCCATGCTGCAGGCGCACCCCGACATCAAGGTGCTTTATGCCTCGAACGACATGATGGCGGCCGGCGCGCTGCTCGCCGCCAAGGGCGCCGGCAAGGACGTCAAGATCATCGGCACCGATGGCTTGCCGGGACCTGCCGGCGGCATCGAGGCGGTGGCGAAAGGCGACTGGGCCGCGACCTTCACCTATCCGACCGGTGCCAAGGAGGCGATCGAGATGTCGAAGAAGATCCTGCTCGACTGCGCCTCATCGGTGGATACGACCGTCACCGTCGACACGACCGCGATTACGCCCGAGAACGCCAAGCAGCTTGCCGGCAAGTAAGCTCTTGTAGATTGTCAGATCCAGGGCGGGGTCCAGACCCCGCCCTGCGGTGGCGCATGGCTTCACTGTCGAGGGCGTGGAAGATAGCAATATCGCTACGACGACTATCCGGAGGAGGGGTGTGTCATGCCTTCTGCCTCGTCAGCCGCTCCAGCGCATCCACAATCAAATCGCGGAATTTTTGATGGTCGAGCTTCATCGCAACGGTGTGGCGGAAGTCGACCTGCTCGCTCGCCGTGCCGCCAAAATGGCGCATGCCACCCATGTTCTCGAAATTGCACACCGTCATGCCCTTGGTCCACCGTCCGGCAAGCTCGACGCGGATGTCGGCCTTCTCGGTGGTGAAGACGGTCGGGTCGATCATGGCCGCGACGCAGCATGCGTCATGGACGGCGGGATACTCGATCTGCAGGAGGCCGCCATGCGTGGTCGCGATGAACTCCCAGATATCGAGGATGAACTTGGCCATCGGGCCGCCGACGGTGCGCACCCGGTCCTGAAGCTCTTTGGTGGCGAGCGCCTGATGCGTCAGGTCGAGACCCACCATGGTTACGTCCCAGTTGGCCCGGAACACCACATCGGCGGCTTCCGGGTCGGCATAGACGTTGAACTCAGCCGCGGGCGTGATGTTGCCCCTGGTATAGCTTCCCCCCATCGCGACGACGCGCTTTACCCGCTCGACGATGCGGGGGTCCTTGCGGACGGCCAGTGCGATGTTGGTGTAGGGACCGACCGGCACCAGCGTGATCGTCTTCGGCTCATGCGCCATGACCGTATCGATGATGAAGTCGACGGCATGGCGCTTGTCGAGCTCGAACGAGGCGGGCGGCAGCACAGGGCCATCGAGCCCGGTTTCGCCGTGGATTTCGATGGCTAGCACTTGATCGATGAGGAGCGGGCCGGGAGAGCCCTTCGCCACCGGCACCTTGATGCCGTAGGCGGTGCATACCGAAAGGGCATTGCGTGTGGTGTTTTCGACATTGTGGTTGCCCGACACCGTGGTGATGCCGAGGAGATCGATCTGTGGATTGCCTGCCGCCAGCAGGATGGCGATAGCGTCATCATGCCCAGGGTCGCAGTCCAGTATGATCTTTTCCATGTGGCACCTCTTTTGCCGGCCGAGCCTGGCGGGACAAGAGACTGCCGCACCAACGCCGTCAAGCATCTGGCGCTCAACCGACCCAGCGTAGAGTTTCCAAACAGGGCTCAGACCGTCCAGAAATAACGCACGATGTGAAAGAAGACCGGGGCAGCGAAGACCAGGCTGTCGGTGCGATCCATCATGCCGCCATGACCTTCGATCAAGTGGCCCCAATCCTTGACGCCCTGGTCGCGCTTGATGGCCGAGGCGACCAGCCCGCCCAGAAAACCCATCGAGCAGGCGACGAAGGCCACGGCTGCCGCCTGCAGCGGCGAGAAGGGCGTCACGAACGACAGCAGCGCACCGAGCAGGCTCGCCGACACCAGTCCGCCGATCAGGCCCTCCCAGGTTTTCGAAGGCGAGACGTTCGGCGAAAAACGGTGTTTTCCGAACAGCTTGCCGAAGATGTATTGCAGCACGTCGCTGCCTTGCACGACGATGATCAGGAAGGCGATCAGCAACAGGTTGCGGCCTTCGAAGCCTGGCACATTGAGGGTCAGCAGCGCCGGAACATGGCTGACGCAATAGACCGAGATCATCACCGCCCATTGCTGTGCGGCGATCCTCTCGAGAAAGCGTTCGGTGTCGCCATGCAGCGCGGTGATGGCCGGCATCAGCAGGAAGCAATAGACCGGAATGAAGATGACGAAGAGCCCGTACCAGGCCGTCCACACCAGCCAGTATTGAAACGGTATGATGATGCCGAACATGCCGAGCAGCACCCAATGGTCGCTGCGCCTTGTATGCGTCAGCGTCACGAATTCGCGCAACGCCGCAAACGAAATCAGCGCGAACAGGATGGTCATGCCGTCGCTGCCGAAGAAGAACGCGACCGTTATCAGCACCACCATCACCCACCAGGCGTTGATGCGCTGGGTGAGGTTGACCAGGGTTGAACTGAGCGGCTTCGGCGCCCGTGCCGAAAGTATGGCGGCGACGATGCTGGCGGTGGTCAGCACCGCAAGCAGGCCGATGATCAGAATGGAGATTTCGTGGCGCATCAATCGTCTCGCTCGGGGCGCGGGTTGAGCGCCAGAAGCGTGGCGTGGGCGCGCTCGAGAAAGGCGCGGCGTTCTTCGCCCGGAGCCACCGCCACAGGCGCGCCGAAGACGACGCGGCACAGCAGCGGCACCGGCAGGAACTGGCCCTTGGGCAGCACGCGCGACATGTTCTCGATCCAACAGG
Organism: Mesorhizobium sangaii; assembly: GCF_014207355.1. Lineage (GTDB taxonomy): Bacteria > Pseudomonadota > Alphaproteobacteria > Rhizobiales > Rhizobiaceae > Mesorhizobium > Mesorhizobium sangaii. Next base: position 506,708 of record NZ_JACHEF010000001.1, on the reverse strand, counting down.
GGATCAGCTCGACCTCAGGCCGTGCCATCGACAGATTGTAGAGCCCGGAGCGGAAGGCCAGCAGCGGCTCCTCGGTCATGTTGCGGGTGCCCTCGGGAAACAGGATCAGCGAATGGCCCTGGTCGAGAACCGACAGCATGATCTCGATCGGATTTTCTTCAGGTTTCGTCCATTGCCGGTTGATGAGCACCGACGACAGCATGTCCTCGGCGATGAAGCGGCGCAGCCGCGAGTTTCCCCAATACTCTCCGGCGGCAACCGCGTGGGTGACCGCGCGCTCCTTCTCGCTCAGGCAGGCCGACAGCAGGATGAAGTCGCCATGGCTGGTGTGATTGGCGAAATAGATGCGCTGCCGGTCGGACGGCAGGCTGCCATTCCAGATCGGACGCACCCCGGTCACCACCCAGGCCAGCGCCGAGAGGCCGACGGAGGTTGCCGTCTGCAGCAAGGTGAAGGTCTTGAGCGAAAGCATGCTCATCGCGGCGCCCAGAAACCCGCGGCGAGTAGCGCTGCGGCAAACAGGGCCAGCGCGGTGCGCTGCTTGAACAACAGGCGGCGGGTGCCTGCCATGCGGTCATCGAGCGAGCGTGTCGTGGACGGGGAGGGTTTCAGGCGCATGCGCGCCAGTATGTCATCCACCGCGGCACCACCGGAAGCCTCGTCATCGTGGCTGGCCATCAGCCGGAACAACAGCGCGTCGAACACCAGGAGCGCCGACAGCGCCAGCACGGCGACCGCGCTCGCGGCTGTGACCGACAGCGCGATGGCCGCGGGCAAGGTCTCGAAGGCGCCGCGCGCCGAAGCAGCCAAAGGCGCAAGGATATTTGCGGCCACCACAATCGCGGCCGGCCATGCGGCCTGCTGCATCAGCAAGCGAGCGAAGCGACCGGCGCGTTCCTGGTCGGCACTGCCCGTCATGACGCCGCCGGCTCCGCGGCTTCGGCAAGATGAACCGGTCGGCCGATGGCCATCAGCGCCTCGCGGGCAAGCGCCGGCGTCCCGGCTCTGCCGGTCGCCACCAGCCATTCGGCGACAACGCCGGCGCTGCGCTGGAAGCCGAGCGCGCAGCAGACCAGCACAGTGCCGTCGCGGCGCACACTCTCCAACGCGCTGGCCGCCTGCTCAAGCATCGTCACGGGCGTCGGCAACAGATCCATCATCGGAAAGCTGATCCAGCGGCAATCTGCTCCCGCCGGCTTTTCAAGTTCGGCGGTGAGGTCGATCACGGTGCCGAAGCCGCTGGCCTCGCTTGCCGTCGGAAATCGGCCGAGAAAGACACCGTCGCTGACGGCTACGAACGGCGGGAGCTTACGCGTCCAAATCGCCGCATTCACCTCAGCGCCCAGCCGGTAGGGCCAAAGCAGGACGCGGCTTGCCAGGGACACATGACCTTCCGCGGTCTTCTGGAACACCTTTGCACCAGCCCCGGCATAGCCGAAGGCGACGATGGCCAGCGCCAGCGCCGGCCAGAGCAGAATAAGTGTTGTGGCGGAAAAGAAGGCGCCTGGCGCGGCACCGGCCAGCGCAAGGAGGGCGCCCAGCGCATAGTACAGCGCCAGCCGTCGCGCCTTGGCATCGCCGGTCAGCCGGGCGCCTGAAAACGGCAGCTCGCCAGTGCGTGGAAACAGCCACAGGGCAAAAAATCCGAGCAGCGCGCCGGTCGGGATGTCAATGAAATGATGTTGCCAGGTCGTCAGCACCGACGCGCCGATCAGGAAGCACCAGCCATGCCAGAGCGGCAGGAGGAGGCCGCCGAGCCGGTGGCGCCAGTGATCCCAGATGATCACCAGCAGGGCGATGTGCAGCGAGGGCGCCTGGTTGAACGGTTTGTCGAAACCGCCAAGCACGGCAAACAGGAAGCCCGGCAGGCCGCTCGTTGCAGGCCGCACGAAAGTCAGCGTCAGCGGGAAGAGGATGAAACAGGCGACTGCGACGATCTGCGCGGTGAGATAACGCCCGGCCAGGCGGTCGACCCTTTGCCTGCTGTCGTTGAGCAGCAGCGACAGGCCGTAGAACAGGTTGATCGACCAGTAAGGCACGATCGTCCAGGCGAGGAAGGGGATGCTGTGTTCCCAGGCGAACACGATGCTGCCGACGTCGTCGCGCCGCGACGCCAGCCAGTTGGCGAAGCCGTAGCTGAGGTAGAAGAACGGCGCCAGGAAGGCCAGCCAAAGCGCTGCCCTGACGACCACCCGGCCATAAGGTTCTGCGCGCACCGTGGATGCAAGCGATGACACCATCCCGTTCAGCGGCGCCTTGCGACGGAGACGGTGAAGATGCCCCATTGGTCGATGCGCTGCTCGAGCTTTTCGAAACCGGCGGCTTCGACGAGCTGGTCCATTTCGCCTTGCGTGCGCCGGCGCATCACCCAGGCCTGGCCGCCGCGATGCGAAGTCAGGCTGCGGGCGATCATCTCGAGCTGCGGATGCCAGGGTTGGTTGGTGTAGAGCAACAGGCTGCCCGGCTGCATGGCGCTGGCCAATCCACCGAGCGAGCGGGCGATCATGGCGTTGTCGGAGAACAGTTCGTAGAGTCCGGAAATGATGGCGAGGTCGGGCGCCGGATCGATCGAGGCGAGCATGTCGGCATCGAAAGCGTCCGCGCGCTGGAACGAGACGCTCGCCGGTAATTGCCGCTCGGCGATCAGCTTGCGGCCAAGCTGGACATTGAGGTCAGAATAATCCTGCAGCCGCACGCTCGCCGGCTGGTCGGCGCTCTTCACGATGGCATCGAGAACATAGCGACCGTGGCCGGCGGCGATGTCAAGAATGTGCGCCGGCCGGCCGGTGGCCTTGAGCGTCGCCAGACAAGAGCCGATCAGCTCTTCGAGATGCAGCTTGCGCTGGCGGATGCCGCGCCAGCCGATGGCTTCCAGGAAGATGCGGTCGACGAAGCGGCCAAGCGGCGTAAGACCCCGCGCGTCGTTCTCGTAGACGTAATCCAGCGTCGAGCCGGAATCGAAGCCGGTGGTGACGCCCGCCTTCATGCCCGACGAGACCCAGGCGCCCATGCGGATGGAAGCACAGCTGAATGCCCAATAAAGTCCCTTGGGCGAAAAAAGGTCGAGCGGCGAGGCAAGCCTGTCGGCCTCGTCGCGCGTGTACCCGGCGATATCGGCCTGCTTCAGGTCGACAGGCGCATCCGGCGAGGCGAACTGCTTTTCCAGGAACGGCCGGATCAGGTCGAGGGCCTGCGCCCGGTCGCGCTCGCCCAGCGTGTCATGGAAGAAACCCGGCAACACATGGCGTTCCTTTATGCGGCTGCCGAGATTGACGAAAAACGCGTGCTGCGGGCCGTGGCGCACGACCCAGTCGCTGCCGGAAAGCAGAAGCTGCGTCGGCACGGTGATGGCGCGGGCGTCCGCAACGATGCGAGCCGCGTGCTGGTAGAGTTCGACCAGGATGTTGGAGGCGATCGGCCGCGTGATCAGGGGATCGCTCTCGAAGGAGGCGATGCGCACGGGATCATGGGTCAGGAACTTCGCCTTGACGTAGGAATTGACGAAGAAGCGGCCCTTGATGTTCTGCCAGAACGCGATGCCTTCCTTGGCGAAAGGCACGTAGAGCTTGACCGAAAAGGCCGGTGAAGCCAGCACCATGGCACGCAGTTTCGGCGCATAGTCGTGGACCCAGGCCGCAGCGAGCACGGCGCCGAAGGATTGCGCGATCAGCGCAATATCCTGCGTGGCAAAGCCATCCCTGGCGGCAATCTCGCGCATGAAGCAGTCGATGTCGCGCACCAGGGCCGAGAAGGAAGGGGCATAGCCGCGCTCGCCGGACGAGCGGCCATTGCCGCGGGCATCCCAGGCATAGAAGGCGTGGTCCGGCATCTGCAATTCGTCGACGAGATGGGCCATTCGACCGCCATGCTCGTGGCCGCGGTGGAAGAGCACGACCGCGCCCTTGGCATTGGCGGAAGCTGCCGGCCAGAAGCGGTAGAAAATCTCCGTCCCATCATGGCTGCGGAAGACACGCTCTTGCGCTTGCCGCTCAAGGCTTTCCGCGGCGATCGGTTCGTGCATCATGGTCTTTCCCTCCGGCGGCATGGCGAAGCCTCGATGCTTAGCTGGCGCTGCCAATAAGGCCAGCGCGTATCCGGTTTATGGCGGTCAACAGTGAAAGCGTTGCCATGGCCGGAAACACAAGCGGCGCGATGGAAGCCGGCCAGAGCCCGGCGGCGCACAGCACGGCGACCACGCCCAGCGCCAGGGCCCTGTCGCTCTTGCCGAACGGCCCGGCATAATTTCGCCCGATCCCTGCGGCGATGCAGAGCACGCCGGCGAACTCGGTCAGCACGGCGGCCAGGGCGAAGGCGACGACGCCCCATGGGCTGAACTGCGGAAAGGCGGCGAAAGGCAGGATCAGCGCGAGGTCCGAAACGACGTCGCAAAACTCGTTCAGATACATGCCGAGCGTCGAGGCCTGTCCGTGTTCCCGCGCCAGCATGCCATCCACGGCATTCAGCGCCATGCGCACGAACATTACGACGGGAACGAGCAGCAGCGAGCGCCATTCATGCAAAATCGCGATGGCCGTCCCTGCTGCGATCGACATCAGGGCAGCCAGGATGGTTATGCTGTTTGCGGTGACCCCGATTGCCGCCAGCCGATTGACCAGCGGCCGCAGCCTTCCCTGGAAAGCCGGCTTGAGAGCGTAGAGCGTCGGCATGTCATTGATCCCCCGATCCTGACCAGCGGCTGTACATCAATCTGTCACACTCGACCAGCGGCACGAAGCGGCGCCTCTCTAGTGCGCACATCCTGATGTGGTAGATGCGGTCATGCCGACTGCCATTGCCACCGACCCGACGTTCACCACCCGCTAACCATGATTGCGAAGCACGGCTGTCATGCACATTTGCCGGTTTTTGGAGCAACCCAGCATCTTGAATAATAAGCACGCTTATTATATATGCCGCTCATGGTTTCTGATGGCATAGACAGATTGGGCTTCTTGATCCACGACGTGCAGCGCCTGATGCGCAAGCGCTTCGAGGCAAGGGCCAGTGGCTTGGGGCTTTCCTCGGCGCAATGGCGGCTTCTGGTCCGCGTTGCCAAGGAAGATGGTGTCGCGCAGGCGCGGTTGGCCGAACTTCTCGAGATCGAGCCGATCAGCGTTTCGCGTCTGGTCGACCGCATGGAGGAGGGTGGCTGGATCGAGCGTCGTCCCGACGCAGCCGATCGCCGCGTCCGCATGATCTTCCTGACGCCCAAGGCGAGTGACGCCTACGCCGTGATCAAGAGCATTGCGGGAGAGGTCTATGAGGAATCGCTGGTCGGCGTGAAACCGGAAGCCCGTCGCGTCCTCATCGAGGGGCTTGAGACGATGGTCCGCAACCTGACTGACGACGAGACGCCATCCGTTGAAAAAGTGAAGAGTACAGAAGGCGCAGCAGCATGAACGCGGTAGCCAAGATAGACGAGAAGGTGACCGAGCTAGAAATGGAAGCGCCGGCGCAGCCGGCAGCGGCCCCAGTGGCGGTTGCTCCTCCGATGCAGCCGGCCCCGGCGCCGGTGAAGAAAAAGCGCCGGTTGGGCCGCTCCCTGCTGATGGTTGCGCTGCCTGCGGCGCTGGCCATCGGCGGCGGTTACGTCTGGATCACCGGCGGCCGCTACCAGGAGACGGAGAACGCCAATCTGCAGCAGGCCAAGGTGTCGATCGCTTCCGACACGGCCGGCCGCATCGTTCAGGTCGACATTTTCGACAACCAGCTGGTCAAGCAGGGCGATGTGCTGTTTGCCATCGACCCGGAGCCCTACCGGATCGCACTGGCCCAGGCCGACGCGGCGGTGGCGGGCGCGCGTCTCAATGTCGAGCAGCTGCGCGCGGCCTATGGCCAGTCGATGGCACAGCAAAGGTCCGATGCCAGTGAGGTCGCCTTCGCCCAGTCGCAGTTCGACCGTGCCGCCGACCTTGCCCAGAAGGGCATCAACGCCAAGTCGTCGCTCGACCAGGCCAAGAACGATCTCGACAAGGCCAAGCAGCAGCTTGCCGTTGCCGAGCAAGGCATCATCAGCGCCAAGGCAGGCCTTGGCGGCAATCCCGACATCGAGACCGACAAGCATCCGACCGTGATGGCCGCGCTCGCCGCGCGCGACAAGGCCGCCTACGACTTGGCGCAGACCACGGTCAAGGCGCCGGCCGACGGCGTCGTTAGCCAGGCCTCCTCGTTCAAGGTCGGTCAGTATGTCGGCTCCGGCACACCGCTGTTTTCGCTGGTCGAGACCGGCGACACCTGGGTCGACGCCAATTTCAAGGAAACCCAGCTGACCCACATGAAGCCCGGCCAGAAGGCCGAGATCGTGGTCGACACCTATCCGGGTAAAACCTTCGAGGCGACGGTCAAGGCGATCGGCGCCGGCACGGGAGCCGAATTCTCCCTGCTGCCAGCGCAGAATGCCACAGGCAACTGGGTCAAGGTCACGCAGCGCATTCCGGTGCGCCTGGAACTGACCGATGCCGACGCAAAGATGGCGTTGCGCACCGGCATGAGCGCGACCGTTACCGTCGACACCGGCGTTGCCCGCGGGTTTCCCGCCATATTCGGCCACGCTACGGCGGGCTAGGCGGCGGAGTAAAATCGGCGCAAGCCCGTGGGGAACCAAGCGGGTGCAAGCCAATAGCGGGGATTGGTCTGATGGGAGGAGTGGGAAGAATCAGCGTTTGCTTGGAGCCGCGTCGCGGATCGACCAGAATCTGAAATCTTCGACACGGACCCCTCGGTCCTCATGTTTCCGGGCGGCAGGCATCCGCTCATCAGAGACTTTCGGTCGATGTAACCCCCACATCGACCATCGCGTCCCACCGCGAATGAGGGTCTCTCAACGGAAGGCCTCGCCGCCCGGAAACCTGTTCTACACGATTTTGTTACCTGCCGGAAGTTCCGCACCATGAGCACGCCCGAACCCTTCAAAGAAGTGCCGCATCGTGGCCTGATCACGGTCGCGCTCATGCTGGCGACGATCATGCAGGCGCTCGACACGACGATCGCCAACGTCGCGCTGCCGACCATGACCGGCGATCTCGGCGCCTCCCCGGACAACATCAACTGGGTGCTGACGTCCTACATCGTTGCCGCCGCCATCATGACGCCGGTCACCGGCTGGCTGGCCGACCGCTTCGGCCGCAAGGAACTGTTCCTGACGGCGGTGGTCGGCTTCACGGTGTTCTCGATGCTGTGCGGCATCGCCTGGAGCCTGGAGAGCATAGTGTTCTTCCGGCTGATGCAAGGCGTGTTCGGCGCCGCGATCGTGCCGTTGTCGCAGACCTTCCTGCTCGACATCAACCCAAGGGAACGCCATGGCCAGGCGATGGCCATCTGGGGCGCCGGCATCATGCTGGGGCCAATTCTGGGCCCGACGCTCGGTGGCTGGCTGACCGAGAATTTCAACTGGCGCTGGGTGTTCTTCATCAACCTGCCGGTCGGCATTGTCGCCTTATTCGGCATGGCCGCCTATTTGCCGGCTGTTGCCCGGCGGGTGCGCGGTTTCGATTTCTTCGGCTTCGCCATGATATCGCTCGGCGTCGGCGCGCTTCAGCTGCTGCTCGATCGGGGCGGCGAGGTCGACTGGTTTTCCTCGAATGAGATCTGGATCGAGCTTGGTCTTTCGCTGACCGGCTTCTGGGTGTTCATCATCCACACGGTGACGGCGGAACATCCCTTCATCGATCCCAAGATATTCCTCGACCGCAATTTCGTCACCGGCCTGGCGTTCATTTTCGTCATGGGTGTGCTCATCCTGGCGAGCATGTCGCTGCTTCCGCCGATGCTGTCGACCATCTTCGGCTATCCGACCATCACCATTGGCGTTGTACTTGGGCCACGTGGTGTCGGCACGATGATTTCGATGCTCGTAGTCGGGCGGCTCATGAGCAAGATCGACGCCAGGATCCTCGTCGTCATCGGCTTTCTGCTGACCGCGCAATCACTCTACACAATGTCCAGCTTCACGCCGCAGATGGACAACTGGCTGATCATCACCTCCGGCGTCATCCAGGGCCTGGGAATGGGAATGGTGTTCGTGCCGCTCTCGACCGTGGCCTTCGCCACGCTTGACGTGCGCTTCCGCACCGATGCCACGGCCTTGTTCAGCTTGGTGCGCAATCTTGGCTCGTCCATCGGCGTGTCGGTGGTGACGGTTCTGATGGTGCGCAACACGCAGGTCAATCACACCGAGCTTTCGGCGTTCATCAATCCGTTCAACCCCAATCTGTGGGCGGTCTCGCCGGCGGCCGCAAGCGGTGATCCAATGGCGCTTTCGGAGGTTGATCGTATGGTCAATCTGCAGGCGATGATGATCTCCTACGTCAATGACTTCAAAATCCTCATGGTGATGACCCTGATTTCCATTCCGTTTGTTTTCCTGCTGCGCAAGCCAAAACAGGCGCCGGCCGGTGGCGCACCAGCCGCCCACATGGACTAGAGGTCGTCGCCCTCGAAATTCAAGGGGACGACCAACTAGAGGAATCCCGCCTTATCTTCCCAGCACAAGGCTCCAGTAGCGCAGGGCGCCATCGTGGCCGTCGCGCACATAGGCGAGGCCAAAGCGGGTGAAGCGCGGGTCGAGCATGTTGCGCCGGTGGCCGGGCGAGTGCTCCCATATGTCGAACAGCTTTTGCTGGTCGAAACGGCCCTCGGCAATATTCTCTGCGGCGGCGCCGTCAATGCGATTGTCCTTGACGCGCGAGGCGAAATCCTTGCCCCAGCCGGTGGTGTGGCTCATGCGGCCACGCCGCGCCATGTAGCCGGCCTGCTGCAGGGCGGCCTGCTCGAGCTGTGGGTCGGCAACCAGCGGCGGAAGCCCGGCCGAGGCGCGGATGCTGGCCAGCGTGCCGGTGGCGGACGAGGAGACACCGGCGCCTTCGCCGGTCGGCAGCGAAACGGTGCTGCAGGCAGCGAGCCCGGCCAGGGCGGCAAGGCCGACTGCCTTGAGCCATTTGCGCCTGTTCAAGTTCGCGATCTGGTCGTGTTCGATTCCCGAAGTGGTCATGCCTGCCTGAGATAGTCGCGATCATGGCTTTTGCCGGGCAGGGCGGTGGAAATCTGGAATCGAAACAGCAGTTGCCCGCTCATTTCACCAGGGTGACGAGGCGGCTTGCATACATCTCGCGATTTCCAAACACGGCTGTGCAGTCGGTCTTGATGGATGAGTTGCCGGTCATCAGTACGGTCAGGCCAACAAGCCTCAGGCAGTCGCCTTGACCGCTCATATCTGAGTTGCCGGCAAAGGAAATGGGAGCGTCAGGCGCATAGACGAACCCGCTGATCACGGAATTTGCGCCGCCATTCAGCGTCAAGGCCGAAGTGTTGCCATGACTCTCGAAAATGGTAATGCCAGCGTATGGACCGCTGGTGGGAGGGGAAAGGTTCACCACTTCATTTGCATTTATGTAGATCTGTGCGTCCTCCACGAGGAATATGGTCACGCCTTGGCCGTTTAGGCTGCCGTTGCCGCCCGGCTTTATGGTGGTGCCGCGCAGGATGTAGACGCCTGGATTGAGCGTGATGTTTCCCGACAAGGTCTTGTCGCAATACGTGCCTGGCGACAGCGTGTAAGTTTTGCCGTTCGGCACGGGCAGGCACAATGTGTAGGGGGGTGGGACGACGTCCGCCAGTGGATCGAAAGACGCATATTGATGTTCGAGCGGCGCACCGCAGGTAAGATTGGCGTTGGGCGGCGACAGCCCGGAAGTGCCGCCGGCGGTCGAGACGCAGCCCGCCGACACCTGCGCCGAACCGCCCCTGCTGACTGCATCGGACGCATCCGAGTTTGCCGCGATCACGCAACTGCTCATGGAGACATCGGTCGAGCCCTGCAGGCTCACGGCGGCCGACGCATGTGAATCGAGCGCCAGCACACAGGCCTGCGCGCCGGGGTCCATCTTGACGGTGGCCGAGCGGTGGGCTGGCCAGGGGGCCGCGCCATTGATGAAGCTCGGACGGCTGATGCTGGACGAAACCGAGATGTAATAGGCACTCGGGTCGCCACTGGCGCTTGCCGAAAAGGCGGAGACGCTGCCCGCATACTCCTGCTGGTCGGCGACGCTCATATTGGCCGTAAAGAATGCCAGCCCAAGCTCCTGCACATCACTCGCGGTCATGCTGGGTAGGTACTTTGTGCCGACGGCAAGCCCAGCCGCGTCTAGCGAATTCTGCAATTGCGCGGCGTCGTCGCTCGTGCCGGTCAGATCGATGGTACCGGCCACGACAAGCATTATCGGCAGCATTGCTATGGCCGTCGCCATGGCAAAGTTGCCGCGCTCCGAAGACCAGAAGCTCTTCAATTCGAACATCGCCCCTCGCCAAAACCTGTAAAGCCCAAGTGATACGCCAGGGGTCTCTACGCGCTATTTCAGTAATTACTAAAATTTGTAATGCTTAAATGCAGCGAGATGGCCGACCAAACGAAAGCCTGCCAACGCACGGCCATATGAGAGGCGACAGGGAGAGATGAGCACGAGGAGCAGCTTCAAGCTATTGACGCGGCGACAACCCCTGGCAAATCGGCTATGGTGCTACATCTACTAGTGGCAGCTGCGGGCGGCCATCCTGGCGGTGACCGTCCCCGACACTTGGGAGGAAGGTTATGGCCGGCTTTCATGTCATGGCGGACGCGCACGGGATGCACGTACAGCCCACGGTGCGCCGCATCACCACGGCGGATCTCAGGGATGCGCTGCGCCTCGGCGCCGAGGATTTCTGGGCAAAACCATCGCACTACGTGTTCTTGTGCCTGATCTATCCCGTTGTCGGCCTGATCCTGACGCGATGGACGTCCGGCGCCAATGCCATCCAGCTCATCTATCCCCTGATGTCGGGTTTCGCGCTGGTCGGCCCGTTTGCCGCCATCGGTCTTTACGAGATCAGCCGCCGGCGCGAGCTCGGCATGAACACCTCCTGGCGGCATGCCCTCGATGTGCGCCACTCGCCGGCGATTCCGTCGATCGCGGCGATCGGTATCATGCTGGTGGCGCTGTTCCTGTTGTGGCTCTTCACAGCGCAGTCGATCTACACCGGTCTCTTCGGCGACCAGCCGCCGGCATCGATCGGCGACTTCGTCCGCGAGGTGCTGACGACCGGCAAGGGCTGGACCCTCATCCTCGCCGGCAACGCCGCCGGTTTCGTCTTCGCCGTTGTCGTGCTCGCCACCACCGTGGTTGCGTTCCCGCTGCTGCTCGACCGCGATGTCGGCGCCGTTTCGGCCATCGAGACCTCGGCGCGCGCGGTGATGGCAAACCCGCTGCAGATGGCGCTGTGGGGGTTGATGGTCGCCGTGCTGCTGGTGATCGGCTCGATCCCGCTGTTTGCCGGGCTCGCCGTGGTCATGCCGGTGCTCGGCCATGCCACGTGGCATCTCTACCGCAAGGTGGTCGAGCCGGAGCGGGCGCAGCAAATCCGGCGGCCGATGTAAGGAACCGCGCTCAGCGCTGTGCGTCGGTCGCCATCTTCAGCGCGAGTGCCATCAGTACGGTGCCCATCATCCAGCGCTGGATGACCAGCCATAGCGGCCGGCCGGCGAGGAAGGTGGCTATCGAGCCCGCTGTCACCGCGATGATGGCATTGACGGTCAGGCTGATCGATATCTGCGTCGCACCAAGCACCAGCAGCTGCGACAGGACATGGCCTTTGTCCAGGCTGATGAACTGTGGCAGCAGCGACAGATAGAGCACGGCCACCTTCGGATTGAGCAGATTGGTCATCAGGCCCATGGCGAACAGCTTGCGCGGCCGGTCCCGCGGCAGCTCGCGTACCTGGAATGGCGAGCGTCCGCCCGGCTTCACCGCTTGCCAGGCGAGCCACAGGAGATAGAGCACGCCGGCAAGGCGCAGCGCATCATAGGCATAGGGCACGGCAAGCAGCAGCGCGGTGATGCCGAATGCCGCCGCCAGCACATAGAAGACAAAGCCGAGCGCAACGCCGCCAAGTGAGATCAGCCCCGCCTTTGGCCCTTGCGACAGCGAACGCGAGATCAGGTAGATCATGTTGGGGCCTGGCGTCAGCACCATGCCGAGGCAGACCAGCGCGAAGGCGAGATGATTGGCGGTTTCGGGCATCTGTTCGTTCCCCTGCGCACCCCGGTGCGGAAGCAAGCGGCTACTTTCTGCCCGCACCGGCAGGCGTTCGCAAGGCCATGGCGCCGCCAGCCGTTGCGCCAGATGGCTGCCAGTGCCCCCGGATCAGCTGACGACGCGCAGGTTCGACAATTCGTTGCCGATTTCCTTGAAATCGTTCGACAAGGTGGCGCCGGTCGCGTTCCAGAACAGCTTGGCCGGCTTGCTCGGATCCGTCGGATCCTTGCGGAAGCGAGAGTTCGACGAGCAGGATTTCAGCGCCGCGATCGCCGCCTGGTCGCTGGTTTTGGTCGTGGACAGGTCGAGCGCCACCGTCATCACCATGATGTTGGCCGCCTTGGCGTTGTTGCAAAGCGTCGCCATCTGCTCGTTGAGCGCGCTCGTGTAGTTGCCGTTCGAATAGTCGAACTGGCCAATGGCGCTCGATGTGCCCAGAAACATGCGGCCAACCGAGGTGCCGTTGTAGCCGGGGTTGAGATAGCCGTAGGACGCGTAGGTCGACTTTGAATCGGCGGGATCGGAATAGCCGAGCGACGCAGGCGTGTAGTAGGTGTTGGCGCCGTCGGTCAGCACGATCACGACCTTGTCGTTGCCTCTTTCGGTTTCCGGGCGTCCTTGTGTGAACGGCTCGCCGCTCGAGACCACCCGCCAGCCCCAGGCCATGCCCTCGGGAACGCTGGTGCCGCCATTCGGCTGCATCAGGTCGATCGCGGCCTTGATCGAGGTCAGTCCGTCGGTGACGCTGACATCGGTCAGCGGCGTGATCGGGTTGGTGGTGCAGCTGTAGTTCGGGCCGTTTCCGGCCGGCAGCGCCGGCGCATCGATCGGCCGCGGCTGGAAATATTTGGCCATGTTGCGCAGCCGGGATTGGCCAGTGCTGCTCGTCGGGTCGTCATTCCACCAGCTGTTCACGGCGCCATAGGTCGTCGGCATGGCCTCATCGGGATCCTGGGTGAGCTTCCAATGATTGCCGGGTTCGTCCGGGGCGAACATCGGCACGAACATCGTCGCCGGATCGCCGACCCCTATGCCGGTGTTCGCCGAGCCGCCGGACGGCGGCGCGTCGTTGACATTGTAGGGGTAGGGCCGGGCTTCGACGCAGCCCTGCCAACTGGCGAACGGGCCATAGGAATCGATGTAGTCATACTCGTCGTGGCTTCGTTTGCAGGTGTTGTTCGAATTGTACTCGTCGCACACCACGCGTTTGCTGTTGGTGACGCGCTCGTGATTGGCGACGACCTTCATGTCACGGTAGAGCGAAAACCGGGTCAGCATCTGGCCTTCATCGGCACCCCATCCGGAGCCGCGCTTGTACCAGATGCCGTTGGTCTGCTGGGCGTATTTGTTGGCCGTGTTCAGCGTCGACCAGTCGAAGTTCTCGTTCGATACCGGCGATAGGCCTTCGGTGTCCATCCACGACGCGTTGCCGTTGCTGGCACCGACATTGACCGAGGCCGCAAATGGCACGAGGCCGAATTGCACCGGCTTGTCCACCTGCTTGATCATTGCCGCTTGCAGGGCCAGCGTGTCGACCAGCTGCTTGGCAGCAGTTTTGAGAAGATCGATGCGCCTTTGCCCAGAGCCGGTTCCGGTCGTGGTCATCGATCCGGAATTGTCGAGCACCAGGGCAACTTCCAGCGTGTTCTTCAGCCGCACTTCCGAGGAGACGTCGAAGCTGATCTTCTGGTTCGCGTCGGTTTGGGATTTGCCGATGAGCCGGCCGAAGGCAGGAAAGAAATAGGGCTGGTAGTCAAGACGCGCGCTCATCTTGAGCAAGCCGCCGCCGCTGGTGTTGCTTGGCAAGGTGACGTTGAGCGTCGTGTTGGCGGGATCTACGCTGTTGAGGTTGGCGTTGAAGAAGTCGAGCGCATAGGCCCTCAACTGGTCGTCGGTCGCACCTTCCGTCAGCCGTCGCGCCGTGGCGAAGTTGGCGGCATCGAGCGCATTCAACACCGTCTGCTTTTGACGATTCATCTCGGTGTAGTCGACCGCCATCGCCAGGCTGCCCATCAGCGGAACCAGCGCAACGACCGTCATAAGAGCATAGTTGCCGCGTTTGTCGCGGCAGAACTGGCGCCAGAGTTCATGCATGTCTTGCTGCGGCCCCCGCCGGCGGATTCTTGATCAGGCGCCAACTTTCCACAAAACGCTGAAGGACGGGTTTGGGAAACCGCTCGATTGCTTGGTCCACGCTTCACCAACCGCTAACCAACACGGCATCCGGGCGAAAGCTGGTGACAGGTCGGGGCGGTTCGGTTAATCGGAACCGGCTGCGGCGAACCGTCGGCCGCGGCGCTCGCAATGATCATGACTGAAGGAAACGGCATGGCGGATTCGCCTGAAATCATCGGCTCGCTCGAAGACGTGTCGAAGGGCTACTCGGCAATCCTGTGCGATGTCTGGGGTGTAGTGCACAATGGCGAGACGCACTTTCCTGTTGCAGCCTCGGCGCTGGCGAGGGCGCGCGAGGCAGAAATCCCCATCGTCCTGATCACCAATTCGCCACGCAGAAGTGCCGATGTCGTGGCGCAGATGAACGCGATCGGCGTCCCGCCATCAGCCTACGACCGGGTCGTCACATCAGGCGACGTGACCCGCGACCTGATAGCCGAGGGGCCTCGAAAGATATTCCATATTGGCGCCGACCGCGATTTCACCCTCTATGACGGTCTCGACGTCGAGCTTGTCGAGGAATTCGAGGCGTCCGGCGTCGTCTGCACCGGCCTGTTCGATGACGAGGTCGAGAAGCCCGAGGACTATACCGAGCTTCTGCAGCGGTTGCGCGCCAGGAACCTGCCCTTCATCTGTGCAAATCCCGATATCGTGGTCGAACGCGGCGAACGCATCATCTGGTGTGCCGGTGCGCTGGCACGCGACTATGCCCAGCTCGGCGGCCGCACCTTGATCGCCGGAAAACCCTACGCGCCGATCTATGACGTTGCGATCAAGGAGGTTGCCGAGATTCTTGGCCGGCCGGTAGAGCGTTCGCAGGTGCTGGCCATTGGCGACGGCATGATGACCGACGTGAAGGGCGCGGTCGACAATGGTTTCGACGTTCTCTATGTGTCCGGCGGCATCCATGCGCGCGACTATGGCGATGCATTGCAACCCGATCCGGCAAGGCTGGCGACCTTCCTGGAAAAGCATGGGTACCGTCCGGTGGCTGTTATTCCCAGACTGCGGTAGGTGACGATGGCGGCCTTCCAGCACATTTTGTCAACCGCGCCGCTGCCCGCCGATTTGCGTCGCGGCGTGGTGGCGATCGGCAATTTCGACGGTGTCCATCGCGGCCATCAGGCGGTGCTCGAGCGAGCCCTCGCCGAAGCCCGTCGGCGCCAGGTGCCGGCCCTGGTGCTGACATTCGAACCGCATCCCCGCAAGGTCTTCAGGCCTGACATGCCGTTGTTCGTGCTGACGCCGCCGCCGATGAAGGCGAGGCTGCTGTCGTTGCTGGGCTTTGCCGCGCTTGTCGAGCAGCCGTTCACGCGCGACTTCGCCTCGCTGTCGGCGGAAGCATTCGTGACCGACGTGCTGGAAAGGAACCTTGGCATTATCCACGCCGTGACCGGGTTCGATTTCCATTTCGGCAAGGACCGTCAAGGCGGCCCGGCCTACCTGATGGCGGCCGGCGAGCGTCATGGCTTCGGTGTCACGCTCGTCGACGCCTTTCGTGACGAGGGCCACGAGGTGGTGTCGTCGAGCCGCATCCGCGGCCTGCTGAGCGAGGGCGCGGTGGCCGAGGCCGCCGGACTGCTCGGCTATCGCTTCACCGTCGAAAGCGAGGTTGTGGGCGGCCAGCAGCTCGGCCGCACGCTTGGCTTTCCAACCGCGAATATGAGACTTTCTACGGAAGCCGCGCTTAAGGAGGGCATCTATGCCGTCCGCTTTCGTCGCGCCGACGGCACGCTTCACGACGGTGTCGCCAGCTTCGGCCGCCGCCCGACCGTCGACGACAACGGCGCGCCGCTGCTGGAAACCTTCGTCTTCGATTTCTCAGGCGACCTCTATGGTGAGGTCTGCCAGGTTTCCTTCTTCGGTTTCCTGCGCCCGGAACTGAAGTTCGAAGGGCTCGACGCGCTGGTCGTGCAGATGAAGCGCGATGAAACCGAAGCGCGCGCGCTGCTTGCCGGCGTCAAGCCGCTCTCCGAACTCGACGCGGCCATGGCCTTCTAGGCTTGATCCCGAAAAGTGGGAACCGGTTTTCGGACAAGATCATGCCCAGGCAAGAAGCATGATCCCGAAAAGTGGGAACCGGTTTTCGGAAAAGATCATGCCCAGGCAAGAAGCATGATCCCGAAAAGTGGGAACCGGTTTTCGGGCAAGATCATGCCCAGGCAAAATTTACTTTTTCAGCGCCAGGCCGACGGCAATGAAGGTCCAGCCCTGGAAGATCAGGTCGATCGCCAGAAACAGCCCGAGCACCCACAGGCTGTTGACAGGCCAGCCCATGGCGATGATCAGGCCGGCAAGCGCGCTGATGACGCCGGCGGCAACGATCCAGCCCCAGCCGGGTTCCGGCCTGTGGCTGTAGCCGACCCAGGCCCGGAGCACCCCGGAAGCGACCAGCGCGATCGCCAGCAGGAACGTCAGTACCGCCGAAGCCAGCAGCGGATTGTCGAAGGCGAAAAATCCGGCGATGGCATAGAGCAGCCCGCTGAGCAGCCAGTAGAAGAAGCGGCTCCATGTCTTGACGCCGAAGGCATGCACGATTTCGATGACGCCGGCCATCAGCATCAGCCAGCCCACGACATAGACCGAAGCCACCGTGGCGATGAACAGATTGCCGAAGGCAATGCCGCCGAAGATGAGCAGCAGCACGCCGAGCGCGACGAACCACCCCCATTTTGTCCGTGTCTGTTCCATCGCGGTTCTCAAGGCGTCGCCATGCAGGGTCATTATCGCGGTCTCCATCAGGGGCTGCGGGATACTGCCAGGCGGAGGTTAATCCCGGCGCCTGCCAACGTCCAGTCGATGGCCTATGGAGGCAGCGCCGCAATCCGCGATCGGATGTCTCGGATTTAAATCAAATTTTACCAAACGGCCTTCAAAGCTGTCATCGGTAAACCGTGCGCGTTGTGTTAGTGGAGTGGCCATGAGTCCGGTCGGAAGAATCTCTGTGGTGTTAGCCGCTGCGCTGCTTGGCGGCGCGGGCGCCGCCAATGCAGGCGAGGGGAGCTGGCTGTCCGGCGACTGGTATCTGACCGTCGGTGCAACCGGCATGATCGCGCCGAACTTCGAGGGCGGCAAGAAATACCTGCTCAGCGCCTCACCGATCATCTCGCTGGGCAAGGCCGGACCGGCGGCCCGCTTCACCTCGCGCAACGACAACATCTCGCTGGCGCTGATCGACGATGGCGGCGTTCGCGCCGGCCTGACCGGCAAGTTCCTGTTTTCCCGTGACGACGACAATGCCGATGAACTGAAGGGCCTCGATCCAGTGCGCTCGGGCGGCGAGGTCGGCGGCTTCTTCGAATTCTATCCGACTGACTGGCTGCGCGCCCGCGCCGAACTGCGCCACGGCGTCCGCGCTCATAACGGCTTTGTCGCCGATATTGCGGCCGACGCTTTTTATGACGTCACGCCAACTGTCCGGATTTCTGGCGGACCACGCGTGTCATTCGCCTCGGCCAAATATTTCGACGCCTATTACGGCGTCGACGCGCAGGAGGCTGTGGCCTCCGGCCTCAGCGAATATGATCCCGGCGGCGGCCTGAAGTCGACCGGCCTCGGTGGCGCCATAACCTGGAAGGTGACGGAGCCGATGACCGCCAGCCTGTTCGGTGAGTATTCGCGCCTGATGGGACCGGCGGCCGATTCCAGCCTGGTCAGGCAACGCGGCGACCGCAATCAGTTCATGATCGGCGTGTCGACCAGCTATCGCTTCGATTTTACGATGTAACGGAATCGAGCGAGAGACACTTTATTCCTGCGCCTATCTCCGCTAAAAGCCCACCGATGATGAGCTTTTCGCGCCTTCACGCGCTGACCATACGAATTACCGGCCCGGTGTTCCGGGCGACCTGAGGGGTCGCCGGAGCCGCCGGGAATCTTGCGCGCGGCCTCTCGCGCTTTTTCCAGATCATCAGCGCTTATCGCCCAGAAGTGGCTTCGGTTTTGGGAAATCGATATGCGTCAAAGCATAGACCTCACGCCCGAGCCCTTCGCCGCCGGGCAATGTACATGGCAGACCAATGACCGACGAAACGCCCAATAATTCAACAATCGACTATTCCAAGACGCTTTATTTGCCGCAGACGGATTTCCCGATGCGCGCCGGCTTGCCCGAAAAGGAGCCGCTGCTGGTCCAGCGCTGGCAGGACATGGACCTCTACCGCAAGCTGCGCGAGAGCGCGGCCGGCCGCACCAAATACGTGCTGCATGACGGGCCGCCCTACGCCAACGGCAACATCCATATCGGCCATGCGCTGAACAAGATCCTCAAGGACGTCATCACCCGCTCGTTCCAGATGCGCGGCTATGACTCGAACTACGTGCCGGGCTGGGACTGCCATGGCCTGCCGATCGAATGGAAGATCGAGGAGCAGTATCGGGCCAAGGGCAAGAACAAGGACGAGGTTCCGGTCAACGAGTTCCGCCGGGAATGCCGCGAGTTCGCCGCGCACTGGATCACGGTGCAGGGCGGCGAGTTCCAGCGGCTCGGCGTCATCGGCGATTTCAAGAATCCCTATACGACGATGGCTTTCCATGCCGAGTCACGCATCGCCGGCGAGTTGCTGAAGTTTGCCATGTCGGGCCAGCTCTATCGCGGCTCCAAGCCGGTGATGTGGAGTGTGGTCGAACGCACGGCACTTGCCGAGGCCGAGGTCGAGTACCAGGACTACGAGTCCGACACGATCTGGGTGAAGTTCCCCGTCGTCAGCCTGGTCCAGCCGGTCGATGACGGCGTGACCAAACTGACAGAAGGGGCGCTGGATCTGTTGCAGGCCCACGTCGTCATCTGGACGACGACGCCATGGACGATCCCAGGCAACCGCGCCGTCAACTACTCGCCGCGCATCAGCTATGGCCTCTACGAGGTGACGGTGGCCGAGAACGCGTTCGGCCCGCAGCCGGGCGAAAAGCTGATCTTCGCCGACGCGCTGGCCGAAGAGTCCGCTGCCAAGGCCAAGGTCACCTTGAATCGGCTTCGCAGTGTTTCGGCGCAAGAGCTTGGAAGCCTTACGCTTTCCCATCCGTTCAAGGGTTTTGGCGGCGGCTATGAGTTTCCGGTGCCGATGCTCGCCGGTGACCATGTCACCGACGATGCCGGCACCGGCTTCGTCCACACCGCGCCCGGCCATGGCCGCGAGGACTTTGACGCCTGGATGGATGCCGCGGCGGATTTGCGCGCACGCGGCATCGACAGCGCCATTCCGTTCACCGTCGACGATGGCGGCTTCTTCACCAAGGACGCGCCGGGTTTTGGCCCGGACCGCGAGGGCGGAGCCGCGCGCGTCATCGACGACAATGGTAAGAAGGGCAACGCCAACCAGGCGGTCATCGATGAGCTGATCAAGCGCAGCGCGCTGTTCGCACGCGGCCGGCTGAAACACTCCTATCCACATTCCTGGCGGTCCAAAAAACCGATCATCTTCCGCAACACGCCGCAGTGGTTTGTCTATATGGACAAGGACCTCGGCGACGGCTCGACGTTGCGCAGCCGCGCGCTGAAGGCGATCGACGACACCCGTTTCGTGCCCGCCGCCGGCCAGAACCGCATCCGCGCCATGATCGAGGAGCGCCCTGACTGGGTGCTGTCGCGCCAGCGCGCCTGGGGCGTGCCGATCGCCGTCTTCGCCGATGCCGACGGCAATGTGCTGAAGGACGAGGCGGTCAACCAGCGCATCATGGACGCCTTCGAGCAGGAGGGCGCCGACGCCTGGTTCGCCGCTGGCGCCAAGGAGCGTTTCCTTGGCAACCACGATGCATCCAAGTGGAAGCAGGTGATGGACATCCTCGACGTCTGGTTCGATTCGGGCTCGACCCACGCCTTCACGCTGGAGGATCGCCCGGATTTGAAATGGCCGGCCGATGTCTATCTCGAAGGCTCCGACCAGCATCGCGGCTGGTTCCACTCCTCGCTGCTCGAAAGCTGCGGCACCAGGGGCAGGGCGCCCTATGAAACAGTCGTCACCCATGGCTTCACCATGGATGAGGACGGCCGCAAGATGTCGAAGTCGCTCGGCAACACCGTCGTGCCGCAGGACGTCATCAAGCAGTCGGGCGCCGACATCCTGCGCCTGTGGGTGGTGACGACCGACTATTGGGAAGACCAGCGTCTCGGCAAGAATGTGCTGCAGACCAACATCGACGCCTATCGCAAGCTGCGCAACACCATCCGCTGGATGCTGGGCACGCTTGCGCATGACGATGGCGAAGAGGTGCCGCTCGACAGGATGCCGGAGCTGGAGCGGCTGATGCTGCACCGGCTGGCCGAGTTGGATGAGGTGGTGCGATCGGGCTACGACGCCTTCGAATTCAAGCGCATCACGCGCACGCTGCTTGATTTCATGGTGGTGGAACTGTCGGCCTTCTATTTCGACATCCGCAAGGACGCGTTGTATTGCGACGCGCCGTCGAGCGTTAAGCGCAAGGCCTCGGTGCAGGTGGTGCGCCATCTCTTCGACTGTCTGGTGAAATGGCTGGCGCCGATGCTGCCTTTCACCATGGAAGAAGCCTGGCTCGACCGTCATCCGGACGCCGTCTCGGTGCATCTCGACCAGTTTCCGCAAATCCCGGCGGACTGGAAGAACGAAGCGCTGGCGGAAAAGTGGCGCAAGGTGCGGCAGGTGCGACGCGTCGTAACCGGCGCGCTAGAGATCGCGCGCGCCCAGAAGGTGATCGGCTCGTCGCTGGAAGCGGTGCCGGTCGTCACCATCGACGATGCAGCGCTCGAAGCGGCGATATCCGATGTCGACATGGCCGAGATGGCGATCACCAGCGATCTGGTCATCGCGCATGGCGAGGTGCCGGCAGGCGCCTTCACGCTCGACGACGTCAGGGGTGTCGCCGTCGTGGTCGAGAAGGCCGAGGATCGCGGCCTGGTGAAATGCGCACGTTCCTGGCGCTACACCGCCGACGTCGGACAGGACGCTGCGTTTCCCGACGTTTCGGCCAGGGATGCGGCGGTGCTGCACGAATTGAAGGCGCTTGGCCGGCTTTGATGGGGCAGAAAGCCGCTATCGGTGCACAAATGCCACGCCGGGCGGGCGAAAACCGCCCGCGCGTTGCCCTTAACGAGTGGTTGAGGTAAACACGCGAAACTCCGGAAGACAAATTGTCGCCGGATTTCCGTCGCAAGTGCTTGGACGATGGGGAACCGGACATAAAGGCCGGTGGCAATCGAGAGGCCGTCTACAGTGGGACTTTTTGGCATGACCGAGAGATACAACGCGCGCCTGGCGCTGCTGGCGCCGCTTGTCGCATCGGGCCTCGCTCTGTCCGGCTGCATGAGCTCTCCGACCTATGGCACGGACAAGACCGCCGGCGAACAGCTGGCCGGCGATATTTCAAGCGCCTTTTCTATTGCGCCGAAGCAAAAGGAACGGATCGACTACAAGCCGCGCCCGACGCTGGTGAAGCCGGCGCCAGGCCAGAAGGAAGCGCTGCCGGCGCCGCAGGACAGCATCGAGACGGCGAGCGCCGAATGGCCCGAATCGCCGGAGCAGCGCCGCGCCCGCCTGCGTGCCGACGCGACCGCTCATCAGAACGATCCGGCTTATCAGTCAGAGATCGTCGAAGACGTGCAAACCGATCCAGCATCGATCAAGAAGGCAATGGCGGATTCCGGCTCGAGCCACCCGCCGGCGTGGAGCCCCGCGGATTCCGACAAGGGTCGTGCCGCCGAGATCCAGCGCCGCCTTGTCGAAAGCAAGCAGGGCGACCCGAACACCCGCAAGTATCTGAGCGAGCCGCCGGTGCAATATCGCGTCGCCGCCGACACCGCGCCGAAAGATCAGCTTGGCGAAGACGAGTACAAGAAGGAACGCCGCCTGAAGAAAGAGGCGGAAGGCAAGAAGGGCAGTGGCTGGTTCGACTGGCTGCCGTCCCTGTAAAAACGGGCCACGCTTCGTTGCCTTTGCGGTGCGCCCGGTTCAATCGCGCCGCTCCCGGAAAAATCCTTTGAGCAGCAGGGCCGCTTCGGTCTCGCCCATACCCGGATAGATGTCGGGCGCGTGGTGGCAGGTCGTCGAGGCGAAGAAGCGCGCGCCATTGATCACCGCGCCGCCCTTGTCGTCGGCGGCGCCGAAATAGAGCCGACGCAGCCGGGCGAAGGAAATGGCCCCGGCACACATGGCGCAAGGCTCCAGCGTCACATAGAGATCATGGCCGGTGAGCCGCTCGCTCGACAGTTTGCGGCAGGCCTCGCGGATCACCAGCATCTCGGCGTGCGCCGTCGGGTCGGCGAGTTCGCGGGTGCGATTGCCGGCGCTGGCAACGACCGTACCGCCGCTGGCGATCACGGCGCCGACCGGCACTTCGCCGCGCAAGGCGGCGGCTTCAGCCTCTCTCAGCGCCAGCGCCATGAAATCCGGCCGCTTCACGCGAACTCCATTCCGATTATCTCCTCGCCACTCGCTGGAGCAAGTCCGTTTCAGAATGAACCGCACTTGCTCCAGGCTTTTGATTTTCGTTTGTCTCTCGGAAAACCGGTCTCCACTTTTCCCTGACAAACTCCGGTGATCCTGTTATTGAGCGCATAACCCCGAAAATCGGACTCGGTTTTCGGAAATGATCATGCGCCCAATCAAAAGTGCTACAGCGTTCGTTGCGCGCCCAAAAGGATGCGCCACGCTGTAGCAGCGCAAACGGACAAAGGCCACATGGACGATAACGACAAGAAATTCCGACCCAAAAAGGGTCCGGTCAGGAGCGGCTCGAAAGCTGCCGGACCACGCAGCCGTGATGGCGCCGCCGGCAAAGGCGGGAAGCCGTCCTTTGGCGCCAAGAAACCTTACGCCCCACGCGGCGATCGGCCAATGGCCGCTGAGGGCGAGCGGCCAAAGCGCGACTTCAAGGGCGGCGACAAGCCATTCGGCAAGGGGCCGCGTCCCGAAGGCAAGCCCTTTGAGAAGCGCGAGGGACCACGCAAGCCCTACGCACCGCGCGGCGACCGCCCGATGGCGGCCGCAGGCGAGCGCAAGCCGTATGAAAAGCGCGAAGGACCGCGCAAGCCCTATGCGCCGCGTGGCGACCGCCCGATGGCGGCCGAAGGTGAGCGCAAGCCGTTTGAAAAGCGCGAGGGACCACGCAAGCCCTATGCGCCGCGCGGCGACCGTCCCATGGCGACCGAAGGCGAGCGCAAGCCGTATGAAAAGCGCGAAGGACCGCGCAAGCCTTACGCACCACGCGGCGATCGTCCGGCCGCTGCGGCGGTGGAGGGCGGCGAAAAACGCTTCGACCGTCCCAAGCGAGATTTCAGCGATCGCGCGCCGCGCGACGGCGGCGATCGTCCGAAGCGCGACTTCGCTGACCGCCCCAAGCGCGACTTCAGTGATCGGCCGCAAGGGGCACCGGGTGCCGGCTTCAAGCCGCGTCCGCGTTCTGCGGAAGTGACGGAAGAGGCAGGCGAGCGCATCGCCAAGCGGCTGGCGCGCGCCGGCCTTGCTTCGCGCCGCGATGCCGAGGAACTGATCGCCGCCGGCCGAGTCAAGGTCAATGGCCGGGCGCTGACCTCGCCGGCTTTCAACGTCATGCCCGGCGACATCATCCACCTCGACGGCATGGAAATCCCGCCGATCGAGCGCACGCGCCTGTTCCTGTTCCACAAGCCCGCCGGCGTCGTCACCACCAACCGCGATCCCGAGGGCCGCAAGACCGTCTTCGACGTGCTGCCGGCCGAATTGCCGCGGCTGATGACCATCGGTCGCCTCGACATCAACACCGAAGGCCTGCTGCTGCTCACCAATGATGGCGGCCTGTCGCGCGTGCTCGAACTGCCGGCCACCGGCTGGCTGCGCCGCTACCGCGTGCGCGTCCACGGCAAGGTCGAGGAAAGCGCGCTTGCCGGCCTGCGTGAAGGCATTGCCGTCGACGGCGTCTTTTACGGCGCCATCGAAGCGACGCTCGATCGTGAGCAGGGCACCAATGCCTGGCTGACGATCGGCCTGCGCGAGGGCAAGAACCGCGAAGTCAGAAACATCCTCGGATCGCTTGGCCTGGATGTGACGCGGCTGATCCGCATTTCCTACGGACCGTTCCAGCTCGATGACCTCGCCGAGGGCCACGTGATGGAGATCAAGGGGCGGGTGCTGCGCGACCAGCTTGGCGAGCGTCTGGTCGAGGAATCCGGCGCCAATTTCGATGCCGAGATTTCAAAGCCGTTTTCCAACAAGCCGGTGCGGCGCACCGAGATCCGCGAGCCGGAGCCGGAACGGCCGAAGTTCACCCGTGACGGCGAGCGCCGGCCGATCGGCGAGGGCGGGCTGATCAAGAACCGCAAGCGCCGTGAAGGCAGCCGCGACGAGGCACTGGGCAAGCTGTCGACAAGTCCCGACAAAGGCGCCGGGCCGGAAAAGAGTTATGGCGAGCGCGGTCCGCGGCCCGAACGCAGCTTCAGCGACAAGCCCCGTGGCGGCTTTGGTGACAAGCCGCGCGGTGGTTTTGGCGGCAAGCCGGGCGGTGGTAAGAAATCCGAGCGCGAGCAGCGGCCGATCGAGCCGCCCGGCCAGCGCAAGGCCAATGTCTGGATGGCACCGGGCGCGCGGCCGATCGGCAAGGGCAGGGCTGAGGCAGACGCCGCCAAGGCGGCCGACGCCAAGGCGCGCAAGGCATCGTTCAAGCCGTCCTATGGCAAACCGGCCGGCGCCAAGCCGTTCGGCAAGCCGCGTGGCGAGCGTCCGGGCGGCGCCGGTGGCGGCGAACGGCCGCGCAGCGGCCCCAAGGGTCCCAGGACGAAATGAGGCCCGGATTGGAATGAGACCCAGCGCAAGATGAGAATCGTTGGCGGTGAGTTTCGCGGGCGTCCCCTGGCGACGCCCCGCAGCAGCGTTATCCGCCCGACGACCGATCGCACCCGCGAGGCTGTCTTCAACGTGCTGGCGCACCGTTTTGCGGAGCAACTGGACGGGGCGCGCGTGCTCGATCTGTTCGCCGGCACCGGCGCGCTCGGCCTCGAAGCGCTGTCGCGCGGTGCCTCCTACGGCGTCTTCATCGAGGAATCGGCGGAAGGCCGTGGCCTGATCCGCGACAATGTCGAGGCCTTCGGCCTGACCGGCCGAACCAAGATCTTTCGCCGCGATGCCACCGGCCTTGGCGAGGCTGGCACGCTCGCTCCCTTCGGCCTCGTCTTCGCCGATCCGCCCTACGGCAAGGGCCTCGGCGAGCGCGCGCTGCAGTCGGCCAGGGCAGGCGGCTGGCTTCGCCCCGGCGCGCTATGCGTGGTCGAGGAGGCGGCTGTAGCCCCCTTCGAGCCGGGTCTTGGCTTTTCCGTGCTGGACGAGCGCAATTACGGCGAGACGGTGATCCGGTTTATCGAGGTTGCGTGATACGCCTTGCATCGATGCCGGCCTCTTTGCCGCCGCCTTTGCCGGCAACATGACCAACAATTCACTTTGCTGTCGCCAGCGCCTTGCCTATCGTCCTACCTGGAAATCGGAGCCATTGATGACATCTAGAGTTGAATGGCTGCGCGCAACACTGCTGGCGACATCGCTGGCTATCACCATGACCGGCCCGGTCCTGGCCGACAGCACCGTGTTGGCCAACGCGACACCAGACGCGTTCAAGGTGACGGATTTCCTGCTCGACAACGGCATGGAGGTCGTCGTCATCCCCGATCACCGCGCGCCGATCGTCACCCACATGGTGTGGTACAAGATCGGCAGCGCCGACGAGCCGCCCGGCAAATCCGGCATCGCCCATTTCTTCGAGCATCTGATGTTCAAGGCGACGACCCATCATGTGGCCGGCGAGTTCGACCGCGCCATCTCCGACATTGGCGGCTCCAACAACGCCTTCACCTCCTACGACTACACCGCCTTCCACGAGACGGTGGCGCCGTCGGCGCTTGAGCTGATGATGAGCTTCGAGGCCGACCGCATGCGCAACCTCATCCTCACCGACGACGTTATCAAGACCGAGCGCGACGTCATCCTCGAGGAGCGCCGTTCACGCATCGACAACAATCCAGAGGCGGTGCTGGACGAGGAAGTCGACGCCACGCTGTGGCAGAACCAGCCTTACCGCATTCCGGTCATTGGTTGGATGCAGGAGATGGAGCAGCTGAACCGTACCGACGCCACCGCCTTCTATGACAAATTTTACCGGCCCAACAACGCCGTGCTGATCGTGGCCGGAGATGTCGAACCGGACACGGTGCGGGCGCTGGCCGAGAAGACCTATGGCAAGGTGGCGCGCGGGCCCGATCTGCCGCCGCGCATCCGTCCGGTTGAACCCGAGCAGAACACCAAGCGCACGGTCACGCTCTCCGACGCTCGCGTCAGCGTGCCGAGTTTTTCCACGCAGTGGGTGGTGCCGTCCTATCATTCGGGCAAGCCGGGCGAGGCCGAAGCGCTCGATCTGCTGGCCGAGATCCTCGGGGGCGGCAACCGCAGCCGGCTCTACCAAGCACTTGTCGTCCAGCAAGGCATCGCGTCCAACGCCGGCGCCTATTTCCAGGGCACGATGCTCGACGACACCAATTTCACCGTCTATGGGACCCCACGCGGCGACGCCAAGCTCGCCGATGTCGAAGCGGCCGTTGATGCCGAGGTGGCGCGCATCGCCAAGGACGGCGTCACGCCGT
This sequence comes from Mesorhizobium sangaii, assembly GCF_014207355.1. Taxonomy (GTDB): domain Bacteria; phylum Pseudomonadota; class Alphaproteobacteria; order Rhizobiales; family Rhizobiaceae; genus Mesorhizobium; species Mesorhizobium sangaii. Next base: position 479,891 of record NZ_JACHEF010000001.1, on the reverse strand, counting down.
CGGAGCTGGAAAAGGCCAAGGACCGCTATGTGCGCTCGATGATCTTTGCCCGCGACAAGCAGGAGTCCATGGCCAACATCTACGGCTCGACACTGGCCACCGGCGGCAACGTGCAAGACGTCCAGCAATGGCCGGAGCGCATCCGCAAGGTCACAACAGACGAGATCAAGGCCGTCGCCGCGCGCTATCTGGTGCTCGATCGGTCGACGACCGGCTATTTGCTGCCGCAAGCCAAGGCGGAGAACTGATTTGACCGAGCATCTCACTCTTATGCACGCGGGGCGGCTGCTTCAGTCCTTGGATATGTTCCAAACCCGTTTTGGGCGTCCTTCGCACGTTGCGGAAGCCGGCGCCGCCCCTCATTTGCCTGCCGGCATCCTCTCCCCGTATAGTGACGGGGAGAGGGACGCTGTCATCGACGGTTTCGCCAGTCATCAGCGTTGCAAAACAGGCGCTGCGGCTGCGGCTAGTTCCCTTCTCCCCGTCACTATACGGGGAGAAGTGCCCGGCAGGGCGATGAGGGGCAGCGCCGGCTTCGACAATTGTTCGCCTCGATCGGAAGCCGGAACCTATTATCTTTCCAAGGCGATCGCTCCAAGGCGCGCTGCCGCAGCACTCGCAACGCTCTTCCTCTCCATCCTCTTCCTGATCCTGCCGGCACTCACGGCGCGCGCCATGGACATCCAGTCCGTCACCTCGCCAAAAGGTATCAGCGCCTGGCTGGTCGAGGACTATTCCGTGCCGGTCGTCGCCATCCGCTTCGTCTTCGGCGGCGGCTCGACGCAGGATCCGGTTGGCAAGGAGGGCCTGGCCAATCTGATGACCGGCCTCTTCGACGAAGGGGCCGGCCCTCTCGACAGCGAAGCCTTCCAGATCAGGCTCGACGATGCCGGCGCCGAAATGAGCTTCGACGAGAGCCGCGACGGCATCTATGGCTCGATGCGCATGCTGGCCGAGCAGCGCGACGAGGCGTTCGACCTGTTGCGGTTGGCGGTCAACCAGCCGCGCTTCGACCAAGCGCCGATCGACCGCATCCGCGCCCAGATCCTGTCCGGCATCATCGCCGGCGAGAACGATCCCGATACGGTCGCGCAGGACAAATGGGCGCGCGCACTCTATGGCGATCATCCCTATTCCCGCTCAGACCAGGGCACCAGGCAGAGCATCGCCACCATCACGCCGGATGATTTGAAAGCCTTGCACAAGGCGGTGTTTGCGCGCGGCGGCCTGCATGTCGCCGTGGTCGGCGCCATCGACCCCGAGACGCTGAAGAAGAAACTCGACATGGTGTTCGGCGACCTGCCGCAAAACCAGGCGCTGAGGCCGGTGGCCGATATCGACCCGAAGCTGGCGCAGCATGTCGAGGTCGATTACGACCTGCCGCAGACCTCGCTGCAGCTCGCCTATCCCGGCGTGAAGCGCAAGGCGCCGGATTTCTTTGCCGCCGTGCTGATGAACGAGATCCTCGGCGGCGGCACCTTCACCTCGCGCCTGTTCCAGGAGGTGCGCGAAAAGCGCGGGCTGGCCTACAGCGTCAACTCCTCGCTGATCAACCAGGACCATGCCGATGCGCTGGTCGTCAGCACCGGGACCCGGTCGGACCGGGCGGCCGAGACGCTGGGCATCGTCCGCGACGTGGTCAAGCAACTGGCCGAGGAAGGTCCGACCGAGGCTGAGCTGGCGGCGACCAAGAAATACATGATCGGCGCCTACGCCATCAACAATCTGGACTCTTCAAGTTCCATTGCCTCGACGCTGGTCGAACTGCAGCTCGACGATCTCGGCATCGACTACATGCAGCGCCGCGCCGGCTACATCAACGCGGTGACGCTCGACCAGGTCAAGGCGGCGGCGAAAAAACTGCTGTCGGCCGAGCCGACCGTCATGGTCATCGGCCCGAAACTGGCCGGGGCCGGCAAGGGATGAGTCCGACCTTCGGCATCGCCTTCGGCGGCGGCGGCGCGCGCGGGCTGGCTCATATCCATGTGATCGAGGCGCTGGACGAACTGGGCATCAGGCCGGTGGCCATTGCCGGCTCGTCGATCGGCGCCATCATGGGCGCCGGCATGGCCTCCGGCATGACCGGCAGGGACATCCACGACTACGCTCGCTCGATCCTCGGCCGCCGCGCCGAAGTGGCGAGCCGGATGTGGCGGGCGCGACCGGGCACCATCGCCGAAGCCATGCAGAACGGCATCCGCGTCAGCCAGTTCAACGTCGAGCGCATCCTGAAGGCTTTTTTGCCCGAGGCCATTCCCGAGAGCTTCGCCGAGCTCAAGATCCCGCTCAAGGTGACGGCCACGGACTATTTCGGCCACAAGCTCGCCGTGTTCCATGACGGCGACTTGCACTCGGCACTTGCCGCCTCGGCGGCCATACCCGCCGTGTTCCGCCCGGTGACGCGCGACGGAAGGCTGCTGATCGACGGCGGCATCTACAACCCTGTGCCGTTCGACCTGATCGAGAACGATGCCGACATCATCATCGGCGTCGACGTCGTCGGTGCGCCGGAAGAAGCCGACCGCAGGCATCCGACCTCGGTCGACCTGATGTTCGGCGCCACACAATTGATGATGCAGTCGATCATCGCCAACAAGCTGAAGCAGTGCAGCCCCGACATCCTGGTCCGCCCCGCGGTATCAAAATACCGCGTGCTCGATTTCCTGAAGATCGACGCTTTGATGAACGATACGGCCGACATAAAGGATCAACTGAAGCGGGAAGTGGAGCGGGTGGTGGAGGCTAGGAATGGCGCTGCCGTCAAGGGGAGGCGGAGGAAGAAGGCCGGGTGAGGGGCGGCGCGACTCGACAATCCATCATCTAGGTCGAGCGCTGTTGTCATGCAAGCATGGAAGCCAACTACGACTTCGCCGCCACCGGCGCATATTCCAGGGCCACCACGCCGTTGCTGAACGGCGCGGCCGAAATCAGCTCGAGCGCCACTGGCTCGCCGACGGGGAACAGCGGCTTGCCCTGGCCGACGGCGCCGGGGTAGCTGAGCAGCCTGACACGGTCGACCAGACCGTGGCGCAGCAGTTCCCGCGCGACGCTGAGGCTGCCATGCACATAAATGTTGCCGCCGCTGCCTTGCTTCAGCGCCCTGACAGCTTCCGGCAGGGCTCCCATCAGCAATTCGGCCGGCTTCCAGTCGAGCGCCTTCAGGCTGGTCGACGCGACATATTTCGGCAGCGCGTTGAAGCGGTCGGCAAAATCTCCGGTTTCCTTGGGCCACGAACCGGCAAAGATCTCAAAGGTCGTACGCCCCAAAAGCATGGCGCCGCTGTCGGCAAGCTCGTCCTCCTTGAACCTGTTCATCTCATCGTTCCAGGTCACGCTGGGCAGCTTCTCGACCTCGGCAATGCCATCGACGCTGATCAATTCGGTGACGATAAGTTTTCGCATGGCGTTCTCCTTCTTCTGACAAAGGACGAACCGCGCGAGCCCTCTGCGACACGCTTCGTGAAAAATGTCGCGGTGCTTAGTCTAAGGGCAGCTTTCAGCGCGAGCTTACGAAAGACCGATTCCATGGGAGAAGTTCGATCGGCCTGGACTAAACCCCCAAGATCGGATTTTGGTGGTACATCGCAAGCAGTTATTCCCAAGAACGTATCGCAGGAAGATCATGGGATTTGGGGTCTTCATCCACCGCTCGGATTCGATCTACGATGACAGCCCCGCTGAGCAATATCAGTTTCCGAGCCAATATCTGCGCCGCGTCGAAGCCTGTGTTGGCGATTGGATCATCTACTACGAACCTAGCAAGGTAGATGACACCCGTGGCTATTTCGCCATAGCCAAAGTCCAACAGGTTATTTCAGACCCTGTGGCGCCTGGCATGTACCTCGCGTTGATAGAGCCCGGATCCTATCTCGATTTCGCCAATCATGTTCCGTTTAGCGGGGTGGACGGTCTCGTTGAGCGCGGTCTACTCAACGATCAAGGGCGGATTTCCGGTCGCGTATCGTGCGCGACCGAATTTTCCGTCGTATCGTCTTACGCGCCTATGATGAGCGCTGCGCGATCACGGGTCTCAAGCTGATAAATCGCGGTGGCCGGGCAGAGGTTTCTGCCGCGCACATTCGACCAGTCGAAGCGAACGGACCTGATGTCGTCAACAATGGGATCGCACTGTCCGGTACTGCGCATTGGATGTTCGATCGCGGATTAATCAGCTTGTCCGATGATCTGGGTATCCTGATCTCACGACAGGTCAACGACCCCGACAGCGTGCATGGGTTCATAAACAAGTCGCGCCGCGCGATTCCGCCTCGTCGACAAGTCGAACGCCCGCATCCTCATTTCCTGCAATGGCACCGCGAGAACTGCTTTAAGCAGTAATACAACCAAAGGGCTTATGGGCGAAGGCGCTGGTCTCAGTCCTTCGCCCGCTCCACATAGGCCCCGTCCGCGGTCATCACCACCACGCGGGTACCGGGGGCGATGTGCGGCGGCACCAGCGTGCGCACGCCGTTGGAGAGTACGGCCGGCTTGTAGGACGACGAGGCCGTCTGTCCCTTGGTCGTCGGCTCGGTCTCCACCACTTCGAAAGTGGCGCGCTGCGGCAGCACCAGTGAAATGGCGATGCCGTTGAACTGTGAGATCTGCACCGCCATGCCTTCCAACAAGTAGGGCGCCATGTCGCCGACCACGGCTTCCGACACCGCCACCTGGTCGTAGCTTTCCGGATTCATGAAATGATAGCCTTCGCCGTCGGCGTAGAGGAAGGTGTGCTCGCGCTCTTCGACATAGGCGCGCTCGACCTGCTCGGTGGTGCGGTAGCGCTCCGAAACCTTCACCCCGTCGGCAATCCGGCGCATGTCCAATTGGGTGACCGGCGTGCCCTTGCCTGGGTGGATGTTTTCGGCAAAGAGGATCACATAAAGCTTGCCGTCCTTGTCGACGACATTGCCTTTACGGAGCGAACTGGCGATGACTTTCACCACGGCTTACAATCCTGAAATGGTTGATTGGTACAAATCGGCTTCAGCAGCCGTCCGCTGCGGACTAGCGCATCTTGGCCGCAACCGCCAGCCCCATTCCATATGATCTGAACCCCATGAACGATACGTCGCCCGATGCCTCGCCCTGGTGGACGCCGCATGTCCACGCCGACCGCCGACCGCGGCTGATGCTGCGCAACGCCATCGCCGCCAGCCTGCGTCAGTGGTTCGCTGCCCACGATTTCGTCGAGGTGGAAACGGCGGCCCTGCAGGTGTCGCCCGGCAACGAGGCGCATCTGGCGGCTTTCGCCACGCAAGCGATCGGACCTGACGGCACGCGATCGCCGCTCTATCTGCACACCTCGCCGGAATTCGCCTGCAAGAAACTGCTCGCCGCCGGCGAACAGCGCATTTTCAGCCTCGGTCCGGTCTACCGCAACCGCGAGCGCGGTCCCTTGCACCATCCCGAATTCACCATGCTGGAATGGTACCGGGTGGGTGAGGCCTATGAGAGCCTGATGCAGGATTGCGCGGCCTTTCTGACGCTGGCCGCAACAAGAGCCGGGGCGACGCGCCTTTCCTTTCGGGGTCGCGACTGCGATCCGTTTGCCGAGCCGGAACGGTTGACGGTGGCGGATGCCTTCACCCACTATTCCGGCATAGATCTGCTGGCCACGGTCGCCGCCGACGGCGCCACCGACCGCGACGCGCTTTACGCCGCCCTGGTCCGGGCCGGCCTGCGCACCGCGCCTGACGACAGCTGGGCTGATCTGTTCAGCCGGGTGATGGTGGAAAAGGTCGAGCCGTTGCTCGGGCAAAGTCGGGCGACCATCCTGTGCGAATATCCGCTCGCCGAGGCGGCACTGGCGCGGCCGAGCTCGCGCGATCCACGCGTTGCCGAGCGCTTCGAACTCTATTGCTGCGGCGTCGAGCTCGCCAACGGCTTTGGCGAGCTGACCGAACCCGATGAGCAGCGCCGACGCTTCATCATCGAGATGGACGAGAAAGAGCGCATCTATGGCGAGCGCTATCCGCTGGACGAGGATTTTCTCGCAGCCCTTGCCATCATGCCGCAGGCCAGCGGCATCGCGCTCGGGTTCGATCGCCTGGTGATGCTGGCCACCGGCGCGCAGAAGATCGAGGACGTCATCTGGACGCCTGTTGCGGCGTCCTGAACTGCCGTCGGCCCCGCGACGATCTGGTCTGCTCAGTGCGCGAAAACCTGCTCCAGCGAGCGAAAGCCCTTGAATTCCAGCGCATTGCCCGAGGGATCGCGGATGAACAGCGTTGCCTGTTCGCCGGGCTCGCCCTTGAAGCGGACCATTGGCCGTTCCAGCCAGTCGATATCGTCGCGCGCCTCCAGCCGCGTCGCCAGTCGCTGCCAATCGTCCATCAAGAGCACGGCGCCGAAATGCGGGATCGGCACGACGATGCCGTCGACCTTGCCGTCGCTGGCGGCTGGCGTGGCCTGTGGCCGCAGATGCGCCGACATCTGGTGGCCGTAAAGGTCGAAATCGACCCAGGTCTCCGATGAGCGGCCGATCGCGCAGCCCAGCACCTCGCCATAGAAAACTCGGGTTTCATCGAGATCACGGACCGGGAAGGCGAGATGGAAAGGCGTCATCGAAAATGCTCCGAGCGGGCTGCGGGCCGGGTTACCATGCCTCAGTTGGCGATGTGAACCGTGAACCGATGCATTTTGATTGAAGCCTATGCCATTGCACAAGCCGGACCGGAACAATAGATGGTGGCAGCGGCCAAAGCTCGCCGCGCCAGCAGGATCACGCGCATGACCGATATCACAGATGCAGCAAAATTGACCGATCGCGTCGCGGCTTTGGTCGAAGCTGCCAAGAAGGCTGGCGCCGATGCCGCCGACGCAGTCGCCGTGCGTAGCCGCTCGACCGGTGTGTCGGTGCGGCTCGGCAAGGTCGAGGGCACCGAATCGGCCGAGAGCGAGGATGTCTCGCTGCGCGTCTTCGTCGATGGGCGGGTGGCCAGCGTCTCGGCAACCGCGGCATCCGATCCGGCAACCCTGGCCGAGCGTGCCGTGGCGATGGCGAAAGTGTCGCCGCGGGACCCCTATCAAGGGCTGGCCGACCCGGCATTGCTTGTGAAACAGACGCGCGATCTCGACCTGTTCGACGCCACCGAGGTGTCGGCCGATCAAATGAAGGAAGCAGCACTTGCGGCGGAAGCGGCGGCTCTTGCCGTCAAGGGCGTGACCAATTCGGCCGGCGCCAGTGCCGGTGCCGGCCTCGGCGGCCTGGTGCTGGCCACCTCGTACGGGTTCCTCGGGCACTATATCGGCTCGCGTTTCTCGCGCTCGGCGAGCGTCATTGCCGGCGAAGGCACCGGCATGGAGCGCGACTATGAATTCTCTTCGCGCCAGCATTTTGCCGATCTCGATGCGCCTGAAGACATCGGCCGGAAGGCCGGCGAACGCGCCGTGCGCCGCATCGGCGCGCGCAAGGCGGCGACCGGGCCGATCGACGTTGTGTTCGACCCGCGCGTCGCGCGCGGCATCGCCGGCCATCTTGCCGGCGCCATCAATGGCGCCTCGGTCGCGCGCAAGACGTCGTTCCTGCGCGACATGATGGGCAAGCAGGTCGCCGCCTCCGCCATCACCGTAACCGACGATCCGCTCAGGCAGCGTGGCCAGGCCTCGCGCCCGTTCGATGGCGAAGGCATCGAGGGCGAGAAGCTGTTCATGGTCGAAAAAGGCGTGCTCAACCACTGGTTCCTGTCGACATCGGCCGCGCGCGAGCTTGGTCTCGTCACCAATGGGCGCGGTGCGCGCGGCGGCTCGTCCGTCTCGCCGTCCTCGACCAATCTCGCCATCGAACCGGGCGAACGGTCGCCCGAGGATCTGATCAAATCGCTCAAGACCGGCTTCTACGTCACCGAGGTGTTCGGCCAGGGCGTCGACATGGTCACCGGCGAATACAGCCGCGGTGCCTCCGGTTTCTGGATCGAAAATGGTGCGCTGGCCTATCCCGTTGCCGAGGTCACGATCGCCTCGAACCTGAAGACCATGTTCCTCAACATGGTGGCGGCCGATGACCTCGACCGCAATTTCGGCACCGCTGCCCCCACGCTTCTGATCGAAGGCATGACCCTTGCCGGAGCATGACCTGATCTCTGCCAGTGCTACTGAGGATTTGCCGTTGCTGCGCGATGCCGCCCGCGAGGCCGGGGTCATCGCCATGCGCTACTTCGGCAACAACCCGCAAGTCTGGATGAAGGGGGGCACATCGCCGGTCAGCGAAGCCGACCATGCCGCCGACGCCTATCTGCGCCAGACGCTGCTTGCGGCACGGCCCGACTATGGCTGGCTGTCGGAAGAAACGGCCGACGATCCAGTCCGGCTTTCGGCGCGCCGCACCTTCGTCGTCGACCCCATCGACGGCACGCGCGGCTTTCTGGAAGGTCAGCGCACTTGGTGCGTCAGCGTTGCCGTCGTCGAGCGTGGCCGCACGCTTGCCGGCGTGCTGGAATGCCCGGCGATGGACGAGACCTACTGGGCGCTGCCCGGACAGGGCGCCTTCCGCAACGGCAAGCGCATCGCGGTGCGCAAGCTGGCGGATACGGCCGAGATTTCCGGGCTGAAGCAGTTGACCGACCTGGTGCCTGCCGACTGGCAGGCGCGGCTGAAGCGGGCGCCCTACAGCCCTTCGCTCGCCTATCGGCTAGCCATGATCGCCAATGGCTCGCTCGACGCCACGTTCGTCAAGCCGAACGCGCATGACTGGGATATTGCCGCCGCCGATCTCATTTTGCGCGAGGCCGGAGGCCAGTTGCTCGACCGGCATGGCCGCGCGCCGCTCTATGCCGGCGAGGTGACCCGCCACGGCGCGCTCGCCGCCGGCAGCGGTGAACTGCTGGCCGTGCTCGCCGCCGTCATTGCCGGGCTGGATGGGTGAAAGCGTTTTCGAAGGTTCCAAAGTCGACGGCTTTGGTCTAGACCTGTCACAAACTCACGATATGTGAAGGACCGACATGGCCGCGGAAGACGGAAAAAAGCAGCTTTTGCACCTGGTGTTCGGTGGCGAACTGAAGAAGCTTGGCGGCACCGAGTTCCGCGATCTCGACGGGCTCGACATCGTCGGCATCTTTCCGGACTATCAATCCGCGCACACAGCGTGGAAAGCCAAGGCGCAAGCCAGCGTGGACAATGCCCACATGCGTTACTTCGTCGTTCATCTGCACCGGCTGCTGGACCCCGACAACAAGGCTGTCGGTTGACTTCGATGGAGCATGACCTGGCGAAAGAGCCAGCCACGGAGGCCGCGCCCACGGGCAGGGGGCGCAGCCGTACGACCAAGGCCTTCTGGCGCAGGATTCGCGAACCGCTGGCGCAGTCGCGATTCGTCAAGAATGCCATCGCCAGCCTGTTCGCCCAGTTTGTGCGGCTGGTGCGCCTGACCAATCGCGTTGCCGAGGGGTCGGCGCGGTTCTCAAGCAGCGCTTATGCCGAGTTCGAACCCGGCATCATCGCCCTGTGGCACGGCCAGCATCTGTTGACGCCAGCCTACTACCCCAAGCGCAAGCCACTGGTCGCCATGGTCTCGCGCAGCGCCGATGCGGAGCTCAACGCGCTGATGCTGGGGAAGTTCGGCATCGAGGCGGTGCGCGGTTCGGGCGGGCGTGAAAATGCCAGGCATCTTGACAAGGGCGGGGCAAAGGCGCTCATCGCCCTGAAAAAGTCGCTCGCCGCCGGCAAGAACGTCGCCATGATCGCCGACATTCCCCACGGCACGCCGCGTGACGCGGGGCTTGGTATCGTTCTCCTGGCACGCCTCTCCGGTCGGCCTCTGCTGCCCGTCGCCATCACCACCAGCCGCCGTAAGGTGCTGGAGAAGAGCTGGGACAAGACCACCATCAACCTGCCGTTCGGCCGCTCGTCGATCGTCATCGGCGCGCCGATCTTCGTGCCGACCGGCGCCGACGAAGCCGAAATGGAGCGCAAGCGCCAGGAAATCACGGTCGCGCTCAATGCCGCGACCGCCGAGGCCTACCGTCTCGTGGATGGTCCGCGATGAGCGGTCGCTGGGCGCGAACCATGTTGACGGCATACCGTTTCGCCGGTGCCGCCGCCTATCCGCTGGTTGGGCCGTATGTCGCCTGGCGCACCTCGCGCGGCAAGGAAGACCGCAGCCGCCGCCGCGAGCGCTACGGCGTCGCCGGCCGGCCGCGCCCCGAGGGACCGATGATCTGGATCCATGCGGCGAGCGTCGGTGAGACCCTGGCCGTCGTGCCTCTGGTCGAAAGCATTCTCGATTACGGCGTCAACATCGTGCTGACGACCGGCACGGTGACCTCGGCGCAGGTCGTCGACGAGCGCCTCGGCGATCGCATCATCCACCAATATGTTCCGCTCGACCTCAAGCCGGCGGTCAGCCGGTTTCTCGATCACTGGCAGCCGGATCTGGCGATCATCGCCGAATCCGAGATCTGGCCGATGACCATCCTCGAGCTTGGCGCGCGCCGCGTGCCGCAGGTGCTGGTCAATGGCAGGCTATCAGACCGCTCGTTCACCTCGTGGAAGAAACGGGCCAACATCGCCGAGGCGCTGTTCGAGAATCTCGCCCATGTCGTTGCCCAGTCGGATGTCGATGGCGAGCGATTCCTTGCGCTCGGTGCCCGCCCGGTGACCGTGTCGGGCAACCTCAAGGTCGATACCTTGCCGCCGCCCGTCGACGAACGGGTGCTGGCGACACTGCGGCGTCAGATCGGCGCCCGCCCGACCTGGGCGGCGATCTCGACGCATGATGGCGAAGAAGTGGTTGCCGCCGAGGTTCATGCGACGCTGCACAAACGTCATCATGGTCTTCTGACCATCGTCGTTCCGCGCCATCCCGATCGCGCCGAGGCGCTTGCCGCACAGATTTCGGGCATGGGCCTGACGGTCGCGCGGCGCAGCACGGGTGACAGGATCGCCGCCGACACCGACATCCTGCTCGGCGACACGATCGGCGAAATGGGGCTCTATCTCAGGCTCACCGAAATCGCCTTTGTCGGCCGCTCGCTGACTTCCGAGGGTGGCCAGAACCCGCTCGAGCCGGCCATGCTCGATACGGCGGTTCTTGCCGGGCGCAATGTGCAGAATTTTCGCGAGGCCTACCAGCGCCTGCTCGACAGCGGCGGCGCCAAGCTGGTGCGCGATCGCGACATGCTGGCCGGCGCCGTCAATTTCCTGCTGACCAACGAAGTGGCGCGTCACGAGATGATGGCGGCTGGCGTGGCGACCGTCGACGAGATGCGCGGCGCGCTGGCGCGCACGCTGAAATCGCTTGAACCCTACATCCAGCCTCTGGTCATCAAGTCGCGCCTGAAGGGCGCGAACGGGCGCTAAGGTGGCTTCCGAAGCACCACCATTCTGGTGGGAAAAGCCGGACTGGCGGGTCCTGGCACTGTCGCCGCTCTCAGCCATCTATTCGCTCGTCGCCGGCCGCGGCATGCGGCGGGCCCGGCGCGAGAAGATCGAGGCGCCGGTTCTGTGCATCGGCAATTTCACCGTTGGCGGCACCGGCAAGACGCCGGTGGCGATCGCATTGGCCGAACAGGCCAAGCGCATGCAGCTGAAACCCGGGTTCCTGTCGCGGGGCCATGGCGGTTTGTTCGCCGAGCCGCATGTCGTCGATGCCCATCACGACAGCGCCAGGCATGTCGGCGACGAGCCGCTGCTGCTGGCCGAACACGCCCCGGTGGCGGTGACGCCGAACCGTGCCGCCGGCGCCCGGCTGCTGCTGGAAAAGCATGGCTGCGATTTCCTGATCATGGATGATGGCTTCCAGAGCGCGCGCATCCATATCGACTATGCGCTGGTCGTCGTCGATGCCCGCTACGGCATCGGCAATGGCCGCGTCATTCCGGGCGGTCCGCTCCGGGCCAGGATCGTAGACCAGCTGGTCTTCACCAGCGGGCTGTTGAAGATGGGCGAGGGCACCGCCGCCGACGCCGTGGTCCGCCAGGCGGCGCGCGCCGCCCGGCCGATCTTCGAGGCCCACACCGAACCGCGCGGCAAGCAGGGGCTTGCCGGCAAGCGGTTCCTGGCCTTCGCCGGCATCGGCCATCCCGAAAAATTCTTCGACACGGTGCGCGAGGCCGGCGGCGAAGTGGCGTTGAAGCGACCGTTTCCGGACCACCATTTCTATGGCGAGGACGAGCTCGCCGAACTGGCGGCGACGGCGCGGGCCGAAGGGCTCGGCCTCATCACGACCGCCAAGGACGCCGCCCGGCTGCGGCATGGCGCTCCACAGGACTTTCTCGGCCGACTCGAGGTCTTGGAAATCAAAACCGTTTTCGAGCTTGATCGCGTGCCGGAACGCATCATCGACGAGACGCTCGACGCCTGGCGCCAACGCAAGCTGAAGGGCTGACCTGTCATCCAGAAGTGCGTTGCCGGCCGGACGACAACGACTTGCGAACATCAGCGCCGGCTGCGCATCTCCGGATGCACCTCGATTTCGCGGCGCAGCGAGGCGGCGGCGTTGACGTAGGGCTCTTGCCGGGCGACGCTCCAGTATTTCAACTCGTCGAGCGGGATGCTTTCGCCGGTCACCGCACAGCGCACGAAAGCGCCCGGGCTGGTAACCTGGAAGTCGCCATCGAGATAGCGGATACGGGCTTCCTTGCCGCCAGGGCCTTCGAAACGGTTCATCATACAGCGGCGCCGAGGTTCATGAGGATTTCATCGCCATAAATTGGCGGCAAGGTCAAGCAGGTGACAAGCCTGAGACAATGCTGATCGGTCATTGTTGGGTGGAAAAATGCTGTTGTCGGGGCGCTATGGACATTTCCTCCGCTCGTCTTGCCGCCTTGCTCAAGGAAGCAATGACGCCGCAGGCCGTTCCGTCGGCAAGGGCCGATCCGGTCAAAACGGCGCTGGTGAAGGCGCTGGTCGCGCCGCCGGCGCCCTCCGGCGCACCCGTGCGCCCTGCGGCGACACCGCCTTTGCCGATGCTGTCGGAGGCGACAGCCATAAGAGCGCAGCAGTCGGCCTCGGCCGAAATAATCCAGGCCTATCTGGCACTCGCGGAACCGGACGGCGAAACAGCCGGGGATACGGCGATGGCCTCAACGACTGCAACGAGGAGACCTGCGGACGGTGACGCTGCGCAACTCGGCTTGGCGCTGCCTTTGGGAAGGGGCGATGAGGGTGCCCCGGTAAGGCCGGCGACCTTGCCATGGTTGCCGCTTCTCGCATCCGAGCTGTTGCCGCTGCGCCGCGCGCATGACAACGATGCCGTGGCCAGGCAAAGGCGTGCAACCGTCTGGCCGAGCGAAGCGGCCACGCCTGAAAACAGGCAGACGAGTGTCGGGCTGATGTCGCTGACTGCCGGGCTGCTGGCCGCCGCGGTCGTCGGGTTCGTTCTGGTGGTGCTGCGCTAACCCTCAGCCTCGATAAAGGCTTCCATCTTTTCCGATGCAAGCCCGGCCTGCACCGCAATACGGCGCGCCAGTTCTGCCGCTGCCGCACGTGGCCGTCCCATCGGCCGGTCGAGCCAGTAGGATACCGGATTGAGGGCGGTGCGCTCGTCGACCGCGGTGATACGGCCCGATTTCAGCTGATGCCCGGTCAGGGGTGGGCGCGCCAGCGCGATGCCGAGCCCATAGGCGGCGGCGTCGAGCACCAGATTGTAGTCCTCGAAGCGCCGATCCTGTGGGCGCGGACGATAGTCCATGCCTTGCGCGGCAAACCAGGCGCGCCAGGCCGAAGCGTCGGAATCGTTGATCAGTGGAAATTTAAGCAGCCGGGCAGGGTCGCCGCGGCCGATCTCGCGGGCAAGCTCGGGCGACGCGACGGGAAAAACATGCTCCTCGAAAAGCTGCACCGAGACGCGACCCGGAATGCCGCCGCGTCCACAGCGGATCGACAGGTCGATGCCCTCGTCGGCAAGGTCGGCCTGGCGGATATCGACGTCGAGCACGATGCGCAGCTTGGAGGGATTGTTCTCCAGAGCCGCCATGCGCGGCATCAGCCATAGCCCACTGACCGAGGGGATCGAGGTCAGCCGCACCACGGCGGTGCCGCGTGGCTCGACCCAGCGGTCGGAATGGGTCGATATCAGTGCGAAAGCTTCCGCTGTGCGCAGATGTAGCCTGTTGCCTTCGATCGTCAGCGAGACACCGCGCGCGCCGCGATCGAACACTTTCAGCCCAAGCCAATCCTCGAGCTTGGCGATCTGCCGGCTGACCGCGCCGTGGGTGATGTTGAGCTTTTCAGCGGCCGCCGAAAAGCTGCCCGTCCGCGCCGCCGCGTCGAAGGCGCGTAGCGTTTCGAGTGGCACCATTGTGTCTGAGCTGTGATCCATAGTCACAGCTGATCCTCGATTTGGTCGTTTGTCAACTGGCCCGAAAAGGCGTTTTCTGCATCTCAGGGCACGAGAAACACGAGGACAGTGAGATGAGCGCAATGACCAGCACGTTGAATCCGACACAACGGATGGACACCACGGCAGCCATCGCAGTGGCGCTGACGGTGGTCGGCTGGGCCTCTGCTTTTCCAGCCATCCGTGCCGGCCTTGCCTCCTTCGGGCCGCTGGAACTCGGCGCGCTGCGCTTTGCCATCGCCGCGGTGCCGGCGGCGATCTTCCTCGCCGTCAAGCGTCCGGCGCTGCCCAGGCTGGACGAATTGTGGCGCCTGGCCTTTGGCGGCGCCATTTTCGTGGCGCTGTACACGGCAATGCTCAATTTCGGCGAACTGACCGTCTCGGCCGGCGCTGCCGGCTTCATCATCAATGTCAGCCCGATCTTCACCGCCATCATGGCGATGGCGCTGCTTGGCGAACGCTTTTCAGGCATGGCATGGGTTGGCACCGCCATTTCCTTCGCCGGCATCGGCATTATCGCCATCGGCGATGGGGATGGCCTGCATTTCGACGCCGGGGCGCTGCTGGTGCTGGGTTCGGCGCTGTGCTCGGCCGTCAACACCATCGTCCAGAAACCGCTGTTCGCCCGCCACCACCCGCTGACCATTTCGGCTTCGAACATGGTGCTCGGCGCGCTCTGCCTGGCGCCCTTCCTGCCGAGCGGCCTGACGCAGGCAGCGGTTGCCAATACAGCCGGCCTCGGCGCCGTGCTCTTTCTCGGCATCGTGCCCAGCCTGATCGCCTATGCTGCCTGGGCGACCGCGCTGTCGCGCCTGCCGGCCGCACGTGCTTCGAACTTCCTCTATCTGGTTTCGCCCATGTCCGCCCTGATCGGCTTCTTCTGGCTGGGCGAAGTGCCGACGCTGCTCGGCATGCTCGGCGGCGCACTGGCGCTGGGCGGTGTTATCGTGGTGAATTTGAAGCGATGAATCAGACAGTTATAAGGATTACTTGAATCGAAAGGGCCGCTAAGAAAGCGGCCCTTTTCGCACTCCACCCCGCCGCCAACCTCTTACCTTCGCCCGAACAGCCTCTCGATATCCGCGAGCTTCAGCTCGATATAGGTCGGCCGCCCGTGGTTGCAGGTGCCGGAGCCGGGCGTCGCCTCCATCTGCCGCAGCAGCGCATTCATCTCCTCGGCCTTGAGCAGGCGGCCCGAGCGCACCGAGCCGTGGCAGGCCATGGTCGCCGCGATCTTGTCCAGCCGCTCCTTCAGCGTGTCGACGGTGTCGTTGTCGGCGATCTCGTCGGCGAGGTCGCGCACCAGTTGCTGGACATTGGTCTCGCCCAGCATCGACGGCGTCTCGCGCACGGCGACCGCACCCGGGCCGAAACGCTCGATGCCAAGTCCAAAGCGGGCCAGCGTCTCGGAATGCATCGCCAGCCGTTCGGCGTCTTCTTCCGGCAGGTCGACGATTTCCGGCAGCAACAGCATCTGTGAAGGCACCGCACGCGAATGCAGCGCATTCTTCAGCGCCTCATAGACCAGCCGCTCATGCGCCGCATGCTGGTCGACGATGATGAGCGAATCCCTAGTCTGAGCGACGATATAGTTCTCGTGCACCTGCGCGCGCGCCGCACCCAGCACTGCCCCAAGCAGCGTCTCGGCCGCGTCACTCTGCCCAGCGCAAGCATCGGCGCTGGTGAGCGGGCCGGCATCGAACGCTGCCTGCTCATTTTCGCGCAAGCCGCGCTGACCGGGGCCCTCGAAACCCGCCCCTTCGAACCGCATGTCGAGCGGCCGCTGCGGCGATCGCGCCGGATCGAAGCCGGCTGAGCCTGAGGCATGGTATGAAGCCTCGTAACTGCGATGGCCGTTTGCGGGCCCGCCATGGCCGTAGGATGCCGCACCGGGCCGGAACGCCGACATCATGCCGGCCGCCCCCGTGGTGGCGGCGCGGATGCCGGCATCGGCGAGCGCTTGCCGAATGGCGCCGACGATCAGCCCACGCACCAGTCCGGGATCGCGGAAGCGGACGTCGGCCTTGGCGGGATGAACGTTGACGTCGACGACGGCCGGATCGAGCGTCAGGAACAGCACCGTCACCGCGTGGCGGTCGCGCGGCAGGACGTCGGCGAAGGCGCCGCGAATGGCGCCGGCAATCAGCTTGTCGCGCACCGGGCGGCCATTGACATATGCATATTGCTGCAGCGCGTTGGCGCGGGTGAAGGACGGGATCGACACGTGGCCGGTCAAATGCACGCCTTCGCGCATCGCGTCGATGGCAATCGAATTGTCTGGAAAGTCGGTGCCCATCACCTGGGCGACGCGGCGCAGGCTGCCTTCCGCGCTGTCGTCCGTCGCGGGTAATTCCAGTGTCGAGCGGTCGGAGCCGGCCAGCGTGAAGCGCACGGCGGGGAAGGCGATGGCGATTCGCTTGACTACATCGCTGGTGGCAGAGCTTTCGGCGCGCTCGCCCTTCATGAATTTTAGCCTTGCCGGTGTGGCGAAGAACAGGTCGCGCACCTCGACCGTGGTGCCGCGGTTGGCCGCCGCCGGCCTGACGGGCAAGACGCGGCCGCCCTCGATGCCGATCTCGGCGGCGCTGTCACTTGTTGCCGTGCGCGAACGGATCGACAGCCGTGACACCGAGCCGATCGACGGCAACGCCTCGCCGCGAAAGCCCAGCGAACGGATGTCGTTGATATCCTCGGTGAGCTTGGAGGTGCAGTGACGCGCGACCGCCAGCGCCAGCTCCGGCTCTGGAATTCCGGAGCCGTCGTCGGTGACGCGGATCAGGTTCAACCCGCCGCCGGCGGTGACGATCTCTACCTTGCCGGCACCGGCATCGAGCGCATTCTCGACCAGTTCCTTGACCACGCTTGCCGGACGCTCGATGACTTCGCCGGCGGCGATCTGGTTGATCATCGTTTCGGAAAGCTGGCGAATGGGCATGGAGATAGTATAGGCGGATTCGGAACGGATGCGGAAGCTTTCGATGCCGGCGGGGCAGAGGGGGGAAGGATCGCGGCGGTCTTCATTGGCCTTGCAAGATTCAGCCCCTCTCACGCCTGCGCCACCAGCCAATCCCTTACCTTGCGCGCATTGTCGCTGAGCTCGCGGTTCTTTGGCCAGATGACGTAGAATCCGATGCCGGTCGTCAGCACATGATCCGTCACCGGCACCAACAGGCCTGATGCCACGAGGCGCTCGACGAGATGCCGCCAGCCGAGCGAGATGCCTTGTCCCTCCATGACCGCCTGAATCACCAAGGCATAATCATTGATGCGCAACCCGCGCTCGGCATTACGAAGGCTGGTTCCGGCTGCCGCGAACCATTCGTCCCAGTTCGGGGCCTCGCGGTAGGGCTCCTCGAGATGGATGAGCCGATGCATGGCAAGTTCGGCGACAGTCTCTGGCAGCCCAAACTTCGCCAGATAGCTGGGGCCAGCGACCGGGAAGATCTCCTCGTCTGCAAGCAACAGCGAATGATAGTCCGGCCAGTCGCGCGGCACGCCGCCGCGCACGCCGAGCGGGATGCCCTCGGCGATGATGTCGAGGTCGCGGTCGGCGGTCTGTATACGCAGATCAACGCCCGGCAGTTCGTCGCGGAATTGCTGTAGGCGCGGCATCATCCAGAACGAGCCAAAAGCGGTCGAGGCGGCCAGCGTCACATGGCCGCCGGTCGCCTGCAGGCGCAGATCCTCCGCCGACTTGCGGATATGCGACAGGCCGAGCGAGACGTCGGCGTGGAAGCGCTCGCCGGCCTCCGTCAAGAGAACCTGGCGGTGGCGGCGCTGGAAGAGCTTGGCGCCGAGCTGTTCCTCCAGCCCCCGCACGGCGTAGGATACGGCCGCCTGCGTCATGCCGAGCTCGCGCCCGGCGGCGGTGAAGCTCGACAGCCGGCCGGCCGCCTCGAAGACGATCAGGCTGCCGGCGGATGGCAGCAGGTGGCGCAGGCTTCGCATAAGGAGAGTTTATACAAGAGATCAGGATTTTCCAGCGTCACAGCTATATTCCGTCTCGCTAAGTTGACGGGCTGTTGGAGGGATGAGTGCCATGAATGAACCGGCCGTTGCAGTGAACGAACACGCCAACCGCAGAAGCGGCGGTCGCCTGGGGCGCAAGGCGATACGTGGCGCTCCCGTAGCCTCGTTTCCTACGCTGGTGCGCCAGATCCCCGCCTATCAGATGGTGCCTGACGAGGCGGTGGAGTTGATCCACCAGGAATCGCTCTTGATCCTCGAAGAGGTCGGCTGCGAATTCCGCGACGATGAGGCGATCGCCCTGTGGAAGGCCGCCGGGGCCGATGTATCCGAGACGCGCGTCCGCATCGATCGTGCGCTCTTGATGGAGTTGGTCTCGAAGGTCCCTCCGGAATTCACCCTCAATGCCCGCAACCCCGAGCGTACCGTCCGCGTCGGCGGCAAGAATTCCATCTTCGTGCCGATGTATGGCGCGCCCTATGTGCGCGACCTGGACAACAACAGGCGCTACGGTTCGCTCGCCGACCTAAGCAATTTTCACAAGCTCGCCTACATGGCGCCGGCGCTGCACTCGTCGAGCTCGGTCATCTGCGAGCCGATGGAAATTGCAGTGCCCAAGCGTCACCTCCACATCATCCATTCGGCGCTGAAGCACTCCGACAAGCCGTTCATGGGCATCGTCACCTCGAAGGAGCGCGCCGAAGACACGATGGCGATGGCCGGCATCGTCTTCGGCGAAGAGTTCGTCCGCGACAACCCGGTGCTGGTGTCGATCACCAATTGCAACTCGCCGCTGGTGTGGGACGCCACCATGCTGGACGCCATGAAGGTCTATGCGCGCAGCAACCAGCCGTTGATCCTGGCGCCCTTCGCGCTGTGCGGCGCCTCGACCTCGGCCTCTGCCGTCGGCGCGGTGGCGCAGGTCAATGCAGAAGCACTCGCTGGCGTCGCCTTCACGCAGCTCCTGCGTCCGGGGTCGCCGCAGATCTACGGCCAGTTCATGGTGACGGTCGACATGAAGACCGGGGCGCCGATGGGCGGCACGCCGGAGGCCGCCCAGATGATGTACCTGATGGGCGCGCTGGCGCGGAAATACCGGCTGCCTTGGCGCACGTCCGGCTTCCATGTCGGCTCGAAGCTCAATGACGCCCAGGCCGGCTACGAGGCGAACATGCTGATGCACGCCGCCATCCTCGCCGGCGCCAACTACATCTGGCACTCGGCCGGATGGCTGGAGGCGGGGCTCACCTGCGGCTATTCGAAATTCGCCACCGACTGCGAGCAGCTTATCGGCTGGTACAAATATGCAGGTGGCCTTCCGTTCGACGATTTCAAGGAAGCGATGGCCGCGATCCGCGAGGTGGGGCCGCAGGGCCATTTCCTCGGCACCCAGCACACGCTCGAACATTTCGAGTCCGCTTTCTTCATGCCCACCATCATGGACTTCAATTCGTACGAACAGTGGAAGGCCGAAGGCGCGAAGGACCACGACACGCGCGGCCGCGAGAAGGCGCGCAACATGCTGGCCGACTATGAGGAGCCGAAGCTCGACGAGGGCATCGCCGAGGGTCTCAAGGATTTGATCGCGCGGCGTGAGGAAAAACTGCCGGACAGCGTTAGTTGATGTGTCAGGCGAAGACCTGACGGAACAACCAAGGGAGGAAAACATGACGCTCTTCAGAAGCAATGGCGACTGCGTGCCGGGCGCTATCGAGACAATGGCGAAAGAGACGCGTGCAGGCCGCATGGACCGGCGCGAATTCCTGGCGCTGGCCAGCGCCTTCGGCGCGTCGACGGCTTTCGCCTATGGCATGATCGGCCTTGCCGCGCCGACAAAAGCCCTGGCCGATGAACCGAAAAAGGGTGGAACGCTGCATGTCGCGATGTCGGTCAAGGCGCAGAAGGATCCGCGCACCTATGACTGGACCGAGATGGCAAACGTCACCCGTTGTTGGCTGGAGCCGCTCGTCCGCTATACGCACCAGTTCACTTTCGAGCCGGTCCTGCTCGAAAGCTGGGACGTCAATGACGACGCCACCGAATACACACTGCATCTGCGCAAAGGCATCACCTGGAACAACGGCGATGCCTTCAACGCTGATGACGTGGTCTCCAATCTGAACCGCTGGTGCGAGAAGGGTGCTTCCGGCAATTCCATGGCGGCACGCGTCGGCGCGCTGATCGACACAAAGACCGGCAAGGCCAGGGATGGCGCTATCACCAAGGTCGATGACCTCACAGTCAAGCTGAAGCTGACCGAACCCGACATCGCGATCATACCGGGCTTCACCGACTATCCGGCGCTGGTCGTGCATCGCGACTTCGATAAGGATGGCGCCGACCCGATCAAGAAGCCGATCGGTACCGGACCCTTCGAGTTGGTGTCTTATGCCGTGGGTTCGAAGGCGGTCGTCAAGCGTCGCGAGAACGGCAAGTGGTGGGGTGGTGAAACGCCGCTCGACGGTGTCGAGTTCATCGACTACGGCACCGACTTCAACGCCACGCTGAATGCCTTCGAATCTGGCGAGATCGACCTCGATTTCGAGACGCCGGCCGACTTCATCGACGCCCTCGATAAGATGGATCTGGTGAAATCGGAGGTCGCGACGGCGACCACGCTCGTTGCCCGCACCAACATCACCCACAAGCCCTATGACGACCAGCGGGTGCGCAATGCGCTCCAAATGGCCGTCGACAACAATGCCGTCATGCAGCTCGGCTACGCCGGGCTTGGCACGGTTGGCGAGAACCACCACGTCGCCCCCATCCATCCCGAATACTATCCGCTACCCAAGAAGACACGCGATGCCGCCGCCGCCAAGAAGCTGATGGCGGATGCCGGGCAGGCCGACTTCGAGCACGAGCTGATCACCGTCGAGGACGAATGGCAGAAGAACACTGGCGATGCGATCGCCGGCCAATTGCGCGATGCCGGCATCAAGGTGAAGCGTACGGTGCTGCCGGGCTCGACCTTCTGGAACGACTGGACGAAGTATCCGTACTCGATGACCATCTGGTACATGCGGCCCCTGGGCGTCCAGGTGCTGGCGCTCGGCTATCGCTCGGGCGAGGCCTGGAACGAAACGGCCTATGCCAACCCGGATTTCGACGCCAAGCTGAAGCAGGCGCTTTCGCTGGCCGATCCTGCCAAGCGCAAGGAGGTGATGAAGGACGTCGAGCAGATCCTGCAGGATTCCGGCGTCATCATCCAGCCGTTCTGGCAGAAGCTCTACTGCCACATGAGCAAGAAGGTGAAGAACTACGGAATGCACCAGACCTACGAAATGGACTTCCAGAACGTTTGGCTGGACGCCTGATTTAACTCCCGAGACGTGCAAGCAAATGCCGCCGGCACCTATGACAAAAGGTGCTGGCGGCCCGTAAATCACTGACAAGCAATTGGCGCAGGCAAAATGTCCGACGACGAGATCATCCTTTCCGAACTTTCCGACGACGAGTTGGTGCAACAGATGCACGACGATCTCTACGACGGGCTGAAGGAAGAGATCGAGGAAGGCACGCAGATCCTGCTCGAGCGCGGCTGGGTACCTTACAAGGTGCTGACCGAAGCGCTGGTCGAAGGCATGCGCATCGTCGGCGAGGATTTTCGCGACGGCATCCTGTTCGTTCCCGAGGTGCTGTTGTCGGCCAATGCGATGAAGGCCGGCATGTTCATCCTGCGTCCGCTGCTTGCCGCCACCGGCGCGCCGAAGCAGGGCAAGATGGTCATCGGCACCGTCAAGGGCGACATCCACGACATCGGCAAGAACCTCGTCGGCATGATGATGGAAGGTGCCGGCTTCGACGTCATCGACCTCGGCATCAACAATGCGGTCGAGAAGTATCTCGATGCGATCGAGCAGCACCAGCCCGACATCATCGGCATGTCGGCACTGCTGACCACGACCATGCCCTACATGAAGGTCGTCATCGACACGATGAAGGAAAAGGGCATCCGCGACGACTACGTCGTGCTGGTCGGCGGTGCGCCGCTGAACGAGGAATTCGGCAAGGCCGTCGGCGCCGATGCCTATTGCCGCGACGCCGCGGTGGCGGTCGAGACCGCCAAGGACTTCATGAAGCGCAAGCACAACGTGCGGACTTGAGCACAGCAGTTCGATCCATGTTTGTGACCGAGAGCGCCGTCATGGACCCGGATGGCAAGATGGCCAGAATCGCTTGGCTCGAAGGGGGTTGAGGTCCGTATGCGCATCGAGTCGATCAAAGTCTATCAGGTCCTTCTGCCTGTCAAAGGCGGCGCCTACCGGATGGCTAGCGATACCGTGCAGATTCTGGATAGCACACTCGTTGAAGTGACCACCGAGGACGGACTGTCAGGCTGGGGTGAGACGTGCCCGGTCGGCCCTGTTTATCAGCCCCAGCATGCTCTGGGTGCGAGAGCGGCAATTGCCGAAATAGCGCCTGGGCTCGTTGGTGAGGACACTGCGTCCATGCGCCGCCTCGCGAAAAGAATGGACGAGCGGTTGAACGGTCACAACTATGCCAAGGCAGCCTTGGACATAGCCTTCCTCGACCTCGCCGGCCTGCGGCTGGGCGTTCCGGTTTCAACACTTCTGGGCGGGGCGCTCACCGATCGTGTGCCGTCTTACTACTCGACTATTGTCGGTGCACCGGACGAGACGGCGCGTATTGCCGTCGACAAGGTCAAGGCCGGATACCCACGACTTCAGATCAAGATAGGCGGACGGGATCTCGAGCAAGACGTCGCCACCGTGCACAAGGTATGGGAAGCGGTTGGCTTCAAGGCCCGGATAGCTGTCGACGCCAATCGTGGCCTCACCGCCGCGGCCGCGCTGCACATCGATCGGCTTTGCCAGGCAATCCCGTTCGTGTTCGAACAGCCTTGCAACACCATGGAGGAAGTCGCGAGCCTCAAGGGGCGCGTGACCCATCCGGTCTACCTCGATGAGAATACCGAGGATTTGAATGCCGTCCTGCGGGCAGTTTCCTCAGGTATCGCGGACGGATTCGGATTGAAGGTCACCCGCCTTGGTGGCCTCACCAAGATGGTCACGGTGCGCGACCTGTGTGCGATACGATCGCTCCCGCACAGCTGCGACGATGCCTGGGGTGGGGACGTCATCGCCGCGGCCTGCGTGCACCTCGCCGCTACCGTCGAGCCGAGCCGTTTTGAGGGCGCCTGGATCGCGCAGGAATACATCGAAGGGCATACCGACCCGGTAAGCCCCGTCGTCATCGAAAACGGGCATATATGCGTCCCGCAGATGCCAGGGCTCGGTGTCAAGCCTGAGCGCTCCCGGCTCAAAGCGCCTGTCGCGACTTTCGGAGGCTGAGGATCCTGTGATGTTCGCGGCGATTGTATCTGCCCGTATCGTCCGCAGTTAACCGCGGACGTGCTTTTGCGAACCTCCAGAACGTTTGGCCGGACGGCTGAAACAAGGCGCCGCAGGACTTCATGAGCCGCAAAAAAGTCGATATGCAGGATGTGTGGTATTGATAGCCTCAAGCCATCAAAAGCCGGAGATCCTGCATGAGACTGACAGTGCTCGTTGCCGCCCTTTCGATAGCCTTGCCCGCGGCCGCCTTCGCCGGACCAGCGTCCGACGCGGTGAAGTTCTTCTATGTGCCGGCGGTCAAATTCGAGGCCGACGAGCAATACCGGGATCGGTTCACCGAGCCGGTGACGAACCTGTTCAACCTGAACGACCAGGCAACGAAAAAGAACCCGGACGAGGTCGCCTGCATCGATTTCGATCCTGGCCTGGACGCCCAGGACTTCGATCAGAAGACTGTTTCGAAAACGCTGAAACTGGCCGAGAAGCTGGATGGTGACAACGCCGAGGTTACAGCGTCCTTCAGCCTTTTTTCGGAAGGCGATGACTCCAAACGTGAAATGGTCTGGTCGCTGAAGAAGATCGGCGGCAAGTGGAAGATATCGGACATTGCCTCCAAGACCAGCGCCTGGAAGCTCAGCGCGCTGGAATGCACGGCCGGCCAGACGCCGGAGTAAGGCGATGGTCCGTCGCCTGTTCCTGGCACTGCCGGCTATTTGCCTGCTGGCGGCGGGTCTGAGCGGCGCCGCCGCGCAAGGGCTGTTCGGTGCGCCGCCGGCAAACGCGCCGGCTGACACCGCCCCGGGCGACAGCGGGGCGCCACCCGCAAATGCGCCCGGCGGTGCGGCGGAACCCGCAACGCCCCCAGTTGCATGGCCGCCCAGCGAGCCCGCCGCCCCCATCCAGCCGGGATCGCCGACAGCGGTGGTGCGGCCATTTTACGATCAGGTCGGGCTCGAACTCGATCCGGCGCAGCGCAGCCATTTCATCGATCCGGCGAAAACCGTTCTCGACAAGAGCGACGCCTTGCGCAAATCCGGACAGGGCGAATGCCTCGACCCCAACATGGCGCTCGACAACGCGAACTATGACAAGGCCGAGATCGACAAGAGCCTGAAGACGCTTGAAGCGATCAGTGGCGACCAGGCCAAGGTCATTGTCGCCTTCGTCGTCGCCGGCAACCCGCACCGGCTGGAATGGAAGTTCAGGAAGGTCGACGGCGACTGGAAGATATCGGACCTGTTGTCGGTGACCGGCGAATGGGCGCTCAGCCAATATCAGTGCGAATGAGCGGGAGACCAAACGCGCGTCGCGAGAAACGGATTCTGGCGACGCGCTTTAAGTCTTTGTTTTTATACATGCGTTGCCCAAAACCGGGGCCATCTTTGGCCGACATGCATCAGCCACGCCCGCGATAGGGCGCCACTCCGGTATCCGGCAGCCAGGCACCTTCCGGCGGCGCGCCGGTCTGCCAGAACACGTCGATCGGAATGCCGCCGCGCGGAAACCAGTAGCCGCCGATGCGCAGCCACAGCGGCTTGGTTGCCGCCACGATGCGGCGGCCGATCATGACGGTGCATTCTTCATGAAAGGCGCCGTGGTTGCGAAACGAGGTCATGAACAGTTTCAGCGACTTCGATTCCACCAGCAGTCCATCGGGGGCGTAGTCGATGACGATGTGGGCGAAATCCGGCTGGCCGGTGACCGGGCACAGCGAGGTGAATTCCGGGCAGGTGAAGCGCACGATAGCCGGCGGGCCGTCGCCGCGCGTAAACGGCACGGTCTCCAGCACCGCCTGATCGGGGCTCTGTGGCGTCTCGACGTGTGCGCCGAGCTGGGTGAGGTTCTTGGTTACGGTCATGGCAGCATTCCTTCGAATTTGCCGCTCATTAGCATCGGACCGAAAAGCGCGCAGCGGTTTTCGGACGATTCCGATGATTAAATAGGATCTGAACCATCGGACCGAAAAGTGCCCGGCATTGTTGGTGGCGCGCGGTCGGCCCTGCGTACGAGAGCCCGTGTACGTCGGTCAGACCGCGCGCCCGCACGTCATTGGCTTGTCGCCAGACAACGTACGATTCTACGAGTTGCTACGTCTCAGACCATCCTGGCGACGGCCATGCAGAACACGGTGACGACCAGCAGCCGCGCCGCAATCCGCTCACCCCTAGCCATTCTGGCGCGCACTTGCGTTTCGGTTTCCGCATTTGCGCCGGCAAGCCGCCGGCTGGGCGCCCTGACCATGGCGCCGAGCACGCCCGCGGCGGCGAAAGCGGCCAGGATGCCAAGCGCCAGCACCATTTCCATCGAGCCGAAATAGGCGCCGTGGAAGAAATACCAGAGCAGCGCGCCGGTCAGGAAAACCATGCCGGCCGCGCCCATTTGCGGCTGGATGAAGCGCTCGGCCCGGATATCGGGATCGCGCGCCAGCGTGATCGTCGTGCCTGCCCAGAAGACACCGGCCATGACGTGAAGGCCGATAACGACGATGTAGACGTACTGCATGACCGGTTCTCCTCTTTCGTCCGCCATTGCCATATAGTTAGATATCTAACGGTTAGGTGTCAATGTATAAACCGGAGCCAGTTCCATCGGCCTTTCCCTTGTTCTAGTGTCTTGTGATGACGCCTTTCGAACGCCCGCCAGTCGGCATGAATCTCGGCCGCACCGCCAAGCTTGTCGCCCAGGCCTTCGATGCCGCCCTGGTCGAAGCCGGCGGCACGCTGCCTGTCTGGCTCACGCTGCTTTCGGTCAAGTCGAGCAAGCTTGCCAACCAGCGCGAACTTGCGGGCATGATCGGCATCCAGGGCGCGACGCTGACACACCATCTCAACGCGATGGAGACGCAGGGCCTGCTGACGCGCCGCCGCGATCCCGTCAATCGCCGGGTTCACCTGGTCGAATTGACCGAGGCCGGAGAAGCGATGTTCGAGACATTGCGCAAGGCAGCGCTTGTTTTCGACAAGCGGCTGCGGGTGGGGTTGTCCGACGAGCGGCTGGCGGAGTTCGCGCAGGTGCTGGAGGCCTTGCGGGCCAATGTGGAAAGCTAAGGCAGGATGAGGCTCAGTCGTCGTAGCTCTGGATTGCGCCAAAGGTGTAGTGGCGCAGCTTCAGTGCGGTGATCAGGTTGGTCAGCTTCGCCTTGCCGTCAAAACTGTCCTGGAACATCTCGTCATGCATCAGCAGGATCAGCTTGCGCGGCTTGACGAAGCGGCCGTAGCCGAACAGGTGATCGATCTCGCTGACCAGATGGTCGACGCTCTGCACCGGCTCGCCACTGTCCTTGTGCACCCATTCGTGGTCCCAGCCATAGAGATAAAACCCTGAGGCCGCGACAAACTCATAGTCGGGCTCCTCGCGCCCCTCCTGGGCCAGGCCAAGCGAGGTGTCGTTCTTCGACATCGACGGCAGCCTGAACACGTCGCGCCCCGGCAGCCGGGCGTGCACCACCGGCTTCAGGCCGAGCACAGCGTTGGCCCGCATCATGTCGGCGACGACGCCTTCGGTGTCGGCGTAGTAATGCTGGTAGCGGTTGTTGGCGTGGCTGTAGCTGTGGTTGCCGAGCGTCACCAGCGGAAGCTGTTTGGCGCGCTGGACGAGCGATCTGTTGGCGGCGTTGGCTTGCGCATGCATACCGACCATGAACATGGCCGCCGGAATCTGCTCGGCCTCCAGCACGTCGAGGATGTTGCTGGTGCCGTTCAGCGGGCCATCGTCAAAGGTGAGATAGATGGTGCGATCCGCCCCATGGGCACGCAAAAATCAACAGTGCCGCCAGGACAAACCGAAACGGTGCCATCAACTGCGCTATCCGATTGCGATGACGACAGGCCGCCATGTCCACAATGGCTTGTCAAGGCGGCCAGTGCATGTCGCCCAAAAGTGCGCAGCGGTTTTGGAATGCGACATGCACTAGACAAGGACACAAAGCGCGGCGCATGACTCCGCTCAAGCGCGACGCGCTTTGGGCAGCGCCTACGTCAGGCTTCCTTGCAGCACCGTCAGCCTGGCCTTCTTCGGCATGCGGGCCGTAAGCCATTCCAGCGCCTTATCGTGCGGCATCGGGAAGGCGATGGAATAGCCCTGCACCTGGTCGCAGCCGATCGCCATCAGCGAATCGAGCTCGGCCTCGGTTTCAGCACCTTCGGCAACGATCGAAATGCCAAGGCCCCGCGCCAGCTCGGTAATGGCGCGGACGATCTTCGAGTTGTCGCCATTCTCATGGATGTTCTGGACGAAGCGGCGGTCGATCTTCAGCCGGTCGATCTCGTTGGGGTTGACATGGCTGAGCGAGGCATAGCCGGTGCCGAAATCATCGAGTTCGAGATGGACGCCGGCTGCCCTGATGTGGCGCAGCTTGGCGGCGATGCCGGTCTTCTCGTCGTCGAGAATGACGGATTCGACGATTTCCAGCGACAGTTTCTGCGGCGGCAGCCCGGCCTTCTCCAGCGTCTCGAAAAGAAACGCATCGAAATCGTGCTCGCGCA
Organism: Mesorhizobium sangaii; assembly: GCF_014207355.1. Lineage (GTDB taxonomy): Bacteria > Pseudomonadota > Alphaproteobacteria > Rhizobiales > Rhizobiaceae > Mesorhizobium > Mesorhizobium sangaii. The sequence continues at coordinate 451,848 of NZ_JACHEF010000001.1, read as the reverse complement.
GTTCGGTGCCGGAAACATTGACGGCAAGCCGCCCGAAGGCAATGCCGGCGCGGTTCCATTCGGCAGCTTCCTTGATCGCCTTGGAGATGACGATGCGGCCGATCTCCGGCATAAAGCCGCATTTTTCGGCGACCGGAATGAATTCGCCGGGCGGGATCATGCCGCGCTCGGCATGGTTCCAGCGCACCAGCGCCTCGATGCCGCTGATCGTGCCATTGGTCAGCGAGACCTGCGGCTGGAAATAGACCTGGAACGCCCGGTCCGCGATGGCGACCTTGATGTCGTGCTCGAGCTGCTTGCGATAGTCGAGCTCGCGGCGCAACTCCTCGGAGAAGAACGAGAAGTTGCTGCCTCCCAGCTTCTTGGCGGAGTAGAGCGCCAGATCGGCGTGGACCAACAGGTCCTGCGCATTGTCGGCGTCGACCGGGTAGACGGCGATGCCGGCGCTGGCACCCGGAAGAATGTTCGTGCCCTGGAAGACGATCGGCTCGTTGATGTGGGCCAGGATACGCCGCGCCAGCATGTTGATGTCTTCGGTACCGCCGGCGCCGCCGAGGATCATGACGAACTCGTCGCCACCCAGGCGTACGCACAGGTCCGATGCCCGGCAGGAATCGCGCATGCGCTGCGCCGTGACGACAAGCACATAGTCGCCGGCGGCGTGGCCGAGCGTATCGTTGATCTGCTTGAATCGGTCGAGGTCGAGCTGGACGACGGCAAGCCGCTCACGGCGCCGTTGTGAGCCCTTGATCAGCGTATCGAAATGATCGGTCAGGAAGGTGCGGTTGTGCAGGCCGGTGAGACCATCGTGCACCGCGATGAAGGCCATGGAATTGCGCGCGTCGATCAGCTCATGCGTCTTGCGCAGGATGGTGTTCGACATCGGCCTGAAGATGAAGAGCGCCACCAGCACGATCACGCCGAGGGTGGCGTAGAACAGCGTGCGGTGAAGCGCGAGCAGCTTCTCGGAGCGCTCGTCGGCATCGGCGCTGATGCGCTGGCCAAGCGCTGCGTAGCCCGACAAGGTCGCGTTGGCGACAGAGGCATCGAGATTGACGCGCTCGCCGCTGCCCTTGTAGCCGTCACTGGCGCCCGTCAGCTGGGATTCAAAGGATGAAATCAGCCGCTTGCCATTGGCGACGAGGCCTACCGAGAAGTAATCGAGATGGAACGGCTTGGCGAACAGCACGCTCTCGGTCGATTTCGGGTCCAATCGGGCAGGGGACATCGGGTCGGCGTTGGTCTGCTCGAGCAGCAGATCGTAGTTCGTCTCGAACTCCGCCGTCGCCTGCTTGAGAGCGCTGACCAGCGCTGGCTGCTTGTCACGCGAACCAGAACTCGTTGCGCCGGCAAGGAAGACGATGCGCTGCGACAGCGTCTTTTGCGTGCTGACGATGTCGAGCAAGGTGTTGTTGTGCTGCTGGGTGGCCATCATCTGCTGCAGCAGGATGAAGGATGCTATCACCATGGCGGCGATGATCAGCAGGGCCAGCCAGTAGCCAGCCTTGATCAGCAGTATGAGCTTGCCTGAAACGGTTTGCACCGGCTGCTGCGACATGTTGGGGGGCGGCCCTCTCGCCAACGGATTCTTGTTGCGAGGACCATTGGCGCGCAAACGTTAACAGGTCTGGAAATCGACAGCCGGACGGCGAGGGGGAAACGCTTAAAGATCGCGAAATGGTTATCGGCTGGTTTAGCGCTGTGTCGGCATTTGAGCGGTCGTCGGTCAGCACCGTTGTCGTGACGTCGCTTCCGCGGCCGCATGACGATTGATATCGGGGCCGCCTGCCCACCGATCCGGTCGTTTTTGCGATGGATTTTTCGAGCGGGCCGGACGACAGTCGGGCCACATCAAACGAGGCCCGATCATGACCGCAGCATTTCTCTCTCACATCGACAGCGAACTCGCCGGGCTCAAGTCGGCCGGCCTCTATAAATCCGAGCGGGTGATCTCTTCAACCCAGTCGGCGCAGATCGAGGTCGGCGGCCAGAAGGTGCTCAATTTCTGCGCCAACAACTATCTCGGCCTTGCCGACAGCGCTGACCTGCGCGCGGCGGCCAGCCAGGCGCTCGACCGCTATGGCTACGGCATGGCCTCGGTGCGCTTCATCTGTGGCACGCAGGAGGAGCACAAGCAGCTCGAGGCGACGATTTCGTCCTTCCTCGGTCTAGAGGACACCATCCTCTACGGCTCTTGCTTCGACGCCAATGGCGGCCTTTTCGAAACGCTGTTGGGGGAGGACGACGCGATCATTTCCGATGCGCTGAACCACGCCTCGATCATCGACGGCGTGCGACTGTCGAAGGCCAAACGCTTCCGCTACGCCAACAACGACATGGCCGACCTCGAAGCACGGTTGAAGGAGGCGAAGGATTGCCGCTTCCGTCTGATCGCCACCGACGGCGTGTTTTCCATGGATGGCATCATCGCCAATCTCAGGGGTGTCTGCGACCTCGCCGACAAGTACAATGCCATGGTGATGGTCGACGACAGCCATGCGGTCGGCTTCGTCGGCCAGAATGGCCGCGGCTCGGCAGAGCATTGCGGCGTCGAGGGCAGGGTCGACATCATCACCGGCACGCTCGGCAAGGCGCTCGGCGGTGCATCCGGCGGTTACACATCGGGCAAAAGCCAAGTGGTCGATTGGCTGCGCCAGCGCTCGCGGCCCTATCTGTTTTCCAACACGCTGATGCCGGCGATCGCCGGCGCTTCGATCAAGGTGTTCGACCTGATCCGCAATGGCGACGCCTTGCGCGAGCGCCTATATGCCAATGCGGCGCGGTTCAGGTCGCAGATGGGTAAGCTCGGCTTCACGCTGGCCGGGGCCGATCATCCGATCATTCCGGTGATGCTGGGCGACGCTACGCTGGCGCAGGAGATGGCGGCGCGCATGCTGAAGCGCGGCATCTATGTCATCGGCTTTTCCTTCCCGGTGGTGCCGAAGGGCCAGGCGCGTATCCGCACGCAGATGTCGGCCGCGCATTCCAGCGCCGACATCGACCGCGCAGTGGAGTCGTTCGGCGCCGTCGGGCGCGAGCTCGGGGTGATTTCCTGAAAGGCCGAAATCGCAAAGCGATTTCGAAACAAGAGATTCAAGGGACAAAAGCATGTCGAACATGATGAAGGCGCTGGTGAAAGCCAAAGCCGAGCCAGGCATCTGGATGGAAGAGGTGCCGGTGCCGGAGATCGGCCCGAACGACGTGCTGATCAAGGTCAGGAAGACGGCGATCTGCGGCACCGACGTCCACATCTACAATTGGGACCAGTGGGCGCAGAAGACCGTGCCGGTACCGATGGTGACAGGCCATGAATTCGTCGGCACGGTTGCCGATTTCGGCGCCGCGGTCACCGAATACAAAGTCGGCCAGCGCGTGTCGGGCGAAGGCCACATCGTCTGCGGCCATTGCCGCAACTGCCGCGCGGGCAGAGGGCACCTTTGCCGCAACACGCTCGGCGTCGGCGTCAACCGCCCCGGCGCCTTCGGCGAGTATCTGGCGATCCCGCAGCACAATGTCGTGCCGATCCCCGACGACGTGCCGGACGAGATCGCCGCGATCTTCGATCCGCTCGGCAATGCGGTTCACACCGCCCTGTCCTTCGACCTGGTCGGCGAGGATGTGCTGGTCACCGGGGCCGGGCCGATCGGCATCATGGGCGCGCTGGTGGCGCAATGCGTCGGCGCGCGAAAGGTGGTCATCACCGACATCAACCCGGTGCGGCTGGCGCTGGCGAAAAAGCTTGGCGTGCAGCATGTCGTCGACGCCTCGAAGGAAAAGCTGCGCGACGTCATGCCGGTGCTCGGCATGACCGAGGGTTTCGACGTCGGTCTCGAGATGTCGGGAGCGGCACCCGCCTTCCGCGACATGATCGACACCATGAACAATGGCGGCAAGATCGCCATTCTCGGCATTGCGCCCACCGGCTTCGAGATCGACTGGAACAAGGTCATCTTCAAGATGCTGCATCTCAAGGGCATCTACGGCCGCGAGATGTTCGAGACCTGGTACAAGATGATCGCGCTGGTGCAGGGCCCGCTGGATGTTTCCGGGCTGATCACGCATCGTATCGGAATCGACGACTTCCAGACTGGCTTCGATGCGATGCGCAGCGGCGGTTCCGGCAAGGTGGTGATGGACTGGTGAGGCAGTTATTTTTTCGTCACCTGAACTCGGACTGGAACGCTGAGCCCAACGCTCCCAATGTAGAGCTGACGGTTGAGGGTGACACGGTTCAGCTTGTATTTCTCTTGAATTCGTGGGCCTATGACGCAAGTACGGGAGAGACGGGAACCCTTCGGTTCATCGGCTGCAGCCGATGGCGATGGGACTCCACGAACGATTACGCTTGGTTCGCAGGGAAAGGCCTCTACGGCAAGCAAGCTCCAAAATGGGGCGAGTTTTACGAGGTGATCGGCGATAGTCGGCCAATTGGCGAGGACGACTGGGAAGTTCTGTCTTCAGACGAACCTGAATCGCGGCAATTCCTGTTCTATTTTCGCGATGACACCATCGAAGTCATTGCTGAAGACTGGTCGCTTACTCGACAATTTCCAAGCGCCTAGCCTTTTCGTTCAGGGTGACTTACTCCTAAGCAAGCTTCCAGTGTGGCCAACGCTGTTTTTATTGCCGAGCGGTCGCCATTGCTCAGTTCCTCCAGCAACCCCCTTTCGAACGCCTTCGCCAGCGGCACCATTTCGCCATAGGCGGCAAGGCCCGCCTTGGTCAGGGTCAGATGCTCGACGCGGCGGTCGTTTTCATCGGGAGTGCGCGTCAGCCAGCGCCGTCGTTCGAGTTCGGCAACGGCGCGTGACACCTTGGTCTTGTGCATGGCCGATTGCTCGCCGAGGGCTGTCGCCGTCATCGTGCCGTGCTGGCCCAGCCCCGAAAGGGTGCGCCATTCCGGCCGCGTCAGGCCATGGCTGTCCTTGTATATCCCCGCGAATTCCCGGCTGACCGCGTCGGCCAGGCGATAGAGCCGGTAGGGCAGGAAGTTTTCCAGGTCGAGGATTTCCATGGTTGCACATCCCGGCAGAAGCATTGGCATTGATAGTTACATTTTCGATGGTTACAAATGAAACCAGTTTGGTCAATTCCGGGAGGAAGCGATGGCCTTTTCCTACATGCCGGGCTTCGGCAACGACTTCGAAACCGAAACCTTGCCCGGCTCGCTGCCGCAGGGACGGAATTCGCCGCAGCGGCCGGCCTATGGCCTCTATGCCGAGCAGCTTTCCGGTTCGCCCTTCACCGCGCCGCGCGGCACCAATGAGCGCTCCTGGCTCTATCGGATCCGCCCGAGCGTGAAGCACACCGGCCGTTTCAAACCGGCTGACTATCCATTATGGAAGAGCGCTCCCAATGTCGGTGATCACGAGCTGGCGCTCGGCCAGTACCGCTGGAACCCGGTGCCGATGCCGAAGGAGCCGACCGATTTCATCGCCGGCATGCGCAGCATCACCACCGCCGGCGACGTGCTTGGGCAAACCGGCATGGCGGCCCACGTCTATGTCGCCAACCGCTCGATGGTTGACGACCATTTTTTCAACGCCGATGGCGAGTTGCTCATCGTGCCGCAGGTCGGCGCCTTGCGCTTCGTCACCGAGATGGGCGTCATCGAGCTTCGGCCCGGCGAGATCGCCGTGCTGCCCCGCGGGCTTGTCTTCAAGGTCGAGCTGGTCGATGCCGAAGTGCGCGGCTATGTCTGCGAGAACTATGGCGCCAAGCTGACCTTGCCGGACCGCGGCCCGATCGGCGCCAATTGCCTGGCCAATCCGCGCGATTTCAAGACGCCTTGCGCCTGGTTCGAGGAGAAGGAGACACCGTGCCGGCTGACGGTGAAATGGTGCGGCAACTTCCATGTGACCGAGATCGGCCACTCGCCGCTGGACGTCGTTGCCTGGCACGGCAACTACGCGCCTTACAAATATGATCTGGCCACCTTTTCGCCGGTCGGCGCCATCCTCTTCGACCATCCCGATCCGTCGATCTTCACCGTGCTGACGGCGCCCAGCGGCGAGGAAGGCACCGCCAACATTGACTTCGTCATCTTCCCGCCGCGCTGGTTGGTGGCGGAGGATACGTTCCGGCCGCCCTGGTATCACCGCAACATCATGAGCGAATTCATGGGCCTGATCCACGGCCAGTATGACGCCAAGGAGGAGGGTTTCGTTCCCGGAGGCATCAGCCTGCACAATCTGATGCTGGCCCATGGGCCTGACTCGACAGGTTTTGAAAAAGCCTTCCGCGCGGACCTGAAACCGGTCAAGCTCGACAACACCATGGCCTTCATGTTCGAGACCCGTTTTCCGCAGATGCTGACCCGCTACGGCGCCGAACTGGAAACCCGGCAGGACAACTACATCGACTGCTGGGCCGATCTGAAGAAGCGCTTCAACGGCACGCCCGAGGGCGACTGGTCTTGAGCAGCGAGTCCATGCCGGACCGGCTGGTGCTTTTGGGCTCGAAGGGCGGCCCGGCGCTGCGGCCGGGTGGCCCATGGCCAAGCTCGTCGCTGCTGCGGATCGGCGGTCGCAGCATTGTCGTCGACTGCGGACTTGGCGTGACGCGGGGTCTCGTCGATGCCGGCATCGGGCTGAAGGCGCTCGACCTGATCTTCATCACGCATCTGCATTCCGACCATGTGCTGGAACTCGGGCCGCTGATCCACACCGCCTGGACAGCGGGTCTGGCCACGCCCGTCGGCGTGTTCGGTCCGCCAGGCATGGGCCACTACTGGCGGCGCTTTTGCCAGGCGATGGAATTTGACATCGAGATCCGCATCGTCGACGAGGGTCGGCCGGATATTCGCGAACTGGTTTCGATCAACGAATTCGCCGAAGGCCTGGTTGTCGAGCAACGCGGCCTCAAGGTTTCGGCTCTACGCGTCGACCATCCGCCGGTGACCGACTGCTTTGCGTTGCGCTTCGAACATGGCGGGAAAAGCGTAGTGTTCTCCGCCGATACGGCGTTCTTTCCACCGCTCGCCGATTTTGCCCAAGGCGCCGACATCGTCGTTCATGAAGCCATGCTGGAGGAAGGCATCGAGCGGCTGGTGGCCAAAACCGGCAATGGCGCGCGGCTGCGGGAGCATTTGCTCGCCAGCCACAGCTTTGCCGAGGAGGCCGGGCGCATCGCCAGCGATGCCGGCGTAAAGAGGCTGGTGCTCAACCACCTCATTCCGGCCGACGATCCCGGGATTGTCGAGGCCGACTGGATCGCGGCTGTCAGGAAAACATGGGTCGGCGACTTGACGATCGCCAGCGACGGCCTTGTTGTGGAGTTCGCATGACCCTGAAAAGTGGAAACCGCTTTTCGCTGGAGATCATGCGTAAAACAAAAATCTAAGCGGCGCCAAAGCCGCAACAGGAGAGGAAACCGCATGAAGCTTGCCACATTGAAGGATGGGACGCGCGACGGAAAACTCGTCGTCGTCTCGCGCGACCTTACACGCTTCACCGACGCCTCGTTCCTGGTGCGCACGCTGCAGGCGGCGCTCGACGACTGGCGGCGCATCGCCCCGCACCTCGCGACAATAGCGGAATCGCTGGAAAACAATGCGATGCCGTCGGAGCGGTTCCACGAGCATGACGCCCATTCGCCGCTCCCGCGCGCCTATCAATGGGCCGATGGCTCGGCCTATGTGAACCATGTCGAGTTGGTGCGCAAAGCGCGCGGCGTCGAGATGCCAGCAAGCTTTTGGACCGACCCGCTGATCTACCAGGGCGGCTCGGATTCTTTCATCGCGCCGCGTGATCCGATCCGCATGGCCGACGAAGCCTTCGGCATCGACATGGAAGGGGAAGTCGCCGTTATTGTCGACGATGTACCAATGGGCGCTAGCCTCGATGAGGCACGCGCCGCGATCCGGCTGGTGATGCTGGTCAACGACGTGACGCTGCGCGCACTCACCGGGCCGGAACTCGCCAAGGGTTTCGGCTTCTTCCAATCAAAGCCGTCCTCGGCGTTTTCGCCCGTCGCGGTGACGCCGGATGAATTGGGCGACGCCTGGGATGGCGGCAAGGTCAGCCTGCCGCTGCTTGCCGACCTCAACGGCAAGCCGTTCGGCCGGGCCAATGCCGGCGTCGACATGACCTTCGATTTTCCGGCCCTGATCGTTCACGCCGCCAGGACAAGGCCGCTGGTATCAGGCACCATCATCGGTTCCGGCACCGTCTCCAACAAGCTCGACGGCGGGCCGGGCAAGCCTGTCTCGGCTGGCGGCGCCGGCTATTCCTGCATCGCCGAACTGCGCATGATCGAGACCATCGAGACTGGAGCGCCCAAAACGCCATTCCTGCGCTTCGGCGATACGGTGCGCATCGAGATGAAAAACAAAAGCGGAAATTCAATCTTCGGCGCCATCGAGCAGAAGGTCGAGAAATACGAGAGGTGAGGGAGTGACGGGGGAAGCATTCTATCTGCTGGCCGGCGTCTGGGCGCTTGCTATATTGGCTGTGTTCATCCTGGCGATCCGGCTGAGCTACCGCATCGAGGCGCGCTCGCCCGACCTTATCAACCGCAGCGGCTTTCCGCGCAAGGCGATGATGTTCCACACCGTCACCAACATGAAAGTCGCGCGGGACGAGGAAACACAGGCAATGCGGCGGCGTATGAACAGGCTGTTGCTGATCGTTCTCGCCGGATTTGCGGTTATGTGGGCGGGTCTGTATTTGGTTCGATCCGCGGGATGAGGTGATGACCCTGCTTGATCATCTGCGCCGCATGGCCGGTAACAATCTCTGGTCGAATGATCGGCTGTACCGTGCTGTTCTGCAGCTCAAGCTCGGCGAATTCTCAGCCGAACGCACCAGTTTCTTCCCATCGATCGAGGCGACGCTCAACCACATCCTTGCGGTCGATCTTCTCTATCTCGATTTTCTCGAAGAGGGCGGCGTCGGCGCCGCCGCCCATGACGATTTCGTGCCGATCGACGAGCCGCAGGCGTTGTTTGCCGCCCAGCTCGCTGCCGACCGTCGCTTGATCGCTTTTTGCGACCGGCTCTCGGCGGTCGATCTCGATCGTCAGGTCTTCACCGACCGGCGCGCGGACGGCATGATCCCCGAACGCATCGGCGACATCCTCGCTCATGTCTTCCTGCATGACATCCACCATCGCGGTCAGGTGCACGCCATGCTCTCCGGCACGTCGGTCGCGCCGCCGCAACTCGACGAGTTCCTGCTCGACTACGATGTGAAGCTGAGGAAAGAAGAGGTCGAGCGGCTGGGCCTCAAGATCTGATTTAGCGCGTGACCCGAAAGCTGGATCATGCGCTAACCGCTCGACCTGAAGCCTACTCCGCCGCCTGGACCTTGATCACGCCGCGCTTGATCTGGTCCTGCTCGATCGATTCGAACAGGGCGCGGAAATTGCCCTCGCCAAAGCCTTCGTCGCCTTTTCGCTGGATGAACTCGAAAAAGATCGGCCCGATCACGGTTTTCGAAAAGATCTGCAGCAGGATCTTGGTCATGCCGCCGTCGACCACGCCTTCGCCGTCGATCAGGATGCCGTGTTTCTTCATGCGTTCGATCGGCTCGTCATGGCCGTTCACGCGGTCATAGGACATGTCGTAATAGGTTTCCGGCGGGCCGGGCATGAACTTCAGCCCGTTTTCGGCCAGCCTGTCGGTGGCGGCGTAGATTTCGTCGGTGCCCACCGCAATGTGCTGGATGCCTTCGCCATTGTACTTCTTCAGATACTCGGCGATCTGGCTGGTCTCGTCCTTGGATTCGTTGAGCGGAATGCGGATCTTGCCGCAGGGCGAAGTGATGGCGCGGCTGACCAGGCCGGTGATCTTGCCGTCGATGTCGAAGAAATGGATCTGCTTGAAGCCGAACAAATTGCGGTAGAAATCCCACCATTTGTCCATCTGCCCGCGATAGACATTGTGGGTGAGGTGGTCGAGAAAATAGAAGCCGACGCCTTGCGGCCGCGGATCGCGAGCGCCGAGCCACTCGAACTCGGCATCGTAGGCCGAGCCCTTCTTGCCATAGGTGTCGATGAAATAGAGCAGTGAGCCGCCAATGCCGACGATGGCCGGCACGTCGAGCGCCTTGTCTGTGCCTTCGTAAGGCGTGGCGCCCTCGGCAACGGCGTGGTCGAAAGCGTGCTTGGCATCGACCACGCGCCACGCCATCGAGGCCGCACAAGGACCGTGCTTGTCGGCGAACTTCATCGCATGCGATCCCGGCTCGGCATTGACGACATAGTTGATGTCGCCCTGGCGCCAGACGGTGATGTCTTTCGTGCGGTGCTTGGCCACCGCGACATAGCCCATGCGGGTGAACAGTTCGGCGAGCTTTTCCGGCTCCGGATGCGCGAACTCGACGAATTCGAACCCGTCGGTGCCGGCGGGGTTGTCCTTGCTGATTTTGGCGGGTGGGGCGTCGTGCGGGAAGGGGCCCATGATAGTCCTCCGGAAGCTGGCTTGGCCTGAAGCGGCCACCTGACGCCATCATAGCGCGGAGCCGGCGCATGGTGCTTGCATTCAAACGCTTGAAATGATCAGTTCATGCGTAAAGCGTGCACGTAAGGACAGAAATCCATGGATGAGACGCGCATTGATCAGTTTGATCGCAAGATAATGGCGCTCTTGCAGGGCGACGCGGGGCTAGGCAACAACGATTTGTCCGAGCGGGTGAACCTGTCGGCGTCCCAATGCTCTCGCCGCCGCCAGCGGCTGGAGGAGGACGGCTATATCAAGGGCTATCACGCCGTGCTCGACCGCGACAAACTCGGGTTTTCCTTGGTCAACATCATCTCGGTGACATTGGCCACCCACAATCGCGACAATGCCAGGCGCTTCGGCGAACTGGTGGCGCGGCTGCCCGAGGTGCAGGAGGCGCACGCGCTGACCGGCGAGATGGACTACATCCTGAAAGTGGTGACGCCCGACCTGAAGTCGCTATCGGAATTCGTCAACGGCGTGCTGCTGCCACATGAGTCCGTGCAGCATGTGAAGACGGCGATCGTGCTCGAGACGCTTAAGGAAACCGGCGCGTTGCCGATCTGAACCTTGGGTCGATTTAACCCTTCGACTGCTGGATCAGCCCGTAGAGGTTGGTGCAGCGCGCGCCAGAGCGGCAATAGGCGAACACCGGGCCTTCGAGCTCGTCGAGCGCCTCGGCTTGATCCTCGACATTCTCGGCCGTGATCTGGCCGCTGATGACGGGAATGTAGCGGAAGGCCATGCCGGCGGCCTCGACCGCCGCTTTGAGCGTGTCGGCCGAAGGCTGGCCGGGCTGCTCGTCATCGGGCCGGTTGCAGATGACGCTCTTGAAGCCGGCCTCCTTGATGGCGGTGACGTCTTCGGGCTGGATCTGGCCCGAGACCGAATAGGCCTCGCTGATCTCGCGGTATTCCATGGCAGTATCCTCGCAATCTGATTTGGCGAGAAGTCTTGCCACTCTCCGGCGGAACCGGCAACACCCATCAGGTAGAATCCGGCCGGGCTCAGCCCGACCGGATGGAATGACGCGCGCGTCAGCTGCCGAGGATCGCGCCTTTGATCTGGCGGATGTTGTTGTGCATCATGTCGATATAGGTCGAGGCCGGGCCGTCGGGCTGCGACAGCGCATCCGAATAGAGCGTGCCGCCCACCTTGATGCCGGTCTCGCTGGCGATCTGCTCGATCAGGCGCGGGTTGGTGATGTTCTCGACGAAGATCGCCGCCGCCTTGTCCTGCTTAACCTGGTCGACCAGCTTGGCGACATCGGCGGCGGACGGTTCGGAGTCGGTCGAGATGCCTTGCGGGGCGAGGAAGGTCAGGCCGTATTCGTGCTCGAAATAGCCGAAGGCGTCATGCGAGGTGATGACAACGCGCTTCGCTTCGGGGATCGACTGGATCGCGGCCTTCACTTCGCCGTCGACCGCGTCGAGCTTCTTGGTGTAGGCGGCGGCATTGGTCTGGTAGCTGACGCAGCCGTCGGAGTCGGCTGCGCAGAAGGCTTCGGCGATGTTCCTCACATAGATCTTGGCATTGGCGATCGACTGGAAGGCGTGCGGATCGGTGACCGTCTTGCCGCCGCCGGTGCCGGCCCCTTCGGCGGCGTCGGCGTCGGCGAATTCAGGCTTGAAATCGATCGGCGTCACGCCCTTGGTCAAGGTGACGATCGAGGCCTTGGTGGCGCTGGCATCGACCAGCCGCTGCAGAAAACCTTCGAAATGCAGGCCGTTGACCAGCACGATGTCGGCCTTGGCCATCGCCACCGCGTCGGCCGGGCTCGGCTCGTAGACATGGGCGTCACCGTCCGGTCCGACGATGGTGGTCACATCGATGCGGTCGCCACCGACATTTCTAGCAAAATCGGCAATGACGGTGAAGCTGGCAACCACTTTCAGCGGTGCCGCGAAGGCCGGCGAGGCGCCGATGGTGGTTAATGTTATAACGCTCATCGCCAGGGCGGCGCGGATCGATTTCAGCATGGACGGGTCTCCTTCTAGGGGCGGGGGATCAGGCCGTTCTGTGACGGTGATGGACGATGCGGGCGCGCAGAATGCCGCGCGTGCCGAACAGGATCGAGGCGAAATAGACGACGCCGGCCGACAGGATGATGGCCGGGCCGGAAGGCAGCGACGCGTGATAGGACAGAAGCAGCCCGGCGATGCAGGAGGCAAAGCCGATCAGCACCGCCAGCACGCACATCGGCTCGACGCGCACGGTCCAGAAACGGGCGGCTGCTGCCGGCAGCATCATCAGTCCGACTGATAGAAGCGTGCCGAGTGCCTGGAAGCCGCCGACAAGGTTGAGCACGACGAGGCCGAGGAAGATGAAATGCACCGGACTGCCGAGCCGGCTCACCGAGCGCAGGAACAGCGGATCGAGGCATTCGGCGACCAGCGCCCGCCAGAAGATGGCGAGGCTGACCAGCGTCACGGCAACAATGCCGCCGATCAGCGTCAGCGCTTCGTTGTTGAGCGCCAGCACGGTGCCGAACAACACATGCATGAGATCGACGCTGGAGCCGCGGATCGACACCATCAAGACGCCGATGGCGAGCGAAATCAGGTAGAAGGCCGCCATCGAGGCATCTTCGCGCTGGATGGTGAAGCGCGAGACGGCGCCGGCGCCGAGCGCCACGATGACGCCGGCGATCAGGCCGCCAATGGTCATCGGCAGGATTTCCAGGCCGTAGAGCAGGAAGCCGGCGGCGGCACCTGGCAGGATGGCATGCGCCATGGCGTCGCCCGACAGGCTCATGCGCCGCAACATCAGGAAGACGCCAACCGGGCAGGCGCCGAGCGACAGCATCAGCGAACCGATCAGCGCCCGTTGCATGAAGCCGAAATCTGCGAAGGGCGCGATGAAGAGACCGTAAAGCGTATCCATCAGGCAGCCCTCGGTCCGGCGTCGTGGTGGTGCTCATGATCATGAGCGTGGCCATGATGGTCGTGACCATGAGCGTGCCCGTCTGGCTCGCACCAGGGCGCATTCTCCTCCCAGGCTTCGTGGAAGCGGCGGGCGCGCAACAGGTTCTCCGGCTTCAGCGTCTCCCTGGTCTCGCCCCAGGCAATCGGCTGGCGGGCAAGCAGCAGCGTTTCGGGGAAATTCTGGCGCACCAGATCCAGATCGTGAACGACGACCAGGATGGTGCGTTCCTCCCCATGCCAATGCTTGATCAGTGCGATCAGGTCGCCGACCGTCTTGGCGTCGACCGCGTTGAACGGCTCGTCGAGCAGGATGAGGTCGGCGTCTTGCAGCAAGACCCGCGCAAACAGCGTGCGCTGCAACTGGCCGCCTGATAGCGTATCGATCGGCCGCTTTTCGAAGCCACCGAGACCGACGGCCATCAGCGCCTGGCTGACGGAATCGCGATCTTCCCTGGTATGGCGGCCGAGCAGGCCGCGCCGTGGCCACAGGCCGAGCGAGACCAGGTCAACCACCCGCGCCGGGAAGGAGCGGTCGAGTTCCGATTGCTGCGGCAGATAGGCGGCACGCACGCCGGGCGCGCGGATGACCTCGCCGGCCATCGGCTTCAGGACGCCGACGATGCCTTTCATCAGCGTCGATTTGCCGGAGCCGTTGGCGCCGACCACGGCAGTCAGCGAGCCTTTGCGAATCGTACCGTCAAGATGATGGATCGCCGGGTGGCTGCCGTAGCCAAGCGTCAGGTCGCGGAAGGTCAGGCAGGTATTTGTCATTCTGCGGTCCGTGGGGGCAGCGAAATCCGGCTGCTGGCAGCGGCCGATTGGATATGTGATGTTATTACATTAGTCAACAAGCCAATGGGGCGGAATTGCGACAGCCGGGTCAACTTGCCGTGTGTGTGGACATCACTCGCTCTTGGCCCAAGGGGATTTGATTGGGCGACCTTGCCCGAAGCCGGCCGCAACTCTAAAGAGGCGCGACCACAAAGGAAGGAACCTCCCATGAGCATTCGTCGCATCGATGTTGGCCCGCGCATGAGCCAGATCGTCATCAACGGCAATACCGTCTATCTGGCCGGCCAGGTTGGTCAGCCGGGCGGCAACGTAGCGTCGCAGACCAGGGATGTCCTGGCGACCATCGACGAACTGCTGGCAAAGGCCGGTACGGACAAGACCAAGATCCTGCAGGCGATCATCTGGCTGGCCGACATGAGCACTTTTGCCGAGATGAACGCGGAATGGGACAAGTGGGTGCCGCAAGGCAACACGCCCGCCCGCGCCACCGGCGAAGCAAAGCTCGCCGGACCGGAATACCTGGTCGAGATCATTATTACCGCAGCGGCTTAACTTCTACCTCCCCCTCGTGGGGAGGTCGGACCGAAGGTCCGGGTGGGGGCCGGCGCCGCACCCCCACCCCGCCGCTTCGCAGCGACCCTCCCCACAAGGGGGAGGGTAAGAAACCTACCCCTGTGACGGCCTGAACCGTGCCACCAGCGTGTGGCTGTCGGCCGCATAGGTGAAGCGCACATGGGTGACCGGGTGTTCCGCGCTCCAGGTTCGCCGCTCGACCACCAGGCAGGGCGCGCCGGCAGCAATGTCTAGTGCCGCCGCGACCGGCTTGTCGGCGCCGACCGCACGGATGCGGTGCTCGGCCTCGCTCCACGGCACGCGGCCGATCAGCCACGGGCTGGGCGCGATGGTCAGAAATTCCTCGTCTGATGCTTCCGGCACGGCGGTGAGGTTGATCAGCCGCTGCTCGTGCGCGAACGGCCGCTTGCCGGCGAAATGCCGGCATTCCAATGCCAGCACCGGCCCGGCGACACCGAGCTCCAGCAAGGCGCGATCCTCGGCGTCGCTGCGTCTTTTGTGGCGCGCCACGCGCTCGTAGCGATAAAGCAGGCCAAGTGCTTCGACCTCGACCCGGATGTCATGGATCTCCAGCACCGCCGCTTGCGACTGCGGTTGGCGGACGAAGCTGCCGGAGCGGCGCCGGCGCTCGATAAGTCCCGCCTTGGCAAGCTGCGACAGCGCCTTGTTCACCGTCATGCGCGAGCAATTGTATTGCGCGCTCAGTTCGTGCTCGAACGGGATGCGATGGCCGGGCGCCCAGGCGCCCGACAGGATCTTTTCGCTGATGTCGGACAGGATGCGCTGGTGCAGCGAGACGCCGCCTTCCGCATCCGCTGTCTCGATCATGGTCATGCCGAAAGTGCCGTCATCACGCCGCGAAACCGCTCGGCGATGGCCTCTCGCCTCGCATGCCGGCCGCCGCTGACCTGTTTGTCGCCATGCACCCAGACGCAGTCGACCTTGCTGCCATTGGCGAAGATCCAGGCGTCGAGGATCGCGTCACCTGTCTTGCCGGCCAGCGAGGGGTGATTGCCCTCGATCGAGACGAAATCGGCGGATGCACCGGCGGCGATTTGCGAGGCGCCGGCCCCGAGGGCGACGCTGCCGCCGTCGAGCGCGGCGTCGAACAGCGCGCGTCCGGTCGAGCCGCCGGCCACCGCCAGCACATTGCGGGCGCGGTGCGCAAGGCGCTGCGAATATTCGAGCTGCCGCAGCTCGTCGGGCAGGCCGATCAGCACATTGGAATCGGAGCCGACGCCGAAGCGGCCGCCATGCTCCCCGAACAGCGGCGCTGCAAAAGTGCCGTCGCCAAGATTGGCCTCGGTGATCGGACAAAGGCCGGCGATCGCTCCGCTCTTCGCGATCCCGACCGTTTCCGCATCGGTCACGTGCGTGGCGTGGATGAGGCACCAGCGTTGGTCTACTTTCGCGTTGGCCAGCAGGAATTCAACCGGCCGCGCGCCCGACCAGGCAAGGCAATCCTCGACTTCCTTCACCTGCTCGGCAATATGGATGTGGATCGGCCCCTCCGGCGCCATGGCGGCCACCTCGGTCAATTCCTCGGGTGTCGCGGCGCGCAAACTGTGTGGGGCAACGCCGACAACAGCTTGATTCAAAGCGCGAACGCATTCCCGGCTTTTCTCAACAAGCATGGAGAAGCGATTCACATCGTTGATGAAACGCCGTTGGCCTTCGTTTGGCGCCGCACCTCCGAAAGAAGAGTGCGCGTAGAACACCGGCAGCAGCGTCAGGCCGATGCCGGTTTCGCCGGCCGCCGCTGCGATGCGTTCGGCCATCTCAGCAGGGTTGGCATAGGGTTGTCCGTCGCGGTCGTGATGCAGATAGTGAAATTCGCCGACGCGTGAAAAGCCGGCCTCCAGCATCTCGACATAGAGCTGCGCGGCAACTGCCTCGACCTGGTCGGGCGTCATCGACAGCGCGAAGCGATACATCACTTCGCGCCAGCTCCAGAAACTGTCGGCGGAGGGCCCGCGAAGCTCGGCCAATCCGGCCATGCCGCGCTGGAAGGCATGGCTGTGCAAATTGGGCATGCCGGGCAGCAGGATCGCGTGGCGTTCGTCGCCGGTCACGGCGGTGGCTCCTGGTTCGACAGTGGCTATGCGTCCCTTGGCCAAGGTGATCCGCACATTGCTGTGCCAGCCATTGGGGAGGAGCGCCTGTTCCGCGAAGATATCAGTCAATTTTCTCTCCGGTTCCCTGTCTCATATGCGATGATGGCACTTGCAGTGCGTTTCAATATGTATATACATAATCGCCACCGATTGAAACGGAAAAGATGATGGCCGCAGAGAGCAAAAGCCGGGCAGGGGGTCTTCGTCTATGGCGCAATGCGCGCCTGGCGACCATGGCCGAGGGGGCCTCCGGACTTGGTGTCGTCGAACACGGCGCGGTCGCCGTGCGCGACGGCCGCATTGTCTACGCCGGCCCTGAATCGGGGATGCCCGCAACGCTTGCCCAAGGTGCCGAGACGATCGATTGCGAGCAGCGCTGGATCACGCCCGGCCTGATCGACTGCCATACCCATCTGGTCCATGCCGGCAACCGGGCCAATGAATTCGAGATGCGGCTGGCCGGCGCCACCTACGAAGAGGTCGCCAGGGCCGGCGGAGGCATTGTCTCTTCGGTCAAATCCTTGCGTGCCGCCGGCGAAGACGATCTGGTCGCGCAATCGCTGCCGCGCCTCGATGCGCTGATCGCCGAGGGCGTAACGACCGTAGAAGTAAAGTCGGGCTATGGGCTCGATCTGGAAAACGAAAAGAAGTCGCTGCGCGCCGCGCGGCGGCTGGGCGGTGAGCGGCCGGTGACGATCCGCACGACTTTCCTTGGCGCGCATGCGCTGCCACCGGAAGCCAAGGGTGACAAGGACGCCTTCATCGATCTGGTCGCCAAGGAGATTCTCCCGGCGGTTGCCGCCGAAGGGCTGGCTGACGCCGTCGACGGGTTCTGCGAAGGCATCGCCTTTTCGCCGGAGCAGATGGCGCGCGTGTTCGATGCCGCCAAGGCGGCGGGCTTGCCGGTCAAGCTGCATGCCGACCAGCTGTCCAACCTGCATGGCGCCGAACTTGCAGCGCGCTATGGTGCGCTGTCGGCCGATCATCTCGAATACACCGACGAGGCAGGCGCCGTGGCGATGGCGAAGGCGGGAACCGTGGCGACAATCCTGCCCGGCGCCTACTACTTCATTCGCGAGACCAAGAAGCCGCCGGTCGGCCTGTTCCGCCAGCACGGCGTCAGGATGGCGGTCGCCACCGACAACAATCCCGGCACCTCGCCGCTGACCTCGCTGTTGCTGACCATGAACATGGCGGCGACCTTGTTCGGCTTGACGGTCGACGAATGCCTGGCCGGCGTTACCCGAGAGGCCGCCCGAGCGCTCGGCCTGCTGGGAGAGACCGGCACGCTGGAAGCCGGAAAGTCCGCCGATCTGGCGATCTGGGACATCGAGCGCCCCGCTGAACTCGTCTACCGCATGGGCTTCAACCCGCTGCATGCCCGCATCTGGAGAGGACAATGACCGAACTGACCCTGAAGCCCGGCAATGCATCGCTGGCCGACTGGCGCGCCATCTACCGTGGCGCCGTGCCCAAGCTAGACGATGCCTGCAGGCCAAAGATCAAGGCGAGCGCCGAGGCCGTCGCCAGGATCGTCGCCAAGGGCGAGCCGGTCTATGGCATCAACACCGGCTTCGGCAAACTGGCCAGCGTCCGCATCCCCGCCGGGGACCTCGAGACCCTGCAGCGCAACATCGTGCTTTCGCATGCCGCCGGCGTCGGAGAGTCGATGCCGGTCGCTGTCTGCCGGTTGATGATGGCGCTGAAGCTCGCCAGCCTGGCGCAGGGCGCCTCGGGCGTGCGGTCGCAGACCATCGATTTGCTTGAGGCGATGCTGGCCAACGACGTCATCCCGGTGGTGCCGGCGCAAGGTTCCGTCGGCGCCTCCGGCGACCTTGCCCCACTGTCGCACATGACGGCGGTGATGATCGGCGTCGGCGAATGCTTTACCCCGCATGGCCGTTTCCCGGCCAAGGTCGCCTTCGTCTCGCACGGGCTGGAGCCGGTGACATTGGGTGCCAAGGAAGGCCTGGCACTGCTCAACGGTACGCAGTTCTCGACGGCCTATGCGCTCGCCGCTTTGTTCGAGGCCGAAGTGCTCTACCAGTCGGCGCTGGTCGCCGGCGCCTTGTCGACCGACGCGGCAAAGGGCTCCGATGCCCCCTTCGATCCGCGCATCCATCTGCTGAGAAAGCATCCCGGCCAGATCGAGACGGCGGATGCGCTACGCAATCTGATGGCCGGCAGTGCCATCCGTGAATCACATCGTGTCGGCGACGAGCGCGTGCAGGATCCATATTGCCTGCGCTGCCAGCCGCAGGTGATGGGTGCGGCACTCACCGTTCTGCGTCAGGCAGCGGACACGCTCGGTACCGAGGCCAATGGCGTCACCGACAATCCGCTGATCTTCGCCGAGGACGATACGGCGCTTTCCGGTGGCAATTTTCATGCCGAGCCGGTTGCCTTCGCCGCCGATATGATCGCGCTCGCGGTCTGCGAGATCGGCTCGCTGTCGGAACGCCGCATCGCCATGCTGGTCGATCCCGCGCTGTCCGGCATGCCGGCCTTCCTGACGCCCAAGCCCGGCCTGAATTCCGGTTTCATGATCCCGCAGGTGACGGCGGCGGCCCTCGTTTCGGAGAACAAGCAGAAAGCCTATCCGGCCAGCGTCGATTCCATCCCGACCTCGGCCAATCAGGAAGACCACGTTTCGATGGCGGCGCACGGTGCGCGCCGGCTGATCGGCATGGTCGAGAATGCGACGGCGGTGATCGGCATCGAATTGCTCGCCGCGGCGCAAGGCTGCGATTTCCATGCGCCGTTGGCATCGAGCGATGCGCTGGAAGCGGTACGCAAGCTGGTCCGTGCCGAGGTGCCGCATCTCGACAATGACCGCCACTTCCATCCTGATATGGAAAAAGCCATCGCCATGGTGCGCAGCGGCGCGACCGTCAAGGCAGCCGGCGCGGTAACGCTGCCTTCGATCTCGGGAGCCTGAACATGACCGACTGGCTGACAGTGACGGAAGGCACGGCACCTCTGGTGGTGTCGATCCCGCATACCGGCATCGATCTCGCCGGGATCGACAACCGGCTGGTCTCGCCCTGGCTCGGCCGCCGCGACTGCGACTGGTGGATCGACCAGCTCTACGATTTCGCCGCCGGCCTTGGCGCGACAGTCGTGCATACCTCGATCTCGCGCACCGTCATCGACGTCAACCGCGATCCCTCCGGCGCCTCGCTCTATCCCGGGCAGACGACGACGACGCTTTGCCCGACAGAGACTTTCGACGGCGATCCACTTTACCTCCCTGGCGAGGAACCGACGCCGGCGGAAATCAGCCAGCGCTATCAGTCGTATTTCGCGCCCTACCATGAAATGCTCGGGTTTCAGGCGACCAGGCTGCGCGGCCTGCATCAGAAGGTCGTCATCTATGATTGCCACTCGATCCGCTCGGTTCTGCCTCGCCTGTTCTATGGCACGCTGCCGGTTTTCAATCTCGGCACCAATGACGGCCAGACCGCCGATCCGGTGCTGCAGGGCCTGGTCGGCCAGATCATGGCCGAAAGCGGCGACAGCTACGTCATCAACGGCCGTTTCAAGGGTGGCTGGATCACGCGCTACTTCGGCAATCCGCAGGGCGGCTTCCATGCGCTGCAGATGGAACTCGCAAATCGCGGCTACTTGCATGAGCCCGAGGGCAAGGGCGAACCGGACAATTGGCCGGTGCCCTATGATGCCGCGTTCGCCGCACCCATGGCCGCGAAGCTGAAGAAGATACTCGAGACCGCTATCACCTGGGCGCAGAGCTGACATCGAAACATCGGGAGGATGTCATGAACCGCCATGCCAGGATCGGCTTTCTCGCCATTCTGTTCGCAACGACGCCGGGCTTGGGTGCGTCCGCCGGTGAGGCGACGATGAAGGGCGCCGACATCCTCGCCACCTTGAAAGGCGCGCATGTCGAAGGGCCGGACTGGTCGCAGAGCTTCGATGACGGCGGCGCCACCATCTACACGAAAGGCGGCACCCAGTCGCCGGGGCGTTGGATGTTCGCGGCGACCAGTACTGCTCGCTGTGGCCGCCCTCGGATGTCTGGGCCTGCTACGCCATGACCATCGATATTTCCGACCCTGCCCATGAGCAGGTCACCTGGATCAGTGCTGACGGCCACCGCAATGCCGCGCACCTCATTCGAAAGGGACAATGATGAACAATCCTCGCCACAACATCCGCGAAGTCCGCAGCCCGCGCGGCACGGAAATCAGCGCCCGTTCCTGGCTGACGGAAGCGCCGCTGCGCATGCTGATGAACAATCTCGACCCGGACGTCGCCGAAAACCCCAACGAGCTGGTCGTCTATGGCGGCATCGGCCGTGCGGCGCGCACCTGGAACGACTTTGACCGCATCGTCGCCTCGTTGAGGACGCTGGCCGATGACGAGACCTTGCTGGTGCAGTCGGGCAAGCCGGTCGGCGTCTTCCGCACCCATCCCGACGCGCCCCGCGTGCTGATCGCCAACTCTAACCTGGTGCCGCACTGGGCGACATGGGAAAAGTTCAACGAGCTCGATAAGAAGGGCCTGATGATGTACGGCCAGATGACGGCCGGCTCGTGGATCTACATCGGCACGCAAGGCATCGTGCAGGGCACCTACGAGACCTTTGTCGAGGCCGGCCGCCAGCACTATGGCGGCAATCTCAAGGGCAAGTGGATCCTGACCGGCGGCCTCGGTGGCATGGGCGGCGCCCAGCCGCTCGCCGCCGTCATGGCCGGCGCCTGCTGCCTGGCGATCGAATGCAACCCGGATTCGATCGATTTCCGCCTGCGCACCCGTTATGTCGACGAGAAGGCCGAGACACTCGACGAGGCGATGGCGATGATCGAGCGCTGGACCAAGGCAGGCGAGGCGAAGTCGGTGGGCCTGCTCGGCAATACGGCCGAGATCGTTCCGGAAATGTTCAGGCGCGGCATTCGCCCCGATATGGTCACCGACCAGACCTCGGCCCACGATCCCATCAACGGCTATCTGCCCAAGGGCTGGACGATGGCTGAGTGGCGTGAGAAGCGCGTCAGCGACCCGAAGGCAGTTGAAAAAGCCGCCCGCGCCTCGATGCGCGAACATGTCGAGGCGATGGTGGCGTTCTGGAATGCCGGCGTGCCGACGCTCGACTACGGCAACAACATCCGGCAGGTGGCCAAGGAGGAGGGGTTCGAGAACGCCTTTGCCTTCCCCGGCTTCGTGCCGGCCTATATCCGTCCGCTGTTTTGCCGCGGCATCGGCCCGTTCCGCTGGGCAGCCCTGTCGGGCGATCCGGAGGATATCTACAAGACCGACGCCAAGGTGCGCGAACTGACGCCCGGCAACACCCACCTGCACAACTGGCTCGACATGGCGCGCGAGCGCATCGCCTTCCAGGGCCTGCCGGCGCGCATCTGCTGGGTCGGCCTTGGCGACCGGCACAGGCTTGGCCT
The DNA here is from genome assembly GCF_014207355.1 of Mesorhizobium sangaii. Lineage (GTDB taxonomy): Bacteria > Pseudomonadota > Alphaproteobacteria > Rhizobiales > Rhizobiaceae > Mesorhizobium > Mesorhizobium sangaii. The sequence continues at coordinate 429,593 of NZ_JACHEF010000001.1, read as the reverse complement.
CGCCTTCAACGAGATGGTGGCCAAGGGCGAGCTCAAGGCGCCTGTCGTCATCGGCCGCGATCACCTCGATTCCGGCTCGGTCGCCTCGCCGAACCGCGAGACGGAATCGATGAAGGACGGCTCGGACGCGGTGTCCGACTGGCCTTTGCTCAACGCATTGCTCAACACCGCGTCGGGCGCCACCTGGGTGTCGCTGCACCATGGCGGCGGTGTCGGCATGGGCTTCTCTCAGCACGCCGGCATGGTCATCGTCGCCGACGGCACGCGTGAAGCGGCCAGGCGCCTCGAGCGGGTGTTGTGGAACGACCCGGCGACCGGCGTCATGCGCCATGCCGATGCCGGCTACGACATCGCTATCGAGTGCGCCAAGGAGCACCAGCTCAACCTGCCCGGCATTCTCGGGTGATGGATTGACAGATGCGCGTCCTGCGGGCAGCCGAATACAAGTCCATGCCGTGGAAGAACGGCGGCGGGGTAACGACCGAGGTCGCCGTCTCGCCGGCCGACGCCGGGCTCGACGACTTCGACTGGCGGGTCTCGATGGCGCGCGTCGAAGGTAGCGGCCCATTCTCGCAATTTGCCGGTATCGATCGCACGCTTACCGTGCTCGAAGGCGAGGGCATCGTGCTCGATATTGCGGGCCGCCCGCCGAGATTAGTCACCAGGGCGACCGACCCGCTTTCCTTCCCGGCTGACGTGGCGACCGCGGCCGCGCTGATCGGCGGGCCGATCACCGACCTCAATGTCATGACTCGCCGCAGCCGCATGACGCATTCGGTCGAACGCCTCATGGTTTCGAACCCTGTGGAAATCAGGACGGGGACCGGGACGATCCTGGTCCTGTGTTTGAACGGCGAAGTCACCGTGTCCGGCATCGAGCCGGTTCACCTCGGGCCGCTCGACACCCTGCTGCCCGGCCCGGACACCGCCAGCCTCTTTGTTCAGCCCACCCAGGAGACGACGCTGTTCGTGACCCGGATTCGCGGCATCTCCGGCAACGATTAACGTTTGTTTCCAAACATGATCGCAGTGCCGGCGAAATATAGCGTAAGCTGTCGGTGGCATCACGAAAAAGCCTAAATCCTCCCCGTCGATCCAGCCTGACGGGAAGAGGGGCGCTCGTCTTGGAATTCGTGCTGAGAGATAACGCCCTGTCGTGGTGCGGAAACAAACTTTCAGCAAGTGGGATTATGCAACCAATTGCATTTGAATCGGTTTTAGGGCCATTGCCGTGGCGGTGACGCCGCTCAGTGTCCGCATACGGAATTTTCAATGAATATTCAGACGACCCCGGCCCAGATCGAGAAGACGAGCGCGAGCTTCCCGGCCATCACGGAAGAGCCGATCCGATCCAATTTCCTGCCCGAAGAGCGTCTTCGCCTGCTTGGCGAAAGCCTGGCAAAAGGCGACCTTACCGATCTGTTCGGCCTGACGCCCTTCGACTTTCAGGCCCGCATCCGCGACAGCGCCAAGAAGATCCTGGAAGTTTACCGTTCGACCAATGCCGCGCAGGCGAGGGGCGAGACGATCACGCCGGCGGCGCAGTGGCTGCTCGACAACAATTATCTGGTCGAAGAAACCATTTTCCAGGTCAAGCGCGATCTGCCGCGTCGCTTCTACCGACAGCTGCCCAATCTGAAATTGCCCGAGGGCGGCAGCGTGCCGCGCGCGCTGGCGCTGGCCTGGACCTATGTGGCGCATTCGGACAGTTCCGTCTCGGCGACGATGTTCAAGTCCATCGTCCAGGGTTTCCAGTCGCTCGAGCCGCTGAAGATCGGCGAACTCTGGGCGCTGCCGTCGCTTCTGCGCTTCGTCCTGATCGAAAATCTCCGCCGGCTGGCGGTCAGGGTCAACCGCACCCGCCAGATGCGCCAGATCGCCAACGATGTCGCCGACAAGGTTCTGGCGACCGACGACAGCCCGGACCGGCAGGCGATCCTGTCCAAATTCAGCGCTCACGCACAGGACACCACCTTTGCCACCCAACTGCTCTATCGCTTGCGCGATGGATCGCAGAATGCCGGCAAGGCCCTGGAATGGCTCGAAGGCGAACTAGAAAAGACCGGCTCCGACGCCGAGGAAATCATCATTTCCGAACATCACACGCTGTCCAGCGGCAATGTGACGACCGGAAACATCATCCGCGGCCTGCGCCTCATCAACGACGTCGACTGGACGGTGTGGTTTGAAGGCGTCAGCCGCATCGACACCGTGCTTCGCGAGCGCACCGATTTCGCCGCGCTCGACTTCTTCTCGCGTGACCAGTACCGGACCGCGATCGAGGAACTGGCGCGCCGCTCCGACCTTTCGGAATACCGCGTCGCCGAGAAGGCCATCGAACTGGCCGATGACGTCGCCACCGAGACCCTATCGGCCGATGATGAAGGCGCTGCCGCTCAAGTTGCATCCCCCCACACCGATGTCGGTTTCTTCCTCGTCGGTCCGCGCCGGCTGGAACTGGAGAAGGCGATCGGCTACCGGCCGACGATCAGCCAGACGGTCAAGCGCACCTTCCGCAAGACCGGATGGCTTGGCATCGTCGTACCGGTGTTTGCGCTGACGGCCCTGCTTCTCGTCCTCACCGGCAACGCGCTGGCCAATCTCGGCCTGTCGGTGCCGTCGATCGTCGTGATGCTGGCGCTGTTTGCCGTACCCGCCAGCGAGGGCGCTCTCGCCTTCTTCAACACCGTCGTATCGCTGTTCCTGAAACCGACGCGCCTCGTTGGCTATGATTACAGGCACGGCGTGCCGCCCGAGGCGCGCACGCTGGTGGTGGTGCCGTCGCTCATCGGCTCACGCGACGACGTCGAGGAAAACATCCGCAATATCGAGGTACATCATCTCGCCAACACGGCGGATGAAATCTATTTCGCGCTGCTGTCGGACTGGCCCGACAGCAAGATCGAGATCGATGCGGCCGATACCGAAATCCTCGAATTCGCCCGCGCCGAGATCGCTCGTCTCAACGCCCGCTATCCCTCTGAAGGCGCGCCGCGTTTCTACATCCTGCACCGGCGCCGGCTCTTCAACGCGGCGCAGGGGTCCTGGATGGGCTGGGAGCGCAAGCGCGGCAAGCTGCACGAGCTCGACCTTCTGCTGCGCGGCGACAGCGACACCACTTTCCTGCCGCTCGACGTGCCGCTGCCGGAAAACGTCGTCCATGTGATGACGCTCGATGCCGACACGCGCACCACCCGCGACGCGGTCGCGACCCTGGTCGGCAAGCTCTGCCATCCGCTCAACCGACCGCATTTCGATGCCGCCAGGCGTGTTGTCACGGCCGGCTATGCCATCCTGCAGCCGCGCATCACCGCGTCGCTGACCAGCGGCGACGATGCGTCGTTTTTCCAGCGGGTCTTCTCGGCCAATCGCGGCCTCGACCCTTATGTCTTTGCCGTCTCCGATCTCTATCAGGACGTTTTCGGCGACGGGTCCTTCACCGGCAAGGGCCTTTATCACGTCGATGCTTTCGAGGCGGCACTGCAGGGCCGCATCGAGGAAAACACCATCCTCAGCCACGATCTGCTGGAAGGCGCGCTGGCGCGCTCGGCGCTTGTGACCGACGTCGAACTGGTCGAGGACTATCCGACCCGTTATTCGGTCGACGCCTCGCGCCACCATCGCTGGGCACGCGGCGACTGGCAGCTTCTCGGCTTCATGCTCGATCCGCGCTCCGGCGTGCCGGCTCTGTCGCGCTGGAAGATGGTCGACAATCTGCGCCGCTCGCTGACGCCGATTTTCTGGGTCATGGCGGCGATCGCCGGCTGGACGCTGCTGCCCTTCACGCAGGCGGCGCAATGGCAGGCGCTGCTGATCCTCAGCCTGTTCATGGCGCCGACATTCGACATCGTAAACGCCATCCTGCCCAAGAGCGGCGACCAGACGCCGCGCGGCCATTTCTCGGCCCTGGCGCGCGACGTCGCCTTCGGCACCGCCATGGTGGCGCTGAAGATCGTGCTGATGGCGCACAACGCCTGGATGATGGGCGACGCCATCATCCGCACGATTTACCGGCTGTTCGTCAGCCGCCAGAACCTGCTGGAATGGCGCACCGCTTCGCAGGCGCACAAGGCCGGCGACAACGATGTCGGCTCCTACTACGGCATGATGTATGGCGCCGTGATCATCGGCTTCGTCGGCCTCGCCATTCCGGTGCTGGCCGATTCCACCGGCGCCTTCGTCGCTTTCTTCTTCGCGCTGTTCTGGATCGCTTCGCCGGCCATCGCCAGTTGGATCAGCCGTTCGGCCGAAACCGAGGATCGCTTGCGCATATCGCAAGCCGATATCCACGCGCTGCGTACGGTGGCGCGGCGCACCTGGCATTATTTCGAAAGCTTCGTGACGGCCGAACACCACAATCTGCCGCCGGACAATTTCCAGGAAAGCCCTGCGCCGGTCGTGGCGCCGCGCACCTCGCCGACCAATATCGGCGTCTATCTGCTGTCGGTCGTCTCGGCCCGCGACTTCGGCTGGATCAGCCTGTCCGACGCCATCACCCGCATCGACGCCACCATGACGACGATCGAAGGCATGCCGCGCGACCGTGGCCACCTCTTCAACTGGTATGACACGACGACGCTGAAGCCGCTCTACCCGCTCTACATTTCGGCGGTCGACAGCGGCAATCTAGCCGGCCATCTGGTGGCGGTGGCGGCGGCTTGCGCCGAATGGGCGGAAGCGCCCTCCGTCCATCTCCAGGGCGATTTCGAAGGCATTCTCGACACGGTGACCATCCTCAGCGAGAGCCTCGACGAGCTGCCCGACGACCGCCGCCAGCTGCGGCCCTTGCGCCAGCGCCTCGTCGACCGTCTGGACGGCATGCGGCGCGCGGTCGAGACCATCAAGGCGCAGCCGGAAATGGCGTCGATCCGCACCATCAATCTGGCCGTGCTGGCCGGCGAGATCCGCAAGCTCGCCACCGCCATCCACACCGAGGCGGCGTCGGCTCAGAGCGACGTCATCGTCGACTGGGCGGCCAGGCTCGAGGCCACTTGCGAGGCGCATGTCCACGACGCGCACAGCGACGACAATGCCGTCGAGGCGCTGCGCGCCAAGCTGCTCACCTTGCGCGAGCGCACGCGCCGCTTCGCCTTCGAGATGGATTTCTCCTTCCTGATGCGGCCCGAGCGCAAGCTGCTGTCGATCGGCTACCGGGTCGAAGAACACCAGCTCGATGAAAGCTGCTACGACCTTATGGCTTCCGAGGCGCGGCTAACCAGCCTGTTCGCTATCGCCAAGGGCGACCTGCCGACCGAGCACTGGTTCCGGCTTGGCCGGCCTATCGTCGAGATCGGTTTCAAGGGCGCGCTGATGTCCTGGTCCGGCTCGATGTTCGAATATCTGATGCCGCCGCTGGTGATGAAGGAGCCGCAAGGCAGCATTCTCAACCAGACCAGCAAGCTGATCATCAAGCGCCAGATCCAGTATGGCCGCCAGAAGAACGTGCCGTGGGGCATTTCGGAAGCGGCCTACAACGCCCGCGACCGTGAGCTGACCTACCAGTACACCAATTTCGGCGTACCCGGGCTCGGCCTGAAGCGCGGCCTTGGCCAGAACACGGTGATCGCGCCCTACGCCACCGTGCTCGCGGCACAGTTCAATCCGCGCGAAGCCGTGCAGAATCTCGCCCGGCTGCGGGAGATCGGCGCGCTTGGCCGCCACGGTTACTACGACGCCGTCGACTTCACGCCGCAGCGCGTGCCGGAAGGCACCGATCACGTCGTCGTGCAGAACTACATGGCCCACCATTCGGGCATGTCGATTGTGGCCGTCGCCGACGCCATCTTCGAAGGCCGCATGCGCGATCGCTTCCACAGTGATCCGGTCATCGAATCGGCCGAATTGCTGCTGCAGGAGAGGGCGCCGCGCGACATCCCGACCGCGACCGTCAGGACCGAGGCCGACGAACGCTCCAAGGACGAGACAGAAGTCGAGAGCCCCGACACCCGCATCGTGCTCGATCCATTGCGGTCGCTGCGGTCGACCAGTGTGATGTCGAACGGCCGCTATTCGGTGATGGTCACCGCGACCGGCTCGGGCTACAGCCGCTGGGGCGATCTCTCCATCACCCGCTGGCAACCGGATCCGACCGAGGACCGGCTCGGCTCCTACATCTTCCTGCGTGACGCCGGCACCGGCGACTGGTGGTCGGCGACGGCCGAGCCGAAGCGTGCGGCCGAGGAAAAGGCGCAGACCTTGTTCTCCGACGACAAGGCGAGCTTCGTCAAATCGGTGGGCACGTTGCGCTCCGAAGTCGAATGCATCGTCATTTCGGAAGGCAATGGCGAGGGCCGTCGGGTCACGCTCTACAATGACGGGCCGTCTGACCGTCACATCGAAGTCACCTCCTTTGCCGAACTGGTGCTCGGTCTGGAGGCGTCGGACAACGCGCATCCGGCCTTCTCGAAGATGTTCGTCGAAACTGAAATCGCGTCGAACAACGCGCAGATATTTGCGACGCGGCGCAAGCGGGAGACCAGCGAGCCCGATATCGCCATGGTGCATTTCGTCACCGATCCCTCCGGATCGGCGCGCGATGCCGAAGCCGAGACCGACCGGCGTGCCTTCATCGGTCGTGGCCGCAGCATCGTCGACGCGGCCGCCTTCGATCCCGGCGCCAGGCTTGGCGGCCATTCGGGCTTCACGCTCGATCCCGTCGCCGCGCTGCGCCGGCAGGTGCGCGTGCCTGCCAACAAGAAGATATCGCTGACCTTCTGGACCGTCGTCGGCGCCAGCCGCGCCGAACTGGAAGAGGCCCTTGCCCGGCTTGACCATCCGGAGAGTTTTGCCCGCCAGGCCATGCTTGCCTGGACGCGCAGCCAGGTGCAAACCCGCCATATGGGCCTCAGCCTGACCGATGCCGCCAATGTGCAGAAACTGGCGCGCTATCTGATCTATCCGGATCCGTTCCTGCGTCTTCCGGCCGAATCCATCGCCACGGGACTGGGCAAGCAGTCGAGCCTCTGGCCGACCAGCATTTCGGGCGATTTCCCAATCTTCCTGGTCAGGATCGGCGACGTCGCCGATCTCGAAATCGTCGCCCAGGCGCTGCGTTTCCAGGAATACATGCGCACCCGCGGAATGATGATCGACTTCGTCGTCGTCAACGAGCAGGCGTCCTCCTATGTCCAGGATCTGCAGCGGGCAGTGGAGACCCTGTGCGAAAACAGCCGCCTGCGCGGCAAGGAACTCGGGCCCCGCCAGCACATTTTCGCGGTGCGCCGCGACCTGATGGACGAGACCACCTACAAGACGCTGCTCGCTGTCGCCCGCGTCGTCCTGCACACGCGCAACGGCACCATCTTCGACCAGATCGAGCGGGCCGAGGCGGCCGCCCTGCAGGCGCGCGACGCCCTGCAGCCGGCAGCCTTGGCGGTCGCGCGCGAATTGCCGTCGCCGGTGCCCGTAATGCACGCCTCGCAGGCCGTGGCGGATGTCAGCGCCGATGGAAGCGGCCTCAGCCAATGGAACGGCTTCGGTGGTTTCGATGGCGACGGGCGGCACTATGTCGTGCGTCTGGCTGGCCGGCGCACCACGCCGCAGCCATGGATCAACGTCGTCTCAAACGCTTCGTTCGGCTTCCACACGTCTGCCGAGGGTGCCGCCTTCACCTGGAGCCGCAACAGCCGCGACTACCAGCTGACGCCGTGGTCGAACGATCCGGTCTCGAACCGGCCGGGCGAAGGCGTCTACATCTACGATCAGGCCAGCGGCAAGGCGTTCTCGCCGCTCGCCGCCGTGGTACGCGACCCCTCGATGACCTACGAGGCCTGGCACGGCCAGGGTTTCTCGACCTTCCGTTCGAGGCGCGGGCCATTGTCGATGGACCTCACCCATGTCGTCGACCCGATCGACCCGGTGAAGATCTCGCGGCTGCGCATCCAGAATTCCGGCTCGGTGCCGGCGCGGCTGCGTGTCTATGCCTATGCCGAATGGGTGCTCGGCGGGCATCGGTCGCGCACGGCGGCAACCATCGTCCCGTCCCGCGACGCTGCCACCGGTGCGTTGCTAGCGCAAAACCCGTACGGGCTCGACTTCAGCGAGCGGGTGGCTTTCCTTGCCGCCGACGGTGGCGTCCATTCGGTGACCACCGACCGTTCGGAGTTCCTCGGCCGGCATGGCTCCAGCGAGCTTCCACAGGCGGTGCTGAGCGGCGCTGCGTTGTCGGGCCGTGTCGAGGCCGGAGACGACCCCTGCGCGGCGATTGCCCGCGACATCGAGATCCCGGCCGGCGGCGACGTGACCATGCTCTGGCTGCTCGGCGATGCCGAGACCGTCGAGGAGGCCAGCGCCCTGGTGCAGGAGCACCGGGCTAGGGATTTCGACCGGCGGCTGGCCGACAACGAGCGCGAATGGCGCGGCTTCCTCGACACCATCCAGGTCGAGACGCCGGACAAGGCGCTCGACGCCATGGTCAACCACTGGCTGCCCTATCAGAGCCTCGCCTGCCGCATTCGCGCCCGCTCGGCCTTCTACCAGGCTAGCGGTGCGTTCGGCTTCCGCGACCAGTTGCAGGACACGCTGGCATTGCTGGCGCATGACCCGCAACTGGCGCGCGACCAGATCCTCAATGCGGCGCGGCGGCAGTTCCCCGAAGGCGACGTGCAGCATTGGTGGCTGCCGCGCACCGGGGCCGGCGTGCGCACCATGATCTCCGACGATGTGGTCTGGCTGGCCCACGCCACGGCGCGCTATTTGCTGGTCACTGGCGATGCCACCATCCTGAAGCAGCAGCTGCCCTTCATCGATGGGCAGGCGCTGGGCGAGGGCGAGCACGATGCCTTCTTCACTCCGGAGGTTTCCAAGAAGACGGCGTCGCTCTACGACCATTGCGCGCGGGCGCTCGATCTTGCCATCAAGCGCTGCAGTCCCGCCGGGCTTCCGCTGATCCTCGGCGGCGACTGGAACGACGGCATGAATCGCGTTGGCGAACACGGCAAGGGCGAGAGCGTCTGGCTAGGCTGGTTCCTGCTGAAGACGCTGGGCGACTTCGCCGCCGTCGCCAAGACCGAAGGCGACGCCAAGCACGCGCAAGCCTGGGCAAAGCATGCCGATGCGCTGAAGCGGGCGCTTGAAAGCACGGCATGGGATGGCGAATGGTACCGGCGCGGCAGTTTCGACGACGGCACGCCGCTCGGGTCGCGGTCCTCGCAGGAGTGCAAGATCGACTCGATCGCCCAGTCCTGGAGCGTGCTTTCGGGAGAGGGTGATCCGGCCCGGTCGACGACGGCGATGGAGCAGGCGACCAAACTGCTCGTCGATGACAAGCTCAAGATCGTCAAGCTGTTCACGCCGCCCTTCTCGAAGACGGACAAGGAACCCGGTTACATCAAGAGCTATCCGCCCGGTGTCCGCGAAAATGGCGGCCAGTACACCCACGCCGCCACCTGGTTCGTCATCGCCCTTGCCGAGATGGGGCGGACCGACGAGGCCTATCGCTGTTTCTCGATGCTGAACCCGGTCAACCATGCGACCGACGAGGCCTCGGCCGAGCACTATCGCGTCGAGCCCTATGTCGTGGCGGCCGACATCTACGCCGGGGACGACAAGGGCGGCCGTGGCGGCTGGACCTGGTACACCGGCTCGGCCGGCTGGCTCTACCGGGCTGCGGTCGAAGGGATCCTCGGCATCGAACGGCGCGGCAAGCGTGTTCAGTTCAAGCCAAAACTCCCCCGCCATTGGGACGGATACTCGGCAACCCTCAAGATGCTGGGGGCGGAACTCAAGGTTCGCGTCGTCCGCGACAATAAGGCCAAGGCGGTTTCGCTGGAGCTGAATGGGGCAAAGACCAAGGTTTCGGCAGTCGAACTGAAGGATGGCGAAGTTACCGACGTCGTCATCAGGATCCCGGCCTGAGGCATTTTGCCCAGAAAGCGTGCTCTCGGGCTCAAGAGCCCGGGGGGCGGTTTCGGGACCACGGCAGGATGAAAGGCGCCGTGCTAACCCCGGCGTTGTCATCGCCCTGGGTGAAGGGCGCGCCGCTGAGAAGCCCATAAAATCAAAGGCTTGATGCCAAATGGATACGCCGCCCAGGCTGGTTGGGCTTGGTATCTCGTCGCCCTTGGCGGGCGCCAGGCCGCTTTGTTTCGCGCTATACTGTGTAGAAGGCGATTTCGGCCTTGGTCATCCGCCAGACATGGTTGTTGATTAAAATTGTGGCAGCACATGCCGGCTGCCATGATTTTGCCGCATGCCTGACATTTTACCTGTCTTCTCAAACCGTTAGGTGATCACGGCAGATTTCGGAACGTCGCCATCTTTTGTTCGCGAATTGGGAACTGAAGAGGTACACGGCCATTGTTTTGCGACGTATCAACCGATACGAGTCAAATGATGCAGTGCACAATAAACAGCATGGCGGAGTAACTGGGGTGACCCTTCTGCAAATCTACTGGCGAGCGCTCGGTTATCTGGCCGCAGACAGGAAACGCGTCGCGTTGATCTGTTCGGCCAATATCGCCCTCGCGATCATCGCCATTCTCGAGCCGATCATGTTCGGACGAGTGATCGATGCGATTTCCGAACGCGGCTCGGTGTTTGCCACGCTTGCCCTGTGGGCGGGCCTTGGCGCCTTCAACATCGTTGCCTTCGTGCTGGTGGCGCGCGGCGCCGATCGCTTTGCGCACAAGCGGCGCAGCGAGGTGCTTTGCCAGTCGTTCGAGCGCGTGATCACCATGCCGCTTGCCTGGCATCACCAGCGCGGTACCTCCAATGCCTTGCACACCCTGTTGCGCGCGGTCGAGACCCTGTTCAGCCTGTGGCTAGAATTCATGCGTCAGCACCTCTCGACGGCGGTCGCGCTGTTCCTGCTGATCCCGACCGCGATCAGCATGGACCTGCGCATGTCGATGGTGCTGCTGGCGCTCGGCGTGCTCTATGTCGGCATCGGCCGGCTGGTGATGAAGCGGACCAAGGAAGGTCAGGCCGCTGTTGAGCGCCACTACCACAAGGTGTTCGCGCATGTGACGGACTCGGTCTCCAACGTCGCCGTGCTGCAGAGCTACAACCGCCTCGGCCACGAGGCAGACACGCTGCGCCGCTATGTCAAGAACCTGCTCGACGCGCAGAACCCGGTGCTCGACTGGTGGGCGATGGCCAATGCGCTACACCGTCTGTCGTCGACGATCTCGATGATGGTGGTGCTTTTGATCGGCGCCTATCTGGTCACCCATGGCCAGCTGCGCATCGGCGACGTCATCGCCTTCACCGGCTTTGCCACGCTGCTGATCGCGAGGCTCGACCAGATGTCGGCTTTCGCCAACCAGATTTCGGAGGCCCGTGCCAAGCTTGAGGACTTCTACCACCTTGAGGATTCCGCGGCCGACTCCGCCGAGCCGGACGGCTTGCGCGATCTTACCAACGTCACCGGCCATGTCCGCTTCGAGAATGTCGGCTTCGAATTCGCCAATTCGGGCCAGGGCATCGATGACGTCTCCTTCGAGGTCCAGGCCGGTCAGACGGTCGCCATCGTCGGCCCGACTGGCGCCGGCAAGACCACGCTCATCAATCTGCTGCAGCGCGTCTTCTCGCCGTCCCATGGCCGTATCCTGATCGACGGCATCGACACGCGGAACGTGACCCGCAAGTCGCTGCGCCATTCGATCGCCACCGTGTTCCAGGACGCGGGCCTGCTTAATCGCTCGATCGAGGACAACATTCGCGTCGGCCGGGCCGACGCGACCAATGACGAAGTCCATGCCGCCGCCAACGCGGCTGCCGCGCAGGACTTCATCCTGTCCAAGAGCAATGGCTATGACACGCTGGTCGGCGAACGTGGCGGCCAGCTGTCGGGTGGCGAGCGCCAGCGCATCGCCATTGCCCGCGCCGTGCTGAAGGATGCGCCTATCCTGGTGCTCGACGAGGCGACCAGCGCCCTCGACGTCGAGACCGAGGACCGCGTCAAGGAAGCGATCGACGAATTGCGGCGCGACCGCACCACCTTCATCATCGCCCACCGCCTGACCACCGTTCGCGATGCCGATCTGGTCGTGTTCATGGACAAGGGCAGGGTGGTCGAGATGGGCGGCTTTGCCGAACTGTCGATGCGCAATGGCCGCTTTGCCAGCCTGCTGCGCGCCGGTGGCCTGCTCAACGACGAGGAGGTTCGCCGCCTCAGCCGCACCGTGCAGCAACAGCAGGAAGCCGCCGCCTGAGCAGGTGGTGCCTCTGCCTTCTCCCCTTGTGGGAGAAGGTGGCCGAGCGAAGCTCGGTCGGATGAGGGTGTCAGCTTGACGCAAACGAGATTTCAGACGCACGGCTGACAGGGTCACCAACGCCCTATTTCTTCCAGCACCCCTCAACCGTCTTGGCGCTGCGCGCCAATCCACCTTCTCCCACAAGGGGAGAAAGGAAGTGCGACACTGCCGCTCGATTGCCCCAAACGCGCCGGCGGTCTATGTAGAGCCGCATGAGCGACACGACTTCACGCCTGACCGGCTGGATGGATCTTGCCAACCCGACGCGCTTTGTCGGGCTGGCCGACAGGGTCGTGCCATGGCTGGTGTCCATCGCCGCGCTTGTCCTTGCCGTCGGGCTCTATATGAGCTTCACTGCGCCTGAGGATTTCCAGCAAGGCATCACCGTTCGCATCATGTACATCCACGTGCCTTTCGCCTGGCTCGCCATGATGTGCTACACGCTGATGGCGGTCTCCGCACTCGGCACGCTGGTCTGGCGGCATCCGCTGGCCGATGTCGCGCTGAAATCGGCTGCCCCCATCGGCGCGGTCTTCACCGCGCTGGCGCTGATCACCGGCTCGATCTGGGGCAAGCCGATGTGGGGCACCTGGTGGGTCTGGGATGCGCGGCTGACCTCGGTCTTCGTGCTGTTCCTGATGTATCTCGGCATCATCGCGCTGACCCGCGCGCTCGACGATGCCGGACGCGCCGCCTGGGCCGCCGCCATCATCACGTTGGTCGGCTTCATCAACATCCCGATCATCAAATTCTCGGTCGACTGGTGGAACACGCTGCACCAGCCGGCCTCGGTGTTCAGGCTCGGCGGTCCGACCATCGACCCCAGCCTGCTGTGGCCGCTGCTGGTGATGGCCGTCGGCTTCACCGTACTGTTCTTCGCGCTGCACCTGATGGCGATGCGCACGGAAATTCGCCGCCGACGGGTTATCGCAATGCGGCGTGTGGCGGCACGACAGGCCGAGCGGCAGCCAGGCTGATCGGCAACAATCCTGCCTTAGTGACCGCTCGTCTCATCCCATCCGTCCGCGCGCTGCCACCGGCAGTGTTTCCAGCACCTTGTCGCCGTCGATCAGATTGACCTCGTTGAACAGGTTGGTGACCACGCAGCAATGGTCGGGCACGACGCGGACGCGCTCGCCTATGCGCAGCTTGGCATGGTCTGAAAGCGTGACGGTGCCGTGTTCCTCGCTCAAACCCGTCACCCGCGCTCCCGAAACGCCGAGCAGTTCGCCGAAATCGGCGAGCCCCAGCGTGTCGCTGGACAGCGCCTTGCTGCCGGCATCGAGGATGGCCCGCGTTGGCGTGGGATGGCTGACCACCGTCGACAACACGGTCAGCGCGCAATCGTCGAGAGTGCCGACGCCTTTGGCGACCTGATAGCGGTCGAGATAGATGTAGGTGCCGGGGCGATACTCGGTGACGACCGATGCCTCGTTGGAGCGCCACATATCCGGCGTGCCGCCACTGGAGATGCGGTCGCAGGCGACGCCCGAAACGGCCAAGGCCTGCCTGACGTCGGCAAGCCACGCTTCGGCCTCCGCCGCGCGGCCGGCAGCCGGGTAGGTCATCAGCCCGCCGAAGGCGAGGCCGCCGGCCTTGTCGATCTGTCTTGCCAGCGCAACGGCTTCACCGGCCGTCTGCACGCCGCAGCGGCCCATGCCGGTGTCGAACTCGACCAGCACCGGCAGACGATGACCGGCATCGGTGAAGGTGGCCGCCAGCCCCTCGATCGTGTCGACGCTGTCAGCCGTCACCGACAGCGTGACACGGCCATGCAGCGCCAGAAGCCGTTCCAGCTTGGCCCGCCCAAGGATGTTGTAGGGTAGAAAAATATCGGCAAGCCCGGCGTCGGCCATCACCTCGGCCTCGCCGATCTTCTGGCAGGTGATGCCGACGGCGCCGGCCGCGACCTGCTTCTTCGCCCAATAGGGCAATTTGTGCGTCTTGATATGCGGCCGCAGCTTCAGCCCGTTCTTGTCGGCATGGGCCTGGGCGCGGGCAATGTTGGCTTCGGCGCGCGCCGCGTCGATCAGGATCGATGGCGTATCGAGATCGTGTATGGTCGGCATCGTCTGTCACCCTATGGAAATCCGCAGGGTTTATGACGCTGAAAGCGCATGATGTCACGCGGCCAGCGCAGCGGATCTGTGGTCCATGCGCTGAAGCCGCAAGGACGGGCAGGGCGGCAAGATGGATCGACACCGGATCGGCGTTCAGCTATGCGATTTGCCAATGCATGTCGCCCAAAAGTGCGTAGCGGTTTTGGGACAACGACATGCATGCTAACAAGCTGAAGCGCATTGCTTGAACCCCGTCGGACGCGACGCGCTTTAGCAAAATCGACACGAAGGACCATGATCATGAAACGCTCCGCCATCAACGATATCATCCGCGAAGCCGACGCTTTCATCCGCTCGTTCGGCTACATCATGCCGCCCTTCGCCTATTGGTCGCCGCAGGAGGCGAAGGCGCGCCAGGTCGATTCCTCGGCCGTTTTCACCTCACGGCTCGGCTGGGACATCACCGATTACGGCCAGGAAAAGTTCGATGAACTCGGCCTCTTCCTGTTCACCGTCCGCAACGGCCGCTACGAGGACATGAAGAAGGGCATGGGCATGCTCTATGCCGAGAAGATCATGATCTCGCGCAAGGACCAGCTGTCGCCGATGCACCGCCACAACATCAAGGCCGAGGACATCATCAATCGCGGTGGCGGCAAGCTGGTGCTGGAGCTGTTCATGCACGATCGCGACGGAGGCATCGATCCGAAGGCGGAAGTATCGGTGCCCGTCGACGGAACCATCCACAGGCTGCCGGCGGGCGGCCTCCTGAAGCTCGATCCGGGCCAGAGCGTCACGCTGCTGCCCGGCGTCTGGCATGCCTTCTGGGCCGAGGGCAAGGATGTGCTGATCGGCGAGGTGTCGACCGTCAATGACGATCTCACCGACAACGTGTTCCGCGAGCCGATCGGCCGTTTCTCCAACATCGACGAGGACGTCGCCCCGGTGCACCTGCTGGTGTCCGACTATGAGAAGTGGCTGGGGTAGGTCCGGGCCTCAGTGACAGCAGCCTGGCGCTGACTGTACGCTCGTCCTGCACAGGCAGGACGAGCTGATCGGGACGTCCGCCTTGGCCAGCGCCACGGCAAGGCTCGCCTGCAGCGCGGGCAGTTCTTCGGTTTCGCCGCGTCGTTTCAGGCATTCCACCAGCCCGTGCAACGCCCAGACATTGTTTGGGTGCTGGGCGCAGCGCTGCACCTTGCCGCTCAGGCCCAGATCGTCGCGATAGACCTGTTCGGCCTCTTGCGCGTGACCCTGGTCGAGAAGCAGCGCCGCCAGCGCATGGCGCGGCGGGTGCATCCACGCCCACGGCTCGGTGTAGGAGAGATTGTCGTCAAGCTCGACTGCTTGCCGCAGATGGACGTACGCCTCCTCATGCCGGCCCTGGTGATATTCAAGCTCGCCATCGAGGAGAGCCGCGCCGACAGCCAGCGAAGCGCGGGTCGGGTTGCTGAGGAAGCGCCGTTCGGCAGGAATGCCTTCCAGATGCCGGTGGAATTTTTCGCGCTCGCGTTCCGCCTCGGCGAAATGCCTGAGCGTCGCGTGCGCCACACCCTTGGCATAGTGCTGCATGGCCGCCGTCAGCACATAGAGGCCGGGCTCCTGGGACAGCGGCTCGTCGATGATCTCCTGCCAGCGGCCGAACCGCACCTCAACATGCGATTTCATCGCGTGGTAGCCTTCCACCGTCTGCGTGAGCTTGGGCCGGTCGGGCAGGCTGACCACATCGCGCGTCACCAGGCTGCGCACCTTGTCGGCGGCCCAATGTGCCGGCCTGTGCTGGCCGAGCAACATGCAGGTGAACATCATCAGATGCAGGTCGTGGCAGCAGCCGAGCAGGTAGTAGGTCGGCTCGTCCGCATAGGCGAGATAGAGGTCGTTGGCGCGAACCGCCTTCTCACTGGCGAGCTTGGCCTTCTCGTACGCGCCGCACAGCACATAGATGTGACCCGGCATGTGGTTCATGTGCCCGGCATCGGGGCACATTTCGCCGAGCAGGTCGGCTGAGCGCATGCCGCGTTCCGGCATGGTGGACATTTCCAGGAGATGGATGTGCAGGTGGACGATCGCCGGATGCTGTGCTGCGCCCGCCTCGTCGGCAAGCTGGTTCGACCGCTCGCAAACCGCGAGCGCCTCGACCACGTCCGAGTTCGGCGCCGGCGCGCCGGTCTTGAGGTTCCACAGCCGCCGCACCGTGCGCATCATCAGCGCCTCGACCAGCAGCGCCATCACGTCATGGTCGTCGGGAAAGCTTTGATACGCCAGCCGCATCGCGGCGGCGTAGGCGTCATCCCACTGCTCGAATTCCGGCGGCGTCACCCGGTGCGGCTTCTGGAAGCGGCAGGCCAGCGCCTCGATCAATCGCCTTTCGACCTCGCTGGCGGAAGCCGCATTGGCGCGTGCGAGTTGAACATGCTCGAAGCAGCGTTTCGTCGCGATGTTCGCCTCGGCCTCGCCATGCTCCTTCCAGGTCAAATTGTAGAAAGGCCCGGCGGTATAGGCGATGCCCCAATGCACCATCGGGCAATCAGGATCCGTTTCGAGTGCCTTCTCAAAACACCTGATGCCTTCCTCATGGTTGAAGCCGTAGCACCAGTTCAGGCCGATATCGAACCAGCGCTGGGTTTCCTCCGAGCCGGTGGAGATGAGGCGGCGGTAGCTGCCGAGGTTGAAGCGATCCATGGGTCAATCGTGCTTGGCGGCTGGCCGGGGCTTTGGACGGAAAGGTTGCTGTCAATGTGTGCGGGATGGGCTGGTATGGCAACACCGCGGCAGCACCGCTGGGCGGGAGGACTGGTTGCCTTGCCAACTCGTCGGCATGAAGACGGGTGCTTCCAGGGTAAGCACCCGAGTTCTCCTGTTAACACTGGCCCTCATAGCGAGCTAACAGAGCGCTCCGGCCGAGGTTGGAGACCGCGTCAGCGCTTCCAGAATTCGCGGTGCGGTGCGATCAGCTCGTCCGCGATTTCGGGGAAGGGGCCAAAGACCTCGATCTTTTTCTGGCCGGAGTCGAGTACGGTGCGCGAAGAAAGGCTCATCGTCGGATTCTCCGCGTGATTCCCGGTGAGCGCCAGCAGCTTGCTCTCCTCGAAGCCGTAGACCAGCCGGCCGATATTCGCCCAGTAGAGCGTTCCGGTGCACATCGCGCAGGGCTCACCGGTCGAGACCAGCGTGCATTGCCACAGGAACTCCGGCTCGTAGGTCACCGCCGCGCGTCGGGCAAGCTCGGTCTCGGCATGGCGCACCGTGTCGAGATTGCCCTGCCGCATCAGCACGTGGTCGTCCGGCCCGACCAGCACGCAGCCGAACGGATGGTGCCCATGCGCCGCCGCCTCGCGCGCGACCGCGTCGGCGGATCGGAGGTGGGCGAGCATCTGATCGCGGGTCATGGCAAAATCCCCATCACGCCGACATCCGATGAGCGGCTCTTCGAGCCGAGATTGCGGCCAAAGGTACGCGATTGGCAAGAGCTAACCCCGCTTGGGCGTCCACCTGCTCCAAGGCGAGGAGGCGACCGCCGATCGCCTCGGGTCTGGATAACGAGCTGATTTAACTTGGCAACTCTTTGGCTGGGGAACCTGGACAGTAATCCAAGGTTCTTCAAGCCACTGAAATCAAACTGTTCCGGTTTAGTGTTCCGGAATGATGTTACGGAAGGGTGAAATGGCAAGGCTTACCTACCTCGTCGGCGGCATCGCACCGGAAAGCTCTCGCGGATACTACAAATAGCTGCACCCCATCGTGTCCAACTCGCAATCGAGCCCGCCGCCAATTGCGGCGGGCTCGCCCCTTGGCGGTCAGAACGATGCAATTGTGATGCGCCCTCGATCTGTAAGAGCGCGCCGTAAGCGAGTTCCGCGACCACATTCAGGTGAAGTGCCTGCAACAGTTTGACGAGTAGGTCTAGTTCAATACCAATGGAAATAGACGCCGATCGGGAAGCAGGCCGACCAACCGGCCGCCAGCATCTGCTCCAGGTTGGTGCCCGCCCGTCCGGAGCCGGGCGGCGAGAACTTGAGTTCGAGCTGGCCGTCGTCGCTGTGGGCGATGCCGTGATCGCGGCCCTGCCTGTATAGAGGAGCTTCTCCCCCTGGGGGCCGTTGCTGCTTGTGACATGATCGTTCCTATCGGTTTTTGAAGATTGTCGGGAAAAACCTTCGGAGGCCTGCGTCAGGCCGCTGCCGCAACCCCGTAGCGTGCTGCCGGAAGGCGATTTGACAGGTTGGGGAAGAGTTTTTGACGGGCCGCTTCGTAGGCGTCCCAGTCGGCAGCGTCGGGCAGTGCGGGAATGGTCACCAGCTCACCCTGGTCGAAGCCGGCAAGAGCAGCATCGACCATGTCCTCAGCGGACATCAGGATCGCGCTTGGAAGGTTTTCGAGCGGCCTGCCGGAGAGGTCCCAGAAATCGGTGGCGGTGGCGCCCGGCAGTACCGCCTGGATGCGCACGTTACTGGCGGACAGCTCCTTGAACAGCGACAGGCTGAGCGCCAGAACGAAGGCTTTCGTGCCGCCATAGACGCCGTTCAGAGATTCGGGCCGGATGGCAACGATCGACGCGACGTTGACAATCGCCCCTGCGCCACGCGCTGCGAAGGATGGCGCTGCGGCATAGGTGAGGCGGGTCAGCGCGGTCACATTCAGTGCAATCATCCGCTCCATCGCATCTACATCGGCCTCCAGCAATGGGGCGACCGAACCGATGCCGGCATTGTTGACCAGCATGGTGATGCCCGGCTCTGTTGCGAGCAGTGTCTCGACCCGCTTCAGGTCGGCTCTGTCGTTGAGATCCGCGGCAATGACGTTGACGGCGCGGCCAGTCGCACCGGCAATGCGTCCCGCCACCTCGTCGAGTTTATTCCGGCTGCGCGCAACCAGGATGAGGTCGTAGCCGCGGCGTGCGAGCCTGTCGGCGTAGATCGCGCCGATCCCTGAAGAGGCGCCTGTGACAACTGCGATGCCTTTGGAAGGAGTAGACATTTTTATTCTCCGATCAGTTTTTTGCGCCGGCTGGGCGATTGCGGAATGCGCGGCCGGGGGGAGGACCCGGCCGCGCGTGCGGCAGTGAGCGGTGGGGGAGGCCGCCCTGTCGCTGTTAGATCTGCTGGCGCAGCGGCCGGAACGCAGCGCGCAGCTCTTCGGAAAAGACTTTCGGCTGTTCCCAGGCAGCGAAGTGGCCGCCCTCATCGAGCTTGTTGTAGTGAATGAGCTTCGGGTAGGCTTTCTCTGCCCAGCTCTTCGGCGCTGCATAGATCTCATCGGGGAAGGCACTCACGGCAACCGGCAGCTTGACGCCGCGAACGTCGAAGAAGCCTGCGCCATTCGAGATCTGCGTCGTATCCCAGTAGAGCCGTGCCGAAGAGACCGCCGTATTCGTCAGCCAGTAAAGCGTGACGTTGTCGAGGATGTCATCGCGCGTCAGGCCCTCGGTCGCCCCGTCAAAGACGCGTGCGATGAGGTCATAGCTGCGGATGTCATGGTCGAGCATCCACGCCGCCAGGCCGACCGGCGAGTCGGCGATGCCGTAGAGGCTCTGCGGCCGGTTCGACATTTCCAGCGCATAGCCCAGCCCCTTGCCGTAGAATTCAACCAGCTGGTCCCACGCATTGCGCTCTTCGGCGGTAAGGTCGGCGGGAGGCGCCTCGTGGAAGGCCAGCGCCTTCGAGATGTTGGCCGGGACGGTGGCAGCCATGTTGGTGTGGATGCCAAGCAATCCCCGCGGCTGCTGTAGGGCCATGATCTCGGAGACGGCATTGCCCCAGTCTCCGCCCTGGGCCACATATTTCGTGTAGCCAAGACGCTGCATCAGCGTTGCCCAGGCCTGGCCGATGGTGACAGGGGTCCAGCCGGGCGCCGTCGGTTTGCCGGAGAATCCGTGACCAGGCAGCGAGGGGATCACGACGTCAAACGCGTCGGCCGCCCTGCCACCATGCGCCGTCGGATCGGTAAGCGGGCCGATGATCTTTAGCTGTTCGATGATCGAGCCCGGCCACCCATGTGTCACGATCAGCGGCAATGCGTTCTCGTGCTTTGAACGCACGTGAATGAAGTGAATGTCCAGTCCATTGATCTCGGTGACGAACTGGGGCAGGGCATTGAGCCGCGCTTCCACCTTGCGCCAGTCGTGATCGGTCGCCCAGTACTGCGCGAGCTTCTGGACCGTCGCCAACTGCACACCCTGGGAGTGATCCGGGACGGTTTCCTTGTCAGGCCAACGGGTCGCTGCCACACGGCCGCGCAGATCGTCGAGCTGCTCTTGGGGGATATTGATCGTGAAGGGACGGATCGCTTCCGCTGCTTCCGCGCCCAGGGCTTTCGGCATCATGCTCATAGCGCCGACCGCGGCGGTAGCGGCGAGAAGCTCACGTCTCGTGGGGGAAAGGAGATCTTTTGACATAGCGTCCTCCTATGCAAAGAAAACTCGTTTGACTTATGCATAGTTCTGTCGCCATCGACGCTTAGGCTATTGCACCAAGGTATCGGCAATACTTTGGGATTGGTCCGAAGCCTGATTGCGCAACTTGGAGGTGAAGCCGCGGAGCAATGCACGCGTGTCGGCGCTGGAGCTCGACCGCATTGCGCGTGCGGGTGTGGGGCTTGGTAAGAATGCAGTTTCGCGTCGTGACGTGAGTGCGGCGGGCGCCAAGGCGCCCGCCGCACTCAGATCGGCAATGTTGCATTTGTGGGGTCTATCCAGTGCGACACCACGTGGAGCCGGCGAGGCCGCCGCTCTTTACTGCTCCAAACGTCATTTGACGGCTTCGACCGCCTCCAGAATGACCGCGGTCACTTCTTTTGGGTGCGACAGCATCGGAACATGGCTGGACGCGATGGCCGTGACATGGGCTTTCATGGCCTTCGCGCCGTCCGCGAGCAGCTTGGGGTCGATCATCTGGTCATTCTCGGTGACCACCGCCCAGCTTGGCTTCGACTTCCATGCAGCCGTCGTCACCTTCTCGTCGAAGTTCGCGCCGCGCACAGGGCCTTGCGTGACCGCGATCAGGTTGGACTCCGCCTTGGGAACATCCGGGGCAAAGTATTTGGCGATATCGTCGTGTGACAGTGTCAGAAAGCCCGCGGCATCAACCTGCGGATGCGCCAATCCGGGCGGGGTGGGGTAGTTCTTGATGAGATCGGACGTCGACTGACCATCGCCGGGCGAGAAAGCGGCGACATAGACCAGCGCCTTGACGTGGTCGTCATTGCCGGCCTGGGTAATGACGGTACCTGCCCAGGAATGGCCGACCAGAACCACCGGACCTTTCTGCTCCGCAATGGCGCGCTGCGTTGCGGCGACGTCGTCAGCAAGCGAGGTCAGTGGATTTTGGACCGCGACAACGTGCAATCCCTTTTTCTGCAGCAGCGGAATGACCTTCGCCCAGGAGGAGCCGTCGGCGAAAGCGCCATGAACGAGAACGACTGTCGTTGCGGCAGGCTCCGCCAATGTTGGCGTCGAACCGGCAGCGGCGGCGAGGAGCAAGGCTCCCGCAAAGATCGCTCGCCGAATGCCAAGTTTTGAGATGCTTGTCATGAATTCTCTCCTTCGTGGCTACGTCATTTTGCTTGTGATGCCCAGACTGATGCCCGTTCAACGACGGCAGTGCCATTGCACATTGGTATTGGATTCGCCATACGTTTGGATCGGCTCGAGATCACAGAGACGGACAGGCGTCGTGTTGATGAGCCAGGCCACCCTCTCGCGCCGGCAGATGGCAATCATCTCCCGAGCGCGGTCTACACAAGATAGCCGCAGACGCCGTCCCATAACAACTTGAACGCCGTCACGATCAGGAGTCCGTAGCAGGCTCTATAAAGCTGGCGCTGATCGAGCTTTCCGTGAAGCCGCCAACCCAGCCATACGCCGGCGGGAATGGCGAGCAGACAAACGGCCATCACGACCCAGGTGTTGCCCTCCGGCCTCGACAGCACCAGCCAAGGCACCGCCTTGATCAAGTTGCCGACAGTGAAGAACAGGCTCGTCGTCCCCGCATAGACGTCCTTGCTGAGCCCGAGCGGCAGCAGATACATGGCAAGCGGCGGTCCGCCCGAATGTGCCACCATAGTTGTGATACCCGATGCTAGGCCGGCGCCAACCGCCTTCGGCGATGAGCGCGGTCGAATCGTGACGTTCGCTCCCGCGGCAAACCAAAGGCCGACGAAGATCAGGGTGGTCACCGCCATGACGATCGATATGGCGCGGTGGTCCAGAACGCGAAACAGCAGATAGCCAAGTCCTATCCCGACCACGAGGCCTGGCAACAACAGCAATAGGTCGGGCTTCGACCATGTCGACGACTTCCAGTAGCGCAATGCGACCAGGTCCGTCGCAACGAAAAGCGGCGCCAGGAGGCCACCCGCCGTCACCGGATCCATGACAATCGACAACAGCGGAATGCCAATGATGGCAACTCCACCGCCGAACGCGCCCCGCATGAACGAGATCAGGAAAACGCCGGCAAAAGCGACAATTATCGTGGCGGCCGTCAGCTCCATGCGGAAACTCCAGCTTCCCGTTGACTGTGTGTCGGAAGTTCAGCCGAGCTGTCCGCGGCGCAAGCAACAGCGCCGCGGATTTAGGCGGTTACGTCAATCAGCGAACCAGCGGCGCGCTTCGCGGTTGGCTTCAAGGCGCGACCGACCAATGTCTTTCAGCAGTTCGTCGCTCAGTTCGAGCAGGGCCTTGCGCGAGCGCCGCTTCTTCACCTGCCGCTCCAACCAGGCCATCCTGGACGTGACCGAGAAAGCCGAATCGCAGGTCTGTTCGAGGTCGTCGTCCAGCCCCTTCGGCATCAGGTAATTTGTCTTGATCGTGGCCATTGACGTATCCTTTGGTTCCAACTGAACCTTGGTAGAACTGGCCCGTCGCCGCAGAAGAATCGATTGCACGAAGGTGTCGGCAATACTTTTGGACTGTCCGTGGCGAGACCGACAAAACCGACACCAAGGCATAATAGACGTTTGCCGGACGCTGGCGCAGTTTAGCCGACAGGCTGGAAAGGATAGCGCATGAAGAGTGGTCAGGGCGGCATACTGGATGCGCTGCCGGCCATGGCGTGGACCGCGCTGCCCGACGGAAGCATTGACCTTATAAATCGACGCTGGTGCGACTACTGCGGCATCTGTTGGGACGAGCAGCGCAGCCGCGGTTGGCAGGCCGTTGTCCATCCAGACGATCTGGAAAGACTACTCCAAGACTGGCAATCGATCATCGCTTCCGGTCAGCCCGCCGAGATTGATGCGCGTATACGCCGCGCGGACGGAGAGTATCGCAGGTTCCTGATCCAATGCAGCCCGGTGCACGACCAGACAGGACAGCTCGGCAAATGGTGCGGAGTTGCAACCGAAGTCGGGGGCGCGCGGAGCGCGGAGGAGACATTCAATCAGCAGGAGTTCGATTTTCAGTCGCTCGTAGAGAGCATTCCAATTCCGGTTGCCGTGACCACGCCGACAGGCGAGGTCGAAGGTCTCAATCAGCTGACCCTCGACTATTTTGGCAAAACGTTTGAGGAGTTGAGAGACTGGAAGGTGTCCGAGGTCGTCCACCCCAATGACCTCGAGCACACCATCGCGGCCCAGGTCGCTGCGCACCAGAAGGGCGGCTCTTATAACGTCGAGAGTCGCCACCGTCGCGCCGACGGAGTCTATCGCTGGTACAACGTGCTCGGCATGCCTTTGCGTGATGCGCGCGGTCAAATCCTGCGCTGGTTCCACTTCCTGATCGATATCGAGGATCGCAAGCAGGCCGAACAGGCACTGCGCGAGAGCGAATACCAGTTACGTCTCATCGTCGACAGCATTCCATCCTGCGCTTCGCTGCTGAGTCCCTCCGGCGAAATCAGAGTTGCTAACCGCCAGATGTGTGAATACTTCGGCAAAACCCTCGAGGAACTGCAGCGCTGGTCCACCGGCGACGCGGTCCATCCAGGCGATCTTCCCGGTTTGCTGCAACGCTTCAAGCACGCCATGGCGACGGGCGAGGCCTATGAATATGAGCAGAGGCATCGCCGCTTCGATGGCGTGTATCGATGGTTCCAGGTGCGTGGCTCTCCGATCCGAGATGGCGAGCACCGGCTCTTGGGCTGGAATCTCCTGTACACCGACATTGACGACTTGAAGCGCGCGCAGGAAGCGCTAGCTACGAGCGAGCGCAATCTACAGGCGACCTTGGATACCATTCCTGCCAGGGTAGGCGTCTTCAGCGATGACGGAAGGCTCGTATCCGTCAACAAACGTACAGTCCAGCTGTCCGGTATTCCCAGCGTCGCCGACTGGAGGCTCATCTTCCATCCTGACGATCTGCCGCTCGCCGAGAGCCGATGGAACGAATGCCGGATCACTGGAGAGGATTTCGAATGCGAGTATCGCGCTCGCATGGCAGACGGGACGTATCGATGGCACTTGGGGCGCCGCGTGCCGATGCGCGACGAAGCTGGGAAGATAGTCCGCTGGTATGGCATCGCCCACGATATCGAGGATCGTAAGCGCGCGGAGCAAGCGTTGCAGGAAAGCGAGCGCCAGTCTCGCCTGATTGTCGACAGCATCCCGGCCAGGGTTGGCATCTACGATACAGAGGGAAACCGCATTTCCGCCAACAAGCAAGCGCTCGAGTTGAGTGGCTACGCCGTTGGGTCAGATTGGCGAGAGGTTTTTCATCCCGACGATCTGGAACGCGCCGAGGAACTCTGGCGTGCATCTCTGGCCAGCGGCGAGCCGTTCGAATGCGAGTATCGCGCGCGCATGGCTGACGGGACGTATCGCTGGCACATAGGGCGCCGAGTGGCGATGCGCGACGAGACCGGAAAGGTGATCCGCTGGTATGGTGTCAGCACCGACATCGAGGATCGAAAGCGCGCCGAGCAGGCGCTTGCGGCAAGCGAACGTGAATTACGTCTGATCCTGGACTCGATTCCTGCAAGGGTCAGCGTACACGACACCAATGGCATCCGTGTTTCCGCCAACAGGCAAGCGATCGAGCTCAGTGGACTGCCGGGGGATGCCGATTGGAGGGAGCTGTTCCATCCGGATGACGTTGGGCTCGCGGAAAGGCTATGGCGAGAGAGCCTCGCCAAGGAAGAGCCCTTCGAGGCTGAATACCGCGCGCGGATGGCGGATGGCACATATCGTTGGCATCTAGGGCGCCGGGTGCCAATCCGCGACGAGACGGGAAAGGTGATCCGCTGGTATGGCGTCAGCTCCGACATCGAGGATCGAAAGCGTGCCGAGCAGGCGCTGGCGGCGAGCGAGCGCAATCTGCAGGCGACCATCGACAGCATTCCGGTACGGGTTGGCATTTACAACGCGGACGGCACAAACGTGTACGTCAACAAGCGTACGCTCGAACTGAGTGGCCAGCCCAGCGGCACCGATTTTCGGCGCCTTTTCCATCCCGACGACTTGCCGCTCGTCGAAAGTCGCTGGCGAGAATGCCTGGCCACCGAGGAACCGTTCGAATGCGAGTATCGCGCCATCATGGCCGACGGGTCGTATCGCTGGCACATAGGCCGACGCGTGCCGATGCGCGACGAGACAGGAAAGGTGATCCGTTGGTATGGCGTCACCTCGGATATCGAGGATTTGAAACGTGCCGAAGAGGCGCTGCGCGTAAGCGAGCGGTGGTCCCGGCAGATCCTGGACAGCATTCCCGGGATGGTCGCCGTTTTCGACGCAACCGGAGAGGCTGAAGAGCTGAGCAAGCAATTCCTTGGCTATCTCGGTCAGACACGGGACGAATTCGCGAATTGGCCAATCAACGGCACGGTTCATCCTGACGATCTTGTGCGTCACACCGAGACCGTAAAACGATCGCTCGATACCCATGTTCCGATGGATTTCGAAACCAGGCTGCGACGTTTCGACGGCATCTATCGCTGGTTCCAGATTCGGAGCAATCCGGCTCGGGATGCCGCGGGCGATGTTATTCGCTGGTATTGCCTGGCCACCGACATCGAGGATCGAATGAGGACCGAGCAGGCGCTGGCGGCAAGCGAGCGCAATCTGCAGCTTACCATCGATACGATTCCGACTCTTGCCTGGGCGGCGCGTTTGGATGGCACCGCCGAGTTCCTTAACAAGCACTATCTCGACTATATCGGCCTTACCGCCGAAGGGGCGAAGGATTGGGGCTGGGCGGCCGCGGTTCATCCCGACGATATGACTGGTTTGGCCGATACTTGGCAAACCATCATGGCTTCGGGAAAGCCGGGAGAGACCGAAGCGCGGCTGCGGCGCCATGACGGCGAATACCGATGGTTCCTGTTCCGCGCCAATCCGCTGCACGACGAACATGGCAACATCGTCAGATGGTATGGCGTCAACACCGACATCGAAGACCGCAAGCGCAGTGAAGAGGGTTTCCGCGCCATCGTGGAAACGACGCCCGAATGCGTGAAAGTCGTAGCCCGCGACGGCACGGTTCTGCGCACCAATGCGGCCGGCGCGATAATGGCAGGTGTGCCATCCATAGATAACGTCATCGGGCAGCGATTTTTCGACTTCGTGGCTCCCGAGCATCAGGAAAAATATCACCAGTTCCACGAGCAGATTTGCGCCGGCGAGAAAGGCTTTCTGGAGTTCGACCTCATCAATGCTCATGGCGTTCGCCGGCACATGGAGACGCACGCCGCTCCGCTGCGCACCAGCGATGGCTCAATCGCACAGCTTGGTGTCACGCGCGACATGACGGCGCGCAAGCGAGCGGAAGACGCCCTCAGGCGCAGCGAGGCGTTCCTGGCGGAAGGCCAGCATCTCGCACGGATGGGCAATCTTTCCTGGCACGTCACCAGCGGCGAGATCATCTGGTCTGAGCAGCTCTACCGCATCTTCGAGTTTGAGCCGGACACGGTCATTACGATCGATCGGATGGCCAGCCGCGTCCACCCCGAAGACATGCCGATGATTGTCAATACGGTTGAGCGGGCGCAACGCGGCGATCGCGAGTTCGAATGCCAGCCCCGGATCGTGCTGCCCGATCAGTCGGTCAAATATCTGCACCTGATCGCGCACCGGGCTGGATGCCACGGCGATGGCCAGATCGAATATATCGGCGCCGTTCTCGACATAACGCAACGCCGGCTTTCTGAAGAGGCGCTCGAGAAGCTTAGATCGGAGCTTGCGCAGGTCACCCGCATCATGAGCCTCGGCGCCTTGACCGCCTCGATCGCCCACGAGGTCAACCAACCGCTGGCGGGCATCATAACCAATGCCAGCACGTGCCTTCGCATGCTGGCCAGCGACCCGCCCAACGTCGATGGAGCGCAGGAAACAGCGCGGCGCACGATACGCGACGGCAAGCGTGCGGCGGACGTGATCGCGCGATTGCGCGCCTTGTTCACCAAGCGCGCGGTGACCGTCGAGCCGGTCGATCTCAACGACGCAGCGCAGGAGGTCGTCGCACTGCTATCGGCGGATCTGCAACGCAACCGCGTGATGCTGCGCATAGAGCTGGCTGACGAACTGCCGATGGTTGCCGGCGATCGCGTCCAGCTCCAGCAGGTTATCATGAACCTCTTGCGCAATGCGGCGGATGCAATGCGTGACATCAAAGACCGGCCGCGGCTTTTGCAGGTTCGGACCGCAGATGACGAAGATGGACAGGTTCGCCTCACCGTGCGCGATGCGGGCATCGGTTTTAGCCCCGAAGGGGCTGAACGGCTGTTCGAGGCGTTCTACACGACAAAGAGCGATGGCATGGGTATTGGCCTCTCCGTCAGCCGATCGATCATAGAAAGACACAATGGACGTCTTTGGGCGCAAGCCAACGATGGCCCCGGAGCAACATTCGCGTTTTCAATCCCGCATTGTTCGACGGATGCAATGTCCGTCGACGATGTTGTCATGACCACGGTGGCGCGTGGCACTACCCAAATCCCATCGGAGTTTTCATGAAAATTGCGCATCCCCTCGTGTCGATTGTCGATGATGACGAGTCCGTACGCGAGTCTCTCCCCGATCTTCTTAGGGAGCTCGGCTTTAGCGCCAACGCGTTTCCCTCGGCTGAAGGGTTCCTGGCATCTGACTACCTCGGCCAAACCAGATGCCTGATCCTCGACGTCGCTATGCCCGGCATGACCGGTCCGGAATTGCATCTCGAGTTGCTGCGCCGCGGGCAGAGAATTCCAACCATATTCATCACGGCTCTCAAGGATGACACGGTGCGGCCGCGGCTCATCGAGCAAGGGGCTGTGGATTGCCTGTTCAAACCGTTCACAGAGGACGCCCTGCAGGAGGCTTTGAGTTCGGCGCTACCGGACTGACGCGCACCGCTTGATAGACACATGGCAAGGGGGGTAATAGCTGTGCATACGAACCTGGCGAATTCACCCGGTGACTTGGGGAGCTGACGCCTATGCCGCAGGAAATCCCTCTCGTCTTCGTCGTAGACGACGATATTTCGGTCCGCGAATCGCTCGAATTGCTGATCCAATCGGCGGGCTGGCAAGCTGAGATGTTCGAGTCGGCGCAGCACTTCCTGTCCCGCCCGAGGGCACTGGTTCCGAACTGCCTTGTCCTCGACGTCAACCTTCCCGATTTGAACGGGCTGGATCTGCAGAAGCTGGTTTCCGTGGAACGGACGGAGATGCCGATCATCTTCGTTACCGGCTACGGCGACGTGCCCATGACTGTAAAGGCAATGAAGGCGGGGGCCGTCGAGTTCCTGACCAAGCCTTTCGGTGAAGACGAGATGTTGGCGGCCCTGGAACAGGCTCTCGACCGGAGCAGGACAGCACTCGCCCTCGAAATCGAGATGCGGGCATTGCGCGAGCGCCACGCATCGCTCAGCCGTCGCGAACAGGAAGTGATGTCATCACGGGATTGCTGAACAAGCAGGTCGCGTACGAGCTCGGCATCAGCGAGATCACCGTCAAGGCACACCGCGGCCGGGTGATGGAAAAAATGCAGGCCGCATCCTTCGCCGATCTCGTTAACATGGCCGGCAGGTTGCACATCGGCCACTAGCGTCACGCCGACCACGGTTTGGTTTCTTCAATACCAACACCCCTGTCGGCGATGTCACTAGCTTTCGAGGACTGGACAAAAACCGAGTCCAAAGTGTTGTCGATACCAACGTACAATAGATATCCAGGCACACTGATCAAATATGCATTTGGACACGGGAGCATCTGGCACTCGCTTTCGGCTCGATCCTACCGGAACCATCGTGGCTTCACGGCCTGACTGACGGTCCGA
The DNA here is from genome assembly GCF_014207355.1 of Mesorhizobium sangaii. Lineage (GTDB taxonomy): Bacteria > Pseudomonadota > Alphaproteobacteria > Rhizobiales > Rhizobiaceae > Mesorhizobium > Mesorhizobium sangaii. The sequence continues at coordinate 400,156 of NZ_JACHEF010000001.1, read as the reverse complement.
CCGGCGGGAGGAGCGGTAAGTCGCCGAGGGAACCGAGATCAATGTCGAGTTATGGCGACATCGCTCAGCTGGCCGCTGACCCTATCGTGCAGACGGGGGCGCTCGCCGCGCTCGGAACGGTGTCTACGCGGCTGGCGCTTCGCAGGCGATCCGAACGCCAGCTGGTCAGCCAACTGGCTCTGTTTGCCGCGCTGACTGCCCTGCTGATGTCGCAGGGCATCGTCCCATACGCGCCGGGGCCGCAGCATGCCTCCGGTCTGCTGCGCTTTTTCCTTGGGCTCGCCAAGATCGCGTGGTGGATCAGCGCGGCATGGGCACTGATCAGTCTCGTGCGCGTTTTCGTGATTTTCGAGGGCCGGGCTCGTGAAGGTCGTTTCCTGCAAGATCTCGTTGTCGGCATTATCTATATCGGGGCGGCACTGTCGGTGATCGCCTACGTCTTCAATGCTCCGGTCGGTACTCTCATCGCCACCTCCGGCGCCATCGCAGTGATCTTTGGCCTGGCCTTGCAGAGCACATTAAGCGATGTGTTCTCGGGGATCGCGCTCAATCTGGCCAGGCCGTATGGGATCGGTGACTGGCTTGTCCTCGGCAATGCTATTGAAGGCAAGGTCGTCGAGACCAATTGGCGCGCAACGCATCTGCTGACTGGCGCCAATGATCTCGTCATCGTTCCCAACAGCGACCTCGCGAAGGCGAGACTCACAAATCTGAGTACTCCCGAGCCCAGCCACGGGGTGACACTCACGATACGTCTACGGCCGACTACAGCGCCGTCTGCCATGATCGAGTTGATGCATTCCGTCCTGCTCAGCAGCACGTCCATTTTGAGAACGCCAGAGCCCAGTGTTCATGTAACCTCGCTCGATGCGAACGCAGTCGAACTGGAGGTCACGTTCAGGGTCGCCGATGTCTCGCTGGTGGGCATTGCAAAAACCGAGATATTAGATCTAACCTATCGCCACGCGAAGGCCGCAGGACTGGCTCTTGCCCCACCTGCGGATAGTGGCCTTGCTGTTGCCGCATCGGCTTCTGGCTCCCTGTCCGCCGGACTGCGCGCCACGCAGCTGCGGCTGCTCGATGCCGTTCCGCTGTTTGCCCATCTGACCGAGGATGAAAAGGAAGCCCTTGCTTCGACGATGACGCGCCGTACCTTTCGCAAAGGCGACGTATTCGTTGAACAGGGAAGCGTGCTGAAATCCCTTATGATCCTTCGCAGCGGCGTGGCCGTGGTCACGCGCGGGCGCGAGGGTGCAATCGGCGAGGCTGCCGAACTGGCCAGGCTGGCACCAGGCGATTTCTTTGGCGAGGGCGGTCTGCTGACCGGCGCGGGCGAACCCGGTTCGATCACAGCGCTGACCCCTGTCGTCGTCTATGAGATTACCCAGGAAGGGTTGGCACCGCTCATGCGGGACCGGCCCACCATCGCGGACGAACTCGGCTTGCTCCTGTCAAGGCGAACCGCTGCGGAACAGTCCAGGCTGGATGAGCGCAATGGCTCTGTACTGCCGAGATCAGATCCCGGCCTGACCGCTAGGATCCGGCATCTGTTTCATCTTTGATTGAACTCTGACTCTCGATACCAAAGTATCGGCGATACAATCGTACTATAGATTTCACAGAAATATTCTTACATATTTATCATATTCAACGAACCGACTTTCACAGCAAAGACGTACTGTTGTGGCGGCGGTGCATTCATGGAGAGATCGAGATGCCTTCTGCAACTGCCTTGAAGCAGGCCCGTGAGCCGAAACCGCTGCCGGCGCCCAACGCCGATTTCTATCAAATCGAAGACACGTTGAGCGCCGAGGAACGAGCGATCCTCACAAAGGTGCACGATTTCATGGAGACCAGGGTCGCGCCGATCATCAACGATTATTGGGTGAGAGATGCTTTTCCCTTCGAGCTGATCGAACCGCTGAAGGAACTCAATATTGGCGGCCTCAACGTTGGCGACTACAGCTCGAAGCTGAAGGGCTTGGTGGCGATGGAGATGTCGCGCGTCGACCCGTCGTTCACGACTTTCTTTGGTGTTCACACCGGGCTGGCCATGGGGACGATTGCCCTGCTGGGCTCCGAGGAGCAGCGGCAGAAATGGCTGCCGCCGATGGCGCGGCTGGAGATGATCGGCTGCTTCGGCCTGACCGAGCCGCTGGTTGGCTCGGGGACGGGTGGCGGACTCCTCACAACCGCAAAGCGCGAAGGCGATACGTGGATCCTCAACGGCGAGAAGAAGTGGATTGGCAACGCACCCTGGTGCGACGTGTCGATCATCTGGGCGCGCGATCTGGATGACAACCAGGTCAAGGGGTTCATCGTCGAGAACAAGACCACGCCCGGCTTCAGCGTGGCGAAGATCGAGAACAAGATGGCGCTCAAGGTGGTCCAGAACGGCCTGATCACCATGAAGAACTGCCGCGTTCCGGAAGCCAACCGTCTGCAGAACGCCAATTCGTTCCGCGATACCGCCCACGTGTTGCGCGAGACCCGGTCCGGCGTTGGCTGGATGTCCACCGGCGTGCAGATGGGCGCCTATGAAGCCGCGGTGAAATACACCCAGCAGCGCATGCAGTTCGGCAAGCCGATCGCCTCGTTCCAGATGATCCAGGATCTCATCGCCAAAATGCTCGCCAATGTGACGGCGTGCCAGGCGCTGATGTTCCGCCTCGAAGAACTCCACGGCGAGGGCAAGCTTCTCGACCAGCATGCGTCGCTCGCCAAGGCATTCACGACGCAGCGTATGCGCGAGACGGTCGCCTGGGCGCGTGAGGTGCATGGCGCCAACGGCATCATCGTCGACAACAATGTCGGACGCCTGTTTGCCGACGCCGAGGCGCTCTACTCCTACGAGGGCACCTTCCAGATGCAGAACCTTATCGTCGGCAAGGCCGCAACCGGGTTCAGCGCCTTCGTGTGAGGCGCTGACGGCCGGAGCGGTCAAACATCCCGTCATTCACTTCGAAACTCAGGAGACGATCCATGAGCTCGCCCGCTGTTGCACAGACACTCGAGCACGCCACGAGCTTGCCGGTAAGCGAAATGTACGCCGCCAACGTGCTCTACGAGAAGAAAGGCGCCATCGCCTATGTGACGATCAATCGTCCGAAGGTGTTGAACGCGCTCAATCGGGCGACCTGGCTGGATCTCCGCTCGGCGTTCGAGGATGCCCGTGACGACGTCGCGGTGCGCGGCGTCATTCTTACAGGCACCGGCGACAAGGCGTTTGTCGCGGGCGCCGATATCAGCGAGCTGGCGCATGTAAGCGCGGTCGAGGCGGAGGCATCGAGCCGTCTTGGACAGGCAGTGCTCGATCTGGTGGAAAATCTTGGCAAGCCGGTCATTGCTGCAATCAACGGCTTTGCGCTGGGCGGTGGCTGCGAGACGGCAATGGCCTGCACCATCCGCATCGCCGTGCCCCAGGCCAAATTCGGCCAACCTGAAGTGAAGCTGGGATTGCTCCCTGGCGGCGGTGGAACCCAGAGGTTGCCCCGTCTGATCGGCAAGGGTCGCGCGCTTCAGCTCATTTTGACCGGCGGTCTGATCAGTGCCGACGAGGCGTACCGCATCGGCCTTGTCAACGAGATCGTGCCGGCAGCCGAACTACTGGCGCGCGCCGAAGCCATCCTCCACCAGATCGCCGCCAACGGACCGATAGCCGTGCGCTATGCGCTCGAAGCCACGCACAAGGGCTTGGACACGGGCCAGAGCGAAGGCCTGGCCCTCGAAGCCGCCTATTTCGGCCTCAGCGCCGGAACAGAAGACAAGAAAGAGGGCACGTCCGCCTTCCTCGAGAAACGCGCGCCCCAATTCCACGGGCACTGAACCGCAAGATTTCAGGAGAACGAAAAATGACGACCGACAACATCTTTTCCGGGCTGAAGGTGGTGGACTTCTCAAGCTTCGTCGCCGGTCCCAGTGCCGCCGTGATCCTGTCGGACTTCGGCGCCGACGTCATCAAGGTCGAGCCGCCGACAGGCGACCCCTGGAGACACGGGCACCAGGTCGCACCGCAGCCGCTGGCAGAGGATCCCTATCAATGGCATCTCGCCAATCGCAACAAGCGCAGCATCGCGCTCGATCTGAAATCGCCCAGCGCGCAGCAGGTGCTGCAGAAGCTCGTCACCTGGGCCGACGTCTTCGTCGTCAACACGCCGCATCACGCCCGTGCCAAGCTCAAGCTTGAATACAGCGACGTCGTGGAATGGAATCCGAGGCTGATCTACGCCGACCTTACGGGTTTCGGCGAAAACGGGCCGGACGCGAACCTGCCCGGCTTCGACATCACCTCCTATTGGGCACGCAGCGGGCTGCTGTCGATGACGCGCGATGCCGGCGCGCCGCCAACCTGGCCGGTGGGCGGCAGCGGCGACAACGCGACGGCCATGGGGCTTTATTCGGCGATCGTCACCGCGCTTTATCGGCGTGAGCGCACGGGCAAGGGTGCCTACGTTACGACCTCGCTGCTTGCCGAGGGCGTCTGGTCGGCAAGCGTCTCGATCCAGGGAGCGTTGGCCGGCGCGAAGTTTGCCGCCCCGCACGATCGCGAGAATCCCGCCAATGCGGGGCTTAACATCTACAAAGCTTCCGACGGGACTTGGTTCGCCCTGATCATTACAGCCGACAAAGTCGCGGATGTGGCAAAGGCGATCGGGCGCGAAGACCTCCTCGCCGACCCGCGCTTTTCCGACCGCGCAAAGCTCGCGGCAAACAGGCCGCAACTGACGGCTATTCTCGACCAGGTTTTTGGCGCGCAGCCGATGGCGCATTGGTACGATGTCTTCAACGGTGTCCACGTCACGTTCGGCGCCATTCGCGGCCCGCAGGAGGTCATCCAGGATCCGCAGCTGCGGCTGAACGACATCGTCGTTCCGCTCGAGGGCGCGGGAGGCAGGCTGACCGAAACGATCAGCAGTCCAATTCAGGTGCGCGGCGTAACCAAGGCTCCTGCCAGGGGCGCTCCCGGTCTTGGTGAACACACCGAGGAGATCCTGCGGCAGGTCGGATTCGACGCCAAGGGCATCGACAGCCTGCGTGCCAGCGGCGCCGTGCCGAAGGCACAGGAACGCGCTGCATAGCGGATCGCAAACGACAGTACGGAGACAAACAATGACCGACATCCTCACCGAACGTTCCGGCGGCATCCTGCGGGTCGAGCTCAATCGCCCGGAGAAGAAGAATGCGATGACCGGCGCCATGTACACGCAGCTGGCGAATATCCTGATCGATGCCGCGAAGGACGGAGAAACCCGTGTTGTCCTCTGGCATGGCGCAGGAGATGACTTCTGCGCCGGCAACGATGCAGGCGAGTTCCTCAAAGCACCGCCTGGGCCGGGGGAGTCTCCGCAGACGCAACTGATGCACGCTTTTGTAGGGTTCGAAAAGCCAATCGTCGCGGCGGTACAGGGTGCCGCGGTCGGCGGCGGAACAACGATGCTGACCCATTGTGACGTGGTCTACGCCGGCGAAGGTGCGCGGTTTCAGCTGCCCTTCATCAATCTGGCGCTGACGCCGGAGTTTGGATCGAGCTACTCGCTGCCGGCGCGCATTGGGCATCTTCGGGCCGCGGAACTGTTCCTGCTGGGAGAGCGGTTCAGCGCTGCGCGGGCGGCGGAGCTGGGTCTCGTGACCCGCGTGGTGCCTGACGATGGCTTGTTCGCCACGGCGATGGAGACGGCACAGAAGCTTGCAGCCAAGCCAGGTGGCGCATTGCAGGCCAGCAAGCGGCTCCTCAAACGGGGTTTCATCGACCAGATCAAGGCGGCGATCGACGCGGAAGGGCAGGAGTTTGCCGAGCGCCTGCGTTCCGCTGACACCAAGGAAGCGCTGTCTGCCTTCCTCAAGAAGCGTCCACCGAATTTCACGAAGACGTCAGCGATGGCGGCCGAATAGGCGTTGCCGCCATCCGCGACATGAAAGGGACAGGTCATGAGCATATTAGAAGCTACCAAGGCAAAGACCATTTCGGGCGCGGCCCGCATGGGCCGGCTGTTCGTGCTGGAACTCAGCGGCGGTCGCATTCAAGCCATGAATTCGGACGGCTCCGACCAAAGCGTCATCGTCACCGGCTGCCGGTTTCCCGACGGCATCGTGGTCGATGCCGAAGCCGGCCATATCTACTGGACCAACATGGGGACGCTCAAACTCAACGACGGCTCCATCGAGCGTGCCAATCTCGACGGAAGCAATCGTCAAATCATCATACCGAACGGCGTCACCCACACGCCAAAACAGCTTCATCTGGAGCAGCGCAGCGGCAAGCTCTATTGGTCTGACCGCGAGGGGATGCGGGTTATGCGTGCCAACCTTGACGGCACCGACGTCGAGACACTGGTTCAGACCGGGCAGGGCGAAGACGATCGAAGCGACGCGACAAGATGGTGCGTCGGCATTGCCGTGGACCCGATCCGGCGCCACGTCTACTGGACACAAAAGGGGCCGGATAATGCGGGCCTCGGCAGAATTTTGCGGGCAGGCCTGGATTTCCCGAAGGGTGAGGACGGATTTAACCGCTCCGACATCCAGGTGCTGTTCGACGACCTGCCTGAGCCAATCGACCTCGAACTCGATCTCAAAAACGGCTTCCTCTATTGGACCGACCGCGGCGATCCTCCCTTCGGCAACACGGTCAATCGCGCACCGATCGAGCCGGCCCCCGGCCGTGGGCGTGCGCCAGAGATCCTGCTCGCCAGCCTGATGGAGGGTATCGGCATCGCCCTCGATATTGCCGGCGACCGCATGTTCATCACGGACCTTGGCGGGTCGGTGTATTCCGCCAAGCTCGACGGGACTGAGCAGCGGACGCTTCGTTATGCCCAGGGCAATCTCACCGGCATTGCCTACGCCTGACAATTCTCAAGGAGATCAGATCATGTCCGACACCAAAACCATTCGCCAGATCGCTGTCATCGGAACAGGCGTTATCGGCGCGAGCTGGACGGCGCTCTTCCTGGCCAAAGGTCTCGACGTCGTCGCAACCGACGTTGCGCCCAATGCTGAAGCCGGTTTGAGACGGTTCGTCGACGCCGCGTGGCCGGCGCTCGAGAGGCTTGGGCTCGCTCCCGGAGCTTCGCCGCTGCGGCTCGTCTTTACCGCCGATCTGGCTGAGGCCGTGAAAGACGCTCATCTGGTGCAGGAGAACGGGCCCGAGCGGCTCGATTTCAAGCAGAAGCTCTACGGCCAGCTCGACCAGTTGTTGCCGCCCGACGTCATCATTGCCTCGAGCTCATCGGGACTGCCGATGAGTCAGATCCAGCTGGGCGCTGCGGCGCATCCCGAGCGCTGCGTCATTGGCCATCCGTTCAATCCGCCGCACCTGATGCCACTGGTCGAAATCGTCGGCGGCGCAAAGACCTCGGAAGAGACGATCGGGCGCGCAGAAGCATTCTACACCTCGATCGGCAAGAAGACGGTGCGCATCAACAAGGAACTGCCGGGGCACGTCGCCAATCGTCTCCAGGGTGCGTTGGCACGCGAGGTCTATTACCTTGTCGCCGAAGACGTGCTGAGCGCAGCCGACGTCGATACCGCTCTGTCTTATGGGCCAGGCCTGCGTTGGGGCATTATGGGCAACATGATGCTCAACCATCTCGGCGGTGGCCAAGGCGGCATCGACCACTTCTTCGAGCAGTTCGCAGGCCCAATGACCGCTTCGTGGAAGTCCCTCGGCGCGCCGGTGCTGACGAAGGAGGTGCAGCAGAAGCTCATCGACAGCGTCCATGCCGAGATCGGATCGCGCACAGTCGCGGAGCTTGAGGCGGAACGCGACGAACTGCTGCTCGGCCTGCTCGAATTGCGCACCAACGCTTCGGGAACAGCCGGCGAGCGCGCGGCTTAGGCTCAGTATCGGCATCGGCCGCGATCACCGATCGCGACCGCTCCTGCAATTTGCTTTCCTAAACTACAGAGGATGCCGCCATGACGGGCAGGCTCATAGCAGGCGCCAACTCCGCATATCGGTATCCGCTGCTCATAAAGCAGCTGTGGCATACGCCGCTCGTGCAGGCACCGGATCAGGAGATCGTCTATCGCGACGTGAGGCGCTTCACGTATCGCCAGTTGCGCGAACGCATCGGCCGGCTCGCGTCCAGCCTCGCCGGATTGGGTGTTGCAGCCGGCGACACAGTCGGCGTGCTCGACTGGGACAGCAATCGGTTTCTGGAAGCCTATTTTGCGGTTCCAATGATGGGGGCTGTCCTGCAAACCGTGAACGTCCGGCTGTCGCCGGAGCAGATCGCCTACACGATCGATCATGCAGGCCCCTCAGTGCTTCTCGTCAACGATGATTTCGTGCCGGTCCTGGAAGGGATCAGGCAGCAACTGCCCAAAGTGAAGACGCTGATTGTGATGTCGGACCGAGCGGTTCCCCAGACTGGCAGCCTCTCCTTTGCAGGCGAATATGAGCACCTGCTGGCCGGCGCCTCGGCCGACTACGATTTCCCGGACTTCGACGAAGACACCCTCGCCACGACCTTTTATACGTCAGGGACAACGGGTAAGCCAAAAGGCGTCAATTTCAGCCATCGACAGCTGGTGCTCCACACGCTCGCTCAAATGGCTTTCCTGGGCACAGCCACGAAACAGGGACGTTTCGGCCGCGACGACGTCTATATGCCGATGACCCCGATGTTTCATGCGCACGCCTGGGGATTGCCATGGACGGCGACGCTTAGCGGAGCCAAGCAAGTCTATCCGGGCCGGTACGATCCGCATTTGCTCGTCAAGCTGATCAAGACTGAAGGCGTGACGGTCACGCATGGCGTTCCGACAATCCTGCAGATGCTTCTCGGCGCCGCCACGGCGGCAAACACCGACCTTGCCGGATTGAAGATGGCGGTCGGGGGCTCCGAGCTACCGAAGGCGCTTGCCAGGCAAGCGCTTGCGCTCGGCGTTGACGTCTATGCCGGCTATGGCATGTCTGAAACTGCGCCCCTGCTTTCACTTGCACAGGTCAGAACCGAGGACCTGACTGCCGATGTGGACAGACAACTCGATATCCGAACCATGGCCGGCATCTCGGCACCGCTTGTCGACCTGCGCCTGGTCGACAGGAACCGGGATGAGGCGGCGCGCGACGGCAAAACCACCGGCGAAATCGTGGTGCGCGCACCGTGGCTCACGCAGGGCTATGCCGGCGACCCGGAAGCGTCCGAACAATTGTGGTCCGGTGGCTATCTGCATACTGGCGATATCGGTGTCATCGACGCCGGTGGTTATCTCCGTGTCGTCGACCGGATAAAGGACGTCATCAAGTCCGGTGGCGAATGGGTCTCATCGTTGCAGATTGAAGACCTCATTTCTCAGTGCGAGGGTGTGTCCGAAGCGGCGGTGATCGGCATCAAGGACGAGAAATGGGGCGAGCGACCCCTGGCTCTGGTCATCAGGAATGCCAAGACCGGCAGCGAACTCAGCGACATCAGGATAATGGCGCATCTGAAGTCGTTTGCCGATTCAGGTGTGATCTCGAAGGTCGGCATTCCCGACAAAATACTGTTTGTAGACACACTTCCCCGGACCAGCGTCGGAAAGTTCGACAAGAAGCAACTCAGAGCGACCTATGGCAATATGGCGGTCGTTGAATGAAAGGGAGGAACTGCATCATGAGTGACCGGATCCCGGCAGGTCGTTTTCATCTCGACGATCTCCACGTCGGACAGCGCTTTGTCAGCGCCAGCCATACCATCGATGAACCGCAGATCAAGGCTTTCGCCGCGCAATTTGATCCGCAGCCGTTTCATCTGGATGCGGCGGCAGCCGGGGACACCCTGTTCAAGGGGTTGGCGGCAAGCGGCTGGCACACCGCCGCGATCACCATGCGGCTGAATGTCGAAGGCGGCTTGCCGCTGGCCGGCGGAATTATCGGGGCAGGAGGAGAGATAAACTGGCCGGCGCCGACACGCCCCGGCGACGTCCTGCACGTGGAGAGCGAAGTCGTCGAAATCACACCCTCCCGATCGAAGCCAGGTCGAGGCATCGCTACTATCGTCAGCCGGACGATCAATCAGCGTGGTGAGGTTGTTCAGAACCTCACGGCCAAGCTTGTGGTCCCGCGAAGGCTGTGACCTAAGCGCTGCAGGCCACTCCCAAGCCGCGACGACATCAACCCTGAGGCAACCCTGCCAAAGCAACAGCACCCAACCGTTGGGGCAATCTGTCTTGCCTCGGCCTCAAGCCGAGAGACGCTGCTTCGTAAACCAATCCAAAAGTATTGCCGACACTATCGTGCAATGGATTTGCGGCCGCCGACAGTCGATCTCTAGCGCATCCAACACAGGAGATGTGTCATGCGCGATCCCCGGCTTAGCAATTCACGCGTCGCTGCAATCGTCAGGACGAAGAGTGACATCAGCGTCACCCAGGCGCGGTGGATACTTATTCCGCTGTTCGGATTGTGGATCCTGGTTTCCGCCGCAAGCGTGATCCTTCAGTGAGGAAATGGGTCCGGCCGTGAGCGCAACCACGACACAAATGCCCCTCGTCATCGCCGGATTTCCTCTCCGGTCGTGGGCTTTTGCCATCCGCATCTGGATGGCCGCGGTCGTTGCCCTGCTGGCGAGTTTCTGGCTTCAACTCGAGGCGCCGGTCTCAGCCATGCTCACCGTCATGATACTGGCGGAACCAACGCGTGGGCAGGCGCTGGAGAAGGCCGGATTTCGCCTGATTGCAACCACGCTGGGCGTGGTTGTCTCGATTGTGATCGTCGGCTCGCTTTCGCAAACGAGAGATCTGCTTCTCGTGGCCTTCGCTTTGTGGATGGGCCTTTGCATCTATGCGTGCAGCCTGCTCGACGGCTATCGCGCATACGCCGCGGTGCTGTCTGGCTATACCGTTGCGTTCATCGCCATCCAGCAGATTGACAACCCGCAGAATGTCTTTGAAGCAGCCATGGAGCGCGGTGCCGCCATTGCGGTTGGGGTGCTGTCGATCACGCTCGTGAACGACCTGCTGCTGGCTCCCGATCGTCATCCGCAGCTTGGCGCGCAGCTCGCAGCCCTTCACCAGCGCGTGCGGAACTATGCACGGGCGGTCATTCGCCGCGAGGCCACCGATGCCGTGGCGGTAACAGCCCTGATCGGAGAGATCGTCACGCTGCGCCCGGACATATCGAGCCTCGCAGCCGAATCGAGCAGTGGTCCGGTGAGAAGCGCTTCAGCCCGCAGCGCGATGGTGGCGCTGGTGGCGGAGCTGCAGGCGGCGCGTGCCTTGGCCGCGCTCCCGGCCATCCCGGATATGGCACTGCGCGAACAGTGGGCCTGCTCGTTTGACTTGACCTCCGAAGACCTTTCGGACGTATCATTCCGAGATCAACACCCCGACTCGCTCGATGCTGATCAAACGCCACATCGCTGGGCGCTCGGCGACCTTATGCGGCGGGATGCGGAGGTTCAGCTTAACCTTATGGCGCTGAAATCCGTCGTGCGCCCACAATGGTCATGGCGCGCGCCACTCTACCGGTCGCAGCGGATTGCGATAGAAAATGGAGTCCGGGCGACAGCATGTGTTGCAGCAGCTTCCCTCTTTTTCGTGTTGGCCGGCTGGCCAAGCGCGAGCTCGGCGCTGTCCCTGGTTGCAGTCGCCCTCGGACTGGGTGCAACGACGCCATCGCCGCGCATGTTTACAACGCTCGGGTTTATCGGCGTGCCGATCGCGGTCGCTCTGACCTTCGTCCAGGAGTTCGTCGTCCTCAACGGCGTTTCCGATTTTCCGCTGCTGGCGCTCGGCCTTGCCCCATTCCTGATCGGAGCCGCGCTCGTGGCGACCTCGCCGAACCCGGTCTGGGCGGGTCTCGGAAAGGTGAACCTGATTTTCATCTCGGCGATATTCGCCGCAAGCAATCCGCAAACCTACAATCCGCAGGCATTCCTTTTCACGTCGCTGTTCACCTGTGCGGCGATGAGCGTACTGCTCGCAACCCAGTATCTCATCCCGCCGGTATCGGACCGTCAGCGCAGGCGCTGGCTGCTCGCGTCGGCGAAGGATGATCTTCGGCAGCTGCTGGATCGCTCCGATCGGCGCTACGCGCCCGAGGAGGCTGCATTCAGAGATGCCGTGCGGGTCGGGCAGATCGCCGCAGCCGGACCGAACGAGGCGGAGTACCGCAGCTCGGTCGAGCACGCTCTGGCGTATTTCGATCAAGCCGCCGCAATCCGCTGTTCTGCAGCCCGGCTTGCCCGGCTGACGGATCGCTCCCTAGGCACATTGGTCGTGAACGCGCGCGCAGCTTTGGCCGCACGCGATCCGCAGCTTATCCGCGCAGCCGCCGACGATCTGCATGCCAGCGCCGAGACCGATCATGCCGTCGCCGCCGCGCGTGCAGCGCTCGTCACTGCCAGTGCAATTGTCGAGCAGGCACCGGCAGGAACCATTGATGCTCAAGGAGCCAGGTTATGACGCACGATTTTCATGAGCTTGTGATCGGCGGGGTCATGTTCGCGCCTCTCATCACCTACGCGGTCGCGGCGCTCGTCGTCATTCTCGGGCTTCGGCCGATCCTACACCTCGTCGGTTTCGCCAGCATCTTCAGCCACGTGTCGATCGCCGAGTTCAGCCTTTATGTGGTTGTGCTTGGCGGCCTTGTGCTTCTCGCTTGATGGAGACTGTTATGGACGCGCTACTCAACGAAGAGTTTGTTCAGGAAGCGATGACGACCCCGCTGCCTCTCGCTTTGCCACCTATGCAAACGGACGCTACGGCATTGCTGGCGCCGAACCTCAAGCTCGCCGGGATGCGCCTCGCGCTGGCAGCAGCAGGGAAGCGACTTGCCACGCTGGCGTTGGCGCTGGTCGCGGTGCTCATTTCCGTCGTCGCCTGGGACCACTATTTGACCGCCCCGTGGACTCGCGACGGACGTGTCCGCGTTCAGGTGGCAAGCGTCGCTCCTGAAGTTACCGGCCGGATCAAGGAGCTGCGCGTTGCCGACAACCAGTTCGTGCACAAGGGCGATGTTCTGTACGTGCTCGACCAGTTCGATTTCGACGTGGCCCTGACGAGCAGTAAAGCTGCGCTGCAGCAAAGGGCAGCGGATGTGCAGGTAAAGCAGCGGCAATCCGAACGGCAGGGAAAACTGTCAAGCCTTGCGACCACCCCCGAACAGCAGCAGATCTATGCCGGCAATGCGATCCAGGCTGAGGCCGCATTCGAAGCGGCGCAGTCCCAGGTCGCCTTGGCTGAAGTGAACCTGAAGCGCACCGAGGTTCGCAGTCCAGTGAATGGATATGTGACGAACCTGCTGCTGCGGGCCGGCGACTATGCCCGCCAGGGCATCGCCAATGTTTCGATAATCGATACCGACAGTTTCTGGATCGACGGATATTTCGAAGAGACCAAGATGGCGCGCGTCTGCACCGGCGCCCCGGTCGAGGCGAAGCTGATGGGTTACTCCGCGCCGATCATCGGGCACGTCAGCACGATCACACGTGGCCTCAGCGTTTCCAACGCAGCCGCCGGCGCCCAGGGACTACCGAATGTGGATCCGATCTATACCTGGGTGCGGCTGGCCCAGCGTGTTCCCGTTCGCATCGCGATAGACGAAGTGCCTCCCGGCGTACCGCTTGTCTCTGGCATGACCGCAACTGTCTCGATCCGGGACCACTCTGCCGCAGATCATTCTACGTGGCTCGACAGCGCACGTGAAAGTCTGTCCAACGTGCTCGATGGTCCCTCGGCCCGCCCGGACTGTATCCCAACAGAGATGGCCGACGGCGAGCTGGCGCAATCGGTCCCGGAATGGGAAGCACAGGCGACGCCCGAGCCGGACCAGATCAATTCCGGCCTGGCTTCCAGCATACAGGCGCCACCTCGCCATGATTGAACCCGTGGCCGCGTCGCTAGTCCGATTCCGGGGCCGGTAAAGCGGGCACACTACATGTCGCCGGGCACGAGCGGCAGCAATGCGCCTGCGTTCGGCCGTACAATACGCTCCCAGCGTTTGCTGAAAGCGGACATAATACAGCGAGGTGTTGGGTGCTTTTAGGCTGCACGTCACCCCTCGCCAAGCAATCCAAGAATACAGGGCAGAACACCACTCCGAACGGTCTAATTTGGAATGTCGCGAATTGGTGGCTTACCGAAAAGGCGTCGGTACTCGCGGCTGAACTGCGACGGGCTCTGGTAGCCAACGGCGTAGCCAGCGGCTCCGACATCGAGGCGTTCCGCGAGCATCAGGCGGCGCGCCTCGGTCAGGCGCAGCCGTTTCTGATACTGCATCGGAGTCATGGCGGTAGCGCTCTTGAAGAGGTGGTGGAGAGATGACACGCTCATCCCAACACGTCTCGCCAACTCCTCGATGCGCAGCGGTTGAGCGAAGTTGCCACGCAGCCATTCGATGGCACGGGCGATACGATTGTCGGGCGTGCCCGCCATGGCGATCTGAAGCAACCGGCCGCCCATAGGACCGGTGAGAAGGCGAAAGTGAATTTCGCGCTCGATCACCGGCGCCAACACGGAAATGTCGGCCGGACTATCGAGCAAGCGAAGGTAGCGAACGGATGCGTCCAGCAACTCCTGCGAAGCGTCGTTGACCGTCAGGCCAAAAGTGGACTTCGACGTCGGCAGCGGCTGCATCCGAGCGAGCAGTTCCCTGACGCAATCGGGATTGATGGCCATGCCGAAGCCAAGGTGCGGCTCGCCGGCTGCGGCCTCGACGACGCGGGAGACGACCGGCAGATCGAACGAGACGACCAGATAGTCCCCGACACCATAGGAGTGCGTGACGTCGCCCAACGTCACGCTCTTCCTGCCTCGAATGACGAACGCAAAGCATGGCCATTGCGACAGGTATACCGGTTCGGTCGGCGCCGAGCGGCGGCTGAGGTAGAGGCCGGCGACCGCCGAAGCCAAGTCACCATCCTGAGGCAAGTGGCGCTCCAGGATATCGGCCATGTCAGCGTAGATTTCGGACGGCGGGCGATGCGGCATCTGGCGGCTCACGTTCCAGCGGTCCCATACACAATTCTGCATGTCCGGTCATCACAGCGCGGCGAGGCGTTGCAGGGTCGTGCAAGACTCTTGCAGGACCGAGCTAACGATCCAGCCTTCTATGACGGTACTGCGGACCATCAACGCAAACATCCGGAATGGACCCATGACCACCAAGACCATCCTCATCACAGGCGCGTCGAGCGGCATAGGAGAGGCCGCGGCACGCCACCTGGCGCAGCTCGGCCATCGTGTTGCGCTCGGCGCCCGCCGCCTCGATCGTATCCAATCCATCGCCGAGGACATCCCCCTATCCGGCGGCAAGGCGATCGCAATTCCGTTGGACGTCACCAGCCTTGCCGACATGAGGGCCTTCGTCGCGCAGGCCGAAGCAGCTTTCGGTGAGGTCGACGTGCTGGTGAACAACGCCGGCGTCATGCCCCTCGCGCCGATGTCCGACGTGCGCGTCGACGAATGGAACCGGATGATCGACGTCAATCTGCGCGGCGTCCTGAATGGCGTGGCCGCGGTCCTGCCGACGATGACGGAACGCAAGTCGGGCCATATCATCAACATCGGATCGGTCTCTTCATATCGCGTCGACCCGACGGCTGGAGTTTACGCGGCCACGAAGTTCGCCGTGCGTGCCGTCACCGAAGGGCTGCGGCAGGAAAGCCGGCACGTCCGGGCAACGATGATCAGCCCCGGCCTAACACGCACCGAACTGTTTGACGGCATCGCCGAGCCGGGCACGCGCGCGTTCTTCAAGGACATGCTCGAAAACACGTCGATCTCGTCCCAGGCGATAGCGGAGGCAATCGCCTTCGCCATCAGCCAGCCGGCAGATGTCGACATCAACGAATTGATCGTCCGGCCGACCACACAAGGCTGATCTCAGGAGACGCATCCCATGACCCATGCCATCGAGATCACCACGCTCAGGCTCAAGGCGGGACTGTCCATCGCCGACTTCATCACCGCAAATGCCGATATCGACCCGTGGATTCGACGTCAGCCCGGTTTCATGGGGCGGCGCATCTGCGAGCGCGACGACGGCATGATCGTCGACATTGTGTTCTGGGAAACCACCGAGGACGGCCACCGTTCGGCGGCCGGCATCATGACGGAGATGGCGGAGTCGCCGGTTCACGTGACGATCGACCATCGCAGTGTCGACTGGACGATCTCGCAGGTGCACCATTCATTGGACGGATGACTGCGTCGCGTTCGCAACGGCGTGGCGCGACGATGCGGCCGCCTCGCGGCAGCCGCATTGCGCGATCGCGTCAGGTCGGTTCGGTGCCGGGGAAGTCCGCGCCTTCGGTGGTCACGGCCCATGCGTCGAAATCGACCTTGAGCGTCTCGAGCTTTTCGCGTGCACCAGCCAGCGCGCCGCGCCCGAGCAGCAGCCGCAGCGGCGGACGCTCTGCCTCGACGGCGCGTACGATCGCTGCTGCGGCGCGTGCAGGGTCACCTGCCTGATTGCCGCTCCAGCTGCGGATCATGCGCTGCACTGCGCCGGCGGTCTGGTCGTAGTCGGAGGTCGGGTTGGCCGCTTCCGCCGCTGAACGGCCGGCCCAGTCGGTGCGGAACGCGCTGGGCTCGACGATGAGAACTTTGAGCCCCAGCGGCGAGACCTCGGCCGACAGCGATTCTGAGATCGCCTCGACCGCATGCTTGGTCGCAGCATAGAAGCTCAGGGAGGGGAAGGCGCGCAGGCCGCCGATCGACGAGATGTTGACGATGGTGCCGGCCCTGGCCTGCCGCATTGCCGGAAGCACGGCGCGCGTCATGTTGACTAGCCCCCAGACGTTGAGATCGAACATCGCGTGTACGGCCGCGAGATCGCTGTCCTCGAATGAACCGAAGTATCCAACGCCCGCATTGTTGACGAGAACGTCGATCGCGCCGAAGCGCCGGGTCGCTATTTCGAGTGCTTCGTCGATCTGCTTTGCATCCGTCACATCGAGCCTGATGGCAACGGCGGCATCGGGGCGCCGGGCAACGAGGTCCTCGACCTGCGCCGGATTGCGAGCGGTCACGGCGACGTTGTGGCCGTTCGCCAGAAGGTGCTGGGCAATGGCTCGGCCGAAGCCGGTCGAGCACCCGGTAATGAACCAGGTCTTGGGCATGTTTGTCTCCGTCATGGCTGTGAGTTGTAAAGGCGTCCGCAACGGGGACGCCTTTTGGTTTCGGCAGCTCAGTCGACTACCTCGGCCAGTTCGATCAGGTTGCCGAACGGATCGGCGAAGAAGGCCAGCTTGCGGCTGATGGCATCGAGTTTGAACGGCTCGGTGACAATGGTCACTCCGCGCGCCTTCAGTTCCGCGACGGTTTTGTCCATGTCGGCAACGTTAATGCAGAAGTGGTGGTAGCCCGCATGGCGGAGGCTGTCGCCCAAGTCGGTGTATGACGGCGCCGCGATCGGCAGCGGATCGCCGCCGGCCAACAATTCGATCATGAAGTTGTCGTCGTTGGGCGGGGCGAGATAGGCAAGCTCCTCGTCGGCGTAGGGCCATTGATGGACGACGCGGAAGTCGAGTTTCTCTGTGTACCAGGCCTTCGCCTTGGCGAAATCGCTGACACGCAGTGCCACGTGGTGACCGCGCATATCAGCGAAGGTCGACCGGGTGTTGCGGGCGGGTATTTGGAAGTTGGCCATTTGAGGTCTCCTCTAAAGGTTTATTGCGTCTGCGAGGAGGAGAATGGCGCGCGGCCTGATCTTTGATTAGCTCATCTATTTTCCGATCACTGATGAGCCCGGTTTATCAATTGCGAACTAGGGGCGGACAAAGCGGAACAGGCCGGCAACCGGCAAAAAATCGCCGGTGCCAGCCTGCAAAGGATGCCTCCAGAAGTTCGCGCCGCGCTAGATGTTGGCCGCGGTCAGTTCGCAGACTTCAACCAACAGCCGTGGCGAAGGTGAGCTCCATGTCTTTCGTCAGCAACTCGGGGAAGCGAGACAGCATCGCTTTGGTGTAGGGCTGGGCGAAGTGGAGGTCGAGGTCGGCGCGCGAACGCCAGGTCTCGTAAAGGATCCACACATTGGGATCATCATTATCTCGGTGAAGCACGTAGCCGATCGAACCTTCCTCTTTCAACGTCGGGGAGATGAGGTCGTGCAGACCGTTGCCGAGCGCCTCTGCGTGTTCGGGTTTCGCGGTGAGGCGGGCGATCAGTGTGAGTTGCTCAGTCATTGCGAAGCTCCATGAATTGATAGTCCGGGATGTCGCGGCCGACATCTGGGCCGGCACCTGGATCGTGTGATTTCCGTAGACGGCCGGCCCTGGACTGAGAGATTGGGCAGAATGGGATAAAGCCGGCCAAGGAATAAGTCAGGCGGCGGGATAGACAGCCTCCCAGGAGGCATCCGGTTCGGTCGCAAGTGTCCAGAAGACGTCGGCGACATCACGCGATTCCTCAGTGTCGGGGCTGACCAGCGTGGCGACAGTCGCGATCGCGATCCGGATATCCCGCTTCGCCAAAGGCGCGGCCAGTCCCTGCACGATATTGCGCAGGGCCGCCTTGCCGACGCCGAGGCTCGCCCAGCCTTCGTGTGGCGTGATGCCAAGGCCGCCTCCAGTCACGAGGATGGTGCCTGCGCGCGTTCCGAACTGTGCTACCGCCGCGCGAATGGTGTTGAGGCCTCCCGCGACGTTGATCGCCAGATCCTGCGCGACCTCGTCGTCCGTCATGCTGAACAGGTCCTGTTGGCGCACAACAGCGGCGTTGAAGTGGATCGCGGTCAGGCCGCCGGTAAGCCTGTCGGCCTCAGTGATCGCTGCGCGCAGGGCTGCGGCATCGGTCGCGTCAGCCTCGATCGCGTGGGCCTTGATGCCTGCCCGCTGCAACTCGGCCACCAGTGTCGTCAGCCGCTTGCGGCTTCGTGCGGATAGAACAATGGTCCAGCCCCCACGGCCGAACCTGCGCGCGACGGCCTGGCCGATGCCGGGACCGGCGCCGATGATCATGATTGCCTTGGGCATTGCATGTCCTTTCGTGAACGGACGACCAGGCGGGTTCGCGCCGGCCTGGGGGCTTGCTTCGAAACGCAGAAGAGTTCGGTCTACTGGCCGGGTTCGACGCGGGACCAAAGATCGTTGAAGGCGATTGAATCGAAGAAGGCACTGGCTTCGACGACCGATCCGGACCGCAAGGTGAAGAACCACGCGTAGGTGTTCACGTAGGGTTTCCCGTCGCGCGCGGTTCCCTGTGCGTCAAACAGGATGACGACGCGGTCATCCTCAGCCGTGATGCTGCGGACGGTCGGCTTCAGGCCAACCGTCATACGCGCGTTGAACGGACGGATGACATTGGCGAGAAAGGCTTCCTTGCTCGGATAGGCTTTCGACGCGGCCGAGTTTCCTTCGATTGTCCATCGAGCGTCGTCAGCCAGAAGCTCGAAGGGGTTGCCGGTCCCGGCACTCCAGGCGTCGAACTTTTCTTGCACGGCCGCCTTGTTCTGCTCGGGTGTTTGCGCGTTTGCTGCGGGAGCCAGCGCAATGGCCGCGCAACTGACGGCTGCGAAGATCAAACCACCGCGAATGACGCGCTGGGGGAAGGTGTTCGTGGACATGGCAATTCTCCTCTTGGCTTGATGCGTGGACGACGTCAGCGAGCTCCCACCGGCCTCAGATTTCGGCCGACCAGGCGTCGGCCTGCGCCTGCTTCAGCATGTCCTCGACCGCTTTCGGGAAGACGTTTCGGACCTTGCCGATCTCCGCCGGCACGATCGCGATCATCCGGTCGATCATTTCTTGCGGATCGAGATGGCCAATGGGCGAGGCCAGCAGCGCATCGAAGGTTGCGCGTAGCTCGGCGGGCTTGGTGAAGTTCCTGTCTGCGTCGAGCCAGCGAAACGCAGTATCAGCCATGGTCTCGTTGAAGCCGGTGTAGTACGCGCCGGGGTTGATGGTCTGGACCTTGATGCCGAACGGCGCGACTTCCTGTGCGATAGCCTCCGAGATCGATTCCAAGGCGTGCTTGGTCGAGACGTAGGTGCCCCAGCCGGCCGGGGTGAACAGCCCGCCCATCGAGGACGTGAAAACGATCTTGGCCTTCTTGCCTTGGGCGATCCATTTCCGGATGAAGGCCTGGGTCAGTTCGAGCGGCTTGAAGACGTTGATCTCATAGTTCCTGCGCACGAGGTCGAGCGGAATCTCGCTGACCGGGCCGCTCTCGCCGTAACCGGCGTTGTTCCAGAGCACGTCGATGTCGAAGGTCTCGATGAAGGCCATGTCGTAAGGGTCCGCGAGGTCGAGCTTTTCGACGCGCAGATTGTCGAGGCCGAGTTCGGCAGCCATTGTGCGCAGAGCCGCGACCTGCGGCGATATCTGCGCGGTGGCGATGATGGTGTGGCCGAGCTGCGCCATGCCGATTGCTGCGGCTTCGGCGAAGCCAGAGCCGGCTCCCGTTATCAGGATTGTCTTGGTCATGAGTGATCTCCTGGCTTGGGTGAAAGGGAATGAGACGTTCAGTTGCCGAGGGCGGCGAGCCCGGCTTGCGCGATCTCGAGGTCCTGCGACGGAGCGCCGCCCGAGACGCCGATTGCCCCCACTAGGTTGCCGTCGCGGTCGAAGATCGGAAGTCCGCCGGGAAAGGGCATCAGTCCGCCGTTGCTGGCATCGAGATTGGGAGCAGCAGCCCCCGGCTGCAGTAGTCCCAGACTGCCGCGCTGCTCATCTGGAAGAGCGCCGAGGTGCGGGCCTTGCCGATCGCCACCTCGATGCTGCCGAGGACGGCGCCATCCATCCGGGCAAATGCTTTTAGATGCGCGGCCGCGTCGAGCACGGCAAGATTGGCGGCAACGCCTATCGTCGTGGCATGCGCGGTACCGGCTACGATGGCTGCAAAGGCGCGTTCGATGGTGAGTGACATGGCGTTCTCCTGCCGGAACTCTCGGCTGACAGGAGGACATTGCGTCTTTTCGTTCGCGGCGATTAGCGAGATACTCTTCGCATCATTCCTGAATGAGAATCATCAATGCGCGCCACCGACCTGTCTGAACTTGCCGCTTTCGACGCGGTCGCACGGCACCGCAGCTTTCGCCGTGCAAGCGAAGAACGCGGGGTCACGGCCTCGGCGATCAGCCATGCCGTGTCGAACCTGGAGTCTCGCGTCGGCATCCGTCTGCTGAACCGCACAACGCGGAGCGTCTCGCTGACCGATGCGGGCGCAATGCTCTTGTCCCAGCTGTCGCCGGCCTTCGGCGATATCGGCTCCGCTCTCGACGCACTCAACCAGTTCCGTGACACGCCTTTCGGCAAGGTGCGCATCAACGCACCCAATTCGATCGCGCCCTTCGTGCTTGGGCCGGTGATCGGGCCGCTCATCGATGCCAACCCGAACCTCGAACTGGAAATTGTTGCGACGGACAGGCTGGTCGACATCGTCGATGAAGGATTCGACGCCGGCATCCGGCTGGGGGAGAGCCTGCGTGACGGCATGACCGCGGTGAAGATCAATCCGCGCCTTCGCCTCACCGTGGTCGGCTCGCCGGACTATTTCACGCGACACCCGGCTCCGGAATCCCCGGCTGACCTCGCCGCGCATGTCTGCATCCGCAACCTTTATCCGAGCGGCGTGAGCTACCCTTGGTCCTTTTCCAAAGGCGGCAAGGACATCGATGTCGACGTCCGGGGCCCGCTTGCTCTTCATGACCACGAACTCATGATCGAAGCGGCGCTCGCCGGCATTGCCATCGCCTATGTCTGGGAAGATCGGGCACGCCCTTACGTAGAAAGCGGGCGGTTGGTCGCATGCCTTACTGACTGGATCGTAAGTGAGGACTGGCTTTACCTCTACTACCCCACGCGCAAATATCTCTCGGCTGGCCTTCGCGCTGTCATTGACGCTCTGCGGATCAACGCCCGGCCAACCTGACCAATTCTTTGTTCTTCACCGAAATGTCCACTGACGCTGGCCACGGCTTGGACAGCGTCAGGTTGCGAGAGATCTTTAGTGAAACCGGTCGTTCCGCTACCGGCCAAAAGCAGCCCGGCCGCAATGCGCCGCATGTCGACCCTAGGACCAGCTTGGCCGCTTCCTGAAAGCAGACATTGTCCTGCGACTACACTAGAGGTCCTGATAGCGCCAGCACTGAACCTCCACTACGCATCTGGTCGGTCGGCGAAAACATCGCACATATGCTCAAAGGCTCGTGCGACAGCGAGACGGGGTGGGGCGACCGCTGGGTCCTGCTCGGCTTCGACCACGAGCCACCCGCCATAGCCTTGATCCCTGACAAAGCGGGCAATTGGGAAGAAGTCTACGATCCCATCTCCCGGCACTGTGAAAACTCCCCTGCGCACACCGGCATTGAAGCTCAGATCGCCGGTACGGACTTCTTGCAGAACCGGCCTGCGGATATCCTTGAGGTGGATATGGTTGATACGGTCTCCAAAGCGCTCGATCAGTCGGACGTAGTCAAAGCCGGCTGCCACGGCGTGACCGGTGTCGAGCAGCAAGCCTGTCTCTGGTCCCACTTTGTCGAAGATTCCCGAGATCTCGTCGAATGTCTCGGCAACCATCATCAGATGATGATGGTACGCAAGTTTAAGATCGTACTCCTCGGCAAGACGCTTCGCGAACTCGGTCAACCGCGCAGCATACGCAGCCATGTCTGCCTTCGGCATGATTACTCGCTTTGACATCGGAACATCGAGCGGCGATCCCGGCGTCATCATCGCGACCTCGCCGTAAACCATCACTTTGCAATCCATCGCGTGCAGGAGGCCGGCATGGCTGGCGACCGCTTCCATTTCTTCGCCAACGCCATGTTCAGCTAGTTTTCCCGAATGCCAGCCGGACGCCAGGGCGAGACCATGGCTAGCAAGCAGCGGGCTCAGGGTGTTTGCATCTCGCGGAAACTTTCCCCCGAGCTCCACGCCATGATATCCAGCATCGGCGGCGTCACGCAGGCAGGTTTCCAGCGGTATATCCTCGCCAAGGTCTTCAAGAACGTCGTTCGCCCAGGACAGCGGACTGACGGCTAGTCGCACGTAGGGCGGCAGCAAGATATCAATCTGGGTCATTGCATTCCCTGCATAATGTTCGATTGGAACTGAGAGGCCTCGGCAGGACAACGTTCGCCGCGTCCCCGCTTGGCTCTGAGAAGTGGCTCAGGCAGAATTCCTGACGATGAGCTTTCCCGGCAGTGTGACAGTCTCAGGGGGCAGCCGCCCGGTTATCATCTCGATGACAACCTCAACCATTTCGTCCTTCGGCTGCTCGTATGTGGAAAGGCCATAGACCGATGCTCCGCCTAGCTCGTAATTGTCGAAGCCGATGACGGCCATGTCCTGCGGCACACGCAAGCCAAACTGCCCGCGGATTTCGTCAAGCGCGCCGATGGCCAGGATGTCGTTCTCGCACATGAGGACGTCGACCCTATCCTTGGCGTCCGTATTCTGAAGATAGTGGCGAACGGATTCTGCTCCGGCCTGCGCGCTATACCTTTCCGCCGATATCACCGCGGTCTCGTCTACACCCTTCTGTTTCCAGAAATCGATGAAATGATGCCGGCGCCTGAGCGCCGTGGAGAGGGCCGGCGCCCCAGCCATGAAGCCCGGACGCCGGTATCCCTTTTCATAAAGATGATCGACGATCTCCTTCAATGCCAGCTCGGCGTCACAGACAACGGCAGGCACGCCATCGATCTGGCTGTCCCTTGCCAGCACGAACATCGGCGGCATGCTCCGGCCCAGCCGCCTGTCATTCAACGTTTCGCTGCGAAAAGCAGTGCCGAACATGATGATGGCATCGACTTGGCGCTGATCCGCGTTGAGCAGGGCACGCACATGATCGAAGTGATTGTTGATGTTGATCAGCATGGCGACCAGCCCTTCAGCCTGCAGCCGATCGGTCAAAGTCTCCAGGAAGGGCAACTTCTGAGGGTTGGCAAAGTCGTCGACGAAGACCGCCACCTGATGCGTGAGATTGGTGGCCAAGCTGCGGGCGAGGAGGTTCGGCGAGTAGTTAAGCGCCGCTGCAGCCTGCAGAACCCTACGTTTGCTCTCCTCGGTAATCGATGCGCCCGGCGTGAACGCACGGATCACTGTCCATTTTGAGACGCCGGCCGCATCTGCCACGTTCTTCGCCGTTGCCCGCCTTCTCATGAAGCCTCCACAAAATGAAACGTCCATTCCATTTTCTGATTCCGTGAAATGAACGCTTGCTTTTAGCGTATCAAAAGCTATGATGCACGCGTTTGCACCCGGTAGCAAGCACTTTTGCACCCGGTAGCATTCGCTTTTTTGCCGCCTCAGGAGGAGACGGCAACGTTAGGAGGAGCAGATGAAATCCATTCTAAAGAGACTCGCAGTCGGTGCCGTCATCCTCGGTGCAGCAGCTTCAGTGGCCATCAGCGCCCGAGCTGAGGATATTTCCATTATCGCGGTCACCCACGGACAGGCGTCAGATCCATTCTGGTCCATCGTGAAGAACGGGATGATGCAGGCCGGGAAGGACAGCAATGTCAAAGTCGACTATCGCGCTCCGGAAACCTTCGACATGGTGGCAATGGGCCAACTGATCGAGGCTGCCGCTAATCAGAAGCCTGCCGGCATCGTCATCTCGGACCCTGACCCGGATGCGCTCGGTCCGGCAATCGAGAAGGCTGTCGCGGCCGGCATTCCGGTGATTTCGATGAATTCAGGCATCTCGGCGGCAGTGAAGCTCGGCATCAAGCTGCATGTTGGCCAGGACGAAGGCCCAGCGGGCATCAAGGTCGGCGAGAAATTGAAATCCCTCGGCCTGAAGCACGTTCTCTGCGTCAACCAGGAAGTGGGCAATGCCGCTCTCGACCAGCGTTGCGCCGGCACCGAAAAGGGTTTTGAGGGCGGCAAGGTGACCGTGCTGCCGACAACGGCCGATCCGGCCGAAATCGAAGCGAAGATCCAGGCCGCGCTCACATCCGATCCGTCGATCGACGTGGTGCTCGGTCTCTCGGCCCCGCTCGTCGGCGAGCGTGCGGTCGCAGTCGTCGAGAAGATGGGCGTCGGCGACAAGGTGAAGGTTGCCTCCTATGACCTGTCGGCGGGCTTCCTGAAGGCGGTTGCCGACGGCAAGGCTTTGTTCGCGGTCGATCAGCAGCCCTACCTGCAAGGCTATCTGCCGGTGACGTTCCTCGCGCTCTATGCCCGCTACGGTACGATCCCCGCTGGCAATGTGCCCTCCGGTCCGAGCTTCGTCGAGAAGGACACGGCCGCTTCCGTCATCGAGAAATCCTCCCAAGGCATCCGCTAATGCGAAGCTGCCGGCCCTCGCTTCGGCGGGGGCCACCTTTGCAAGTGCCGGAAGGCGGACCACGTCCGCCAGATTGGCATCTGGACCAAAATCGGGAGGAAAGAATAATGACTGCGACCACATCTCATTCCGATGAGCGGCTGAAGAAGGTCTCCACGATGACCGCGCTTCTGCGGCGACCCGAACTCGGCGCCGTTGCGGGCCTGGTGCTCGTATCAATCTTCTTCTTTTTCACCGCGAATCCGGCGATGTTCACGCTCGCCGGCATCATGAATTTCATGGCACCGGCCGCCCAACTCGGCATTCTTGCCACCGGCGCGGCTTTACTGATGATCGGCGGCGAATTTGATCTCTCGATCGGATCGATGGTGGCTTTTGCCGGGCTGGTCTTCGGCACCGCGCTCGTCGTTTGGCATGTGCCGCTCAGCGTTGCGATCCTGGTTGCCGTCGCCTTCGCCGTCTTCATCGGCGTCACCAACGCGCAGATCACGATCCGCACCGGCCTGCCGTCCTTCATCGTCACGCTGGCGTTTCTGTTCATCCTGCGCGGGCTGACCCTGGTCGGCCTAAAATGGGCGAGCGGCGGTTCCACCCAGCTTCGCGGCATGAAGGAGGCAGTCGCCGGCAGCCCGCTTGCGCCGTTCTTCTCGGGAGACGCTTTTTCTGGTCTGTTTTCATGGCTGGCCTCGAAGGGCATCATCGATGCATTCCCCAGCGGCGCTCCAAAGGTGCCGGGCATTCCCGTCGAGATCCTGTGGTTCATCGCGATCGCCCTTCTTGCAACATGGGTTCTGCTGCGGACGCGCTTTGGCAACTGGATTTTCGCCGCCGGCGGTGACCCCCGCGCTGCTCGCAAATCGGCCGTGCCGGTCGCAAGGGTAAAGACAACGCTCTTCGTAATCACCGCGCTCTGCGCCACTCTGGTTGCCATTCTCACTGTTCTGGATGCCGGTTCGACCGACGCCCGCCGCGGCTTCCAGAAGGAGTTCGAGGCGATCATCGCTGCCGTCATCGGCGGGTGCCTGCTGACCGGCGGCTATGGCTCGGCAATCGGCGCCTTCTTCGGATCGATCGTGTTCGGCATGGTTCTGATCGGACTGACCTACACCTCGATCGACCAGGATTGGTACCTCGTCTTTCTCGGCGGCATGCTGCTGGTCGCGGTGATTTTCAACAATGTCATTCGCAAGCGCGTAACGGGAGAACGCTGATGGCCACGTCCCAAACGCCCCTCATCGAGGTCAAAGACATCGTCAAGCATTTCGGTTCGGTCATTGCGCTCAACGGTGTGTCGATGAGCGTCAATGCGAACGAAGTGCTTTGCCTATTGGGGGACAACGGCGCTGGCAAGTCGACGCTGATCAACACGCTCGCCGGCGTGCACAAGCCGACGTCCGGACAATTCCTGGTCGAAGGCCAGCCGCGCCTGTTCTCGGGACCGCGCGATGCCCTCGATGCCGGCATCGCCACCGTGTATCAGGATCTTGCCATGATCCCGCTGATGTCGGTGACCCGCAACTTCTTCATGGGACGCGAGCCCGTGGTCGGTTTCGGACCTTTCAAACGCATGGATATGGAGCACGCCGACAACATCACACGGGACGAGATGCACAGGATCGGCATCGACGTGCGTGACCCTCAGCAGGCCGTTGGAACGCTTTCAGGCGGCGAGCGTCAGTGTGTTGCGATCGCCCGCGCGGTTTATTTCGGCGCCAAGGTCCTCATCCTGGACGAGCCGACGTCCGCTCTTGGCGTTGCCCAGACCTCCATGGTGCTGAAGTACATCGGCCAGGTCCGCAACAAGGGTCTCGGCGTGATCTTCATCACCCACAATGTCCGTCACGCCTATGCCGTCGGCGACCGCTTCACGGTGCTCAATCGCGGCAAGACGCTCGGCACTTATAGGAAAGATCAGATCGGCATCGACGAGCTCCAGAACCTGATGGCAGGCGGCAAGGAGCTGCAGTCGCTCTCAGAGGAACTCGGCGGAACGATCTGATCGAGAGCTTTTCACATGTCGGTGCGGCGCAATCGCGCCGCACCACCCGTCGTCATACCCAGAATACGAGAACCGCCAATGAGTGGATCCACAACCTCTCCTTTCCCCCTCGCAGCCTGCGCCGAGATGCTGTGGCGCGACAAGCCGATCGATTGGCGCGCCTCGCGCCTGAAGGAGATGGGCTTTGGTGTCGGTCTCTGGAATTGGCCGGAGCACGACCTCAATAAGCTGGAAGCAACTGGCGCGACCTTCACGATCATGAACGGCTACCTTGCCGGCCGTCTGACCGACGACGAAGGCGCGGCCGAACTGATCAGAACGGCCCGCGAGACTGCGCAGGTCGGCAAGCGGCTCGGTGTGCAGCGCCTCAACCTTCACGGTACCGGTCTGGGGGACAGGGGCCTCCCCGTCCAGCCCATCGAAGTGGTGACCGGTGCCATGTGGCTGAAGGCGCGCGACACACTCTGCCGCGTCGTCGAACTGGCCGAGAAGGAAGGGGTCACCTTCACGCTCGAGAACCTCAACCTGCCGGTCGACCATCCAGGTGTGCCCTTCGGGCGCGCTGAGGACACGCTGGCCCTGGTTTCGAACGTCAACCACCCGCGGCTGCGCCTGAACCTCGATCTCTACCACGCCCAGATCGGCGAGGGGAACCTGATTGAGCTTTGCCGCAAGTGCCTGCCGTGGATCGGCGAGATCCAGGTAGCGGACGTTCCGGGTCGCTGCGAACCGGGTACTGGCGAGATCAACTGGCGCGGGATTGCCACGGCCCTGAAGGCCATTGGCTATTCCGGCCCCGTCGGCATGGAAGCGTGGGCCGCCGGCGATCCCGAAGCCGCGCTGGGAGCCTTCCGCGACGCCTTCACCATCTGATTTACCACCAACCCATTCATAGGACCTCTCGAATGCCCAAACCCGTCAATGTCGGTCTCATCGGTGCCGGCCGCATCGGATCTTTCCACGGTGAGACTGTCGCACGCCGCCTGGTCGACGCCGATCTCATTGCCATCGCGGATCCGGCGCCAAACGCCGCAGCCAACCTCGCCGACAAACTTGACGTCGAAAGTGCGTACACGGATGTTGCTGACCTCCTTGCCCATCCGGGACTGGAGGCCGTGATCATCGCCACTCCAGCGCGGTTTCACACGAATGTCCTCGTGCAGGCAGCCGAGGCAGGCAAGGCGATTTTCTGCGAGAAGCCGATGGCATTGACCCTGGAAGATGCCGACCGGGCAATCGCCGCGGCGCGCTCGGCGGGCGTTCCGCTCCAGGTCGGCTTCAACCGGCGCTGGGATCAGGCCTTTGCTGAGGGGCGAGCAGCGATTGATGCCGGGAAAGTCGGGACGCCGCAGCTCCTTCGCTCTCTCACGCGCGATCCAGGCCCGTTCGGCGCCGATCCGGCGCGGATCCCACTCTGGACCATCTTCTACGAGACGCTCATCCACGACTTCGACACGCTGTTGTGGCTCAATCCGGGCGCGCAGCCGGTAGAGGTGTCTGCTGTAGCCGACGCTTTAGTGCGGCCGGATTTCAGGGAAAACGGCTTCCTTGACACAGCGGTAGTCACAGTCCGGTTCGACAACGGCTCCGTTGCCGTCGCCGAAGCAAACTTCTCGGCACTCTACGGCTATGACATCCGCGGCGAGGTCTTCGGCTCCGGCGGCATGGTGACCATGGGCGACGTTCGTCGCTCCAGCATGACGCTCTTCGACAAGAACGGCCTGTCGAACGATACCTGGCGCCGCGACACCGACCATTTCGTCCAAGGCTACACGGCGCAGCTCGCCTCGTTCGTTCGAGCCTCTCGTACCTGCAAAGTTGAAGGACCGACGGGCGAGGACGCGCGCAACGCTCTAAAAATTGCGCTTGCCTGCATCGAGTCCGTCTCGAAGAAGCAAGCCATTCCGCTGCGATAGAAGCTTCTGGAGCTACAGAGGAGTGTGGTCATGCACGAGGCCATCAAACGACCAAGCGACGTGAGCGAACTCAAAGGCATGATTGCCTCACGGACGATCACACTTCCAGAGCAGCAGGAACAAGTTGCTCGGATGGCACTGGCGAAGCCAGACGTGATAGCTTTTGGCACCGTCGGCTCGATCGCCGCCGAATGCTCCGTCTCGCCCTCTACGGTGGTGCGCGCCGCTACGGGCCTCGGTTTCGCCGATTTTCGAGACTTCAGGGTTTTTTTTCGGCTGCACCTACGGAAGGCAACAAGCCTGAAGGCTGGTTAGCTCCAACCAATGCAGGGATGGATCGGTCAGCGTCAGTCGTGCAGCATTGAAATTATTGAGGAATTTTGTCCGAGACGATACCAAATTGCGCATATTTTACTATATATTTCGATAGCTTATCTGAATTTTGGTAGCGGGAGAGCGCTCCAGTCTTTCAGCCCACTCATCAAGCTACCTGTTCCGGCTTCGCTGCTGCGGTTGGCGAAGCGAGCCCGTCCTCCCTATGAAATCTGGGTTAGGAGTGACTTGCCCTCCGAATGCGGAGATCACAGGTTCGACTCCTGCCGTGTGCCAGTTTCATCTTAAATATTAAATAGTCAGCGGCGGTAGTCAGATTCAGTCGCTGTCTGTCTTAGCCGCAAAATTTCAGGTGTGTTGCTGCTCGATAGGCTAGGGCACGGAAACTGTCTGTCGGCTGTTGGAAGCAATTCCTCCAAAGCGGTCGTTCCGTTTCCGGCCCCACTGCGGTCATTCTGGGACTGGCGGCGGATGAGTCCAGATATCGTTCAGACCGGCTTTTCGAGCCGCGGTCCTGTTCCCTTCAGCCAGCTACTCGTGTCGATCGGCATTAGGAATTCGAAGTCGTTGAGACTGTCCTCACCGTCGAGCCGATAGACGACGGCATCCGTTCCAATCCGGACAACAAGCGGCTGGAATTCCTCAGAGTGGATCGCCCACCAATAGCCCTCATGGACCGTAGTCGGATCGACCCTATAATCCGGATCGAGCAATTCCTCTTCCGTCAGCTTTCCCCTCTGCGGCCAGCGGCTGGTATCGACGCGCTGGAGCAGTTCAAATTCGCCGACATGGTAAGGCCAGTCGTCGCCCATACGTGACGCTCCTTGCCCACGTAAATCGATGATTTCTGGCCGTCGTCTTCTGGGTGAAAGCTGATCGCCCACCAGTAGCCGTTCTCTGTCTGCATGACTTCCTCCAATTCCTCTTCCAGCCGCGCGATCCGCGAGCGCCTATGGAAGCGCGTCCAGGAACACGCCGGACCGCCGCCCAAGGGCATGAAGCGGCCGGCAACGCAATGGGTGAAGCCGGGGCTGATCGGACATGTGAAGCACCTGCGCGGCGAGGATGACCTACGCCATGCCTCGCTACAGGATTTTCGGGAGGAAGGAACCTAATACCACTCGCCAGCTTCGCCGCAACGGGAGGATTATATTCCAAATTATATACGTGACAAAGCATGAGTGATTTGATACCCAAACCGGGACAGGCCGGCACTGAAAAGACTGAGAAAGTTTTGGTTACGCCCGAAATGATTGCGGCGGGCGAAAGCGTGCTTGTCGAGGACATAGGCATCTGTGGAGCAGATGTTGCCGGCGAAATTGCCGCTGCGGTTTTTCGCGCAATGTCTCAGGCGCAAACTCGCTAGTTTCATCTGGTTGATCCGTCATGTAGTCTCTACCCCGGCTTGGGGGCGGCGCATGGCAGGTCAAAATCGTACTCGCGAAGAACTGGTGCAGTTGTTCAAGGGGCAGACGAAGGCGCTAGAGGCGTCCTCGACAAATTTTGATACCGGTGAGGAATGGGAAGCCGAGAGGCTTTCGACAACCATTTTCAATCTGGTATTTGACGGCGGGCCACTTGTTTCCCTGTTAACCCGGCTTGGCGTGAAGGAGACTCTCAAGTTCGTGTCGTCGGGCAGAATGCCGACGGGTCTACCGCCGCCCTCCGTTGCGATGCCGTCGCTATTAATCATGCGGCGTGACAATGCCGGCTCTCGCTTCATTCCAAAGCTTGGAAATGGGCCGCCCCTCTATCGCCACGTTCCTTTTGATGACTGGTGGAAGAACGAACTGATCTACCAGGAGAAGGCGTCGGGGCAGTTGAATCGCATGCGTCTAGTTCTTGCCCTTCGCCATCAGGACGGCGGTAGTCACATAGGCAATCTTACTGATGGTGTGTATGTTCACCTCAAGAAAGGTGCCGGCTGGCAACTGAAACATGCCGACGGGAGAATTGAACCGGTTACAAATCTGATAGCTTCGTCCGTGCGGCAAGTGGCATGGGAACTGATGGAAACATTGAAGCAACTAAGTGGTGATCTCCAATGATGGGTGCCGACGAAAAAAGATTCAACGAGACGCTGAAGCGGATGCTGAAGACGCCGCCAAAGGCGCACGATAGCGACAAGGTTGCAAAGAGTCCGACCGAAAAGAAAAAGGCCAAGCCCGAACCAGCGCACGCCCAAAACCCAAAGAGCAACCGATAGCCTTGTTACTGGAAATGCTCTAGCATGCCCGTTGTATTGGGCTGAAAACGGGAGGGGTTTATGCAAGTCGATCGCTTTAGGCGAATGCTTCGTGAGTTTTCGCGGCAGTCTCGCAGCGGGCAAGTAGTGGCCAACACCACTAGGGGAAATGCCATTGCCAGCATCGCGGACCAATTGGAGCGTGAATTGGGAGCGTCAATCACAAATCGCGAGATTAAGAGCGATACTACCATTTCATTCTCTCCAGATAACTGCCCTTGCTGCGGCAAGTAAGTCTAAAAAATGACAGGACGCTACATCGTATATCCGTATCCTAAAGATGCGGAGCAACCCTACGACATTGCGTTTCAGCTCACGAAAGACGCAACGGAAGTCCCGAGCGAGCAAGGGATTCTGAAGCATCAAGCCGAACGCACGCTCATGGTCCTACGAGGAATGTTTCAGCCCAAGGATGCGCGCTTCCGAGGTTACTACGAGGAATTGTTGGGGCTTTCTCGATATGGGCTTGTCGGTGAGACTGCGCAGCCTGTTCTCGCCATGGGGACTCTGCAGAACCTGCAAGAGCGCGTCTTCGATACGGAGAAGGGACGAATGATCAGCGCGCACATGCAGAAAATCATCGGTTGGCTCTTCTTCATCCTGCTTGCGGTAGGGGTCGCCGGAACTCTCGCTGTCTGTGGAGTTAATTGGCTGATGGGGATTGATCAGGATCCAATCAAAAGCCATCTGCCATTGATCCTGGTGCTGCCTGGCCTTCTTGCTGGCCTCTCTTTTTCGTCTTTCTTGCGTTGCCGTGCTGTGACGTTCTTTGATCTGCATGCTATCGACGCTGATCGGTTCACGCCGCCAATGCGGGCAATCTTCGCACTGATACTTCTCTTCCTAACCGGCGCCTTCCTAAAGGCTGGCGTTTTCGAGATATCGATAGGCGAGGTTCACTTGTCGCAGTTCGATGCAAATGGCCTTTCCGCATTCATTTTTGGGGCCTTTGTTGGGTTTTCGCAGGAACCGCTTATCTCGCGCATTGAATCTATAAGCAAAGCAGCAGCGCCAAAGGACTAGCCTTGGCGGCGTTTTCTCCAGCGGATGAATGCCGCCGCCTTTTGCCTAGGCGTGACTGGCTTCACCAATCCGCCGATAGGTGAGGCGCTTGCCTTCGATCATGGCAAGCAACTGGTCGTGGCGCTCGGTGTCGGTGACGCCAAGAGCGGTGCGGCGATTGTAGCGGAAATCAAATTCCGACAGATAGCGGTGAAGATGGGCCTCGCCGCAATGCTGGTAGACGCCAACCATGCCGCGCTTGAAGACTGAGAACACGTTCTCAATCGTGTTCGAATGGATCGCCGCGCCGTCCTCATAACGGACGTATTCGCCAGCGGAATGATTGGTCGTCTTGTGTGAAGCGTATTCCTCGCCAGTCACGGTGTAGAGCTTCGACTGGTCGGTGTAGAGCGTCGAATTGCGGTCGGCATTGCGCACAAGGATATCGCGCACAACGGCCTTGGTGGCGTGCTGGACGTGAACCATGCGGGCTTTGCCGCCACGCTCGACAAGACCGATAACGGTGCGCTTCGGCTTCATCTTGCGCTTCAAGCGCGGCTGGCCTTTGCGCTTCGGTGAAAGGTAATCGCGGTCGACGCGACCAATGTAGGTTTCGTCAGCTTCAATGGTTTTGCCTTCGCCACCAAGCGGGCCAGCGGACTTAACGTCTTCCGCCATCGCCTCACGGATACGATGCGCCATGAACCAAGCGGTCTTGTAGGTGACGCCAAGCATACGGTGCAGCTGGTGAGCAGACATGCCTTTCTTGGACGAAGCCATGAGGAATGTCGCCAGAAGCCACTTGTTCAAGGCGATCTTGGAACGCTCGAAAACGGTGCCGACAGTGACAGTGAACTGCTCGCGGCATTCCATGCAGTTGTACAGGCCGGGACGATGCGCCTTGCCTACCATCTTGGTGATACGGTCGGGATTGGCATTGCCGCAATGCGGGCAGTTAGGACCATGCGGCCAACGCTGCGCTTCCAAATGGATGCGGGCTGCGTCGGCGTCTTGGAAGATTGGGCTGTCGAGTTTCATGGCTATCTGCTCCCTGCCATCTTTCTAGCAGATCGCCCGTACTTTGTCACGTATATAATTAGGATTATATTCCTCGCCTAGATCTCGCTGGCAATGGCTATTCGGGCAAGCCAGACTCATAATGCACGATTGCATAGATCGTGTTGTAGACGCTAACGGTCTCTTCCTCGATCTCGGTGCTGCTGATGCCGAGCGCCTTGGCGCCAGACGGCCAAAAAACCCGCTGCCGAGGGGGATGGCAGCGGGTTATTAAATAGCTCACTACCACGGGGGGAGGCGTGGGGTGAGCGCTGGGGTCAGGCGATCTGAATGGGAGGAAAAAGAACCGCCGACAGATGGAAACTAACCCCCGCAGTGCCTCGCCGCAATTGTGCGAAAGGTCTTGCTGCTTAAACGAAGGTTTAGGTTAGAATCGAACGGGGCGGGCTTTTTCATATCGGGCCATGTCGCCAACCATGTTGCTATCGCGATTTCCCGCAACCATTACCAATCGTTACAATTCAACGACTTATGTTGCTACACGTTACACGATCCTAGCAACATGGTTTTTCGCGGTTTTGGCAGCTAAGTGATTGAAATTGTTTGGCTGGGGAACCTGGATTCGAACCAGGACTAACGGAGTCAGAGTCCGTGGGTCTACCGTTAACCTATTCCCCAGCAGGCGCGGTCATGAACCGCGCGGGCCGAGCGGCCAAGCCGCTTGAGCGCTGCCTTGTAGCCGCCAGCGGAAAATAGTCAAGCCTGCTCGGCAGTTCAATTGCAACGTTTTGTCAGTCCGCTTTGTAAGTTGGTTCCACGCATTGCGTGGCCCGGCGGCGCCAAGTCCACCCGGCCTCAGCTCTCGCTTCGGCTGAACTGCGACCGTTCGAAGAACAGCACGATACCAAGGCCCAGAATCAGCGGGATGACCAGGTAGAACAGCCGGAACACCAGCAGTGCCGCCAGCACGCCCACCGGATCCATGTCGGACAGCCCCACCAGGAACACGACTTCGAACACGCCGAGCCCACCCGGCGCATGCGAGATCTGCGCGATCGAGAACGAGACCAGGAAAACGCCGAGGACGACAAAATAGCCGGGATTGTGGATCGATGGCAGGGCAAAGAAGATGATCGCGGTCGCCGCCAGCAGCTCGACCGGGCCGATCAGCAATTGTCGCGCGACGATCGGCAGCGCCGGATAGTGCAACTGGAAGCTGGCGATCTTCAGCGGGCGCAGATGCAGCCAGCTGCCGAATATGTAGGCGGCAACGAGCAGCAGCATCACGATCCCCGCCGCTTCCGACAGGCCGTGATGGGCGATGCCTGAAAATCGGTCGAGAATCTCAGGCTCGAAGACCAAGACGAGGCCGGACGCGAGAATCGTCGACAGCACGAAGGTGATCCAGCAGATCGCCACCAGCACGCCGACATCCTGGCCGGTCAGGCCCCTGGTGCCATAGGCGCGGTAGCGGATGACGGCGCCGGAGAACACCGAGCCGCCGATGTTGTGCGACAGCGCATAGGTGGTGAAGGAACAGAGCGTGACGAACAGCCACGACACTTTCTTGCCGATATGCAAGAGCGCGATGTGGTCGTAGCCGGCAAGCGAGGCATAGGCGACGACCGAACACAGCGCCGCGAGAATCCAGCGGCGGGCTGGAATCGCGGAAATGCCACCCCAGACATCGTCGAGCGAGATGCCGCGCAGTTCGTGCCAGAGCAGGAGCAGCGAGAAGATCACCGCCGCAATGCCGACGACCGGCCAGAAATAGCGTCTCCAGTTCATTGCCTGATTGCCATGCGTTGCGGGTCCGCTTCCTTTGCTGTCGAGAGGCCGGTTGCGCCGGATTCTTACGCTCATTTCAGAAATGCCTCATTGAAGCCGGCTATTCAACCGCGAACGGTTTGCGTTGCGGCGGCTGGCGGGAATTGTCTGCGTCGAGGGCGGCCCAACGGGACGCCAGCCGGCATTGCGCCTACCAATCGAGGCTTACCGGAACATTGCGTGGCGCGGCCTCAAAGGCGGTTCACGCGCCGAGCCGGCAAAATTGAGCGCGCGGCTCTTGGTGATCGGGCGCGGCACTGTTAGTCTGGCGGCAACTTAAAACACGCCAAAGCGCCTGCTGCGTCCGTCATCGGTTCGCGCGGCGCCGGAAGGAACGACAGTGGAAGACCGCGACACCGGCGCCGGCGCGCCGGAGGTGGGTGCGTCCAGCGCTTCCCCAGGGCCAGCAGGCTCATGGCGGCAAAGCCGGCCGACGGAGTCCCGCTCCGCCGACGGGCAGGCGGGCGACGCAACCCATAACCAGAAGGGCAAGCCCAAGAAGCGGCGCAAGCGAAGGCGCGGGCGCAAGGTTTTTGCGCGTGACGAGGCGCATCCCACAGCGAATCGATCGCCTGTTCCCGGCAATGCTACTTCGGCAGCCGGAGCGACGAAACTGCCCAATTCGGTGGTCTTGCCCGCCGTTGCGCCGGCACGGCACGAACCGGGCGCCCACCGGCCGCCGCTGCAGGAGCTTCCGGTGTTTGCTGCACTCGACCTCGGCACCAACAATTGCCGGCTGCTGGTTGCGGTGCCGACGCGGCATGGCCAGTTCCGCGTCATCGATGCCTTTTCGCGCATCGTCAGGCTGGGCGAGGGGCTCACAGCCAACGGCCGGCTCGGCCAGCCGGCGATGGACCGCGCGGTCGAGGCGCTGAAGATCTGCGGCGACAAATTGCGCAACCGCAAGATCAGAAAAGCCCGGCTGATCGCCACCGAGGCCTGCCGCTCGGCTGAAAACGGCGTCGAATTCCTCGATCGCGTCGAGCGCGAGGCCGGTCTGAAGCTCGAGATCATCGATCGCCAGACCGAAGCGCGGCTGGCGGTTTCCGGCTGCGGTTCGCTGGTCGAGCGCGACACGCAAGGCGTCGTCCTGTTCGACATTGGCGGTGGTTCGTCCGAAATCGCGCTGATCGACCTCCGCGGCCGCCGTTCGCCGCGGCTCGCCCACCATATCGTGTCGTGGACGTCACTGCCGGTCGGCGTCGTGTCGCTGGCCGAGCGTTTCGGGGGCCGCACCGTGACACGCGAGATCTTTACCGCCATGGTCGACGACGTCGCCGGCCGGTTGGCCAGCTTCGACGGTCGCGACCGCTTGAGCCATCTCAAGGCC
Organism: Mesorhizobium sangaii; assembly: GCF_014207355.1. Lineage (GTDB taxonomy): Bacteria > Pseudomonadota > Alphaproteobacteria > Rhizobiales > Rhizobiaceae > Mesorhizobium > Mesorhizobium sangaii. The sequence goes on along the minus strand of NZ_JACHEF010000001.1, from coordinate 363,326 downwards.
AGCCCGAATTTCCACCTGCTCGGTACGTCGGGCACGGTGACGACGCTGGCCGGTGTCCACCTTGACCTCGAACGCTACGACCGCCGGCGGGTCGATGGGCTGTGGATGGACCGCGATAGCGTCGACCGCATGGTCGAAAAGCTGGTCGGCTGGGATTTCCAGCAGCGCTGCGCCAACCCTTGCATCGGGGCTGATCGCGCCGATCTGGTGCTGGCCGGCTGCGCTATCCTCGAAGCGATCCGTGCGGTATGGCCGTCAGAGCGGCTGCGTGTCGCCGACCGCGGCCTGCGCGAGGGCATATTGAGCGAACTGATGGCCGATGACGGCGTGTGGCGCAACGATGGACGTGGCAGAGCATGACCCCGAAAAGTGGGACCCGGTTTTTGGAAGAGATCATGCTCAAGCAAGAAGTCATGATCCCGAACCGAAGGACCGCGTCAGCGAAAAGTGGCGCCCGGTTTTCGGCAGAGATCATGCTCAGGCAAGAAATTAGGCAATGACCAAGAAACCGGAAAAACCAGGGTCTGCCAGCATTCGCGTGCTGAAGACGCGGATCAAGAAGAAGAGCGGCCTGAAGGAATCGTCGCGCCGCTGGCTGCAGCGCCACATCAACGACCCCTATGTCCAGCGCTCCAAGGCGGATGGCTATCGCTCGCGCGCGGCCTACAAGTTGATCGAGATCGACGACAAGCATCATCTGCTGAAACCCGGCATGAAGGTGATCGATCTGGGTGCTGCCCCCGGCGGCTGGTGCCAGGTTGCGGCGGCGCGCACGAAATCGACGGCCGACAAGCCGCATGTCGTCGGCATAGACTATCTGGAAATGGATGCCGTTCCCGGCGCACCGGTGCTGTTGATGGATTTCCTCGATCCGCTGGCGCCGCAGAAACTGGCCGAGGCGCTGGGCGGTGATCCGGATGTCGTGCTGTCCGACATGGCGGCGCCCACCACCGGCCACAAGAGAACCGACCATATCCGCACCATGCATCTGTGCGAGGTGGCGGCCGATTTCGCGCTGTCGGTCCTGAAGCCGGGCGGGCATTTCCTCGCCAAGACCTTCCAGGGCGGCGCCGAAAACGAACTGCTCTCCATGCTCAAGCGCAACTTCCGCTCGGTCCATCACGTCAAGCCGCCGGCGTCGCGCGACGAATCAGTCGAGCTCTATCTGTTGGCCAAGGATTTCAAGGGACGCACGGCGCCGGATGGTGCCCAAAGTGAAGGCGCTGAGCAGGAGCCATCCGAAGGCTGACGGCTGCCTTCCGGGCCCGGTCAATTGCCTGGCGGGCTCACTGGTTCCAGCGTCTTGGGCGTGCTCAGCCGGCCATGGCCGGAGACCGCGTTGCCGGCATCGGGAGCCAGCCGCACGAACGACAGCGCCGCCGCCGCTGATACGGCCGCGACGATGAAGAAGGCGATGTGGAAGTCGTCCAGCGAAAGCGGACCGCCATGGATTGACGTCGAAACTTCCAGGATGCCGCCGGCCAGTGCCACGCCGAGCGCGATCGAAAGCTGCTGGAAGACGGCTGTGATCGGCGTCGCCCTGCTGGTGTCTTCAGCCGAAACCTCGGCATAGGCAAGCGCATTGACGCCAGTGAAGAACATCGAGCGGATGAAGCCGCCGACCAGCAGCATGGCCAGCATCAGCAGATAGGGCGTGTCGGGTGTGAACAGCCCGTTGATGGCAATCGACGCCGCGGCGACCAGCGAGCCGACGACCAGCACGCGGCGGAAGCCGGCGACGCGGAAGATCAGCGCGGTGACGAATTTCATGCCGATGGCGCCGATCGCCGAGACGAAGGTGATCATGCCCGACTGAAAGGGCGTCAGCCCGAAGCCGATCTGGAACATCAGCGGCAGCAGGAACGGGACAGCGCCGATGCCGATGCGGAACAGTGAGCCGCCGAGCACTGAAGAGCGGAACACCTGGTTGCGGAACAACTCGAGCGCCAGCAGCGGATTCTTGGCGCGGCGCGCATGCAGCAAATAGAGTGCTCCCGACGCCAGGCCGACCGCCACCGTGATGATGCCGACGATCGGCGGCAGATATGGCAGGCTGACCACCGACAGGCCGAACACCACGCCGGATGCCGCCAGCCCGCTCAGCACGAAACCGATGAAATCAAGTGGTGGGTTCTGTGTCGGTTCGGTCTGCGGCAGGAAACGCGTCGCCAGCCAGATGCCGATCAGCCCGATCGGCACATTGATCAGGAAGATCCAGTGCCAGGTGAAATAGGTGGTGATGAAGCCGCCGATCGGCGGTCCGACCAGCGGCCCGACCAGCGCCGGAACGGTGAGCCAGGACATCGCCGCGACCAGTTCGCTTTTCGGCGTCGCGCGCACCAGCACCAGTCGCCCGACTGGCGTCATCATGGCGCCGCCAATGCCTTGCAGGAAACGCGAAACCACGAAAGCCGGCAGCGAACCGGAAAGGGCGCAGGCGATCGAGCCGACGATGAAGACCGCGATCGCGGCCCGAAAGACGTTCTTGGCGCCGAAGCGGTCGGCCATCCAGCCACTGATCGGAATGAAGATCGCCAGCGACACCAGATAGGCGGTCAGCGCCAGCTTGAGCGCGATCGGGCTGGTATGGATGTCGATGGCGATCGCCGGCAGCGACGTCGCGATGACGGTCGAATCCATGTTCTCCATGAAAAGTGCGACCGCCAGGATGAGCGGAATGGTGCGGTTCAAGGAACGCGTCCGAACTGAATGTTTCGTCGTCAATTGCTTGCCGACCTTGGGGGCGAGCCGACACGAAGGGCGGTTATCACGGCTTGGGGCCGATGTCGCATTAATTTGCTGTCACTTTTGTGCGACCGCCACCACAGATGGCGTCCTTCGGCGTCAAGTCACCTTTACGGGAGCGTGAAATCATCGGCTTTTCATCGGCGGCGGGACGTGTTACGAGCCAGCGCCAATCCTGAAAGGGAAGAAGACGAGTCGGCGCTGTCCATTCTGGTCAAGCGCTTTTTCTGTATTCCGAGGACTGGCCATGGCAAAAATCATCGAAACGTCCACCGGCGCACTGGCGCTTACCTTTGACGACGTGCTGCTGCAGCCCGGTCATTCGGAGGTGATGCCAGGCGAGACCGATGTCCGCACGCGCATTGCCGGCGACATCGACCTCAATGTGCCGATCCTGTCGGCGGCGATGGACACCGTCACCGAAGCGCGGCTTGCCATCGCCATGGCCCAGGCCGGCGGCATTGGCGTCATCCACCGCAATTTCTCGCCGGCCGAGCAGGCCGAGCAGGTTCGGCAGGTCAAGAAATTCGAATCCGGCATGGTGATCAATCCCGTCACCATCGGCCCCGACGCCACCCTTGCCGACGCGCTTTCGCTGATGCGCACCTATTCGATTTCGGGCATTCCGGTGGTCGAGAATGGCGGCACCGGCGGCCAGAAGATCGGTCGCCTGGTCGGCATCCTGACCAACCGCGACGTGCGCTTCGCGTCGGATCCCGCGCAGAAGGTCTACGAACTGATGACGCGTGAGAACCTGATCACGGTCAAGGAGAATGTCGACCAGGACGAGGCCAAGCGCCTCCTGCATCAGCACCGCATCGAAAAGCTGGTCGTCGTCGACAGCCGAGGCAATTGCGTCGGGCTGATCACCGTCAAGGACATCGAGAAGTCGCAGCTCAACCCGCACGCCACCAAGGATGCGCAGGGCCGCTTGCGCGCCGCCGCCGCCACCAGCGTCGGCGATGACGGTTTCGAGCGCGCCGAACGTCTCATCGATGCCGGCGTCGACCTTCTGGTCATCGACACCGCGCACGGCCATTCGCAGCGTGTGCTGGACGCGGTGACGCGCGCCAAGAAGCTCTCCAACTCGGTTCGCATCCTGGCCGGCAACGTCGCCACCGCCGAAGGCACGCAGGCGCTGATCGATGCCGGTGCGGATGCCGTCAAGGTCGGCATCGGCCCGGGCTCGATCTGCACCACCCGCATCGTCGCCGGCGTCGGTGTGCCGCAGCTTTCGGCCATCATGTCGGCGGTCGAGACGGCGCACAAATCAGGCGTCTCGGTGATCGCCGATGGCGGCATCAAATATTCCGGCGATCTGGCCAAGGCGCTCGCCGCCGGCGCCAGTGCAGCCATGATCGGCTCGCTGCTGGCCGGCACCGATGAAAGCCCGGGCGAGGTCTATCTGCACCAGGGCCGCTCCTTCAAGGCCTATCGCGGCATGGGTTCGGTCGGCGCCATGGCGCGCGGCTCCGCCGATCGCTACTTCCAGGCCGAGGTGCGCGACACGCTGAAACTGGTCCCGGAAGGCATCGAGGGGCAAGTTCCCTACAAAGGACCTGTGTCTGGCGTGCTGCACCAGCTTGCAGGCGGGCTGAAAGCCGCTATGGGTTATGTCGGCGGTCGCGACCTTGCCGATTTCCGCGAACGCGCCACTTTTGTACGCATATCCAACGCCGGACTTCGTGAAAGCCACGCCCATGACGTCACGATTACCCGCGAAAGCCCGAACTATCCCGGCGGAGCCTGATCCGTACGGGCTCTGGCGCAACCTGACCGCAACGATCCTGCGGCTGTCGCGCCACGCGGCCGCGCTTTGTTTCCTGACCGCGGCGGTTTTCATCGCCATGACGGTGCTGGAATTCTTCTATTTCCGCCAGTTGAGCGGCGGCCTGGCGTCGCTTGACATGCGCTTTCTCGGTTTCACGCCGGACGAAGGCATGGCCTGGCTGACGGCGCTCGGCCGGCGCGGCGGCGAGATCATTCTCGTCTGGCACTATCTGACCTTCGATTTGCTGTTCCCGGCGCTGTTGTCGGTGACACTGGTCAGCCTGATCCTGGCCACCGGCCGGCGATTGACGAATTTCCGCGTGTTGCCGGGACAGCTGCAGTCGATCTTCGCGCTGATTCTGGTGCTGCCCTACATGCTGGCCGATTATGCCCAGAACATCGCGGTGGCGAGCCTGCTGTCCGATTTCCTGTCGGCCAATCCGGATTCGCTGTCTCTCGCCTCGGCGCTGATCGTCACCAAATTCGCGCTTCTCGCCATCCCGCTGACCGTCATCGCCGCTTTCTGGCTGGCGGGCCAGAAACACCAGGCTTGACGACAGACAGGGCAGGGGCAGTTCATGAACCAGACCACGATCTTCTGGCCGATGCTGGCGCACGTGCTGCTGATCTACATCGTCTACATCGTCCTGGGTCACCGCAGACACGGCGCGGTCAGGTCAGGTGAAGCCAAGGCCGGTCAGTACAAGGTACGCTCGACCGAGCCGGCCTCCAGCATCACCGTTGCCAGCAATCTCATCAACCAGTTCGAGTTGCCGGTGCTGTTCTACGTGCTGTGCCTGACGCTGCACGTGACCAACGGCGTCAACTACCTGACCCTGGCGCTGATGTGGATTTTTGTCGCGTCACGCTATTTCCACGCCTGGGTCCACCTGACCAGCAACAATCTGCGCCTGCGCAGCCGCTCTTTCTTCCTCGGTGCGGGTGTGCTGGCGCTGGCCTGGATCTGGTTTGCGCTGCATCTGCTCGGAGCCGTATAGGGCCGCGCTGCCGGCCACGTTAGAGGTCGAAAACCGCGATCTTGCGCTTGTCGAACTTGAAGCCGATCTCGCCGCGCACCAGTTTCAGCGCGGCCTCGCCGAACACCGCGCGCCGCCAACCTTGCAGGGCGGGCACGTCGGCCTCCTCGCCCTCGGCCGCGATGCGGTCGATGTCGTCGCTGGAGGCCAGCACTTTCGAGGCGACGCCTTCCTTTTCGGCGACGATCCTGAGCAGCACTTTCAACAGTTCCGCCGCCGCGCTCGAGCCTTCGGGCGGCTGGAAGTTCTTCGGCAGCTTCGGCATCTGCTCCTTGGGCAAGGCCAGCGCGGCGTTGACCGCGCCTAGCAGGGCCGTGGCTGTCGAGGAGCGCTCCCAGCCTTTTGGGGTCGTGCGCAGCTTGCCAAGGGCCGCCGCGTCGCGCGGCGCCTGCTGTGCGACCTCGTAGATTGCATCGTCCTTGAGCACGCGGCCGCGTGGTACGTCGCGTTCTCGCGCCTCACGTTCGCGCCATGCGGCCACGGCCTGCACGATCGCCAGTTCCTGCGGTTTGCGCAGCCGCATCTTCAACCGCTTCCAGGCGTCCTCGGGATGCGGATCATAGGTCTCGCGCGAGGTCAGGACATCCATCTCCTCGTTCAGCCAGTGAGCGCGGTTTTCCCGCACCAACTCGGCGCTGAGGTGCTGGTAGACCTCGATCAGATGGGTGACGTCGGCCAGAGCATAGTCGAGCTGCTTGTCGGAAAGCGGCCGGTGGCGCCAGTCGGTGAAGCGCGATGACTTGTCGAGCCGCGCGCCGGTGATCCGCTGCACGAGCTGATCGTAGGAAACGCTGTCGCCGAAGCCGCAGACCATCGCCGCGACTTGCGTGTCGAACACCGGATGCGGAACGAGATCACCGAGATGGACGATGATTTCGATGTCCTGCCTCGCGGCGTGGAAGACTTTGACCACCGCCTCGTTGGCCATCAGCTTGAAGAATGGCGTCAGGTCGATCTCGGGCGACAGCGGATCGATCAGCGCCGTCACGCCGGGTGCGGCCATCTGAATCAGGCACAAGATCGGCCAAAAGGTCGTTTCTCGAATGAATTCGGTATCGACGGTGACGAAATCCGACTTTTCGAAAGCGGCGAGAACGGTCTCGAGTTCTTTCTGGGTGGTGATGACGTGCATCAAATCGCTTTTGACAGGAGTAAGGTCTTCCTAGATTTCAGCCGGAGGCGCTTTCGTCAAGCTTTGGCGCCATCGTCATGGGGTTTCCGGCCCATCGGAATCGCCGTTTCTTCTGGCCAGCCGTGCGAAAATCGTCGATGTGCGCAACAGCGCGGTGAACCGGCTGCGCTTGCCTGCCGGCACGCTGGACCGCGCCTGCATCCGGTAGAGGATGACGGCGATGAAGATCGCGTAGACGACGGCGCTGAACACGAACAGCGCGCTCGGTCCGAAATGCTGCATCGCCGTCGAGGCTGCGAACGGCCCGCCAATGGCACCGAAGGAATAGAACAACATCAAGGCGGCGTTGATCAGCACGAACTCGCCAGTGTCGGCGCGGTCGTTGGAATGCGCCGCCGACAGCGAATAGAGCGGCATGGCGAAACAGCCGAAGATGAAGATGATGACGAAGTTGAGCAGCGGATTGCTGCCGGCGATGAACACCAGCGCCAGTGCCGAGAGCATCGCGCAGCAGGTGGTCATCAACAGCACCCGGCGCCGGTCCCAGCGGTCGGAGAGGTAGCCGAGCGGATACTGGATGATGGCGCCGCCGAAGATGCCGACGCTGACGAAGGTGACGACATCGGCGACCGACATGCCGATCTGCTCGGCATAGACCGGCGACAATGTGCGAAAGGCGCTGTTGGTGACACCGACGGCCATGCAGCCGAAACAGCCCAGCGGCGAAATCCGCCAGACACGCGCCAGGTCGAGTTTGACGTCCTCGGGCGGCCTCGGGTTGGAGCGGTCGCCGAGCGAGACCGGCACCAGCGAGAGCGTGATCATGATCGACATGATGGCGAAGATGGTGAAGCCGCCGGCGCCGAAGACCGGGATCAGGAACTGGGCGCCGGTCACCGAACCGGTGTCGACCATCCTGTAGATCGCCAGCACGCGCGCCCTGTCGTTGTTGCTGACGCCGGAATTCAGCCAGCTTTCGACGATGGTGAACAGCCCGGCAAAGCAGAACCCGCCGGCAAAGCGCACCGCGCACCACATTACCGGATCGAGAACCAGCACCAGCAGCAGGGTGCCGACCGAGGCGATTGCCGCCAGTGCCGAAAAGGCCCTGATATGGCCGACCGCCTTCAAGATGCGGGTGATGGCCAGGCAGCCGAGCAGGAAGCCGGCGAAATAGAAGGTGCCCATCAGACCGATGTCGGAGGCGGAAAACCCTTCCTGCGCACCGCGTAGCGCGATCAGCGTGCTCTGCAGCCCATTGCCGCCAAGCAGGATGCCGGCGGCGAGCAGAAGCGGGATCAGCGGGCGGATGGAGGACATGAAGGAAAACAACCGCTTGTCGTTGATCCTTCTTGAACCATCGCTTCCGTCAATGCCAGCGGCAATTCCAGCGAAGCCCGGGCGCGCGGACAACCGGGTTGCAAAAAAAGGAAGATCATCGGCCCATGGCGTGGTGCTCAGCCTGTGCCTGTTCAAGCCGAGCTTCGCAGCATCAGTTCCGCGTTGAGCAGGATACGCCCGCCCTCTGGTTTGGCCGAGGATTTTTCATCCAGCCTCTCCAGCAGAAGTTCGATGGCCAGGCGGCCGATCTCGTTGTAGTTCTGCGCTACCGTGGTGATCGGCGGGCAGGCGTAGCGCGACAAGGGATGGTCGTCGTGTCCCGCGACCCGCATGTCGCAGTCCGCCCCATGGCCCACCTTCAGCCCCAGCTGATACGCGGCCGCGATCACGCCGAAGGCAACACGGTCGTTGGCGCAAAGCACGGTCCTGGTCGGAAAACCTTGCCCCTTCAGGATACGAAGCGCTTCGTCAAAGCCGAATTTCTCGAAATCCCATGACCGCGCGTCGACGACGGGCACGATTTCAGGCGTCATCTTGAACTGCTGCATGGCCTCGACATAGGCGTCCTGTCTGGCCTGGGCGTTGTTGTTGACCAGCGGCATGGCGAAGTAGCAGGGCGGCTCGCCGGACCTGCAGAGATAGTCGACGATGAGCCTGAAGCTCTGCCTGTTGTCGGTGCCGACGAACGACGAGGTCTCGTCGAGTGGCGAGTCGACATAGATCAGCGGGATGCTCGATCCGAGTTCGGCCAGGATCCGGTGATGGGACTGCACGCCGAGCGGCGCGATGATTGCGCCGGCAATGTTCATCGACTTGAACGTCTGGATCGCCTGGTCTTCCATTTCGGCGCGTCCGTCCGAAGACAGCACAAACGCCAGGAAACCGGCCTCGTTGGCGATCGTTTCGATACGGCGCGTCAGCGCCATGTAGAATGGATCCGTCGAATTCGGAATGATGACGCCGAGTATGTTGCTGCGTCGGCGATTGAGATTGACGGCGAACATGCTCGGCCGAAAGCCGGACTTCCTTTGCGCGGCCTCGATCACGATTCGAGTGTTTTTCCGTACCGAGCTGGGATCGTTGAAATATTTGGATACCGTCGTGCGGGACAAGCCGACAAAGGCCGAGAAGTCCTCCATCGTCCTGATCGTCTTGGCCATTCACTGGCTCCCTGCTCGAACTGCCGTCGCCACTGTCTACTTGAGTCACCTTTTTGCGGAAAGGAGGCGGGATGTTCTTTCCGAGCGCGGGAGACCACCTGTGGTCCATGCGCGCGGCTGTACTGTTTGAAATTACGGCTCGGAGGAAAACTGTACTTTCATCGTCGTTGGGTCGCCGCTGGCTTTGGCGAAGAACGGCAACAGTTCGGAAAGCGGCAGCTGGTGGCTGACAAGCCGCGCCATCGTGCCGTCGTCTTGGCTGAGAATGTCGAGCGCCTGCGGGATGTTGCGGTTCAATGAGTGCGACCCCGCCAACCTGATCTGCCGGCGGAAAATCTCGAACGGAGCGACCGAGATCCTGGCATCGGGTGCACAGACACCGAAAATGAGCGCCGTGCCGCCATCGGCGGTGAGACCGATCATGCCTTCGACCACCTTGGCGACACCGGTGGCGTCGGCGACGAAATCGAAGCCCCGCGCCCGCGCCGACAGCGCCTGCGATCCCGACACCAGCGGTTCCAGCCCGAGCGCCTCTGCGAAGGCAAGGCGCTGTTCGCTGATATCGGCGACGGCCACGCTGGCGACGCCCTTGGCCCTGAGCGAGAGGGCCAAGAGCAGGCCGATCGGCCCGGCGCCAAAGACCAGCGCGGTGCCAGGCGTGCTGTTGCCGGCTCCAAGCCCGGCCGCACCGAGACCATTGAGGACACAGGCGAGCGGCTCGGCGAGTGCCGCCGTGGCGAAACCGAGGTCGCCGATCCCATGCAGATGGTCGACGGCAACCATGCTGAACTCGGCGAAGCCGCCATTCTCGGTCACGCCATAGGCTTTCAGGCTGGCGCACAGATTGGTCAGGCCCTTCCTGCAGGCCGGGCAATGCCCGCACGGGATGTTTGGATCGACAGCGACCCGATCGCCAGGCTTGACGGTGGTGACATCGCTGGCGACCGCCTCGACGGTGCCAGCATATTCGTGGCCTGGGACCAGCGGAAACGCGCCTTCGCCGTAGCGGCCATGCAGCACCTCGATGTCGGTGTGGCAAAGGCCGGCCGCGCGGACCCTTACCAGCGCATGCCCCGGTTTGATCGCGGGCATCTCTAGCTCCGCCATGCCGGCAACGCCTGCGGCGGTAAATCGGATGGCCTTCATGTCAGTCTCCCCTGCTTGGACGACCTTATCCTGAATGACGCGTCAGCTCATCCAGTTGCCGCCGTCCACATTGTAGGTCTGCGCAAGGATGTAGTCGCTGTCGGGCGATGCCAGGAACACTGCAAGCCCCGCAATATCCTCGGGCTGCGCGAAGCGGCCGATCGGAACCGATCTGGCCACGGCCGCCTTCTTCTCGCCCGGCTTCAAGCCTTCCCATCGGGCGAAGTGCGCATCGACAACATCCCAATGCTCGCCGTCGACGACACCGGGTGCGATCGCGTTGACATTGATGCCGTGTTTGACCAGTGCCAGCGCGGCCGATTGCGTTGCCGAAATGATCGCTGCCTTGGAGGCGCAGTAGAGCGTCACCAGCGCTTCGCCGCGGCGACCGGCCTGGCTCGCCATGTTGATGATCTTGCCGCCACGACCGCGCGCGATCATTACATTGGCCACGGCCTTCATCATGAACAGCGGCGCCTTGAGATTGATGGCAAACACCCTGTCATAGCTCGCTTCGGTGATGTCGGTTATCGGCGCCATGTCGAAGATGGCCGCGTTGTTGACGAGGATATCGATGCCGCCGAAATCGCGGTCGACCTCCGCCACCACCTTGTCGATCGCGCCGAGGTCGGTGACGTCAAGCAGGATGGCGCGGGCCGCCGGACCGATCGCGCCGGCGGCGCGCGTGGCGCGCTCGATGTCGATATCGGCAATCACCACCTTGGCGCCTTCGCGGGCGAAGGCTTGCGCGAAACCCAGGCCGATGCCGCGCGCACCGCCTGTTATGAGGGCAATCTTGTTGTTCAGTTTCATGTCCAATTCCGAGAGTTTCTGAAAACGCTATCATAGCGGCCGGATGGCGACCGGCGCGACGTCATGGGAGACCTGGCTCATCGGATTTCCCCTCCCGAGAAACGCACGGACCCGCTGTGGCGGATCCGTGCATCCTCCAGGCCTTCTGCAACGGGAGGCTTGTCAGGCCCGGATCGCCAGGAGGCCGTGCTCATTCAACCTCCTAGCTCACCTGTTTGGGCTTGAACCCGCCTATTTGATGTAACCCGCCTCCGTCATCGTCTTTTCCACGGCGGTCTGGGCGCCGTTGAGCACATCGTCGACCGACTGCTGGCCGGTGACAGCAGCGGCTATCGCCTGGCCGACCTCGGTGCCGATGCCCTGGAATTCGGGGATGGCGACGAATTGGATGCCGGTATAGGGAACCGGATCCTTGGTCTGCTTGGTCGGATCGGCGGATTCGATCGCCGAAAGCACCGTCGCGGCGAAAGGCGCCGCCTTCTGGTAGTCCGGGCTGGCATAGGTGGATTTGCGCGTTCCCGGAGGTGCCGCGACCCAGCCTTCGGTCTCGCCGACGCGCTGGACATAGGCTTTCGACGTCGCCCACTTCACGAACGACTTGGCGGCATCCGCCTTGGTGGAACTCGCCGGGATGGCCAGGCTCCAAGCCCAACCCCAGGCCGAACCGTTGGGCGTGACCGCCACCGGCGCCTTGGCGAAGGCGACCTTGTCGGCAACCTTGCTCTGCTTCGGATCATAAACACGACCCGCCGCCGACGTGGCGTCGATCCACATGGCGCAATGGCCCGAGGCGAACAAGGTCTGGTTCTCGTTGAAGCCGTTGGAGCTTATTCCCGGAGGTCCATCCTTCTTCATCGTGTCGACGTACCAGCCGATCGCCTTCTTCCACGCATCCGAATTGATCTGCGGCTTCCAGTCCATGTCGAACCAGCGGCCGCCGAACGTGTTCACCAGCGTGCCGACAAACGCCATGTTTTCGCCCCAGCCCGGCTTGCCGCGCAGGCACAGGCCGTATTGCTCCTTTGACTTGTCGGTGAGTTTGTCGGCGAATTCGGTGATCTGGTCATAGGTGGGCTGCTCCGGCATCTTCAGGCCGGCAGCGTCGAACAGATCCTTGCGGTAGAGCGTGAACGAGCTTTCGGCGTAGAAGGGCACGGCATAGAGCTTGCCATCGACCGTCAGGCCGCTGCGCACCGGCGCGATGAGATCGTCATAGTCATAATCGTCGCCAAGATCGTTGAGCGATGTCAGCCAGCCGCTCTTGCCCCAGATCGGCGTTTCATAGCCGCCGATGGTCAGCACGTCGAACTGGCCGCCCTTGGTGGCGATATCGGTGGTGACCCGCTCGCGCAGGACGTTCTCCTCGAGCACCACCCAGTTGACCTTGTTTCCCGTCGCCTTCTCCCATTCCGGCGACAGCTTCTGCATGATGATCATGTCGCCATTGTTGACCGTCGCGACCGTGATCTCCGCGGACAGCGCGGCAGTCGCCGTCAGTGCGGAAGCGGTGACCGACGCGGCGAGAATTCCAATACGCTTACCAATTGGCATTTCGTCTCCTCCTTTACGAATGCGCATGTGTAAGTGAACATGCGTGTATATTTTATTGCGCTTGAGAACACCCAAGTCAAGCTGCATGGAACTTGATATTTGGCGGATGGGCCGAGCCCGACGCATCGCATCTTGCCGCTTGGCGCATCAAGAAAGGTGCGTGCGTAGCAAGGAAAGTGAACGTACGTGCAGTTTGTGTTGACTTCGCCCTCGATGCGAATTACCTCGGCTACAGTCAGGGGCGTTCGTGCAACCCGCACGCCGACGCGATCCGCGTCCGCTCCGGCTGGGGAGAGAAGGAATTACAGGAATGAGCCTTTCCCGCCGAAGGGAGATCGCGTCCGAATCCGTTGGTCCGACGATTGCCGCCGGCGAAATCCTGGTCGAGATCATGGCGACGGACCGGGGTCTGGGGTTCCTCGAACCGCTGACGCTGGTCGGTCCTTACCCGAGCGGTGCTCCGGCCATCTTCATCGACCAGGTCGCAAGGCTGGGCGGCAGCGCCGGGCTGATCGGCTGCGTCGGCCGCGACGATTTTGGCACGATCAATCTGGAACGGCTCCAGCGCGACGGCGTCGACGTGTCCGCCGTCGCCGTCAGCGACCGCTACCCGACGGGAAGCGCCTTCGTTCGCTACAGGCCCGATGGCGGTCGCGATTTCGTCTACAACATCGCCGAATCCGCCGCCGGGCAAATCCGCCTCACGCATGAGGCGCGCCAACTGGCGGACAGGGCCGGCCACCTGCATGTCATGGGATCCACTTTGTCCGTAGCCGGGCTGAGGGACATCGTTGCCTATGCCACGAAGGCGGTGCGCGCCCGCGGCGGTTCGACCTCCTTCGATCCGAATGTGCGCAAGGAACTAATCGACGGCGCCGACGGCACGCAATTTTCAGCCCTGGTCGACGATGCCGATCTGCTGCTTCCCTCCGGCGAAGAGTTGCTCACCGCGGCAGGGGTCGACGATGAATGCCAGGCGGTGAAGGCGTTGATCGCCAGGGGCGTCGGCGAGATCGTGCTGAAGCGAGGGGCGGCCGGGTCGTCCCGGTTCGCCGCCGATGGCAGCAGGATCGACTGCGCCGGCTTCCTGGTGGAGGAAGTGGACCCGACCGGAGCCGGCGACTGTTTCGGCGCGACCTACCTGACCTGCCGGCGCCAGGGGATGGAGCCCGGCAAGGCGCTGTTCTATGCCAATGCCGCCGGCGCCCGCAACGTCACGCGGCGCGGACCCATGGAAGGGGTCACCGGCTTCGATGTGCTTGACGGTTTCATCGCCGGGACACAGAGGGCGACATGATGGCCAACCCCCTTGCAGGCCTCGCCGCCGCCCGCAGAAACGGATCGCCTTACGGCATCACCTCGATCTGTTCGGCCCATGCGCTGGTGATCCAGACGGCTATAAGGCGCGCCGTACAGGACAAGGAAACCACATTGCTGATCGAGGCGACCTGCAACCAGGTCAACCAGTTCGGCGGCTACACCGGGATGACGCCGGACCTGTTCATCGCCTTCGTGCAGGAGATCGCCAGCAGGGAAGGTCTCGAGGCCTCGCGCATCATCTTCGGTGGCGACCACCTTGGACCGAACCCGTGGCGCGCGGAGCCGGCCGCACAGGCGATGAGCAAGGCCGAGGCCATGGTCACCGCCTATGTCTGGGCCGGCTTCAGCAAGATTCATCTCGACGCGTCGATGGGATGCGCCGGCGAGCCGGCTGCCCTGGATGACGAGACGATCGCCATTCGGGCGGCGCGGCTGGCCAAGGCGGCCGAAAAGGCGGCGCGCGCGCGTGGTGGTGCATTGCCGGTCTACATCATCGGCACCGAGGTTCCGGCCCCTGGCGGCGTCGATCACACGATCAGCGACCTGAAGCCAACCGAAGCGGCGGCGGCGCGCCGCACGATCGACTTGCATCGCGAGATCTTTGCCCGGGAAGGCCTGGCCGAAGCGTTTGGCCGAGTCATTGCTGTGGTCGTGCAGCCGGGCGTCGAATTCGGCAGCCAGAACGTCGTCGCCTACAGGCCACAGGCGTCGAAGGCGCTGACCGGACTGCTCGATGAGGAACTGTCGCTCGTCTACGAGGCGCATTCCACCGACTATCAGAGTCGCGGGGCGCTGACGGCACTTGTCGGCAACGGCTTTCCCATCCTCAAGGTCGGCCCGGGCCTGACATTCGCCTTGCGCGAGGCACTTTACGGGCTTGACCTGATCGCGTCCGAAATGGTCGCGGACTATGGTGACAGGTCGCTGGCCCGCACGATGGAGCGGGTGATGCTGGCGTCACCTGGCCATTGGCACAGTCACTATCACGGCAGCGACGCGAGCCTGTACCTCCAGCGGCACTACAGCTACAGCGACCGCATCCGCTATTACTGGAGCAAACCCACTGCCGGCGTTGCCGTCGGCCGCCTGCGCGAGGTGCTCAACGGCGTCGCTATTCCCGAAACGCTGATGCGGCAATTCCTGCCGATGGTGCCGGCCGAACTCGGCCCCGCCGGGGATCCCGAGACTATCCTTCACGCCGCGATCGGCCAGGTGCTGGCCGACTACGACGCGGCCTGCCGCGGCGACGCCGCCTGAATCCGTCGCGCGGTGGATAGCCAAAGGGTTCGCTGTGCCTGTCGGGCGGCGCCCCGCGCCGCTTGCCTTGACAAATCCGGCCTCCCATGCGCTTTTCGCGCAAATTTTGAGGCCGGGGCTGTGATGCTTCGGCCGGCAACCCAGCACCCCGGACTTACCAATGACAATGCACCGTTACCGCAGCCATACCTGTGCCCAGTTGAGGAAGAGCGACGTCGGCTCGACCGTTCGCCTGTCTGGCTGGGTGCATCGCGTGCGCGATCATGGCGGCCTGCTGTTCATCGACCTGCGCGACAATTATGGCCTGACCCAGATCGTCGCCGATCCGGATTCGCCGGCCTTCAAGGTTGCCGAGACCGTACGTGGCGAGTGGGTCATCCGCGTCGATGGCGAGGTCAAGGCGCGCTTGCCCGAGACCACGAACGCCAACCTGCCGACCGGCGAGATCGAGATTTTCGCGCGCGAGATCGAGGTGCTGTCGGCGGCCAAGGAGTTGCCGCTGCCGGTGTTCGGCGAACCGGACTATCCCGAGGATATAAGGCTGAAATACCGTTTCCTCGACCTGCGCCGTGAGACTCTGCACAAGAACATCATCGCGCGGACAAAAATCATCGCCGAAATGCGCAGGCGCATGGGCGAGGTCGGCTTCACCGAATTCTCGACGCCGATCCTGACCGCCTCGTCGCCGGAAGGCGCGCGCGACTTCCTGGTGCCGTCGCGCATCCATCCCGGCACCTTCTACGCACTGCCGCAGGCGCCGCAGCAGTACAAACAGCTGATCATGGTCTCGGGCTTCGACCGCTACTTCCAGATCGCGCCGTGTTTCCGCGACGAAGACCCGCGCGCCGACCGGCTGCCGGGCGAATTCTACCAGCTCGACCTCGAAATGAGCTTCGTCGAGCAGGACGACGTGTTGTCGACCATGGAACCGGTTCTGCGCGGCGTCTTCGAGACGTTCGCCAACGGCAAGCCGGTGACGCAGAAATTCCAGCGCATCCCCTATGATGTCGCCATGCGCAAATACGGTTCCGACAAGCCGGACCTGCGCAACCCGATCGAGATGCAGGCTGTCTCCGATCACTTCCGCGATTCCGGCTTCAAGGTGTTCGCCAACATCCTGGCCAACGACCCGAAGGCCGAGGTGTGGGGCATTCCGGCAAAGACCGGCGGCAGCCGCGCCTTCTGCGACCGCATGAACTCCTGGGCGCAAGGCGAGGGCCAGCCCGGGCTGGGCTACATCTTCTGGCGCAAGGAAGGCGACAAGATCGAAGGCGCCGGTCCGCTCGCCAAGAACATCGGCGAGGAGCGTACCGAGGCGATCCGCCAACAGCTCGGCCTTGCCGACGGCGACGCCGCCTTCTTTGTCGCCGGCGACCCGAAGAAGTTCGTCTCGTTTGCAGGTGCCGCACGCACCCGCGCCGGCGAGGAGCTGAACCTTGTCGACCAAGATCGTTTCGAACTGTGCTGGATCGTCGACTTCCCGTTCTTCGAATGGAACGAGGAAGAGAAGAAGATCGACTTCGCCCACAACCCGTTCTCGATGCCGCAGGGCGGCATCGATGCGCTGAATGGCGAGGATCTGCTCGGTATCAAGGCGTTCCAATACGACATGGTCTGCAATGGCTTCGAAATCGCCTCTGGCGGTATCCGTAATCACTTGCCTGAAACCATGGTCAAGGCGTTCGAGACGGTCGGGCTGGATCGTGCCACGGTCGAGGAGCGCTTCGGCGGCCTCTACCGCGCCTTCCAGTACGGCGCGCCGCCGCATGGCGGCATGGCCGCCGGCGTCGATCGTGTCGTCATGCTGCTGGTCGGTGCGAAGAACCTGCGTGAGATCACCATGTTCCCGATGAACCAGCAGGCCTACGATTTGTTGATGAACGCGCCTTCGGAAGCAAGCCCGCAGCAGCTTCGCGAACTGGCGCTGCGCGTCGCCGCGCCCAAGAAGGACGCCTGATCGCGCGCTTCGGGCGATACTTTAAAGAACCGCCCGAAGCGATTCTTTCGATTCGCTAATCCCACAAAAAAGCCCGGCATCGCTGCCGGGCTTTTTCGCGTATTGAGGTCGCTTCGATCAGTCTTCGTTGGCCTTGACGGCGACGCCGAGCGTCTTCGGCAGCTCGAGCGGGTTGGACATGGCGCCCGCCATGATCAGCGCGAACGGCACCGATGCCGGCGGTTCGGCCGAGATTTCGAGGCTCTTTGGATCGTCGAGATACTTGCCGACTGCGGCGGTCACCTGCGCCGTCAGTTCCGGATTGTTGAGCTGCGCCATGCCGAATGGCACGATCGCCTTGGCCTGGTTGGCGATGTCCTTGGCCGACATGCCTTGCTGCTTGCCGACATATTCCAGCACCTTGTTGGTCAGCGAATCGTCGTCGAAACGGATCGAGGCGCTGTTGAACGAAAGCTGCTGCAACAGGCCGAGCATGGCCATGCCTTGCGCCGAATTGTCGGCGCCTTCGGGCTGTGCCGCCATCTTCTTCTGCATTTCCTGCAGCGACTTGATGAAGTCCATCGTGTAGCCGCCGAGGTCGAAGGTCATGCCGAGCGTGCCGGCGTTCTCGACGGAAATGTCGTATTTCGACAGTTCCATCTTGCCGTCCGTGGGCTGCCAGGTGCCGGCCATCTCGAGATTGCCCGCGATGTTCTGGTAGCCGAGCGCGTTGATCACTTCCTTGGACTTGGGGTCGTCGACCAGCGTCAGGTCGGCATTGAACTTTTCCGTGGTGGCGGTGAATTCCATCGCCTTGCCGTCCGCCGGCGGCGTGATCTCGACGGCAAGTCCGTCCATCGAGAACGCGGTCTTGTCGGCGACCTTGACGGTCATGTTTGAGAGTTCGGCCGACTTGTACATCATCAGCGAGCCCAGCGGACCGGTGGAGCCGTCGGCCGGAACCGACATGTCGTGGATGACGAAGGGGCTGAGGTTAAGGGTGACGCCGTCCTTCGAGTGTTCGAATGCCGACGTCGAAACGGTGGCGATATCATAGCCGCCATTTGCCTCGGTGACGCCCTCGAGCTTGACGTCGCCGATGGGAAGCGCTTCCTTTTCCGCCGCCGGCTTGATGGCAACGCCCTGCAGCACCATGCTGGTGTTGTCGCCGGTCACGCCGGTCCAGGAAATGTCGACGCCCTGGGCGGAAAGTGCAGCCTTCAGCCGGTCGGCGACCGCTGCGTCCTGGGCGAGGGCCGCGTTCAGCGGCAGCGTGAGCAAAAAGGTCGAAAAGGCGAACTTCTGGAGAGTTGAGCGTTTGATTGTCATCGCAAGGTCCCTGAGAGTGTCCTGAAATTATTTTTCAATTCTTTGCGCCATCACCATTCCGTGACGAACTGGACGGGAAAAAGGCGTGTCCCGGCACAATGGTCGAAAATCACGGTGAAAGGCAAACTCGATCCCACCGTCTTTGCGCAAACCGGTGAATTTGTAATGAAGAGCCGGTTGCCTGATATCATCACGCTTGGCCATAGAGGCCTGATGTAACAGGCTGATGTTGGTCGACATCCGTTGGCCTGCGGTTTCATGTTGCAGAAGCCCAGGTACATCTGCCGGCCCCTTGCCGCGAATCACCCGCTCGGCTAGGTCCAGCCCATGGGAAAAAGGCTTTTGCCGCCTGAAAATGGCGGTGGCGATCATGTCGAACCGGTCGATCTGAAGAAGGCGCTGGAAGAGCGCTATCTGGCCTATGCGCTGTCGACCATCATGCACCGGGCGCTGCCGGACGTGCGCGACGGACTGAAACCGGTCCATCGCCGCATCATGCACGCCATGCGTCTGCTGCGGCTGAACCCCGACCAGGGCTTTGCCAAATGCGCCCGCATCGTCGGCGAGGTGATGGGCAAGTTCCACCCGCATGGCGACCAGTCGATCTATGACGCGCTGGTGCGGCTGGCGCAGGATTTTTCGATGCGCTACCCGTTGGTCGACGGGCAGGGCAATTTCGGCAACATCGACGGCGATAACGCCGCTGCCATGCGCTACACCGAAGCGCGCATGACTGATGTGGCGACCGAGCTGTTGTCCGGCATCACCGAAGACGCCGTCGACTACCGGCCGACCTACAATGAAGAGGACGAGGAGCCGGTGGTTTTGCCCGGCGCCTTTCCGAACCTGCTCGCCAACGGCTCGTCCGGCATTGCGGTGGGCATGGCGACATCGATCCCGCCTCACAACGCTGCCGAGCTTTGCGATGCGGCACTCCACCTGATCGAGCATCGGGATGCGCCGGTGGCGAAGCTGATGGACTTCGTCCAGGGCCCGGATTTCCCGACCGGCGGCATCATCGTCGACAGCCGCGCCTCCATCCTCGAAGCCTATGAAACCGGGCGCGGCGGCTTCCGTGTCCGGTCGAAATGGATCCAGGAGGACCAGGGCAGGGGCACCTGGAGTATCGTCGTCACCGAAATCCCGTACGGCGTGCAGAAGGCGCGGCTGATCGAGAAGATCGCCGAGCTGCTGATGGCGCGCAAGCTGCCGCTGCTCGAGGATATCCGCGACGAAAGTGCGGAAGACATCCGCGTCGTCCTGGTGCCGAAGAGCCGCTCGGTCGACCCGGGCATCCTGATGGAATCGCTGTTCAAGCTCACCGAGCTCGAAAGCCGCTTCCCGCTCAACATGAACGTCCTGTCGCGCGGCAAGGTGCCCAACGTCCTGTCGCTGAAGGGCGTGCTGCAGGAATGGCTCGAACACCGCCGCGACGTTTTGATCCGTCGCTCGAAACATCGCCTCGGCGAGATCGAAAGACGGCTGGAGATTCTCGCCGGCTACCTGATCGCCTATCTCAACATCGACGAGGTGATCAGGATCATTCGCGAGGAGGATGAGCCCAAGCAGGTGATGATGGCCCGCTGGTCGCTCACCGACACCCAGGCCGAAGCCATCCTCAACATGCGGCTGCGCGCTCTGCGCAAGCTGGAAGAGTTCGAGATCCGCAAGGAATTCGACGGTCTGAGCGCCGAGAAGAAGCAGATCGAGGCGTTGCTTGCTTCAAACGAAAAGCAATGGGCGACGATCAAGTGGGAAGTCACCAACATCCGCGACAAGTTCGGCCCGGAGACCGAGCTCGGCAAGCGCCGCACCCAGTTCGCCGATGCGCCCGAGCATGACCTGACCGACATTGCGCACGCCATGATCGAGCGCGAGCCGGTCACCCTGGTCGTCTCGGAAAAAGGTTGGTTGCGGGCGATGAAGGGGCATCTGGCCGATCTTTCCACGCTGACCTTCAAGGAGGGTGACAGCCTCAAGCTCGCCTTCCATGCCCAGACCACCGACAAGGTGCTGGTCTTCACCACCGGTGGCAAGTTCTACACCATCGGCGCCGACCGGCTGCCCGGTGGCCGCGGCCATGGCGAGCCGATCCGCATCATCGTCGACATGGACAATGACCAGGACATCGTCACCGCCTTCGTCCACGATCCGAAGCGCAAGCTTCTGCTGGCTTCGTATGACGCCAATGGCTTCATCGTGCCGGAGGAGGAAGTCGTCGCCAACACCCGCAAGGGCAAGCAGGTGATGAACGTCAAGGCGCCCGACGAGGCCAAGCGCTGCATCCCGGTCACTGGCGACCATCTCGCCATCGTCGGCGAGAATCGCAAGATGCTGGTGTTCGCGCTCTCCGACATCCCGGAGATGGGACGCGGCAAGGGCGTTCGCCTGCAGAAATACAAGGACGGCGGCCTTCTCGATCTCAAGCCGTTCACGCTGGAGAGCGGCCTGTCCTGGCAGGATTCGGCCGACCGCACCTTTATCCGGTCGCGCGAGGAGCTGGCCGAATGGATCGGCGCCCGTGCCTCGGCCGGCCGCATGGTGCCGAAGGGCTTTCCGAGGACAGGGAAGTTTGGATAGCTGCTAATCTCCCCCTCGAGGGGGAGATGTCGCCGAACGCGACAGAGGGGTCGGTCGGCGTTTCATACGCGGCGCCCCCACTCCGGCTGCAGCCGCATCTCACCCTTACAACTTCACCATCACCATTTGGACTATCGTCACGATTGCTGCACTATATCAGTGCATAAGCAGGAAAGGTGTCCGGGAGAGGCAGGCGTTTGAAGGAAGCAAAAATCCAGAAACCGGAACGGCAGCAGCGCCTGTTTGGCCTGTCCACGCCGCTGCGGTCGGCCGTCATTCCGCCGCTGTCGGCGGCGCGCTGGCTGCTGGTGCTGATCGTCGCCGCCGGTGTCTACTTCTTCCACGGCTTCCTGTTTCCGGTGCTGGCGGCGCTGGTCATCGCCTTTGCCAGCTGGCCGCTCTACCGGCGCCTGCTTGTCGCGGTTGGCGGCAACCGCACCATCGCCGCGACCTTTGCCATCCTGTTCATCCTCGCCTTCCTGGTGGTGCCGATCGCGCTTGCCGGTACCTACGCCATCAACGAGGTGCGCGAGTGGGTCGGCTGGGCGATAGAGACCAACCGGCACGGGGCCGTCACGCCGCAGTGGATCGCCACCATGCCTGTCGTGGGCGAGTGGCTGAACGAACAATGGACGACCAATTTTGGCCATCCTGGCGGCATTGGCGAACTGATCCAGCTGGTCAGCGGCGCCAACATCGGCAGCATCTATCGCGGCGTGCTTGCCGCCGGCGGCAGCGCCTTCGGCCTGCTCCTGACGCTGCTGTTCATGATGATCGCGCTGTTCTTCGCCTATCGCGACGGCGAACATTTCGCCGGCCAGATCGACCGCCTCGGCGAACGCATTCTGCCGGCGCGATGGGAGCGGATCTCGCGCGTCGTGCCGGCGACGATCTCTTCGACCGTGACCGGCATGACCGTCATCGCCATCGGCGAAGGGCTGGTGCTGGGCATTGCCTACTGGCTGGCCGGCGTGCCGTCTCCGGTGACACTCGGCGCCCTGACCGGCGTGATGGCGCTCATCCCCGGCGGCGCACCGCTGTCCTTCACCCTGGTCTCGATCTACCTCGCCGCCAGCGGGTCGCCGATGGCCGGGCTGGCCCTGTTCATCTGGGGTGCGGTCGAGCTGTTCATCGTCGACAAGACGCTGCGCCCGAAGCTGGTCGGCGGACCGATAAAGCTACCCTTCCTGCCGACTTTTTTCGGCCTGATAGGCGGCGTCAAGACCATGGGATTTCTCGGCCTGTTCATCGGCCCGGTGCTGATGGCCCTTTTGGTCGCGATCTGGCGCGAATGGCTGCGCGAGGTGGAACTGACCGACGAAATCCTGTCGGGTTCGCCGGTTGAAATCGAAGCTGGCCCACAGATCGAGGTTCTGCCCGAACACAGCGTGGTGAAGAAAGCCAGCGCCTGATTCTGCGATCCGGCTCGGTTAGGCCGGGTGATGCACCGCAAGGTCGCCACGGCGCTTGCGTCCGTCGTGCAACTGCCACAGCGAATGCGCGATCAGCGTGACGATCAGGATCGCGCCGCCGATCAGGCTGTTGCGGGTCGGTGTCTCGGCAAAGATCATCCACACCCAGACCGGCGCCAGCACGGTTTCGAGCAGGTAGAACATCGCCACTTCGGGACCTGAAATGTATTTCGGACCGTTGGCTAGGCAGAAGAACGAGATCGGCATGATGACGGCGCCGTTGAAGATGATCCACCATGGCGCGTTCACCTGAAACCCTTCGCCAGTGACCATGAAAGCCGCCAGCGCCAGCGGCAGAAGGACGCCGACCAGCGCCGTGAATCCCATATCCTTGCCACTGGCGCGCGAGATGGTGATGGCGACCGCGATGAAGAAAGCCGAGCACAGCGCCATGAAATCGCCGAACAAGTGCCCGGTGCCGACCGAGCCGCCGACGATGACCAGCACGCCGAGGATCATGACCAGCATCGCCACGATCGTCACCAGCCGTGGCTTCTCTTTCAGGAATATCCAGGACAGCAACGCCGCGAACACGGTGTTGAAGGCCAGGATGAACACCAGGTTGGCGGTCGAGGTGTGAAAGACGGCGGTGATGAAAGTGATCGAGGTCAGCCCGTAGCAAATCGCCACGACAAGGCCGGACCAGCCGGGGATGAGTTGCGGGGCGTTCCGGCTGAGCGCGCGCCAGATCGACCAGATGATCATGGCCGCGAGGAAGGTGGTGCCGGTGCGCAGCAACAGGATCGTCCAGGCGCCGCCGTCGGCGAGCCGGATCAGCGGAATGTCGACGGTCAGCGCCAAGCCGCCGATGGCGGTTATCAGAAGGCCCTTCTGGTGGTCATCGTGGGAGGACATGCAGCAACTTTCGCAATGAAATGCAGGTAGACCGGCGCAATGGCGCACTCTCCAGCCAAACGGCTGAAAGACCAGCATCCCCCGCCTTGAACCAGTTATGGGTGGATCGTGGGAAAACTCAGCGTGAAACCGCTTCGTTGGTGTAGCGCTCCCAGCCTTTCGGGCCGAGATGCTCCTGCGGCATGAAGCGCATCTTATAATTCATCTTGCGCGAGCCGTTGACCCAGTAGCCGAGGTAGACATGGGGCAGGCCCATCGCCCGGGCGCGGGCGATGTGATCGAGGATCATGAACGTGCCGAGCGAACGCTCGTCGAAATCGGGATTGAAATAGGAATAGACCATCGACAGGCCGTCGGCCATCTTGTCGGTGAGCGCCACCGCTATCAGTTCGCCCTGTCCCTTGCCGGTGATGAAAGTATCAGGCCCGCGCCGCCGGTATTCGATCACCTTGGTGTCGACATGGGTGTCCTCGACCATCATGGCATAGTCGAGCACCGTCATGTCGGACATGCCGCCACGGCGGTGGCGGGCGTCGAGGTAGCTGCGAAACAGCGAATATTGTTCGGTCGAGGGCTCGGCATTGTGCATGTGGCCGATGAGGTCGGCATTGTGCTGCAGGACCCGCTTCATATTGCGGCTGGCGGTAAACTCCTGGGCGAGGATGCGTACCGAAACACAGGCGCGGCAGGTCTCGCATGCTGGCCTGTAGGCGATGTTCTGCGAGCGCCGGAAGCCGCCTTGCGTGAGCAGGTCGTTCATCTCCGCCGCCTTGTCGCCGACCAGATGCGTAAACACCTTGCGCTCGAATTGGCCGTCGAGATACGGGCACGGCGACGGCGCGGTCAGGAAGAACTGCGGCGACTGGGTCGGATGCTGCGTCATCGAGCCTTGGAAACACTCCTTCGAATCGCTCTACCTTTGGCGCGGATGGCGAAAAATTCAACAGGATTGTGAGGGCGTGGTTGACTAGACGCCTTCACATTTACACTCAATCGGCCGTGACTGGTCTTGCGGGGGCCGTTTCAGCGGTCGGTGCGGCTGACCACGGTGCCGAGCAAAAGGTCGTGCAGCGTGCGCTTGCGATCGGCAAACAAGGTCACCAGAAGGACCAGCGGCGACAGGATGACGTTGCCGGCCCAGAACAGCACCGAATGGACGACGGCGGTGAGACCGTCGATCGGCCTGCCATCGAGCCGGTCGAGCCGGATGCCCATCAGTTTCATGCCCGTGGTGGCCTGAGCGGCGCTGCCCAGCGTGTTCCAGATGTAGAGGATGGCCACGGCCGGCACCAGGGCGCCAAACAGCATCCAGCCAAGGCCGAGGGTCAAGATGCCGAGGAAGAATACCAGTATGGCGAATGGAATGGTGAGCAGCGCGACGATGATGTAGTCGATCACGAAGGCCAGGATGCGCCGCGTGCGCACGCCGTCATAGGCCCGGACATCGTCGAGCCTGGTGGGGATGATTTCGCCGTCAAGAACGCGCGCGTTCATGTCATTTCCTCGTAACAAGGCCCGACATAGGGTGCGGGCCGCTCGGTAATGAAATGGTGAAGGCGCGCAGCGGAATCAAGATCGAGCTTCTTGCGGCACGCAAGACGCGAGCGGCACAAGACGCAATCCGAATCGGTTGAATTTGCGGCGCGGATGGCATTAGCTTGCTGCGGCGCAACAAAGCGCTCAGGGGCAGAGGGACGGGGCAATATGGACTACGACATGCTGGTCATCGGCAGCGGCCCCTCGGGCCGGCGCGCTGCGGTGCAGTCGGCCAAGCTCGGTAAATCGGCGCTGGTGGTCGACCGCGGCCGGCGTCTTGGCGGCGTCTCGGTGCATACCGGCACCATTCCATCGAAAACGCTGCGCGAAACCGTGCTCAACCTCTCGGGTTGGCGCGAGCGCGGCTTCTATGGGCGCGGTTACCGCGTCAAGCAGGATATTTCGGTCGGCGATCTGGTCGAGCGCCTGCACAAGACGCTCGACCACGAGGTCGAGGTGCTGCAGCACCAGTTCATGCGCAACACTGTCAAGAGCGCCCGCGCCGACGTGAAGTTTCTTGGCCCCAACAAGGTCAGCCTGACCACCGACACCGGCGACTATAGCGAGGTTGGTTTTGCCAATGCGCTGATCGCGGTCGGCACAAGGCCGCACCGGCCGCGCGACGTGCCTTTCGACAGGACCCGCATCTTCGACAGCGACGAGATGCTGGAACTCGACCGTTTGCCGCGAACGCTGACGGTGATCGGCGCCGGCGTCATCGGGGTCGAATATGCGACCATCTTTTCCGCGCTCGACGTGCCGGTGACGCTGGTCGAGCCGCGCAACTCCATCCTCGATTTCGTCGACCGCGAGATCGTTGACGATTTCATCCATCAGATGCGCGATCGCGGCATGACGATCCGGCTCGGCAGTGCCGTGAAGGAGATCCGGTCCAAGCCGGACGCCGCCGAGGTCGAACTGACCGATGGCCGCACCATTCGCTCCGAGGTGGTGCTCTACGCAGCCGGCCGCACCGGCAATGTCGGCAGCCTGGGGTTGGATGTCGTCGGAATCGACGCCGACTCAAGGGGGCGGATCAAGGTCGATCCCCAGTCGTTCCAGACCAGCGTGCCCAACATCTACGCCGCTGGCGACGTCATCG
The DNA here is from genome assembly GCF_014207355.1 of Mesorhizobium sangaii. Lineage (GTDB taxonomy): Bacteria > Pseudomonadota > Alphaproteobacteria > Rhizobiales > Rhizobiaceae > Mesorhizobium > Mesorhizobium sangaii. Next base: position 337,244 of record NZ_JACHEF010000001.1, on the reverse strand, counting down.
GCTTTCCGAGCCTGGCCTCGACCTCAATGGAGCAGGGCAGGGTGGCGGCCTGTCATGCTTTCGGCGTGCCCTTACCGCCGCCACCGGAAACCTTTCCCTATGGCATCTATGCGGTGCCGGAAATCTCGACGGTCGGCCAGTCCGAGGAACAGGTGCGTGAAAGTGGCGCTGCCTATGAGGTCGGCGTGGCGCGTTTCCGCGAAACCTCGCGCGGCCACATCATGGGCGTCAACACCGGCTTCCTGAAGCTGTTGTTCTCGATCGAGACGCGCCGGCTGCTCGGCGCGCATATCATCGGCGAGGGCGCCACGGAGCTTATCCACATTGGCCAGGCGGTGATCAATCTCGGCGGCACCGTCGACTTCTTCGTCAACAACACCTTCAACTATCCGACGCTCGCCGAAGCTTACAAGATCGCCGGGCTGGATGCCTGGAACCGGATGGGACGAGGGTAGGCTTTACCCTTCCATCTGGGCAAGCAGCGCCAGCATCACATCGGCCGAAGGCATCGGCAGCACGGCCTCGATCTCCGCCGGCCGGACGCCGGCGATCGCGGCATCGGCGCCGCCGGTCACGGTGCCGAGCGGCCCGCGAAAACCGTGCTTCGACCAGGCCAGCTCCTGCAGCTTCGGGCTGGTCAGGGCCTCCAGCAGCCTGTCGACCGTCGGATCGATGACAATCAGCGGATGCGCCGAGTAAACGGTCGGTCTGGGGTAGAGGATCTCAGGCTTGGCGCCCGTGCCGGCCTGTACCCTTTGCCAGCGCGCCGGATCGGCGAGCGCCCATTCGACCAGCTGGTTTTCATAACCAATCACCATCGGTTCGGCGCCGAGGCCACCGGCGATGTATTGGTCGAACAGCTTTCCCGACGATGACGACTTCAGCCCCATGCTGCGGAAGATGGCCTTGGCCTCGTCTCCATGCTGCGCCAGCAGTTCCTGCGTCGCCACGTCGCCGCTCATCAGGCTGAGCACCAGCCCGGCGAACATGAAGCCGGAGTTTGACCGGTTGGGATCGGTCGAGACGATGCGCGACCGGCCGTAGAGTTCGTCAATGCCGAGATCCGACCAGTTCTTGCCGGCCAGTATGGCATCGAGCAATGCCTTGAGGTCGAGCTGGTTGTAGCCACCTTTGGCGGCGGTCGTAACCAGTCCGCTCTTCTTCAGGCCATCGACCACCGGCCCCCAGGTGTAGACGACCATCGGCGAGTTGAGCACCACCTGGTCGTTGCGGATCGCCACGCCGCTTTTGCGCGCCAGGTCGACCATGATCGACGACGATGGCCACAGGAACTGCGGCTTCTGCGACAACAGCGCGGATTCGCGTACCATCTCGACCGAACCCGCGACACGTGCGTCGAGCTCCAGCCCGTAGCCACCGAGCGCATGGACGACATCCGGGTCGGCCAGGAACGCCTGTTTCTCGCCTCCGATGAATCCGAACAGATGCGCCTTGTTGCCGAGATAGCCGCGGAATTCGGGGCGATCCTTGAGCGTCAGATAGCCGCCGGTGCCAGCGGCGGCGGCACCCAGCAGACCCAGTCCGAAAGCGCGGCGCGAAATGGCCATCAGCGACCGATATCCTCTTTCAGCGACTCCTGAATGAGTCGCAGATCAACGTCGAGCGTGCCGAGTTCACTGTCGGCGAGGCTGTCGGCATAGTGCACGAAGGCGTCCTGAAGCTTGGTGATCACCGCGCCGACATTGGCCAGTCGCGCCTGGCTTGGCACGCGCCGGTTCGCCAACGCCGCGTAGCCCTCCGACACTTCGGCCGCCTGCGGCACATAGTAGGTGAGGAACCGCCGCACGGCGGGCGCGCTTTCAGGCTTGGTTTCGACCCTGGCGATCACATCGGCGGCGATGTCCGACAGGTTCTTCACCTTGGCAGCCATGTCCTTGTCGGAAATGGTGCGGGCGGCTGCGGCAAGCCGGTCCGCCGCCGGCTGGGCTTGCGCGAGCAACTCGCGCGCAAACGCGACCCGGCTGCCGCTGAGCGAGCTGAGGTCGAGGCCTTCGAAGAGCTGGCGCGGCGCCAGCACGAACACAAGCCCGGCAAAGACCAGCGCGGCGATGACCGCCGACACTAGGAACGGAAAATGCGTCAGGAAACTCAAGCCGACCAGCAGCGCCGCCGAGACCAGGCCCGCCACGATCCAGTTCCAGTCGTTGCCGAAGCCGCGCATCCTAGCCACGCATCTCAGTTGTAGCCGCGGGCGGCACGGAAGGCGCCGGCCAGATCGCCGCTGCCATCGAATACCCGCGCCGAAGTCGCCTTGGCAAGGCTGTCGAGCTGGCTCTTGTCGGCGTCGCCGAAGGTGATGCCGAACACCGGCACGCGCACCGGTGCGCTGCGCCATTGGCTCAAAAACAGGTCGGCGCTGCCGTCGGTGCGGCCATCGGTCATGATGACAATCGCCGGCAGATATTTCGACAGATCGGCCGTCGCCGTGATCTGCTGCAGCGCCTGTTGGGCACAGGCATACATGTCGGTGCCGCCGCCGGCATGCTGGTCAGCAACGGCAGCCAGCAGCTGGGCCTGCCCGGCCGCATCGCCGGTCGCTTCGAAATTGGCGCGCACGACGCTGTCGAACGGCAGCACGAAGATGTGGTCGGACGGCGTCCATTGCACCAGCACCTCACTGGCCTTTTCCGGCGTGAACAGGAACTGCGCCGCGGCCTGCAACTGCTTCTCGCCCTGATCTTCCATCGAGCCGGAGAAGTCGAAGCACAAAGCCGTCAGCGACGGCTTGCGCAGGGCTTCCTGATAGAGATCGAGAGCCTTGCGGATCACCGCCGGCTCGGGCATGCGGATCGAGGTCACCAGTTTGCCCGGATCAAAATTCCAGTCGGGTTCGGCCGCGGCCTGGATCGCCGAGCCGCCAAGCGGCAGCCGCCGACCGGTGTCGGCGATACGCTTGCGCACCGCGTCGGACTGCAGATAGGCGAGCAGGTCGGTGAAGAATTTTTCGACCTCCGGGCCGCGCCCGTGGTCGATGAAGCCGAGCGGCGAATCGCCGACCGCAACGCCGTCGGCCGGATAGACGGCATAGAGCGGCTCCTTGCCCATCTGCTTCAGTTTGTCGTTGGTCTCCTTCAGCGTCGCCTCATAGTTCCACATCGCATCGTAGACAGTGCCCTTGCTGGCGCTGTCGACATAGAGATCGGCAAGCCAGCCCGACGAGCCGGACGAACGCTCGACGCCCTGCAGCAGCGCGCTCACCGTTTCGCGGACGTTCGGATTGTCGAGATCGCCGGGCTCGATGACTTCCTTGCCGCCGAGCGCGCTGGACAGCATCGCCAGATAAGCGCTGGCGCCTGAATTGGACTGCGTCGCCGAGGTCATCAGGAATTTCAGCTTGCCGTCCTTCACCGCGGCCAGGATGTCCTTCATGAACACATCCCTGCCGACCCAACCGAGTTCGGCGGCCTTGGATTTGCGCACCCCCAGAATGACCGGCATCTGCGCGATCGAAGTCAGGTTGCGCACCTTGCGGCCGGAATCGAACAGATCGACCCACACGCTCGAGGCCGGCCAGACCGCGTCCTGGTCGAGCCCGCCAGTCCGCTGCAGGCCAAGGCCGATGTCGAGCGAGCCCTCATAGGCGAAGGTGCAGGTGGCGCCCTGCTTGTCGCAGAACTCCTGGACGATCGGCTGCAGCACGGTGTTTTCCGAACCCGACACGATCGAGAACTTGACGTTGCTGGCGTTGCAGGCCGCCAGCAGCACCGCCAAGGCCAGCAGCAGAACGGACGTCAGCGTCTTCGGCATGGCGGTTCCGATCAGGCCTGGGTCAGCGCTTTCTTAAGATCGATCGTCATCTGGTCCATCTGCTTTTCGGCGTCGGCCCGTTTCTGGCGGCCCTCCTGCTGGACCTTCAGCACGCCTTGCACCGTGTCGATGAGGTCGCGGTTGGCCTGCGCCAGCGTTTCTACGTCGACGATACCGCGCTGTGCCTGCTCCTCGATCGAGATCGCCTGCTCCTTCATCATCTTGGAGGTTTGGCGGATCATTTCGTTGGTGGCATCGGTCACCGTCTTTTGCAGTTCCAGCGCCGACTTCTGATTGGTCAGCCCAAGCAGGATGACCATTTTCTGCTTCCAGGCCGGCACGGTCAGCGCCGAGGTCGCCTGCAGGTTCTCGATCAGCGTCTCGTCGCCGGACTGGACGATCCGGATTTGCGGCAATTGCTGGATGCCGAGCTGGCGCGCCTGCACCAAGTAGAAGACGCGCTTTTCCAGTCGATCCAGTGCCTGCACCGCATCCTGGTAGGTCTGTGCCTCCAGCGTGCCGCCGACATCGCCACCGGCCGCATCCGCCGCGGCTTTCAGCTTGGGCAATTCATTCGTACGGTAGTCCTCGACGAATTTCTTGCCCGCCTGCACATAGGCGTCGAGCTTGAGGATGGAATCCTTGGTCTGCTCATGCAGGTCGTCGAGTACGGCGATGTCGCGCCGCAGCGTGTCCTTGTGGCGGTCGAGTTCGAGGCCGATGCGGTCGATCTGGCCGGCGACGTCCTCATACTTTTCCTTGAAGCGCTCGAGCCGCGCCTTGAACGAGGAGAACAGGTTGCCGAGAAACCCTTCGTCCTTCAGCGAAGCGGGATCGAGGTTCTTGGCCTTCATGATGATGTCGGTCAGGAGATTGCCGGTGTCGCCGAGATCGCGATTGCGCAACTGGCCCAGGATCTTGTCGGCATAGTCGCTGACGGCCTGCTGGGCGCGGTCGCCATAGACCGAAATGCCGGCGCGATCCCGGACGTCGATCGTGCTTTCGATCCTGGCGATGTCGGACGGGCTGGCAACGATTGCCGGCAATGTTGATGTGTCGTCGAGCAGAGTGATGCTGTTCTTGTCGGCCATGCAGACCTCCCCTCAGTGAACAGTATCTCCATAGGTTGTATGTGACAGGGATATGTCGGTGTTGTGCACAAGGGAAGAGGCTTGTCAGACGTTGGGCGCGAAATCCGCTGGTTTCGGACTGAAACCAGCACGATTGGTTGGCAATCGACGCAGTGGACAAGTTATTCGCCGGCAGTTGCAGTCACCGCCTTCAACCATTGCCTTGCGATTGCAGCGTCGGCGCTGCCGAATTCATGACCCGATGGAACGATCCTGGCGTCGATGACGGCGCCATGTTGGCTGAGCAAAGTCACCAGAGCCGGTGCGAAGGGCGCATAGGTAAGGTCGGCGGCGCCGGCGACGATCAGCACCCGCACGCTTGAAAGATCCGTCGCCGGCACGTCGTCGAGCACCGGCATCGGCCGCAGCAGCGCGGCGCGTTCGACGAGGCCCGGATGCAGCAGCATCAGGCTCGAAAGCAGATTGGCGCCGTTCGAATAGCCGAGAAAAATCGCCAGCGAGAGATCGAGATTGTGGCGTGTGGCCACATCGGTGACGAAGCCTGCAAAAGCGTTGGTTTCGGTGCGGATGCTGTGCTGTTCGAATTGCGTCGGCGTGATGCGCGCGAACCAGCGGAAACCATCCTCCTGGACGATGCGGCCGCGCACTGCGATCAGCGTGGCGTGCGGCGCGATCTCTCGTGCCAGCGGCACCAATGTCGTCTCGTCGACGCCCGACCCATGCAGCAGGAAGAAGCATTCGCCTGTTGAATCCGCGGGCCTGTAAATGCGGTAGCAGAAGGCGAGATCACGCCGTAACGCACCATCTTGTGAGGTCTCATTGGTCATGGCCTCATCCTTTTGATTTCATGACGGTTCCGGTCAGTTTGCCGGCTTCAAAACGCAATATTTTCAAGCTCCGCGAAAGTTGATTGAACCGGGCGCATTACTGTCCGTTTCTTCGCCGATATATTCCTGCGGGAGGAATCGAAGCGGTGCGCCGGGGGTCGCATTGCCGGCATGAACAACCAGCTTTGAGGCCTTTTGTCGATGACCACCCAACTTTCCCCCGATCGCGGCACGCGTATCGCGGACCGCGATGCGCGTGTCCCGGACCGTGACACGCGCATCGATGTGCTCCGCGCTCTCGCCTTGCTGACCATTTTTGTCGACCACGTGCCGGGTACCGCCTTCGAGTATCTGACCTACAAGAATTTCGGCTTTTCAGACGCGGCTGAGGTCTTCGTCCTGATCTCCGGAATCTCGGTCGCGCTTGCCTATGGCAAGAAATTCCAGCCTGGAAACCGGCTGCTGGTAACGTTGAAGATGTGGCGCCGCGCTGGCGTGCTCTATGCCGCCCACATCGTCACCACCATGGTGGTGATGGCGATCTTCTGCGCGGCGGCGGTGTTCGCCCGGCGACCGGAGCTGCTGACGATGATCAACATCGAGCCGTTGATCAAGAATACGCCGCAAGTGCTGGTCGGCATCGTGACCCTCGGCCACCAGCTCGGCTACAACAACATCCTGCCGGTCTACGCAGTGCTGCTCTTGCTGGCGCCGGTCTTCCTGCTCTTCGTCAGCTACCGGCCATTGCCGGCGCTGATCGCATCCGGCGCACTGTGGCTGGTCGCAGGGATCTACCAGATCGCGCCGCCGAACTATCCCGAACCCGGCTTCTGGTTTCTCAACCCGCTGTCGTGGCAGTTCCTGTTCAACATCGGCCTGGCGGGCACGCTGCATGTGCGTCGCGGTGGCACCGTCCCGGTCAATCGCTGGCTGGTTGGCGCGGCATTGACCTACACCGCCACGGCGCTGGTGTGGGTGCATAGTCCGCTCTGGGGGCAGATCTCCTGGTTGGGCCTGCCTCCGGTGCTGACCGGCTTCGACAAGACCTTCCTGGCACTGCCGAGGCTGCTGCATATCCTGGCGGTCAGCTACCTGATTGTGGCATTCCCCGCCGTCTCGAACCTGTTCCGCACCGGGCGCGATCATCCGCTTGCCATATTGGGCAAACGATCGCTGCCGGTTTTCATTGTCGGTACGGTGCTCGCCTTGACGGCGCAGGTGCTGAAGCTGATCAACCCGGGCGGGCTGGCCTATGACAGCCTGTTGATTGCCGCCGGCATCGCGATGCAGTTTGCGGTTGCCTACTATCTCGAATGGCTTGCGAGCCTTGGCTGGTCCGGCAAAAGTAGACCGGTCCGCGATGCCGCACTGCCGGTCCAGGCGTCCTTCGGCATGTCGTCGATGGCAACAAGAATGGGGCGTTGAGTGGTCAGGCGGGCGAGGGGCCGGATGAGGCCCGCACCACGAGCTCGACCGGCAGTGATTGCCGACTGAATGTGCCGTCGTTTTCGAGGATTGCCTTGACGGCAAGGCGGCCCATCTCGGCAATCGGCTGGACGATTGTGGTCAGCGGCGGCTTGGAAGCCGCTGCTTCCGGGACACCATCGAAGCCGACGATCGAAACGTCGCCCGGAACGGCGATGTCGTGCTGGCGCAGCCAGTCCAGCGCATGCAAAGCGATCCTGTCCGACATGGCCAGGATGGCGGTCGGTGTCTCGGCGCCGGCGAAAATATGATCGAGGCCGGCCCAGACGCTCTCCTCGTCATTGACGGTTTCGTAGATAAGCACCTTCGAGACGTCGATGTCGAAGCGGGAGAGTTCGGCGAAGTAGCCGCGCAGGCGGTCACGCGTCCCGGAATACAGGGCCTTCTCCACCTGCACCTGCGTGGTCGGGCCGAATCCGGCGTCGGCACAGGGCAGGGCAAGCACGGCAAAGCGACGATGCCCGAGCTCGGTCAGATGGCGCGCCGCGAGATTGGCGCCGGCGACGTTGTCGACACCGATCGCCGCCACCGCCTCTTCGTCGTCCGAATCGAGATCGAGCGCGACAAAGGGGAGTTTGCGTTCGCGCGCCAGTTCGACCAGCCTTGAGCCGCCCTCAATGCAGAAGACGATGAAGCCGTCGACCAGCGCGCTCTGGATGTTCCATGCGAGCTGTTCGTTGTTGGCGGCGGAGACCAGCGATATCCCCGCACCAGTCGCGTCGCAAGCCTGCGAGATACTGGCCATCATTACTCGGGCGAAAGGGTCGTTGAAGAAATAGGACAACGGTTCCGCGGTCGCGACACCGATGGCATTGACCTTGCCGGCGCGCAGCAGCCGACCTTTGGGATCGGGGCCGCCATATCCCATCGCCTCGGCTGCCGCCTTGACCCGTTCGCGGACCTCCTCGCGCACGATCTCCGGGCGGGCGAACACGTTGGACGCGGTGCCGTGCGACACGCCGGCCGCTTTGGCAATGTCTGCCAGCCGGATCGGTCTTGTCTTTCCAGAGTTCAATGGGGCCATCTTCGTCTCCTGAATTCATCCTATCTAACACTTTCGTTGGATCGGTTCAAATTTTGCTTGAACCGTGAGCTGACGAGGTGTATCTTTGAATCGATCCAAGAGGGCGTTTGCTCATATGATTGGATCGATTCAATATCAGGAAAGGGAGATGTGTCATGCATCCCGTCAACTATCTCTTCCAGGACATTTACGGCAACGACTGGAGCATCGGCTCGACAGTCACGACGCAGAAGCGCCGCGAGAGGGACAGCCCATGGGTTCGCGAACTGCGGTCACTCCTGGAGCGCAAACGGAGCTGATCGGACTGCCTTTACGTGCGCGCCGATTGGATCGATTCAAAATTGAAAGGAGTGCATCATGCATCCCGTGAGCTATCTGTTCGAAGACATCTACCGCAACTACTGGGGCATCGCGCCGGCGTCCAGGCGACCGGAGAGGCGTCTATTGGCCAAGCTGCGGCGGCACAATCGCGAAGTGCTCGATCAGCCTGAGCGCCGACAGGATTGATTGTTCCACAGACGAGGTTTGCGATGCTTGCGTAGGTTTTCGCGAATGGGACCGGTCCCAGACAGGGCGCCCGGAGACATCGACCCCCGGAGACATCGACCCAAGGCTGCTGGCGCAGTCCGATCAGGAACGCGCGCGCACCAGCGCCGAGCCGGCGATCACCAGCCAGCCGGCGATGAGCAAGGTGCCGCCGATCGGCGCCGACAGCGGGAACAGTCGCGAACCGAGGAAGTCGCGGGCCAGCAGATCGCCACAGAACAACAAAAGCCCAACCAGCAGGATCAGGCTGCCGATGCGCAGCGCCCGGTTCGCGCCAAGCAATCCGGTCGCGAGGAAGACCGGCGCGTGCATGAGCAAGAAGGATGCGGCAGTGCCGACAAAGGCACCGCCCAGATGCGCCGCCGCGGCCGACAGCGCCACGCCGGCGGCGCCACAGAGGCCGCCAGCCAGGACGAGGAACCGGCCGCTGTTGACGGAAGATTGCTCGGCCGTGCTCATGTCTGGGGCTCCGTGACGTTCAAGGCATGCGACCCAATTCGGTCAGGGCTTGCCGGCATTGGCGAGCATGTCCTGCTCGCGGCGCGATTGTGCCAGCCAGTTATACACCGCGCCGCCGGCCATCAAGACCGATGTGCCCAGAAACACCGAGCGCATGCCGAAATGGCCGCCGGCAAATCCGCCGAGCAAGGGGCCGGCGACCTGTCCGACATACTGGGCTGAGATCGAGAGACCGAGCACATTGCCGCCGACGCCGTCGGGAACATTGTGGCGGATGACGCTGGTGATGCAGGGCAGGAGCCCGCCCAGCGCCAGGCCCATCAGGAAGCGCAGGCCGATGAGTTGCCAGCTCTGCGTGACGAAGGCCTGCGGGATCAGCAGCAGCGCCGAGACGGCAAGCGCGCCGATGATGACGTTCCAATGGCCGATGCGGTCGGCGAGTTTCCCCAGGCGTGAAGCCGACAGGATGGCGCCAAGCGCCGCCGCCGACATGACGACGCCAGATATCAGCGTGACACGGCTCTGGTCTTCGATCAACTGCTGCACATAGACGGTGATGATCGGCTCGATCGACATGGTGGCGAAACTCAACAGCATGCCGGTCGCCAGCATGGCGATGACAGGCCGTTTGTCGGGGATTTGCGCCCAGCCGCCTTTCGGCTTGTCCTTCGATGCGGCGGCCGTCGCTTTCGGCCGGGGGTTCTCCTTGATCAGAAACGTGGTCGCCAGGAATGCCAGGAAGATGACGCCGCCGGACAGCAGGAAGGTGGCTCGGATGCCGATCAGCGGCGGCAGGGCGCCGCCAACCAGCGGGCCGACCAGTGCCCCACCGGTGATACCGGCCGACAGCAGGCCCAATGCCCAGCCGGAGCGCTCCTTGGGCGTCTGCATGGCGACCAGGATGGTCGATCCCGAGGAATAGCCGCCGGCAAAGCCGATCAGCAGCCGCAGCAGCACCAGCTGCCAGACGGTCTGCACCATGCCGGTCAGCGACATGCATATGGCCATGCCGAAGCTGGCGCGGACCAACATCACCTTGCGGCCGTAGCGGTCGCCCAGACGTCCCCACAGCGGCGCCACGAGTGCCGCCGCGAAGAAGGTCGCGCCATAGGCGATCCCCGACCATTGCACGATGGCCGCGTGGCCTTCAGCGCCGAGCTGCTCGATATAGAGCGGCAGGAACGGCAAAAGCAGCGTCATGGCGATAAGTGTCGAGAACGAACCGGCGAAGCAAACGAACAGATTACGCCGCCAGTGGATGTTGTAGGTGCTGTCGGTCGTCGGGGGCGTGTTCTGCATGTCATGCGTCCTGTCCGAGCAATGCCGTGTTGGCGGTTGCTGCGGATACCGTTTTGGGATACCAAGATGGTATCCGTCATGGACGCAAGCGTGGGTGCTGTCAATGCGACCCTCTCAAACGTGACCGGGAAGCGCGGCCAGAAACCGATCGCCATCCAACGGTCAGAAAACGGGAACGACAATGTCGCAGATGCAGAGCGTCGAAAAACAGCTTCGCCAGATGATCCTGGGCCTCGAGATCGGTCCCGGCGAGAAACTCACCGAGCGCTGGATCGAAAGCCGCTTCGGCGCGTCGCGAACCCCGGTCAGGGCCGCGCTGCTCCGGCTCGAGACCGAGGGCTTGGTCGGCAGGGACGGCCGTGGCTGGACCGTGTCGCCGATCAACCTGGCCGAGCTCGAGCAGATTGCCGTCTACCGGGAGGCGGTCGAGGTTGCAGCCCTTCGCCTGACATGTACCCTGGCGGACCGCAGCGCAGTCGATGTGATCGAGGCGATGCTCGATTCCTGCGACACCGACACGCCACGCGAGGAATGGCATCGTATTGGCATGGATTTTCACATCGAACTGGCGCGCTTATCAGGCAACGAATTCCTGTTCCGGGCGGTCCGCGATGCCATGACGCGCCTGTCGCGGGCCCGTTGGCTGGAGGTTCGCGACGAGGCGGCCCTTGCACGCGCCTGGGCCGAACATCGCGCAATTCTGGCAGCGGCACGCCTCGGCGACGCCGATCAGGCCGCGCGCCTGCTTTCGGCCCACATCGTCGGTAGCCGCGACCGCCTGGTGACGTCGCTCGCCAACGACAGGCGCGGTCTTCGCGCCAGGGGTTTTGCTGTCATCGCCGCTTAAGGCATGTCGGTATGTGCTGCGCAAAAGGCGGCGTCTGGGCGCGCCGTCCACTTTCGGCCTCGCTTCGCGGACACCGATGGCGTAAGAGCGGCGATGGAAAACAACCGATTTGAAACACCCGTGACCGTCAAGTCAGTCACAGCGGGGAGCACTCAGCTCTTGCGTACGGCTCGTGAAGCTTCCGATTACTTGCTCAACAGCTGGCCCGGCAAACGCAGCCCCAAGCATCGCGCGGCCCTGCAGGCCTGTCACGATGCGCTGGCCGGCGACAAGCCGGCGATGAACGCCAGGCGCGCCTTCATTGCGGCGGCGCGCGAAGTGGACGTCTTTGTCAGCGACAAGGCCCCGGCCTGATCCAAGGCGACAATCTGGAATGAGGCACGGCCCGCATGCGCGGGCCTTTTGCCGTCACTTTGCCGTTTCGGTTTCGGTTTCAGTCTCGTCTTCGGGCTTCGAACGCTCGCGCGCGGCAACCTTGGCCGCCAGCTTTTCAGCCTTCTTGGCCGCCTTCTGGCGGTCGCGTTCCTTGCGTTCCTGATCGTAGTTTGGTGGTCGCGCCATATCGGCTCCTTTTCACTGCCTTGCGGCTCTGACCCTGCCTAGGAGCATTAGCCGTCAAACACAACAGCTGAAGCGATCGTGCCCGGCCGTTCGCGTCAATGATGGTCCGGCTTGCAAGATGCGCGGCACAATGGTGTAGGGGGCCAGCGCGCCAACGCATCAAGATCCCGCGTTTGTTTGATCAAGTGAACCATGGCCACCATACAGCGAACGACCGCAAGGGTTTTTTTATTACGCGCGAAACGTCGTGCGCGATATCGCGCCGCAGGCGCTATATCACGGGTTAAGTGCGGACTTCGTCCGCCGAGCTCCGCCCGGAAACCTCCTGTTGTCACACGCCGCTGCGGTCAATCACCAGATCGGCGGCACCGAAGCGGTCCTTTGCCGTCAGTTGCTGATGCCAGTAGGGATAGAGCAAAGGCGGCCGGCTGACCGCATCGAGGCGGCCACGCTCTTCGCCGGTCAGCACCAGGCTTGCCGCGGCGATGTTGTCCAGGAACTGCGTTTCGGTCCTGCCTCCGATCACCAGCGAACTGACCGCCGGCCGGCCGAGCAGCCAGGCCAGGGCCACCTGGGCCGCCGACACGCCGCGCTGCGCGCCGATCTCGGCAAGGACATCGACGATCCGCCAGAGCCGGTCCTCGTCGCGGATCGGCGGTTCCGACCAGCCGGCGAGCTGGCGGGCGGTCGGGCTGTCGCGGCGGTATTTGCCGGACAGCAATCCGCCTGCAAGCGGGCTCCAGACCAGCACACCCAGCCCCTGGTCGACCGAAATCGGCAGCAATTCATATTCCGCCTCGCGCGCTTCCAGCGTGTAGTGGATCTGCTGGGTGACGAAGCGCGGCTGTTGATGGCTGTCGCTGATGCCCAGCGCCTTCATCACCTGCCAGCCGGAATAGTTGGAGCAGCCGACATAGCGGACCTTGCCCTGGGCAACCAGCGTGTCGAGCGCGGCGATGGTTTCCTCGAGCGGTGTCGTACCGTCCCATTCGTGCAGGAAGTAGATGTCGATGACATCGGTCTTCAACCGCTTCAGGCTCTTCTCGCATTCGCGGATCAGGTGATAGCGCGACAGGCCTTCGTCGTTGGGGCCTTTGCCGATCCGCATACGCGCCTTGGAGGCGATCAGCACGTCGCCCTTGCGCTTGCCGCCGAGCGCTTCGCCGATGATCTCTTCGGAAATGCCGTTTGAATAGACATTGGCAGTGTCGATGACATTGATGCCGGCATCGATGCAGATGTCGATCATCCGGCGCGCCTCGTCGAGGTCGGTCTTGCCGACAGCCGAAAATGCGCCGGCACCGCCGAAGGTCATGGTGCCCATGGTCAGGGTCGAAACTTTCAAGCCGGAACGGCCGAGGGTGCGGTATTCCATGTCAGTCCTCGCGATTTGTTGTTGAAAGGCAGTGCCCGAACGGGCTCGCCACATTTGTAGGACAATTCAAGCCGTCTGTCGCCATGCCACGACGATGGATCGAGCATGCCTCGCGGAATTGTAGTGGCGGCAGTCTCCCCCCACACTGCAATAAAACCGTCACTGCCGGCCTATATTGAAGTCGGCTCAGGTGTTGCCACTCCGGGAAGCAGGCCAGGGGGGGGCGCCGGACGTGGATTGACGGGGCTTGCAAGCGGAGCAGCTGATATGACCGAGCTAAAACAGAATTCTCCTGCCAGGGACTGGCTCGAAGCCGAGCTCGCCGACACGCTCGACGAGGACTATGAGCTCGAAATGTCGGAGCCGGCGCTGTCGATGGAGATCGCCAAGATCTACAAGAACTCGCATCCGCCATCGATCGATCGCATGCAGTATTTTCGCGACCTGATCACCTTGCAGTCCGAACTGATCAAGCTGCAGTCCTGGGTCGCCTATCACAAGAAGAAGCTGGTGGTGATCTTCGAGGGCCGCGACTCCGCCGGCAAGGGTGGCGTCATCAAGCGCATCACCCAGCGGCTCAATCCGCGGATCTGCCGCGTCGTCGCCCTTCCGGCACCGACCGAGCGCGAGAAGTCGCAATGGTATTTCCAGCGCTATGTGCCGCATCTGCCGGCCGGCGGCGAAATCGTGCTGTTCGACCGCTCCTGGTACAACCGCTCCGGTGTTGAACGGGTGATGGGTTTTGCCGAGCCCGATCAGGTCGAAGAATTCTTCCGCGACGTGCCGGAGTTCGAGCGCATGCTGGTCCGCTCGGGGGTCACCGTGGTCAAATACTGGTTCTCGATCACCGACGAGGAGCAGCAAATGCGCTTCCTGATGCGCATCCATGATCCGATGAAGCAGTGGAAGCTGTCGCCGATGGACCTGCAGTCGCGCGTGCGCTGGGAACAGTACACCAAGGCCAAGGAAGAGACCTTCGCTCGCACCAACATTCCCGAAGCGCCCTGGTTCATCGTCGAGGGCAACGACAAGAAGCGGGCGCGGCTGAACTGCATCGACCATCTGCTCAAGCAGATGCCGTATGAAGAGGTGCCGCACGAGGAGATCACACTGCCCGAGCGCGTCTTCAATCCCGAATACGAGCGCCAGACGCTGCCTCGCGAACTCTACGTGCCGGAGAAGTATTGAGAACGCCAACGCCACCTTCTCCCACAGGGGGAGAAGGTGGCGCCTGGCCTAAACCCGCTTGATGACCACATGAGTGGCGAGCGCTGTCGCCACTTGTTCGCTGCATTGGTAGCCAAGCTTGGGCATGTTCAGGCCGGCAAAAAGGTTCTCGCCGGCACCGAGCAGCAGCGGCGAGATCGCCAGATGCATCTCGTCGATCAGTTTCTCCTGCAGATATTGCCGGATGGTGGCGACGCCGCCGCCAACCCGCACGTCCCTGCCATCTGCCGCCGCTTTGGCTTGTTCAAGTGCCGAATGGATACCGTCTGTGACGAAATGGAAGGTTGTGCCGCCTTCCATGGGCAGGGATGCCCGCTTGTGGTGTGTCAGCACGAAAACCGGCACATGGTAGGGCGGGTTATCACCCCACCAGCCCTTCCAGCTATCGTCAGGCCATTCGCCCCGGATCGGTCCGAACATATTGCGGCCGAGGATCCAGGCACCGACATTCTCGAAGCTGCGCGCTGCAAAGTCCTCGTCAGTGCCGGTCGCGCCGCCCTCTTCGCCGAACATCGTGCGGAAGGTGCGGGTGCTCCAGGCCCATTTGTGCAGAGCTTCCCCGCCGACACCGAGCGGATTTTGCAGATCCTGATCCGGCCCGGCGCCGTAGCCGTCGAGCGACAGGGTGAAAGCATTGACGCGAAGTTTGGACATGAAAGCTTCCTCCATAACCAGTTGCGCTAGCAGTAGCAAACTGATTGCGAAATGCAAGCGGTTTATTTGGATGCAGCAAACCCCGGCGATTGGTCCAACGACCCTCGCGCGGGCGCCCGTCCGGAAGCCGGAAATTGTTCATGGATATCGAGGAGGTCGCCGGCCTTGCCTGCTGCGACCGGCCATCGGTGGGAAGAGAAAACTATCCCTTCAGCATCGTTGCCACTTCGGGCGCGAAATAGGTCAAAATGCCGTCGCACCCGGCACGCTTGAAGGCGAGCAAGGATTCCAGCATCGCCTTTTCGCCATCGATCCAGCCATTGGCGCCGGCGGCCTTGATCATCGAATATTCGCCTGACACCTGGTAGGCGAAGGTCGGCATCTGGAATTCATCCTTCAGCCGCCGGATGATGTCGAGATAGGGCAGGCCGGGCTTGACCATCAGCATATCGGCGCCCTCGGCGATGTCCTGTTCGGCTTCGCGCACCGCTTCGTCGGAATTGGCGTGGTCGATGTAATAGGTCTTCTTGTCGCCCTTGAGCAGGCCGGCGGTGCCGACCGCCTCGCGATAGGGACCATAGAAGGCCGAGGCGAACTTGGTCGCATAGGACATGATCGCCACCTCCTGGAAACCGTTGGCATCGAGCGCATCGCGGATGGCGCCGATGCGGCCGTCCATCATGTCGGACGGCGCGATGATGTCGGCGCCGGCCGCCGCCTGGATGACGGCCGCGGCGGACACCTGTTCCACCGTCTCGTCATTGACGATGATGCCGTCGCGCAGGATGCCGTCATGGCCGTGGCTGGTGAACGGATCGAGCGCGGCATCGGTGATGATGCCGATCTCAGGCACCGCGTCCTTTATCGCCCGGGTGGCGCGGTTGATGACGTTGTCGGGGTCGAGAATGTGCGAGCCGGTCTGGTCGCGCAGTGAGATATCGACATTGGGGAAGGTGGCGAGCGCGGGAATGCCGAGCTTTGCCGCGCGTTCGGCCTCCTTGACGGCGAGATCGATCGACAGGCGGAAGACGCCCGGCATGGCGGCGATCGGCTCGCGCACTTGTCTGCCGTCGACGACGAAGATCGGCCAGATCAAATCGTCGACCGTAAGCCGGTTCTCCTGGACGAGGCGACGTGACCAGTCGGCCTTGCGCATGCGGCGCAAGCGGCGGCTGCCGGTGATGTCGTCGACGCTGCGCGCGCCGGCTGGCTTTGCCGGTGTGAATTTGTTCATCGCCGTCGGGGTGAATTTGTTCATCGCCAAAACTCTCGTTCGGCGGCTTTTACCACGAGCCCTTGCCGCTGACCAATGCGACACGTTTGTGCCAGCGATCAGACAGAGCCCTATTCCGGTTGCCCATTGCCCGACAGGATTTGCGCCGCGCCCCTCATGGCAAAGCGGAAAGCTTCGTCGAAGGAAACGCCGCGAACCTGCCAGGTATAGGTCTTGCCGGCCATTGCCAGCCGCCAGTCGGCAATCCAGCCGAACTCCTTGTCGCTCCACACCAGGGTGCCGGAAAGCGCCTGATCGGCGCCGGCCTTCTTCGCGGTGGTGTCCAGCACTGCCATGTCGGCGTCGCGCAGCGTCCTGTCGTCCAGTCCCGCCTGCGACAGCAGCACTGCTGTCGGAAAAGTCACCCGCATGGCGAGCGGCGCAGCGGCGTTGCCAAACGACTCGCGCATCAGCACGCCGCGCTCGTCAGCGGCATCGAGCGCGAAATGCCTGATGGCGCGCTCGGTCGCCAAAAACGCCGCCAGCCGTGGCCGCTCGGTCAGCCACGGTTTGCTGCCGAGCGAGGCCAGCACCGGGTCGATCACCTCCGGCTTGTACTGGCAATAGAGATTGTGAGGCCGATCATACGTGCCCTGATCGTCATGGTTGGGAATGCCTTCCATGCGGTCGCGGTAGCTGAAGCTGGCGACGAAGCTGCCGGCCTTGTCGCGCAGTGCCGTCATCTCAGGTTTCGCCGGCAGGCGCTGATCGCCGGAAACCCGGACCAGGACCGCGTCGAGGCAGAACTTGAAGCCGACCTCGCGGTGCTTTTCATACTTACCGTTGACGATGGTCTGCGACTGATAGAGATCCTCGACATCGGTTGCCCTGGCCGGACCATTGATGGCGCAGATGGCCAGCAGGCCACCCAGAAAAAGGGCGAGGCGCAAATACCGCGGCATGGCTCACCGTTCGCTTCTAGACCCGTCGTCGAAATAGGGCCGGCCATGCAAGGTCAGGGCCGGTTCTGAAGAACGATACGTTGTTGGTGAAAATGCTGACTGGGGCAAGCCTGATCATGCGCCCATCGGGATGTTCGATCTGCGCCACGTTGTCGATGAACCACTCGTTCCAGCTTGCTTCGGGACCGAGATATTTGTGAAGGAGCCGTTTGAAGCGGTCTGGCGACATCTGTTCGATGGTGGCGGTGCCGCGCAATCCGAGGTGCAGCAAGATGCCGCCATTGTTGTCGAAGTGAACAATTTCCACCGCGCAGCGTGGGTCTCTTTCAAGATGCTTTACCGCGCTTCCATCCGATGATCCGAGAAGCCAGATCGCACCGTCTTCCCAGATGAACCATACTGGCGCGTTGCGCGGCGCGCCGTCCACGCCGACGGTCGCCAAATTCGCCATCAGCGGGCGACTTAGAACATCGTCCGGGTCGAACTCCCGCAGCATCGCCAAATAGCCTCCCAATAGCCTCACCGACGGATGGTTGCACCCATTTGGCCGCGACGCAAAGGATGGCGCTGACCTCTCTCGAAATGCAAACTGACCCGACACCGAACTGGGCTTGGCATTGACGCACCCATGCGCCACGCTTTAGCACTTCAATCCCGCCGGCGCGGGGGAGGGATTCTTTCACGATGGATTTTGGCGGAGGCGACGAGATCCGCTTCGAACATCTGGGCCGGGCCGGCGTCGTCACGTTGACGCGGCCGCAAGCGCTCAATGCCGTCACGCACCGCATGATCCGGGCGCTCAATGCTGCTCTTTGCGCCTGGGAGACCGACCAGGGCGTCGATGTCGTCATCGTCAAGGCCGAGGGCAGGGCATTTTCGGCGGGCGGTGACATCCTGCATATCTACGAGGCCGGCCGGGCGGGAAAGCCGCCGGTCGAGTTCTTCGCCGACGAATACCGGCTCAACGCCCGCATCCACAGCTTCAAGAAACCCTACGTCGCGCTGATCGACGGCATCGTCATGGGCGGCGGTGTCGGCATCTCCTTCCACGGCTCGCACCGGGTGATGACCGAAAATGCCCAGTTCGCCATGCCGGAAGTCGGCATCGGTTTTTTCCCGGATGTCGGCGCCAGCCATCTGCTGCCCGATCTCGGCGGCTCCTTCGGCATGTATCTGGCGCTGACCGGCAATCGCATCCGCTATGGCGACGCGCTGTGGTCGGGGCTCGCCACCCACACCATCAAGGCTGCGGACCAGGGTGGCTTCCTCGACCGGCTGATGCTGACCGGCGATCCGGAATCAGTCCTGCGCGGTTTCTTCGTCCAGGCAAAACGTGAGACCGACAGGCCGACGCTGGAGGCGATCGTACGTCATTTTTCGCAACCATCGCTCGAGGCCGTCGTCGACAGCCTGGAACGGGCGGCAGGCGCCGACGAATTCGCGGCCAAGACGCTGGCGACGATCCGGACGCGTTCGCCGACCAGCCTTCGCGTCGCCTGGCGCCAGATCAGCGCCGGGCTGACCATGTCCATGGACGCCTGCATGAAGATGGAGTTCCGCATCCTCATCCGGATGCTGGCTGGCCACGATTTCTACGAAGGCATCCGTGCCGCCATCATCGACAAGGGCTCGAAGCCGCAATGGCGGCCCGCTGACCTTGGTGCGGTCAGCGAGGCGGATGTCGACGCCTATTTCGCCTCGCTCGGCGACCGGGAGTTGCACCTGTGAGCGAGGTGACCTCCAGACGCGCCGTGCTCCAGCCCTCGGGCGTGGAGCTGATATTCGCCTGGTTCCAGCGCGTCGTCGCCGGCTACTGCCTGCTGTTCGGCATTCTCTACTGGATCAAGCTGATCGGCTTCTATCCGGGCTCGTTGTGGCGCTTCGACCTGATGCCGGTGCACTGGCAGGTGGCGGCGGTGGTTCTCGCCGTGTTTTTCCCCTTCGCCGCCGCCGGCCTGTGGATGCTGGCGTCCTGGGGGCCGGTGATCTGGTTCATCTGCGCGGTGACCGAGACTGTCATGTATGCCGGTTTTCCCGAGCTTTTCGGCCACCGCATGCTCATCGTCGTCTCGCATGCGGTCGTGGCGCTGCTTTATATCGCTTTTCGCGTGATCATCTGGCTGCAGAAACGACCGGTGCGGCACTAACCCCTTGAGCCCATTGGCGACCTGGCGGCTGCCTCAATTCAGCCCCGCAATTGTTGGCTAAATCTTTAGGTTAATTATCCTTGCTTGCGTGACCGTTCGTTAAGCCTCTTTCGAAACCTCTTACCGGTAAGCTCTTGTTAGCCCTAGCGTTTAAGTCGAATTTTATGAGTATTCGATAGTGTCGCGATCAAGGTGAAAAACAAAAAATCACCAGGGCGACAAACGAGAGGCAAAGACAATGATCAATTCGCGTCCGGCGGCGAAGACCGCCAACGTATCCGACGACCGCCGCGAGGCTATCCGCTCGCTGTACATGGAATCGCTGCAGCTTGTAGAGCGGCTGCACCGCCGCCTGCTTGATGTGATCAAGGACGAGTTCGACCGCAACGGTCGCTCCGACATCAATGCCATCCAGGCGCTGCTGCTGTTCAACATCGGCAATTCGGAGCTGACCGCGGGCGAACTGCGTTCGCGCGGCTACTATCTCGGCTCGAACGTCTCCTACAATCTGAAGAAGCTGGTCGATCTCGGCTTCATAAACCATCAGCGCTCGCGCATCGACCGCCGCTCTGTTCGCGTCTCGCTGACGCCGAAGGGCAACGAGGTGGCGGACGTCGTCGCCGGCCTTTATGAGCGCCATGTCGGCTCGATCGAGCAGGTCGGCGGCATCAACACCGACGAGTTCAAGCAGATGAACCGCGCGTTGCAGCGGCTCGATCGCTTCTGGAACGACACCATCGCCTACCGGATGTAAGCGGGCATCGGATCTGGCCCGCGCCACAGAAGCGCGGCCGAAATGTCGACCTCTGGTCACGGCCGGTGCCAAAAGGCATCGGCCCTTTTCTTTTCCTGGTCCCGAAGCTCAGGCGACCGGTCGACACTATGCCGCCAGGTTTGCTTTCGTTGTAGCAGTGCCTAATGTTACGGCCCGGAGGGCGCGCATGATGGGTCTGGGAAAACGCTCGAAGATTTGCTGGGTTGCCATCGCGCTTTTGCTGGTCTCGCAAACGGCTTTCGCCGAGGAGTGGTGGAAGGATTCTTTCGCTGCGGAAGGCAGCGCCCAATGCGACAACAATGACTCGATAGTGACGTTTACCGACAAGGCAGTCGAGATGTGGGAGGTCGGCTGCACGTTGGACAAAATTCAGAAGATCAACCGCCTGGATGTCGTCATCCTGGATATGTCGTGTACCGATGGTGAGAGCACAGACAAGAGACGGGAACTGTTGCTCAAACTGGAGGACAACAAGGTCCTGCGCTATCCTCAGCGCGAGGTGCTGCAGAGATGTTCGGAATTGAGGTCGCAGTCAAGTCCGGCCCCAAATGTTGAAAATCCACAATGAGATCGTGAGATAGTCAGCCGGATAGGATCACGGCTGCAACGGGCAGAATTTCTCGTGGAAATACGCAAGCGCCTGTTCGGCCTGGCCGGGCTCGCCGAAGAACGGACCGATTGTTTCGGGATCGCGCGTCAGGTCGCAACTGCCCTCGGTGTCGGTCGTGCATGTCTTCGCCAGCCCCTTCAGCGCGATGGTCGCCGGCGGATTGTCGAACGACAGGCCGGTCACGCCGCCAAGCCGCAGTTCGTAGGTCAGGCGGTAGTAGATGGCACCGTCCTCTTCGAACTGCTGTTCGGCTCTGTAGGTGCAATCATCCAGTCGGGTGACGATGAACCTCAGCGTTTCGGTTCTGTCGCCGACCTCGTTCGGGCCCGTGCTGGTGAAAATCGCCGGCGATCGGGAAACTTGCTTCATTGGTTCGTCGGCCTGCTGCCCGTATTTGGGGATCGCGCCCTGTTCCAGGCCGTGCACGAAATAGGCAACAGCTTCCTCCGGCGTCGGGGTGCCGCCGTTCGGACCTGCGGCCAAGGCGAAGGCCGCGACGACTGAAAGGACACCAGGCATGGTCTCGTTCCTCGCGTTGGACTGGCTTGTCAGTGTAGCATCAAGGGCTCGTGGTAACCGGTCGATATCGCGGCCGGCAACCGCGGATCGGTGCCGAAAAAGCACGGGCTTTTCATTTCGCTGCATCGCCCGACGCAAATCGCGGGCCAAGGCCACGTTGCCGCCATATTCAAATGGAACCGAGGATGCCGGTGATGCTGTGGTGAAGGCCGTGCGTTCACCCGGAACCCGTGTCGCGGCTCAAGCGTTTGTGGCCGAACCGATACGGACATGGTTGGCTAATTGTTAAGATTGCCAACTTTAGAGTGTGGGCAACATCGCCCTGAAAACCGAATGCAGCAGATCGAACGCTACAAGAATGTCTGGAACGTCCATGAGAACCAGCCGCCGCTTTTTCCTTTCCGGAGCCTCCGCGCTCGCAGCCGCGATGGTCGCCGGCGGCGCCAATGCGCAGGATGTCATCGGTGATATCCTGAAATCCTCGGCACGCGGCAATTGGGATGACCAATTCGACGCCCGCGCCAGCGAGGGCGGCAAGGTGGCCTCGACGCTGCCGATCTTCAGCCCGCAGACCGTCGCCTTTACCGAGCAGGCAGTGGCGCAATATCAGAACATCGTCAGCCAGGGCGGTTGGGTAGAGGTCCCCGCCACCAAGAAATTGCAGCTCGGCGTCGATGACCCCGATGTCGTGCCGTTGCGCAAGCGCCTGATGGTCTCTGGCGACCTGGCGCAAAGTGCCGGTATTTCGACGGCCTTCGATTCCTATGTCGACTCGGCGGTCAAGCGCTTCCAGTTGCGTCACGGCCTGCCTGCCGACGGCTCCATGGGCAAATACACCTACTTGGCGATAAACGTTTCGGCGCAGATCCGGCTTGGCCAGCTGCAGACCAACCTGCAGCGGCTGAAGGAGAAGGCTGGCACGCTTGGCAGCCGCTACGTGCTGGTCGACATTCCGGCGGCGCAGATCGAAGCCGTCGAGAATGACCGCGTAGTGCTTCGCCACACCGCGATCGTCGGCAAGATCGATCGCCAGACGCCGATCGTCAATTCCAAAATCAACGAGATCATCGTCAATCCCTACTGGAACGCGCCAGTCTCGATCGTCCGCAAGGACATCATTCCGCTGATGCGGAAGGATCCCAACTACTTGAAGGACAGCCATATCCGGCTGTTCGCTCCCGACGGCAGCGAGGTCGACCCGCTCAATGTCGACTGGTCGACCGACGACGCCGCCAAGTATCGCTTCCGCCAGGATCCCGGCGCGGGCAATGCCATGGCGTCGGTGAAGATCAATTTCCCGAGCCCGGACGGCGTCTACATGCACGACACGCCGCAGCAGAGCCTGTTCGGCAAGATGATGCGTTTCGATTCCTCGGGCTGCGTGCGCGTGCAGAATGTGCGCGATCTCGTCACCTGGATCCTGCGCGACACGCCCGGCTGGGACCGTCAGCATTTCGAGGCGGCGATCAAGACCGGCGAAAACACGCCGATCCAGGTTACCAACCCGGTGCCGGTGCATTTCCTCTATCTCTCGGCCTGGTCGACTGGCCCGGGCGTCGTGCAGTTCCGCGACGACGTCTACGCGCTCGACGGCGCCAACGAGCTGCAGATCACCTCTTCGCTTTAAACAACTGATTTTCTACTAGAAAAGGCCGCCATCAGGGCGGCCTTTTCGTTGCTTGGGATTCCCGGCGCTTTTTCGCGGGAGGGCGGCTGGACGGATCGGCCGGCTTTGCGCATGGTCGGCGGACAAGTCTGGAACCGGACCATGGATGTCGCCGTCTTCATTCTGGTTGTGCTCGTCTTCGTCGCCGTTTCCGGCGCGTTGGTGCGCCTGGTGCGGGTGCCGTTACCGGTGCTGCAGATTGCCACGGGTGCCGCACTCGCCTGGCCAGTGCGCGGCATCCATGTCGAGATCGATCCGGAACTGTTCCTGCTGGTGTTCATTCCGCCGCTGCTGTTCGGCGATGCCTATGGCGCGCCGAAGCGTGAATTGATCGCGCTGCGTGGACCGATCCTGGATCTCGCCATCGGGCTGGTGTTCTTCACCATCGTCGGCTTCGGCTACGCCTTGCACTGGCTGGTGCCGAGCATCCCACTGGTCGTCGCCTTCGCGCTCGCCGCGGTGCTGTCGCCGACCGATGCGGTGGCCGTGTCCTCGATCGTCGACAGGAACCTGGTTCCGGCGCGGCTGATGCACATTCTGGAAGGCGAATCGCTGCTCAACGACGCTTCGGGGCTGGTCATGTTCCGCTTCGCCGTCGCGGCGGCCCTGACCGGCAGCTTTTCCTTGGCCGCCGCATCGCTGAGTTTCCTCTATGCCGTTGGCGCCGGCATCCTGATCGGCGTGGCGGCGTTGTTCGTCGCCGCCAAGGTGCTGCAATTGCTCAACCGCATCGGCGGCGTGCCGGCCGAGGCGCAGGTGCTGGTGATGATCCTGTTGCCGTTCATCGCCTACCTCGGCGCCGAGCACATCGGAGCGTCCGGCATCCTCGGGGCGGTCACCGCCGGCCTGCTCACCGGTGGCTCCGGCGTGTTTCGTTTCCTCGGCGTCTCGGCGCGCATTCAGACGATGTCGCTATGGACGACGCTTTCCTTCATTTTCAACGGTGCTCTCTTCATCGTGCTCGGGCTGCAGCTTCCCGACATCATCCGTCATGTGCCGCCGGAACTCATGAGCATGCACCCGATCATCCAGCCGGTCGCGACCGTCATCACGCTGACGCTGTGCCTGATCGCGCTGCGCTTCCTGTGGATATGGATAGGCGATATCGCTGCTGGGATCGCGGCGCGTCTGGGCAAGCGCAAGGTTGAGCCGTTCGGGCTGCGCGTGCGGCTCGCCGGGTCGGTGGCCGGCGTGCGCGGCGCGATCACGCTGGCCGGCATCCTGTCGCTGCCGCTCGCCATGCCGGACGGGTCGCCGTTCCCGGCGCGCGACCTGGTCATCTTCCTCGCCGCCGGTGTCATCATCTGCTCGCTGGTCTTCGCCAGTCTCGCCTTGCCGACGATCGCCAGGGGGCTGGTCGAGCCCGGCAAGGATGCCGGTGCCGCGGAGGAGCGCCTGGCGCGTGTCGGTGCGGCCAAGGCGGCAATCGCCCGCATCGAGTTGCTCGCCGCAACCGATACCGAAGAAGGAGGCGAAGTACCTGGCGCCCGGCTTGCCGCTGCCGATGCGATTGTCGCAGCCTATCGGCGCCGTATCGCCGCTTCCCAAGAAGCCGACGAGGCGCGCGCCGAAGCGCGCGAAGCCGGCCGGCTGGAACTCGAGCTCAGGCTCGCCGGCATCGAGGCCGAGCGCGGCGCCGTCCGCACCATGCTGCGCCGCGGCGAGATCAACGACCATGCGGCGCGGGCTCTGTTCACCGAGATCACGCTTACCGAGGCCTTGCTGAAGGGACTACAGGCGCGGAAATAGCACGCTCGTCGCCTCGCTGGCGCAAACCGGCCAGCAAATTTCGCGCTGTAAACGTGGCGGGGCGAAAACAACTGTGTTAATGGCGCGGCGAATGCATGTCGCCCAAAAGTGTGTAGCGGTTTTGGGCGACATGCATGAATCAAAAATTGCCCCCGAACCCAAGGATTTCAGGCCATGGCAACAGCAGCGGCAGCCTCGAACAAATTCGAATCCTTCTTCGAAACCACGCTGGAGGATGCCGATCCGGAGATCTTCGGCGCCATCCGCAACGAACTCGGTCGCCAGCGCCACGAGATCGAGCTGATCGCCTCTGAAAACATCGTCTCGCGCGCCGTGTTGGAGGCGCAGGGCTCGATCATGACCAACAAATACGCCGAAGGCTATCCAGGCAAGCGCTACTATGGCGGCTGCCAGTTCGTCGACGTCGCCGAGGAGCTGGCCATCGAGCGAGCGAAAAAACTGTTCGGCTGCAACTTCGCCAACGTCCAGCCAAATTCCGGCAGCCAGATGAACCAGGCGGTGTTCCTGGCGCTCTTGCAGCCCGGCGACACCTTCATGGGCCTCGACCTCAATTCGGGCGGCCACCTGACCCACGGCTCGCCGGTCAACATGAGCGGCAAATGGTTCAAGGTCGTGTCCTATGGCGTGCGCCAGGACGATCATCTGCTCGACATGGATGCTATCGAGAAGACCGCCCACGAGACCAAGCCGAAGCTGATCCTGGCCGGCGGCACCGCCTATTCGCGCGTCTGGGACTGGAAGCGTTTTCGCGAGATTGCCGACGCGGTTGGCGCCTACCTGATGGTCGACATGGCGCACATCGCTGGCCTAGTGGCGGGCGGCGTGCATCCGTCGCCGCTGCCGCATGCCCATGTGGTGACCACCACCACGCACAAATCGTTGCGCGGCCCGCGCGGCGGCATGATCCTGTGCAATGACGAGGACATCGCCAAGAAGATGAATTCTGCGGTGTTCCCCGGCCTGCAGGGTGGCCCGCTGATGCATGTCATCGCCGCCAAGGCAGTGGCCTTCGGCGAAGCCCTGAAGCCAAGCTTCAAGGTCTATGCCGAGAGCGTCGCCGCCAACGCCAAGGCGCTCGCCTCCAGCCTCAAGGAAACCGGCCTCGATATCGTCTCCGGCGGCACCGACAACCATCTGATGCTGGTCGATCTGCGCCCCAAGAACGCCACCGGCAAGCGCGCCGAGGCAGCGCTCGGCCGCGCCAACATCACCTGCAACAAGAACGGCATTCCGTTCGACCCGGAAAAGCCTTTCGTCACCTCGGGCGTGCGCCTCGGCACCCCGGCCGGCACAACGCGCGGCTTCGGCCAGGCCGAGTTCCGCGAAATCGGCAAGCTGATCGCCGAAGTGCTGGACGGTCTTAAGGTCGCCAATTCCGACGAGGGCAATGCCGCTGTCGAAGCGGCGGTCAAGGCCAAGGTTATGGCGCTGACCGACCGCTTCCCGCTCTATCCCTATCTCGGCTAACGAGATAGGAGGTCTCATCACCTTGCCGCGACGGAAAAGCGCCGTCGCGGCAAGGCTGCGACAGGAGCCTTGTTGATGCGAATTGTTCGTCTCGCCGACCTTGTCATTGCCGGCGTCCTGGCCGCTTCGATTGTCTTGCCGCTCTCCGGCATCGCCTCGGCGCAAACCGCGCCTGTGCAACCGGCACCCGCCCAGGCTGCACCCGCGGCACCAGCCCCCGCGGCGCCCAAGCTTGAAACCTTCGGCAGATGGTCGACCCTGGTCGACGAGGTCGATACCGGCGAGGATATGCGCAAGACCTGCGCCGCCTCGACCGCCTTTGTCGGCGCCGGCGGCGAGAGCGGGACCATAACGCTCATCATCACGAACGGCGATGCGCTGCCGCCGGCCGCCTACCCGTCCCTGACCATTGCGGTCGGCAACACGGCGCTGCCAACGGGCAAGTCGGTCGCGGCAACCTTCGGCGATGACAAAGGCCACGTCGCCGCCAAGCTCCATTCCGGCGCCGCCGTGGGCGGCCGGCTCAGCTGGACCGTGGACAATCAGGCCAAGACCAGCTTGGCGCTCTTGCGCGTCATGCGCCGTGCATCGGTGCTCGATGTCTCCTTTGGCGACGCGCCGGTTGGAAGCATAGCCATGGACGGCTTCACCAAGGCCTATCGCAGCCTCGGCTCATCGTGCGGGTTTCCGACCACCGACGTCGCCCCCTGACGGCATCGCTGTCCGGCTGCTTGGCGGCGCTGGCAATCTTGCTTGCAGCTCGCTATCTCTCAGGGCGAGCGGCTCTGAGGGGCGAGGGGCTGCTTTGCCATCGTTGCAAAAACCTCTAAGCCTTTCGCTTCACCAGATTCGCCAACCAAAGGCTTCTCCATGCGCTGTCCCTATTGCCAGTCAGAAGATACGCAGGTGAAGGATTCGCGCCCCGCCGAGGATGGCGCCGCGATCCGCAGGCGGCGCGTTTGCCCCGATTGCGGCGGCCGCTTCACGACCTTCGAGCGCGTGCAATTGCGCGACCTCGTCGTGGTCAAGAAATCCGGTCGCAAAGTGCCATTCGACCGCGACAAGCTGCTGCGTTCGGTGGAGATCGCCGTTCGCAAGCGCAATGTCGATCCCGAACGCATCGACCGCGCGGTGACCGGCATCGTGCGCCAGCTCGAAAGCTCCGGCGAGACCGAAGTGGCCTCCGGCGAGGTCGGCCGGCTGGTCATGGACGCGCTGAAGTCGCTCGACGATGTCGCCTATGTCCGCTTCGCCTCGGTTTACCGCAATTTTCGCGAGGCCAAGGATTTCCACGAATTGCTCGGCGAGCTCAAGGGGGACGAAATCAAGGGCGAAGAGGACGCCGGCTGAGCATGACTGCAAGCAACAGACAGGCCGGCCTTGATCGCCGTTTCATGGCGGCGGCGCTCCGCCTTTCGCGGAAGCATGCCGGGCGCACCGCGACGAATCCTTCCGTCGGCACGCTGATCGTGCGCGACGACGGCGATGGCCCGATGATCGTCGGCGCCGGCGTCACCGCTGTCGGCGGCCGCCCGCATGCCGAGACGGAGGCGCTGGCCGAGGCCGGCGCGCTGGCGCGCGGCGCCACCGCCTATGTCACGCTGGAACCTTGCGCCCACCATGGCCGCACGCCGCCCTGCGCCAATGCGCTGGTCAGCGCCGGTGTCGCGCGCGTCGTCGGCGCCGCCAGCGATCCCGATCCGCGCGTGTCCGGCAAGGGCTACGCGATCCTGCGCGCCGCCGGGGTCGAGGTGGTCGAAAAGGTCCTGGCGGCGGAAGCCGCCGAACAGATGGCCGGCTATTTGATCAGGTCGCTGAGGAAACGCCCCGAAGTGATTCTCAAGCTTGCGCTTTCCAGCGATGGCAAGATCGGCAGGCAAGGCGGCGGGCAAGTGTCGATCACCGGCGATGTCGCCCGTCGCGAAGTGTATCTGATGCGGGCCGAGGCCGACGGCATATTGGTCGGCATCGGCACCGCCCTTGAGGATGACCCGGCTCTCACGGTGCGCTTGCCGGGGCTGGAGAACCGGTCGCCGGCCCGCATCGTGCTCGACCGGCAGATCAGGTTGCCGGAGGCCTCAAAGCTGGTATCGGGCGTGGACCGGGTGCCGCTCTATGTCGCCGCTTGCCTGGAGGCCGATCCGCAGCGGCGGACCATGCTGGAGCGCGCCGGGGTGCGCTTCATCGGCACCGAAACGCATGAGGGCGGCGTCGCACTGCCGGAACTGCTCGAGGATCTGGCCGCGCTCGGCATGGCCAGTGTTCTGGTCGAGGGCGGCGCCAAGGTTGCCAGCGCTTTCCTGGCCGAGGGGCTGGTCGACCGCATCGTGCTGTTCCAGGGATCGGAAGCGATCGGCGCCGACGGCATTGCATCGCCGATCGATGCCGACCATATCCCGGCAGGATTTCGCAAACTCCGCGACATGCGTTTCGGCGAAGATAGCTACGCCGAGTGGATCAGAGATATTTAGGATCAACACCGATGTTTACCGGAATTGTCACCGATGTCGGCAGCGTCGCGGCCGTCAAGCCGCTGAGGGAAGGGGTGGGGCTGCGCATCGACACCGCGTACGATCCCGAAACCATCGCCATTGGCGCCTCGATCTCCTGCGGCGGTGTCTGCCTAACGGTCACCGCGTTGCCCGACAGCGGCATGAACGCACGCTGGTTTGAGGTCGAGGCCTGGGAAGAGGCGCTCAGGCTGACGACGGCGACGAATTGGAAATCGGGCACGCGGATTAATCTCGAGCGAGCGCTGAAGATCGGCGACGAACTTGGTGGTCACATCGTTTCGGGCCATGTCGACGGCATGGCCGAGATCATCGAGCGTAGGGATGAAGGGGACGCGGTACGTTTTACCCTCGAAGCGCCGCGCGATTTGGCGAAGTTCATTGCACCGAAAGGCTCCGTCGCGCTCGACGGCACCTCGCTCACCGTCAACAAGGTGGAAGGCACGCGCTTCGACGTGCTTTTGATCCACCACTCGCTGACCGTGACCACCTGGGGCGAGCGCAGGGTTGGCGACCGCGTCAATCTCGAGATCGACTCCATGGCCCGCTACGCGGCGCGGCTGGTGGAGGCCGCGAAAGAGGGGCTTTGACGGTCACAGTCGGACGGACTTCAGCGGCAAACTGGGCACGTGCAACATCTTCTGCTTGCGATCAAACGGGCTTCGGCCTAAGTCACCGGCTCCGCCGGAGACGTGATACAAAATGCCAAGGAACAACAAACTCAAGCTGCTGATCATCGAAGCTCGCTTCTATGATGATCTGGCGGACGCGCTGCTCGAAGGCGCCAAGGGTGCGCTCGACGAAGCCGGCGCCAAGTACGATGTCGTCACCGTGCCGGGCGCGCTGGAAATTCCGGCCGTGATCTCCTTCGCGCTCGATGCCGCCGAGGGTGAGGGCACCGATTATGACGGCTTTGTCGCGCTTGGCACCGTCATCCGCGGTGAGACGCATCATTTCGATATCGTCGCCAACGAATCCGCACGCGCCCTGATGGATATGTCCGTGCAGGAATCGATCTGCATCGGCAACGGCATCCTGACCACCGAAAACGACGAACAGGCCTGGACCCGTGCCCGGCGCACGGAAGGCGACAAGGGTGGCTTTGCGGCCCGTGCCGCGCTGTCCATGATCGCCGTGAAGAAACGGCTCGGAGCCTGACCGGCGTGACGCAATCCGGAGACAACGACCGACCACCGGTGCGCCAGGCCAACAAGCGCGGCGCTGCCCGGCTGGCCGCCGTGCAGGCGCTCTATCAGATGGATGTCGCCGGCAGCGGCGTCTTCGAGATCACCGCCGAATACGAAGCCTTTCGTCTTGGCAAGGAAGTCGACGGCGCGCTCTACCGCGAGGCTGACGCGCAATGGTTTCGCGCTATCCTCGCCGGTGTCGTCGAGAACCAGAAGACGGTCGATCCGATCATCCGCCAGGCACTGACCGAGGACTGGCCGCTGTCGAGGCTCGATTCGACGCTGCGCGCCATTCTGCGCGCCGGCGTCTACGAGCTGATGAAGCGCGAGGATGTCCCCGTCGCCGTCATCGTCTCCGAATATGTCGACATCGCCAAGGCTTTCTACGAGGAAGACGAGCCGAAGCTGGTCAATGCTGTGCTTGACCGTGTGTCTCGCCGGGTGCGTGGCGAGGGGCGCGGCAAGGACGCATCATGACGGCAATCGCCGTCGAGGCAGGCAAGGATGCGCGGCGCACCGCATTGATCCTTGCCGCATCGCAGGCGATCATCGGTTCGGCGGCCCCAATCGCCATCTCCATGGGGGGGCTGGCTGGGCAATACCTGCTCGGTCCCGACAAGTCGCTGGCAACGGCGCCGATCACCGGCTTCAACATCGGCGTGGCGCTCGGCGCGCTGCCGGCAGCGGCCATCATCCGCGGCATGGGCCAGCGCGGCGGGTTCATGACCGGCACGATCGTCACTGCGCTTGGCGGACTGGTTGCGACAGCAGCGCTTTTCCACGGCAGTTTCTGGCTGTTCGCCTTCGGCCTGCTGGTGATCGGCGTCGGCGGCGCCTTTGTCCAGCAGTTCCGTTTTGCCGCCGCAGACAATGCGCCGCCGCAATTCAAGGCGCGCGCCATCTCCTTCGTGCTGGCCGGCGGCATTGTCACCGCTGTGCTGGGGCCGCAAATCGTCATCTTCACCCGTGAATCGTTCGCGCCGGTGATGTTTGCCGGTTCGTTCGCCGCCATCCTGCCGCTGGCGGCGGTCGGCGCCATCATCCTGTCGTTCCTGCGCTTGCCGGCGAAGGTATCCGGCAAGGTTGAGGTCACCGATGGCGATGCCAGGCCGTTGGTTGAAATCGTTACCCACCCGCGCTTCGTCGCGGCGCTGTTCTGCGCCGTCGGCAGCTATGCGCTGATGAGCTTCGTCATGACCGGCGCGCCGCTGGCGATGGTCGGCTGCGGCCTGTCGGAGGACGACGCGACGCTCGGCATTTCCTGGCACGTCATGGCGATGTTCGCGCCGAGCTTCTTCACCGGCTCGCTGATCCATCGCTTCGGCGCCGAACGGATCGTCGCCATCGGGCTGATCCTGCTCATCGGCTGCGCCATTGTCGCTCTGTCGGGCTTGGCGCTGTGGCAATTCTGGACGTCGCTGATCCTGCTCGGCCTTGGCTGGAATTTCAGCTTCATCGGCGCCACGGCGATGGTGGCGGTCAGCTACCGGCCGTCGGAGAAGGGCAAGGTGCAGGGCTTCCACGACTTCGTCCTGTTCGGCTCTGTCGCTTGCGCGTCGCTGATGTCGGGCATGGTTTACAACGCCTGGGGCTGGACCATGCTGAACTGGATGGTCTTCCCTGTCACCGTTCTGTGCTTCGTCGCCCTCGGCGCGCTCAAGTTGACGGGTCTGCGCAAAGCCGACGCCTGATCCGGTCGCCGCATGCCTGACACGACGTGTCAGCATGGTGCGGGTCGAATCTGCCGCGCTCGAACAAAATTATTGCGTCTGTACCAGATGTTATGAAACCGTGTGCCCCGACTGGCCGTTGAAGCCATGCTCATATGCGGCCGCCGCATTCCGGTTCACAGCAAGGGATTTCACAATGTTTTCAGTCAAGGTTTTGGCCAGCGCGGCATTGGCGCTCGGCATCACGGCGGCTTCCGCCAGTGCCCAGGTGGTAGTCTCCTCGAAGATCGACACCGAGGGCGGTGTGCTCGGCAACATCATCCAGCTCGTTCTCAACGCCAACAACATCAAGACATCAGACCGTATCCAACTCGGCGGCACGCCGGTGGTCCGCAAGGCGATCACCGCCGGCGAGATCGACATCTATCCCGAATACACCGGCAACGCCGCCTTCTTCTTCGAGAAAGCCGACGACCCGGTCTGGAAGGATGCCGCCAAGGCCTATGAGACGGCCAAGAAGCTCGACTACGACGCCAACAAGATCGTTTGGCTGTCGCCGTCGCCGGCCAACAACACCTGGGCGATCGCGCTGCGCAAGGATGTCGCCGAGACCAACAAGCTCGCCACGCTCACCGACTTCGGCAAGTATGTCGGGGGCGGCGGCCAGGTTGTGCTGGCGGCATCCGCCGAGTTCGTCAATTCGGCGGCCGCACTTCCGGCCTTCCAGACCGCTTACGGCTTCACGCTGAAGCCGGACCAGTTGATCACGCTGTCCGGCGGCGACACGGCGGCAACCATCGCAGCCGCCGCCAATCAGACCAGCGGGGCGAATGCCGCCATGGTCTATGGCACCGATGGCGGCATCGCACCGTCCGGCCTGGTCGTGCTCGACGACGACAAGGGCGTGCAGCCGGTCTACCAGCCGGCGCCGATCATCCGCGAAAAGGTGCTCAAGGAACATCCCGAGATCGAGACGCTGCTGAAGCCGGTCTTCGCCAAGCTCGACCTGGTGACGCTGCAAGAGCTGAACGGTCGCGTGCAGGTCGGCGGTGAGCCGGTCAAGGGCGTGGCCGAGGACTTCCTGAAAAAGAACGGCTTCCTGAAGTAGGACGATTCCGGCGCGCCGCATCCGTGGTGCGCCGGATCGACTGACGGGGGAGGGCGTGCAGATCCGGTTCGACAAGCTCGGCGTGGTCATCGCCGCGATAGTGGCATACGCGGCGTTCGTCGCGCCTTTTGCCACGTTCCGCGCCAACCGCATCGTTCCCGGCCAAGCACGCTCGATTCTCGAGGCGCTGCCGACGGCGACCGGCACTCTGCTGCTCGCCATCATCGTCGCCGCCGCACTTATCGCGCTGTTCAAGACACCGCTTGTCCTGCGCCTTGCCGCCAGCGTGGTGGTGCTTGCCGCGCTGGCGCTGCTGATCGGAGTCGCCGGCACATTTCTCACGCCGGCCGGCGACACCTTTGCGAGAGTGTCGCCTGCCTCCGGTTTCTGGATCCTGATCTTCGCCTTCACGCTTCTTGTGGCCGACGTGCTGACACGGCTGAACCTGTCGCCATTGGCACGGATTGGCGTGCTTGTCGTGGCGGCTTTGGCGATCGGCCTGCTGTTGATTTCTGGACGCTGGGATAGCCTGTCGATCCTCAAGGAATACGCCAACCGCGCCGACAGTTTTTGGGCCGAAGGCTCCAAGCATGTGACGCTGGCGCTCGGTTCCCTGGCTGCGGCCGTGATCATTGGCCTGCCGCTCGGCATCCTGTGCCATCGCGTCGAAAGGCTGCGCGCCGGCGTGCTCAACGTCCTCAACATCATCCAGACCATTCCCTCGATCGCACTGTTCGGCCTGCTGATCGCACCACTCGGCTGGGTCGCGACGCATGTGCCGGGGGCTGCCGCGCTTGGCATTCGCGGCATCGGCACGGCACCGGCTTTCGTCGCTCTTTTCCTCTATTCACTGTTGCCGGTGGTGGCCAACACCGTGGTCGGGCTCGCCGGCGTGCCGCGCGCCGCCAACGACGCGGCGCGCGGCATGGGCATGACCGACAGGCAGCGCCTGTTCGGCGTCGAGTTTCCGCTGGCCTTCCCGGTGATCCTCACCGGCATCCGTATCGTTCTGGTCCAGAACATCGGCCTCGCCACCATTGCCGCGCTCATCGGTGGCGGTGGTTTCGGCGTGTTCGTTTTCCAGGGTGTTGGCCAGACGGCGATGGATCTGGTGCTGCTCGGCGCCGTGCCGACGGTCGCACTCGCGTTCGCCGCTGCCATCATTCTCGACGCGGTGATCGAAATGACCGCCACCAAGCGCAGGGTTGAAACGGCATGATCGAGATCGAAGGCATTACCAAGCGCTACGATGCGACAACGGTGGTCGATGACGTCTCGATGGTCATCGAGCCGCGTACGGTTTGCGTCATTGTCGGCACGTCCGGTTCCGGTAAGACGACGCTATTGCGCATGATCAACCGGCTGGTCGAGCCGACGGCTGGCGTCATCAAGTTCGATGGCGCGGACAATAGCTCGCTGCCCGGTTACGAACTGCGCCGCAGCATCGGCTACGCCATCCAGGGCCACGGCCTGTTTCCACATAGAACGGTGGCGCAGAACATAGCCACCGTGCCGGTGCTGCTCGGCTGGGACAAGGCCCGCATCAAGGCCCGCGTCGACGAGTTGATGACGCTCTACCAGCTCGATCCCGAAGCGTTCGGGCCGCGCTACCCGCACGAACTGTCCGGCGGCCAGCAGCAGCGCGTCGGCGTTGCCCGCGCGCTCGCCGCCGAGCCCAACGTGCTGTTGATGGACGAACCGTTCGGCGCGCTCGATCCGATCATCCGCAACAAGGCGCAGGAAGATCTGCTGGCGATCCAGAAGCGCTTCGGCACCACCATCATTCTCGTCACCCACGACATGGAAGAGGCCGTCCATATGGGCGACAAGATCGCCGTCATGGATGCCGGCAAGCTTGTGCAATACGCCAAACCCGCGGAGATCCTGGCAAATCCGGCCAGTGACTTCGTCGAGACCCTGGTCGGCGCCAGCGAAAGGCCGTTCCGGCTCTTGTCGCTCGGCCGCGTGCGCGACGCCGTCGAGAACGGCTCCGCCGAAGGCGAGGCGATCCCGGGCGATGCCAGCCAGCGCGATGCGCTGGCCGAATTGTTGTGGTCGGGCAGGCCGGCGCTGCCGGTCAAGGGCGCCGACGGCAAGCCACTTGGCCGCGTCACCGTCGACGGTCTGGTCAAGCGCGCGGCGAGGCCGGCGTGAAGGCCTGGTTTCCATCGCTGCTCAGGCTGGCTTTGGTGGTGCTGTTGGTTGCCTTCGTCACCAGTCCCGGGTGGTTCGAGCCGCTGCTGAAGCCGCTGACCGAGAACAATGCGCCGGTGATCTACAATCAGGGCAGCTTGCTGACGCTGACATTGCTGCATTTGCGCATCGTGCTGATCGCCACGGTGGCTGCGACCGTCGTCGCGGTCGCACTGGCCATCCTGGTGACGAGGCCGGCCGGCGCCGAGTTCCTGCCGCTGTCGCGCAGCCTGGTCAACATCGGCCAGACCTTTCCGCCGGTGGCGGTGCTGGCGCTTGCCGTGCCGGCGGTTGGCTTCGGCGAAAAACCAACGCTGATCGCGCTGTTTCTCTATGGCCTGTTGCCGATCTTCGAGAATGCGTTGACCGGCCTGACGACATTGCCGGCCAATGTCATGGAGGCGGCGCGCGGTGCCGGCATGACCGGTTGGCAAAGGCTCACCAAGGTCGAACTGCCGCTCAGCGCCCCGATCATCCTTGGCGGCATCAGGCTGTCGGTGGTGATCAGCCTTGCCACCGCCACCATCGGCTCGACCGTCGCCGCCAAGACGCTGGGCGAGGTCATCATCGCTGGCCTGTTGTCCAACAACCTCGCCTTCATCCTGCAGGGCGGCCTGATCGTGGCAGCCCTTGCCGTGCTGATCTATGACGGTCTTTCGGCGGTCGAACGCTACACGGCCCGCCGCATGGGCCGCGAAGTCGAGTAGCCACGCGCTACGTCTAGATCGATTTCAATCGATCTAATAGGACAATGCCGATGGCCGCCGTCTCGTGGCCCTATGCCTTTTGGGCGAAAGCCGGGCAAAAACCGAACAATATCTTGACGTTCGCAGCCCTGTTTCGCATACACCGCTGCGAAGAGGCGGATTCCGTGCACGGGGTCCGTCTTTGTCTCAACGGCCCAGGGAGGGGTTCTTTTGGGCCATCAATCGAGGAAAATCCGGCAATGACAATTATTTCCGCCGTCATCGCCTGCGGTCTGCTTTCTGTCCTCTACGCCATCTGGGCGACACGTTCGGTCCTCGCGGCCGATCAGGGCAATGCACGCATGCAGGAAATCTCCGCGGCTATCCGCGAGGGCGCGCAGGCCTATCTGGCGCGCCAGTACACCACGATCGCCCTCGTCGGCGTCGTCGTGCTCATACTCGCCTGGTGGCTGCTTTCCATCACCGCCGCGGTTGGCTTCCTGATCGGCGCCGTCCTGTCGGGCGCCGCCGGTTTCATCGGCATGCACGTTTCGGTGCGGGCCAATGTGCGCACCGCGCAGGCGGCCTCCAACAGCCTCGCCGCTGGTCTCGACATCGCTTTCAAGTCGGGCGCCATCACCGGCATGCTGGTCGCTGGCCTGGCGCTGCTCGGCGTGTCGATCTACTACCTCATCCTCACCCATTTCATGGGCCTTCAGCCCAATGACCGCATCGTCATCGACTCGCTGGTTTCGCTCGGCTTCGGCGCTTCGCTGATCTCGATCTTCGCCCGTCTCGGCGGCGGTATTTTCACCAAGGGCGCCGACGTCGGCGGCGATCTGGTCGGCAAGGTCGAAGCCGGTATTCCCGAAGACGATCCGCGCAACCCGGCCACCATCGCCGACAATGTCGGCGACAATGTCGGCGACTGCGCCGGCATGGCCGCCGACCTGTTCGAGACCTATGCGGTGACCGTCGTCGCCACCATGGTCCTAGGCGCCATCTTCTTCGGCGGCACCGCCGTTCTGGGGGCGGCGATGCTCTATCCGCTCGCCATCTGCGGCGCCTGCATCCTGACCTCGATCGTCGGCACCTTCTTCGTCAAGCTGGGCTCCAACGGCTCGATCATGGGCGCACTCTACAAGGGCCTGATCGTCACCGGCCTGTTGTCCATCGTCGGCCTCGGCGTCGCCACCTCGGTTACCCTGGGTTGGGGCGAGATCGGCGTGGTTGCCGGCATGGCCGTCACCGGCAAGAACCTGTTCATCTGCGGCCTGGTCGGCCTCGTGGTGACCGGTTTGATCGTGGTGATCACCGAATACTACACCGGCACCAACAAGCGCCCGGTCAACTCCATCGCCCAGGCGTCGGTGACCGGTCACGGCACCAACGTCATCCAGGGCCTTGCGGTCTCGCTGGAATCGACGGCGCTGCCGGCGATCGTCATCGTCGCCGGCATCATCTCTACCTATCAGCTCGCCGGCCTCTACGGCACGGCGATCGCGGTCACGACGATGCTCGGCCTCGCCGGCATGATCGTTGCGCTCGACGCCTTCGGCCCGGTCACCGACAATGCCGGCGGCATTGCCGAAATGGCCGGCCTGCCCAAGGAAGTGCGCCACTCCACCGATGCTCTCGACGCGGTGGGCAACACCACCAAGGCGGTGACCAAGGGCTACGCCATCGGTTCGGCCGGTCTCGGCGCGCTGGTGCTGTTTGCCGCCTACTCGAACGACCTGAAGTTCTTTGCCGCCAATGGCGACAAATATCCGTACTTCCAGGGCATGGGCGAGATCTCCTTCGATCTCTCCAATCCCTACGTCGTTGCCGGCCTGATCTTCGGCGGCCTTATCCCGTATCTGTTCGGCGGCATCGCCATGACGGCTGTCGGCCGTGCGGCCGGCGCCATCGTCGAGGAGGTGCGCAAGCAGTTCCGCGAGGATCCGGGCATCATGGCCGGTACCTCGAAGCCTAACTACGCTCGCGCGGTCGATCTGCTGACCAAGGCGGCGATCCGCGAGATGATCATCCCGTCGCTGCTGCCGGTGCTGGCGCCGCTGGTCGTCTATTTCGGCGTGCTGCTGATCTCGGGCTCGAAGGCGTCAGCCTTTGCCGCCCTCGGCGCCTCGCTGCTCGGCGTCATCGTCAACGGCCTCTTCGTCGCCATCTCGATGACCTCAGGCGGCGGCGCCTGGGACAACGCCAAGAAGTCGTTCGAAGACGGCTTTGTCGACAAGGACGGCGTCAAGCATCTCAAGGGTTCCGAGGCGCACAAGGCTTCGGTGACCGGCGACACGGTCGGCGATCCCTACAAGGACACCGCCGGTCCCGCCGTCAACCCGGCGATCAAGATCACCAACATCGTCGCGTTGCTGCTGCTGGCCGTGCTCGCGCACGGCTAAGCGACTGGCCCCAAGACAAAACCCGCGGGGAGCGATCCCCGCGGGTTTTTTGTTGCGGCGATGACACGGCGACTCTTCAGCGGTTTTGTTCGCCCGGGCCCTCGCGGTCGCGGCTCACGTTTCGGCGGCAGGAGACCTGCAGCAAAGCATCCGTCGCCTTGCATTGACCGATCGTCCATAACAAAAACCCGCAGGATCGCTCCCACGGGTTTTTGGTCGCCTGAGATGGTGCTGCTCTCCTCGAGGGGAAGGCAGGTCTGAGATTAGGGAGTGCCGCCGCCGCCCGGGATGCCGGGGGCCAGCTTGCTGGCGCCGTTGATGATCTGGCTGAGGAAGTTCTGGTCCTTGCCGCCCGTCGGCGTGGTGCGCGAGATGAAGTCGAACACCTTGCCGTCCTTCAAGCCGTAATTGGCGATCTGGGTGACGCGACTGTCGGGGCCGAAATAGACCGCCAGCACATGCTGGTCAATGAGGTGCGGCTTGTCGAAGGCGACGTAGCGCTTGCGGGTCTGCGAAATGTAATAGAACGCCTCGTTGTCGAAGGTTGCCGTCGTCGATGGCGTGCCGAGCGCCAAAAGCACCTGCTCGCGGCTCGAGCCGACCGGCACCAGGTCGATCGCCTGCTGGTCGATGACGTAGCCCTGGGTGAGGGTTTCACTCGGGCTGAGGTCACCGATCATCTTGGAGGTGTGGCAGGCGGACAGAGCCGAAACAATCACCAGCAGCGAGATCGCACCGGCGGGCCGGGACGAGAAGGTCGACTTGAAATTCAGCGCGCGCAACAACAACTCCATTAGCTGGCCGCAACTTGCGCTGGGCCGCAAAACCGGTAAACCAGCTTGCAGGCCGATGCAACAAGGCCACTTCAACAAACGGTCCCCGGGAGACCATCCCCAATGTTCCAGCGCTTTTTTGGCCGCGAACGCCATGCCAACCGCGCTATCACCGAGGCGCTTTACGGACAAATCGTGGCGGCGGCGCGGCAGACTGTGTTTTATTCCCACTGGAATGTGCCCGATACGCCGCTTGGCCGTTTCGAGATGGTGTCGCTGCACATGTTCCTGTTCCAGCACCGCTTGCGCGGCGAGAACGGCGTGGCGCAAGAGGTTGCCCAGGTGCTGATCGACGAGTTCTTCCTCGATGTCGATCATTCGCTGCGGGAATTGGGCATCGGCGATGTCGGCGTGCCCAAACGCATGAAAAAGCTGGCAAAGATGTTCTATGGCCGAACCGCCGCCTACGATGATGCCCTGGAAAGAAACGACCTTGACGGGCTCACCGCGGCCCTTGCCCGCAATGTCCGGCCCGACGCCGGCGCCTGGCCGGAAGCGTCGCTGCTGGCCAATTATGTCACCGCCGCCCGCGATCAGCTGGCCACCCAGCCATCCGAATCGATTGTCTCCGGCACGGTGGCGTTTCCCGTCGCCAACGGAGGTTGATCGATGAAACACATTGACCCGCAAAGCCCGGTATCGTTTCGCGCAAACATCGCCCGTCTGCCGCACAAGGGGTTGCCGGTGGTGATCGAGGCCGACGCGGCGCAGCGCGCGGCGCTGGCCGAGGAGCACGGGCTGCTGTCGGTCGAAGCCTATCGCGCCGAGCTTCTGGTGACGTCATGGAAGCGCAATGGCGTGAAGGTCAGCGGTCGCGTCGAAGCCGACATCACCCAGGCCTGCATCGTCACGCTCGAGCCTGTCGAAGCGCATATCGACGAGCCGGTCGAAGCGCTGTTGCTGCCCGAGGACTCCAAGCTCGGACGGCAGGGTTTCGATGCCGGCGGCGAGATCCTGCTCGACGCGGACGGACCGGACGGTCCCGAAACATTTTCCGGCGACACCATCGATGTCGGGGCGCTCGCCGAGCAGTTCTTCGGACTGGCGATCGACCCTTATCCGCGCAAGCAGGGCGCGTCTCTGGATGCCGGCGGCGAGACCGAACCGGCGGAGAATGAATTTCAGCAAAAACTGCGATCCTTGCTGGGAAAATCCTGAAAACCACGCCCGCGACGGAAAAGTCGGTTGTGCGGCAGCCCAAAACCGCTATTTTCGCCGAACCTTCGCGACCACTAAAGCGATCTGCCGCCTAACCGTGAGATGAATACCGCGTGATCAGGATTTCCATCGATGCCATGGGCGGCGATCACGGACCAGCCGTGGTCATTCCGGCGCTCATGACGGTCGCGACCCGCCGTCCCGACATCCGCTTCGTCATCTTTGGACGTGAAGAGGTGGTGCGCCCTGAACTGGCCAAATTCCCGAAGCTGGCCGAGATCAGTGAATTCTTCCACTGCGAGATCGCGGTCAGGATGGACGACAAGCCTAGCCAGGCGCTGCGCCACGGCCGCTGGAAGTCGTCGATGTGGAAGGCTGTCGAAGCTGTCAAGGCAGCGTCGGCGGACGCCTGTGTCTCCGCCGGCAATACCGGCGCCCTGATGGCGATGTCGAAATTCTGCCTGCGCACCATGGCCACCATCGAACGGCCGGCGATTGCAGCGCTTTGGCCGACGACGCGTGGCGAAAGCGTGGTGCTCGACGTCGGCGCCACTATTGGTGCCGACGCCCATCAGCTGATTGATTTCGCCATTCTCGGCACCGGCATGGCGCGCTCGGTCTTCGGCATCACGCGACCGACGGTTGGCCTGCTCAATGTCGGTGTCGAGGAGATCAAGGGCCAGGAAGAAGTCAAGGAAGCGGGGCGCATGCTGCGCGAGGCCAACATGGCCTCGATGAATTATCATGGCTTTGTCGAAGGCGACGATATCGGCAAGGGCACGGTCGACGTTGTGGTGACCGAGGGCTTTGCCGGCAATATCGCCTTGAAGACGGCGGAAGGAACGGCGCGCCAGATAGCGGGCTATCTGCGCGCCGCGATGAGCCGCACCCTGATGGCCAGGATCGGCTACGTCTTCGCCAAGGGTGCCTTCAACCGATTGCGTGAAAAGATGGATGTCGGGCGCTCGAATGGTGGCGTTTTCCTGGGATTGAACGGGATCGTTGTGAAGAGCCACGGCGGAGCCGATTCGGATGGTTTCGCCGCGGCGATCGAACTGGCCTACGATATGGTTCGCAACAATCTGCTCGACCGCATCGAGGCGGATCTGGACCTGTTTCATGCGCGCAATCCGCATACTCAGACATCTAGGAAATCCGACGTCGTTATCGACGCAAAGGAATAGGAAAGAACTTTGATCAGATCAGTCGTGCGCGGCACGGGCGCCGCGCTGCCCCGCCGAATCATGAAGAATGCCGATTTCGAAGGCATGGTGGAAACCTCCGACGAATGGATCGCCCAGCGCACCGGCATCCGCCAGCGCCATATCGCCGGTGATGACGAGACGACGGCTTCGCTGGGTGAAGCGGCGGCGCGTTCCGCACTCGCCGATGCCGGGCTGACGCCCGCCGACATCGACGTGATCGTGCTGGCGACCTCGACGCCCAATAACACTTTTCCGGCGACCGCCGTCGAGATCCAGAACCGGCTCGGAATGCATCACGGTTTTGCTTTCGACATGCAGGCGGTCTGCTCCGGCTTCGTCTATGCGGTGACGACCGCCGATCTCTACATCCGTGGCGGCCTGGCCAAGCGCGTCCTGGTGATCGGCTCGGAAACATTCTCGCGCATCCTCGACTGGAGCGATCGCTCGACTTGCGTGCTGTTCGGCGACGGCGCCGGTGCCATGATCCTGGAGGCCGGCGAGGGGACTGGCGCGATCGCCGATCGTGGCGTCCTCGCGGCCAGCCTGCGTTCCGACGGTATCCACAAGGAGAAGCTCTTTGTCGACGGCGGGCCGTCGACCACGGGCACGGTCGGCCATCTCAGGATGGAGGGCCGCGAAGTCTTCAAGCACGCGGTCGGGATGATCACCGACGTCATCGAGGCGACATTCTCGCAAGCCGGCATATCGGCCGATGATCTCGACTGGTTCGTGCCGCACCAGGCCAATAAACGAATTATTGACGCTTCCGCCAAGAAGCTCGGGATAGCCGAGCAAAAGGTGGTGGTGACGGTCGATTTGCACGGTAACACCTCGGCTGCTTCCGTGCCGCTGGCGTTGTCGGTGGCCGTGGCCGACGGCCGCATCAAGAAGGGCGATCTCGTGCTTCTGGAGGCCATGGGTGGTGGCTTCACCTGGGGTGCTGTTCTGGTTCGCTGGTAAGTGCCGAACGGTCCGGTTTCGGTCCTTGACCTTGCCGGATCAATTACTTAGGCTCTGCCGTTGTTGTGCCGAATTTAATGTTTTGAGCTGATGGGACGGTCGCATGGGGGGAAAGACACTTACGCGCGCCGACCTTGCCGAGGCTGTTTACCGGAAGGTCGGCTTATCGCGCACTGAATCGGCCGAACTTGTCGAAGCGGTGCTGGACGAGATCTGCGAAGCGATCGTGCGTGGCGAGACGGTGAAGCTGTCGTCCTTCGCGACATTCCACGTCCGTTCCAAGAACGAGCGCATCGGCCGCAATCCCAAGACTGGCGAAGAGGTGCCGATCCTGCCGCGCCGGGTGATGACCTTCAAGTCGTCGAACGTGCTGAAGAGCCGCATCTTGCGGTCCCATCAAAGCGGCAAGGCCAAGGGCGGCAAGTAGGCTCTATCATCTGCGCGGTTGAAAACTGGCGCCGGGCCGTGACGCCGGGCTTGAATATTGTTTCACAAACCGCTGAAATAAAGCCCGATTCGGCAGGTAAGCCGGATCATCGTCCAGCGTGAGGATTCGCCCATGGACAAGAGCCCCGACGCCTTTCGTACCATCAGCGAGGTGGCCGAAGATCTCGACCTGCCGCAGCATGTGCTGCGCTTCTGGGAAACGCGTTTCAACCAGATCAAGCCGATGAAGCGCGGTGGCGGCCGCCGTTACTACCGGCCGCAGGATGTCGAACTGATCAAGGGCATCCGCCATATGCTCTACGACCAGGGCTACACCATCAAGGGCGTGCAGAAGCTGCTGCGCGAGAACGGCAATCATTTCCTGGTCGCCATCGGCAATGGCGACATGGCCGCCGTCGAGGCGATCTCGCAGCGACGGCAGGCCGATCAAGTGCCGCTGACGCCTGCGGCCCAGCCGCGCGGCATGGATGACGAGCTGGTTGGCC
Organism: Mesorhizobium sangaii; assembly: GCF_014207355.1. GTDB lineage: Bacteria > Pseudomonadota > Alphaproteobacteria > Rhizobiales > Rhizobiaceae > Mesorhizobium > Mesorhizobium sangaii. The sequence continues at coordinate 294,108 of NZ_JACHEF010000001.1, read as the reverse complement.
AGCCACGCGTCAAGCCGAGCCGCCGCTTTTTCGGCCTGGGCAAAGGCGATGAGGACGGTCCGGTTCAGCCTGACGCCTCGAAGCTCTCGCGAGACAATCGCGCCTTGCTGCAGGAAGCGCTGTTCGACCTCCTGGAATGCAAGCGCCTGCTCGATCAGGTGCGCTGACCGCGGTCAGATCAATATCGGCCTCTCGAAATCCGGAACCCGCCTTGGCGTGGGGCGTTACGTTTCCTTTCAGCAATGCAAGGAAACACGTCATGGCATCGTATTCGACCCTCTCGGACATCGACCTCGACAAGCAGGTCGCGGCTCTCACCAGGGAATTGGCCAACCTGAAGAAAGCGGTGTCCCGGCGGGGCGGCGCCTATTACGAAGACGGTCGCGACGCCGCGCTCGACGCCTATTCCGATCTCGCAGGGCGTCTACGGGATGCGATGCCGGCCATCCGCAAGCAGGGCAGGGTCATCGAGAAATCGGCGCGCGACCATCCGGCGGCGGCCGCCGCGGTCGGCCTTGTGGTGGTCGGTCTCGTTGCCAGCCTGCTGTTCAGCCGGCGTTAAATCGTATCGCCTTGCAACGAGAAGACCGGCCTTGAACAAGAAGCCAAGGCCGGTCTTCTCGTTGGCAGTCTGGTATGCTTAGGCCTTCTTCACCATCGGCTTCATGTGGTGGTGATGATGGTAGTGATGCCGGTGATGGACAGGATGGTAGGGATGATGGTGATGACGATGATGATGCTTTGCCATCGAGGCCGGGGCAGCATCCGCATTCGTCGCGCCGATCACTGGCGCCGTGAAAGCAAGCGCAACCGCAAGCCCGAGGGCCGAGAGGAGGGACTTCTTCATGGGTCGTTTTCCTTTTTCAGCATGTCGATCGGATCGATGACCCGATCGCCGCGAATGGGATTACGCTCCTGATTTTTTTCCTCGATATTTCCCGATTGTAGAATCGTGTTTCTGAACTGTTTCTACGCAAGCCGGGCTTCCACCATCATCATCGCCAAGGCCGAAAGGCCATGCTTTTCCGCCTGTTTTGCCTACATTGGCGGGGCCACGCCATTGTTTCCGACCACCACGCGGCCGGAACTCAGCGTGCCGTCAGCCTCGCGCTCAGCGGTGACGACGACCGTCGCACCTGGCTTGAGGTCGGTCGGCGTGGCCGGCGCGAAGGTCACGACAGGCGTGGTGTCGGGTATCGAAATCTTCTTCGTCTGCCCATTGTCATAGGTCAGCGTGACGGCTCGGCCGTCTATATCGGTGACGTCGGCCACGGTGCCGTTGGTCATGCGGCTGTTTGGCTGCAGGTCCCAAGGGCGGTCGCCCTCACCGGTGCCTTTCATGGCTGCCGGAAAGACCACCACCTCCAGCGCGCCGCTGCCGCCATCGGCTTTCGAAACGGAGGCGATGCCGAGGAAATCGCCTTGCTTGATGTCCTTCACGGATGCGTTGGCGACGCCTGATATCGTCCAGCCGGCATTGAGCTTGATGGCGGAGGTGTCACCCTGGCGGGTTTTCACGGTGAGCAGCGATGGCTCGAAACTGGCCACAGTGCCGCGCACGCGCAGCGTGTCCGCCGCTTGAGCACTGCCCGCGGCGGCAGCGGAAAGGCTGGAAATCGTGCCGAGCACGACGATGAGTGTCTTCAAGTTCATTGCAGAGATCCTTCCGGGAACGGCTGGCTGGAACCGGATGGTTTTCAGGCCAGCAACTCGGAAATAACGAACGGGCGCGGCGAAACTGCCGGACAAAGCGCGATTGGACGGTCAAAACAACTTGATCGTGACGTGTGCGCGAGCCAACCGCGCAAGGCGCCGCTTCACGATAGCGTGACGGTCAGATTGGTACTTGGCAAATCGCCGGCGAGCGGGCATGTTCCCGATCGTCTCAGGCAACTTCGTCATTTGATCAAACTCTTTCAGCTTACGGAGTTGCCAATGCCCAACACTGCAAAACGCGAAGCCCTCTCCGAATCGGTAGCCAATGAGATCGGGCCGGATTACAGCACCCTCAGAGCGATGCGGGAGACCCGCGGCTACAGTGTGGAAAAGCTTTCCCTGACATGCGGTCTGGCTGCCGACGAGATTGAGGATATCGAGAGCGGTAAGGTGACCGATCCGTCGAAGCTGCGTCGTATTGTGTCCGCGCTTCGACTTCCCCAGGACGCTTTGATCGCTTCGGCTGTGCACACGCCGGCCGCGCAAGGTCGATCCCTGGCATAATTCAACAACAGGCATGCCCGACAACCCGCCAAGGCTAGCCTTGGCGGGTTTGTTTTTGCGGTGCGGCAGCCGCCCTGCCGCAACCCGGGGCTTGCCGATTTGTATGTCGCACGTGTTTATACGCGCGCCGATCCGATCCGCTGTCCATCAAGTCCTGAACTATGGGTTTTCGAGATGAGCCTGGAATCCGTTCGTGCCTTCTTCGCCGCTCGGGCACCCGACATCGATGTCATCGTGACGCAAGCGAGCTCGGCGACGGTGGCGCTGGCGGCCGAGGCACATGGCGTGCTGCCGGCGCAAATCGCCAAGACGATCTGCCTGCGCGTCGGCGAGCGCACCATGCTGGTGGTGACCAGCGGCATCGCCAGGCTGGACAACCGCAAGTTCAAGGACCAGTTCGGCGGCAAGCCGCGCATGCTCGACGCCGCGGAGGTTGTCGAAGCAACCAGCCACCCGGTCGGCGGTGTCTGCCCGTTCGGCCTGCCGGCGCCGCTGCCAGTCTATTGCGACGTATCGCTGCGCGAATTCGACGAGGTCGTGCCCGCCGCCGGCGCCACCAACGCCGCCGTGCGGCTCGGCCCGCAGCGCATGGTCGAGCTCACCAGCGCCGAATGGGTCGATGTCTGCCAATAACGATCTGGCAATGCCCTGCACCGCTGCGTCCAGAAGATGTTAAGCGATCATTCAGCCAACCAGGCCAATATCGGGCTGGAGCTCAACCATGAATTTCCGCTTTTCGCTCTGGCTTAAGGAGATGATCATCCGGTATCGCTTCACTCTGACCGATATCGCCATGATAGCCGCTGTCGTGATCGCAGCCGGGTTCGGCATATGGCAATTTGACGCCTTTCCGAACGAATCCGCTGCCGAGCGGAATCTGACCTTTGAGCTTGACGAGATATTCGCCGTCTGCGCGCTGGGCTTTGCCTTGTTTGGATGGTCGCGTCTTCGCGCACAGAGGCGTGAGATTGGCCGCCGGCGCATCGCCGAAGAACAAGCCCGCGCCCTTGCTTTCGAGGACACCCTGACTGGCCTGCCCAATCGGCGCCAGTTCGACGCTGCGCTGAACGCGGCTCTCGCGGCTCCTCCTGGTGCCGACGCCGTGCATGCGGTGTTCATGCTCGATCTCAACGGTTTCAAGCGCATCAACGACCTTCATGATCATCCTACCGGTGACGAGGCGCTGGTCCAGACAGCGATCCGCCTCCGCAGGGCAATTCGCGACAACGATATGGTGGCGCGATTGGGCGGTGACGAGTTCGCGATCCTGGCTCGCCATCTGGCTGGTGCCGAGGCCGCCGCAACCTTGGCTCTGAGGATAATCGAAGCCTTGAAAAATCCCGTGCACACGGGTGCGGGTGAGCATGCGATCGGCGCCGGGATCGGTATCGCGCTGGCACCCACCGATGGGACGGACGCTGAAACGCTCCTGCGCAAAGCGGATGTCGCGCTCTATCGCGCCAAGGCACTCGGTCGAAGCGCACTCCGCTTCTTCGAGGAGGAGATGGACCACCGTATCCGGGAGCGCGACGTCCTGGAGCGCGATCTTCGTGCGGCGATCGATACGAACAAACTGGAAGTCGTCTACCAACCGCGGATCGACCTGAAGAGTGGGGCGATCATCAGCTTCGAAGCCACGGCGCGATGGATGCATGACCAATGTGGGGAGTTGGACACGGCGCGCCTCGTCGCCATCGCAGAGACCACGGGTCTTGTTCAGGCGCTTGTGGACGACCTTCTGCGCACCGCCTGTCGGGATGCACCCGGCTGGGGAGGGAATGTCACGCTGTCCCTTGGTATCCCTCCGGCGCTTCTCAAGGACGACACATTTGGACTGCGCATTGTAGCCATTCTCGGGGAGAGCGGACTGCCGGCATCCCGTCTAGAATTGGAGATTACCGAAAGCGCCTTGGTTGCCGACCTCGAAGCCGCCAAGCGCGTTCTCGGCGCTATCCACGAAACCGGAGTGAAAATCGCGCTCAACAATTTCGGAACGGGATATTCGAGCCTTTATCATTTGCGCAATTTCAAGTTGGACACCATCAAGATCGATCGGAGCTTTGTGCAGTTGATGGCTGAGAATCCCGAGAGCGCGGCGATCGTTCGCGCGCTGGTCGGGCTCGGCTCTGGCCTGGGGCTGACGGTCGCCGCCGAAGGTGTTCAGAACGAACAGCAGCAAACAATGCTCGTGAACGAGGGCTGTCAGCAGGGTCTGGGTTTCCTGTTCAGCAGAGCTGTTACCGCTGACGAAGCGCGCCGGCAGCTGAACGGACAACCAACCCCGATCCGCTTAACCGTCTGAAGGACGATCTTGGCGAAGCCAACGACGCAGCTGCTTCGGCGCTGCAGGACAGTGGGCGGCAGAAAACGCGCGCTGGTGGGTTCCGTTCGACTCGCTATCGGTTCGGCCTCGACGCGCCGGCAAATTCCCGCGCGAGGAGATGTCACCAGCCCCGATTTTCGTTGAGCCAGTATGCACCAAGACAGCCAAATTGGGGTGGGAGACCAAGGCGCCGTTTGGTATCAAATTCCATCTCCGACAGAGACCAAGACGAGTTGTTCTCGGTGACATTGGGCACGATGGTGTACCCTTGCTCCACCAACACGAGTCTCATTTCCTGGAAGTGCCTTTTGAAACCGCTCTCAATTTGGCTTCTCGGATACCGTCGACCTTGCAAGCAAGCTCGCCTCAGAATGTCGGAATACATCTGGGTGCTGACAACTCTCACAGTTTCTTCGGAGATACGCTTGTAAGGCGGGCCGTCCTCGGACCAGCATTGTCCTGCCGACGCTACCAGCATCGCGGCCAACGGGCTTGCCAAGAACCTCTCCACCTTGGTCCTCCCGACCTTTATATTAGTCATGATTAATATGGTGGACAACCCTCTCGGAGGGGGAGGGCCAGATTACAGCACCCTCAGAGCGAAGCGGGAAACCCGCGGCTATCCGCCACCGACGCCACCACGCCGCCGTGCGGCTCGGCCCGCAGCGCGTGGTTGATCTCACCAGCGGCCAAATGGGTCGATGACTGCCAAGATTAGCTTAGGGGTTCGCCGGCACCCCGCGATCGCATCGGCGCGAAAGTCGCCGAATTTCGGTTGACCCGGGCCGGGTTATCACGATACATCGCGACCGGTCCGGAGTGTAGCGCAGCCCGGTAGCGCACTTGACTGGGGGTCAAGGGGTCGTCGGTTCGAATCCGGCCACTCCGACCATTTTAAAACAAGGACTTAACCCCAAAGTCCCTAGCGTTAGATTTGGTCGTTTTTGGTTTGAGGGTAACAGGTTGGGTAACTCAGTTGAATTGCCCCCTTGCAATTTGATTCTCGCCGCGTCCGTTGGGTTGCCGCAAAGCAATGAGGGAAACGGGGAGTAGCATAAGAGATGGCCGAAGGCCCGCCTCCCGTATTGGTCACCTTCTCGTCTTACCAGCTAAGGACAGAATCACGCGGCTTTGAGGCGCTGGCAGCGCTTCATGAGCAGATCGACACCCACTCCGCCAAGCAGATCGCAATTGACTGCGGAAAGCTCCATTGGTTCGACGCGCACCTCGCCGCGCCGTTGAGGACGGTTTTGTCGCATGGGCAATCTCGTAGCAACTCATTTAGGCTCGTTGGATTGAAGCCCGAAGTGCACTTGGCCCTTCGAAAGAATCGCCTACTTAATCAGCATGCCGACGACTCATTCCACACCTCGATTCCCGTCACGCTTTTTCGCCTTGATGAGGAGATAACGTTCGCTGAGTATTCCAGAAAACACCTCGCTCGAAATGAGATGCCGACTATGTCTGCTCCGCTCAAGAGCAAGTTTTTCGAGGCAATCGACGAATTGTTCGCGAACTGCGCTTTGCACTCTCAGTCGCCTATTCACGTCGTCGCGGCTGGCCAATTTTATCCTCGAAACCACCGCCTCGCTTTTTCAATTTCGGATGGCGGGCGCGGCATCGATGGCTCGCTGAAGCATGCTGGAATTCCCTATGGAAATGCGGCCGACGCTATCAACTGGGCGATGACGATGAACAACACGACTCGGCAGGGTGACATTCCTGGGGGGCTTGGCCTGAAATTGCTTTGCGAGTTTGTTGGAAAGAACGGCGGGCGCCTGACCATCGTGTCAGGGAGCGGCTACTGGTGCCAGAATGGCTCTGTCGTCGAAAAATCCGTCTTAAGGAAGCGTTTTCCCGGCACGTCTGTCATTCTCGAGATTTCGACTTCCGATAAGAACAAATACGATCTTGCACGGGCGCCTAGGCCCGAAGACATTTGGTGATCGCAATGGCACTCGTGAACATACCTATTTCGTCGATTGTTGGCAGCGGCATCTGCGTCTCGGCGTCGGACGGTCAAAAAGTCTATGCGATATTGCAGTCCGTAGTCGTGCGCGGTGACCGCGCGCAACTCTCGTTTTCGGGAATCACCAGAATGACGACGGCTTTCCTAAATGCCGCCGTTGGGCAACTGTACGGCGAATTTTCGGAGTCCGTCATCAAAAGCCATCTGGCGCCGCCGATCAATACTGAGCCATGGCATCTGTCCCGCCTACAACTTGTTGTTGAGCGAGCAAAAGAATTTTTCAAAGATAGTGACCGTGTGAACAAGGCATACGTGGCAAGTACGGGCATAGATGATGAAAAAGATTCATGATGTTCGGGCCGGCTGCAAATTTTCGAAGAGGAAAGTCTTTTTCGACACGAACGTCTGGATTGCAATAGACGGCAACGACCCGCGCCCAACCTCAGCTTGTTACAGCGATTTTTACGGAGAAATTTGCAAGTCGGACAACGTAATCGTGATCAACGATTATGTGATTGGCGAGTTTTTTAACCGCACATGCAAAACCAATTACAAGCTGATGTTCGACGATGATCCGGAGATGAGGCAGTTCAAATCCCGCCGCTCAGCCAACCGCGATTTCCGGTTGATGGTGGAATCGGTCCGGGACACCTGCTTAAATTTTCTTGACGACTGCGAGTATGAGCCAGCGGCCGTTGATCGCGGCAGCTACCAATCGATTGTCGAAGAAGCCGGCAAAGGTGAGATGGATCTTACCGATATAGTCGTGCGAGAGCATTGCCTGGCGAAAGGGTATGTACTCGTCTCACACGACGCTGATTTCATAAATTGCGGCATCGAACTCGTGACCGCGAATAGGAAGCTGCTCCCGAAATAAAGTAGCAAGCGAAAACCCGCCGCCGTGAAGCAGCAGGCTCGATCGTTTCGTGTGCGGAATGATTAGGCTCGGCCGGCCGTGTGCAACATGGCCTCGGTTTCCTCGGCGACGCCGCGGTTGAGCATTTCGCGGACAGGCTTGAGAATGTCCATCGCGTAGATCAGGACATAGCCGATCGAGGCCATTTCCTGTTCCGACACGGTCGTCGGATCGGCCTCAAAGGCGTTGATCGCGAGCCGCGCGACGCGGATCAGGTCTAGCGCATGATCGACCTCGTCGACCGCTTCCGATCCGGGATACTTGGGATTGAGAACAGTGATCATGGCGACACCAGCACTTCCTGCGATTCCATGTCGTCAGGCCACATGACTGTTTCGCCGTAGTCTCCCGGACAGTACCCCTCCAAGTCGCCGTTGTCCTCGTCGTCAGCGTTGTCGAGCTCCAGATCACAAGTGTCGCCGGGCGCGGGGTTGGGAGCGGTGCCAGACAGGAATGGCTGCCCGCCCCGATGTCCCCAGCCGAGCGATGGCTCGTCGTCGCCCGTGTCTTCAAGGTCAGGATCCGGCGACATGGCGTCGAGCATGTCGATCAGCTTTTCGATGGAGTCGGCGATCGAGCGCCGGCTTTGACAATCGACGAGGAGTGGTGGCAGCAATTCTTCCGGCTGGGAATAATTAGCCGCAACGTAGGCTTCGCCCTTCTTGGTGAGATTGAGATCATCCATGGAGGTCGGCCTCCAGGTTGTCGATTACGCGGGCGCCAGCGTCGTACAGGACGTTGGACGTCTTCAGAAGCAGGTAGGCGAGGCTGCCGCGGCCAAAGCGCGTGCGTAAGGCTGCCGCGGCCAGCAGCATGGCTATTGCGGCGAAGGTCATGACGGCCTCCGCTGGACAAGCAGGATGTGGCCGGAAAACCTTCCGATGATTGCTATCACTTCGGCTGTAGCATGGCTTCGCCGGCAGCCGGAAACGTGAGTTTCGGCATTTGGTTTGCTCCATTGAGCGGTTTAGTTGACTGTGATAGTTTTCGCTCAAATCAAGCGATTGTCAACGGATTGGCGCAAAATGAGCGAAAGCACTCAAATCACAGGCAGACAAATCTCGGCAGCGAGGGCTTTGCTTGGGCTCGCGCAAAGCGAGTTGGCGGCAGCCGCGTCAATATCGGTTGCAACTCTCCGAAGAATGGAAGCGAGCGAGTTTTCGGCGGTTGGGCTCACCAACAACGTGGCAGCGGTGCGCCGTACCTTGGAAGTGGCCGGCGTCGAGTTCATCGCCGAGAATGGCGGCGGCGCCGGGGTGAGGCTGAGGAAGGTTTGACGGTCCTATTTTGCGCTGTCACTGCGGAGCTTCGACGTTAATCTTGATCGCGGCATAGTAAGCCGCAGCATTGGCGATGTCTTCATCGCTCAGGCTCTTGGTGACCAACGACATCATATAACTCTTGCGCTCTCCGGCCTTGTAAGCCATCAGCGAGTGGACGAGATAGTCGTACTTCTGCCCGGCGAGATTGGGCGCTTCGCCACCAGTGGGTAGAGCTCTGCCGAGGCCATTCGTGCCGTGGCACCCTTGGCATTTCACTATGACTTTCTGACCGGCGATGCTGTCGCCTGCTGCCTGCGCAAATGACGAGGTGACCACGATGCCAGCCAGGAGGATCACAACACGCAAACTGTGCATCGAAGTCCTCCCATCGGTTGACAAACAAATGTTCAATCTAAGAGCTTTCCGAGCGCGGTCCAGCTATGAGCGACGGCAAGCGAGTTTGCGCCTCCAGTCGAATATTAGCAAGCGCTTGACTAATGCCCCTCGCGCTCCAGAATCTTCTGCACACTTGGTGCATTTCAGCTTCTCGACCTGGCCGCTACCTTGCCACGAAGAGATTGCTCGCAATGCATTTATGGACCGGGCAATAATCTGTGTCGGTCGTCGGCACGCCTGCGCCAGCAGCCACCTCGCCAGGACCGCATTGCTTCTGCCCGCTGACATAGAGGTCGTAGCGCGTCAGGCTGAGGTTGAATATGGAGCGGTAGCGAATGACGGTGGTGCCGTCCTGCTTCAGTAGCGCCTGAACTTCGGCGCAACTCAGGCCGGCGATATCCCTGCGCTCTTGCGCCTGAGCCTGCACCACGAGGAAGAGTAACGGAATTGCAATCGCGATCGGCTTCATGGCGCCCCACCAGCGTTTTCGCCCGACCGATGGTGTGTAGACTTGACCAACCGATATGAAAAGCCCTCTGCCTTTGGCCTCGCCAAAGGACGACATGCGTTCTGTGTCGTCGATGGTCGAGAAGATCCTGACCACGTACCTGCGTGACAAAGGCTATCTGAAGGATACAGCCGAGTGACGCAAAAAAAGCCCGCTGCCAGGGTCACGGGCAACGGGCCTTTGGACACAGGCCGGACAAGGAATTTGGGGGAACGCGCACATCCGGCCGGCATTTCCAACGAGGGATGCGAAACTTTGTTCCGCGCCTTTTACATAAATTAGCGATCTCTTGACTAAGCCGTCGTTCACCCCAGAATCCTCTACATGGTCCGGGGCATTGGCATCGGAGACGTGGTGGCGGTAACAGCTACCGTAAGACGGCGGGTCGATGAAGACACCGTTAGCGTGTCGATTCCGTCCTACGATTTCCCGCATTCGATCCGCGACTCGTCCAAGGTCAAGCGCGGCCAGGAGCTAGAGTTGACTGGCGAGGTCACCCGTATCGACGAGGATAGCGTGACGATCGCCCTGGGGCCGCTGGTGACGGTTGCCATCGACAAGGTTAGGCTGGTGGAGAAATACCGGCCGCCGACCCGCAAGAAATCGCTGCGGGACATGGTCGACTAAGCGAGAAGGGCGTATAATTCGCCAGCCGGCGGGCCCCAACCCCGCGCCGGTGAGGCCCGGTGATCTTACCCCAACTCCGCCCATGACCACCGGGCCGCCATCACGAGAAAAAGCTCGCTGGTGATAAGTCTATATTACATTAGAGATCACGCAATTGAGACTGAAGTCCTTGGCTTGCCGGCCCTAAAGACCCACGTGCTAGCCACGAGAGGGACCATCCTTCTTCCGCCTGACCCGCATTCGCATACGGTGATCCTCGCCACTCACTAGTCGGGCTCATCAGGGGCGACCTGGTGGACTTGGGGTGTGCTCCTGCCGAAAAGAGGAGGGCGAAACGATAGATCCTTGAGGGAACCGGTCGGTAGAGCGCGCGCGAAAGTGCGTCCGCAGTGCGCTGGCCAAGTTCAAGCATGACGTTGTCGTATGTTTCGGAAATCCGGCAATTGGGGCAAGATAAGAGGTCGGACCCTTGCGGCTCACTGACGCTGCTAAGGGGCACCCTGCATGAATGGCAGACAATCTTAGGAGCGTTTTCGATCATCTCACGGTGATAGATTTCCAAAACAGAACCCGCCGCTCCATTCACGGCAGCGGCGGGTCGCCCCCAGGGAGGTTTGATGAAATTGGGGACTTGCCGGGTGTTGGTTTGCCCGACAGTACTTCTACCAGTGCAATTGCGGTGCCAGTCGGATTGACCCATTACGGGACAAATCGGGCTCCTGGCCGGATTGCGGCTCTACCTCTCTGGGCGTAGGATGGTCCCGCTCGGGGGAAGGCAAAATGTCTGTTTTTTGGGTAGGTGGAACGGCCATCGTCGTTTTGGCGTTCGTCGCGGTCGTGGCCTTAGATTACATGAGCAACAGACCGAAACCACGCTGAAGCCTGGCGCCTCTTCGGCTTCGGCGTGATCTCCTCGACCCGAACCTTGTCGGCGATCTCCCTTGCCCAGGCCAGCGCCTTGGGCCTTGGCCGCTTTACTCGACGAGTCGGACCGACTGCGTGGCCGGAATGTTACGCATTCCGAGGCTCGAGCAGTCCTGATTGATGTTCGAATTGCCCGACCATTGAATCGTATTGGCGACGACCTGGGTGCAGCCGCTGATGCCCGAGAAGTTGCCAAGATAACTCACTTGCTGTTTTGGGAAGTAGATGGCCCCGGTCAGCAGCGAATCTGCTGTGCCGTTGAATGTGCTGGATGCGCTGTTGCCGGTCCTGTCGCCGTAGAACAGCACACCGGAATAGGTGCCCGAGGCCGGCGCGCTGAGCTGCACGGAGGCATTGCCATTTATGCTGACCGTCGAACTGCCCGACATGAAGATGGTCACACCGCTGCCGATGATGGCCGCGTTGGCGTTTATCTTGAGATTGCCCTGAACGACATAGACGCCGGGCGAGAGGGTGACATTGCCCTTCAGCGTCATTCCGCTGCAATAGGTGCCTGCGCTCAGCGTCGCTTGGTTATCGTTTTGGCAGGGGTTCGAGGCCGCCGGCGAGGGCAGGCCGGCAAAAGGATCGGCGGCGGGCAGCGCCTGGGTGATTGGGGCCGGGCAGATGGTGGTGACGGGATTGCTGAGATCGACGCCGCCGGCCGAAATCACACAATCGGCCTTGAGGGTCGCCGAGCCTTGGAGCTTAAGGGCGTCCGAGGCGATCGAATTGGCCATCACCGAGCAACCGGTGAGCTTCACGCTGGTGTTGCCGGAAAACAGCGCCGCCTTCGAAGCGGATGGATCGAGCGCGAGCACGCAGGCCTTCGAGGCATTGGTGATGAGGGCCACCGCCCTCGCCTGTTCGGGAACCTTGCCCTGCGTGAAGAGCGAGGTGAACATCCGGTCGAGGTTCTGATTGACGATCACCTCGACCGCCTTATTCGCCGTGTTCGGCCCGGATGCTGGCGGCGTATTGACGACGATCGTGCCCGAGCCCAGCCCATTTGATGCGGCCGACTGGGTTGCGGCCGCGACAATCGTCGGCTTGTCGGAACCTGAGATCTGTTCGAGCGCGCCGGCATAGGCAGCAGCATCGGCGGTCGCCTGCAGTCTCAGGCTGTTGTAGTACCAGTAGGAGGTCTCCACCCCGAAGCCTGCGGCGCCGACGACGATCGGCAAGGTCAGGGCGAAGAGGGTGGCGACGTTTGCGTTCTGATCCCGGCAGATGCCGTTCGCTCTAAGCCGAATTCGGGTAAAGCAACTGAGGGTCATGAGATAGATTAGAAACCACGCATACATGAAAGAAGGGCTAAAAAGTAAGGTTGATTTTTGGCCAATAAACCCAGGGCCTCGTTGCGCCGTCATTCGTTCGTATGGTTCGCCGATGACCAACGGAGCGCATATTCTTCCCAGCCGGGTTGACGTCCCGTAGTAATTTGCCTCCCGGCTAGGCCCGGCGCGTACTTGGTTCCCCCAACCGCCAAGGTTGCCGGGCCGCCGAAAGCGTCGGCAAGCGGTTTCACTCCGGCAAGCCAGCGTCGTAGTGGACGATGGCATCGAGGATCGTGCGATAGAGGCTGTCCACGTCTTCATCGATCTCAATCCGCCTAATGCCAACGCTCGCAGCGTCGTTCAACAGCCGGTTGGTCAGTTCGTCAACGGATATGACCTCCCCTTTCGTGGTCTCGGGAACGTTGTCCGCTAGCCACTGGTCCAGGAAGTTGATGCCGCGTGTGCTCATCTCGCCATAAGCCGGCGGGCGGCATTAGGTTCCCCGTCGCCAGCCTCGTCGGCCCGCCTTTTTTCCGAATTGATCCCGATCAAATTCATTCCCGTCGACGCATGTAAATTCGCATCCCATGATGACCGAAGTCGTTACGGATCTCCTCCGAGTCTGCAATGCCGAGAGGACGAAGGGGACGGATTTCCCGACGATTTGGAAGAACGTGCTAAACGGCCATCCTTGCGTGAAAGGCTTGCCGATCCAAGACCGGGGCGAGGACGGGCCCATCTTGAGAATCCCCTTGACCACCGGTCAATTCCTCCTCTTCCTCGGCTCTCACTTTTCTCTCCTGTAGGGTGGCCTCACCGAGCCCCGCCCGCGCGCGTTCTGCCTGCCCGCTCTCCTAGGCCGTCGAAGGCTCCCGCGCGTCCAGGCGCCCGCCTGTGGCGGCATGCCACCGCAACCAGCCCAAACGCCGGGTTCTTGCCGCAATCCAGCCGGGCGCTCTATCGCGTGCGTTATGTCAGGGTGCCCTTGAAGCGATCAACTCAAGACGGCGACCGATTGTCCAAAAGATGCCTCATCAAGGAAGCGAACACTTCTAAATCCCGCCAATCCTCCGAGTATCGAAACGGTTTCTCGAGTGGTGAAGGTGAGCAGATCACCATGTCCGTGCCGATGCTGGCGTGCGTGGCCTGCGAAACTCGCGCGGTGCTCTTCATTGGTAAGGTCAAGGAAAGAAAAGATCGCTATTCCGCCTTCGCGCAACACCCTCCGGGTCTCCCACAAGTATTCCATGATTTCTTCATTGAGGAGGTGAGTGATCAAGGAGAAGCCGACGACCAAATCGGCGGTGTCGTCAGCGGCCGGGATTATGCATTGTTTTGGCACAGCGAATGAAAACCGGGCATTGGCAGTGGCAATCTTCCTCGCCTCGTCGAGGATTTCTTCGATGATGTCCAGGCCGAGGTAAGACGAAATCGGTTCGTTGACGAGATGCCGCGTCAGTCGGCCGATACCGCAACCGACATCGATTATATCAGCGCCTGCAACCGGTCGAACCGATTCGACAATGTCCAATTCTCGTCTGCCTATCAGGTCAGGATCGCCTCCGCCTACGAACAGTTTTTTCGCCTCAGCCAGCGGCATGTGGCTGGTGAGGTGCTCGTATTTCGCGCGGTGGCCTGCGACGTTGTCTGTAGTCGAGTGCATCGCGCCCTCCCAGTTTCGATCCGCGTCTTTACTCCACCAGTCACCTGAAAGGAAGACCCACGGACCGCAACCCTCCGGCTGTTCTTGGGTGTGAAAAGGCGCCGGCTTACCGGAAGATCGACGGCCCGCCGGCGCTTAAGAGGCGCGCTGGTGGGATAGAGACTCCATGCGCGCAATTGCTTATTTAGCATAGACGAATTCAAGCTGCGAGGCCTGATGGGGGCGCTTCGGATTGCGCTTCCGTTAGCTTGAGCGCATATTTTGACGGCCGGGTTCTCCATTCCCGGAAGGCCCGGTTGCTGCTCCCCTGTGTCACCCATAGCTGTGCGGCAGCTGGCCGTCTACGCACACAGGCCACCAAGCCAGCGCCAGCACGACGCCAGCGGACAGGGCGAAAGCGAGCCAGGGGATCATGCTGTCAGCGCTGGCAAGTCGGCCGGGTCCATCGCCGGATAGAGCGTGATCGATTTGATGTAGACGTGGTCGAGCTGTTGCCCGCCTGCGCCATCTGACCCGATCGCCATCGTGTCGACGGTCCATGAGGCGGCATAAGCGACGGTCTGGGTATCTGCGGCCGCACCGTCGACGCATCGGGCGTATTCGTAGTTACCACCGCCGACATCGCGATTGAACGTCTGGGCAACCTTGTGGCCGCCCCTATAGCCCATTAGCCGAGCCCTCCGTAAAGCTCGCCCGTCATCGCTTGACCCTCAATGCTGCTGGCGGGTCTGGCTCGAATTGTGAAATGCCTGCCTTCAACATCCGCTGCAGAAGGCGCCACGATTGAGGGTCTTCTTTGCGGCCATGAACCGGCGGGCTTTCCCACGGCTTCAGCCGCAACGCCTTTATCTGGCAGCAATAGCTGGCGAATATTGCGGCCTCGAACCAGCCTCCACCATTGTTGGCGATCATCCACTGGATCTGCTCCGCTCGGCCCGGGTGCCCATACTGGCTCGCCATTTCGATCGACCTCTCCAGTGCATCCCGATCGACAGGATCGAGGTGCGAGCCGTCCGCCTTCTCACCGGGTTTCAGAAAGCCCCTCGGAGGAAGGTTCGGCGTGCGCTGGAACCCCGGCCTTTCAAGCCCATCAGTCATCGAAGAACTCATCTTTTTGCTCGAAGTCGTAAAAACTAGGCAGTATTCCATTGCGGCGAGCGCGGCCGGCAGTTTTGGGGTCGACCCTGGCTTGCGAGGTCAGCCGAAGGCTTCGAGCACAGGCGAGCATCGCCCGGCTTTCAACAGCGCGCATCCGGAGAAGCTTTTCGAAGCGAGAAATCCCGCCATCTACCTTCAGCCACTTCGGATTGAATCGGGCTATCAATGTCGAGAGGTCTCGGGTGGAGACGGCGTGGCGGCAATAGGCCGCCAGCATCTCCGACGACTCGCGGGCGATGAAATCAGGGGGAAGGCACCGAACGACATCGAACCAGACGTCGGTCTCGGCCTGGCTCATGCCCTCTGGCGGCAGCATGACCTTGCCATCGACCTTGGATGAGATCGACATTTCGGCGGTGGATTTTCTGCCTCTTACACCCATGGAAAACGTTCAAACCTCAACTAAAATTCTGGACGAAATTGCGCGTGATGGGATGGGCAGCGGTCGCAGGGTTGACGCCATCGAGATGCCGAATACCCCCCGCCCGAGTGGTTGCATTGCACGGCTGCCTCAAGACATTCGCCTCCATGGTCCTGGCGGTTCGAGAGCATCGGCAAGTGCCCGTGGGTAGTAATCTGCGACCTCGATGCCGGCGTTGTGGTCGACCGCGATGCTCTCCAATGCTTCGGCCCATATCTCGGGATCGAAATGCCTGTAGAAGTCTGACGAGGCCCAGATCATTGGGTCTTCCGGTTCGGCGAAATCGACATGCATAAGCACTGTCATGCCGTCTTCGCAGCGCACTACCGCAATGTACTCGATGGTCAGGCCAGACTTGATGGCCGTAGTGACTTCAGGGAGCAGATACGCCCACATGGCGCGCACGGTCACCATTTCGTCCGTGAGCACGACAGGATAGAGATCGATCGGCCTAACTAACTCGGCCTGCGCACATTGGCCCATCGCCCAGTCGCATAGTTCCTTGTGCCGCACCTCGATGGCGTGGCGACCGGCGCCGCGCGCCTGCAGCACGGCAAGTTCTCCTGCGATATGGTGATCCAAATCGGCCATGAAGCTCACGACATCCATTCACACCCGCTCGCCGTAGCGCTTGCGGAAGTTGTCCTTCATCAACTTGACGGCCTTGGAGTTGCCCTCGGTTAGGCCCGCGCGTTCCAGCTTGCGGATCCAGTAGAGATCGTCCGCCTTCTTCTTCGGGTCATACAGCCGGACCACCCGAACAGGTTTCAGTTGCGGCCGGACGCTGGTGAGGTTCACCGGCTTAAGCGGCGCGGTGAGCTTCACCGGCTGCGACGAGGACGCCGCCTTGGGGGCTGCGGGACGCTGCATCCTTCCCATGCTGCTCATATCTCTGGTCAGATACATTTTGCCTTCTCCTTCAGTCGACGGCGTTGAGGATCTTGCGCAGCATGCCGATGCAGTGCGGGCCCAGAAGGGCCTCGCAGCGGCTGGGCATTTTGCTGGGAAGCTTTGTGCGCGCCTCGACGCTTGCCGCATAGAAGAGGGCGCCCATGCCGATAAGGTCTTCGAGCTCGTCAATCTTCGCGGCGATCGCAGCGCGATAACTCTCGATCTTCGGCTTGAGCGCGGCCAAATCATCGTCGAAGGCTTTGCGTTGCGCTTCTAGCAACTGCTGCGCTTCCCTCTCTCTCGCTTGGAAAGGTGCGATCTCCTGGCCGGCTTGGTCGACTTCCGCGGCGGTGATCGTCGGCGGCATGCCCGGCTGCTGGCCAAAGTACTGGCGGTGCATCTCGCGATGCTTAGCCCGAGCGGCCTCAAGCTCTCCGACCGACTCGCGCCAAACTCGCTCCGCCTGGGCGATTGCGGCTGGCTTCGGCGGTATCTTCAGAATGTTGGCGAAGTCCATGTCAGCCGCCTTCGGTGTTCTCGCGAGCATGTTGTTCCTCCTGTTCGACTGAGAATTTACGCCCAGAAGCAACGGCTGCGGATAACGCGTTAATGGCAGTTCGAATGATCGCGCTCGCAAGGCGCTTGCGATTGCGGCTGCCGGGCTCATCGACTGCGCCGGCCTCAAGCATTAGGCCGACGAGCACGTGATCTATTTCGAGCGGAAGAACGATCCCGCCTCTAGCCTCACGCTCTTTGCGCCGCGCACCGCGCTGTTGACCAAGCAGGCGCCGACGCTCCGCGCGCTCTTCGAACGTGCCGACTGGCGGTCGACCTCGACGACGAAAGGTCGATGATGACTCGGGTGGCGAGTCCATCCTCAGCCGCCCCGCGATGCGGCAGCGTAGCCGTTGCTGGCTGATGTCTCGCGCGCAGGTGTAGACGCCAAGCTTACCGTTCCCTCGGAGCCTCTTTCAGTGTCCTTAGTTTCCCCTGTAGTATTAGGCGGTCTGTGGTAGTCCGGTTGAGACCGGTCCGTGGTAGTCCGCTTTTGGCGGTCTGCGGTAGTCCGGTTTGGCTTCGACGGCGACCGGTCTGTGGTAGTCCGGTTTCCCGTCTTGTCGCTGGAAGCCAATCGGGCTGGTTCGGCGCGCTGCGTTGCCATCGACAGTTCAAGGATCTCGTAAGCCCAAAAGAGTTTCAACTTATAGGCGACGCCTCTGCCCTTGCGTTTGACGTCGAGTTTCCCTGCGCTTTCCTCTGAAAGTTCGGACACCTTTTTTTTCTCAATGGCACCCGTCCCAGCGAGGGAGGCCAAAGCCGATCGCACCTGACGCTCGTCGGCAAGACCACTCAGTTCAGCAAGGGATTCTTGTGTCGGCCACGCTAGGCAGGTGTCCGCGTCGGCGAACTGCATCAGGGCAAAGGCGATGCTCAGATCGCGGGTCCT
Source organism: Mesorhizobium sangaii (assembly GCF_014207355.1). Lineage (GTDB taxonomy): Bacteria > Pseudomonadota > Alphaproteobacteria > Rhizobiales > Rhizobiaceae > Mesorhizobium > Mesorhizobium sangaii. The sequence goes on along the minus strand of NZ_JACHEF010000001.1, from coordinate 276,106 downwards.
CCTCCTATGCCTTTGGTTGTGAAAGACAGCCGTCATCCAGTCGTATTTCGACATCTCGGCCAGCGTCTTCTGCCAGGGCCGCTTGCGCTCAGGATTGGCCATCGGCACCACCTTTGCCCTGCCAGCGGCGGTAATGGTCGATCTGGTCGAGATAGTCCCGGCGGCTGTCAAAGAGGGGCGATGCAGGCGGAGTTGCAGGCCTAGGCTCGGGCCATGCTGCGGGGTCAAATGTCGGCGTTATCGCGTCCAACTCATCTGCGATCTGCGGGAATAGATCCTCTGTGTCGGCCTCGATCTCGTTGACGGATGCCTTGAAGTTCTCAACGAGATCGGCATAACGGCGCTGAATATCCGAGATGTCGAAGTTCTCATGGACAGAGGCCTGCGCGTTCCTGGCGATGCGCTCGAAAGCTGCACGCGCGGCTCGCTCGCGAGATGCGAGAGTCGGATCGAAGTATCTGCTCACCTCAGCCGTGACCACGTTGGCCAACTCTCCGGGGTGAAGTGCTTCTAGTGCATCAAGCTCCGTTGCGCCTGCTCCGAACCGCTCCTCAAACTTTGCAGCCCGGCGCTCCGTCTCTTTCAACGGCGTACGAGGGAGACGGTATTGCTCGCACTGTTCTGGCGTCAGGACGATCGGATTGAGGGTGACGTCAAGGTCGAGGTCCGCCTCCCTGATCCAGAACTCGATCTTCCGTGCCAGCGCCACGGGCATCGAGCGGCCGCCAGGGTCAAAGTCACTGACGTACAGGATCCGCATAGGGCGCCTGTCATCGACAGCACGCTCGACGGCCTGCCTGGCAAGAACCTCTGACGTCTCTCCCGTGCCGGCAACGAGGTTGAACTCGAACTTCCCGGCAAGCGGAATCAGGATGTCGTTCTGCGTCGATTTTTCGACCCAAAGCTCGACGAGAAAGGGCTGGGCCAAGGAACCCGGCTCGACCGTCAGATAAGGCGCGTACACCTCACGATCTGGGATAGAGTATTCCAGCCCCGCGCCGAACCGGAAGCCGACGTCGCACGATGGCAATACCGTGCCGTTGTTGACGGCATTGATGATAGGCGGATCATTGCGGTGATCGGCAAGAGCGCCGTCAGGAATGAGCCGGAGATAACGGGCGCCGAGCGATGCGACCGAAAAGAATTTCCAGTCGTTTTCAGTGTTCTGGTAGGGCTCGCCGTTCGGCTTCAGGATCGGCGGGTCTTGAGAAATGGCGTTGTAGTGCAGGCGGCGCGGATGGCTCCCGACGAGCCATCCACATGACACCCACAGAGATGCAAACCATTCTGCGGCTTCCCTGCGACCGGACACGCCGGCATAGAACGGATCATTGCCAGGGCTGAGCGCGATCAGGTCTGTGACGCGGCAGCCGATCTCATCGGCGAGTTGCTTGATGCCCTGGTAATCAATCCGCATGACTGACCTCCAGATATCGGCGACGGCATTCGGCGATCAGAGCCTCGTCGGATGCCTTGGCAAGCATGCGCTCGACCATGGACCCCTGACCGGACGTTTCAACCGCAGTGGAAAATTTACCAGTGTCGGCGGTAGCGACCTTTGCCGCTGGCGGAGTGGAAATCTTACCAGTCAGTTCGGCCCGCACCCTTGCAACAGTCGGGTGACTGACCTTCGCCTTCTCGGCAATGGCTCGGTCCGAAAGCCTCGACCATTCCGGATCTTTCAACAGCGTTTCGACTGATCGCCTTTTGTCGGCCTGTGTGCGGCGAAGACCGTGGTTGGAGTTTACGCCAACGGCAAACAGAATAGCATCGCGCCTGTTGCCTTGCCGGACGTCGGCAGCGATGGTGTCGAGGCCGACTTTCCTGGCTGCAGCAATGCGGTGGAAGCCGTCTGCAGGCCAATAGACGTCACCGTCGAAGAATATGATTATCGGAGGGAAACTTGCCCCGCCTTCCATTGCCTCTGCGTAATCGGCGACGACGCCGACATCGAGACCGCCCTCTCGCATCTGGAGATCGGGATCGATCTTGATGAGATCGAGGGCAAGCGACTGTTCACCTTTTTCTTGAAAATTGACGGAATTGCCGTTATGTTTGTGAACACTGCCTGCTTCGATATCTCCCGATGCGCCTGCCGCCTGCCCAGCGGTGGGCGATCGTGTTTCAGGAGGTTTTTGCATATGCAGCCTCCCGAAGTTTGTTCGCCAAGCGAATTGCCTCGATCGATTCGGCCGTCGTCAAACCGAATCGGCATTTGATATCGGCGATCGTCGACTGGCCCGTGGGCGGCCGTGGCTTGATGATGAACTCGGCGGCGGCCTGGACTGCGGCATCGGGGTTCAGGTCTGCGCTCATGCGAGCCACCCGAGCGCTAGGATGACGATCACGGCGAAGGCCGCCGCCGTGACGCAGATCGGAAGCGCGCGCGTCATGCCGCCACCGCCTTGCTGCTGGCGTTCGTGCGTTCCCACGCCTCGATTTCGGCCAGCTTGAAGTAACGGAAACGTCCTATGTAGACGGGTTTAGGGAAGGCGATGCGCTGGTCATTTAGCCAGCGGTGCAGCGTCATGCTGGTCACGCCGTACCGTTCCCAGACGCGGCGGGCAGGCAGAAAGCCTGCACCCTGCGGTGCCTGAACCGTAATTTCCATGTCGTGAAATCCTTCACGTTGCTTCTAGTAACAACGCGAAGAAGCCATGGACCCCATGTGAGGTTGAACGGCTGAACCTACAAATAATGGCCGAGGCCGGTCACAAATTCCAAAGCCTCAGCCTGGCTATACGAATAGGTCAGGAATTCCTTAAGGGCTTCGTCATACCGCAGCTGCGCGGTCTGAGGGACGCGGTCGCCACCCCTGCTTAAATTGTCGCGGAACTTTGCTATCTCGCCCTTTTTGATCTTCGACGCGCGCGCGACCTTCAACAAAGCGTCAGCCAGGGAGAGCTTATGCGTCGTTCGAAGATAGGTCACCGCAGCGGCGGCATATGCCATAGGCGCGATTTCCCACAGCGCAGATCGAGGCCCTTTGTTCCTGTTGTTGCGCGCTTCCTCCCGAGCCCGCGCTGCTAGTATGCGATGCCCCTCTTCCATCACCATCTTCTGAACGGGATCGAACAGCCGCCGCTCGATCTGCCTGGCTACTAAGAATTCGCGAACGGTTCGGAGCAGGCTATAGCGCCAGTCATCATCATTCGCTTCGAACTTACGCCTGATTTCCTCAAGGCTGGCCATCAACATCCTGTCGATGTCGCTCATTGCACCACCCTCGCCATCGACACCACGTTGTTGTCCTGCGCCTTGTCGGCGACCAGCGAAGCAATAAAGGAACCCCATGCGTTGAGCGCGCGCCGCTTCTCGTCGGCGAAGTCGTGGTGCTGGTAGACAGATACGATGCCGCCGAAACTCCCGGACGTGTGATTGAGCACCTTTTCAATGACAGGAAGATTGATGCCGAGCCGCGCCATCCCACTCGCCAGCGTTCGGCGGAGGTCGTGCAGCGTCCAGCCGGGGAGCTTTATGGAGTTTGGATCGTCAGCACCATCGCGGAGAATTTCCAACATCTTGGCGTCGAGGCGCGCCTTCGAGCGACTGTAGCCGGTGACGTGTGTTTCGCCGGTCGTCGTGAAGCAATAGCCGTCCTTGCCTTTTATCTTCGGCAGAGCCTTGATGATTTCGACTGCGGCCGGAGGCAGGGGGACCGAATGCGGAATGCCGTTCTTCGTCCTTGGTGCCGGAATAGTCCATGCCGGCTTGTCGTCGTCTAACGACAGTTCCTTGCGCGTCATTCCGGCGACTTCCTCGCGCCTCTGGCCGGTGAGCAACAGCAGCTGCCACATTGGGCCAAAGGGATATTCGAACGACGACGACGCCTTCCAGAACAGCTTGATCTCGGCGTCGGTCAATATCCGGTCACGCGACTGTTCCGCAGTAGGTTTTTTGACGCCGATGCAGGGGGAAGTTTCGAGCACGTCGCGTTCGACAAGCCATCCGAAAAACTTGCGCAGCGTGGCAAAGACACGATTGGCCGTGACCGGCGAGCCTCGATCAACAATGCCGTCGAGGAGGTCGAGCACGTCGCGTTTCTTGATATCCTGCGCCCGTTTGGCGCCCCATTTCGGATTGATCTCAGCGGTGAATTGCCGCTCGACTTCCTGCCAACGCCGGTTGCGCGGTTTGCAGTATCGATCGATGAACGTGGCGCCGAGCTTCTTGATCATGTCGCGATCGGGATCTGCCTTTGCCGCCGCCAGCTTCGCCTTCCTGTCCCCGGCAGGGTCTTTGCCTTCGGCCAATGCCTGAAGCGCCTGCCGAGCCGCCGCGCGGGCCTCTGTGAGCGTGTGCGCCTGTCCTAGCGGCAATGATTCCGGCGGATCATCATCACGACGATCAAGAACCGGACCGATCGTCAGCTTGGCCGACTTGCCGTTCCTGCGAAAGCGCAACGCCCAAGATCGGGCGCCGGATGGCTGGATAACCAGATAGAGGCCAGGCAGAGCCGCGTCCGGCTTTTCGATGCGTTTCGAGCCGTCCGGCTTTGCCGCTTCGACGGCTTTCGCGGTGAGCACACTTGCCATGGTCAAATGCCCCTCTGGGTAACGAGGGGTAACGGAAATGGCGTGTCATGCCTCGTTACCCCGTGTTGCTAACAGGGCATAACACTAGCATTGAACGCCTTGTAACGCAAGGCATTGGAGGAAGACCGACGTTATGATTTGTTGTGCCGAGTTAGGCCAAGATTTTTGACTGGGGGTCAAGGGGTCGTCGGTTCGAATCCGGCCACTCCGACCAAACAAAACAAAAGTTTAGCCGCATCCCCCAGAGGTGGCTATAAAATTTCTAGCCACATTGTAGCCAGCAACAAAAGCCCGCGCGAGGCGGGGTTTGTATGCCACCTTGGTGTAGGGCGGCGATACCCTTGTGCAATTGTGGGGTGGCCTAGCCGTGGGGTAGTTTTCTAGCCGTCGGCCATCTACTCCTCCCCCATGGCGTGGCCGATGCCAAGCTAGCCACGCCCCCCATCCTCCCTGGCCGTGGTAAGAGCTTGAAATTGAACCCGCTGCCAACCCCCCGGCAGCGGGTTTTTTCGATGGTCTGCCACCACACGATGCGGTCAGGCGGCAATGAGCGCAGCCGCGCACACTCGAGGCTATACACGCCGTTTTCGAATCCGCAGGCGTGATCTTCCTCGCCGATGGCGATACGGTCGACGGCGGGCCGGGAGTGAGGCTTAGGAAGGCTTAGGCTCAGGTTCAGGAGGCGGCGCGTTGGGGTCGGGGCAATCAGACGATTGCTCACACGGAGAGGGCCTATCGCCAACGCCGCCATAGTGTTCCACAAGTTTTGCGAATCCGTAGGCGAAGGCGGAAAGAAGCGCCAGGATAACAACTATTCGGACGGCCATACGGGATTGTAGCAGGATCATCCCGCGTAGGATGCCGCAATTCCCCGCTACCTTGCTGGAATCGTCAAGCGCTACTCCTTTCGGGGAGCCGGCTTGCGCTTGCTCTCAACCGGCGCAAAGCTTTCAGGTCTTGGTCCGGGGGAAACGCCAAATGACTCTCCCAACTCAAGAGCAACTCATCGAGCTGCGCATCTTGAATGATGCCAAAGCAGTTGAGCGGAGCGCGCCTCTCGTTGAAGCGCAACAAAAAAAGAAGCGGCGTTGAAGGTTGTCAGATTGGCAATGCAATTGACGGACGCCCTAGAAGCCGCAAGAGAGTTGGGCGTACCTGTGGTCATTCCCTCTCGGCAAACGGCTGCTTACGCAGATCTCCGCTCGGATACTGATAGAATTCGGACGAACGGCTTCTCTTCAACCCGCACGCACCTGTCGCCAATCTCCTTAGCGAGCGCGAGCGCCTTTTCCTTGCCCTGGTGGTTAGCACGGTGCGCCAATGCGGCTTCTCAAACACGCTGACGATGTAAGTCGTTTCCGGCTTGTCGGTCATCTCTTCCCCACTGAAAGCCCGCGTCTCGTGGCGGAGACGCGGGCCGATCAGGGTTGGTGCAATATCCCGATCTACGGCAGGGGATGGGGTGAGCATCGCGCGCCGCCAGCAGAAACATTTAGAGGTCACTAATGTTCCGTCAATCCGGGTTCTGGGACGGTACAGCGCTACAGGGTGAGACACTTCTAAGTTTCATTGCACGTCTAGGCATTTCGCCCACATTGGCAAATGCGAGCCCACCGCCTATCAGAGGGCGATGAAAAAGCGCCCATCATACGCCGTCTACAGGCCGCCAATGCTCGGGTTTCCGTTCCTGGCTGTCATTCTGGCGGTTGACGGCACAGCTACGGCCCGACCATTTGATACGGCTGAAGACGCCGCTGCCTTCAACAGGCTGATGGCAGAGATTGAGCATCCCGGCAAAGCAGGGAATTGACGATATCCCAACATCACGAAGTCGCGACCGCACCATAATGACTCGCTAATGGAATGTTGGAAGCGTACAGTTCTTTTGTCGCTCGGTCTTTTTACGGCAACGAGCGCTTGGAAGAGTCCATCACGCTTTCGCCCTTTTCGGGAGACGAGCGATGGTAATTCGCGGAACGGCTGACGAAATACAGTTGGCGACACTCACCAGAATTCTAGACGACTATTGCGAGCAAGCTGGCATGGAAGGCACACACCCAGCCAGGGAGCATTTGGCACGTCGCCTGATCGCTCTTTTCAGCGGCGGCATTGATAGCCCGGACGATATCAGGATGGCTTTGGATGTCGCTGCAAAGGACTGGAAGCCCAACGCTACCCAACCGTAGGACCAGTGCGGCTTGGCATGGACGCAATGAACGCAAAAGACCCGCCACGGAGGAAGCCGTGACGGGCCTTTGTCTTCTGTCTGCCTGGTTGAGGGAAACCAAGCAGGATCACAACTCCATTATGAGTGATAGGTTCCTGACAAACCAACCAGAAAGCCCGCAACCTCGGGTCAAAGGCGACGGGCTTAGGAAATGGCCAGTCGGGACTTTAGCTGGCCACGTGGAAAACGTGGCTTGAAAACATTAGTTGCAGCTCAATTGCAAAAAAAGCCCGCCACCATAATTTGGCAAGCAAGCCAGGGAATCAAGCCGGCGACAGACGCGAGCGCCTAAGCCCGGGAGGTTCCGCGATCACACCATAGGCGTCTGCGTCTCTATTATATTAGCTTGTGCTTGTGGACATTTTCCGCCTGGGCCGGCGTCCCGTTACATCCCAACACCCAGCCCAACGGCGCGCCGCGGGAAGTGAGGAGGCATGAGCAACTTAGGCTTATGGGTCGTGCTCGTGACGGCGACCATAGCGACCCTTTACCTGTTATCGTATGTCTCGATCGGGATGTAGGGTAGCAGCGCCCGGCCGCGGCTTTAGGTAGAAGACGTCGCCAACGGCCTTGCCAGCATATGCGGCTGCCAGCGTCAGATACGGGTCGGCCAGGGAATGGCTATAAAACCTAGTATTTGAAACTGGGGGTCAAGGGGTCGTCGGTTCGAATCCGGCCACTCCGACCATTTTTTCCTTGAAATCCCTGGTTCTTATCGACGCGCCTTTTCCCGTTTTCGGAAGGAAAGGCGCTCAATCGATTTCCGTATCCGGCCTGCTCAACCACCAAAAAACCCGAAATGCGGATCCTTTCTATTGTGCCCGCAGCGGGAGCGACCGGCGGCAGCCACGTCGTTGCGTTGCCGACCAGCGTGCCGCCGTGGCATGATCGCAGTCAAGACTGCCTTCATTGTCCCGCAGGGATGGCCGCATGGACAAGAAAGAAGCCGCCCAGGCGATAATGCAGATCGTAAGAGGCGATCTGGCGAGCGCTAGAGACGCTGCACAAGGACAGCCATCCTGGCGACTGATCGATGAGGCGATGTCCAACCTTAGGCGGATCGCCTCAATTTTGAACCACGACGACAGAGAGCCGCCCAAACCCGCCAATTGATATTATCGAAGTCCTCATCTGCCATCCCGGATACCAAGCGCACAGCATCGAACAGGGAACTGCGGTAATCTCGGCTGGCTCTGCGCTTTTCTTGAAAGGTCTGAAAAGGAACTCGACGTGAAGATCAGGACGACAAGACACAATCACCCCGGAGAACCCGGCGTCATTCTGCTCGACCAGTCATTGCAAAACATGATCGTGGCAACCGACATTCGCGATGGCGCTACGACGCTGTTCGGGACAGTAAATCTGCAGGTGAATTATTCCGGGCAGTACGACATCAGAGTCGAATTATCCGCAGGGGAACTTACGCAGGTCTATCAGCTACTGGTCAAGAACCTCCTGGAGAAAATACAGGAGCTTACGAGCGCTCAAAATCCTTGACGCTCGCACCGCGTTCCACAACTCGCCTTCCACCTTGGGCTTGAACCGGGTCCGGCCGCAACAGCCGCTGGTGCCTGTATTCCAGCGCGATGGCACCCCAGATCAGGCCGAGCAACAGGTAGACGTGGCGCCAGTGGTCGATGTCGATGAAGGTGCCGAGCCCGATATTGCCGATGAAGGCGACATAGGCGCACAACAAATAGGGCTGCCACGGCCGGTCGCGCAGCACGATGCGGAATCCGGCTGCTATCGTCCAGGCGACGAGCGTCAGGAACGACACGAAGCCGAGCCAGCCATAGTCCATCAGCATCTTCAGCCAGATGTCGTGGGTGTCTTCGCCAAAGATCGTGCCGAAGACCAGCGGCCCGATGCCGAACGGATGCTCGAGCGCCATCTGGAAGCCGATTGCGTAGCGGGCGAAGCGGCCGAGGCGGGCGGTGTCATAACTCTGTTCGAGATGGGCGCGGTTGGAAAACATCTCCGACACGCCGGGCAGCTGCAAGATGACGATCATGGCGACGACCAGCAGCGACAGCGCGGCGATCGTCATCACCACCACGCGCAGCCGGAACATGCCGCTGGCGCTCTGCAGGAACAGGCAACCCGTGAGCAGGACAGCCGAGACGGCGAACATGCCCCAGGCGCCGCGCGAGAAGGAAAAGAAGATGCCGGCGGTGATGATCAGCAGCGGCACCGCCAGCAGCGGCATGCGCGTGACCGGGCCGGTCAAAAGCAGATAGAGCAGATAGATGCCGGGCAGAACCAGGAACGGGCCGAACACATTCGGGTCCTGGAAGGCGCCGGCGGCACGGTCGTATTTGGTGAACATCTCGGCGCCCGGAAAGGCGTGGAAATAGCCCGCTATGCCAAGCAGTGAGGTTATCACCGCCGACACGACATAGGCGAAGAAGATCAGCCGGTAGAGACCGGGTTGCACCGCGGTGACCGAGGCGAAGAACACCGCGGTGAAGGCGAGAAACAGCGAGACGGAGAGATAGAGCGGCGTGTTGGCGAGGTCCGCCATCTGCGTCATCGCCATCATGCCACCGATGTTCATCGTCACCAGCAGCACCAGCAGCGGCATTGCCGCGCGCGACAGCCTGAGGCCGAAGAGACCCCAGATGGCGATCAGCCCGGCCATGTAGAGTTCATAGGGCGCCGGTTCGCTGATGACGAAGCCGGACAGGAATATGCCGACGAACACCGCGGCCGAGGAAATCAGCGCGATCAGCTTGGCGTTGACCGCGGCCTGCGGCAGCTCGTGGGAAATCGCGCTCAATAGGCGTTTTCCGTGTTCAGCAACCGGGCCGGCGTCAGGAACAGGATCCGCAAGTCGAACAGCAGCGACCAGTTCTCGATGTAATAGAGGTCGTACTCCGTCCGCATGCGGATCTTCTCGTTGGTGTCCATCTCGCCGCGCCAGCCATTGATCTGTGCCCAGCCTGTGACGCCGGGCTTGACCTTGTGACGCGCGAAATAGCCGTCGACCACTTCGTTGTAGAGAAGGTTGTGCGACTGCGCGGCGATGGCGTGCGGACGCGGGCCGACCAGCGACAATGAACCCAGCAGCGAGTTGAAGAACTGCGGCAGCTCGTCGATCGAGGTCTTGCGGATGAAGCGGCCGACGCGGGTGACGCGCGGGTCGTTCTTGGTCACCGTCTGCTTGGCGGATGGATCGGCCTTGTCCGTATACATCGAGCGGAACTTGTAGACCTCGATGATTTCATTGTTGAAGCCATGCCGCTTCTGGTGAAACAGCACCGGCCCCTTGCTGTCGAGCTTGATGGCGATGGCGGTCGCCAGCATCACGGGCGAGAACACGACGATGCCGATGAGGCTGAAGACGATGTCGAAGGCACGCTTGGCGACCGAATCCCAGTCGTTGATCGGCCTGTCGAAGATATCGAGCATCGGCACCGAGCCGATGTAGGAATAGGCGCGCGGGCGAAACTGCAGCGCGTTGGAATGCGCCGACAGCCGGATGTCGACCGGCAACACCCACAGCTTCTTCAACAGCTGCAGCACGCGCGATTCGGCGGTCAGCGGCAGCGATACGATCAGCATGTCGATGCGGGCGATGCGGGCGAACTCGATCAGCTCCGAAATGGTGCCGAGCTTGGGATAGCCGGCGACGATGGGCGGTGAGCGCTTGTCGCCGCGATCGTCGAAGATGCCGCAGATGCGGATGTCGTTGTAGGGCTGCTTTTCGACCGAGCGGATCAGCATTTCAGCCGCCTTGCCACCGCCGACGATGACAGCGCGCCGCTCCATGCGGCCATCGCGCGCCCAGCGCCGGATCAGCTTCGACATCACAAGCCTGAGGCCGAAGAGGAGAACGAAGCCGATGACGAACCAGGTGCCGAACAAAAGGCGCGAATAATCTTCCGACATCTTCATGACGAACGCCGTCAGCGCCATGAGGGCGAAAGTGCCGGCCCAGACCAAAAGCACGCGGCCGAAATTGGCAATGGGCCGCATCAGGGCCACGATCTGGTAACAGTCGGTGACGTCGAGCAGCACCACGGCAAGGAACGACGAGGCGGCGATCGTCAGCGGGTATTGCCAGGCGAGATAGTTGAAGAACCCGACATAGTAGAAATAGACGCCGAGCCCGGACAGCAACAGCAAGCCGAATTCGACCATGCGCAGCACGCCGCTGACCATGATCGGCGACATGGTATCGCGCCTGTACTGCGACGCGACCTGGTGGGCGACATCGTTCATGCCGCCGGGCGTGTCGCCTTCGGCCGGGCCGTCGAATTTACGCACCGCCTCTGGTGAAAAGCGGCGCGCGGGGTCGATCTCGTTCATGGGGCTTTCCGCAAGCTTCCCTACGGTGAATAGCAAAAGAGAGCTAAGAAACCCTTGAAACAACAGATGGCTTTGAAACGGACCCCCTCAAGAGCCTATTTGTTGAGCGCGGCGAAGTAGGCCTTCTCGATGTCGGCCGCCATCACATCGGCTCCGAAGCGTGCCTTGAGGCTGGCGCCATCGGGCATCAGCTTGCGATAGGCGGCGAGGTCGCCCAGCGCCTGTCTCACCTTGTCGGCAAGCTCGACCGGGTCGGGCCGGATCAGGGCAGGGGAGCCGGAGCCGAAGATCTCCGGTATGCCGCCGACCGACGTGGCGATCATCGGCTTTCCCGCGGCAAGCGTCTCCAGGACAATATAGGGCATGGCTTCGGCGCGCGAGGGAACGATGACGAGTGCCGCCAGAGCGAAAGCCTCCCTGGCCGGCATCGGCGGCAGGAAGCGGACGTAGCCCTCAAGCCCGAGCCGTTTCACCCTGGCATGGTAGCGGGGCAGGTCGTCGCCGGCGCCGACCATCACCGCAGTCAGCGCGCGGCCGAGCCGGGGGCCGGCGAGGGCCAGCGCATCGATGAAGATGTCAGGCCCCTTCAGGTCGCGCATCATGCCGATATAGAGCAGATCGGCCGCGTCGGGGCTGCTGATCGCCGGCTCGAATTCGGCGGCGCGCAATCCATTGTAGACTAGGGTGTTGGGGATCTGCGGCTCCCCGACCTTGCGGCGATAGGTTCGCCTTTCGTAGTCGGAGACAAACAGCAGGTGGTCGGTGAAGCGCGCCATGAAGCGTTCGAGCGCGAAGAACAGCTTTCCGGTGGTCGTGTTCTCGTCATAGTGGAGAGAGCCACCATGCGGCGAATAAAGGCGGGCTACGCGAGACCTTGATACCCGCAACAATGAGCCGAACAGACGGGTATAGGCGCCACCCTTGGCGCCGTGCCCGTGCAACACGTCCGGCCGCAATTCCTTGATGATCCTGTAAGTGCGCCGGGCCGACGCAAGGTCGCCCGGGCCGACATGGCGCTGCATCGGCGTGCGATGGATGCCGAGCGCCAGCATATCCTTCATCTGCTCGAACAGCCGTTCCTCGAACTCGCCGCCCGTCGTCGAGTCGCAGACGATGCCGACGGAATGTCCCGCAGTGACCTGAGCCTCGGTCAGGTCGCGCACATGCCGGAAAATTCCTCCGACGGGTGAGCGAAAGCAATGGACGATCCTGAGGTTGTCCACCACGTGGGTCGTCAGAACAGGCGTTCGCGGACGTACACTGTATCGCCCGGCAGCAGCGGGTCGGACGTGACCACGCGGCCGGTCATCACCTTGCCGTTGATGTCGCGGGTGATGTCGACGCTTTCCTGGTTGGCGCGCGGCGTGAAGCCGCCGGCTATGGCGATTGCCTTCTGCACCGTCAGGCCGGGGACGTAGGAGTATTGGCCGGCGGCACCCACTTCGCCCATGACGAAGATCGGCCGGTAGCGGTCGATTTCGACCGAAACGTCGGGATCGCGCAGATAGCCTTGCCGCAATTTGTCGGCGATTTCCTTTTCCATCTGCTGCGCTGTGTGGCCGCGCGCCGGTACGGCGCCGACAAGCGGGAAGGAGAGGTAGCCGGATTGGTCGACGCTGTAGGTGTTGGTCAGCCCATCCTGCTCGAACACGGTGACGCGGACGCGGTCGCCGGCGCCTAGACGATAGGGCTGGTCGAGCACCTCGTGGAAGGCTGCCGGTGTCGGCCGGTAGCTGGAACAGCCGGCAAGCATCGATACGGCAAGCAGCGCGCGAAACAGGGAAGCAGTGCTTTTCATGACCGGACAGGTACCTTCGACTGGTCGCTGCAGCCTCGCAGCAACTCTAGGGATCGAGGTCCGTTATCATCCTGTTAGGGTTAATGGCCGGTAAAGGGAGCGGCGGACACGGCGCGCGCCGGCGAGAGTTTTGCGATTTTTTGGCGGTTTTGTTTGGCGTCCGCCAGTAAACCCTAACGCAAACTTACGGCCATCTTAACGGCTGAGTTACCATAGTTGTTTACGGTGTGTCCTGACCCAGTATCGGAGTAGGGATGCATGTCCGTTCAGTCCGCGGCCGCAGATGTCGACGTCGATCTCAGGCAGCTCTTCGCCAGCCTGGCGAGGAACTGGCTGCGCATAATCGTCGTCGCACTGGTGGTGACCGGCGCGGCTTTCGCGCTCGCCTCGCTTGCCACGCGCCACTACAAGGCGCAGACCCAGGTAGAGATTGCGCCGCGTGAATCCGTTTACACGCGTCCGGCCAGCAACAACGACGCCGACAAGCCGATTCTCGATGAGCAGGGCGTCGCCACCCAGGTCCAGATCATTTCCTCCAACGAAATCCTCAAGCAGGTCGCGCAAAGGCTTGGTCTGGAGAAGCTGCCCGAGTTCGACGAAGCGCTCGACATGTCGCCGTTGAGCCGAGCTCTGGTCCTCGTCGGCCTGAAGAGCGACCCGATGGAAATACCGACGGAAGAGCGCGTCCTCAAGAAAATGCATGAGAAGCTCAACGTCTATGGCGTCGAGAAGACCCGGATCATTGCCATTGAGTTCTCATCGGAAGATCCCAAGCTCGCGGCCGCCGTACCAGACGCTATTGCCGCCGCCTACATCGCGGGGCAAGGGGCCGCGAAGCTCGAATCGAACAACGCCGCCGCTGACTTTCTGGCGCCGGAGATCGCCGACCTGCAGCAGAAGGTTAGGGATGCCGAGGCCAAGGTTGCCACCTACCGTGCGCAATCCGACCTTTTGATGGGCGGCAACAATTCGGTGCTTGCCACGCAGCAGCTTTCCGAACTGTCGAGTGAACTGATGCGTGTGCGCGCCAACCGCGCCTCTGCGGAAGCGACCGCCGACAGTGTGCGCAAGGCGTTGCAGGGCGGCGGCTCGCTCGATGCCGTGCCGGAGGTCTTGTCGTCCGATCTGATCCAGCGCCTGCGCGAGCGGCAGGTCGAGCTCAGGGCCAACATCGCCGATCTCTCGACCACCTTGCTCGACAATCATCCGCGCATCCGGGCGTTGAAGTCTCAGCTTGTCGATCTCGACGGCCAGATCCGCAACGAGGCGCAAAAGCTCATGAAGGGTCTGATGACCCAGGCGCAGACCGCGCAGGCCCGTGAGAACCAGCTCGTCGCTGACGTCAACACACTCAAGGCCGCATCGGCCCGTGCCGGCGAACAGCAGGTCGAGCTTGATGCCTTGCAGCGTGATGCGGCCGCCAAGCGCCAGCAGCTCGAATCGTATCAGGCCAACTACCTCAGCGCGGCGTCGCGCAAGGACCGCAACTATCTGCCCGTCGATGCAAGGGTGGTTTCCCTGGCGCAGGTGCCGTCCGAACCCTATTTCCCGAAGGTCTTGCCGATCGTCAGTGCCGCCTTCGTCGCGTCGCTGCTGGTCATGGCCATTGTGACGCTCCTGCGGGAGCTGTTTTCTGGCCGCGCCATGCGGCCGGCGACCGGTTCCCGCTTCGAACGCATCGATGAGGTCGCGATGCCCCATTTGGCTCAGGCGCCTGACAGGATCGCGATGCCGGCTGTCCACCAGGAGCCTGCCATCCTCAGGGATCCGATCCTTCGCCCGGAGACGGGAGAAGGTCCGGCTGACGATAGGGGAGAGCCCTGCACGGCCACGATGCCCTATGCCACCGCGATGCCCGAGACTGAAGCGCCTTATGCGCATGCGGCCGAAGCGCCTGATATGGTCGCTATGACTGAAGCGGCGACAGCGCCGGAGACGGCTGCCAAGGTCGAACCGGTGCATTCCACCCTGGGCGAGATCGACATTGAGAAGGCCGCCGAAAAGCTGATCGCCAGCGGTGCGGCGCGCGCCATATTCGTCTCGCCGGAGGGCGACGAGGCTGCCGCATCGGCGGTCCTGGTGGCACGCGAGGTCGCCGACGCCGGCCTGCGCGTCCTGTTGCTGGACCTTACCGCTTCGGGAGCCGCCTCGCGGCCGATGCTGGACAGCGGCCTTTTCCCCGGCATCACCAACCTGCTCGCTTCGGAAGCGCAGTTCAGTGACGTCATCCATGCCGATCTCTATTCGGACTGTCACGTCATTCCCGTCGGCACCGCCGATCCGGTCCGCGCCATGCGCGCCGCCGACCGGTTGCCGATCATCATGCAGTCGCTGACCACAGCCTATGATCTGGTCGTGGTCGAATGCGGACCGGCCGATGCGCAAGGCATCAGTCGCCTGGCCGGCGATGCCACCGAGGTGTTCCTGTCCATGCTGGAGCCGGACGATGAAGTGACGCAGGCCGCGGTCAAGCTGATCGAAAGCGGCTATCCCGACCTGACGCTGGTGACGCCGCTCGGCCACGAGCCGCCCGGCAATCCGGTGCCGGGACGGCGCTCGGCGGCCTGAAAGAGCCGCAAATCCATGGCGGAAAGCCTCTCAGGGTCCGCCTGATTTATCCCAATTCCAGGGTCGTCACGCTGAACAGCCGCTGCAGGCCGAGCTCCGGGGCCGGGCCCTTGTACATGCGGGTGGTCTTGAAGGTCGGCGCAAAGCCGGCCGCCTCGAGAGCCTCAACGAAACCGGTGTTCGCGGCGGGAACGTCGATGTGCAGGTCGCCGCCCTCGCAGGCACCCGCCAGTCCGTGCAGCAGCTGCAGCGCCGTGTCGTTGCTCTCGGCGAACAGCGGGCCGATCTTGAAGCCTGATCGGCACGGCCGAGCCACGGCATAGCCGGTGGTGCCGCGCGAGCTGATCGCCGCCAGCCCATGATGCGGCGGCTGCAGCCATCGCTGCAGGAAGGCTCGCCGGGGTGCCGGAAAACAATATGCATCATAAGCGATGATGTCGGGCACGAGCTGGGTCGTAACCGGGCGCAACCCATCGGCCCTGACTGCCGGGCCTGCCGCTCGGCCGCTATAGCGGATGGTTTCGTAGGCGGGTTTGAAGCCCTTGCGCCTGTAATTGGCCTGCTGCTCGGCGACGCCGTCGAGGCCGATGGTCCTGCCTGCAAGCCTGCCGATGCCGGCGTCCCACACCGCCTTGCCGTAGCCTTTGCCGCGCTTGTCCGGCCGGCAGATGTAGAGGCCGACGAAACCGAATTCGCCTCCATAGGCCACTGCCGAGATTGCCGCGACCATTTCGTTGCCGACAAAGGCGCCGATAAAGCCCGCGGGATCCGCAGCCTGGAACATCGCCGCGTCTTCAAGACCAGGGTTCCAGCCTTCCGCCGCCGCCCAGTCGATGAGAACTTCCAATTCATGCAATGACAGCGTGCGGATGGTCGGCTTCATTGTGCTCACTCCGCGGCGACAGCTCCGGGTGAGAAGGATTTCAGCATGCCACGGTAGGGCTTGGCCAGCGGGCTCGCATAGGCGCCGCGCTTCGATGTTGAAAGACCGAGCGCTACCAGCGCCTCGGCCTGTTTCAGCGCCGCGCCCACACCGTCGATGACAGGCACGCCGAATTCGGCCTGCAGCCGGTAGGCAAGATCCGCCATGCCGGCGCAGCCAAGCACGATGGCTTCGGCCCTGTCCTCTTCGACGGCCCGGGCGATTTCGTCGCGCAGCTTTCCAATCGCGCCCGAAGCCGGATCTTCAAGTGCAAGCACGGGAATGTCCGCGGCCCGTACACGCGCCCGTCGCGCCATGCCGTAGCGCTGCACCAGTGCCTCGACCGGCACGCGGGAGCGTTCGGTGGTGGTCACGACGGTGAAGCGCTGGGCGATGAAGGACGCCATACTGAGCGCCGCCTCGCAAATGCCGATGATGGGGATGTTGGCCATGGCACGTGCGGCATCCAGGCCCGTATCGTCGAAACAGGCGATGATTGCAGCCTGCGCACCGGCACGCTCACCGGCGGCGATCTCCATCAACAGGCCGGGCACGGCGAGCGCCTCGTCATAATAGCCTTCGATCGAAGCCGGCCCCGTAGAGGAGGTGACGGCGACAACCTCCGTCCAGGCGCCGGCAACGGCGCGCGCCGCCGCACCGATGGTTTCGGTCATGCTGGCCGTCGTGTTGGGATTCACCACAAGGATCTGCATGTTCAGGCACGCGCCCGCCGGCGGCCGACATAGAGGATGGCGGCAAGCGTCGCCAGGATCACCAGGAAGGAGAACACCGTGGTCACCGTGCCCAGCGCGTAGAGAACGGGCGTCGTGACGTTGGTTGTCATGCCGTAGATTTCGAGCGGCAGCGTGTTGAAGGTGCCGGAGGTCATCAGCGTGCGGGCGAACTCGTCGTAGGACAGCGTGAAGCCGAACAGCCCGACGCCGATCAGGCTCGGCGCGATCATCGGCAGCACGACATGGGCGAAGGTCTGCCAGGACGAGGCGCCAAGATCGCGCGCGGCTTCCTCATAGGCCGGCGAGAAACGGTTGAAGACGGCGAACATGATGAGCACGCCGAAGGGCAGGGTCCACGTCAGATGCGCACCGAAAGCCGACGTGTACCAGGCCGGGCGAAAGCCGATCTGCTGGAAGACGACGCCGATGCCCAGCGAAATGATGATCGAGGGCACGACCAGGCTGGCGACCGCCAGGTAGAACAGCGCGGTGGCACCGCGGAACTTACGGCGGAAGGCGAGGCCGGCGAGCAGCGACACCGCGACGGTGACGATCATCACCATCACACCCAGCACCAGCGAGCGCTTGAAGCTGCCGCCGAAATCGCCAACCGCCTGGCGCTCGAACAGGTTGGCGAACCAGTGCAGCGACACGCCGTTGAGCGGGAAGGTGAGGCCGCCGGTTTCGCCCTGGAAGGACAGGATCAGGATCGCCGACAGCGGACCGTAGAGGAACAGCACGAACAGCGTGAAGAAGGCCGCCAGCACGTAGAATTCCAGGGTGCGTTTCTCGTGGCTCACGTCACAGTTCTTTCCTGATATCGACGATGCGCAGGATGCCGGCAACCATCAGGAGCACCAGCACCAGAAGCACGACCGCATTGGCGGCGGCGGCCGGATATTGCAGCAGCGACATCTGGTTCTTCATCATCAGTGCCACCGAGGCGCTCTGCCCGCCCGACATCACTTGGACTGTCGAGAAGTCGGCCATCACCAGGGTGACGACGAAGATGGTGCCGATCGCCATGCCGGGCTTGGCGAGTGGAATGATGACGTTCCACAGCACCTGCCAGCGGGACGCGCCGGCATCGCGCGCGGCCTCGACCAGCGACTTGTCGATGCGCATCAGCGTGTTGAAGATCGGCGTCACCATGAACAGCGTGTAGAGATGGACCATGGCCAGGACGACCGCGAATTCGGAATAGAGCAGCCATTCGATGGGCTTGGGTACCAGGCCCAACTGCACCAGCGTCGAGTTGATCAGGCCGTTGCGGCCGAGCACGGGAATCCACGAGATCATGCGGATGATGTTGGAGGTCAGGAACGGCACGGTGCAGATCAGGAACAGCACCATCTGCATGGCGGTGGTGCGGATGTGGAAGGCGAGGAAATAGGCGACCCAGAAGCCGATGAACAAGGTCAGCGCCCAGACGATGACAGCAAGTTTGATGGTGTTGAGATAGGTCTTCCAGGTGACCCAGGAGCCCAGCACGTCAAAATAGTTGGTGGTCAGGAAATCCGGATACATGGCCGCGAAGTCGTAGTCCCAGAAGGAGACGACGACGATCATGATAATGGGCAAAAGCAGGAACGCGCCGAGGATCAGCGCCAGCGGCGCCGATTGGAGGTAGGGCGTGATGGCGCTGAGCGAGAGCCGGCGGCGTCTGGCCGGCTTGGCTGCGGCTATGGCGGGGCGTTCGAGCGCGACTGTCATCAATGTTCCCGGTGCAGGTTCACGATGCGGCAGAGCGACCTTGCCTTCTCCCGTTGTGGGAGAAGGTGGATTGGCGCGAAGTGCCAAGACGGATGAGGGGTGTTGGAAGGCATGAGGCTTTGATAACTCCGCATCGTCTTGGTGGTTACGTATCGCCAAGCTGGAACACCCCTCATCCGACCTCGCTTCGCGAGGCCACCTTCTCCCACAAGGGGAGAAGGGAAGGAGGAGGGGCGCTGCCTTCCCTTACGCCGCGATGAACTCGTTCCAGCGCTTCACCATGTAACGGTCCTCGTCCATGACCGAGTTCCAGCAGGCGACCTTGCCCATGCGCTCCTCGAAGGAGCCGCCGTCGCGCAATGCACCTGCCTTTTCCATGACGGTGCCGTCGGGCGCCTTGATCTCGCCCTTGGCCGGCTTGCCCTCGATCCAGTAGCCCCACTCGTCCTCGCTCATGAACTTCTTGGCCGAGACCATGTTGGCCGAGTAGTAGCCCTGGCGGTTGAGATAGCCGCCGACCCAGCCCGACGTGTACCAGTTGATGTATTCATAGGCCGCGTCGAGTTCGGCGCCCTTGAGATGGGCGGCAAGGCCGAGGCCGCCGCCCCATGAGCGGTAGCCTTCCTTGAGCGGCTGGAAGCGGCAGGCAATGCCCTTGGAGCGCACGGCCGCCACGGCCGGCGACCACATTGACTGGATGACGACTTCGCCCGACGCCATCAGGTTGACGCTCTCGTCGAAGGATTTCCAGAAAGCGCGGAACTGGCCGCCCTGCTTGGCCTTGATCAGGAAGTCGATGGTCTTGTCGATCTCCTCCTTGGTCATGTTGCCCTTGTCGGCATATTTGATGTTGCCCATGGCTTCCATGATCATCGCCGCATCCATGATGCCGATGGAGGGAATGTTGAGGATCGCGGTCTTGCCCTTGAAGGCCGGGTCCATGATGTCAGCCCATGTGGTGATGTCGCGGCCGACGAGGTCGGGGCGGATGCCCAGCGTATCGGCGTTGTAGATGGTCGGCACCATGGTGAACCAGTTGGTCGGCGCCTTGGCGAAGGTCTTTGAGCCCTGCGCCTCGACGAAGCCGACCGTGTGCGGCGCTGTCCCCTGGGCAATCACGCTGTCGGGCGTCAGCTTGCCGGTTTTGAACAGCGGCACCAGCTCGTCGTAGTATTTCAGCTTGCTGACATCCATCGGCTGCAGCACGCCGGTGGGGAACACCTTCTTGCAGATCCAGTATTCGATGTCTGCGATGTCGTAGCTGTCGGGCTGGGTCACGGCGCGCTGGGCCGCCGCATCGGAATCGGTCGCCGTCATTTCCAGCGTGATGCCGAGGTCGGCCTTGCACTTGTCGGCGATGGCATTGAGGTTCGACACGCCGGTTCCGAACTGGCGCAGCGTGATGTTGGATTGCGCCCAGATGGTCGGGAAGCCTGATATGGCGCCGGAGCCGGCGGCAAGGCCGACGGCGGCCGCACCTGTCTTGAGCAGCGCGCGGCGCGAAATCCCGGTCTTGGTTTGCGTGGTGTTTGTCATGCCTATTCCCCTGTCTTGTTTTGCTTAGTTGACGTCATGAATGAAGGCGGCCGAGGACGATGGCATCCTCGGAATCCCAGGCGAGCGGTACGGCGTCGCCGATGGCGACGGGTTTGGCGAAGAAGTCGGAATCGTCGACGATGACGGTGAAATCGTCGATGCCGGCGCCGGTGACGGACAGCTTCACCGTGGCGCCGCGATATTCGATGTTGGAGACGATGCCGGTGAAGCCGAGGCCGGGCGAGGGTGCGGTGCCGATGCGCACATGGTCGGTGCGGATGGCGATGTCGATTGGTGCTCCTACATCCCGCGATCGGCCGCTGGCAGCGACCGACGCGCCGCCGTTGACATCGAACACCACCATGCCATCACGTTGGCCGGTGACGCGGCCGGAGATGACGTTGTGGTCGCCCATGAAGCGCGCGACGAAGGCCGTGGCCGGCCGCTCGAACACGTCGCGTGGCGGTGCCGCCTGTTCGATGCGGCCGTCGTTCATCACCACGATCAGGTCGGCAAGCGCCATCGCCTCCTCCTGGCTGTGGGTGACGTGGACGAAGGTGATGCCAAGCGAAATCTGCAGCTTCTTCAGTTCGGCGCGCATGCGGATCTTCAGGAACGGATCGAGTGCCGACAGCGGCTCGTCGAGCAGCAGCGCCTCCGGGTCGGTGATGAGTGCCCGCGCCAGCGCCACGCGCTGCTGCTGGCCGCCGGAAAGCTGTGCGGGGCGGCGTGTGGCGTAAGCCTCCATCTGCATCAGCTTGAGCATATCCAGCGCCTTGGCGCGGCGCTGTTCCTTGTCGATGCCCTTCATCTTCAAGCTGAAAGCGACATTGTCGATGAGGTCCAGATGCGGGAACAGCGCGTAGGACTGGAACATCATCGCCGTGCCACGCTTGGCCGGAGGCAGGTCGGTGACGACGATGTTGCCCAGGCGTACGTCACCTGACGAAATGCTCTCGTGGCCGGCGATCATGCGCAGCGTCGAAGTCTTGCCGCAGCCGGAGGGGCCCAGCAGGCAACAATAGGTGCCAGCGGGAATCTTCAGGCTGATGTCCTCGACGGCGGTTGTCATTCCATAGACTTTCGAAACGGACACGATGTCGATTTCGGCGGCTTTGGACATTCAGGCTTCCCCGTTTTGGTCGCATAACCAATGCATCATGCGTGCCAATCTCGGGTTGACCGGCCAAGCATTTGAATTGTTAAGAAAACCGGGATTTTTGTCTGCCGCCCACGAAACGGGCTGATTGGTGCTTTGCACAAATTATGGGCGATTGTGAGCGATTTGCACAAAAATCGTATGCAATATTTTTTGCCTTCGTGTCCAATTTGCCTCTCGTGCACGGATGACGAGTCGCGTTAGAAGGAGACAGGAACTTTTCCGCCATGAACATTGCCGACCAAATCTACTCCGCCACCGACAGTGCAACGCAGGATCGTGCCCAGGCGATCCACGACCAGCTGCGCGACGCCATAGTCGACCGCCGGCTGGCGCCCGGCACCAAGCTGTCGGAAGGCGAGGTCGGCACGCTGTTTGATGTCTCCCGCACCGTGGCGCGCGCGGCGCTGCAGATGCTGTCCTTCGAGGGCCTGGTGCGCACGGAGCGCAACCGTGGCGCCTTCGTTGCCAATCCTTCGCCCGAGGAAGCGCGCCAGGTGTTCGCCTCGCGCCGGCTGATCGAGCCGGGCATAGCCATTGCCGCATGCGGTCGCGTCACCGCCGCTGACATCGCCGCTTTTCGGGCGCAGCTCGACGAGGAAGGCCGCTTCATCGCCGAGCGCGGTCCCAATGCGCGGCGTGCCGAAATCAAGGCGTCGGGCGATTTCCACCTGCTGCTCGCCTCCGTGGCCGGCAATGCCATCCTGCAGCGTTTCATGGAGGAACTGGTGGCGCGCTCGTCTCTTGTCATCGCCCTTTACGGGCGTTCTGGCGTATCAGCCTGCGGCCATAGCGAGCACACGGAGATTGTCGGCGCGTTGGAGAACGGCGATAGCGCGCTGGCGAGCCGGCTGATGCTACACCACATCGACCATATAGAGGCCGATCTCGATCTGCGTGTCAGAGCCGGCCCGGCGCTCCGGGAAGCCCTTAATTTCTGAAGCTAGCTCTCATTCTCGCCGGTCCTGGCCGCTGCCTGTCCGGCAGCCTTGCGGCGCAGCATCTTGGTTAGCTTCCAGACCGCCGGGCTGTTCTTGATGAAGGCTTTGAACCTTGCGCCTTGCCGGAGCGTCACCGCCAGCGCGCGGCCCTTCAGCGTCAAGGGGACCAGCACCTCGAAATGCTGGGTTTCGATATCGCACCATAGCCGCTTGTAGGGCTCGTCGCCGACGGAGAAGTCGTAGACGGCAAAGCCGGTCTCGCAGGCTTCCTGGATGTTGTCGAAGAACAGGAAGTCGCCGGGACTGGTGTTGCCGAGATCGTCCTCGGCGATGGCTCCGAATTCGCAGATCAGGCGCTTGCTGGAGCGGCTTGACCCGGTGACGGCGCGGAGCTTGCCGGCAACCTCGAGCCCGTGCAGCACGAACGATGGCTTGTCCTCGGCAAGCGCCTGCGTGAACAGCGCGCGGAAGAAGGCGCGCACCTGTTCGTCGCCAAAGACGTTGGAGATGCCCATCTTGCGGAAGCGGAATTCCTTCATCTCGAAAAAGGCATCGAGCAGCCTGTCCACCTCGTCCGCCGTGCGCGCCTCGATGCGCCGGTGGGCGCCGATGGCCTCGAACTTGCGCATCTGCGAGCGATGCTTCTTGCGCTTGCGCTTGCCGCTGGCGCGCAACAGCAGCGCATCGAAGCCACCACCGAGATCGACCGCCAGCGACAAATTGGGGCTGGCGAAATGGTCAAGCAAGGCGAGTGGATTGGGGACACCGTCGAGATCGGGCAGCAGCCGCTCGAGCGTGACGAGATCGATGTCCGGGCGTGCCTTGGCGATGGCCGCCAACAGGGATCGGATGGCCGGGATATCCGCCCTGGCCAGCCATTGCGGATCGGCGGCGACGAAGTTGCCGTTGGCGTGGCGGTCGCCCATGAAGCGGGCGACGCGGAACGAGCCTTTCGCGGTGACCTCCAGGGCCAGCGAAAGAACCGGCCTGCCTTCGGCGCTCAGCGTCGCAACGAGCAGATCCGGTCCGACCTGCTCGGCCCAGTTCAGGATCCAGCCGGCACTCTGCGCCGGCGCAAACAGGGCCGAGCGGCAGAACCCGGCATAGGCCGCGAGCCCTTCCGCGGACATCACTGAAATCGACAGGCCGGCCTGGTCTCCCGGCAAGGTTCGCGGCGACGCCTCGGTCGCAGCGAGCCGATTGCCGTCAAATGACGCTGTTGCGTCAACCATACCTCAATCCTTAGGGCGTACTGATGGCGATTTGGGGAGCCGCATAGGCGCATTCCGTGCTTGGTTAAGCCTAGGCGCAAAAGGTGAATGAATGATCGACGGGGGCGAGGCAATCCGGAAACTGGCGCTGAACGTCGCCCGTTATTCCGGTCTTGCACCGCTGGCCAAGCCGTTCATCGGCGGCATTGGCGCCATACTGATGCTGCACCGCGTGACCGCGACGCCCGAAAAGCCCGACAGCGTCAACCGCCATCTGAACATCGCGCCTGGCTTCCTAGATGCCGTGATCGCAGACATGAAGGCGAGCGGCTATGCCTTTGTTTCCATGGACGAAGCGATCGAGCGCATCAAGGCAGGCGGCAAGGGTGGCGAGTTCGCAACCATCACCGCCGACGACGCCTATCGCGACAACATGACGGAGGCGCTGCCGGTGCTGGAGAAGCACGGCGCGCCGATGACCATCTATGTCGCGCCGGGGCTGATCAACGGCACCGCCGATTTGTGGTGGGATGTGGTCGAGGACATCGTCAACGTGCGCGACAGCCTCACCCTGGCGCGGCCGAATGGCCCGCTGGTGATCGACTGCTCGACCCCTGCGAAGAAGTTACAGGCCAATATACGCCTGCATGTCTATCTCACCTCCGAAGTCCGCGAGGAGGACTTGCAAGCCGTGCTGCGTGACCTGGCTCGCTCGAATGGCGTCGACGCCGACGGCCCGCGCCTGCGGACACTGATGAACTGGGACGAAATCCGCAGCATCGCCGCGCATCCGCTGGTGGCGATTGGCGCCCACACGATCAACCACAGCAATCTGAAGCGGCTTTCCGAAACCGACGCGCGGCACGAGATTGGCGCGGTGGGTGACATGCTGCAGGCCGAACTGGGCGAACGGCCCAGCCATTTCGCCTATCCCTATGGCTATGCCAGGGCGGTGGGCTGCCGCGAGGTAGGCTTTGCCCGCGACGCCGGCTATGCCTCCGCCGTGACCACGCGCCATGGCGTGTTGCGCGCCGAACATGCCGGCTTCCTGCATGCCTTGCCGCGCATTTCGGTCAACGGCCGCTACCAGAGCCTCGCCCACATCCGCACCATGCTGTCGGGCGTCACCACGCCGCTCGCCAACGCCGGCAAGATGGTCGTGACGATCTGACGCCGGGGCCGTCTTTCAGTTCAGCGCTTCGCCTTCGGCTCCAGCATCAGCCATTTGATGATGCCCATCGCCGGCAGCACCCACAGCAGGCCGCTGAGCAGGAAGAACAGGAAATGCACCCACGGCCCCGACTCCGACAGCCGGGCGACCGCGAAGACCGATGCGACCAGCGCGTAGATGATGACCAGCGCCACCAGAAGGAACGCTCCGATCAGCTTTTTCAGGCGCACGGGCATGGTTGGCCTCCTGGTCTAGGCTGCCGGAACCTCTGAGGTCCGGCAAGCTCTTGGCTTCGCATAGGCCTTGACGCGACCCTGTGCAACCGGTGAGACGCGGCGCGACGGCGTGCCGCGCTGTCTGGTCTTGCCAGCAAGGGTGCGATGGTCCACCAATCCGCCAAACTAACCTGCCGGGACAAGACAATGGCTGCCATATCAGCTGCCGCGCCCTTCGTGGCCCGCGACCGCGACCTGCACAATCGGGCACTGCTGCGCGGCTGGCTCTATGTCGTGGTGCTGGTGCTGTTTGCGCTGGTGCTGGTCGGCGGCGCCACCAGGCTCACCGGCGCCGGCCTGTCGATCACGGAGTGGAAGCCGATCCACGGCGTGATACCGCCGCTCAACGACGCCGAGTGGCAAGAGGAATTCCAGCTCTATCAGCAGATCCCGCAATATGCCGAGCTCAACAAGGGCATGAGCATAGAGGCGTTCAAGTCGATTTTCTGGTGGGAATGGGTGCACCGCATCCTGGCGCGCAGCGTCGGCTTGGTGTTTGCCTTGCCGCTGGTGTTCTTCTGGGCGACGCGCCGCATCGAGCGCGGCCTAGGGCCGAAATTGGTGGGCATCCTTTTGCTCGGCGGCCTGCAGGGCGCCATCGGCTGGTGGATGGTGGCCTCCGGTCTGGTCGACCGGGTCTCGGTCAGCCAGTACCGGCTGGCAACCCATCTGACGCTGGCGGCGCTGATCTTCACCGCGACCATGGTCGTCGCGCGTGGGCTTGCGCCACATTCCGAACCCGCCGCCGATCGCTCGACGCAGAGGCTGGCCGGTTTCATCGTGCTTTTGGCGTTGATCCAGATCTATCTCGGCGGCCTGGTCGCCGGGCTCGACGCCGGCCTAAGTTACAACACCTGGCCGCTGATGGACGGCAAGCTGATCCCTGGTGATTTGCTGATCCTGGAGCCGGCGTGGCGCAATTTCTTCGAAAGCCCGAAGACGGTGCAGTTCGTCCATCGGCTCGGCGCCTATACGGTGTTCGTCGTGGCCTTGTGGCACATGATCGCCACGCGTCGGCGCCTGCCCGGAACAACGCACGCCCGTCGCGCGACGCTGCTGTTCGTGCTGGTTTTGGTGCAGGCTTCGATCGGCATCGGCACGCTGCTGATGCAGGTGCCGCTGCATATGGCACTGACCCATCAGGGGTTTGCGCTCATCGTACTGGGCTTTGCCGCCGCGCATTGGCGCGGCACCAAGGGTGCCTATCCCTTGCCCCATGAAATCGCACTCAGGACCTGATCCCGAGCCGATCGGCCGGTCACATCCAGAATTCGTTTGACGCTGTCGTCCTCTCGCCGTCGAATTCCGCCTGGCGCAAGGCGGCGGATGGCGTTGACTGGCTCTCAGCGGCCCTGAGCGCATCAAGCTTGGCCTGTGCGACAGCGATATCCTGCCGCACCTGGGCGGCCTGGATCTGGTCCTTGATCGCCTTGGCCTGGTCTTCCAGATCCTGGATCTGCTTTTCGAGCGCGGCCTCCTGGGCGGCATTGCTCGATGAACTGGACGAGGAATACTGGGTTGCCTGCGAGGAACCCGAAATCGCGCTGACCATGACAATTCCCTGATGGAGCCACGCAAAGTGCGTAACCCATCATGGTGAACAAGCCCTTACCGTCGCCGGTTGACTGGCTGGATCAGAAGTTTGACCGCACCGCGCGGACAGCCGCGGCGATCGACAATTCGCGGTTCTCTTCGAGCGCGTTGTCGTCCTCGTGATGCCAGGAGGCCGACAGGCAACCATAGGCGATTCCGTGATCCAGGATGGCGCTCGGAGCCTGACCCAGCGTTTTGGCAAAGACCTCGGCCATATCCGCGATCCGCTCCGGATCGAGGCAAAGATCGTCCCGGTCGAGCGGATTGTAGAACATGTTCGCGGCGTCGAAGCCGGGATCGCCAAGCACGCCCTTCGGATCGATCGCCAGCCGGCCGCGCGGCCCGTGCAGGATGTTGTCGTGATGCAGGTCGCCATGCAGAGGCATGATATCGTGGGGATCGGCTAGCAACCGATCGGCGATTTGTGCGGCCTCGACATAGAGACTGTCATGGCCGCCGTCGCGGTCGCTCGCGGCTTTCCTGAACAGGCTGGCAAATCGCTCCCGGAGCGGGTGCAGCTCGGCCGGGAAGGGGTCTTTCCCAGGCGAAAACAGTTTTGCCATCACATCCGCCGCGATTGCGGTCGCGGCGTTGTCGCCCTGTTCGCCGAGAACCTGCTGCAGCAGGGTTTCACCGGCATATTCGAGCAGCATGCTGTGACCGTCGCGGCCAAGCAGGCGGACAGCGCCGTCGCCGCGCCGCCAGGCGAGATAATGCTCGCCACGCAATTCGTCTGCGACGTCATCGAAAGGCTTGAGCGCCTTGACGATCGCCGGCGACCCATCCTCGCGCCGCACCTTCCAGATGCGGCTCGAAAAGGTCTCGGCAATGAAGTTCGGGCGCGCTGACCTTCCAGCGCGTCGGAAAGACAGGCGCATCCATCAGAGGCCGAGCATCAGGTCCATGTTCTGCACGGCGGCACCCGAGGCCCCCTTGCCGAGATTGTCATAGACCGCCAGCAGCAAAGCCTGCGCCCGCTTGTCATTGGCGAAGACGTAGACCTTCATCCGGTTGGTGCCGTTGTAGATCTCCGGATCGATCTCCGGCATGCGCTCCAGATGCGCATAGGGTGCGACCTCGACCACACCGCCCTCGATGGCGGCGAAATGGTCGGCAATCGCCGCATGAAGTTCGGCACCCGTCGGCACATGGTCGAGACCGCCGAGCTGCAGCGGCACCACCGTGATCATGCCCTGTGCGAAATTGCCGACCGCCGGCTGCATGATCGGATCATGCGACAGCCTGGCATAGGCCCTGAGTTCAGGCACGTGCTTGTGCTGCAAGGTGAGGCCATAGGGCAGGAACTCCGAGGCGTCCTCACCCTTGGCGACATAGTCCTCGATCATCGGCCGTCCGCCGCCCGAATAGCCGGAAATACCGTTGACCGTGATCGGGAAGTCCGCCGGCAGCAGGCCGGCGGTGACCAGCGGCCGCAGTGTCGCGATCGGTCCTTGCGGCCAGCAGCCGGGGTTGGCGACACGTTTTGCCGAGGCGATCGTCTTCGCCTGTCCCTTGTCCATCTCGGCGAAGCCGTACGCCCAGCCTTCGGCAACGCGATGCGCGGTCGAGGCATCGATGACCTTGGTGGTGTCGTTGGCGATCAGCGAAACGCTTTCCTTCGCCGCGTCATCGGGCAGGCACAAGATCGCGACATCGGCGGCATTGAGGAACTCGGCGCGCGCCGCCGTTTCCTTGCGGCGCTCGGCTGGAACGGAGATGATCTCCAGGTCGGCGCGCTCGGCAAGCAGCGCCCGGATCTGCAGGCCAGTGGTGCCGTGCTCGCCATCGATGAAGATTTTCGGTTTCATTTGCCTGATCAAATTCCCTGATATTTCAAGACTATATGCCCTGACCCTGATTCACGGCCGCACCGTTATGGTTGCCATTGTTCAGCTCTTCAAGCCGGGCCTTTCGTTCGGCCAGCAGGCCGAGATACTGCATGGCCACCATCGAGCCGGCAATCGCCGTTATATCGGCGTGATCATAGGCCGGCGCAACCTCGACGACATCGGCGCCGACAATGTCGATCTGGTTGAGCTGGCGCAGCGTCGACAGGATCTTTGCCGAGGACGGCCCGCCGGCAACCGGCGTGCCAGTGCCGGGCGCATAGGCCGGGTCCAGGCAGTCGATGTCGAAGGTGAGATAGGTCTTCTTGCCGCCGGTGCGGTCGACGATGGCATAGGCGATATCGGACGCCCGCATTTCCTCGATTTCGTGGCCGTAGAGGATCTTGATGCCGAACGTGTCGGGCGCGTGGGTGCGGATGCCGATCTGGATCGAGCGGTCCGGATCGATGATACCTTCATTGACGGCACGGCCGACGAAAGAGCCATGGTCGATGCGCTTGCCGTCGTCCGGCCAGGTGTCCTGATGGGCATCGAACTGCACCAGGGCGAGCGGGCCGTGAATGGCGGCATGCGCCTTGAGCAGCGGCCAGGTGACGAAATGGTCGCCGCCGAGCGACAACAGGAAGGCGCCGGATTTGAGGATCTTCGCCGCTTCGCGCTCGATCGTGCCTGGCGTCTTCTGGTGATTGCCCGAATCGAGCAGGCAATCGCCATAGTCGACCACCGCGAGATGCTCGAACAGATCGCGTGAAAACGGGTATTGCGGGTCGTTGTCGAGGATCGCCGAGGCGCGGCGGATCGCTTGCGGCCCAAAGCGGGCGCCGGGCCGGTTGGTGACGGCGGCGTCGAACGGAATGCCCCATATCACCGCGTCCGCGCCCTTCACCTCCTTCGTGTATTTGCGCCGCATGAACGACAGCGCGCCGGAATAGGTCGGCTCGAGGGCAGCGCCCGTTTTTGAGCGGGCGGTGAAGGCATGGTCGATGTTGTTGGTCGCCATTACGGGTCCTTGTTTTTCATCGGGGTGCAACAACTACAGAACCGGCACGGAAGATGCCAGTCACAGCTTGGGGAGACGAATTGGCGCCCCTCAAGTGCCATGGCAAAACAGGATTTGTATCATCATGACGCAGACCGCGTTTCTTAATCCTCCCCGCGCCATGGTGTCGACCCACAGCGGCACGATCGCCGGCGAACGCTTCCTGGTTCTCGATTCGTGGCGCGGCATCTGCGCGCTGATGGTGGCGCTGTTTCACTTCCCCACCGGTTCGACGATTTCGCAAAGCGCCTTCATCGGTTCGTCCTACCTCTTCGTCGACTTCTTCTTCGTACTTTCCGGTTTCGTCATCGCCAGCAGCTACGGGAACCGGCTGAGCCAACCGGAAGAGGTGGCTCGCTTCGCCCTGGTCCGCTTTGGCCGCATCTACCCGCTGCATCTGCTCATGCTGGCCGCTTTTGTCGGCTTCGAGCTGCTGCGGCTGGTGCTGCCGCAACTGCACGGCACCGGGGCAGCGCCCTTCACCGGAGGATTTGACCTCAGGAGCCTGCTTGCCAATCTTCTCCTGCTGCAAGGCGTCGGCTTCGAGGATCACCTTACCTGGAATGCGCCAAGCTGGAGCATTTCGGCGGAGTTCTTCGCCTATCTCCTGTTTGCGGGCGTGGTCTTCGTCGCCGGCGAGCTCGCCTGGATATGGTTCGTCGGCGCTGCCGTCACCGCACCGCTGTTCCTGCTTGGCTTCTCGACCCATCATATGGATGTGTCCTTCGATTTCGGCTTCATCCGCTGCCTCTACGGCTTCTCGCTTGGCGCCTTGCTTGCCTGGTTTCAGCATGATTCCATTGCAGGGGCGCGACAGGCCCTGGCCAAGGGCGGCCCGCGCATGGCCTGGACCCTTGCAGAGATCGTCATGGTCGCCGTCATCGTGGTTTTTGTCTCGCTGTCGGGCGACAATGATTTCGGCATCGCGGCGCCCCTGGTGTTCGCGTTGGCGCTGTTTCTCTTCGCTCATGAAGGCGGCTGGATCAGCGCCATGCTGAGGACGCCGTTCATGCTGACGCTCGGCGCACTGTCCTATTCGATCTACATGGTGCACATCTTCGTCCAGGCACGCATGATCAATATCGCCGGGCTCGTCGAGCGCAAGCTTGGCCTGGGCCTGATCGACGACATCATGCTGCGCGGCCAGCCGGCGACCGGCTTCGGCGCCGGCTGGACAGGGGCCGTGGCGATCATCGCCATGCTTGTCGCCACCATCGCCGCCTCCTGGATCACCTGGCGTTTCGTCGAGATGCCGGCCGTGGCCTGGTTCCGCCGGCTGTCGAAACGCATCTGACGCGAGCATGATCCCGAAAAGTGGAAGCCGGTTTTCGGAAAGGATCGTGCTCAAGCAAGACATCCGCTAGCCGGCTTCGTTCACCGGGCTGTCACGGGCATCGCCTATCCGGGTCTCGATCCGGCAAGGAGCGATTCTCGATGCGGACCATCTGGCTGAGCCTTCTGCTTTGCGCGACGCTTGCGGCCGCCTCTGGCCAATCATTGGCAGGAGAAACCCGCGCCAGGCTGATACTCGACCGCTTCGAACATGCCAACCAGTGGCGCGACCACGTCATGATCGCCGCGCATCGCGCTGGCAGCATGCAGGCCGGCAAGACGCTCTACGCGGAAAATTCGATCGCAGCCGTGCAAGGCTCGATCGCCATGGGCGCCGAAATCGTCGAGGTCGACATCAGGCGCTCGAAGGACGGTGAGTTCGTCGTCATGCATGACAGCTGGCTCGACCGCACGACGACCTGCAAGGGCGAGGTGGTGAAGTACACGCTGGCCGAACTGAGAACCTGCCGATTGGTGGTTGAGGGTACCGGCGCCATCACCAATGAGACAGTTTCGACGCTGCGCGAGATGCTGCTGGCGACCAGGGACAGGATCCTCATCAACCTCGACAACAAGCTCGAGGTCGGCGATCTCTCCGGCATGATCGCGGTGGCGCGCGATCTCGGCATGGCCGAACAGGTCATCGTCAAGGAGAACCTGTGGAACGCCACCCGGATTGCCACGGTCAAGGCCGCCATGGATGCCATCGGCGGCGGCTTCCAGTTCATGCCGATCATTGCTGACGACGCGGTGCATGAAGCCGCTTTCGCCGAGACGGTCGACCACGCCTTCTCGCCGCGCGCGACCGAGCTGATCAACTGGCGGGCGGGCGCCGGGACGCTGACCGAGACGGGCGGCCCGCTGTTCAGCACGCGCATGCGCGCGGCCGCGGTGCGTGGCAACTGGCACATCTGGGCCGATACCTACGCCATCGTCAACAAGCCTGGCGGCTTCCTTGCCGGCGGCCGCGGCGACGAGCTGGCGGTGCAGGCCAGCCTGCCTCGCGAGACATATGGCTTCTGGGCCGATCGCGGCGCCACAATCATCCAGACCGACGAACCGAAGGCGGCGATCGACTGGCTGGCGGCGAACGGCTACCGCGTGCCTTACAGCGACGAGGTGCGGCCGGCTGAGCCCGCGAGTACGGCGAGCATCAACTAGGAACGTTGGCGCCGCACCCCGCCTGGGAATGCCAGCGCCGTCACCCCACCCGGCGCTACGCGCCGACCTCCCCAACAAGGGGAGGTAGGGGTCGCGGCTAAACCGCGCGCGCCGAGTGGCTGCACGGCAAAGGTTTGTCGCCAGTTGGTCGTCGGAATGTTTGCGGAGCGATGGCAAACCTGGGCGCCCTACCTCCCCTTGATGGGGAGGTCGGCGCGCAGCGCCGGGTGGGGTGACTGCCGAGGCCCCAACAGGCGGCCGAAGGACGGCCTTTTGCTTATGCAACTGCGCGCAGTGCCTGCATCGTCAAGCGGCCGTCGCCATACCATCCAATTCCCTGAGCACATCGTCCGAAAGCTTGAGTTCGGCAGCGGTGAGGTTCTCCCGCAGATGCGCAACCGATGATGTGCCGGGGATCAGCAGGATGTTGGGCGCGCGCCGAAGCAGCCAG
This sequence comes from Mesorhizobium sangaii, assembly GCF_014207355.1. GTDB lineage: Bacteria > Pseudomonadota > Alphaproteobacteria > Rhizobiales > Rhizobiaceae > Mesorhizobium > Mesorhizobium sangaii. The sequence goes on along the minus strand of NZ_JACHEF010000001.1, from coordinate 243,585 downwards.
GCGAGTGCGACCTGCATCGGCGTGGCGCCGAGGCGCTGCGCCACGTCGGACAGCGTCGAAGACTGCAGCGGGTTGAAGCCGCCGAGCGGGAAGAACGGCACGTACGCAATGCCGTCACGGGCGAGCTCGTCTATCAGCGCGTCGTCGCCGCGATGCGCCAGATTGTACTGGTTCTGCACACAGACGATTTCGGCAATCCGGCGTCCTTCTTTGATCTGGGTCGATGTCACGTTGCTCAGTCCGATATGCCGGACCAGGCCTTGGCGCTGCAATTCGGCGAGCACGGTGAGCGGCGCTTCGATCGACCCTTCGGCGGGACCGTGCGTGTCGAACATGATGCGCAAATTGACCACGTCGATCACCTCGAGGCCGAGATTGCGCAGATTGTCGTGCACCGCCTGGGTCAGCGCTTCGGCGGAGAAGGCCGGCAGCCACGAGCGATCCGCGCCGCGCCGGGCGCCGATCTTGGTGACGATGACCAGATCCTTGGGATAGGGTGCCAGCGCCTCGCGGATCAGCCGGTTGGTGACGTGCGGGCCGTAGAAGTCGCTGGTGTCGATGTGGTCGACGCCTTGTGCAACGGCCTCCCGCAGCACGGCCACTGCCGCGTCATGGTCCTTGGGCGGCCCGAACACACCGGGCCCGGCGAGCTGCATGGCACCGTAGCCAAGCCGTTTCACGGTGTGGCTGCCAAGAGCGAAGGTGCCGGCCTGTTGGATATTGGACATGATTGATCTCCTTTGAGGAGGCGAAGATAGGCGCTGCTCAATCTTGTGATAATCAGGTACAATCCACACAGGCTGTGCGGAATTGCGAACAATGATGGATCTCAGTGATCTGAACGCCTTCGTGGCGGTGGCGCGCGCCGGGGGCTTTCGCGATGGTGCGCGCGCCAGCGGCGGCAGCGCCTCGGGCTTGAGCGAAGCGGTGCGTCGCCTGGAAGCGCAACTTGGTGTCAGGCTGTTCAATCGCACGACGCGCAGCGTTGTCCCGACCGAAGCCGGCCTCAGCCTGCTGGAGCGGCTCGGTCCGGCGCTGTCGGAGGTGGAGGCCGCCCTCGACGTGGTCAATGGCTTTCGCGACAGGCCGGCGGGCTCGTTGCGTCTCAACGTGCCGGTCAGCGCCGCGCGGCTGATATTGCCTGACATCGTCCCGGGTTTCCTCGCCGCCTTTCCCGGCATCCGGCTGGAGGTGGTCGCCGACGAGAACTTTGTCGACGTGCTGGCGGCTGGCTGCGACGCCGGTATCCGTTACGACGAGCGGCTGGAACAGGACATGATCGCGGTGCCGATCGGACCGCGCGTGCAGCGTTTCGCCACCGCCGCCAGCCCTGCCTATCTCGATCGCCATGGGCGGCCGCAACATCCGGGCGACCTGCTCGGCCACGCCTGTGTGCGCGGCCGCTTTGCCAGCGGCGCGATGCTGCCGTGGGAATTCGAACGCGACGGCGAGGTGGTGCGCATCGATCCGACAGGGCCGCTGATCGTGCGGATCGGCGGGGCGACTGATCTGGCCGTCGATGCGGCCATCGCCGGCACCGGCATCATCGGCTTGTTCGAGGGCTGGCTTCGCCCTCACTTCGAAAGCGGCGCGCTTGAACCCATTCTAGAACCCTGGTGGCAGAGCTTCTCCGGGCCGTTCCTCTATTATCCCGGCCGCCGCCTCGTGCCGGCCCCGCTGCGGGCGTTCATCGACTATATCAAGCAATCGACGGTTCACGCCTGAAATCATACGAGGGGGTGGGGCCGGCGCCATCACCCCACCCGCGCCTTCGGCGCGACCTCGCCATCGAGGGGAGGTAGAAGAGTGCGGCGCCCTACCTCCCCTTGATGGGGAGGTCGGCGCGTAGCGCCGGGTGGGGTGACTGCCGAGCCGTAAAACAAAAAGGCCGCCCGGGGGCGGCCTTTTCGATTGGTGAAGCTGCGGAGCGCTTAGCGCTTCGAGAACTGGAAGCTGCGGCGGGCTTTCGCCTTGCCGTACTTCTTGCGCTCGACGACGCGGCTGTCGCGGGTCAGGAAGCCGCCCTTCTTGAGCACGGCGCGCAGCGCCGGCTCGTAGTAGGTCAGCGCCTTGGAGATGCCGTGGCGCACAGCGCCGGCCTGGCCCGAGAGGCCGCCGCCGATGACGGTGGCGACGATGTCGTACTGGCCCGAACGGTTGGATGCGATGATCGGCTGGTTGAGGATCATCTGCAGGACCGGACGCGCGAAATAGGTCGCGAATTCCTTGTCGTTTACGGTGATCTTGCCGGAACCCGGCTTCACCCAGACGCGCGCGATGGCGTTCTTGCGCTTGCCGGTGGCATAGGCGCGGCCCGACTTGTCGAGCTTCTGGACATGGACGGGTGCCGCGGCCTGCGTGTTGGTGTTGCCGGTGGCGGCGCCCAGTTCTGCGAGCGAGGAAAGCTCAGCCATCTTATGCGACCTTCTTGTTCTTGGAATTCAGCTTGGCCACGTCGAGAACTTCGGGCTGCTGGGCGACATGCGGATGCTCTGCGCCTGCATAGACGCGCAGGTTCTTCATCTGGCGACGGCCGAGCGGGCCACGCGGGACCATGCGCTCAACGGCCTTCTCGACGACACGCTCGGGGAAACGACCCTCGAGCAGCTGGCGCGCGGTGCGCTCCTTGATGCCGCCGGGGTGGCCGGTGTGCCAGTAATAGACCTTGTCGGTGAACTTCTTGCCGGTGAACACCACCTTGTCGGCATTGATGACGATGACGTTGTCGCCGTCGTCGACATGCGGGGTGAAGGTCGGCTTGTGCTTGCCGCGAAGATGATTGGCGATGACAGTGGCAAGACGGCCGACGACGAGACCCTCGGCGTCGATCAGGATCCACTTCTTCACCACATCCGCAGGCTTCTGCGAAAAGGTTGTCATGTGTTTTCTGCTTTCGGTTCGGACCTTCATAAGAGAAGGCGTTTCTTGTTGCTTGGATTGGCGGTGAGACGCTTGCCCTCCGCCAATAACAAAACGGCGGCCTTTGCGGGCCGCTGCTTCGTGAGGGCTTATAGGCGAGGGCAGTTGTCGCGTCAAGGCCATCGAAAGGGCTTATAGTAGGAAAAGTATAGCAGAAACAATGCCTTGGGTAAAAGGTATTATTTTACCACATCGGCATTCCGCTTCGGCGGGATCGAATAGGTGCCGGTGGCGTGCGCGACCGTGTGTCCGTCCGGGCCGGCGACGATGTCGATGTCGAACACCATCAGGCTCTTTCCCAGCTTCAGGATGCGGCAATGGCCATCGATCGGTCCGGCCTCGGCCTTGCGGACGAAGTTGATGTCGAGGTTGACGGTAACGGAAAGCGCGTCCGGCCCGGCATGGCTGAGCACGCAGACATAGCCGCCGATATCGGCCAGCGTGAACAGCGACGGACCCGACACCGTGCCGCCAGGGCGCAGGTGCCGCTCGTCGGCATTGAGCCGCACGAGGCAACCGCCCGGAAATACGTCGATCGCCTCGTAATGTTTGAATTGGTCGTTGAGCTGGGGATAGACGGTTCCCATCAGCGCATTGACTTCCGCCGCGGTCAGCACCGGCTTGAGATTGCTCTGGGCGGGCATGGCGGTCTCCCTCGTATGCGCCTGTTTGAACGCGGCGGGGCTTTCTGGCAACACCGTTTGCGCTGTCACTGATGACAATCCTAAGCCAACGGAACAAATGCAGCGCAGCCTTGTCGCTTGTGCCAGCAATCTGTTTGAGGGTGTTGGACGAGGCGTGATGGCGTACTAGATTGAAGCATCCAACCACGATCCTGAATCGCGGAGAAACGACCATGGCTGAAATCCTTGCCATCAAGCCTGCCGCCGTTGAAGGTCCGGTTGTCGCACAACTGGACAAGGGCGTGCTGCGCCTCACGCTCGCCAATCCGCCCGCCAACGCCCTGTCGCTGGCGGTGATGGCGGCGCTGACGGCGGAACTCGAGCGCGCTAGGACCGACAAGGCGGTTCGCGTCATCGTTCTCTCGGCAGCCGGCAAGGTGTTCTGCGCTGGCCATGATCTCAAGGAAATGACGGCGCGCCGTGCCGACGCCGATCACGGCAAGGCCTTCTTCGCGGAGACCTTTGCTGCCTGTGCCACGCTGATGCAGGCGATCGTGCGTCATCCCTTGCCGGTTATCGCCGAAGTCGACGGACTTGCCACCGCCGCCGGGCTGCAACTGGTCGCCAGCTGCGATCTGGCGATTGCCTCGCATGAGGCGACCTTCTGCACGCCGGGCGTCAACATCGGCCTGTTCTGCTCGACGCCGATGGTGGCGCTGTCGCGCAACGTCTCGCGCAAGCATGCGATGGAGATGCTGCTGACCGGCGAGACGATCGATGCGCCAACCGCCAAGGAATTCGGCCTAGTCAACCGCGTCGTGCCGCGCGAATATCTGAATCAGATTGTCACCAAATACGCGCAAACCATTGCTTCCAAATCATCTTTGGTGGTCAAGACCGGCAAGGAAGCCTTTTATGCGCAGGCCGAGATGGGGCTGGCCGACGCCTATGCCCATACCGGCGCGATCATGGTCGAGAACATGCTGGCGCGTGACGCAGCGGAGGGCATTGGCGCCTTCATAGGCAAGCGCAAGCCGCAATGGTCGGACGAGTAGTCATGGAACCGCGCATCTCCATCATCACCATCGCGACCGACGATCTCGATCGCGCCGTGCGCTTCTATGAGGCGATGGGCCTGAGCCGTCATGCCGGCATCACCGACGGCGTTGCCTTCTTCCAGATGGGTGGCGCCATTCTCGGCCTGTTCCCGCGCGACAGCGCCGAGGAGGATTCGGGCGTCGCCTTCACTGGGGCGCCGTCCGCGGTCTACCTCGCTTACAACACACGCTCCGATGCTGAAGTCGACGAGGTGCTCGCCATGGCCGAAAAAGCCGGCGGCCGTATCGTTAAGCCGGCCGGCCGCGCCTTCTGGGGCGGCTGGTACGGTTATTTCGCCGATGCCGACGGGCATGTCTGGGAAGTGGCGCACAATCCGGCCTTTCCGATCGCGGAGGACGGCACCATTTCCCTGCCTGGCTGATGGCCTGTCGCACGCAGCTGACGCGGCTCAAGGCACCCTATCTCAAGCACATCCTGCTTGACTGGAACCTGCCGCTGTTTCGCGACCGCGATTTCGAACTCGAATTCACCACGCCGATCTGCACCGGTCCGCAGGCCTTAATGGAGGCAGGCCTTTATGGAGCAAGCTGAGGGAGGATGATGCGTGACGGATGACGATCGCAACTGGCGCAGCGAACAGGCGTGCCGCGAAGCCTGGCCGTCGGCGGTCGAAACCGTCGTCGACGGCTGGCTTCTCAGGCGCTCCGGCGGCCGGATCCGGCGCGCCAACTCGGTCAATCCCTTGCGTGGCAAGCGCGGAGCGCCCGACAAGGTCATCGCCGCCACCGAGGCCTTCTATGTCGGCTATGACCAGACGCCGCTGTTCCGGGTACCTGATATCGCCGATGAGCTCGAAGCCGCACTCGACCATCGCGGTTACCAGCTCGAAGGCGGAACCATCCATCTTTATGCCGGGATCGATGACCTGGCGGAGATCCGCGACGGGCAGGTCGCAGTTTCGCCCATGCCAGGCGAAGACTGGCTAGCGGCGCGGTTTCGCATGGGCACCTATGATGATGCCGATCGCCGTGTCTTTCGCGAGATGACGGGGCTGATCGCCGGCGACCGGGCGTTCGTATCCTGCGAACGCGACAGCGAAATTGTCGCGCTGGCCTATGGCGTCATCCGGGACGGCCTGCTTCTGGTGGAATCGGTTGAAACCGACGGCCGCTTCAGGCAGCAAGGCCTGGGGCGCAAGACGGTCGGCGGCCTGATCGGCTGGGCACGACGGGCGGGTGCTGACGCGGCATGCCTGCAAGTGGTGGCCGACAATGCGCCAGGCCGGGCGCTCTATGCCTCGCTCGGATTCAGCTGTGAACTTTACCGCTATCACTACCGCAGGAAGCCGCATGAACCACGATAGTTACGACAACATCTACATCGCCGGCATCCTCAATTCGGTAAAGACCATTGCCATGGTCGGCGCGTCAGCCAATGACGTGCGGCCAAGCTATTTCGTGCTGAAATATCTACTGGCCAAGGGGTTTTCGGTGTTTCCGATCAACCCTGGCCAGGCCGGCAAGCAAATCCTCGGCCGGATGACCTATGCCAGGCTGGCCGATATTCCCGAACCGATCGACATGGTCGACATCTTTCGCGCGGCGACAGCGGTGCCGGGCATTCTCGACGAAGTGTTGCGGCTCGATCCCTTGCCGAAAGTCCTCTGGATGCAGCTTGGCGTACGCCATGACGAGGCAGCCGCGCGCGCCGAGGCCGCCGGCATCAAGGTGGTTATGAACCGCTGCCCCAAGATCGAATATGGCAAGCTGTCCGGCGAGATCGGCTGGACCGGCGTCAATTCCGGCGTGCTGTCGTCGAAGAAGCCGCTGATGCGCCCTGGATTCCAGAGTTTTGGTGTGCGCCAGAAGTAGGAGGAAAATTATTCCGGCGCGCTCTGCATTTTCTCCCGCCTCACGTGTAAATCACCTGCCGAAGGGCATTTTCTTCTTTGCATTCGCGCCCGGGCTTCGCCAAGAATGCCCGGCCATTTCAAGAGTTTCAAAAAGAGAGGTTTCGATGACCCGCACGCCCGGTTTCAACACGCTCGCCGTCCATGCCGGCGCAAAGCCTGATCCCGCGACCGGCGCCCGGGCCACGCCGATCTATCAGACGACCTCCTTCGTTTTCGACGATGCCGACCACGCCGCCTCGCTGTTCGGGCTGAAGGCCTTCGGCAATATCTACACCCGCATCATGAACCCGACGCAGGCGGTGCTGGAAGAACGCATCGCGGCCCTCGAAGGCGGCACGGCGGCGCTTGCGGTCGCCTCCGGCCATGCCGCGCAAGTGCTTGTGTTCCACAATCTGATGCAACCGGGCGACAATTTCGTCGCCGCCAACAAGCTTTATGGCGGTTCGATCAACCAGTTCGGCCATGCCTTCAAGAATTATGGCTGGGAGGTGCGCTGGGCCGACACCAATGACATCTCGACCTTCGAGAGCCAGATCGACGACAGGACCAAGGCGATCTTCATCGAGAGCCTCGCCAATCCGGGCGGCACCTTCGTCGACATCGAGAAGATCGGCGACATCGCGCGCAAGCACGGCCTGCCGCTCATCGTCGACAACACGCTGGCCTCACCTTACCTGATCCGACCGATCGAGCACGGCGCCGACATCGTTGTCCATTCGCTCACCAAGTTCATCGGCGGTCACGGCAATTCGATCGGCGGCGCCATCGTCGACGGCGGCACCTTCGACTGGTCGAAGTCGGGCAAATACCCGATGCTGTCGGAACCGCGCCCGGAATATGGCGGCCTTATCCTGCATGAAACCTTCGGCAATTTCGCTTTCGCCATTGCCGCCCGCGTGCTTGGCCTGCGCGACCTCGGCCCGGCGATCTCGCCGTTCAACGCCTTCCTGATTCTGACCGGTCTGGAAACCTTGCCGCTGCGCATGCAGCGCCACTGCGACAATGCCGTGACCGTCGCCGCCTGGCTGTCCAACCACCCCAAGGTCGCCTCGGTGAACTATCCCGGCCTGCCCTCAGACAAGAACCACGCGCTGCAGAAGAAATACTCGCCGCTAGGCGCCGGCGCCGTGTTCACCTTCGGCCTCAAAGGCGGCTATGACGCCGGCGTCAAGTTCGTCGAGGCGCTCGAACTGTTCTCGCACCTGGCCAATGTCGGCGACACCAAGTCGCTGGTCATCCACCCGGCATCGACCACGCACCGCCAGCTTTCCGACGAGCAGAAGGTCAAGGCCGGCGCCGGTCCGGATACAGTGCGGCTTTCCATCGGCATCGAGGACGTCAACGACATCGTCGCCGACCTCGAACAGGCGCTTGCCAAGGTCTGATCGATCATGACCGCGTTTCTTTCCGTCGACATCAAAACCGTTGAACCCGAATCTGGCGCGCCGGCGCCGGACCGGCTGATCTCGGGCGATCCGAAATTCCGCACCTGGAATATCGAGGAGCGGGATAGCGGCCTTTATGCCGGCATCTGGGAATCGACCCCGGGCAAATGGCGCATCGTCTATGACGAATGGGAATTCTGCCACATCCTGTCCGGTGTTTCGGTGATCACCGAAGAAGGCGGTGCGGCGCGCACCGTCAAGGCCGGCGACAGCTTTGTGCTCAGGCCCGGCTTCAAGGGCAACTGGGAAGTGCTTGAAACGACCCGCAAGGAGTATGTGATCAAGCTCTAATGCATGTCGCCCAAAAGTGGCCCCGGTTTTGGGAGCACGACATGCATAAAAAAGGCATCCAGGCCGGGGTCAGATGACGCGATCGATGTCGCTGTCCGAAAACCCGTATCGGGCCATCATTTCTCGATGCCATTGGCTTCCAAGCAACCCATCGAGGCAAGCATCGATGTCCCTGAGCAGGGCGCCGTTGCCCTTGGCGATCGCGAAGGCACCGGCCGATGGCTGTTTTTCGCTGGCGGGAACCTCGACCAGGCCAAGCGGCATTTCGGGTCGGCGCGTCAGATAGCCTCGATGCGCCATCGCAACGCTGGCATAGGCGTGCACCACGCCGTTGGCGACTGCATCCGCCACATCGGCCTGGGTTGCGAACATCCTGATCTGCTCGGGCGCAATCCCGTTGTGCAGCGCCGTGAGATGCTGGACCTGATCGGTTATGACGCCAAGCAACGCCGTCCGGTCCCTGGCAATGGATTGGTAGCCGCGAAAGCCGCGCGGATTGTCTTTCGCGACCAGCAACCCATCCTGCAACGCCCAGATCGGCCGTGTGAAGTCGACGAGCTGCTGGCGCTCTTCGGAGACAAACAAGCCGGTCGTCATCGTCCAGTGACCCTCGACCAGCCCTGACAGCAATTCAGCGAATTCGGCCTCGATCGGCCTGAAGCCCGCAAATCCGAGCAATTCAGCGAGCCTGCGTGCAAGCTCGACGTCACAGCCTGAGACCTCGCCCGATGCACCGGTAAAGCAGAATGGCGGCTCTTCCAGGAAGGCGAATTTCAACTCGGTCATATGTTGGGGCAAACCGTCGCCATCCTATTTCGCCGGGAACTGGCTGAGGCAGGCCTCCGATGCCTTGTCGTGGAAGGTCAGGGCGTCGGCATCCTCTGCCTCGATATCGGCGTCGGAAATCTCGTTGCGATAGTACTGCGCCACGAGATCGAGGCCCTCCTGGCTGATGCCCTGGGTCGGCATTTCGCGCGCAAGGCAGCCGCAAAGGCTGAGCGCTCGGTCCGGTGAGCCAATCTTGTGGTTGGTGAGGATGAAGTCCTGTGCCGGACAGGCATCGAGAAAGCTGTCGAAATTGAGCTTCTGCTGCGGCTGGTCGCCATGATTGAAATAGGCCGGCGGCCATTGGCTCTTGCCGCTGGCGACATCGCAGCCGGTGCCGACGTCCTCCGCATTTTTCAGAAGCGCCTGCCAGGCAATCTCTTTCGCGCCGGTCGGATATTCGAAATTCTCGCCCAGCGATGCGGTGTACCTGTCGAGATCGGGCTGCGTGAATCCGGTTACCTGAAACCGGCTGAACCGGCATTGGCATTCGGCGCTCACGCGTTCCGCTTCGCCCCCCGCCGGTTGCTCGTTGGATCTGCTTTTCTGGCAGGCCGCCATGAAGGCGGCGCCATCGAGCGACGAGGCAGGAAACGTAGAGGCGTCGACATAGCGTTTTCCGTCCCAGCCGATCATCATCTGGTCGGACTGCATGTCGAGAAAACCGTTTCGTTTGAAGGCGCTGAGCCCGATCTTGTCCTGTGGCACCAGCCTTGCACCGGGAATGTCGCCGAGGACCTCCTGATAGCTGTCGCCCTCGAGGACGAACAGGAAGTTGCCGCAATGGGTGCCGTCGCAGTCCGGCGCATAGCGATAGGCGAAGATCTCGGGAAAGCCGTCGAGGTTGAGATCGACCTCGACCGCAAACGATGGCGTCGGAAAATCCTTCGCTCCGGTCTGCCGCTCCAGCAGACCGGCCGCCATTTTCTGGGCGATCGCCACGCTGTTTTCCCAAGGGATGTTTTCCGGCTGTTGCTGAGCGTGCGCCACACCGAGGCAAGACAGCATTGCCATTGCGAACGCTGTCGCCGGTCTTGAAAACACCCTCATGTCGCAGCCCCAGGCCCGCGATCGTCAGAAGCCGACGGCGAGCTTTTCCAGCCCATGGAAATGGTAAGTGTCGCGGAAGCGCGGCTGTTCGGCAAGATGCAGCTTTGGCTGTCGGTCGAACAAGGTTTTCAGCGACACCTGCAATTCAAGCCGGGCAAGCGGCGCACCGATGCAGAAATGGATGCCGGCGCCGAAGGACACGTTCTTCTGGTCCGCACGATCCGGCCTGAAGGCCGGCGGTTCGGCGAAGGCGCGCGGGTCATGATTGGCCATGCCAAGCAGCAGCCCGATCGTCTGGCCCGGCTGTACGACGATGCCTGGCGCGACTTCGAGCTCCTGATAGGCGTAGCGCGCGAACATGTGCAGTGGCGCGTCGAAGCGCAGGCATTCCTCGACCGTCGCCGCGGTCGCTTCTGGTGAGCCGAAGAAGCGACGAGGATCGCCGCCTTGCGCCAGGATCGAGCGCACGGCATTGCCGGTCTGATGCACGGTCGCTTCATGGCCGGCATTGAGCAGCAGGATTGCCGAGGAAACCATCTCGTCCTCCGACAGTTTCTGGCCGTCCTCCTGCGCCGAGATTAAGAGCGACAACAGGTCGTCACCGGGGTTCTTGCGCCGCTCGGTGACATGGCTGCGCAGGAAATCGGCAAAATCGGCTGCGGCGCGGTTGGCCGTCTCCTCGGTTTCGCGCGTGCGGCTATGCATGTACATGGCGACCATCTGGTGCGACCAGTCGAGCAGTTGTGGCCCCATCTCGACCGGCACGCCGAGCATTTCGGCAATGATGGTGATCGGCAGCGGTGCCGCGAAGGCGGGCAAGAGGTCGACAGTTCCGTCGGGTTCGAAACGGTCGATCAACTCGTTGGCGAGCGCTTCGACACGCGGCCGCAGCCGTTCGACCTGGCGCGAGACGAAGGCCCGGTTGACCAGTGTTCTCAGCCGCGTGTGCACCGGTGGCTCCAACTCCAGCATCGAATTGGCTTCGATGCCGTCGAATGCCCTGAGATGGCTGCGGTCCTGGCCGACACCGCGCCTGTCTGGAATGCCGGCCGGGTTCTGCCGGCCGAAGCGACGATCGCGCAACAGCCGGTTGACGTCGTCGAAGCCGCCAAAGCACCAGAAGCCGAACTCTTCCCAGAAGAATGCATTCGATGCGCCGTGCAGAAAGGCATAGGCCTCGTAAGGATTTTGAAAAAAAGCCGGCTCGTGCGGGTCGAGCCGCAGGTGGCGAGTGGCTGGATCAAAGGCCAGATACGGTGGTGTCAATTTGGTCATGCCAGACCAATAGCGCGGCTTGCCAGCCCGGTTCCAGACCGTATGTTGCGCCCGATAGCCCAATGCGTTGAGCCAGCCGATACGGCTGCGGAAAGACTGAACTGATGAATGTGATCGTTGTCGGCGCGGGCATTGCGGGTCTTTCCACCGCGTGGTCGCTGGTCAAGGCGGGCCACAGCGTTTCGATCGTCGAGCAGGGACCGATTCCCAACCCGCTGGCGGCATCAGGCGACCATCACCGCATCATCCGCCGCGCCTATCGGGCCGGTACCGGCTATGGCCGGCTGATCACCGAAGCCTATCAGGCCTGGGACGAGATGTGGGCCGATCTCGGCGAAAGCCACCTCGATGCGCGCGGCTTTGTCTGCATTTCGCGCGAGCCGGGCGACGAGGCCGAGGAATACCGCGAGGGCCTGGAGGAGGGGAATTTCCCGTTCGACTTGCTGGAGCCGGAGGCGGCCGCGCAACGCTGGCCGTTTCTTGAGGCTGGCTCGTTCCGCTATGCTTATTTTTCGACCGAAGGCGGCGCGCTGCACTGCCGCAAGATCGCCTCCGGCCTGGCGAAATGGCTGCGGACCAATGGCGCCAATGTCTACGAAAACAGCAAAGTCGTCGAAATCGACGAGGAAACCGGCCACATCGTGCTCGAAAGCGGCGAAACGATGCAGGCCGATCGCATCGTCGTCGCCGCCGGCGCCTGGGTGTTGAAACTGTTTCCGGAACTGGACGGCGAGTTGAAGACCTATCGAACGGCGCTTGCCTATGTCGAACCGCCGGCCGACCTCAAGGCCGCCTGGCAGGCAGCACCGGTCGTCCTCGATATTGGCGGCACGGTCGACGGCTACGTGATCCCGCCCTCCGGTGGTGCCGGCATGAAATTCGGTTCCGGACTGCACAGGGTGCCGACCAGCGACGCCGACTGGAACCGCGACCCGGTGCCGGGTGAGGGCGAGGCGATCCGCAACCTGTTTTCGCCGCCGATCGCCCGCATCGATGAGTATGAGGTGACTGAGGTCGTAACCTGCGCCTACACCTTCACCGCCGACGAGAAATTCATGGCGTACGAGAAGGGCAGATGCCTGATCGTCTCGGCCTGCTCCGGCCATGGCTACAAATTCGGGGCTGCGGTCGGCCGGCGCGTTGCCGCCGCCATTGGTGATGGCGATATCGCCGGCTTGAAGGCATGGCTGCGGGCGGAGGTGGCCTGAGCGCTCAGCCCGGGCTGACCTTAATCCTGGCAGTGCCTGGGAATATGCACGCGTCGCCAGCCGGATGACCCTTCGCGCACCAGCACGCGCCGAGCGACGGTCCGGTAGGAGGCGGGAACATTCATGATGCGCCTTTGCTCCGGCTGCACCAGCACCTCCTCGGCGATGCTGTCGTACTGCGCCGGGGTGACGACACGCCGTGTGCGTTCGGGCTGGATCACCACGGTCTCGGCGACACGCCCGTAGCGCGCCTTGTGCCAGACCTTGCACAGCACCTTGCGGCCATGGATGACGCGCCATTCCCAGGAATAGCCGCCATCATCGACCTGGACCGTATGGTAGACGGTGCGGGTGACGGCGGGCACGACCTCGTAGGTCACTTGTGCCGGAACCGTCATTACCACGCGTTCGCGGGTGCCATAGATGGCCGGAACATAGTCGACCTGCTGGCCGGGCGGGCTGACCAGCACGTCTTCGTAGACGGTGTCGTAGACATCAGGCGTGCGGACCGGCTCATAGCATTCGACGGCTCGGCCGCCGGCCGCCGTTTGCGAAATCGTGCCGAGCACGGTCAGCCCGGCAATGGCGAAGCATGCGGTTTTCCTGAACATGACACTCCCCCTGTTGAACGCACAATGACGGTTCAACGTTGGATTGTAGGGGAAGCGGCGTCGGGTAAAAGGGGATTTGCCGTATTTCGTTAAGCAATGCGGTTAAGAAATTGCTACGAATGGTGATGACATCGCCGAACGATGACGACACGGGTCGATGAATCCCGTGAATAACCTTGATTCGACTTACCCAGATGGCTAGGACGGGTCGGCCTTGCACAAGGATGAGCCGGCATCCTATTTACGGAATGACGATCCAGAACCGATTCTGCCCGATCTGCCTGCCTTCCCGGCGCCGGAATCCCACCGCGAGATAAGAGATAACGAATGAAGAACCCCGTCGAAACCTACATGAACCTCGTTCCGATGGTGGTCGAACAGACCAATCGCGGCGAGCGGGCCTACGACATTTTCTCGCGCCTCCTCAAGGAGCGCATCATTTTCATCACCGGTCCGGTCGAGGACGGCATGGCGACGCTGGTCTGCGCGCAGCTCCTGTTCCTCGAAGCCGAGAATCCGAAGAAGGAAATCAACCTCTATATCAATTCGCCGGGCGGCGTCGTCACCTCGGGCATGGCGATCTACGACACCATGCAGTTCATCAAGCCGGCCGTATCGACGCTCTGCATTGGCCAGGCGGCCTCGATGGGTTCGCTGCTTTTGACCGCCGGCCACAAGGACATGCGCTTCGCCACGCCGAACGCCCGCATCATGGTTCACCAGCCGTCCGGCGGCTTCCAGGGCCAGGCGTCCGACATCGAGCGTCATGCCCAGGACATCATCAAGCTGAAGCGCCGCCTCAATGAGGTTTACGTCAAGCACACCGGCAAGAGCTACGAAGAGATCGAAAAGACGCTCGACCGCGACCATTTCATGACCGCCGACGAAGCCAGGGATTTCGGCCTCATCGACAAGGTCATTTCGTCGCGTGAGCCGGTCGAAGGCGCTGTGGCATAAGGGCTAGTTGGCAGTTGGATGACGGCATAACGCGCTTTTGGCGCATCTTGCGGCATTTCGGCCACAATTGGCTGTTCCCTCGGGGGCCAGGATTGCCTACGTTAAGGCTATGTTGAGTTTCGGCGGCTTAGCTTTATGCGGGGCTGTCGCGAATCATTGCCACGTTTTCTGATTTGTGTTTCGTACGGAATGCGTTGCAAGAGCCGGACACTGGCGGCGGCGGATTCCCGCGATAGATGAGAGTATGCGCCCTTTCAGCCAGACCATCGGCGGGCGGCCATGAAAGGACATGAAAATGAGCAAGGTCGGCAACAACAGCGGCGATTCCAAGAATACGCTCTACTGCTCGTTTTGCGGCAAAAGCCAGCACGAAGTGCGCAAGCTGATCGCCGGTCCGACGGTCTTCATCTGCGACGAGTGCGTCGAGCTCTGCATGGACATCATCCGCGAGGAGAACAAGACCTCGATGGTGAAGTCGCGCGAGGGCGTGCCGACACCGCAGGAGATCCTCAAGGTTCTCGACGACTATGTCATCGGCCAGCCCTACGCCAAGCGCGTGCTGTCGGTGGCGGTCCACAACCACTACAAGCGCCTCGCGCATGCCGGCAAGAACAACGATGTCGAGCTGGCCAAGTCGAACATCCTGCTGATCGGCCCGACCGGTTGCGGCAAGACGCTGCTGGCCCAGACGCTGGCCCGCATCATCGACGTGCCCTTCACCATGGCTGATGCCACGACGCTGACCGAGGCCGGTTATGTCGGCGAGGATGTCGAAAACATCATCCTCAAGCTGCTGCAGTCGGCCGACTACAATGTCGAGAGGGCACAGCGCGGCATCGTCTACATCGACGAGATCGACAAGATTTCGCGCAAGTCCGACAATCCCTCCATCACCCGCGACGTGTCGGGCGAGGGCGTGCAGCAGGCGCTGCTGAAGATCATGGAAGGCACCGTCGCCTCCGTGCCGCCGCAGGGCGGCAGGAAGCACCCGCAGCAGGAATTCCTGCAGGTCGACACCGCCAACATCCTGTTCATCTGCGGCGGCGCCTTCGCAGGGCTGGACAAGATCATCTCGGATCGCGGCAGAAAGACTTCGATCGGCTTCGGCGCCATCGTCGCTTCGCCCGAGGATCGCCGCACTGGCGATGTCTTCCGCCTGGTCGAGCCCGAGGATCTCTTGAAATTCGGTCTTATCCCCGAATTTGTCGGCCGTCTGCCGGTCCTGGCGACCTTGGAGGACCTCGACGAGCCGGCGCTGATCCAGATCCTGACCGAGCCGAAGAACGCGCTGGTCAAGCAGTATCAGCGGCTGTTCGAGATGGAGAATGTCGACCTGACCTTCCACGAGAACGCCCTGTCGGCGATCGCCAAGCGCGCCATCGAGCGCAAGACCGGGGCGCGCGGCCTGCGCTCGATCATGGAAGCGATCCTGCTCGACACGATGTTCGAACTTCCCGCGCTCGAAGGCGTACGTGAAGTAGTTATTTCGGAAGAGGTGGTTACCGGCAGTGCCCGGCCGCTCTATATCTACTCCGAGCAGAAGGAAAAGAAGGGCAATGTCAGCGCCTGACATGAGCCCACAGCAGAATTTTGAAACGGCGCCGCAAGGCGCCGTTTTGCTGTCACGCAGGTTTTTGCGGCTGCGCCCGGTGTTGCCGTCGCAAATCTGTCACTTGCGGGCAAGTTGGAGGAGCGGATTTGTGCGGGCCCCTTGATCTTTGTGGATCGTGCATCCAACTAACTGGAGAAGGCCGAGGTGCCCGATTTCTGTGCTGTAAAACTCCCGTCATAAACGGTGGTAGGCGGAACGATCCCCGGTCGTTAATATGAGATTCGCGGTTGGCTGATTGGCGGCCGCGACATGAAAGGTTGGACAATGGCCAAAATATCCAAGGCTCCCAGCGACGGCGTCTTCGCAGTCCTCCCACTGCGCGACATCGTGGTGTTCCCGCACATGATCGTTCCGCTCTTCGTCGGGCGTGAAAAGTCGATCAAGGCGCTGGAAGAGGTGATGGGTCAGGAGAAGCAGATCCTGCTTGCCACCCAGATGAATGCCGCCGACGACGATCCCGAGCCCGATGCCATCTTCGACATCGGCACGCTCGCCAATGTGCTGCAATTGCTGAAGCTGCCCGACGGCACCGTCAAGGTTCTGGTCGAAGGCGCCTCGCGCGCGAAAATCGTCTCGTTCACCGACCGCCCCGACTTCCACGAGGCCCGCGCCACGGCGCTGGTCGAGCCGGAAGAGGAAGAGGTCGAGGTTGAGGCGCTGGCTCGCTCGGTGGTCACCGACTTCGAGAACTACGTCAAGCTGAACAAGAAGATCTCGCCAGAAGTGGTGGGTGCCGCCAGCCAGATCGACGACTATTCCAAGCTCGCCGACACGGTCGCTTCGCATCTGGCCATCAAGATTCCTGAAAAGCAGGAAATGCTGGCCACGCTCTCGGTCAAGGAGCGGCTGGAAAAGGCGATGGGCTTCATGGAAGCCGAAATCTCCGTCCTGCAGGTGGAGAAGCGCATCCGTTCGCGCGTCAAGCGCCAGATGGAGAAGACACAGCGCGAATACTACCTCAACGAGCAGATGAAGGCGATCCAGAAGGAGCTCGGCGAAGGCGAGGACGGCCGCGACGAGGCTGCCGAGATCGAGGCGCGCATCAAGAAGACCAAGCTTTCCAAGGAGGCCCGCGAAAAGGCGGAAGCCGAGTTGAAGAAGCTCCGGACGATGTCGCCGATGTCGGCGGAATCGACCGTCGTGCGCAACTATCTCGACTGGATCCTGTCGATCCCGTGGGGCAAGAACTCCAAGGTCAAGCAGGACCTGGCTTTCGCGCAGAATGTGCTCGACACCGATCATTTCGGCCTCGACAAGGTCAAGGACCGCATCGTCGAGTACCTTGCCGTGCAAAGCCGCCAGAAGAAGCTGAAGGGGCCGATCCTGTGCCTCGTCGGCCCTCCCGGCGTCGGCAAGACCTCGCTCGGCAAGTCGATCGCCAAGGCGACCGGTCGCGAATTCATCCGCATGGCGCTCGGCGGCGTGCGTGACGAGGCCGAGATCCGTGGCCATCGGCGCACCTATATCGGCTCGATGCCCGGCAAGGTCATCCAGTCGATGAAGAAGGCGAAGAAGTCCAACCCGCTCTTCCTGCTCGACGAGATCGACAAGATGGGCCAGGACTTCCGTGGCGATCCGTCGTCGGCGTTGCTCGAGGTGCTCGATCCCGAACAGAACTCGACGTTCATGGACCATTACCTCGAGGTCGAATACGACCTGTCGAGCGTGATGTTCGTGACGACGGCGAACACGCTGAACATCCCTGCGCCCTTGATGGACCGCATGGAGATCATCCGTATCGCCGGCTACACCGAGGACGAGAAGATCGAAATCGCCAAGCGGCACCTGATGCCGAAGGTGGTGCGCGACCATGCCCTGCAGCCGAAGGAGTTCTCCGTCGGCGAGGACGCGATCCGCGCCATCATCCAGACCTACACCCGTGAAGCGGGCGTCAGAAGTCTGGAGCGCGAGCTGATGAAGCTCGGGCGCAAGGCGGTGACCGAGATCCTGAAGACGAAGAAGAAGACGGTCAACATCACGGCGGCGAACCTCGCCGACTACCTCGGTGTTCCGCGCTTCCGCTTCGGCCAGGTCGAGGCTGACGATCAGGTCGGTGTCGTTACCGGGCTTGCCTGGACGGAAGTCGGCGGCGAGCTGCTGACGGTCGAAGGCGTGATGATGCCCGGCAAGGGCCGCATGACGGTGACCGGCAACCTGCGCGACGTGATGAAGGAATCGATTTCAGCGGCGGCCTCCTATGTCCGCTCGCGCGCCATCGATTTCGGCATCGAGCCGCCGCTGTTCGACAAGCGCGACATCCACGTGCACGTGCCGGAAGGTGCGACGCCCAAGGATGGACCGTCGGCCGGCGTGGCGATGGCGACCGCGATCATCTCTGTCTTGACCGGCATTCCGATCAAGGCCGATGTGGCGATGACCGGCGAAATCACGCTGCGCGGCAGGGTGCTGCCGATCGGTGGCCTCAAGGAGAAGCTGCTTGCCGCATTGCGCGGCGGCATCAAGAAGGTGCTGATCCCGGAAGACAACGCCAAGGACCTGGCGGAGATTCCGGACAATGTGAAGAACGGCATGGAAATCATTCCGGTCTCGCGGGTCGGTGAGGTGTTGCGCCACGCGCTGGTGCGGATGCCGGAGCCGATCGAGTGGGTCGAACCTGTCAATCCGCCGGCGACGACCGACACCGCGGACGATGCCGGCAAGACGCTTGCACATTAGAGCGGAGCGGCGCGCGGCCACCTGGACGCGCAAAGGACGCTCTGACGCATAAGACTTGCGCATGGTCCTTCCCGAAAACCGGCTACGGTTTTCGGGGCCGTGCGTAAGTTTTCGCTAAGGTTGCAGTGCACAAACAGAGAGCCGGGCTTCGCGCCCGGCTTTTTCATGTGAAAAACCCCGGAATTCCGGGCTTTTTCCGCTTTTTCTTGGGCATTTCGACTTGGTTGCGGGAGCGCTTCTTTCTAAAGTCCGTTTCCTGCCGGATGAGTCGTAAGTTCCGGTGTTCTCATGGAAGGGAATTTTTATGAACAAGAACGAACTGGTGTCCGCTGTCGCCGACGCCGCGAGCATTTCGAAGGGTGACGCACAGTCGGCGGTCGACGCGGTGTTTTCCGTGATCACCGGCGAACTGAAGAAGGGCGGCGATGTCCGGCTTGTCGGCTTTGGCAATTTCACCGTGTCAAAGCGTGCGGCTTCGACGGGCCGCAACCCGCAGACAGGCGCCGAAGTCCAGATCCCGGCGCGTACCGTGCCGAAGTTCTCGGCCGGCAAGGGCCTCAAGGACGCGGTCAACTAAGCGACTTTTTTCTTTTCAGAGACCTGAAAAGCCGGGCTAGCCCGGCTTTTCATTTTTTGTGCCCGACGCCGGTACACGCGACCAGAAAAGCCGGGCTTGCCCGGCTTTCTTTTTTTGTGCCCGAGACACAGCGGTGGCGTGCGTCCGAAGCAAACTATGCGGTCGGGGCCTCGGCAAGCATCAGGCCTTCCTGCTTGAGATCGGCCCAGAGCGCCGCCGGCAGTTTCGCATCGAGCAACGAACGGTTGCTCTCGACTTCGCTCGGCCGCTGGCCACCGGGGATCACCGAGACCACCGAAGGGTGCAGAAGCGGGAATTGCAGGGCAGCCTCGATCAGCCGCACGCCGTGGCGCTTGCATACGGATTCGATGCGGGCGACGCGCTCCATGATATCCTGTGGCGCCTCGGAGTAGTTGTAGTACGCGCCGGGCTTTGGCCCGGTCGCCAGAATACCGGAGTTATAGGGTCCGCCCAGCACGATGCCGATGCCGCGCGCCTGGCAGAGCGGCAGGAAGGACGCCAGCGCCTCCTGTTCGAGCAGCGTATAGCGCCCGGCAAGCAGGAACAGGTCGAAATCGCCGCGCTCGGCCAGCGTCTGGGCAACCTGCCACTCGTTGATGCCGCCGCCGAACGCCTTGATCACGCCCTGGTCGCGGAGGGACAGCAGCCCGTAATAGCCCGAGCGCATGAACTCCTCGATGCGCCGGTCGGACGCTTCCTTGCTGCCGTGGGTGAAGATGTCGACATCGTGCACGAAGAGGATGTCGATGCGGTCAACGCCGAGGCGCTCGAGCGAGGCTTCGAACGAACGCATGACGCCCTCATAGCTGTAGTCGTAAACCTCGCGGCGCGACGGCGTGTCGAAGAACTTGCCGATGGCGGTGCGCTGTTCCGGCGGGCAGGCGCGCATGATGCGGCCGACCTTGCTCGACAGCACATAGTCATCGCGCTTCTTCGAGCGCAGGAATGGATTGAGCCGCGTTTCCGACAGGCCGAGCCCGTAGAGCGGCGCGGTGTCGTAATAGCGGCAGCCGGTCGCCCAGGCAGCCTCCAGCGTGGCGTTGGCGTCCTCGTCCGAGACGGCACGGTAGAGATTGCCGAGCGGCGCGGTGCCGAAGCCGAGTTCGGTAAAAGGGATGCCGCCATTGCCGATGCGGTCGAAGTGCCGTGTCTTCATATGCTGCTGTCTGCCTCACTTGATTTGTCTGACATGACACTATCATGCCTGTGGCTCGGCAAAAGCGTCGCGGACCGTTGGACACGCATTTTCGCGGTTGCTAGCATGAGCGAAATCAAGCTGTTCGTCGAAGCAAGAGCGACAATCTCCGGGATGATTTCGATGCCAGGTTCGCCGTGACCGACAACAGCGAAAATCCATTCAAGACCGCGCTTGGCGAACTCGGCAGCGTGCTGGCACGCGTCGACGGCAGCCGCATCGACGCCGCCTGCAAGATGCTGGCATTGGCAAAACAGATCGTCGTCTATGGCTGCGGCCGCGAGGCCTTGCAGGTCAAGGGCTTTGCCATGCGGCTCTATCATCTCGGCCTTCCGGTCTCGGTGGTCGGCGACATGAACACGCCGCCGCTGGGGCCCGGCGATGTCTTCCTGGCCAGTTCAGGGCCGGGAGAAACCTCGACCGTGCTCACCCTTATGCAGGTCGCGCACGGTGCCGGCGCAACCAACCTGCTGCTGACTGCCCAGGCCGAAAGCAGTGCGGCAAGACAAGCCGATTTCACGCTGCTCATTCCCGCGCAGACCATGGCCAACGATCAGGGGACCCAAAAAACGTCGGTGCTGCCGATGGGCTCGGTGTTCGAAGGGGCGCTGTTCCTGCTGTTCGAGGTGATGGTGCTGAAGCTCAGGGAATTGATCGGCGCGTCGCCGGAAGCGATGCGCGCCCGCCATACCAACATGGAATAGATCATGCGCTACGAACTGATGCTGCCGCACCAGATCCGCAAAGCGGTCGCCGAGAACTGGCCGGTCGCGTTGCCGCTCGGCGTGCTCGAATACCATGGCGAGCACATGGCCGTCGGCATGGACACGCTGGCCGTCATCAAGACGCTGGAGCTGTTCGAAAAGGAGCGCGACATCGTCATCCTGCCGCCCTTCTACTACGGTGCGGCAAGTTACGCCGTGGCGGCGCCCGAAGGCAGCGGCTCGGTGCAGGTCGGCGGCAATCAACTGGCGCCGTTCGGCGAAGAGCTGTTCTACAGCCTGCTGCGCATCGGCTTTCGCAACATCCACGCCATCATCCACCACCAGACCGAGAATTTCGCCGCCGGCATGCCGACCGATCTCGCCTTCAAGACCGCCGGCCGGCAGGCGATCTTCCGCTTCCTCGAAAAGGAGCGCGGCGAGGGCTGGTGGGGCTCGGAAGCGATGGCCAACTATTATGCCCAGCACGCCGAGGGCGGCAATTTCTTCAACTGGGTGCAGGTGCATCCGCTTATGTCGGCGGCCATGAACGGCAAGTACCCGTTCGACCATGCCGGCATCGGCGAGACGTCGCTGATGCTGGCGCTATGCCCGGAGGCTGTCGATGCCAGTCACTTCGAAGACAACAAGAGCTGGTACACGGCGACCGCCAAGGACGCTTCGGCCGAGCTCGGGAAAAAGGGCGTCGCCATGATCATGGATCATTTGCGCGCGATCCTGAGGGGCTAACCGCCGATTTTCTGCCGCTCCGCCCGATAGACGGCGATCGACTTGTCTGGATCGCTTTTGGTTGCGACGGCCCAGATGAAGGTGCCGCCGCCGGCTATGGCAAGGATGGCAAACAATGCGATGCCGAGCGGAAATGTCCTGGTGTAGAGCACGATCAGCAGCATCGACAGGCCGCCTCCCACCATCGCCACCACAAAGCCGGCGATGACGGCGCGTCCCTGCCATGCGATCGGCATGACGCCCTTGCCGTAGCGGTCGTAGCCCTTGTGGCCAACGCGGATGTTGCGCGCGAACCAGTATTTGGCAGCCATCGCCTATTTCACTGCGCCTGCGGTCATGCCCATGATCAGATAGCGCTCGAGCGCGATGCCGATGACGGCCAATGGCGCAATTGCCGCAGTGGCCAGCGCTGCCATCGACCACCAGTTGATGCCTTGCGAGCCGGTCTGGCTCGCCACCATGACCGGAATTGTCTTGGCGTCGGTCGAGGTCAAAAGGGCAGCGAAGAAGTACTCGTTCCAGCACAGCACCATCGCCAGGATGAAGGCAGCGACCATGCCCGGCAGCGCGATCGGCATGACGATGCGGAAGAACGCTCCCCAGATCGACAGCCCGTCGACGAGCGCCGCCTCCTCGAGCTCGACGGGAATGGAATTGAACTGGTCGCGCATGATCCAGATGACGATCGGCAGCACCATCAGCGTGTAGAGCAGGATCAGTCCGACGCGCGTGTCGAGCAGGCCGACTTCCCGGTAGAGCACCAGGAAGGGCAAAGCCAGCACCACCGGCGGCAGGATCAGCTGCGACAGGAAGAAGAACGAGATGTCCTCGTTCTTGAACCAGGCGAAATGGTAGCGGTAACGGGTAAGCCCGTAGGCGGCGAGGCTGCCGATGATAATGGCGAGGCTCGATGCGCCGACCGAGGTGATCACCGAATTCATGAAGCGTTTGAGGAATTCCTCGCGCACCGTCGAGGTCTGGAAGATCGAATCCGGCGACAGGCCGAGCGAGCGCCAGCCCTTCCAGTCCGGCTGGAAGTCGACGAAGGGGATGAGGTGGCCCTGGGTGACATCGACCGCTGTCTTGAACGAAGTCGTGATGGTCCAATAGATCGGGAACAGGCAGATGAAGGCCCAAAAGACAAGCGCCCCATAGATGAAAACGCGGCTGGCGACGAAGCTCGCCGGCGAGCGAATCTCTGAGGCAACGTATTCGGTGGTCTGGACGCTCATCTGGCTCAATTCACATTGCGGACGAAACGACTGGCAAACTTCAGCAGCCACGTGACGAATACGACGATGATGATCAGGTACACCATCGCCAGCATGGTTCCGTAGCCGACATTCGAGCGGTCGCGATATTCGCGGTAGATGAAGCTCGATACTGAATCGGTGGCGCCGCCCGGTCCGCCCGACGTCACCGTGATGATGATGTCGGCGAGCTTCAGCTTGAAGATGATGCGCAGGATCACTGCCGTCACCGACACCGGCAGCATCAGCGGGAAGGTGACCTGCCAGAAGGTCTGCCACGCATTCGCGCCGTCGACCCGCGCGGCTTCCAGCACCTCGCGCGACATGGCCTGCAGGCCGGCCAGTAGCATGATCATCATGAACGGGATGAAGGTCCAGGCGTCCAGCACCATGATCGAGATACGCGCCGTGATCGGATCGGAGAAGAAGGCGGGATTTTCCCAGCCGAGATAGCGTGCCAGCGTCGCGGCCGGTCCGAAGCGGTACTCCATCAGCGATTTGCCAATCATCCACGACACCGCGACTGGCGACAGCATCAGCGGCATCAGGAAGACGACGCGGAAGAATTTGCGGGCGCGGATCTGCGCGTTGAGCAACAGTGCCAGGCCAAAGGCAATCACATATTCGACAGACACCGCCAGCACATAGAGGACCATGTTGAGCAGCGCGTTGCGGTAGTAGGGATCGCCCAGCATCTGCCAGAAATTGGCGAGCCCGTTGAACTTGCGGCCGCTGAAGGAACTGAGGTTCCAGTCGGTGAGCGCGATGTAGAAACCGAACAGCGTCGGGAAGATCACCATGGCAATGGTGAACAACAGCGCCGGCAGCAGGAACAAGGCACGCTGGCCGTCCTCGCCGCGTGTCAGCACCTGGCCGATGCCGAGCGCCACGCCCCACAACACATAGGCGTAGACGACCGGACGCCAGGTGTCGAAGCCGACAGTGTCGGCGTCGGTCTTGTACAGGATCTCCAGCGCGATCACCGCCAGCAGCCCGAAAGTTGCAGCAGCCATCAAAGCCCAGCCCAGGCGTTTGCGGCTCGGTGAAATCAGATCGTAAGGGGCGGCGTCCGCCGGCCACGCATTGGTGGGCAAAGTCTGGTTAGCCACGCGTCCCGTCCGTTCACAGAAGGCCCTTTGCCGGCCGGTCAGGGTCCGGCGGCTTTGCGCCGCCGGACCCTGGTTCACTATAGTATCAGCCTACATGCCGAGCGAGGCCTTGTAGAGCTTGATCTGCTTTTCGCGGCCAATCTGGTCAGTCAGCTTCTCCCAGGCCGCAGCAATGGCATCGGCGCCTTCCTGTGCCTTCATCTTGCCGGCGAAGGTGTTGGCCAGAATGTCCTCGGCAGCGCTGTAATACTGGAAGATGCCGGGGATGCGTGGCTCGATCGCCGCGTTCGGATGGTTGTAGCTGTCGGCTTCCGACTTGAGATACGAGGTGATGAACGCCTCGTCGTAACCCGCCGCAACCCATTCCGGAATGTTGAAATGGCTATTGCGGTAAGGCTGGAACCCCGACGGATACGCCGCGCACCAGAGCGACAGGTCCTTGCCGCCGAGATGGGCGGCAGCGGACCAGGCCGCCCTTTTCTTCTTTTCGTCGCTGTCGACGCGAGCCATGACATAAACGCCCCAGCCAAGATAGGCGCAGTTCGGCGAAAAGTTCGGGCCGCTGGCAAGTTTGTCCCACTTACCGGTCTTTGAATTGTAGACGTCGTCCGAGCCGGGCAGGATCGAGAAGCCGACCGTATCGCCGATGACCGAGGAATCGTTGGTCTTGGCGTTGGAGCCGATGTCGCCCCACCACGGAATCATCGAGCCGGTGCCAGCGAGGAATTGGCTGAAACCAGTCGTGTTGGGATCGGCGTTGATCTGGTCGGCCGGTTCGAAAGGCAGCGCGTCGATCACATCCTGGATAGCGCGCACCCAGGCTGGATTGTTGATGCGCGGCTTCATTGTGTCGGCATCGAACAGCCAGGCCTTGTCATCTGGATGCTTGGCATAGGCAGTGGCGCGGCTGCCGAGGAAATAGAAGCCGAAGCCACCCCACGGCTTGGGCGCGTCGAGATAGCCATAAACGTCCTGGCCCTTGAATTTCTGGCCCTTGAGGAACTTGGTCACCGCCTGCACCTGCTGCCAGGTGGTCGGCACGCCCCACGGTGTTGAATTGCCCGCAGCTTTCCAGGCATCGGCGAGGTCCTTGTCGGAGAAGACGTCGGTGCGGTAGTTGAAGTTGTGCGCGTCGCCGTCGACGGTCACGCGGTACTGCTTGCCATCCCAGGTGCCGACAGGTGGCTTCAGATAGTTGACGAGATCGTCCATATCGATCTGCTTCTTGACCCAGTCCGGCATCTCGGAGGCCAACCCCTTGCCGCAGACGTCGCCTTCGAACGGCGCGCCCATCTCGATGACGTCAAAGTCGACGGTACCGGTGGCGATCGATTGCTGCAGGCGGGCGCCATAGTCGGCCTGTGCCAGGTCGATCCAGGTGAACTTGGCTCCTGTATAGTCTTCCCACGCCTTCAGGAAACCGCGGTACAGCACATTGTGCAGGTTCTGGTTGTTGAGACCCATGAAGGTGAGCTGCACGCCGGCAAACTCGCCCTGCTTGACGCTGGCCTTGGTGGCGCCAAGGCACATCTCGCCGACCTTCTGGAAATCGGCGTCGGTTGGCTGACCCTTGCCGACGCCCGGAACCTGCAGGATTTGCGCGCGCAGATCATCGGCGGCGGATGCTGGACGCGTCAATGCGCCGAGACCGGCGCTGGATGCCGCCGAAAGGGCGGCCATACCGGCCGCGCCCTTCAAGATGTCACGCCTTGTGGCGCCGGCACGAACCAGTTTTTCGTAAAGACCTGTTCTCATCGACTATTCCTCCCAGAAAATCAGTGTGAATGGATGTGGCCATTCTGTCGGACGCTGGAGCGCCAGCGATACGTCCGGTTCGGAAACGAATTAGCAGGACCCCACCCTGCTTCGATTGAAGCTCCGATTGCGGATCTGGTTCCGACTTTGGACCAGCACCCGTCACTATTCTCACAACCAAACGCCGTGTCAACGAGGGCAGATTTTTATCTATAAGAGACTGACTTGCCCTGACCGGTCGCGTTGGTTAGCTTCTGCGCTCACGGCCAGAGGAGCCGATGGGGGAGATATGGCGCAAGTCGCAATCAGCAAGGTGGCCAAGGCCTTCGGAACCGTCAAGGTCCTGCACGAAGTCAGCGTCGACATTGCCGACGGACAGTTCGTGGTGCTGGTCGGTCCTTCGGGTTGCGGCAAGTCCACGCTGCTCAGGATGGTGGCCGGGCTGGAGACCGTCTCCGGGGGCACGATCGCCATCGGCGACCGCATCGTCAATCATTTGCCGCCGGCCAAGCGCGACATCGCCATGGTGTTCCAGAACTACGCGCTCTATCCGCACAAGACGGTCGAGCAGAACATGGCCTTTGCCCTCAAGCTGCGGAAAACCGATCCGGCGGTGGTGGCCGAGCGAGTCAAGCGCGCCGCCGACATCCTCGACCTCAACCCCTACCTGAAGCGTTATCCCCGGCAGCTCTCCGGCGGCCAGCGCCAGCGCGTGGCGATGGGCCGCGCCATTGTGCGCAACCCGCAGGTGTTCCTGTTCGACGAGCCGCTGTCCAATCTCGACGCCAAGCTGCGCGTGCAGATGCGCACCGAGATCAAGGAATTGCACCAGCGGCTGAAGACCACCACCATCTACGTCACCCACGACCAGATCGAGGCCATGACCATGGCCGACAAGATCGTCGTCATGCGCGACGGCCGCATCGAGCAGGTCGGCGCACCGCTGGAACTGTTCGACCGGCCTGCCAATCTTTTCGTCGCCGGCTTCATCGGCTCGCCTTCGATGAACCTGCTTAAGGGCACCATGCGCAAGGGCGGTAAGGCCGGCGTCGAGATATCAGGCTCACTGTTCCCGATCGCGTCGGACAATGCCGCGCAGGACGGGCAGGCCGTCGTCTACGGCGTGCGGCCGGAACACCTCGAGATCCATCCCGATGGCGTGCCGGCGAAGATTTCGGTGGTCGAGCCGACCGGCTCGGAAACGCTGGTGTTCCTGCGCTTCGGCGACGGTGAGATGGTGGCGCTGTTTCGCGAACGCCACGACTTCAAGCCCGGCGACATGCTCACCCTGAAGCCGCGGCTCGACCAGATCCATCTCTTCGACGCCGAGACCGGCAAGCGTCTCTGATCTTCAACGCCATTACGAGGAATATTATGCTCAAAGGGATCGATCCGCTGCTCAATGCCGATGTGCTGCAGGCATTGCGGGCGATGGGCCATGGCGATGATTTGATCATCGCCGACACCAACTTTCCAGCCGATTCGGTGGCGCGCCAGACCGCGCTAGGCCGCCTGCTACGCATCGATGCGCCGGCCGCCGACGTGGTCAAGGCCGTGCTGTCGCTCTACCCCCTGGATACGTTCGTCGACGATGCGGCGGCGCGCATGGAGATCGTCGGCAAACCGGACGAGATCCCGCCCGTGCAGAAGGAAGTGCAGAAGGAAATCGACAAGGCGGAAGGCAAATCGTGGCCGATGATCGCCGTCGAGCGCTACGCTTTCTACGAGCGCGCCAAGCAGGCCTATTGCGTCATCCAGACCGGTGAGCGCCGCTTCTATGGCTGCTTCGCCTTCCGCAAGGGCGTTGTGCCGCCGGATGCGGAGTAGCGGCATGGCCTCGGGCAAGCCTGTCGTCATCCTTGGTGTGTTCGTCGCCGACACTGCCTATCGCGCCGATCGCCAGCCACGCATGGGCGAGACGATCCTCGGCAACTCGTTCAAGCTGGGGCCGGGCGGCAAGGGCTCGAACCAGGCGGTCGCCGCCGGTAAGCTCGGCGCCGACGTCACCTTCCTCACCCGCCTCGGTGTCGATCCCTTCGCCGACATGGCGAGGCAGACCTGGGCCGGCGCGGGCGTCAAGGATGCGGTCATCGACACGCCGGAAAGCTATACCGGCGCCGCCTACATCTTTGTCGAGGAGACGACCGGCAACAACGCCATCATCGTCAGTCCCGGCGCCGCGATGATGATTTCGCCGGCCGACATCGAAGCCAATGCCGGGCTGATCAGCAGCGCCGGCGTCTTCGTCACCCAGCTCGAACAGCCGATCGATGCCGCGCTGCGGGCGCTGGAAATAGCGCGCGGGGCAGGGGTGACGACCATCCTCAACCCGGCCCCGGCGGCAAAACTTCCCGACCGCATCTACACGCTGTGCGACTATCTCACGCCCAACGAGACGGAGACGGAGGAATTGACCGGGATGAAGGTCTCCTCGATCGATGAGGCGCGCGCCGCTGCCGCAAGCCTGATCGAAAAGGGCGTCGGCACGGTCATCGTCACGCTTGGTGACAAGGGCGCGCTTTTGCACTCCAAGAACCGCTCCGAGCACGTTCCCGTCGTCAGTGCGGGGCCGGTTGTCGAGACCACGGGGGCGGGCGACGCCTTCAACGGTGGCCTCGCCGCCTCGCTGTCGCGAGGTGTCGAGCCGCTGCAGGCGGTGCGTTTCGCCTGCGCCGTTGCCGGTATTTCAGTGACGCGGCCCGGCACCGCGCCGTCCATGCCGACGCTGCAGGAGGTCGAGGCGCTGCTGGCGCAGGCGACCTGATAGCCTTGTGTTGGCGACCGTCTGTGCTCGATCTTTATCCGGTGCACGATCATTCACAGCCGAGATCACGTGGCTGTGCGAGCGGTAGAATCTATCTGGGCTAAATCACCACGAAATCGGCGTTTGTCAGCGCGAGGTTTGCGGCAAGCGTGGCGAAATGGGTTGAGCCGCCAGCGGCACTGCCGTTGCTGTCATAATAGAGCCAGCCGGTATCCGTCTCGTAGATGATGTGGTCGTTGCCGTCGCCGGCAAGGCCGGTTGTGTTCTTGACGAACTGGTCGGCAGTCAGCGTACCGTTGCCGCCAAGCGCTGTGAAGATGGCATTGTCGACGTGGATGGTGTCTTCGACCACTGAGAAGTCGGTGATGTGGTCGACATTGGTCGACGCGTTGAGCGCCGTGGTGAAGACGAAACTGTCGTTGCCGGTGCTGCCGGACAGCGTGTCGTTGCCCAGAAGGCCGTTGATGACGTTGGCGCCCGAATTGCCGGTGATGACATTGGCAATGGAGTTGCCAGTGCCGTTGATGGAGGCCGCACTGCGCAGCGCCAGGTTCTCCAACTCCTGGCCGGAGAGATTGAAGGAGACGAAGGCCTGGACGTTGTCGGTGCCCTGGCCGTTGAGCTCGACGACATGGTCGCCGGCATTGTCGACATAGTAGGTGTCGTTGCCGATGCCGCCTTGCATGGTGTCGGCGCCTTCCTTGCCATCCAGCGTGTCGTTGCCGCCAAGGCCGGTCAGCGTGTTGACGCCGGAGTTGCCGGTCAGCGCGTTGGCCAGGCTGTTGCCGGTGGCGTTGATCGAAGTCGCACCGAGCAGCGTGACGTTCTCGATATTGCCCGTGAAGTGGTTGCCGTCGCTGAGGTTGATCGAGATGTAGCCGTTGACGGTATCGGTGCCGTTGGCGCCGACCGTGCTTTCACTGACCTGATCGCCGGCATTGTCGACATAATAGGTATCGTCGCCTTGCGCTCCGCTCATCGTGTCGGCGCCGCCTTTGCCGTCGATGATGTTGTTGCCGGAATTGCCGGTGATGATGTTGGCCAGGCTATTGCCGGTGGCGTTGATCGAGGCCGCACTGCGCAGTGCGACGTCCTCGATGTTGCCCGTGAAGTGGTTGCCATCGCCGAGGTTGATCGAGACATAACCGTTGACGGTGTCGGTGCCGTCGGCACCAGCGGTGCTCTCACTGACGATATCGCCCGCATTATCGACGTAGTACGAGTCGCTGCCTTGAGCGCCGCTCATGATGTCGGCGCCGATGCCGCCGTCCAGAATATTGGCGGCATCGTTGCCGTAGAGCTGGTCCGCATGGCTCGATCCGGTCAGGTTTTCGATGAGGGTATAGCTGTCGCCGTCGGCGTCACCGGTATTGACCTTGTGATTTGAGAGGTTCGCAATGACGCCCGCGGCGGCATTTGCATAAGAGGCCGTATCCGAACCGTCGCCACCATTCAGATTGTCCTCGCCACCTCCGCCGATCAGCACGTCGTTGCCGACGCCGCCACCAATGGTATCGGCATGGGACGACCCGGTAATCGTATTGGCAAGGCCATTGCC
Organism: Mesorhizobium sangaii; assembly: GCF_014207355.1. Lineage (GTDB taxonomy): Bacteria > Pseudomonadota > Alphaproteobacteria > Rhizobiales > Rhizobiaceae > Mesorhizobium > Mesorhizobium sangaii. The sequence continues at coordinate 213,442 of NZ_JACHEF010000001.1, read as the reverse complement.
AACGATGGCGATTTGGTCAGTAGAATCTGCCCAGTTGGTGAAGGTTGCGGTCGAAAGGCTGAAATTCAACACTGTCGCATCGAGGTCGATGTGAAGACCATCGGTTAAGCCCGACCCTATATATGTGCCTCCCAGGGCGGCTGACTGATCGACCAGATGCAACGTCGTTCCGCCGAAGCTGACGGTGCCGGCATTCGCCAATGTCTGTACCGACGCGCTGTTTCCCGACAGCCCGCCGAGCACGAAACTGGCCCCTGCGGAAATCGCCAGTCCGGATGAATCGGCAATCGAACCCGACCCGGACAGCGCCAATGTTCCCGCAATTATTGTGGTCTGGCCCGTGTAGGTGTTCTGGCCTGACAGAACCTGGGTTCCCACGCCGCTTTTTATCAGGTTGAGCTCGCCAAACACCGTCGAGCCGTTCGAGATTACGCCCGCAAACTCCTCCACGCCGCCCAGGCTTACACTTGTCGTCAGTGTGGCCAATCCAAAAGTATCGGCCCGGACCTCGCCGTTGCCGGTCAGTCCGGCGATGGTTTGGTCGAAAGCGCTGATATTGAGCGTCGCGCCAGCTTTTACGTCGACGACACTCGTGGCGCTGAAGGCGTGGTCGGCTCCCGCCCGTAATGTTCCGATCGCGACAGTGGTCGTGCCGGAGTAAGTATTGGCGCCTGACAATGTCAGGGTCCCGGTGCCGATCTTGTTTAACCCTATATGGCTCAAGCTATTCGCGAAAACGCCCGAGAAGGTGGAGCTGCCGGCTTCATAGACGTTTGCGACAACATCGGAAGCGCCGTTGTTGGAGATCACGCCCGCCCCGGTCAGATGGTTCAGTTCCAGATAGAAGCCATTGGCGTCGAGAACCGCTCCGGCCGCGATATTGGTGTTGGCCAGCCCGTTGGTGAAGGACGCGAACGCCGCGCCCGCTCTCAGCGTGCCGCCGTCAATGGCAAGCGAGCCCGCATCATTGGCGGTGATGCTGCTTGAGCCAAAGTAAATCGTTCCCTTATCCGTCGCACTGCCGAAATGCACGGTGGTCCCGGCGCCGCCGAGCGCCGCGAAGGTACCGGTCAACGAAAGTGACGTGCCCGTCAGTGCCCTGATAGATGTTGAAACGCCGGCGAGTTCGACCAGATCGTTGGCAAGCGTCGTGGCGCCTGTAGACCGGAACACACTGTCGCCGGCGAACGTGATGTCTCCCGTTCCGAACGCAGCGGCGCCAAACGAAACCATGCCTTGATTGATCTGCGTTCCGCCCGACCAGTTGTTGGTCGCATCAGACAGCTTCAGGGTGCCGACGCCGGATTTGGTTAGGAGCCCTGTTCCGGTAATCTGCGCCTGGACGTCGAGGGTCGTGTTGCCTCCGATTGTGCCGATCGACGTTGCCGCATTGAGCTGCAGCGTCAGCGACGACGCCAGAGCGCTTGCCTGTGGAATGCCGGTCGACGTTACACTGATGAGCGCACCGCCCGCCTTGTTCATGATGAGCGTGCCGTTTTCGAGGCTGTAATTCTCGATGGCGGAACTCGCCAGATTCAAGGTGCCGACCGTGAATGGACCTTGAACCGCCAGGTCGATGTGATGCGTGAGGCTGGCACCGGCGAGACTGCTGAAATCGGCTGTAGCACCAATTGCGTCGGGTACGCCGCCGGTCCAATTTGAGGCGGTGAACCACGCGCCGCCTGCAAGACTATTCCAAACCGACATGCTGACCCCCGTCAAAACAGATTCTCAATTGAAGCAGACGTTTTCCTGAGTCCTTGCGCCTGGATGCAGTCCTGGAATCCGACGCTACTCAGGGCTAGAGCACTTGAATTGGCGCTCTGGAACCTGCCTTGCGCCGCCCACTAGGCCTGGCGTGTTGCAATGTCGTCACCCGAAAGAATGAGGCATCAGAAATCCTTCGGCTTGCGTTGAGCTTTTCAGGGCCATGCTGGTATAGGCAGGGGCGTGCGGTGTCCCTGACTGACAAAAAAGGGAGGCTCTATTGGGCAGAGGGGCAAATGGGCAGGCTGAGCAACGAGTTGCTTTCGTCGATCATAGGCGACATCTACGACAGCGCACTCAATTCGGACTTCTGGACCGTCGTCATGATCCGGCTCACGGAGGCCGTGGACGCCGCCTATTCAACCATCGCGCTGGCTGATCCCGGCGATCAATATGGACGTTTCGCGGCCCAGTCGCCCTGGGATTCGGAGCAAATGCGCGTCCTGCAGCAGGACTACGGCTTCGAGGACATTCCAGGTCTGAAGGCCGTGGTCTTGGGCGACATCGACACACCGCTATCGACATTGTCGAGCATGACTGAAGCCGAACTTCAGCAGTCACCTTTCTACCGCAACTGGGCTGGCCCGCAGGGATTGCGCGAGGGCTGTATCACGAAATTCGTGCACACCTCGGATCGGATCGGCCTCGTGGGCTTCACGACACACGCGAGCAGGGGTGCCGTCACTGCGGAGGAGCAGCGCTTCATAGCGCTGCTTTCTCCTCATTTGCGCCGCGCTTCGCTGATCGGCGACCTGCTCGATCAGGCGCGCGTGACCGCCAGTCTCTATCGCGCGGCGCTCGACAATCTTGCGGCCGCCGTCGTTCTCACCAGCGCGGATGGCGCGATCCTTTATGCGAACGGCCGTGCAGAGGCGATGCTCTCGACGCAGCAGCCCATCTTTTCTAGAAACGGCATCCTCCAGGCACAAAATCCGATAACGGGTCGCGCCCTGCTGGAAGCAATATCGGGAGCCGATCAGGCCGATGGCTCGCTTGGCGCGCGCGGCATCGGCTTGCCCTTATCCGCGGCCAGCCAGCCCCCAGCCGTTGCCTATGTGTTGCCACTGACCGAGGGGACAGCGCGCGCGACTTTCCGTCCCGCATGCGCCGCCGTCTTCATCTCGACGACAACCTCGGCCGCGCCGCCCTCGGAGGCGGTGCTGACGACGCTGTTCGATCTCACGCCGGCGGAGGTGCGGGTTTTGCTGGCCGTGGGTGGCGGACTGACCACGCAGAAGAGTGCCCTGTCGCTCGGGGTCGGTGAGAACACGATCAAGACCCACCTTGGCCGCATCTATGCCAAGACCAACACGACGCGGCAGGCGGACCTCGTCAAGCTTGTCTCCGATATTGGCGCGCCGCTTAGTCGGGATGCCGTCTCCCTGGACATCGCATGACGGTTGGCGATAACGCACTGTCGCTGCCTTGGCGGGCGGGCGATGCCTTCAACGGTGCGTTGCTGGCCAAGGGGCAAGGATCAGCCCGGCGGACGGATCGCCGACGCCGTCGACCAAGCTGAGTTCAAGACTTTGAGCCCTATGACTTTTTCGAACGCAACCCTGTGGAGATCCTGCGCAAGGGGCTGGTGATGCGCCAGCTCGTGGACTGATACAAAGCCGCAATTTGCATTTGGCATGCTTGCAGCGCTTGTTCGATCTTGTCCTTCTCGTTGATAGCATCCGAAGCCGCGCTCCGTAGCTCGACGTTGCTTTGGTGAGCCAGATCGAGCTCGGTGCGCAGCCTCGAGATTTCCGGCTGCAACGCAGCTTCCTTGTCGAGCGCATCCGAAGCGGCCCTCTGGAGCTCGGCATTGCCTTGCTGAGCCAACTGCAGCTCATTGTGCAGCCTCGAGATTTCAGACTGCAGCGTCGCCTTCTCGGCCTCGGCGCCTGCAAGCAACGGTCGTGTCGTTTGGACATCCTCCCAGGCAAGCCGCGCCACCAGGTCGCCGACGGCACGGCGCGTCTGTTCGCTCCAGGCCGCGGGGTCGACGCGCATCAGCCGTGCATACTCATATTGTTCGTTGCTGCCGTTCGGTATCCAGACGCGCAAGGCTGAAGGCCACCAGCCTGCTCCGTCCGCGATATCGAGAAACGCTGCCAGTTGCGCCGCCTGGGAGTGGCGCGAATTCTTCCATTTGGCGCTGAAATGCAGGACGGTTGGGGCGCGGCAATAGGTGATGGGATTGCGCGGGTTCTCGCGCATGATCCGCCGCCACACTTGCCAATCCCCGGCCGATGCGACGTCTTCCGGCCAGACATCGCGCGACGGCAGGCAATCAGGCCGATACAGGAAGCAACTGGCAGGTATCGTGTTGCCGACTTCGGTGAACACCCTGAACTCGTCGGCCAGCTCCAGATTGGTCAGGAAGGGTGCCGCAATGCCATCGGTGGAAACCCACAGCGCCTGACTATACGCGATGGCAGCCCCGCCTTTGAGGCCATCCGCGAGGATCTCAAGATGATCCGGAAACAGGAGGTCGTCGTCGGCCGCAAAGCCAATCAGGTCTCCGCGGGCCTCGCGCAGCGCGATATTGCGGTTGGCGTAGCCATAGCTCGGCGCCTTGGGCAAATCGAAGAAGCGGATACGGGCGTCCTGAAAAGCTTCGACCACCTCGGCCGTGCCAGGCGCGCAGCCGTCGCCGACGACCAGGAGCTCAAAATCGTCGACGGTCTGATCCAGCACCGACTGGATGGCCAAGCCGATGACGTCGACGCGCGAATGCGTCGGCATCAGGATGGAAAAGCGGGGCTTGCTCACCATCCCTTCGCGCTGCCGAAATCATAGGGAATGAGATCGGTGTCGATGGGCAGTCGGTACTTGTCGGGATTTGAGTGGTCGTACTGTATCGTTGGGAAATTGATGACCACCACTTCGGACGTTCCGATGTTTCGGTCGGCATGCCAGACAAACTTCGGGATATTGACCAGGCGTGGACGATTGCCGGAGAGGTAAACCTTCGAAATCTTGCCATATGTGCTGGATTCGGGGCGAGGGTCATAAAGCACCAGTTCCAACTCACCGCTGACCACGAAATAGCGATCCTCATGCAGCTTGTGCAGGCCCCAGCCCTTCACCAGGCCGGGGCGAATTGTGAAGATGTAGGAGAAGACCAGTGGGTCGGCATGCCAACCCCAGCGCGGGTCGTAAACCTCCGTGACGCTGCCGCGGTCATCATTGTGCCGGATGCTGTCGAAGAACGTCATGCCGTCTACCAAAGGCGCAATGCTCTGCCGCTGCTCGTCCAGAGTTCGTTCATCCCGCTGGGCCGCGGCAAGTGTGGATTCGAGAATATTTGGGCGGATCCCGGAATGATCGCTCATGAACAAAGTCCCCGTTATTTTGACCGAGTCGGATCGGACTAACTCTCACAATTTTCGCTGCATGTCCTGATTGGGCCACCAGCTTCGCATCGCCACGACGACTTTTTTCGGGCGCATTGCGAATTTCCGAACGATGGAGCGGCCAGACTTGCTGCGTGCAAGCGTGTCGGTTGATCGCAATTTGGATCGGGTGTCGTCTGCGCCGGAATTTCGAATATCCGGCCAAGCCTGCGCCGTCGGGACGGGCAGCAAGAAACCAGGGATGCCGCCCGTGAAGGCATGCAACATCCGTGAGGAGGCAGCCTGGAACCCGAGGCGCCGCCTTGAAAACTCAGACTGGAAAGGATCCGAGATGCTCTTTCGAGAAAGCATTTTTGACAATCAATGTCGACATTTCTCCGAAGCCAAGGGCTTGATACCCTTAGGAGAAATGGCGCGAGTGACGGGGCTCGAACCCGCGACCTCCGGCGTGACAGGCCGGCACTCTAACCAACTGAGCTACACCCGCGCATTGACGAGCACGTGTCAGCCGTGTTCGTCGTTGGGGCGCTGGATAAGGGGTTCGCCACCGGGTGTCAAGCGTAGCAAGACAGCATAACAGCAAACAGGAGAAGGTTTTTTGACAGCCGGCGTTTTGTTGCCGAAACCAGCCTCCAACCAGGGCATCCCCAGCTCAGTTTGGCCTTGCGAAGCCGACCTCGACCGCTTAAAGGTCCGGCCCGGAGCGGGCGATTAGCTCAGTTGGTAGAGCGCTTCGTTTACACCGAAGATGTCGGCGGTTCGAGCCCGTCATCGCCCACCAGATTTCTTCAGTCAAAAGCCCTGCAGCCCCGACGCTGCCCCGGGACGGGCAACCGCATCGCCCTCGCTGGCGCTCTGGCGGGCCCATGTGGCGTTGTCTCGTCACACCACGACGAAATCGGCGTTGGTCAGTGCGAGGTTGGCGGCCAGCGTGGCGAAATGCGTCGAGCCACCGGCCGCGCTGCCGTTGCTGTCATAGGTGAGCCAGCCAGTATCGGTCTCGTAGATGATGTGATCGTTGCCATCGCCGGCAAGCCCGGTGGTGTTCTTGACGAACTGCGCGGTCGTCAGCGTGCCATTGCCGCCAAGCGCTGCAAAGATCGCATTGTCGAGCTGGATGGAATCCTCGACCACCGAGAAGTCGGTGATGTGGTCGACATTGGTCGAAGCGTTGAGCGCCGTGGTGAAGACGAAGGTGTCATGCCCGGTGCTGCCGGACAGCGTGTCGTTGCCGAGCAGGCCGTTGATGACATTCGCACCCGAATTGCCGGTGATAACATTGGCAATGGAATTGCCGGTGCCGTTGATCGAGGCGCCGGTCCGCAGCGCCAGGTTCTCCAGCTCCTGACCGGAGAGATTGAAGCTGACACAGGCCTGCACATTGTCGGTGCCCTGGCCGTTCGCCTCGACGACATGATCGCCGGCATTGTCGACGAAGTATGTGTCGTTGCCGATGCCGCCTTGCAGGGTGTCGGCGCCTTCCTTGCCGTCCAGCGTATCGTTGCCGCCAAGGCCGATCAGGATGTTGACCCCGGAATTGCCGGTGATGACATTGGCGATCGAATTGCCGGTGCCGTTGATCGAGGCGCCGGTCCGCAGCGCCAGGTTCTCGATCTCCTGGCCGGAAAGGTTGAAGGAGATGGTGCTCTGCACGTTGTCGATGCCCTGGCCATTCAGCTCGATCACCTTGTCACCGGCATTGTCGACCCAATAGGTGTCATCGCCGGTGCCGCCGCTCATCAGATCGGCGCCGGCGCCACCGTTGAGTGTATCGTTATGGGCTCCGCCAAACAGCTTGTCGCTGCCGGCGCCCCCGTCGAGCAGGTCGTTGCCGGCATCGCCGCTGATCGTATCGTCGCCGCCAAGACCCGACAGCGTGTCGGCGCTGGTGCCGCCGTTGATGTGGTCTGCGAAGATATTGCTGCCCTGCCAGATGTCCTTGCCGGCCGTGCCGAGGAAGATGGTCGGGTCGAAGATCTGGGCGCGGATGCAGCTGCCGCTGCCGTCGCCGGTATCACTGGACTCCCAGGTGACCACGAAACGGCCATCGGCCAGCGCCGTGATTGCCGAGTTATACTGAGGGCCAGTTGCCGTCGAATTGACGATGAAGTCGCTGCCGGCCGCTGAACCGTCGGCATTGTAGACGTGGGCGCGGATGCAGCTGCCGTCGCCGTCGCCGGTATCACTGGACTGCCAGGAGGCCACGAAGCGGCCATCGGCCAGCACGGTGATCGCGGGGTTATACTGATTACCCGCAGCCGTCGAATTGACGATGAAGTCGCTGCTGGCCGCTGAGCCGTTGGCGTTGTAGATGCGGGCGCGGATGCTGCTCCCTTCGCCGTCGCTGCCATCATTGGACTGCCAGGTGGTCACGAAGCGGCCATCGGCCAGCCCCGTGATCGCGGGGCTATACGGATCACCCACTGTCGTCGAATTGACGATGAAATCGCTACCGGCCGCTGAACCGTTGGCGTTGTAGACGCGGGCGCGGATGCAATTGCCGTCGCCGTCGCTGGTTTCGTGGGACTCCCATGTGGTCACGAAGCGGCCATCGGCCAGCGCCGTGATCGCAGGGCTAGCCTGATCGCTCGTTGCTGTCGAATTGACGATGAAGTCGCTGCCGGCCGCTGAACCGTCTGCGTTGTAGATGTGGGCGCGGATGCAGCTGTTGCTCCCGTCGCCAGGGTCGTAGGACTGCCAGGTGGCCACGAAGCGGCCATCGGCCAGCGCCGTGATTGCGGGGCTGGACTGATAGCCGGTTGCTGTCGAGTTGACGATGAAGTCGCTGCCGGCCGCTGAGCCGTCGGCGTTGTAGATGCGGGCGCGGATGCAATAGCCATCGCCGTCGCCGGTGTCACCGGACTGCCAGGTGGCCACGAAGCGACCATCGGCCAGCGCCGTGATCGCGGGGTTGGATTGATCGCTCATTGCTGTCGAATTGACGATGAAGTCGCTGCCGGCCGCTGAACCATCGGCGTCATAGATGTGGGCGCGGATGCAGCTGCCAGCGCCGTCGCCGCCATCAGTGGACTGCCAGGTGGCCACGAAGCGGCCGTCGGCCAGCGCCGTGATCGCGGGGCTATACTGACTGTTTGTTGCCGTCGAATTGACGATGAAGTCCTGTCCGATGCGTCCGATAGGCATGGCTTGTTCCCTTTCGCTGCCGGCGTGGTGGAAAATGGCCAGCAGCCGGCGTCGCGCACTGGCATAAATGGAATTCGGTGAGCGCGGTGAAGATCGTTACAAATTCATAAGACAGCACGGCGACGCATATGTCGGCCCGGTGAAATTGATTGCAGTAATATTGACCAGATCATGTGGGACGTAATTATGTGTTGCGGTGACGTTGAGGACAGACATATGTGCTCCAAAGCACTGGCGTGGCATCCATAATGGGCGTCACTTTAAAATCTCTTTTGGCAGTTAGAGTGATGCGGTCTATGTGCACTCTGTATCTGGCTGATGTCGCTGAAATTTTTTTCGCAATATTTCTTGAGTTCTTCGAGGGCATTATTGTGTTGATGGTCAGTTGGATGTGGTCCCGATCCGCTCGCCGATGACGGGATCCGCGGCTCCAGGCAATCACGCGGACATGCTTGCCGGCAAGGGTTCCTGCCGTCCGTATCGTTCGGTCTTCGCTCTGTTGATCGGCTGGCCTGAACGCCGGGAATAGCTCGCCATTCTCGCCACGATCAAACGCAACGACGACGATTACGCTTCAGGTTTTTCTGCCGGGACAACCCATTGCCGCCCCGGCTCACGCGGGGGCGGCTTTTTGTTTTACTCACACCACGACGAAATCGGCGTTGGTGAGTGCCAGGTTTGCGGCAATCGTGGCGAAATGGGTCGAGCCACCCGCCGCGCTGCCGTTGCTGTCATAATAGAGCCAGCCGGTGTCCGTCTCATAGATGATGTGGTCATCGGAGTCGCCGGCAAGCCCGGTGGTGTTCTTGACGAACTGGTTGGCCGTCAGCGTGCCATTGCCGCCAAGCGCTGTAAAGATCGCATTGTCGACCTGGATGGTGTCCTCGACCACCGAGAAGTCGGTGATGCGGTCGACATTGGTCGAGGCGTTCAGCGCCGTGGTGAAGACAAAGGTGTCGTTGCCGGTGCTGCCGGACAACGTGTCGTTGCCGAGGAGGCCGTTGATGACGTTCGCACCCGAATTGCCGGTGATGACATTGGCGATCGAGTTGCCGGTGCCGTTGATGTTGCCGGTGCTTCGCAGCGCCAGATTCTCCAGCTCCTGGCCGGAGAGGTTGAAGGAGACGTAAGCCTGGACATTGTCGGTGCCCTGGCCGTTGAGCTCGATCACCTTATCACCGGCATTGTCGACATAGTAGGTGTCGTTGCCGGTGCTGCCGCTCATCGTGTCGGCGCCGCCGAGGCCATCGATGATGTTGTTGCCCGAATTGCCGGTGATGATGTTGGCGATCGAATTGCCGGTGCCATTGATGGAAGCCCCGCTGCGCAGCGCAAGGTTCTCCAGTTCCTGTCCGGAGAGGTTGAAGCTGATATAGGCCTGGACATTGTCGGTGCCCTGGCCATTGACCTCGATGACCTGATCGCCGGCATTGTCGACATAGTAGGTGTCGTTTTCGCCACCTCCACGCATGATGTCGGCGCCTGTGCCGCCATCCAGAAGATCGGCTCCCCGGCCGCCATTCAACGTGTCGTTTCCGCCTTCGCCGTAAATTGAGTCATTGCCGTAACTCAGGTCGCTGGAACCATCACGCTCATCGCCCCAGAGCGTGTCGTTGCCGTCGTGGCCCATCAGAACATCGTTGCCGCCGCGGCCACGCATCTGATTGTCGGCCGCGTTGCCATAAAGCCCGTCGTTGAACACGGTTCCACGCGCGTTGTTCACGCCGACCAATGTGTCGTAGCCGATGAAGAGGTTGCTGTCGTCCATGTCGCGGGCATAGCCGCCCTGCAGATCGATCAGAACCGCGCCGTCCGCGCTGTTGTAGTTGACCCGGCCTCCCTCGGCCCCGGCCAGGAATCTTACGACATCGTTCCCGGCGCCGAGATACAAATCCATGTAGCCGTCGAATGTGTTGGTAAAGGAGGCATCGACGACGAACGTGTCGCCGAAGGCGGTATCGTCGATGGCATGAATACCGGATACGCGATCGACACCACCTTGCCCATCTGCGATGGCAAAACCGATGGCATTCGATCCGGCCGCAAGGCCAGCGCGAGCCTGTGCCGTGAGGTTGGCCACGACGGCAGTCGTCGCGCCGTCATAACGAAGCTCGACATAGTCGATGTCCGTGTTTCCGGAGGTCTGTGCAATGATTCTGTCATTGCCCTGGTCCCCCGACACGGTACCGGCAACCACCGTCAAGGTGTCGTTGCCGTTGCCGCCGCTCAAGAAATCGAAATCGTCAACAGTCGCCGACACGCCGCCATTGATAGTATCGGCGCCATCGTCACCCGCGAGATAGTTGCTGCCGGTTGTGCCGGTGATGGTGTCGGCGAACTGGGTGCCTTCGGCATCCTCGATGCTGGTCAGCGTGTCCGTGAAGCCCCAGCCGTCAACTACAACGCCGGTCGCCAGATTGATCGTGGCACCATGTGTGATGATACCGCCGCCGTCGACGTCAATTCCATAGTCAAGGCTGTCGTCCCTGTAGGAAACCATATCGAAGCCGGCGCCGCCGATGATGGTGTCGGTGCCGCTACCTGCGAATACCGTGCCGCCGTTTGATCCCAGATGGATGATGTCGTTGCCAGCCCGGGCAAATACATAAAAGCCGTCATTTCGCATCGTGATGTTGTCTGCGAAGTGGCTGGCGTTCAGCCCCTCGACGCTGTTGAGCGTGTCGGTGTTGCCCAGGCCGTCGGAGACGACACCAGTCTGCATGTTGATGGTCAAACCGCTTGTGTAGGTCTCGTAGAAAACGACATCGATGCCGTCCCCTCCATTCACCTGATCATTGCCGCCGACCGCCATGCGAATGAAGTCATTGCCGGCCAATGCATTGATTGTGTCGTCGCCGATCAGGTCTTGAATGTCGGGATTGACATCGTTGCCGACGGTTCCATTGATGATAGCCATTTGGTCCTCCCGCTGTATGGTATTCCCCAAGGGCAACCTGTATCCGAAGGTTGCATTAGAGTCATCTCATACAAAGAACGTAGGGTCACCTTGTTCAACGCCAGCGAAGTGCCTGGAAATTCGAGTTCAATAGTATTGTTGGGCAGCCGCGAAGTTTTTCGAGGAAGCATTACAGCTTGCGAGCGCCGTGGGCGCAGCGATCACGGCGGCGGGAGCCGGAAGTCGTTGCCCTCTGGCAGCAGTTGACCGCCATCGACGACAATGGCCGTGCCGGTGATGGAGCTGGCATCGTCGGAGGCGATGATCAGGAACGGGTCGAGCCCGTCATCGCCCACCAGATTTCTTCAATAAAAGCGTCAGGCGCCGGCGTTTCCCCTAAAGCAATTCCAGGAAAAATGTGAAACGGTTTTCCGTCCGGAATTGCGTCAAAACAAAGAGTTAGAGCGGTTCGCCGTTTCCGTGAAACGGTGACCTGCTCTGGAGCCAGCAACCGCACAACCCCCGCTGGGAGCCCGTCACACAGTCCTGATGTGGCGGGCCCCATGTGGCGGGCTATTTTCGTTGCCTCTTCACACGACGACGAAATCAGCGTTTGTCAGCGCCAGGTTTGCGGCAATCGTGGCGAAGTGGATGGCACCACCAGCAGCACTGCCGTTGCTGTCATAGGTGAGCCAGCCGGTGTCGGTCTCGTAGATAATGTGGTCGTTGCCGTCGGCGGCAAGGCCGGTGGTGTTCTTGACGAACTGGTCGGCCGTCAGTGTACCGTTGCCGCCAAGCGCTGAAAAGATCGCATTGTCGACCTGGATGGTGTCGTCGGCGACCGAGAAGTCGGTGATGTGGTCGACATTGGTCAAGGCGTCGAGCGCTGTATGGAAATTGAAAATGTCGCTGCCAGTTCCGCCGGTCAGTGTATCGTTGCCCAGGTGGCCGTCGAGGATGTCGTTGCCCGCGCCGGCAGTCAGGGTGTTGTCATGCTCGCCGCCATATATCTGATCCGCAAACTGCGTACCGGTGACATTGCGGATAGTGGCTACGGTATCCGTATTCCCAAACGAATCCGTTGCGGTATCGGCTGCCAACCCCAGTTGCGAGCCGACTCCCCAGAGATTGACGAGGATACCATGTATGGCGCCGCTGCTGACGTCGGTACTGTAGTCGACCGTGTCAAGGCCGGAATTGCCATTCATCGTGTCATTTCCACGTCCACCAATCAGCCTGTCGTCGCCTGAGTTGCCGTTGATGATATCATTTCCGTCTCCGCCAATGAGCGTGTCGTTCCCGTCCCTGCCGCTTATTGTATCGTTGCCGCCTCCACCGATGAGAATGTTGACGAAACCATCGCCGGTCAATGTGTCGCCACCACTGCCGCCGGTGACATTCTCGATGTTGCGAATAGTATCTTCCGCGATCCCGCCGATCGTGACTTGAGCGTCAATGGACTTGGTTAGACTTACAGCAACAGCAGAGGTTTGGTTGCTGTAGTCGGCCGTGTCGAGACCATCTCCACCATCCATGACATCATTGCCGAGGCCTCCTCTGAAGATGTCGTTGCCGCCGAGGCCCAAAAGTGTATTTACACCACTGTTGCCAGTGATGATGTTGGCAAGGGAATTGCCGGTGCCGTCGATGTTCGCCGATCCAGTCAGCGTCAGGTTTTCCAGGTCCTGGCCTGAGAGATTGAAGGAAATCGCGCTGTTGACGGTGTCAGTGCCCTGACCACTGGCCTCGATCACGTGATCGCCGGCATTGTCGACATAATAGGTGTCGTTGCCGGTGCTGCCACTCATCGTATCGGCGCCGCCCATTCCGTTGATGATGTTGTTGCCACTGTTGCCGGTGATGATGTTTGCCAGGCTATTGCCTGTGGCGTTGATCGAGGCAGCACTGCGCAGCGCGACGTTCTCGATATTGCCCTTGAAGTGGTTGCCATCGCCAAGGTTGATCGAGACATAGCCATTGACGACATCGGTGCCGTCGGCGCCGGCGGTGCTCTCGTCGACGAGATCGCCGGCATTGTCGACATAGTAGGTGTCGTTGCCGATGCCGCCCTGCATAGTGTCGGCACCACCCTTGCCATCCAGTGTGTCGTTGCCTTCAAGGCCGATCAGCGAATTGACGCCAGCGTTGCCATTGAGAGCGTTGGCGAGGGAATTGCCAGTTCCGTTGATGTTTGCCGCGGCGATCAGCGTCAGGTTTTCCAGGTCCTGGCCTGAGAGATCGAAGGAAATCGCGCTGTTGACCGTGTCAGTGCCCTGACCACTGGCCTCGATCACGTGATCGCCGGCATTGTCGACATAGTAGGTGTCGTTGCCGGTGCTGCCACTCATCGTATCGGCGCCGCCCATTCCGTTGATGATGTTGTTGCCACTGTTGCCGGTGATGATGTTTGCCAGGCTATTGCCTGTGGCGTTGATCGAGGCAGCACTGCGTAGCGCGACGTTCTCGATATTGCCCTTGAAGTGGTTGCCATCGCCAAGGTTGATCGAGACATAGCCATTGACGACATCGGTGCCGTCGGCGCCGGCGGTGCTCTCGTCGACGAGATCGCCGGCATTGTCGACATAGTAGGTGTCGTTGCCGATGCCGCCCTGCATAGTGTCGGCACCTTCCTTGCCATCCAGCGTATCGTTGCCGCCAAGGCCGATCAGGATGTTGACACCCGAATTGCCGGTCAGCGCGTTGGCCAGGCTGTTGCCGGTGGCGTTGATCGAAGCCGCACTGCGCAGTGCGACGTTCTCGATGCTGCCCGTGAAGTGGTTGCCATCGCTAAGGCTGATCGAGATGTAGCTGTTGACGATATCGTTGCCGTCGGCGCCGGCCGTGCTTTCACTGACGATATCGCCGGCATTGTCGACGAAGTAGGTGTCGTCGCCGGCCCCGCCCTGCATGGTGTCGGCACCTTCCTTGCCATCCAGCGTATCGTTGCCGCCAAGGCCGATCAGCGTGTCGTTGCCCTCGTCGCCGACAAGATAGTTGCTGCCGGTTGTGCCGGTGATGGTGTCGGCGAACTGGGTGCCTTCAGCATACTCGATGCTGGTCAGCGTATCCGTGAAGCCCCAGCCATCAATTACAACGCCGGTCGTCAAATTGATCGTGGCACCATGTGTGATGATGCCGCCGCCGTCGACGTCATTTCCATAGTCAAAACCGTCGTCCCTGTAGGAGACCAAATCGTTGCCGGCGCCGCCAATGATGGTGTCGGCGCCGCTTCCCGGCAGTATCATACCGCCGTTTGATCCCATATGGATGATGTCGTTGCCCGCCCGGGCATACGCCCAAAAGCCGTCATTTCGCATCGTGATGTTGTCTGCGAAGTAGCTGGCGTTCACCGCCTCGACACTGTTGAGCGTATCGGTGTTGCCCAAGCCGTCGGTGACGACACCAGTCTGCATGTTGATGGTCAGGCCATTTGTGTAAGCCTCGTAGACAACGTCATCCTCCCCGTCCCCTCCATTCACCTGGTCATTGCCGCCAACCACCATGAAAATTAAGTCGTCACCGGCCAATGCGTTGATTGTGTCGTTGCCGACCAGGTCCTGAACGCCGGGATTGATATCGTTGCCGACGGTTCCGTTGATGACAGCCATTTGGTCCTCCCGTTGTTTGGCATTCCCCAACGGCAACTGTATCCTAAGGTTGCATTAGTGTCATCTCATATAAAGAGCCGTACAGTCATCCTGCTCAGCGCCAGCGAGGTGCCCAGAAATTCGAGCTCCAATAGTATTGTTGGGCAGCGCCGAAGTTTTTTTTGAGGAAGCACTACAGCTTCGGAGCGCCGCAGGGCGGAAACGATCAAGGCGGCAGGAGCCGGAAGTCGTTGCCCTCGGGCAGCAATTGCCCGCCATCGACAACAATGGTCGTGCCGGTGATGTAGCTGGCATCGTCGGAGGCTAGGAACAGGAAGGCATTGGCGACGTCGCGTGGGCTGCCAAGCCGGCCGAGCGGTATGGAGTCTTCCATGTTCTTGATGTAGGCCGCGCCGCGATGCAGCTCGATCGCCTCGGTGAGGATGTTGCCGGGCTCGACGCCGTTGACGGTGATGCCGTAGCCGGAGAATTCGAGTGCCGCGGCGCGGATGAAGCCGTTGATGCCGGCCTTGCTGGCCGAATAGTGGCCGTGGCCCGGGCTGGTCACGTGCGGGCCGGTGATGGAGGAGGTGTAGAGCATGCGCCCGTAGTGCTGCGCCTTCATCGGCACCAGGGCGGCGCGGGTGGCATTGAAGGTGCCGCGCAGGTTCACCGCCATGACGCGGTCCCAGTCCTCCGCGCTGGTGTTTTCGATCAGCTGCCAGGGATAGATGCCGGCATTCTGCACGACGATGTCGAGGCGGCCGTGGTGTTCGAGCGCCAACGCCACAGCGGCCTCGGCCTCGGTCATC
This sequence comes from Mesorhizobium sangaii, assembly GCF_014207355.1. Taxonomy (GTDB): domain Bacteria; phylum Pseudomonadota; class Alphaproteobacteria; order Rhizobiales; family Rhizobiaceae; genus Mesorhizobium; species Mesorhizobium sangaii. The sequence continues at coordinate 197,892 of NZ_JACHEF010000001.1, read as the reverse complement.
ATCGAGATGTCGGTGCGGATGAAAGGGACGCCCAGTTCGGTCGCCGTCGCTTGTCCGGCTTCGACCTCGGTGTCGGCGAGCACCAGCTTTGCGCCTTCTTCGGCGAAACGCAGGGCGATGCCCTTGCCGATGCCGCGGGCGCTGCCGACGATCAGCGCCACCTTGTCTTCTAGTCGTCCGGTCATGCTAGCCGTCCTGTCATGCGAGTCTTTGGCGAATGGTTTGCTTGAAAGCGTCGAGCAACACGGCGGCCAGCACCAGCAGGCCATGGATCACCTGGGTGAAGTTGGCCGGCAGGCCCATCAGGTTGATCGCCGTGTTGATGGCCGAGAGCAGCAGCACGCCGGCATAGACGCCGGGCAGGGTGCCGACACCGCCCTTCAGGCTCACGCCGCCGATGACGACGGCGGCAAAGGCGTTGAACAGCAGGCCGACACCGAGATTGGCGGTGGCGCCTGAGGTGCGGATCGCCAGCAGCCAGCCGGCAAGGCCGGCAATGGCGCCGGCCAGCACGAAGGCGATGATCAGGTTGCGGTTGACCCGGATGCCGGCGCGGAAGGTCGCGGTCTCGTTGCCGCCGATCATCACGAGATGCCGGCCGAACGGCGTCTTGGCCATGATCAGCGAGAAAATGACGAAACAGGCAACCGCGATCCAGGCGGTGAGTGGCAGTCCGATGAGGCGCTGGATGCCGAACCAGCGGATGGCCGGCGCAAGATCCTGCGCCGAGCGGCCGCCCGAGATCACCAGCACGAGGCCGCGTACCCAGATGTAGGACGCCAGCGTGATGATGAAGGCGCTCATCTTCACCCGCACCACCAGGTAGCCGTTGAAGGCGCCGATGAGGCCGCCGACCGCAACCGCCAGCAGCAGCGACACCGGAACCATCAGCCATTCCGGGTGAAGTTGGACGCCAAGGCCGATGCCCGACGAGCAGAACAGGATGCCGACCGCCATGGCGCTGAGCGCCGCCACGGACTCGACCGAAAGGTCCATGTGACCGGCGATGATGACCAGTGCCAGGCCGATCGACATGACGCCGAGCACGCTCGACGCCTCGACGATGTTGGCAAAGATGCCGAGCTGGAAATAGTTCGGGATGAAGATGGAAAACACCACCAGCACGAACAGCAGCATGAACCAGACTAGGTTGTCGAGAACGAACTCCAGGGCATGGCGCGTGCGGGGGTTCATGGGCTGATCCGGCTGGCGCATGCCCCCGAAATCAAGTCGATTTTCGGGAAGGATCGCGCGGTTGGAATTGCGGAGGATTGGCTCCGGACCGAGGTGGCCCGGAGCGTTTTTTGCGACGTGCCTATTCGATCGGCTTGACGGTGTCCGTCGGCGGCTTCTGGTTGCCCCAGAAGGCCGGGTTGTCGACGTTTTCCTTGGTGATGGCGGCACCCGGGATCTTGATGTTCGGGCCCCAGGCTTCCTTGGTCACGGTCGATTTCAGGCCAAGCACGTCATATTCGCCGGGCTTGATCTCTTCCTTCTTGACGACCTTGTCCATGAACATGGCGACGGCAGCGGCCTGCGCGTAGAGCGGCTGCTCGACTTCGACATTGAGCCAGCCCTTGCGGATCAGGTCGAGGCCGACCGGAGCGCCGTTCGAGCTCATCAGCATGACGTCGCCCGGCTTATTGCCTGCAGCCTCGAGCGAGGCGACGGCGGCGACCGATAGGTGCGCGGCATGGCTGAAGATCAGGTCGATGTCGGGGTTGGCCAGCATCTGGTCGGCAACGATGGTGCCGGCGTTGCTGGCTTCCCACTGCATGGCCGGAAGCGAGATGATCTTGACGTCCGGAAACGCCTTCATCTTCTCCTCGAAGCTCTTCTGGATATCGAGCGTGTAGGGATCCCCGGGGTCGCCGAGCACCTGCAGCACCTTGCCCTTCACCGAACCGTTCTTGGCTTTCAGCAGCTTCTCGGCCTGGTCCGCGGCGACGTGGCCGATCTCGACCGTTCCGGCGACCGAAGTGAAGTCGGAGGGCGTCGAGGTGATCTGGCGGTCGAACTCGACCACCGGGATGCCGGCGGCGCGCGCCGCCTCGATGGACGGTTTCAGGGCATTGAAATCGACGGCGGCGAGGATGATCGCCGCCGGCTTCAGCGCGATGACGTCGTTCATCTCCGATTGCTGCGCGTCGGTCTTGTTGTCGGCGTTCAGTGTCTTCACCTCGTAGCCGACCTGCTTCAGGAACAGTTCCAGGGCACTCACCGAGCCGGTCTGGAACTCGTCGAGCAATGTCGGCACCATGTAGTAGACAGTACCCTTGGACTGGGCGAATGCCGGCATAAGCGTGGCAAAGGCCAGTGCCAGGATACCGAAGACAGCAAGAAGTATTCGCTTCATGTGGTTCGCTCCTGTTGAGCCGGACCCCTCTTTTGTCCCTCAGCCTGCCGGTCCGGCACCGGCAAGCGTCTCCCCGGTGATCATGTTGATCACCGCATCGGGACTTGTTTTGTTGCGTGCGACATCGCCGGCCACCACGCCTTGCCGGATCACCACGATCCGGTCGGCGACCTGGAAGGCCTGCTGCATGATATGGGTGATGATGACGACGCCGATGCCCTGGCTCGCCACCTGGCGGATCATGTCGAGACCGCGCCGCGTCTGCTCGACGCCGAGGGCGGCGAATGGTTCGTCGAGCAGCACCAGCTTGCCGCCCCAATGCACGAACCTGTTGAGCTCGATGGCTTGCCGCTGGCCGCCGGAAAGATGCTCGACATTGGTGCGCAGCGAGGGAATGCGGGTGCCGGCGCTGGCCAGCGCCTTTTCGACGACGGCCTCCATGGCGCGCTCGTCGAGCACGGGGATGCCAAGAACCTTCCTGGTGATCTCGCGGCCCATGAAGAAATTGGCGACCACGTCGACATTGGTGCACAGCGACAGGTCCTGGTAGACGGTTTCGATGCCGGCCGCCTTGGCCTCAGCGGGCGATCTGACGAGGAACTCCTTGCCCTCGAACAGCATGCGTCCGGAAGTCGGCTCCAGCCCGCCGGCGATGATCTTGACCAGCGTCGACTTACCGGCGCCGTTGTCGCCCAGCAACGCGACGACCTCGCCCTTGCCGATCGAGAAGCTGATCCCCTTGAGCGCTTCAATCGCGCCATAGTTCTTGGTGACGTTGTCGAGCACCAGCAGGGGTCGTTCATGCCGCAATCCCTCCGGTTTTCAGAAGATCGCGCCCGCGTTCGCGTTCAGCCGTGAAGATCTGGCCGAAGCGCGGCGACAGCACGCCGGAAACGGCAAGCGCGGCTGCGCCGCGCAACACCGAATGCTGCCCACTCCGCGCGACCATGACGCGCGGCGTCGTACGGTCCTTTCGCGCCGAGACGGAATTGTGCAGGCCGTCGGTTGAACCGGCCAGCCGTTCGAGCAGGTCGGTGGAGGCAAGCCCACCAAGGATGATCGTTTCGGGGTCGAACAGGTTCTCGATGATGGCGACGGCATTGCGAAAGATCGGGGCGACTTCCGCCACCCATTCGGCCTCACTGCCATTCCAGCGCCGGAGCGCCTCGAGCGACAGGTATCTTTCGAGACAACCGCTGTTGCCGCAGGGGCAAGCCTCGCCACCCGGAACGACGGGAATGTGTCCGACCTCGCCGGCATTTCCCCAAGCGCCGCGCAACACGCTGCCGTCATGAACCATGACGCCGCCCAGGCCGACGCCGAAATAGAGGTAATAGTATTCGGAAAACTGCGCGCCGAGGCCGTAGAGGCGTTCGCCCATGGCGGCCGCCGCCATGTCGGTTTCAAAGAAGGCCGGCAGTCCGGTCGAAGTCGCCAGCCGCTCGCGCAGCGCCACATCCTTCCAGCCGGTCATGGTGGTGGGGCCGACAAAGCTCATGGATTCGACGCCAAACGGGCCGGGCAGGGCCAGGCCGACCCCGAGCACCCGCCCTCCGGCCCGCAATCTGGTCAATTCAGCCACCATTGCTCCGATCAGGTCGAAGGCGTGGTCGGGCGTCGCGTTCGGGGCTTCGCGGTACGTGCTCTCGATTACGTCGCCGCTCAGATTGATCAAGGCGGCACTGATGCCGAACGGGGTGATGTGGATCCCGACCGCATAGCCGCCCTCGGGGTTGATGCGCAGGGTCGCCGGGGGCAGGCCGCGCCCCTTCGGCTCTTCGCGTAGCGACAGGATGTAGCCCTGCTCTTCGAGTTCGCGAACGATGGTCGACACCGTCTGGACGGTGAGCCCGACGCGCCTGGCGATCTCGCCGCGGGCGATCGGTCCTTGCAGGCGGATGGACTCAAGCACGATGCGCCGGTTGTACGGCCGCCCGAACTCCTGATTGGTCCCCCGCAGTGCCATGGCGTGCGCCCCTTAGGAGAGCCCAGCTTCGCACCGCTTATTTATTCAGTCAAATGGAATTCAAAAATAAATTCGCGCATCCGGCCGTTGGGGACGAGGCTGGGCCAGTGGATGATCTAGGGGGCCAAACGACCCATCCGGCAGTCAGGCGGGATGGATGGCGATCGCGTGGTTCGCCCGATTGCTCGCGAAGGTCGGAGATACGAATACGGAGATATTAGGCCGCCAATCAGCCCATGGGCCTGCGTGACTCAGAGATACTGGGCGACCTTCTTGCCGATCGTGAGGAAGCGCAGGGGATCGATGGCTTCGCCATTGTGGCGGACTTCGTAGTGCAGATGCGGGCCGGTCGAGCGACCGCTGCTGCCGGTCTTGCCGATGACAGCGCCGGCATCCAGTTTCTCGCCCACGGTCACGTCGATTTCGCTGAGATGTCCGTAGCGGGTCGCAAAACCATTGCCGTGGTCGACTTCCACCATCCGGCCATAGCCGCCGTTCCAGCCTGCCTTGGTGACGACGCCGGGCGCGGTGACCTTTGCGGCCATGCCGATCGGCGCCCTGAAATCCATCCCGGAATGCAGCGCCGCGGTGCCGAGGATCGGGTCGGTGCGCACCCCGAACGGGCTGGTGACGGAATGACCAGGAGCCGGGTTGGTCAGCGGCAGCTGGCGCGCCTCCTTCTTGAGATGGTCGAGCGTGTCCAGCGCCTCGTCCAGTTCCTTGACCTTGCTGTCGAACATCATCGAACTGTCGAGCGGGATCAGCGGTCCGCCGACGTCGCTCTCGTTCTTGCCGAAATCGCTGTCTACGGGCAGGCCCGCCGCTTCAAGTGCCTGGGTGATCGCGTCGGCGCTCTTGTAGGCGTTGTCGGCGAGCGTGCTGATGCGGGTCAGTTGATCGCTCTCGATGGATTTCAGCGACTGGTTGATCGACACGAACAGTTTGTCGGCACGATCGGCGGCTGAATCGTTGGGCAGCGGATCGGAGCGGGTCGACCACAACGAGAACGGCCTGGTGTCGCCGGCACCGAGGTCGGCGCCCAGGCTGGCGCCAAGGCTGGCGACCGCGTAGGTCTGCGCCGGCGGGGCTATGCTGCCGGTTACCTCGGCGCGTTTGTCCGGCTTGCCGGCCGCTGCCGGATCTTCGGCAGGCGCCGCTCCGACTTCGCTCTCTGCGCGTTCGAGCAGCGGGCCGAGGCGGCCATGACGCTGGCTGAGCTGGCTCTGGCGTTCGAGCAGTTCGCTGACCTTGGTCTCCATCAGCTGCTGGTCGAGCAGCTGGCGGCTGGTGATGCGGTCGACCTGGGCGCGAAGCGCCGAAATGCGATCTTCATAGGCCTGCTGCATGCGCGCCTGCCGCGCCGTGGTGGCGCCGATCAGGTCGTCGCGCAGCACCAGATAGGAGGTGGCCAGCAGGTAGCCGATGGCAATTGCCGCCAGCGCCGAGCCGACAAAAGCCGCGAGCCATGGGCGGATCGTGAAGTGCCTGATTTCATTGCCCCGGGCGATGATGATCGTGTGGGGCTCTTTGCGCCTGCCGAAGACTGCTGACTGACCGGTTGCCTTCACGGGACCAAGCTTTCGTTTACGACACCACGATAGCTTGACTACACATTATTAAGGTTAACAAAGCTTTTCGCTTCGGGCTTTCCGTCAACGATTGCCCGTCAGGCGGGCATGGGGTTGTGGGCAGTCGGCTCAGCCGACAATTATCTCAAAGCGCGCGGACAGCCGCGAGCACCTCTTCGGCATGGCCCTTGACCCGGACCTTGCGCCAGATTCTGGCGATCCGTCCGTCGCGGCCGATCAGGAACGTCGCCCGCTCGACACCCATGTATTTGCGGCCATACATCGATTTTTCGACCCACAGATGGTAGGCCTCGATTACCTTGCGCTCCTCATCGGCGGCGAGGTCGATGGTGAGGCTGTATTTCGATTTGAACTTGTCGTGCTTTTTGACGTTATCAGGCGACAGGCCGATCACCACCGCGCCGGCCTTCTCGAATTCCGACTTCAGCTGCGAAAAGCTGATTGCCTCTTGCGTGCAGCTTGTCGTGTCGTCCTGCGGATAGAAATAGAGCACAATGGGCTTGCCGGAGGATGCAGCAAGGCTGACAGATCCGCCGCCGTCCCGCGGCAGGTCGAATTGCGGCGCGATATCGCCTACGTCTAGGTCAGCCATACCGATGCCCTTGTTTGTGGTTACGCGCCAAGCCACACCGATATAGTGTCGAGCGGGGATTCGTCCACGATCGAGTTCGTACAACGGAAAATTGCGTGGATCAGGAGCAACCGCAGCACGAGAAGATCCGGTTCAGGCGGGATGAGATCACCGACCTGGGAGCCTTTCCCTCCGCGTGCCGCGTGCCACCGCTGGGTCAGGCGCGGATCGGACGCGGCTTTCGCATCCTGGCAAGGGTGTTCGCCGGTTTTGCTTGCCTCGTCCTGTTGGCGGCAGTCGCTGTCTATCTGGTAGGTGCGTCAGGCGTTGGCTCCGAGCGGCTTCGGGCGGAAGCGGAAACCGCGATCGAGAAACTGGCCGGCGTCGATGTCAATGTTTCGGTCGGGCCGGCGCGCATCACCCTTGATGGATCGAGCTTCATTGCGTTGCAGGTCAGCGACGTCAGCCTGAAGACCGCCGACGGCAAGCCGATGGCCGATGCGGGCCGCGTGCGCTTCGGCGTGCGCCTTATACCGCTGCTGCGTGGGGAAGTGCGGCTGACCAGCGCCAGGATATCCGATGCGCACATCGTCGTCGCGGCCATGCCGTCCGGCGGCGACTGGGCAGCAAGCCTGCGCAATCAGGATGGCCTCGTCGATCCGGAGAAACTGTCGGCTGCGGTGTTCGCCAACGTTCACAGCGCGCTCGACGCCGTGCGCGAAGATTCGATGCGCCAGATCGATCTTCGCAATGTCGAATTCGTTCTGCCCGAAACCGGAACGATCAAACGGGTCAAGGTCACCGACGCCGCCGTCGTGCAGTCGGGACCCAGCGGCATGCAGTTTTCGTCCGAAGCGGATGTCGACGGCAGGGCGGTTACCATTGCCGCTTCCGCCACCCGCGATATCGCGGCACACCGCGTGACGGCGCTGGATGCGAGCATCGATCTGGCGGATGCCAGTGTTGTCACGGGCGCTGCAGATACCACGGCGGCTGCCGGGAAGCTGGGTGCGGTGACGCTGAAGCTGACGGCATCGGAAGGGTCCGGCACCAATGCATCGCGGCTGACGGCCGCGCTGTCATCGACGGGTTCCATCCTCGATCTCGGCACACGCGGGTTGCTCCCGGCGGACTTCGACCTCAACGCCACGCTGGTTGAGGGCAGCAACAAGGTCCAGGTGGACAGATTGCTGCTGAAGGCCGGCCGCTCGACATTCGATTTCGCCGGCTCGATCGGGCCGAAGCCGGCAACCGGAGCGGCCGGCGAGGAACCGGCCTATCGCTATGACCTGACCAGCGACGGTTCCTCGCTGGCGCCTTCGGAGTCGCCTGAACCAGCGCTCCCCTTCCTCGCCCGGATTGCCGGTGTCTACAATACGGTGAGCCACAGACTGGTCGCCGAGCAGATCGCGCTTCGCTCCGACGCCTCCGGCGAGGTGCTGGGCACCGCCGCCGTCGAGTTTGTCGACGGCAAGGCGCCGGGGATCAATTTGGCGCTCAACGTCCACAACATGCAGGTTTCTCACGTCAAGCAGCTTTGGCCGTGGTTTTCGGCACGCAACGCGCGGCTGTGGGTTCTGGCCAATCTGTTTGGCGGCCGCGTCGTCGACGCCAACCTCCAGTTCCACGTCGTCCCGAACCGTCTCGGCAATGGCGTGCCGCTGTCCGCCGATGAGGTGTTCGGCCGTTTCCAGGTCGAGGGATCGCGTTTTGACACGGCCGGCCGCATTCCGCCGATACGAGACGCTGTCGGCGTTGTCAGCTTCCATGGCAATGATGTCGACGTCTCCTTGTCCTCCGGCACCGTGTATATGCCCAGCGGCCGCACCGTCGCGGCCAGCAATGGCACGCTGACGATCAAGGCGGCCAACCATCCGCCAGTCATCGGCGCGCTCGACATCGATGTCGAGGGCGACGCCTCCGCCGTTGCCGAACTCGCCTCCTACGAGCCGATCAACGCCATGCGCCATGTCGGCCTTTTGCCGGAAGATCTGTCGGGCAGCGTCACCGGCCATGTCAGGGCTGACATTCCGTTGCAGTCCGGCGTCGACTCCTCGAAGCTCGATTGGCTGGTGTCGCTCGACTACAGCGGCATGTCATTGGCCAAGCCGTTCGAGGGGCAGACGGTGACGGATGCCGACGGTTCGATCACCGTCGACCCTGAAAAGGCGGTGATCTCCGCCAAGGCATCGCTGAACGGCATTCCAGCCGAACTCGACCTGATCGAGCCGCTCCGGGATGACGGGCCGCCGGCCAGCCGCAAGGTGGCATTGGTGCTCGACGACAAGATCCGTGCCGCCGCAATGCCCGGCTTGACGCCGCTGCTTGGCGGGACGGTGAAGGTCGCTATCGACAAGAGCGGCAGCGGCGACCAGAACGTCTCGGCCGATCTGACCAACGCCAGGCTGGACATCCCCTGGGCCGGCTGGAGCAAGGGGGCGGGGGTTCCCGCCAAAGCCACATTCGTCATGACCAAGTCCGGCGACACCACGACGCTGTCCGATTTCGACCTCGATGGAAAGACCTTCTCCGTCGAAGGCAGCATCGTGCTGGTCAATGGCGCCCTGTCTTCCGCAAAGTTCAGCAAGGTGACCTTGAACCGGGGCGACGATGTCGCGGTGTCGGTGAAGCGGTCCGGCAAGGGCTATGCGGTCGACATATCAGGCAACGCGCTGGATGCCCGCTCGCTGATCAAGCAGTTCACCTCGGACGTCGACACGGCGACGAAGACCACCGGTTCCGATGCCATTTCCGTCAGCGCCGATGTCGATCAACTGACCGGGTTCCACGATGAGCAATTGTCCAACCTGAAGCTCGACTACAGCGCGGCCGGCTCGCGCGTGAACGGCCTGAAGGTCAGCGCCACGGCAAGTTCGGGCGCCGCCATAACCATCAGCAACACCACCGGCGGCGGCCAGCGCGCGCTCAACATGCGATCCGCGGACGCCGGCGCCATCCTTCGGTTCCTCAACATCTACGAGCATATGGAAGGCGGAGCGATCACGCTCGCGCTGGCGGGGCCGAGCGACGGATCGCTGAGGGGCAAGGTCGATACCAGCAACTTCTTCGTGGTCAATGAGCCGAAACTGGCATCCATCGTGTCGACCACGCCGGCCGGCGACAGCCGCAGCCTCAACCAGGCGGTCAAGGGCAATCTGGACACCTCGCGGGTGAAGTTCGAACGCGGCTACGCCGAGATCGACAAGGGCAGCGGCTATCTGAGACTGGCCAATGGCGTGCTGCGCGGTCCCCGCATCGGCACGACGTTCCAGGGTACCCTCTACGACCAGGACAACAACATGGACATGACCGGCACGTTCATGCCGGTCTATGGCCTTAATCGCATCTTCGGCGAATTGCCCATCGTTGGCGCGCTTCTCGGCAATGGCCGCGACCGCGGCCTGATTGGCGTCACCTACCGGCTCAAAGGCAATGCCAACAAGCCGGTGCTGGACATCAATCCGCTGTCGGTGATCGCACCCGGCATCTTCAGGTCGATCTTCGAATACCGGTGACCGATCCTAGAACGGCCGCACCAGAATGTGCTTTTTCCTGCCCAGTGAAAGCTTTACGATGTTTTCCGGACTCAAATCCTGAAGCGTCACCAGTCGGCGCTCGTCGCTGACAGGCTGGTCGTTCAACCGCACCGCACCGCCCTGCACGTGCCGCCGCGCCTCGCCGTTCGACGCCGCCAGTCCGGCTGTCACCAGCAGCGACAGGACGCCGACGCCGGCTTCGAGCGCTGCCTTGTCCACCTCGACGCTCGGTAGCGATTCGGCGAGCGCGCCTTCCTCGAACGTCTTGCGCGCCGTCTCGCTGGCTTGTTCCGCCGCCCCGCGACCATGCAGCAAGGCCGTGATCTCGGTTGCGAGGACCTTCTTGGCCTCATTGATCTCGGATCCGCCGAGCTGCTCGAGCCGGCCGACCTCGTCCAGCGGCAGCGTCGTGTAGAGTTTAAGGAAGCGGCCGACGTCGGCATCCTCGGTGTTGCGCCAGTACTGCCAGAACTCGTAGGGGCTCAGCATGTCCGCATCGAGCCAGACCGCGCCCGACGCCGACTTGCCCATCTTGGCGCCCGATGAGGTGGTGAGCAGCGGCGTGGTCAGCGCATAGAGCTGCGCGTCCTCCATGCGGCGGCCGAGATCGATGCCGTTGATGATATTGCCCCACTGATCGGAGCCGCCCATCTGCAGGCGGCAGCCGAGGCGCTTGTAGAGCTCGACGAAATCATAGGCCTGCAGGATCATGTAGTTGAATTCGAGGAACGACAGCGACTGCTCGCGATCGAGCCGCAGCTTGACGGAATCGAAGGCCAGCATGCGGTTGACCGAAAAGTGGCGGCCGACGTCGCGCAGGAAATTGACGTAGTTGATCTCCATCAGCCAGTCGGCGTTGTTGACCATGACCGCGTCGTTCGGCCCGCTGCCGAATTTGAGGTACGGCATGAAGTTGCGGCGGATGCCGGCGAGGTTGTCGTCTATGTCCTGCGGGGTCAGCAGCTTGCGCGCCTCGTCCTTGAAGGAAGGGTCGCCGATCATCGAGGTGCCGCCGCCCATCAGCGCGATCGGCCGGTGACCGGTCTGCTGCAGCCAATGCAGCATCATGATCTGGATCAGCGAACCGGCATGCAGGCTTTTGGCGGTCGCGTCGAAGCCGATATAGGCCGTCACCGTCTCCGTGGCGAAGAGATTGTCGAGCCCGGCATCATCCGAAGTCTGGTGGATGAAACCGCGCTCGCTCATCGTGCGCAGGAAATCGGATTTGAAGGCAGGCATTTTTTCTTTCCCGAAAGCGTCCGGCCAATCTGGCCCAGGGCGTGGCGTGCATGAACGGGCGCGTTTAGCACCCAAGCGCGATCAGCAAAAGTGGAATCCGGTTTTCGCACTCCACCCTCTTTCCGGACGTTGGCGCAGCCCCTCACCTGCCTGCCGGCATCCTCTCCCCGTATAGTGACGGGGAGAGGGGCGCTCTCATCGACCGTTTCGCCAGTTGTCAACGCTGCAGAAAGCGTACCGGCACTGCGATCAGCCCCCTTCTCCCCGTCACTATACGGGGAGAAGTGCCCGGCAGGGCGATGAGGGGCGGCGCCGACATCGACAATTGATGGTCTCCGCCACGAGTTGGAACTGGCATAGGTCTGAAGCGATTGCCCTGGGCTCCAATGCTTGCTTCATCGTTTCGGCTGGCGTAATGAGGCGCCGCGCCAAAGGTTCTAGCAGTCCACGACCTCGAGCGGCACCGCACGGCATCCACAAAATGCCATATCCGACGACAGAGCCCCGACGCGACATGCCGGACGCATTGATATCCATCGTCATTCCTTGCAGGAACGAGGCGGCAAATCTGCCGCTGTTGATCGACGAGATCGAGGCCACCATGGCCGGGCGCGATTTCGAACTGATCATCGTCAACGACGGCTCGACCGACGACACCGCTTCGGTGCTCGCAGCGCAAGCAGCGCTTCGCCCGTTTCCGGTACGGGAATTGCGGCACCGGAAATCCGCCGGCCAGAGCCTTTCGGTGCGCTCGGGCGCCTGGGCGGCGTGTGGCAGTATCGTCGCCACGATCGACGGCGACGGCCAGAACGATCCTCAATACATTCCCGTGCTGATCGATGCACTTCTGCAGGCCGGCCCCGATTTCGGCGCGGCGCAGGGGCAGCGCCTCAAGCGCCGTGACAGCAAGGTCAAGCAACTGGCGTCACGTTTCGCCAACTGGCTGAGAAATGCCATCCTGCATGACGAGACGCGCGACACCGGCTGCGGCCTCAAGGCGGTCCATACCGATATCCTGCGCAGATTGCCGTTCTTCGACGGCACCCATCGCTTCGTTCCGGCCCTGGTCATCCAGGAGGGCTATCGCGTCGTGCACTGCGATGTGATCGATCGCTCGCGCCGGCACGGCAAGTCGAATTACGGCATCTTCGATCGCGGCCTGCAGGGGGTTCTCGATCTCGCCGGTGTCTGGTGGCTGCGCCGCCGGCGCCGCAGAATGCCTAAAGTAGAGGAAATCAGCCGTGGTTAACGTGCTTCAGGAATTGGTGACCTGGCTTCACCAGGTTTTCATCAAGCAGTTCGATGCGTGGATCCTGCTCGGCTTCGTTGCGCAGTTCTTCTTCACCATGCGCTTCGTCGTGCAGTGGCTTGCCTCGGAAAAAGCCAAGCGCAGCGTGGTGCCGGTGGCCTTCTGGTTCTTTTCCCTGTTCGGTGGCGGCCTGCTTCTGATCTATGCCATCCAGCGTCAGGATCCGGTGTTCATCGCCGGCCAGTCCATGGGCCTGTTCATCTACATCCGCAATCTCTGGCTGATCGCCAACGAGCGCAAGACCGCAATGAGCAAGGTCGATTGAACAGCGATCGATCGAGCAGCGTGGCACATCAAGACAAATTCGTCACGGAGGCTGAGACATGGCGGTGAACAGGAATTACATCCTTCTCTTCCTGTTCAGCCTGGTGATGACGGTTTCGGGACTGGCGTCGCTGCCGCCGATCGACCGCGACGAGTCGCGCTTCGTCCAGGCCACCAAGCAGATGGCCGAGAGCGGCGACTATGTCGACATCCGCTTTCAGGACGCCTCGCGCTACCAGAAGCCGATCGGCATCTACTGGCTGCAATCGGCGGCCGTGGCGCTGAGCGGCGAGGGCGCTGCCGCTCCGATCTGGGTTTATCGCCTGGTCTCGGCGCTTGGCATTGCGATTGCCGTTGTCGGCATCGCCTGGACCGGCACCAATCTGTTCGGTGCCAATGCCGGCATCGCCGCCGGCCTGGTCTTGGCGGCGATCTTCGCCACCGCTTTCGAAGGCCGCGACGCCAAGACCGATGCCATGCTGCTGGCCTGTTGCGTGGCGGCGCAAGGCGCGCTGGCGCAGATCTATCTGGCCTCGCGCCGGAACCAACCTGTCGGCGGCCATCTCTGGTGGATCTTCTGGATCGCGCAGGGTGCTGCGATCCTCATCAAGGGCCCGATTGCCCCACTGCTGTCGGCACTCACCATCGCCGTGCTGTTCGCCTTCGAGCGTGACGGGCGCTGGCTGTCGAAGCTCAAAGTAGGGCGCGGCCTGGCGCTCGTCGTGCTGATCGTGCTGCCCTGGCTTGCGCTGATCACCTGGAAGAGCGGCGGCGCCTTCCTGCAGCAAGCCGTCGGCAAGGACATGATCGGCAAGGTCGCCTCGGGCGAGGAATCGCACGGCCTGCCGCCCGGCTTCTACATGCTGACCTATTCGCTGTTCATGTGGCCCTTTGGGTTGATCGCCGTCGGCGCCGGGCTCCAGGCCCTCAATCGCCTGCGCGATGACCCCCGGCTGCGCTTCTGCCTCGCCTGGTACATACCGTTCTGGCTGGTGTTCGAGCTGATCCCGACCAAGCTGCCGCATTATGTCCTGCCGGCCTATCCCGGCATGGCATTGCTGATCGGCTGGCTTTTGACGCTGTCGCCGCAGGATGCGGACGCGCCGCTCAGGCGCTGGCAGGACTGGTTGTGGTGGTCGACCGCATTTGGTCTGGCCGTGGTCAGCCTCGGCCTGGCGGCGGTCTGCGTCGGCGCACCGCTCTACCTCACAGGCACGTTCTCATGGTGGAGCATTCCGGCCGCCGCGGCCGCGCTCGGCGCCGGCTACTTTGCCTTTTCGCGGCAGTTGCAAGTGCCGCTCGGCCGCATCGGTGCCATCGCGGTTTGCGCGGGCATTACCTATGCGCTGCTGTTCGGCGTCATAGCGCCGTCGCTGAAACCGATCTGGCTGAGCCCGGCCATCGAGGCGGCGGTGCGCGCCAACAAGCCCTGCGACACCACCGTGCTGGCCTCGTCGCGATACCAGGAACCGAGCCTGGTGTTCCTGGTCGGCACGAGAACGGTGCTGACCAATGTCGAGGGCGTCGCCAGGCATCTGTTTGCCGATCCGGCCTGCGCACTGGCGCTGGCATCGGTCGAGGACGAGCAGAAACTGACTGGCCTGCTGGCGGCACAGGGCAAATCGGTGAACCGCGTTGCCCTGATCGACGGCCTCAACTATTCGTCGGGAGACAAACTGTCGCTCGGTCTCTATCGTGTGACGCCATGACGGCTCGTCGATGACAGGGTCGAGTTTCCTATGCTGGTGAAATCGCGCCCTTCCGTTTCCGGTATGCTCCTTGAGGTGGGGCGCCGATCCCTCGACAATTTTCGCGATACGATGCAGATCGCAAGAAAGCGTTTTGCCGCGCGTCCCGCCAGATACCCGAACATTGTGTGGCCGGTTTGGAGCGTGGTCTGGATCTTGCTGACGGCGGCGGCGTTTGTTCGCCTCGACACCCCGGCGGGGATACTTCATGGCCAGTGGTCGCCAGGGGTCGTCCATCTGGCCGACTTTTTCACGCAGTTCGGCCTGGGTGGCTGGTATCTCATTCCATCGGCGCTTTTGCTCGTCGCCGCGAACCTGACCGACTGGCGAAGCCTTTCAAGACGATCGCTGATGCTGGTCTACAACTGGACCTGCCTGGCCTTTCTGGTGCTGAGCGCCGCCGGCCTCTCCGGCCTGGCCGTCAATGTGCTGAAATATGCGATCGGTCGGGCGCGACCGCTCTATTTCGACGATTTTGGGGTGCTGGCCTTGCATCCCTTTGCCTTCGATGCGCGCTTCGCCGGCTTCCCGTCCGGCCATGCCACGACTATGGGCGCCGTGTTCGGGGTCGCCCTGCTGTTGTTCCCCCGACGTTGGTACATAGCCTTGGCGATCACCGCCTGCATTGCCTCGACCCGCGTCTTCGTCGGCGCGCACTATCCGAGCGACACCGTCGCCGGTTTCGGCCTCGGCTGCGCCTTCGCGCTGGCGTGCGGGCTTGTCTTTGCCCGGCTCGGCTTCATCTTTCGCCCGATGCCGTCGGGGTTGCCGGTCCGCAAGAAGACGTTCCGGCTGATCGGAGCGAAGGCTGGCTGAAGGCTCGGGTTTGCTGAAGCTTAGTTGCTGTCCAGCCCGCCATAGGACCTGACCAGGCTGGCCATATCGGGCGACCGGTGGTCTTCGTTTTCGAGCCCTTGCGCAACGCCGACACGATCGGCGACCGGCCGGTTCTGGCTGACCTTCCACTTGCCGTGGATTTCGCTGATCTCGATTTCCAGCCCGATGATGCCCTTGATCTGCGACTGGATGAAGGGCGCCGGCGCGTCGGTCACCGCCCAGGGTGCGGCACGGGTGCCTTCCTGGGACGCGGTCAGGTCGGCGATCTGCTGCGCCAGCCAGGCCTGGTCGTCCATCACCTTGACAGTGCCGCGCACCTGCACGATCGCATAATTCCAGGTCGGCACCACCTTGCCGGTCTCACGCTTGGTCTCGTACCAGGACGGCGTCACATAGGCATCGGTGCCCTGGAAGACGATCAGCACCGGGGACGCCGGATTGTCGGCCAGCAGCTGCCATTGCGGATTGGCCTTGGCCAGATGGGCGCGCAGCCTGCCGTTCGGCGGCACGTCTGCGTCGAGCAGGAACGGGATGGCGTTGGCGACCGGCCCCTCGGCTCCGTTGCAAATCAACAGGCCGAGCGGATGCGCCCGGATCAGCCCGTGCAGGACTTCCGGCCGCGTTTCCCTGAAATGAGGAGGCTCGTACATCGCTGCCCGCTTCCCTTGCCTATCTGAGCCGCTTCGGCCGCGGATCCGACAACTCGCCGGCCAGCCGGCGATCGAGATAGTCGGCACATTCCTCGAGCAGCAGGTCGGCATCGTTGGAGAAGAAATGGTTGGCGCCGGGCAAGGTCTTCTGCGTGATGGTGATGCCCTTCTGCGTGTGCAGCTTGTCGACCAGGCCTTGCACATCCTTCGGCGGCGCCACCTTGTCGGCATCGCCATGGATGATCAGGCCCGATGACGGGCAGGGTGCCAGGAACGAGAAATCATAGGTGTTGGGCTGCGGCGCGATCGAGATGAAGCCTTCGATCTCCGGCCGGCGCATCAAGAGCTGCATGCCGATCCAGGAGCCGAAGGAATAACCCGCGACCCAGCAGCTCTTGGAATCCGGATGCAGCGATTGCACCCAGTCGAGCGCCGCCGCCGCATCCGACAACTCGCCGGTGCCATGATCGAACTCGCCCTGGCTGCGGCCGATGCCGCGGAAATTGAAGCGAAGCGTCGTGAAATCCCGCTTCTGGAACATGTAGAAGAGGTCGTAGACGATCTTGTTGTTCATCGTGCCGCCGAATTGCGGGTGCGGGTGCAGGACGATGGCAATCGGCGCGCTCTTTTCCTTGGAAGGCTGGTAGCGTCCCTCCAGGCGGCCGGCAGGACCGGTAAAAATGACCTCAGGCATGAAATACTCCACTTGGTATACGAATGCGCGGCGCCCGGAACGTGTCTTCCTCTGGCCTTGACGCAGGGCGAGCGTCTTCTTAGAAGCTAGTTTAGAATTGTTCAAAACTGAGTGGCCAGACGTCGAGCCGGGCCACCCGCGCCGCAAGCCGCGTAAATAGGACGGCTCGCCTTGGAATTTCAAGGAAATAACGCGATACGACATCGGAATGGCTTCTGACGGGAACCAAACGGACGAAAATGGCCGGAATGCGCGCCTATCTCGACTATAATGCCAGTGCTCCGCTGCTTGCCGCGGCGCGCGAGGCTATGGTCGCCGCACTCGATGTCGCCGCCAACCCGTCGTCAGTCCACACGGAAGGGCGCGCCGCACGGCGCCTGATCGAGACCGCAAGGCGAGATGTCGCAGCACTGGTCAACGCCAGGCCTGAGCATGTCGTGTTCACTTCCGGCGCGACGGAAGCCGCCTCGACGCTGCTGACGTCGGACTGGCAGATGGGGCGCGGCAGTGTGCGCATGAGCCGTCTTTTCGTGTCCGAGGCCGATCATCCCTGCCTGTTGAACGGCGGGCACTTTCCGGCAGCGCAGGTGACGCGGATCGGCGTCGACGCCGACGGCATCGCCGACCTCGACGCATTGGCAGCCGCTCTCGCCCGTCATGACAAGGCCGAGGGCCTGCCGCTGGTCGCCATCCATGCCGCCAACAACGAGACCGGTGTCATCCAGCCGATCGATCGTATCGCCGGGATCGCTAGGGGTGCGGGCGGTGTCCTCGTCGTCGATGCCGTCCAGGCGGCTGGACGCGTTTCTATCGATCTATCAGCGGGTTACGCCGATTACCTGATTCTGTCTTCGCACAAGATCGGCGGCCCCAAGGGCGTCGGTGCCATCGTCGCCGCCTCCGATCTGATGATGCCGAAGCCGCTGATCAATGGCGGCGGCCAGGAAAAGGGCCATCGCGGCGGCACCGAAAACCTCGCCGCCATTGCCGGCTTTGGCGCCGCGGCACGCGAGGCTCTCACCGGACTGCAGGCCATGGACGCGGTGCGTCATCGCCGCGACGAGATCGAGGCCATCGTGAAAATGCTGGTGCCGGATGCGGAAATCTTTGGAACCGGCGCGCCAAGGCTTGCCAACACGACATTCTTCGCTATTGCGGGCATCAAAGCCGAAACCGCGCAGATCGCCTTCGATCTGGCCGGCGTGGCGTTGTCGGCCGGCTCCGCCTGTTCGTCGGGCAAGGTCGGGCCGAGCCATGTGCTGAAAGCCATGGGATACGGCGAGAGCCTTGGCGCCTTGCGCGTATCGATCGGTGCCGCAACCGGCGCTGAGGACATCGAACTGTTTCGCACCGCGCTGGCGGCAATCGCCGCGCGTCGGGCCAACAGGGAAAAGGCCGCATGAGCAGCGGCCGGATAACGACAGGCCTTCGGCCTGGTAGAGCCGTGCGTTTTATGCTGGCCGGGTGAATTTCCGGTCGAAACGCACTATATGGAACTTACGCTGTCGCGAATGCCATTCGGCGTTCATTTGGCGGTGCCATAGTTTGAAAACTGTCGGGCCTTGACCCCGGCGTGGATGGAGAACGCATATGCCTGCTGTGCAGGACACGATCGATCGGGTCCGAAAGATCGACGTCGACCAATACAAATACGGATTCCAGACTGAAATCGCGATGGACAAGGCCCCCAAGGGCCTCAGCGAAGACATCATCCGTTTCATTTCGGCCAAGAAGGACGAGCCGTCCTGGATGTTGGAATGGCGTCTGGAGGCCTATCGCCGCTGGCTGACGCTCGACGAGCCGACCTGGGCGCGCGTTCACTACCCGAAGATCGATTTCCAGGACATCTACTTCTACGCGGCACCCAAGAGCACGCCCGGCCCGACGTCGCTCAGCGATGTCGATCCCGAACTGCTGAAGGTTTATGAGAAGCTGGGTATCCCGCTGAGGGAGCAGGAAATCCTCGCCGGCGTGCAGAAAACCGACGCCTCGGAGCTCGAGGAAGTCAGCGACAATGTCTACAAGTCCGGCCGCGTCGCTGTCGATGCGGTGTTCGATTCCGTCTCCGTCGTCACCACCTTCAAGAAGGAGCTGGCGCAGGCGGGCGTCATCTTCTGCTCGATCTCGGAGGCTATCCGCGAGCATCCGGAGCTGGTGAAGAAGTATCTCGGCTCGGTCGTGCCGACCTCGGACAATTACTACGCCACGCTGAATTCGGCCGTGTTCACCGACGGCTCCTTCGTCTTCGTGCCCAAGGGCGTGCGCTGCCCGATGGAGCTGTCGACCTATTTCCGCATGAACGAGAAGAACACCGGCCAGTTCGAGCGCACGCTGATCATCGCCGAGGAGGGGGCTTATGTCTCCTATCTCGAAGGCTGCACCGCACCGCAACGCGACGAGAACCAGCTTCACGCCGCGGTCGTCGAACTGGTGGCGCTCGACGATGCCGAGATCAAATATTCGACGGTGCAGAACTGGTACCCCGGCGACGCCGAGGGCAAGGGTGGCATCTACAATTTCGTCACCAAGCGCGGCGACTGCCGCGGCGACCGCTCGAAGATTTCGTGGACGCAGGTCGAGACCGGCTCGGCCATCACCTGGAAGTACCCGAGCTGCATCCTGCGCGGCGACGATTCCAGCGGCGAGTTCTATTCGATCGCCGTGTCGAACGGCTACCAGCAGGTCGACAGCGGTACCAAGATGATCCATCTCGGCAAGAACACGTCGAGCCGCATCATCTCCAAGGGCATCGCCGCCGGCTTCTCGCAGAACACCTATCGCGGCCAGGTCTCGGCGCACCGCAAGGCGACCAACGCCCGCAACTTCACCAACTGCGATTCCCTGCTGATCGGCGACCAGTGCGGCGCCCACACCGTGCCCTACATGGAAGCCAAGAATTCGACGGCGCAATTCGAACACGAAGCGACGACGTCGAAGATTTCCGAGGACCAGAAATTCTACGTCATGCAGCGCGGCATTCCCGAAGAGGAAGCGATCGCGCTGATCGTCAACGGCTTCGTCAAGGACGTCATCCAGCAATTGCCGATGGAATTCGCGGTCGAGGCGCAGAAGCTGATCGGAATCTCGCTTGAGGGCTCGGTCGGCTGACCGAACAAAATATTCAGGAAACAAAGAATGCTTGAGATCAGAAATCTGCACGCACGCATCGTCGATGACGGCACCGAGATCATCCGCGGCTTGAACCTGACGGTGAAAGCCGGCGAGGTCGCCGCGATCATGGGGCCGAACGGCTCTGGCAAATCGACGCTTTCCTATATCCTCGCCGGCCGCGAGGACTATGAGGTCACCGAGGGGGACATCCTCTACAACGGCCAGTCGATCCTCGAAATGGATCCGGCCGAGCGCGCCACGTCGGGCATCTTCCTCGCCTTCCAATATCCGATGGAGATACCGGGCGTCGCGACCATGGAATTCCTGAAGGTAGCGATGAACGAGCAGCGCAAGGCGCGTGGTGAAGAGCCGCTGAAGATCCCGGAATTCCTCAAGCGGGTGAAGGAAGCTGCCGCCTCGCTCAGCATGGACATGGCGATGCTGAAGCGCCCGCTCAATGTCGGCTTCTCCGGCGGCGAGAAGAAGCGCGCAGAGATCCTGCAGATGAAGCTGCTGGAGCCGAAACTCTGCGTGCTCGACGAGACCGATTCCGGCCTCGACATCGATGCGCTGAAGATCGTGTCCGACGGCGTCAATGCGTTGCGTGCGCCCGACCGTGCGTTCCTGGTCATCACCCACTACCAGCGCCTGCTTGAACATATCGTGCCTGACTCGGTTCACGTGCTCTACAGGGGCCAGGTCATCAAGTCTGGCGACAAGTCGCTGGCGCTCGATCTGGAAGCCAATGGCTATGCCGGCGTGATCGGCGAAGCCGCGTGAGATGCCAGAGGGCAAGGTTAAACTGATGAATATGCACACTCAGCCCCAGCGGACATCGGCCGAAACAGCGTTGATCGACGCGTTCGGCGACCGGCTGTCGCTGTTGCCGGGCGACGGCGCGGTGATGCTCAAGCGCGACGACGCCATCGAAGCGATCAAGCACGGCCTGCCGACACGGCGCATCGAATCCTGGCACTACACCGATCTGCGCCGGCTGCTGAACGCGGTGCCGGACTTCGATCCGGCCGCCATGACCAAGGCTGTTGCACCGATCGTGGAAGGCTCCGCCGTGCTGGCGGTCCTGAACGGCAAGTCCGATGCGAAGACGCCGGCCGTCGAAGGCGTCACCGTGCAGCGCCTGTCGGAAAAGCTGACCGACGGCAGCGCAGCACCCGGGCTCGACCCCTATGGCAGCGATGACGCCATCGGCGCGCTGAACACGGCTTTCGTCGCCGACGGTTACTTTGTCGACATCGCCGATGGCGCCGAGCTGGAAAAGCCGATCGAACTGCAGAACCTGCAGGCCGGCGGCCAGACGCATGTGCGCCTCATGGTGCGCGTCGGCGCTGGGGCCAAGGCTGTTATCGTAGAACGTCAGGCCGGCGAGGGTGCTGCCCTGGTCAGCTCGGTCAGCCAGCTTGTGCTCGGCGAGGGGGCCGAGGTGACGTGGCTGATCGTCCAGGAGCAGCCGGAGACGGCAACGCATCTGGCGCAGTTCAAGGCCCATATCGGCAAGAACGCGAAGCTGACGCTGTTCGTCATGAACGCCGGTGGCAGGCTGGTGCGCCAGGAGGTCATGGTCAGGACGACCGGCGAAGGCGCCGACTTCAAGTTGCGCGGCATCAATCTCCTGGCCGGCGACACCCACACCGACGTGACCATGGTGCTCGACCACGCCGTGCCGCACACGGCCTCGACGGAAGTGATCCGCAACGTTGTGACGGGCAAGGCGCGCGGCGTTTTCCAGGGCCGCATCAACGTTCATCAATATGCGCAAAAGACCAACGCCAAGATGGCCTGCAACACGCTGCTGTTGTCGGACGATGGCGAGTTCTCGACCAAGCCGGAGCTTGAAATCTTCGCCGACGACGTCGTCTGCGGTCATGGCGCGACGGTCACCGAAATCGACCACGACCATCTGTTCTACCTGATGGCGCGCGGCGTCGACGAGAAGACCGCCCGCGGCCTTCTGGTCAAAGCCTTCGTCGCCGAGGTGATCGAGGAACTGGACGACGAGACGATCGTCGACGCGCTCGAAGCGAAGCTCGACGACTGGTTTGTGACACACGGGTAAGCGGCATAAGACGAAAGCCGCGCCCCCTCATCCGGCCGCTTCGCGGCCACCTTCTCCCCGAGGGGAGAAGAGCCAGACGGTGACGCTGGCGACCTCCTCTCCCCTCGGGGAGAGGGTGGCCGGAGCGAAGCGGAGGTCGGGTGAGGGGGAACCACATTGGAAGGTTGATTGCTGTGGACCAGAAAGTCGAAAACATCCCCTACGACGTCGAGGCGATCCGCCGCGACTTCCCGATCCTGTCGCGCGAGGTCTACGGCAAGCCG
The DNA here is from genome assembly GCF_014207355.1 of Mesorhizobium sangaii. Taxonomy (GTDB): domain Bacteria; phylum Pseudomonadota; class Alphaproteobacteria; order Rhizobiales; family Rhizobiaceae; genus Mesorhizobium; species Mesorhizobium sangaii. Next base: position 175,685 of record NZ_JACHEF010000001.1, on the reverse strand, counting down.
CTGGTCTATCTCGACAATGGCGCCTCGGCGCAGAAGCCGCAGGTGGTGCTGGACACCATCCAGCATGCCTATTCCCAGGAATACGCCAACGTCCATCGCGGCCTGCATTTTCTCTCCAATGCGGCAACGGACGCTTACGAGAAGGCGCGCGAGACGGTGCGTCGTTTCCTCAACGCACCGAGCACCGACAACATCGTCTTCACCTCGAACACGACGTCGGCGATCAACACCGTCGCCTATGGCTATGGAATGCCCAACATCGGCGAGGGCGACGAAATCGTGCTGTCGATCATGGAGCATCATTCCAACATCGTGCCCTGGCATTTCATCCGCGAGCGGCAGGGCGCCAAACTGGTCTGGGTGCCGGTTGACGATCTCGGCGTCTTTCACATCGAGGAGTTCGAGAAGCGGCTGACCGATCGCACCAAGCTGGTCGCCATCACCCAGATGTCGAATGCGCTGGGCACGGTGACGCCGATCAAGGAGATTGTGCGCATTGCGCATGCGCGTGGAATTCCCGTCCTCGTCGACGGCAGCCAGAGCGCCGTGCACATGGCCGTGGACGTGCAGGATCTCGACTGCGATTTTTTCGTCTTCACCGGCCACAAGGTCTACGGTCCGTCGGGCATCGGCGTGCTCTATGGCAAGAAGGACATTCTTTCTGGCATGCGGCCGTTCATGGGCGGCGGCGAGATGATCGAGGAGGTGACGGAAGACATCGTCACCTACAACGAGCCGCCGCACCGCTTCGAGGCCGGCACGCCGCCGATCGTGCAGGCGATCGGGCTGGGCGCCGCACTGGATTATATGGAAAAGGTCGGCCGCGAGCGCATCGCCGCCCACGAGGAAGATCTCAAGGCCTATGCGCATGAGCGCCTGCGCGCTATCAATTCGCTGCGTATCTTCGGTGACGCGCCGGGCAAGGGCGCTATCATCTCGTTCGAACTGCAGGGCATTCACGCTCATGACGTGTCGATGGTGATAGACAGGCAGGGCGTTGCCGTACGCGCCGGCACGCATTGCGCCCAGCCGCTGTTGAAACGCTTTGGCGTAACCTCCACATGCAGGGCATCGTTCGGCATGTATAATACCAGGGCCGAAGTCGACGCTTTGGCCGAGGCGCTTGAAAAAGCGCGCAAGTTTTTTGGGTGACGACCATGGATGATGTGAGCATCGCTGCCGAAACCACGCCCGAAGCCGCAGCCAACAGCGTGGTGTCTGGCTCGACCATTCCCGCCGACGAGCTGGCGCGGCTGACCGACGACATCGTCTCGGCGCTGAAGACGGTCTACGACCCGGAAATCCCGGCCGACATCTACGAGCTTGGCCTCGTCTACAAGATCGACATCGAGGACGATCGCTCGGTCAAGATCGACATGACGCTGACTGCGCCGGGCTGCCCGGTCGCCGGCGAAATGCCCGGTTGGGTGGAGAATGCCGTCGGCGCCGTCGAGGGCGTGTCCGGCGTCGAGGTCAACATGACCTTCGACCCGCCTTGGTCGCCCGACCGCATGTCGGAAGAGGCGCAGGTCGCGGTGGGCTGGTACTAGCGTCGAGCCTCACAAGGTTGGCGCACTTGCGCCAGTGGTAAAACTTCACCATTTTAGGTGAGGAATCGTTCGGCAGGCCTTGAACCTGCACGGAATGGAGAAAGAAAAGAATGGGACGCTTTGCCGTCATCACGATGACCGAAAAGGCCGCCGACCGGGTGCGCGAGATCGTCGCCACCCGCGACAACGCGCATGGCATTCGCCTCGGCATCAAGAAGGGCGGCTGCGCCGGCATGGAATACACGGTCGACCTGGTGACCGAACCCAACACCAAGGACGACCACATCGAGCGCGACGGCGCCCATGTCTATGTGGCGCCGGAGGCAGCGCTTTTCCTGTTCGGCACCGAGATGGATTTCGAGCAGACGACGCTGCGCACCGGTTTCACCTTCCACAACCCGAACCAGAGCTCGGCCTGCGGCTGCGGCGAATCCGTCGAGTTGAAGCCGGCTGACCTCAAGGCACTCGCGGAAGCACGCGCCACGGCTTGAGGCATTCCTTCGCCCCGTTTACGGGGAGAAGGTGGCCCGAAGGGCCGGATGAGGGGTAGAGCCGGCCTCTCTGAAATTCGCACCGCCACTCATCCTGGCGGCATCTTCTCCGCGTAAACGGGGTGAAGAGTCTCACTCCACCCACATGCCCGTCCGCTTGTGCCAGTCGGCGATGGATTCCTCCGGATAGACATCGAACGTCTTGTCGCCCTTGCCGATATCAGGTTCGACCCAGTTGGCCTTGTACTTCAGCATCAGATGCACCCGGCTCGGCGGCTTCGGCAGATCGATGTCGATCGCCGAGGCGAAGGGATGCACCAACTCTGGCCATGTCGGGTCGTAGAGCCACAATGCCGACCCGCATTTGCGGCAGAAATTGCGCTCGCCGGTCGATATCTCGCACCGCGGATGCTCGTCGTCCTCGATCTCGGCCCGGAAGAAGGTTTCGTTTGCCCTTGATGTTCAGGGTCTCCTTGTCGGCGCCGAGATTGATGGCGAAGCCGCCGCCGCCTTGCTGCTTGCGGCAGATCGAGCAGTAGCACAGCATGAACGGCGCCGGCGTGTGGCTCTCGACCTCGAAACGAACGGCATTGCAGCGGCATGAACCCTTGAGCAGAAGCGGCATGACAAAAAGACTCCGAAGGAACGTTCTCAACCTGTCAGCATGATCTTGGTTGCGCGATGACAATGTCAAATGCCGGTGACATGATAGCGGCATGGACAATGAACGCATCGCCGAACTGTTCGAGGGCCTTGGCCCGGTCAGCATCCGCAAACTGTTCGGCGGCAAGGGCATCTATTTCGACGGTGTCATCGTCGCCATCGTGCTGCGCGGCGAATTGATGCTGAAGGCCGACGAGCAAAGCGCTCCGGACTTCGAGGCCGCCGGCTGCCGGCAGTGGACCTATACCGGCTCCCGCCACGGCAAGCTTGTCTCCATGCCCTACTGGAGCATTCCCGACAGCGCTTTTGACGATTCCGACGAGATGACGGTCTGGGCACGGCGGGCGTACGAGGCGGGGCGGCGGGCGGGAAGTAAATCCTGATCGGCTAATACCCTGCTATGGCAGGATCGGGTTGAGGACGCTGCCCCTCATCGGGCCGCTTCGCGGCCACCTTCTCCCCGCTGGGGAGAGAGGTTGGCGTCGGCGCCGGCAGGCTCCTCTCCCCTCGGGGAGAGTTCGGATTGCCCCGAATTGCCCCTTGCAATTCGGTCTTGGCAATCCGGGTGAGGGGCCTTCGCCGCCTACAGCGCCTTTGCGATCCGCGCCGCCAGCCTTGCGTTGTTTTCGACCAGCGCGATGTTGGTCTTCAGGCTCCTGCCGCCCGTCAATTCCAGGATTTTCGACAGCAGGAATGGCGTCACCGCCTTTCCGGTCACGTTGAGCGCTTCGGCAGCCTTCTGTGCGGCCTCGATATAGCCGGCCATCTCTTCGGCGGGGATTTCGTGGTTTTCGGGCACCGGATTGGCGATCAACATGCCGCCGCCAAACCCCAGCGCCTGCCGCGTCTGGTAGAAATGCGCGATCTCTTCCGGTTTGTGCAAGGTCAGTGGCGCGCGGAACGGCGAATGCCGCGACCAGAAGGCGGGCATCGTCTCGCAGCCATGGCCGACCACAGGCACGCCGCGCGTCTCCAGCACTTCCAGCGTCTTTTCGATGTCGAGGATGGCCTTGGCGCCGGCCGACACGACGATGACCGGCGTGCGCGCCAGCTCGTCAAGGTCGGCGGAAATGTCAAAACTCTTTTCCGCACCCTTGTGCACGCCGCCGATGCCGCCGGTGGCGAACACCTTGATGCCGACCATATGCGCCGCGATCATCGTGGCGGCGACGGTGGTGCCGCCCGTGCGCCCTTGCGCCACCGCGAAGCCGAGGTCGGCGCGCGACAGCTTCATGGCGTCGCCGGTCATGGCAAGGGACTCGCGTTCGCCGTCCGAAAGGCCGATCTTGATGCGGCCGCCGACCACGGCGATCGTCGCCGGCACGGCGCCGCCATCGCTGATGATCTTTTCGACATCGGCCGCCATGGCGCCATTGTCGGGGTAGGGCATGCCATGGGTGATGATGGTGCTTTCCAGCGCCACCACCGGCCGCCCGGTGGCTAAGGCCTGTGCCACCGGCGCATGGATATCGATGAAGGGGCGGGCGGTTTCTGGTGTCATCCTGATCTCCAATCCGGAGCGATGCGCCTCCACTTGGACGCGCGAAAACACTCCGGCACTATGAACTGGCCGGTCTCATGCCACTTCCTGCGCATCCGGCACAAGAGCCAGCGCCTCGGCGAAATCAGCGGCGGTGAAATCGGGGACCGCGTCGGCGCTTTCGATGGCCAGTGTCGCCGCGGCAATGCCTTCGCGCAGGGATGCGCGCAACGGCATGCCGCGCAGCGAGGCAGCGACCGTCGCCCCCGCCAGCGCATCGCCGGCCCCGGTGACGTCAGTGACCTTTCTTGGCGTCGGCGGCAGGATCGAGAAGGTGCCGGCTTCATCGAAGCCCAGCATCGAAGCGCCGCCCGCTGTCACCACGCCGCTTTTGAGCCCTGCGCGTTTCAGCCCGTCGACGATGTCCTGCCCCGAGGCCGCACCGTCCAGGCCGGCAAGTGCGGTCGCCTCGCGCAGGTTCATGAAGACGACGGCCAGATTGCCGAGCACCGGCCTCAGGCGCACGATCTTGGCCGGCGAAATGGCAATGGCGAAGACGGGTTTGCCGGCGGCGAGTGTCACGAGCCGCTCCAGTGCCGCCGTCGGCAGGTTGGCGTCGCAGAAGACGGCATCGGCGGCAGCGAGTACCTCGCGCACCTTGGAGCGCCTCACCTGCTTGGGAAACGCCAGCTCATAGAGCGCCATGTCGGCAAAGCCGACGATCAGCTCGCCCTCGCTGTCGATCAGCGCCGTATAGCTTGGCGTCGTGCGATCGAGGAACACCGCCGACAGGTCGACAATCCCGGCTTTGGCGATGGCCCGTGAAACCGTATCGGCAGCGGCATCGCCGCCGCGCACCGATAGCAGCGAGGCCGAGGCGCCGCGCCGGACCGCGGTGCGCAAGGCATTGAAGACGCCGCCGCCAACATCCTCGCGCATCGTGCCGGGATTGGACGCGGCCGGCACGTAAGCGCCGGACACCTGGCCACGCCGGTCGATATGGGCGCCGCCCACGGCCAGGATTCTTGGAGATTTCACCATGCCGGCGATATGACCTTTGTTATTCCAGCCGCACAAGCGCTAGGCTGCGTGACGAAGCTTCGCATGCAGGCAGGCGATTCGGCAGATCGAAACGGGTACGCGGTCTGGCCCAATGCGAGGTGCGTTCCTGATGTGATTCTTGGGACAAAAAAAGAACAAATCCGGATATTGATTGCCTTTCAGATACTTGAACCCTCTTGCCAAACGAGAACAAAAAAGGTACAAATAGGCAGGGATTACGGATTGTCCGGCCTTCATTGACGACCAAGGGGTGATGTATCATGGCTCAGAATTCTTTGCGGCTGGTAGAGGACAAAGCGGTGGACAAATCAAAGGCTCTGGACGCGGCGCTGTCGCAAATCGAGCGGGCTTTCGGCAAGGGCTCGATCATGCGGCTCGGCGCGAACGAGCAGGTCGTCGAGATCGAAACCGTGCCGACCGGCTCCCTCGGCCTCGACATCGCGCTTGGCGTCGGTGGCCTGCCGCGCGGCCGTATCATCGAAATCTACGGGCCGGAAAGCTCGGGCAAGACGACGCTGGCGCTGCACACTGTTGCGGAAGCCCAGAAGAAGGGTGGCATCTGCGCCTTCGTCGATGCCGAGCATGCGCTCGATCCGGTCTATGCCCGCAAGCTTGGCGTCGATCTGGAAAACCTTCTGATCTCGCAGCCCGACACTGGTGAACAGGCGCTGGAAATCTGCGACACACTGGTGCGCTCCGGTGCCATCGACGTGCTGGTGGTCGATTCGGTCGCGGCACTGACGCCGCGTGCCGAAATCGAAGGCGAGATGGGCGATTCGCTGCCTGGCCTGCAGGCCCGCCTGATGAGCCAGGCGCTGCGCAAGCTGACCGCCTCGATCTCACGCTCCAACACCATGGTCATCTTCATCAACCAGATCCGCATGAAGATCGGCGTCATGTTCGGTTCGCCCGAGACCACGACGGGCGGCAATGCTCTGAAATTCTACGCCTCGGTTCGCCTCGACATCCGCCGCATCGGCTCGGTCAAGGACCGCGACGAGGTCGTCGGCAACCAGACCCGCGTCAAGGTGGTCAAGAACAAGCTGGCGCCGCCCTTCAAGGTGGTCGAGTTCGACATCATGTATGGCGAGGGCGTATCCAAGACCGGCGAACTGGTCGACCTCGGCGTCAAGGCCGGCGTGGTCGAGAAGTCGGGCGCCTGGTTCTCCTACAATTCGCAGCGTCTCGGCCAGGGCCGCGAGAATGCCAAACTGTTCCTGCGCGACAATCCCGACACGGCGCGCGAGATCGAACTGGCGCTCAGGCAGAATGCCGGGTTGATCGCCGAGAAATTCCTCGAGAATGGTGGCGCCGAGAGCGGCGACGACGGTTTCGAGGAGGAATCCGGCGCGATGTAACAACTTCGTGCAGGATGCCGGCCGAAGATCGGCCATAATCCTGTTCTATTATCTCAAGCTTATGTAATTGAGTTCAGTGTTTTTTGCGTTCCAAACCGCCGGCTTTCGAGCCGGCGGTTTTTCGTTTTTGCGGCTGGCGCTGATGGTCGGCAGGCGCACGATTTGGACCAATTCCGTGTTTCTGGACAGGGTGCGGTGCGACCGCTAAAAGGCCAAGTCTATTTCCTTATGGATGTCGCTCAAAAGTGCGCAGCGGTTTTGGGACAACGACATGCATGGAAGCAAAAACTTAAGGCGCGTCGACTGAATCGGTTTTCAGCGCGACGCGCTTTGAGACCAGAGCCCATTTTCCGCCGGCCTGCCGGCGGTTTTCTCGAAAAGGCAGCATTCATGAGTGGCGTGAACGAGATCCGGTCGACTTTTCTCGACTACTTCCGCAAGGAGGGACACGAGATCGTCGCGTCGAGCCCGCTGGTGCCGCGCAACGATCCGACGCTGATGTTCACCAACGCCGGCATGGTGCAGTTCAAGAACGTCTTTACCGGCCTGGAGAAGCGGCCCTATTCGCGCGCCTCGACCGCGCAGAAGAGTGTCCGCGCCGGCGGCAAGCACAACGACCTCGACAATGTCGGCTACACCGCGCGCCATCTGACCTTCTTCGAAATGCTCGGCAATTTCTCCTTTGGCGACTATTTCAAGGAGCGCGCCATCGAGCTTGCCTGGAACCTGATCACCAAGGAATTCGGGCTCAACAAGGACAAGCTGCTGGTCACCGTCTATCACACGGACGACGAGGCGGCCGGTTTCTGGAAGAAGATTGCCGGGTTTTCCGACGACCGCATCATTCGCATCGCGACCTCGGACAATTTCTGGGCGATGGGCGACACCGGACCGTGCGGGCCGTGCTCGGAGATCTTCATCGACCGCGGTGAACACATCTGGGGCGGCCCTCCAGGCAGCCCGGAGGAGGATGGCGATCGTTTCCTCGAATTCTGGAACCTGGTGTTCATGCAGTATGAACAGGTGACGAAGGAGGAGCGCATCGACCTGCCGCGCCCGTCGATCGACACCGGCATGGGCCTGGAGCGTATGGCGTCCATCCTGCAAGGGGTGGAAAGCGTCTTTGAAACTGACCTGTTCCGTCATCTGATCGACGCGGCGTCGTCCGCCATCGGGCACGGTCCCGACAAGGAAACGGTCGCGTCCTTCCGCGTCATCGCCGATCATCTGCGCTCGTCTTCCTTCCTGGTCGCCGATGGCGTGCTGCCGTCGAATGAAGGTCGTGGCTATGTCCTGCGCCGCATCATGCGCCGCGCCATGCGCCATGCGCAGTTGCTCGGTGCCCGCGATCCGCTGATGTGGCAGCTGGTGCCGGCTCTGGTGCGCGAGATGGGCCAGGCCTATCCGGAACTGGTGCGCGGCGAGCAGTTGATCACCGAGACCCTGAAGCTCGAGGAAACGCGTTTCCGCAAGACGCTGGTGCGTGGCCTCGGCCTGCTTTCGGAGGCGACGGAAAAACTAAGCGCCGGCGACATGCTGGATGGCGAGACGGCGTTCAAGCTCTACGACACCTATGGCTTCCCGCTCGACTTGACGCAGGATGCATTGCGCCAGCGCAGCATTTCGGTCGATCTGGCCGGTTTCACCAATGCCATGGAGCGGCAGAGGGCCGAGGCGCGCGCTCACTGGGCAGGCTCCGGCGACGCGGCCACCGAGACGATCTGGTTCCCGGTGCGCGAGAAGGCGGGCGCCACCGAATTCCTCGGATACGAGACCGAGCAGGCGGAAGGCCTCATCCAGGCGCTTGTCAGGGACGGCAAGACCGTCGACAGCGCAAGCAAGGGCGAGGCGGTTGCCGTGGTCGTCAACCAGACGCCGTTCTATGCCGAGTCCGGTGGCCAGATGGGCGACACGGGCGTCATTTCAGGCGAAGGCTTCTCGATCGAGATTTCCGATACGCAGAAGAAGGCCGATGGGCTGTTCGTCCATATCGGCAAGGTGGCCAGCGGCACGGTCAAGACCGGTGCGGCCGTCGAGCTGAAGGTCGACCATGGCAGACGCTCCAGGCTCCGCGCGAACCATTCCGCGACGCACTTGATCCATGAGGCGCTGCGCGAGGTGCTAGGTAGCCATGTCGCGCAGAAGGGTTCGCTGGTCGCGCCCGAGCGCCTGCGTTTCGACATCTCGCACAACAAGCCCATTTCACCCGAGGAACTCGAAGACGTCGAGCGCATGGCGAACGAGATCGTCGTCCAGAACAGCCCGGTGAGCACGCGCCTGATGTCGGTCGACGACGCCATTGCCGAGGGCGCCATGGCGCTGTTCGGCGAGAAGTACGGCGATGAAGTGCGCGTCGTGTCGATGGGCACCGGCCTGCATGGCGCCAAGGCCAACCGGCCCTATTCTGTCGAGCTCTGCGGCGGCACGCATGTCAGGGCGACAGGCGATATCGGCCTGGTGCGTGTCGTGTCGGACAGCGCGGTCGCCGCCGGCGTGCGCCGCATCGAGGCTTTGACCGGCGAAGCCGCGCGCAAGCATCTCGACGAGCAGGACCGGCGTTTGAAATCGGTCGCCGCCACGCTGAAGATCTCGCCGGCCGACGTGCCGGCACGCGTCGAGGCGCTGCTCGACGAGCGCAAGAAGCTCGAGAAGGAACTGACCGAGGCGCGCAAGAAACTCGCGCTGGGCGGCGGTGCCGCGGCAGGTGCGCCGTCGGAGAACGAGACTGTCGCCGGCGTCGGCTTCCTCGGCAAAGCAGTTTCCGGTGTTTCGCCGAAGGATCTGAAGCCGCTGGCCGATGCCGGCAAGAGCTCGCTCGGTTCCGGCGTCGTCGTCTTCGTCGGCACGGCTGAGGACAACAAGGCGAGCGTCGTGGTCGCTGTCACCGATGATCTGGTCGGTCGTTTCAGCGCCGTCGATCTGGTGCGCGTGGCCTCCGCCGCGTTGGGCGGTCAGGGCGGCGGCGGCCGGCCCGACATGGCGCAGGCCGGTGGCCCCGACGCTTCGAAAGCCGGTGACGCGATCGCCGCGGTCAAGGCGGCGCTGGAGGCAGCCTGAAAGTCCCTGCATGAAGGTGCTCGTCCTTGGCGGCTACGGTCTGATCGGCGAAGCCGTCGTCGGCCGTCTGCTTCGCGACGGTCATCATGTGGCCGGGCTTGGGCGCGATGTCGTGGATGCCGAGCGGCGCTGGCCGGCGGTGCGCTGGATCGCCGCCGACATGTCGCGGCTGCTCGCCGCCGAGGACTGGCTGCCGGTGGTCACCGGCATGGATGCAGTCGTCAATGCGGCAGGCGCCTTGCAGGACGGCCCGCGCGATCGCCTCGACGCCATCCACCGGCATTCGGTGGTGGCGCTGGTCGCGGCATGCGAACAGGCCGGCGTGCGCCGTTTTGCGCAGATTTCCGCGATCGGCGCCGACCTCTCCTCCGCCGATGCTTTCTTCAACAGCAAGGCGCAAGGCGACAGGGCTGTCGCAAGCTCTTCACTGGAGTGGACGATCCTGCGCCCGGGTTTGGTGATCGCGCCCGCCGCCTATGGCGGGACAGCACTTTTGCGCGCCCTTGCAGCCTTCCCCGGCTTTATCCCTGCCGTCATGTCGCGTCAGCCGATTCAGACCGTGGCGGTCACCGACGTTGCTGAAGCGGTCTCGCGCGCGGTCACCGGATCGCTGCCGCCTCGTACTGCCGTCGATCTCGTCGAGGCCGAGGCCAGACCGCTCGCCGATGTTCTCTCAGCCTTTCGTGCCTGGCTTGGCCTGCCGAAGGCGAAGGTCGTACCGATGCCGGCCATTGTCGGCCGGCTTGCCGCCGCCATTGCCGATGGCCTTGGCCTCCTTGGCTGGCGATCGCCGTTGCGCAGCGCAGCGCTTGCCGCGCTGGCGCGCGGCGTCACCGGCAATGCCGGGCCATGGAACCAGATTTGCGGCCATCCGCTGCAGCCGCTGGAAGCAACGCTGGCCGCCATGCCGGCCCATGTCCAAGAACGATGGTTCGCGCGCCTCTGGCTGGCAAAACCTGTCATCTTCGGCAGCCTGGCCGTGTTCTGGCTTGCTTCGGGCATCATCGGCCTGATCCGGCAAGACGAGGCCGCTTCCATTCTTGTTTCACGCGGCGTGTCGCCGAATCTGGCAGATATGTCGGTGGTTGCCGGCGGTGCCGCGGATATCCTTGCCGGCGCGGCGGTTCTGGTCCGGTCTTTAGCCCGGCCAGCGCTGCTGGCGATGATTGCGATCACGCTGTTTTATCTGGTGGCGTCGACGCTTCTCGTTCCCGGTCTATGGCTCGCGCCGTTGGGGCCGCTGGTCAAGACGATCCCCATGCTGTGCCTGGTGCTTGTAGCGCTGGCGGTCCTCGACGAACGATGAACCTCTGGGCCGACATACTGCGCTGGACGCATGTTCTCTTCGGCACTGGCGCCGGGATCGCCTTCTTCATGCTAATGGCGCAGCGCACCGGTCGCGCCGACCTCGTCGCCCATGTCGCGGGCACGGTTGTCGTCGCCGACACCATATTCACGGCAACCGCGGTCGTCGTGCAGCCCATATCAGGCGTGTTGCTTGCCCAGGCATTGGGATGGCCGCTGTCCGAGGGCTGGATCGTGCTGTCCCTGCTGCTTTATGTCGTGACGGGTCTGTTCTGGCTGCCGGTGGTCTGGATTCAGATTCGGATACGAAATCTGGCGCGACAGGCGGCTATTGAAAATCGACCGCTGCCTGTCGAGGAAAAGCGCCTTTTTCGTATCTGGTTTGCTTGCGGTTTTCCGGCCTTCGCTGCCGTGCTGGCCATCCTTTGGCTGATGGTCGCCCGGCCGGAGATCAGTTTTTTCGGAGGATGATGTGCCCACGCTGACCATGTACCAGGTCGATGCTTTTGCCGAGCGCGCCTTTCAGGGCAACCCCGCTGCCGTCCTCATCCTGCAGGACTGGCTGGCGGACGAGGTGATGCAGGCCATCGCAAAAGAGAACAATCTTGCCGAAACCGCCTTTGCGCGGCCGAACGGCAAGGGCTGGGACTTGCGCTGGTTCACACCCGTTCACGAAGTCGACTTCTGCGGACACGCCACCCTGGCGACCGCCCATGTGCTGGCCTCGCAACACGATGTGGCTGGTGACATGGCCTTTGCCACGCGTGTGGGCGAGTTGCGGGTCTGTCAGCGGCAAGGCGCCTACCAGCTCGATCTGCCATGTTTTCCGCCGCAGCCCGTCGAAGGCGAAACCTTACATGCGCTGCAGGAGATATTGTCGCCGCATCCGGTTGCGAGCTTTCGCAATTTTGAGAACCTGTTCGTCGAGCTTGCCGACGAGCAATCCGTCCGGTCCTTCGTTCCCGATCTGCTCAGGATCGGCGCTTTCCACCCGCTTGGCCTTGTCATTACCGCGCGCGGCCAAAAGCATGATTTCGTCTCCCGCTATTTCGTTCCCGGAGCTGGCATTCCCGAGGATCCGGTGACCGGTTCAATTCATGCGACGCTGGTGCCGTACTGGGTTGAAAAACTCGGCAAGACCCACCTGTCGGCGTTCCAGTGCTCACAGCGCGGCGGGCATCTTTTGTGTGATCTGGCCGGAGATCGCGTGCTGATCCTAGGTCGTGCCAAGACCTTTATGAAGGCGGAAAACTACCTTCCGGAATGAACAACGGGCGCAGGCCTGATCAGGCCGCCGGACCGCTCGCGGCAAAGCTTGGACGGGCCGCGATCCGGTCCCACCAGGCCTGAATCTCGGGGAACCCGGCGAGCAGCTTCTGCCCCTCGGCGACCTTGACGAAATAGCCGATGATCGGCGCCGCATGCAGGTCGGCTAGCGTCAGCTGGTCGCCAAGCAACCATGGCCCCGGCGCCTTCAGCGAGGAGAGCGTCCGAAGCGCTCTGCTCGCCTGCGAAAGCCCGTTGGCGATCAGCGCCTCGTCGGGTGCCTCCTTCTCCAGCCGCTCGACCGCGACATCCCAGACCATCGACCGATAGGCATAGGCGTCGAGCATGCCGATGACCTGCTTCATCCGCGCCTGGCCGCGCGGATCCTTCGGCTGCAGCGCCGGCCCGTCAAAGGCTTCGTCGACATAGCCCGCAATCGCGCTCGTCTCGAAAAGGCGAAACCCGTCATGCTCGAAGGCCGGGATGCGGCCGAACGGGTGATGTTCGAAGTACCAGGCGGGAATGCCCTCGGCGGCAAAGACATCGACCGGCACAAGCCCGTAGTCGATGCCTTTCTCCTCGAGCACGAGCCGCACGATGCGCACATAGACGCTGTAGTCCGCGCCGTAGACGACGGGCTTGCCCATGATACCCTCCCGGGTCTCATGCATGTCGCGCAAAAGTGGTTCCGGTTTTGCGAGAACGACATGCATGGAAACAAAGACCTAGTGCGCGTCGCCTGAATCTGTTCGAACGCGACGCGCTTTAGGCCGGTTACGCCATCGCCTTTTGCAGGTTCTCGTCGATCTTGTCGAGGAAGCCGGTGGTCGAGAGCCAGGGCTGGTCGGGGCCGATCAGCAGCGACAGGTCCTTGGTCATGAAACCGCTCTCGACCGTCTGGATGCAGACCTTTTCCAGCGTCTCGGCAAAGCGCTTCAACTCGGCATTGTCATCGAGCTTGGCGCGGTGCGCGAGGCCGCGCGTCCAAGCAAAGATCGAGGCGATCGAATTGGTCGAGGTCTCCTCGCCCTTCTGGTGCTGCCGGTAGTGGCGGGTGACAGTGCCGTGCGCGGCTTCGGCTTCCACCGTCTTGCCGTCCGGTGTCATCAGCACCGAGGTCATCAGGCCGAGCGAACCGAACCCTTGCGCAACGGTATCGGACTGGACGTCGCCGTCATAGTTCTTGCAGGCCCAGACATAGCCGCCGGACCATTTCAGGCTGGACGCTACCATGTCGTCGATCAGCCGGTGCTCGTACCACAGCTTCTTCGACTTGAACTCGGCCTCGAACTCAGCCTCGTAGACTTCCTGGAAGATGTCCTTGAAGCGCCCGTCATAGGCCTTGAGGATGGTGTTCTTGGTCGAGAGATAGACCGGATAGTTGCGCAGCAGGCCGTAATTCAGCGAAGCACGGGCGAACTCGCGGATGGAATCGTCGAGATTGTACATGGCCATGGCGACGCCGGCGCCCGGCGCATCGTAGACATCGTGCTCGATGACCTTGCCGTCCTCGCCGACGAACTTGATCGTCAGCTTGCCCTTGCCGGGAAAGCGGAAATCGGTGGCGCGGTACTGGTCGCCGAAGGCGTGACGGCCGACGATGATCGGCTTGGTCCAGCCCGGCACCAGGCGCGGCACGTTCTTCATGATGATCGGCTCGCGGAAGATGGTGCCGCCGAGGATGTTGCGGATGGTGCCGTTCGGCGACTTCCACATCTTCTTGAGCTTGAATTCCTCGACGCGCTGCTCGTCGGGCGTGATCGTCGCGCATTTCACGCCGACGCCGTATTTCTTGATGGCGTTGGCCGAATCGATGGTCACCTGGTCGTTGGTGGCGTCACGGTGCTCGATGCCGAGGTCGTAATATTCAAGCTTGAGGTCGAGATATGGGTGGATCAGCTTGTCCTTGATGAACTGCCAGATGATGCGGGTCATCTCGTCGCCGTCGAGTTCGACGACCGGGTTCGCCACCTTGATCTTCGCCATGGAAAGAATGCCTCGTTCAACAGTTGGGTGATGGCGGGGCAGACCTCGCCAGAGTAGGAACTTCGCCTATAGCAAAGCGATCAGAGCGGTGCAAACCGGGACGACGCAGACGCAGGCTGCTGCCAGAGCAATTCCAAGAAAAGTGCGAAGCGATTTTCTGTCCGGAATTGCGATAAATCGAGAACAAAAAAAGGCGATGCCGGCTGCCCCTCGCGGGGCAGCCGGCATCGCCTTATTTCATGCTGCCGCAGAAGCGGCGGTCGCTTATTGCAGCGGCGCACCGCCAGGTCCCGGGAAGGCGGTGAGCGGCGTGCCGTCGGCTACGTTGCCGGCGATCATGTTGTTCTTGAACGACTGGACGGCGCCGCTCCCGGTATTGCTGACCCCGGTAACATTGCCGAAAATCGTCGATCCGCCGAGAAAGGCGATGGCGCTTCCGTTGCCGCTGGCTGCCGCACCGTTCGCGTTGACACCGCTGCCGGCATTGGCGCTGATCGTATTGCCGGTAATCGTCGCACGCACCGGCGATGCCGCGGCGACGGATTTGATCGCCACGCCGTTGCCGGTGTTGCCGCTGATAAGGCTGTTGGTCAGTGTCAGGTTCATGGCAACGGTATTGCCAGTGCCGTCGACAAGAATGCCGCTGGCGCTGTTGGTGATTTCCACCCTGGAAAGGATGGCATTGATTCCCACGGCCCCAGTCGTCTTGATGAGAACACCTTCGGCGCCTGTCTCGGCTATGCGCGTGTTGCTTATGTAGAGTTCGCTGTTGCCGTTAGGGAGAAATTCGACGCCGTTGCCGCCCATTCGCTCTATGTTGCAGTCCTCGATATGAAGTTGACCTTGGCCAAGCATCCGAACGCCGTCGAGGCCATTGCCTACACCGTCTATGTCGAGGCCGCGAAGATGCACCGCCGAGCCGACGGGCGTGTTGACGATGATGCCGTTCACGAGGGACGCAAGCACACCACCTTCCGTCGTTTTGCAGTCGATGGTGATGGATTTGGTGATGGTGACCGCGCCAAAGCCTCCCGGATCGAGACAGTTGATTTCGCCGGCCGTCGCCGTCTTCGAGATGGCGCCGGCAAACGTCTTGCAAGGTGCCGTTCGGCTGCACGGATTGGCGTCGTCACCAACGCCGGAAACCCACGTCCGTGTCGCTTGCGCGGAAGCTGGCGCAATCAGGAAGGCTGACGCCAGAGCCAACACAGCGAGTGAAAGGAAAAACCGTACAATTTTCAATTGCCCCTCCTAGATTTTGGCCAACGCCCTCGTTGCCCATGGAAACCCGTGTCGAAATGCTTGGGGCACAAATAAATGACGGGAGCGTGCAGGACACACTCCATTTTCCAAATACCAACCGTCGATACTCATTGAATACCCAAGCGGTCGGGAGATTACCTTTTTCTAATTTGATTCTCCAGTGACGCGACGCGTCATCGTAAATAAATATGCATTCGGATCATGGATGATTTTTACAAATGGAAAATATCGCCAATGCCGACAGCGGCACGGGCGGGTCCATTTGTCGACGGTTTGGGCCGCCATGGTCGAGCGGTGCAACCGGGTAGCGGAAGACGCAGGCTGCTGCTGTGGCAACAGGGAACCAAGAGGCGATGCCGCCTATCCCTCGCGGGGCAGCCGGCATCGCTTGTTTCATACTGCCGCGGAGGCGGCGGTCGCTTATTGCAGCGGCGCACCGCCAGGTCCCGGGAAGGCGGTGAGCGGTGTGCCGTCGGTCAGGTTGCCGGAGATCATGTTGTTCTTGAACGACTGGACGGCGCCGCTCCCGGTATTGCTGACCCCGGCGACATTGCCGAAGATCGTCGATCCGCCGAGAAAGGCGATGGCGCTTCCGTTGCCGCTGGCTGCCGCACCGTTGGCGTTGACGCCGGTGCCGGCATTGGCGCTGATCGTATTGCCGGTAATCGTCGCACGCACCGGCGATGCCGCTGCGACGGATTTGACCACCACGCCGTTGCCGGTATTGCCGCTGACTAGGCTGTTGGTGAGCGTCAGGTTCATGGCCACGGTGTTGCCTGTGCCGTCGATAAGAATGCCGCTGGCGCTGTTGGTGATTTCCACCCTTGAAAGGATGGCATTGATTCCCACGGCCCCAGTCGTCTTGATGAGAACACCTTCGGCGCCTGTCTCGGCTATGCGCGTGTTGCTTATGTAGAGTTCGCTGTTGCCGTTAGGGAGAAATTCGACGCCGTTGCCGCCCATTCGCTCTATGTTGCAGTCCTCGATATGAAGTTGACCTTGGCCAAGCATCCGAACGCCGTCGAGGCCATTGCCTACACCGTCTATGTCGAGGCCGCGAAGATGCACCGCCGAGCCGACGGGCGTGTTGACGATGATGCCGTTCACGAGGGACGCAAGCACACCACCTTCCGTCGTTTTGCAGTCGATGGTGATGGATTTGGTGATGGTGACCGTGCCGAAGCCACCCGGGTCGAGACAGTTGATTTCGCCGGCCGTCGCCGTCTTCGAGATGGCGCCGGCAAACGTCTTGCAAGGTGCGGTTCGGCTGCACGGATCGGCGTCGTTGCCAACGCCGGAAACCCATGTCCGTGTCGCCTGCGCCGAAGCTGGCGCAATCAGGAAGGCCGACGCTGCAAGCAACATGGCGAGTGAAAGGAAAAACCGTACGATTTTCATTTGCCCCTCCTAGATTTGGCCAACGCCCTCGTCGGCCGTTGAAATCCGCGATGAAATGCTTGGGGCATAAATAGACGACGGGAGTGTGCAAGACACGCTCCGTCTTCTCAATACCATTCGTCAATACACGCTGGACCCAAGCGGGCGGGAGATTACCTTTTTCTAATTTGATTTTCCACCGACGCGATGGGTCATCGTAAATAAATATGCATTCGGATCGTAGATGATTTCTAAAAATGGGAAACATCGTCAATAGCAACAGCGAGCACCCGTGTTTCCATTTGCCGGCGGTTTGGGGCGCCACGGTCGAGCCATCACCCAGCAACGAGGTCGGATGTCCTTTGGTTGAGAGCACGACTGCAATGCCGCATCCCGCCAATCTTTCGAGGGACGGCGCAAGGCTGTTTGTCGGCCAAGTGGCCGATAACTCTTCAAAAAGCCGCATCGATATGGCAGGACGCGGAGACTTCGTGGCGCAATCATCTGGAAAACATGACAGGAATGGACTTACAGCACGGCCTCACGACCGCTGGCCCGGCGATCATCCTCGTCGAGCCGCAGCTCGGTGAGAACATCGGCATGGTGGCTCGTGCCATGGCCAATTTCGGCCTGTCGGAACTGCGCCTGGTCAACCCTCGCGACGGTTGGCCGAGCGAGAAGGCGCGCGCGGCCGCCAGCCGCGCCGACCATGTCATCGACGCCGTGAAGGTGTTCGACGACCTGGCCTCGGCGCTCGCCGATCTGAACTTTGTTTTCGCGACCACGGCCAGGCAGCGCGACGGCTTCAAATCCGTCCGCGGCCCGGTGGAAGCGGGCAGGGTGCTCCGGACCCGTCACGCAATGGGCCAGCGCACCGGCATCCTGTTCGGCCGCGAGCGCTTCGGCCTCTACAATGACGAGGTCGGCCTTGCCGACGAGATCGTCACCTTCCCCGTCGATCCCGATTTCTCCTCGCTCAACATCGCCCAGGCGGCCTTGCTGATGTCCTACGAGTGGATGAAGTCCGGCCTGGAAGACGAGACCAAAACCAACTTTTCCGGTCCGGACATGAAGCCGGCCAGCAAGGAAGAGCTGCACGGGTTGTTTGCCTATCTCGAAGGCGCGTTGGAAGCGCGCGGTTATTTCCGTCCGGCACCGAAGAAGCCGAAGATGGTCGACAATTTGCGCGCCGTGCTGACGCGTGCCGGCTTTGCCGAGCCGGAGCTGAAGGTGCTGCGCGGCATCATTTCGTCCCTGGACAGGTTTTCACCGGCGATGCCGCGTGGCGAGGGTTCCCCGGGCGACGATCCAAGACGATTGCCGGCGGCCGTGGCGCGGGCCCGCAAGGCGGAAGGCGATCGCCTGGCAGACAAGGCTGCAGGCACCGGCAAGGATGACGACATGCCGCCGCTCGGCGGAAAGGGCACCGACAATGACTGAGCGGCCGATCCTGATGTTCGATTCCGGCATCGGCGGGCTCACGGTGCTGCGCGAGGCGCGCGTGCTGATGCCCGACCGCCGCTTCGTCTATGTCGCCGACGATGCCGCCTTCCCCTATGGCGCCTGGGAGGAACCGGCCCTCAACGCCCATATCCTTGGCCTGTTCGGCGCGCTGCTGGAAAAATTCCAGCCCGAGATTTCGGTCATCCCGTGCAACACCGCATCGACGCTAGTGATCGACGCTTTGCGCGAGAAATTCCCCGGACACCCTTTTGTCGGCACGGTGCCGGCGATCAAGCCGGCGGCCGAGCGCACGCGGTCAGGCCTCGTCTCGGTGCTGGCGACGCCCGGCACGGTCAAGCGTCAATACACGCGCGACCTGATCAGCAAATGGGCGCAGAAATGCCATGTGCGGCTGGTCGGCTCCGACCGGCTGGCGCCGCTGGCGGAAATCTACATGCGCGAGGGGTTCGTCGACGAGGAGATCGTCCGCCAGGAGATCGCGCCATGCTTCGTCGAGAAGGACGGTGCCCGCACCGACATCGTCGTGCTCGGCTGCACGCATTATCCGTTCCTGGCCAATCGCATGCGCAAGACCGCGCCATGGCCGGTCGACTGGATCGACCCGGCCGAAGCGATCGCCCGCCGCGCCATGTCGCTGCTGGCGCCGGTCGACGGACCTTTGCCGGTGGGTGAGCCTGACATTGCGGTCTTCACCTCCGGCAAGGTGGATTTCGCCACCAGCCGGCTAATGCAGGGGTTCGGGCTGGTCGTGAGCCAGATGGCGGCGGAAACCTCTGCCGCTTAAACAGGTTCGAAGACGATGCTGCGTTGATCTGGATCGGCCAAGACCAGCCTTAGCGTCAGATCGTCGCCCTGTGTAAGCCCGGAGGCCTTTACGTTGGCAACGACAGGCATGTCGGCAAGCTGAACGCGCACGCCATGGTCGACGACGTCGGTGACGGCAGCTTTGAACGTCTCGCCCTCGCGACCCTTCAGCATTACCGCCTCGGCAAGGTCGATAGCCGCGTGGTTGATCTGCGAAGCGTGGCTATCCGCACGCCCCATCACCTGCGGCAATCTGGCGAACGCGTCGGTGACAGCCTGGGACACCGGCTGGCCATTGGCGATGGCCAGCGCGCAGCGCACGACATAGCGATCGGCCAGTCGCCTGAGTGGCGCCGTTGCATGGGCATAGGTCGCTGCCATCGCCTCATGCCAAGGGACAACACCTTCTTTGTAGGGTTGGTAGGACGCGCCGGCGCTTGCATGGCGGATTTCCAGCATCAGCGCCGCCTGTTGCGGATCGGTCGGGTCGAGGGTTCGCTGATAGTCGCGCAAGCTGGTGGAGGCCGGCCAAGACAGCCCGAGAGCCCGTGCCGCGCTGCGCAGTCTTTGCACCCTGAAAGCATCTGGCTCCGACATCACCCGAAACAACCCGGTATGGTGCGCAAACATGGCGTCGGCAATCGACATGTTTGCAGCGAGCGAAAGCGCGGCGTTGTCTTGCTCGGATTGCAGCAGCGGTCTGAACGAAAGCCGGAATGTACCATCGGCGAGCTTTTCAACCTCCTGCTCGGGTGGGTCGACGCGCGAAGCACCACGACGCTTTTCGTTCATTCCCATGCGTCGCGCCATTTCGGCGAAGCCGGCCGGAACATCGGAGGCCTTCACACTGTCATAGGCGAGCTTCGCGCGGCTTTGAATGATTGCCCGCTCCGCGCCGTCCAACTTCGTCGCACCGTCCTGCGCAACCCGGACCGTGAAGACAACCGCTGGCCGCGATCCATCCGGCAACAGGCTCGCTGCACCCTCGGCAATTACCGGCGGGTAGAGCCCGGCCTTGCCGTCCGGCAAGTAAAGCGTCTCGCCCCGCGTCCAGGCTTCGAGATCGATCGCGTCACCGTCCTCGACGAACCAGGCTACGTCGGCAATGGCGTAATGCAGCAGAAGATCGCCGCCGCTCGCCTCGATTGAGAACGCCTGATCAAGATCGGTGGAGCTCGCCGGATCGAGCGTGACGAAGGGCACCGCCGTTCGATCGGCATGCTGGTTGGGCGCACGTTTGGCCGCCGCCTCCGCGGCGGCCACTACGCCTACCGGAAATCCATCTGGCACGTGGAATTCGGTGCGGATTTTCGCCAGGCCAGTGGAGAGAGCTTGTGAGGGATCGGTCAGAGATTTCATTCAGCCGTCCTACACTGGGGTTCCAGACACGGGAAGGCTGCCAGCGAAAATCACCAAGCCTAACCACGTGGCGAACGGGCA
Organism: Mesorhizobium sangaii; assembly: GCF_014207355.1. GTDB lineage: Bacteria > Pseudomonadota > Alphaproteobacteria > Rhizobiales > Rhizobiaceae > Mesorhizobium > Mesorhizobium sangaii. Next base: position 155,119 of record NZ_JACHEF010000001.1, on the reverse strand, counting down.
CCAAGGGGGCCGGGAACCGAGCCACCGGGGGCTGGAACCGTCACCGAAGCGGAGCGTTTCTTCTGAGAGCAACGGAGAAACAGCCATGCCAGCCACCTCGAAAGCCCAGCAGAAAGCCGCCGGCGCCGCTTTGTCGGCCAAGCGCGGCGAGACCAAAAAGAGCGAGCTCAAAGGCGCTTCGAAGGGAATGTATGAATCGATGAGCGAAAAGCAGCTCGAGGAGTTCGCCGAGACAAAGCGCAAGGGACTGCCGGAAAGGAAATCGGACAGCTGACCCTGGCAGCGTGCGTTTGGAAAGGCACCAAAATAAAAGCCCGCGGATGAACCGCGGGCTTCGATCATTGCGATGGATGGGTTATTTCCCGGTCTACCGGGCCCAGTCCGGTATCACCACCAGTGGCAGCGCCGTACCCTGTGGACGATCACCCTGCGGTGACCATGCCGCCACACCACTCTCTTCGTCACGATGATGCGGCAAACCTGTTTGTGTCCGTGCCAATGACGCGCCATCGCCGGTTCCGGCGCCACCGCCATCGAGCCCACAAGCACCGTAGCGCCTGCCAGGGTAAGGAAGAATTTCTTCATAAGTCTTGCGCTCCTCGCTCCAGTCCGTTCCTGATGCCGTTGGCGCAACAACCTCTCGCCACATCCGGCACTGCATCTACGCGGGAAAACGGGTATCTTGTCGCCGGGCCCTATGCCAGTCACAAGCTTGACACCGGTTGAATCTCGGTTTAACCAGCCGTCACAACCACCGGGCAGCGATGTCCGGTGTTTGTTTTGTATGCGCAAGATCAAGATGCCTAGTCGTTTCTGATCTTGTTTGAAATGACGTGTCCCGTGGGTTTTCCGCCGCGTTGCGTGGGAAAACCCTGTCAGGTCTCGAAAACGGGGGCCAGAGGAGGGCGCGTTTCCTTCACTCGGACCATGAGGTTCCGGGTGTGTTGTTTTGAAAAGGGAATGCGATGAGCAAGCGCGAATCCGCGAAGTACAAGATCGACCGCCGTCTCGGCGAAAATATCTGGGGCCGCCCGAAGTCCCCGGTCAACAAGCGTGAATACGGCCCCGGCCAGCATGGTCAGCGCCGCAAGGGCAAGCTTTCCGATTTCGGCCTGCAGCTGCGCGCCAAGCAGAAGCTGAAGGGTCACTATGGCGACGTTTCGGAAAAGCAGTTCCGCAAGGTCTATGAAGAGGCCGATCGCCGCAAGGGCGACACCTCCGAGAACCTGATCGGCCTGCTCGAGTCGCGTCTCGATGCGGTCGTCTACCGCGCCAAGTTCGTGCCGACGATTTTCGCCGCCCGTCAGTTCGTCAACCACGGCCACGTCAACGTCAACGGCAAGCGCGTCAACATCGGCTCGTACCGCTGCAAGCCGGGCGACGTCGTCGAAGTCCGCGAAAAGTCGAAGCAGTTGGTCATCGTTCTGGAATCGGTGGGCTTGGCCGAGCGCGACGTGCCGGACTACATCGAAGCCGATCACAACAAGATGGTCGCGACCTTCTCGCGCATTCCCGGCCTGGCTGACGTTCCCTTCGCCGTGCAGATGGAACCGAACCTAGTCGTCGAATTCTATTCGCGCTAAGCGATCTCATTTGCGACACCATCCAAAGGCCGCCCGTCGAGGCGGCCTTTTCTTTGTCTGCCATGTCCGCTAATCCGGGCACTCTTGGCCACGAAAGCGACATGCCATGAACATGCTGCCAGACATCGAAACGCTTGAACCGATTGCCGACGGCGAAGGCGGTTTCCATCCGCTTTTTGCCGATGTGCCGTCCTCGGTCGAGTTCAACAAATTGCGCAAGCGGCTGCTGCGTCTCACCCGTCAGGCGATCGAGGATTTCTCGATGGTCAAGCCCGGCCAGCGCTGGCTCGTAGCGCTGTCGGGCGGCAAGGATTCCTATGGGCTGCTCGCGGTGCTGCTCGACCTCAAATGGCGCGGGCTGTTGCCTGTCGATTTGCTGGCCTGCAACCTGGACCAGGGCCAGCCGAATTTCCCCAAACACATCCTGCCCGACTATCTCGACAGCCACGCCATACCGCACCGGATCGAGTATCAGGACACCTATTCCGTCGTCACCGACAAGCTGCCCGAGGGCAGCACCTATTGCTCGCTCTGCTCGCGTCTCAGGCGCGGCCATCTCTATCGCATCGCGCGGGAAGAGGGATGCTCGGCGTTGGTGCTCGGCCACCATCGCGAGGACATTCTGGAGACCTTCTTCATGAACCTGTTCCATGGCGGCCGTCTTGCCGCCATGCCGCCGAAACTGCTCAACGACGAGGGCGACGTCATGGTGCTGCGGCCACTGAGCTACTGTGCCGAAACCGACCTCGAGAAGTTCGCCGCGGCGATGCGGTTCCCGATCATTCCCTGCGATCTCTGCGGCAGCCAGGAAGGCCTGCAGCGCAACGCCATGAAGGCGATGCTCGAGGATATCGAAAAGCGCATGCCCGGCCGCAAGGACACCATGATCCGCGCTCTGTCCAACACCAGGCCGTCGCACCTGCTCGACAGAAAACTGTTCGACTTCGCCGCGCTCAACGACACCCTCACCACCAGGCAAGATGTTTCCAATGACATTTGACGATGCCGCGATCGACTGGCTGGCCGGCATTCTGGCCGAGGCGGCAGAGGTCGAGATCATGCCGCGCTTTCGCAGGTTGGGCGACGGCGACATCCGGCAGAAGACCTCGGCCGCCGATCTGGTGACCGAGGCCGACATCAATGCCGAGCGCCTGATCACCGCCACGTTGCGCGAGCGCTATCCCTCGGCGATGGTGGTCGGCGAGGAAGCCTGTTCCGACAATCCGGCGCTGCTTGACGGCCTGGGCGAAGCCGACCTGGCATTCGTCATCGACCCGGTGGACGGCACCTTCAATTTCGCCTCCGGCGTGCCGCTGTTCGGCGTCATGCTGGCGGTCGTGGTCAAGGGCGAAACCGTTGCCGGCATCATCCACGATCCGGTCGGCAAGGACTGGCTGATCGGCGCCAAGGGCGCCGGCAGCCATATCCGACATGCGCATGGCAGCCTTGAGAAGGTGCACGTCGCGGCGCCTGCGCCGATCTCGGAAATGACCGGCTCGGTCTCCTGGCAATACATGCCCGAGCCGGAGCGGTCGCGGCTGGCGCGCAACCAGACGAAGATCCTGTCGCAATTCGCCTATCGCTGCGCGGCGCACGAATATCGCCTCTTGGCCAGCGGCCATGCTCATTTCGTCGTCTACAACAAGCTGATGCCGTGGGATCATCTGGCCGGTGTGCTGATCCATGCCGAGGCTGGCGGCCACGCCGCGCGTTTCGACGGCAGCGCCTATCTGCCGTCGCATGTCGGCGGAGGCTTGCTTGTCGCGCCGGATGGGGAAAGCTGGCAGGTCCTGCGTCACGAACTCTGGGCTGAGTAGCCCACACCCCTACGTCGCAGGGTCGCCTCAAACCGGCGGGTTGTGTGGCTGAAACATCTTGCCGCGTTCGGCGATCAAGATCATCAGAAGTGCCGCCACGGACACGCTGCAGAAGCCGGCGGCCAACGGCGTTACCGTGCCGTTGAAGGCCTGGCCGATCAGCGTGCCGAGAATGCCGCCGAGAAATGTCTGCATGAAACCCAATATGGATGACGCCGTGCCGGCCAGTCGGCCGAGCGGTTCCATGGCGAGGGCATTGAAATTCGCGCCGAGCGCCCCGAACGGAAGCATGGCACTGGCAAAAAGCGTGATGAACAGCCAGAGCGGCATCTTCATTTCCAGGGAAACCACCAGCCAGACCAGGCTGATGGTCAAAAACAGCAGCAGCGCGGTCTGCGACAGTCGGCGCATGCCGATGCGGCCGACAAGGCGTGAGTTCAAATAGTTGGAAAAAGCGAGCACTCCGGCGACACCGGCGAAGATCACCGGGAACATCTCGCCGACATTGAAGACGTCGACATAGATCTGCTGCGCCGAGGCGATGAAGCCGAACATGGCGCCGACGATGAACGTGCTGGCGAAGGCGTAGCAGAGCGCCATGCGGTTGGTCAGCACGATGCGGAAGCCGCCGACGACCGATGAAACCGTCAGGGGCCTACGATACTCCGGATGCAGCGTCTCGGGCAGTCGCAGCAGCGACCACGCCGACACGATCAGCGCGCCGACAGCCATGGTGACGAAGATCCAGTGCCAGCTTGCAAACAGCATGATGAACTGGCCGATCCCCGGCGCAATAACCGGTATGGCCATGAACACCATGAAGATCAGCGACATCACCTCGGCCATGCGCCGGCCGTCGAACGTATCGCGCACGATCGAGATGGCGATGACGCGGGTGGCGGCAGCGCCAATGCCTTGCACGGCGCGACACAGCAGAAGTGTTTCAAAGCTTGGCGCAACAGCGGCCGCCGCAGCCGCGGCGACATAAATCACCAACCCGGCGACCAGCGGAGCGCGCCGTCCGAAACGATCCGAGAGCGGACCGAAAAAGAGCTGGCCGCCGCCGAAGCCCAGAATATAGGCTGTTATGACATATTGCCGATGGTTTTCGTTCTCGACGCCCAGCGAGGCGCCGATCTGTTGCAGGGCCGGCAGCATGATGTCGATGGCCAGCGAGTTCAGCGCCATCAGCGCTGCGCACAGCGCGATGAACTCCCAGCGCGGAATGGGCAGCTTGCTTGCCGATTGCGGCGCTATTGTCGGCTGGTCCACGGCAAGTCCGATCTCTCAAACGAAAACGCGCCGGCGGGCCGGCGCATTGGCTCGTCTTGGTCCCGGTATCAGGGACATGAAAATTGCCGAGGTGGGGCTGCCCTGGCGCCTGGCGCATGAACCGAAAATCGAGATCGATTTTCAGTTCATGCAAAAACAGAAATCAGGCGGCGCCTTTGACGCTGACGCCCTTCTCGACGAGGAACGTCTGCAGTTCGCCTGCCTGGAACATCTCGCGGATGATGTCGCAGCCGCCAACGAATTCGCCTTTGACGTAAAGCTGCGGGATGGTCGGCCAGTTGGAGTATTCCTTGATACCCTGGCGCAGCTCGGCCGAGGTCAGCACGTCCACGCCTTTGTAGTCGGCGCCGATATAGTCGAGGATCTGGACGACCTGGCCGGAAAATCCGCACTGCGGAAAGCCGGGCGTGCCCTTCATGAAAAGGACGACGTCGTTGCCCTTCACTTCATTGTCGATGTAGTCGTTGATGCCGCTCATGGAATATCCTTTCCCGCCTGTGGGAGTCAGGCTCGAAACATACCTTTCAAATAAACCCAACGATTGCTCGAAACAAGACGTTAGCCGTGCCCTAGCCGAAATGGCGCAAAGGATGGGCCGTTTTGGGCCAAGCGGTCTTCGCTGCCGGAGGTCATGGCGGCGGTCTTTTTTCTGCTGCGGATTAGTCGGGTACGCTGGTCTGCAGCGCCAGTGCATGCAGCACGCCGCCCATATTGCCCTTCAGCGCGTCATAGACCATCTGGTGCTGCTGGACGCGGCTCTTGCCGCGAAAGCTCTCGGCAACCACCTCGGCCGCGTAGTGGTCGCCGTCTCCGGCCAGATCGCGGATCGTCACCTTGGCGTCCGGAATGCCGTCCTTGATCAGTTTTTCGATGTCGTGGGCATCCATTGCCATGGCAAAATCCTGTTTCGAGCGGCCGGTAGCCGGATAAGAGTCGGGTGAGCCTAAAGCCTTTCTGGTCCGGATTGAAGCCGTTCAGTCCTGCCACCGGCAAGAAGGTCCTGGGGCTTCAGGGGCCGACTTAGGCTGGCGGGCTGGCTTCGTCCTCGGCCACATCCTCGCGCGTCGAAAAGGCGCGGCCAAGGCTGAAGGCCAGGACATAGAGGGGAGCGTTGATAATCAGGCTGACGATGGGGAGATAGCTCGTCATTTGCCAGGCGGGCGAGAAGAACGGCTGGCCGTAGCCATCGCAGACAAGCGAAGAGCCATATTCCCACAGCGCTCCAACGACCACCGCGGCGGCGAAAAGCTTGATGCAGGTGACAATATGCTTCGCCCGTGCCGGATCCGGTGCAAGGCGGCCCCACAACACCAGGCAAGCGATCGGAATCGCGTAGATGAAGTTCTGGGCGACAAGCATCGAAATGGTGCCGTTGGCCGCAGCGAGGAACTCGGCACGCGTTTCCAGCCGCGCGCAAACCTCGCTCGAGGTCGTTGACAGCAGGAAAAAGACGAACGGCCCGAGGAACCAGAAGAAAAACAGCGACGGCCAGAAAACGACTGCAAGCAGCGCCCGGGCAGCCAGTTTGCTCAACTGGCCTGATCCATGAAGCGGGGGAACCAGCCTTCGTGCGCCGCGCTCAGTTCGCCGACCGGGATCGCCCGCGCCTCGCCAAGCTTCAGCACGTTGCCGCCGGTCGAGCCGATCCATGGCGCGAAGATGCCCAGTTCGCCTTGCTGCTTGCGAATGGCGTCCCATTCATCGCTATCCGGATCGATCGACAGCGTCACGAGATAGCGGCCCTGGTCCTCGCCGAACCAGACCGGGATTGGGTCGGTGCCGACAAGCCCGGGAACCGTCGCGCCGATGCCCGACGCCATCGCCATCTCTGCCAGGGCCACGGCGATGCCACCATCGGAAACGTCGTGCGCCGCCGTGACGATGCCCGACGCAATCAGCGCGCGCACATGATCGCCGACGCGCTTTTCATGCTCGAGATCGACCGGCGGCGGCGGACCGTCGCTGCGCCCATGAATGTCGCGCATATAGACCGACTGGCCGAGATGCGTTCCCCAGGAAGCGGGCGCGCCGACCAGCAGGATCATCTGGCCTTGCGCCGCAAAACCGGTGCGCACCATCTTCGACCAGTCGGCGATCAGGCCGACACCACCGATGGTCGGTGTCGGCAGGATGCCCTGGCCGTTGGTCTCGTTGTAGAGCGAGACATTGCCGGAGACGATCGGGAAGCCGAGCGCGCGGCAGGCGTCGCCGATGCCTTTTACCGCGCCGACCAGCTGGCCCATGATCTCAGGCCGCTCCGGATTGCCGAAATTGAGATTGTCGGTGGCCGCCAGCGGCAGCGCGCCGGTGGCGGTCAGGTTGCGCCAGCATTCGGCCACCGCCTGCTTCCCACCCTCGTAGGGGTCGGCCTCGCAATAGCGCGGCGTCACGTCGGAGGAGAACGCGAGCGCCTTGGTGGCATGGCCGTCGACGCGCACCACGCCGGCATCGCCGCCGGGAAGCTGTAGCGAATTGCCCTGGATCAGGGTGTCGTACTGCTCCCACACCCAGCGGCGCGACGAAAGATCCGGTCCGCCGAGCAGCTTCAAAAGCGCCTCGGCGACATCGGCCTGAGGAACGTCATTGGCGGCAAGCGGCGCGGGCTTCTTTGGTTCGACCCAAGGACGATCATACTCCGGTGCCTTGTCGCCGAGATCCTTGATCGGCAGGTCGGCGACCTCATCGCCCTGATGCAGCACGCGAAAACGCAGATCGTCGGTGGTCTTGCCGACGATGGCGAAGTCGAGGCCCCATTTGTGGAAGATCGCCTCGGCTTCCTTTTCCTTTTCGGGGCGCAGCACCATCAGCATGCGCTCCTGGCTTTCCGACAGCATCATCTCATAGGCGCTCATGCGCTCTTCACGCACCGGCACCTTGTCGAGATCGAGTTCGATGCCGAGATCGCCCTTGGCGCCCATTTCGACCGCCGAGCAGGTGAGGCCGGCCGCACCCATGTCCTGGATGGCGATGACCGCGCCTGAGGCCATCAGTTCGAGGCAGGCTTCCAGCAGGCACTTTTCAGTGAAGGGGTCGCCGACCTGCACGGTCGGGCGCTTCTCATCGATCTTGTCGTCGAATTCGGCCGACGCCATGGTGGCGCCGCCGACGCCATCGCGGCCCGTCTTGGCGCCGAGATAGACGACCGGTAGGCCGACGCCCTTGGCTTCCGACAGGAAGATGGCGTCTGTCTTGGCTATGCCGGCGGCAAAGGCGTTGACCAGGATGTTGCCGTTGTAGCGGGCGTCGAAATTGACCTCGCCGCCCACCGTCGGCACGCCGAAGGCATTGCCGTAGCCGCCGACGCCGGAAACCACGCCAGAGACGAGGTGCCTGGTCTTGGGATGGTCGGGTGCGCCGAAGCGCAGCGCATTCATCGCCGCGACCGGCCGGGCGCCCATGGTGAAGACGTCGCGCAAGATGCCGCCGACGCCGGTCGCCGCACCCTGGTAGGGCTCGATGAAGGAGGGGTGGTTGTGGCTCTCCATCTTGAAGACGATGCAGTCGCCGTCGCCGATGTCGACCACACCGGCATTCTCGCCCGGTCCCTGGATGACTTGCGGGCCAGTGGTCGGCAAGGTGCGCAGCCATTTCTTCGAGGATTTGTACGAGCAATGCTCGTTCCACATCGCCGAGAAGATGCCGAGCTCGGTGAAGCTCGGCTCACGGCCGACAAGGTCGAGGATGCGCTGGTACTCGTCGGGCTTCAGCCCGTGCGCGGCGATGAGTTCGGGGGTGATCGGCACGGAATTGGAAATGGTCATGGGCGGCGATTTGTATCCAGAGCGTTGGGATTTTGAGTCCCGTCTTATCGCAAGCCTTGCGGCCGATACACCCCATGGATCGACGAAAAACGCGCGAAAGCCGGACAAAGCCACAGCTCAATCCCGAGCGGGCAGCGATCCCTCGCGCCAAGGCGCCTCATGGCTCAGGAGAAGCTGTCGTAGCCGGCGCGGCCTTCATCCAGCAGGCGCCTGATGACCGCGACGCCTTCAGCGATGTCCTTGCGTTGTCTTGGCTGTGAAACACCGAAGCGGACGCCGTGGAACACCTGCTCGGAGCGGCCGGCCTTGAACTCGTCCTCGTCGTCGATCAGAACCCCATGTTCGAGACAGGCGTTCTTGAAGGTGCCGGAAAGCCAGGGGTCGGGCAGGGTCAGCCAGACAAAGGGAACCTTTTCGTGTGACTTGAACGCGAATCCGGCCAGCGTTTCGCGCACGATGGCAATCCGGGCGCCGATTTCGGCGATACTGCGTTTGCGTATCTCGTCTGCCTGGCCGGACATCACCAGCCTTGTATTCACCTCCGCCAGCAGGAAGGGCATGCCGCCGGTCATCATCTTATGGGCGACGCGGATGCGATGGCGATAGGCGGGCGGGCAGGACAGCCAGCCGCCGCGCACACCGGCCGCGACCGATTTCGACAGGCCGCCGGCGACGATGGTGCGTTCGGGCGCATATTCGGCCAGCAGCGGCGTCGGATCATCGGTCAGGTTGCCGTAGAGATCGTCCTCGATGAGAACGACATTGTATTCGCGTGCGACACGCGCGATCGCCTCGCGGCGCGCCGCCGACAAGGTCACCAGCGTCGGATTCTGCGCCGTCGGCATCAGGAAGATCATTCGGGGATGCTTTTGCGCGCAGACGCGCTCGAAATCGGCCGGGTCGATGCCCTGGTCATCCGATGCCACCAGCGCGGTGCGCCGGCCGATCAAACCGGCACTGCGGGAAATCTGTGAGTAGGTGAGGTGCTCGAAGGCGACATAATCGCCGGGCGTTGTCAGCGCTGCGATCGCCGCCATCACCGCAGCATGTGTGCCCAGCGTTGGAACGATGGCGTCGGCGTTCGGGCGAAACGAATTGCGCGACAGCCAGCGGGCGCCGGCTTCGTACCAACGGTCCGGAAAATCCCGCGTGTAGCTTGAAATCTCATGCGGATAATCCTGCGCCGCGCGCGACAGGACATCGGCAACGATGGCGCCCTGGCCGATGTCGGGCGCGGCCGTGCTGTCGAAACGCAACTTGCCGCGCGGCGCATCGATATAGCGTGTGCCTTCGCCGCTGACGTCTGGGGCCAGCGAACTCGGCCTCGCATCATCGGCGCGCTGGCCGAGCACATAGGTTCCACGCCCGACTTCGCCGCTCACCAGCCCGCGCTCGCGCAGCAATTGGTAGGCCCGGCCGACCGTGCCGACGGTGGTGCCGATGTCGTAGGCGAGGTCGCGTTGCGGCGGCAGCTTTGCCCCCGCATCGATCACTCCCCGGTCGATGTCCGTTTCGATGGAATCCGCAAGCCGTTGATACAGCGGCCCGGAGCCGGCGGTGAGATCTGGAAGCCAATTTGTCATGGTGACAATTTTCTATATTGCACCGAATTGTGAGTCAATACATATCAATCACGCACGAAAAAGGGTGCAATTGGGAATTTTGGTAGAAAGAAAATGAATACAATCGCGACAATCAGTCATTCGAGACCCGAGCTATCCGGCCAATCGACACGCCCATCGGGCCGGCGCGGGTTTGCCGGACGTCTCGTGTATGTGGTCCGGTCGCTGGCGAAATGGATCGACCATCTGCTGGAACGCCGGCGCAGCCGGCTGGTATTGCTTGAGATGACCGATGATCAGCTCAAGGATATCGGCGTCTCCCGCTGCGATGCCCACCGCGAGGCCATCAGGCCGTTCTGGGACTGACCCGGTTTTGGATCAGGGCCAACCTTGGAATTGCGGACCGGTGTCCGGATGACTAACGGACGCTCGATGTTCTGATGCGTGCAACGCCGTGGTCGACAAGGACGGCGACCACGCAGAGCACGAGGAAAAGCCCGGTGATGGCCGCCGCAGAGATGGCGACGCTGGCTGCGCCGTTCTTGGCGACGTCGAGGAAGGGGTAGGGCACCTCGCCGGCAAAAGGCGCCCGCGCCAGCGCATAGATCAGATACGCCACGGGATAGAGCATCCACCAGGAGATGTCGCCCCACCGCGTCCTGCCGTTGGCGCCTGCGACCAGCCACCACAGCACGAACAGCACCGGCGTTACATAGTGCAGCAGGACATCGCAGAGCAGGAACAGGCCCTGTGGCTGCCAGAGCTGCGCCAGGATCGTCGCATAGACGATGAACACCAGGGTGATCGAAACGGCGATGCCCGCGCGCATCCGTGATCCTGCGAAGGCAGGCAGCCACGCGTAGCCGGTGGACGACAGCAGCGACGTGTGGACCAGCACCGCCCCAATATTGGTCAGGATGGTGAAGAAGCTGAAAAGGAAGACGACGGAGCCGAGCAGGCTGCGGCCGGCCTCCATCGACGCCGGAATGCTGATGCAGAACTGCAGGACTAGCCCGGCCAGACCGATGACCAGACCCACGATCTGCAGGAACCGGCCCATTGCCCTATGCAGCCGCCGCGCAGGAGGGATTGCCCGCCTGCCAACGGGCGATGTCGGAGCCGATGCGCGCGCCGACCGGGTCGTTCATGAGCGGTCCGAACACGTCGACGCGGCTTGAATTGCCTTGCGCCTGCACGACCAGCAACGGTTTGCCGCCATAGTGCTTGGCCGGCACCAGCAGGAAACGCGGCGTGCCGCTGAACGAATTCAGCTCGTTGGCCATCTGATATTGCTTGAAGGCCGGATCCTTGCTGGCGATCCAGCATTTGTGGGCCGATATCGCCACCTGTTCCATGGCCAGCAACGAGGCACTTTTGCCCGAGGGGACGGGAGCGCTCTTCGGGCTCGATTGGCAGGACGCCAGGGCAAAACCCGCGGCGGCAACCAGGGCGATCGTCTTGCTCCTGCTCAAGCGGCACCCATCTCAAGTTCGGACAGAAAAATCTTCAACCCGTCGGTCATCTCGCCCCACACCCGCGACAATGCCGGATGCGGCGAGGCGATCTGTTCGTAAGCATCGAATTTGGGATAGGCGTCGAGCAGGTCGTGGCGTCCTGTCATGGCCCGGAAATTGTTGAAGATGAAGCGCGTCGGCGTCAGCCAGGCATCGGCGAAGCTGATGTCGTTGCCGAGCGCGAAGGGGCCTTGCGCCATGCGTTCCTCGATCGCCGCCAGTCCGTGGTGCAAGCGGGCGAACTGGGCGTCGATCTCGGCATTGTTTCGCTTGGGCACGAAATGAAGCTCGAAAAGCTTCATCGTCGGGGTCAGCACGTCGAGATCGGTGATGCGGGCGAACATGCGCACCAGCGCGCGATCCTTGGAATCGGGGGGCAGCAGCGCCGGGTCCGGAAAGCGTTCCTCGAGATATTCGGCGATGACCACCGATTCGACGATCGTTTCACCCGAGCCGGTGATCAGCACCGGAATCCGGTTGAGCGGTGAGATGGCGCGAAACTCTTCCGGGATCGGAAAACCGGGCGGCGGTGCGATGATCTTGAGCGGTACATCCTTGATGTAGGCCAGCGCCCGCACGATCGACGAGTAAGGCGACAACGGTCGCGAATAGAGTTTCATGACCGTCTCTCTCCCTCATGAAGCGGACTTGCCCAATGGCTGGAATGTCCGGCTGTTTTCAGGCTGTTCGCCTTGATGATATCAGGCAGCAATGCCAAGCGCGCCCTCGAACAGCGCCCGGCCGTCGCTGCCGCCATGGGCTGCTTCGATCAGGTTTTCCGGGTGCGGCATCAAGCCGAGCACATTGCCGCGTTCGTTGATGATGCCGGCAATGTCGTTGATCGAGCCGTTGGGGTTGGTACCTTCGGCATAGCGGAACACCACCTGGCCTTCACCCTCGAGGCGGGCAAGTGTGTCGGCGTCGGCAAAATAGTTGCCGTCATGATGCGCCACCGGCGTGCGGATGATCTGGCCCGGCTGGTAGCGACGGGTGAACATGGTGTTGGCGTTGGTGATCTGCAGCTTCACCTGCCGGCAGACGAATTTCAGCGACGTGTTGCGCATCAGCGCCCCCGGCAGCAGCCCGGCCTCGACAAGGATCTGGAAGCCGTTGCAGACGCCGATGACCATGACGCCCTTGGCGGCCTGTTCGGCAACCGCCCGCATCACCGGCATGCGCGCGGCAATCGCGCCGCAGCGCAGATAGTCGCCGAAGGAAAAACCGCCGGGAATGGCGATCAGGTCGACATCGGGGATTTCGGTGTCGGTCTGCCAGACGGTGACCGGCGGTTTTCCCGAAATCTTGGTCAGCGCCGCGATCATGTCACGGTCGCGGTTGAGGCCAGGTAGAAGGACGACGGCGGATTTCATTTTGGTTCGTAAGGCCTCTGGGGTTCGGCAAGTTCACGCAGGTCGAGACGTCTGTCTATGCGTTCAAGACGCTCGTCTTGTCGGGTTAAAATGCCATAGACATTGTGGATATCACTTTGCGTTGCCACCATGTGACCTCGCATTACATTCAATTCCCGTTTTCGTCTCGGAAACATCCTGACGAAGCTCACCGATTTCGTGATGCACGCACTTCAGAAGCTCGAACATGACTTCCGACATAGTGCCTCCGACACAACCTCAGGTAAGTGTCACACTATAGTTCTCAATCACCGTATTCGCCAACAGCTTGTCGCACATGGACTTCAGGTCGGCTTCGGCCTTGGCCTTGTCGGTCTCGGAAAGCTCGACGTCGAACACCTTGCCCTGCCGCACCGCGCCGACGCCGCCGAAACCCAGTCCGGACAGGGCGTGTTCGATTGCCTTGCCTTGCGGGTCGAGCACGCCGTTCTTGAGGGTGACGGTAATGCGGGCCTTGATCACGCTGGACATGCTCCTGTTCTCAATATCGGGGTGCAAGCCGCTATCAGTGCGGCTTACCTTTGACGCCTTCGGTCGAGGCGACAAGCACCGGGCCAGTCGGGCGCGGCGGCTCGTTCTCGTTCATGATGCCGAGGCGGCGGGCAACTTCCTGATAGGCTTCGACGAGGCCGCCCATGTCGCGGCGGAACCGGTCCTTGTCGAGCTTGTCGTGCGTCGCCACGTCCCACAGACGGCAGGAATCCGGCGAAATCTCGTCGGCGACGACGATGCGCATCATGTCGCCTTCGAACAGGCGGCCGCATTCGATCTTGAAATCGACGAGCTGGATGCCGACACCCATGAACAGGCCGGAGAGGAAGTCGTTGACGCGGATGGCGAGTGCCATGACGTCGTCGATTTCCTGCGGGCTCGCCCAGCCGAACGCCGTGATGTGCTCTTCCGACACCATCGGATCGTCAAGCGCGTCGGCCTTGTAATAGAATTCAATGATCGAGCGCGGCAAGACGGTGCCTTCCTCGATGCCGAGGCGCTTGGACAGCGAACCGGCGGCGACATTGCGCACAACCACTTCGAGTGGAATGATCTCGACTTCCTTGATCAGCTGCTCGCGCATGTTGAGCCGGCGGATGAAGTGGGTCGGGATGCCCATGCGGTTGAGATGGTTGAAGATGTGCTCGGAAATGCGGTTGTTGAGCACGCCCTTGCCATCGACGACTTCATGTTTCTTCTTGTTGAACGCGGTTGCGTCGTCCTTGAAGAACTGGATGAGCGTACCCGGCTCGGGTCCCTCATAGAGGATCTTGGCCTTGCCTTCATAAATGCGGCGGCGATTTTTCATCTGATTTTTTCTCTGGGGTTCCGGACAGGCGGCAATCGACCATTTCCTGTCCGTCTGCCTGAAATAGTGCGGCTACGGTAGGGTTCAATGCCGGGTCTATCCCAATCACATCATTTGCTCAATCGGCAAATCCTTCCAATCAACCGCTTTCGGGACTGAAATGCCGCAGCGCAGCATGCAACGAAGCGTATTGACCGGCTCGCGACCTTTTGGTTTGTGCTTCCCCAACACATATACGTCATCACCAGCGAATCGATTTCCATCGGAGGGATGCCATGAGCAGCATGAAGGATCGCGAAGAGGGCTTTGAACGCAAGTTCGTATTCGACGAAGAACTTCGGTTCAAGGCCTCGGCGCGCCGCAACAAGGCGCTCGGCCTGTGGGCTGCCGAAAAGCTTGGAAAGTCGGGCGCCGATGCCGACGCCTATGCCAAGCAAGTGGTGGTTGCGGACATCGAGGAAGCCGGCGATCACGACGTGTTCCGCAAGATCCGCAAGGATTTCGACGACGCCGGTGTCGACCAGTCGGACCACCAGATCCGCCGCACCATGGACGAGCTGATGGCGCAGGCCATCGAGGAGATCAAGAACACCTGATCCGACCACGCGCTGGACCAATCGACCGCCCGACCTATCCGGGCGGTTTTTCTTTGCCTTGCAGCGGTTTCCGGCTGAAACTGCGATCCTTAACGAGGAAAGCGTAGATGTCCCTTAAGTCCCGCCTTGCAGCCGATGAAACGCTGTTCACCGCATGGTCCGGCGTGCCGGATGCGCTGACTGTCGAGATCGTCGCCAAGCAGGGCTTCGATGCCGTCACCCTCGACATGCAGCATGGCGGCCATCATGAGGACAGCGTGCTGCGCGGTCTGGTGCCGGTGCTCGCCGCAAACAAGCCTGCGCTGGTGCGCATTCCGGTCGGCCGCTTCGACATGGCAAGCCGCGCGCTCGACTTCGGCGCCGAGGCTGTCATCGCGCCGATGGTAAACTCGGTGGCCGATGCAAAACTGTTTGCCGCCGCCATGAAATACCCGCCGCTTGGTGAGCGCTCATGGGGCCCGACATATGCTTTTCCGCGCCATGGCAAGGGCGACCAGGCTGAATGGCTGCGCGACACCAATCAGCGCACCATGGCCTTCGCCATGGTCGAGACGCGTGCTGCCCTCGATGCACTCGACGGCATCCTCGACACACCGGGCATCGACGGCATCTTCCTCGGCCCGTCGGATTTCTCGATCGCCTGGAGCAACGGCGCGACCATCAATTCGACGCTGGAAAGCATGATGGAAACGGTGGCGTCGGTCGCCGAGCGCACCCGCAAGGCGGGAAAACATGCGGCGATCTATGTTGTCGAGCCGGCAATTGCCGGTCGCGTCGTCTCGATGGGCTACCGGCTGCTGGCCATGGGCTCGGAGCACGCGCTGATCGGGCTCGGCGCAAAAACCCTGTTGAAGAGCGTCAGGGATTCGATCGGCGCCTGAGCAAGCTCAGGGTTTCAGATCCGTCAGGAACTTGGCGAAGGTCATCGAGCCCTCGGGCCACGGACCAAAGCCCGAATCCGCGTTGAGGTGACCGGTCTCGCCGGCGTCGATGAACAACGAACCCCAGGCGCCGGCGATGTCCTCGGCGACATCGAAGGCGCAGAACGGGTCGTTGCGGCTGGCGATCACGATCGAAGGAAAGGGTAGCGGCTCGCGCGGATAAGGACCGAAGGTCATCAGGTGCCGGGGCTTGATCCCGGGGTTGGCGACATCGGGCGGCGCCACGAAGAAGGCGCCTGCGACCGGCCTCTGGAACTGCGGCATGGCCTGCACTGCCGCCGCCACACCCAGTGAATGCGCGACGATGACGACTGGTCGCTCGGCCTCGTTGACCGCCTTGGCCACGCTCGCCGTCCAGTCCTCGCGCACCGGTTTGGACCACTCCGCCTGCTCGACGCGCCGCGCCGTCGACAGCTTCGACTGCCAGCGGCTCTGCCAATGGTCCGGGCCGGAATTGGTGTAGCCCGGCACGATGAGAATATCTGCTTCCTTGACCTTCATGGCGCTGAAATAGCGAGCGGCGTCGCTTCGTGCAACGGCCATGAATCGCGCCCTTGATCACAAATAGTGAACACGATGTTCGCTTCTTCAAGTCTTGTGTGAACGATGCCGATGGACGATTTGTCATCAGGAAAAAGAAACAGCCGTGTGCGGGCTCCCATGCACGGCTTACAATGATTGGCGGCGCGGGACTCCTTGTCTTGGAAGTTTCACGGCAGGCCGGCCAAGCGGAGAATTTGATGAGCGAATTGCCTTTTGCCGCCACGACACCCGTCAGCGTTGCCCGCGTCGGGCTGAAGGCGCGCGACGCCGAAAGTCTTGCCGCCTATTATCGCAGCGTCGTCGGCCTGCAGGAACTGAGCCGCGCCGATGGCGCGATCACGCTCGGGGCCGGCAACCGTCCGTTGCTGGTCATCGAGGCGGATGCGGCGGCAAAGCCGGACGACCCGCAAAGTGCGGGCCTGTTCCACACCGCTTTCCTGTTGCCCAGCCGCGCCGATCTCGGCCGCTGGATCAACCATGCCATCGCCGACAAGATTGCCATCGAGGGAGCTTCCGACCATCTGGTCAGCGAAGCGCTCTACATGACCGATCCCGAAGGCAACGGCATCGAGATCTACGCCGACCGCCGTCCGCACGACTGGAAGTGGAATGGCGACAAGATTGCCATGGCGACCGAACGGCTGAACATTCCGTCTATCGTTGCCGAGGTACCGGCGGGTGACGCCGGTTGGCAGGGCGCGCCGGAAAACAGCATTGTCGGCCATGTCCACCTGCGCGTCGGCAGGCCGGAAGACGCCGAAGCCTGGTGGAACCAGGAATTCGGCTTCGACACGGTGGCGAAATATGGCGGCCAGGCGGTGTTCCTGTCGTCGGGCGGCTATCACCACCACATCGGCGCCAATGCCTGGCGCAGCCCCGGCGCCGGCCGCCGCGATCCGAGCCGGTCGGGCCTGTCCTGGGTCGAGATGCGTTCGGACAATGTAGCCAGCCCGGTAACCCGCGAAGACCCATGGGGGACTGTGATCAACACCGTTCCCGGCAAGGCCTGATTGCTATTTGGAGAGCATCTTTCTGCGGAGAAGGAAAGCTCGCCTCAGGCTTCCCCGAACACCCGCTTGAAGATCGTGTCGACATGCTTGGTGTGATAGCCGAGGTCGAATTTCTCGCGGATTTCGGCTTCCGGCAAGGCGGCGGTGACTTCCTTGTCGGCCAACAATTCCTCAAGAAAATCAGCACCTTGTTCCCACACCTTCATGGCGTTGCGCTGCACCAGCCGGTAGGAGTCTTCTCGCGACAGGCCGGCCTGCGTCAGCGCCAGCATGACGCGCTGCGAATGCACGAGGCCGCGGAACTTGTTCATGTTCTTCAGCATGTTGTCGGGATAGACGAGCAGCTTGTCGACGACGCTGGTCAGCCGTGACAGCGCGAAATCCAGCGTCACCGTGGCGTCCGGACCGATCATGCGCTCGACCGAGGAGTGCGAAATATCGCGCTCGTGCCAGAGCGCCACATTCTCCATCGCCGGCAGCGCCATGGACCGCACCATACGGGCAAGGCCGGTGAGGTTTTCGGTCAGCACAGGATTGCGCTTGTGCGGCATCGCCGACGAGCCTTTTTGGCCCGGCGAGAAATACTCTTCCGCTTCCAGCACTTCGGTGCGCTGCAGATGCCGGATCTCGATCGACAGCCGCTCGATCGACGAGGCGATGACGCCGAGCGTGGCGAAAAACATGGCGTGGCGGTCGCGCGGGATCACCTGCGTCGACACCGGTTCCGGCTTCAGCCCGAGCTTTGCCGCCACATGTTCCTCGACATAGGGTTCGATGTTGGCAAATGTGCCGACCGCGCCCGAAATGGCGCAGGTGGCGATGTCTTCTCGCGCATGCACCAGCCGCTCGCGGCAGCGCGAGAACTCGGCATAGGCCTGCGCCAGCTTGATGCCGAAGGTCGTCGGCTCGGCATGGATGCCATGGCTGCGGCCGATGGTGACGGTGTCCTTGTGCTCGAAGGCACGGCGCTTGAGTGCCGCAAGCAGGCCGTCGATGTCAGCGAGCAGGATGTCGCTGGCCCGGGTAAGCTGCACGGCAAAGCAGGTGTCGAGAACGTCCGATGAGGTCATGCCCTGGTGGATGAAGCGGGCGTCGGGCCCGACGAATTCGGCAAGATGGGTGAGGAAGGCGATAACGTCATGCTTGGTGACGCGCTCGATCTCGTCGATCGCCTCCACGTTGAATTTTGCCGCGCTGCCCTTTTCCCAGATGGTTTTTGCCGCTTCCTTGGGGATAACGCCGAGTTCGGCCAGCGCATCGCACGCATAAGCTTCGATCTCGAACCAGATGCGGAACCGGGTTTCGGGCGACCAGATGGCGACCATTTCCGGCCGGGAATAACGAGGGATCATCGGTCAGTCCTGATTTGTCGAGGAGTTTTGCCCGCGTCCTAACAGAGGTGGGCAAAATGCTCAACGCCGCTGCCGCGCAAACCAGACGCTCGCGGCAAACAAGGCGGCGAAACCGAGCGGAAAATAGTGCCGGATGCCCAGCACTGCGAACTGGTAAAGCGCAATCAAGATCGTGAAGACGAACTGGATGGCCCAGTTGCGGGTGAAAGCCGGTGCGTGCCACTCGGCATAGTAGGAGCGGTATTGCAAGGCGTACAGCCCGCCGGTCAGGCCGATGGTCGCGCCGAGCAGGCACACGAACGCCGCCGCGAACGCAACCTCCCAGCGCCTTCCAAGCGAGACCAACCGCGCCGCGTACAGGCCAAGCGGAAAGGCAAGTGCTCCGCCGCAGGCATAGAGCAGCGACACGGTGCCGATTTTTTCCGGCGTTTCCCAGTCATCCAACAGCAGGGTGACGAGCGCGCTGGCGCCCATCGCCAAGGCCCACAACAAGGCGCCGAAAAGCGCTGTACGCGGCGCCGGTATGGCGCGGCGAAGGCGGCTCAGGGCACGATTGCGCCCAGCGGATTGAACAAGCAAGGTCACAGGCGGCCGGTCACTGCGATCCAGCGAAAGTTCGGCCCCTCGAAGCCGTATTGGCGCACGCTGATCAGCACGGCGTAACCGCTGAGACTGTCCATTGAAAACGTCTGCACCGCGCCGATCCGGTAGCCGTTCGGACACCCGCGGCTCTTGGGGATCGACTTGTCCTCGTGCACCAACTTGGTCGTGCCGCCATCCTGCGCCCCGATGCGCAGCAGCCGGAACCCGTTGATCTCGCCCTGGCTCTCGCAGCCTTCGGTGTTGTTCATGCCGATCTCGTCGAGCCGGAATTCAAGCGGCTGGTCGACCGGCGAAAAGATCGGGCGTGGGTTGACCGCCATCCGGTGCGGATCGGCCGAAAGCTCGGTCACCGGGTTGAAGCCCGCGGTGATGCCCCTGTTCGCCGTCAACTCAGCCTGTTTGACGATCGCTTCGCCTTTCTGCCGGGCCTCGACGCGGGCGGCTTCGAGCGTGGCATTCTCATCGTCGATCCGGACCCTGACCGGCGTTCCCTTGAGAAAGCTGTCGTCGTTCGTGTCGATATAATAACGGTTGGCATAAGGGAATCCCGAGCCGTCCTGGACGCCATATTCCTCGAAGGCGAAGACGCCGCCGTCCTTGGTGAAGCCGAGGATTTCAAGCTCGGCAACATCGCCGGCATGGGCGGCGATGGACGCTGCGAATTGAGCAAGCAACGCAACGACAAACAAGAAGAGCAGTCGCATCGGTTTTCACTCCGGCAGCCGTGATCGTTTCAATCCCCTAGCACGACGGAATCAAAACGTCGTGCAGTCCGAAAGCCGATGCATCCAATCGGGCGGTCATTTGTTATTGTCGGCGATCCAATGGAGAACCACCATGACCGACACCAGCAAAATTCGTGAGCATATGGAAGTCATCGGCGCCGATGGCGTGCATGTCGGCACCGTCGACAAGGTTGACGGGAAGCGGATCAAGCTGACCAAGGCCGACAGCGGCGAGGGCGCTCACAAGGGCCATCACCACTACATTTCCCTGGCTCTGGTTGCCGAGGTCGATGGCAAGAAGGTGTGGCTGTCGGCGAATTCCGATGTCGCGGTGACCTTCGAGGAAGAAAAGTCCGATCCCGTCTGATCGGCTGCTTCACCCCAAGCGCGACGACCAGACCGGAAACAGGTCGTCATCGGCAGGCGTCGCGGCAAACACGCCGCGGCTGATGGCGCGTGCCATGGTGGCGCCGGCCGCGGCATAAAGGTCGATCGCCGCGTCGGCCGCAAGCTCGACGCCACTCGCGCCCGTCGCCAGCGCAAACACCAGGTCGCCGTCGGCCGGCGTGTGCGTCGGCCAGATGGCGCGCACGAACCCGTCATGCGCTGCTATCGCCAGTCGTTTTGCTGCGGCCTTGGTGAGAACCGTGTCCGTGGCGATAACGGCGATGGTGGTGTTGCCACCAGTCTCCATCTGCCTGCCGACATGCTTGTCGCGGTATTTCAACAGGATCCGTTTCGCGTCGTCCGGCATCGGTGAAGGGTAGCCAAGTCCGCCAAATTCGTCGCCGATTTCGAAGGGTGCTGCCCAGAAATGACGGGTTCGGCTGACGGTCACCGAGCCGGTCGGATTGACGGCGGCCAGCGCACCGATGGTGATGCCATTGTCGAGCAGCGTCGAGGCCGAGCCGAGGCCGCCCTTCAAACCGGAGGTGAGTGCACCGGTGCCAGCGCCGATCGTGCCGAGCTGGAAATCGGTAGTGGCGGCTTGCGCTGCTTCATAGCCGAGGTCGCGATATGGTGGATATCTTCCCCAATCCTTGTCGCCACCATTGCGCAGGTCGAACAGGATCGCCGCCGGCACGATCGGCACGCGAAAGCCACCGACCTCGAGCCCGATGCCGTGCTCGCGCAGCGCCGCCTGCACGCCGGATGCCGCATCGAGGCCGAAAGCCGAACCGCCTGAAAGCACCACCGCGTGGACCGCCTCGACCGAATTGTGCGGTTCGAGCAGATCGGTCTCGCGGGTCCCCGGTGCACCGCCCAGGATCTGGACGCCGGCAACCGCTGGCTCGTCGCAAAGGATGGTCGTGACGCCGGACTTCAGCCTGGCATCGGAAGCGTTGCCGACCCGCAGGCCGGCAACATCGGTGATCAGATTGCGCGGGCCGGTGCGTAACATCAGTTGCTTTCCAAAGGCGCAAAACGCGTGCCGTCGAAGCGGAAGACGCGGTACGGGCTTTGGCTGAGGTCGCCTTTCGCGTCGAAGCGGACCGGCCCGATCGCGGTGGTGAAATCGTGCCCGGTCAGCGCGTCGGCCAGCGGCTTGCCCGAAGTTTCGGACAGGCCTAATGCTGCCTTGGCGATCTCGACCGCCGCGTAGGCCGGCAGTGTGTAGCCGTCCGTCACGATCCTCCGTGCGGAGAAGCTTTCCAGCACTTTTGGGTCGGCGACATCGGCCCATTCAGGCGGTGCGATCATCAGCGTGCCCGTCGCATAGGGCACATCGCCGGGCGGTGTGCGCAGATTTTCGCCCCCGGCGAACACGATACCGGCAGAGAGTTGCGCCGCGTCACGGCCCATGATGGCGACATCGTCGCCGTCGCCGCCCGCAAAGACATGCGTCGCGCCGGCCTTCTTCAGCCGGCCGACCAGGCCGATCTGGTTGTCGAGCTGCGGCCGGAACGTATCGACGAACACCGGCTTTAGCGCCGCCTGTTCGGCCGCCGCCCGAAACGTCTCGGCGATTTCGCGGCCATAGATGGTGCCGTCATCGATGATGGCGAACAATTCGTCCTGCCACAGATGGGTGAGGCTGGCGGCCACCGCATTGCGCTCATCGTCGCCGCGTGGGCCGAGACGATAGACTGGCCAGCCAGTCTTGGCGCGCCGGTCGGTCAGGCTTTCGGTTCGCACGCCAACGGTGATGACCGGGATGTTGGCGTCTTTCAAGATCGGCATCGCCGCCTCGATCGCGTCGGTGCAGAGAAAGCCGACCACCGCATTGACCTTGGCCGCCACGAATTCCCTGGCCGCGGCAGCACCGCCTTCGGCGGTACAGGCGTCATCGATGGTTTTGAGTTCGATGCCATTCGCTTCGGCTGCGAGACTGGTGCCGGCGTCGATCTGCTTGCCGAGGATGGCTGATGGTCCCGACAAGGGCGCAGCCACGCCCACCAGCAGCGTCTGGGCGCTGGCGACGCTTGCCATGAAAAGCCAGGCCAGTGCGGCAGATATCGTTACCCTGGGGCGCATTCTGGTGATGAATTCCTCCCAACTGGCGACATCTCGCAGGCGCCAATTCCCGCCAAGACCTAAAGGCTGGCCGGCCTTGGTGCAACACGCGAATTTCACGATATGGGCCAAGCACTTCGCTTGTGGCATGTCGTATGTCGCCATATATAGCGGTAGGTTTCTGGCTGTGGACAATTTCCGGTGCTGAAGAAGAATGACATTGGGCCGCAGGCCTATCGCGACGCGATGAGCCATTTTGCCGGCCACGTTCATGTGGTCACCACCGATGGGCCGGCGGGCAAGCGCGGCGCGACGGTGATCGCGGCCTGTTCGGTGTCGGACACGCCGCCGACGATTCTCGTCTGCCTCAACCGTGAAAACCCCAAGAATGAGCCGTTCGTGAAAAACGGCAGATTTGCCCTGAACACGCTGGCTTCGCATCAGGAGCCGCTCTCGATCGGCTTTTCCGGCATCACCGGCCTGCCGGTCGAGGAACGTTTCGCGCTCGGCGAGTGGGACGTGATCTCCACTGGCGCGCCGACGCTGAAGGGCGCGCTCGCGGTGTTCGACTGCGAGCTGATCGACACCAAGGACCTGGCCACGCATCGTGTGCTTTTTGGCAAGGTGACAGGTCTGCGAATGGGCGATAATTTGCGGCCGCTGATCTATCACGCCCGCGGCTACCATGTTCTGGACAGCGGGGCGGCGGCGTTCACGGAGACAGAATGAACGAGCTGAAACCGCGCGCCGTGCCGCGGACGATCGACGAGACGCTCGATCTGCTGACCGGCGCGGACTATGTGGCCGACCGGTCGCTGGCAACCGTGCTGTTCCTGTCGCTGCGCATGAAGCGGCCGCTGTTCCTCGAGGGTGAGGCTGGTGTCGGCAAGACCGAGATCGCCAAGGTGCTGGCGCAGGCGCTTGGCCGCCGGTTGATCCGCTTGCAGTGCTATGAAGGCCTTGATGTCTCGTCTGCCGTCTATGAGTGGAATTACGCCGCGCAGATGATCGAGATCCGCATGGAGGAGGCGGCCGGCAAGGTCGATCGCTCCGACATGGAGCGCAATGTCTTCTCCGAAAAATATCTGATCCGCCGCCCGGTGCTCGATGCGCTGACGGGGAAAGCGGGCGCCGCGCCGGTGTTCCTGATCGACGAACTCGACCGCACCGACGAGGCCTTCGAGGCGTTCCTGCTCGAAATCCTGTCCGATTTCCAGGTGACGGTGCCTGAACTCGGCACGATCAAGGCGGAAGAACCGCCGATCGTCATCATCACCACCAACCGCACCCGCGAGATCCACGACGCGCTGAAGCGGCGCTGCCTCTATCACTGGGTCGACTATCCCAATGCCGAGCGCGAGCTGGAGATCGTGCGCCGAAAGGTGCCGCAGGCCAACCAGCGGCTTTCGGCCGAGGTGGTCTCCTTCATCCAGAAGCTGCGCCAGATCGAGTTATTCAAGGTGCCGGGCGTCGCCGAAACCATCGACTGGGCCGGCGCGCTGACGGAGCTCGACAAGGTGGCGCTCGATCCCGAAACCGTATCCGACACCATCGGCGTGCTGTTGAAATACCAGGACGACATTGCCCGTATCGAACAGGGCGAAGGCCGGCGCATCCTCAACGAGGTGAAGGCCGAGCTTTCGGCGGCGGAGTAGGCGATGCCGCGCCCCGAGCCGAAAGAGGCGACAGCGGACGGGCGGATTGCCGACAACATCGTCTATTTCGCCCGCACTTTGCGCAAGGCCGGCATGCGGGTCGGGCCGGCGTCGGTCAAGGATGCCATCGAGGCAGTGCTGGTCGCCGGCATCGGTTCGCGCGACGATTTCTACTGGACGCTGCATGCCGTGCTGGTGTCCCGCCACGAGGACCACGCCATCTTCGACGAAGCTTTCCGGCTGTTCTGGAAGTCGCGCGAACTGATTGAGAAGATGCTGGCGATGTTCTCGCCGGTGGCGCCCGACACCAGGGAAAAGCAGAAGCCGCGCGCCGCCGAAAACCGCGTCAGCCAGGCGATGTTCGAGGGTCATCAGAAGAACCAGCCGGTGCAGGAAATCCCCGAAATCGAGGTCGACGCCCGCTTCACCTTCTCCGGCAACGAGGTGCTGCGCGGCAAGGACTTTGCCCAGATGAACGCAGCCGAGATGGCGGACGCCAGAAAGGCGATCGCCCAGTTGCGGTTGCCCTTCGACATGGTGCGTACCCGGCGCTTCAAGGCCGATGCGCATGGCCGCCGCATTGATCCCCGCGCCATGATGCGTTCGGCCGCTCGCACCGGCGGCGAACTGATCCTGCCGAAATTCCGCTCACCGCGCGAGGTTCACCCGCCGCTGGTGGTGCTGGCCGACATTTCCGGCTCGATGAGCCAATACACGCGCATCTTCCTGCACTTCCTGCATGCGCTGACCGAAAAGCGCCGCCGAGTCCACACGTTCGTCTTCGGCACCCGGCTGACCAACCTGACCCGACAGATGCGCCACCGCGATCCGGATGCCGCACTGGCCGACTGTTCGGTGGCGGTGAAGGACTGGTCGGGCGGCACGCGCATCGGCGATACGCTGGCCGAATTCAACCGGCTGTGGTCGCGCCGTGTGCTGGGGCAGGGGGCGGTGGTGCTTTTGATCACCGACGGGCTGGAGCGCGACGATGTCGCCGGCCTGTCGGAGGAAATGGAGCGGCTACACAAATCCTGCCGGCGGCTGATCTGGCTCAACCCGTTGCTGCGCTTCGACGGCTTCCAGGCGCGCGCCCGCGGTGTCAAGGCGATGCTGCCGCATGTCGACGAATTCCGCTCGGTGCACAATCTCGATGCGCTCGCCGATCTCTGTGCCTCGCTGGACAAGAAATCGGCGCAGTCTGTCGATCCGCGCCGATGGCTGGACGCTGGCACGAGGCGCGCCGCATAACCATATACTGCCTCGGGAAAAACAGACTCTGAGAGAAGCGATCATGGATAACAGCACCTATCTCGATGAGGCCCGCGATCCGCTGATCATCGCGGAAGGCTGGATGAAGGACGGCAAGGATATCGCCATTGCCACGGTTGTCGAGACCTGGGGCTCGGCGCCGCGTCCAGTCGGCAGTCATCTGGTCATCGACGCCGACGGCAATTTCCACGGCTCCGTCTCTGGCGGCTGCGTCGAAGGCGCTGTGGTTACCGAAGCGATCGATGTGATCGACACAGGCAAGGCCAGGATGCTTGAGTTTGGTGTTGCCGACGAAACCGCCTGGCAGGTCGGCCTGTCCTGCGGCGGCCGCATCAAGGTCTATGTTGAAAGATTGGGCTGACCTTTATGGACCCGTATGCGCTCAAGATGTTGAACGCCGAACGCCGCGCCCGCCGCGCGGCGATCCTCGTCACCGATCTCGGTGACGGCCGCGACCGTGTCGTGCGCGAAGGCGATCAGGTTGCCGGCGATCTCGGATCTGCGATCGCCAGGGCGTTTCGATCAGGCAATTCCGGTTCGGTCGAGGCCGAGGGACGGACCTTCTTTCTCAACGCGCATCTGCCGCAGCCGCGGCTGGTTGTCGTCGGCGCCGTGCACATCAGCCAGGCGCTGGCGCCGATGGCCAGGATCGCAGGCTATCCCCTGGAGATCATCGATCCCCGCACGGCCTTTGCCACGCCGGACCGCTTTCCCGATGTCGCCCTGCATGCCGAATGGCCTGAGGATGTGCTGAAGCGCCAGCCGCTCGACAGCTACACCGCACTTGCCGCCGTCACCCATGATCCGAAGGTCGATGATTTTGCGCTGAAGGCAGCGCTCGACGCCAACTGCTTCTATGTCGGCGCGCTTGGCAGCCGAAAGACCCACGCCAAGCGCGTCGAACGCTTGCTGGCGCTGGGCGCGAGCGCCGACCAGATCGCCCGCATTCACGCGCCGATCGGGCTCGACATCGGTGCCGCCAGCCCTGCCGAGATCGCGGTCGCGGTGCTGGCGCAGGTCGTCCATGCCTTCCGCTCGCGCGGTCTGGAAGTGAAAGGCGCGGCAGCGTGAAATTCGGCCCGATTCCGATCGAAGCGGCCGAAGGTGCGGTGCTGGCGCATGCCACCACGGCTGGCGAACGGCGCTTTCGCAAGGCGCACAGGCTGAACGCCGAAGACGTGGCCTTGCTGCGAGGCGCCGGCATTTCGGAGGTTGTTGCGGCCGTGCTGGCCGCTGACGATCTCAGTGAGGACGCCGCCGCGCAGGAAATAGCCGAAAGCATGGCCTTTCGCGGCATCGACGCGCGGCCGGCCGCGACCGGGCGGGTCAATCTCCACGCCGGGTCAGCCGGTATCTTCACCGTCAATGCCGCTGTCATCGACGCCATCAACGCCGTCGATCCCGCCATCACCATCGCAACGTTGGCGCAGCATGCGCCGGTCGAGAAGGGCCAGATGGTCGCGACGGTAAAGATCATTCCTTTCGCGGTCAGCTCCGCGCTGGTCGATGCGGTCACGAAAATCTGCGCTGGTGGCGAGGTCTTTGCCGTCAACGCCTATCAGGCTGTGCGTGTCGGCGTCATCCAGACCGTCCTGCCGGGCATCAAGCCGAGCGTGCTCGACAAGACGCTACGCGTCACCGAAGCGCGGCTGGCGCGCACCGGCGGCAGGCTGACGGCGGAGCGCCGCACCCCGCACGAGATCGCTCCGGTGGCGGAGGCCGCGGCCTTGCTGGTGCGCGACAACGACATGGTGGTGATCTTCGGCGCCTCCGCGATGAGCGATTTCGCCGATGTCATTCCGGCGGCGATCGAGAGGGCGGGTGGTACTGTTATCCGCGCGGGCATGCCGGTCGATCCCGGCAATCTGCTGGTGCTCGGAACGCTCGGCGGCAAGCGTGTCATCGGTGCACCCGGCTGCGCCCGCAGCCCCAAGGAAAATGGCTTCGACTGGGTGCTGGATCGGTTGATCGCTGGCCTTGACGTGACCGCCAAGGATATCGCCGGCATGGGCGTCGGCGGGCTGTTGATGGAAATCCCGACCCGGCCGCAGCCGCGTGAACCGCTGCCGCCCAAAAACAAGCTCAAGGTCGGCATCGTGCTTCTGGCGGCTGGCCGGTCGAGCCGCATGGGCGGGCCGAACAAGCTCCTGGCGCTGTTCGACGGCAAGCCACTGGTGCGCCGCACTGCCGAGCGCGCGCTCGGCTCGAAGGCGTCGGGCACGATTGTCGTCACCGGCCACCAGCGCGAGCGGGTGCGTGCGGCGTTGGCGGGGCTGGATGTGGCTTTCGCCGACAATCCCGATTTCGCCGACGGCCTGTCCACCTCGCTGAAGGCCGGCATTGCCTATCTGCCCGAAAACTCCGCCGGTGTGATGATCGTTCTCGGCGACATGCCGGGTGTCTCGTCTGATGACCTCGACAGGTTGATCGATGCATTCCGCAAGGCGGGCGGCAATTCGGTGGTCCGCGCCTCGCATGACGGCAAGCGCGGCAACCCGGTGCTTTTGCCGCGCTCGCTGTTTCCGGCGATCGGCCATCTGGAAGGCGACACCGGTGCACGCCATCTGGTCGAGGCCGAAGGGCTCGATGTCATCGATGTCGAGATCGGCGCAGGCGCGTCCGTCGACGTCGACACCCGCGAAGCGCTGGAAGGTGCCGGCGGCGTACTGCAGGATTGACAAACCGAAGCTGAAAAACGCATGCCTGCTGGCATGTCTTTCCGCTTCCGATTTTTCTATGTCTTTGTAACCGCGACAGCCCTGTTGTCGGCGGCCGCTCAAAGTCAGTCGCTGTCGCTAAAACCCTTCAAGGACGATCTCTTCGCCTATCCGGCCGCGCTGTCGTCCGACACCAACGGCGCCTACACGGTACTCGACTACCATGAGCTGCGCGACATCAACCAGCGCGATGAGGTGCCCGAGCGCCGGGTGCACGCCCAATACACCGACACCAGCGTGCGCAAGGTACAGCAGGATCTGCTGCTGAAGACCGATGCCGGCGATGTCAGGCACGTTGCCGTCGGCAAGACTGAGGGCGCCGGCATCATCGTGCTTTACCTGCATGGGCAGGGCGGCAGCCGCAAGCAAGGCGTCGACGACTTCACCTTCGGCGGCAATTTCAACCGGCTCAAGAACCTGATGGCCGGCAATGGCGGCCTCTATCTCAGCCCCGACTTTCCCGATTTCGGCGACAAGGGCGCCGCACAGGTGGCGGCGTTGATCGATCACTACGCCGAACAGTCGCCCGGTGCAAAGATCTTCGTCGCTTGCGGTTCAATGGGCGGCGCATTGTGCTGGAAGCTTGCCGCCCGCAACGACACGGGCCGCCGCATCAGCGGGCTGCTGTTGCTCGGCTCGCTGTGGGACGAGAGTTTTTTCTCAAGCCCGGCCTTCCGGCGTCATGTCCCGGTCTTCTTCGGCCAGGGCAGCCATGACGTGGTTTTCCCGGTGGAAAAGCAGGAAGCCTTCTTCCGCGCCATCATCGCCAAATCGAAAGCCTATCCCTATCCGACCCGCTTCGTTCGTTTCGAGACCGGCACCCACGGCACGCCGATCCGCATGACCGACTGGCGCGGCACGCTCAACTGGATGCTGTCGAAGGCGCCTTGATCGCAGTTGCGGGAGCCGGTCCAACGCTCAGGGCGCGGTGTTGTAGTCGACAACTGTCTGCGGATTCTCCTCGCCGTCATAGGATGCGTCGACGTCGAACTGGACCAGCGAGAAACTGCCATTGCGGAACAGATAGGTTCCCGAGTCCGATGCATCGCCGACGCCGCGCCACTTGTTGAAGGTGGTGATCGTGTGGGCCTGCTCGTCATAGTCGGAATTGACCGCCCAGCCGGTCGTCTGGAAGCCGACGATGCTCATGCCCAGCAATTTGCCGTCGCTGTCGTTGTTCTCGTAGCGGATGTCCATCTTGGGTTCGGCGAACTGCAACTGCTGCACGCCCGACACCTCGTCGGTGATGTAGTAGATCGAGCTTTCATTGTAGGCAGCGGCCGAGCAGGAAAAGTGGAACAGCCGTGTCTCCTTGTCGGGATCGCCTGCCGCTGCATCCTTGTCCTTGTATTTGATCGAGAAGACGGTTGGTTCATCGGCCAGGAACTGCTTGTCGCACTGGTCGCCATAGGTCGCCAGGAAGGCCTTCTTGGCCTGCTCCAGTGCCGTGTCCTTCTTCGGAGGCGGCGGCCCGTCGCCACAGCTTGGCGGCAGCGCCTCCTCGAAATCGGCGGTGGATGGTTTCAGCGCACCTTTTTCGATGTGGATGGGATCGAAGGGCGGCGCCGCCTGGATCTGGGCATTGACCTGGCGCAGAGTATAGCAGCCGGCAAAGACCTTTTCGCCGCCGGTTTTGTCGGTGGCGCGAATGGCGACAGGGACGTTGTAGAAAATGCTGCCGGCAGCACCCTCGTCTGAAATCGGACCGGTCTCGACCTCGACCTTGTCGGTACCGTCATAGCCTTTGACGAAACTGTCGAAGTCCTTTGCTGGCTTTGTATCGCCGAAATAACCCCAAGCGCGAGCGAATTCATGCCGATTGATGGCGCTGTAAAGTGAGCGGACGACGGCGTCGGCGCTTGATCGATCATCGACATACGGCGCTTCGGGTGTATCGTCGGCGGCCAGTGCCGTTTGACCTGCTGTGGCAAGGGAGAGAAAGGCAGTCGCTGCAAAAAGGGCGCGTCTCATCGGGAGTCTCCGCTCGATAGGGAGATTCTACTATGGCGATTGCGGCAACGTGGTGACGCGGCGCTGGTGGTGCTTGAAGAATCGCGCCTGAAGGCGCTACGTCCGTCCGCTGGCGTTCCGGCCGGACAAGGAGATTTTGACGTGACGATATCGATGTATGAGGCCTCCGTGCCTGTGTTTTCGGAGAGGCTGAAAGCCCTTTCCACAATACTGGCGGCAGCCGAACAGAATGCGCTTGAGCGCAAGATTGACCCGCAGGTGTTTCTGACCTCCAGGCTAGCGCCCGACATGTTTGCGCTGACCAGGCAGGTGCAGATCGCCACCGACCATGCCAAGGGTGCGCCGTCGCGGCTCGCCGGTCGCGAAGTGCCGAGTTACGAGGACAACGAGGCGAGTTTTGCCGATATCCAGGCGCGCATCACCAAGACCCTGGACCTGCTGGCGACCTTTTCAGCCGCCGATTTCGACGGTTCGGACGACAAGGTGATCGAGTTGAAGCTTGGCGGCCGCGAACGCTCGATGCCTGGCCTGCAGTATCTGCTGCATGTGGCCATGCCCAACTTCTATTTCCACCTCACCACCGCTTACGACATCCTTCGCCACAATGGTGTGCCATTGGGCAAGGCGACGTTCCTCGGCGCACGCTGAGGACTTGAGGTTTTCGAGATGTCCTGGACGGGTCCGGGACATCTCGCGGCGTATGTATTTAGCGAATGGACATTTCGCGGGCGATGCGCGGAAAATCGGCGGGCTTGATGCCGATGTCGGCGCGGTCGGCATTGCTCATCGAATGAAGCAGTGCGAGCGCCGAGCGGTATCTCAGATGTTCCTGCGGCCTCGGCCGGGCGAACATTTCAGTGAAGAAACCCATGGTTCAGGCTCCTGGTTGATTCCTCCACGACTCCTAATATAGCTGAATCGTGACAATTGTGCAGTGCAGCATTTGCATGCCTGCCATGTCCTGGTGATTATTCCGAGCAAGGTTTTGCGAGCGGGTGAAACTTTTCCCCGACACGCACCGTAGGCTGAACGCCGGCACATGGTCGGCTTTTCCTCGCCACTCCTGGCGAATTCCGGACTGCATGAAAGTGCGGTCCGGCTTTTGTCTTGGGATGGCAGATGCCCGAGCCGAGGTCCATGCAACGGCTAAATTCGTTAACATCGGTGGCATGCATTTTTAACGAGCCGGTTCTATGGTCTGACGCTTGGATAGTCGAGCAAGGGGGAGGCTGACATCGCTACTGGCGCCAAGCGGGATTTCGCTTCGTTGCTCGACGACCTCTTTGTCGCTTCAGACAAGGGCGACGTGATTGAGGGCGACGGGATTGAGGGCGAAGAGTCCGGCGCTCGTCCATCCATCCCGTTCGACTATCTCTCGGTGGCCGATGAACTCCATTCTGGCCGCATCAAGGTTTCGGGCAGCAGCTTTTCCACCGAATATCGCGAGGCCGGCGCCGATCTGGCGACCGAATTCGCCGCCTTGCTCGAGCATGCCAGACTGGCTCTCGCCGGCGAAGAGCTGAAGCCGGAGGAAAGGCTGCCGCCGATCGATCCGGAATCCATTGCCGTCGAACTTGGTCTCAATCAGCCCAAGCAGGTCGCCGATTTTGGCCGCATGCGCCGCAGCTTCGCCTTCGCCAACCATCCGGACCGTGTCGCCCCGCATCTGCGCCAGCGCGCCATGATCCGCATGCAGGTGGCCAATATGCTGATCGACGAGGCCAAGCGCCGCGCGCTGGCCGGCGCTCGCCGCTAAACGCGGCTGGTTCACCCAAAAGTCAGCCTGGCGAGGCTTGGAGAGCGCCTCTGCTTTCCCTATAGATGCGGCTTCCTTCCCACGCCCTCACGCGAGCTTTCCCTCCGGAGCAGATTTCCATGCACAAACGCCGTCTCGGTCGGACCGATCTTCTTGTTACCCAGATCTGCCTCGGCACCATGACCTGGGGTCAGCAGAACACCGAGGCCGATGGCCACGCCCAGATGGATCTCGCCTTTTCGCGCGGCGTCAATTTCATCGACACCGCCGAGCTCTACCCGATCCCGCCCAAGGCGGAGACGCAAGGGCGGACCGAGAAGATCATCGGCAGCTGGATGAAGGCAAACGGCAACCGCGACAAGGTGATCCTGGCCTCCAAAGTCGTCGGCCGCACCGCCAATGGCTGGTTCCGCGGCGACAGGCCGTCGCAACTGGTGCGCGCCGATATCTTTGATGCCATCGACAAATCGCTGACCAAGCTCGGCACCGACTATCTCGACCTCTACCAGATCCACTGGCCGGAACGGGACATTCCCTGGGGCGCCAACCCGACGCGCGTCGGCGCCGTACCGCGCCGCGCCGATTCTGCCGGCGCACCAACCGACGAAACGCCGATCGCCGAGACGCTTGCCGTGTTCGACGAACTGGTGAAGGTCGGCAAGATCCGCCATTTCGGCCTGTCGAACGAAAGTTCGTGGGGCGTGATGCGGTTCCTGGCGGACGCTGACAAAGGCATCGGTCCCCGCGTCGCGTCGATCCAGAACGCCTACAATCTCGTCAACCGCACCTTCGAGGTGAACCTTGCCGAGGTCTGCGAACGCGAACAGGTGTCGCTGCTTCCCTATTCGCCGCTGGCACAGGGCTACCTGACGGGCAAATATGACCATGGCGCCCGCCCTGAGGGGTCGCGCACCCAGCTCTTCAATCGTGGCCAGCGCTACGAGACACCCAACGCGGCCGAGGCACAGCTCGAATACAATGAGCTGGCGCGTTCCTTTGGCCTGGAACCGGCGCTGTTTGCCAATGCCTATGTCTCGAGCCGGCCCTTCGTCACCTCGAACATCGTCGGCGCGACCACCCTTGCGCAGCTCGATATGGCGTTGTCCTCGGTCGATGTCGTCTGGACAGAAGAGATGCAGAAGGCGGTGGATGCGATCCATCAGCGCGTCGGCAATCCCTATCCTTGATAGGGGGCAGAATTATCCGGGAATGACGGACGGGTGGAGACAATGGTGGATTTTCCGATCGAGGCAGTGCGTGGAAGGTTTCCGGCCCTCTCCCTGACCGACAAGGGGCGGCGGCGCATCTATCTCGACAACCCCGCCGGCACGCAGGTGCCACAGGCAGTCGCCGATGCCGTGTCGCGCTGCCTTTTGACCACCAACGCCAACCTTGGCGGCTATTTCGAAACGACTGTCGCAGCGCAGGCCGTCGTCGACGAGGCGCATCAGGCGATGGCCGATTTCCTCGGTGCGGAAACCCCTGAGGAAATCATTATCGGCGCCAACATGACGACGCTGACCTATCACATGTCGCGCACGCTCGGCCGCACGATGAAGCCCGGCGACGAGATCATCCTCACCCGTATGGATCACGAGGGCAATGTCTCGCCCTGGCTGCAACTGGCCGAAGACCTTGGCCTGGTGGTGCGCTGGCTGCCGTTCGACGAAACGAGCTGGCAGGTCGAAGAGGCGACGCTCGGGGGTCTGCTTTCGGAGAAGACCCGGCTTGTCGCGCTGAACTACGCCAGCAACCTGACCGGCTCGATCAACCGGGTGAAGGCGTTGACCGCCATCGCCAGGAATGCCGGCGCCCTGGTCTATGTCGACGCCGTGCAGTTTGCGCCGCATGGCCTGATCGACGTCAGGGACCTCGGCTGCGATTTCCTGATCTGCTCGGCCTACAAATTCTTCGGTCCGCACATGGGCATATTGTGGGGCCGGCGCGATGTCATCGATGGCCTGAAACCCTACAAATGCCGCTGTTCTTCGGATGGCCTACCGGAGCGGTTCGAAATCGGCACGCCGCAGATCGAACTGATGGCGGGCCTCACGGCCGCGGTCGACTATTTCTCAGGACTGGGTGCCGCAGCGGGCGGGGGTGGGTCGCGAAGGCAGAAGATCGCCAAAGCGTTCGAGGTATCGATCGCCTACGAAAACCCGTTGGCGCAAAGGCTGATCGATGGCCTGTCGGACATTTCGGGCCTGACTATCCATGGCATCACCGATCCGAAGCGGCTCGCCGAGCGCGTGCCGACGGTGTCATTCACCGTCGACGGCATCGTGCCGGAGACGATCGTTCGGCAGATGAACGCCGAAAACATCTTCCTGTGGTCCGGCCACAACTACGCTTGGGAGATCGTCCATCAGCTCGGCATTCCGGCCGAGCATGGCGTGGTGCGCATCGGTATCGCGCATTACAACACGGCAGCCGAAATCGACGAGACGCTGGAGAGCGTGCACCGGGTCATCGCCATGCTCAGGCAGCAGCGAACCTGACGCCAGCTTGAAATCATGACTTCTTGCCACCGAAACCGGTGAGGAAGGCCGTCAGGTTGTCGCCGAGTTCGTCGCAGAGATAGCCGCCTTCCTGGACGATGACGGTCGGCAGGCCGAGCTTGGCGATGGCCTCGCCAATGCGCGAGAAGCCCGGTGTCGTCACCGAAAGCCCGCCGAACGGATCGCCCTCGAACGCGTCGAGGCCGAGCGCCACGACCAGCGCGTCTGGCGAAAAGGCGCGGATACGCTGGAACGCCACGCCGAGCGCTTCGAGAAACGCCGCGTCGGCGGATTTGCGCGGCAGCGGCAGGTTGAGATTGTAGCCGAGGCCCGGGCCTTCGCCGCGCTCGTCGGCATGGCCCCAGAAGAACGGATAGAAGCGCACCGGATCGGCATGCAGCGACACGGTGAGCACATCCGGCCGCGCATAGAAGATGCCTTGCGTGCCATTGCCGTGGTGCAGGTCGACATCGAGGATCGCCACCCGCGCCGCCTGTTTGCGCAGAACCTGAGCTGCAACGGCCGAATTGTTGATGAAGCAGAACCCGCCGGCGACATCGGCAAAGGCATGGTGGCCGGGCGGCCGGCACAGCGCATAGGCGGCCGGCGCGCCAGCCATCACTGTCTCGGCTGCCTCGACCGCACTCCACGCGCTCCACAGCGCGCTTTGCCATGTCTCGCCCGAGATCGGGCAAGCGGTGTCGGCCATGTGATAGCCGGCCTGGCCGACCGCCGAGGCCGGATAGCTGCCTGACCGCGCGATCGGGTGGATGTTGGGGATCACTTCGGCAGAAGCGCCCTCGATGCGCTGCCAGCGCTCGAAAATGTGCTCGAGAAAGTCGAGATATTCCGGCGTGTGCAATGCCGCGACCGGGCCGAGTCCATGGTTTCTCGGGCGCTCGATCGCATAGCCGGCAGATATGGCGCCGGCTAACAATCTTTCGACCCGTTCGGGCATTTCCGGATTGGGCTTCGCGGCACCGCTCGAAAGAAAGGCCTTGGGGTCGTGGCGCTTCTGTTCCTCTGCATAGAAGGCTTTCATTCCTGTTCCCCATTCTGCGGCGCGTCGGCAAAGGCAAAAAAGGCATCGCCGATGATCTTCTGCGTCTGCTCGTAGCTCGACCAGGCGATGCCCAGCCTTTCATAAAACGCCTTTGCGCCCTCATTGTCGGTGTCGACGGATAGCCGCAGATAGACGCCGCCTTCTTTTCGGCACTGTGCCGCGACGTGCCGCAGCAGCAACTCGCCGATCTTGCGGCCACGAAACCGGTCCTCGACATAGAGGTCCTGCACATAGACGCCGGGTCGCCCCATCCAGGTCGAGAAGATCGGGAAATGCAGGCACAGGCCGGCGAATTCGCCGTCGACTTCGGCAATCAGGGTGGAAAAGGCGGGTTTTTCGCCAAAGCCGTAGCTTCTGAGGTCGTCTGCGGTCGAGATGATCTCCTCCGGCGCACCGATGTGCGTCCCGAGTTTCAGGATCGCCGCGTGGATGGTGTCGACGTCTTCGATGCGGCCGGGCCGGATAACGGTGTCGGTGGTCCTGGCTTGGGTCTTCTCTGGCATGGGTCAGGCCGCGGCGCCGGCCGAGCCCGGTCCGGTCAGAAGGTCATCAAGCTCGTCAATGCCGTCTTCCGAAAAGACGCGGATGCCGTTCGCTTCCAGCAGCGCGGTGGTCGTGCCATGGCCAGCCATCCGGTTGCCCGAAAAGCTCCCGTCATAGATGAAACTGCTGCCGCAGGACGGGCTGCCGTCGGTAAGAACCGCATACCGGCACCCTGTTTCTCGGGCGAGATCGAGTGCGAGCTTCCCGGCTTCGAGATAGAGTGCGGTCACATCGTTTCCTGTTTGCTCGACCACTCGGCCTTGACCTCGAAGCACCGCACTGCCGTCGCCTGTGCCTCGAATTTCTGTCGGAGGACGTGGCGTGGAGAAGCCTGCGGCAATCTCCGGGCAGATCTGCACGATCCGTCCTTCTGCCTGCCATCGCGCAAGAGTGGGATGGTCGTTGAGCCGGTAGGAGCCGTTGTAGCGAACCTTGCTGCCGAGCAGACAGGCTGAAACGAGAACCCTTTCCATATCAGCGCCCTCCCTTTGCTACTAGACCACCAGTACCCCCTAGAACGCCACCCGGTCGCCGCCTTTGAGCGCCAGCATGTCGCGCGCTTCGGTGGGTGAGGCAACCTCCAGCGACAGCCCATCGAGAATGCCACGGATACGGAGCACCTGATCGGCATTGGATTTCGCCAGCGGGCGGCCGTCATAGAGGCTGTCCTCCAGCCCGACGCGGACATTGCCACCCATCGCCGCGGCGATCGAGACCAGCGGCATCTGATTGCGGCCGGCGGCCAGCACCGAGAACTGATAGCTGTCGCCGAACAGCTTGTCGGCGATCCGCTTCATGTGGACGAGATTGTCCGGGTCGGCGCCGATGCCGCCCAGTATGCCCAGCACGAACTGGATGAACATCGGTCCCGACACCAGTCCGCGGTCGCGGAAATGGGCCAGCGAATAGAGGTGGCCGACATCGTAGCATTCGAATTCGAAGCGCGTGCCGCAGCCCTTCCCCAGTATCTCAAGCACGCCTTCCATGTCGGCGAAGGTGTTCTTGAAGATGGTGTCGCGCGTCGCTTCGAGCAGCTTCGGCTCCCATTCGTGCTGCCACTCCCTCGGCTTGTCGAGCATGGGAAACAGCGCGAAGTTCATCGAGCCCATGTTGAGCGAGCACATTTCCGGTTCGGCCCGCAACGGGGCGGCCAGCCGTTGGTCCAGCGTCATCAGCGACGAGCCGCCGGTGGTGATGTTGATCACCGCGTTGGTCGCCTGCTTGATGCGCGGCAGGAACTGCATGAAGACGTCCGGATCGGCGGTTGGCCGCCCATCCCTGGGATCGCGGGCATGCAGGTGCAGGATCGAGGCCCCGGCTTCGGCGGCCGCGATCGCCTCGGTGGCGATCTGGTCCGGCGTCACCGGCAGATAGGGCGACATCGACGGCGTGTGCACCGAGCCTGTTATGGCGCAGGTGATGATGACTTTGCGCGGCGCCATCTTTGTCCCTCAGCTTTCGACCGGCAGGTCGAGTTCGGAGGCCAGCGCCTGCAGCGAGTCGCCAAGGACCGCGATGATCTCACCAATCTGATCGCTGGTCACAATCAGAGGCGGGCAGACCATGAAATTGTCGCTCACTGGCCCGCCACGCACGCGCCGCGAATAGATGATCAATCCGCGCTCGAACGCCAGATCGATGAGCCTCAAATTGGCGTTGAGGCCCTGCGGCAATGGCTCCTTGGCCAGCGGGTCCGCGTAAATTTCGGCTCCCATGAACAGCCCCTTGCCCCGCACGTCGGCAATGAAAGGAAAGCGCCGAGTCAGGGCCTCGAATTCACCTCTCAGCAACTCGCCCATGATGGCTGAATTCTCGACCAGGCCAAGGCGGTCGACCTCTCCAAGCACCGCAACGCCCGCTGCACAAGCGACCGGGTTGCCGCCATATGTGTGGCCATGCAGGAAGCCGCCGGTCTCCACCACCGGCCCGACGATCCTCTGTGTCGCGGCAAGTGCGCCAAGCGGGGCATAGCCAGATGAAAGACCTTTCGACAGCGCGACGATATCCGGCCGGCAGGACCAATGGTCGCCGCCCAGAAATTTTCCGGTGCGTCCGATGCCGGTCATTACCTCGTCGTGGATCAACAGGATCCCATAGCGGTCGCAGATTTCGCGGATACGCGGAAAATAGCTATTGGGTGGGACCAGCGCTGCGGTCGCGGCACCACCGATCGGTTCCACGACGAAGGCGAGCACGCTTTCCGGCCCTTCCTCCAGGATCTTTTCCTCCAGCATATCGGCGTAGCGGATGCCTCTTTGTTCCGTCGACAGATTGTCGTGATCGCGGTGGACAAACGGGGCCGGCACCAAAGGCATCGGCCGACCGATCGCGTCGAAGGTCTTGGTGAGTATGTCGTCGCCAGTGACGGCAAGCGTGCCGATCGTCACACCGTGATAGGAGGGCATACGTCCGATGATTTTCCAGCGTTTGTCCTGACCTGTTGCTACCGCCCATTGCCGCGCAAGCTTTAGGCAGGCCTCGATCGCCTCAGAGCCGCCCGATACGAAATAGATGCGGTCGAGCCCGTTCGGCAGCCGATCGGCCAGCCCCCGCGCGAGCTCGATGGCCTGTTCGTTCTCAAATTGAAATATGTAGGCGAAGCTGACGCGATCCAGCTGCCGCTTCATCGCGTCGATGACGTTGCGGTTACCATGACCTACATTGACGTTAACCGCGCCGCTCGATCCATCGATGTAGCGTCGGCCGCTCTTGTCCCATAGGTAGATGCCATCGGCGCGGTCCACAATTGGCCGTTGCAGCCGGGTGAAATGGAAAAGGTTCGGTCGGCGGTCGGTTTCAACGGACTGCACAGCGATCATTCAACCCTCTTATTTCGGCCGAGATAGCGGTCGAGGACATTCCTGGTGACGCGTTCGACCATCGGGTCTTGTCTTAGCAGGCCGGCGACCCATTCGCAGCTTCCGGCGTGGAACACCTCGCCCTTGCCGCGCGGGAAATTGACGATCATGCCGTTGCCGCGTTTGACCTTTTCCAGATTGGCGTCGCTCGCCTCGCCGAACAGCGTCTCGGCGGTGAAGCGGCCATCCTCGTCGGTAAGGAACTGATCTTCTATCGGGATATCTGCGCTTTCCTCGACCTGCGATGCCATGCCGACGGCGAGAACCTGCAACCCGTCCGGCGCACCGCTGGCCGCGGTGGGGTAGGGCAGGCCGCCGCGTATCTCGAAGTCGAGCCCATCGACTTCATAGCCATAAACATGGCTGTCGGCGCCGAGCAGGTCGCCATAATAGATGCCGGTGCCGGCAAAGGCCCAGTGCTCGGGCCGGTAGACCGGAAAGCCGCGCACGCCGCGCGGCGCGCAGCCACCCCAGCCGGCATAGACGCCGCGGGTCGCATTGAGCCCGAAGGTCGCTGAACCCGGCCGGCCGATTTCCGGCGCTTCCCAGGAATTGGTGGCGCGGGTCACGTCGCCGTCGCGGAGATAGGCGGGATCTTCGGCACGCGCGCGGTATTTGTAGCAGACCTGCCGGCGGCCCTCGTCCTCCAGCCGCGTTTGCCACATGAAATTGCCGGCAAAGCGCGCCGCATGGCCGCCGCGCTCGACATAGGCATCGACCGCATCGCGCATGTCCCAGGTCCAGTATTCGTCATGGCCGACGAAGACGGCGCAGTCGTAGCCGTCGAGAATCTCGGGCGAGACATGCAGATCGTGCTGGCTGGCGAGGTCGACGCCATAGCCGGCCCGTTCGGCAAAGCGGAAGAAATGGCTGTCGTAGCTCGCCCAGCCGGACGAGGCGTATTTCTTCGAATGACCGGTGGCGAGCGCCCATTCCATATGCGGATAGCGCGGCACCGTCTTTGGCGGTACGGCGACTTCGAGCGGTACACGCGGCGCATCTTTCGGCAGCACGACGAAACCGCGGCACCACGGACGTTGCGTCGACACGATGGGCGAATACTGGTTGCGGTCCGGCCCGGTTATGCCCTGATAGTGATTGGAGCCGCCCCAGGTGTTGTAGGCAAGCCAGGTGCCCGTGGCCGCCACGTGCAGCACGCGGCCGGGTTTCTTGCCGGGCTGCGGGCTGACGATGAAGAGATGATGGCAATGGATCGGCTTGCCGTCGCGGCCGTCCGCTTCAAGCGTCAAGCGATAGGCGCCGGACGGCCAGTCTGCCCCGACGCGCAATTCAAACGAGGCTTCCCAGCCGCAGCCCTCGGCCGAGCATTGGTCGGGGCTGTCCTGCCAGCGGGCCGCGATGCCCGATTTCTCGAACACTTTCGTTTCGCTGCCGCCGTCGCGGACGATCGCCATGTTGAATGCAGGAGCCGTCGAACTGACATGCAACGCCAGCGTGTCGCCGGCGCGATAGGAAAACCGGTCGCTGTAACACCAGATCTCGCCGCGCTCGCCGTCCATGCCCGGCCATTCATAATAGTGGCCGCGCACCGCGTGGCGGCGCTGCTCCGGCGTCAGTCCGAAATCGGGGAATTCGGTCGGAAGGTTGATCATAAAGCCCTGAAGTTTCAAAGGCGCCATTTCGGCGATCTGGCGGTCGAGCGTCAAATGGAAACCATCGGGCCAGCATTCGTTAGCCGCCCCTTGGCCCCTGTGGCCAAAAAGACTATCTCCACAAAGGGCGGCGTTTTCCGCCACCGGAGGCGGCATGCTGAGAATCCAGAAGGTCAAGGTCGACGATATCTACGTGCCGACAGCGCGCAAGAAGACGCTGCATCCCGAGACAGTCCGGCATCTGGCCGAGGACATTCTGGAAAACGGCCTGAAGACGCCGATCCAGGTCCGTCATGACGGCAAGCGCCATGTCCTAGTCGAAGGCCTGCACCGGCTGGAAGCGGCAAAATGGCTCGGCGAGACCGAGATCGACGCCTATCTGGTGCAAGCCAAGCGCCATTGACCCTCCTTCGTTCGTGATCTCTATCCAGCAAACGCATTCTCTCGAATTTTTCACTGACCCAGAATTTTTAGCGGGCGGTGTCGGTTCGCGCTTCGTCGGTTCGTCCTAGGGACGGAAGCCAGATCAAACGCACACCGAGGACACCATCATGACTGCCAAGCTCGACATCGCTCCCGCCAACGACCGCGAACTGGTTCTGGCCCGCATCATCGATGCGCCGCGCGAGAACGTCTATCGCTGCTGGACAGACCCGAAACTGGTGACGCAGTGGTTCGCGCCAAAGCCGTGGACGACGCCGCGCGCCGAAATGGATGTGCGCACCGGCGGCTCGAGCCTTGTTGTCATGGCCGGCCCAGACGGCAATGAATTCCCCAACCCCGGCGTTTTCCTCGAAGTTGTTCCCGGCAAGAAGATCGTCTTTACCGACGCCTACACCCAGGCATGGGAGCCATCGGAAAAGCCGTTCATGACCGGCGTGCTGACCTTCGAGGACGAGGGCAATGGCAAGACCCGCTACATTGCACGGGTCCGGCACTGGACTGTCGCCGACCGTGAGCAGCACGAGAAAATGGGCTTCCACGATGGCTGGGGCCAGTGCACCGACCAGCTCGAAGAGCTCGCCAGAACGCTTTGACACCGTCGGGACGAGGAGGAGATCGATATGTCCAAAACCTTGATTTTCGCCATTCTTGCTTCGACTGCAGCGCTTCTTGCTTCACCGGGCGAGGTCGTCAGCGAAACGGAGTAACCGCCTGCCGTTCCCCGCCGGCCGTCTCGATCGAGGCGGCCAGTGGTTTTATTTATGAGGCTTTGGCGCGGCGCGGCTGCCTGAGATGCTTGATGCCACTCATCTCGACGAAATTCGTCGCCGCTTCCCAAAGGTAATCGCCGTAGAGAAACGGCTCGAAAATATCCGTGCCGGTCAGCGGCAGCGGCGCGATCTCCGCGTCGACGCGTGGCTCGTAGAAGAACGGGATCGAGAAGCGCGCCGTTTTCGGCGCGATCACCCGGTGTCGCGTTGCGCGGACGCGTTCGCCGGTCCAGCGCTCCAGCAACTGGCCAAAATTGACCGCCAGCGTGCCGTTGGCCGGCGGCACGTCGATCCATTCGCCGGCTAGGTTCTTTGCCTGCAAGCCCTCGACGCCGTCCTGCGCCAACAACGTGACAAAACCGGAATCGGCATGCTCGCGGCCGATGATGGTGCGCGTCTCACCCTTGTGCACCACCGAAAACTCCGGTCCGCTGGTGTCGACGCCGGCACTGGCGTCACGCAAGGGGTAACGGATCAGCCGCAGCGTCGAGATGCCGCCTTCGAAACAGGCGTCGAAGATTGTTTCCGGCAGGCCAAGTCCGCGGGCGATCGAACGCATCAGCGCGTTGCCCACCGTCTCCATCGCGCGGTAGTAATCCGCTGCCGCCGCGCGCCAGCCAGGCAGGGCATCTTCGGCCGGTAAGGGTGTCGGCTCGCACAACGGATCGTCGGAAACCGAGGCATCAGCCGCGTCGACAAGACCCGGTTCGGCAAGGTCCGGTCCCATGTCGATGCCTTCCTTGTAGGAAACGGCTGCCGGCTGCAGCGGGAACCAGCCGCGATAGACGTTCTTTTTGCTACGGTCGAAATTCCAGCGCAGCAATTTCTGCTTCTCCGCGTCGGGAAGCGCGAAGACGCGCAGCAATTGCGCCCTTCTTTGCGGCGTCAGCCAGTCATCGCCGGGAAAGTCCCGGACAGCCATGAAGCCGATCCCCGAAGCTGCGGCCATGATCTTGGCGTCGGTGCGGTCACGGGCGGGCGAGGACGGCCCGAACAGATCCGCAATGCCGATGGTTTCGATGTCCAGTGTCATGGTCAGGCCAACCGCATCACGATAATCGATGGAGTTGTATCAAAGCTTTTCAATTGACCCAATCGGCCCCGCCATTACCCTGCCGCTTGTTCTCTCCACCAACGGATCAGGGCGATGGCAAGATACCAGGGCGGATGCCTGTGCAAGGCGGTGCGCTATCACACTGAGGCAGCCCCCATCAACGAACGCATCTGCCACTGCCGGCTGTGCCAGAAGGTGATTGGCGCCGCCTTCAACGCACGCGTGCTGTTTCGCATCGACGATGTGACGATCGAGGGGCCGCTGGCGACGGTGAACACCTCGCCGGACCTCAAACGCGGCTTTTGCCCAAGCTGCGGCACGACGATGTTTTCCCGGCGCGATTCCGCCGGCATCATCGGCATCACCACCGGTTCGCTCGACGATCCCACGGCCTTCAAGCCGCAAATGCATATTTTCACGGCCTCGAAGCAGCCCTGGGTGATGCTTGACGATGGACTGCCGCAGTATGAAGGCGCGCCGCCGCCAGGCTAAAGCGCATCGGCCGGTCCCCGCTGCTGCGCAGCGTCCCGGCGTTCGCCGCCCTTTCACCGTGCCACTGGCACGATGAATTCGCTTGCGCGAACCGGTTGCTCACCATGACCAAAATTTAATCGAAAGAGACACGAGATAGCCGGCAAAGCGTCATTGGCGGGCCATCATTGTCTCCCTATT
This sequence comes from Mesorhizobium sangaii, assembly GCF_014207355.1. Lineage (GTDB taxonomy): Bacteria > Pseudomonadota > Alphaproteobacteria > Rhizobiales > Rhizobiaceae > Mesorhizobium > Mesorhizobium sangaii. The sequence goes on along the minus strand of NZ_JACHEF010000001.1, from coordinate 111,773 downwards.
TACGGGGCGCGGGTACGGCATTCGAGGAGACGACGGATGAACGACAGCATCAGCACCCTGGACGAGCTTTTGAGCGATCCGATGGTCCTGCTTGTGATGGAGCGCGATCGTGTGCGCCCCGAACAGGTGCGCATGCTGCTCGAACGGGTTCGCCGGCCTTCCGTCGACGAGCCCGTAGTGCCGCCGGCCCATATGGTGGCCAAAAGCTGCTTCCAGCAATGGCTGCTTAGTTAGGTGCCGTCAGTTGGAGCTGGCCGGCAAATAACTGTAATGGCTGCGGAAATAGGCGATCCTGAAGCCCAGGCGCGCATAGTTGCGATAGGCCGGGCCGTCGCGTTCGTCGTGCGGCGCCTCGATGTCGGCGACGAACAATTTCGCGCCGGCCGCAATCCCGTCGCGCACCAGCGCTTCCCCAAGCACCGCGTCGAGATCGAAGCTCGGCGCCATGATGCCGGGCACCGGCGCGTCGATGCCGCTCCAGGCCGCGCCGTCGGGGCCGATGAACAGCGAGCGCACTGCCACCACCGCGCCGTCCCGCTTGGCCATGTAGTGATGCCAGCCCTTCCGGTCGACCAGAGCCATCAGCCAGGGTGAGGTTGGCAGCCGGTAGCGGCTATCGATGAAGCCGGCCCATTCGCTTGCCGATGCCTTCGTTACACGTTCGACTGAAACCCCGTCAGCCATGAAGAGCGGCTCGGATGACAGCGGTTCCGCCTCGCGATAAATCCGTTCCCAGCCGCCCTGGCGCTGCAGACCGCGCGCCTCGAGCCAGCATCTGAGGCGCGATGGTTCGGTGTGCGGATTGACATAGAACCAGGGCCGCGAGATGCCGGCGGCGCGGTAATGCGCCAGCAGCGCGTCGAGCTGGCTTTCGGTGGCTGGACTGTCGACGCCGAAATTCTTCACGCAGTTGAAGTGGATGAACGGGATCGTCGTGCAACTGGTCCAGGCGAGGCCGTCTTCTTCCGCTATCGAAAGGCCGTGACTTGCGGCGAAATCTGCAGGCGCGGCGGCATAGAGGTCGAGCCAGGCATTCACCTCGGCGTGCTCGATAATACGGCTGAGGTCGTGCGAGACGTCCTCGATCGCGATGCCAGGCGGGTACGGTTCGGGCAGGGGCTGCAATTCTGACAGGGCGGTCTGCATGGCTCTCCTCCGTCATTTGCCTTACAGTGTAAGATTAGCGGATTCTAATATAACGGCATGGCTTGTCAAGCGGCGCCTTACAAATCCGTAAATTGGATTCCGGGGATCGCCAGACTATGGCTCGGCGGGGATCGCCCCAAACGATTGTTCGACAGAAAGGCTCGATATGGCAGACATCTGCACCCAAGGCGTCGACACCGGCTTTGTCGGCCTGGGATTCGCCAAGGTGGCGTTCCTCGGCGTGGTGCAAGGCATCACCGAATTGCTGCCGATTTCCTCGACCGCCCATATGCGCATCGTGCCGGCCGTGCTCGGCTGGCAGGATCCGGGTTCCGCCTTCTCCGCCGCCATGCAGCTTGCGGCCTTGGCCGCGGTGATCAGCTATTTCTGGAGCGATGTCAGGGATATCCTGTTTGGTTCGCTCGAGGCCCTGACGCGGCGCGATTTCTCCGACCGGCATTTCCGTCTGGCGCTGTGGATCGTGCTGGCGACGATCCCGATCGTCATCGCCGGCGTGGCGCTGTCGGGCGTGCTCAACGCCTGCAATTCGCCGCTGCGCAGCCTGACGGTGATCGGTTGGGCCTGCATCGCGATGGCGATCCTGCTGGCGCTGGCCGAGATTTTTGCCAGTCACCGGCGCACCGTCGGCGAAGCATCGCTGACCGACGCGCTGCTCGTCGGCGTCGCCCAGATCGGCGCGCTGATTCCAGGCGTCTCCCGTTCCGGCTCGACCCTGACTGCCGCGCTCGGGCTCGGCTTCAAGCGGGCCGAGGCGGCGCGGTTCTCGTTCCTGCTCGGGCTGCCGGCGATTGCGCTCGCCGGCCTCAAGGAGCTTTGGGAGCTGCACAAGGTCCATCTCGACGCGCATGGCTGGTCGGTTCTCATCGTCGGACTGGTCGTCGCCTCGGTTTCCGCCTTCTTCGCCATATGGGGGCTGATGCGCGTGCTGGAGCGTTTTTCAGCCTGGCCGTTCGTCGTTTATCGCGGCCTGCTGGGCGTCGTCCTGCTGCTTTGCGTGGCGATGGGATGGCTTGCCTAGGGCACTTTCACAGTATCGCTTGAAACGGGCTATATCCCTACCGGATCCTCCTGAACTTCGATTCCGGTACGCGCATGAATTTCTTGACCCTCCTGCAATCGCTGCCGCTGCTGCTGGCCCTCGCCAAGGGCGCGCTGCCGTCGGTGGCGGCGCTCGGCATGGGATTTGGCCAATGGGTCGCTTCGCTGCCGCCATGTCGTGACGTCGCCTTTGAGGCGACCAGCTACCTCGTCTGCGAGGTCGACCCGAAACGGTATTCGATTGAACTGTTCTGGAAAGATCCGGCGGGCAAGCCGTTTCAATCGTTGCACAATCTCAATGCGTCGCAGCAGGCGGCCAGCCGCGCCATGTTGTTTGCCATGAACGCCGGCATGTATCACCCGAACCTCGATCCGGTCGGTCTGTATGTTGAGCGCGGCAAGGAAATGGCATCGGTGAAAACGGGATCGGGAAGCGGCAATTTTTCCCTGCAGCCGAACGGCATTTTCTACATGAGCAACGGCAGGGCCGCGGTCCGCTCCACCAGGGATTTTCTGAAAAAGCGGCCGCCGCTCGATTATGCGACGCAATCCGGGCCGATGCTGGTGATCGACGGCAAGCTACATCCGAAATTCCAGGCCGACAGCACCTCGCGCAAGACCCGCGACGGCGTCGGCGTGCGAAAGGACGGTGTCGCCGTCTTTGCCATTTCGAACGGCACGGTGACCTTCCATGCCTTCGCCCGTCTTTTTCGCGATGCGCTCGGCTGTGACAACGCGCTGTTCCTCGACGGCACGATATCAAGCCTGTTCGCGTCGGCCATCGGCCGCAACGACGACTACTGGAATCTCGGTCCGATGATCGGCGTTTTCAGGAAATCCTAGCGGCCTTGCCACCCCGCTTGCCCCGCCGATCACTGCCCTGGGGGCCAGATTTCGCGGCCTGGCGCACGCGTAAAAAACTTGATTCAAACTTTATTGGTAATTTCTCGTTCATAACTCGATCTGGTTTGTCCGTCGGCTGTCGTTTTGCCCTCGGTCTGTTGTGTTTTGAGTACAGGTCCAGATGCGGATTCCGGGCGCCATCAGTTTTTTGATCGCATCGCTATGCCTTGCCGGCTGTACCTCGACGGCCGGCGTCGACGCGCTGGATTTGCAGAAACCGTCGAACGAAACCACCAGTTCCGTGATACGACCGCCCGCGCCGATCGCCGCGGCTCCAAAGGCGATGGCCAGGAGTGCGCCGAGGGCCCAAAGGGCGCCCGTTCCTGACAATGGTCTGCCCGACAATGGTCTGGCAGACGACAATGCTGCCGCCGAAAATACTCGGCCCTTCGGCCTGGCGGAAGAAGAGACGGTGTCGTTTCCGGCGCCTGAACTGCCGGACAGCGCCGAGCCGCCGATCGAGCCGGCTGCGCTCGTGGCGCCGCCCAGGCTGCTGAGCCGCGCGGCACCGCCCATGCTGGCCGGGCCGGTCACCCGTTACGGCTTTCGCGACGCCAAGCCGATCAATTTCGGCCGGTCCTCGCCCCGGCACCTTGCCGTGCACGGCGTCGACGTCTCGCGCTGGCAAGGCAACGTCAATTGGGAAAAGCTGCGCGCGCAGGGTGCAAACTTCGCCTACATCAAGGCGACCGATGGCGGCGACCATCTCGATCCGATGTTCATGAAGAACTGGCGCAACGCGGACGCCGCCGGCCTGAAGCGCGGCGCCTATCACTTCTTCTACTGGTGCCGCACCGCGGGCGAACAGGCCGACTGGTTCATCCGCAACGTGCCGAAGATGGATGGCGCGCTGCCGCCGGTGATCGACGTCGAATGGAACGGCGAATCCAGCTGCAAGCGGCGGCCGTCGCGCGAAAAGGTGCTGGAAAAGATGCAGGTGTTCATGGACAAGCTGGAGCGCCACTACGGCCAGCGGCCCATCATCTACACCGCGCCCGATTTCTACCGCGACAATCTCAGGGGCGAATTCCTCGATTATCCGTTCTGGCTGCGCGCGGTGGCGCGCCATCCGTCGAAGGTCTACCCCGACCGCAAATGGCTGTTCTGGCAGTATTCCGGCTCCGGCCTGTCGCACGGTGTCACCGGCCGCATCGACCTCAACGTCTTCCACGGCGACGAACGGCAATGGCGCGCCTGGGCCGGCGGACGGATTTCGGTCGCCGACGCCGACTGAGCCAGCCCATCAGCCCCGGCGTAGTTCGCGCTCGCGTATGTCAGCCGTCTGGGCCAGCACCCAGTCTCGGAACACTTTGATCTTCGGTATGTTGCGGCGGCTTTCCAGATGCACCAGCCAATAGCCGTCGCCATCTGATCCCAGCACTTCAAATGGCTGTATCAACTGGCCCTTTGCCAGCAGAGCGCTGTAGATGTTGCGGGTCAGGATCGCGGCGCCCTGATCGGTCAGCGCCGCCATTGCATCGTAAGCCTGCGAACCCAGGTTCGGTCCGGCGATGACGCGATCGGGCTCGAAGGGTACGCCGGCTGTTTCGAACCAGATTTTCCACCAGGGATCGTCGGCACAGCATAGAGCCACCTTGTAGAGGTCCTCGGGGTGGCGAATGCCGCCCACGCTCTCGGCCAGTTTCGGGCTGAGCATTGGCGTATAGTCCGCCTTGAACAAATAGTGAGCTGTCAGGCCGGGCCATTTTCCGGTGCCGGTTCTGATCCCGATATCCATGTCCTCGCGCGTGAAATCGACCAGCCGGGACGATGTATTCACCTTCACGGCGAGATCGGGATGCATCAGCTGGAATGTTCCAAGCCACACGGCCAGCCAGTTCGATGCGAATGTTTCCGAGGTTGTGACGGACAGCACGCCAGTCGCTCCACCTTTTGTGGCGACCCACGCGTCGGCCAGGGCCGAGAATGCGCCCGTTGCGTGCGGCGCCAATTGCTGTCCAGCTTCGGTCAAGGCGATCTGCCTTGTTTTTCTTATGAAAAGCGGCGTTCCGGCGCGCTCTTCCAGCACCTTGATCTGATAGCTGGCCGCCGACTGTGTCATGCCGAGTTCCTCGGCAGCCTTGGTGAAACTGCCCAGCCGCGCCGCGGCTTCAAAGACGCGAATGGCGCCCAGTGGCGGCAGCTCCCAACTCATGACGCATCAATCCTCCTGATGCATACTACGCGATGTTCGATTGGAAGCCAAGGCCGCGAACAGGCATACTCTTGTTATCAACTCGAACCCGAAAGGACACGGCAATGACCCTCTACAACACTCTTCGTCGTCCGGTGCTCGACCTCTTCACCGCTCCGTTCAGACCCCGCACGCGCGGCCTGCTCGACCAGCGTGCGCTGTCGGATCATTTCCTGCGCGATATCGGCGTGCTCGACGGACACGCTTCTTCCGGCAGCACTCGCTGACTTGCGTGCCCCGCTGACTTGCGTGCCCCGCTGACTTGCGTGCATTGACTGGTGCAAACGGGAGGAAAAGATGAGCGTATCCGCTGAGGCCCTGGCGAAGAGCCGTCAAACGATCTCCTCCTATGAGGATTATGCGGAACAGTATGATGCAATCGTGCGGCATGTTCCCAACCCGAGAGAGCAGGCAGCGCTAAGGCGCCTTGTGGCGATCGCCGGCACAGGCGGCCGGATTCTGGAAGTCGGGTCGGGAGCGGGCTACGATGCCGACTTTCTGGAGACCTTGGGCGCTAAGGTTCGGCGCACCGACGCGACAAAGCGGTTTCTTGAACTGCAGGCCGCGCGCGGCAAGCACGGTGAACTGCTCGATCTCATCACCGATGATCTCGGCGGCCCCTATGACGCAGTCTTGGCCCTGTGCGTCCTGATCCATGTGCCTCGCGACCAGACCGACCAGGTTCTTGCCAAGATCGCCGGATCGCTGCGGCCGGGCGGCGCCTTCCTCGTATCGATGCGCAATGGCGATGGCGAGACGGGCGGCGAATATCATACCGTCTACTGGCGCAGGGACGACTTCGCGGCCCGCATCGAAAGCGCCGGGCTGGTCCTTATCAGGGACGACTTCAACATCGGCCGCAACAACGAAGAGTGGAACACCTTCCTGGCCGTGAGGCCGTCATGAAGGGATCTTTTCCCTTCTCCCACAAAGGGGAGAAGGAGACGGGCGAGCGTTACGCCCCGCCGCTCATCTCTCGACTTTGCGAATAAGCGAGACATTGCCGCCGCAGTGCTGTCTAGTGCCGGTTCCTGCACTCCGGGGGGATCAGGGTGGAGCTGGAGCTCAAATTTCTGCTTGTCGGTTTTGCCTGCGCGGTCTCCGGCATGCTGTCGCTCATCACCTTCGTGAAATGGCGAGAGGTGCAGGCGCTCAGCCGCTGGTTGCCGACGCCGGGAAGGATCATCTCGTCGCGCGTCGAGGCGCGTGAGGTCAGAAGCTCGGGCGCTGGCTCGGACAGCAGCGATACCACCGAGATGCGCAATTTCCCGGCCATCACCTTCGAATACAAAGTCGGCGGCAGGAAATTTCAAAGCTCGCGCTACAGCGTGAAGGAGAATTTGGGGAACTTCGAAGTCCGCGAAACCCTTGCGCAGTTTCCCCGCGGCGCGGAGGTGACCGTCTTCTACAATCCAGCCGACCCGAGCAAGGCCGTGATCGAGCGCACCATGCCGGACGGCGCCTTCAAGTTCATGTTCCAGCTCTCGGCCGGGTTGGTGATCGGCACGGCGGTTCTGGTGTTTTCCATCGGCGGCGTGCTCGAGGCGGTCCAGCCGCATCTGCCCAAACCTCAGAATCTCGGTGCCGCGGCATTGCTGCTGTTCATGGGCCTGTTCGCGCTGCGCATGGGCTTTGCCCAGAAGTCGCTTGCCGAGCAGGCGGCAAAATGGCCGGTCGCCGCTGGTCGCATTGATTCCTCGGGTCTGCAGGCGCTGCGAACCCATTCAAGCTATCAACGCTGGCGCACCGTTTTCAAATCTCGCATCGTCTACAGCTATGGCGTCGCCGGCCAGCGCTACAGCGCCGACCGCGTAACCTTCGGAGCCACGGTCACGGCTTCGCTGCCCGGCCTCGTCGGCGCTCAGGCGCGTCGCTATGTCGAGGGCAGCAAGGTCGACGTGCACTACGATCCCGCCAACCCTGGCTCGGCGGTGCTCGAATGCCGGGTGCGCGGGCTTTGGCTGCTGTGGGTTTGTTCGGCAGGATTTCTCGGCGGCGCCGCCTTTCTGGTCGGGCTGGTCTGAGGACAGGCTTTTGGCTTCCGCAACGCTCTCCCGGAGACATCTGGTGATCATTCGCAAACTGGCCTTTGTTTTTCTGGGCCTGTTCGTCGCGATCCAGGTAGCGAGCGCCAAGGAATGCTTGCTGAGCCACGCCACCTACCGCGAGCCGCGCTCGGGCGCCGTTCTGCAATTTCGGCCACTGGACAATGAGCCGGCGGCGCTGACGGCGCAGGTGTTCTCGCTGAGCGTGCCCAACACCGACAAAAACCTGCCGGCCGACATCACCTGGACGAATGGCAAGAATTCGTTTCCGCTCGGCACCATCCGCCACACCTGCACCGACGACGACCGCGAAGTGGGTCTGCAGGATGGTAGTGGCCTGTGCAGGATATGGGATGGGCAGGTCTATGCCTTGACCGGCGGCGGCGCCGAGCAGTTGAATTCGAGCGAAGCGACCCCGGCACCGAAAGGGCTGTTGCTGCCTGATTTCGGCGCCGCTTTTACCGAATGGGCCGATTTCGCCAATGCCAATCCCAATGGCTCGGCATGGGACGCCTTCACTTTGACAGGATGCAGCGATGAATAACGCTATGAGATCGACCGCCTGGGCCTGCGCCCTGTTTGCATGCGTGATGGTATCCGCCGTGGCACGCGCGGACGAGCCAGCTCCGTCGCGCCCGCCAATCGACAAATGCGTCTGGGAAAAACTGACGGACAAAACTGTCGGGCTTGCCGCCTGGGTGCAGCGCTGCGATTTCGGCTTCCGCCAGATTCATTTCGAATTCGCCGGCAATGCTCTCGCCATCAAATACAGCGATGGCGGTGCGGCCGACCCACTTGTCGAGTTGTATGACATCAAGCCCGGCGAAACCGCCGAAGCCGCATTGCAGCGTCTGTTCCTGGAAAAGACCGAGAAGGCCGTCAGCGCCCGCTGTGTGCTGGCGCCTTACACGCCGGCGGGCACGGCTCCTTCCGTCAAACGCTACACATTCAGCCCCGACGCCGCCTACGCAAAGGAGCTGGAAGCGAAGGCCGATCCACATGAGATCCCAGACCCTCCCTGTGGCGACTGGGGCGAAATGCCCGACGGCATCCAGTATTTCGAGGTACCGAAGGGCGCCGCGCGCAAGCTGCTGTTCGTCCGCATCGGTCAGGATGAACCACTGTTCGACGAGCAGACGCTGCTGGTATTGCCGTAAGGTCCGGGAGTGTGATCCAGGACTAGCGGGCGCGACTCTCCCCTTCTCCCCTTGTGGGAGAAGGTGGATCGGCGCGCAGCGTCGAGACGGATGAGGGGTGCTGGAAGAAACTAGGCGTTAAAATATCGAATGATTTAAGCTCTTATGGCTTGGGAGCAGTGATCCTCCCAGTACCCCTCATCCGACCGAGCTTCGCTCGGCCACGTTCTCCCACAAGGGGAGAAGGGAAGACGCACCTGATCGCTACCCTTAAAACATTTCGGCCCGATCTTACGACCGGGCCGATAACGTTGCGTTTTAGACTAGCGCCTCGGATGTCGCTCAGCTGCACCCGCTCGTAGCACCACACGTGTCGCACTTCTCACAAGTCCCATTCCGCACCATGGTGAAGTTCTGGCACTCGGAACAGGAATTGCCGGTGTAGCCCTGCAGCAGTGACTTGGCGCGGCGGTCGTTGGCGAGTTTCTTTGCCTCGGCCGCTTCATTCGCCGCGGCGTCGGTGAACAGTGCCGCCGTGGTGTCCGAAGCAGCACCCGCCGCTTCCTCGAAAACGATGTCCTCGGCCAGTTCCTTTGCCCGCTCCTCATAGTCGCGCTTGTAGGCGACCGCTTCGTCGCTGGCAGGTTTCAGCGCCAGCACGTTGGACCCGGAGAAGGCGGTCGGCGCCGAGCGGGCAGGGGCGCCCGAGGGAGCCGCGAAGCCCTTCGGATCGTTGCCGCTCACCCGCGATACCAGCTTCACGGGCGAGGCGCCACGGGTCAGGCCCTTGGAGACCGCATCGGTCTTGCCTTCGCTGATGCCGCGGCCAAGTGCGGTGTTGGAAAAGTCCGACTGGTCGACATGGGCGAGGTCGTTGCGGCCGAGATAGGAGATCGCGAGTTCCCGGAACACATAGTCGAGGATCGACGTCGCGCTCTTGATCGCATCATTGCCTTGCACCATGCCGGCCGGTTCGAACTTGGTGAAGGTGAAGGCGTGCACATATTCGTCGAGCGGCACCCCATATTGCAGGCCGAGCGAGATGGCGATGGCGAAGTTGTTGAGAAGGCCACGCAGGGTCGCGCCTTCCTTGTTCATGTCGATGAAGATCTCGCCGAGACGGCCGTCGTCATATTCGCCGGTGCGCAGGAAGATGGTGTTACCACCGATCTTGGCCTTTTGCGTATAGCCCTTGCGGCGGCCGGGCAGCTTTTCCTGCTCGCGCGACACGCGCTCGATGATGCGCTCGACGATCCGCTCGGTGATCTGTGCGGCCCGCGCCGCCGCCGGTGCGGCGATCAGCTGCTCGATCGCCTCGTCCTCGTCGTCCTCGCCATCGGCGAGCAGCGAGGAGTTGAGCGGCTGCGACAGCTTCGAGCCGTCGCGGTAGAGCGCGTTGGCCTTCAGCGCCAGCTTCCACGACAGCATGTAGGCGCCCTTGGCGTCTTCAACCGTCGCATCGTTGGGCATGTTGATGGTCTTGGAGATGGCGCCGGAGATGAAAGGCTGCGCCGCCGCCATCATCTGGATGTGGCTGTTGATCGACAGCGAGCGCTTGCCGATCTTGCCGCACGGGCTGGCGCAGTCGAACACAGCCAGGTGTTCGGCCTTGAGGAAAGGCGCGCCTTCCAGCGTCATCGCACCGCAGACATGGATGTTGGCGGCCTCGATGTCCTTCCTGGAAAAGCCCAGCGCCGGCAGCATCTCGAACGAGAAGTCGTTGAGCTGCTCGTCGGTGAAGCCAAACGTCTCCTTCACCCAGTCGGCGCCGAGCGTCCACTGGTTGAAGACGAACTTGATGTCGAAGGCCGACTTCAAGGCTGCATTGAGTGCCGCGATCTTGTCGTCGGTGAAGCCCTTCGCCTTGAGCGAGCCGGGATTGATCGCGGGCGCCTGGTTGAGATTGCCGTGGCCGACCGCATAGGCCTCCATCTCGCCGATCTGGGCTTCGGAGTAGCCGAGCGTGCGCAGCGCTTCCGGCACGGCGCGGTTGATGATCTTGAAATAGCCGCCGCCGGCCAGCTTCTTGAACTTAACCAGCGCGAAGTCGGGCTCGATGCCGGTGGTGTCGCAATCCATGACCAGGCCGATCGTGCCGGTCGGCGCGATGACGGTTGCCTGCGCATTGCGATAGCCATGCTCCTCGCCGAGCTCGATGGCGCGGTCCCAGGCGGCCTTGGCGTGCACCGCAAGGTCCTGCTGCTTCAGGTCGGAGGCGACCAGCGGCACCGGGTTGACGGCGAGCTTCTCATAGCCCTGCTTCTCGCCATAGGCGGCACGGCGATGGTTGCGCATGACGCGCAGCATGTTCTGCGCATTGCGGTCGTAGTCGGCGAAGGCGCCGAGTTCGGCGGCCATCTCGGCCGAGGTGGCATAGGCCGTGCCGGTCATGATCGCGGTGAGTGCGGCGCAGATGGCGCGGCCCTCGTCGGAGTCGTAAGGGATGCCCGACGTCATCAGCAGGCCGCCGATGTTGGCGTAGCCCAGGCCGAGCGTGCGGTATTCATAGGACTGCTTGGCGATCTCCTTCGACGGGAACTGCGCCATCATGACCGAGATTTCGAGAACGATGGTCCACAGCCGCACCGTGTGCTCATAGGCGGCGATGTCGATCGTGCCGTCGGCATTGCGGTAGGGCAGGAGGTTGATCGAGGCCAGGTTGCAGGCCGTGTCGTCGAGGAACATGTATTCCGAGCACGGGTTGGACGCCCGGATCGCACCGGCGGAGGCGCAGGTGTGCCAGTCGTTCATCGTCGTGTTGAAATGCAGGCCCGGATCGGCCGACGCCCAGGCGGCGTAGCCGATCTTTTCCCACAGGTCCCGCGCCTTCAGCGTCTTCAACACCTTGCCGTCCTTGCGGGCGGTCAGGTGCCAGTCGGCATCGTCCTCGACAGCGCGCAGGAAATTGTCCTTCAGCGACACCGAATTGTTGGAATTCTGGCCCGAAACGGTGAGATAGGCATCGGAATCCCAATCGGTGTCGTAGGTCTTGAACGACATCGACGTGTAGCCCTGCTTGGCGAACTGGATGACGCGGTAGATGTAGTTCTCCGGCACTGCGGACTTCTTGGCCGCCTTGATCTCGCGCTTCAGCGCCGTGTTGATCGACGGGTCGAAACAGTCGTCGTCATTGCCTTCGCAGTTGACGCAGGCCTTCATGATCGCTTCGAGATGCTTCTTGACGATCTTGGAGCCGGTCACCAGCGAGGCGACCTTCTGCTCTTCATTGACCTTCCAGTCGATGAATTCCTCGATATCGGGATGGTCGGCGTCGACAATGACCATCTTGGCTGCGCGACGCGTCGTGCCGCCCGACTTGATGGCGCCCGCCGCGCGGTCGCCGATCTTGAGGAAGCTCATCAGGCCGGACGAGCGGCCGCCGCCGGACAGCTTTTCGCCTTCGCCGCGCAGCAGCGAGAAGTTGGAGCCGGTGCCGGAGCCGTATTTGAACAGGCGCGCTTCACGCACCCAAAGGTCCATGATGCCGCCCTCGTTGACGAGGTCGTCCTGCACGCCCTGGATGAAGCAGGCATGCGGCTGCGGATGCTCATAGGAGGATTTCGACTTGGTCAGCTTGCCGGTGAACGGGTCGACATAGAAGTGTCCCTGGCTCGGGCCGTCGATGCCATAGGCCCAGTGCAGGCCGGTGTTGAACCATTGCGGCGAGTTCGGCGCCACGCGCTGCGTGGCCAGCATGTAGGCAAGCTCGTCGCGGAAGGCGCGCGCGTCTTCCTCCGACGCCTTGAAGTAGCCGCCCTTCCATCCCCAGTAGGTCCAGGTGCCGGCCAGCCGGTCGAAGACCTGGCGGGCGTCGATCTCGGAGCCGTAGCGTTCGGCTTCCGGCAGCTTGGCAAGCTCGGCCTCATCGGCGACGGAGCGCCACAGGAAGGAGGGGACGTCGTTATCTTCGATCTTCTTCAGCCGCGCGGGGACACCGGCCTTGCGGAAATACTTCTGCGCCAGGATGTCGGCGGCAACCTGGGAGAACTGCGCCGGCACATCGATATTGTCGAGACGGAACACCACCGAGCCATCCGGATTCTTGATCTCCGAAAGCGCCTTGCGGAATTCGATCTCCGCGTAAGCCGATTGCCCTTGCTTGGTGAAACGCCGCTCGATGCGCATTGGTCCGATCCCTTTTGTCTATATATAGCGCTTTCGTCTGGGGATTTCTGCCCCCAATGCGAAACACGCATGTCCGCCGCCTGCCGGCGTTCGAAAACAGCCGGCTCTCCATTTCGCAGTCTCCGCCGGCCCTGCTGGTCAAACTCCTTGCGAAGTGCCTGTCCAACGCGCCGACGAACCCCGCGGGCCCCTCAAAACTGATGTTTTTTCCGATTCCCTCACTCGAGGGAAATTCACACTATCTAGCGTCGAACCTACCTGCAAACACTAAATATAGTATTAACAGACAATTTATTCCAGTCCGACAATTCTCCCTATTGTCCCCAACGGCCCCACAACCCCAACGCTTCCGCCGGCCTCGTGAACGGGCGGAAATGCGGGCAAAAACGCACATAATCCGGGAAAAAGACCGGGCTCAGAACTTTCCGGTCGCACTCTCAACAGGAGCGCATGGCCTATAAAAGGCGACTCGTTTTGCGCCGTCAAGGATTCGTTTGCGTAGCTTTTGTGACCCCAACATCTTGTGTGGCAGATATGTGGATAACGGGGATAGAATTGCAGCGCGGCGATCACTTCGCCGCTGTATCCCGAGGGATCAGCCGTAATGCAGTTTCGGCTTTGGCTCGGTGCCGGTGAACCGCACCCCGACGCGGTCATTGCGGCGCCAGCGAACCTCGCACCGATAGGCGATGCCGTCGAGCGGCACGTAGAGAAGAAAGCGATCGGGAACCCGAGCCTCGAGCGGTATCTTCAGTTCGGCACCGCTCTCGTGTTGATTGCGCAACGTGCAGCCGACCTCCGAGTTCTGAATCCCGGTGATGATCGTTCCGCCCTTGAGCACGCGCGGACGATGCTCGCGCTCGGGCTCGCCGGAATCTTCCGGAAGTGGGTCTACAGGGTTCACCATCGATAACACGCCAGACCACCGAGCGATTCTTATGCGTGAATGATTAGCAAACCATTCACGGCCCCGCATCGAAAACCGTGCGGGCGTACTTGGTGTGGAGTGGACTCCCGGAGTCGGAGATCGCGGCCGATCAGGAAAATCTATGCGGATCGGCGCAGAAATAGGCGATGATCTGGCAAAGGTCGGGTTCGTTGACCATGCGCACCGCTTCCTTGGAACTGACCCATTTGCGGGTGCGCGAATTCTTTTCCTTCCAACGATCGGCGATCTTGTCGACGTGCAGCGGAAACACCAGGACTTCGCACGGTACTTCCTCACCGGAAGCCAACACCTTGGCGTAGAAATAGCGACCGGCCTCAAGGTGCGACACCGTTCCGCGTAGCCCGGCTTCCTCGCCGGCCTCGCGCGCCGCGGCCTCGCAGAGTGGTTCCCTGGCTTCCGGCCAGCCCTTGGGCAACACCCAGCGGCCCGTATCGCGGCTGGTGATCAGCATGACCTCGACGCCATTGTCGCCATCCCGCCAGGGCAGGGCGGCAACCTGCAGACGGCACGGCGCCGTGCCGAAGAGTCGCCGGACCCTTTCAGCCAGATGGTTGTGCGTCGTTGGCCTTGTCAACATCGGAGAAGCTAGCCCCAGCCTCCAGAATCGTTTGCCGCCCACGAATCTTACGGCCAATTGTCAGCAATAAAAGTAAAAACTTTGGATGCACTGGCCAATTTCCGCCAACAAAGGTCGAATTCACAGGAAATCGTACCCTGTGAGCCCATTCCGCAAGCAAATGGTACCCGGTAGCGGCTACAAATTTAATAAAAACGCTCTGTCGCGAATCAGCCGGCGTGATCGTCGGCGATCGGCTTCTGATAGGTGAAGCCCATGTCCCACGGGAAATAGATCCAGGTGTCCTGGCTGACTTCGGTGACGAACGTATCGACCAGCGGCCGGCCTTTCGGCTTGGCGTAGACAGTGGCGAAATGCGCCTTCGGCATTATTGCGCGCACGATGCCCGCCGTCTTGCCGGTATCGGTCAGGTCGTCGATGATCAGCACGCCGGCGCCGTCGTCGGCCAGCAAGGCGGGGGTGATCTCCTTGAGAACCTGCAACTGCCCCTGGCTGGTGTAGTCGTGATAGGAGGCGACGCAGACCGTCTCGATGACGCGGATGCCGAGTTCGCGCGAGATGATGGCAGCCGGAACCAGCCCGCCACGCGTGATGCACACGATCGCTTTCCATTGCCCCTTGTTGGCACCCGCAAGCCGCCACGCAAGCGCGCGGGCGTCACGATGGAACTGGTCCCAGGAGACCGGAAAGGCTTTTTCAGGAAGGGACATGTTGCGCACTCCGCAGCACGCGGGGATCGCGCGCAAGAAAACAAGGGAATGCGCGCGGAATTAACTGGAAAGCCTTGGCCTTGGCAAGGGCAGGGGCCAGCGATCGCTGTGGACTTAGCGCGACAGGAAGGCCGCCACCGGCGCTGTGCGCAGCACGGTGCGGGTCACGCCGCCAAACAGAAGCTGGCGCAGCCAGGAATGGCTGTAGGCGCCGAGCACCAGCAGATCGGCGCCGGTCTCCGCGATTCTGGTCTGGATGATGTCGTCGATCGAATTGCCGCCCGATCTCTGCACCGAGACGCTGACGGTGGCGCCGTGGCGCGATAGCGCGGACGCGATTTCGGCCCCGGCAGCCTCCGGGCTCTCGTCGAGCGAGTCGGGTGGGTCGATGACCAATATGTCGGTTTTCTCGGCTTCGATGATGAAGGGTAGCGCGTCGAAGGCGGCGCGGGCCGCTTCCTTGCTGCCGTTCCAGGCGAGCAGAACATGCTTGAAGGTGGTGACCAGCGGGCCGGCATGCGGCACCACCAGCACCGGCCGCCCGGCATCATAGACCAGCGTATCGACATCCGCGCTCGGGTCGCCGCCCGTCTCACGCTGCGCGGCGATGATCAGATCGGCGGCGCGCACGCTGGAAATGCCGGTCAGCGCGCTGTCGCCCGAAAAGCTCTCCAGGCTTCGCCACTCGAAGGAAAGTCCGGAGCTCTCGATATGCCTTAGGAAAATGGCCTGCAGCTTCTCGGCCCGCTCCCGGTTCATGTCGGCCGAAACCTGCAGGAACTCGGTGTCGGGAAAGCCGGTGGCCGAGGTGAAGGGCACCGGAAGCGTTTCGGCATGGATACCAGTCAGATGGCTCTGGAACCGGTTGGCGAGCGGAACGGCGCAGTCCAGCACGCGCTCGGCGTCCTGCTCGTTTTGCAAAATGGCGACGATGGTCTTGAATCGCATGGTAATCCCCTCAGTTTACAAGCGATCGAACTTGCACGAAGGAAACGTTGCAGCGTCGCGCTTGGTTCCGGTCTGGACCAGATCAGCCGGGATTGCTGGCGAACCCGGCCACCATTGCCTCGACATCGGCACGTGCTGCATCCAGTGCTTCCTGGCTGCGGGCGCGCACGACCAGTTCGGTCCAGAATTTGCCATCGCCATATTTCGGATAGGAGCCGATGATCGTGTCCGGATGCGCTTTCTGGATGTCGCCCAGCGGTCCGCCGATGAGGCCTTCGCCGAATGGGCAGTGCACGCTTGCCGACAGCATCCGGGTGCCGGCCTTCAGCGTCGGCACGACATTGTCGAGCATCGCCTGGAAGATCGACGGGACGCCGGCCATGACATGGACGTTGCCTATGCGGAAGCCGGGCGCAACGGAAACCGGGTTGTCGATCAGATCGGCGCCACGCGGCATTCGCGCCATGCGTTTGCGGGCCTCGGTGTATTCGATGCCACGCGCCGCATAGCTGGCCTCGAGCATGGCATAGGCCTTGGCATCGTATTCGCAAGGCACGCCGAAGGCCTTGGAAATGGAATCGGCCGTGATGTCGTCATGCGTCGGGCCAATGCCGCCGGTGGTGAACACATAGGTGTAGCGTGCGCGCACTGCATTCACCGCCGTGACGATCTCGTCTTCCTCGTCCGGAACGATGCGCACTTCCTTCAGGTCGATGCCGATCGCCGTCATGATATCGGCGAGATGACCGATGTTCTTGTCCTTGGTGCGGCCGGACAGGATCTCGTCACCGATGACGAGCATGGCGGCGGTTACGATTTCGGGCATGGAAGGCTCCGGCAAGACAGTCGCCTCAGATAGCGCGGCGCGGCAGCAGCCGCAATGCCGGCTGGGCGGCGAACAATTTGTGCCGATATGCGAGATATCCATCGAACCCAGGCCCGGCTTCGATGCAAGGTTGCAGCGGCACCGGATGCGGCTAAGCTCAAGCCGGTTCTGGTGCGGGTGAACAATGCTCCTGTCGATTCTGTCATGGCTGGTAGCCGGGCTGTTGTTGCTGGCGGTCCTGGGGATCGCAAGCCTGGTACTGGCGACGCTGTTGATCGCGGCCAAGGCCGAGAGGCTGGTGCCGCCGGTTGGAAAATTCATCGAGCTAGACGGCAACCGCATCCACTATGTCGACCAGGGCGAGGGGCTGCCGATCGTCTTCCTGCACGGGCTTGGCGCGCAACTCCACCATTTCCGGCACACGCTGTTCGGACGGCTAGGTGCGGGCTACCGGTTGATCGCGCTCGATCGACCAGGCGCGGGCTATTCGGTGCGTGCGAGCGGGGCGACGGGGCGGCTGCCCGAACAGGGCGAGATCGTGCGACGCTTCATTGAAGCTCTCAGGCTGGAAAAGCCGCTGGTGGTCGGTCATTCCCTGGGTGGTGCCATCGCGCTGACCCTGGCGGTGGAACATCCCGAAGCGATTTCCGGCATCGCTCTCCTGGCGCCATTGACCCATATGGAAGCCGGCGGGCGCGAAAAGTTCGGCTCACTCTATATTCCGTCACGCCTGTGGCGCTGGATCATGAGCTACACGGTGGCGATACCGACAAGCCTCAGATATGCGCGGCCGACAATGGAGTTCATCTTCGCGCCGCAGGTCCTGCCCGGCGATTACATGGTCGGAGGAGGCGGCTGGCTCGGGCTCAGGCCGGCCCATTTCTATGCCATGTCCTCCGATGTCGTGGCGATCGAGCGTGACCTTGGCCGCATCGAGAAGCGCTATGGCGAGATCGCCATGCCGGCCGGCATTCTCTTCGGCGATGCCGATCGCGTCACTACCTTCCACACCCAAGGCGCGCCGATGAGGTCCAGGATCGACGGGCTCGATTTCGAATTGGTCGAGGGCATGGGGCACATGCCGCAATTCGTCGCGCCGGAGCGGATTGTGGCCTTCATCAAGCGCGTCGCCAACCGGGCGTTCGCCGCTCGGACATCACCGCGGCCTCACGACAATTTCACTGAACCATCCGGCTGATTGCCGGGTTTTAGTCGTGTCGCACCCAAGGCGGCAAAGACACGGAGTAATTCAATGGTCACGAAACTTCTCGCAGCATCCGTTCTGACGATTGGTCTTGCCACATCGGCGATGGCACAGTCGTCGGACAGCACCTATTCCAACAAGCACGACTGGTGGCCGTTCGGCAATGGAAACCATACAAGCGTCGATACCACCACCACCGGAAGCATCAACGGCGACCGCTCAGGATTGAACACCCTGGGCACCGGACCGATCGGGCCTTGTGCCTCCGACACGGCCGGTCCCGACGCGAATGCCCAAGGGAACGTGAACGATCAGTATTGCGGCAAATAGTTGGAGGATTATCCCGAAAGGCGGCTAGCTCTTTTCGGAAAAGATCATCCTCAAAGAGGCCGCAGGGCAGCCGCCGGACGCGGAGCGTCTTCTCTCCGGACGTCTACGGTCGGCGCCCTGCCTGCCCAATTCCTGAAACCAGGACACAAGAATTTAATCGGAGACTTCTGTCTGCGGGCGATCCCGGCCGTCGGCCAGTTCCTCATGCCATTTGCCTTCGGCGTCCTCGTACTGGATGCCGTCAGTGGCCCCGGCGACCTGTTGCTCGGCCGAAGCGATCTCGGCGGCCCGCAGCGCGTCCTTGTGCGTGGGAAACGTCTCCGAGTAGGTCGCTCCGACCATGTAGGCCCAGCCGCCGTCATGCTCGACGATCTTGTAAGTCAGCTTCGCCATCAAAACCTCCAGTTGAATGTCCTTCTGCTCAATGCAGCCGGTCGTCGGGCAGTCTGTCGTCGGGCACCAGCACTTCCGATTCTTTGGCGGCTTCAATCAGTGCCCGGCGCGCATCCGCTGTCGAACGATAACCTTCCAGCACTTTGAGGCAAGTGTCGAGGGCATCGCGATGACGCGGACCGCGATTGAGCGGCCACACGGTCATCAGGCACTCCGCCGCTTCCTGGGCACTGCGGATATGGCGATATTTGCCGACGTGGCCAAGTTCGACGACGACCGGCACTTCAAAAGGTTTGTTGTCCATCATGGCCGCAACGCAAAGCAGCCAATTTGGTTGCAACCATGTCCTTCAGCCTGCGCCCAAAAGTCGCGTCGCGTTTGCGACGCGCTTTAGGTCTTTGTTTGATGCAAGTCGCTCCCAAAACCGGATCCACTTTTGGGTGACATGCACGGGCGTCTCAGTAGCCGCAATCGTTGCGCAACCAGCGTGCATTTGCCCAGCCGGTCCTGCCGCCGATCTCGACCTGATACCAGTTGCCGCGGCGGTCGAAGATCTCGGTGTGGTCGCCATTGAACAACTGGCCGATCATCCGCGACGACGAGTTCGGCCGCGTCCGCACGGCGAGAAAGCCGCTGCCGGTCGCCAGATTGTAGCGGCCGGACAGGCCGTGCACCGTGCCCTCGCAATATTGCGCGCCGGCCGGTGTCGACGCGCCTATCCAGAGTCCGGCCACAGCCGTCAGTGCTGCAACCGGCAAGAATGCCCTGAACGACATGGTTTCCTCCCAAGCCCGGCCGCGCCCGCCGCAGCCTCACCCAAGGTAACAGTTTGCGAACAGAATTGAAGCCAAGCTGTCGCAAACTGTCCAGAACTGCGGGCCGCGCCGGGATCAGGAAAACCGATCGATCAGCCCGCCGCCTTCATCCAGTGCTGCATCGTGGTCACCGAACGGGCAAGCTGCGGCGCTGGGTGGATTGTCTCGCTGAACGTGGCCGCGGCACGCCATCCCCAGCGCGGATCAGCCAGGAAGGCGCGCGCCAGCGCCACTATGTCGGCGCGGCCCTCGGCGACGATCGCTTCGGCCTGCTTCGGGTCGTCGATCAGGCCAACCGCGCGGGTCGCAATGCCGGCGCCCTTGCGCACGGCTTCCGCCAGATGCACCTGGTAGCCCGGTCCGGTGGGCAATTTCTGCAACGGTGAATTGCCGCCGCTCGAGCAGCAGAGATAGGCGACGCCGACATCCTTGAGGGCTTTTGCCACTTCGATCGCATCCTCGATGTCGAAGCCGCCATCGACCCAGTCCTTCACCGACAGCCGCGCGCCGAGCATCAAATTTGGCGTTGCCTTCCGCACTGCCTTGGCGATCTCGACGGCAAGGCGCATGCGGTTTTCCAGCGAGCCACCCCAGCGGTCCGTACGCTGGTTGGACAGTGGCGACAGGAACTGGAAGATCAGATAGCCGTGTGCTGCGTGCAGTTCTAGGAAATCGAAGCCGGCGCGTTCGGCACGCCTTGCCGCCTCGGCGAAGCTTTCGATGAGCTGCAGGATTTCTTCATCCTCCAGCGCGCGCGGCACGTTCCAGCCTGTGTCGTAGGCGATGGCCGAGGCCGACACCGTCTGCCAGGGATCCTCGTTTGGCTGCAGCGGCCCGCCGCCCTCCCACGGCTTGCGGTTGGAGGCCTTGCGGCCGGCATGGGCAAGCTGCGAGCCGAACTTCGTGCCGGGAGCCGCGACGCGCCTGGCCGCATCCAGCGTGCGGCGGGCGGCCGCCTCATTGTCTTCGGAATAAAGGCCGAGGCAGCCATGCGTGATACGCCCGCGCCGTTCGACATCGGTCATCTCGACCATGACCATGCCGGCGCCGGACATGGCAAGGTTCATCCAGTGGTAGAGGTGCCAGTCGCTGGCCGAGCCGTCTTCGGCGGAATACTGGCACATCGGCGCGACGGCGATGCGATTGGGGAAGGTAAGGCCGTCAAGGGTGATTGGCTGAAAAAGCGATGCGGTCATGGGAAAGGGCTCCAGGAGGGGTAAACCGCTATCTAGGTAGTGGATCGAAGGCGCGCCAGACACGAGACGGTGACACTGCCTTTTTGGACCGATTGCCTGCATTGCGCAAATGCCGGTTCGCGGCTACGCCTCGACTGGGTAGCATGGAGACCATGATGGAAGATCGCATTCGCATCCGTTCGGAGGAAATCCTCTCGGACGACTGGGCTGTCCTGAAAAAGACCGTCCTCGACTATCGCCGGCGTGACGGACAGTGGGAAACGCAGATCCGCCAGACCTATGATCGCGGCGACGGCGCGGTGATCCTGCCTTACGATCCCTCGCGCTCGACCGTGCTTCTGGTGCGCCAGTTCCGCTATCCCGCCTACGTCACCGGCCATCGCGAGCCGCTGATCGAGGCCTGTGCCGGCCTGTTGGACGAAAACGATCCGGAAACCTGTATCCGCAAGGAGGCCGAGGAAGAGCTGGGCTACCGGCTGCAGAACGTGCAACGGCTGTTTTCACCCTATATGAGCCCGGGCAGCGTCACCGAACGGCTCTGGTTCTTCGTCGCCCGCTATTCGCCTGCCGACCGCATCTCGGCCGGCGGCGGCGCACCGGAAGAGGGCGAGGACATCGAAGTGCTGGAAATGCCGCTCGACGAGGCACTGGCAGGCATTGCCGATGGCCGTATCATCGACGCCAAGACCATCATCCTGATCCAGCATCTGAAGCTTAATCCGATTCCTGTTTGATCGATTTCTGGCGCCTGCATCCTGTCGCCAGGCTGGCCTCGGATCGATGGCCGAACAAGGGCGGTTGGCCGTGGATATTCAGCGTTCGCGCGCCCGGCGCGCGGAGGCCGGCCCGGGGCCGCGCATATAGTGAAGTTCCGGCCGGTAGCGTGGTGCAACGAATTCGCGAAAGGCCGATGCCAGCCGAGTGATCAAAGCCAAACGTGCCGTGACCCAATCTCGGTAAGACGCCGCCGCAGGAGGCTGTTCGTTTCCGAATTTTGGCTGTGCTATCCACATGACGGCAAAGTCCGTGACGTTGAAGCCGACGCCGATACGGTCTCGCGTGATGGACCGCTTGAACAAAAGACCGAATCGGATTGGATCGCCGTCAGAAATTCCCATGAGGTCTCTGACGACAAGAGGGCTACCCCCAGGGCCGTGACCAGGAACACTGCGGGAAGGCCGAACAGAAGCTTGCGCGACATCATTGTCCCAACCTCACACGCCGGTGTCGATGTGGAACAGCGTCTTGCGCCCGGCATGTCTAAAGCTGTCGGAGCAAGAACCGTGCCACGCCTGCGCCCACGCGCGATTCCGGCCGGACCAATCCTGGACGACGGCCGCCTAAACTGATGCACGCAGATGTCCCATAATGGGTCATTTGCGGTTGGCACCAGATTTGCACTGTCAGCAATGCCGGGTGTTGGGGCCGGCATTGGGGTGGGTGGGGGCCTCGCCGCTTCGCAAATGGAGCGGCGAGGCTTTTCGTTCTGCCATCAGCCTTCAGGCGGCTCGACAGCCGATCGGGGTGACGAGAGGCCGCCGAGCCTAGCCGGCTTGGGGCTTCTTGTTGGGGCAAGCCGGCTGAAGCCAACCTAATATTAGCTATCCTGCAACAGAAGCCTGTTCGGACGTTTTCCCCTGCTAATGGCCGCCGTGCCGCAATTCCACAAAGCTGGATGTCCAGGCGCTGATCGACAGGTCGGCCCGGATCGCGAGTCGATGCATTGGGAAACTGGTGCGGGACGTGTCTGGCGATTTCAGCGAGTGGCGCGGAGCCTGCATTTTTGCCGTTTGGATCATGCCGACTATGCGGTGGGACACGACCCGGGCGGGGCGGCCCAGCGGCCTGGTTGCTAGTTGTGACCGGCAGCTAGGCGGCTGGGCCTGACCGGCGGGGCGGGTTGGGGCGGCGCCGGCTGGCGACGATATATATGCTACTGCTAATATAAGAGGAACACACCCATATGAACGAAGGAAGTAGCAAAAGGTGGAAGCACAAACCGGCCGCAACCGAGCGTTCTCGATAAGCCGCATTGGCGGACCGTGGTGGACCACCAAAGACAGGCCAAAGCGCTGGCGGCGGCAAGGGAGACCGGCGACAAGGTGAGGATCGAGGAGATCGCGCCTAAGGAAGCGCGGACGGGAGTGCATTCTTCCCGGGGCGGCCCAGCGACTTGCTAGGGGACTAGCAGCGGTGGCCGCTGGGCCTAACCAGTCCGGGCTCGAGGAGGCGCTGTGCTGGCTGACCCGAAGCATGCGCTCGAGCTAATGCAAGAGCCAGAGCGCATCCGCATGAAGGGCTACCACCGAAAGGTTGAAGCGCGCCGCTGCCGACGGAGTGTGAGGGACGAACCCCGAATGCAAGATGGCTCTATGAGGTACACCCGGATGAGGTACAGCCGTGCCTCACACGGCGAGCCTTTTAACCGTCTCACGGAACAAGAGAGCGGTGATCCGGTTTCAGTGGGATGGGAGGAAGTGGACATGCCAAGCAAAGTCAACGATCCGCCACCGAAGCCTGATACGAAGAAGACACTCCGTCGTCCCGACGAGGAAGCATCGCCGGAGCCCAAACATGTCGATCCGCCACCGCGAGACGTGCGAGAGGCACCGGCACCAAATCCAAATGGCGATAAGAATTCCTGATCGCAGTGGCGCGACGAAAGGTCCGCTGCCTGACCGTGGCGGGCTTCTTCATTGAGCGTTGATTTCAACATGGTGCGGACAACGGGAATCTAACCCGCACGATCAGAGATCAAGAGATTTTTAGTCCTTTGAGGTCTTGCGCGTTGCTGGTAGGCTGCCAGAGCGGCAAGTAGAGGGAAGGGGAAAGCTTATGATCAGTCGCAGTTCGTTCTATAGCGCGGTCGCCACTTGTGGTTTGCTCGCGATCTCTTCGGTGGCCGGCGACGGCTTTGACGGCATTTTGGGCTTTCGCCTCGTCAACCCGGCGGAAGCAAAAACGGTCGTGATCCAGAGGACGACCATCTACATCACGACCCTGCCCAAAGGATGTGTGAAGACCACCTACAGCGGTGGCGCCGTGGTCTGGAAATGCGGGACGAAGTATTACCAGCCCTACAAGAACCGCTACGTGCTTGTTTATATCAAGTAAGGGCGCTCGCCTCACCGGAGAGGCCGCGAAAAGCCTTTTCGCCAAGCCGCTGGCGACACTGCGCGCCGGCATCGTTCGGCTGCGGTCCCTGGTTCGTCCGAGGGAGACTTTTGCCTGGAGGCGCGGCAGCCAAGTGTGGTGCGGACGACGGGAATCGAACCCGTACGATCAGAGATCGAGGGATTTTAAGTCTCTTTCTAGCCGTCTACCCTTGGGTATCCATATCAACTCAAATGCCTTGTGAATAAAGGGAAAGCCGAGGGTTTACAGTCCCTATATGTTCCGATACGTTCCCTTGCGTAGACACGTTGCGGCTACCCGCACGGCTACCCAAGGGAGACAAGGCAATGCCAGTTCTTTCCGACAATTTCGTCAATTCGGCTGTTCTGCCACGCAATCGCGACGAACTGGTGATCCGCGACAGCAAGCTCGCCGGCTTCGCTCTCAGGCTTCGCCGCAAGGCCGACGGCAAGGCGTCAAAGACCTTCCTTGTCTTTCAGGAACTTCCCGGCCGTGACGGCGCCCGCAAGCGTCGCAAGATCATCATCGGCGATCATGCGACCTATCCGGCCGAGAAGGCGCGCGCCGAGGCTCAGAGCATGCTCCAGGCGATTGATCGGGGCGACGATCCAGCAGCGGCTCGGGCAGCGAAAAAGGCGCAGCCGATATTCGAGGATCTCATCAAGGATTTTGAGACGACGCACATCGAGAAGAAAAAGCCCGAGACGCGCAAGGACTACCGCGGTCGCATTAGGCGCAATCTCTTGCCGACATTCAAAGGCCGACGCGTTGCCGACATCACGCCCGAGATGGTGCGATCTTTCCATGCCAAGAAACACGGCAACCCGACCGATGCAAATCGATCGCTGGCGGTGCTGTCCGTAATGATGGGCAGGGCAATGGAACTTGGCTGGCGCAAGGATAACCCGTGCATGGGTGTTCGGAGGAACAAGGAAACGGCGCGGGAGGAATGGCTCGACGAGACGGACCTCCCAAAGTTTGTCAAAGCCTTGGCCAACGTAACCGGTACCCATGCCGATCTGCTCCGGTTCCTCACCGTGTCCGGCTGGCGCGTCTCGGAAGGCCGATTGATGACGTGGGACATGGTCGACTTGCCGCGCCTCGTCGTTCGCCTTCCCGACACCAAGACTGGAGCATCTGCCCGCGCGCTCTCGACCGATGGTGCGACCATTATCGATCAGCAAGCGCACCGCGTCGGCTATGTCTTTTCGGGAAGGAAGGGAACGCAGCCAGTTTCCTACAAGCGCCTCCGCGAAGTCCTGACCGGCGTTTGCGAGGCGGCAAAGATCAAAGCCATCACGCCCCACGCATTGCGCCATACGGCTGCCACATGGGCTGCTCTGAGCGGCGCCGAGGCACATGAGTTACGGGAGGCGTTCGGCTGGAAAACACTGGCCATGACAGGGCGCTACGTTGCCCGCGCAGAGAGCCTTGGCCGACGCGGCGCCCAACGTACTGCCGATGCAATGAACGTACTGCAGAAGCCATCGGCGGACGTCAAGGAACTCGGCCGATGAGTGACGATCCCGACTTCATGTGCTTCAACGATCTGCGGTACAGCGGCGATGGCGGCTTGCGCGCCATCGCTAAGGTGCTCCAGTCAGGATCGCCAAGCAAAACCTTTCTGGCTCTCCTGGCAGAGCACATAGACCCGAACACCCAGAACTCTCTTACTGGTGTGAAGCTGGTTATTAAGCGGGGTAAGCCAAACCGGCCAAGAGAGAAGCCAAACTATGAGTTACGCAATTTTGTTCATAGGCATTGCTGCATCTTTGACGACAATCGAGAGGCGGTATTGACCGTTGCACAAAAGAAGTTCGGTATTGGCCGAACTGCATTTTATGAGGCTCTGAGGGCGGTTCAGAGCATCGAAAAGCACAATCCTGACTTGTTCGCCACGCTTAAAACGGCCGCATACGCCCGGCGGGATGCGAACGATCCAGACTTCCAGCCGGTCCGATAGTCCGCGCAAGGCATAGGTTTCGCGGACTGCTTTATTGTAGCCAAGCGAGCCTTTGTGGTTAGATTGGGCTCCACCTGAACACAAAGGTGGACCGCATGGACAATCAAGCAGCACAGGCATTTTCCGCCCGCATTGCATTCTGGACCTCGCAAGGTCTTTCCGGCCTCGATCTTTATGAACGCCTCGCAGCCGACGACCAATTGCCGGCGGTGTTCGATTCCGAAGACTTGGCGGCGATCCAGGGCATCAGCCCGCTTTCAGTGAAAAAGCAACGCCATCGCGGCGGCGGCCCGAATTTCATGAGATTGTCGCCAAAGGCGGTTCGATACGCGCGCGCTGACGTGTGCAGATATCTGGCGAGCCGATACGTCCAGGTGGCAGCATGACGCGCGCCGCTCCCTACATCCTCTCCGCCGCCGCGATCGCCGTAATCCTCGTCCTGGCAATGGGATGGGCGCCATGACGATGCCGCAAGTGGACCTCGAACCAAATTTTCAAACCCAGATGATAGCGCGCTGGCTGATCGAAACGCCGAAGTCCGAGCGTCCTCGGGCTGCCGTCGTCGAGATCCGCGAACGCTTTCCAGATGTCGGCCCGCAAGGCGCATGCGAAGCGATTGCGCTGGCCAACAAGATCAGGGCAGGAGGCGCCGATGCGACCTCCTGAAACACGATCGCCCACCGCTGGGCAGGCGGCAGGCGCATCGGGGACATCGACAGGTGCGGACCAAATCGACGGGTATCAGAATACCGCAGACGGTGAGGGCTCGCAAGAACGCAGCGCGGTGCTCGATATCTTCGCCGACATATTCGAAGACGTGCTCTTCTCGGCGGGCAAAATCGCCAACCACGATGTTTATCAGGCTAGCCCGATAAAGCGGAAACGCGCCACTCGCGCTGACATGGAGGATCGGCGGTTAAGGCTTTGGACGATCGTCAGGGAGATGAGGCCCATGACGGTCCGCCAAGTGTTCTACCAGGCCACGGTTCGCGGCATCGTCGACAAGAGCGAGGCCGGTTACACCAAGGTGCAAACCGACCTGGTGCAGATGCGCAAGTCGGGAATGCTGCCTTACGACTGGCTGGCGGACAACACGCGTTGGCAGCGGAAACCACGGACGTTCGACAGCATCGAGCAGGCTCTCAACGACACGGCCAGATTCTACCGCAAGTCGTTGTGGACGGATGCCGGTTCCTACGTCGAAGTCTGGCTCGAAAAGGACGCGCTTGCCGGCGTCGTGCAGCCGATCACGGCGCTCTATGACGTGCCGCTGATGGTGGCGCGCGGCTACGCTAGCCTTTCATTCCTGCACAGCGCAGCCGAGTACATCGCCAGCCTGGACGTCCCGACGTTCATCTACCATTGCGGTGATTTCGACCTGTCCAACAACGCCGTTTCTCTGGACGCATTCGCGCCGCGGCTGGTCTCGCTGGGCCGACGGCGCAGGCTACGAGATCGAGCGGGTTTGGTGGCAGGCGAAGGTGCTGCATTTTCCCAAGCTGAATGTATCTGTCTGGTTTGACGGCTCGCAGATGGTCGGGCTCGAGCATTGGGGCTTTCGTGATCCCAAGTGGACCATGCGAATCCCGCCGGCCGATTGGCAGCCCATGCCGGCCGGTTACAGGCAAGAGGCCGAGCGGGCTTGGATGCGCTGGCAAACGCGGCCACAGGCGGGCGCCAGGACGCGCGGGACGCTTCGCCGGTGTAGGATGGCGGCCAGCAAGAACGCGCGCGCTAGGGCACCTTTAACGAGCGCATCGCCGCATGAGGTACGCAAAATCCTCGAACCGTTCTGTGAATTCTTTCAACGGTCCGAGTACCTGATCTTTGGCTGCCACCATGGCGTCGAAAGCTTCAAGCTCCCTGCCATGCAACTGTGGCCGGGCAGATGCGTAGTTCGCCCCTTCAAGCGCTTTGACAAATTTGCGAGTACCTGCAGCCGCTTCATCTGACGGTCCAGCTAGGATTTCACATGTCGACGAATCGGTCTGTTCGGCTACGGCAAATACGCTCGACGCGACAATCAGAATTGCTGCAAGTATCGACGTCTTCATCCTATGCGGCACAGTAAAACCCCTCCCGTTTATTTCCCCGGCCAACAATTGCGCAAACGAGGCGCGCGCGCAAGCGGTCTCCCCGAAAGGAGCGGCTTGACGATTTCAGCGAATGAGAACATCGTAGGCGCACCGGTCGACAGCGTTAACTGCCGACCGGCACTTGCCACCGGAAGCCTTGCAGGGCCTCGAAGTGACCGACCATAGATTTATCATTCCGATCACGATTCGCTAGGCGTTGCCTTTGGCTTCCCTCAACAATGAGAGGGAATGCACATGACCATGATCACACGTCGCGCCGCGCTTGGCGCAATTGCCTCTATTCCGGCCATAGGGGGCTCTATAGCGGCGCCGGCCGCTCCAGGCCTGTCGCCGATCACTACGAGCTTGCAAGATGCTCTCTTAGCCTGCCAGTCGGCCGAAGACCAATATAGCGCTTGCCACGCACGCGAAACCGCCATTGCCGAAGCACTGGGTGACAGACTTTTTCCGAAGTGGACGGCACCGGGTGGGGTTAGGTCCATCTGGTCACATCGGCCTAAGCCCTTCGGTTCGTCCGCAGAACTCGAAGCCGAGATCGCCCGCAAACTGGGGCGCGTTGAGGAGTCTTTTGCTTCCAGCATGATGGACCGCGCCGCATACAATCGATGGATGGCTGACATCGCAACCGCACGCAGCGAAGGGTTGACGTCGCTTCGACAGCAGGAAGCCTATGTTAAGGCGAGCGGGTACGTCGAGGCATTCAACGAGTCCGACGAGGCCTTCGAGGAAGCCAGAGCGGCGCTAGCGGCAGTAATGATCCATCCCTGCGAGACCATCGAAGATGTCAGGGCTAAGGCGGCCTGCATCATTCGCACTCATCAACGCGTGGGCGTTGATGTAGATGGCGACGATCTTGTTGCGTGCCTCTCTTCGCTCTGCGAGGTGGCATGATGAGCGCGCTAATCCCGACAGGACGCGGCAGCTACGTGAGAGCCGGCACGATCTCGCTGACAGAGCTATTGCGCCGCTATGACATGGCCGAGGGGCATAGGACCATGACGAGGGAAGCGGTTATCGCCGCCTTCGTGGCCTGAAATTTCCACCAGATGGAAGAATGGCCCGCTGCCACGGTGGCGGGCTTTTTTTCGTTGCGCGGCTACCCCTACGGCTACCCAGATACGGTTTCGTCAGGGTAGCCAGCAATTCGATAGAATGCAGATTATGTTTTGATTTCAACGTGGTGCGGACGACGGGAATCGAACCCGTACGATCAGAGATCGAGGGATTTTAAGTCCCTTGCGTCTACCAATTCCGCCACGTCCGCAGGCCGCGATTACAAGCACTTAAGCGTACATAGGTCCAGCCATTCAAGCCCGCTTGGCACCGGATTGCCACTGAAAGGCCGGAATACTGTTTTGCGCCCGTTCTCTTCGCGGCTTCAATCGCCGCTGCAACATCTTCGTCCGACCGTGTGAACAGATGGGCGTAGACTGACAGCGTGACCACAGGTGACGCATGCCCTAGACGACGGCTGATTGCAACCACATCGAGCCCGCTGGCGATCAGTGCGGAAGCATGGGGGGTCTGAGGTCGTGGAACCGCACCTTGGGGAACTCGACGGTAGGGCGGCTTCCTCTCCGGCCGGCTTTCTCAGTCGATCGATCGCGTAGCGCCATGCAGCGACTATGAGCCGGACAGCGACTGCGAGCATGGCGCCTGCGAACGCCATCCAACGTCACGGGAAAGCCCGTGGGGACGATCAGCAGCGCTTTCCATGAGAAGTACGGAATAAGACCCAAGAAGCGCTGGGCACGGGAGCACGCCACGTTCCCAAGCAAAGACGAGTGCGAAGCCGAAAACGAGCACGGCGGCGACGTGCTGGACGAGCCGCACGACAAGGACAGACGAGACATCACTCGGCTGGACCCTGGGAACCGATCAGCGGCTCACGATGAAGGTCGATGGTACCGCGTTGATCGAGGATGGCGAACAGGACGCTGGGGAGATGCCCGAGGAATGCCGGACGGTGGACGGAATCTGAATTTCGACCCAGTTTGAGAGATTCCCGCTGTCCCTGGTGGCGGGTTTCTCATCGGTGCCCACATCCCTCCGGTAAAGTTGTCCGAGTCGGCGATCTGCAAGACGTTAAGTGGGTCCGAGTCGTACTTAGCGCCGAACCAACCTTCATATTCAATGCGGATCCAAAACTGGGCTTGCGGTTTCCAAAAACTTTGCCGCGGATCGCTATGCGTCATCCCAAACGAGCAGGTCGTCTTATCGCCGTTTTGGAGGAGTGGAATTTCCGTCGACTGAGTGAAACACGCCAGCCACCGCATTTTGGCATCCTCACTGGCACCGACTCCGAGCGCCGCTTTGAGGCCGGCCTGGTCGTGAACGATCAGGCGGATATTTTTCGCGGGAATTGATCCAGAGTTCAGCACCACGAGATTGTAGGCAATCCCATCGTTTCCGCCGCTGTGAGTTTTGACCGCAGCCGTTACGATCGGGCGAAATTGTCGCCTCCAGAAGTAGACGGACATGCCAAGTGCAACCAGAGATACGGCCAGAGCGGCAAGCGCCAATAAGGTGTCCAAGTTCGTTCTCCTTCTCGTCTTGGCCCGCCTGGCTAACGACGGCGGGCCTCTTCAAGGCGGAAACGCGAGGTACGTCCCTCGTGGCACTTGAACAAATCCTGGTCAACCTCTCCCCTGGTCAACCAGCTTTGAGCGTTCCCCTGAAGCGGGCCGCTGCTGATGGAGTGCAGGGAAGAACGCAAAATGCAAGATGGCACTATGAGGTACAGCCGGATGAGGTATGCCGCGCCACCAACGCCCCGCTGCCTCGGTGGCGGGCTTTTCATTTGGCCCCGCAATTGGCACCGGAAGAGCAGGGAAGGGGTAGGGATTGATAGAAATGTCGGGCATAGGTTGCGCCTGCAAAGCCCGGAAAACAGGGCTAGGCAAGACCGCGAGGGGCGTCGGGAGGGCCTAGCCCGCGTTCTAAAATCCCTTGCGTCCACCAATTCCGCCACATCCGCAGGCCCGCCTTTTTCAGATGCCAGATGCAGGCCGTCGAGTTGTGTTCTTGGCCACGGCTGAATGCGGAAAACAGACCGGGCAGTTTGAACATACTGGTGCGATCACGGAATTATGCGCGCCGCAGGTACTGGTATGATAACAGTCGGCGGATCAAACCCGCCCAGGCCGGCGCTTCTCAGCCCAACCCATTACCCCGCCCAACTGGGGGCGTCGGCCGCCCTTCCACCAAAGAGCGCTCCTCGAGCTGCGGCCGTTGGCCGGGTAGCGCCGGGCCGCTGGTGACGCTCAGAACTTGTAGCTCAAATTGATGCCGACCGTGTTCAGCTTCACATCCTGGTCGCGGTCGGTGAAATCGCCGGACGCGTCAAAGTGCTCCGAGCCGAAATCGTAGTAGCGATACTGGGCGCCGACGACGAACTTGTCGGTCAGCGCGTAGTCGACGCCGGCACCAACTGCCCAGCCGACACTCGTGCGTGAGCTGTCGAACGCCGTGGCTGTCGCTTGCGAGGTTTCGATGCCGGCGAAGGCGATGCCGCCGATGCCGTAGACGAGCAGCCGGTCCACTGCGTAGCCAGCCTTGGCGTTAATTGATCCGAACCATTTGACGTCGGTGCCGAAAGTGTTTCCCGGCTCCGCCTCGGTCGTGCCGTCGACCGAGGAATAGTTGAGGTCTGCCTCGGCGCCGATCACTGCCTGGTCGAACTGCCACAGGCCGGCGATATGGCCGCCGACAAAACCGCCGTCGATGTCAGGCGAGACGGAAAACGGCTCGCCCTCTGTCCCCGTGATATCGGACTGGCCCCAGCCATATCCGGCCTGCAGGCCGGCGTAGTAGCCGGTCCAGTCGAAGCCGGGCGCGGTCATCGGCACGTCGACCGTTGGGTCGGCTGCGAAAGCCGGCACGGCCAGGGCAGCGAGAAAACCGGCAGTTGCGACCATCAGGCGACGCACATCGAACTCCCCGAAATGGCGTTTCAGAAAGGCCCTTGCCGGGAGGGTAACCCGGTTTACGACAAAACGGAATCTTATTTCTGGCCGATGCCGCTCGCAAGCCCGGTGCCGCCAGACCGGAGACAAGCGGCATTGCCGCGGCAGCGTCGCCGTGCAAGATCAACGGTTTGTGGAGAAAAATCCTGATGCGCGTCCTGTTTGGCACGATCGCTGCAACAGCCGTCGTGCTGCTAGCCTGCGGCCTCGCCATGGCCGAGCCATTGACGCTGGCCATCGCCAAGGCCGTGGTCGTACCCGATGCGGCGCCAGGACAAGTGGCGCTCAATCTCAAGATGACGCCGGACAGTGGACGGGCATTCGCCGCTTTCACCAAGGCGAATGTCGGGAAGACGATCGACCTCAGCGTCGGCGGCAGCGTCGTGATGTCGCCGCGGCTGGTCGAACCCATCCTCGGCGGCGAGGTCATGATCAGCGGGAGGTTCGCCAAGGGCGAACTCAGGCGTCTCGCCGAACAAATTTCGGCCGGAAGGGCGAAAGCCACGGTCGACGTCAGCGCGCAGTAATCTTCGTGAAAGGCCGAACGGCCTTTGTCATGGCGCAACAGGTCCCAGTTTGATGCTGGTCAAAACCACACTGGCTTGGCACAGTCGGGCAAACAGGAGTCTTTCATGGCCAAGAAGCCGTCGGCGCATGCGACGAAACCCAAACCCTGGACCGAGATGGCGACGCAGCTGGTCGATGTCGCCATGGGTCGCAAACCCGCCGATCTCGTCATCCGCAACGGGCGCTGGGTGAACGTCCATTCGGGTGAGATCATCGCCGGCACCGATATAGCCATTGCCGGCGGGCGCTTTGCCTATTGCGGGCCGAACGCCAGCCATGCCATCGGCCAGGGCACGAAGGTGGTCGACGCCGGCGGGCGTTATCTGGTCCCCGGCCTCTGCGACGCGCACATGCATGTCGAGAGCGGCATGGTGACGGTCACCGAGTTCTGCCGTGCCGTCATTCCGCACGGCACCACCTCTATGTTCATCGATCCGCACGAGATCGCCAATGTGCTGGGCCTGCCCGGCGTGCGGCTGATGCATGACGAAGCCGTCGCGATGCCGGTCAACGTGCATGTGCAGATGCCGTCCTGCGTGCCTTCGGCACCAGGGCTGGAACATGCCGGCGCCGAGTTGACGGTCGCCGATGTCGCCGAAGCGATGACGTGGGAAAACATCATCGGGCTGGGTGAAGTGATGAATTTCCCCGGCGTCGCCGCCAACGACCCGGTCATGTCTGGCGAAATCGCGGCGACCGTGAAAGCGGGGAAAACGGTTGGCGGACACTATGCCTCGCGCGATCTCGGCCTGCCGTTCCACGGCTACGTCGCCGGAGGGCCGGAAGACGACCACGAGGGCACGCGGGCCGAGGATGCCATTGCGCGCGTGCGCCAGGGTATGAAGGCGATGCTGCGGCTGGGCTCGGCCTGGTATGACGTCGCCTCGCAGATCAAGGCGGTGACGGAGAGCGGCATCGATCCGCGCAACTTCATCCTGTGCACTGACGACAGCCACTCCGGTACGCTGGTCCATGAAGGCCATATGGACCGGGTGGTGCGCCACGCCATCCAGCAAGGGTTGAAGCCTGTAACGGCAATCCAGATGGCGACGCTCAACACCGCCCAGCACTTCAAACTCGAGCGCGAGATCGGCTCGATCGCGCCGGGGCGGCTGGCCGACCTGCTGATCGTCTCGGATCTCTCGGCGATGACCATAGACGAGGTCTACGCGCGTGGCGTCAGGCTGGCCAAGGGCGGCAAGCTCGAAATCGACATTCCGGCCTACGACTACCCGAAGACGGCCAAGAACACCGTCAAGCTCGGCAAGAAACTCAAGGCCGGCGACTTCGACATCGCGGCTCCCAAGGGCGCCAACGAGGTCCGTGTGCGCGTCATCGGCGTCATCGAGAACCAGGCGCCGACGCGGGCATTGGAGGCCGACCTGCCGGTCGAGGACGGGCTGGTCGCCATGGATCGCCGCAACGATATCTGCCAGATCGCGCTGGTCGAGCGCCACCGGGGCACAGGCGGCGTCACCAACGCCTTCGTCTCCGGCTTCGGCTACATGGGCGACTGCGCGATGGCCTCCAGCGTGGCGCACGATTCGCACCACATCATCGTCGTCGGCACCAACAAGCAGGACATGGCCCTGGCCGTGAACCGACTGGGCGAGGTCGGCGGCGGCGTCGTGCTGTTCTCCAAGGGCAAGGAACTGGCGCTGGTCGAAATGCCGATCGCCGGGCTGATGTCGGACGAGCGGGCGGAAATCGTCGCTGCTAAGGCCGAGAAGCTGACCGAAGCGATGCGCAAGATGGGCTGTTCGTTGAACAACGCCTACATGCAGCACTCGCTGCTGGCGCTGGTCGTCATTCCGGAACTTAGGATTTCCGACGTCGGGCTGATCGACGTGACGACGTTCCAGAAGGTCGATCTTTTCGTCTGAGATCAGGCGCCGGCGCTCGGCTGATCACCCGCCAGTGGCAACGGTCAGCACCTTGAACGGCGTGGTGATGACGATCTCGGCGACGGAGCCGACGGCCTTGCCTAGGCCTTGCCCGATGTTGTTGAACTGCGCCGCGTCGGGCTCGTCCGGTCGTAGGGCGGCCGGTGTGCGCAACCGGTCGCCGAGCAGTTGCACCAGGATCGGGTTGTCGGCGAATTTCGCATGGTTCAAACGGTCGCCGCCCTTGGTCTTGGTCAGGTCCGCCACGACCACGCCATAGCTGGCAAGGTCGGCGGCATTGCTGTAATCGCCAACGCGCGGCTTGTCGCCAGAGATCAGGGAAGACAGCTTGAGCGCGCGGTCGTCGTCGGAGAGCAGGATGGCGAACGGCTTGTCCGGCTTGCCGTAGCGGATCATCTGCTTCTTGAACACATCGACATCGATGTCCGGTGAGGCCAGGATGACATAGCCGAGCTTGCCGCCAAGATCGCGATCGCCGGAGATGGCGAGCTGCCGCAGCGCTTCCATCGTCACCCAGGTTCCCATCGAGTGAGCGATGATGTCGATGCTCTTGACCCGCGTCTTGGCCAGCATCCTGAGCGTCGCCTCGAGGTCGTCGCGCGCCGCGTTGGCGCTTTCCTTGTCGTAGATATAGCCCGTCGTCTTGCCGCTTGACGCCCAGGAAAACAGCACCGGCGTGCCGGGATATTTCGTGTCGTGGGCAATCTGCGTCAGCCGGTAGATGCCGTCGTCGAAGCCGTTGTTGAAGCCGTGCACGAAAACCAATGCACGGTCGCCGCGCATGGCGATGTCGGCACCGACCGCCTTGGCGAATTGCGGCGCGCCTTCATAGAAGGTCACGTCCTTGGCAGTGAAATCCTTGGCCGGATTGCTGTTTGCGGATCCCTTAACCCGCTCGATGGCGCCGACCTGATGGCTTTTGGGAACGGTCACGTCGACGCGGGCAAAGCTGGTGGTCAGCGAGCGGTCGCCGTCGTAGACCTGTCGCGGGTTCTTTGTTGCCCTCTGCCGGGTGGTGGCAACGAAGATCTCATGCGTCGCAGCGATGTCGGAAGCGGGCACCGTGATCGTCGTCTTGTTGAGCAGATCATGGGTTTTCTGGCCGGCGCAGCCAGTGACAGCGAGCGCGAATGCGACGACAAGGCAGCTCTTCGAACGCACGGTCACACGCCGGCTCCGCAAAGGGGGACGTCAAACGCATGACGTCGCTGGATATTCCGATAAAGCCAGAGGGCGGCGCGGTCCAGTTCAAAGTGAGCCTAGACGTCTGCAATGCTGAACAGGCACGGCAAAATCGTGGGATTTCGTCTATTGCCCGAGCAGGCCGATGCGATCGGTCACGTCGCGATCGCTGGCAAAACCGTCATCGTCGCGCAGCCGCTGGCCGATCATCTTCACCAGTTCGGGATTGTCGGCGAATTTGGTGTGGTTGAAGCTATCGCTTCCCTTGACCTTTGAAAGGTCGACCACGGTCACGCCGTAGGAGGCAAGATCGGCGGCATCCTTGTAGTCGCCGACGCGTGGCCGCGAGCCGGCAATCAGGCCGGAGAGCCTGAGCGCCCGATCGTCGTCGGAGAGCAGCAGGATGAACGGCTTGTCAGGCTTGCCGTAGCGTCGCATCTGGCTCTTAAACACATCGACATCGATGTCGGGCGAGGCCAGCACCACGTCGCCGAGCTTGCCGCCGAGATCGCGGTCGCCGCTGATGGCCATCTGGCGCAGAGTTTCCATCGTCACCCAGGTTCCCATCGAATGGGCGACGATGTCGATGCGCCGCGCTCCGGACTGCTCCAGCATCCTCAAGGTCACTTCGAGTTGGTCGCGGGCCGCGCTGGCGCTTTCCTTGTCATAGACATAGTCGGTGGTCTTGGCGCCGGAGGCCCAGGAAAACAGCACCGGCGTGCCCGGATAGCCGGAATCGTGGACGATCTGGGTCAAGCGGTAGACGGCATCATCGAAGCCGGTGTTGTAACCATGGACGAAGACCATGACGCGGCCGCCGCGCGCCGCGATGTCGGCATTGAGCGCGCTGGAGAACTTCGGCTGTGCGTCGTACCCGACGACTTCGGACGCCATGAAATATTTCGCCGGGTCGTCGGATTTGCCGCGCGAACGGCGCTCGATCTGGCCGGTCTGGTGGGAGCCTGGCACCGTGACGGTGACGCGGGCGTAATTCAGCGTGGCCGAGCGCTCGCCGTCGAAGACCTTGTTGGGATCGTCGGATTTCTTGCGCGTCGTGGCGATGAAGATGCTGTGGTTGCCGGCGATCTCAGTCACCGGCGTCGCGACGATGGCGCTGCCAAGCAGTTCCTGGGTTTGCGTGCCGGCGCAGCCGGCGACGAGCAAGATAAGGACAACGGCAAAGATATTCTTCAAAGGCACTCAGAAATTCCAACTCCGGCCAAAAGGCCTGCCTACCCCCGCGACATCCCGGACAGCCAGAGTGCGGCAGAACTAAGTCGCATCCAGCCGAAATGTGGTCAGCGCCCGGTCACAGTCATCGCACTGTTGCGCGAAAGCCAAAACGGCGGCAGAAACGCCGGAATGTTGGAGAAGGGCAACACCTCCGGCTTGAGGTGGATGCCGAGTACATCCGCCATGAAACCGCGTCTCGCCTCGATGCGCCTCCAGGCCTCGGGATAGCGCGCCGCGATCTCCTCGCGCAGAGGCTCGTCGGCGAGCGCGATGCCGTCCTCGATATTGGTGGTGAAATAGGCGCTGCCGGTCGCCGGAATGACGTCGACCTGCAGCGCCATGCCGGATCGCAGTCTGATGTCGGAGCCGGAAAACACCGGCGAATGCATCCATTCGTCGATATGGACGAGATGGCCGGGATTGAGTGAAACACCAAAGAACGGATCGCCTATGCGGTCATGCACCGCCCTCCACAGCGTGCCTCCCGTGGTGCCGATGCCGATCGCTTCGTACCAGTCGACGACAGCGGCGAAATAGGGCGCGACCAGTCTTTCGACATAGTCGCGGATGGCATGCGGAAGTTCGGATGCTTCCTCGGCAAGGAAGCCGGCGCGTGCATTGAGCGCACCCTGGATGCCGTAGGCCATGGTGATCGGGTCGCCACGCCGGATGACGTCGAGGCGCGGGCTGGGCAGGCCATAGGCGGCGCGCTTGCCCGCCGATAGCATCGGATGGCAGCCATGCGGCAGCCCGTTCATGCCCATCAGCCGGGCCGCCTGCAGTTCGGTCATGCCGGGCTCGATGCCTTGCAGGACATTACGCAACCCCTGCGAGGTGAACGTCGCGGCGAACTCGAACGCAGCCAGTTGGTCGGCCTCGTTGATGGAGCGCAGCCCGTCGGTGGGGTTCATCAGCAGGTTGGCCGCGTTCACGACCGCGCCCTTGTCGCCGACAAGCGCGCGCAGCGTATCGGCGATGAAGGAGGGCAGGTCGAGCGCCGTCTCGCCAAGGCCGGCATCGCCCGCGCCGAACGGCTTCCAGCCGATGGCGCCGATGCGCTGGCCGGGCATCAGGCCGCAATCGGCGAGGATGTCGGGAAGCGCATCCGAGCGGTCGCGCGGCTGCGCCGGCAGCGAGAAGGTCTGGTAGAGGACGCGCTCGTAAGGTCCGTCGCAGAGTTCGGCATAGCCCCAGCCTTCATTGCCGACGAGAAGTCTTGGCTGCTTGCCGGGAACGATGACCAGCAGCGTTTCCTCGAAACGCGGATCGTAGCCCGAGAGATAGGCGACGTTGGCCGCGTGTTCGCGATCGCCATAGATGGCGAAGGCATCGAGGCCGGCCTTGGCGCCCAATGCCGTCAGCGCCGCGATGCGGGCTTCGTGGGTGGCGCGCTTAACCAGCGGCATCACCGTCGGCTCGCCGAATTCCGGCAAGGACATGGATTTCAGGCCGACCGAAGCGACAGGCATGAACAAACGCCTCCAAGTGCTTGCAAGGATTCTGCGAATGCCCGTTGCAGAGGGGCATGACTGGCCGGACAATGGCGTCGCGGACCCGGATATGCAATAGGCGGAATCGGCCGCACGACGACAGGGCGTGCAACAAACAGCCGGTGCGCGGCCCGATCGATGATAGATGTCCGCGGACAACAGGCGGTGCGAGGTGGTTTTCCGATGAACAGTTTCTCTTCCCGCGTCGCCACCGCTGCCGCGGCGATCCGCCAGATCTTTCCGGAAACGCCGCTGCAGGAGAACGACTACCTGTCGAAAAAGACCGGTGCGCGGGTGCTGCTGAAGCGTGAGGATCTGTCGCCGGTGCGTTCCTACAAGATCCGTGGCGCCTTCAATTTCTTCCGCAAGACGCTTGCCGCCGGCAACGAGGCTGAACTGTTCGTCTGCGCTTCCGCCGGCAACCATGCGCAGGGCTTCGCTTTCGTCTGCCGCCATTTCGGCAAGAAGGGCGTCGTGTTCATGCCGGTGACGACGCCGCAGCAGAAGATCGACAAGACCAGGCTGTTCGGCGGCGATTTCGTCGAGATCAGGCTGGTCGGCGACTTTTTCGACGATTGCTACCGCGCCGCCTTCGAATTCACCGAAAGCTCCGGCGCCCACATGGTGCCGCCCTTCGATCACAAGGACATCATCGAGGGCCAGGCGACCGTCGCCTATGAGATCGCCGACCAGATGCCGGGCGTCCGCATGCCCGACATCATCATGCTGCCAGTCGGCGGCGGCGGGCTCGCCGCCGGCGTCACCCACTATTTCGCCGATCAGGGCCGCGAAGCGCGCTTCGTCTTCTGCGAGCCGGCCGGCGCGCCAAGCCTGCGCGAGAGCCTCACTGCCGGAAAGCGCCTGAAACTCGCCAAGGTCGATAATTTCGTCGATGGCGCGGCGGTTGCCGAAATCGGCCGCGAGCCGTTGCGGCACCTCAAGGATTTTGCGGCCGACACGGTGCGGCTGATCCCGGAAAACCGGCTTTGCGCGACCATGATCGAGATGCTCAACGTCGAAGGCGTCGTGCTGGAGCCGGCCGGCGCGCTGGCGATCGACGCGCTGAAGGATTTTTCCAGGAAGGAAATCAGGGGCAAGACAATCGTCGCCGTGGTTTCAGGCGGCAATTTCGATTTCGAGCGGCTGCCGGACGTCAAGGAACGGGCGCTGCGCTTCGAGGGCCTGAAGAAATATTTCATCATCCGCTTTCCGCAGCGGCCGGGCGCGTTGCGCGATTTCCTTGAATTGCTTGGGCCTGACGACGACATCGCCCGCTTCGAATATCTGAAGAAATCGGCACGCAATTTCGGCTCGGTGCTGATCGGCATCGAAACCAAGGATCGCCGCAATTTCGACCTGCTCAAGGCGAATTTCGAGGCCGAAGGCGTCCAGTACCAGGATATCACCGACAACGAGACGCTGGCCGGGTTCATCATATGACTGATCAGGGAAAAAGCTTCGTTGCGCTGTTTTCCGGCATCAATGTCGGCGGCAACCGCATCGTCAAGATGGCGGAGCTACGGTCGTTCTTCGAGGATCTCGGCTTTTCCGATGTCGCCACCTATGTGCAGAGCGGCAATACCGTTTTTCGGGCGAAAAAGGGTGACGCGGCGACGCTGACCAAACAGATCGAAGCAGCCTTCGAGAAAAAATGGGGATTCCATTCGCGCATCATGGTGCGCGATCTCGGCTGGTTCGAGCGGCTGGTGAGCGAAAATCCCTATCCGGAAGTGGCTGCGGACCATACGAAGCTCCACGCCTATGTGCTGGAGCGCGAGCCGACCGCCGATGAGGTGGCGCGGCTGACCGAAAAGTGCACTGGCCCCGAACGATTCGAGATCAAGGGCGACGTGCTTTACCTGCACGCGCCGGACGGGCTCGGCAAATCGGTTTTTGCCGGGCTGATCCCGCGCACGCTGAAGGTGCCGGGCACCGCGCGCAACTGGCGTTCGGTGCTGGCGCTGCTGGAGATGGCCGGCCAGGCCGGCGGAGCTTAGGTCGATTGCGCTGCTGTTGCGGGCTTCCAGTCGAACGCCAGTTCTTCGCGAAAAGCAAAGCGTTTGATGTGATCGGCAACAACACTTTCCAGACGCTCGAGCGATTCGCCTTCCTTGGTAGAAACAGTGATATGCAGCGCGCTCGCATCGGCATCCATCACCGTGCGGCCCAGCGAGAGATCGATGGTCCCATGGTGCGGATCGAACTCGACGGGGAATTTGTGCGCCCAATGCTTGCACAGCTGCTGCAGATAGCGGCTGGCATGTTCGGTGGCGACATCGGCATGGCTGGTCGGCATCAGTGAACTCTCCGGGAGGGCAGGCGCCCATTGCTTGACATGGCTCCAGGCTTGCCAGGCTGGCGCGACAGCGCGGTAGATAGGTGCTGTCGCGCAAACCGCCAAAGGCTGCCGGCGATTTTTCGCCCGGGGTCGAGGCCTACCAGCTTCCGGTGTTCGCCATCGAAGCCCAGGGTTCGGCCTTGGCCTTGGCCGGGCCCTTCTGCAGGAGCTCGATCGAAATGCCATCCGGCGACCTGATGAAGGCCATGTTGCCGTCGCGCGGCGGCCGGTTGATGGTGACGCCATTGTCCATCAGATGCTGGCAGGTGGCGTAGATGTCGTCGACCTCATAGGCGAGGTGGCCGAAATTGCGCCCGCCCTTGTAGTCTTCCGGATCCCAGTTGTAGGTCAGTTCGACCAGCGGCGCCTTCTCGTTGACGCCGCTCTCCTCGTCCTCCGGCGCGGCCAGGAAGATCAGCGTGAAGCGGCCTTGCTCGTTTTCGTAGCGGCGCACCTCCTTGAGGCCAAGCTTGGCGCAGTAGAAATCGAGCGAGGCGTCGACGTCGGCGACGCGGACCATGGTGTGCAGATAGCGCATGTGATTTCCTCGATGAATTGCGTTGCGGCGCAACATAGGGTCGACCCGTTCAAAGGGCAATCGTTCGGCACTGCGCAATGCCGGCAAAGAACAAATCCGGTATTCCCCCAAAAAAGGCACGTCAGGTCTTGCACACACCGGAAGCCGCGGTGTTAATCTGGTGTCAAGAATCAGTTGCGGTGTTTCTTGAAAAATATGGGGGCATTCTTATGGGGGAAAAGGCCTCTTTGACGGGGCGGAACGGAACCCTTGGCGACGCCTTGCATCGTGACGAAGGCGGCGACGCCGCCGATCTGCTCGAAATTGCCGGCGCCATCAAATGGTTCGATGTGGCCAAGGGCTACGGTTTCATCCTTCCGGATGACGGCATATCCGGCGACATCCTCCTCCATGTGACATGTCTTCGAAAAGACGGCTTCCAAACTGCCCTGGAGGGCGCGCGTGTGGTCTGCCTCGTCAAGCATGGCGATCGCGGATTGCAGGCCTTCCGGGTGCTCTCCATGGACGTCACCACCGCAGTCCATCCGGCCGAAATGCAGGAGCAGCGCACCCATATCGCGGTGACGCCGGAAAGCGGCCTCGAGCGCGCTTTGGTGAAATGGTTCAACCGCACCAAGGGGTTTGGTTTTCTCACCCGCGGCGAGGGCACCGAGGACATCTTCGTCCACATGGAGACCTTGCGCCGTTACGGCATCACCGAGCTTCGGCCTGGGCAAGTCGTGCTGGTTCGTTTTGGGCGCGGCGACAAAGGCCTTATGGCCGCCGAGATTCACCCCGACATGGGGACCTTGCCGGTCTCGCACTAAATCAGTCGCCCAAAGTGGCCCATCCCGACCGATCGGGATGGCGCTCCATCTCCTCTTTGTTTGACCATGATCTCTGGACAAACGGTTTCCGTTTGTCCGAGAAAATCGGGTTCCACTTTTGGGGATCATGGTCTAATGCATGTCGCCCGAAAGCATGCCCACGGGGCTGACCCGAGGCGGCGCGCTCCAGGACGTTTTCCGGTCGAGGATGGCGAATGGCTCACAGGAACTGGCTGACCGCGGGTTTGGTGTGCGCCATTGTCGCCGTGGTCGTGGCCGCGGGTGCTTACTTCTATTCCGACCGGCCGACCGCGGCCGACAGCCGGGCGATGATCCTTCCGGTCGATCCGGCGCCGCTGGTTGTGGTGACGAAAGGCGGCGATCGTTCTTTTTCCATCGAAGTCGCCAACACAGCCGCTGAGCGCGAGGCCGGGCTGATGTACCGTCAGGACATGGCGGACGACCATGGCATGTTGTTCGTTTTCGATATCCAGCAGCAGGTTGGCTTCTGGATGCAGAACACCCCGATGCCGCTTGATCTGATCTTTGTGGGCCAGGATGGCAAGATCCGGGCGATCAAGCACGGCGAGCCGCTATCCGAGGCCATCATTTCGCCTGGCGTGCCGGTGCGTTTCGTGCTCGAGCTGAAAGCTGGCACCGCAGCCAGGAATGGCATCGAGTATGGCGACCTGTTGCGCCATCCGGCCGTTGGCACGGTGTCTGGTCCGGGCGTGCCGCCATCCAACAATGGCGATGCGCCCAACGGCGGTGCCGGTTGAGTGCGCAGGCGGGATCGCTGATGCAGGTTTTCACCCATGACGGCTTCGATCTTGCCTTCCTCGACCGCCAGCCGGCGTCGGGCAAGGGCGATCCGGTGCTCATGATCCATGGCTTTGCCTCTAGCCATTATGTCAATTGGGTATCGCCGGGCTGGTTCAAGACGCTGAACGATGCCGGTTACCGCGCCATCGCTTTCGACAATCGCGGCCACGGCTCGTCGTCGAAAAGTTATGACGAGGCCGACTACACGCCGGTCAAGATGGCTTCTGATGCCGCCGCCTTGCTTGGCCATCTCGGCATCGAACGCGCCCACGTGATGGGCTATTCGATGGGCGCGCGCATTGCGGCGTTCCTGGCCCTGTCCGATCCGGACAAGGTGGCGACGCTGGTCTTCGGCGGGCTTGGCATCGGCATGATCGACGGCGTCGGCGATTGGGATCCGATCGCCGCAGCCCTGCTCGCCGACGATCCTGCCACGACCAGCAATCCGCGCGGCCGATCGTTTCGCGCCTTCGCCGACCAGACCCGCAGCGACCGCCGGGCCTTGGCCGCCTGTATCGCCAGGTCGCGAGAATTGCTGAGCGAGGACGATCTTGCGCGCATTGCCCAGCCGACGCTGATCGCCGTCGGCACGACGGACGACATTGGCGGCTCGCCCGATGAACTCGCGGCATTGATGCCGAACGCCAGGGCCTTCCACATCGAGGGTCGGGACCATATGCTGGCGGTCGGGGACAAGACCTTCAAGCAACGTGTGCTGGAGTTCTATGCCGAAAATCCGCTCTGAGCGGACGGCGGCGGAGGCGTAAGGGCCTCCAACGACCGCGCCATGTTCAGTCGAGCCTGAGGCTCGAAACGCTGGCGAAACGCTTCGGTGTGGAAGATATGCGGGCGGGCGAGGAAATTCTTCAGGACCGCGCTGCGGCCGGCCCGCCACATCGGCTCCTCGACCCAGTGATATTCGCGCCGGACGGCGCGCTCATACGCATCGAAGGCATCCGGCTGAGCCCCCAGGATCGACAAATCCATGTCGAGGAAAAGACCGGCGTCCCGTACTGCCGTCGCGTCGTCGAACGACGGCAGCACGTCCCGTACTGCCGTCGCGTCGTCGAACGACGGCAGCTGGTGCGTGGCGGTGGCGACGATCATCGCTGAGATGCGGTCGAGGCGCGCGGTTTCAGCGCGGCCCGCCAGCTTTTGCTCGGCAAGGGCGGCACTTTGCGCCTCGTTGTCCTTGGCCTTGCTGTCATAGATGGCGTCATGGAACCAGATCGCCGCTTCGACGGCTTCGGGATCGCCGAGCAACACTCGATAGTCGCCCGCCAGCGCCAGCATCGCCTCGATATGGGCAAGGTTGTGATAGTGGCGGTCTTGCGCGGCGTAGAGCGCTGAAAGCTCGCGTTTCAGCGGCTCATCGATCAAAGGTTCGTTTTCCATGCGGCGTCACTATCACCCAATAAAATAATCCCGGCATTCTGGGCCAAAACGCGGCACGGCGGAAGGCGGCGGGGAGCCATGGTGCCGTACCCAATTGACCAAATCGCATGATGGCGGGAAGCTCCTTGGCATGAGCAGGATC
Organism: Mesorhizobium sangaii; assembly: GCF_014207355.1. Classification (GTDB taxonomy): domain Bacteria; phylum Pseudomonadota; class Alphaproteobacteria; order Rhizobiales; family Rhizobiaceae; genus Mesorhizobium; species Mesorhizobium sangaii. Next base: position 67,641 of record NZ_JACHEF010000001.1, on the reverse strand, counting down.
CACGCGGTCACCCGCTCGGACGCATCTTGTAATTTTTCAAAGCACTCAAACCCAAGGAGCCTGACATGACCACCGCAACCGAGACCCTTCGACCGGGGACTATCGACATGAAGCTGGAGGCCGTCATCATTTCCGTTTCGGATGCCGATCGGGCCAAGCGTTTTTATGGTGGCCTGGGCTGGAGGCTCGATGCCGACTTCGTCGTTGGCGATGCTTTTCGTGTCGTGCAGTTCACGCCTCCGGGTTCGCCATGCTCGATCCATTTTGGCAAGGGCCTCACGACCGCCGCGCCAGGCTCGGCAAAGGGACTTTATCTCGTGGTGTCCGATATCGTAGCGGCACGTGCCGAACTGGTGGCGCGCGGGGTCGATGCGAGCGAAGTGTTTCACCGTGCGGGCCCTGGGCAGCCGCCGATCAGCGGCAGGCATCCGGAGGGCCGCAGTTATTCCTCCTTTGCCTCGTTCAGCGACCCGGACGGCAACAGCTGGCTGCTGCAGGAGATCACCCAGCGATTGCCTGGGCGCGTCGATGCCCACGACACGACATTCACCTCGTCGACCGAGCTTGCTGCCGCGCTGCGGCGTGCGGCGGCCGCGCATGGCGAACACGAGACGCGGACCGGCGGACAGCGCGATGAGAACTGGCCCGACTGGTATGCCGAATACATGGTGGCGGAACAGGCCGGCAAGCCGCTGCCGACGTGACCAGCGGCCACGGTATCGCGGTGTCATCGATGTCGCGGTGAAATCAGGCCCGCCGGCCACCTGACCTTCCGCGCGCTCAAGCGCGGGAGGTTCGCCCGTTCGGCGCATTGCCGATCAAGGGTTCGTTTTCCATGGCCGCTTGAATTCCCGCGAACCAAATCCATTTGACATTGCACTAAGGAAAATTGAGTTCAATCGTGCTATGATCTGGCTTATATGTGCGGCCAGACAAGGCGAGCACAACAGGCCAGCCCGGCAGGACGCAGGACGAGACGGCAATGAACAGCATCAGCATTTCCCGACAGAGCGCGTTGCAGCCGGTCGATCCGATCTGGCGCTCGATCCGCGACGAGGCCATGGAGGCGGTCAACCGAGACCCGCTGCTTGCCGCGTTCCTCTATTCGACCATCCTCAACCAGGACAGCCTGGAAGAGGCGGTCATCCATCGGCTGGCCGAGCGGCTCGACCATCAGGACATCGGCTCCGATCTCATCCGCCAGACCTTCAAGTCGATGCTGGCCGACGACAAGGATTGGCCGACGACCGTGCGCGTCGACATCCAAGCCTATTACGACCGTGATCCGGCCTGCGACCGATTCATCATGCCGGTGCTGTATTTCAAGGGCTTCCACGCCATCCAGACCCATCGGCTGGCGCATTGGCTTTGGAAGCAGGGCCGCAAGGATTTCGCGCTCTATCTCCAGAGCCGCTCGTCCTCGGTCTTCCAGACCGACATCAACCCGGCCGCTCGCATCGGCAAGGGCATCTTCATCGACCACGCCACCGGCCTCGTCGTCGGCGAGACCGCGGTCATCGAGGATGATGTGTCGATCCTGCACGGCGTGACGCTGGGCGGCACCGGCAAGGCCGGCGGCGACCGTCACCCCAAGATCCGCTACGGCGTGCTGATCGGGGCCGGCGCCAAGATCCTCGGCAACATCGAAATCGGCCATTGCTCGAAGATCGCGGCAGGTTCGGTGGTGCTGTCGCCCGTACCGCACAACAAGACGGTTGCCGGCGTGCCGGCCCGCGTCGTCGGCGAGACCGGCTGCGATCAGCCGTCGCGCCAGATGGACCAGCTTCTGCCGTCGCAGACGATGGATCAGGTCGTCAGCTTCGACATCTGATTTTCATCTGCCCGCTGCCTGCGGCCGGTTGCCGGCCGTGGGACGGAGCGGGCGGTTGTTCCCGTGTTATCGGGCCGCTTGCCTTTACATCGCCATTGTCGACGTGCCAGAAGCGCGTTCGAACGAGCAAGCCCGATGATCGGAGAAGACTGTTGAAGCCGGACGAAATCAGAAAGCTGGACGCCTATTTCAAACGCGTCTTCCAGAACCCCAAGCTCGAGGTCAAGGCACGGCCGCGCAAGGAAGATTCGGCCGAGGTCTATGTCGGCGACGAGTTTCTCGGCATCGTCTTCAAGGACGAGGACGACGGCGACTACAATTTTTCGATGGCGATCCTCGACATCGACCTGGCCTGAGCCAGCAATCCTGCGCTCGGCCGGCTCCGCTTCGAATGCGGCCGGCCAGCCCGATTTCCCTCCTAATGTCTTGTTTTCAGGAGGCGCGCGGCTTCGCCGGCGATTGCCGCGTCGAGCGCTTGCCAATCACCCAGGAACTCCCTGGGGAAACGATAGGTGAGGCTGAGCTCGTCGCCGACCTGGATGTCGCGCTCGCAGGGCGCCAGCGATTCCTCGGCACTCGGACCGCTCAGGCAGCGGGCCACGAACGGGTCCTTGCCAGGGCGCTTGCCGACAACCAGCACCTCGTTCAGGTAGCCTGATTTCTCATTGAAGCGGTACACCGTCGTGCCGCCGGGGCCTGCAATGCCGGGTTGGATGATCAACGCGCTGTAGATCGGCGCGAAGCGGCCGCTCATGTCGCGCGACATCATCTGCTGTTCGAAGGACAGGAAGATGATGTTCCTGCTCGCTCCCATGTGATTGAAATCGTCGCGCGCCGGCTCGCTGTAGCCGTCCATCTGCGGATAGCGCAGATAGAGGTCGAGCCGCGAGGCAATGCCGTCGCGCCGGGCCTGGGCGAAACGGATGACGTTGGCCGGCACGGCGATGACATTGTTGCCGATCACCACCTGATGGATCGTTGCGTCGTCGGTGTACCCGGCCATGGCGATCGAATGGCCGAACCATTTGCCGGCAAGGCTGATCGCTACCGACAGCAGCGCCAGCGCCGCGAATGCGTAGAACACCCGCTTCATCAAAACGGAGTCGACCACGGTGAGTTGGGGGCCGTCGGTGATCGCTGCCTGCTTCATCTCAGTCCTCGGATCTCGGATGCTGTCCGCCTTTGGGTGTCCTTGGGCGGCACACATCGCACGGCATGGCTCTTGCAGCTTCCATGGAACGACTGTGCAATTTCATGGTAAATGGAACGTAAAGATGGGCCCGCTGGAACTCACCGTATTCGCTTTTGTAGTCGGAGTGACGGCCTGCGGGCTGGCTGGATCGATGATGGAACTGGTGTCGGGCCGCAAGGTCGCTTTCACCGAGCCCTACGTGTCGCCGTCGCATCTGTTGCGTTCGCTGCTCGCCACCGCTTGTGCGGGCCCTTTCATGTTGGTCAACGACGCCCTCGATGCTCGGCGTGAGCGCCGTATTTCGACCTTGGCGCTGATGTCCTGCGGCTGCACGGCGATTGCCTGGTCGTTGGCGTTGGGCGTCGTCGTGCTTGCCATTGCCTCCTGGACGATCGGTCTCCTAGGCTCCAGCCTTCCAGGCTGAGACGATTCGGAGACCGAAAATGCCGCTTTATGCGATCGATGGAACGGAGCCCAGCTTCGCAGACGCGGACTCAAACTGGATCGCGCCCGATGCGACGCTGATCGGCGACGTGCGGGTCGGCCGCAATGCCGGCTTCTGGTTCGGTGCCGTCATCCGCGGCGACAATGAGCCGATCGTCATCGGTGCTGACACCAATGTGCAGGAACACACGGTCATGCACACCGATCCGGGCTTTCCGCTGACCATCGGGCTAGGCTGCACCATCGGCCACCGCGCCTTGCTGCACGGCTGCACGATCGGCGACAACAGCCTGATCGGCATGGGCGCCATCGTGCTAAACGGCGCCAGGATCGGCAGGAATTCGCTGGTTGGCGCCGGCGCTCTGGTCACCGAAGGCAAGGAATTTCCGGACAATTCCCTGATCGTCGGCTCTCCGGCCAAGGCGATCAGGGTGCTTGACGAGGCGGCCGCTGCCAGACTGCGCGGCTCGGCCGCGCATTACGTCGCCAACGGCAAGCGCTTCAAGGCTGGACTGAAGAAGGTTTGAGGCGAGCCCTCGCTCGCCGATGGCTTCCTCATGCCCCAACTCACCGTCGGCTAGAGTTGCGTCTGGCCATCGCATCGCGCAGCAAGGAAGCGCCGGCTTCAAAGCCGGCAATGTCGGCTTCCTCGATGGCTGTCCTGTAGTCGTCGATGCGGGTTTCGAGCGCCGGGTCGGCGCCCGCCGACAAAAGCAGGCGGATCGCGTCGACGCTGCGGATGGCCACCGAATAGTGAAGCGGCGTCCAGTCGTTCACGCCCCGCATATTGGGATCGGCGCCACCCTCGATGAGCACCCGCATGATTTCCAGTCTGTCGGCCCGGTCGGTGGACAGCGCCGCAATGATTGCCGGAAATCCGCCGTGATCCTGATAGTTCGGATCCGATCCCGCATTCAGCAAAGTTGAGATGAAGCCTAAGGGGCTCCAATAGATTGCATACTCCAGCGGATGCCCGAGGCCGAGTTCGAACGGCATGCGTTCGTCGAACCAGCAGGGCGAGCCGCCCAAGGCCACGCCCAGGCCCTCGAAATCGCCGCCCTTGAACGCATCGTCGATCGCCTTGAACAGGCGATGGCGCTCGCATCGATCTTCCGGGATTTCCAACATCGCCGTGATCCAGAAGGCGAAACCAAGGGCCTATAGTGTGCCTCGATCTCCTGCCCGTGGAAAGGCGGTCTTGATGTTCTGACGCGCCTTGGCGGGTCGATGGGCCCATGACCGTCTAGGCATCGCTAAGCGGCTTTGTTTTTTACCTTCTTCCCAGCCGTAGGCTTGGTCCGTATTCGCATGCCTCCGCCCTTCGGAGCTTCGATTTCAAATGCGTCTGTATTCCTCACCAGATCACTCAGCTTGCTGAAACCGTAGCTGCGGGGATCAAAATCTGAAAACAGGTTTGACAGCTGTTGTCCGAAGGTTCCGAGATGCACCCAACCATCCTCACTTTCCATCTGGCCAATGACTTTCTTGAGCATGGGCATCGCAGCGCTCGGCAATTGAAGCGGCTTGGCTGCGGGCGCACTATCGTGAGTGTTTGCGGTGCCACGCAGAAGATTTTCGGTGTAGACGAATCGCCGACATGCTTGCCGGAAACTCTCCGGAGTTTTCTGCTCCCCAAACCCGAACACGTCGACGCCTTGTTCGCGTATGCGTGCAGCAAGCCGGGTGAAGTCACTGTCGGAAGAGACCAGGCAAAAACCATCGAAACGACCGCTGTGAAGCAGGTCCATGGCGTCGATCACCAGTGTGATATCGGACGCGTTCTTCCCGATGGTATTAGCGAATTGCTGCTGCGGGATGATCGCATGCTTTGACAAGACATCAGCCCATCCCTTCGACCGGACGTTTGAAAAGTCACCGTAGATGCGGCGGACGCTGGCTTCGCCAATCTTCGCGATCTCCTCGAACAGGCGGTCGACGATCTTGGCGGAAGCGTTGTCGGCGTCGATAAGAACTGCAAGGCGCGGTGATCGGGGTTCGGTCGGCATGCGACACTTCCTGGGCTGACGCACTCTCAAGTTTCGAACTGTAGCCGGTGAAACCATCACCAACCGCGGTTCGCTACTCTGCCGTTGTAGCAGAAGTGAGCCGCAAACCGAAATCTAAGCTATTGGAATTGTGCCTTTATCGGGATTTCAAAAGGTTATCCCAGAAATGGCGGAGCCGGCCCGGGGACGGGGCCGGCTCCTTTGACCCGGTCGTTGGGGACGGGGAGGGTGGGGACTCGACCGGGTTTCTCCTGAAGCGGTCGCCTTCATGCGACGCGCTTGACCTCTAGTTCATGCATGCCGTTATCTCAAAACCGGGGCCACTTTTGAGCGACATGCATTAGCGGACGCTGGCGACCGCGTCTGAACGGCCGTCGTTGATCGTCACCCAAACACCGGAATTCTGGTCCGACTGGCGCTTGAGATAGGTGTAGTCCGTGTCCGTCCAGGCCAGCACCTTGGTTTCCAGATTGTCGAGAATGAATTCTCCAAGGCTGGTGCGCACGGTCAGCACCGCGTGGCCGTCGCCATTCGGCTGGCGCGCGACCGTCATCAGCAGATTGCCGGCCGGCACGCCCGCATTCATCAATTCGCGACGCTTTTCCAGCGCGTAGTCCTCGCAATCGCCATAGCCATTGTCGGGATAGGCCCAGTATTCCTCGGCACCGTAATTTTCCATGTCGGTGCGTGGCTTGACTCTTGCGTTGACCGAATTGTTGATGCTGACGATCGTCGCCCACAATTTGCGGGTCAGTTCGACCGGCGGGCCCTTGGGCGTCCGTTCGCTGCATTCGCCAGGTATGCGCTGGCAGAATTCATAATGGCCAACAGGCTGCGTCGTGCGTCCGCCGGTGTGCATATAGGCCGGTCCCGCGGCATATGCTGATCCCCAAGCGGTAAGCTGCATCGCCATTGCCGCCAGCAACAGCTTGCCCCTCGTCTTCTTCATTCTTGTGTCTCCCCGTTCGAAGGAGACATTGCCACATGTGGATTTATTTGGGGCAAAAGCGCGAAGTAGATATTGAGTAAAACCTCAGTAGAATAAGCGTAAAATTTGAATCATTTAAATATTGAATTGTTTGGAGTTTTGCGGCGGCGCGCTCCGCGAGCCTCTTGTCATGCTGGCCCTTTGGGAAATGGCTCGGACTGTCGAAGCTTCTCCGTCCGGGCATGAAAAACAAAAAATCCGGCCGCTAAGGGCCAGTTTCCTGGAGTGCTTCTGTTGGGCTCGTCAGGCGCGCGGGGTGTTGAATTCGGAATCGAGCGTTTCGGGACGCTGGATGACGGCGAATTCGATGGCGACGCCGTCCTCGAAATGGCGGACGATCTGTCCGCGCATCGTGCCGAGCATGACCTGGACCCCGATTGCCGGCTTGACGTCGATCTCGATAGCGGCGCCGGAAAGCGACAGGTCGATAATACGGCACTGGTACTGGCGCCCGTCGGTGAGCTGCAGCACGCTGGTCGGGTTGCGCGGCGCGACACGCTCGTGTCGACGGTCTTCCGGCAGGTCGAGTTCGTGCTTGTTGGCAAGCCACGTCAATTGCGCGGCAAGCTTGTCCTTCTTGCGGTCGGACGCGATGACGGTCATCGCGAAACCGTCCTGCAAGGTGCGCGTGACGACACCTTCGATGCGGCCGATATGGTCGATATAGGCGATGACTTTTTCGCCCGGCATGCCAATGCGTTCGGTGCGAAGCGCTACATTGCCCGGTGACATGTCGACAACCTGGCAGGGGTGTTCGGTGCGGTCTTCCAGCATGAAGCGCCCGTAAATCTTGACCCGGACGCGCTGAAAGTTACGCCTTTCAGCTTGGGACGGCGCATAGTCGACCGCCGCTGACCTCATGACTGCCACACCTCGTTTGGCATCCCGCGCGTCGATGCGAGGAACTTCATCGGAGAAGTACAACAATGGGGGTTAATAAAGGGGAAAAGCAGGTCCCGTTGCTGCGAGATTTGCCCCTATTCCTCGCGTCCGCCATCGAAGACGACGAGATGGCGGATGCGGCGCGCGCGGCCTAGCGCCGATATCGTCTCGGGTGCCGCGAGTTCGTCGGGAACGAGCGAAGGAACATCGATCGCCGGACGGTTGTTGAGGAGCTCCTTCTCCGGATCGATGACGCGAATCGAATCGATCAAGGCGTCGGTGATCGGATCGGCACCCAGCCAGAAGGGCTTCTCCACGGCGCTGATCACGCCCAGGCAGCGCGGATTTTCGACGCCGCCGTCAAGCGGCAAGGCGAGCAGTTCGAACTTGTTGGTACGGCCGTTGCGGCTGAAACCCTCGAAGGCGATGAGCACGACCGACTTCTGGTCGAAGACGCCATGGATCAGCCGCGAGACGAGCCGCTGATCCTTCTCGCGCCACAGCGACGGAAAGGAGAAACCCTTGAGCTCACGGCCATAGCAGGCGCAAAGCCTGGTGCCGGCCAGCCGGAAGACGGCTTGCCCGCGCGTGTCCCTTTCCAGGATGAATGTATCGGCCAGCAGCGACTTGATGTCGGCCGGCTCGACCTCCGAACGCTTCGGGGCGGGGCGTCCGTCACGCAGGCGGTTCCAATATTGGAACAGCGTGATCGATCCGTTCTGGTTCATGCTATGCTGCTCCGCGCAATCTGTCGTCTGATGTCCCATCGGTGAACAGAAAGGGCGCCCTCCGATGACCTACATGCGTTGCGGAGCAGGAAGCGTGCCAGCGTCGTTAACACTTGTTCACGGGTCGGGGCCGTTAAGGTTAACAAGTGGTTGACGTTGCAGCGAAGCGGCCCCTATGGCACACAAAAACCACTCCAGAAGCGGTCGTTTCGCGACGATCGGCAGCACTTCAGTCAAGAGTTTTAGGGGGAGCAGGGGGCTCGATCGGCCGTTCAAGGGAAACCTTGAGCGGCTTTTTTTTGATTCGCGATGGGGCGATTCGCCCTTTGCGGTTCGTTCGGGGGTGATCTAGATGCTCGAACCCGAAACCCCTGCTTGAGTGCAATTTCATATGAGCGAACCGGAAGGCCCCTCGGAAATCGAGCCGATCGAGGATGGACCCGAACAGCGGCGCGAGCCGGTGTTCAATCTGCCACCTGTCGTCCTGGCGGTGATGGGCATATGCGCGGTCGTCTACCTGTTTCAGCAGTACGTGCTGACGCAGGAACAGCAATTGATGCTGCTCTACGACGGTGCCTTCATCCCTGTTCTCTACACCGGGCAATACGGCTTCGACTGGTTCCTTTTCACTCGCCCGTTCACCTACGCCTTCCTGCATGGCAGCTTCGCCCATATTGCCATCAACATGGTCTGGCTCGCCGCTTTCGGTTCGCCATTGGCAAATCGCCTGGGGACGCTCCGGTTCACGCTGTTCTTTGCCGTGACGGGGCTCGCTTCGGTCTTGCTTTTCTGGGCCATCCATCCGTACGGAGAAGCGCCGCTGGTCGGGGCATCGGGCGCTATTTCCGGCATGATGGGCGCTGCCGCGCGTTTCGGTTTCCACACCCAGCGCTCGTCGGCCGGCAAGGCTGCCTTCGCCGGCCCGGTGCTGCCAATCGCCATCGTCCTGCGCTCGCGCGGCGTCGTGATCTTCCTTGCCGTATGGATGATCATCAACCTCGCCACTGGCCTTCTCGGCTTTGCCCCCGGAATTGAAGGCCAGATCGCCTGGGAGGCCCATATTGGCGGCTTTGTCGCCGGCTTCTTCGGCCTGCGCTGGTTCGACCGACCATGGCAGGCGCCTGAATGGGACACCACCGACCGCCGCACTTGAAATGCAACCGATGACGGCGCACCATGTTCACTCTTATGTGAAAGCCGGTCAGGGCAGGAACCGGCAGGCAAAAGCAGAGGAGGAGGACGCCATGACGGTTAAGGCAATTCTCGAGAAAAAAGGCCACGACGTGTTGACGCTCGGGCCAAACGAAAAGCTGAGCGAAGCCATCCGCATCCTGGCCGAACACAAGATTGGCGCGCTGGTCATCACCAATGGCGATCGCAAGATCGTCGGTATTCTTTCAGAGCGCGACATCGTGCGGGTGGTCGCCAGGGAAGGTGGAGCCGCGCTCGATATCGCCGTGCGCTCGGCTATGACGCCGAAGGTGAAGATCTGCAATGAGAACCACACCGTCAACGAGGTGATGGAGATCATGACCAAGGGCCGCTTCCGCCATCTGCCGGTGGAAAAGGACGGCATGCTCGATGGCATCGTGTCCATCGGCGACGTGGTTAAGCGCCGCATCGAGGACGTCGAGCGCGAGGCCGACGAGATCAGGGCCTACATCGCCACCGCTTGAGCGGTGAACGGAAACCGCCGGCCGGTGAACCGACCGGCAGAGCCGCAGTCTAGCCGTGGTCTAGCCCGCGTGGGTTCGAAGCGGCTGAAAAGGCCAGGCTGTGGCTTTACGCTTGTCTCTTTTGGCGGTTTGCACTAGCGAATGACTTCCACGTTCGACGTGAAACTCACGTTCAAATGTGAGTTCAGTCATCGCAAGTCGCAGGCCATCATGACCCTCATCGACACCCGTACCCCTGATGCAAAACGCCTGATCCCCGGCGCCACCGGCGATTGGGAGATCATCATCGGGCTCGAGGTCCACGCTCAGATCACCTCGGAGGCAAAGCTGTTTTCCGGCGCCTCGACCGCTTTCGGTGCAGCGCCCAATGCCAATGTCAGCCTCGTCGATGCGGCCATGCCGGGCATGCTGCCTGTCATCAACGAGGAATGCGTCAAGCAGGCGATCCGCACCGGCCTTGGCCTGAAGGCGCAGATCAACCACAAGTCCGTCTTCGACCGGAAGAATTATTTCTATCCGGATCTGCCACAGGGCTATCAGATCTCGCAGTTCAAGCAGCCGATTGTCGGCGAGGGCACCGTAATCGTCTCGGTCGGTCCGGATCGTCAGGGCGAGTTCGAGGACATCGAGGTCGGCATAGAGCGGCTGCATCTGGAGCAGGATGCCGGCAAGTCGATGCACGACCAGCATCCGACCATGTCCTATGTCGACCTCAACCGCTCTGGCGTGGCGCTGATGGAAATCGTCTCCAAGCCGGATATGCGCTCGGCCGATGAAGCCAAGGCCTATGTCACCAAGCTGCGCACCATCGTGCGCTATCTCGGCACCTGCGACGGCAACATGGATGAAGGCTCGATGCGCGCCGACGTCAACGTCTCGGTGCGGAAGCCGGGCGGCGAATTCGGCACGCGCTGCGAGATCAAGAACGTCAACTCGATCCGCTTCATCGGCCAGGCCATCGATTATGAGGCGCGCCGGCAGATCGCCATTCTCGAGGATGGCGGCAAGATCGATCAGGAGACGCGGCTGTTCGACGCCGTCAAGGGCGAGACGCGCTCGATGCGCACCAAGGAAGAGGCGCACGACTACCGCTATTTCCCCGATCCCGACCTTTTGCCGCTGGAATTCGATCAGGCCTATGTCGACGCGCTGGCTGGGAAATTGCCGGAATTGCCGGACGACAAGAAGGCGCGGCTGATCGCTTCGCTCGGCCTGTCGACCTATGACGCTTCGATCCTGGTCTCGGAAAAGCCGATCGCCGACTATTTCGAGAAGGTGGCCGCCGGCCGCGACGGCAAGCTTGCCGCCAACTGGGTCATCAACGACCTGCTCGGGCAATTGAACAAGGCCGGCAAGGACATTGAAAACGCTCCGGTTTCGCCCGATCAGCTTGGAGCGGTCATCGATCTGATCAAGGATGGCACCATTTCCGGGAAGATCGCCAAGGACCTGTTCGAGATCGTCTGGAACGAGGGTGGCGATCCGCGCCAGCTAGTCGAAAGCCGTGGCATGAAGCAGGTCACCGATACCGGCGCCATCGAGAAGGCAGTCGACGAGGTGATCGCCGCCAACCCGGACAAGGTCGAACAGGCCCGCGCCAAGCCGAGCATGGCCGGCTGGTTCGTCGGCCAGGTGATGAAGGCGACCGGCGGCAAGGCCAACCCGCAAGCCGTCAACGAGCTCGTCAAGGCCAAGCTCGGCATCGCGGATCAATGAGCCGAGACGCGAAGCCCGGCAACCAGGCAAGCGTCTCGTCGGCCCTTTTGACTGGCGGCGCCGCGCTGCTTTTTGTCGGCACGTCGCTGCATCTGATGCATGAGGATCCGAATGACGCGCTTGCCGCCTTCGGTGAATATGCCGCCGACCACATCTGGTTGTTCAGCCACATGGCACAGCTGGCCGGCGTCCTGTCGATGGTCGCCGGCCTTGTGCTGATCCTTGGCCGTCTGTCGGACGGCCCGCTTCGCGGCTGGGCTCTTCTGACGATCCTGTTCGGCGCGGCGTCGCTGGCGGCGGCAGCTGCCTTGCAGGCCGTCGACGGCATTGCGCTGAAGGCGGTGGTCAATGCATGGGCCGCCGCCGATACGGCGACAAAACCATCGTTGTTCAGCGCCGCCTTCGCCGTGCGTCAGATCGAAGTCGGTTTTGCCGCGATCAGCGCCATGCTGCTCGGCTTGACGGTTCTGCTCGCCAATGTCTCCCTGGGTCAGGCTAGGCGCTGTCCGTTGTGGCTGTCGTTGCTCGGAGGCGTCGGCGCCGTGGGTGTCCTGGTCGGCGGTTTCGCGACCGCGGCAACCGGTTTCTCCGGCACCGCCATGGCGGCCAACATGCCGGGCAGCATGGTGCTTCTCGTCTGGGTGGTGCTGCTTGCCGTGGCCGACTTCCGGCGCAAGCCGGTCGCAACATAGGCGGGAGAGAACCATGTTCGTTCGCACCGCCGGGGAACGCGACCTTGCCGCAGTGCGTGCGCTGCTGGTCGAGACCTGGCATGCGACCTATGACGCAATCTACGGCGCTGCCAAGGTGACCGAGATCGCCGACGACTGGCACTCGATTTCCTCGCTGCGGTCGCGGTTGACGCGGCCGAACTCGGAATTCCTGGTGGCCGATGATGGCAAGCGGATCGGCGGCATGGCATTTGCCGAAGGCGCCGAACTGATCATGCTCAAGCAGCTCTACGTGCTGCCCAGCCTGCAGGGGCGAGGCATCGGCGGCATGCTGCTTGATGAGGTCATCGAAAGTTTCCCGGAGGCCCGCGCCATCCGCCTGGAGGTGGAGGAACAGAACATCCGAGCCATCGCCTTCTACCAGGCAAACGGCTTCGTGCGATCCGCCGATGTCGGCGAACATACCGGGGCCTTCGGACATCCGACGCGAGTCTACATCAGGGCTCTTGCCGGCTGACCGCCACCTGCCGGCGTATCTCGATCACCTTCGCGCGAGCACCGCGACAAAGCTCTGTTTTCGTTTGACGGCTTGAAAGTCCCGCAGCAAAGCTCCTTCAGCTGACCCTGCCGGAAGCCGGAACAGACGGACGCGTGTGTTGGGCAGCGTTGGGGGATTTTCATGCCGAGCTTACCGGAACTGATGCCGACACAGGTGTCGGACGAAACCTTTGGCGGCGTCACCTATCATATCGCGGGCGAACTGGTGCCGGTGCTTTCGGTCGATGTGACGCGCATGCCGGTCTATTTCGAGCATCACATCCTGCTGTGGAAGAATTCGACCATCAGCATCGGCCTGAAATCGCTGAAGGGCGCGCTGAAGCGCATGATGGCAGGCATGCAGATCTTCGTCACCGAAGCGTCCGGGGCAGGGATCATCGCCTTCAGCCGCGATGGGCCTGGCCATATCGTGCCGATCCATCTCAGGCGTGGCGAGGAGATCCAGGTGCGCGAGCACCAGTTTCTCGCCGCCACCGGCAACGTCGAGTACACATTCGAGCGCGTGCGCGGCCTGGCGACGATGCTGTTTGGCCAGAGCGGCTTCTTCATTGACCGTTTTCGCGGCGATGCCGGCGATGGCATCGTCTGGCTGCATGGCTACGGCAATGTCTTCGAGAAAACGCTCGCCGCCGGCGAAACCATCGACATCGAGCCCGGCGGCTGGCTGTTCAAGGATGTCTCGGTCAGGATGGAAACCAAGATCGATCGCCTGTCGAGCGGCTTCTTCGGCGCCAACATGAATTTCATCGTCAACCGCTTCACCGGGCCGGGCCGGGTCGGCATCCAGTCGATGTATCTGCACATGCCGACCGAGGAATAGGCGGCGATCAGATGGCTCGCGATCTTCGCAGGTTCGCCGGCATGGTTCCGGCCCAGGAGCCGGGCCGACCTGCGCTGACATCACGCTCCACCGGCATTGCTGGCCGTCATCGGTTCCGCATACGGCCATGCGTCATCTCGACGTTTGCTGCGCCGGCTCACGACGGATATGCAGGAACATGATCAAACTGTCCCGCATTGCAGCGCTGGTGCTGCTCGCCATCATCATTTTCTCAACCTTGTCGCCGATCCAGATGCGGCCACACATAGCCGAGGCGAACGTTGAGCGCGCCTTGGCTTATGTGCTCTTGGGCTTCGTCCTGGCGCTCGGCTTCCCCAACCGTCTGTATCAAGCAGCGATCTTCGTGGTTGTGACCGCCGGCGTCCTGGAACTGCTTCAGATCATTGATCCCGGTCGCCACGCGCAGTTTGCCGATGCAGTTGTGAAGGCATCAGCCGGAATTATTGGGATTTTTGTGGGGCAACTGTTCGTCAGGACCAGCGGACGAATGCGAGAGAGGTAGGCGAGGCAGCAAACCGCCGCGCTAGTTGGAGCGAACGTCCAAATTGTCGATCAGCCTCGTCTTGCCGAGCCAGGCGGCCGCAAGCACGCGCCCTTCACGATCGCGACGCCATGGCGCGAGCGTCAGGCTTTCACGGGCCTCGACGTAGTCGACCTTGCGGAAGCCGGCTGCGACCAGGGCACGGCTGGCCTCGGCGGTTGCGTCGCCTTGGTCAGCACCTGCCGTCAAAGCCACCGCCGTGTCGCGTAATATCACATTGAGTTGGCGGGCGATCTTGAGTTCGGCTTCACCGAGATAGGCGTTGCGTGACGACATGGCGAGACCATGTGCGTCGCGTATCGTCGGTGCGCCGATGATCTCGACCGGCAGGTCGAGGTCGCGGCAGAGCTGCCTGACGACGCAAAGCTGCTGGTAGTCCTTCTCGCCAAAGATCGCGCAGTCGGGCGTTGCCTGCAGGAAGAGCTTTGCCACGACGGTGGCGACACCGTCGAAAAACGTCGGCCGAAAGTCCGATTCGAGCCCGGCGGAGGGGCCGCCGACCGAGATTTTCGTGGCAAAACCGGCGGGATACATCTCGCCAACTGTCGGTGTGAAGGCAAGGTCGGCTTTGGCCACCTTCAACCGGTCGAGGTCGTGGGCGAGCTGGCGCGGGTATTTGTCGAGGTCTTCCGTCGGCGCGAACTGCGTCGGATTGACAAAGATCGACACGACGCAGCGATCGGCTTTTTCGAGTGCGATCCTGACCAGCGAGATGTGCCCGTCATGCAGCGCGCCCATGGTCGGCACCATGGCGACACGAAGGCCGTCGCGCCGCCAGTCGCGGATTTGCGCGCGCAGTGCGGCAACGCTGTCGACGACGACGGGCCGGCTCATGCGTCATCCCCGTGCCTTGTCGCTGAAAAGACATGGCCGGGGCCGGGAAATGTCCGGCTTCGCACCTCGGCTGCGTAGCGTCCGGCGGCGTGCGAGATGACGCTGCGCAGATCGGCATACTCCTTGACGAATTTCGGCACCCGGTCGACGGTCAGCCCGACCATGTCATCGATGACCAGGATCTGCCCGTCGCAGTCGCCGCTGGCGCCGATGCCGATGGTTGGAATGGCGATGCGGCGGGTGATGTCGGCGGCGACGGTCTCGACCGTGCCTTCGATGACCACCGAGAACGCTCCGGCGCTTTCGACCGCGAGTGCATCGCGAACCAAAGCCGCAACGGCCGCCTCGGTGCGTCCCTTGATCTTGTAGCCGCCGTCTTTCTCCACAGATTGTGGCTGGAGGCCGATATGTCCCATGACGGGAATACCGGCAGCGACGATTGCGGCGATCTGCCGGGCCATGCCGACGCCGCCCTCGAGTTTGACCGCCTGGCAGCCTGTTTCGTCGACCATGCGCCGCGCCGAGGCGACGGCTTGCGCCGCCGAATCCTCATAGGTGCCGGCCGGCATGTCGACGACGACACAAGCCTTGGCCGAGCCGCGCATCACCGCTTGCCCGTGCGCGATCATCATCTCGAGCGAGGCGCCCAGCGTCGTCTCGTGGCCGTGCAGCACCATGGCAACGCTGTCGCCGACCAGGAGCAGGTCGACATGGTCGTCGAGCAAGCGGGCGATGGGATAGGTATAGGCGGTAAGGCAGACAATCGGTGTGCCGCCCTTGTGGCGGCGAATCGTGTCGGCGCTGATACGAATGTCGGTGGTCGGTATTTCCGCGCCCAATCGTCACCTCCGTCGGCCTGCCGCTGGTTGGATACCGGCTTGGGCGCGCAAAGCTTTAGAAAGACCGCAAAGGCTTGGCAAGCGTGCATCTTGCGGTCGAGAGGATCACGGGCTTGTGTCGGGTTCCCGGCAGGCGATTTGCGTGCTCGCTGCGGCAAAACCCTTGCCTTCCCGAAGGCCTGACGCCATAAGCAGGAAACGGGCGCTGCTGGCGCGAGGGTTCTGAGATGAAGACTTTCCTTACGCAGTTTTTCACCTGGTGGAACAGCCAGACGCTGGGAACGCGCCTGCACACCTGGCGGCACGGCAAGAAGGTCGGCCAGGACGAGACGGGCAACGTCTATTACGAAGGCGGCATCGATTCGGAAGGCCGCACGCGCCGCTGGGTCATCTACCGCAATTATTCGGAAGCCTCCGCGATACCGCCCGGCTGGCATGGCTGGATGCATCACCGTGTCGATGTCGCGCCGGCCAGCGAGACCTACCAGCCGCGCGACTGGCAGAAGCCGCATCAGCCCAATCTGACGGGCACCCCGGCGGCCTACCGCCCGAAAGGCTCGGTGCTGACCAATCAGCATCGGCCTCAGGTCACCGGCGACTACGACGCCTGGACACCCGGATCGTAACGGCCCCCGACTTGTAACCGCGCAAGGTGCAGGCCGATCCTTTATCGCCACAATTGGTGTTTAGCTGCTTGCTGATCAGAAAACGGCGACTAGCCTTGGCGATCGACAGAATCACCCGGGCGCGAACCACCGGTACCCCTAGATGAGTTTTTCCAACCGAATATCGACGGGCGGCCTGGCGCTAGCCG
Source organism: Mesorhizobium sangaii (assembly GCF_014207355.1). GTDB lineage: Bacteria > Pseudomonadota > Alphaproteobacteria > Rhizobiales > Rhizobiaceae > Mesorhizobium > Mesorhizobium sangaii. Next base: position 51,080 of record NZ_JACHEF010000001.1, on the reverse strand, counting down.
CCAGTCTTGCCCTCAGCACCGCGGCCTTTGCCGCTTCGCCAGAACCGGCACCCGCTGCACCGGCGCCAGCGGCGCCCGCAGGATCGGACCGGGTGACCAATCCCATCGCCGAGTTTGCCGGCATCGACAAGATCACCGGCCGCATCATCACCTTCGATGTCTATATCGACGAGACGGTGCAGTTCGGTGCTTTGCAGGTGACGCCGCGCGTCTGCTATTCGCGGCCGCAGACCGAGGAGCCAAAGACCGATTCCTTCGTCGAGGTCGACGAGATCACGCTCGACCGGAAGATCCGCCGCATCTTCACCGGCTGGATGTTTGCCGAAAGCCCTGGCCTCAACGCCGTCGAGCATGCCGTCTATGACGTCTGGCTAAAGGAATGCAAGCAGAAGTCGGACGTGCCGGCGCCCGACGGCGCCAAGGCGGACGCTACCAAAGCCGACGCGTCGAAGCCTGCCGCGGCCAAGCCGAAGCCTGCCGCCACTCCGGATGTGGCACAGCCCGATGCCACGGAACCGGCCATCACGGAACCGGATACCACCGAACCGGATACCACCGAAGCCAACTGATCCTCTGGAACCGTCGTGGCCACCATGCGTTGGACCACGGACGATGGCGCATTCATGCGCATGGAGGATATTCCAATGTCAGACAGCAAGCGGATTATGGCCGACAAGGCGGAATTGCTTGGACTCGAGAAGGGGTTCTGGACCGGCGACGCGGCCTACTACGCGGCCAATGCCGACACCGAATGCCTGGTGGCGTTTCCGCAGATGGCCAAGGCGATGGACAATGCCGATCTCGCCAAGACCGCGACCAAGCCCAACCGTTGGCGCGACCTCGACATCGAGCTCAAGGGAATTATCGAGCCGGGCAGCGACATTGTCATGCTGACCTACGAGGCGCATGCGACGCGTGAGAACGGCGAACCCTACGCGGCGCTGGTCAGCACCGGCTACGTCCATCGCGTCAACGGCTGGAAGATGATGTTCCATTCGCAGACGCCGCTGGAAGCCGCCGCCGGGAAGTAAGCGGCTCGATCGTCAGGGGTAGAATACGGCCTCGCCCTTCAGCGCGTCGGCCAGCATTTTCTCGTATTTGCCGCGCGGCACGTCGACCGCGCCAAAGCGCTTTAGGTGCTCGGTGGTGAACTGCGTGTCAAGCAGAGCGAAGCCGCGCGTCTTCAACCGCTCGACGAGATAATAAAGGCAGGTCTTGGACGCGTCCGTCTCCCTGGCGAACATGCTTTCGCCAAAGAACACCCGGCCAAGCGATACACCGTAGAGGCCACCGACCAGCCGGTCCTCGCGCCAAGCCTCGACCGAATGACAATGCCCTATCCGGTGCAACTGCACATAGGCTTCGCGGATCGGCGCATTGATCCAGGTCGAGCGGCGCTCCTCGCGCTTTTCGGCGCAGCCGTCGATCGTCGCTTCGAAATCGAAATCGAAACGGATGTCGAAAGGGTGCTTCTTGATCGTTTTCCTAAGGCTTTTCGGAGTGTGGAAACCGTCGAGCGGGATGATGCCGCGCGTTTCCGGCCGCACCCAGAACACCTCCGGATCGCTGGCACTTTCGGCCATCGGGAACACGCCCGAGGCGTAGGCCTTGAGCAAAAGGTCTGTCGGGATGCGATAGCCGGGCGCGAAGGGGCGGGTCATCGCGTCCCCGGACTATTCTTCCTTGGCCAGATATTTTTCCAGCCAGTGGATGTCATAGTCGCCATTGGCGATGTCGGCATTGCCGACGAGATCGCGAAACAGCGGCAACGTCGTCTTGATGCCGTCGACGACGAATTCATCCAGCGCGCGACGCAGCCGCATCATGCACTCGACGCGGTTGCGCCCATGCACGATCAGCTTGCCGATCAGGCTGTCGTAGTAAGGCGGGATCTTGTAGCCGGAATAGACGCCGGAATCGACGCGGATGCCGAGACCGCCCGGCGTATGGAAGTGGGTGATCGTGCCGGGCGAGGGCGTGAAGGTGCGCGGATCCTCGGCGTTGATACGGCATTCGATGGCGTGGCCGTTGAACTTGATGTCTTCCTGCTTGACCGAAAGTCCGCCGCCAGACGCCACGCGGATCTGCTCATGCACAAGGTCGATGCCGGTGATCGCTTCGGTCACCGGATGCTCGACTTGCAGGCGCGTGTTCATCTCGATGAAATAGAACTCGCCATTCTCGTACAGGAACTCGATCGTACCGGCGCCGGAATAGCCGAGGTCGGCGATGGCCTTGGCGCAGACGCCGCCGATGCGCGCGCGCTCCTCGGCATTGAGGGCCGGCGAGGGCGCCTCTTCCCAGACCTTCTGATGGCGGCGCTGCAGCGAACAATCGCGCTCGCCGAAATGCACGCCGCGGCCAAAACCGTCGCCGAACACCTGCACCTCGATGTGGCGCGGCTTTTCCAGGTACTTCTCGATGTAAACGGCATCGTCGCCGAAGGCAGCGCCGGCCTCCGAGCGCGCCGTCTGCAGGGCGACCTCGAGGTCGGCCTCAGTATGCGCCACCTTCATGCCGCGTCCGCCGCCGCCGGCCGACGCCTTGATGATCACGGGATAGCCAATCTCGCCGGCAATGCGCTTGGCCTCCTTTTCATCGGTGACCGCACCGTCCGAACCGGGCACCACCGGAATGCCGAGCCGTTTTGCGGTGCGCTTGGCCTCGATCTTGTCGCCCATGATGCGGATATGATCGCCGGACGGACCGATGAAAGTGATGTTGTGGGCAGCCAGGATGTCGGCGAATTTGGCGTTTTCCGACAGGAAGCCATAGCCCGGATGCACGGCATCGGCGCCGGTGATCTCGCAGGCCGCGACGATCTGATGGATGTTGAGGTAGCTGTCGCGCGATGGCGGCGGCCCGATGCAGACGCTTTCGTCGGCGAGCCGCACATGCATGGCATCGGCGTCGGCGGTCGAATGCACCACCACCGTCTGGATGCCGAGTTCCTTGCAGGCGCGTAGCACCCGAAGCGCGATTTCGCCGCGATTGGCGATGAGGATCTTCTGGAACATCCGGCCCGCTCTACTCGATCACGACGAGCGGCATGCCGTATTCGACCGGCGTCGCATCCTCGAACAGGATCGCCGTCACCGTGCCGGCGCGCGGCGAAGGAATCTGGTTCATCGTCTTCATCGCCTCGATGATCAGCAGCGTCTGGCCTTCCTTGACTTTCTGGCCGACTTCGATGAACGCCTTGGCGTCAGGCGATGGCGCCAGATAGGCGGTGCCGACCATCGGCGAGGTGACCGCGTTCTTCGACACGTCGACCACCGCGGGGGCTGCCGCGGCAATGGGCTGGGCGCCCGACGGTGCATAGGCCGGCTGCGGTGCCGCGATCGCGTGCACGGCCGGTGCCTGCCGCGAGACACGCACCTTCAGGTCGCCTAGTTCAACCTCTATCTCGGTGAGGTTGGTGTCGTTCAGTATGCCCGCCAGATCGCGGATCAGCTGCTGGTCAACACCGGTCTTCTTTATCGACATTTTCGAGCCTTCTGTTTGTTGGCCGGTCATAGGCGTGCGGCCAGCGCCTGCAGGGCCAGCGTGTAGCCGAGCGGCCCAAAGCCACAGATCATGCCGACGGCAACCGGCGCGACCATGGACACGTGGCGGAATGGTTCCCGCGCATGGATGTTGGAAAGATGGACTTCAGCGACGGGCAGCGGCGCGATGGCGCGGATGGCGTCGTGGATAGCGATCGAGGTGTGGCTGTAGGCGCCTGGATTGATGACGATGCCGGCGGCCTTGTCCCCGGCTTCCTGGATCCAGTCGACAAGGTCGCCCTCGTGATTCGACTGGCGGAAATCGATCTCGAGCCCAAGTGCTGTGCCGGCCTGTTTGCAGTCCTCGGCGATCGCGGCAAGCGTCTTGCCGCCATAGATGCCCGGCTCGCGCTTGCCGAGCGCGTTGAGATTGGGACCGTTCAGGACGAAAACCGTTTTCAAAAAAGCCGACCTTTCCCGGCGCCGACATCAAGCCGGCGCGCTGGGCCCTCTATAATGGGCATAGACGCCTGCGAAAAGAGCGCAAGTGCGTTCTTTCACTGTCCACAACGCGCGGAATGTGCCCGTGAGAATGCGCTCGTGAGCAAGATCAGAGCGCGGCTTTCGCCGCCTCGATCTTTTCAGCCAGCACTTCCTGTCCAAGCGCCCCGAACACCACCTCGTTGCCGACCACATAGGACGGCGTTCCGGTGATCGCCAGCTTGTTGGCAAGATCGTAGGTCTTGGAGAAGGCCTCGTTGATCGACGGGTCCTTCATCTTCTCGCGCAGCGTCGCTTCGTCGGCGCCGAGCGAAAGCGCGATCTTGATCGCCGCCGCCTCGGTGGCGCGTCCCTGGCCGCCGAGCAGCGCGTTGTGGAACTCACCATACTTTTCCGGCTTCATCAGGTGGAACGCCATCGAAACCACGCTCGCCTTCTGCGAATCCGGTCCGAGGATCGGGAATTCCTTGAGCACGAAGCGCAGGTCCGGATCGGACTTGGTCAGCGCCCGCATGTCGTCGATGGCGCGTTTGCAGAAGCCGCAATTGTAATCGTAGAACTCGACGATGGTGACCTTGCCTTTCGGGTTGCCGACGACGCCGTCGAAGGCCGAGTTGAAGATCTGGTCCTTGGCATCCTTGATGACGCCCATATGGGCGATGCGCTGCTCTTCCTTCTGCTTGGCTTCGAGCGCGTCCTGAACCTCCAGAAGCACTTCCGGGTTCTTCAACAGATAGTCGCGGATGATGCCTTCGACCTCGGTGCGGTCGATCTTGGTGTCGGCCGCTGCCGTCTGGGCCGGCTGCGCCGTACCGGCCTTGGCAATCTGTGGGTTTCCGGCCACGAATCCGAAAGCCAGCATGGCCAGGGCGGCCACGGCCCCCGTGGTGCCCAGCAGCAGTGCCTTTTTCATCGTTCCTGTTCCTTCTACCTGTTTTTTACGGCCCGGTTCGTCTGACTGTGTCGCAGCGCGCTGCCGGAAGGTTCACTTGATCTTGGTCGATGGTGCGTAGTTTATGATGTCCTGGGCGCGAAGCCAGCGCGGTTCGCCGCGCTTCATCTGCTGCTGTGCCCGCATGGCGAAGATCTTAGCATCCTTGTAGTTGCCGGAATAGAAATGACCTTCAGCGGTGGCAAGTTCTGCGCCCGGTATGTCACTCAGTTCGCCATAGGCCTGTGCAAGATAACGGTAACCGGCTGCATTTTCCTTGTCTCGCTGCAGACCATTGTTGATCTGCACGACGGCTTTCTTGAGGGATTCAGGCGTACCGACGGCCATCAGCGCCTGGCCAAGGGAAACAGGTAGCAATCCCGACCGCGCCGGGTCGAGACTGACCGCCTTGGCGTAGGCATCCGCGGCCTCCTTGGGCTTGTTCGCCTTCATCAGGATGTCGCCGCGCAGTTCCTGGAAATATGCATTCTTCGGCTGCGCCTTGATCAGTGCATTGGTCTTGGCGAGCGCGGTGGCGATGTTGCCGAACAGGTACGTCGACTCGGCTTCGCCATATTGTGCGGCAAGGCTGCCGGGCATCTTGCGCATCAGCCGCGCCAACCCCGCCTGGCCTTCCATATAGACGGCGATCTTCATGCGCATCATGTCGTGCCGCTGCTGCAGCGCCGGCGGGTCGACCTTGTCGACATTGGGGCTCTGTTTCACCAGCACTTCGAGATTGGCGATACGGTCCTGCGGCATCGGATGGCTGATCCGGTAGGGATCGACCTGGGCGCCCGACAGCGACAGCGCCGTCTGGAAACGGTGGAACGTCTTCAGCATGCCCATGCCGGACTGCCCGGTGGCGTTGAGATAGGTGATCGCCGAGCGGTCGGCGGTTATCTCCTCGGTGCGCTGATAGGCGAGGATGCTTCGCTGCGCCATCTCGCCGCCGCCAGCCGCCATGCCCATGCCGGCGCCGGCAAGGCCGCGGCTGTTGGTGGTGGCACCGGCGACCATTGCGCCGGCCCCTAGCAATGTGGCGATGATGGCCATCGTCTTGGCACGTTCGAGCTGTTCGCGCAGCTTCTGCTGGTGGCCGCCGGCGATATGGCCGGCTTCGTGGGCAATGACGCCGATGATCTCGTTGGGTGTCTCGGCCGTCATCAGCGCGCCGGTGTTGATGAACAGCCGGCGCCCGGTGACGAAGGCGTTGAAACTCTGGTCGTTAACCAGCACGATGTCGATGCCGTCGTTCGCCAGTCCTGCCGCCTTGAAGATCGGCCGCGCATAGTCGCGCACCAGCGCCTCGATCTCGGCGTCGCGTACCACAGGCACGTTCTGGGCGAAGGCGCTGACCGAATCCGCCAACGCGACGGCAACGCCAAGCGAAAGCGTCGCGAAGACGCGCGCTGTCCGGGCAATCGTCGATCTGGGTCGGCTCAACATGACGGTTCCACTGGTAGACGAGCGGGCGAAAGATGAAAAGTCGGCGCCGGAAACTTCCTCAACTTGTGATCCTCACATCAATCGGGCATTTGTGCGGCGCATGCGCCCGAGTTTGGCGCCTTCAACCATCGGGAATACTGGTTAAATGGTCGTTTCGCTCTCACGTCGTGGCAATGTCGAGCCCTTCCATGCCATGGACATTCTGGCCGTGGCAAACCGCCTGAAGGCCCAGGGCGTGCCGGTTGTTTCCATGGCCGTCGGCCAGCCCTCCGACCCGGCGCCGGTGGGCGTTCGCGCGGCGGCGGCCAAGGCCTTGCAGGACGGACGCATCGGCTACACCGACACGCTCGGCCTCGCCGCGCTACGCAAGGCGATCGCCGAACACTACGCCGATCACTATGGCCTCGATATTCCACCGAGCCGCATCGCGGTGACCACCGGATCGTCGGCCGCCTTCAACCTTGCCTTCCTGGCGATGTTCGATCCGGGCGACCGCGTCGCCATCGCCGCGCCCGGCTATCCCGCCTATCGCAACATCATGGCCGCACTCGGCATCGACGTGGTCGAGATCGAGCTCGGCGACGCCGCCTACCTGCATGCCGGCCATCTGGAAACCGCGCATCGCGAAAAGCCGCTGAAAGGCGTGCTGTTTGCAAGTCCGGCCAATCCGACCGGCGCGGTGATACCGGCCGATGAACTGGCGGCCCTGGTGAGGACGGCGCAGGAACTCGGCATCGCCGTGATTTCCGACGAAATCTACCATCGGTTGGCCTATGCCGCCCCCGACACCACCGCACTTGCCTATGGCGGCGACGTGACGGTCATCAACTCGTTCTCGAAATATTACTGCATGACCGGCTGGCGCATCGGCTGGATGGTGTTGCCCGAAGAGCTGGTGCGGCCGGTCGAGCGCGTCGCCCAAAGCCTCTACATCTCGCCGCCGGAACTGTCGCAGATCGCCGCGATCGAGGCGTTCAAGGCGACTGAGGAGCTGGAAGCGGTGAAAGGCCGCTATGCCTGGAATCGCGAGCTGTTGATGAAACGCCTCCCGGAACTCGGCTTTCCGCTGGCGGCACCGATGGACGGCGCCTTCTATGCCTTTTGCGATGTCACCAGGCACACCAACGACAGCATGGCCTTCGCGCGAAAGATGTTGGCGCAGGCGCATGTCGCGGCGACGCCTGGCCGCGACTTCGACACCCAGGCGGGGCACCGCACGATGCGTTTCTCCTATGCCGGCAGCCACGACGACATGGTCGAGGCGATGGCGCGCATTGAACGCTGGTTGAGGTAGCACCATGCCGGAACTCGAACAGGCGCTCGCCGAAGTCGCCGCCGAAATGGCCGAACGCACCGACCGCGGCGATGTTGCCACCTACATTCCGCAGCTGGGCAAGGTCGATCCCCAGAAGTTCGGCATTGCCGCCGTCACCAATGACGGCCGCGTGCTGATGGCGGGTGACGCCGATCAGGCCTTTTCGATCCAGAGCATCTCGAAAGTGTTCACCTTGACGCTGGCGCTCGGCAATGTCGGCGATGCGCTGTGGCAACGGGTCGGACGCGAGCCGTCGGGCAATCCGTTCAACTCGATCGTCCAGCTCGAGCATGAGAACGGCATTCCGCGCAATCCGTTCATCAATGCCGGTGCCATCGTCGTTTCCGACATCCTGCTTGCCGGCCACCAACCGCGCGAGGCGATCGGCGAAATCCTGCGTTTCATCCAGTTCCTGGCCGATGACGAGACGATCGTTATCGACCGCGAGGTCGCGGCCTCCGAACGGGCCACCGGCTATCGCAACTTCGCGCTTGCCAACTACATGAAATCCTTCGGCAATCTCAACCATGCGCCGGAGTTGGCGCTGGGTGTCTATTTCCACCACTGCGCCATCGCCATGAGCTGCCGGCAATTGGCGCTCGCCGGCCGCTTTCTCGCCAATGGCGGCAAGAACCCGGCGACCGGACATAGCGTGGTGTCGGCCGAGCGGGCTCGCCGCATCGGTGCCATGATGCTGACCTGCGGCCATTACGACGGATCGGGCGACTTTGCCTTCCGCGTCGGGATTCCCGGCAAGAGCGGCGTCGGCGGCGGCATACTGGGCATCGTGCCGGGCGTAGCCTCGCTCGCCGTCTGGTCGCCCGGCCTCAACGCCAACGGCAATTCCAAGCTGGGCTCGATCGCGCTGGAAAAGCTGGCCAGGATGATGAACTGGTCGATCTTCGCGCCGTAGAGCCTTTTTTTTCGGGACGACCGCAAATGGGTACCACCAGTCCTTGACCAAGACGGGATACTCTGATGCAACCTCTAGGTGCAGCCAATGCCATGCTGGCGGCTGGCTATTTTGCACCCGCCAGAGATGAAAAATCCCGCGCCGTCTTTCGATTGGCGCGGGATTCTTTTTGTCAAGAAATCAAGTCAAAATGCTGAAAGGCTTAGAAAAAGCCTTTCCGCTGCCACCATCCGGCGCGCTTCGGCTTGTCCTCGGTCTTGGCCGCCGGTTCGTCGGCAACGGTCGAAGACACCACCGGCACGACCGGCGCATCCACGGCCGCCGGCTTGCGCCGTGACGGGCGGACCTTCGGTGCCTCCTCGACAGTCGCTGCCGCGGCCTCGTCGGACGCAGTGGCCGGCGTCTCGGCCGGTGCCTCCGCGACCGCTTCGGCAGCAGCCGGCTCCTCGGCGACGACCTCGACCGCGGCCTTCTTCGGCTTGGCGGCACGACGTGGCTTCTTCGGCTTTTCCGTGCCCGGCGCGTCGTCATTGGCCGGAGCAAGCGCCGCCGGCTCTTCGGCCGGTGCGGCAACTACCGACTCACTGGAGACCGTCGCGCTTTCCGTCACGTCACTATCTGACACATCAAGCGTCTCGCCAGCGCTTGCCTCGGCCTCGCCTTCACCGTCTTCGCGGCGATTGCGCTTGCCGCCGCGCTTGCCACGCCTGCGCTTCTTGCCTTGGCCTTCATCCGAAGCCTCAACCGTTTCAGACGTTTCGGAAACACCGAGAGGAGCGTCGTTGTCCGCTTCCGCGTCGCCGTCGCTGGCAGTGGCTGCCGAGCCGGAAAACTCAGCGGCCGGTGCGGAGACGGAAGACCCGTCCGCAGGTGCGCCGTGTTCGCGGTCGCGATCCTTACCGCCACGACGCCGCCGGCGCTTGCGGCGCTTGCGGTCGCGGCCTTCGCCTTCTTCGCCGCCGGCAGCAGGCCGTGGCTGTTGTTGCTGCGGCTGCTGACGTGGCTGCTCGGCCTGCACCGGTGCCTCGTCGTCTTCCTCGACGACCACGATCTCGTCCTCGGGCTCTTCCGGCTCGACATAGGCCGGGAAGCTGCGTGCCTCGACAAAGCCTTCCGGCTTTTCCGCCAGTGCGCCGCGGAAGATCGCATAATGCTGCGCACCAACCGAATCGTCGGCCTCCACGGTGATGGTTAGGCCGAAGCGGCTTTCCAGTTCCACCAGCGTGCCGCGCTTATGGTTGAGCACGTAGAGTGCGGTCGCGGCCGGCGTCCGCACCGTGATGTGGCTGCGCGAATCCTTGAGCAGGAATTCCTCGATCGCCCGCACCACCATCAGCGCGACCGACGAGTCGGACCGCACATGGCCGGTGCCGCCGCAATGCGGGCAGGGCTTCATGGTCGATTCCAGCACGCTGGCGCGGATGCGCTGGCGTGACATCTCCATCAGGCCGAAATGCGAGATGCGGCCGACCTGGATGCGCGCACGGTCGTTCTTGAGGTGATCCTTCAACCGCTTCTCGACGGAGCGGTTGTTGCGGTTCTCCTCCATGTCGATGAAGTCGATGACGATCAGGCCGGCGAGATCGCGGAGCCTGAGCTGGCGGGCGACCTCCTCGGCCGCTTCCAGATTGGTGTGGAGCGCGGTGTCCTCGATCGAGTGCTCCTTGGTGGAACGGCCCGAATTGACGTCGATGGCGACCAGCGCCTCGGTCTGGTTGATGATGATGTAGCCGCCGCTCTTCAGCGTCACTTGCGGCTGGAGCATGCGGTCGAGTTGAGCCTCGATGCCGTTGCGCACGAAGATCGGGGTCGTGTCGCGGAACGGCTGAACCACCTTGGCGTGGCTCGGCATCAGCATGCGCATGAAGTCCTTGGCTTCGCGGTAGCCCTCCTCGCCGGAGACAAGGATCTCGTCGATATCCTTGTTGTAGAGGTCGCGCACCGAGCGCTTGATCAGGCTGCCTTCCTCATAGACGAGGGCAGGGGCCGTCGATTGCAAGGTGAGACTGCGGACATTTTCCCAAAGCCGCATCAGATATTCGTAGTCGCGCTTGATCTCGGCCTTGGTGCGGCTCTCGCCGGCGGTGCGCAGGATGACGCCCATGCCCTGCGGCACTTCGAGATCGGCAACGACCTCCTTGAGACGCTTGCGGTCGACCGCGCTGGTGATCTTGCGCGAAATGCCGCCGCCGCGCGCCGTGTTCGGCATCAACACCGAATAGCGGCCGGCGAGCGACAGGTAGGTGGTGAGTGCAGCACCCTTGTTGCCGCGCTCTTCCTTGACGACCTGCACCAGCAGGATCTGCCGGCGCTTGATCACTTCCTGGATTTTGTACTGGCGGCGCACCGGCTTACGGCGGTTGCGCACTTCTTCCAGCGCATCCTCGGCGCCAACCGATTCGACCTCGTGGTCGTCCGGGTGCGAGGATTGCACTTCCTCGAGCATGCCGCGATCATTGTCACCTGACGGCGCTTCGCTGCCGTCCGCTTGCGGGACGGCTTCGGAAATCACATCGGCTTCGACCGAGGCGGCGATCGACGTCGGGCCGCCGTCGCGGGTTTCGGTTTCGTCCTGCTCGGCAGAACCTTCGTCATGCCCGGACGCATCGGCATGTTCGGAAGTGTCGGCATGTTCAGTCGTATCGACATGTTCGGACGTATCGGCCGCGTGTTCGATGATCTCGGAAGTGTGGGAGATCTCCTCGACAACGACATCGCCGCCATTGTCGCCGCTTTCGCTTGCCTCGCCGGAGCCTTCGCCCTCGCCGGCCGCGCCTGCGTCGCGCCTGTGTTCACCACGGTCGCGGCTCTTGCCACCACGCCGGCGTCCGCGCCGCCCGCGATCGCGGCTCTGGCGATCATCGCCGTCGCCATCCTCGTCCTCCTCGTCTTCGGCCTCCTGCGCTTCGGCGCGCAGCAGTGCCTGACGGTCGGCGACCGGAATCTGGTAATAGTCGGGGTGTATTTCACTGAAGGCGAGAAAACCGTGACGGTTGCCGCCATATTCGACAAAGGCTGCCTGAAGGGAGGGCTCTACGCGCGTTACGCGGGCTAGGTAGATGTTTCCTTTGAGCTGCTTCTTGTCCTGGGATTCAAAGTCGAATTCTTCAATACGGTTACCGCGAACGACGACAACGCGTGTTTCCTCCGGGTGGGAGGCGTCTATCAGCATTTTGTTGGGCATTATTTCGTTTCCCCCCGGCAGCCGTCAGCCGCAGCTTGCGTGGCAAAGCCCGCTGCTGCGTGTCTGGAGTGTGGGTGCCGGATAATTGAACGTCCGCCGGCCGCCGCTTGAGCGCCATGGCGGTGCCGCCCGCAGCCATAATGGCGCGGTTTGATGCGGACCTTTCCATGATTGCGCTTGAAGCCATCGTCACCAGCAGAACCTTTTGAACCAAAGCCCGGACAAACCGGACCAGCTTGTTTGCTCTTACAGAGCCGGCGCGGGAACAAACCCGGCCGTTTTCCTCACGCAGGCGATTCCCCCGCCACGGGCGCACACCTGCGAAATTTCGTCGCGATCACCTGAACCCTTTTCGCATGAAGCGAAAGGAGCCGCCTTTCATCTGACCCTGTAGCAGGAAGCTGCGGAGGAGGGCGGTTCCAGGATTGCAGTGATCCAGTATCGCTTTTATGATTTGGCGGGGTGGAAGGCAACCCCGATTTCCGATGCCGGCAAAAAGCAGTTCCGTAACGTAAGTACAGGCTCCGACCCTTGCATGAAAAGGCTTGGTTAACCTTCTCTGGATACCAATCGTTAATCGAGTTCGCGGCCTTACCGGCACTTCGACGAAACGACGGGCGCCTGGCGCCAAACCGGGAGCGACTGGAAGAGAGATGGGACTGGCGGACTTCACAGACAAGGGATGTCGTGTTGGCGGCCGGATCATCGTTGCCTTCTGCCTCCTGCTGTTGCTGGCGATCTCTTCCGTCTCGTCCTCCGTTGCCAATGCCGCCGACGCGCCGCTGGTGGCAAAAGGTTACAAGATGGCGGGCGATGCCACCAAGATGCGCATCGTCATGGATTTCGATCGCGAACCCGATGTCAAATGGTTCCTGCTGCGCGGTCCCAATCGTCTCGTCATCGATCTTGCGAATACGCGATTCGCCATCAACGCCAAGGACTTGAAGGCGCGCGGCCTGGTCAGGGGCGTGCGCCTGGGCGAGCTCGGAGAGGGCGTTTCCCGGCTGATCCTCACCGGCAAGGGACCGTTCGCCGTCGACAAGCTCGATGTGCTCAAGAACGAGGACGGGACCGGCTACCGCATCGCCATCGACATCTCGGCAGCCTCCGCACGCGAGTTCGACGCCGCACTTGCCAATCAGGCGCTGACCACCGGGTCGACGGTTTCGACCGACAAGGGAGGGCGGGTCGGCACCGGACCGGTGTCCAATCCGGGCCATCGCTTCACCGTCGTCATCGATCCTGGCCATGGCGGCATCGACGGCGGCGCCGAGGGCCTGAACGGCACCATCGAAAAGAACGTCACGCTCGCCTTCGCCACCGAGCTGCGCGACAAGCTGGCGGCTGTCGGTAACTATGATGTGTTCATGACGCGCGATACCGACGAGTTCCTGCGCTTGGACGACCGCGTGCGCATTGCCCGGCAGCACGAGGCCGATCTGCTGATTTCCATCCATGCCGACACAATTAGCGTCAAGGGCATTCGCGGCGCCACCGTCTACACCGTTTCCGACAAGGCTTCCGATCCCGAGGCGCAGGCGCTTGCCGACCGCGAGAACCTTTCCGACCAATTCGCCGGCATGGAAATCAAGAACGACAGCAAGGAAGTCACCGACATCCTGATCGACCTGATCCGCCGCGAAACGCACAATTTCTCGATGAGTTTCGCCCACACGCTGGTCGGCCAGCTTTCGACCAGCGTCGGCCTCATCAACAATCCGCAGCGTTCGGCGGGATTCAAGGTGCTGAAAGCACCCGACGTGCCATCCGTGCTGGTCGAACTCGGTTATCTCTCGAATGCCAAGGACGAGGCGCAGCTGCTCAACGCCGACTGGCGCGGCAAGGCGGCTCAGAGTATAACCAATGCCGTCGCGCTTTTCGCGTCAGCCAAGGCCGGAGCCGGAACCGGAGGCTGACATGCGCGGCGTCGCCCACAACCAGAGGCAGCGTTGCGCGGCGACAACAGCTGTTGCCTTTATTTGCGGCCTGCGGTCACGAATTCAGGCATTGCCGTATTTTGTCCACATGGTGGCGACATGAGTTTTCGATTGCGGATTGGGACCGGCTCGAAAGCTTGCGCGGAAGGCGGCTTCGTTTAGGAAATTCCCGGACCAAGGACTGGAGCGGGTATGATTCGTCTCATTGGCTATTTTTTCGGCATCGGCACGACGCTGGCCCTTCTGGTCGCGGCGGGCGTTGCGATCTACATCGGCCATTTGTCGAAGGATCTGCCCGACTACGAGGTGCTGGCCAAATACGAGCCGCCGGTGACCACCCGCATTCACGCGTCGGACGGCGCGCTGATGGCCGAATATGCCCGTGAGCGGCGCCTGTACCTGCCGATCCAGGCCATACCGGATCGTGTCAAGGCGGCCTTCCTGTCCGCAGAGGACAAGAATTTCTACAATCATCCCGGCATCGACGTGACCGGCCTTGGCCGCGCCATCATCGTCAACCTGCAGAATGTTGGCTCGGGCAAGCGCCAGGTCGGCGCCTCGACGATCACCCAGCAGGTTGCGAAGAACTTCCTGTTGTCCTCGGACCAGACCTATGAGCGCAAGATCAAGGAGATGATCCTCGCCTTCCGCATCGAGCAGGCCTATCCCAAGGATCGTATTCTCGAGCTCTACCTCAACGAAATCTTCTTCGGCTTCGGCGCCTATGGCGTCGCCGGTGCGGCGCTGACCTATTTCGACAAGTCGGTCAACGAACTGACCGTGGCCGAGGCCGCCTATCTGGCTTCGCTCCCGAAGGGGCCGAACAACTACCATCCCTTCAAGCATGCCGATCGCGCGCTGGAGCGCCGCAACTGGGTCATCGACCAGATGGTCGAGAATGGCTACGTGACGCGTGAGGAAGGCGCAAAGGCCAAGGCCGAGCCGCTGGGCGTTACGCCGCGCCGCAACGGCACCTATCTTTTCGCCGGCGAGTACTTCACCGAAGAGGTGCGCCGCCAGATCATCGCCCGTTACGGCGAGAATGCGCTTTACGAAGGCGGCCTTTCCGTCCGCACGACGCTTGATCCGAAGGTTCAACTCATCGCTCGCAAGGCGATGCAGAACGGGTTGATGAAATACGACACGCTGCGCGGTTATCGCGGACCGGTGACGACCATCGACGTGTCCGGCGACTGGGGCGTGCCGCTGGGCAACGTCAAGGGGCTGGAGGATGTCCCTGAATGGTCGCTGGCCGTCGTGCTCGACAGTTCGGAGACCGGCCTGTCGATTGGCCTGCAGCCGGCGCGCCAGGCGTCGGGGGAGATCGTCAAGGAACGCGTTGAAGGCACCGTCAGCAAGGACGACATGGGGTTCGCGATGCGCCATCTGGTCGACGGCAAGACCGTCAAGGCCAAGTCGCCGGCGGACGTGTTGAAGCCGGGCGACGTCATCTTCGTGCAGAAGAACGATGGCGCCGATGGCGCCTACAGCCTGCGCCAGGTTCCCGAGGTGGAGGGTGGCCTGATCGCCATGGATCCGCATACGGGCCGCGTGCTCGCCATGGTCGGCGGCTTCTCCTACGCGCAGTCCGAATTCAACCGCGCGACCCAAGCCATGCGCCAGCCAGGCTCCTCCTTCAAGCCGATCGTCTATTCGGCCGCGCTCGACAACGGCTATACGCCGGCCTCGGTGATCATGGACGGGCCGATCACCATCCAGAGCGGCAACACGACCTGGACGCCGAAGAACTATGACGGCACCGTTGCTGGTCCAGCAACCCTGCGCTCCGGTATCGAGAAGTCGCGCAACCTGATGACGGTGCGGCTTGCCAACGACATGGGCATGAAGCTGGTCGTCGAATATGCCGAGCGATTTGGTGTCTACGACCATCTGGCGCCGTATCTGCCGATGGCGCTGGGCTCCGGCGAAACGACCGTGATGCGCATGGTGTCGGCCTACTCGATCATGGCCAATGGCGGCAAGTCGATCAAGCCGTCGCTGATCGACCGCATCCAGGACCGCTACGGCAAGACGGTGTTCAAACAGGACGAACGCGGCTGCCAGGGCTGCAATGCGCCCGAATGGCAGAACCAGCCTGAACCGGAACTGGTCGACAATTCCGAGCAGGTGCTCGATCCGATGACCGCCTATCAGATCACCTCGATGATGGAAGGTGTCGTGCAGCGCGGCACCGGCGCCACCATCGGCGAACTCGGCCGCCACATCGCCGGCAAGACCGGGACGACGAACGACGAAAAGGACGCCTGGTTCATCGGTTTTACGCCCAACCTCGTCGTCGGCCTCTACATGGGCTACGACACGCCGCGCGGCCTTGGCCATGGCGCTACCGGCGGTGGTCTCGCGGCACCTATCTTCAAGGACTTCATGCGGGTGGCGCTGGATGGCACGCCCAATGTCGACTTCAAGGTGCCGGAAGGCATGAATCTGATCGCCATCAATCGCAAGACCGGCATGCGTGCGGCCTCGGGTGATCCCGGCACCATCATCGAAGCCTTCAAGCCGGGTACCGGGCCCGCCGACAGCTATTGGGTGATCGGCATGGGCGCCGACGGCTCCAATGCCACCGGCGGTGCACTGTCGCCGCAGGCCAACCAGGCCATCCAGTCCGGCGGCGGCGGCCTCTACTGACGATTTTCATCAGCGGATGGGCTGGCCTTGCGCCAGCCCATTTTGCTTTACAGCCGGCGGCGGCCTCCCTATGTATCGCGCCGACCGATTTCATCAAACAGGACAGAACAGCCAGCCATGCGCGCGGAAACGCAGAATATTGTCGACGAGATCAGGCAGGCGATTACCCTGCTGAGGAGGCATCTTTGACTGGGATCAGGCCATAAAGCGGCTTGAATACCTCAATGTGCGCGCCGAGGACGCCAGCCTCTGGAACGAACCGCTGGAAGCGCAGAAGCTGATGCGCGAACGGCAGGGCCTCGAGGAAGGCATCGCCTCGGTGAAAGGCCTGACGCAGGCGCTGGAAGACAATATCGGGCTGATCGAACTCGGTGAGGAAGAGGGCGACGAGAGCGTCATCGCCGAGGCGGAAGCCGCGCTCCGTTCGATGCAGGGCGAAGCGAAAGCCCGCCAGGTCGAGACGCTGCTGTCGGGCGAGGCCGACGCCAACGACACCTACCTCGAAGTCCATGCCGGCGCCGGCGGAACCGAAAGCCAGGACTGGGCATCGATGCTTTTGCGCATGTACACGCGCTGGGCCGAGCGGCGCCGCTTCAAGGTCGAGGTGCTGGAAGTGCATGACGGCGAAGAGGCCGGCATCAAGTCCGCCACGCTGCTGATCAAGGGCCACAACGCCTATGGCTGGCTGAAGACGGAATCGGGCGTTCATCGCCTGGTGCGCATCTCCCCCTATGACAGCAATGCGCGCCGGCATACGTCGTTCGCCAGTATCTGGGTCTATCCGGTCATCGACGACACGATCGAGATCGACGTTTCCGAATCCGATGTCCGCATCGACACCTACCGCTCGTCCGGCTCGGGCGGCCAGCACGTCAACACCACCGATTCGGCGGTGCGCATCACCCACCTTGCCACCGGCATCGCGGTCGCCTGCCAGGCCGAACGGTCGCAGCACAAGAACAAGGCCAAGGCCTGGGAAATGTTGCGCTCGCGCCTCTACGAGGAAGAGCTGAAGAAGCGCGAGGCGGTTGCCAACGCCACCGAAGCGTCGAAGAGCGATATCGGCTGGGGTCACCAGATCCGCTCCTATGTGCTGCAGCCCTACCAGCTGGTGAAGGATCTTCGCACCGGCGTCGAGAGCACCAGCCCTTCGAGCGTGCTCGATGGCGACCTCGACGATTTCATGGAAGCCTCCTTGTCGCAGCGCATCGAAGGCGGTGCGGGTGAAGCGGTGGCGGATCTGGATTAGTCCTGGGAGCATGATTCCGAAAATCGGGTACCGATTTTCGGGAAAGCTCAAACACTGAGATAGGGTTCGGTCCCGATACCATCGGGATGGAGCAGGGCTCCAGAACCCGCAGCCCGACTTAGACCTGGATAAGGACGATGGCTCGCAAGCTTGTCGGAAAATGCCTGTGCGGCGCTGTGCAATACGCCGTTCGGGACGAGTTTGTTTACGCTGCCAACTGCCACTGTTCCAATTGCCGACGAACCACGGGTTCGGCCTTCAAGCCGTTCGCGGGTATCGAGCGCGAAAAATTTGCCGTGAGCGAAGGCGAGGAGAAACTTCTGATCTTCGGCGATTCAAGCGGCCATGATGCGCATTGCGGGCTGTGCGGCTCATTGCTCTATTCGCTCGTTCGCGAGGGGGCTTTTGTCCACGTGGCGATGGGAACCCTCGCCGACGATCCTTCCATCCGCCCGTCCGCCCATATCTTCGTGGGCTCAAAGGCGGGCTGGTTCACCATCACAGACGACCTGCCGCAATATCAAGAGCACGTGATTGCCGGATCTGTCGACGAATAGGCGTCGGTCGGCCACGTAGCAATTTCTTGCGCCGACTCACATTTGCGCTCACCATCACTGCATCGAGGGGAGACAAAAGCATTTATGGCTGGGCGCGGCATATCTGCTAGCTGACGATCCGGCCGCTGGGACGAGACGTTCGGGGAACGGGCAAGCGAAACGCTTGATGGCTCGTTTGAAAGGAACGTTTCCATGTCTGCCACACCCAGATCGGCCAAAGCCGTTCGACCGGCCGGCCGACTCCTGTTTTCCCTGCTTGCAATTCCAATGATAGCAATGCTGTCCTCGCCGGCGTTGGCGCATGATGCCAAGCCGACCGCGGCGAAGCCGCAAGGCTGGAGCTATCCGTTCGCCTGCTGCGCCAATTACGACTGCCACGAGGTGTCGCAAACCTCGATCAGCGAGCGCCCGGAAGGTTATGTCATCAAGGACACCGGGGAGGTGTTGGCCTACAGCGACAGACGGATCAAGGATTCGCCCGACGGCGAATTCCATTGGTGCGCGCATGAAGCCGGGCTCGATGCCGGCAAGACCATCTGCCTGTTCGTGCCGCCGTCGTCCTTCTAGGCCTTTCTGGTCTGGATCCAGAATGGAACGCTCAGACGGCGCGCCGTCTGGCGCCTCTGCTGACAGAGAGTTGTCAGGAGCGCCTCTTTATGCTGCCTTTGCCGCACGAAGCGGTGGGCGACAGGAGGAGTTCATTGATGACCATCAAGGCAAGCTGTCATTGTAAGGGGACGACATTCGAGGTTTCGCAGGCGCCGCAGACGGTGACGCAATGCACCTGCTCGTTCTGCTCGAAACGCGGCTCGCTCTGGGCCTATTACGTCCCGTCGCAATTCAAGCTCACCAGCCCGCCGGAAAAAGTTTCCGTCTACCAATGGGGATCAAAAACCGTAAAGCACGGTTTTTGCGCCACATGCGGCTGCGGCACCTTCACGGAAACGCCGGATTGGTCGACCGGCGAGCCGGATTTCGACAATCCCAAGATCAGTGTCAATTCGCGGCTGTTCGACGATTTCGATCTTGACAAGGTCGAGGTGGTCGTCATCGACGGCAAGAATCTCTGGTAGCCTCGCCATGAGGGCGACCGGCCAATCGGCGTCGGGGAAAAGCCGTTGCGGCAGCTTTTGCCGTTCCGCTTTTCGCCGCATTTCATGTTACAAGTCGCGGGAAGGGCTGATTTGGCGCCATCGCAGTGGCGTGATCTGGAGAGGGACGATCCTATGAAAAAGACTGTGCTCGTCGTTGTGGCGACGGCTTTGCTTGTGAGCGCCTGCACCACCACCGATCCGTATACGGGCGACCAGAAGATTTCCAACACCGCCGCGGGTGCCGGTCTTGGCGCCCTGGCAGGTGCCAGCCTCGGCCTGCTGGCCGGCGGCAATGACCGCCGCAACGCACTGATCGGCGCGGGTATCGGCGCGCTTGCCGGCGGCGCAATCGGCGCCACGATGGACCAGAACGAGGCCGAACTGCGTCGACAGCTTCAGGGCACCGGTGTCAGCGTCACCCGTAGCGGCGACCAGATCATCCTCAACATGCCGTCCGATATCACCTTCAATACGGATCAGGATGCTGTGAAGCCCGGCTTCTACCAGGTGCTGAATTCGGTCGCGCTGGTGCTGAAGAAGTTCAAGCAGACCACGGTCGACGTTTTCGGCCACACCGATTCGACCGGTGGCGACCAGCACAATTTCGATCTGTCGCAGCGGCGTGCGCTGGCGGTCGCCAACTACCTGTCAGGCCAGGGCGTCGATCAGCGCCGCTTCGCCGTCACCGGTTTCGGCAAGACACGGCCGATCGCATCCAACGCTACGGCCGAAGGCCGTGCCCAGAACCGTCGCGTCGAGATCCAACTGTCGCCGCTCACCTGATCTGTTCAGCAAGCGAATGCAAAACGGCCCCAGGTGGGGCCGTTTTTGTTTGAGCGGACGCCGGCGCTCATTCAGATTGGCGCGCCGGAGAATTAGTTAGTTCTAAATAACTAGTTTCCCGCAGCCATGGAAAGGAATAGCATCGTCCCTGTTCCAGAGGGGATGAGGCGGTACAACTGGCCGCGCAATCAGTATTTTTTCCCGCCTCGGTCTTGCACGGCCAGATCAGAAAGTCTGGGAGGAATGCATGACAAGAACAGCCAGCCTTGGGCGCTGCGGCGTCCTCGCTTTAGCCAGTGTTGTGGGGTTGGGCGTCGCCACGGCTCGGGCCGAGGATGCCGGCAAGGCCGACATAGAGGCCTTGAAGAAGTCGCTTGCCAAATATGAGGACTACACCGCCGCCGTCCGCGACCTCTATCTGTCGACAGTCGGCTGCGTCTACTTCAGCGGAGAAAAGATACCGGGCACGATGGACTACCCGAAAGGCGCCATGGGTATCCATTTCGTCAACGTCCCCAGTGTCGGCCAAAAACTCGATCCGATGCACCCCAATGTGCTGATCTACGAACCGACGAAAAAAGGCCTGCGCCTTGTCGGGGCGGAATGGCTGGTGCCGCTGACGCCGGACATCAAAGCGCCGCCGAAGCTGTTTGGCCAAACCTTCATGGGCCCGATGGAGGGACACTATCCGCTCATCCCGAGGGAGTTCGTCCACTATGATCTTCACGCCTGGTTCGTGGACAACCCGAACGGCCTGTTCAGTCCGACGAACCCGAAGGTGAAATGCAACAAGGCCGAGTTTCCGATGCTGGAGAAACCGACCAAGATGATGCCTGGCCCGATGTAACGGGCGAGCCAGGCTCGGAGCAATTCCCGGAAAGGTGTGAGACGGTTTCCCGGGAAAGCGCATGGCGCTTTCCCTCAGGGAATTGCGTCAAAGCAAGAGTTGGAGCGGTTCGGCGTTTCCGTGAAAACGACGAACCGGCAGGAGCTTACCGTGAGGGCAAGCCGATGGCTGGCTTGCCCTTGAAAGCGGTTGGGGATCAGACCTTGGCGACGATCCGCATGAAGGCCGGCATGTCGTCGCCGAAGCCGACAGTGGTGTCGTTGTCTTCCTGGCGGTGGCGGGCAGGGCGGTTGCTGTCGCGCTGCGGCCTGGTGTCGCCACGTTCCGGAGCGCGCGGTTCGTTGCGATCGGATGATTTGCGCTCGGTGTTTTCCGAGCGGATCGCTTCCTTTCGCGCACGCCGTTCGCCGATGTCGGCGACCGCGGTCTCCGCCACATCAGGCTGTTCCTGCTGCTGCGCAATGACGACCGGGGCGTCTTCCTCGCTGTGTTTGGAGCGGCGTTCACCACCCCTTTTGCGCTCGCCCCTGTCCTTGCGATCGTCATCCTTGCGGCCGGCGCGGCGTGGCGCGCCCTTGCCACGGCGTGGAGCGTCGTCCTCACCGCCTTCGCTGGCGACCACCGTCGACAGATCGCCGTCATGCCACTCGATCTTGTTGCCGATCAGCCGCTCGATGGCGTCGATATATTTGGTGTCCGACTTGGTCGCGATGGTGAAGGATTTGCCCGAGCGCCCGGCGCGGCCGGTGCGGCCAATACGATGGACATAGTCTTCGGCATGGATCGGCACGTCGTAGTTGAAGACGTGGCTGACGTCGGGGATGTCGAGGCCTCGTGCGGCGACGTCGGAAGCAACGAGATAGCGCAGCTTGCCGTCGCGGAAATTGGCCAGCATCTGCATGCGCGCACGCTGGTCCATGTCGCCATGCAGCGCGCCGGCGTCGAAATCATACTTCAGCAGCGAGCGGAATAGCTCCGACACCTCGACCTTGCGGTTGCAGAAGATGATGGCGTTCTTCAGCTCCGCGTCCTCGGCCTTGATCAGGTTGCGCAGCGTCTCGCGCTTGTCCCACGGCTTGGAGCCGGATTTGACCAGGCGTTGGATGATGTTGGTGGCGGCCGACGCGGCCTTAGAGACCTCGACGCGCACCGGCGCGTGCAGGAATTTCTCGGTGAGCTTGGTGATTTCCGGCGGCATCGTCGCCGAGAAGAACAGCGTCTGCCTGGTGAACGGGATCATCTCGCAGATGCGCTCGATGTCGGGGATGAAGCCCATGTCGAGCATCCGGTCCGCTTCGTCGATGACGAGGATCTCGACGCCGTTGAGCAGCAGCTTGCCGCGCTCGCGGTGGTCGAGCAGGCGGCCGGGCGTCGCGATCAGCACGTCGGCGCCGCGCTCCAGCTTCTTGTCCTGTTCGTCGAACGAGACGCCGCCGATCAAGAGCGCGATGTTGAGCTTGTGGTTCTTGCCGTATTTGACGAAGTTTTCCTCGACCTGCGCGGCGAGTTCACGCGTCGGCTCAAGAATGAGGGTGCGCGGCATGCGGGCGCGGGCGCGGCCCTTTTCCAGCCTTGTGAGCATGGGCAGCACGAAGGATGCCGTCTTGCCGGTGCCGGTCTGGGCGATGCCCAGTACGTCCTTGCCGAGAAGCGCGTGCGGGATGGCACCGGCCTGGATCGGCGTCGGCTGGGTGTAGCCGGCATCGGTGACTGCGGAAAGGACCTTCGGCGACAGGCCTAGGTCTGAAAAGGTCAACGCTTCTGGAGCGGTCGTGGTGTCTGAGGACAAGTGTTGTTGTCTTTGGCTGGTTCGGGGAAGCGCAACAGCATGTGTGTCGCGGCAAGCGCCACGCGCCTGCAAGATTGGTATTGCGATTAGGCGCAAGCCCACGATTTGTCAACAGAAACGGGCAGGAATGGGCACGATTGTGAAGTTGTAACCTTAATCGCAATGCTTAATCGAGGCATTGATCGCTGCGCCGGTCAGTAGCGGAACTGCTCGGCGAGAATGCGTTCGTTCCAGGAATGATTGGGATCGAACAGCAACGTTGCCGTCGCGGTTGGTGATTCCCGCACTGTGACCGAGGTCACCGCCTTGACCTCGGTATGGTCGGCGGCGGCGTTCACAGGCCGCTTTTCCGGCTCGAGGATGTCGAAGCGCACGGTCGCCTTGTTGGAGAGCAGCGCGCCGCGCCAGCGGCGCGGGCGAAACGGGCTGACCGGGGTCAGCGCCAGCAGCGGCGCGTCGAGCGGCAGGATCGGCCCATGCGCTGAGAGATTGTAGGCGGTGGACCCGGCAGGCGTCGCGATCATCACGCCGTCGCAGCTCAGTTCCTCGAGCCGTACCTGCTCGTCGACGGTGATGCGGATCTTGGCCGTCTGATAGGATTGGCGCCAAAGCGCCACCTCGTTGATCGCCAGCGCCGAAACCGTTTCACCTTCCGACGTCTCCGCCAGCATCTCCAGCGGGCGGATCGTTTCGGCGACGGCGGCCGCGAGACGCTCGGTAAGGCCACCGGAGCGATATTCGTTCATCAGGAAACCGATGGTGCCACGGTTCATGCCGTAGACCTTCTTGCCCGTCCCCATCGTGTCACGCAGGGTCTGCAGCAGGAAGCCGTCGCCGCCAAGGGCGACGACGATCCCGGCATCCTCGATGGAGGACTGTCCATAGCGCGCCGACAGGCTTTCCAGCGCCGTCTTGGCGTCAGCGGTGTCGGACGACACGAAGGCGATGCGGCTGGCGGTTTGGCTCATGGCTCCCCGATGACGACCGATTGGCGGGAGCCGTTACCGTGGCCGCGCCAGCGTCGGGGTAGCATGGGCAGGGTACGTCTGCAAAGAGAGCCGTTGTTCCGGCCGGCTAGGCGATCGGAAAGCGGCGAGATGCGGACCTGCCGTTCGCGCATCATGTCAAAGGCAACGCGAATGTGATGGTTAAGGCGAGGGTTAAACTATCGTAAAGCCGCATCGGTCATGTTAGCCGACAGTGGATGGTGGCGGGGGCCTAGCCAGTCGAGGCCGACATATTGCCGGTAGCACGCCTTATCATCGTCTTCCTGATGCTGGGAAGTTTCGCTCTTGTCTTCGCCGCACTGGTGCGCCAGTCCGAAGAGACGAGCTTCCGGCCTCAGCCCACGGCGTCGCGCTGCGGCGACGCAGCCGGAACGCCATGCCCGCAAAGGGCGCTCTAACTCCGAGGACATATTGTTTCTCCCTGAACCGAGGCCGGTGGGTCGCCGCGGGACAATGGCGTGCGCCAAGCTTGCTCGTTGCGCTTGCGGCCCTTCGCGACGTAGATGAGACCCTGATTGGCGGATAGGCTTTGGATCGGTGGCGCAAGCCAGCTATCCGTCGTTCTTGGGAAACAAGCCCTGCGGCTCGTTGACTGGCCGGGTGTCTGGAGGGAGAATTTTCCATGTCGCGCAGCGTGTTGGTTTCAGGTGGCTGCGGTTTCTTGGGCTCGCATCTGATCGACCGTCTGCTGCGGCGAAACGACCTGGAAAGACTGGTCGTCGTCGACAATCTATGGACCGGCACGCGAGACAACATTGCGCATGTCACCGACCCGCGTTTCAGCCTTCAGATTGCTGACGCCGACAGCTTTTCATCCGGTGAGCGCTTTGACGAGATCATCCATCTGGCGTCGCCCGCTTCGCCAATATGGTACATGCGCGAGCCGATACGCACGATCAAGGCCAACATAGGTGGTGCGCTCAATCTTCTGATGCTGCTCAAGCCCGGCGGTCGTTTCTGCTTTGCCTCGACTTCGGAAATTTACGGCGATCCCCAGGTTTCGCCGCAACCCGAGAGTTACAGGGGATCGGTCGACTGCACCGGTCCCAGGGCCGCCTATGATGAAAGCAAGCGCTGCACCGAGGCATTGCTGTTCGAGCAGCAGCGCGTCAGCGGGCTTGATGTTCGTGTCGTCAGGATTTTCAACACCTATGGTCCGCGAACCCGCATGGACGACGGGCGCGCCATTTCGAACTTTGTCATCCAGGCTCTGACGACAGGGGTCCTGACGGTTTACGGCGACGGCTCCCAATCGCGCAGCTGGGGTTATGTCGACGATATCGTCGAGGGACTGGAACGTTTCTTCTGGCGCGACAGCATCTCGCACCGCGGTCCGCTGAACATCGGCAACAATCACGAGGTTTCGGTTCTGCACATCGCAGAATTCGTCAGCTCGCTTGTCCCCGGCAGCAGCATCGAGCACCAGCCTCCGGTTCCCCAGGATCCAACCAACCGATGTCCGGACCTGACTTTGGCGAGGCATCTCCTTCCTGGTTGGGAAGCAAAGACCGGCTACCAGGAAGGCATCGCGCGGACGTTCGAGTGGTTTCGCCAACGGATCGCCGCGACCAGGATGTGACGCCTTTTTAGGCCGGATTGGCGACAGCCAGCGCAATACGCTCCTCGCCGCGCACAGCGGAGAAGAGCGCCATGGTCATCAGAAGCACGGCCGCCACAAACAGGCGCATGACCTTGATCCAAACCCTACAGGCCGCAGCGGTCACGCCTCGACTTGCCCCAAATTCATCAATGGCCTCGTCCTGAGCATACCATGATGGGTTCACCGACGCATCGGCAGCTCGTCAACGGTCGATGCCTTGCTCATGGTCGCAAAAAGATATTGACTGTATGTTTAGTCATAGTTATCCCTGTCGGTGAGGATCAAGTTGGTCAGCCGGTTACCGCCGGTGAATGACCACGGAGGAGAGGGGAATATCTTGACAGCCACACGGCCCGCCGTTGAGGCGAAGGGCGTCACCAGGATCTTTCGGGGAACCGGTCGGGATTCGGTCAAGGCGCTCGACAACGTCTCCGTCGCGATCCGCGAAAACGAGTTCTTCACGCTGCTCGGCCCGTCCGGCTGCGGAAAGACGACGCTGCTGCGGCTGATCGCCGGCTTCGACTATCCGACTGACGGCGAAATCCTGCTCTATGGCCAGGACATCGCGCCGTTGCCGCCGTTCAAGCGGCCGGTCAACACCGTCTTCCAGTCCTATGCGCTGTTCCCGCACATGACGGTCGCCGACAACATCGGCTTTGGCCTGAAGATGCTGGGCAAGCCGAAGTCCGAGATCGAGGCTCGTGTCGACGCGATGCTGAAGCTCGTGCACATGCAGGAGCTCAAAAATCGGCGCACCAGCCAAATCTCCGGCGGCCAGCAGCAGCGTGTGGCGCTGGCCCGTGCACTTGCACCGCAGCCGAAAGTGCTGCTGCTCGACGAACCCTTGTCGGCGCTCGACTACAAGCTGCGCAAGGAAATGCAGATCGAATTGAAGCGGCTGCAGCACGAGACCGGCATCACCTTCATCTTCGTCACCCATGACCAGGAGGAAGCGCTGACGATGTCGGACCGCATCGCGGTGATGTCGTCGGGCAAGATCCTGCAGGTCGGCTCGCCCTGGGACGTCTATGACCACCCGGCGGAACGGTTCGTCGCCGACTTCATCGGCGAGACGAACTTCCTGACCGGCATGGTCGAAAGTGCGGGCAATGGCCGGGCGCGGATTGCCTTGCGCTCGGGTGCGAAGATCTGCGCGACCGCCGCCGAGGATTTCCGCGCCGGCGGCAACGCAACGCTGATGGTGCGACCTGAGCATGCCAAGCTCGTCAAAGGCCGCGGCGACCTGACCGGCACGATCGAGACCATCGTCTATTTCGGCACCGACACGCACATCCATGTCCGGCTGGACGAAGGCGACGTCTTCATGGTGCGCCAGCAGAACTCGCGCAGCGCCAGTTGCGGCTTCGAAAACGGCGACAAGGTCGGCATATCGATCGGCGACGATGCTGCCCAAGTGCTGAAGGACTAGGGCCATGGCGACCGCGATAGAGGTAGCCGAAAAGGCCGAACGTGAAGATATCAGGTCACGCTGGCTGCTTTCCACCCCGGCGCTGCTGATCGTCTTCGTCGCGGCCCTTGGGCCGCTGCTGATCGTGGTCGTCTATTCCTTCCTGACGCCAGGCAATTACGGCGATGTGAAATGGCAGTTCTCGCCCGATGCCTGGGTGAGCGTACTGTTCGAGCGTGACGTCTTCGACGACACGCTGTCGTTGGCCACCGCCTATCTGTCGATCTTCTGGCGCTCGGTGTCGCTGTCGCTGGCAACCACTGTGCTGACCCTGATCCTCGGCTTCCCCACCGCCTATTTCATTGCCACACGGCCGGATCACCGGCGCGACATCTGCCTGTTCCTGATCACCATCCCGTTCTGGACGAACCTTCTGATCCGCACCTTTGCCATGCAACAGGTGCTGCGCAATGACGGCATCATCAATTCGGTGCTGCAACTGCTTGGGATCACCGACCATCCTGTGCAGCTCATGTACACCAATTTCGCTGTCCTGGCCGGCATGGTCTACGTGTTCCTGCCGCTGATGGTGCTGCCGCTGTACGCCAGCATGGAGAAGATCGACTTCCGCCTTGTCGAGGCGGGCTACGACCTCTACGCAACGCGGTTCGAGGTTTTGAGGCGCATCATCATCCCGCTGGTCACACCGGGCATCGTCGCCGGCTCAATCCTCGTATTCATCCCCTCGCTCGGCGCCTATGTGACGCCGAGGGTGCTCGGCGGCGGCACCAATCTGATGATCGGCAACCTGATCGAGCTGCAGTTTGGCCAGGGCAGAAACTGGCCGCTTGGTGCCGCGCTGTCGATCACCTTGATGGCGATCGTCATGGTGGCGCTGCTGTTTTATGTGCGCAACACGACCAGGTCGGATGGCGCCCATGGCTAATCGCTTCGACGTCCGGCGGCAGAACGGCTTCGTCAGCGTGGCGATGCTGTGTTTCTTCCTGCTTTACCTGCCGATCGCGACCCTGGTGGTCTATGCCTTCAACGACAATGATTCCATTGTGATCTGGAAAGGCTTTTCGCTGCGCTGGTTCCACGTCGCCTGGAACAATGCGCTGGTCATCGAGGCGTCTATCCGCTCGTTCCAGATTGCGGCTGTCGCCGCCGTGCTGGCGACAATCACCGCCACGATGGCGGCGTTGGCGACGACCAGGACCAAGCCGTATCCGGGATTGACCCTCAAATACGCCTTCATCAACCAGCCGCTGATGGTGCCGGAGATCGTCACCGCGGTGGCGCTGCTGATCGTCTTCTCGCGCATCAAGATCTGGACCGGTTATTCCGGGCTCGGCTACCTCGTCTCCGCGCACACCGCCTTCTGCATCCCGTTCGCCTATCTGCCGATCCGGGCGCGGCTTGAGAGCATGGACCTGTCGCTCGAGACGGCGGCGACCGATCTCTACGCAACGAAGTGGAAGACCTTCCTGCACGTGACCTTGCCATTGCTCTGGCCGGGCATTCTCGCCGGATTGATGCTCGCCTTCGTCGTCTCGCTGGACGACGTCGTCATCACCGAATTCGTCAAATCGGGCGGCCAGGACACGCTGCCAACCTACATGCTCGGCCAGCTCCGGCGTACCGTCACGCCGGAAGTCAATGCGATCTCGACGGCCTTCCTCTTGCTGTCGATCGGCATCGTCACGGCTTTCTTCTTCATCAGCAGGAAACGGACCTGAGGCGGCAACGCCGACGGTCCCAACAATGGGAGCATGGAGCATGAACTGGAAACTGACCGCGACGGCGATCGGGCTGTCGCTGCTGGCCGTGACGGGTGCCGCCCGCGCCGAGGGTGAACTCAACATCTACAATTGGGGTAACTACACCAACCCCGATCTCATCAAGAAATTCGAGGAGACCTACCAGGTCAAGGTCACCGTCACCGACTTCGATTCCAACGACACAGCACTCGCCAAGATCCGCCAGGGCGGTGCCGGTTTCGACATCGTCGTGCCGTCGGCAAGCGTCGTCCCGATCTGGATCAGCGAAGGGTTGCTGCTTGAATCCCGCCCGGACCAGATGGAGAATTTCAAAAACGTCGATCCCAAATGGGTCGATGTCCCCTTCGATCCGGGTCGTAAATACACGGTGCCGTGGCAGTGGGGCACGACAGGCGTGTCGGTGAACAAGTCGGTCTATTCCGGCGACGTGAACACGTCCGCGATCTTCCTCGATCCGCCGCCCGAGCTCGTCGGCAAGATCAATGTCGTTCCCGAAATGGGCGACGTCATGTTCCTCGCCATCGCCTACGAAGGCGGCCAATACTGCACCGACGACAAAGTTCTGCTGAAGAAGGTGCGCGACAAGCTGGTCGAGGCCAAGGCGAAATGGCTGTCCTTCGACTATGGCGCCGTCGACGGCCTCGGCAAGGGCGACATCGCCGCCGGCGTCAACTGGAACGGCATATCGCTTCGCCAGCGGCTGCAGAACGACAAGATCGTCTATGGCTATCCCAAGGAGGGCTACCCGATCTGGATGGACAACGTCGCCGTCCTCAAGGACGCCAGGAACGTCGAGAACGCCAAGCTCTTCCAGAACTTCATCATGGACCCGCAGAACGCCGCACTGATCTCGGCCTTCGCGCGCTATTCCAACGGCATCAAGGGCTCGGAAGCCTTCATGCCCGACGACATGAAGAACGCGCCGGAAGTGAACGTTCCGGCGGAATTCGCTGCCAAGGGACAGTTCATGCCGGCCTGTCCGCCTGAAGTGCAGGCGCTCTACACGAAAATCTGGACCGACCTCCAGAGATAGCCCGACCTGGGCTTCTCGCGCCGCGATATCGCGGCGCGGCCTCCTCCCGTCCATGCCAAGCGCGATCCGGCGATCGCAGGAGACTTCCCATGACTGATCTCGACCTTTGCTACATGCCGGCCAGCGAGGCGCTGCGGCTGTTCAAGGCGAAGAAACTTTCGCCCGTCGAATTGATGCAGGCGACCATTGACCGCGCCGAAACCACCAGGTCGGCAATCAACTGCTTCACCTTCACGCATTTCGACGAGGCGATGGAACTGGCCAAGAAAGCCGAAGCGAAATACGCCAGGGGCGCGAGGACCGGCGCGCTCGAGGGCCTGCCGATCGGCATCAAGGACGAGAGCTACATCAAGGGCAAGCCGACATCGCACGGCTCGCTGCTGTCGAAGGATGCCATTGGCGTCCACACCTCGACGATGAACGAGCGCATCATCAAGGCCGGAGGCATCGTCCATGCGCGCACGGCAACGCCGGAATTCAGCTGCGCCGGCTACACCTGGTCGAGGCGCTGGGGCGTCACGCGCAATCCGTGGAACCCCGACTTCACGCCGGGTGGTTCGTCCGGCGGTGCGGCGGCAACGCTGGCCTCGGGCACATCGGCGATCGCCACCGGTTCGGACATTGCCGGGTCGATCCGCATTCCGGCGTCGGCTTGCGGTCTCGTCGGCTTCAAGCCGCCTTATGGCCGCAACCCGGACGAGCCGCCGTTCAATCTCGACTTCTACTGCCACACTGGCCCGCTGGCGCGAAACGTCGGGGATGCGATCCTGCTGCAGAATGTCATGGCGGGACCGAGCCCGCTCGACATCGCCACGCTGCGCCCGAAATTGCGCCTGCCGCTCGACTACAAGCCGATCAAGGGCTGGAAAATTGCTTTCTCGATGGACCTCGGCTCCTTCGAAGTGGATGCCGAGGTGCGCAAAAACACACTCGCCGCCTGCGACGTGTTCCGCTCAC
This sequence comes from Mesorhizobium sangaii, assembly GCF_014207355.1. Classification (GTDB taxonomy): domain Bacteria; phylum Pseudomonadota; class Alphaproteobacteria; order Rhizobiales; family Rhizobiaceae; genus Mesorhizobium; species Mesorhizobium sangaii. The sequence goes on along the minus strand of NZ_JACHEF010000001.1, from coordinate 20,611 downwards.
TTGGCGCCACCGTCGAGGAGGTCGATCTGGGCTGGGGCGACGAGGTGCTTAAGGCCGGCATTGCCTATCTGGAGCACCTCTTCGGTGCCTCGCTGGCGCAACTGCTCAAGCAGCACGGCAAGGATATGACCAGCTATGCCCGGCAATTTGCCGAAGATGGGCAAAAGTCGAAGGCCACGGACTTTGTCGCTACCCTCGACGTGGCGGCCAGGATGTACCAGACGCTCGGGCCGCTGCTGGAGACATATGATGTGCTGATCTGCCCGACCAACGCGCTTCCCGCGGTGCCGGCGGAGTTCGACCACACCAGTGACACCGTCGAGATCAACGGAAAGCCGGTGAACCCGTCGCTTGGCTGGGTGATGACGACGCCATTCAACATGCTGAGCCGTTGCCCGGCTCTGTCCATGCCGTCGGGCCGCGCGACGAATGGCGTGCCGACCGGCATCCAGATTGTCGGCCGCACCTATTGCGACGCCGATGTCTTCCGGGCGGCGCTGGCCTATGAGACGGCTCAGGGCCAGTGGTACACAAACACCGAAACGCGACCGTCGCTGTGACCAGCCATGTGGCCGTTGCCGCGCTGGTGCTTGATATTTCGCTTCGGTTATGGTGAGCCGGCGTGCGGGGCTGGAAAGCTCCGCCGCAAGGTTTGAAAGGCTGGACAGGAATGGCGCAACGCAAGGCAGCCGCCGCACAGAGGACACCCAGGGCAATGGTCGCAGAGGGTGGCGACGAGCGGCTCGAGCCGGCTCCCAGGGATCGCCGGCGCGAGCGCGGCGAAGCCAGCATCCAGCGCATCATCGACGCCACCATCGATCTCATCGCCGACGAAGGCCTGGCGAGCGTCACCATGCAGCGCATCGCCGAGCATGTCGGGTCCTCCAACGCACTGGTGGTTTTCCACTTTCGCAGCAAGGAGAACCTGTTTCGCGCCGTGCTGCAGTATCTCAGCGATCAGTACGATGAATTGTGGGCAACGCTGGTGCGCGTGCCCGGTCTGTCGCCGGTCGAGCGGCTGATGGGCGCGGTCGAATGCGCGCAAAGATTCGCGCGGCAGCACCCGAAATGGGTCTCGGTCTTTGTCGTGTTCTCCAGCGACCGCAAGAGCATGCAGATCTACAACGAGATCGGCCTGCCCAGCGATCTCAGCTACAATGCCGAGGCGCGCGACCTGCTCATCGAAATCAAGCGCAGCGGCGGCTACACCGATGTCGACCCAGACACGCTGGCTGAAAGCCTCAACTATCTCGTCCATGGCGCATGGATATGGGATCACCTCAACCCACCGGCGGGCAATTCCGATGTGCTGAGAAAGACGATGCTGATGCTGCTGCACCAGTCGTTTCCGCGCCACTTCGAATTGATGCGCTAACTCGTTTCCTAGGGCTGCCGCAGATGGCAGCCGGCCTGCCGCTTCTGCGCCAGATATTCGTCGACAAGCTGGCGGTAGCGCACCTTGCCGAAGCTCGGAAAATGGCCGCCATGCACGACCGCGACATCGAGCTCGCGCATGCCGAGCAGTGTCTCCATGTAGTCGGAAACATTGGAGTGGTAGACGTCGTCGATCAGCGGGCCGTCATAGATGATGTCGCCGGAAAGCAGGATGCCGGTCTTCTTCTCGTAGAGCGCGATGCCGCCGGGCGAATGGCCGGGCGTGTGGATCACCTCGAAGGCACGGTCGCCGAGATCGACGACATCGCCATGCGCGAGCAGACGGTCGGCCGGTGCAGGTAGGACGCGGTAGTTCGCCGTGTTCCAACCTTGCGGCATACCGTCGAACATCTCGTCGGTCGCATAGGTGCCGGCAGCCGTCCATTCGTTGCGCGGATCGGCGAGGATTTCCGCCTCGGCCGCGTGCACGCAGCGGTCGGGAAATTCGTGGTGGCAGCCGATATGATCGAAATGCGTATGGCTGGCGACGCAGGTCAGCATTCGCTCCGTCACCAGCGGAACATGGCGCCTGAGGCTGAAATGGCCGAGACCGGTGTCGAACAGGAGATCACGGTCGCGGCCGCGCACATGCCACATGTTGCAGCGGAAGAACGGCTTGATCCACGGCTCATGGATCAGCGTCACGCCATCGCTCATGCGGATGGTCTCATACCAGTCTGGAGCGCCGATGACCGGAAGCGTGCCCATGTTTTAATCCGTCAAGAGGATGATCTGGTCGGTATCGCAGGAAACCGCAACCGTGTCGCCCGGCTGGACTGCCGCTGAGGCCGGAAGCCTGGCGATGAACTGCAGCGAAGGGTCTTCGACGGAAACCGCGAGCACGCGCTTGAAGCTGCCCTGGAAGACGACGTCGCTGACCTCGGCGCTGCCAAGCCTGACACCGCCGCCGGCCGCGCCCAAGACGAGATGCTCCGGCCGTATGGCGAGGCCGACAGCCGAGCCCTGAGGCAGGGCGCTCGGCAGTGAAACCGGCCCGACCGGCGTCGCGACAGTGCTTGTCCTGTCGCTGGCCTCCGTGACGGTGCCGGCCAGGATCGTGCTTTCGCCCATGAAGGTGGCGGAAAAGCGCGTCGCCGGCCTGGCATACACGCGTTCAGGCGGCCCTTCGTCCTCGATGCGCCCGTCATTCATCACCACGCAGTGGTCCGCCAGCGCCATCGCCTCTTCCTGGTCGTGCGTGACGTGGATGAAGGCGGTGCCGACGCGCTTCTGGATCGCCTTCAACTCGTCCTGCATCTGGCGGCGCAATTTCAGATCGAGCGCGCCGAGCGGCTCGTCGAGCAAAAGCACCGCCGGTTCGATCACCAGCGCACGCGCCAGCGCCACGCGCTGCCGCTGGCCGCCGGAGAGCTGGTGCGGTTTCTTGTCGAAGGAAGAGGCCAGTCCAACCAGCGCCAGCGCCTCGCGCGCCCGTGCGGCCCGCGTCGCGCCATCGACGCCCTGCATGCGCAGGCCGAAGCCGACATTGCTGCCGACGCTCATATGCGGAAAGAGCGCGTAATCCTGGAACACCGTCGTCGTCGGGCGCTTGGCCGGCGGCACCGAGGTGCAGTCCACACCGCGTATGAACACTTTGCCTTCGCTCGGGGTGACGAAGCCGCCGAGAATGGACAGCAGCGTCGTCTTGCCCGAGCCTGACGGGCCGAGCAGGATTGTGTAGCTGCCGGGTTCGATCTTGAGCGAAACGTTCTTGAGTACCGTCTGCTGGCCGAAGCGATGCGAGACCGAGTCTATGTCGACCAAAGGCGCGGTCATGCTTTTCTCCTGCGCAGCAATGTCAGTTCGAACAGCACGACCAGCACGATCGAGACGGCAAAGACCAGCGAGCCGACGGCGTTGGTCTTGGGATTGAGGCCGGAACGCAGCAGGTTCCATATCTCGACCGGCAAGGTCGTGTCGAAGCGGGTCAAAAGGAAGGAGATGACGAACTCGTCCCAGGAGAAGGTCATCGACAGGAAGAATCCGGCGAAGATGGCCGGTGCCATCACCGGCACGGTGATCAGCAGCAGCACCTTCCATTCCGGCGCGCCGAGGTCGCGCGCGGCGCGTTCGATGTTGATCTGGTGGTCGCCCATCTGGCTGTAGATGATGGCAAAGCACAGCGGCAGGTTGATCACGACATGGCCGATGCCGGCGGCAAGCAGCGATTTCGGCACGCCGGCCCAGTTGAACAGCACCAGCAGTCCCATGCCGATGATGAGATAGCTGACCGTCAGGGGTAGCGTGATCAGCCCGCGCAGCAGGCCGGAGCCCGGCAGGACAAAGCGGGCAAAGCCCCAGGCGGAGAGGAAGCCGAGCGCGACGGCAGCCAGCGACGAGATGGAAGCCACCAGCAGCGAATTGAGCAGCGCCGAGGTCAGCCGTGTGTCGCTGAGCACCGCGTCGTACCAGCGCAGCGACGGGCCGGTGAAGGGCGGGATCGGAAAGGAGGTTGCCTGCAGCGAGAACAGCACCAGCACGACCACCGGCAGGAAGATGAAGCCATAGACGGCAAGGGCGTAGAGCCAGGAAGCGATGCGGACAATCCGGCGCATCTCAGGCACGCTCGATCTTCAGCCAGCGGGCGCAGGCGAGGTAAGCAATGGTGACGACCGCCATCAGGATGATCGACAGCGCCGACGCCAGCGGAAAGTCGCCCCGGCGGCCGATCTGCATCATCACCAGCTGCGGCATCAGAAGCTCGTTGTTGCCGCCCAGGATCTGCGGCGTGATGTAGTCGCCGATGCACAGCACGAAGGTGAGGAAGGCGCCGACCATGATGCCGGGCAAGGTCAGCGGCAGGACGACATGAAGGAAGGTGCGCACTGGCCCGGCGCCGAGATCGGCCGCGGCCTTGCGATAGCTCGGGCTCAACTGCTTCAGATTGGCGAAGATCGTCAGCGTTAAAAGCATGACGAAGAAATGCACGAAGCCGGTGACGGTGGCGAAGCGCGTGTTGGCGAGTTGTAGTGGCTCGGCAACCACACCGATGCCGGTCAGCGCGCGGTTGATGACGCCGTTCTGCGCCAGCACCAGCAGCCAGGAATAGGAGCGCACGACATAGGAGGTCCAGAACGGCAGCACGGCCAGCATCAACGCCAGCCGTTGCCAGCGTTCCGGCACCTGTTCGGCCAGGATCCAGGCGAAGGGGTAGGCGAGCAGCACCGAGACGACGGTGACGATCGCGGTCACCTCGAGCGAATTCACCATCGCCTGCCAGTAGGAAGGGTTGGTGAAGAACTCGCTGTAGTTCGACGCCGTGAAACCGCCGCCGTCATGCGCCGTCAGGCTGGACAGCCCCATGGCGGTGAAAGGCAGCACGAAGAACAACAGCGTCCAGCCGAGCGCCGGCGTCACCAGCGCCCAGGGCAGGGCACGGCCCGCCCGGGGCAGGGCACGCCCGATGTTACCAACTGAGTTCATCAGCCGCGGCCGCTCACTTCGCCTGCAGCATTTCGGTCCACATGTCCTGCATCTTCTTGTCGAGGTCGGCGTTCGGCGCTGGGTAGGCCTGGGCGCGGGCTAGGAAGCCCGGCTGTTCGTCGAAGCGCAGGATCTTCTTCTGGTCGTCGGTCAGCGCCGCCTTGGTGTTTGCCGGCATGCCCCAGTAGCAGGATGAGGTGGCGAGCCGCGCCTGGCCCTCCGGGCTCATGATGTACTGGATGAATTTCAGCGCCATGTCCTTGTTCTTGGAATCCTTGAACATGGCCAGCGACTGCGACCACAGTACCGCACCTTCCTTGGGAATGGAGAAGTCCAGCGCCGGGTTCTCCTTGGCCAGCCCCGCCGTCACCCATTCGCCGCCGCCAACCAGGATATCGACCTCGCCGGTCGCCAGCGCCGTCTGGCTGGCGGTCACCTCGCCGACCAGCTTGGCATTGGCCTTCATCTTGAGAAGCTCGTCTTTGAGGGCGGGCAGGTCGGCTTCGGTCAGCTCAGCCGTCTTCTTGCCGATGGCGAGTGCGGCCATGCCGATGACCGGCAGATAATAATCGTAGATGGCGACCTTGCCCTTGTATTTGTCGCTGGTCAGCGCCGCCATCGACTGCATGTCGGCCGGATCGACCTTGTTCTTGTTATAGCCGATCGTGTTGTAGCCGAACTTTTCCGTGATGCCGTAGCGCTTGCCGCCGACCACCGTGGAGCCATCCATCTTCACCTGCGGAAACATGTCGGCCAGGGGCAGTTTGTCGTCGGGCAGCGGTTCGAACAGGCCCTTTTCGACGCCGCGCGGCACGTCGATGCTGTCGATCACCATCACGTCCCAGTCGCCCGGTTGCGACTGCTCGACGATGGCGAGCCCGGCGCCGGTGCCCTCGAATTCCTTGACGTTGACCTTGACGTTGTTGGCCTCCTCGAAGGGCTGCAGAAGTGCTGGATCGGAATGATCGCACCAGATCAGCGCGTTGAGATCGGCGCCTTGCGCGACGCTGCCGCCGCCGAGCAGCAGTGCCGTGGCGGCGCATGCGGCGTGCAAATGGCTCTTCAGGATGGAAAGCGGATTCCTGGATGCGGATTTTGCGGACATCGAGTGTTCTCCCTTGCCTTCGTGGCTTCTTGCAAAAAATTGAACCAATTCTAAAATTGAGTCAATTCTGTTTCCGTGGCAAGAGGCTGATATGAGCGGATTGCGGGCAAGGCAAAAGGCGGACCGGCACAGACGCATCATCGAGGCGGCGGCAGAGCTTTTCCGTGAGGCCGGTTATGAAGGCGCCAAGATCGAGGCGATCGCCGCACAGGCCGAGGTCTCGGTCGGCACCATCTACAACTACTACCAGAACAAGGGCGACATCCTCGGCGCCATCGTCTCGCTGGAAGTCAACGAGGTATTGAATGCCGGGCAAGGCGTCGTCGCCAAGCCGCCGGCCAATGTCGGCGACGCGCTGGACACGTTGATCGGCATCTACATCGAGCATTCGCTGCACTATCTCAGCAAGGAGATGTGGCGGCAGGCAATGGCGATCTCGACGCAACTGCCCGACAGCCCGTTCGGCCAGGCCTACACCGCGCTCGACCGTTCACTGACCGAGCAGATCCGCGCGCTGATCGCCCGACTGCAGGCTCTCGGCCTGGTACGGCAGGACATCGACGGGGCCGCACTCGGCGAACTGATCTTCAACAACATGAACATGATGTTCATCGAGTTCGTGAAACGCGACGAGGCGAGGATATCGGAATTGCGCGCCGCGATACGCCGGCAGAACCGAATTCTGGTGGCGGCGATTGCAGTCTGATTGTCAGGAACAGGCAGCAGAATCGATTTTTGGACCAAGCCGCGGCTCAACCCCCTTGAGTCGAATCTAAAACCTGCTACAACCCAAGAGTGCATTTCTAGGGGGAGGGGTGAATGCAATTTTCCATCTGGCATTGGGCAATAGTTCTGTTGTTCATCGGTGTTCCCGCCTTCTTTGCGGTTCGATCTGCATACAAGCCCGTAAAAAATCCGGAGGAGCTCGTCGGATTCGGAGGGTGGCTGATGCTTCTTGCGATCGGCCAGGCCTTGTCGCCGTTGCGCACGCTCGCTAGCTTGGGATCCTCGAGCGATGGCTACAGCCAGCTCATGCTGGTGTCGAACGGACCCATGGTGGTCTACGGCGAGGTTGTGCTGCTGCTGGCATTTATGGTGCTTCAAATCGTGGTGCTTGTTGCCATGCTGAGGCGGAGCCTACGGTTCAAGCAGCTCTTCCTAGCCCAATGGATTGCAATCCCGGTGGTATTCATTCTGGACGCGATCTGGATTTCCACGATTCTCGGCGTCCCGGTTGGGCAGGTGGTCAGCGAGGAGGCGCTTGCTGCGTCCATAGGCTGGTTTGTCCTCGCCGGACTCTGGGTCGCCTACGTCTACAGGTCGGTCAGGGTGCGCAACACGTTCACGAGAGTGAAAGCATCCGCCCAGGTCGCGAACGCGGCATAGAAGCAGCGCAATTCGCATAGGAGCGTGAGCGCTCTCGATTGTTCCTGATTGGAACTGGTCCCCTGGACGGCGCGGTCGAGGAGAATCCGGTGTTAAACCGCTCGCTGATCCCGTCGCAAAATGCTAGCATAAGCAGCAGTCAAACCGCGCTGCCATTTCATCAATGCTTAGAATTTCGGGAACTCTACTCCATGGCGGGTCGACCCGTGCGCGGGTTGACGTTCGTCCCGATTTTGGCAGCGGCCATATTCGACATGGTGTTCAACGGCCGAGCCTCGAAACGTGGGAACGTGTCTCGCCACCGACGACCCTTGCGGGGCTAATTCGAGAACTCCAGCGCCAATTTCCCCACATGGCCATACATGCAACCGGCGGAGTGCGGACAGTCCGCCGACAAGCCGAATTGATGGCGGATCGGCGGCTTTCGAACCGGGCGCAGTTCCTGAGGGTATATCGTCAAGCCCAGCATATTACCGAGATGGACGCGTGGGTCGTTCAACATCCTCGCGCTTCCCGATCTCAAACCACCGACGCGTTCGAACAGATAATACGCCAAGCCCGCGGACGCGGGGCTACGGTTAGCAACCATCTGGATGACCGCGCCCGCGATATTTCCATTCCACGTGGAAATCCCCACGAGCAAGCCGAAGTGCAGCGCGCGCTGCAAAATTGGGGTGCGCATGTCATCCTGGAAGGCGATGCAACCGGCGGGCCACATTGGCACGTGGACTACACGCCACAAGTCGGGCCACCAATGGGGCGCAGGCCTTGATCGAGGTGCTGCTGCAAGAGCGGAGCAAAGCGCTGAAAGTTGCCTAAGGCCCTAAAGTTGTTGAATGAATTGACAGATTGTCGGGAAACTGGTGCCCCCGGACGGAATCGAACCGCCGACCTTCGGTTTACAAAACCGCTGCTCTACCAGCTGAGCTACAAGGGCACGGCGCTCCGGTTAGCATATTTGTTGCGCCAGTAAAGACAAAACTCCATTTTCGGTTACCCGGCATGTCGTCTGGGCTGCCCCGAGGGGCACCCTGAAAACCGCCAAATCTCTTCCTACATATCTGGACGGTGCAATCGCTTCGAGCAGGGGTGTCGCATGATCAGGTTTGTCATCATTCTCCCCATCATCTTCGTGGTCTGGATGCTGCTGGTGAAAATCATCAGCGATGTTAAGAAGGCCAATATCGACTGGACCGGCGTCACCACCATCATCGGCTTCATCGCGCTCGCCATCTGGCTTCGCCATATCACCAGCATGGGGTGAACCGGGTGAGTAGCGAATAGGGAGTAGCGAATAGCGAATGATCCAGCTGGCGTGTGCAGCTGTTGTATTTACCTTTCGCTACTCGCTACTCGCTATTCGCTCGCTTCCAGCCCCGCCGAACAAAACTCCGAAACCTTTCGAACCTTTTGCTGCACCGCGCCGACTGATGGTCGGAGGCGAATGGGTCGCCTCGATCAAGGATCCAGGAGATCATCATGTTCAAGCGCAGTCTTATGTCAGGCCTCGTTGCCATTTTCGTCGCCACCGGCGCACTCGCCGGCACCGTCGGCACGTCGTCAGCCCACGGCATGCATCATCATCATCATTTCAGGCATTTCGAGCATTGGTGGTGGCACCACAACCATCATCATCACCACCACCATGGCCAGGTGATCATTTTCCTTTGATGGAGGACCCAATTCCCCAAAGGGCGGCTTCGGCCGCCCTTTTTGCGTTATGCGCCTGAGATCGCCGAGACCCGGCCCGGACACTAAGGTCCAGACTTCCGCGATACGCACAGGCGTCGCTCCGGCAGGCCTCCACACTGGTTAATTTCTGCGGTTCCAGGAAAATCGAAAAAAGTTTCGAACCTTTTTCCTTGCCGTCACGACAGATGATCAAGAGGCGGATGGATCGCCTCGTTCAACGAAGCAAGGAGATCATCATGTTCACGCGCACACTCGTTTCCGGCCTCATCGCCACCACCGTCGCCGCCACCATGCTGGTCGGCACCGTCCAGCCCTCGGCCGCGCATTCGCATCACCACGACCTCGGTATCGGCATCGCCGCCGGCGTTGGCGGCTTTGTCCTGGGCACCCTGCTCGCCCAGCAGCCCCACACCGTCTATGTCGACGAAGACGGCGGTTCGTGGCACGTCCGCCGCTGCTACGACCGCTACGCAAGCTACGATCCGGATTCCGACACTTATGTCGGCTACGACGGCTACCGTCACTACTGCCGGCTCTGAGAGGAGGTGGCGTCTCAATTAACTGCAAAGAGGGGCGCCCCCGCCGCTCCTCTTTTTGCTGTGCGCAAGATGTTCGGGGGGAGGGGGATGGGATCGGATCCCGGCCGGGTACCGAGGCCATGATTTCGAGATATTGCGGCGGGACAACGATCCTATGAAGAAAGCAATTTGTGCCGTTCTCGCTATCGCCACGGGAGCCGGCGCGCTGCTGTTCGCGCTGGCTTGGCATGACCGCTACTGGTTGTGGCGGGATTGCTTCAATGAACTTGGCCGCTGCTACGATTCCGAAAGCGGCGAAGTTTTTCTTGAACAGGCCGGGCTGGTGTGGGGCATGTTCACCATCGGCTGTCTGCTTGTTTGCCTGTTCTTTGCCCGATTGGCCTTCTCGCGGCGTTGAACCTCCCGCGCCGCATCAGGCTGAGATAACGCCGCCGATCATCCTGGTCACCTCGGCTGCGGCATCGCGCACCAGCGGCCCGATCTCGGCCAGCCGCTCCTGCGTCACCCGCACCGTCGGCCCCGACACCGAGACACCACCGATCGGCTCGCCGAATTCGTTGAAGATGGCGGCCGCCACGCAGCGCATGCCGGGGTGCCGCTCCTCGTCGTCCACCGACCAGCCACGCCGTTTGATCGTTGCCAGGTCGTGGGCAAGGGCGGAAATGTCGGAAAGCGTCCTGTCGGTGAAGCGCTGCAGCCCGGCCTTGCGCAGGATGGTGCCGACACGCTCCGGCTCGAGATGCGCCAGCACCGCCTTGCCGATGCCGGACGCATGGAACGGGCTTCGCGTGCCCGGCCGGAAAAAGGCGCGGATCGCCTGGTGTGTCTCGACCTGGCTGACAAAGACCACGCAATCATCCTCGGCGACCCCGAGATTGGCGGTCTCGCCGGTCCTTTCCATCAGCTGCTGCATGACGATTCGGGCGCGGTCGACCAGCTTGCGGCGGCGCAGGAACGCCGCGCCCATTCGATAGGTCTCGACGCCGATCGACCACAGCTGGTCGCTGGTGTCGAATTCGACCATGCCGTGGTTTTCGAGCGTCGTCAGCATGCGGTAGGCGGTCGAGGCCGCAAGGCCGCTTTGCGCTGATATCTCGCTTAGCGACAGGCCGCTGCCCTCAGCGACAATGGCCAGGATGCGCAGTGCCCGGTCGAGCGACTGGACTGAAGTCGGCTCTGATGGCCCATTGAAGGCGCGCGGCCGGCCGCGCTGGCGTTTTTCGGTGGTTTCCATGACCGCATTGTCTGCAATTCGGCGCAATAGGCAATGAAAAAGTTTTTCATTGTGCGAGATCGTGAAATCGGTGGAAAACGAAAAGCCATTCAAATTCATTGTCTAACTGCCGTTTCTTAGAAATGAAAAAATATTCTGAAAAAATTGAAAAATAGCCGGCTTGGTGACATTCTCAACCATCCAACAATGACAAACCCTGTGGAGGGCCGAAAATGGCCAGGATGCGCGCTGTCGATGCTGCGGTTCTCGTTCTCGAAAAGGAAGGCATTTCCTGCGCTTTCGGCGTGCCGGGCGCGGCGATCAACCCGCTCTATTCGGCCCTGAAGGCGAGGGGGACGATCCGTCATGTCCTGGCCCGCCACGTCGAGGGCGCCTCGCACATGGCGGAAGGTTTTACCCGCGCCAAGGCTGGCAATATCGGCCTGTGCATCGGCACATCGGGCCCGGCCGGCACCGATATGATCACCGGGCTCTATTCGGCCGCGGCGGATTCCATCCCGATCCTGTGCATCACCGGCCAGGCGCCGCGTGCACGGCTGAACAAGGAGGATTTCCAGGCCGTCGACATCGCTGCCATCGCCGCGCCGGTCGCCAAATGGGCGGTCACCGTCATGGAACCCTATCTGGTGCCAATGACGCTGCAGAAGGCATTCCACCTGATGCGCTCGTCGCGGCCAGGCCCGGTGCTGATCGACCTGCCGGTCGATGTGCAACTGGCAGAGATCGAATTCGACATCGATGCCTATGAGCCGTTGACGCCGTTCAAGCCGGCAATGACGCGCGCGCAGGCCGAAATGGCGCTGGCGATGCTCAACGCGGCCGAAAAGCCGCTGATCGTCGCCGGCGGCGGCATTATCAATGCCGATGCATCGGATCTGCTCATCGAATTCGCCGAGATTTCAGGCGTGCCGGTCATCCCGACCCTGATGGGCTGGGGCGCGATCCCCGACGACCACCGGCTGATGGCCGGCATGTGCGGGCTGCAGACCTCGCATCGCTACGGCAATGCGACGATGCTGGAGGCAGACTTCGTCTTCGGCATCGGCAATCGCTGGGCCAACCGCCACACCGGCTCGGTCGACGTCTACACAAAGGGCAAGAAGTTCATCCATGTCGACATCGAGCCCACGCAAATCGGCCGTGTCTTCGCGCCGGATCTTGGCGTCGTCTCGGATGCGGGCGCGGCACTGAAGGTGCTGCTCGACGTCGCCACGGAGTGGAAGACGGCAGGCAAACTGCGCGACTGGTCCGGCTGGGCCAAGGAATGCCAGGGTCGCAAGAAGACGATGAAGCGCAAGACGCATTTCGACCAGGTGCCGCTGAAGCCGCAGCGTGTCTATGAGGAGATGAACAAGGCGTTCGGCCGCGACGTCACCTACGTCACCACGATTGGCCTGTCGCAGATCGCCGGGGCGCAATTCCTGCATGTCTACAAGCCGCGCAACTGGATCAATTGCGGCCAGGCCGGCCCGCTCGGCTGGACCTTGCCGGCAGCCCTTGGCGTTCGCGCCGCCGATCCCGACCGAACCATCGTGGCGCTGTCGGGCGACTATGATTTCCAGTTCATGATCGAGGAACTGGCGGTCGGTGCACAGCACAAGCTGCCCTATCTCCATGTCGTCGTGAACAACGCCTATCTCGGGTTGATCCGCCAGGCGCAACGCGGCTTCTCGATGGATTTCGAGGTCAATCTCGCCTTCGAGAACATCAACCGCTCGGGCGATCCCGAGGCCGGCTACGGCGTCGACCACGTTGCCGTCGCCGAGGCGATGGGCTGCAAGGCGATCAGGGTGCGCAAGCCCGAGGAATTCGCCGCCGCCTTCAAGGAAGCACAGCGGCTGATGAAGGAGCACCAGGTTCCGGTCGTGCTCGAATTCATCCTCGAGCGCGTCACCAACATCTCCATGGGCACCGAGATCGACAAGATCACCGAATTCGAGGACCTTGCCGAACATCAGGAAGACGCGCCGACAGCGATCGTGATGCTGGATTAGGGTATGTTGATATTCAGGTGATGCCGGCCTGCAAACGGCGGTTCCCTGCGCTTCCGGTGCTCACGTACCCAAAAGTACGCTCCGCTCCGGTTCTCGGAACCCACCGTTTTCGACTCGGCCTGACCTGAATCTCAACGCACCCAAGGAAGAAGGACAAAAAGAATGCCGCGTTTCTCAGCCAATCTTTCGATGCTCTTTGGCGAGCATGAGTTCCTCGACCGCTTCGATGCTGCTGCCCGCGCGGGCTTCAAGGGCGTCGAATATATCGGCCCCTACGATCACGCGCCTGAGGTGGTCGCCGCCCGGCTGAAGAAAAACGGCCTGACGCAGGTTCTGTTCAATCTGCCGCTGGGCGATTGGGGCAAGGGCGAACGCGGCATTGCCGTGCTGCCGGATCGCGTGCCGGAATTCCGCCAGGGCATCGCCAAGGCGATCACCTACGCGCAGGCACTCGGCTGCCAGCAGGTCAATTGCCTTGCCGGCATCGCGCCCGCGGGCGCCGACCGCAAGGTGCTGGAGGACGTCTTTGCCGAAAACCTGGCCTTTGCGGCGGAGAAACTGGAGCAGGCCGGCATCCGACTGCTGATCGAGCCGATCAATACGCTCGATATCCCCGGCTTCTTCCTAAACTATTCCGACCAGGCGCTGGCGCTGATCGACCGTATCGGCTCGAAGAACCTGTTCCTGCAATACGACATCTATCACATGCAGATCATGGAGGGGGATCTCGCCCGTACCATCGAGGCAAACCTCGGCCGCATCGCGCATATCCAGCTTGCGGACAATCCCGGCCGTCACGAGCCGGGGACGGGCGAGATCAACTATCCCTTCCTCTACGAGCATATCGACCGCATCGGCTATGCCGGCTGGATCGGCGCGGAATACAAGCCGAAGGCCGGCACGGAGGCTGGGCTGGATTGGTTCAGGGAACTGGCCGGACAGGGAAGTGCTGCGGCTTGAGCGCCAGAAACTGTGCAACGCTTGCGCCGCCCCTCACCCTTACCCTCTCCCCGTATAGAGACGGGGAGAGGGGGTCGCCAGCGCTGGAGCACTTCCCTTCTCCCCGTCACTATACGGGGAGAAGGTGCCGGCAGGCGGATGAGGGGCAGCGCCAGCCTTCGATGAGTTCGGACAACACTTTCGGAGAAAAACAATGGAAACCATCGGCTTCATCGGTCTCGGCATCATGGGCGCGCCGATGGCGGGGCATCTGCTGGATGCCGGTTATACGGTCATCGCCAGTGACCATCGCTCGAAGCCGCCGGCTGACCTCGTCGCCAAGGGGCTGAAGTCAGTCTCGGGCCATGCCGCCGTGGCCAAGGCGGCCGACATCATCGTCACCATGGTGCCTGACACACCACAGGTCGCCGATGTGCTGTTCGGCGACAACGGCGTCGCGTCCGGCCTGACCAAGGGCAAGCTGGTGATCGACATGAGCTCGATCTCGCCGATCGAGACCAAGGTGTTCGCCAGGAAGATCAACGAACTCGGCTGCGACTATCTCGATGCGCCGGTTTCGGGCGGCGAAGTCGGCGCCAAGGCGGCATCGCTGACCATCATGGTCGGCGGCGAGGACAAGGCGTTCGAGCGCGCCAGGCCGGTGTTCGAGAAGATGGGCAAGAACATCACCCTGGTCGGGCCGAACGGCGTTGGCCAGACCACCAAGGTGGCCAACCAGATCGTCGTCGCGCTGACCATTGAAGCTGTCGCCGAAGCGCTTGTTTTTGCATCGAAAGCCGGTGCCGATCCGGCCAAGGTCAGGCAAGCGCTGATGGGCGGGCTGGCGGCCTCGCGCATTCTCGAAGTGCATGGCGAGCGCATGGTCAAGCGCACCTTCGCGCCGGGCTTCCGCATCGAACTGCACCAGAAGGACCTCAACCTGGCGCTGGAAGGGGCAAAAGCACTCGGCGTTTCGCTGCCCAACACCTCGACCACGCAGCAGCTGTTCAATTCCTGCGCCGCCAATGGCGGCGCCAAGGAGGATCACTCGGCGCTGGTCAGGGCGCTGGAGCGGATGGCCAATTTCGAGGTCGGCGACAACGCAGCCGACGTCAAAGGCAAAGCGGCATAGGTCAGGAGAGGGCGGCGCAACGTTCCCAAGTCGCCAACTCGTGCCTGTCGAAGAGCGGGCTCCTGCGTCCATCGCCGGAGCCCGTTTCGTATTCGGGATGTTTCGCCGAACGCGTACTGTCGCGTGAGGCTCAACCGCGCTTCAAAAATGCCCGCGCCGCATAGAGGCTGATCGCCGCGGCGTTTGACACATTGAGCGAACGGATCGCGCCGGGCATGTCGAGCCGCGCCAGCGTCGTCACGGTATCGCGCGTCTTCTGGCGCAGGCCCTTGCCCTCGGCGCCGAGCACCAGCGCTATTCTGTCACCTGCAAAACTCGTTTCGAGCTCCGCCGGCCCGTCCGAATCGAGGCCGATGGTCTGGAACCCGGCCTCGTGCAACTGGCCAAGCGCGTCGGCCAGGTTCTTCACCTCGATCTGGTCGATATGCTCCAGCGCGCCTGAGGCCGATTTCGCCAGCACGCCCGATTCCTGCGGGCTGTGGCGGGCCGTGGTGATCAGCGCGCCGGCGCCGAAGGCAACCGCCGAGCGCAGGATGGCGCCGACATTGTGCGGATCGGTGACCCGGTCGAGCACCAGCACCAGCCTTGCATCGCCAAGTGCGTCAAGCCGCTTCGGCTTCAGCGGCTCGGCCTCGATCAACACGCCCTGATGCACGGCGTCCGAGCCGGTGATCTTGTCGATATCCCTGGGTTCGACCAGGTCCACCTTGAAGGGCAGGGCGGCGATATCGGCGATTTCCAGGCGTTCGGCCGCATTGCGCGTGACCAGCATCTTTCTGATCTTGCGGCGCGGATTGTCGAGCGCCGCCCGCACCGTGTGCAGGCCATAGAGCCGCACCAGTCCGTCCGCGGCATGTTCGCCCGGTGGAACCGGCTGCCGGGGCCTGAACGCCGGTGCGCCGCCGCTTTTCTCGTCGCGATAGGCGCGGCGCAGCTTGGCGTAATGGGTGTCTTTGGGGGTGTTGGTTTTGTCGCTCATGGCCGGCTTCTATAGCGGTCTCCTCAGGCCAAGGATATGGCTCGTCGCCGCAGCCGGCGAACAACATCGAAAAACGCCGGTTGCGCGGTTGACACCCAATGGCCTTGCCGCCATAAGGCGCTTCGCTGGTTTCGGAGAAGACTTAACTCGGGTCCGGATTGGCGTGAATGCCTCGTTGCATGGCTCCGGCGGCAGACTGGAGAGGTGCCCGAGTGGTTAAAGGGGACGGACTGTAAATCCGTTGGCTTAGCCTACGTTGGTTCGAATCCAACCCTCTCCACCACTGCCGGCCCGGAAGCCCTGAAACGCGAAAGCATCGGACCGAAAAGTGCATGGCGCTTTTCCGGGGAATCCGGTACTTCAGTGCAAGGCGCGGGTATAGCTCAGTGGTAGAGCAGCAGCCTTCCAAGCTGAATATGCGGGTTCGATTCCCGCTACCCGCTCCAAGCCTCGGAATTTCTAGCAATCCGGACAGCCACTTATTGCTTCAGCCGAGGTTTCGCCGGAATCTTGCGGATGGAATGTATCCGTCGAACTGCGATCTCGATCCAACGGTTTCAGATCGATTCAATCAACTTGGTCAAAAATGTCGCGAACACGCGGACGCGCGGACTTTCTGAACTCGCAGGAGGTCGTATGAGCCAAATGTCGCCCCGACTGACCGCATAATCGGCGAGCACGGTACGAAGACGTCCATCCGCGATGGCACGCGCCGCCAGATAGTGGGGCAATTGGGCAAGACCGAGGCCGGCGATAGCAGCCAGGGCTACGGCCTCGATATCGTTGAACACAGGCCCATTCGGCGGGCGCCCAGGAGCCTTCCATCCTTTGAAGGCCCAATATTCCAGCCGGCCCGTCGTAGGAAACCGGAGACGCAGACAGGTGTGGGCGGGTACGTCATCGGGCGTCTGTGGTGCTCCCCGTCTTTCGAGATAGGCGGGGGACCCGCAGGTGACGAACCGATGTGGCGCGAGCTTTCGCGCAATCAACCGAGAGTCTTGAAGGTCACCTGTGCGCAGGACAAGGTCAAAACCCCCTTCCACGATATCCACCATCCGATCGTCCAGACTGACGTCGAGAATAACCTTGGGATAGGCCGAGATGAATTGATCGAGCGCTGGAACGATAATGCGGCGTCCCATGGCCGCCGGTATGCTCACCTTCAGTAGTCCGCGCGGGAAGGTGCGTGTCTCGGCGATCGCATTCTCGGCTTCCTGAACATCTTCGATGATGCGCGTCGCGCGTTCAAAAAGAAGATTGCCTTCACCGGTCACCGCGATGGAGCGGGTCGTACGGTGGAGAAGCCTGACACCAAGCCGAGCCTCCAGGCGAGCAACGGCCTTGCCGACCGCCGAAGCAGACACACCAAGACGCCGGCCCGCTGCGGCGAAGCCGCCGGTCTCGACCGAGGCGACGAACGCCACCAGGCCGCTCATTGATTCGAGATTGCTAATTGCGGACATTTCGTCCGTATTATTCGCTCGACGGCCCCCATTCCGTCAATATGCGACTTGCCCGATATTACGTCTGGAGGGTTCAACCCTCCGGCCAGCGTGGCCGCCGCTCAATTGTTCAACATTTCCTAATTTCTCGCCACTCGCTTACCCAGAGAGAACAGACATGGAAGACAGCAAGCGCCTCATGCAGCGGTTCGTCGAGTTCATCAACACGGCGAGCGAAAAGCTCGCTGAGGAACTCATCTCGCCACAAGCAATATTCCACGTTCCCGGTCGTCCCGAGCCGGTGACCGGACCGGCCGGCTATCTCGAGGTCATCGGGATGATGCGCGGCGGTTTTCCTGACATCCAGTGGACTCTTGAGGAGACGATCACCGAGGGGGGCAACGTTGCCGCGCGCTTCACTATGAGAGGCACACATCAAGGGAGCTTCTTCGGCGTTCCACCCACGGGAAAGAAAATCGCCTTCCAGGCGATGAATTTCTATCACTGGTCCAATGGACAGATCGTAGGCGAACGTGGGCAGCCGGACTTGTTGGGGCTTCTGCAACAAATCGGTGCCGCACCCATGTGACGAGTGGTGCATGCCCTCCTGCGATCGAGAGGGTGAGCTAGGCGGGGGCGTTTCCGGAGGCCGAAATCAGAGTTATGCCGATGAAAACGAACGCGATCCTCATGTACGGATTCCCTCTACCCGCTCCAGACTCACATCCCTGCGATCTGCCAGCCGAAACACCGCGCGAAAAGCCGCGTAGCGCTCCAGCTGTGCAGATGTCTGAGCCGCGCTAGCTGTTGAACGCGGACGCAACCTGGTGCTGCTGCGGTACCTGGCCGTTCGGCGTCAGCTTGTCGATGACGCCGGGCAAGGCCGTGGACAGCTGCTTGAGCAGTTCCTGTTCGTCCATCCCCGTCCGTTGCGCGATCTCGTGAATGACCTGCGGCCCGAGTGCGGCGCCGAGATCATTGGCATTGATCGACTGGTTCTGCCCGGTGCCGACCCACGAGTCGGCGACATTGCCGTGGCCGGCATCCCTAAGCTTGTCGAGCAGGCCGCCTAGTCCACCGAGCAGGCCGCCGTCGGCGGAGGTCGTTCCGGTGGAAGCGGGTCCGGTCGGGGCCGGGGTCTCGGTCTGGTCCGGTTGTTCAGCATTTCTGCCGCTCAGCATTTTTCCGACCAGCAGCGCGCCAAGCGCGATCATCAACGGTTTGGTGATGTTGCCGCCGGGAACGGCGTTGTCAAAAAGTCCCATAGTGGATCCTCCATAGCGACCAGCCCAACCCTTCCTCAACAATGGGGCATGCGGGCGGAATTTCAAGTTGGCTTGAGCTTTTGACAATCCTATGAAAATGTTCGGCCGGCGGGTGGATGGAGAGGAAAAAATGTCAATCATCAGCTGGATCATACTCGGCGTCATCGCCGGCTTCCTGGGCAGCAAGATCGTCAACAAGAGCGGCCAGGGCATTTTGATGGACATCGTGCTCGGCATCGTCGGCGCCGTTGTCGGCGGCCTGATCTTCAGCGCCTTCGGCGCGTCCGGCGTCACCGGCCTCAACATCTACAGCCTGATCGTCGCCGTGATCGGCGCGGTGGTCGTGCTGTGGGCCTACCACCAGTTCAGCGGAAGACGGGCGTAAAAACAAAGAGGTAGAGCGGTTCTGCGTTTCAGAACCACTGTAGGCGCTGCCCGATCATCTGAAATTTCGAAATTCGCTGAGTACCGGCTTCGGGCCGCACGCAACAGCTTGCCTATGGCATCAGCACTGCGTCGGCTGCGGCGAAAAAGATCAGCGTTCCCGCGATGAACACCGTCCAGCCGATGATTGACTTGCGGATGGCGGCCTTGTGCTCGGCGTCGGAGTTCTTGTTCTGGTCAAAATCCGTCATGGGGGAAACTCCCTTGGCTGATTGATCATGGCGTCCTGGATTGCACGGTCTTCGCCGATTAGACGATCTTTTTCCGCTCGGCAACAGCGCGCGGAGAGACGCGGGTGATCGCCCGCGTGGCCTGCTTGGGCGGGCCTAGGCGACGACGGTCAGTCGGCGCTTGCGCTGGTCCAGCGAGACGATGGCGAGTCCGCTGCCCACAACCAGCAGGATGCCACAAACCGCCAGCGCATTGGGGAATTGCCCGAATACCAGCAAGCCCGAAATGACCGCCCAGACGGTGAAGCAATAGTAGAACGGCGCCACCGCACTGGTCGGCCCGACGCGGTAGGCCATGAAGATGAAAAAGTGGCCGAAGATCAGGAAAAATCCGGCGCCTGCCATCAGCAGCAGATGGCGTGCCTCGGGCATGACCCAGCGTTCGGAAACCAGATGCGCGGCACCGGAGCCGATCAGCACCACCACGACGGCGGAGATCGCCACGATCATCCCTGGCACCTCTGCCGTAACCCGCCGGCCGGCAAGGTCGCGTGCCGCCGACAGCGTCGCGTTGCCGAGCGCCAGCAAGGCGTAGACCGAAATGCCTTGCATGGTCGGTTGCGCCACCATCAGCGCGCCGATGAAGCCGAGCCCGATCAGCGCCATCCGTTGGCCGCCGATCCGCTCGCCGAACAGGATCGAGGAGCCGACCAGCATCAACAGTGGCGTGATCTGACCGAGTGCTGTCGAATCCGCAATCTGCATGTTGGCGAGCGCCACCACGTAGCAGAGGATCGCCGCCAGCTCGAGCAGGTTCCTGCGCAGCACGTGCCTGTCGAAGATCAGCGGAATCTGCCTGCCGTAGCCCAACGCGAACAACAGCGGGAAATCCCAGAGCGTTGCCGCCGCACCGCGCAGGAACAGCACTTCGTAGGACGGCAGGCCCGACGTTGCGAGTTTCATCATCGTATCGTTGACGAGATACGACCCGGTCGAGACGATCATGAACAGGGGGCCGCGGATGGCGGTCGGAATGAAATGCATCCGGCGAAGAAATCAGACCTAGATGGCGACCGCAATGGGCCATGAACCGTCGGTGAATCAGACACGGATGGGCAGGCAAGCGAGCGCCGTGGCGGCTTCGATCGATCCGCCTGCTACCCATTTCATTTCGTCTCGTCCCTTCCTATATCAGCGCCATATCCCCGCAATCGGATCAATGGTTCGGACTGAGTGAGACGGCACCCGGCCAAAAGACGCTTGTGTTTTTTGGCCTTTGTCGCTAATCGCCCCGCATTCGACTGAACTGAAGGTCCAGGCCGTCCAAGGAAAGAGACTATGGCAAAAGGTAAATTCGAGCGTAACAAGCCTCATGTGAACATCGGCACGATTGGTCACGTTGACCATGGCAAGACGTCGCTGACGGCGGCGAT